>NZ_CP151983.1:0-3694522 GCF_038593305.1 Bacillus sp. FSL P4-0248 | reverse complement strand
AAGGCTTCTCCCCCCTCCTTTTCTTTTTAAAATGACCAGTATCAAACTGTTATAGAACACGAAAAAGAGCAAATGGTCATCACCATTCGTGCACATACATTGTTGAAAACAATTAATATAGTAGAAAAACGTCTTTTCGACAAATTACACAAGCTGTGGATAAACAATTCAACAGGCTGTGTAATAACTTTCCACAGGTTATCCACAATTTGTGGATAATATAAAAGGGCCAGATAAGTAATTAAGAGTTAAAACACAAATATAATATCAAAATAAACAAGATGGTGCAATGGGTGTCACAAACTTATCCACACACTTTACATCCTGTTGAAAAATAATTATCCACATCGGTTATTTGTGTGAAAAAAATGTCGATAATGGGTGTGGATAGTCTAAATATACCGGAAAAATATCCACATTCTTGTTTTAAAGGTCTTTTAGGAGGGAAAAGAGAATAAAATGCTGGAAACTAAAAAAGAAGGTTTCTTCGTTTGATAATCTATGTTATGCTTATAAGGTTGATAATAAGAGTTTTATCATTGATATTGACAATCGATGGGTTACACAAATATAATGAGTTAGACTGTCTTAAACAGCTATTCCTCAGGGAGGTGTCATAAATGAAAAGAACGTTTCAACCAAATAACCGTAAGCGTAGTAAAGTTCATGGCTTCCGCAGCCGTATGAGTACTAAAAACGGACGTCTAGTTTTAAAGCGACGCCGCAGCAAAGGTAGAAAAAAATTATCAGCTTAGGCCACTGAATAATGTCAGTGGTCTTTTTTACATAATATCGTAAATGAACTGTCAGTTTTTATCGGAGTGGAAGAAAACATGAAGAAGCGAAACAGGCTAAAAAAAAATGAAGAGTTTCAAAAGGTGTTCAAAAAAGGTCAATCAATGGCAAATCGCCAATTCGTTATTTACCAGATGGATCAGCCAAATCAAGTTGAACTGCGTCTAGGATTGTCTGTCAGTAAGAAGATTGGTAATGCAGTGATTAGAAACCGAATTAAACGTCTGATCCGTCAGGTGTTTTTAGAGGAAGGTCATAAGTTAAAGCAAGAAAAAGACTACATTGTCATTGCACGAAAACCAGCGAGTGATTTGACCTTTGAAGAAACAAAGAAGTCTCTCCAACATTTATTTAGAAAATCCGCTGTTTATCAACAACAACCGAAAAAGTCTTCGTAATAGAAACTTTCGTTGAATCAATTTTTAAAAGCGCTTCCTTCATCTAGTGAATTAAAATGAAACCACCACTTTGCAAAGAAAAAATGTTACCATACTGATTAGGTGAGTCACTTTCTTAATCAATTCCAACTTAAATAAAGTTTGAAGTAATGGGAGGAATCTTGTTGAAAAGGCGATTATTACTAATATTTAGCTTGATTGGCGTATTGGTTTTATTGGCAGGATGTACACAGATCAATGAACCAATTACATCAGATAGTAAGGGATTCTGGAATTCTTATATTGTTTACCCGCTATCTCAATTAATCACGTACATGGCAAACTTAACTGGTGAAAACTATGGTGTAGCGATTATTATTGTAACACTGTTAATTCGCTTGCTTATTTTACCATTAATGATTAAACAGTTAAGAAGTACAAAAGCGATGCAAGCATTACAGCCTGAATTGAAAAAGCTTCGTGAAAAATATAGCTCTAAAGATCAAAAAACACAGCAGCAGCTTCAGCAGGAAACAATGGCCCTTTTTCAAAAAAATGGCGTCAATCCATTAGCAGGCTGTTTCCCAATTTTAATTCAAATGCCAATCCTTATTGGTTTCTATCATGCAATTATGAGAACAGCAGAAATTAAAAAGCATACATTCTTATGGTTTGACTTAGGCAGCCCAGATCCATTGTTCCTATTACCGATTATTGCGGGTGTAGCTACTTTCATTCAGCAAAAGCTGATGATGGCTGGAAATCCTTCGGACAACCCTCAAATGGCTATCATGCTATGGGTGATGCCAATTATGATCGTTGTGTTTGCAATTAGTTTCCCAGCAGCACTTTCATTGTACTGGGTTGTAGGTAACATTTTCATGATCATTCAAACATTGGTGATTAAAACACCTCAAGTAAAAGTTGATACAAAAGAAAAAGCTGGCGGGAATAAAAAATGAAGGAAATAACTGCTGTCGGTCGCACAATCGAAGAAGCAGTAGATTCCGGACTTAAACAAATTCAGCTACTACAAGAAGAAGTAGAAATCACAATAGTAGATGAAGGAAATAAAGGGTTTTTGGGATTATTCGGTAAAAGACAAGCTGTGGTCAAGTTAGTAGAAAAGATAAATGCATTTAAATTAGCTACACAGTATTTAGATAAAATTGTTAAGTCTATTGATCCTAAAGCAAAGATTATTTCCAAACAGGAACCGAAAAACATTTCTTACCACATTGATGGAGATAAAACGTCATTAATGATTGGAAAAAGAGGCCAGACATTGTACTCTTTAGAAACGTTGGTACAGCTAGTGTTTAATCGTTATTCTGATCAGTATCATCATATAACAATTGATATTGGCGATTATAGGAAGAAACGACAAGAAGCACTTGAACAATATGCAGTCAAAACAGCAAATCGGGTTTTAAAAACGAAGAGAAAGGTTCATTTAGAACCAATGCCTTCGAATGAACGAAAAATTGTTCATGATGCGATTGCTGCATTCTCTAAAGAACTTGCAACGGCATCTGAAGATACAGGCAGCAAACGTCATGTTGTGGTGCTGTATAAAAAATAGCAGAAAGGCTAAGATTCAGCAAAGCTGGATTTTAGTCTTTTTTTATTGAAAAATTGCTTTTTATAGAGGATTCATCCTTTATTTCTAAAAAATGAGTGTGTGATATGAGTGCAAAACGCCAATTTAACAAGTAAGTATAGGGATCAGGGCGTTTAAATTTATTGGATTTAGGTGTAAGATGTGAAGACAAGTTTCAAACGTCGTTATTCACATGTGGATAAGTTAAGTGTTAAAATAGATAAGATGCAAAGCTGTGGATAATTAGATATGGGATACTTTCACTTCGCTTTCATTTATGGTATCTTTAAATTTTGGATTAAGCGTTTTTGATATAGAAATGGACAATGTCCATTTAATAGATAACAGACTGTTTATTAAGTAGAGAAAGAGGTGAATGAGTGATGGATACAATTGCAGCAATTTCTACACCGATGGGTGAAGGAGCAATTGCGATTATTCGTTTAAGCGGGCCTGATGCGGTACAGATTGCTGATCGGATGTATAAAGGTCCTAAGGAGAAAAAACTTGTATCGGTGGATTCACATACGATTCATTATGGTCATATTGTGGATTCTAGCACTGAGCAAGTCATAGAAGAGGTCATGGTGTCAGTATTAAGAGCACCAAAAACATTTACGAGAGAAGACGTTATTGAGATTAACTGCCATGGCGGAATTGTAACGGTCAATAAAGTACTGCAGCTTGCTTTAAGAGAAGGAGCAAGATTAGCGGAGCCAGGTGAGTTTACAAAACGAGCTTTCTTAAATGGAAGAATTGATCTTTCACAGGCTGAAGCGGTAATGGATTTGATTCGCGCAAAGACAGATCGTGCGATGAATGTAGCGATTACTCAAATGGAGGGACGACTCTCCGGTTTGATTAAACGACTTCGCGGTGAGATATTGGAAACTCTGGCCCATGTTGAAGTCAATATTGACTATCCTGAGTATGACGATGTTGAAGAAATGACGCATCGGGTTTTAGTTGAAAAGGCAACATCAGTGAAAAAGGAAATTGAGTCACTGCTAACGACTTCTCAGCAGGGGAAAATACTGCGAGAAGGCTTATCTACTGTCATTATTGGAAGACCGAATGTTGGGAAGTCTTCCTTGTTGAATAGTCTTGTACAGGAAACAAAAGCGATTGTAACGGATATTCCTGGAACAACGAGAGATGTCATTGAGGAATATGTAAATGTTAGAGGTGTACCGCTTCGTTTAGTCGATACTGCGGGTATACGTGAGACGGAGGACATTGTTGAGCGTATAGGGGTTGAACGATCTAGACAGGTCTTAAAAGAAGCTGACCTGATTTTACTTGTGCTCAATTATAGCGAGGAATTGTCAGAAGAGGATATCAAACTTTTTGAGGCCGTCTCAGGCATGGATATCATCGTAATCGTGAATAAGACAGATCTTGAGCCTAAGCTTGATATTGAAAAGGTCAAGCAGTTAGCGAAGGATCGTCCGGTGGTTACTACATCATTATTACAAGAAAAAGGGATTGATGAACTTGAAATCGCGATTCAATCACTATTCTTCACGGGTTCAATTGAAAGTGGAGATTTAACGTATGTAAGTAATACAAGGCATATTGCTCTTCTTCAGGCAGCAAAACAATCCATTGAGGATGCTCTTGAAGGAATTGAAATGGACGTACCGATCGACATAGTTCAAATAGATTTAACACGCTGCTGGGAACAGCTGGGTGAAATTATTGGGGATGCTGTTCATGAAAGCTTGATTGATCAGTTATTCTCTCAATTCTGTTTAGGAAAGTAAAGGGAGGAACATAAGAAATGGGTTATGAAGCTGGCAATTATGACGTAATCGTCGTGGGTGCCGGTCATGCTGGAGTTGAGGCTGCTCTTGCTTCTGCAAGACAGGGCGCCAAAACACTTGTATTGACTATCAACCTCGATATGGTTGCTTTTATGCCATGTAATCCGTCTGTAGGCGGCCCCGCAAAAGGGATTGTCGTCAGAGAAATTGATGCTCTAGGCGGAGAAATGGCACGAAATATAGATAAGACGCATATTCAAATGCGCATGCTGAATACGGGGAAAGGACCTGCTGTCCGTGCGTTAAGAGCGCAAGCAGATAAGTTCCAATATCAGCATGAAATGAAAAAAACAATGGAAAATGAACCAAACCTGACAATGCTGCAAGGTATGGTAGATCATTTAATTGTAGAAGATGATGAATGTAAGGGTGTTGTTACTCAAACAGGGGCGAACTATCGTGCGAAGTCTGTTGTTTTAACGACAGGGACTTTCTTAAAAGGCCGCATCATTTTAGGAGACCTTTCGTATTCAAGCGGTCCAAATAACCAGCAGCCTTCTATTAAATTATCTGATCATTTAGCAGAACTAGGATTCGATTTGGTTCGCTTTAAAACAGGAACACCTCCTCGAGTGAATAGCCACTCGATTGATTATAGTAAAACAGAAATTCAACCAGGTGATGATGTCCCGCGGGCGTTCTCCTATGAAACGGTTGAATATATTACTGACCAGCTGCCATGCTGGTTAACGTACACGAGTTTAGAGACTCATCAAATTATTGATGAAAATCTACACCGTTCTCCAATGTATTCAGGTATGATTAAAGGAACTGGTCCTAGATACTGCCCGTCCATTGAAGATAAAGTGGTGCGTTTCAATGATAAACCGAGACATCAAATTTTCTTAGAGCCAGAAGGTCGTAATACGCAGGAAGTTTATGTTCAAGGATTGTCTACAAGTCTTCCGGAGGATGTACAGCAGCGCATGCTTTCAACCATCCCAGGACTCGAGAATGTTCAAATGATGAGAGCGGGTTATGCTATCGAGTATGATGCGATTGTGCCTACTCAGTTGTGGCCTACACTTGAGACGAAGAAAATTTCTGGATTATATACAGCCGGCCAAATTAATGGTACGTCTGGTTATGAGGAAGCAGCAGGTCAAGGGATTATGGCAGGTATTAATGCAGGAAGAAAAGCATTAGGTAAAGAAGAAGTCATTTTAAGCCGATCTGATGCATATATCGGTGTCCTCATCGATGACCTTGTCACTAAAGGAACAAATGAACCATACCGTCTCTTGACATCACGTGCTGAGTATCGTCTCCTTCTACGTCATGACAATGCTGATTTAAGATTAACTGAACTTGGCTATCAAATTGGATTAATTTCTGAAGAAAGATTCCAAGCATTCCAGCAGAAAAGAGAAGCCATTGAAGCAGAGAAAAAACGTTTATATTCTGTGATCATTAAACCTACAGCACAGACTCAAGAATTTATTCGTTCACTCGGTGGAAGTGAGTTGAAGGACGGCATTCGTGCAAGTGATTTGATGAAACGTCCAGAAATGAATTATGAAACTGTTGTGAAATTAGCTCCTGCGGAAACACCGCTTTCTTCTGATGTGTGTGAGCAGGTAGAGATTCAAATTAAATACGAAGGTTATATTGAAAAGTCACTCCAGCAAGTTGAAAAACTGAAAAAGATGGAGAACAAAAAGATTCCTGATCGGATTGATTATGATGCCATCAAAGGGATTGCAACTGAAGCGAAACAAAAGCTGAAAGAAGTCCGACCGCTTTCTGTTGCACAGGCTTCTCGTATTTCAGGCGTTAACCCTGCTGATATTTCTATCCTTTTAGTATATTTAGAGCAGGGGCGTATTGCGAAGATAGCAGAATAGAAAGGATGTCGGCATGAACATTGAACAATTTACAGCAGCACTAGAGGAGAAAGGGATCACTCTTTCTCCTGTGCAGCTTGAACAATTTGAAACCTACTTCCGCATGCTTGTAGAATGGAACGAGAGAATGAATTTAACGTCCATTACTGAAAAGGAAGAAGTGTATTTAAAGCATTTTTATGATTCAATATCAGCAGCATTTTTTATTGATTTTCACAAAGTGACGACGATTTGTGATATTGGAGCTGGTGCTGGTTTTCCAAGCATTCCTCTTAAAATTTGTTTCCCTCATCTACATGTGACCATTGTTGATTCTCTTCAGAAACGAATTACGTTTCTCAATGAGTTAGCAAAAGGATTAAACTTACAAGATACTACTTTTTATCATGATCGTGCGGAAACGTTTGGACAACGTAAGGAAAAGCGAGAAAGCTATGATCTTGTCACTGCTAGAGCAGTTGCACGTTTATCCGTCTTGAGCGAACTATGTCTGCCTCTAGTGAAAAAGGAAGGATTGTTTGTTGCCTTAAAAGCATCTGCCGCTGATGAAGAAATGCAAGCAGGGAAAAAAGCTGTCACAGTCCTCGGAGGAGAGGTTGTTGAAAAGCATTCCTTTGTTCTTCCTTTAGAAGAAAGCGAACGGAACATCATTGTCATTGAAAAGAAAAAGCAAACACCAAAAAAATATCCTAGAAAACCAGGAACACCTAATAAATCACCAATAGAAGGTTGATCATGTAAAAGGTCGGTTTTTCTTCAATATTTATGATTTTACAGAAGGAAAAAACATGAGAAAATAGAATTATAAAAAGGTAGTTTTTAAAGGTGGTGTAGGTTCATGAAGCATTCACTCTCACGCTTCTTCGGGCTTGGAGACAAAGAACATCCTGAGCGTGAAACCGAAATAGAGGCAGAGATTGCTGAGCATGATACATTAAAGGAAGAGATACAGGAGCTCCCGGTCGACACAATTATGCCAAACCGTTTTCAGCCACGCACCATTTTTTCAGAAGAAAAGATACAAGAGCTGGCCACGACGATTCATACCCATGGCATTATCCAACCGATTGTTGTTAGACCAACAGAAGAAGAAGGAAAATATGAACTGATCGCCGGCGAAAGACGTTGGAGAGCGGTACAGACTCTTCAATGGGAGAAAATCCCCGCTATTATAAAAGATTTTACTGATACGGAAACGGCATCTGTGGCATTGATTGAAAATTTGCAAAGAGAAGAGCTGTCTTCTATTGAAGAGGCTCATGCTTATGCACGTCTTTTAGAGCTTCATGATTTAACACAAGAGGCGCTTGCTCAGCGTTTAGGCAAGGGACAATCAACTGTTGCTAACAAATTAAGACTTTTAAAGTTGCCTGAAGAGGTACAACAAGCCATTTTAGAGAAAAAAATCTCTGAAAGGCATGCACGTTCACTTGTGCCCCTAAAGCTTCCAGAATTACAAATCGCGCTATTGCAGGAAATCATCGAAAAGCAGTTGAATGTGAAACAGACTGAAGAGCGTGTAGTGAAGATGCTTGAACAAAAAACGGATCGCAAACCGAAGCCAAAACGTAAGGCGTTTAGTCGTGATACACGAATTGCGATGAATACCATTCGTCAGTCTCTCCACATGGTAGAAGACAGCGGACTTAAAATAAATACCGAGGAAGAAGAGTTTGAGGAATATATCCAATTAACGATTCGAATTCCTAAATAGAAAAAAGCTGATGAGCGCCACTCGTCAGCTTTTTTTGTTTGTCTTATTTCCTGCACACACCATATTTACATAATATTTATAAATTGGTAAAATATGATTTTCATAGTATAAAGGAGGTGACAACTACTGATGAAAATGAAGAGGACTATTTTCACCATTATTTGCTATTTACTAATTTCTTTTTCTGTTTTTCCAAATGAAGCGACAATATACGCTGTGAAATCGCCAACGGCTCATGCGGATGAAGGCCTGATGACCAACGAAGAATTGAACGTTCTGAAGAAGCAAGGTGTTGTTTCTAAAGATGTGACTGTACAGCAATTTAATCAAGAGTATGCGTCTTCCGACGATTCGATCGACTTGATTACAGCTGACGATGATTTGAAGAACTATGGTTTACGACAAAATAAGCATGATGAGCTGGTGACGGATGAAAAGCCGCACACCCTCAAGCAACTTTTAGGAAAGCCGTATCCTGGTACCGATATTATCCCTAAAAAAGGAGATATCTTGGTGACAACCACTGATGCTGTGAAGGGTTTGGTTGGACATGCAGGTATCGTCATTAATGAGAAAAGCTATGCTTCTATTCCAGGGTTTCGAAAGCATCCTCAACTTGATTCCATTCATAACTGGTTTCGCTATAGTGCCAATACAAAGGTAATTCGGATTAATCAAGAGGAGAAGGCAGATTTAGCAGGGGAATGGGCACACGATTATGTGAAAGATCATCCGAAGGCTCGCTACTCCATCACCATGTCAATTCAATCATTGGACCCGACTTATTGTTCAAAGATCGTGTGGCAGGCCTATGGCAAAACAGGGGACGCTTTGGGACATGCGACTTTTACCATTAAGACACCCTATGGATTTTTAAAAAAGAAAAGCTATAAAACAGTAACTCCTAAGGTCATTGTCAGTGAAGGCCGTAAAATAGGTGAATTATACTTTTAATATGTGACCCTCACTTTTGATAGAAGTGAGGGTTTTGATGTATGTCTATTTCTTAAAAAAGATATATCAATATACTTTTTAGATGTGTTTTCATTCGTTCTTTTATGTACGAAAAGGCACATTCACCGACGAATTTATAATAGGGAAACAAAAAAAGCAAACGTTTCATACTTTTTTTGATAGAATAGGAAGTATGAATGAATGAGAAACTTGTTAAGTTGAAAGTGGGTGACATCGTGGGGAAAATCATAGCGATTACCAACCAGAAGGGCGGCGTCGGGAAGACGACAACTTCTGTTAATTTGGGTGCGTGTTTAGCATACATAGGCAAACGAGTGTTGTTAGTTGATATTGATCCGCAGGGCAATGCCACGAGTGGTATTGGGATTGAGAAGGCCGACGTAGAGAAGTGTGTGTACGATATTTTAGTTGATGATGCAGATGTTCTTGATGTGATTAAGACGACAGAGGTCGAAAATCTTGATGTCATTCCTGCGACGATACAGCTTGCAGGGGCTGAAATAGAGCTTGTGCCTACAATCTCACGTGAAGTGAGGCTGAAGAGAGCACTTGAATCTGTTAAGCAGAATTATGATTATATGATTATTGACTGCCCGCCATCACTTGGACTGCTGACGATTAATGCGTTAACTGCATCCGATTCCGTTTTAATACCAGTTCAGTGCGAATATTATGCGCTTGAAGGATTGAGCCAATTGTTAAACACAGTTCGTCTCGTGCAGAAACATCTAAATACCGATCTTGCCATTGAAGGTGTCTTGCTGACAATGCTTGATGCCCGAACAAATCTTGGGATTCAGGTTATCGAAGAAGTGAAGAAGTACTTTAGAGATAAAGTCTATCAAACCGTCATTCCGAGAAATGTGAGGCTGAGTGAAGCGCCAAGTCATGGAAAGCCGATTATCTTGTATGATCCACGTTCAAGAGGTGCAGATGTCTATTTAGACTTAGCAAAGGAAGTGGATGCGAATGGCTAAAGGTCTTGGAAAGGGTATTAATGCACTATTTAACAACGTAGACTCAAATGAAGAAACGGTTGAAGAAATTAAATTAAAGGATTTGCGCCCGAATCCTTATCAGCCAAGGAAAACGTTTGATGATGATGCATTGTCTGATCTGAAAGAATCCATTCAGCAGCACGGTGTTTTACAGCCGATCATTGTTCGTAAATCGATTAAAGGATATGACATAGTAGCAGGAGAACGTCGTTTTCGCGCAGCACAACAAGCTGGTCTGACAACTATTCCTGCGATCGTTCGAG
This sequence comes from Bacillus sp. FSL P4-0248, assembly GCF_038593305.1. Taxonomy (NCBI): domain Bacteria; kingdom Bacillati; phylum Bacillota; class Bacilli; order Caryophanales; family Bacillaceae; genus Bacillus; species Bacillus sp. FSL P4-0248. The sequence continues at coordinate 3,684,133 of NZ_CP151983.1, read as the reverse complement.
AGTTTTCAGAAACACTGATGAGAGAAATTGCCCTTTTAGAAAACCTGCAGCGTGAGGATCTCTCTCCACTAGAGGAAGCGGAAGCGTATGCTTCCTTGCTGGATCATCTAAGTGTGACGCAAGAGGAATTAGCGAAGCGATTAGGGAAAAGCAGACCGCATATTGCGAACCATCTCCGTCTGTTGACTTTACCGGATGAGATCCAAAAGCTGATTGCAAATGGAACGTTATCAATGGGACATGGCCGGACATTGCTTAGCTTAAAGAACAAAAAGAAGCTGGCGCCTTTGGTAAAGAAAATCGTGGATGAGGGGTTAAACGTACGACAGGTTGAGAAACTTGTTCAGCAGTTAAACGAAAATGTTCCACGTGAAACAAAGAAAAAAGAAGCACCAAAGGATCGAGTGTTGAAAGAAAGAGAGTCTTTCTTACAAAACTACTTTGGTACTTCAGTGACGATCAAGAAACAGAAGAAAAAAGGGAAAATTGAGATTGAATTCCTCTCGAATGAAGATTTAGAAAGAATCCTTGAATTGCTTTCTACGAGGGAATCATCAGAGTGACCATCTTGATATGAGATGGTCTTTTTTATATTCTTCCAGTGATATTTTGAATAGGGGTGAAGAGAGACCGGCTTTTTTCTCTCGTCCAATCCATTTGGTCAATGTGAGATAGACTTTCAGAAAGTGTATTGGCCATAGACATGACAAGATGAAGACGTGTGTTTTGGAGGACGAAGTATTCCATGAAACCACTCACATTGACGATCCCATTAATATGAATATCTCCTACCTCTGGAAGCTCTTTTTGCACACCAGCTCCAGGCTTTAACGGTCCATCTCCAATTTGGAAAGAACCGACACTTTTTACTCTTCCTAAACAGGCATCAACCGCTACAATAAACGGGTGTTTATGAGCTTGTTCAATTTCAGCGAGTTTTTCTTTTAAATTGACCGCATGCACTGGGTCAGAGAGTGTTCCATATACATGAAGCTTTTTCAAATCCAGACCTGAAAGCTTTGAACCAACAAGTGGACCTAGAGAGTCGCCAGTTGAGCGGTCTGTTCCAATACAAACGATGGCAACGGGTCTTTTTCCTGCTTTCTGAAGATGCGAGAATAAAATACTTTTAAGCTGTTGAATGGCGTTTGTATCCGTATGGGACACATATTCTTTCACCCTATTTCTAAAAAAAAGACCGTTCTTGCTATTCATAGGTCTCACTTCCTTGTCATAGTAGTTAGTAACAGTATACGGAAACAAGCTTAATTCTATACCTATGAGGTGATGATTGTGTGGAAGGCTGGTTCAAGGTGGACGCTTTTAATTTTAGGAAGCTTAATAGGAGCGGGATATGCTTCCGGCCAGGAAATTTGGCAGTTTTTTGGCATTGATAGCGGACTAGCCATTCTACTGTTTACATTGATGTTTATGCTGTCTACTTATGTGGTGTTAAAAATCAGTTATGAGGTGCGTGCCGATCACTTTGTGCCAGTGCTGGAACGGCTTGTCGGTCCATGGCTGGCTAAGGTGTATGACGTGTTAATTGTCCTTTATTTATTCACGACAACGACGGTCATGATTGCTGGCGGCGGGGTGACTCTTGAGATGTATCATGTGCCTTTTTGGGTTGGCATCGGCGCGTTCTGTTTGTTTTCATTTATGATTTTTTTCTGGGATGTGAAAGGGCTTTTATCTGTGAATGCTTTCATTATACCAATTTTGGTGGCGGGGCTCATCTATGCGTTTGTTTTTTATTATATGAATCATGATCATATGTGGCGTATTGATTTTGGGCAGCAGTACAATTGGCCTGCCAGCATTGTTTTTGCTTCTTTGAATATATTATCTGTTGTGGCAGTGCTGTCTTCGGTTGGGAAAGAAATGAAGGGGCTGGGGGAAGCCAAAGTGGCGAGTATATTAAGCGGTCTCATCTTTGGTGTGATCTCGTATGTGTATAACGAAATACTGGTTGATATTTCTAGAAGCCTTTCAGCAGAGGGAATTCCTTTGTTTACAGTATTAGAAGGGGCGCCGACGTCTTTGTTTGTGTTTATGACCATTGTCCTTTGTCTAGCAATTTATACGACGACGGCAGCAGGTTTATTTGGATTATCCAGCCGAATGCTTTCTTTTGTACGAATGCCCCGCTGGCTGGTTGTATTGGTGATGCTTCTTTTGATGGCCCCTTTGACATCTCTTGGATTTGCTGATTTGATTGCGTTCTTGTATCCAATTTATAGTTTGTTGAATCTTTATTTGCTCGTCTGTTTAATGCTGTATCCGATTTTAAGTAAAAAGATATTTTCTCGTCCTAAAAAATTATATTGATAAAATAAAATAAGCACCTCTCTTTTTTAGAGCTGTGCTTATTTGATCTGAATTGAATCAATAGCTTCTTTGATATCATCATAGACAGGCATTTGCTTGAGACGCTGGAGGCGATCCTCTAATTCTGAAATGGCCTGTCCCTTTAAATGCTGGGAAATGTGTTGTTTGACAATGGTCGTCTGGTTTATCATATCTTCTGTTTTAGACAATTGATATTCCAAGTGCACGCGAGTATTTGCTAATTCGTCGTGCAGCCGCATTTTGAGCAGCCGTTTTAGATCCTTTCGCTGTCCTTCTCTGCGCATGGCCTGAATGGCGGCGATTTCTTCAGGAGACTGTGTTTGTGTGTGTGGTGCCGATTGATTTTCGAATACAGACATGGAACGGCGGGCACTCACATTTTGCAAGAAACGCTGGGCGTCACTAGGAGGCTTATTTTGATTGATCATGCGATGACTCCTTTCTTAATGAATACCCATTTGCATTGCAAGGCGTCTATCTGCCTTGGCGTAGTCATCACCCATTGTGTACATATGTCTTGAAAGGGCAGAAAGCTCTTGTTCGTAATCCCTCAGGGTGTACAAGGCATTCAACTGTTTTTCGTGTGAATAAAAGGAGGAATGCGACTGTTCCATTCTGACTTCCTCTACCAGTGCTTCCACATCACTATGACTTAATAAATCATAGTGGCCAAAGCCGACGAGTCCTTTGAGTTCTTGTTTTACATGATGGACGGCGTCTTTTACGCTTTCATCAATTCCATCGATTTTTTCAAATACAGTGTGCACTTCATGTTCAATAATACTTTGCAGATCATAGGATGAATTTTTCAGTAAATGGGATTTTATGATAATTTCAAGTCCGTTTTGTGCATATGCACGTCCAGAATGAATCTCTTGCAGCAGCATGGCTGTAAAACTTGTATTATGATCAAGCTGTTCATCTAAAATACGGGCAGATCCATTTGGATGGAATGAATATCCATTTGCTTTGAATTCTCCTGAAACGAGAGCTAAAAAAGCATTTGTATCAAAAGATTCGTTCCATTCTATATTCATAGATGCAAAAGCTGATTTTAAAAAGGTGTCAATTTCTCTTTTTTTGTATTTTACGGATTCTTGGACTGAGTCTTGCTGCCGTGGCGGTACGGTGTACTTGATTTGTCCAACTCCTTGATCATGACGATTGAGTAAACCGACGTAATGACTAGGCTGAATATATTCAGTCAACATGCGTTTATATTGACCTTGCTGCGCCTTTTGCTGAATCGAAGGCGACAGGCTGCTCCATATATTTGGGCTGTCAAAGGTGACGGCTTTTTTGACAGCTGGCTGTTCTGTTGCAATATAAGCACAAACAGCACCGGCAAGTGCTTGTCCAGTGAGATGGATACCTGCATTCGGATGCTTCTGACAGACTTTCTCTATGTATTCCTTCCCTTTAAAAAAGACATGGTCTTGATTGCCATCAAGGGACTTTCTTTCAATTGGATAGGCATAGTCAGTTTTGAGCAATGACTGTGCTGCGTTGTGTACATCTTGCTTAGATGACACCGTCATTTGATGTGGCAGCGGGCAGTGAAAAGCGACGATGAATTCATCTGTTTGTTCCGGCTGCATTGTTAAACCATATAATTTTTGGTCGATCTTTAGAAAATCGTGGACAGTGAGTGTTTGCTGACCTATTTCTATTGTATGGTGCTGCTGGTAATTGTCGATATTTCCAGCATGATCGGATATGATTTTATATTCTTTATCAGTTAATCTATCCTTTCGATTGACCATCGTACCTGCTCCCTCACATAACATTTATGCAGATATCATAAATCAAAAAATATGGAAAAACCACCGCGTTCTACCAATAAAAACCTTTTGACCTACAGTGTTTGTGACAATATTGAAAAAAAACGGAGTTTAAGTAACTATTGGTCACAAATAAAATGATCTAAAAGAAGGGTTTTTTCTCTAAAAAAGAATAGGATGAACGATTGAAAGAGACTCTTTGTTTTGTGCATTGCCCTCCATCGCCGTTTTTTTGTACAATAGATTCAATGAAGTGAGCAAGAGAGGTGAAGGCTGATGGCAGACAAAGCGTTTGGGTTACATGATGTTGTAGAAATGAAAAAGCCCCATCCATGTGGTGCCAATCGGTGGAAGGTCATTCGTTTGGGCATGGATATCCGTATTAAATGTGAAGGCTGCGGACACAGCGTGATGATCCCAAGAAGAGATTTTGAACGAAAAATGAAGAAAATTCTCGTCAAGCATGAGGAGCCAACTGCTTAAGTAGGCCTCATGCTTTTTTCATTAAATTTGTCTTTTCTACAGCAAAGCCAGATGCAATTTCTCGTTTTGAAGCATTGATTTATTCTTTTTGACGATGTTTCTTCTATTGAAAGTGCATGATGGTTAGCTTGTCTTTTCATGTAAACCTACTTATAATTGCTCTAGGTTCATATTACGCAGTATAACGAGCACGTTTGATATAGAGGAGATGAAAGAATGGCTTTAACAGCTGGTATTGTTGGCTTACCTAACGTCGGGAAGTCAACGCTATTTAATGCAATTACACAGGCTGGAGCGGAGTCTGCTAACTATCCGTTTTGTACCATTGATCCAAACGTCGGAATTGTAGAAGTTCCTGACGAGCGTTTACAAAAGCTAACAGAATTGGTGCAGCCGAAAAAGACAGTTCCCACTGCTTTCGAATTCACTGATATTGCGGGTATTGTCAAAGGTGCATCTAAAGGTGAAGGTTTAGGGAATAAATTCCTTTCTCATATTCGTCAAGTAGATGCGATTTGTCACGTGGTCAGAGCTTTTGCAGACGATAACATTACACACGTAGCTGGTAAGGTTGATCCTGTAGCAGATATTGAAACGATTAATCTAGAATTGATTTTTGCTGATTTAGAAACAGTTGAAAAGCGTTTAGCTCGTGTGAGTAAGCTTGCAAAACAAAAGGACAAGGAAGCAGTAGCTGAATTTGAGATTTTGTCGAAGCTAATGAACGCATTTGAAGCTGGGAAATCGGCAAGGTCTGTAGAATTTACAGATGAACAGCAAAAGCTTGTGAAACAGCTTCATTTACTCACATCTAAACCAGTTCTTTATGTAGCAAATGTGAGTGAGGATGAAGTAGCGGATCATGAGGGCAACGAATATGTGCAGCAAATCCGTGAGTTTGCTTCTGGTGAAAACGCTGAAGTCATCGTCGTTTGTGCAAAGATCGAGTCTGAAATTGCAGAGCTTGAAGGAGAAGAGAAGCAAATGTTCCTTGAAGAGCTTGGTATTAATGAGTCAGGGCTTGATCAGCTAATTAGAGCATCTTATTCACTTCTAGGATTAGCTACGTATTTCACAGCAGGTGAGCAAGAGGTACGTGCTTGGACATTTAAAAAAGGAATGAAAGCGCCAGAATGTGCTGGAATCATCCACACAGACTTTGAGCGTGGATTTATTCGTGCTGAAACGGTTGCGTATGAGGATTTACTAGCTGGCGGAAGCATGTCTGCTGCTAAAGAAGCAGGAAAAGTTCGTCTAGAAGGCAAAGAATATGTAGTGAAAGATGGAGACGTCATTCATTTCCGTTTTAATGTATAGGTTCTTGTCATAGGCCAAGTGATTTGTTATAATATACAATTGTGAGTAATATAATTTATTGCTCCTTGCCCGTTTAGGGCCGCTTAGACCAAAAGGAGGTGCAATCAGATGAGAAAGTACGAAGTTATGTACATCATCCGCCCAACAGTTGACGATGAGGCTAAAAAAGCAGTTATCGAGCGTTTCAATAACGTGTTAACTTCTAACGGTGCGGAGATCACTGGAACAAAGGATTGGGGTAAACGTCGTCTTGCATACGAAATCAATGATTTCCGTGACGGTTTCTACCAAATCGTAAACGTTCAATCTGACGCTGCAGCAGTTCAAGAATTTGACCGCTTAGCTAAGATCAGTGACGATATCATTCGACACATTGTTGTTAAAGAAGAAGTATAAATCATTGAAATATATATTTAAAGGTGGTCTTTCAATATGCTAAACCGTGTTGTATTGGTCGGAAGACTAACAAAAGACCCTGAGCTTCGCTACACGCCTAATGGTGCGGCTGTAGCCACGTTTACTCTAGCTGTGAATCGTACGTTTACGAATCAATCTGGAGAGCGTGAAGCCGATTTCATTAACTGTGTTACTTGGAGAAGACAAGCCGAGAACGTGGCTAATTTCTTGAAAAAAGGAAGTCTTGCCGGTGTAGACGGTCGTTTGCAGACAAGAAACTATGAAAATCAGCAAGGACAGCGTGTCTTCGTGACAGAGGTTCAAGCTGAAAGTGTTCAATTTCTTGAGCCTAAGAGCGGCGGTGCTGGTTCAGGTGGATACAGCGGCGGTGGCAATAGCGGAGGCCAGTATTATGGCGGTAGCCAAAACGATCAGAATCCATTTGGAAATGAACCAAGTCAAAATCCATATGGCAATCAAAACAACCAAAATCGTAATCAGGGAAATAGCTTTAATGATGACCCATTTGCGAACGATGGTAAACCGATTGACATCTCCGATGATGATTTGCCATTCTAATTGATCTGAAAAAATGACTAAAGGAAAGGTGTGAAAACAAATGGCAGGTGGACGCAGAGGCGGTCGTGCGAAACGTCGTAAAGTATGTTTCTTTACTTCTAACGGTATCACGCACATCGATTACAAAGATGTTGATCTTCTTAGAAAGTTTGTTTCTGAGCGTGGTAAAATTTTACCTCGTCGTGTAACAGGAACTAGCGCTAAGTATCAACGTAAATTGACTTTAGCGATCAAAAGATCACGTCAAATGGCATTACTTCCATACGTTACTGGTGAGTAAGTCGTTGACTTAAAAAGCGGAGAGCCCCGAGCTCTTCGCTTTTTTTATTTTCCTCACTGTGAATCCCATCTATTTTTGCTAGAGTTGTTTTTGACAGTCAACCTAGGGGAAGTATGTAAAAGTGACAGTTTATTCTATACAAATATGAGGTTGATCTGTCATATTGGTAGTCTAGAAAATAATTGCAGTCAGGGCGTGGGAAGATGATTGAATTTAATAAGGTATCGATGCAATTTTCTGATGAGCGCTATGCCGTTCAATCTGTTGATTTGGAGATTCAGCAAGGTGAGTTTTTTGTATTGATTGGACCTAGTGGCAGCGGGAAAACGACGACATTGAAAATGATCAATCGTCTCATTTCTTCTACAGAAGGTGAGATTTACATAAAGGGTCAAAAAATAAGTGATTTTGATATGTATGAGCTGCGCTGGGATATCGGTTATGTTCTGCAGCAAATTGCGCTTTTTCCTCATATGACCATAGAAGAAAATATTGCTGTGGTGCCAGAGCTTAAACAATGGAGCCGGAATGAGACCAATCAGCGTGTCCATGAACTCATGTTGATGGTCGGGCTTGATCCTGCTATGTATCGGCATCGAAAGCCATCAGAGTTATCTGGTGGACAGCAGCAGCGTGTCGGTGTGGCACGTGCACTTGCAGCTGATCCTGAGATTGTCCTGATGGATGAACCTTTTAGTGCGTTAGATCCACTAACGAGGGAGAAATTGCAGGATGATCTGCTTGATTTGCAGCGCCGCATACAAAAAACCATTGTATTTGTGACGCATGATATGCAGGAAGCTATGAAGCTTGGTGATCGGATTTGTGTGATGAATGAAGGAAAAGTAGTGCAGATCGGACGTCCTGAGGAATTGGTTCAACATCCAGCCAATGCCTTTGTAAAGGAGTTTGTTTCAGGGGCTGCCCGCCATGTGGGACATCAAGCTTTTGAGCTGGAAACATTGGCCCAACCGATGGCTCACGAAGCTCTTTTCCTCTATGAGGCGGTCTCAGCAGATGCCACACTGGATGAAGCCTTGTCTCTATTGGCAAAGCACGAGGAATTGGCAGTTGAAAAGAATGGAGAGCGGATTGGACTAGTGAATCGTCAAGCAGTGATTCAGTTTTTAGCTGATTCTTCTAAAGAGAGGGGCGAGTCACATGAATGATTGGACCCGTGTGTTATGGGAACGCAAAGAACAATTGGGGCACGCTTTACTAGAGCATATTCAAATTTCTTTTATTGCTTTATTTTTAGCGATTTTGATTGCCATTCCATTAGGTATCTATTTAACGAGGGTTCCAAAGCTAGCGGAATGGGTCATTGGGGTGACGGCTGTCTTGCAAACAATTCCGTCACTTGCACTGCTTGGCTTGCTGATTCCTCTCGTGGGGATTGGGCAAGTGCCTGCGATTATTGCGCTTGTGGTCTATGCCTTACTCCCTATTTTAAGAAATACATATACAGGCATTCAGGAGGTCGATCCTTCCCTGAGAGAAGCAGCGCTTGCTATGGGGATGAATCATCGCAAACGGTTATTAAAGGTAGAGCTTCCACTTGCCATGCCAGTCATTATGGCGGGTATCCGAACCGGAATGGTTCTCATTGTGGGGACCGCCACTCTGGCAGCACTGATCGGAGCTGGGGGATTAGGAAGCTTAATTCTGCTGGGAATTGATCGAAATGATATGTCGCTCATTGTCATTGGTGCGATACCAGCAGCCTTACTCGCACTTTTATTTGATGTGGTGCTGCGAACCTTTGAGAAAATTTCCTTTAAAAAGACTGTGATCGCTGTGACTGTTTTTGCTCTCATTGCAGGAGCAGTTGTCGCTGCCCCCTCGCTGTTTCAGCAAGAAAAGAAAGAAATCACTATTGGCGGAAAGTTAGGATCAGAGCCTGAGATTTTGATCTCGATGTATAAGCTTTTAATTGAACAGGATACAGATATTCAAGTGAACCTGAAGCCCGGTCTTGGTAAGACGTCCTTTGTTTTCCAGGCATTACGCTCTGGTGATATTGACATTTATCCCGAGTTTACGGGTACAGCGATTTCTGAATTCCTCAAAGAAACAGCAAAAAGCACAGATAAAAGAAAAGTGTATGAGCAAGCGCGGCGTGGATTGGAATCGTCCTTTCAGCTCCGTCTTCTTGAGCCCATGGCATACAACAATACGTATGCTTTAGCCGTGCCGCAGTCACTGGCTGATCAATATGAGGTGTCCAACATTTCAGATCTAGGTAAGGTCAAAAACCGTATAAAAGCTGGATTTACCTTAGAGTTTTCTGATCGTCAGGATGGGTATCGAGGCATTCAAAAAGCTTATCAATTTTCCTTTGACGATGTTGTGACGATGGAGCCGAAGCTTCGTTATCGAGCGATTCAAAAAGGAGATATCAATTTGGTCGATGCGTATTCGACAGACAGTGAATTGAGACAATACAAATTAAAGGTGCTTGATGATGATCAGCATGTTTTCCCGCCATATCAAGGAGCACCGCTGCTCAGGCAGGAGACATTAACTGAATTCCCTGAGATTGAGACCTCTCTCAATAAGCTTGCGGGTCAAATCACAGACGATGAGATGAGAGAAATGAATTATGAAGTCAATGTGAAGGAGAAGGATGCATTTCAGGTAGCGAAGGCCTATTTAAAAAAGAAAAAATTGCTGCAATAATCAAGGGAAAGCAGAGCTGTTTCATGCAAAGCAGCTCTGCTTTTTTAAAAGAAAAACAAAAAACATTGACATTTATTTAAAAACATCATATCCTTAATTCGAGATAAATATATTTTTTTGATCTAATATCTCGAATTCGAGATAATATAAAGACGTCAGTAAAGACATAATGAATAGGGGTTTCTTACTTAAATTAGGAGGGCATGAGAAGTGAAAAAAACAGAAGGAATTCACCATATTACAGCTATTGTAGGTCATCCTCAGGAGAACGTTGATTTTTATGCAGGTGTTTTAGGACTTCGTCTCGTGAAGAAGACCGTGAATTTTGATGATCCGGGCACATACCATTTATATTTTGGAAATGAAGGCGGCTCTCCAGGGACAATTATTACGTTTTTCCCTTGGCCGGGGGCACAAAAAGGTAAAATTGGTGCAGGGCAAGTGGGCGTGACGACATATGTTGTACCGACAGGCGCTTTCTCTTTCTGGAAGGATCGTCTTGAGCAGTTTAATGTCTCTTATGAAACGGTTGAACGTTTTGGTGAAGCTTTTCTCTCATTTGAAGATCCGCACGGCTTATTGATTGAGCTGGTAGAGCGTGCGGAAGGAAAACAAAACGAGTGGACCTTTAATGGTGTCACACCAGATGTAGCCATTAAAGGATTTGGCGGAGCTGTTTTATTAACTTCGCAGCCGGAGCAAACGATGCAGCTGCTAGAGCAAACGATGGGACTTGAACGAGTCGGAGCAGAAGGAGACTATGTGAGATTCCGTTCGTTTGGTGAAATAGGCAATGTCATTGATGTGAACATCACACCTGTTCCACGAGGACGTATGGGTGTTGGAGTTGTGCACCATATTGCATGGAGAGCAACAGATGATCAGGATCAATTAGATTGGCAAAGATATATTGCACAAAGCGGGTATCAAGTGACACCTGTGCAAGATCGAAATTATTTTAATGCTATTTATTTTAGAGAGCTTGGCGGCATATTATTTGAGATCGCTACTGATCCTCCAGGGTTTGCACACGATGAATCAGTGGAAACAATGGGTGAAGCATTGAAACTGCCACCGCAATATGAGGCGCAGCGCAGCCAGATTGAACAAATTGTGTTTCCAATTGAAGTGAGAGAAGTTAAAGGGAAAGGAGATTCATGATGAAGCATCTTTTTCGAAAAGGAAAGAATGAACAAAGACCTGTCCTGTTATTACTGCACGGAACTGGCGGGACAGAAGAAGATTTATTGCCACTTGCAGAGATCGTAGATCCTGATGCATCTGTTCTTAGTGTGAGAGGGAATGTATTAGAAAACGGCATGCCGCGTTTTTTCAGACGTTTGGCAGAGGGTGTATTTGATGAACAGGATTTGATTGAGCGTACTGAGGAACTATATACATTTATCGGTGAAGCAGCTGATGAATATGGATTTGATCGTCACAATGTGGTAGCTATCGGATATTCCAATGGGGCAAACATTGCTGGAAGCTTGTTATTCCATTATGGGGATGCCCTAAAAGGCGCCATCCTGCATCATCCAATGGTTCCAAGACGCGGAGTTTCATTGCCTTCATTAGCAGGGAAACAAGTCTTTATAGCAGCAGGTGAAAATGACCCAATGTGCCGTCCAGAGGAATCACAGGAGCTGGAGCAATTGCTGCAGGGTGCAGGTGCATCGGTTACACTTCATTGGGAAAATCGCGGACATCAGCTAACGAGAGAAGAAGTCGATGCTGCGGCTTTATGGTATCGTCGTCAATTTTAAATAAGGTGGGGAATACAGGTGGGATTTTTACAGAAGCTTTTTGGGCAAAACAAACAAAAGGAGCTGGAACAAATGGAAAACGTAAAATTAGCGATTATTTATTATAGTTCAACAGGTACAAACTATCAGATGGCGAAATGGGCTGAAGCTGGAGCAAAAGAAGCTGGCGCAGAGGTCAAAGTATTAAAGGTTGCTGAATTGGCACCAGAAGCAGTTGTCGCTTCAAATCCAGCATGGAAAGCACATTTAGACGAAACAAAGGATGTGCCAGAGGTTCAATTAAGTGATTTAGAGTGGGCAGATGCCATCATCTTTAGCATGCCGACACGTTTCGGTAACCTGCCAGCTCAAATGAAGCAGTTCTTAGATACGACAGGCGGCTTGTGGTTCCAAGGTAAATTGGCAAACAAAGCAGTGAGCGCGATGACTTCAGCTCAAAACGCAAATGGCGGACAGGAGCAGACGGTTCTCAGCCTATATACGACGATGTTCCACTGGGGAGCCATTATTGCCGCTCCTGGATACACAGATGATTCCTTATACGGTGCAGGGGGCAACCCTTATGGCGTAAGTGTCACTGTTGACCAAAATGGAAAAATCCAAGAGGATGCAGAAGCAGCTGTGAAACATCAGGCAAAACGTACAGTCAATGTAGCAGAATGGATCAAAAAAGGTCAAAACGCTTAATAGATGTAAATAAAAAGAATGCAGCCTCGCCGCTGCATTCTTTTTTTCATTAATAAGGATCTGATGGTGTGCTGTTGTTGATGGCATCGTCCACGGCTTCGGCAGCGCCTGTAGAGCCGATAGGTCCGCTTGGCTGCTCTTGTTTAAAGGCTTTTAAGCCGTCAGCGACACGCTTTCCGTAATCAGGGTCTGCTTTTGTAAAGTTTTCGATCATTTGGTCTTGAATGTCCTTTTGACATGTGGCAAGGGTATTGACTAAGTTCTTAATCAGTTCCTCACGCTCCCAATCATTAAAACGGCGATACGTTTCTCCTGCTTGTCCAAAGTTGTTTGGGCGGTCAATGGCTTCTCGTTTGACTTCACCCTCTACAAAAGGCGTATGATCCTTTCCATCCTGTTTGGCTTCTTTTAATCCCCCGAGGATCGACGGTTCATAATTCACATGGGGATTTTGCCCTTTGCCTTGATCGACATGGTATTCCATTTGCCCGTCTCTCTGATTGGTGGCGACATGCTTTTTCGGTGCATTGATCGGCAGCTGTAAATAGTTTGGCCCTACACGATATCGCTGCGTGTCAGAGTAGGAGAAGGTACGGCCTTGAAGCAATTTATCATCTGAGAAATCCAAACCGTCTACGAGTACACCAGTCCCAAAGGCAACCTGCTCGACTTCTGCGAAATAGTTTTCTGGATTTTTGTTTAATACCATCCGTCCGATTGGTTTCCATGGGTAGTCATCCTTGTACCAAAGCTTTGTCGGGTCTAGCGGGTCAAAATCGAGGTGAGGGTGGGCATCATCTTCCATGATCTGTGCATATACCTCCCATTCAGGATGATCACCTTGCTCGATGGCTTCATATAAATCCTGTGTGGCATGATTGAAATTTTCTCCTTGGATCGCTTGCGCCTGTTCTTGGGTCAGGTTGCGAATGCCTTGTTTCGGTTCAAAATGATATTTAACCAGCACGGCTTTTCCTTCATGGTTTACCCATTTGTACGCATGGACACCTGAGCCTTGCATGTGCCTGTATGTTGCGGGGATGCCCCACGGTGAAAAGAGAAATGTCACCATATGCGTCGCTTCAGGTGATTGTGAGACAAAATCAAAAATACGCTCGCCGTCCTGACGATTGGTGACAGGATCTGGCTTAAAGGCATGAACCAAATCAGGGAACTTTAAAGCATCTCGGATAAAGAAAATCTTCAGGTTGTTCCCCACGAGATCCCAGTTGCCTTCCTCTGTATAAAATTTAATCGCAAAACCTCTCGGATCACGTAATGTTTCTGGCGAATGACCGCCGTGAATCACAGAAGAAAAACGAACGAAAACAGGCGTCTTTTTCCCTTTTTCCTGAAATAATTTCGCTCTCGTATAGGTGGAGATGGGTTCATCACCAAATGTGCCGTAGGCTTCAAAATAACCGTGAGCTCCAGCACCGCGTGCATGAACGACACGTTCAGGGATGCGTTCACGATCAAAATGACTGATTTTCTCTAGGAAATCGTAGTTTTCAAGCGTAGTGGGTCCTCTATTCCCAACAGTTCTCATATTTTGATTGTCTGTTACGGGATGACCTTGCCGATTCGTTAACGTTTCTTCTGACTCTGAAGATGATTTAGGCTGTTGATCTTCTTTCAATTCGAATCCCTCCTTCAATATCTCCCTAACAATATGGTCATGTTGCTCCCTATTTCATACAAGGATTGATATAATGATTGAAAACTTTCACGAGGAGCAAACCAGATGATTCGATTACACTGCCTTCACGCCCATCCATCCAATCAGTCATATATAGAAGATGTTTTTGGTGATACAGATGTTGATTTGCATCACACAGTCGATTCATCATTTATAGAACGCGCCACTCAAGATCCTGCATTTGATCAATACAAGCAGCAAACGTATGCTATCAACAGATTAAAGCAAGAAAGTGAAGCCGATCTCATTCTGCTCACGTGTACACAATACATTGCTGCTCTAGGTGATCAGCAGCACCATTTCAAACAACCGATTGTTCCGATCGATGAACCGTTATTTGAGATGATTTGTGAGAAACAAGGGCCTCTTCAACTGGTGTTTTCCAACCCAGATACAGTGGAAGGGACGATGCAGCGGCTTGAATCATATGCCACAGAGCGGGGCAAACAGGTTGAAGTGGAATTGGTTGTGATGGAGGATGCCTTTCATCTCTGTCTAAACGGTGATATGCAAGCCTATGATGAACAAATCAAGGAGCAGCTGAGAAGATGTATGAAGCAAAAAGGGAAAGACATTTGTGTGATGCAGCTTTCGATGGTTCATGCGGCACAGCAGATGGAGCAGGAGACAGGCGTTCCTATCATTCATCCGCTTTCTTCACTAAAACAGTTTGTTCATCAAACACTATCCGCTTGGAAAGAGTGAACCCATCAGGTTCGCTCTTTTTGTATAGGAACGTAATGCGATGACATGTTAAAAAAATAACCAAGCGCAAACTATTTTCAAAAGGTGCGCGTCTATCCAATGTAAGAAATAACAGATGCGCATTTAAGATAAAGGAGCTCTTTGTAAAATGAAGAAACGAAAAATAGACGATCAATTTGCGGATTACGTCATGGAACATAAACACAGTTTTTATCGGTTGTCCTATAGTTATGTCAAAAACCCAGAAGATGCTATGGATGTTGTTCAGGAGGCCATTCATAAAGCACTCAAATCTGTTCACCGATTAGAGGATGCGAGCAAAATGCATAGCTGGTTTTATAAAATCGTGGTGAACGCTGCCCTAGACTTTTTACGAAAGAAGAAACGGGTGCAGGTGACAGATGATGATACGCTTGAATTCTTATCTCAGGGCGAATCAGATGTATACGAGGATCAAGACGTCAAACGGGCTATAGAGGATTTGCCTGAGATGTATCGGGTCATCATTATTTTGAGATTCTTTGAAGATTTAAAACTAGAGGACATCGCCCAGATTCTCGATGAAAATGAAAACACCATTAAAACAAGATTATATAAGGCGCTGCGGCTTTTAAAAGTAGAATTATCACAGGAGGAAATATAAATGGATAAGTATTTGGAACATTTAAAAGATGAATATTTAGAAATCCCTATTCCACCGGAATATGATGCGATGGTTGAACGAACGTTAAAAAGAAAAAATAAAAAACCTCATTTTCAGCAATGGACAATAGGACTTGTTGCGGCGGCAGCTCTTTTTGTCACAACGGTTAATGTCAGTCCACAGGCAGCAAGAGCGATTTCAGAGGTGCCTGTCATTGGCGAGCTGGTGAAAGTCGTAACGTTTACAGAATTTAAAAAGAGCGATCAAGGAACGAATATTGATCTTAAAACACCACACGTTTCAGGACTTGGGGACGGAACATTACAAGACAGCCTGAATCAAAAATATTTAGCTGAAAACAAAAAGCTGTATCAAGATTTTGAAAAGGAAACAAAGGGGTATAAAAATGGTCATTTAAGTGTTGAGAGCGGTTATGAAGTGAGAACGAACAATGATCAAATCCTTTCACTAGGCCGATACAAGGTGACGACTCAGGCTTCTGCGGCAGAGGAAATGACATATGATACGGTTGATAAGAAAAACCATGTCCTCATTACACTACCAAGCCTGTTTAAAGATGACCGTTATATTGATGTAATTAGTGAAAATATTAAAGAACAAATGAAGAAACAGATGAAAGAGGATTCAAACAAAATGTATTGGATTGGCAAGCAAGATATGGCGGAACCATTTAAGAAAATTAAGCCGGATCAAAACTTCTATATCAATTCAAAAGGAAAGCTTGTGATTTCCTTTAATGAATATGATGTGGCACCTGGCTACATGGGTGTTGTTGAATTCACGATTCCAACAAGTGTGCTAAAGGATGTTCTCGTTAGTGATATGTATATTCATTAAAAAGAATATAGACAAAAAAGACTGCTGAATGATTCAGCAGTCTTGTCGTGTTGATTAAGAAAGTGCGTCTGTCAGCGCTGGTACGACTTGTTTCTTTCTTGATACAACACCTTTTAGTAAAGCTGTGTTGTTTTTAAGCGTGACGTTAAATGCTTTTTCTACTTTTGCTGCTTCAGCACCGAGTGCAAGAGCAAGGGAGTCATTTTCTAAAATGTCTGTGATGACTAAAACAAATAGATCAAGACCTTTTGCTGCAATGACTTCATTGATTTTCGCTTCAATGTCAGCCTGTCTTGCTGTCACTTCAGCAATATCTACTGTATTGACTTGTGCAATTTCGACTTTGCTTTTGCCTAGTGCGAATTCTTTTGCATCAAGTGTAATTAATTCTTGAACCGTTTTTTGGCTTAGATCAGCGCCTGCTTTGAGCATATCTAGGCCGTAAACTTCTGGATCTACCCCTGCGATTTTTGCAAGCTCATGTGCAGCATCAATATCTTGCTGTGTGCATGTTGGGGATTTGAATAATAAGGAATCAGAAATGATCGCAGATAAAAGCAAACCAGCGATTTCTTTTTCAATCGTCACTTGGTTTTCTTTATACATTTTGTTTAAGATCGTTGCTGTACAGCCTACAGGCTCTGCACGATAGTAAAGAGGTTCACTTGTTTCAAAGTTGGCAATACGGTGGTGGTCAATGACCTCAGTTACTTGTACTTGATCAATATCGCTTACACTTTGCTGGAATTCGTTATGATCGACAAGAATGACTTGCTTTGTTTCATTTGCAGCCGTTTCAATGAAACGAGGTGCTTCTTGTTTAAAGAAATCTAATGCGTATTGTGTTTCTCCATTGATTTCTCCAAGTCTGACGGCTTCTGCCTGAACGCCGATTTTGTTTTTCAGATCAGCGTAAGCAATAGCAGAACAAATCGTGTCTGTGTCAGGATTTTTGTGTCCGAATACGAGTGTTTTTCCCATGTGAATTCTCCTTCTTACATTTATTGATGATGTTTCTATTCTAACAGCTTTTGACCTTGAATTCAGGGTTTATAGCTAAGAATAATCTAAAAAATTGTAACATGCTGTTTGAAAACTTGCATGTTCGGTTCCCTATCGGTGTTCCACGTGAAACGCTCCCAGGACAGCCTGCATTTTACTTGAGATTTACCGCTATGGTAAAATAAAGGTTGGGGCAAGACATGATGGAGCTGACATCATACGTATACATAGAAGTACACATTGAGCAAGATATAGACAAAAGGATTGGATAGAGGTGAAGGTGTGAAACAAACAAAAGCGTTAGTAGAGGGCGCAATCATGATGAGTATTTTTGCGGTCATGATGCTGTTTTATTTGTATGTGCCGCTTTTATCTATTATTTTCTTTCTAGCTGCTCCGATTCCGATCATCCTCTATACAATCAGACACGGCTTGAAAAAAGGAATTGCTGCTGGCGCTATTGGCATAGTGATCAGCTTTTTAATTGGGTCTATGGCTGGACTCATGAGTGCACCTATCTTAATTGCCGTCGGATTGGGCATGGGTGTTTTCTACAGCAGAAGGCAGCCTGGGAATGCCATCATTACAGGTGCGCTGCTTTATTTATTCAGTATTCTCATCTCCTTTGTTGTCAGTGTCCAGCTCTTTCAAATCGATATTATGAATATTGCGAAAGAGTCGATTGAGCAAATGATGCCGATGGTAGAGAGTGTTTTAAAGCAATCCGGGGCTTCTGAAAAGGACATAGCTAAACAGCTCAAACAGTTTAAAGAGATGCAGGATACGGCATTAAGTGCTTTACCTGTAGCGTTATTGATTTTGGTGACGCTGATGGCTTTTGTGAATCACTGGTTCGTGCGGCCTTTGCTCAAACGGTTTGTTTCAGACATGCCGTCCTTGAAGAAATTTAAGGATATGCGGCTGCCAAAAAGCATGGTATGGTATTATTTACTCACATTGCTTTTGATGCTGATTCAGACGGAAAAAGGCAGCTTTTTATGGCTCGTTCAAACGAGTGCGTTTCAAATTTTATTTATACTGGTGCTTATTCAGGGATTTTCTTTTCTCTTCTATTATTGCCACGAAAAAAACATCTCAAAAGCGGTACCCATTTTCGCTGTCGTGTTAACGGTTTTCTTTCCGCCAATCGGTGTGATTGTGCGAATTATAGGGATTGCTGACATAGGCTTTGATTTAAGAGAAAAAGTAAAAAACAAATAATTCACTCTGAATGTTGAGGAGTTGATATCAGTGCCAAGCTTCTATAGAAAACCTGTCATCAAGTATCCGATCTTCGCGTTAATTGTTCTTGCGGTGGTCACAGTCCTCCTCAACCTTTATTTCAATTGGATCATAGGAGCAGTTGGTCTTATCGTCCTTGCAGGTGTGCTCTACTTCTTAAAGTGGGCAGATACGCAAGTGCAGAAAGAGATTGATTCATATATTTCAACATTATCCTATCGAGTCAAAAAGGTTGGAGAAGAAGCATTAATGGAGATGCCAATTGGTATTATGCTGTTTAATGACCAGTATTATATCGAATGGACCAATCCGTTTCTCGCTTCGTGCTTTCATGAAAGCACACTTGTCGGCAGATCCTTGTACGATACATTCGAGTCTATTGTGCCTCTTATTAAACAAGAGGTCGAGACCGAAAATGTGACGCTGAATGACCGGAAATTCAAAGTCATTATTAAACGGTCAGAGCGCCTTTTATATTTCTTTGATGTCACGGAACAGGTGCAGATTGAACGACAGTACGAAAATGAACGAACGGTGTTATCTTATATCTTTTTAGACAACTACGACGATGTCACGCAGGGCCTTGATGATCAAGTGCGCAGCGCGATTAATAGTGAAGTGACGTCTTTGCTCAACAATTGGGCACAAGAATACGGTATTTTCCTGAAGAGAATTTCGTCTGAACGATTTATGGCGGTTCTAAATGAGAGCATTTTAGCTGAGCTTGAAGCGTCAAAATTCTCCATTTTAGACGAGGTCCGTGAGAAAACAGGGGCACATAGTGCGACGCTTACTCTAAGTATCGGGATCGGTGCGTCCGTTCCTTCCTTGAAAGAGCTTGGAGCACTTGCCCAGTCGAGTCTTGACCTTGCCCTCGGACGAGGCGGGGATCAGGTCGCCATTAAACAGCCGAATGGAAAAGTGAAATTCTACGGTGGAAAAACGAATCCAATGGAGAAACGGACACGCGTACGCGCACGGGTCATTTCTCATGCTTTAAAAGAAATTGTATCTGAAAGCGGTAATGTCATGATCATGGGGCATAAGTTCCCAGACATGGACTCGATCGGTGCATCCATTGGGATTTTAAAGGTCGCCCAGGCCAATGGAAAAGAAGGCTATATTGTCATTGATGCCAATCAGATTGGCGACAGTGTTCAACGCTTAATTAGTGAAATTAAAAATTATGAAGAGCTTTGGTCACGTTTTATCACCCCAGAGGAAGCAATGGAGCTTGCAAAGGATGACACATTGCTTGTCGTCGTAGACACACATAAACCGTCTCTCGTCATGGAGGAACGGCTGCTGAATAAGATTGAAAATGTCGTGGTCATTGACCATCATAGACGCGGCGAGGAATTTATCCGTGATCCTTTACTTGTTTATATGGAGCCGTATGCTTCATCTACAGCAGAGCTTGTGACAGAGCTTTTAGAGTATCAGCCGAAGAAATTACGGATTAACATGATTGAGGCGACTGCGCTTCTGGCTGGGATCATCGTTGATACGAAGAGTTTCTCCCTGAGAACGGGGTCAAGAACGTTCGATGCAGCATCCTACCTTCGTGCAAAGGGAGCAGATCCTGTCCTTGTGCAAAAGTTCTTAAAAGAAACCGTCGATCATTACATCAAACGAGCAAAACTCATTCAGCATACAGAACTGTATCAAAATCAGGTGGCCATTGCTTCATTGCCATCTGACAGGTCGGAGTATTATGATCAAATTACGATTGCCCAGACAGCGGATTCCCTGTTGTCAATGAGTGAGGTAGAAGCGTCATTTGCTGTCGCTAGACGAGATGACGACACAGTATGCATTAGTGCCAGATCATTAGGGGAAATCAACGTTCAAATTATTATGGAAGCATTAGACGGCGGCGGTCATCTGACTAACGCTGCTACCCAGATTTATGGTATAACCATTGAAGAAGCGGTAGGGAAATTAAAGGCTGCCATAGACGAATATTTCGAAGGAGGGGTTCAAAGATGAAAGTCATCTTTCTAAAAGACGTAAAAGGCAAAGGGAAAAAAGGCGAAGTCAAGAATGTAGCTGACGGATACGCGCACAACTTTCTCATCAAACAAGGGTTAGCTGTTGAAGCAACTCCAACGAACCTAAGCGCATTGGAAGGGCAGAAAAACAAAGAGAAAAAGAATGCCATCCAAGAGCTTGAACAAGCAAAACAATTAAAAGAAACACTTGAGGCGTTAACAGTGGAACTCACTGCAAAATCAGGTGAAGGCGGCCGTTTGTTTGGCTCGATTACAAGCAAACAAATCGCTGATAAATTGCAAAAAGATCATCAAATTAAACTCGATAAGCGTAAAATCGAGCTGAATGACGCCATCCGTGCATTAGGTTACACAAATGTACCGGTGAAGCTTCATCCAGAGGTACAAGCAACGTTAAAGGTACATGTGACAGAGCAGGCATAAGTAGAAAAGAACCCGTCTCACGAGGAGGCGGGTTCTTTTTTTATGAAGGATCTGAAATATAGACACTGCGTCCAGCACGCATACCGGATAAAAACATGAAAAATAGGATGATGATAAAGATGATAATCGCTGGTGTCCATGTATGTGTGGAATCAAAAAGGATACCAATCATGAACGGCCCAACAGCAGCTAATAAATAACCGAGAGACTGCGCCATTCCAGAGAGGGCAGCTGCTTGTTCCATATTGGTTGTACGTAAACCGATAAATGTGAGGGCAAGACTGATACTGGCCCCTTGTCCAATGCCGATCAATAGAACAGAGATGACAAGGATAGGCGTCGATCCTCCGAGGAGAAGTCCAATCATGCCGAGTAAATACACAAGGACAAGGCCGGCGACAAGCGGTCTTTGCGTTTTTAATTTTTCTGCAAAAACGGGCGTTAAGAAGGTGGATGGCAGCCCAACAAACTGCATAATGGACAGCATCCATCCAGCTGTCGACAGGTTCATTCCATGGGATGTTAAGATATCAGGAAACCATGCGATGCTGCTATAGAAAAGGAATGACTGCAACCCCATAAAAAAGGTCACCTGCCATGCAACACGTGAACGCCATATTGGCTGCTCTGTAAGAGAAATACTTTTGACGGCCGCTGTATTCTGATGAAGAAGCTGCGGCGCCCAAACCATCATGGCGAGAAGGGCAAGTCCAGCCCATACAAGGAATGATGTATTCCAGCCGCCAGGCATCGTATGACTGAGCGGAACACTGACACCTGAAGCAAGTGCAGCGAAGACGGACATTGAAGTCGTATATACACTTGTCATCAAGCCTGCATGTGCAGGAAATTTATGCTTCACAAGCCCCGGTAAGAGCACATTACAAATCGCAATTCCAACGCCGACCAGCGCTGTTCCAATCATTAAGAAGGTGATGGAGCCAAACGAGCGAATCACAATCCCAAAGAGAAGGACGGCAAGTCCAAGCCAGAGGGTTCGTTCATTGCCAAGTCGTTTTCCGATTTTAGGTGCAATTGGAGAAAGCAATGCGAATGAGAGCAGTGGTAATGTCGTAAGAAAACCCGCCAGTCCATTTGAAAGCTGTAAATCGGAACGAATCGCGCCGATAACAGGGCCAACGGATGTAATGGCAGGCCGAAGATTAAATGCAATGAGCAAAATCCCAGCAATCAGCAGGATGGTTTGTCCTGTACTGCGAGGATGTAATGTTGATTTTTCTAGTTGTTGTTCCATGAATGTAAACTCCTTTATTTCTTTAAGAAGAACGATCTTTCTTCTGTTCAAGCTCCGCTAATTTAGCTAATAAGATATGCTGCGGCATATGCATGATTTGTTCTAACGGTACATTGAGTGATGCAGCAAGCTTTTGTGCGGTATCGGCTGAGATTTGTAAAGGTCTCATGCGCAAATCCCTCCTCTTTCAATCTATACGTTCCAATATATCATATCGGCTTTGTGCCATGCTGATAAAAAATTAGCGTTCTCTTTGATAAAACCACTTTAGGGCCGATAAGAAATTTTTTTGAAATTGTTTCAGATGATGGCCCTCCCCTTGTTCGATGTGATATTGCAGCTGCCTTTCTTGCATCCCTTTCTGTAATAAAAGGTCATGCAGTTGTTTGTTGAATAAAGGCATGTGCTGTTGAGCAGATGTTTTGCCTTTCCCTTCTTCACTGCCTACAGACAAATAAATAAAGTGATCCACACACTGAATGCTTTGTTGTTTAGCAAACGGTAGAAAATCTTGATACCAAAATGACCCGGAGATCGATGCGATGTTTTTAAAAAGATCAGGGTGCATGAATAAAGTATAAATAGCAAACAGCCCGCCTAATGAAGCACCTACGTGGCTATGTTCATGACAGGTCTCTTGAACTGGATATTCTCTTTTGATATATGGGAGTAAGTCATTCGCTAAAAATGACACATACGTCTGTGCCTCACCTTTAAAGTCAGGAAACCCAGATCGCAGTGATGACGCCTTCCATGGTGTATATTCGTCAAGTCGATTGAATGGGTGTATGCCGACAATGATGATTGGTGAGATGGTTTTGGTTTCGATCATTCTTTCGATCTCTAGCAGGTGTGTTCTAAACAAAGAAGAGCCATCTTGTACAAAGACAGCTGGAACATCAATAGAGGTGTCCTGTGGGAGGTAAATATCAAGCTGACGCCCATTAAACTCATCATATAGAAACGTTCCGTTCATGTGTATCCTCTCCTAAAGGTTTTCAACTGCGTTGAAAAGAAGACAAAGGGCTAAACAATTTAGCCCTTTGTCAAAAATCTGATCACGCATCTGTTTAGTTGTTTTGATCTAACCATTTGACAGCCTTATCAAGGAAGGTTGTTTTGCTTAGTGCTGTTCCTCCTTGAAGCATAGGATCAACGGCATTTTCATTGATGTGCCCATTTTTCACAGCTTTTAGGCTTGTCCAAATTTTATTTTTCTCTAAGTCCTTCAATGCATTTGGATTCGAGGAGTTTTCCTCTTTAGAGAACTGAACAAAAATATAGTCAGGATTGAGTTCGCCTAGGCGCTCCAATGAAATCAATGCTTGTGCTTTGGCTTTTTTGATATCACTTGGTGCTGTAAATCCTAAGTCCCCATATAAGGTAGAGTTGAAGTATACGTCTTCAGGGTAAACGTACAGGTCGCCCTGTCTAATGCGCAAAATGACAGCTGTTTTGTTGCTGCTTTTGTCTTTCAGGGTTTCTTTCGCTTGTTTGAGATCTTTCTGATAATCAGAAATGATGTTTTTCGCTTCTTTACTTTTTCCAGTCAGTTCACCGAGTAATAATAGATTGCTTTCCCAGTCAGAAGAGACATGGGATACTGGGATCGTCGTTTGGACTTTATCCAATTTTTTAATTGTTGCAGGCGGGAACTTGGTTGATCCGAGTATGACATCTGGTTTTAGTTTTAGGATTTTTTCCAGGTTCGGTTCTGTTTTTTCACCGATACCTTCTGTTTTCGCTGTAATGTCTTTAAATAATTCAGGGAATGTGCCGCCTACAGTAGAAGCACCAATAGGCTCGATACCAAGTAATTTTGCATCTTCCATTGATTCAAGGCTTCCAGCAATGACAATTCGTTTCACTGGTGTTTTGAGTTTGTACGTTTGATCTAAGTAGTTGATATTTGTTTCTGCTGTTTCAGCTGACTTGCTTTTGGTCGTGTTTGAAGCAGGTTTATTTTCTGCAGCACCACAGGCTGCTGCGGTGATCGTCATGATACAAAGGATAAGCAATGCGAACCATTTTTTCATTTGTTTTCTCCTTTAACTGATAATTGTTCTCAATTAAAGATTGTAGTAGTCTTTTGTCCTTTTATCCATAGACAATGATCTGTCAAATGATGGACTTTTTACGGAAAAAAAGATAAAAGGTCCTGAATGACTCGTTGATGACTGGCTGCTGTGTATTCACGCCAAGGGTCAGACGTAAGTGGATAGACGGCTTGCTGCGTCACAGCCTTGAGATTTTGCCAAGACTCCTGCTGCTTTAACTTTTGATAAAAAGCAATGGTTTTTGGCTCCTTATGCAGGAAGAGGAAGATGGCGTCTGGATCTAGCTGTTGTATAGAGCGAATGCTGATTTTCTTTTCTATTAGCTGGCCGTCATTCTGAAAAGCTGGCAGAAGGCCAATATCTTGAAAAATTACTTCTGACATGGTGCGATTCACAGACAAATAGAGCTGATCTTGAAAGATACGAAGAGGCAGGACGGTTTTTGGTGGATGATCAAAAAGGCATGCCTTTTTCGCTTGAATGACGAGTTCCTCGTAATGAATCAGCCATTCTTCTGCTTCGTTCGCTTCATTTAGGAACGTAGCTGTTTGTTTGAATTGAGTGCGCCAATCTAATTGTGTGAATGGAACAAAGTGAACAGGACAGATGGTTTTTAACACTTGTTTTTCTTCCTCTGTCACATGATCATTGGCAATGATCAGCTCAGGTTTTGTTTCTTTTAATAGTTGTAAATTGGCTTCAGCGTGCTCGTTGATCCGATGTGCACTCAGGTGAATCGGAATTTCTTCTGCATGATGCTCAAAATCATGTGCTGTCCACTTAGGGTGAAGAGGGGCAGCATATGGGATGATATGAATGGGTGTGAGCTGGCCGAGTATGGAATGGCCATAGGCTGCAATTTTCCGCTGACGGCTTTTCATATAAGTTGAAGGGGTTATGCCCGTTTTTTTCTTAAAGATGCGGCTGAAGTAATACGGATCTTGATAGCCGATTTCCAGTGCAATGTCTTTGAGCTTTGCGTTGCCTTTTGCCATTAATTGTTTGGCTCTAGCCATCCTTTTTTTGGTGATATAATCACTGACACTCACATCAAAATGCTTTTTAAATAGCTCGCTGTAATGATTGGCGCTGATGCCAGCCATATGAGATAGACTTGTCAGGCTGAGGGGTTCTTCGGAATGTTGATCGATATATTGTTTTGTTTTGAAAAGGGCATGTGCCGTGTCACAAATATCTTCTTTATACAGTGTGAAAAGCTGCATAATGAGCTGCTGAAAAAGAGTTTGGCTTCTAAAAAAGTTAATGGATTCAGGTCTTTGCCATTCCTCTGTCATATCGGACAATAAAGAATGAATATGTTCAATCGAGCTAATATCGATAAATTGCCATTTATTCAGTAAAGAACGGGCATGTTCCGTTGATACTTCTCCTATGTTTTGATTTTGCAGCGTGTAGAGCTGAAAGCGAAACAGATAGAGCTCGTGTTTTTGATAAGGCTCTGTTTTTAACATAAATGTTTCCCCAGGCATGATTGTATAGAGGGTCAGATGTTTCAATCGCCATTTTTGATCGTTCAATGTGAGTAAACCGCTGCCGCTTATGCTGAAGAGGAGGCAGAATGTATCTGATAGCTGCTGCTCTGTATGTGGAAGCTCTGCATTATTTATTTTTTCAGTATATGTTAATCGGTAGATGAATTGTTCGGCATTTGCCAATGTACGTAATTGATTGTTGTTTCCCATAAAACCACCTGATCTCTTATTGATTGATAAACATTCTCAATTAAATTGTAGCAGAAAGAGCTGAAAGATGGTGATGTTTATTCTGTCAAAAAAGCACCCTGATGGAGATCAGGGTGCGGTGATTTATTCCGTTTTTCCATGTGCTAGCGCAGGTTCTTTTGTTAAGCTTAATGGCCGCAAGTCCTGCCAGTGTGTCTGGATATAATCGATGCAGGCATTTCTAGTGTCTTCACCAAAGACCTTTTCCCATCCATCTGGCACTGGTGCAAATGATGGCCAAAGTGAATGCTGTCCTTGTTCATTGACCAGCACAAGAAATACACCGTCTTCACGATCAAAGGGATTTGTCATTTGTCATCTCTCCTTTATTCTTAGTGCTTTTGTTTAACCCGATGCAGTGCGTTGTCTAAGATGACACCAATTTCTGCTAGGGGTTTAGGCTGGCACATGTCTTTGTGCCGGCAATGAATGTCGTGCTGTTCGATTGTTCCGTTGATATAAGGTGCCCATGCTTCGGGATCAATTGGTGTAAACCAATCTGGGATAATGGTAGATCTAAAGAATAATATGTCCCCCTGATAAGTTTTTGGCTGATATTCTCCGAGCAATCGAACTGAATTCACATAGGTTTCTTTTAGATTTCTAATGGCATCTTCACTTAAGCTTGCTAGTGCACTGCCATCTTTTTTCAAAATGTCGACGGCACTTTTCATTGTGAGCGGTTCACCTGTTAAGGTATCTGGATCATAACCGCCAAGCGCAAGAAGAGCGATTAGTGCTTCTTCTTCATCTGGTGCTGCTTTAATCGGTAAGAAATGGTTCGGATAGGCATCCAGCATCGCAACGAGTGCGATTTCTTCACCTTGCTGCTGGAGCTGTGTAGCCATTGCCTGAACAACGTTTCCGCCTAGTGACCAGCCAAGAAGATGATAAGGGCCTTTTGGCTGAATCGTTTGGATGTGCTTGATGTAATCCGCAGCCATATCATCTAGTGTGTGCGGGTAGTCATCTTTTCTTGCGATTCCTCGAGCCTGTAATCCATAAATAGGGATGTTTTTTTCTAATGTATTCAAGAGACCTGCATAGCACCAGCTAAGACCACCTGCCGGGTGAACACAAAAGAGAGGATATCTTTCTCCATTTGTTCGCAGTGGCAGCAGGATTTCTAGTGCGTTTTCATCGCTTCCTGTTTCTAGTTTCTCTGCCAAACTTGCCACATTTGGTGCTTCAAACAACGTTCCGATGCTTAGTTTGACACCAAGTGCATCACGAATGCGGCTGATTAAACGAACCGCAAGTAAGGAATGCCCGCCAATGTCAAAAAAGCGATCGTCTATGCTGATTTTAGGTAAATCAAGCACCTCTTCAAAGAGATGACATAGGATTTCCTCTTTCGGGTTTCTTGGGCCGCGGCCATCTGCTTGCTGTATATGCAATTGAGGTGCTGGCAGTGATTTTTGATCAAGCTTCCCGTTTGCTGTAAGCGGCATGGTGTCAATTTGTACATATGCCGCGGGAACCATGTAATCAGGAAGACTGGCTGCTGCAAAATGACGAAGGGTTTCAGTATCGAAACGGTCTTCTTCAGTTGTGACGATATAGGCGACTAAGCGTTTGTCGCCAGGCTGATCCTCTCGCATCATGACGGCAACTTGTGCAACTGCATCGTGGCGTGCCAGAACGGCTTCAATTTCTCCAAGTTCAATGCGAAATCCGCGTATTTTAATTTGATGATCAGCTCTGCCAATGTAATCAAGATCCCCTTCTTCTGTCCAGCGCGCAAGGTCGCCTGTACGATACATCCTTGTGCCAGGTGCTCCATAAGGATCGGCAGGGAATCGATCTGATGTCAGGTCAGGTCTGCCTAGATAACCTCTTGCAAGGCCAGCTCCAGCTACATACATTTCACCTGTCGTCCCAGGGGGAACAGGCTGTAGGTATTCATCTAGTACGTACACGTGTAAATCAGGAATCGGTTCGCCTATTAAACTGCTGGAGTTCTTTGTGATCATCTCTCGATTGAGTACATTATACGTAACGTGAACGGTGGTTTCTGTAATGCCGTACATGTTGATTAGCTTTGGTTTACAGTCTGAGTGACGGCTGTACCAATCTTCTAATCTGCTAAGCTCTAATGCTTCACCTCCAAAGATGACATAGCGGAGTGATAATGCTTGACCAAGTGTTTGTTGTTCCTTGTCTATCTGCATGAGCTGATAGAAGGCAGAAGGTGTTTGATTAAGCACAGTCACACCTTCCTCGACTAGAAGCTGCAGCATCTCTTCTGGAGAGCGAGAGATGGTATGAGGTACAATGACAAGCCGGCCGCCATATAAAAGTGGTCCCCATATTTCCCATACTGAAAAGTCAAAGGCATAAGAATGGAACATTGTCCAAACATCTTCTTCATCAAAATGGAACCAATGTTCAGTAGATGTCAGAAGACGGATGACATTTTGGTGTGGGATGACCACTCCTTTTGGTTTCCCTGTAGAACCGGATGTATAAATAATATAGGCCGGATGCAGAGAAGATAGCGGCTCAATTCTGTCTATATCAGCCGGATTGTGATTTGGCATTGTCAGCAATTGATCGCTCGTTTCCTTTTCGTCTAACAAAATCAAATCGCAATCAGCTGGAAGATGCACTGCATCTGCTTTTGTTGTGATGCTGCAAACGGGTTTGGCATCTTGTATCATGTATGCCAGTCTATCTGCTGGGTAATCTGGATCAAGCGGAACATAGGCTGCGCCTGCTTTATGAACGGCTAATAAGCTTACGAGCATATCGATTGATCTAGGCAGGGCAAGTGCAACGAACTGTTCTGGTCCAACGCCTTTTTCTATTAATAAATGAGCAAGACGATTGGCTTTGTTGTTTAACTCACCATAGGTCAGCTGCCTATTGCCATACGTTACAGCCACTCGATCAGGGTATTGCTGCGCCGTTTTTTCAAATAAAGCCGGGAGACTATGTGCTTGGTCTAACTGAGCAATTGTCTTTTTGTCAGGGAGAAATGTTTGCCGCTCTTTATCTGATAAAATATTCACTTGGCCAATCGGCACATGTGGGCGCTCAGTCACTTCAGTTAAAAAGCGCTTCATTCTGTCAGCGATTGCTCGAATGGTGCTTTCTTTAAATACATCTGTACTGAATTCAAACAATCCTGTTAAACCTGCTGCTGACCCAGTTTCCGTTCTTTGTTCTGCCAATTCGATGGTCAGATCAAATTTAGCTGACCCTACTGGTTTCACGTAGAGGTTTGAGTCAAGTTGTGTCAGCTTCATTTCTGCCTTCGGTGTATTTTGGAAGGCTAGCATGACCTGGAACAATGGATTTCTTGATCTGGACCGGGTTGGGTTTAGGATTTCAACTAGCCGTTCAAATGGCAGATCCTGATGCTCATAGGCTGCTAGGTCAACGTCTCGCACTCGCTTCAATAGCTCACTAAAGGTTGGATTACCAGCTGTATTTGTACGTAATACTAGTGTGTTCACAAACAAGCCCACAATATCGTCAAGTGCATCGTCATTCCGTCCAGCAATTGGACTGCCGATTGGGATATCTGTACCGGCCCCAAGGCGTGTCAGTAATGCTGCAAGTGATGCTTGAAGCACCATGAACAAACTCACTTGATGCTGCTTTGCAAGCTCAAGGAGGTTCTGATGTAAAGCGGGTTCAATCGTAAAGTCTATCGTCGCACCGTTGAAGCTTCCTTCCTGTGGACGCGGGAAGTCATAAGGCAGTTCAAGTTCTTCAGGCAGGTCATGTAAGGCACCTTTCCAATAGCTGAGCTGCTTGGCAAATAGACTATCCGCCTTTTCTTCACTGCCCAACAGCTTCTGCTGCCAAATAGCATAGTCAGCATATTGAACAGGTTCTGCTGGCAAGGAGATGGATTTTCCTTGTATACGGGCTTCGTAAGCAGCAGCTAAGTCTCGTGTCAATGGTGCAAGTGACCAGCCGTCACCAGCGATGTGATGCAGCAATAGAAGCAGTACGGATCGGTTTGCATCAAGCGTGAATAATTCAGCTCGAAGTGCAGGTTCTTCTTCAATCTGAAAGCTATAGCGAATGGCTTCGTTTAACTGATTCTCAATTTGTTGATCGCTTGAAGCTGTGACATGGAGTTCAGGCTGAACACTTTTCGGGTGTAAAATGACCTGTCTTGGCATGCCGTTCTTATCTGGAAAAATGGTTCTAAGGGTTTCGTGTTTTTCAGTGATATCTGCCAGTGCACCAATGAGAGCTGTTTGATCTAGTGTACCTGTCAGCTGAATGACAAGTGGAATATTGTAAGTTGGACTTGGCCCTTCAAGGCAATGAAGGAACCAGAGCCGTTTTTGGGCAAAGGATAATGGAATTTCATCTGGTTTGTCTTCAACCTGAAGCGGCGGCCGAATGTCCTTCGCTTTGTCAATGTGCTGCGCAAGCTCAGCAACTCGAGGTGATTCAAAAATGGTACTCATACTTAGGTCTGCACCAAGTGTATCGCGTATACGTCGAAGCAGGCGAGCGGTGAGTAAGGAATGTCCTCCTAAGTCAAAGAAACTATCATCTATGCCAATTTGAGATAGGCCAAGGGTTTCTGCAAATAAACTACATAACATGTCTTCTTGTGGTGTTCTAGGTGTACGCTCAGAACTAACTAAAGACATATTTGGTGCTGGTAATGCTTTGCGGTCGATTTTGCCGTTTGGTGTAAGTGGAAGTTCTGGCAAAACGACAACAGCAGAGGGCACCATGTAGTCAGGAAGTAATGCAGCCGCAAACTGCCTGAGCTCTGAAGGGTGCAGAGAAGACCCGTCTGTCAGCACAACATACGCACAAAGCAGCTGCTGCCCAGGTTGATCCTCACGAACGATAACAGATGTATGCTTTATGGCTTGATGCTGCATCATCACTGTTTCAATTTCACCTAGTTCAATACGGAAGCCGCGGATTTTAATTTGATGATCGGCACGGCTGATATAATCAATTGAACCATCTTCACGCCATCTGGCTAAATCACCAGTACGATACATTCTCGTGCCTTTTGTGCCGAATGGATCAGCGACAAAACGTTCAGCCGTTAAATCATATCGCCCAAGATATCCTCTGGATACTCCTTCACCTGCAATATAAAGCTCACCGATTGATCCTGCTGGGACTGGGTTTAGTCCTTCATCTAAAATGTAAATGCTCGTATTCCAAATGGGTTTACCAATTGCCGGTCCACTATTTTCTCGATGTGCTGTGACATTTTCCATCGTAGACCAGATGGTCGTTTCTGTAGGTCCGTACAAATTAGTAATGTCACATTGAAGAGATTGCAATGTGTGCAAAAGGGAGGCAGGGAGTGCTTCACCTCCAACAAGAACACGCATACCTGTGATCACATCAGGGTATTCATCTGCCAACGCATGCCACAACGTTGGCGTTGCCTGCATGATTGTGACATGATGAGAACGAATCATGTCTGAAAGCTTTGCTGGTTCTTGTATGGTTTCTTTTTTTGCCAATAAAATAGCAGCCCCATGTAAAAGCGGTAGGAACATTTCCAGCCCAGAAATATCAAAGGCAATGGTCGTTACCGCTAAAAGCTGGTCTTCTTGATTTAATAAAAATGAATCTTGCATGGACAATATAAAGTTGATCACATTTCGTTTTGTTACAACAACACCCTTTGGTTTGCCTGTCGATCCTGACGTGTAGAGGATGTAAGCTGGGTGATGTGGAGAGCCCTCGCTCCAAGCCGGATTGATGTGCGGACTGTCTGCTATCTCCTGATGAACAGTTGAATCATCCAGCTGAACGATGTGCGGATGGTCCAAACCGTCTGCTGTCTCTTTGACTGTGAGCAAGCACGCTGGTTTGGCATCTTCTAGCATATAGGCGACACGATCGTTAGGATAATCAGGGTCTAGTGGCAGATATGCGGCTCCCGTTTTGACGACGGCTAATAGACTTACGACCATATTGATGGACCGAGGCAGAGCAATTGCGACAAATTGTTCTGGTCCAATGTCATGTTTTTTCAAATAATGAGCTAATTGATTAGCCCGGTTATTCAACTCCTCATAGGTCAAAGTAATTCCTTCAAACTGTAATGCTTTTGCTTGTGGTGTTTTGCTCACCTGTTTTTCAAATAGTTCCCGTAAAGATTCCTTTGGTAATTCTCGTTTTGTATCATTCCAGTGCTTGAGGATGTTCTCTTTCTCTTCAGACAAAAGAAGGTTGAATTGACTGATCGTTTGCTCTTGCTCTAGTCCGGTTATTTCCTCCAGCAATTGCAGAAAACGCTGCTGATGAGCGTCAACTGTTTGCTCTTTGTAAACGGCAGGGTTCGCATCAAAGTCGATTTGAAATCCGTTCCCATCCGCGCGGTCGTATATGTTGATCGATATATCATCCACGGGTCCTGCTGAGAGGTTATGTGCTTGACCCAAGCTCTGATCGAACATGAGATCATAATCAAATGGCATGATATTGATCTGCGGGCCAAATAATCGCTGATTTCTTCCAATAAGTTTAAAGTCTCTCCGCATGTCCTCGTGGCGATATCTTTGATGAGGGCGAATGGCTTTTAGTTCATCAGATACTTGGCGAACAAGTGCTGATAGCGTCATTTCTGGTTTGCATGTTAAACGAAGCGGTACCAGGTTCATGACCATTCCGGGTGTTTGTAAAGCGCACGATCCAAGGCGCATCATCACAGGTAATCCTAAAACAATATCATGTGCACCAGTCATACGATGCATATATAAAGCGGATGCAGCAAGGATCATTTCATGCCACGTACCACCGAAGGCTTGAGCATTTCTTTTCATTTTGCTTACCTTTTCGGCATCGAAGCCAGCCGTTTTGCGAATAAAATGATCCGACGTTCTTGGTGCAAGCTCAGCAAGGCTGACAACTTCAGGTTGATCAGCAAAGCGATTTTTCCAAAACGCTTGATCATCTTCATATCGATTAGACTGTTGATAGGTGAGCTCCTCTTGGACTACGTCATGTAAGGATCCAAATGTTTGAGGGGGCATAGGTGTCCCATTCGATAGGGCTGAATAGACCTCAGCAACACGACGCGCAATGAGCGAAAAGGCGAATCCATCAATGGCAATGTGATGAATGCGCTGATACCAAATAAATCGGTCGTCAGCAAGCTGAAAAAGTACTTCACGGAATAATACATCTTTCTCTAAAGAGACTGGTGTTGAAAGATCGGCTTTCATCCATGCTTTAGCCGCATCAAGAGGCTGTTTTTCATTTTGTAAATTAACATATTGAAATGGAATCTCTTTCTTAGATGTCATCCATTGCTTTGGACCGTCAGTATCCTCAACGAATTGCATATACAAGGAATCTGCTTCTAAGACAGTCTTTCTAATGGCTGCTTCAAATTGTATGGGATCAATAGGACCTTTAATCTCTATATACTCAGCTGTATTGAAAATAGGATTAGCTGGATCAAGCTGCTGCGCGTACCAAATGCCTGATTGGGCACCGGTTAGCGGGAATGAATCGACTGACTGGATCGACAAGGGTCTATACCTCCTTTACAAGTAATCGATATTTGGGATAGATGGCTGCTTTTCTGGGAAAAGAAGAGTCCGCCAATGAGCGAGCGTTGGATTTGCTGCAAGCTCAACGAAATTGACTGTCGCTCCTTGTTGCCTCCACTTTTCCGCTAGGCTCATCATTCTAATAGAATCAAGTCCAAGGTAGACGAGATTCTCGTCAAGCGGTATTTCATTCGGCTCGATTTGGAGATACTCAGCTACTTGGTGAACGATGATCTCAAAGGATAAATCATCACTGTTTGCTTCTTGTCCTGTTAAACGATTGATGATTTGGTTTGTCGTTGTGGTGACTGCACAGCGTTCAGCTGCATAGGTCATGGCCATTTTGTGATGTTTCAGTGAAAAGTCAGCGACGGCATCGGCGACAAAAAAGGTTTCAATATCGAGCATGAATGCTTCTGCGGCTGTCAGCATACAGCCAATATGTGCATATACGCCAGTAATGATTAGTTGATCACGCCCGCCTTCTTGAAGGATATCCAAAAAATTAGATTTCTTGAATGCGCTATAACGCCATTTTGTCAGCATTGTATCTGCCTCAGATGGAGCAAGCTGATCAATGATTTTTGTCAATGCTTCATCATCACCAAGTCCAGGTCCCCAAAAATCTGTTAATAAGGCACGATCCTTCGGGTCTTGGTCACCAGGTTGCGCTGTATAGACGACGGGGATTCCAAGTTCATTGCATGTATCACGTAATTGTTGAATATGCTGCACTAACTCTGTGATCGGTGATGTATCTTGTTGAAATGCATTTAAAAAATATTGTTGCATGTCATGTATCAGCAGAACAGCACGTTTCGGATCTGGTATCCAGTTCACTTTATTTTCGGGTAAATCTTGTGTGCTTGGCATTGGATATGCAGGAATAGTAGGGATTGCCATGGTTTTCACTCCTCTTTTTTATACGTTGGCAGTATGGGTTGCAGCTAATTCTCTTAATGCTTTTTTACTGACTTTGCCTACACCTGTTTGTGGGAACGCATCGATCCATTCAATGCGGTCGGGAATTTTAAAGGCTGCGAGCCCGCGTTCTCTTAGAAATGATTTTAAGACGTGCGGTGCTGGTTTGTTGTTTCCTTTCGCGATAACAAAGGCACATGAGCGTTCGCCAAGAAATGGATCTGGCATAGACACCATGGCGGCATCATGAATGTCAGGATGCGCAAGTAAATGGTTTTCAACTTCTTCAGCGGCAACTTTTTCGCCGCCACGATTGATTTGATCCTTGTCTCTGCCTTCTACAACAACATTTCCTTCTTTGGTTAATCGCACGATGTCACCTGTTCTGTAAAAACCATCGGGTGTAAATGCTTTTTTGTTTTGTTCATCGGCTTTATAGTAGCCGCGAATCGTATAAGGCCCTCTTGTTAAAAGATGTCCAGCCACTTCATGCGGAACGGGCTTGTCCTCATCATCTACCACTAGTACCTCATCATATTCAGACATCGGGCGTCCTTGTGTATGAATTATGATATGTTCAGGATCATCTAATCTGGTATAGTTGACCAGACCTTCTGCCATGCCAAAAACTTGCTGTAACTTACATCCAAGGGCAGGCTTCACTCGTTTTGCTGCCTCAGCACTGAATTTAGCACCACCGACTTGTAAGACTTCAAGACTCGATAAGTCATCTGATCGATGAGGAGCGGCCTCTAGCCAAATCAATGCGATAGGTGGAACGACAGCGGTAATGGTCGCCTGTTCTTTTTCAATGAGTGGAAAGACGACATCAGGGCTTGATCCAGGTGCAAGAACGACTCTTCCGCCTGCGTATAACGTTCCAAGGACGCCAGGCGAGCTTAATGGATAGTTGTGCGCAACTGGAAGTGCAGCTAGATACACACTTTCTTGTGTGAGCTCGCACACCTCATTGCTTTTCCAAAGACTATAAATATAGTCATCATGTGTACGAGGAATGAGCTTTGAAAGGCCTGTGCTGCCTCCAGATAACTGAAGAAACGCAATATCGCTTGCCTCTACATGAATTTGAGGATCAAGTGCTGGGTCCTTTCGCAGATCATCCAAGCATAGGAATTCCTCAGCTTCTCCTGCAACAATGACATGAGGTAATGAGGGAAGCTTTTCTTTCACTTGACGTGCGAGTGATCGATAATCAAAGCTGCCATCAATATCTGGTATGACATATGCATCTGCTTCGGCAAACTCAATAAAATAAGTGATTTCACTGCTTCTATGAGATGGCAGAGAGAACACGGGTAAAGCACCGATTCGAAATAAAGCGAAAATGACTTCAAAAAAAGCAGGAATGTTAGGAAGCTGCACGACAACTCGACTGCCTTTTTGAATTCCAAGCTGATGAAAACCGGCAGCAAGACTGCTGACGCGTTCGTCAAGTTCTTGGTAGCTTATGTGTGTATCAGCGTATGTAATGGCTGTTTTATTTCCTAACGATGCGGCGCGTTCACGAAGCATACCGCCAAAGGTTTCCCCACGCCAACAGCCGTTTTCACGGTAGCGCTTTACAAATTCTTCTGGCCATGTAGGTGGTTGAACAAACATGTTTTTGTCATCTCCTATTTATTTTTATCACTGATGGATGCCCATCGCGTGAAGCATCGTGTTGAATTTTGCAGATGTTTCAGCTAGCTCTTCTTCTGCCTTTGATCCTTTGACCACTCCTGCACCAGCAAAGAGACGGAGAGAATGACCCTCAGCTTCTGCACAACGAATGGTGACAATCCAATCACCATCACCATTTGTATCTGCCCAACCGATCATTCCTGTGAAAAATCCTCGATCGAAGGGTTCAATCGCTTGAATGGCTTCACGTGCATCTGCTGTAGGTGTGCCGCATACTGCGGGTGTTGGATGAAGGCTAAGTGCCAAATCAATTGAGGACACACTGGAATCTATTAAGTCACCTTTGACCACAGTAGATAAATGCCACATCGTTTCTGTTTGAATGACGGATGGTGATGCAGGCACATCTAGTGTATGACAGTATGGAGTAAGCGCTTTAGTGACAGCTTCAACAACCACTGCGTGCTCGTGTAAATCCTTCGCTGAGGTAAGGAGTTCATCTCGGCGGCGCTGGTCTTCTACTGGATCTGAACTGCGCGGCCGAGAACCAGCGAGTGGATTGGAAATCACAGATGAACCAGTTTTTGAAAGAAGCAGTTCAGGGCTGGCTCCAAGAAGTGTGCGCTTTTGGGAAGCCTTCGGGTCAGCTATATTTGCAGCAAACGTATAGCCAGTCGTATTATGACGAGCCAGTCGTTCGAGTATTGTTTTTGTATGAATATCTCGATTTGCTTTGAGATGGAGAGATCGAGAGAGTACGATTTTGCTAAGCTCTCCGTTCTCAATTTTAGCTAATCCTTCGTTCACACCATTCATGTAGACCTCTGGAGAGGGGACAGGTGTCACCTCATAGGATGGCGATGCCGCTTCTGACTCCTCATCACCTTGTTGAAATTCGAGTGGATCACTAAACTGTACATGGACTGGTACATTTAAACGAACGGGCTGCGCCGGATCAAATGGGACAGCACCAGCCACAATCGGTGTTTGGATACCAGCTTGTTTGGCATCGTCAAATACATGCGCTACCCTTGTGGATAGTTCATTTAGCTGATTGGTCTCAATATGCTGGAAAATCCCTTCGGCAAGTATCGTGCGTTTAGGTGAAGCAAGAAAAAAAGCGCCTGGCTGATAGTCTTGAAGCAACTGTATTTTTTCTTCTGACGACAATAATGAATGTTTCATGAAAAGGCCTCCTTTTAAATGAAATGCTAGATTCCGAGTGTTGCGCCGCCATCAATCGTGAGGTTCTGCATCGTAATATGACTGGATTGCTCAGATGCAAAGAAAATGACTGCATCAGCGATATTTTGAGGATCAGCGATTTTTTGTAAAGGAATACCGGTTTTATACGTCTCTAGTGAACCTTTAATCACCTGATTTTCTCCTTGTTTATCAGGCCATAAAGCCCATTGCATAGGCGTTGCGGTAGACCCAGGAGAGACGACGTTGCACCTGATTCCATAGGCAGCCAGTTCTAATCCAAGCGTTTTTGTAAATGAAGTGGCTGCTGCTTTTGAAGCGGCGTAGGCAGCCATATTCATTCTAGGAATGGCACCTGCGTTAGAGCTGACGGTCACAATGACCCCTTCTGATCTTTTCATCATGTATTTGGAGACAGCTTGAGATACGTAAAAGACACCATGTGTGTTGACTGCGAAAGTTTGTTGCCAGTCATCTGCACAAAGCTGGTCAATAGAACCCATTCGAAGAATGCCTGCTACATTGACCAGTAAATAAATGGGGCCAAGCTGCTTTTCAATTTGATCGACTATGTGCTGAACAGATGCTTGATCGGTAATGTCACCTGGATAGGCAAAGGCACGTATGCCTTCATCCTTCATTTGCTGGACGGTGCTTTGCAGCTGATCTTCTTTTACGTCAACTGCTGCAATAATCGCACCTTCTTCGGCTAGTCTTTTTGCGACTGCTTGTCCAATACCCTGTCCTGCGCCTGTGATAAGGACAACTTTTTGAGATAGACCACTGTGTTTCATGTGTTCACTGCCTTTCCTTCATGTCTGTGGTTGTGAAAGGATCATCATGATAGAGTGCAAATCGAAAAGCGTCATTCATCAGCACCGGTAAAACGGACGTATGTCCTTCTTTAGGGAATTCGTGATAGGCTGTATGCAAGCCATATGGGGATAAGGGCAGCATACGATTTGCTAGTGAATTTGCATGATCATTCATTTGACACGGATGATGTTTTTCTAACTCACCTACACCTACAAGCAGCCTGACATCCATAGGCATCTGACGTATATGGCTGGTGAATTGGTGTTCTTTTTCTAGAAATAATTTTTTGTTCCAGTGGATAGAAGGACTGCCTGCAATATATGTTTGATAAGCATCAGGGTGCTCAAATAGTGTGTGTAATACAAAAAGACCGCCAAGAGAGTGCCCAAATAGTGTTTGACGACTCTGGTTGATCGGAAAGCGCTGCTCGATATAAGGCTTTACAATCTTTTCTAAAAAAGAAAAGAACGCAGAGGCGCCGCCATATGTATGGGTGGAGAAATCCTTTCTTTTGCCACCAATGGAAGCGTCAGGGCCGGTTAGAGTGAGATCATAATGCCTGAGCGGATGATAGGGCGCTTCTGTCTGATAGCCAATTCCAACAATGATGGCAGGTACAACACCTGTTTTTTCGGGTCTTCTTGACTGTAAACTAATGGCTTCGACCATTGTGCCAAAAAGTGAATTCCCATCAAGCACGTACATGACTGGAAAACCAGCCGCTGGAGGAGTAGTATTCGGTTTAAATATAAAAAGTCTGTATGGGTGTGCTGTGATATCCAGTTGCTCCGTCCCGGGTATAAAAAAAGGACGGCTTTCTCCGAAAAGAGAATCCTCAGTACCCATTCCTTCAGGGCGTTTGGACATGTGTAAAAAATCCCCTTCCTCAAATTGACTCTCATATGCTGATAAAAGCAGGCTTGCGGATATAGGATGAGTGTAGAGATTGAAGAATGGTCCCTTCAAATGAAAATGATTCTCAATTATCACGCAAGCAAATCAAATGATAATGGTTATCAATTATGAAGTCAAATGTTCATTAAGTGGTGTAATTGATAATTTGATCTAAATTTTCGGAAAATAAAGGACTAAATAACTACCAAATGAATGGAAATAGGGAATGCCGGACTGAGTCATTTAAAAAGAGGAGAAATGCCAAAAGACCTTGACCGTCACGGGATATTTACCATTTTCTTCTGTTTGATTCAGGAATATATATAGGTTTTTCTTCTTGAAATCATTTTGAGGAAAAATAAGTCTATAGACCTTCTTGTATTTTTAGGAAAAAAGAGGAGAATTTTTCGAAAAGCTGGTGAGCATATCTCACAACTTATTCAATCTCATGCGTAAATTCATATACAATTTTCTAAGTAAAACAAGATCGAAGGGAATGTAGGCAGAATGAAAACTCCATTAGGAAAGCTAAGGCTAAAACTGCTTGAACATCAGCTCAAACTGAAAAATACGTTTACAGTGGAAGAATATCAAGAAATGAAGCAATCATTACATGAAATACGGATGACATTTGCGGCCTATGAACAATGGGATTTATACCAGCGGGCCACCGATATGATCACCATCCTCCTCTTTCAACACGCCCTCAAGCAAAACCACCATTAACACCTTCACTTTTTATGAGCAGCGTATTTCTTATGAAAGGACGGTGCTGTTTTAAAGTTGGCCAAATATCATATAGCATCAAAAATGCGGAAATGAAAAAAGTAAGGGATGTCCCCTTACTTTTTGATCAATTGGTGTACATGTCTGTAAACACCATTCAATTAGAATCCATCTGTGACATCATATTCGTAACGGATATCGGCTTTGACATTGCTCATAGTAGATCTCGCAGTAGCCTTTGCGTTGTACTTAAAGCTCCATTTTTGAGCCACTTTTAATTCATCTTCCAGTGAAATACGATAGGACCCACTTGTTGCAGATGAAAAAAGTGATTGGTTCCAAATCTTGTTTTCATCAGCCATCAGTTTGTGTGTGACATTTCCTTGGTTAGGCGATTGGGTACT
This sequence comes from Bacillus sp. FSL P4-0248, assembly GCF_038593305.1. Lineage (NCBI taxonomy): Bacteria > Bacillati > Bacillota > Bacilli > Caryophanales > Bacillaceae > Bacillus > Bacillus sp. FSL P4-0248. The sequence continues at coordinate 3,644,068 of NZ_CP151983.1, read as the reverse complement.
AGTTGTTGAAATCGATTTAACGATTGCATTTTTAGGGATAGAAGAATTGTTCGTTAAATCCATTGTAATGATAGAAGAATCAACTCCTAAAAAATTCAAAGAAGTATTCCCCAGGTTGGTAGCGGTCCCCGTAAAGTTGAATGTACTATTTCCAGATTTAATTCGATCTTGAATGGATACAGTAAAATACATATTTCCTGTATATGTGCCACGAGTTACTTTCACAAAATAAGTTTCTGAAGTTGAAGTAACTTCATCAGTATTGGCAAAAATAAACGGCGTAATTGAATCAGGGTTAATCACCCTACTTCTTTCATCTGAACTTTTCGAATTATACACCTCGATTTTCATCCCTGTATATTGCTTATTATACGAACTTCTGACATAAACTCTTTCACCTTTATTGATCGTAAACTGATAATACGCTTCATTTTCACCTTCAGGTAAGATTGTTGTATCTGGGCGACTATTTTTCCAATATCCCATTGAGCTTGCTGTGTTAGGGCTGTTATTCCCCGTAATCGCTGCTTCTGCTGAATTAGGTGCAAAAAAACTAGTAACAAGCACGAATACCAATGCAGGTAACAAAAAACGTTTGAAGATAGTATTTGTCATATTTTAACCCTCCTTGTAATAATTACTATATCGGATCGAAACTAACAAATTTTAACTGAATTGCCGATATATTTAATAATCACTATTTTTTTAAAAAAGGAGAATCAAAATGAATATTAACTCGTCATACACGGCAGTTGCTTCAAACAATCAGAACCGAATAGACTCTAAAGATCAATCAGCTATTAAAAGTACAAACGAGGTGATGACCGAAGCTGATAGAAGAATGAAAATTTTAGATGAAAAATACCAAAAAATAAATGAACAAAATAAACGATTCAAAGATCCTCATGGTCATATATTTGATAAGTATCGAAATCCAAACTCCCCTTATTTCAGAAATGATTTAACTAAACCGGAAAGAGAGGCGGCTTACTCTATTGAAATTGGATGGGCTAATAGTGGAACAGGAGGACATTTTAATTCTAATGATGCCGCCTTTCGTAATGAAAAACGGTATGACCCTACCCAAGAAAGTGTAGAAAAGAAAATACTCAATCGCCAAAAAGTGAACGAACAAATACAAGATTTATTCTCTAAAAACGGGATATCCCTTCCTAAAAACACAAATCTCACTTTTACCATTGACCCGAACAATTTTAAATTGGTGGTAAGTGGTTCAAAAGACGAAACGCTGATGAAACAAATAGAAGACTTATTAAATACAACCAACAATACAAGAGAATTATTTTTCCATATCATGAAAAGCAGAAATGATGATTCTACTCAATTCACACCGGATTCTCTGGCCAAGTTCCATCTTGTTAATCAAATCAAAACGGTCACAGGCTACAATTTAAAGGATTTAAGCATTGTAAATGGTCAATTTGTAACGGATAACGGAACGAATATTTTTGATCTATACAAAGAAGAACTTCTTAAAAATCCATATACAGCAGAAAATGCGCGCATTGCCGCTTCACATTACGGAGCACAGCTATTTGATCTAGCGAAAAACGGGTTTGACTCTATTCCCGATTTAGTTTTATCTATTGGTTATCAAAACGGTTCCTTATATGACATTGGACAAAAGGTGAATTACGGAGTATTAAAGTGAAGATAAATACATCGAATACGACAGCTGTTCTAAATAAGCAGAACCTTCCGGACTTCAATAGCCATCCAGCTATTAAAAGTACAAATGAGGTGATGACCGAATCTGATAGACGGATGAAAATACTAGATGAAAAATATGAAAAAATAAATGAACAAAATAAACGTTTCAAAAATCCTCATGGTCATATACACGATAAGTATCGAAATCCACGCTCGCCTTATTTTAGGAGTGATCTAACTAAAGTAGAAAGAGAAGCTGCATATACGATGGAGATTGGCTGGGCTAATTCTGGAAAAGGTGGACAATATGACTTTAATGACGCCATCTTCCGTAACGAAAAACGGTACGATCCTACTCAAGAAAGCGTAGAGAAAAAAATATTCAATCGGCAAAAGGTCAACGAACAATTACAAGATTTATTCTCTAAAAACGGGATATCCATTCCTAAAAATACAAATCTCACTTTTACCATTGACCCGAACAATTTTAAATTGGTGGTAAGTGGTTCAAAAGACGAAACGCTGATGAAACAAATAGAAGACTTATTAAATACAACCAACAATACAAGAGAATTATTTTTCCATATCATGAAAAGCAGAAATGATGATTCTACTCAATTCACACCGGATTCTCTGGCCAAGTTCCATCTTGTTAATCAAATCAAAACGGTCACAGGCTACAATTTAAAGGATTTAAGCATTGTAAATGGTCAATTTGTAACGGATAACGGAACGAATATTTTTGATCTATACAAAGAAGAACTTCTTAAAAATCCATATACAGCAGAAAATGCGCGCATTGCCGCTTCACATTACGGAGCACAGCTATTTGATCTAGCGAAAAACGGGTTTGATTCCATTCCAGATTTGGTGTTATCTATTGGTTATCAAAACGATTCTTTACAAGACATTGGGCAAAAAGTGAATTATGGGGTTAAGAAAACGATAGATTAACAAAACTTGAACGATGACGGATACAAAATCATTAGCGATAACGAAAGACTCTATAACAATTGATGTTACAGAGTCTTTTCTATTGAAATGCGCTGGTTTGCACAAAATATCAACATGGTAATTTTGACTATAGTCGATGTTTTTCACTTTTTTATTGATGAAAATGTTAAAATGATGAGTAGCGTATTTTTTTATGAAAGGACGGTGCTTGGCATGACGGAACTTCTCGATGACCGGCTGCCGCCGCAAAATATAGAAGCCGAGCAGGCCGTATTAGGTGCTGTTTTTTTAGAACCATCTGCGCTAACGCTCGCTTCTGAGGTATTAATTCCAGAGGATTTCTATAGAATGTCGCATCAAAAGATTTACAATGCGATGCTTGTACTTGGCGATAGAGGAGAACCGGTCGATCTTGTCACGGTGACATCTGAGCTTGCCAATACAGATTTACTAGAAGAGGTAGGCGGGATTTCGTATTTAACCGATATTGCGAACTCTGTCCCAACTGCCGCAAACATTGAATACTATGCAAAAATTGTAGAAGAAAAATCCATTTTAAGACGTCTGATCCGTACGGCGACAACCATTGCACAAGATGGATACACACGTGAGGATGAAGTAGAGGACCTGCTGAGCGATGCGGAAAAGACCATTATGGAAGTGGCGCAGCGTAAAAACTCAGGAGCCTTTCAAAACATTAAGGACGTTCTTGTTCAAACATACGATAATATTGAACAGCTTCATAACCGTAAAGGCGATATCACAGGGATTCCAACAGGTTTCTCTGAGCTTGACCGGATGACAGCTGGATTCCAGCGAAATGATTTAATCATTGTAGCGGCTCGTCCATCAGTAGGGAAAACCGCCTTCGCATTGAACATTGCCCAAAATGTCGCGACCAAAACGGACGAAAGTGTTGCTATCTTTAGTTTAGAGATGGGTGCTGAGCAGCTCGTTATGCGTATGCTTTGTGCAGAGGGGAATATCAATGCACAAAACCTAAGAACCGGTAATCTGACAGAAGAGGACTGGGGCAAGCTGACAATGGCGATGGGCTCGCTGTCAAACAGCGGAATTTTCATTGACGATACACCTGGAATCAGAGTAAGTGAAATTCGCTCGAAATGCCGCCGATTGAAGCAAGAAAATGGTCTTGGCATGATCCTGATTGACTACTTGCAGCTCATTCAAGGGAGCGGGCGATCAAGCGATAACCGTCAGCAGGAGGTTTCTGAAATCTCTAGGGCATTAAAATCGCTGGCAAGGGAGCTTGAAGTTCCGGTTATTGCCTTGTCTCAGCTTTCCCGTGGGGTAGAGCAGCGTCAGGACAAACGTCCGATGATGTCTGATATTCGTGAATCAGGAAGTATCGAGCAGGATGCCGATATCGTGGCATTCCTTTATCGTGATGATTACTATGACAAAGAATCAGAGAATAAGAACATTATCGAAATCATTATTGCCAAACAGCGTAACGGTCCAGTTGGTACAGTATCACTGGCGTTCGTCAAAGAATATAACAAATTCGTCAATCTGGAAAGAAGATTTGATGATGCGGGTGTTCCGCCCGGTGCTTAAAGCCCAGCTCAAGAAGCTGGGCTTTTTTGATTGATCTACATCGAAAGAATGATTGAAAAAACAATCAAAATGAGGAGGAGAGAGAAAAAGAGAGAGCGTATACTAAAAGGAGAAAAGGAGTGAAGACTGATGAAATTTCAACAGTTTGAAGCCGCTCAATTACGTATCGCACGCCCAACCGTCAACATGAAAGAGGTTGTTTCCTTTTATGAAGAAGGCTTAGGGCTCAAACGAATAGGCTCATTTGATCAGCATGAAGGGTACGATGGTGTGATGCTCGGGCTGCCTCACCAGCATGTTCATTTAGAAATCACCAAACATGAAGAAGAAGAAAGCCTGCCCGTCCCGCATCCAGAACAGCTGCTTGTTTTCTATATTCCGGATGCAGAGGAATTTCAGCAAATGAAAGAGAGATTGATCTCATTTGGCGGACGGCATGTCACCTCAACGAATCCATACTGGGACCGGGGAGGAGCAACCATTGAAGATCCAGATGGGTATCGAGTTGTGCTGATGAACACAGATGGTATTACACCCGTTTAAAAAAGACTCCCCTAGCGTGTAGACACCTCTCGCATTCGGTGTCAGGACTGCGTGCAGGTGCTCGTCTTTCCTAGCCTTCAAAGGTTTTCTATCACGCTGAAATGAAGGAAAAGGCTAAAACAAGACCTTTTTCAACATCTGAAGACTCCCAAATAGGGAGTCTTTACTTTTATGAACGGGGCGTGATTTGCAGTTTCAGCTCTTTCAATCCATACACTTTGCTGCTTGTGATCGGAACTTAAGAGAGGAGTTCTAGTGACTCATATCGTTCCATTAAGGCCTTCATAGCATTATGCTTCGAGGCGGGCCAGTGGTGGGCCTAGACAGAAATGGATGCCGTGTCCGAAACCAATATGAGGGTTAGGGTGGAGGTGTAGATTAAATTCATTTGAGTGGGAGGGGGTGTTTATCTCAGATAACTATGAAGAATATAATTTTAGAAAAGGTTTTTAAAAATAAGCGGATGAATTTCTAATTTTATGTTAAAGTGGAATTAAATGCTTAAAGGGGAAGGAGACCTAATGGACAGAATAACAAAGAACTATTTACAGGAGTTTATTAACGAGAATTCATTAGAGAGTTTAAATGATTCTGAAAAGTTCGAGCATTTTTCAGGTGCCATAGTTACATCAACTCATTACACTGAACTGTTTTCAAGTTTCGATATTTCAATCGGTGGTGGTGATGATTGTGGCTTAGACTGTTTTGCGATATTAATTAATGGATCACTAGTAAACGATGTTGATGAAGTACAGAACTTATATGAAACTAATGGTTTTATAGAGTGTACCTTTGTAATTACACAATCTGAGTCATCAAGTAGTTTTAATTCACAGAAAGTTGGAGCAATTGAAAATGGTATAATGGATATTTTTTCTGAAAAACCTGAAATGCCACAAAATAATGCTATAAAAACGAAAATTCAAATTATAAATAAAATTTACTCTCTTAGTAGTAAGTTCAGAAACGGAAATCCCTCTCTGTATATTTATTATTTAACAACCGGGAGCTGGAGTGAGGATAGAAACTTAGTACAACGAAAAAAAAGATTGATAAAAACCATTTCAAGTTTGACTTTATTTAAAGATGTCAGCTTCGAATATCTAGGTGCTTATGAAATTCAAAACCTGTATCGACAAATGAGGAATTCTATTGAAAGGGAAATTCAATTTATTAATAAAACTACATTGCCAGATTTGCCTCCAGAATATGAAGTTCAGCAAGCGTACAGCGGTTTTTTACAGATCAATGAATTTTTGAAATTAATTCATAATGATAGAGAGGAAATTATACATTCAATTTTTTATGATAATGTTAGAGATTTCCAAGAGTGGAATGGTATAAACATAGATATAAAAGAGACTTTAACAGATTCAAATAAATATGTATTATTTCCCCTCCTTAATAATGGTATTACACTAGTCGCTAAAAAAATCGATGTAACAGGAAATAAGTTTCTGATTAAAGATTATCAAATAGTAAATGGTTGTCAAACTAGTCATGTTATTCACTCTTCAAAGGATGAGCTTATAGAAGGGATGTTAATTCCCATTAAACTAATAGCGACAGAGAATGAAGATGTAAAAAATAGTATTACTAAAGCAACAAATAGACAGACTGAAATAACTGAAGAGCAGTTATTTGCATTATCAGATTTTCCTAAAAGACTCGAACAGTATTTTACAACTTTTACAGATAATAAAAAATTATATTATGAAAGAAGATCCAAACAATATAATTTTAATCCAGATGTAGAGAAAGTTCGAGTTATCAACTCTACAATTTTAATCCGTTCATTTGCAGCAATGTTTTTAAATTTACAACATAGGACAACTAGAAATTATAAACTGCTACAAAAACAAATAGGTAAGGATATATTTAAGGATGATCATAAACTTGAAATGTATTATATATCAGCTTATGCCTATTACAAGATGGAATATTTATTCAGGTCACAAATATTAAGTCCTACTCTTAAGGCCGCAAGATTTGCATTGCTAATGATTTTTAAAGAGTTAGCAATGGATAACTTAAAACAGCCTCAGTACTTCAATTCCAGAGATATGGAAAGATATTGTAATCAAATGATGGATATACTATGGGATAACGAAAGATGTAAAAATTTATTTATTGAATCATCTAAGATAATCTTAGAAATTTCCGGCGACAATTATAGTACCGATTTTGTACGTACAGATTCTTTCACTAATCTCATCATTAGTTACTTTAAGAAAGAAAAAGTAATTCAGTAGAATATGAGGCCACCCTTATTAAGGGTGGCTTTATTATTCAGTTATTGATCCCACAATTACATAATTTTGACGGGTGAATACTTTTAGAGTTGAAAAAAAGAGCGCGCTGCATATGTATATATTTTTCACTTTTATCAGCATTTGCAGGAACATGAAGAGGAGTATCAGACTCTCTTAAAAAGAGGACGAGAGCTCAATATTCATCAGACGGTGAATGCCTATTTTGAAGAAAGCTTTTCTTTGGAGGCAGAAGAGGCCGCTGTTACAAAGCCTGACGCGAATCTCGTTTCTATTGACATGCAGAAGCATTTTGTCATTTCTACTTATGTAGGTCCGGCTGAGTGGTGGCTGAGGACTAAAGGCCTTACTCACCTGACTTTATGGCAAGATCGATGATTCAATTAATTGAAAATCATTAAAAATAGGGAATTAGTTGTTTTTGCTCAAAATCTCCATTTTTAAGCACTGGAAAAGTGATTAAAGCGCTTTTCTCTATATTTAAAACGAACAAAATTCGATTTCGAGATATTAATGTTCGGATTTCACGTTGACTTTTTCGGTGTGCATTGATAAAATAAATGTGTTTGAAAGAGATAACGTTTTGAAAGGTTAACGGAGGTGCACGATATGTCTTCAGTAGTCGTAGTAGGTACGCAGTGGGGTGACGAAGGGAAAGGGAAAATTACCGATTTCCTTTCAGAAAATGCAGAGGTGATTGCCCGTTATCAAGGGGGAAACAATGCAGGTCACACGATCAAATTTGATGGAGTGACTTATAAGCTACACCTCATTCCATCCGGTATTTTTTATAAAGAGAAAACTTGTGTCATCGGTAATGGAATGGTGGTTGATCCTAAAGCGTTGGTCACTGAGCTTGCGTATCTTCACGAACGGAATGTGAGTACAGATAACCTCAGAATCAGCAATAGAGCCCATGTTATTCTGCCTTACCATTTAAAATTGGACGAGGTAGAAGAGGAGCGGAAAGGGGCTAACAAGATCGGCACGACGAAAAAAGGAATCGGGCCAGCTTATATGGACAAAGCAGCCCGCATCGGTATCCGCGTCGCAGATCTATTAGATCGTGAAGTATTTGAAGAGAAGCTTGCACGTAATCTAGAAGAGAAAAATCGTCTTTTAGAGAAAATGTATGACACAGAAGGCTTCAAGATTGAAGATATTTTAGATGAGTATTATGAATATGGCCAGCAAGTGAAAAAATATGTCGTAGACACATCTGTTGTTTTGAATGATGCACTAGATGAAGGCCGCCGCGTGTTATTTGAAGGCGCACAAGGGGTCATGCTTGATATCGATCAAGGGACATACCCATTTGTGACGTCATCTAACCCAGTAGCTGGAGGCGTAACGATTGGTTCTGGCGTAGGACCAACGAAAATTCAACATGTGGTTGGCGTGTCAAAAGCGTACACTACACGTGTTGGAGATGGCCCATTCCCGACAGAACTTCATGATGAAATTGGCGATCAAATTCGTGAGGTTGGCCGTGAATACGGTACGACAACTGGACGCCCGCGCCGTGTTGGCTGGTTTGACAGTGTTGTTGTCCGTCATGCGCGCCGTGTGAGCGGAATTACAGATTTATCTCTTAACTCCATCGACGTACTGACAGGGATTGAGAAATTGAAAATCTGTGTCGCTTATAAATTGAATGGAGAAATCACAGAGGAATTCCCAGCAAGCCTAAATGAATTAGCGAAATGTGAGCCTGTCTACGAAGAAATGCCAGGATGGACAGAGGATATTACAGGCGTGAAGAACTTAAGTGAGCTGCCTGCAAATGCCCGCCATTATTTAGAGCGCATTTCACAATTAACAGGTATTCCACTTTCCATTTTCTCAGTCGGACCAGATCGTTCACAAACGAACGTTGTCCGCAGCGTGTACCGTCCATAAGAATAGATTGATGAAGCGCCAGTAAAATCTCGCATTTTGCTGGTGTTTTTTTGTTTAAATATTCCTTAATTTCACTAGAACGGACTTCCGGTCATTACCAAAATATGATAACTGTATAGGAGGGAAGGAGCGTTCTAGTGAAAGAAAGAATACGATTATTAGATATTTTACGAGGTTTTGCCATACTAGGCACCTTGGGAACGAACGTCTGGTTTTTTGCGTATGCAGGGGATACCTTTGCGACAGATCAGATTGCGGATGAATATGAAAATGGCAGTTTTCTAGAAAGTCTTGTCTCCATGTTCGTTTATGGAAAAATGCTCTCGCTGCTCACGATCATGTTTGGTGTTGGATTGGAGCTGAAATACCAGCAGGCAAAAAGGAAGGACATGCCTTGGCCGGGTACTTATTTGTGGATTCTTTTATTTTTATTTATCGAAGGCTTTGTCCATTTTACGCTTGTGATGGAATATGATGTGCTCATGAGCTATGCCGTTACGGGGCTGCTTGTGGCTTACATTGTACGGGGAGGAAGCAGGCGCATCAAAAAGGGCATGGTTTTCTCAGGTGTGATTCATCTGCTCGTGATGTCATGTCTGATGCTGTACTCCCTCTCTGAAATGGAGTCAGCGACTGATGATCAAAGCGGTGAAACGGCGCTGGAAGAGCAGCTGCCAGAGACATGGATCTCGCAGATTCAAGAACGGTTACAATACTTCTTCATGTATCGAGAAGAAGCGATCTTTATTATTCCAATGAACACATTTCTGTTTTTATTGGGTGTGCGGATGATGAGAGCCGGTGTATTTTATGCAAATGAACGCGGACAATCTCTCCGGAAAATATTGTTCCGAATCGGACTGTGGATTGGTCTGCCGCTGAATGCACTAGTTTTCGTATCGAACGATTTAGTGGAATTTGTGGTTCGCTACGTCTTTTCACCATTCCTCTCTATTTTCTATATAGCTGTCATTGCGAAGCTCCTCGCGCGCAAGGAGTCTTGGTTCATGTGGACTTGGTTTGAATATGTAGGGAAAATGGCGCTTAGCTGCTACATCCTGCAAAATGTCATCTGTTCCATTCTTTTTTATAGCTGGGGATTTGGTCTTGGCGGTCAAATCAATGCGCCCCTGATTGTGTTGGCATGGCTGTTGACTTCACTTCTGCAAATTGCGATTTCAGCATGCTGCTTAAACGTCTGGGGAATCGGGCCAATGGAATATATCCGTTCACGGGCACTTCGCCGGGTGACGATGAAAAAAGTAGCATAAAGGGGACAGCATTATGTTTTTTAAAAAAATGACGAAAAGAGAACAAGCGAATACACATAAAGCTGCTGTGCCGGCATTTGTCTTTTATCTTCTGGCATTAGGAGGGCATGCGCTGTACGCGTTTTTCCAAGGTGACAGACCACCGGTTACTTTTGTCATTTTAATGGCGGGACTCCTTGTTTTTTTCTCAGCTGACTGGCTATTTAACAAAAAACGTTCATAAAAAAGCCCTCATCACGAGGGCTTTTTCCTTACTTCAGGCTTTTATATTGGCCTTTTAAATTTTTACGGATGTACTGGATGATTTTGCGTAGTTCGTTGGCGTGCGGTCTGCCAAACGGACTTGTTTGTCTTTGCTGATAGAGCACTTGCCCTTTTTCATTTAATAAGAAATAGGCGGGTTCACCGTGCACCCCGTGGTCTTCATAAGGGGCATCTTCCCCGTGATAGTGGACTTCATATGCTTTTAATGACGTGAGATCATGGTCATACATGATCGGGAAGGACAGTCCCTCTTTATCCGCAAATGCCTTCAAATCATCAGGGTTATCCGTTGAAATCGCCATCAAGTGAATATCCTTGTCCTGAAAATATGACTGCTGCTGTTCGAGCTCTTTTAATTCTTCTACACATACCGGGCACCAAGATCCTCTAAAGAAAACGATCAGGTGCCAGCTTTGATGCTCCTCTAAATGTTTGTCGAAATCAATGTGATCGCCCTGTATTGTTGGAAGTGAAAAGTTGGGCATTTTATCTCCTAATTTGAACGAACTCATACTGCTTCCTCCTTTTTCAATAACAATGTCACTTGTTTCATGTATAGCCATTTTTGAGCGGCCTGAAACGTGTCTATGTGTTTGAGTAGGCAGAGGTCACCCGAAAAGGTGCATCAAAATTGAAGGCGGTTGCAAAAATGGGGGCTTTGGCAGGAGATTTCAAATCCGACACTTTTTTTAAAAAAATGTCGAAAAACGTATTGCCATATGTAATTATTCTATGATATTATAAATCTCGTTGTTGCAAAGGTCTCTGAAACTTGTTAGGATGCGATGTTCCAGCTTTTTTAAAGCGATTGGTTTGGCGCAATATTAGCTTCTTCAGATTCACTTTTCACAAACCGAGAGCCATTAGCTCAGTTGGTAGAGCATCTGACTTTTAATCAGAGGGTCGAAGGTTCGAGTCCTTCATGGCTCACCATGTATTGGCCCGTTGGTCAAGCGGTTAAGACACCGCCCTTTCACGGCGGTAACACGGGTTCGAATCCCGTACGGGTCATTGATTTACTTTAGCGTTAAGCTAATTTTTTCCTCACTTGCTTGAAGGAGCACCACGATTGCTTTTTCGGGCAAGTTACTGAGGTCCGGTAGTTCAGTTGGTTAGAATGCCTGCCTGTCACGCAGGAGGTCGCGGGTTCGAGTCCCGTCCGGACCGCCATTTATACATATTCATCTTTTTGATGATGGCTCGGTAGCTCAGTTGGTAGAGCAACGGACTGAAAATCCGTGTGTCGGCGGTTCGATTCCGTCCCGAGCCACTTCCAAACGCATCTGCAATCGCAGGTGCGTTTTTATTATGAAAAGAAGGCATAAAAAGGGAGAAGCCGGACCTAGGTAGGGCCCGGCTCCATAAGAAGAAGACGTTACATCTATATAGACGGCTGGAGATTGGAAAAGTTTCAATAAAAAAGGAAAAAGTCATCAATTTTTTTGAGCGGCGCCTTCCTATCCAACGTTTACTAGAAAAGAAAGCCGTTATTATTTTTATCTTTGCCTCGTAAAACGTTATAATAGACAGTGAGCCTTTTTTCCGCAAACGGAAAAGGCGTAATGTGACATGCAAAATGGAATGACATAGATGCTAAAAATGCAGGAGGAAATCACAATGGAAAAAAAGATTCTTGTCGTAGATGATGAAAAACCGATTGCTGATATATTGGAATTTAATTTAAGGAAAGAGGGCTATGAGGTTCATTGTGCATATGATGGAAACGAAGCCCTTGAAATGGTAGAAGAAATCAAGCCGGACATTATTCTGCTCGACATTATGCTGCCGAATAAAGATGGTGTGGAAGTATGCCGTGAAGTGAGAAAGAAATATGACATGCCGATTATCATGCTGACAGCAAAAGACTCTGAAATTGATAAAGTCATCGGCCTTGAGCTTGGCGCAGATGATTATGTGACAAAGCCTTTCAGCACACGTGAGCTGCTTGCCCGCGTGAAAGCGAATTTGAGAAGACAAACCGCTGCTCCGCAGACGGAGGAAGAATCTGAATCAAATGATATTGAGGTTGGATCACTTGTTATTTATCCAGATGCGTATGTGGTGTCTAAGCGCGAGGAAACGATTGAATTGACGCACCGTGAGTTCGAACTGCTTCATTATTTAGCGAAACATATCGGACAAGTCATGACACGTGAGCACTTGCTGCAAACCGTGTGGGGCTATGATTACTTCGGAGATGTCCGTACAGTAGACGTCACAGTCCGCCGTCTTCGTGAAAAGATTGAAGACAACCCTAGCCACCCGAGCTGGATCGTGACAAGACGAGGCGTCGGCTACTATTTAAGAAACCCAGAACAGGACTAAGATTCTTATGAGTAAAGTAGGTTTTTTTCGCTCGATTCACTTCAAATTGACCTTGATTTACGTGCTGCTGATCATCGTCGCCATGCAGATCATTGGCGTGTACTTTGTGAAGCAGCTAGAGCAGTCCTTAATTAATTCATATGATAATTCCTTGAATCAGCGAATCTACTCGTTATCGTATTACCTAGAACAAGATTCATCGAAAAGCAAAGCAGAATTAAAAGAGGATGCTCAAAAGATATTAAACGATTTTAACAACAAAGATGAGTCTAATGAAATCTCTGAAGTCAGCTATATTGACGAAAGCAGAGAGGTCATTGCTTCTGTAAATAACGGCAGCCAAGAGATTGCCGGCAAGAAAATCACTGATCAAATCATTAGCCGTATTTTCGCGGTCGGCAAAGACTATGAGAAAAAATTCTATGACCCTGAGTCAAATAAAAGGGTGCGTATTTCTGCGACAGCCGTAAAAAATGAGAACCAAGAGACCGTTGGTGTGATTTATGTTGTGTCTTCAATGGAAAGTGTTTTTAACCAAATGCGAACCATTAACACCATTTTAGCAACTGGGACACTGATTGCACTTGGGACGACTGCTCTACTTGGTATCTTCATCTTCAGAACGATCACTCATCCTATTTCAGATATGAGAAAGCAGGCGATCGAGCTTGCCAAAGGGAACTTCTCCAGAAAGGTCCGGAAGTATGGACATGACGAGATTGGCCAGCTTGCGACAACCTTTAACCATCTGACGAGAGAGCTGGAGGAAGCTCAGCTGATGACGGAGGGGGAGCGGAAAAAGCTTTCTTCTGTTATTGCCTATATGACGGACGGTGTCATCGCAACGAATCAAAACGGTGCAATTATTCTATTAAACAGCCCTGCATTAGAGCTGTTAAATGTTTCACGTGAAACAGCACTAGAGATGCCGATCACGTCTTTGCTTGGTTTAGAGGAAACTCATACATTTGAAGATTTAGTCGAAAATCAAGATTCCATGCTGATAGAAATTGAGCGCGAAGATCAGCTGTCTGTATTGCGTGTGAATTTCTCCGTCATTCAGAAAGAGCATGGGAAAATTGATGGCTTAATTGCGGTCATTTATGATGTCACAGAGCAGGAGAAAATTGATGCTGAACGCCGTGAATTCGTCGCGAACGTATCGCATGAGCTGCGCACACCGCTGACGACGATGCGGAGCTACCTTGAGGCGCTTGCTGAAGGTGCAATTGGTGATAAAGAGCTTGCACCAAGATTTCTCAGTGTCACGCAAAATGAAACTGAGCGCATGATCCGGCTTGTCAATGACCTGCTGCAGCTGTCTAAGTTCGACAGCAAGGATTATCAATTCAACCGTGAGTGGACGAACTTTATCAGGTTTATCTCGCTCGTCATTGATCGTTTTGAAATGACGAAGGAGCAGCATGTCGATTTTATCCGCAACCTGCCGCAGCGTGAAGTATATGTGGAAATCGACCAAGATAAAATTACTCAGGTGCTCGATAATATCATTTCCAATGCCATGAAATACTCACCAGAGGGTGGACACATCACGTTTACCGTCGATCTGGATGAGGAGAAAGGCCTTGTGTTATTCAGCGTGAAAGATGAAGGAATCGGTATTCCGAAGAAGGATATGGATAAAATCTTTGAACGTTTTTATCGGGTAGATAAAGCAAGAACAAGAAAGCTTGGCGGAACCGGCCTCGGCCTTGCGATTGCAAAAGAAATGGTTCAGGCTCATGGCGGAGATATTTGGGCTGACAGCATTGAAGGAAAAGGGACAACGGTGACCTTTACCCTTCCGTACAATGAAGAACAAGAGGATGATTGGGATGAAGCGTGAGACCTTTAAAACCATAATATTGACAATCCTAATTGCGATCAGTCTTGTATTTACGTGGAATATCTGGATGTTCCAGCCCGTCATGCAGGATCAGGCAGATACCGGCACACAGGTCGTGGAAACGAAGAAGATTTCAAGCGACGAGCCTAGAAGTCTCATTGATGTCGTGAAGCCGCGCGAGATGTTCATCCATTCAAATGGGGAGCATTTTAAAGTGGATCAAAAGGAACTCTTTCAAAACTTTTGGAATGATGTGAGCCTTTGGGATGTCAAAGAGATTAACGATGTGTCAGATCAATATTCCGAGCAGAAATTTAAGAATTTCTTCTATGGACGCGAAGGACAAGGGAAGACATTGGATCTTGTCTTCAATGATCCGATTCCGATTGATATTTTCCAAGCGCTCTTTAAATGGCCGAACAAGTCCATTGAATACAACTCGTTTGATCGGATGATCGTGCCGTTCGCCCAGCAGGATAAGGCGAATAAAAAAGTGTATTTGGTCTCATACAGCAAGGAGACGGTGCTTGAGCTGACAATTGAGTCCGCCAACTACCGTAATCTAATGAACAGTATCGCAGCCGCTCAAAACGAGATGCCGCGCTATGATCTTTATACATTCTCAACGAATTCTAAACGAGATTTCCTTCTTCCGAGAAAGCAAAAGCAGCTTGAAGCGAAGATGTTCTTTATCGAAACGATTAAGACAAACAAGTTCAAAGATGCTTTGTTTACGGACCCGAGCCTTGTCGGTGAGGAATCTAATTTAAACCGGACGGTGTACACAGATGGCACAAGCCGCCTTGAAGCCAATCAAAAAGACCACCGCATTCAATATCAGCATCGCAATATCAATTCCAGCACTGTTTTCCAAACGGGGGATTTGATTAAGCGAAGTGTGAAATATTTCAATGATACGGGAAGCTTTACTGATGACTATCAATATTTTGGCATCAACAGCAACCAGCAGCTGTCCTTTAATATGTTTATGGACGGTCTGCCGATCGTGAACAGTACAAAGCATCCATTTGGGATGACCTCCCTTGAAGTACAATGGGCGAATGATGACATTTTGAATTACAAGCGCCCAAACTATATTCTTGGCAATAAAGCGAGTCAAAGTGAACAGGTCAAGCTGATGAACGGGACAGAGCTGAAGGACTTGATCATCAAGCAGACGAAATATGATGATCTGGAGAAAATTGAACAGATTTTCCCTGCATATCAAGCTGCTTCAACCCTATCAGATCAAGATCAAGCGATGTTTGTCTGGCTGGAGCCTGTATGGTGTATGAAGTATAACGGCAAAACCGTGATTCTATCGAATGATCTTTTGACAGAGGGGAGCGAGAATCATGGAGTGGAATAAGACCAAAACGATCTTTATCCTAGCCTTTCTCGTTCTCGATATCTTTCTAGGTTTTCAATACTTTGAAAAACGGTCAACCGATCATTTTGCGATTATCGAAAAAACGGATACGCTGGAAGAAATGAAGGCAGACGGGATCAAATATGGCAATCTATCAGATGAAGCGAAAATTGGATACCGCATTACAGCTGAAAAGAAGCAATATACAAAAAAGGATGTCGACGGATTAGCTGATCAAAAGGCGAAAAGCACATTCCCGAAAACAGAAAAAGATGATCCTGTCACGCTGCTTGAAATGACCTTCAACAAACCCGTTGCCTTGCCGAAAAAGGATATCAAAACAGCGGCGACGAACCTTGTGAACCAGCGTTTGCTGGATGGGAAGAATTATAAGCTGTGGAGTATAGATGAAGAGACAGGGAAAATCGTCTTTTTCCAAACGTATAAAGGGAAATACATCTTCCAAGAAGGCCTTGATGACACCGAAACCATCGGGCAAATCACCTTAAATCTCAACGATCAAAACGAAGTCGTCTCATATCAGCAATCAATGGTGACATCGATTAATGAAGTGAGAAAAGAAACCCTTGTCCCAGCACTTGAAACCGTGAAGGACTTATATACGCAAAATATGCTGAGCCAAAACACGACCGTGAAAAAGGTAGAGCTTGGCTACTATACGCAATACCCGGGGGCAAGCACGCAAGTCATGGTACCTGTATGGCGGGTGGAGCTTGAAGGCGTATCAGCAGGTTCAAAGAAAAAGACAGAAGAAGAATATTTGATCAATGCCATTGATGGCTCAACACTTGATCATATAGAGAAAGATGACAAATCTTCAATGGAGTGAGAGAACATGAGCTTGCAGTTCAGTGTACTAGCGAGCGGAAGTACGGGGAACGCTTTTTATTTAGAAACAGACGAGCATGCCTTTTTGGTGGATGCTGGTTTAAGCGGCAAACAGATGGTCGAGCTGCTTAGCCAAATCGACCGCAAGCCTGAGGACTTGGACGGCATTTTTGTGACACATGAGCACTCCGATCATATTAAAGGGCTTGGTGTCATGGCAAGAAAGTACAAGCTTCCTGTCTATGCAAATGCGAAAACATGGAAGGCAATGGAGTCTCATATCGGAAAGATTGACACAGAGCAGAAATTCCATTTTGATATGGAGACCGTTCAATCCTTTGGCGGCCTTGATGTCGAGTCATTTGGCGTCTCACACGATGCGGCAGAGCCTATGTTTTACGTGTTCCATTATGGAGGGCGTAAACTTGCCCTCATGACGGATACAGGCTATGTGAGTGACCGCATGAAAGGCATTATTAAGTCAGCCAATACGTTTGTGTTTGAGAGCAATCATGATGTCGGGATGCTGCAAATGGGCCGCTACCCATGGAGCATTAAGCGCAGAATTCTGAGTGATGTCGGACATGTATCAAATGAAGATGCTGCTCTCGCGATGACAGATGTCATTGGAGATGCCACCTCACGCATTTACTTGGCTCACTTGAGTCAAGACAACAACATGAAGGATTTAGCCCGTATGGCGGTCCAGCAGACGCTTGAAATGAAGGGCTTTGTTGTGGGGGACGGCTTTGATTTATTTGATACGGACCCGAAAAAAGCAACCCCGCTTTGCGCCGTATGATTTTTATAATCGTATGATTAAGATAAGAGCTTCTTACCAACACTATATACATCATCTATTCACTGAAAGGAAGGAAACATAGTGGATTATCGCGATGTAGAGTGGAAGCCGAGACGAAGCAGAAAAGGATATTTTCTTTCTGGTTTGATCGGTGTATTGGTAGGAGCTTTTTTAATGGGGTTCTTTTTCCCCTATGTATCTGGACAGAGCGGCAGTCCCTTTGGATGGCAGCAGAACGGTGATGGACAAGCATCTCAGGGCCCTTTAAAAACTGTGAATGTAAACGTCAATGATGCAGTCACGAAAGTGGTGTCTAATATGTCAGATACGGTGGTCGGCGTCATTAATATCCAAAAGTCGAGCTTTTGGGAGGAAGGCGGAGAAGCAGGCAGCGGGTCAGGTGTGATTTATAAAAAAAAGGGTGACACGTTTTATATTGTCACAAACCATCACGTCATCAAAGGCGCCAACCAGCTTGAAGTGAGCCTCCATGATGGGACAAGAATTAGTGCCAATCTTGTTGGCAGCGATCAGCTCATGGATTTAGCAGTTCTCACTGTCAAAAGTGATAAAATCAAGAAAACGGCAGCCTTCGGTAACTCAGATCATGTGAAGCCGGGTGAGCCAGTCATCGCCATTGGAAATCCATTAGGGCTTGAATTCGCAGGCTCTGTCACACAAGGAGTCATTTCAGGCACAGAGCGTGCGATCCCTGTTGACTCAAATGGAGACGGACAGACGGATTGGAATGCAGAGGTACTGCAAACAGATGCCGCCATCAATCCTGGAAACAGCGGTGGTGCCTTGATCAATATGGACGGAAAGGTGATCGGCATCAACTCAATGAAGATTGCTGAATCAGAGGTAGAAGGAATCGGGCTGTCTATTCCAGCGAATCTGGTCATTCCTGTCATAGAGGATTTAGAGCGCTACGGAGAGGTAAAGCGTCCGTATCTTGGCGTCGGCATGAAATCATTAGCGGATATTGCGAGCTATCACTGGCAGGAAACGTTGAAACTGCCATCTAAGGTTACATCTGGGGTCGTTGTCATGAGTGTTGAGCCGTTGTCTCCCGCAGGAAAAGCGGGACTAAAAGAGCTGGATGTCGTGACCTCCTTTGATGGCAAGAGTGTACAGAATATCGTAGATCTTCGTAAGTATTTATATCAAAAGAAGGTCGGCGACAAGGTAAAGGTGCAGTTTTATCGAAGCGGAAAGAAAAAATCAGCAGAGATCAAACTTTCCCAAACCGACCGATATGGCGGCTAACCAGTTCCAGTAAGGGACTGGTTTTTTTGGCATGACTGACATATGATGAAGGAAAGGGGGGTGTAAGATTGGTTACACTACAACGGATGTCACAAACCGATTACGATGTATTGATAGAGAAGGCCATTCAGCGGTACGCGGAAGAAAAGGTACTCGCAGGAACATGGAAGAAGGAAGAATCACTTGCGAACGCAGAAGAACAATTTGACAGGCTTCTTCCAGAAGGACTTCAGACAGAGCATCATGAGCTGTGGAATTTCTTAAACGGAGATGAAGCGATTGGCTGGGTTTGGCTTTGTTATGACCCGAATCACCCACAGCACGAAGCATTTATTTATAACTTTATTTTGTTTGAAGCTTATCGAGGAAAAGGCTTTGCAAAGCAGGCCATTGCTGCATTAGAGGAGCAGGCAAAGTCATTAGGTGTGCAAAAACTCTCGCTCCATGTCTTTGCTCACAATCAAATCGCCCGTTCGCTGTACGAGAAAACGGGATTTGCAGAAACCGGTATTTATATGAGTAAACCTTTATAAAAAAGAAGAAGTACCGTGCAGAAAGCGTACGGTACTTTTTTATGAGGACATCATGGCATCCTGAGCCGTGACTCTGTATAAATCGACTTTACACTTCACGAAAGCGCGAATGATCGCTGGAACTTGGGCTTCTGAACGAATTAACAATGAGGTCTCGTCATCACTGATCACAAGATCTGTTCCGACAGTTTGTAGGTACTGCGTGAGAACAGGTTTCACCTCATCATCAATCCATGCATGCTTGAAGGTTGCACGTATGTTTGAGGATGTGATGGTTTTCTCTTGAGGATGAGTATGTGGGGACACTAATTTTCCTTCAGAAATGAATGCCGTTTTGGTACAAATACTATTGGTGAACCTTGGGCGGTCAGCTGTTAAAAAGACGGTTTTCCCTTCATCCTTTAATGTTTCAATGACCCGCTGAATGTGCAAGATCGAATCTGCATCAATATCGGCAAAAGGTTCGTCAAGTAAAATAAATTCCGGCTGATGGGCGATGGCCTGCGCCATTCCAAGCCGTTTCTTCATACCAGGTGTGAAGGCACCGACCTTCTCCTGATGATCATGATGTAAACCGACAAATTCGAGCAGTTCTTCATAATCACTCGTTCTCTGGCGTGTTCCAGTGATTTTTGATAAATAGGCAATATGCTCAAGAGCCGTAAGACCTTCATATAAATCCGTATATTCTGGCAGAACACCGATATGCTGTCTCACTTTTTTTAGCGAAGGCATATTCATCACTGTAAACGTACCAGAGGTAGGCCGGGAGATCCCGGTAATGATATTGAAAAACGTCGTCTTACCAGATCCCTTTGGTCCAATGAGGCCGAAGATATCGCCCTGATTGACATCAAGATTAATATGATCTATTGCGACTTTTGTACGATATTTTTTTGTGAGCCCTTTTGTATGAAGCATCTACACATCCCTCCTTTGAAACAGCAGTGCAGTTCCAATGAGTAAGATAACGGTCAATGCCGTGTTCATTAGGACGTAGGTCAGCGGTTCACTCCAGCGCGCATAATAATAAGGCGTCATATATTGGAACCAATGAATCATTCGTTCTGAAGAAAGAACAGAAATCATACTGACGATTGGGAAAAGAAAGGAAAATAACATACCGACAAACATTGATTTCTGCGGTGTTGGAAAGAGCATGGACAAAAATAAAGCACATGAGATACCGACACTGATAAAGGTTAAGATTTTTAAGGCATCTGAGAACAGAAAACGGTGTGAAATCACCATATTCAGCACATATGTCGTCATAATACAGCTAAGCCAAAACAGCATCAGTCCTAGATATTTCCCGATGATAATGTTCAAACGGGTTGTTTTACTGACGAGAAAACGAATGGTTTTCAAATGAATTTCGCGGCTTAAAATATCATGAGACAACAAAAAAATAAGGAAGAAACCAAATAAAGACATCACCAGTTCATTCCCAATAGAATAAGGATCCTTTGCCAGTTCCCATTTTTCCTGATGAGCAGCGATAAACGGAAGACTTGAAACAAAAGTAGATAAAATGAAAATAATAACAATTGTTAAAATAGATTTTGTGCTTTTGAAGAGCTGCTTAAACTCATTCATACAGATGGTCCACACACGCTGTACCTCCCTTCACCTTTATTATACCCCTAGAAAAGAAAGACACCATATCTCGCTCTTTAACATTTGTTTAAATTTCATAAAAAGAAGACTCTTCCAGCACCAGTTGACTCATTTTTAAAAATGTTCAGAAAAATATCTTGATTTATCAAAAAACATCATGTATGATAGCTTTAATTCAAGATAGTTATACAGGCAATGACGAGAGAAAGTACAATCATCAATTTTTCCACAGAGAGCTTCGGTAGCTGAAAAGAAGCAAAAATAATGATTCGAAAAATGGTCTCTGAGCCTCGTGCTGAACATATCTATGATATTAGTAGGTGACGACGAGAGTTGGTACTCGTTATCAAAACCACAGTATATGAGCCAGATTGGAGCTTTGTACTTGTAGAGGCTGTTTAGCGCGAGCAAACAGTAAATAAAGGTGGTACCACGAGACAAATACCTCGTCCTTATGATTCAAAGATAAGGATGGGGTATTTTTTATTGTCCACTTTTTTTCATACAATTGTTCAAATGTTCCACGTGAAACACCACATCCATTTTTTCAAATGAAAGGGAGATTGACATGAGTGAACATGCATTGGTTTTACAATCAGATTTCGGCATTGATGATGGAGCTGTCAGTGCAATGTACGGAGTGGCAAATACGGTCAGCAGCAGCATCCGCATTTTTGATTTAACACACAATATTCCGCAGTATGACATTTGGGAGGCTTCTTATCGCTTGCTTCAAACCGTCACATACTGGCCGGAAGAGACGGTATTTGTTTCCGTCGTTGACCCGGGCGTTGGATCAGAGAGAAAAAGTCTTGTCGTCAAAACGACAAGCTCACACTATATCATTACTCCAGATAACGGGACACTCACGCACGTTGCCCAGGATATTGGCATTGTGGAAGCCCGTTATTTAGATGAAACCATTAACCGGCTGCCAAAGTCGGGGAAATCACATACTTTCCATGGGAGAGATATTTACGCTTATACAGGGGCGAGGATTGCATCAGGTGTGATTTCTTTTGAAGAGGTTGGGCCAAAGGCGAATATTGATGATATTATCCATCTTCCAGTCGTACAGGCTTATGCGGAAGAAGATGTGATCACAGGGACGATTGATATTTTAGATGTGAGATTCGGAAACCTATGGACAAATATTCATCACACGCTATTTGAACAGCTTTCAATTAATTATGGGGATGCAATAGAAGTTACCATTGCCAACGGGCCGAAAAATGTGTATAAAAATATCATGACCTATGGACGATCTTTTGCCGACTTAAAGGTAGGCGAACCACTCGTATATGTCAATTCACTCGACCATTTAGGCGTGGCGATCAATCAAGGGTCATTTGCAAAGGCTTATAACATCGGTACAGGCACAGGCTGGCGCCTTTCGATTCGCAAAGCTCCGCGCATTATATACGAATAAGAGGAGGATACATCATGGCAGGAAAACAACTTTCAACGAAAACTGTCGTTGCCATTGGAATTGGCGCAGCCGTCTTTGTGATTCTAGGACGATTCGTCTCCATTCCAACTGGTATTCCGAATACACAAATTGAAACCTCATACGCATTCCTAGCATTAATGGCCGTGCTATTTGGTCCTGTTGCAGGCGCACTGATTGGTTTTATTGGCCATCTCATTAAAGATGCGACCACATTTGGCCCTTGGTGGAGCTGGATTATTGTATCGGGTGTCGTTGGTTTATTGATCGGCTTTATTTCTAACCGTTTAAAAGTAGAAGAGGGCGACTTCGGCTGGAAGAAAATCACGCTCTTTAATGCCGTACAAGCAGGCGCACAGGCATTAGGCTGGTTTATCATTGCTCCTGTACTTGACATTGTGATCTATGCAGAACCGGCGAACAAAGTGTTTGTTCAAGGCATCGTGGCAGGGATTTCAAACATCATCACAGTTGGTGTACTAGGAACCATTATCATTGCAGCTTATGCGAAAACGAGAAGCAAAAGCGGCAGCCTATCGAAAGAAACATCATGAAGCAAGGTGGAACACATAAATGAAGAAACCGATGATTCAATTCGAACATTTCGGATTCAAGTATCGCAGTCAGGCAGAACCAACATTAAAGGATATCAACCTGACCATCTATGAGGGAGAAAAAGTTCTCATCGCAGGTCCGTCTGGATCGGGAAAAAGCACACTAGCCCATTGTATCAATGGGCTAGTTCCTGCGTCTTATAAAGGTTCTATGGAAGGAAGTCTTCACATCGACAGGAAAAATGCAGAGAAAGAGAACATTTTCTCTCTCTCACAGCTTGTCGGAACGGTGCTTCAGGACCCTGATGGACAATTCATCGGGCTGACCGTTGGAGAAGACATCGCGTTCACGCTTGAAAATGATCAAGTCACACGCGAAGAAATGAACACACGTGTCGAGGAAGCTGCCAGATTAACAGAGGTAGACGGCAAGCTGGCATCGTCCGTGCATGAGCTGTCAGGCGGACAAAAACAACGTGTCGCCATTGCGGGCGTACTTGTCAATGATGTCGACATTCTGCTGTTTGATGAACCACTTGCAAGCCTAGACCCCGCAACAGGTAAAGAAGTCATCGACCTCATTGACCGGCTGCAAAAACAAACGAAAAAAACCATCGTGATGGTTGAGCACCGATTAGAGGACGTCCTCTTCCGTCATGTGGACCGCATTATCGTTGTCAATGAAGGAACGATTGTAGCGGATATGACACC
The DNA here is from genome assembly GCF_038593305.1 of Bacillus sp. FSL P4-0248. NCBI lineage: Bacteria > Bacillati > Bacillota > Bacilli > Caryophanales > Bacillaceae > Bacillus > Bacillus sp. FSL P4-0248. The sequence continues at coordinate 3,620,296 of NZ_CP151983.1, read as the reverse complement.
AGATGAATTGCTCGCCTCAAACGTATTAGAAGCGGCGTATTTACGTGAGCCTTTATATGTGAAGGCGATGAAATATGCAGGCATTCCGGTTGCGCCAGGAGATCAAATCGCTGATTTACAGCGTCTCACCTTAGACGACGAGGCAAAAGAGAAAATCGAGCAATGGATGGAAGCATCTGAGCCATCAGTAGAGCAGATTGCAGCACAGGATTTACTAGAAGTGCGCGAGCTGTGCTTTGACTATCCAACAAGACCAAACACGCTGAGCAACATCTCTTTTACCGTCAAAAAAGGAGAAATGATCAGCATCGCAGGAGCCAATGGAGCAGGCAAGACAACATTGTCTAAGGTGCTTTGTGCATTTGAAAAGCCAACGAAAGGGTCAATTCTTTTAAATGGTGATGACATCACAGGAGATACGATCAAACAGCGCTCCGAACGAATCGGTGTTGTTATGCAAAACCCCAATCAAATGATTTCAAAACAAATGATCTTTGATGAGGTGGCACTCGGGCTCGTTTTAAGAGGCGTAAAGGAAGACGAGATCAAGGAGCGTGTGGAGCGGGTTCTGAAAGTGTGTGGACTGTATCCATTTCGGAACTGGCCAGTCTCAGCCCTCAGCTTTGGACAGAAAAAACGCGTTACCATCGCGTCAATTCTTGTATTAGAACCAGAAATCCTCATCTTAGATGAACCAACCGCAGGACAGGACTTTAAACATTACACAGAGATGATGACGTTTTTAGAGCAATTAAACCAGCAGGGTGTCACGATTTTCATGATCACCCATGATATGCACTTGATGCTTGAATACACAACAAGAACCATTGTCATTTCAGATGGAGAAAAAATCGCAGATGATACACCAGCCAAAGTGCTGACAGATCAGCTGCTTGTTCAAAAGGCGAGTTTAAAGGAAACGTCGCTGTATGAACTGGCGCTGAAAGCAGACTGGCCAAATCCAAATGAACTCGTGGATCGCTTCATTGAGGTTGACAGAAAGGAACGAATGACATGGCTGTAGACATGCTGTCTTATATCGATCGCCCGTCACCGATTCACCGGCTGACAGGTGCAACCAAACTCATTTGCTTTATCCTCTGGTCATCCGCAGCGATGCTCACGTATGATACAGGCGTTTTAGCCTTTATGTTAGCCGCCAGTATCGTGTTCTTTCAGATGTCGAATGTACGATTTCGTGATATTTCCTTCGTGGTGATCGTACTGGCGATTTTCCTAGTGATCAATAACATCGCCATTTACATCTTTGCGCCCCAGCAAGGTGTCGCCATCTACGGAGCAAAGCACGAGCTTTTTCATATCGCAGGCTGGTACAATGTCACGCTTGAACAGCTTTTCTATCAGTTGAACATTACGCTGAAATACGTGACCGTGATGCCAGCAGCGCTTTTATTTATTGTGACAACAAATCCAAGTGAATTCGCCTCATCTCTCAGCCGAATTGGGGTCAGCTACCGGATTTCGTATGCTGTAGCGATTGCTCTTCGTTATATTCCAGATATTCAGCGGGATTTTCGCACGATCGCGATTTCTCAGCAAGCAAGAGGCATTGATTTATCGAAGAATGAAAAGCTGGGGAAACGGATCAAAAATGCGTTATCGATTGTGATGCCGCTGATTTTCTCCAGCTTAGAGCGGATTGAAACGATCAGCAATGCGATGGAGCTGCGAGGGTTTGGAAAGCATAAAAAGCGCACATGGTTTACGGCAAAAGACTTTCAAAAAGCAGATTATGTGGCGTTAATATTTGTTGGTGTGGTGCTGATCGTGTCGCTAGTGATTACATTTGTTAGAGGAACGAGATTTTATAATCCGTTTCTATAGAAGGAAGCCTTCACAGGAGTGGAGGCTTTTTTGTTTGGTTTGTGGATAAAAGGTGGAGGAAATGGTAAAAGACTATTAACATGTGAATAAATCGGTTATATTGGACAATGAGCGAAACACTTGTGAATAACCAGAGAACCTATTGGAGGAATCAGAAACTTATGAACAAAACATTTTATGCGTGTGCAGAACACATAGAAACCGTATTAGACATGTACATAGATGATCATGAAACGCCGCCGGAATTCAGAAAAATCGAACATACACACAGTTTATCCACAACCTGTGAATTGTGCGATGAACCTGCAATATATATAGTGGGGAACGAATGATCGGACACAAAATACACAAATTTTATCCACAATTGTTGATAACTTATATGAATAACTTGTTCTTAAGGTGGGGATGACCTGTGAATATATCAATTATCACAGTAGGAAAATTAAAAGAGAAATATCTAAAGCAAGGCATAGCCGAATACACAAAACGATTACAGGCTTACGCAAAAATCGAGATCATTGAGCTCGCGGACGAAAAAGCACCCGAGAATCTCAGTGATCAAGACATGAAAATCATCAAAGACAAAGAAGGCGAACGCATCCTAAGCAAAATCAACCCAGACGCCCACGTCATCGCCCTCGCCATCGAAGGAAAAATGAAAACTTCCGAAGAATTAGCCGATACAATAGATAAGCTGGCAACATACGGAAAAAGCAAAGTATGTTTTGTTATAGGCGGATCCCTTGGCTTAAGCGACGCCGTCATGCAGCGCGCGAATGAAAAGTTATCGTTTTCGAAAATGACGTTCCCGCATCAGTTGATGAGGCTGGTGTTGGTGGAGCAGGTTTATCGGGCGTTTCGGATTGTGCGGGGGGAGCCTTATCATAAGTAGATGAGGTTTTATTGCAGGTGTTTATAATAGTAGATATGTGAATCCTAAAATATATTAGCTAATATTTTAAAGCTTACAGAGATTATTAAGTATAGAACGGTTAGCTAGAGTAAAGTGAATCAGGAATACAGTCAAAGTAAGAGAGACTAAAGTGATGGTTTTAAAGGAGATGAACGAGGTGAGTAGAAAGATAAGTGCTCAGGTTGAAAGAAGGATATATGCTGAATCTATGGGGAGATGTATGAATCCAGAATGTAAAGTAGAATTATTTAAAGATAGTGGTGACATAATGGAAAAGGCTCATATAATTCCGTATTGTGATACTAAAGACAACTCGTATGAAAATTTAATTATTTTATGCCCAAATTGTCATACAAACTTTGATAAAAACAATGCATTCAGTGTAGATGATGTTGAAAAATGGAAAAAAATACGCAAGGCTGAGTTCGAGTGTTTCTTTAGTAAAGAGTATGATACTTTTGAGGATTTAAAAAGTGAAGTAGTTCCATTGTTACTACATAATCAAGCAATCTTTGAAAACTATTATTCAGAGGACCAAAGGGGATTGTGGGACATTTTTGAAGGTGAGATTTTATCAAATAATAGAATACTAAGAAAAATTTTAAAACACAATACTAAGTTGATTCAAAAGCATTCTCAGGAAAGCTACTCAAACTTAGCAATAGTACAAAAATTTATGCTTCATATTGATGAATTTGAAGCTACTCGAATAAGTAAAGAAAAAATAAGATATGTATTATTTCCGACTGAGGTTAATTCTTTGTTTGGAATAAAACCTTTACAGAAAGACTTTATACCATCTGTAGAGTCTATTGAGAGTTTAATAGCTGTATTGCGGAAGAAGGGGGAATTTGAATCTATTGTTTTAGGCATTGATAATCCATATATACAGGTTAAAAAAGACCGTAGTTTTGAAAAAATTTATCTAAATGATACTCCAAGGTTAAGGCAAATATACTATGATAGCAATTGTTTTAGGAAAGTCAATGTTCGATTTGAAAGTTTAAATTATGCTCTAAAAGTTATAAAATCAAGAGGTTTAAATTTTGATTTTTTAAAAATAGACAATCTAAAAGAAATTACAGTAAATGGTGTAAAGATAGTCTTTATTTATGAGTATTGCTTAAGTAAAGTTAAATTACAACAACTATGTCCAGAGGAAAAATGTGTGGTTTTAAACTTACATAATTGGAATGGTGAGTGTTGTATTTCAGGGGAAGCATACGAACTAGCAAAAGAAATGAAAGTAACGTTACTAACAATGGATAAATTTTACAAATATATTAATGGAAATTAACACAAATGATTTTGTCATTCAGAAAATCCAACATCATATAGAATTGTTTGAGTTATTTAAAAGCGTATATTTATTTGGGTCAATTCTCAATGAGAATAGATCCCCAAATGATATAGATTTATTGCTAGTTTACAAAGATTTTTCTAATCAACTTTTAATTGATTTGGATAAGATAGTCACTTTTTTTGCTCAATCATATGAACTCTCCTTTGATTTAACTGTACTAAGTGAACATGAGGAAGAAGAGTCAGGTTTTATAAATAGATTAACCTCAAATTACTTAAGACTGAAATAACAAATGCTTATATTTAAAAAAATGATAATATTTCACAAGTAATTCACTTTTAGAAGACTGCAGATACACTATCTCAAACAACACATGTTGACATATCGTTATTTACCGATATAATGGTTTGTATGGAGCCAATAGAAGTTTTTAAAGCCTTATCCAATGAATCCAGATTGCAAATTTTACAATGGTTAAAGGAACCTGATCGTCATTTTACACCCCATGAAGGGATTGATATGAATACTACAGGGGTATGTGTTAGTCAAATAACAGATAAATTGAAAATGACGCAATCAACAGCATCTCAATACCTTTCAATTTTACTACGAGCTGGATTAATTACGACAGAGCGTATAGGTAAATACACGTATTATAAAAGAGATGAAAATGCCATAAAAAAAATTGCTGAGATTCTAGAAAAAAATATTTAATAAATGAACTGAATTCATACATCAGAATTCAGTTTCATTTATTAAATACAAATCGACTTATCGTAATATGTTTTTTTGTCCATACATATTAACAATTCTAGATATGTAAATGTATTATATATAAGGAGTGATCTACATTGTCAAACACTGTAAAGATTTACATTTTAGCTATTGTCAGTTTTTTAGTTGGTACATCAGAGTATATCATCTCTGGTATTTTGGATAATATTTCTGAATCATTAGGGATTACGATAGCTGCAGCTGGCCAGTTAATTACGATTTTTTCTCTTGTGTATGCCATCTTCACCCCAGTATTAATGGCTTTAACATCGGGAATGAATAAACGCAAGTTAATGTTATTTTCACTTAGCGTTTTTATTCTAGGTAATATTCTTGCATTCGTCCTCCCTGGGTATCAATTATTTATTGTGTCAAGAATTATTATGGCTCTTGGAGCGGGGATGGTCGTAGTTACTGCATTAACAATTGCTGAAAAAATTGCACCAAAAGGTAAGCAAGGTACCGCTATTGCTACAGTAGTAATGGGGTTTACAGCATCATTGATCATTGGAGTCCCACTGGGCAGAATGACTAGTGATTTCTTTGGTTGGAAAGCTGTATTCGGAGGAATAGCCTTACTCGGATTATTAGCCATGGTGATCATTTCTCTTACGATTCCAAAAATCCAAGGGGATAAACCTGTACCTTTAATTCAACAACTCGCTCTTTTTAAAAAACCAAAAGTAGTGTTGGGATTAGCCATCACCTTTTTCTGGCTTGGTGGTTATTCAATTGCCTATACCTATTTATCCCCTTACCTTTTAAATATATCGGGTGTAAGCAGCAAATTGCTGAGTGGAGTTCTTCTCGTATTCGGGATTGCTAGTCTAGTTGGGTCAAAGTTTGGTGGATTTAGTACCGATCGATGGGGTGTGAATTTTACTCTGATTAGTGGAATGACATTACATGTCATCATGCTCATATTGCTCTCACTAGTTACGCATTCTTATGTTGGAGTATTGCTCATTTTAATACTATGGTCATTTGCTGCATGGTCTTCTGGCCCGACTCAACAATATCACCTAGCTACAATGGAGCCAGAGTCATCAGGTATACTATTAGGTCTCAATCAGTCAATGATGCAATTGGCGATGGCCGCAGGTGCAGCTATTGGAGGTATCTTTGTAGAGAGGGTTTCTCTATCTTCCGTTACTTGGGCAGGTGCTTTAGGCGTTGCAATCGCGATCATTGTAACAATATTGGCTTCGCGTGCTACTTCGAGTAATGAAATTCGATATACTTAAACAGTAGAACGATGGGGAAAAATGTGTTTCAATTTAAATATAATGAAAGAAAGTAGGAAGCACCAATGCACTCAATTAAAAAAATAGGTCAGAGATTTTGGTACATCACACCAATATCACTCACCGACCGCCCCATCCTAGGTATGGTCGCAGGCAATAACAAAACATTAATGATCGATGCCGGTAACTCAGAAGATCATGCGAACTATTTCATCCAAAGAACTTTAAAGCACGAGAACGCCAAGCCTGATATGGTTGTCCTCACGCATTGGCATTGGGATCATATTTTTGGTCTGCCTGCGCTGCCTGATACGGTTTCAATTGCTTCTGCACAGACAAGAAAGGAAATGGAGGAGCTTGTTCCGTTTTCGTGGTCAGATGAGGCGATTGATGAGCGGGTGAGGGAAGGAACGGAGATTGAGTTCTGCGCGAAGGCCATTAAGGAAGAATATCAGGGTCATCGAGATATTCAGGTGGTTTTACCGGATGTCACGTTTGACCGTCGGATAGAGATTGATCTTGGCGGGGTCACTTGCATCGTGCAGCATGTTGGAGGCGATCATGCTGCTGATTCCGTGATCGTGTATGTGAAAGAAGAGAAAATCCTGTTTCTTGGTGATTGTATTTATCCGAAAATGTATGCCGAAAAAGTTCATTATTCGGTAAAAGAAATCTTGCGTCTTTTAGATGAGTTAGATGCTTTTGATGCCGAAACGTATATTCCTTCACACCAAAGACCATGGACAAAAGAGGAGTTTCGTCAGGAAACAGACAAACTTCGGATGATAGCGAAATTCACTGATCAATGTGGTGGAGATAAACAGAAAATCACGAATGAGTATCAAAAGTACGTGAACAGAGAACTGAAAGAAGATGAATTAGAAACCATTGCTTACTTTGTAAATGGGTATTAAATAAACACTAAAAAAAGTCTCATTTGGGTGATTTCCCTCAAACGAGACTTTTTTTGCATCACGTATTGTGACAGACTTATTTTTAGCATTGATCATAAAAACAATCCCCAAGTAGGCTTGAGTTTTCCTTATTAGGAGGTAAAAAACAGATGGACAAAATAACTGACCCATACGACACTTTCAAAACCAAAATAAGAACCCATGCGGCTTCGCTGCAAGAGTTGATGCAGAAATATAAAGAACATGTGACGGTGCGTTTTTTTGATGCAGAAGCTCTTCCAGATAAAGATTACACAGATTTTGTGATGTGTGAAACGGATGACCTGAAATTCTATCATTTTATGTGGGAAGAGATTAGAGATTCTATTCCTTACACAAGTGGTTATGTCAAAATTAAAGAGGTCATCATGGGAATGGAAAATGCTTTTCAAACATATGAAAAAGAATCTCTGAAAATGAATCAGTAATCGAAAACCACCTGATAGCAGGTGGTTTTTTGTACATTCTATTTTTTGGTATAATCAGAGGTAATGTAAGAACGGATAAATTTTTGAACTGAATCGGAGGTCCATATGAAACAGCTTTACATGAAGCAGAAAGTATTTAGTCTGAGCGGCAGGTTTACAGTAAAGGATCAGCAGGAGAACGATGTGTATTTGGTCGAAGGCAGTTTTTTGAAGGTACCGAAGACGTTTACCATTCTGAATACAGAACGAGAAGAAATCGCTGTGATTACGAAGAAAATGTTTAGCTTTTTACCGAAGTTTTTAGTAGAAGTTGGTGGTCAAGAGGTATTGACGATCAAAAAAGAGTTTACGTTCTTTAAAGCAAAATATTCAATTGATGCCGCGGGTATAGAAGTGCAAGGTAACTGGTGGGATATGAATTTCCAGGTGCTCCAGAATGGTGATGTGATCGGCCAGGTGAAGAAGGAATGGTTTACTTGGGGTGACAGCTATAAGGTTGATATTTTGAAAGAAGAGATGGAGCCTGTGATGATTGCATTGGTTGTTGCGATTGATTGTGTGAAGGCTGATGAAGCAGCGTCTAGGTCTTCGTCGTCGGCAACGACGAATTAATAAGTGAGGTGAGCACACTGATCACATTCCAATACAAAGTATTTCTAACAGTCGTCGAATGCGGCAGTTTTACAAAAGCAGGGGAGAAGCTAGGGCTGACGCAATCTGGGGTGAGTCATAATATTGCGAAGCTTGAGTCGGAACTCGGGATTGTGCTGCTTCGGCGGAATCGAAACGGGCTTTCGTTAACGGACGCAGGTGAGCGGGTGATGCCGCATATCCGGCAAATCATGCATCATGCGGCATTGCTTGAGCAGGAGGCGGCGCTCATTCAAGGGATGGAAGTGGGGAGTATCAAGATAGGGACATTCCCTAGTTTTTCTTCAAATGTCCTTCCACGCCTTATTCATCGTTTTACGCAAATCTATCCGCATATCAAGCTGGAGTTATATGAAGGCGGTTATGAGGAGATTGAGGAATGGATCACTTCTGGCACGGTTGATGTTGGTTTTTTAACGCAGTCATCGAGGGAATTTGAGACCGTTCCACTTTTTCAGGATGAATTGGTGGTGCTCATACAAGAGAATCATCGCTTTCATACGAAGAAAGTGATTGAAGTTGACTCGTTACATGATGAAGCCTTTATCATGCCGAAAGCGGGCTGTGACATACTCGTCAAGAAGCTGTTAAAAGAAAGAGGCGGCGTGAAGCCTCATGTTTTGTTTGAAATTGAAGACAACAATACGCTTATTTCTATGGTTCAAGAAGGACTTGGGGTCACGATCATTCCAAAATTGGTTTTGCCGCCGCACATACCTCATACGAAAGTCATTCCACTGGAGACGAGCGTCTTTCGTGAGGTCAACCTGGCGCTCAAATCATTCAAAGCAGCTTCCCCATCGGCCAAAAGATGGATCGAAACGGTCAAAAATCATTTTAAATAGAATCAGCTTGAACAGGAAGTCCCCATTCAAGCTGATGTTTTATAAAGTTAACACGCCGCGGATCGTGATGACAGCTGCGCCTGCCACTTTAATCACCGGCTTTGATTCATTCGGAATGACTGTGATACGAAGCATGCCAGGTCTGCCGATGGCATCCCCTTGGGCAATGTTCAGGCGAGTGATTTCTTGCTGAGAAATGATACCCTCCAAATAAAGATATCCAGCCAACGCCCCGTTTGCTGCCCCCGTCACAGGATCTTCCGGTATACCAATCCCAGGTGCAAAATCCCTCGTATAAAGATCGCATTCTTTTGAAGTGTGGAACGTATAAAGGTGGGTTGTCGAGATACCATGCTCTTTATTCATTTTAGCTAAAGCCGCTAAGTTCGGTGCCGCTTGATCAATGTCCTGTTGGTGCTTCATCGGAACAAGAAGATGCCAGTTTCCGGTGTTTGCTAATTTGATAGGATAGGAAGAATCAAGGCGGTCACTGCTCACACCAAGCATGTCACTAAGCTCTTCTAAATCGATGACAAAATCTCGCGTCCGCGGTGGCACCTGCGTCATTTCCACATCAACGACCTTTCCATTTTCTTCGTGCCATACAACAGGCACATGGCCGATCTTTGTTTCTAACACGACCCCTGATCTCTCTTTAGCCAGCCCTAGCTCCGTTGCTAGAAGCCAAGTCAATCCAACAGTCGCATGCCCGCAAAAATTGACCTCTTCCGTCGGTGTGAAGTATTTGACGCGATAATCGGCTTTCTTATCATGGGCAGGAAGCAAGAAGACGGATTCCGGTAAATTCAACTCCTTGGCGATGCTCTGCATATCATCTTCTGTTAAAAACTCACCATCCAACACCACCCCAGCGGCATTTCCTCCAAATTTCTCAGTTGTAAACGCATCGACATGATACACTCTAATGTCTCCCATGTGACGAACCCTCCTATACACTCTTGTTACGTTAATCATAAGTTTGTTTGATGCATTCGTAAAATGAATCTTTTTGATGGTTTAAATCGCAAGTGTTCATGTAAGAGAGGGAGTTTTCATAGAATAATAGTTTAAGTAAAGTATAATGAAAGAAAAAATGAAGCGAGGGATATGACATAACTACAGGTGGGTATATCAATATCGGACTCGTTTTTTATGAAGACATTCATATACCAAATACTTTTCGCCAATTGATTGATTATCTTCTTCAAAAAGACATGTCTATTAAGAAAGTAAAGTTTAGTCTGGACCCTGACGGAGAAACATGGATTGAACACAGTGTTAAAGAGAACATCATCAAAGACGATGATTTTTCTGGTTATTATACAGAGTTTGAATTGTCAGGCATAAGTTCAGATCGAAAAGGAAGGACAATCAACATACAAAAAGAAACGGGTTTCGTAGGATTCGTTCTCAGTTTAAATTGGACAGAGGTTGTTTCTCATGATGTCATTCATCTTCAGCAGAAGATCATACGCTGTCTTGTGGATCTTTATCATACGATGACGTTTGAATATGCGTTCATTGGACATGAAATTGAAGTCGAAATTCATCCAGATGAGTTTGAAAAGTGTCTGCAAGACCAGCATGCTTTTCCAGTTGCACTAATTGGCAAAGGAAATCACATAGACATTTATTATGGTGATGTTGGGATTGATGGCCTATCTTCTCAAGAAAGAAGGATGGAATGTTTAAAGGTTAAAAGATAAAAGTAAGAAAGCCTCCTGACACCAGGGGGCTTTTTCCATCCATCACCCATAATAATTATTCGCTTGAATAAAAAATTGGGATTGCATGTAGTTATACGTGATTTTCGAGAAGTCGAAGGGCTGGCCGTTTGTGAGATGAAAGACCGTCTCGACGCGGAGAGCGGGATCATCTTGCTTAAGTCCGAGGTGCGTCGCTTCGGTTTCATTCAATTTGCCTACTTGTAAGTACATATCGGAAAAACCGACTTTGAGCCCCAAACCTTCACTGATGAATTTAAAAACAGAGTCGGCAGCAATTTCTGTGTTGAGATAGGGAATGATGGTTTTTCGGTAATAGGATTCTTCTAAACATAACGTTTGCCCATTGATGTAACGAATGCGTTTTAGATAAAAGACATCTTCATCTTGTTCAATGTTCAAATTAAGTGCAGCTTCTTCGGACGGCTTGATGGTGTCTAGCATTAAAACTTCTGATGTCAGTTGAAATTCCTCTAAATCTTTTTTAAACCCTTGGTTGGATAAAAGGCTGATGTAGCCCTTACGGCGGTGTCTTCGAACAAAGATGCCGCTGCCCCTCACTTGATAGATAATTCCTTTTCTTTCGAGTAAGTCTAATGATTTGATAATGGTACTTTTGCTCACAGCAAATTGGCTCATGAGTGTTTCGAGTACAGGAAGCTTATCCCCTTGCTGCAGCTCATGGGTGACAATATATTTTTCAATATCGCTCGCAATTTGTTGATACTTTAACATGGCCATTCCTCTTTGTTTTCACGATTTATTGTTCTTGTATTATAGCACATACCAAATTTCCTTTGATATGCCAATTGAAATTATATATGCATTGATATATTGTACCGGTATAATTATAATGTACATATACTAGTAGTGATAAAGGGGGGTTTTATATGTCAAAAGTGAGGGATTATCAAAAGCTTGCAGAAGACATCTTAGAGGCAGTTGGCGGAGAAGAAAATGTGGTGAGTGCCGCAAGATGCGCCACGCGGCTGCGTTTGGTCTTGAAACGTTCGAATCCAAAAGCAAAGGAAGCAGTCAATGCGATGCCTGGCGTCATTACCGTGGTGGAAAACGGCGGTCAATTTCAGGTCGTCATCGGTCAGCATGTTGGTGAGGTCTATGAGCATTTTTCCAGCCTTGTTCAGCTGCAGCCGTCTGAAGATGACCAGGTAAATGAAAACAAGGGAACGGTGCTGAATCGTGTCATCGCGACCATGTCTGCTGTGTTTGCGCCATTTGTGTATATTTTGGCGGCAGCTGGTATTTTACAAGGTGCACTTATCCTCATTAATTTATTATTTCCAAGCTTCTCGAAAACGGGAACGTATGAAGTCTTTAGCTTTATTTCTTGGGCGCCGTTTACGTTCTTGCCTATCTTTATTGCCATTACAGCTGCCAAGCATTTTAAAACGAATATGTATATCGCAGTAGCGTGTACAGCAGCGCTTGTCAGTCCGGCTTGGACGGAGATTGCTGGACGCGTGGCATCAGGGGAAGGCGTTACCTTTTTAGGCATAGCGTTATCTGAAACGGTTTATACGTCATCTGTTTTGCCGCCGTTATTCTTGGTATGGATCCTTTCATATGTAGAGAGATTTTTAAACAAACGCATTCACGAAGTGGTCAAACCGTTATTTGTCCCTTTTATCTGTATGGTCGTCATGGTTCCATTAACCATTCTATTAATTGGTCCACTTTCGACAGCAGGCGCAAATGGAATTGCAAACGGATACAATGTCTTAGCAGAAAATGTCCCAGCTTTAGCAGGCGCCATTATCGGAGGTTTCTGGCAAGTGCTTGTCATTTTCGGTGTTCACTGGGGCATCACACCAATGGTGCTCGCCAACTTTGAACAATATGGACGTGACTCCTTCCAGGCATATCAAACCATCGCTGTTATCGCTCAGGTCGGCGCAGTGTTAGGGGTTATTTTAAAAGCAAGAAATCGCGAAACACGAAAAGTCGGGGTGTCAGCGGGAATCACGGGTCTCTTTGGAATTACTGAGCCTGCGATTTATGGGGTCACCTTGCGTTTTAAGAAACCATTTATTTTCGGATGTATATCTGGAGCGATCGGGGCCATTGCTGCCAGCTTCTTTACGCCTTATTACTTTGCGTATGCAGGGTTGCCTGGTCCACTGACGATTGTAAATGGAATTAGTTCAGACTATCCAACATCGATCATCGGCATATTGATTGGTGTCGCAATTGCGCTGATCTTACCAGTTGTGCTCATTCAAATGTTTGGTTATGGGGAAGATACAGTGGAACAGACAGCCGGTGCAACGTCTGATAAAGATCAAGTTGGAGAAAAAATGAATGCTTCGATGAACAATGAAGAAACCATTCCTGCACCGCTTGCAGGGAAAGTACTCCCGTTATCTGAAGTGCCGGATGCCGTATTTAGCTCTGGGGCAATGGGCAAAGGATTTGCGATTGAACCGACAGACAACAAGCTGTATGCACCGTTTGATGGCAGTGTCGTCATGCTTGCGCCGACAAAGCATGCAATTGGACTGCGTTCAGAATTTGGTGTGGAGTTACTTGTTCATGTAGGAATTGATACGGTTTCGCTAGATGGCTCAGCATTTACTCTTCATATCAAAGAAGGCAGCAAGGTGAAGAAGGGTGACTTGTTGATGACATTTGATCAAGAAGCCATTGAAAGCAAGGGATTAAAAACAATCACACCCGTCATCATCACCAATACACAAGCGTACGAAGATGTGATTGTACAAGAACAATCGACATGCCAGTCAACAGACGTCATGATCACAATTGTGAAATAGGAGGAATGAATAATGACATTACCAAAAGAATTTCTATGGGGCGGAGCATTAGCTGCACATCAATTTGAAGGTGGATGGAATGAAGCAGGAAAAGGACCAAGTGTTGTAGATGTGATGACAGCAGGTGCTCACGGAGTACCGAGACAAATAACTGAAACGGTAGAAGAAGATAAATTTTATCCGAATCATGAAGCGATCGATTTCTATCATCGTTATAAGGAAGATATCGCAATGTTTGCCGAAATGGGTCTAAAATGTTTACGTACATCAATTGGCTGGAGCCGGATTTTCCCTAAGGGAGATGAAGCAGAACCGAATGAAGCAGGGTTACAATTCTATGATGATGTATTTGATGAACTGCTCAAGCATGGCATCGAGCCTGTGATTACGCTGTCTCACTTTGAGATGCCGCTTCATTTGGCAAGAGAGTACGGCGGGTTCCGCAGCCGAAAAGTCGCTGAGTATTTCGCGAAATTCGCAGAAGTGTGCTTCAATCGATACAAGGACAAGGTCACATACTGGATGACATTTAATGAAATCAATAACAAAATGGATGTCAACAACCCACTATTCCTTTGGACAAATTCAGGGGTATCAGTCAAAGAAGGCGAAAATGCCAAAGAAGTCATGTATCAAGCAGGACACCATGAATTACTTGCAAGTGCATGGGCAGTAGCCAAAGGAAAAGAGATCAATCCTGCTTTCCAAATTGGAGCGATGGTGTCTCACGTGCCAATCTATCCGTATTCCTCAAATCCAGAGGATGTCATGCTTGCAGAGGAGTATATGAGACAGCGCTATTTCTTCCCAGATGTACAGGTTCGCGGCTACTATCCGAGCTATGCATTAAAAGAATTCGAACGCGAAGGGTATCATATTCCATTTGAAGAAGGCGATGAAGAAAGCTTAAGAAAAGGGAAAGTGGATTATCTAGGCTTTAGCTACTACATGTCGACAACGGTTAAAAGTGATACTGTGTCTGATCACAACGGAGACATTGTCAACGGAGCCCTGCCGCATGGTGTAGATAACCCTTATATCAAATCAAGTGACTGGGGCTGGTCCATTGACCCGACAGGCTTAAGATATACATTGAATCGTTTTTACGATCGCTATCAAATCCCGCTGTTCATCGTAGAGAATGGATTTGGTGCAATAGATCAAGTGGAAGAAGACGGTTCTATTCACGATCCAGAAAGAATTCAATATCTCGCTTCTCATATCGAAGCACTGAAAAAAGCGATTGAATACGACGGTGTGGACCTTATTGGCTACACACCTTGGGGCATCATTGATATCGTGTCATTCACAACAGGTGAAATGAAAAAACGCTACGGCATGATCTACGTTGACCGCGACAACGAAGGTAACGGCTCGATGAAGCGCCTTAAAAAAGATTCGTTTACTTGGTATCAAAACGTCATCGCAACGAACGGTGAAGAAGTGTAATAAAGGAAAATAGAAGCCCGGATGAGCGTGGTATATGCTTGTTCGGGTTTTTCTCTTTCTTTCGACAAAAATGGTGAGTATATCCTTTTGTTCACAATAAATAAGTCTTATAATTTAGTAAGAATATTTATGGGATGGAATAGGAGAGAGCGTTAATGACGAAATGGTGGATGGTTCGTGCAGGTGACCAAAATGATTTAATTTCAATTTGGGAAAAGAAAGGTATCGCATCTATCGGGTGGTCGAAATTAGGTAATCCAAAACAATATCAAACAAAGCAAGAGATGAACGCTCGAGCTGATGTCATATTCGCCGAGAACAAACCTTTTACAAGGAGAAGCTGGGTTAGTCAGATATGGAGGTTCAGTAGAGAAATTAAAAAAGGAGATCGAATCATTACATATTTAAAAGAAAGTCGTGAATATCGAGTAGGTACTGTGACTGCTCCGCATTTTTTTGATGAAGCAGCTGGAGATAAAATGTATCCAAATCACATTAAGGTGAATTGGGAGCCAATCGCCGTTAAACGAGATTCTCTCAGTCAACCAGCTAAGAACAGCCTCGGTTCTATATCAACTGTTTTTCGTGTAGATGATTGGGGGCAAGAGATTGAACATTTACTCAAGAACCCTACTTCTATTGCAGCATACGAAGATGAAACAGAAGAAGATGAAATTATTGAAGATTTAGTCGGCAAAGCAACTGTTATGATTGCAGATAAGGTAGATAAACTGGATCCGTGGCAGATGCAAGATCTAGTCGGGGGCTTACTGCAAGCCATGTCATACAATGTTCGCGTAAGCCCAAAAGGACCTGATGGTGGTGTTGATGTATTAGCTTATAAAGATGCATTTGGATTTGAAAAACCTATTATAAAAGTACAAGTTAAGCATCGACAAAACTCAGCCAGTTCCCCAGAAGTACAACAATTATTAGGGGCTAATCCTATGAATGCAAACAGTTTATTTGTTTCTACTGGTGGATTCACTTCTAATGCCAAAGCTGTTGCGAAGCATAATGAAGTTCATCTAGTAGATTTAGAAGAACTCGTAGACCTTATTGTACATTGGTATGAGCATATGCCAACTGAGACAAGATCTTTATTACCTTTGAAAAAAGTGTATGTACCTGAGTGATTTTTTATTGCCTACGCTTCAATAACGCCTGAATACAAAGGAAGAAGAGGATAATAACAATAAAATAGTTCATTGAGTTTTGAAAGACATTGATGTTCAAGGATAATTGTAGAAAAATCCAAAAGCCGAATATCACCATAATTGCAGAAATGATTCCTTTATACACATTGATTCTCCTTTCGATTTAGTTGGCATTATCTCATATCACTGAAGAGGTTGAACAGGGATTAATGTTTTAATAGGTTCTATCACATAGTTTGGAATAAAGGACCAATCAATAATTATAAATAGGACGAAGGTAAGGCTAGACAGAGCAAAATGTATTGTCTAGCCTATTTCTATTTCCTGACTTTGTTGAGATAGAAAGTCTATTCCGTTTTTTATGTCATTTAGCCTATTTTTCCGTTTTGAAGGTCACGGTAAAATAGACTTTATGATCAATAATGGAGGGAGTGACTTCTTCTGGGCAAGATACTTGATGCAAAAGCACTAACCAGTGCCATGGACACAAGGGCAAAACACTACCAGGAACTCCGCGAACAAATGGTAGATTTAAAAAAGGCATTACAAGGTGTTGCCAACCTCGGTGATGATTTCACTGGGAAAGGAGCCGATAATATTAAAAGTTTCTATAAAGAGCTCGCTGGAAATGTAGACATGTTTATCAGCTTCATTGATAAGCAAAAAGCCTTTCATGAAGGTGTTTCTGGGACACTAGATGATACGAGCTTTGGCGGCGATACCTTTGTAGAAGAACACTTTTTAGACAACGCAGTACATATGGGCATCAAGAATGCTAAAAGCATTGTGAAGGATCAAAAAAAGGCACTCAAAACGATTTTTCAAGACATTGATGACCTCATTTCCCTAGAAGTATTTGATAGCCAAACCTTTGATGAAAAAATAGAAGATGCGGAAGATGAACGAAAAAAGACGGTCAAAGAACTAAGAGAGCTTGATCAAAATTTAAAAGATGAATATGCTTTGTCAGAGACGGAACAGCAAGCTACAATGGCATTGTATGCTGAAATGATGAATGCGACAAATGACGGAAAAGCGATTTCACCTATGAATTTTGATAAGAAAGCGTATCAAAATAGCGACATCTACAAGGCAAAAAGCGATATTGAGAAGCAAACTTCTGAATATCTGAAAATCAAAAAAGAACAAGAAGAAGCCCGAAAGATTGCGAAGGAACAAGAAGCCCTCGCCAACCGCCCTTGGTATGAAAAAGCCCTCGATTATGGTGGAAACATCGTGAATGAACTGACCGGCGTGAACGATGCAAAACGTGCCGCAACAGGCGTTGATCCAATCACAGGCGAGGAACTCACCGCAGGCCAGCGAGTCGCGGCAGGCGGCATGGCAGCCGCAGGCTACATCCCAATCGTCGGCTGGGCAGGCCGCATTTTCAAAGGCGGAAAAGCTGTCTATAAAACCACCCAAGCCACATCAGCTGCAGTCAGGGCAGTCGATATCTACAAGACATCACAAAAATCCTTTGACGCCTTAAAAACATCGCAAAAAGGACTATATGGCCTCACCGCCACCAACGGCTTCAGCGAAGCGATTACAGGCCGAGACATGTTTGGAAATAAGATCTCCAAAGAACAGCAGGAAGCGAGTATGAACGCGGCGCTTGGAATGCTTTTACCGTTTGGAAGTAAGAGTTTAAAACAACTTCAATTTAAACATAAACCAAAAGAAATAATAACTAAAAGAGAAAATTATCAAAGATATGTGAAAGCTGAAAATGGGCAGCGTCCTCCTAATTTTTCACCTGAAGGAGCCAAAAGAAGAGGGGCTTTTCGAGAATCTAAAAGGGCAAG
Organism: Bacillus sp. FSL P4-0248; assembly: GCF_038593305.1. NCBI lineage: Bacteria > Bacillati > Bacillota > Bacilli > Caryophanales > Bacillaceae > Bacillus > Bacillus sp. FSL P4-0248. The sequence goes on along the minus strand of NZ_CP151983.1, from coordinate 3,602,413 downwards.
TGGTATACCAGTAAGTGAACAACCCATAGAAGTTAGACCAGCAGTGGACAAAAGAGGTAACCCTATCCCTGGTAAGGATTATTTCTTTAAAGGTGATAAAGTGGTTAGAGATCATGCAGGAGGTCATTATTATCCAGACGACTTAAGTCAGAATAGAGATGCTCATTTTAATGATATTTATGGAAACCACTATGACTATGAAAAATAGTTATCATTGGAGGATTATAAATGAAAATAGAACTTGAATTCGAACAAGAAGTGACAAACTACTATAAGTGGTTAGATCAAAAAATAAATGAACTTAAACAGTTAAGTGTATATAGTATTAATGGATATTACTTTTTAGATAATGGTGGAATTAAGACTTTTCAAAGTTATTGTCAAAATGAACTAATCGAAATTTTTAGCGATCAATTGACTAATTACCATTTTTATATCTTTCTGAGTAAGAAAGTAAGTGATGTACATTCGCGAATAGAGAGATTCCGAAAAGTATGGAAATCTATTGATTCAGACATAAATACTTCAGATTTTGAAAAGGGGCCAGAATTACTTTTAGATGAACATGAAAAACCGTTTTATGTCAGTATGGCCAAGGTTCCTCAACATGATTTAGATAAAGCATTGCGAATAATGGATCAGTATCAATCTAGTTTCATGATTGCCAGTAGAAGGGATTCTATGCTCTCAGAGGAATCTATAAAAGATTTGTTTTACTCAGGATTGGATAAGAATAGTGATGAAATAGATTATCAAGCGCTTTTTTTGAAGTATGGTTTGAATAGTGAAATTATCTTTAGATGGGGATCTGTTCTAAATGAGGCCGAATTGGCAATGATTTTAAATCAAGATCATACCCAGAAAATACTGGAGCGAATACAAAGCCATTCATAGTATTTTCAAAATGATCCCGTAATATTTTAAACAATCACCATATTCGGGACTGATCCCCCGTTTTTGAGAGACTGGGATCAAAACACCGTATGAAACAGCCAGTTGTCGAAACTCTTTCGAGGACTGGTTGTTTCATTTCTATAGAATTCGAATAGTGGTATATGGATTTTATAAAATCGCGGAGTACTGTTTGTCAGAAGGTATTTGCTTTCCTTCAATCGAGAGAACATAAAATCCAAATACATGGAGAATACTATCGAGAGCATGAAATTGAAGCACTTAAAGTGAATGTGTATGAAGTCTTTATTCATTTAAATCACCTTCTTGAGCAAATAAAATTTTAAGTGGATATGGGGATTTTATTTTTGGCAGAATATTCTCGTTTTGGATTACGCATCGAGAGAACGGAATATTTTTATGAGCTAAGTATTTGGGGGCTGCGATGAACAGAATTGAGACATCATTTAAGGAGTGGAATGAACCACTCCTTTTTTCTATCGATGGTGTCATACGCTTGATCGATGAATTCCCTTCAAATTTAAGCAATTCACTATCTTTACCTTTCGCATTCGTATAAAATAAGAGCAGTGAAAAATTGAAGAAATGCTTGATACATGAAGGGCGTGTAAGCTGTGAGCTGCATGACATGATGAGATGTATGAACGTGAAGGCTGCAAAGCTGTTCTTCCTCACATATGAGATCTTGTAAGCGTAACCATTATTTGTCACTTCATTGCGATGGTGTTGAGGGGTGTGTCAGGATGAGGAATCCGTATGTGAGAACGGCTTCTAGTCTGTATATTAATTATTTTTTATTAGGTATGGTCAATATTATTTTGGCTTCAAATATGCCATTTTTAATCAAACAGTTAGATACCAATAGTGCGGGAATTAGTTATATGATTTCGGCGCTTGGCATTGGCAGGGTGCTCACGTATGGTTTATCAGGTGTACTGTCAGATCGTTTTGGGCGTAAGCCGGTCATTTTGGTTTCTGGTGTGCTGATGGCGGTGTTCCTCATCGGAATCCCATTGTCTCCGAATTATCAAATCGCGTTTGCATTTGCGATTTTGGCAGGCGTCGCGAATTCGGCAATGGATGCAGGAACATATCCTGCGTTAATGGAGGCTTTTCCGCAAAACTCGGGATCTGCGAATGTGATGGTGAAGGCCTTTATCTCCATTGGGGCAACCATTTTGCCACTGGCGATTTTCTTTTTAGCAGAGCATGATTTGTTTTATGGAATTTCATTTTTTGTCCCTGCTCTGATCTATCTTGTGAATGTCTTGATGCTGTGGACCTTGCCATTTCCGAATCATCGTAAGGTGGAGCAAGTCCAGGTAACGGAGTATGACGGACTTCCGCGCTTCTCGACAGAGCCTACATTTTGGAGGGAAGGGATCGCACTCATTTTGATCAGCTTTACGTCAAATGGACTGTATGCGCTGCCGCAAATTTGGCTTCCTACGTACGGTGAGGCCATCTTGGGGATGGCATCGGGCAGTGCTGTAAAACTGCTCAGTTACTATAGCATGGGCGGGCTGCTGTCTGTCGTGATGCTCGCGTTTCTTTTGCGCCGTTTTGTCCGTCCGGTCACTGTACTGCTGATCTACCCCATCATTACACTTGTTTCCATTTGTGTGCTCTTGGTCGTGAAATCCCCAGTCATAGGAACCGTCAATGCGTTTGTATTGGGATTTTCAACGGCAGGAGTTTTTCAGCTGACGTTAACTGTGATGGCTGAATTCTTCTGGAAAAACAAAGGGACGATGACAGGGATTATCTCTACAGCGGGCGGCGTGTCGGCTATCGTCATCCCGGTCGTAACAGGTTTAATTCAGAGTCACGCGTCCATTTTACAAATCTTTATGTTCGATGCAGTGGTGGCTGTTGCGGCCATTATCGGCGCACTGTATATCCTGTATCGATACCGTCAAATCATGATACATGATTAAAAAAAAGACGACCTCCGCAGGAAGTCGTCTCAGCGTGTAGAGCTGAAAACAAAGGGCTAAAATGATCATCATTTTAGCCCTTTGTCTTTTTTATTTTAGAAACGGTCATTTTCAAAAAGAATTTGTTTTACTTGATCAACTGGCATATCTTCACCAGTAAAGAGTTTGTAAGCAAGTGCACCTTGCCATAGCATCATTCCAAGACCGTTAATGGTTTTGGCGCCAGCTTCCTGTGCTTGCGCAAGAAGCTTTGTTTTTTGCGGGTTGTATACGACATCTGTCACGATCAAATCTTCACGAAGTACATCAAGTGTATCATCGATAATGCTGAGTTGATCCAGTGGTTTCATGCCAAGGCTTGTCCCATTTGCCAGAATTGCACTTTCTGCTACTTCACGGCGGAACGCGTCTTTGTCTTCAAGTGGGAAAATGTTTGCTTTGACACCGAATGATTTCATTTCGTTGTTGATATAATTTACATTTTCTTCTGCTTGAACAAAGTATTGATCATTACGAGCAAAAATACTAATTTCACGAATGCCGGACTGTGCAAGCTGAATCGCAATCGGAGTCGCAGCACCGCCAGAGCCAACGAGAGTGACCTTCTTACCAGCTAATTCAACACCATGTTCAATCAAATTTCTTACATATCCAAGACCATCTGTGTTGTAGCCGATGAGCTTACCATCCTTGTTCACTACAGTGTTACTTGCACGTGTATATCTTGCAGAATCATCTAGTACGTCTAAGTAATCCAATACTTTCATTTTGTTCGGCATAGAGACGTTAAATCCAGCTGCACCCATTGCTTTCATACCATTTACGGCTGCTTCTAGTTCATCATTCCCTACTTCAAATGCAAGGTAAGCATAGTTGAGACCTGTTAGTGTATAGCCAAGGTTATGCATACGTGGTGAAAGGCTGTGCCCGATTGGTGTAGCAAGAAGACCAACTAATTTTGTTTTCCCATCAATATTACGTTCATGTATGTTTGTCATGATTGACATCTCCTTTAATTATCTAAATAATTTTTTCATGCGTCCAAGAACAAAGACCGCTAGTAATATGCTAATAACTGCGATGATCATATCGAAAAATAACGTCATTTTAATATCGTACGTGCTGACCAATCCACTTGTAATGAGCGGCACGAGTATAAATGCTGAGCTTGCCGCAATGTTGACATAGGATGAAGCCGTTGCTTTGTTTGTCGGGAACAATTTCATCATAATACTCATCGCCAGCTGGAAGATTCCCGCTGTAAATAGTCCTAAGAAGAAGGTGCTGACAATGACAATGCTGTAAGTTTCAACTTGGAATAGTGCAAGCATCGCAAGGAACGCCCCAATTGGATAAATGATCGCGACCATAATCGGTGAAATGAATTTATCTAAGACGATCGAAAGCAATAGAACAGATACCAGTGCACCAATACTAAAATAAGATAGAAGCTGTGTAGCTTGTTCTGTGCCAAGTCCGATTAATTTTAACCCGAGCTGCGGAAGCCATGTCTGCCATACGACAAACAATGCAGTCGATGTGAATCCCATCAGTACAACAGCTAAACCTTCGCCAAGCATTTTTGGTTCTTCTTTCAGCTGGTCCTGTACTGGAAGAGCGTCTTGTGAAGAAACTTGCTTATGGTTCGGGAATGGCATAAAGAGTAAGTAAATCCCTACAAGTAAATAAAGAAGCCCTAGTCCAAAGAACGCCCAGCCCCAGAAGATGTCATGTGCCACTAGGAACGCCAAGATAAATGGAAGAACAGTCGCCCCAATGGATACAGACGCTTTTACTAAAACAGAAGCCGAACTTGCTTTTTTCGGAAATGACTCTGACAAAGCAGGATAGGTTCCTGAATCAAGCAGTGAGTTGGCAATACCTGCTGATATCGCAAAGATAAATGCCAGTGTATAACTTGTTGTCGTTGGAATACCGATTAAGAATAATAAGTAAAGAAAATTTCCTGTAATAATGACAGGCTTACGTCCCCAGCTGTCGGCTAACCGGCCTGAGAAAAAGAGCGCAATGAGTTTACCAATTCCGATCGCCGATACAAGCAAGCTGATTTTCGGAATATCCACATGGTAGCGTTCAGATAAGCTGTCCATGTTGGAAGCTACAATAATATTGATCATGCCAAGCATGAAGTAGTTTAAATACATGCCAAGTGACGATTTTATATAAGGATTTTTCATGTTCCCACTCCTATATTGAAACCCCATTTAAGGTCAAATTCTTTGTATACCCTTTGTTATTGTTTCCTTCAAAATGAATAATATGAAGCCCATCACAACACCCCTTATGTGATTGATGAAAAAATAATGAATATTCATCTGTTCTTCAATCAAGTACATCGTTCTACTAAAATGTAAAAAATAATAACAGCCTTGATTAGGAAGTGAAACTTCATGATTTGATCAGAATCATAAAAAACCACTTTTAACTGTTTTTTGATAGAAATGATGATATGACGAAATAGGTATAACGATATACTAAAAGAAGCAACGAGATAAATATACTCCTGCATTTTAAATGTGTCAAGTTTATGACTTTGTGATTTAAAAAAAGAAAAATGAAACAAAGAAATAGTTGACTTGATCAATAAAAAAAGAGAATTGCTGCACACAATTCTCTTTTTCATCATGATGGAGAGGTTTCTCTAATATGAAGTTGAGGCTTTAAAATCAATCGCTGCAGCTCTTCATCCTGTTCGTTCATTTTATGATATAAAAGGTTCGCTGCTTTTACCCCGATGGATCGTGGGAAGGAGGAAACAGTGGTGAGCGGCGGATGATACATTTCTGCTTCAGGAACATTATCGAATCCAACGACATCGATATCTTCACCAGGCTTGATGCCCCGTGCTGACAGGGCTTGAATGACCCCAAAAGCGAATAAGTCACTAAAACAAAAAATAGCAGTAGGGGGCTCAGGCTGATCCATCACTTGGGCAAGTGCTTCTTTCCCGCCTTCACGAGTAGGTTCTATATCAATAATAAGAGAATCATCAATCGTCACATTTTCTTCGTCATGAGCTCTTTTGAAACCTTTCATCCGCTCAATCCAAGTCGAAGAAGTCTTGATGCCGCCTAAAAAAGCGATGCGGCGATGCCCTTTTTGAAGAAGATGATGAACCGCCATCCAAGTACCTTGTTCATAATCAACACCGACATAGTCACATTGCACATCTGATAATTCACGATTTGCCAGTACTTTTGGGGTGCGAATTTGATTTAATTGTTTGACTGTTCGAGCAGAGCTTTTCGAAGCTGGGTTTAAAATAATCCCGCCCACTCGGTGCTCTACCATGGTGGAAATGAGCCGCTCCTGTTTATCGACACTGTCAAAGGTCGTACCAAGTAAAACAGTATAGCCCAGTGACTCAAGCGTGGTTTGTACGCCAATTAAAAACTCCGAAATAAAGGTGTTAGAAATATCCGTCACAATCACACCCACGATATTTGAGCTTTTTGACCGCATGTTGGCAGCAACGCGGTCGTATACGTATCCTAATTCCTCCATGGATTGCAGTACTTTGTTTCGAGTGGCTTCAGAGATTCTAGGATTATTTCGAACAACGAGTGATGCCGTTGAAGTCGAGACACCGGCATGCTTGGCGACTTCCTGTAATGTGACACGCTGCTTGTTCATTTTTTTCATTTATCTTCACCAACTTTAATGGATTGCCTAACTTTGTTCATCATCAAGAGGGATTTCTCTATCAGAAGAGCCGAACATCTTTTGATTTATTATACATGAATCAGGGGGGATTGATGAAGTGAAGACATATGCGTACCGCTGTAAATCATAAAAGATTACCATTGACAGCTTTCTGAATGAGGCGTAAAATATAAAATTATTCAGAAATAGCAACATTTTAATTAAATAACGAAGGCTATGAATGCTGTGGGTCACACTATAGCAGGAGCAGCTTCTGGAGAGACCGCATGTATGTGCGGCGCCGAAGGGTTCACAATCTCAGGCAAAAGGACAGAAGAGTACGAAATATTGTATTTGTGGTGCATGGATGATGCCGTGTATGACTTTTCTCTATTTTGCTATTCTTTTATGACCGTGAGATTGGAGCGCATCCAATCTCTTTTTTTATGGACTTTTTTAAAGGGTTCATTATTTCAGGATAAGATCGTGTCGTAGGAGGGTGTTAGCATTGGCACAACAAGAATTAAAACGTGATTTATCAAACCGTCATGTGCAATTGATTGCCATTGGCGGAACCATTGGAACAGGACTGTTTTTAGGATCTGGAAAAGCTATTCAATTGGCAGGTCCTTCAATCATTTTTGCTTATTTAATTGTCGGGATGGCCATCTTTTTTGTCATGAGGGCACTCGGAGAATTGCTTTTATCGAAAGCAGGCTATCAGTCATTAACCGATATTGCAGAGGACTATCTCGGCCCGTGGGCTTCCTTTTTGACAGGGTGGACCTATTGGTTTTGCTGGATTATGACAGCGATGGCGGATGTCATTGCGGTCGGTGTGTACGTGCAGTATTGGTTTGACATCCCGCAGTGGATTCCTGCCATCATTTGTTTATTGATTTTACTAGGATTGAATCTATTAACGGTGAAGCTTTTCGGAGAAATGGAATTTTGGTTTGCACTCATTAAAGTAATTACGATTCTATTATTGATCGGGGTTGGAATGGTTCTTTTAATCATTGGTTTTCAAACAGATGCCGGACCGGTGACAGTAACGAATTTATGGTCTCATGGCGGGTTATTCCCGAATGGTGTCACAGGCTTCTTATTGTCATTCCAGATGGTGATTTTTGCGTATGTGGGAGTTGAACTGGTCGGTGTGTCCGCAGCAGAAACAGCCAATCCGCAAAAAAACATCCCTTCTGCGATTAATAAGATTCCATTAAGAATTCTATTTTTCTATGTGGGAGCGATCTTTGTCTTACTATGTATCAACCCATGGACTGAGCTCAGCGCATCAGAAAGTCCTTTTGTGAAAACCTTTGGACTCATTGGGATACCAGTAGCAGCAGGGCTCATTAATTTTGTTGTGTTGACGTCTGCGGCATCAGCTTGTAATAGCGGCATGTTCTCGACGAGCCGTATTCTGTATAATCTCAGTCATCAAAAGCAGGGTCCAGCTTCCTTCGGACGTCTGAACAAGCATGCTGTCCCAAGCAATGCCCTGTTTGTTTCGACGATTGTGGTATCGGTTGGAGCTCTTTTAAGCAAGCTGATTCCCGAACAAGCCTTTGGTATTGTGACAACGATCAGTGCCATTTGTTTCATTTGGGTATGGAGTATTATTTTAATTAGTCATTTGAAATATAAAAAAACACGGCCTGAATTGCATGAAGCATCTACCTTTAAAGCACCGTTCACACCTTTTGTGAATATATGTGTTTTAGTTCTCTTCGCTGCGATTCTAGTGATCATGCTGTTTGCAGATGCAACGCGCCCCGCGCTCTTATTAACGCCGGTCTGGTTTGGTTTCTTACTATTGATTTATGCACGAAAGAAACGCCGCGCGTCATAATGAACGGAAAAAGCACAGCCTTTGCATTAGGCTGTGCTTTTGTTCATTTAACGATTTCTAATCTTTAGCACATAATTTGCATTCAAAATGATCAAAACAACCCCAATGACCATGATTGAGAAAAGCTGAGAGTGATTGGCTCCAAGGGAATACACAATCAAAATAAACATGGCGCCGGTCAATAGAACATTCATCATTTGATACGTGTGAAACAGTCCGCCAAGCATCACATGCTTTTCGCCTTCGTCTGAAATAGCGAGCAGCTTTTTACTATAATCTTTGTCAGATGGACTTGGCAGGTTGCGATTAGGGTAGACAAGCTTTAGAACAGATATCGCTATATATGAACTGATAATGGAGACAATAAATAAAGCAGCATTGACGAGAATCAACCAAATGGGCTGCTCGGTGACGATCGCGATACCGATGGCAACAATGGAAAAAATGGTACTTACCGTATTGGCTAAAGTCAAATCAGTAAAGGTCCGATATTGTTTTGCCTCCAGTTCATCCTCTTCATCTCCAGAAACCGAAAGAGATACTCTTTTTTTCATACGTGAAATCCCTGAAAAACAATAAATAATCAATAAAATCGTCAATCCACTGATGACAAGAGTCGCTTCAAATGCAACATCAAGAAGTGTCATTTCAAATTCGGCTGCTAGCAGACAGTAAGCGCCGAGAAAGCCAAGGAGAGCACCTAAGAGCATTTTGTATACAGTTTTCATGAGAGTTCATCCTCCTCGAATAGAAAAATACGTTCAATGGGTTCCTGAAAAATTCGTGAAAGCTTAACAGCGAGCAATAGAGACGGCATTAACTCATCTCGTTCCATTAAGCTGATGGTTTGACGAGAGACCTTTGCACGCTTTGCAAGCTCAGTTTGGTTTAAACCATCTCGCGCACGAAGCTCTTTTAACCGATTTTTCATTCTGTCACCTCAATTTTGGTTGAAATCTTTCCTTGATTGTAAAGCATTATATTCATTTTGACAAGTAAATTTGTCAAAATGATAAAAATAATTGTCAGAAAGATCATCTTTATTGAAAAGGTGAACCATGATACGCTAAAGGAAAGAGAAACAGAAAACAGGTGATGTCCGTGTTCATTGATCAATTAAAAAATGACTTACATCAATCACAACCGTTGTTCATTGGAGAAGAGACAGCGTTCAAAGCAGCAGTCCTTATCCCTTTGGTGCAAGTAAATGGAGATTGGCATATATTATTTGAGGTCCGATCGTTGACCATGAGAAAACAGCCGGGGGATATTAGCTTTCCTGGGGGCAAGCTTGACGGCAGCGAAACTGCACAGGAAGCTGCACTGCGAGAAACACATGAAGAGCTGGGCATTCCGCCAGAATCGGTCGAGATCCTTGGACAGCTCAGTCCTTATATCGCTTCTCCATCTTTTGTGGTATACCCATATGTCGGTATCATTGATGAGCAAAAAGTGAAACACTCCTTTAATCAAGAAGAAGTAGAGGAGACTTTTACCGTGCCTCTATCATGGCTCAGCCAATATGAGCCATACTTACATCATGTATCCGTTCAGCCAACACCAGGAGAGGACTTCCCTTATGAAAAAATCATGAATGGTGAAAAATACAGCTGGGGAAGCCGTTCGATTGAGGAATGGTTTTATGATTACGAAAACTACACCATATGGGGATTAACAGCCCGCATATTAAAGCATTTTGTGACCGTTACAAAAAGAAATTCCTAGAGAATCGCTCTCTAGGAATTTGTTGTATTCAGACGGTCCTTCGCTGTTTGTTGACCTTTACTTATTGAAATAGGGGATTTTGCTTGGCTCAGTCCGTAGGAAGGCATGTTCACGTAGATGGATTCATACGAGCCGGCTTGAATTTGGTACGTTTCATGATAAATTCCGACGGCGTCATTATTTCGTGTTCTTTGGTTAAATTCTTTCCAAGCAGCCAAATGCTTCTCCATCTTGGCATAGGCAAGGAGGTCATCTGTTGATTTCCAATATTGAATCATCGCTGTCGTGCGTAATCCAAAGTAATTCTCTGTCCCAAGAAAGCCAAGCTCATCTTGATGGGTATACAGCTCCTTGATCATGCCAGGCATCGCCATGAACACAGGCAGCCATTGATGAATGGCCCAGCGTTTGTTGATCCTCATTCCGATGATGAACACAACAATCGAATCAGAATTGTCCGTTGTAAATCTACCCGCACGTATGTCTTTTTTCATTCATTTACCCTTCCTTCTTCATCGAATGGAATGTGTCCACGCACCAATCAATTCCTGCTTGAGCCACTCTTTTTCCATAATCTAAAGTAAACAGCCAATACTTCGCATCCGCTTCATCTGGATAAAGCTCTTGAATGTTTTGTTCAATTGAAACATAAGTTTCATAACGAATACGAAGCTGCCGCTCATAATCCTGTAAAAGCACTAGTTTCTTCTCAAACGAAAGATATTGACCAAAGAATAACTTTAATAACACCTCATTACGCTCTGTTGGTAACTGATCGAGCGGCTGCGCCAGCCACTCTCTTAACGTATTCAGTCCTTTTTCAGTCAAATGATATTCCCGCTTGTCTGAGCGGCCAGAAGCAGCAGCAGGTGAAACTTCCGCAAGGCCTTCCTCGACTATTAACTTTAAAGCTGGATAAATTTGTCCATAACTGATTTTCCAAAAATGATGCAGGCTTCTATCAATTAATTGCTTCACTTCGTACCCCGACTTACAATCAGTCGTTAAAATACCTAAAATCGCATACGTCGTATCATTGTATTTTTTCATATCAGCACACCTATCTAAAAGATATATCTTTTAGATATATAATAAATGATGTGAAGTGGCAGATACAAGGGGTTGTTGAAAAATAAATTCGATAAAGGGAGTGGATATTTACCTGATTTTGTTAATCGGAGAGGTGAATCACTCATATATATGGATGATCATTCATCAGATTATATATTGGAGGGGTACGTATGAGTAAATCGAAAATCTGGTTTGTGGCTGTCCTGACGGTATTAGTCCTTGGTGCAGTCAGCTGGTCAGCCTATCAAGCAATTGGAAAAAAGAGTGCATTGAATCAATCCTACGCCTTTGCGCAGAAAACAAAAGAGGGCATGAATTGGTTTAAGGTAACGGAGAGAAAAGGGAAAGTAACCGGTCACTTGAATGAAACCATTTTAGAAGAAAGTCCGGAAATGCATTTTGATCCGAATTTATTTAAACATAAATATCAATTAACTGGAAAAGCAATTGAAAACGGTTATGAATTTGAAGTGAAGCGAGGAAAAGATCCGGTGATGTATGAAGTACATGTTGCTGGAAAAGATCTTTCTGTGAAAAAACAAGGTGAAAACAAAAGCATCACATACAAAGCAGTTGATCAAAAAAAATTAAATGCGTATCAAAAAGCCATTCAAGATCGATATGATGAGTTAATTGATGACTCAGAAACTAGATTTTATGATTATTTAAGAGACTACATCAAGAAAGTAACAGGCGCTTATGGTTATCTGTATACTGCGGAGGATGGTTCATACCAACTATTTCTACAAGTAAAGCATATGCATATTGAGTCTGAATGGTCAGGGGCCTTTCTAATGAGAACAGTTCCAGGGGATGGTGGTGAACCTTATAAAGAGACGAAACATAAAGCGGGTGGTGTTTCTGATGGAATCATGTTTGATATCAGTACCTATCCTCAAATCGAAGAGCACAAAACTGGTATTATCGTAGGCTCAACGAATCGAGGTGCAAAATCAATAAAACTTCCTCTGAAAATAGCAGGCGGCATCGTAGAATTTAAACCAGTCTCGAAGCAGGAATATCAAAAACAATCTGAAGCATTTAAAAAGCAGGCAGAAGAAAAGAAAAAATAGATGATGATAACCAGATGAATGAATAAATTTATCTGGTTTTTTATAATGAAGATAGTTATTGGTGAAAAAAAGAGAGGAAGGCAAACGCTTCAACTAATTAAGGAAAATGAATTTGGGTCTATAGACCTTAATAATTTTTAGAAAAATAAATGTTGACGCTTTCATATAATCAATATATACTAAAAACAAATCCAATATGAATAAATTAGACATGTGACTGGTCATGCAGGCAGGATCTAAAAACGATGAATTTCTTTTATTTGTCGTTTTAGGTCCTTTTTTTATTGCCAAAATATAGGTCTCATGTATGAGAAAAGGGGGAGAAAAAATGGATTACACACAAGTTGCCAAAGACGTTTTACAGCATATAGGCGGCAAAGAAAACATTGCGCACCTTGAGCACTGTTCAACAAGACTTCGCTTCACGCTAATTGATCAGAAAAAAGCAGATGTACCAGCACTAGAAAAAACACCAGGTGTCATAGCTGTCAGAATGTCAGGACAATGCCAAGTGGTGATTGGGAATGACGTCATTGAAGTGTATCAAAAGGTAACAAGTTTAATAGGCAGCAGCTCATCAAGCCAAGACGTGCCATCCAATCAGCCAAAAGAAAAGAGAAAAGCAGGCACAGTCCTGTTAGATTTCATTGTCGGTGTCTTCCAGCCTCTTGTACCAGCTATCGCAGGCGGAGGAATTTTAAAATCATTTCTTCTCCTTTTCTCTTTATTAGGCTGGATGGATGCAAAGGGACAAACCTATCAAATACTGAACATGGTAGGTGATGCACCACTTTACTTTCTGCCTTTATTAGTTGCTGTAACGACGGCGAATAAACTAAAAGTAAATCCACTGGTCGCATTATCAGCAGTCGGTGCGCTCCTTCTGCCGAACATGACAGCAATGCTTACAGAAGGTGCGCAATTACTGTCATTCGATGTAAAAAATATAGCTTATGCGTATCAAGTGTTTCCGGCAATCCTTTCTGTATTGCTTTACGCGCAAATGGAAAAATTCTTTACGCGGTTTTCACCAAAACCAATTCGAATTTTCTTCGTTCCGATGATGTCATTGGTCATTACTGTACCAGTTACGTTACTTCTGTTAGGACCGATTGGTTTTACAGCGGGGCAAGGCTTTTCATCTATTATTCTTGCGATGTTTAATACGGTAGGCTGGGTAGCTGTCGCAATTTTAGCAGCGGTCCTCCCATTCATGGTTGCTTCAGGCATGCACAAAGCAATGGTCCCTTATGCAGTCACAACGATGGGAACCCTTGGGAAAGAAGCACTTTATTTACCGGCATCACTTGCGCATAATATTGCGGAAAGTGGAGCGTGTTTTGCTGTGGCACTACGCACAAAAGACAAGGTACTCAGATCAACAGCCATTTCGGCAGGGATTTCAGCCTTTTTTGGTATCACAGAGCCGGCGTTATATGGTGTGACACTTCAAAATAAGCGAGTCCTTGGAAGTGTTATGATTGGTTCGTTTGTTGGCGGAATTTTCATTGGTTTAGTTGGTATACAAGCCTTTGTGCTTGTTGGCCCAGGATTAGCAAGCATGTCGATGTTTATATCAGATGAACTTCCGCGAAATCTGATGTTTGCTATCATTGGAGCAGTCATTTCATTTATTGTCGCATTTATCGCTGCTTTTGTATTAGGTAAAGATCGAACAGTAGAAGAAAAGACAAAGGACCAAGCTGCATTTGCTGAACAAATTGGAGCAGGAGAAACTTTCAAAAGCCCTGTGATTGGTCAAATGATCTCTCTATCTGAAGTAAAAGATGATATTTTTTCTTCAAAGGTCATGGGAGACGGAATTGCCATTGTACCTTCAAAAGGAGCACTTTATGCACCAGTAGATGGTGAGGTGACCTTGCTGTTCGAAACAAACCATGCGCTTGGTATGAAAACGGACCAAGGGGTTGAAGTATTATTCCACATCGGCATTGACACTGTTCAGTTGGAAGGACAGTATTTCTATCCAAAAGTGCAGGCAGGAGATCGTGTTCAAGCAGGTGATTTATTGATTGAATTTGATCTAGAAAAAATCATGGAAGCAGGATATGATCCAGTAACACTTGCTGTAATCACAAATACAGATCAATATGATATTAAGGTACAGCCATTACAAGAGGTCAATCGTCAAGATACATTGATGGTTGTTACACAATTAGGAGGCTAATCATATGACAAAAATCAAAGGTTTTCCAAAAGGATTTTTATGGGGCGGTGCCATTGCGGCTAACCAGGCAGAAGGCGCCTGGAATATAGATGGAAAGGGACCGTCTGTTGCAGATATTGCAATGTACCGTTCCAACTTGAGTGTAGAAGATTATGAAGGTCATCTTGCTGTTACCACTGAAAATATAGATCGTGCAATGAAAGATCCAGACGATAAAAAATACCCAAAACGCAGAGGTATCGATTTCTATCATCACTATAAAGAGGATTTGGCTCTCTTTGCAGAAATGGGATTTCAAACACTTCGGATTTCTATTGCATGGAGTCGTATCTTCCCTACTGGAGAAGAAGCGGAACCGAATGAAAAAGGGCTTCAATTTTATGATCGTGTCTTTGCAGAAATGAAAAAACACAACATAGAACCGATCGTGACTCTCTCTCATTATGAAATGCCTTTAGCGCTTAGTGTGAAATATAATGGCTGGGTTGAAAGAAAAGTCGTTGATCTCTTTGTGAAGTTCGCCAATGTATGTTTTGAACGATATAAACATGATGTGAAATATTGGCTCACCTTTAATGAAATTGATAGTATTCACCGCCACTCTTTCATTACAGCAGGAATCATTCCTGATCGCTGCCCAGAAGGAAAAGTGGAAGAAACGGTGTACCAAGCACTTCATCATCAATTTGTCGCATCTGCTCTCGTAACAGCAGATTGCCATCGCATCATCCCAGGCAGCCAGGTAGGATGTATGCTGACAAAATTGACAACGTATCCGCATACGTGCCACCCGAATGATGTGGAACAAGCTTTGAAACAAAACTTAGAAAACTATTTCTATGCAGATGTTCAAGTGTTTGGCGAGTATCCGCCACTGATCAAGCGCATGCTTGAGAGAAAAGATATTCATATTCAAATGGAAGCAGATGACCTTACCATTTTAAAAGAAAACACAGTAGATTTTATCTCATTCAGCTACTATATGTCTTTAACGGAGTCAGCCCAAGAAGGATTAGAAGAGACAGAAGGGAACACAATTCGCGGGGTTAAAAACCCTTATCTTCCTTCAACTGACTGGGGCTGGCAAATTGATCCGGTTGGTCTGAAAATTTCTTTGATCGAATTGTATGATCGTTATCAAAAACCTCTTATCATTGTCGAGAACGGCATGGGTGCAAAGGATGTAGTTGAAAGTGATGGCTCTATCCATGACGACTATCGTATTAACTATTTTAAAGAGCATTTCCGTCAAATGAGAGAAGCGATTGAAGAAGGCGTCGATCTCTTTGGATATACGAGCTGGGGCTCGATTGATATTATTAGTGCAGGTACATCACAAATGTCAAAACGCTATGGCTTCATTCACGTCGATCAAGATGATGACGGGAACGGGACATTAAAACGATCTCGAAAAGATTCATTTTATTGGTACCAAAAAGTCATTGAGACAAATGGTGAATCGCTTGATTGAACACCACAATCATGAAAACAGGTGATGACGATGTTTAAAATCAAAAAAGTTTTAAACTCGAGTGTGGTCCTGGCTGAAGATCAGAACCAACAGGAGATGGTATTGTTCGGCCGAGGAATTGGCTATGGAAAGAAACCAGGTCAAATGATAGAAGAGAAAAAAGCGGACCAAGTCTTTATGTCAGTTGATAACATGAGAGCAAAAGAATTTCTTCAACTGTTAGATTCAATGCCTCAGGAGTTTATCGATTTAACTCAGCACATCGTCCAATATGCAGAAAAACGTTTAAACTCAACTTTAAATTCAGGTGTTTATTTTACCTTAATGGATCATTTGAATTTTGCAGTGGAACGTCATAAAAAGAATATTAATATTACGAATCGCGTGTATTGGGAAATCAAAAACTACTATACGGAAGAATTTGAAGTAGGGAATTACGCACTTGAGTTAGTCAATGACACATTGGGCATACAATTACCAAAAGAAGAAGCTGCTAATATCGCCTTTCACTTAATTAATGCATTAGGTGAAAAATCCGATTCGAAAGATGGTATGAAATATGCCAAGATGATCGGGAGTATTGTCAATCTTGTGCGCTATACATTGAATATGAAAATGGATCAAGAGAATATTCATTACAGCCGGTTCATTACACATGTGAAATTCTTTGTAGAAAGATTTTATGCTGATAAATTATTATCAGATCAAGAAAATGAGTTGTTTGAACAAATTGCACACTTATATCCTCAAGCGATGGATGTTGCTTTTAAGATCAAAGACTATATTAAACAGGTGCATAGTATCGTCATTCCTAATGATGAGCTTACTTATCTTGCGGTACATATACACCGCCTCATATCTTATCAGCAACTAAAATAAATGTGGAACCACTTGCCTTGATGAGGCGAGTGGTTCTTTGTATGACCAATGTTTATATTAAGTTCCGATAGGTCGTTCTGTTGTACCAGGATTTTCATCATTTAATGAATTGAAAGCCCCTGTTTGTCCTAAAACAACGATGGTCAAAGCGATAATCAATAAACTCATTTTTTTCATTAGAATTCCCCCAGTCAATGATAGGATGTTTCATGCGATCAGCTTCCTTTAAGAAAAGATAGGCTTGATGAATTGCTCCCAGCTCTTCAAAGTATTTTGCAGCTAATGCACTTAATTCACAGGCTCCTTCAGCATCCTTTAATTTTTTAAGAATGCTGATTTCATCGAAACAGGCTTGAGCTTTTTGAGCCATATCTTCAGTGAAATATAGATGGTAAAGCAAATTCATTTTTGCTGTATAGATGGGGCATTTCTCTGATTCATGTTTTTGGTTCACCAATTCGAAGTAATAGAGAGCTTGTGTCCTTTCATCGATAGAAAGCAGCTCTTTCATTAACATGTACATGGAGTGATGAAAGTAACACGAAGAGAGATAGTCTTCATCACTAAGAGCCTTTTCTAGGGCATCGATACATTTTTTTGATTCGCCAGCTTCGGCGTACAAAATGCTGATATTATGATAAAGCTGTGATGTTAGAAAATGATCGTTGAGACTGTCTGCGATGTGTAATGCTTTTTTATAGTAGTCTTCTGCTCTTATAAAGTCACCAATGTCCATATAATTAGCAGCGGCGATGACAAAGGCTGCAGCTAGTCTTCTCTCATATCCTTCATGACTTTTGAAAATATCAATAGCATTCTGAATGTAGTGTAGAGAAATCAGGCTTTGACGAAGCAGCATATATAAGTTGGCGATTTTCGTATGGAATTCTGCTACTTCTATTTCATCAGGAATGTGTTGTAGTTTTTTCTCGGCAATTTTAAACAGTCCAATGGCTGATGCATAGTCTCTTTTATATGAAGCGTAAAGGGCTTTGTATAGGTAAAAATAGTATTCAATTAAGTCGTTTGTTTTAGAGGGGCAATCTGGTTCTGTCTGTTCCTTCAGTTTTGTACCTCTTCGTTCATATAACATGAGCTTATACTTGCCTTCTAGCAATGAGTAATAGGTCAAGACCTCCTGATTCTCTTCCATTTTTTGAAGTAATTCTTTTAATTCTGTATACATTGCTTTTGCACTGTGTACATCATGCTTGCGAATTGCAATTCTCCAATCATTTAAACGATTCCCCACCTGTTCAGCAGAAATGATAGCCATGGAAATTTCACCTCTTTAAGATCCTTTCACCTGTTTCATAAAAAACGATATCACAATTTTTGGAAAAATATAATCGTTTCTGTGAAGTGATTGACAAGAGGTAATAAAAGGGACCTAAGGTCATGTGATGTACGATATTGTAAGGGTGATTGCTTGTTAGCACAAATGAATAAAATCTCTTTTTGGAAGTCTAAAAAAGGAATATATACAATGGATTTTATGATAATGAACGAAAATATCATTCGTATATTTGGAATAAAGAAGTTTTAGCTATTTCAGAGGGAAAATGGAAGGTCGATCTAGGAAAGAAAATCATGTATGATGTTGCTAGATCATGAGATAAGAAACTGATAGATGCAGCCAAAAGTAAGTATTAAACACAAACTTAGACCTTTAGAAAGGATGTTGAAATGAAAAAAAGATTTCCAAGTTTAAATAGACAAATCACAGTCATTATCGCGACTCTGTTACTTGTTTTAGTGACTGTTTATATGTCAAAGAGATACTTTTATAGCAAAGAAATTGAGCTGCTGACAGAATCTTGTCAACAAGCTGGCGGCAAAATCATCTTAGAAACAAATAGTTTGTCTATGGATTACTCGTTTGAGTGCCAAAAAAAATAGAACAGGCAGTTTCCTGCCTGTTTGTTCTCAAATTAAAAACCTAAATCTTGCAGCCATTGATTTAATCTCATTTCTCGATTCTCGGCAGTTGAGTGATCATATCTTCCTAGTTGTAAACTGGCTACAATTTCCCCGTCATTCATAAACATGATTCTTTCAGAACGAAGAGCCACCTTGGGGTCATGTGTGACAAGCAGCAGTGTTGCTCGTTCAGAGTGGATACTTGAAAAAATATTCATCACTTCCTTCGTTGTACTGGAATTAAGAGCACCTGTTGGTTCATCAGCGAAAAGTATGTCTGGTTCATTCATGAGCGCTCGGCAGATAGCGGCTCTTTGAAGCTGTCCTCCCGATACTTCTGTCAAATATCTATTTGCCAAATGATCAATATCGAGTTTTTGCATTAAATATTGAGCTCGTTCATTCAATTCTTGTCTTGGCTTTTTCTTTGCTAAATAAGCTGCAGCTATGATGTTGTCAAATAAATTAAGATTTTTTAATAAGTGGCTGTGCTGAAAGACAAACCCCATCTCTGTTAAGCGCAGAGCAGTTAACTGTTTGTCTGTCATTTCTGATAGTGATCGGCCTTTATATTCGATCTCTCCTGTTGAAGCTGTTTCTATGCCGCTAAGCTGATAAAGTAATGATGTTTTCCCACATCCAGAAGGTCCCATAATGGTCACGAATTCCCCATGCTTTATCGATAAATGAATATCCTTAAGAATGGTTTGTTTTTGTCCTTTTAATGAATTGATATGCAAAGACAATCGCTGCGTTTCAATCAAGTGTTCCATGTGAAACATCTCCTTATAAAAGTGTTTGTCTTGTCGTTTGACTAGAAAAAAACGTCTTCAATAACCAAGTGGTCAAAGCTAAATTGATAATAAGTAGTGTAACTGGGTACACAACTGACACCCATTGCGGTGACAGCCACTGGAGGCTCGACGCTCCTAATGTTGCTCCTCCTATACTCATCAAAGCAGGACCAATGGTATTGACCGCGATTGTTCCAATAAAGGCGCCAAAAGAAAGAACAGCGATAAAACTCGTTATATATTGTACTGTTATATCTGTTATAGAAAATCCAATTGTTCTTAGCGTGTGGTTTCGGCTTGAATCTTTCGCCTTTAACATGTGCAGAAACATGAATAGCATTAAGCTGGCGGTTCCAAAGGCAGCTAATGCAGCAAAAAATGCAATAACTTTTATAATAGCTGCTGTGCTACCGATCGTTTGATGAACGTATTCTTTCATATCTGTCACTTTTGCAGGAGATACCTTCTTTTCAAATACTGTCTTTTTCTCTGCGATATTTACTCCTGGTTTTAGTTGGATTTGAACGGTTTGCCAAAGAGCTGTTTGAGGAAATGGCTGTGATATTGCTTTTGCTGTTTTGCCTCCATTGGTCACGTCCTGATAAATACCTGTTACCGTTCTTTGGATTTCATGCCCATTAGTTACGAGAGTGATTCTTTCTCCTATCTTTTTCTGAAGTGAATCTGCATTTAATACGGATAAGGCAATTTCTTCATTCTTTAAAGGCTGCCGTCCTTGTAAATAGTTGAGGGGAAATGCTGAGAGCTCACCTGTTTCTAAGTAGAGCGTTTCTAATGTGTTCTCCTTTGATTTCACCTGAAGAGAAGTAGTTTTATAGATGGCTGCTGTTTGTATGCTCTGATCTTCACGAATCATTGATTCTATTTCGTTTGTATTTTTCGCTAGATGATTTCCTTGGCGTATATCCATTCGAAGGTCACTTTTACCAGAGCCAAGGTATGTGATGAAATCCGGTGATTGTAAGGTATGCCATAGCTGAATAGGCATGAGCATTAAAAATGTACAGAGTGCAATAATACAAGAAATCGTTGTGTACAACTTCTTTCGTGATATCAGATCTTTTAAACCAAGCCAAATATTGATCGGTATGAACCTGCTTTTCTTGAGGTGCATAGGTATTCTTTTCTTTTGACCCAGTGGGTTGATAACGCCTTGAAGTGCTTGAGCAGCTGATATTTGACCAAACTTTCTTAAGACAGCATAGCTGCAAGAGATGATGATCATTGCCGTCGCAATAGAAACAAAAAGCGGGATTAACCAATGAGCAAAAGAAGGCTGATTCCCCATGTAACGGTGGATATTGGTTGTAAACATATCACCAAATATAAGCGTTAACACATATCCTGCTATACACCCTGCACAAGCAAGCGCGGCATACTTACCAACGTATAATTGCTTGATTCTTGTTAAAGGGATCCCAAGCACCTTCAGTATGCCAATTTCACGTTCATCCTCTTCTATTGAAGCCGTCATAGCAAGATGGAGTGAGAGAAGGGCTATACTGATGAGCAGCAGGCAAACAAGCAGGAGAATGGCAATGACCATTCCATCTGTCAATGCATTCAGCATACGCAGTAAAGGTAATGTGACAGATGGACCTTGTTGTGGCAGTTGTGATGATTGATAGATTGCTTGAAAGGTATCTGTCTGAGCGGCATCATGTAGTAAAAATTCGATTAAGTACTCTTTGTGATGAAACACTTGATTTATTGCATCCCAATCCTCGTTATGAAGAAGAAATCTTTTTGAACTGACAAGACTGGGGTTCATTTGTGCATCTCGCAAGAACGCTTTGATGCGAAAGGTGAATTGATTAGCTCCTTTCTCAATCAGTAACGTTTCACCTATGTTGAGCTGATACTTTTGTTGAAAATAAATTGGGACAGCCACTTCTCCTTTATTGACAGTGAGCTTTTCGTTTTGTTCATTTAAAAGAAAATCAAAGTTGCGATTTTGCTTCACAAATAAATGATCCATCACACCTGCTTTGGCAGGCTCATGTCCGAACCTGATGTTTGCGTGTTCAATTGGTATCATTGGGACGATTTGATGGGCTTTTACCATGGACTGCTTGCTTGAAAATGCTTCAATGTCTTTTTTATTTAGGTCGCCGTCATGCATTTGGACAAAGTCTGGCGCTTTGGCAGAATGGAGCAGGTTAGAAATGGAACCATTCAGCTGTACGATCATTTGAGCTGCACTTGCTGCGAGAAATGAAGTCATCATGATGCAAATGGTTAAGCCGATTGCAATAAGGCGGTGACGGGTTAAGTCTTTCTTTATAAACGCTAATCTCATGAGGCTGATTCTCCTTCATGCTGAAGCATATTTTTTGTTAAGCAGGCTAGTGCAAACATGAAAGTACTGACGATGAGCACCGTCACATACACGGTGGCTGAAAACGTATTGAACAAGAATCCATACATCATTTGGCCAAGCGGAGCAGCACATTGAGAAACCATTGTCAGATTGGCCATCACTTTTCCCAACTGATGATTTGGTGTTTTCTTTTGAACATGTGAAATCACAACGATTGAGATCATAGTCAGCAGCATAGCAATTGGAAGGCATCCTGCTAAAAAGAGAAAATAAGCTGGATAAGTGCCAAATTGAAGAGCTGTTTTGGATGTTGAGAACGCCACAGGCAGCAAGATGACTGCGATGACAAGAAGCCAGCGATATAAAGTAGGAATGCGCCATCGCTTCGCTACAAGTCCAACTAGCAGAGCCCCTGCGATGACAGCGAATTCAATCAAGCCCATGCCTATTCCATACATGATGTCACTGCTCTTCATTGTGACCCTTAAAATGATTGGTCCCCCAACAATAAAAAATGGTGTAAGGATGAAATTTAACATTGCGGCAAGCAGCATGGCCCTTTTTAAAAATGGCTGGCTGCCAATATAAGAAAATCCTTGTTTCATATCTTTTATGAGCACTTTGCCCATAGACTCTGTCAGCGGGCTAGGGAAGAAGGAAATGTTTAACCTTAAAAGCATGCAGGCTGATAGGAAAAATACGATGGCACTTGCACCGATGATGGATTGGCTTCCAATCATTCCGTATAGAACTCCTCCGATAATAGGTGCGAGAACACCTGAAAGTGCCTGAACGCCATTGACGATGCCGTTTGCTTGTTCTAATTGCTCTTGTTTCACTAGCTGTGGAATGCTGGACATGACAGCGGGAGCATAGAACGTACTCATCACGCCAAGCAGTATCATGACAGCTCCGATCATATAGAGTGAATCATTTCCCGAAAATAACCAAAAATAAAAGGCAAGAATCATCATGCCGGTGAGGACATCAAATAAAATCATTAAGTTCCTTCTGTTAAACCGGTCAGCGATTGCACCAGCTAACGGGGAGAGAAGGAGCGGGATATTGGATAAAGCGAAAAGTAAGGCATATAAATCAACTCGGTGCGTCATATCCAGTACGTGTAAAGATAGAACAAACCGAATGAGAGAAGATCCGAAAACGGAAATAATCTGTCCGAGAACGAGGTAGATAAAGTGGGATGAGCCTCTTTTGGATAACAAAGACATAAATATCACTCTCCTTTTAGACCGACCGTCAGTCTATGATGTATGCAGGATTGGTATTGAAGTGACCAATCACTGATTATTTTCATCCAGCTCTCCAGATAATCGCTTCAGCAGGAATGAAAAGCTCCCCTTTTTTGCATGCAATGAGGATTCGAGTATATCGATAAAAGCTAAAGCGCGTTGTATACTTTCTTCGGCTGACCATTGAAAAAGGCCTTCATCAAATATGACCTGTGCAGAAGCAAGAAGGAATTCAACCGTCTCTTGCGGATACTTCGTTTTGAATGTCCCTTCCTCTACACCTTGCTGAATAACATCTGCCAACACTGGTGATAGTTCTTTAATGGCTTTGATTAAGCTTTTTTGATGCATTTCTGCATTAGAAGGCTGATGGAACTGATCGATCATACCCTGTTTATGGCTTCCTTGCTGAGGTGATTGCGCCATGATGATACGAAATAGTTTGTCAACGACTGGAAGGTCTGGCTCAGCCGCAATACGCTTTGCCACGATGATATCTTCTTTGATGATTCTGTCAATAATGGCATCCATTACTTCTTCTTTGGATGCAAAGTAGTAGTAAAAGGTGCCTTTTGCAATGCCAACGGCTTTTAATATGTCAATAATCGTTGTTTTCTGATAGCCTTTGGTTGAAAAAAGCGCTTCGGCTGCGTTTAATATGTCATTTTTACGTTCCTCAGGATGTTTAACGGTTCTCATAAAGCCATCCTTTCTTTTAACTAGACTGTCGGTCGGTTCTTGATTTGATTAAACACTTTTCAGGGTGACTTTGTCAATGGCTGGTTTTTAAACACTTTGCGTTTATTGTTCAAAGACACTATGATACATTGAATGAAAAAACCTTCAGGGGAGATGGCAAATGCAATTTTTGACCAGTGAATTGGCTCAAGAAATGGTTGAACGTACGATGCATATTTTACATAAAAACATCAATGTGATGAATGCAGATGGTGTCATTATTGGTTCTGGTGAACGAAACAGGATTGGCCAGAAACATGACGGTGCACGGCTTGTGCTGACAAGCGGGAACAGTGTGGAAATTGACCAGGAGACCTCTTTGCGCTTAGAAGGGGTGAAACCTGGGATTAACTTGCCTATCTGCTTCCATGAAAAAGTAGTTGGTGTGATTGGAATTACTGGTGAACCAGAGGACATTCGGCATCATGCCGAGCTGGTGAAGATGGCAGCAGAACTGGTGTTAGAGCAATCTTTCCTTCTTGAACGGGTTCAATGGCGTCATCGAATAGAAAGTGAAATTGTCAATCAGCTGATTTCATATTCTGATGCTGGGGATCATCAGCTGAAAAATCGAGCGGCTTGGCTGGGAATGGATTTAGACAAGCGCCGAATGGCTATTGTTTTTCAGCCAGTTCCCTCCTCAGAGGATGCTGTTCATAAATTGATGCATGCGATTCAATATGATAAGAAGGCAGATGATTTACTTGGCATGACCTTTTGTCATGAATTGATTCTTTTAAGTCAGCCCATACCTGACCATCGAGTAAAGCAGGCGGCAGGTCATCTGCAAAAAACAATGCAAAGAGCAGTAGGAAGCCAAGTGTTAGTGGGGATAGGGACTGTCGCTGAAGACATCAGCCAGCTGCCCATTTCTTTTCAGCATGCGAGAGAAGCCCTGAGGTTAGGGAAGGCTCTTGATCCGGAGGAAAGTATGTATTTCTTTGAGTCTTATCAACTGGAAAGCTTCTTCATGATGGCGGGAATTGCTGAAAAGAACAGTCGATGGACTGACTTTTACAAGCCTTTGACACAAGAAGCAGAGCTCGCCCATACATTAAGGGTTTACATTGAAGAGGGCGGTGATTTGCAAAGAATTGTTGATCGTTTATTTATTCATCGAAATACATTGCGTTATCGTTTAGACAAAATTCAAGGATTGACCGGAAAAGACCCTCGTCATGTAAAACAGTTAATCGAGCTTTATATGGCGCAGCTAATGACTCAACTATCTTGATTGTGCAAATGCACAATTCGGTAGAGTGGTCAGTTAAAAAAGTTCATCCAGATTCACAACACAATCCCTTTGGGTAAACGCTTACAATTGGAGAAAGATATTTTTAGGGGGATTGAGAATGGGTGGAGATGTGACGGTAAGTACTCTGGGAGCCATGGCGGCGCTTGTGATCGCGATTGTTCTCATTCTAAAAAAAGTATCACCTGCTTATGGCATGCTGGCAGGTGCATTTATAGGCGGATTGGTTGGCGGTGTAGACATTGTTCAGACCGTCAACGTTATGATGGAAGGTGCTAAGGACATGATTCCGGCTGTCCTTAGAATTATGGCCGCAGGTGTACTGGCGGGTGTTCTCATTGAATCAGGTGCAGCGTTATCTATCGCTGAGGCCATTGTGAGAAGGCTTGGTGAGGCGAGGGCACTATTAGCACTCGCTCTTGCAACAATGATTTTAACAACAGTAGGCGTTTTTGTAGATGTTGCGGTTATTACGGTAGCGCCAATCGCACTTGCTATTGCCAAACGCGCAAAGCTCTCAAAAACGGGAATTCTCCTTGCTATGATTGGAGGAGGGAAGGCAGGAAATATCATGTCCCCGAATCCGAATGCTATTGCCGCTTCAGACGCTTTTGGTGTACCTCTGACTTCAATGATGGCTGCAGGAATCATTCCGGCTGTGTTCGGGTTGGCTGTTACATATGTATTAGCTAAAAAGCTTGCAAACAAAGGGACGCCCGTTCTTGAAGAAGAAACTGGGCAAAGTAAAGTTCAAATACCTGCTTTTTTTCAAGCACTGGCTGGTCCGCTGGTTACCATTTTATTGTTGGCTTTAAGACCGCTTTTTCAAATCAATATAGACCCAATGATCGCCTTACCGATTGGAGGGATTGTAGGTGCTCTTTTCATGAAAAAAGGGAAATTTCTCAATGATTATGCGATGTCGGGGCTCCATAAAATGTCAGGTGTCGCGATCATGTTATTAGGGACAGGTACATTAGCAGGAATCGTATCGAATTCGTCCTTAAAAGATGTGTTTATTCAGGCACTGGATGCCTCGGGTTTACCTCCATATTTACTTGCGCCAACTTCAGGGATATTTATGTCAGCCGCGACTGCTTCGACAACAGCAGGAACGGCGGTCGCGAGTGGTGTGTTTAGCGGAACGCTGATTGGGCTTGGTGTATCTGCTCTTTCAGGGGCAGCCATGATTCATGCTGGCGCAACAGTGCTTGACCATATGCCGCACGGGAGCTTTTTCCATGCAACAGCAGGAAGTGTTCAAATGGATATCAAAGAGCGTTTGAAGCTCATGCCTTTTGAATCATTAATCGGTTTGACGTTAACCGTTGTATCAACAATTATTTTTGGCGTTTTCCAGCTGTTTGGCTGAGGACATGACAAGAAAAGAGGGGCTTTAGGATGAAAATTGTGATCGCACCAGATTCATTTAAAGAAAGTTTGTCTGCTTATGAGACAGCATGTGCCATTGAACGAGGATTTCGTTCTGTTTTGCCAAACGCAGAGTATATCAAACTGCCAATGGCAGATGGAGGAGAGGGGACCGTTCAATCGTTGGTTGATGCGACGGGCGGACACATTGTTCATCAAGTGGTCACGGGCCCGCTTGGTGAGCCAGTGAATGCCTTTTTTGGCATGTTAGGAGACGGTCAGACTGCTGTCATAGAGATGGCTGCAGCCTCTGGTTTACATCTTGTACCCCGAGAAAAACGTAATCCGTTATGGACGACATCGAGAGGAACGGGTGAATTAATACTTGCAGCGCTGGATATAGGAGCGAAGCATGTGATCATTGGGCTTGGCGGAAGTGCAACAAATGATGGCGGTGTTGGGATGATGCAAGGATTAGGTGCAGCTTTCCTTGATAACACAGGACATTCCCTGACGTCAGGCGGCGGGGCACTTCATCAATTAGCTTCAATTGATTTATCTGGACTCGATCCAAGACTGCAATCCGTCCGTCTGGAGGCGGCTTGTGATGTGGATAATCCTTTAACGGGTGAGAGAGGAGCGTCTGCTGTTTTCGGTCCTCAAAAAGGAGCAGATGAAGAAATGGTTCAAGTGTTAGACAAGAATCTGGCTCATTTTGCACAAGTAGCTGAAAAGCAGTTCAATGTCTCTTTTGGAGATGCAGCAGGGGCAGGAGCGGCAGGAGGGCTTGGTGCGAGTTTATTAGGCTTTTTACAAGCGGATTTGCAAAGAGGAATCGATATTGTGCTGAAGGCTGTTCATTTTGATGACGTCATCAAGGAGGCAGACCTTGTCATTACGGGAGAAGGCCGAATTGACCGGCAGACCATTTTTGGAAAAACACCAATCGGCGTAGCCAAAGCAGCGAAGCAGTATCATCTGCCTGTGATTGGCATCGCAGGCTCTCTTGCAAAAGACAGTGCAGTCGTACACGATCATGGAATTGATGCACTGTTTAGTATCGTTCCAGGTATTACCTCTCTTTCTGAGGCGATACAAGATGCGAATCTTCATGTAGAAAGAACAGCTCGGAATATCGCGGCTGCGTTAAAAATTGGAAGAAAGAAGTAAACGATGAAAAATGTTTCCTTTTCTATCACATTCCTTCTATAAGAAATGTGGTAAAATCGATATAAATGATGTAGAAAGTTGGAGGAAACAAAAATGTCTAATCTACCGAATTGTCCTTCGTGCAGCTCACCTTATACATACGAGGACGGCAGTTTGCTGATTTGCCCTGAATGTGCGCATGAATGGTCACTTGAACAAGAACAAGCGGCAGAGGAACAGCTTGTTGTCAAAGATGCGAATGGGAACCTGTTAAGTGATGGGGACACGGTCTCTGTCATTAAAGACCTAAAAGTAAAAGGCTCATCATCCGTTTTGAAAATAGGAACGAAGGTCAAAGGCATTCGTTTAGTTGAAGGCGATCATAACATTGATTGTAAAATTCCTAGCTTCGGCGCAATGAAATTAAAATCAGAGTTTGTGAAAAAGATATAATGTATGAAAAGAGGTTGTAAGAGGCCTCTTTTCTTTATTTATAGGTGAAAGGAATAATCTCAAACAAAATTCCATACATATATACCTGTTGAAAAAGATCCATTTTTTAAAAAATCAAGCCTCTTTTCACATAAAAATTCGCAGTTTTCTTAACTCTACCTTAAAAAAGGCAGATGATTCGCTAAATTTTGGCTAATCCCCTTCACAACTTTTGGGCATTGCTGTACCATATGGAAGTGTTCTTCTATTTTTGACGGATCATGGTGTTTATCAGGAAATAGAATGATAGATGATACTTAGACACAGAAGGAGAGGTAACGTGACGAACGTTTTAGAACTGCATAATGTATCTAGGCATATTCACGGGAAAAAGATTGTTCAAGACTTGAGCTTTTCTGTCCAAGCGGGCGAAGTCTTTGGCTTCTTAGGACCAAATGGTGCAGGGAAAACAACAACCATTCGTATGATGGTCGGTCTTTCTCCCATTACATCTGGTGACATTCTGATTAATGGTCATAGTATTCAAACCTCCTATCAGCATGCTATCCAACATGTCGGTGCGATTATTGAAAATCCAGAAATGTATAATCATTTAACGGCAAGACAAAATCTTGTTCACTTTGCCAGAATGAATGGGAAAGTGGATGAAGCGCGAATTGATGAGCTGTTAGAGCTAGTCAGCTTACAGCATGTGAAACATAAACGTGTGCGTACATTTTCATTAGGAATGAAACAGCGATTGGGCATTGCGCAGGCACTCATACATAGACCGAAACTGCTAATCTTAGATGAGCCAACCAATGGACTTGATCCTGAGGGGATTCGAATGATACGAGATTACTTGAGAAGGCTTGCGAAGGAAGAAGGGCTGGCTGTAATTGTTTCAAGTCACCTCATGTCAGAGATGGAATTGATGTGTGATCGCTTTGCAATTATCCAAACCGGAAAGCTGATTGCGATTGAGGATCAGCGTGCTGAGACGAAGCAGGATGATTTGGTTAATTATCGAATGAAGGTGGCAGCAGGGGAGCTTGAAGAAGCACAGAAGCTCATTGGTGCATTTGAGGAAGGCGTCACTGTAAGAGAAGAGGAGCAGTACTTATTCTTCTCTATGCCAGAAGAGAAGATGCCGGAATTGATCCGTCATTTGAGCAGCGCGTCTATTCATTTGTACGAAATCAAAATCGAAAAACAAACCTTAGAAGATAAGTTCTTAAGCTTAACAGGTAAAAAGGAGGCAGACGTATGATTCGCCTCATTCAAAACGAGTGGATGAAGATTAGTTATCGTGTTGGTACTTGGATTATGGTTGGGCTTCTTGTTTTAGGTATGGTTGCCACGCTGATCTTTGTAGTGAAAACAAATGACAAAGATCAAGCTTCAGGTGATTGGAAAACTCAGCTAGAAATGATGAATAAGGAAAACAAGAAGGAGCTCAAAGAGACAGAGAATGGTTTCTTTAAAAGAGAGCTTGAAAAAGAGATCGCTATTAATGATTATCGAATCAAGCATAATTTGCCGCCAGCTGATCAGTTTAGCCACAGTGTATGGGATTATGTGAAAACAAACGCCAATTTACTTCAGCTAGTCGGTGTGTTTGTGATCATTATTGCTTCCACCATTGTGTCGGCTGAATACAAGCATGGTACAATTAAATTATTATTGATTCGCCCACCATCAAGGCTAAAGATCCTAATATCTAAATATATTACGGTGCAGCTGTATGCTCTTTTACTTGTTGGGGTGCTATTTATTTTGTCATTCATATTGGGTGCTATTTTCTTTGGACTTAACACTGATTATGTGAATTTGGTGTATCAAAATGGTGTAGTGATTGAACGTTCACAGTTTGCCAATATGGTCTATTATTATCTCGCTCATTGTGCAATGTTTGTCGTTTTGGGAACCCTTTCGTTCGCCATTTCTACAGTGTTTAGAAGTGAAGCTATCTCCATTGCCATTAGTGTGTTAGCGTATATTGTGGGTGGATCAGTCACAGGTATTTTAATGCTCTTTTTTGATTGGTCAAAATATCTGTTATTTGCAAACGATCCATCCCAATACTTTATGGAACAGGTTACTGTTATCGAAGGTATGTCCCTAGGATTCTCACTAATCGTCCTAGTCATCTATTGGGCTATTTTCTTAGCCATTGCCTTAATCGTCTTTCAAAAGCGAGAAGTGAAAACAGGTTAATTTAACTTTTTAGGAGGTTTACACATGATTAAACGTAAAGGTGAAAAAATTATGGGGATTATTAGTATTGTCCTCAATGCCATTGGTGTTGGGTTTGGGGCATTAATCCTTTCTGTGGGTCCATCTTTTTATGATGAAATCAATGAAGTGTTAAAAGAGGAAGGGGAAACATTGCCGATTGAAACACTTCAAGCTTCTGTCAATGCATTTGGTACTCAGTTTATGGTCGTTTCCGCAATTGCGGCTGTGCTGTCGATTGTAGGTGTGATTTTCTTGAAAACTGACCGTCGTGCCGTGCTTTCAGGTATTCTTTTCTTGGTTTCTGCTGTGACTCTTTTAATTGGAACAGTTGGCCTTGCATTCGCTCCAATGGTTCTATTGTTTATCATTGGATTAATGTCTCTTATTAGAAAGCCGAATACAGACATTCACACAAGTGAATATCCTTCATAATGAAAGAAAAGACATGCGCATATCCGCGCATGTCTTTCTTTTTAAATGATGCCAATCAGCATCGCCACAAACAGAAGGATAATACTAAATCCCCACATCCAAAAGAAGGAGTAGCGGATGTGTTTCCCCATATCAACCCCTGCAAGACCTACGGCGAGCCAAACAGCGGGAGCAAGCGGGCTGACAAAGGTTCCGATGATGTTCCCAATCATCATGGCATATGCCGCAGAAGTGCCTGGTACGCCAACTTCAGATGTAATGGATTCAACAATTGGCAGAAGGGCGTAATAATAGGCGTCTGTACTTGTCAGCATATCAAGCGGTACTCCAAGCATACCGACAATAATATGTAAAAACGGCAGCAAGAAGGCTGGTAAAATGTGAATACTGTCCACTGCAATGGCTTTTAGCATCCCTGTGC
Organism: Bacillus sp. FSL P4-0248; assembly: GCF_038593305.1. Classification (NCBI taxonomy): domain Bacteria; kingdom Bacillati; phylum Bacillota; class Bacilli; order Caryophanales; family Bacillaceae; genus Bacillus; species Bacillus sp. FSL P4-0248. The sequence goes on along the minus strand of NZ_CP151983.1, from coordinate 3,571,301 downwards.
CTTCAAGAATTCCTAAAAATGACCCTGCGGAGAAAATGACAGCCGCCATCATCAGCGCACTAGGTGCGTGTGCCTTGATTCTTTCCATTTGCAGATTCACATTCGGAAAGTTAATTAATAGTGCGAGAGACAGGCCAATCATAAACATAAAACTAGCAGGAATCACGTTCAACACGAGAAGCACCACAACACACAAAAACAGAACAAGGTTCACCCAAATGAGATGATAACGCTTTAAAGAGGCATCTCCAGTTTCACTAATAGATTGAATGGCTCGATCCCAATCCGCACCTTCTAGTTGAACCGCAGCTATTTCATTTGCAGCAATTTTCACCCGAATTCGCTTTTCTTCCCTCTTTCCTAACATGAATGCCATCCCTAATACGAGCACAACGCCAATGAGCTGAATTGGTATGAGTGGCACCCAAAGCTCAGAGGGGTCCATATTCAGGACACTTGCTGCCCGTCCAGTCGGTCCGGCCCATGGAATCATATTGGTTAATCCAGCACTCGTCCCGATTAATAACAGCAGTAAATAAGGGCTCATATGTAATTTTTTATAAAGCGGAAGCAGTGCAGGTACAGTTAATAAAAAGGTCGTAGCCCCTGCTCCGTCTAAGTGTGCGATCACCCCAATCAAAGCAGTTCCCATTGCAACTGTGACAACATTTCCTTTTGTCAGCTTGATTAAAGTTTTAATTACAGGTTCAAAGAACCCTGTATCTTGCAAAATGCCAAAAAATAAAATGGCGAAGATAAACATGGTCGCCACCGGCAATACTTTGATAATCCCTTCCTCGAAGAAGGTTTGAATGTCATTGATCCCAAATCCCGCAATGAGTGCCCCTATTAAAGGCACCATGACCATGGCGACAATTGGACTTGCTTTCCCCCAAATCAGCAGCACAACAATCGTTAAAATAATCATCAATCCAACAAACGTTAACATAAGCCCCTCCCCCTACAAATAAACCGTTTACATTTGTCTATACTTTTCATCCAATGCATTCCCACAGCTGCATTGAAAAAAAAGGGTATCAAATTTATGAGTAATAGGCAACCGCTTTCATACCTATACAATGGTAAAAAAGGATGGAGAGACCAGTCGTGTCGCGGCATCAAATATTGTAAAAAAATTTAGATAAAAATAACGATTAAAGTTCACAATGATTAATATGGGTATTTAGACTTATTAAATCAAAAAGCGCCCAATAAATGGACGCTTCTTTCAACTATTTTTTCAAGATGACATACTCGTAAGGATCAAGTTGAAGCTGCTCAGACACTTGCTGTCCAGTCAGCATATTCTCATAACTTGCCTCTGAATCTAGTGATATGTTCTGCTGCTCTTCTGTGAAATTCATCAAAAACACATAGTCCTGCGTACCGTCTGTTCGTTTTTGTACACTGACTCCTTCTGGAATTGCAGTGGATAGGACGGGCTGTATGCCAATACCTGCGATAAGGTCTTCGTAAAATTCATCATAAAAAGCCTGATCATTTTCTGAGGCCATATAGTATGCTTTCCCTCTTTCTAATGAACGGACAGTCAGGGCCGGCTGTCCTTCGTAGCAGCCATTCTCAAAATGCCCTAGCACAGAGGCCGTCTCAGGGTGTATGGATTCGCAGTATTGTCCGACATGATAGGTGCGTCCATTCCCTGTGGTCATTAACACATGTTCATCAGGCATCAATGTGTTGATTTCCTCTGCCCAAATGCCAAGTACATGGCGGAGAGGACCAGGAAAACCGCCGAGGAAACAGAGATCATTTTCGTCGACTATGCCGCTCCAGTAAGTCGCGATAAAAATGCCGCCCTCTTTGACAAAGGCTTCAATTTTTTCTGCAACGCCTGGTTTGATCATGTAGAGCATTGGCCCAATGAGCACACGATAGGATGAGAAATCTTTTTCCATTCCGACAATGTCAACAGGGATGCCTTTTTTCCAAAAGCTTCGATAGTGAGTTTGACAAGCCTCTACATAGCGTTTGTTTGTGTTATTTAAGCCTTGCGCATCATCAATGGCCCAGTGATTTTCCCAATCGTAAATGATGGCGACCTCTGGCTGAACGGACGTGCCCGCAATTGGCTGCAGCTGCTCCAGTTGTTTCCCTAGATCAGCTACCTCTTGAAACACACGCGTATGTTCATGGCCAGAATGATCGACAACGGCACCGTGGAATTTCTCAGAGGCGCCTCGGCCTTGCCGCCACTGGAAATAAAGCACGGAGTCTGATCCGTGAGCAATTGCCTGCATGGCAGAAAGGTGTGCCATGCCTTTATGTTTGACCTTGTTCACTTCATGCCAGTTTACAAGGCTAGGCGTACTCTCCATGACGAGAAACGGCTGTCCGTCCTTTAAGGAACGATACAAATCATGTACAAAGGCAACGTTTGATGCTAATTCGGCCGTTGTTTCTCTGCCGCTATGCCAAGCAGGATAGCTATCCCATGAGATCACATCGACCTCTTTTGCAAATTGATGATAATCCAGCCCAAGGAATGGACGCATATGCGGATAGTCGCCCATAAAGTTCGTGGTTACTGGGATATGAGGCGTCAATTCCCGCAGCGGCTTAATTTCATTTTGATAAAAATTGATCGTTTGTGCTGTGACAAAGCGCTTCCAATCCAGGTTCATGCCGTGAATCATGTGCTCCCCATGCGGTGCAGGTGACTCGATTTGTGACCAATCACTATACGTATGGCTCCAAAATCCTGTCCACCATGCTTGATTTAAAGCCTCAAGATCATGATTGTATTTGTCCTTCAAATAGTCTCGAAATGCTTCCTGGCACAGGTCGCAATGACACTCGCCGCCGTACTCATTTGAAATGTGCCACATGATCAGTGCGGGATGATCCTTGTAGCGTTCCGCCAGCAGCCGGTTGAGTGCGTTCGTTTTTTCTCGATAAACCGGAGAGGTAAAGCAATGATTATGGCGCAGTCCATGTAAGTTACGCTGACGATTCGCTTCGACGCGCAATACTTCTGGATATGTTTGTGACAGCCAAGCAGGTCTTGCCCCGCTTGGCGTTGCGAGAATGGCGTGTGCCCCCTGCGCTGCTAAGCGGTCCATGATGTCATCCAGCCATCCAAAGTCATACTGACCTTCTTTTGGCTCTAGCTTACTCCATGCGAAAATGTTGATGGAGAATGTTTGACAGTGTGCAAGCTTCATTAATCGAAAATCTTCGTCTATGATCTCTGGCATATGGAGCCATTGATCTGGATTGTAATCGCCACCATGCAAAAAGCCTTTCACATTTGGGTGAACGAGTGGGTAACGCTTTCCCATTTTGTCACGTCCTATCCTTTTAGTTACGGTGTCATTTGTTTAAATACATCAAGAGATGGCAGTGCTTTTCCGTTGAAATCGAACATCGCTTGATTTTCCCACGCATTTCCGACAGTCCCGGTTGTTTGAATGTAAGCCAGCCCGTATTGACTAGACCACGGAGCACCTTTCGCTGGAATCCAAAGCGGCTCCCAATAAAAGAACCCCTTCCCGCGGTTGTTGTTTACTTGTGAAATTTTTTCGGATAGATCTCGTATAAAAGATGCCTGGCCTTGAGGTGAGGCTGGATAGCCGGCTGTATTGACAGAGTCTTGGTTAAATGAGTTATCTAGGTTGTCACCGTTTGCTGTCGTAAAGCCGTAAGCAGTTTCCACCACGATCACGTCTTTGTTATAGCGGGCACTAATATCATTCATATTGGACGTAAGACCGCTAAAGCCGCCGTCCCAATACGGGTAATAAGATAAACCGATCGTATCGAATGAGACACCTCGTTTTGTGATTTCATCAAACCACCAGCGGGATGCACCATTGTCTCCGCCATGCGCAAGGTGAAGCATGATTTTGATGTTTGAATCGACAGAGCGGACGGCATTTGTGCCAGCTTTTAGCAGAGCAGCGAGCCGGTCAAATTCACCACCGCCTTCACCCCAGCTTTTTCCGTTTGGCCACAGCATACCTGAGTTCAACTCATTCCCAACCTGAACCATATTCGGCAAGGCATTTTGCGCTCTCATCGCTTTGAGCACATCGCCTGTGTAAGTGCCGACCGCTTTTTCTAAATCGTTTTGTGAGAGGGATGCCCACGCTTTCGGTTTGAATTGTTTACCGGGGTCAGTCCAGAAATCACTGTAGTGAAAATCAAGCAGCACTTTCATGTTTTGTGCTTTTGCACGTTTCGATAAAGCGATGGCTGTATTGAGATCATTTGTGCCGCCGTTATAGGCTCGGCCTTGATTGTCATATGGATGGTTCCACAGTCTGATACGCACATAGTTGACGCCTTTATCCTTTAATAGCTTGAGCGGATCAACCTGCTGTCCGTTCTGGTTGTAGTATTTGCCGCCGCTTTTCTCTACTTCTGCAAGCATAGAGATATCGGCTCCCTTGATGAAATCACCTTGCAGGCCATTGATCGGTTTCACAGAAATCGTATCGGCCCTTGCTTCAGGCAGAATACCTAATCCCATCAGAAAGAAAACGACAACAGTGACAAGCAACCATTTCTTCATCAAATCTCCCCTTATCCTTTTGTGCCGCCTTGTGTAAGGCCGGATACAAATTGTTTTTGTAAAACAAGAAACAATAAAGCAACTGGAATCGCAATGAGTAAAGCCCCGGCTGCAAAGGTCGTGTAGCTGGCACCCATTTTATCTGACACAAGATTGTACAGACCGATTGGGAGCGTATACATTTCGGGTGAGCGGACAATGACACTGGAGATGATGAAATCACCCAGTGGTCCTGTAAATGAGTTGATGGCAACAACGGCTAAAATCGGCTTGGCAAGCGGCATAATAATTTGGATGAAAATCCGGAAATGCCCTGCGCCATCCATTCTGGCTGATTCATCGAGATCCTTTGGAATCGCATCAAGATAGCCTTTCATTAAATACGTATTCATCGGAATTTGTCCACCTGCATAAATCAAAATCAGGGCAAGGTGGCTGTTAATGAGTCCAAGCATTTGAGCGAGAACAAAAATCGCAATCAGCGCTGAAAATTGAGGAATCATTTGCAGCAGCAAAAAGAGCATCAGCCCATTTTTTCGTCCTTTGAAGCGGAATCTGGAAAAGGCATAGCCTGTAAAACTGACAAGAACCAGCGTTAAAACCATTGTGGCAATGCTGATCTTCATTGAGTTCCAATACCATTTTGCATAAAGTGCCCCCTGACCGAAGAAGAGTTCTGTGAAGTGGCTGAACGTTGGATTCTTCGGAAACATGCTTGTACTCATGAGGCTGTTCCCAGGGTTAAAGGAAGCACCGATCGTCCAAAGCAGTGGATATAGAATACAAATGGAGGCTATGAAAAGGATAAAATATGTGATGCTCAGGCGAATGAGCTTGTTTTGTTTTGACCCCATATCACATCATGTCCTCCTCTTTGAATGAATTCGTTCTCTTAAACTGCCAGAGTGCAATGGCGATGACAAAGATTGAAAGTAAGATCGTGACAGCGGCAGCGAGTGCATATTGAGAAGACTGCATCGTGAGTTTGTAAATCCAAGAAACCAAGATGTCCGTCCCCCCAGCAGTTGAGCCAGCCACAGGCGGTCCTCCGCCATTAAATAAGTAGATGATATTAAAGTTGTTAAAGTTAAACGTATATTGCGTGATTAATATAGGCGCAATGGAATAAAGGACAAGCGGTAACGTGATGGACCGGAATTTCTGAAAGAAGTTTGCCCCATCAATGGTCGCAGCTTCGTATAGATCCTCTGGAATCGCCTGCAGAACACCGGTTGTCATAATGAAAACAAAAGGAAATCCAAGCCAAGTCTGCATCGCAATGAGGGCAATTTTGCTCCAAAATGGATCTGTCAGCCATGGTTTTGGATCAATTCCAATCGATGCAAAAAGTGTGTTGTTAATGGCTCCAAATGTATCGTTGAACAGTCCGGCAAACACCAAAATGGTCACAAAACCCGGAACAGCCCAAGGGAGAATCAAAATGGTTCTAAAAAACCGTTTTCCTTTTAAATCCTTCTGATTGAGCAGAACCGCTAGAAAGATGCCGACAGCACATTGAAGGGTCGAAGCAGCGAGCGTCCATACGACGGTCCAGCCAAGTACATCAATGAAGGTGTCTCTCCAAATATCAATTGAAAAGATATTTTGAAAGTTCTTGATCCCTACCCAATCGATCAGATTGGCAGGAGGCGAGTGGTATAAATCGTAGTTCGTAAAGGCAAGCGCAAAGCTGAACATAATAGGAAAGACAACAGAAAAAAGAAGTAAAAAGAAAGCAGGAGTGCTCATTAAGTAAGGAAAGCCTTGGTCGATCAGCTGATGATATTGAGCTCGGATGGAATGGAGCGGAACCCCTTGATCACGTTTCTTTCCGTTCATAAAAGCATCACGCATCATGAGTACGTAAAAGCCGATACCAAAACCAGCTGTTAACAGCGCAATAATCCCTTTTGCCAAAAGAAAAACAGAGTTGTCACGAGGCAGCATCGTACCAAGTGTGAACAGCCCCCAGAAGCCAATATTGAATAAATCATAAAATACGATGAAAAAAGAAACACCGAACAGGAAAAAAAGTGCCCCTTTGCCGTACTGCTTGTTGTAAATCTGCCCCATCCCGGGTATAAGAGAGAACATTAGCGCCCGTCTCCGGTGTGTCTTTGATTCCACTATGTGTGTGCGGTCTAGTTCAAGGTTACCCGTCACGTCTAACACCTACTTCATATGAAATTAGCTCAAATACGGGCAGCTTGATAGACTTAAAGGCTACCCGTGTTTGATGATTATTTAGAATGGTTTGCTTTAATTTGAGAGTCGATTTGATTGACGGCATCATCAAATGCCTTTTTCACATCTGTCCGGCCGGTTGCAATGAGACCTAATGCGCTGTCAATCGGCTTCCACACCTCTGCCATTTCAGGGGTATTCGGTGTCAGCGTGGCATATTTCGTTTGTTTTGAAACAGCATCCGCATTGGCGTTTCCAGTAATAATTGGATCTTTCATCAGCTTTTTCACTGGTGGAATTTCCTCTGTCACTTCGAATCGCTTCTTCGAATTTTTTTCATTCGTGATAAACTCAACAAATTTCTCAGCAAGTTCTTTATTTTTAGAATAAGAGGAGACGTTGTAGCTCTTTACACCTAAGAATGAGCTCATATGCTTTCCGTTAGGGAGTGTTGGCAGCTCTGTTACGCCATAGTCAATTCCAGCTTCTTTATATGGACCAAATGACCATGGACCAGAAATGACAGCTGCTGCCTTTTTCTCTGTGAATAAGGAGTTGAGGACATTGATTCCTTGTTCACCAATGATGCCTTTCGGGAAAAGTCCTTCGCTAAAGAATTTTTGAATGTATGCTCCGCCTTCGATGGCGCCATCGTTGTTCAGGCCAATATCATTGACATCATAGGAGCCATCGCTTTTCTGCTTGAAAATATAGCCCCCTGACCCGCCTAACACACTTTGTGCATAGTAAATTTCATCCCATTTCGCTACAAAACCGTATTTCCCGTCTTTTGTCAGCTTTTTCGAAAGGTCATACCAGCCATCAAGTGTAGTTGGTGCCTTTTTGACAAGGTCTTTGTTATAGAAAAGCACTGTCGTTTCGACGGATTTCGGAAGGCCATACAGCTTGCCGTCTACCGTTTGTGATTGAATGGATTCGTCTGTAAAGGAATTGATCACTTTTTGATCAGGCTTGATTTCCTGTAACAGCCCCTCAGTGACGGCTGATCCAATTTGATCGTGAGGCATCGTGATAACGTCTGGGCCTGTCCCGGCTGCTCCATCAAGGCGGAGAGCTTCGATTTGGTCGGCATACGCTTTTTCGACCACTTTGATTTTCACATCGTTTTGTTTTTCAAATTCTTTCACAGCGTCTTGAATCCCATCAGACTTTTTGACATCCTCCCATACTAGCAAGGTCTTTGTACCTGTAGATGCTGGCTGTGTCCCGCTTGAATTGTCATCTCCTGGCCCGCATGCTGAAAGCAGAAGCACAGCAGTACCAACGACTGCTGATAATGTCGCCCATTTTCCCTTTTTCATTGGTAATCCCCTCTCGTTCTTTTTTCACAGATGGTAAGAAAACGCTTTCTTAATGTGAGAATATCAACTTAAGTAAAAAAAGTAAACATATTTTATTAAATTTATTAAGTAAAATTTTTTACTCGTATAGAGAGAAAAGAAGCCCTCCACTTTGGCAGGACTTCCAGTTTGTTTATATGGTGCTTTTCCGAAAGACAGGCTCTGAGGCAATCAGAACAGTCTTAGGCAATGTTCTGCCATCCACAAGTCTTTCTAAAAGTAAATCGATCGCTGTCTCACAAAGTAATGACGTATGGATGTGATACGTGGTGAGCGGCGGCGACACATATTGAGACACATGAATATCGTTGATACTAAAGACGCTGACGCGATTCGGCAGAGAAAATCCGCGCTCATTTAATGCTTGTAAGCAGCCGATGGCAAGAGGGTCACTAGCGACACAAAAAGCGGTGGGCAGATCATCACCAAGCTCGTCGATCGCCTTCATCATCAGCGAATAGCCTTCATCTACTGAGAAATGGTGGCCGATATAGACCAATCGCTCATCAAGCATATGGCGGGCCAGCATGTATTCACGGAAAGTCGTTTCACGAATATCTGGAATGTGCACGTTCGTATTGAGATCAAGGTCTGTACCGCCAATGAATCCAATGGATTGGTGCTCTTTTTCGATAAAGGAATCGATGATCTTTTCAACAATTCGTTTCAGGTTCGGCTTTACAGAATCAAAACGGTCTTCATCTGGCGTTGTATCAATAAAGACAATATGCGGAGTGATCGCATATAATTGGTCAAGCTCTGACGTTTTAAAGCGGCCGATGGCGATGATTCCTTCTGTAGCAGAATCAATGGAATGAAGCCCATCAGACGGATTGTAAGCGGTGACATTTAAGCTCCGAGTATTGGTGAGTTCCTCAATGCCGAGTCGAATGGATTTAAAATAAATATCTTCAAGCTCTTCCTTTTCGGTCATCCAATAGAGAAAGGCGATTTTTTTTAATGAATGTTTGAATGTCTTCTTTTGGTAGGACAAAGCTTCTGCGGCGGCATATACTTTTTCGCGTGTTTGATCGGTGACGGATAGGTTGGGATCTTGGTTCAGTACGCGAGACACCGTTGCAATGGATAAGCCTGCTTTTTCTGCAATGTCCTTTATTTTAGCTGCCAAATCAGCACCTCCTATAGAAAATATCTCCTCTTAGTATAGAGTCTTTAAAAAAATTAGTAAATATTTTTATTAAATTGTTTTCGTTTAGGCGGTTCTTTACGTGCTGGAGAGGAATTAGTAAGATATATATAGGTAAGGTGTTGGATTAAGATTTCTGATAGGAGAGGGACCGATGTATTACGATGCACTGAAGACATTTGTGACAGTGGTGGAGGAGAAGAACTTTACAAAAGCAGCCCAAAAGCTGCGAATTTCTCAGCCGAGTGTCAGTCTTCATATTAAGAACTTGGAGCAGGAATTCCAGACCGTTCTGCTGAATCGTTCACCAAAGCAATTAACCGTTACACCAACTGGGGATATGCTGTACCATCGATCAAAACAAATCATTCGTCTCTATGAACAGGCGAAGCAGGACATTTATGAGCATCATCATTTGGCAAGAGGAAAGCTGACCATCGGGGCGAGCTTCACAATTGGTGAGTATGTGCTGCCGCAAATATTGGCAGAGTTTCATCAGCTCTATCCGCATGTTGATATTGAGGTGGTCATTGATAATACAGAGGCGATCGCCAGACATGTCCGTTTATTCCATGTCGACATCGGTTTGATCGAGGGACAGACCAATGACAAGGAGCTTTCTGTAGAAACTTTTCTAGAGGACGAACTTTATATTGTGGCGCCATTAGATCATCCTTTTGCCAAGAAAAAAGATGTCACCATTGATCAATTACAAAACGAAACATGGATTACGAGAGAAGAGGGATCAGGGACAGGAGAATATTTACAGCATGTCCTGAAATCAAATGGACTGAAAGCGCGAACCTTTGTGACCTTTAGCAGCAATCAAGCGATTAAAGAAGCTGTGATCCATGGAATGGGTCTTTCTGTTTTATCTAAATATGTCCTCCAGCGAGGCAGCATTGGCGGTGAATTGGCTGTTATTTCTGTGAGGGGAATGGATTTTAAACGGAAATTCTCCTATGTCGAGTCACCGATGACCGGGGGAAATAAAAATAAGGAATTGCTCGTTGAATTGTTAAGGAAAGAGAAAGAAGAAGCTTCTCCGTAATAGGAGAAGCTTCTTTTTTTATAACCCTTTAATTGTGATTTCATCGACTGGAAGGAAGATCTCACCTGTATCTGTATATTTCATGGTGACCTGATCGCCCTCTTTTAAATAAATGACGAGAGGTTCCTTTTCAGATGACATAGTGTAGCTTTTTCCATCGTCTAGCAGGAAGGTGACGGTTGTATAATCACCGGTCTTTTCTTTGTAGACTCGTTTGACCTTCCCTTCCGCTTCTTTCTTTTCCTGCTTAGAGGAACTGTTAACGGTACCGCCGCCTTTTTGAAGAGCTGTCTTATAGGCTCTCAGTGCTTCGTTTGGTGTAGAAGCATACGCAGCGATTTCTGGATTGGCTGCAGAAACGATAAAGTAATTTTGCAGGAATCCATTTGAATCGAGAACCGGTGTGAGCCAGCTGGCTTCTCCATAGAAATTATAGAGAATCGGCATGCGCCCTTTCCATTTCTTCTCGATGAATCGTTTCTCAATAATTTGCAGAGCGCCCTGAGAATCCATGTAGGATTCTTCAAGATTTCCGGTATAATAAGTCGCTTTTCCTGTTCGGGCATTGGTCAGGGCATATCCGAGCATGGAATCAACGCCCTCTTTCGGACTTGTGAAATCTGTGAAGTAATACATATCTCCTTTTGAATCAAATACAGGGCTCACATTGGCTTCCGTTCCTTCATCTGAAGGCAGCTTTACATCTGACTTTCCAAACATACTGTTCCAGAATCCGTGAATATAGTTTCCGAAATAGCTGTTTTGCAGACTGACCGCCTCTGGTGAAACAGCACCGTCGATAAAGGCAGGTACTTGATCTAGAGCATATTTCTTCGTTGCACCCGTTTTGGCATCAACAACGACGACACCGGAAGCTTTAAAGCCGTTTCGGGCAGAGATGAAATCGCCATACGTTTGAATGTAATAAGGCTTGCCGTCATCATTGATTTCCAGCTGTGTACCGCCGTAGAAAATCAAATCTGGGTACTGGAGACGGATATGCCGCTCAATTTCTTTGTTGAAATAGGAGGAAGGCGTATAGACCATCTCCGTTTTCACGAACTTTGGATTAGCAGAGGAGTCGGTCGCACTTAATGTGAAGTAACCCGGCGTGCTGCCTGCACGAATCCATTTAAAGAAGTCCGAGAACTCCACTGGAGCGATGTATACATACTCACCGTTGACCTTCTGAATTTGCAAGCTGCCAAGCTCATAGTAGCTTGTGTTTGGCACCTGTCCGAACGATTTCTTCATTTTGTTCCGGGCAAATTGAGGCGGCACACTCGCAGGTGTTTCTTTTTCATCAAATGCTTTGATTTCTACTTTTTGCTCCATTTTGGAGACATCGAATTTCTCATTCGCATTGAATAGAAAAGCTGTCGCCATGTAAACACCGAGCAGCAATAGAATAAGAAACAGCACGCCTTTGATTTTACGCTCCAATCCAACCGACAAAAAGGCGCCTGCTGCTGTCACAACAAGTCCAATCAGCCATAGAGATGAAGGGTTACGGTCTAAATTGGTGATGTAATAGAAAACAAAAATACCGATCATGAACAGCAAAGCAAGGCCAGCAATCCACATGAGCGGCACCTGCTGCTTTGTCCCTTTCTTTCTAACGATCAACCTGAGCGGTGTGAGCAAAAGGGTCAAGACAAGACCGATCACAACCGAAAATAACAGAATATATCCCACAAACAGATCTCCTTTCAAATCAATCACTCTTTTAGTATATACGAGTGTGAGGGGGAAAAGATTCAGAAGAATCATACCAATTCGATTTTATGAAAAAATGAGTTGAAAAGGGCCTTTTAATATTTCGGTAGGTTAAATGATATTGTCCTTGCGCTAGATGATTAGATTTTAGTGAATATTTTGTGGACGTAAACATTAATTTTTATCTCCGAGGAGTGTATATTCTTTTTATTCATTACTTTATGAATTTATATTGTAATAAATAAGATGTTAAAAGACAGAGATATCTTTTAAATAGTATAAAGATTCATTTTAATTTTCTACAGAATGAAATAGTTATAACATTCCTATTATGTTATATTATTTTTTATATAGTTAATATTAGGAGGTAATTTAAATTGAAAAGACGTATCCCTTTTCTCATTATTTTTACTTTAATTGTATCGTTATTTTCACCGTCTGTAACATTCAATATTAATCGAGAGGCTTCTTCAAGAGACAAAAGTGTCCAAATTGGTTATAAAGAAGCCGATGCTGTATGGGGTCTTGTCATTCGAACTATTTTTGTAAACGGGGTGAAAGCAAGTAAACATTTGTATAAATCAATAAAATATGCCCCTAAATATCCTGCTGGTTTTAAAGCTGTTCAAAATGGGACTAAAAAAGTTACAGTAAATAATAAGAAGTTGTTATCTGAGTTAAAACAGATTGAAGGAGGGACTTGGAAAAAAGTATATAAAGATGGCTATAAAGACGGAAAAAAGGTTTCTGTACATTATTTTCAAAGTAAATCTGGTTTGGTGTATGATGTGAAAGTTAAAAAAGGTTGGAGTGTGAAATGATTTATGAATAAAATAGAACTAAGATATTCTTCACATGAAGATTTAGATAGGATTATTGTTATAAATATCATTGGTATAATCATATCGCTAAAAGAAGGTTTAATCACTATAGAAGAAGCGGAAAAGCTCATGTTCAGTCCACGAACAATCGATGTTTTAAAGAAGAAAGGGATAAATGAAGAACTGATAAATATACTTCATTTGGGAACAGAACTTGAAGATGTAGAAAGTTTAATACCACAAGAATTAAGTGATAGTTTAGAAGAAATAAGGGTAAAATGCTTAAAATTCCTGGAAAGAAATACAGAAAATGAAGTTAAAAATAATGTGGTAGATTATTGAGCTAAAAGTGTATATTATAAAATTTTGAGTAAATCTGTTTTCATCTATTGATCAAAACGATGAATTCATAAATAAAGAAGTCTGTGCAAACAGGCTTCTTTTTTATAAGATGGGAACATGAGGAAATGTATGCGCTCACATGAATAAGGAAGGAGTGAAGTCAATTGGCTTCTGTCAGTTTAAGTAGTATTGAAAAAATACGAGCAGCAAGCAGAGGATTGCCGCCAAAGCTGAAAGGAATTGCAGAACATATTACGAGTGAACCCGGCGACATTATTCATTTGTCTATTGTCGAGCTTGCCAAAAAGACAGCGAGCTCAGAGGCAACGATTTTTCGTCTTTGTAAAAGGCTTGGATTTGAGGGCTTTCAAGATTTGAAGATTGCAATTGCCCAGGAAATAGATCAAACAAAGCCTGATTATGTAGATGAAGAAATGAGTCTTGATGATGATACGGCCGTTTTTATGCAAAAGGTTTTTCAGGCGAATATATCTGCATTAAAGGATAGCTTTCAATTACTGAATCCAGAGGATGTAGAAAAAGCCATTCAAATCATTCATGAAGCAAAGCGCTTAGAGTTTTATGGGAGTGGCGGGTCCGGACTTATTGCAACAGACGCTTTTCATAAATTTATGAGGACAGGCATCAACTGTATTGTTCACACCGATTCCCATTTTCAAGCGATGTCTGCCGGTCTTCTCGACCAGCACAGTACAGTGATTGGTATATCTCATTCCGGCCGTAATAAAGATTTACTCGATGCGATGAAAACAGCAAAGGAAAAAGGAGCGAAAATCATCGGTATTACAAGTTATCAGCGCTCCCCATTGAGCCAGCTTGCTGATGTCACGTTGTATACTTCGACGCAAGAAACGGCTTTTCGAACAGAAGCGATGTCTGCAAGACTTGCTCAGCTCACTGTCATTGACGTACTATACTTTGCACTTGCTCACTTAAGACAGCAGGAAACTTTAACAAATTTAAAACAAATGAGAGAAACCATTTCACAAAAAAGGGTGTAATGGTTTCAAAAATAAATTTTTCTATTAGTGAAAAATGCCGTTGTGGTAACGATTTTGAGCTTTTAAGTGAAAATAATTTTCTTTTTAGTCGTTGAATGTCGAAAAAATTATTCCTATAATGGGATTTAACAGCTATATCAAAACAATAAAATATGATTTCAAATCAATGATTGGGCGTGATACAGATGAAGGGAAACCAGGCGGTAATTGGTTTGGATATTGGAACAACAAGTACAAAGGCGGTTCTGTTTGGACCACAGGGGAAAGTGATAGCAAAGCATTCGGTTCCTTATGATCTCATTCAGCCCCAGCCAGCATGGGTTGAACAGGACCCTGAACATATATTAGAAGCCGTCATTGCAAGTGTAAGAGGTGCGTTGACGAAAGCAGCATTTGATGCAAAACATCTCATAGGCGTCGGGATTAGTACAGCGATGCATTCCTTGATTGTGATGGATAAGGATGGCAAGGCGTTAACGAACAGTATCATTTGGGCAGATAACAGAAGTGCAGAACAAGCCAAGCGAATCACTTCAGACATGGACGGCTTCCAAGTGTATAAAAGAACCGGCACGCCGATTCATCCAATGTCACCGCTTTCAAAAATACGGTGGATCAAGGAAATGGCACCTGATGTCTTCAAGAAGGCAGCGAAATTCATTTCCGTCAAAGAATATATTCTTTATCATTTCTTCGGTCAGTATGTCGTCGATTATTCAATCGCTTCAGCAACGGGACTGTTCCGTTTGGAAACGCTTCAATGGGATGAGCAGGCGCTGCGAATTGCTGGAATTGAGGCTGATCAATTGTCTGAACTTGTTCCCACGACGTATCAGCTGAGAGGGCTTCAGCCAGAGATCGCCCTGCGAATGGGCATTGCGGAAGATACACCATTTGTTGTTGGTGCGAATGATGGGGTTCTAGCGAACTTAGGTGTGGGAGCGATTGGAAAAGGTGAGGTGGCTGTCACGATTGGGACAAGCGGTGCAGTTCGTACGGTCGTGGACAAACCAATAACAGATGAACAATCAAGAACGTTCTGCTATGCGCTGACTGATAAGCATTGGGTGGTTGGAGGACCGACGAATAATGGCGGGATCATGCTGAGATGGCTGAAGGATGAATTTGGATCCTCGGAGGTAGAGGTAGCAAAGCGCCTTGGAGTGGACCCTTACGACCTGATGATTGACATTGCGAAAAAAGTTCCAGCCGGCTCAGAGGGGCTGCTGTTTCTGCCATTTTTAACAGGTGAGCGAGCACCTTATTGGAATCCAAATGCGAGAGGCACTTTCTTTGGGATTGGTCTTCAGCATAAGCGGGAGCATTTTATCAGAGCTGTGTTAGAAGGCGTCATTATGAGTGTTTTCTCAATCGGTGTGGCCTTAAGGGATTTAACCGGTTCAGCAAAGGATGTCAGGGCGTCGGGCGGATTTGCGCGATCTCCGCTGTGGCGGCAAATTTTAGCGGATACGATGGGCAGGGAAGTACTTGTTCCAGAAAGCTACGAGGCATCAGCACTTGGGGCGGCTGTGCTCGCACTTCATAGTTTAGGTTATATGGAAGAGATAGAAGAGGTTCAAGATTGGATTCGAATCTCTGCCCGTCATGAACCCAATATGGAGAACAATGAAACATACATAGAACTGTTTTACTTATATGAGCGTCTCTATGACAAACTCAAGGATGAATTTGATGTCATTAGTGCGCTTCAATTAAAACAAAATCATTAAACATCAGGGAAAAGGTGGGAGAGCATGCTTTTATTCATCGTGATTGCCGCAATTGTCCTTTTACTCATCCTCATAACAGTTGCTAAGTTGAATCCGTTTGTGAGTTTAATTATTACCTCTATGTTAGTCGGCTTTGCCACAGGGATGGACCTGCAGGAAATCATTCAATCCATCAAAACGGGGTTAGGCAATACGTTATCATTGCTGGCCATAGTTCTAGCGCTTGGAACCATGCTTGGGAAAATGATGGCTGAATCAGGTGGAGCTGAGCGGATTGCTCACACATTAATCGGCCGGTTTGGGACGAAAAATGTGCATTGGGCGATGATGTTTGTTGCCTTTATTGTGGGAATACCTGTCTTTTTCCAGGTCGGATTCGTTCTTCTCATTCCTTTATTGTTTACGATTGCGATTGAAACGGGCATCTCGCTCGTGACAATTGGGATTTCGCTCATTGCTGGATTGTCTGTCGTTCATGGTCTTGTGCCGCCTCATCCAGCTGCCATGGCAGCTGTCGGCATCTATCATGCCAACGTGGGGAAAACCATCTTCTTTTCCATTATTGTCGGTTTGCCGACAGCTATTATTGCTGGGCCGCTGTATGGAAAGTGGATTGGAAAGCGGATTCATAAACCAGTTCCAGAGCTGCTGAGAAAGCAATTTACTGAACGCAATGAAGATCGAAAACTTCCCGGCTTTGCAAATACGATGTTTACGATTTTGGTGCCAGTGATTTTAATGCTTCTTGCCACACTGGCGGATATTATTTTACCAGAGGACAATATTTGGTATCAGGTATTTAAGTACATTGGAGATCCAATTACAGCGCTACTGATTGCAACGGTGTATTCTTTCTTCAGTCTTGGCTTTGTGCAAGGAATGAGCCGTGACCGGGTGCTTTCCTTTAGTAATGAGTGTTTAGGACCGATTGCTTCCATTTTGCTTGTCATTGGAGCAGGCGGGGCTTTCAATAATGTGCTCATCGATTCGGGTGTTGGTGAATATATTGCGGATTTAGCCAAGCATTCGCCAATCTCGCCAATTTTGCTTAGCTGGCTGATTGCTGCGGTTATTCGTGTGGCAACAGGTTCTGCTACGGTCTCCATGATGACGGCAGCAGGTATTGTCGCACCGATTGCTGCAACTATGCCGGATGTGAGCAGAGAGCTTCTAGTGTTAGCAACAGGGGCGGGTTCGTTGATTTTGTCTCACGTCAATGACTCTGGTTTTTGGCTGATCAAAGAGTATTTTGGTATGACCATTAAAGAAACGTTTTTGACATGGACGGCTATGGAGACGATCATTTCCGTTAGTGCCATTGCATTTATTATGATCATTAATATGTTTATATAGCGAAACACAACAGCCTGATTCTGCGGAATTGGGCTGTTTTTGCTTTTGGCAATACCACCTTTGTCAGATTGGGGTAAAATAAAGATATTGAGAAGCGGGAGGCGGACACGATCGAACCATTAAAACACGTTTATCATGAATTATTTATTGAAGAATTAGCGGAGAAACTTGCACAAGCGTCGACTGGGTTTGATGCTGAAGAATTCCAGCGGCTTGTGTTTCAAAAGGATTGGCAGCAGCTTGAGTTAAAAGGCAGAATGAGAAGAGTCACTGAATCGATGCATGCCTGTCTGCCTAAGGATTATGAGAAGGCCATTGAAGTGCTGCGTCAGACAGCCCCGCATTTTTCAGGACTTAGTGCGCTTGTATTTCCAGACTACGTCGAAACATATGGCCTAGCACATTGGGATATCTCGATCAAGGCGCTCGAATTCTTTACGCCTTTTTCCACTTCTGAATTTGCCGTTCGGCCTTTTCTGATTCAGGATCAAGACAAAATGCTGGTGCAAATGCTTGTATGGTCACAGAATCAAAATGAGCATATTCGGCGGCTGGCTAGTGAAGGATGCAGACCACGTTTGCCATGGGGATTAACTGTTCCTGCGCTTAAAAAGAATCCTTCGGTTACGCTGCCTATTCTAGAAAACTTGAAGTCGGACCCAGCGCGCTATGTGCAAAAAAGTGTAGCGAACCACCTAAATGATATTTCTGCAATTCAGCCTGATTTGATGAAGAAGACGGCTAAAAGCTGGTATGGAACGAATGAACATACGAACTGGATCATCAAACATGCATCCCGTACTTTACTAAAAAAAGGCGATCCAGATATCATGGCTTTGTTTGGTTATGGGGATGATCCATCTGTTCAAGTAACAGATTTGAAAGTAGTGCAAGACCCTATTCGTATTGGAGAGAAAATGACCTTTCAATTTACACTTCAGGCCGCTAAGCCACTAAAGCTGCGTGTAGAGTATGCCATAGACTATGTCAAAGCTCGGGGTACCCGCAATCAAAAGGTATTTAAAATCACAGAGTTTGAAACAAGTTCAGCGTTACATAGAGAATTTATCAGGTCTCAGTCCTTTCAAAATATGACGACGAGAAAGCACTATGAGGGAACCCATACTTTAACGATTATTATCAACGGCATTCCAAAAGCGTCAATTGATTTTGAGGTAACAGAAGATAGCAGCTCATAAAAAAACCCGCCAATTCGGCGGGTTTTGGCGTTTAAGCCTTCTTTTTCATTAAGAATGAAGCGATGATGGCAGCGACTAAGAAACCAATGCTGATAATGGAGCTAGGCAGGTTTTCTTGTCTGAATAGGAACAAAACAAAGCTCAAACTGAGTACAAGACCTGCAAATAAAGTTAGATACGGAAACAGCCACACCTTGAAATACGGCTCCTGTGGATATTTTGGACGCAGTTTCAGATGTGCCAGACAAATGCTGATCCAAATGAGTGAAACAGCAAAACCAGGAATAGCCAGCATATAGCTGAAAATTTGGTCCGGATATAAGTAAGCAAAAAATGTTCCGATAAGAAGAAATAGAACGGTAACCCATAAACTTAAAATGGGTACGCCTCTTTTGTTGACCCGTGCCAGTTTTTTCGGACCGCCGTCTGATTTAGCCAGTGAATGAATCATTCTCGTCGTTCCATAAATTCCGGAATTAGCCGCAGATAGAACGGCTGTAATCAAGACGAAATTAATGAAGTGAGAGGCGCCTTGCATACCAGCAGCAGAAAAGACTTGGACAAAAGGACTGTTATTTGGGTCAATTTGATTCCAAGGAATAAGGCCGCAGATGATCAAAATCGGCAATGTGTAAAATAAGATAATCCGCCACATCATACTTTTGACTACTCCAGGCAGGACCTTCTCCGCATCCTTTGTTTCAGTAATGGTCAGCCCGATCAATTCAGAGCCTCCATAAGAGAAAATAACCACTAAAAGTGATGCAAAGATCGCACCCCATCCGTTCGGGACGAAGTTTTGATAGTTGGTAAAGGCTGGTGTGCTTTGTTCGTTTGGAATGATCCCAAATAATAATGCTGCACCAAGAATAATAAAGACAATAATAACGAAAATCTTCATTCCAGCGAACCAAAACTCAATTTCACCAAAGTATTTTACATTATTTAAGTTAATTCCGATGACTAAGAGTGAACAAAGTAAACATAGTGACCATAGCGGCACGTTCGGCAGCCAGTATTGAAGCAGACTGCCAGCTGCAATAATCTCAATGACACATACAGTGAGCCACATAAAACAGTAAACCCAGCCGACGACAAATGAAAAACGTTGACCAAGCGCAATTTGTATAAGGTCGCGAAGATTATTTCCCGGATACACAATGGCCATTTCGGCTAATGCTGCCATCACAATGAGGAGCAGCAATCCAGCAAATACATAGGAAAAAATGACCCCAGGGCCTGCTAAACCAATTGTATCGGCACTTCCTTTAAAAATTCCTGTACCAATGACCCCGCCCATCGCAATCATGCGAATGTGACGCGGTGATAAAAGCTTTTTTAATTCTTGTTGCTCCTGATTCGCGCTCATGACGTTCTCCTTTTTTAAAAATGCTTATGTTCCATTTTCTTTTTTCAAGACGTCAGTGTCAATATAAAAAAAGAGATTTTTCAGACAAAAATAGTGGTTGATTCTATCAAAACATATACTTATATCCATAATTCCCTTATTTCATCCATATTCTAAAAATGAAACTTCAAATAAATGAACATTTGCCTTATTTATGACATAAACAATTTTCAGTTTTTGTCGATATATCTTTTGTATTACTAAAGTCCTAATAAAGAATTGTTTATAACTGTAAAATATTTCAAAAATGTAAGAGTTGAAAGGAGTTATGAAAGATGTTTATGAAAAAAGCAAATGATTCATCGGCTGGAATCCTTCTGAGTGAAAGCAGCCAATTAATAGAACGAATCGAAAAGGGAGACCTTTCAGCAAGATTAGATACTGCTGCATTTTCTTCTAGCCAAACAATAGAAGCAGTGGCACAAATGAATGAAGCGCTGCAAAAGATGCAGGAAGCACATGAAAATATTCAAATGCGGGTGGAATTAGTGACAAAAGCCATTCAAGTTGGCTTATGGGATATGGTCGTCATCGCTGGAGACCCGGTCAATCCAAAAAATGAATTCACATGGACGGATGAATTCCGCAGAATGCTCGGCTTTCAAAATGAGCACGATTTTCCAAATCTATTAGACAGCTGGGCATCTCGAATACATCCGGATGAACAAGAATATACATTAGATGCATTTTCTTCGCATTTATTGGATCATTCAGGGCGTACGCCATATGATATCGAATATCGATTGAAGTTGAAAAATGGAGATTATCGCTGGTTCAAAGCAACTGGAACGACCGTTCGTGATCGAAATGGTGTCCCTCTTCGTGTGGCGGGAGCTCTTTTTGATATCCATGATCAGAAATTGAAAGAAGAAGAGCTGCAAGCATTCGTCACAAGATATGACTTAATCAACCGTGCGCTTGTCGAAGCTCCTTGGGACATGGTGGTAGAGGCCGGTGATCCAGTCAATCCAAATAACGAATTCTGGTGGTCTCCGCAGTTCAGAAAAACGCTTGGCTTTACAGACGAAAAAGATTTCCCGAACGTGTTAAGCAGCTGGAGCGACCGTCTGCATCCTGAAGATCAAGAAATGGCTCTTCAAGCCTTTGCAGATCATTTAAATGACCACTCTGGACGCACACCGTTTGATATTGATTACAGATTGCAGCGCAAAAATGGGGAGTACCGCTGGTATCATGCGGGTGGTGAAACCATTCGTGATGAAAAAGGTGTTCCTCTTCGTGTAGCAGGAACCATTCGTGACATCACGTTAGAAAAAAACAAAGAGAAAACAGCGAATGAAATGGCTTCACAAGTAGAACAGCTTTCAAGTTCTATTAGCGAGATGGTATCGGGCATTAGCTCTGTGACAAATCAAGCACAGGAGCTTGCTGTAGCTCAAGAGCAGTCAACGTCTGCCGCAAATCTAGCAAAAAATAGTGCAGATGAGACGAAAAACATTTCTGACTTAATCAAAGAAGTGGCGAACCAAACGAACCTGCTTGGTCTGAATGCTGCAATCGAAGCAGCTAGAGCTGGTGAACAGGGCCGCGGATTCTCTGTTGTTGCAGATGAAGTACGGAAGCTGGCGCTGCATAGTGCCAATGCAACGGAAAATATCGAATCTAGTTTAACGGAAATGAAAACACAAATTGATGAAATTCTTGAAAATATCTCGAATATGACAGCTCTTACGCAAACACAGGCTGCTTTAACAGAGCAAGTGAATGCTGCAGTCGATGAAGTGAATCACATGTCTCAGCGTCTTGTGGCGTATTCAAAGAGTATTTAATGAAAAAAACCGCCCTCTCATAGAAGGCGGTTTTTTTCATTAAATTTGATCTGCTGGGAAAACAATACCTGCATCTTTTCTTGCGGCATCAAGAACTTTCATCACGGAGAGACTTTCATCAAGCCATGCATAGCACTGTTCATGATTTTTT
Source organism: Bacillus sp. FSL P4-0248 (assembly GCF_038593305.1). Classification (NCBI taxonomy): domain Bacteria; kingdom Bacillati; phylum Bacillota; class Bacilli; order Caryophanales; family Bacillaceae; genus Bacillus; species Bacillus sp. FSL P4-0248. The sequence continues at coordinate 3,549,495 of NZ_CP151983.1, read as the reverse complement.
GTTTCAATGATCTGCTGGAAAGCTTCTGCTTCATAAAACAGCCGATTTGGATTCGTCTGTGCATTGAGTGAGATGACCCTGTCATCAACATGCAGCAGCACTTCCTCGCACCCATTCGCCCCATTTTTCACATGAATGAAGCCTTTTTCTCCTTGAATCAATGCAAAGTTCATGCTGCTTGTATCCTTACTGCCGACACTTGTCGCAATAAAATCATTGTAAGTGAACGTCAAAACACCAGATGTGTCAATACCGTTTGGATGGCGGTTTGCCTGATATCGGACTTGCTCTGGTGATCCAAAGAGGTTCATGATGAAATGGACATTATAGATGTTAATATCCATCAGCGCTCCTCCAGAGAACTCAGGGTTAAAGACATTTGGCGTTTCGCCGGCTAGCAGCTGATTATATTTGCTTGAATATTGACTATAGTTGCATTGAACCAGTTTGATTTTACCTAATTGATGAAGGTGCTTTTTGATCAAATGATAGTTTGGCATATGAACGGTCGTAATGGCTTCAAATAGGAGAAGCTGCTTTTCCTTTGCGAGAGCGATTAAGGCTTCCAGCTCTTTCACATTAGAGGTAAAAGGCTTTTCGCATATCACATGTTTTCCGTGTTTCAATGCTTTCGTTGCATGCTCGCTATGTAAACGATTCGGTGATGCGATGTAAACGGCTTCTACGTGAGGATCTTCTAGCATAGCAGTTAGATCCGTATAAGTTGTCTGCACCCCAAATTTGTCTGCGAGCTTCTTTGCCGTTGCTTCCTTTCTTGAATAGACAGCGTGACAAGAAGCACCGTCGAGCTGTTCAACCGCTTGCAGGAAGCCTTCCACAATGATACCTGTTCCGATGGTTGCGATGTTCATTCTCAAAACCCCTTCCACTCGTTTAAGCTGACTCTAGTATAACCGATGTTTTCATTGAACGTGTACTGAGATACCTGAGCGAAGGTGTGCCAGTGATCAACATCGGCACACCTTTTGGCAGCCCTTACAATCAGCTGATATTTGCTAATGTTTGCTTTGTTAACAATTGAATAGCTGCCTTCCTTTTTTTTAACTCTTGAATAGAGTGCTGGATATCTTCGACTTTTTGCTCGAGCAGCTGTTCAGCTTCTGTTTTTGACTTTTTTTCGAAAAGTGATTTGATAATTTCACGAATTTCTTTAAGCGAGAAATCTAGCTTTCTCGCTTCCGTGATAAATGACAGCATGAGTACATATTTTTTATCATATAGACGATAGCCGTTATGTGCTCTCTTTGGCTCTGGGAGCACTCCCTCATTTTCGTAAAAACGAATGGTTTCAATATGTACACCAGACATTTTTGACAATTTACCTCTCGTAAACGTAATCATTCCCTGCACCTCCTTTCTTTGCTATCCATCATACAATTAGATTTACTCGTTTCAAAACATTCTATAGTGGTGGACGATTGTTCTGTTTTACTAGTTTCAAATGGGGGATCAGCGCGATGAATAGAATGCGTTATAATAGAGTAGACTCATGTGATATTTGTTACAGATATGAACAAGTAGACAGCGTGAAGAAAAAACGATAGGCTAAAATAGGTAAATAGTAATGAAATAACCTGTCATCATCGTAATGGTGGCTCAAAATAGTGACAGCACGTTTTTGCTGAGAAAAGGGGACCAGTGAATGTATAAATTAGTCGCAATTGATATGGATGGTACGTTATTAAATGATCAACATATGGTACCGGATGAAGTGTTTGAAGCCATTCAACAGGCTAAGGCAGAAGGAATTAAAATTGTCTTATGTACAGGCCGGCCGATTGGCGGAGTAAATCGCTATTTAGCTGATCTTCAGCTTAATCAAGAGGGAGATTATGTGATCGCGTATAATGGAGCACTTGTTCAAAACAGCCATACAAATGAAGTGGTGTCAGAGCTGACATTATCCTATGATGACTTAGCTTCTTTATATGAATTGAGCCGTCAGCTGGATACACCGATGCATTATTTCGATTCAGCCAATCTATACACACCGAATCGCGATATTAGTGAATACACAGTTCTTGAATCCTATTTAACAAAACTGCCGCTTAAGTATTTACCTGTCGAAGAGGCAGATTCATCTATGAGGCTTCCGAAGATGATGTATATTGATCAGCCAGAACGTTTGGAAAAAACGATACAAGCCATCCCATCTGAAGTGAAGGAAAAGTATATGATGGTGAAAAGTACAGATTTCTTCCTTGAAATCCTGCATCCTGATGTGAGTAAGGGAAATGCCGTGAAGCTTCTAGCGAAGGAGCTGGGAATTCCTCGTGAAGAAGTCATGGCTATTGGTGATAACGGGAACGACGTCTCAATGCTAGAGTTTGCGGGCTGCGGCGTCGCTATGGGAAATGCCATTGATGATGTCAAAGCCGTAGCAGATGTTGTAACAAAATCTAATAATGAAGCCGGAGTAGCACATGTCCTGCATGAGCTGGTTTTAGGAAAATAAGAAAAGAGCGGTCTGCCAGTGCGGTAGCCGCTTTTTTATATATTGGAGAAAAAGTAAACAAGCATACGTCTGCTGCTTAAATTCGTCTTTTGCAGCATCGCTTTCACATGATCATGAACGGTATGGGGTGAAATATATAACGTACTCGCAATTTCCTTTGTCGACTGGCCCTTTAATAAGCAGTCGAGGACGTTCATCTCTCTTTCTGTCAGCCTGTACGTTTTCGCTGCATAAGGAAGAATATCATTTGTTTGGGCTCGTTTGATGTGAATCATGACAGCCTTCTCCTGCCTGTCAGCCTGCGCCAATCGAAAGGCTTGAAGGGAAAGAAAGACCCCCGTAGGCATTCTTGTGATGCTTGCTGCTGTTTGATCGGTACCGCCGTATAAAAGTTTAGCGCCTAATGCTCTGAACGGGCGGGGCATGACGGCTTGGTCATGGATTTGCTCAAAGGCTTGAAATGTACGAAGCCAATGGAGCCCTGTCTCATTTCCATAAAGAAGCTTGTAATGAGTTGAAAGAATGAGAAATCCTTGCTGCTCCGCCGCATCATCATCTTCAGTGGCCCATTTATTGAAAATCTCATCTCTCAGCTTGGCTGCAAGTGACGGTGTTAGATCGATGACTGCTTGTATATCTCGCTTCTGAAAAGGTTCCTTGCCCTGTTGACGATAAAGACTGGCGATACCCCAGCATTCTCCTTGAATCACAAGGGCTGCCCGCAATTCATCAGACCAACCGTTAGGTATCAAAATATGCAGATAGCGCTCGCTGCTCAGATATTCTCCGCTTTGGACGAGACTCGCAGCATGAATAGGGCCTTTGGCTAGAAACTCATGCTGATGCACGTCCTTTTTTAAAAATTCATTTTGAAAGAGCTGGTCATGAATTTCTTCAATCGGTTCATCAGTGTAGGAACCTGTCGAGAGGAGAGTGGCTGGATCGATGGTTGTGATACAGGCGGCATCAAAATCAATGACAGCAGCAAGTTCGTCCCGAATGTACTGCCTTAGCTGCTGAAAATGAGTGGCTGGATTGACCACATGATCTCCTCCTCAAAAACCCCCACTTTTAGGGATCGTTTTTTCTGGTGCCTCTTTTTACAATAAAGATGTCATATCGTTAGTGTACAGGAAACGATGGAAAGCGGAAAGGAACTGGAGGAGAATCATATGAAAGGAAACCAGCATTGGCACGACCCTGTTGCTGAATCATACGCAGCAACGATTTCACATAAAGTACCCGGCTATCACCTTTTGCATGAGTTATCAGTAGATGTATTAGAAACTGAAATAAAGGGAGCGGCCTCTCTTATTCTAACTGTCGGAGCGGGTGGGGGCGAAGAGATCATCAACATGCTTCAGAGAAAAGAAGACTGGCTCATCACAGGAGTCGATCCCTCTGCATCTATGCTGGATATGGCGAAACAGCGGGTTTCAAAGCTCCATATGGAGACGCGTGTCACATGGTATGAGACCGCATTAAACAAGGTGTCTGCTGAAGCTGTTTACGATGCCGCAGTGAGCCTGCTCGTGATTCATTTTGTAGAAAATCGGCTGCCATTTTTACAGGAGATTGCACAAAGGCTTCAACCAGGGGCCCCGTTTGTACTAGCATTTATACAAGGAGAGATGAATTCCAGCGCATTTCAGCAAGAGCTTCATATGCTGTCTCTTTTCATGAAGCGGCAAGGTCTAGGAAAAGAAGTGTTTTCGTCCTTTCATGACAGACTGGGACGTGCAACATATCCTGTGCCTGAGGAGGAAATGAGGGGACATTTAATTGAGGCGGGGTTTCGAGACATCAGACCTTATTTTCAGGCAGGAATGATCAAAGGGCTTGTTTGCAAGCGAGGTCGTAGAAAGGCGGATGAGAGATGAGATCACAGGTAATGGTAATTGGCGGCTATGGACATGTTGGACAGCAAATATGTCTTCAGTTAAGTGAAGTGTATAAAGGGCAAATTGTTGCGGCGGGGAGAAGCTATGAGAAGGCTGAACAATTTTCACAGCAGACCAAAGGCAGAGTCCGTCCTTACAAACTAGATGTTAGAAAGCCATTAGATTCTGACTGGATGAATGAAACAAAGCTGGTGATCATGTGTCTCGATCAAGAAGACACGTCATTTGCTGAAACCGTTCTGCGGGCAGGCATTGATTATATCGATATTTCTGCAAAAGGGGCGTATATGGAGCAAATGGCACAGCTGGATCAGCAGCAAATCAGTGCAACGGCTTTGCTCAGTGTAGGCCTCGCGCCCGGTCTTACAAATTTATTAGCTGCGAAAGCGGCTTCTATGCTTTCATCAGTGGATCAAATAGATATTGGGATTATGCTTGGATTGGGGGATCAGCATGGAAAAGCCGCGATTGAATGGACGATTGATCATGTCCATACTGAATATGAACTCACTGAACATGATCAGCAGAAAAGAGTGAAAAGCTTTACTGGAGGCAGACCGGTCAACTTTGGTGGACAGCTTGGAAAGCGGTATGATTATCGATTCCCCTTCTCTGATCAACAGACATTGCCTTCCACAATTCATGTGCCATCTGTGACGACAAGGCTTTGTTTTGATTCACGTCTAGCGACGGGTGCATTGGCCTTCACAAGGAGCCTTGGACTGACGTCGTTCCTTACATTACCGAAAATGAAGGATCGAGCCATTTCAATGATACAATCTTCTCAAGTGGGAACAGATCAATATGCAGTCAAAGTGGAAGCGGCAGGGACGGATGGGAAAAAGGTTCATCATGCAGCGCTTGGAATAAAAGGACACGACGAGTCTCAAGCAACAGCTCAAGTCGCCTGTGCTGCGGCCCTGCATTTATTGAACAGGCGGTTTCAGCCAGGGATTTTTCATATTGAAGAATTATTTTCACTAGCATATGAGAACGGGCATTTTGTTTTGGTGGATCAAAAAACAAGGGAAGAGCAGACATTAGCGATAAGGGCCAGCCTTTTGACGGCATAAAAGAAGACTAGCATTCTGCTAGTCTTTTTATGGTGACGTTGACACATCCCCTTTTTTCTTAATGCTTGCTGTGATGAGCTGTGTCAGTGTGTCAGAACCTTTTTTTGAAAGATGGACACCATCGGACTGAAAATAGGATGGCTGTCCAGTAGCGGCTGAATGCCAATCGACCAAGGTGACATTTTGATCTTGATCAGCCACTCGCTGAATGACCGCATTCACATCATTTTCCCATGACCTTGGAACCCTCGTATTCACTAGGAAAATATGTGCCTTAGAAAAGTTTTGAATGAATGCTTTCAGCGTGTCCTCAGTAAAATAACCATTTGTGCCGAGTTCAATGATAACAGCGGCATCAGATTGATTAAATGATTTGTATTGAGGGGCAATGCTGACGGCTTCGTTCATTTGTCTGCCAACTTTCCCATCGATGGTGATTTGTTTATATGCTTTTTCTAGATTCGGCGCAATGTCTAACATGACAGAATCACCAATGGCAAGAACTTGGTGAAATTGTTTTTGATCAGCTGCTTTTTTTTCGTGCTTTTCTTTCTTTTTCTTCGCTTTTGATTCCGGTGGTTCGGCTGTTTTTTTCGGTGCTGTCTTAATTTGCGTCACTTCCTTCACATGTGGGGAGGAAGTGGACGAGTTAGACATGCCAATGATAAATAAGATCAAAAGAGCTGCGGTGATCCCAAGGAACACCTTATTAGATGTAGACCACTGTTTGATTCCTTTTTTCCAAATAGACCAAGAGGAAAAATATTGTCTGAAGCCATGCTGGCGGATCGGCTGTTCGATGAAGCGATAGGAAGCCTCAGCAACTAGTAAAATGGCGATGAGCTGCAATGTGACACGCGCTATGGAAGGCTGTCCAATTTCAATGACCGGTGTGGTCAGTACGATAATGGGATAATGCCACAGGTAAATACCATAAGACCGCTTACCAAGCCAGACGAGCGGCTGAAAGGACAGCCATTTCCCTATAAGACTTGCAGGGTGGCAGACGCACCCAATTAAGATGGCCGCATTCAGACAGAATAAAAGCATGCCGCCCTGATAGAGAAAGGCATCGAAATCGTCCACTGCATAAACACAAAAAAGGAAAATCGCAAACGAACCGAAACCGGCAATATGTAAAATACGTCTGCCAACAGGAAGTAATCTTTTGCTGGATAGTCTTTGCATAGGCCACACAAATGCCAGGCTGCATCCAATCAGGAGCGCAAATGCACGAGTATCTGTTCCATAATAAACCCTGCTTGGATCGGTATCTGGTGAATAAAGAATCGCCATCCATAAGGCAGAGACAAGTGCAAGTCCAAAGGTGATCATAGGAAGATGGGATCTGTTTTTTACCCATTTCAGCCCTGCAATCAACAGTACCGGCCAAATGATATAAAATTGCTCTTCTATTGCCAGAGACCACAAATTTTTCAGTGGAGATAGGGCATTGAAGCTATCAAAATATGAAAGCTGGTGAAAAATGTACCACCAGTTACTGACATAAAAAAAGGACGATATGGCATCGCCACGAATGGACAATAATGCATTTGATCCAGCAATCGCGCACCAGCTGACGGTTATAAAAATCATGATGTAAGCGGCTGGAAGAAGCCTCCTGATCCGTCCCATCCAAAATGGCAAAAGCTCTTGATAGCCTAAATCCTGCTTATGTAACAAGATCGTTGTAATCAAGTAACCAGAAATGACAAAAAATAAATCAACGCCAAGAAACCCGCCGCTTGCGGGTCCGATATGTAAGTGATAAGCAATGACTGCCAATACAGCAACGGCTCTTAGTCCATCTAATCCTAAAATATAACGAAAACGATTTTCCTTGCTGTTCATGAAAATGAATCCCCCATCAATGTCAAACGCTTCTTTTTGTTGTTCATTCAAAAGAGCAACGATTCTTTTATTTTATATAAGATTAGACGAATCAGCATTACATTTTGTTGGCGAATTTCTATCTTTTTTAAAATTTTTTTAATTGATGGGTTAAGAGATGTCGAATTTGATACTCAAAACCAAAATCCCTGTCATAATAAATGTAGAAGGAAAGGGGATGTGTTGAATGAGAACGATCGAAAATGATCAGTTATTGGTTCAGATTCATGAAAAAGGAGCGGAAGTCAGGGAGGTGCTTGACAAGGAAAGCGGGCGTCACTATATGTGGTCTGGTGATCCAGCTTATTGGGGCAGGGTGTCGCCTGTCTTATTTCCGATTGTTGGGCGATTAATGAATGACCAATACAAGATTGACGATCAAACCTTTGAGCTCACGCAGCATGGTTTTTTACGTGATGTCAATTTTGATTTATATGAAGAAACGAAGCATACGGTGACCTTTCAATATGAATCAAGAGGCCGGCATGTGAAGCAATACCCGTATGAATTTACAGCGCGAATTCGTTATGAACTATTGGAAAATGGACTGAAGATTTCCTGGGAAATTGATCATGACGGAGAGGATACGATGTATTTCTCCATTGGAGGGCACCCAGCATTTCGTATTCCTCTTCTTGAAGGCGAGCAAACAGCAGATTATTCACTCACATTGACACCTTCCACTGAGCATCTCCCTGTGCAATATGAACTGCGGAATTCACTTGTCAGAGAGAAAGAAAAAGGTATTGAACTTGAGTCGATCCAGCTTCGACCGGAGCTTTTTCAGCTTGATGCGATGATCTTTAGCCATATCAATCGAGTGTCATTGACTTCAGGTGCAGGTCACGGAGTTGAGGTCGATCTCACAGGCTTTCCTTTCGTTGGCATTTGGTCGCCTTATGATCAAGAAAAAGGAACGATGGCTCCTTTTGTTTGTATTGAGCCGTGGTATGGCATCGCCGATATGGAAGGGACGAATGGACAGTATAGGGAGAAGTTTGGGATTCAAACATTAGAAAAAAATGAGACCTTTCATGCCGCTTATACGATTTTCTTCAAATGAACATTTGTGCATGATGAGGTGAACAATTTGTTATGATAGAAGAAAAAGGGGGCGTATGAATGGATCGAGAGAAACAACAGCTGAGTATTGAAGCGGCAAGGCTTTACTATTTGTCTGATTACAGCCAGCAGGAAATTGCCAAACAGCTCGACCTGTCGAGACCGACTGTATCTCGGCTGCTTCAATATGCGAAAGAGAAGGGGTACGTCCAGATTACGGTGATGGATCCGTTTGAAGATTTAAATGAGCTTTCTTCATTGCTCAAGGAAAAATATGACCTGCTCGAAGCTCATGTGGTGTTTTCGCCGAAGGACGACTATCCAACCATCACCGATTATTTGAGCCGATTTGGTGCAGATTACTTGCAAGAAACGGTGAAAGACGGTGATATCGTTGGCGTGAGCTGGGGAACGACTATGTATCAAATTGCACAAAAGATGCAACCTAAACAGGTAAAAGGTGTAGAGGTTGTCCAGCTCAAGGGTGGAATCAGCCATTCTCATGTGAATACATATTCTGCGGAAACCATCCAGCTGTTTGCTGAGGCCTTTCAAACAGCACCGCGTTATTTGCCGCTTCCTGTAGTATTTGATAGTGCTGCCGTCAAAGAGATGGTTGAGCAGGACAGACATATTCAGCGAATTATTGAAATGGGCAAGCAGGCGAATATCGCTGTGTTTACTGTTGGAACGGTCAGAGATGAAGCACTTTTGTTTAGACTAGGTTATTTCCGTGAAGAAGAAAAAGCGCTCCTCAAGCAATCCAGTGTCGGAGACATTTGCTCGCGCTTTTATGATCAAGATGGACGCATTTGCAGTGAAACCATTAACAATCGCACAATTGGCGTGGAGTTAGATGATTTAAGGACAAAAGAACGATCCATTCTTGTCGCTGGCGGTCATCGAAAGGTGGCTTCTATACACGGCGCACTAAGAGGAAAATATGCGAATGTATTGATCATCGATCAGCACACAGCGAGGGCTCTTTTAAATGTCACAAAATAGATGAACAAAATTTCATAACTATGTTTACAATTGTTCATCTGTCATATATGATGAAAGTATCATAATTAAAAGGAAGTGTGAAGCATGACGATAGCGAAGCTCATTGATCATACAGCACTAAAACCAGATACAACTAGAGCTGCAATTATGCAGTTACTTGAAGAAGCAAAGACTCATCAATTTGCATCTGTTTGCGTAAACCCAACTTGGGTATCTCTAGCGTCGAAAGAACTAGCAGGAACAGGTGTAGATGTATGTACAGTCATCGGTTTCCCGTTAGGCGCAAACACAACAGCGGTAAAAGCATTCGAAACAAAGGATGCCATTGAAAACGGTGCCACAGAAGTGGACATGGTCATCAATGTTGCGGCATTGAAAGACGGCGAATATGATGTGGTTGAACAAGATATTCGTGCAGTTGTAGACGTAGCAAAAGGCAAAGCATTAGTGAAAGTCATTATTGAAACATGTTTACTTACTGATGAAGAGAAAGTCAAAGCTTGTGAGCTTTCAGTGAAAGCCGGCGCTGATTTTGTGAAAACATCGACTGGATTTAGTACAGGCGGTGCGACTGCTGAGGACATCGCATTAATGCGTAAAACAGTAGGACCTGACATCGGTGTGAAAGCATCAGGCGGCGTGAGAACAAAAGAAGACGTTGAGGCAATGACAGCAGCAGGTGCTACCCGTATTGGCGCTAGTGCAGGCGTTTCCATTATCAAAGGGGATCAATCAGCTCCTTCGAAAGACTATTAATTCATACGATCCTATGGTAGGATAACATTCATGACTCATAAATGATGAAAAAGTCATATGCGGAAGGATCTCACTTCTGGGAATTTCTTCCGCGTTTTGTTTACAAAATAGGGTTTGTTCTATACAAGCACATTAATGTAAACGAATTCATTCAAGGAGGAAAAACATGAAATACGTGATTGGTATCATCGGTTTGCTAGTGATTCTCGCCATTGCATGGCTGGCTAGTAATGGGAAAAAACGAGTGAAATTCCGTCCAGTAATTGTCATGATTGTACTGCAATTTATTTTAGGTTATATTCTGCTCAATACAGGTGTTGGAAACTTCCTAGTCGGAGGTTTTGCAAAAGGATTCCAAATGCTTCTTGGCTATGCCGGTGAAGGAATCAACTTCGTATTTGGCGGGTTAATGAATGATAAAGCGTCCACTTTCTTCATCAACGTCTTACTGCCGATCGTCTTTATCTCGGCGTTAATCGGTATCCTGCAGCATTGGCGTATTCTTCCGCTTATCGTACGCGGAATCGGATATTTGCTTAGTAAAGTAAACGGTATGGGGAAACTAGAATCTTACAACGCAGTAGCGTCTGCGATTTTAGGTCAATCAGAAGTCTTTATTTCTATTAAGAAACAGCTTGGATTATTACCTCAGCAGCGTCTTTATACATTATGTGCATCTGCAATGTCGACGGTATCGATGTCGATTGTTGGTGCATACATGCAAATGATTAAACCAGAGTACGTGGTTACAGCACTTGTGCTGAACCTATTTGGTGGATTTATTATCGCATCGATCATCAATCCATATGAAGTGTCTAAGGACGAAGACATGCTTGAAGTCGTCGAGGAAGAAAGACAATCCTTCTTCGAAATGCTTGGCGAATACATTATGGATGGTTTCAAAGTAGCGATTGTTGTTGCTGCAATGTTGATTGGATTCGTTGCATTAATTGCGATGATTAACGGTATCTTTACAGCAGTCATTGGTGTTTCTTTCCAAGATGTACTTGGATATGTCTTTGCTCCATTTGCGTTCCTTGTTGGTGTACCTTGGAGCGAAGCGGTACAAGCAGGAAGCATTATGGCAACCAAAATGGTATCGAACGAATTTGTTGCGATGCTCGCTCTATCTGGAGACGGTCTGCATTTCACTGCTCGTACAGAAGCGATCATTTCTGTATTCCTTGTATCATTTGCGAACTTCTCTTCTATCGGTATCATTGCTGGAGCAGTCAAAGGCTTAAACGAAAAGCAAGGGAACGTCGTCGCACGATTTGGATTAAAGCTGTTATTCGGTGCAACTCTTGTCAGCTTCTTAACAGCAGGTGTAGTCGGTTTAATTTTCTAATTTAAAAAAAGGAATGGTGAAAACAATGAGAATGGTAGATATCATTGCGAAAAAACGTGACGGAAAAGAATTATCTTCAGAGGAAATTTCTTTCTTTGTCAAAGGTTATACGGATGGAACAATTCCTGACTACCAAGCAAGTGCCTTGGCTATGGCAATTTTCTTCCAAGATATGACGGATCAAGAACGTGCAGACTTAACACTCGCTATGGCGAACTCAGGAGATACAATTGACCTGTCTGCCATTGACGGTATTAAAGTAGACAAGCACTCAACAGGCGGAGTAGGCGATACAACAACGCTTGTACTCGCCCCTCTTGTTGCAGCACTAGATGTACCTGTTGCGAAAATGTCTGGGCGCGGCCTGGGGCATACAGGCGGTACAGTGGACAAGCTTGAAGCGGTGAAAGGCTTCCACGTAGAAATTACAAAAGACGAATTCATCGAGCTCGTGAACCGTCATAAAGTAGCGGTCATTGGGCAATCAGGCAACCTGACACCAGCTGATAAAAAGCTGTATGCTCTTCGTGATGTGACAGGAACTGTTAACTCAATTCCGCTTATTGCAAGCTCCATTATGAGTAAGAAAATCGCTGCTGGTGCAGATGCGATTGTACTTGATGTGAAAACAGGCGCAGGTGCTTTCATGAAAACACCAGAAGACTCAGAAAAGCTTGCAAAAGCCATGGTTCGCATCGGTAACAACGTAGGCAGACAAACAATGGCGGTCATCTCTGATATGTCTCAGCCGCTAGGATTAGCGATTGGGAATTCCCTTGAAGTGAAAGAAGCGATCGACACACTCCGAGGCGAAGGTCCTGAAGACTTAAACGAGCTTGTGCTCACATTAGGAAGTCAAATGGTCGTTCTTGCGAAAAAAGCAGACACACTTGATGAAGCAAGAGAAAAGCTGATTGAAGTGATGAAAAACGGCAAAGCACTTGAGAAATTCAAGGAATTCTTAGAAAACCAAGGTGGAGACAGCTCAATTGTGGATCAGCCTGAAAAACTGCCGCAAGCACCTTACAAAATCGAAGTACCTGCCAAAGAATCAGGTGTCGTAGCTGAAATCGTCGCGGATGAAATTGGTGTTGCAGCGATGATCCTTGGAGCAGGACGCGCAACAAAAGAGGACGATATCGACCTATCTGTCGGCATCATGCTGAACAAAAAAGTGGGAGATCGTGTTGAAAAAGGAGATTCACTTGTGACTCTGCATGCGAATCGTGAAGATGTTGCAAATGTCATGGAGAAAATTTATGACAACATCCGCATTGCTGATCATGCCGATGCACCAACATTGATCCACACGGTCATTACTGAATAAAGAAAAAGGACAAAAGCGATTCGTCGCTTTTGTCTTTTTTTATGGTCATTTTAGGCTCGTCTTTTTCTATTGAAATAAAAAAATTCACTTTATGAAACAAACCTCTTGCAATCATCAAACAATGGGTGTATATTAATTGACGAGTCAATGATTGATATATCAAGTAATTGATTTCTGAATAGAAAAGAGGGGATGGCATTGACTGCATTTTGCTCTGAAGAGGCAGAGGTATTATATCGTTTGCAGTGCGTGAACCGTATGATGGGCGTGAAGTTCGAAGCATGTACGGGCATCAGCCAATCAAGACTTGAGTTGCTATCGCTGTTATTCCAAGCCGATGAAATCAGCCAATCAGATTTGCAGAAAAAAGTAAATATTGATAGTGCAGCTGTGACGCGTCATTTAAAACAGCTGGAAACAAAAGGAATGGTCACACGCAGAAGAAAACCAGAAGATAATCGAGTCACACTTGTCCGCTTAACAGAAGAAGGCAGAACGAGAATCGAAGCTTCTAAAATAGAAAAAGAACGATTTATCTCAGAAATGCTTGAAAACGTAAGTGAAGAAGAACGAAGGCTTCTCACTGATGTGCTCATCCGTATACAACAAAACATCGAAAAGATTCAAACAACCTAAAGGAGTGTTACACATGGCTACAACATTAAAAACAAACGATTTTATGGAAATTATGAAAGGGCGCCGCTCTATTCGTAACTATGATCCATCTGTGAAAATCAGCAAAGAAGAAATGACAGAGATTTTAGAAGAAGCAACAACTGCACCATCATCAGTAAATGCACAACCTTGGCGCTTCATGGTGATTGACAGCCCAGAAGGAAAAGAAAAGCTTGCACCACTTGCAAAATTCAACCAAACTCAAGTGTCAACATCAGCAGCTGTCATTGCAGTTTTTGCAGATATGAAAAACAATGAATACTTAGAAGAAATTTATTCAAAAGCAGTAGAAAATGGCTACATGCCGCAAGAAGTGAAAGAAAGACAAATTGCTGCATTAACTGCACATTTTGAAGCTCTTCCAGAACAAGTGAATCGTGAAACAATCTTAATTGACGGTGGACTTGTGTCTATGCAGCTTATGCTTGCTGCACGTGCACACGGTTATGATACAAATCCAATTGGCGGATATGATAAAGAAGTCATCGCTGAAACATTTGGATGGGATAAAGAACGTTATGTACCAGTCATGCTTCTGTCCATTGGGAAAGCGGCTGACGAAGGTTATGCATCTTACCGTTTACCGATCGACCGTATCACAGAGTGGAAATAATTTTTAAAAAAAGGGAGACGATCACATGATCATTATTCATGCAGGGATGACCATTCATCCAGAAAAAGAAAACGTATTTTTAGAAGAAATCAACGAATTAATGAAAGCTTCACAGGCTGAAGAAGGCAATGTTTCCTACAAGCTGTTCAAGGATACAGAAAAGGAAAATACATTTTTAATGGTAGAAGTGTGGAAAGATGACGTTGCGGTTCAGAGCCATAATGCAAGTGCTCATTTCCAGGCTTTCGTAGCGAAGGCAAAAGAATTCTTAGCCGCTCCACTTGACGTGGTTGCCTTTCAAGGCCAGCAGCTTTCATAGAAAAACAACAAACACCCTAGGCGGTTATCGCCTAGGGTTCTTTTATTTTCGACATATGGTTCCACCCATTTCATTCACGTATTGTGCATTTTCCACAAAATTTCTGAAAATAAAATGTTTTTCGACTTAACTATATTGGAATATGCTAGAATTAGATATTATTTATTACCAAAATAGGGAGGAACCAATATGAAAAAAGGGAAATGGACGAAAATTGCACTAACCGCTGTCCTAAGTTTAGGCACATTGACAGCTTTCAGCACCCCTCTATCTGCCCACACCACAGAAAAATCAACATCCTCAGATGGCGGTCATTATTCAGGTATTCCATTTGACTCAAGTGTCGTGAATGAAGACCGTCTTATCAAAGCCTTGAAAAAACAAGGAAAGATCAAAAAGAATGCCAATGAGGCAGAAACCCAAAAAGCATTAAAGAACTATCTAAAGAAAAAAGAAGAATCGGCAATGAAACAAAGTGCCAGCACCTTAACAGAAGAGCCTGAATTCCTGAAAGAATACAAACAAGAGGTACATAACAAACTTGCCAAAAAGAAAAAATTAAAGAAGCATAAAGGAAAAGAAGGCAATCAAGTAAAACCGGTCAAAAAGGAAAAGTATAAAGGTGACGTCCGCAATGATAAAGTATTGGTTTTATTAGTAGATTTTAAAGATTATAAGCATAATAGTATCAAAAAAGAAGAGACTGATATGTACTATGACAAGTACGATCAACAGCACTATCAAGATATGCTTTTCGGAAAAAATGGCTACATCGGTCCAGATGGGAAACGGAAAGTATCCATGAAGCAATATTATGAAAAGCAGTCTGGCGGCAGTTACACAGTTAGTGGAACAGTTGCAGGATGGTATACAGCGAAGCATGAAGCAGCTTATTACGGCGGGAACGTACCTGACGATTCAGGCAGTGACGGCAGACCGCGCGAATTGGTGAAAGAAGCACTCGAAGCAGCAGCAAAAGATCCGAATATTGATCTCAGCGAGTATGATCAATGGGATCGCTATGATATTGATGGCGACGGGGTTTATAACGAGCCAGACGGCATCATTGACCATCTGATGGTCGTTCACGCCGGCGTAGGTGAAGAAGCAGGCGGCGGACAACTTGGCGCTGATGCGATTTGGTCACACCGCTGGTCACTTGGTGATGTATTTGAAATTCCGGATACTGAATCTGAAGTTGGTCAAGGCGGGAAATTAGGCGCGTTGGATTACACCATCGAGCCTGAAGATGGCGCAGCAGGTGTGTTCACACATGAATTCGGACATGATCTTGGTCTTCCTGACGAGTACGATACACAGTACACAGGCAGAGGAGAGCCCGTTTCTTACTGGTCGATCATGTCAAGCGGAAGCTGGGCAGGTAAAGTTCCTGGTACGGAACCAACAGGCTTTAGCCCATATGCGAAAGAAATGCTTCAAAATCTGCATGGGGGCAACTGGCTTTCTGGACAAACCATCGATGGTAAAACATTAAAGAAAAGCAAAACAGTATTAATTGATGAAGCAGCAACAAAAGGAACGAACCATGATGCCGTTCGAGTCGATTTACCAGATAAAGAGATTGTCGTCACGACACCTGCTCAAGGGAAATATTCGTACTTCAGCGGAATGGGTGACAATTTGAATGCAACCATGACGACAACAGGTATTGATTTGTCAAAAGGAAGCAAAGCAGAGCTGACATTTAAAGCATGGTACGATATTGAAGAAGATTATGATTATGCGTATGTCGAAGTGCGTGAAACAGGGACTGATCAATGGAAGACCATCGCGGGTAACATCACGAATGATCGAAATGAAGCAGGTGCAAACGAAGGCAATGGCATCGACGGAAAATCAGACGGCTGGGTAGATGCAGCCTTTGACCTGTCTGCTTATGCAGGGAAGAAAATCGACCTGCAATTCCGTTACACAACTGATGCAGGCTATGCACTTCCAGGCTTATTCGTAGATGACCTGAACATCACCGCAGATGGAGCGAAAGTATGGTCAGATGATGCCGAGGGCACGTCTACTTTTACCTTTAATGGATTCTCAAAATCTAATGGAAAACAATATGCAGCACAATACTATTTACTAGAGTGGCGCTCTTATGCTGATGTCGATAAAGGCTTAAAGCATATTAAACGCGGGGCAAGTCTGATGAGCTACAATAACGGGTTGGTCGTTTGGTATGTCGATCAATCATACAGTGATAACTGGGTAGGAAAACATCCGGGGAACGGCTTCCTTGGCGTAGTAGATGCAGATCAGCAAGTATTAAAATGGAGTGACGGTTCCATTGCCGCCACAGGGTTCCAAGTACATGATGCAGCATTCTCTTTGAATCCAAGTACGAAGCTGAATATAGATTATACAGCAACAACGGGCTTAACTTTGCAAGATCGCTACATTCGACCGGCTCGTACATTTAGTGATAAAAAGAACTATGTGAATCCAAACAACCCAGATGCAGGACGCGATGTACCGACATATGGGTTATCCTTTAAAGTCGTTGGACAAAGTAAGGATCGTTCTGTTGGAAAGGTATTAATTTCGAAAAGTAACTAAATAGAAAGCCGGATTCTACCATTGAATCCGGCTTTTTGATATGTGAGAAAAGGATTGTGAGGGCACGATTGTTTTTTAAATCGAATGTCTGTTCTTTTTTATTTTGATATCCGAATGAAACCATTATATAATAGACACTGGAAGGTTTTTCTTTCAACCAAGATTCTTTTTAGCTGTTAAAACAAAGGAAAGGATGAGCGTTACCAATGAGTTGTGTCACTGCCAAGCAATTAAAGGTGATTCGAGGGACGATGCAGACTTTTTGCAGCCATTTGGAGTATGATGGCCACGGTAAGCTTCATATCAATACCATCATGGCTTTTATTAAAAAGGAATTCGGCGTGAGAAAAATGAAAGACATTCCACAAAGTCGCTTTACAGAAGCACTAGAATTAATACAAGACTTTGATTTATACACGGACAAAATAGAGATTCGTGACCGTCTATCAGAAAGGAATTAACTAAATTGAATATTTTAGCAATGATTTTAGTAGGAATTGTCGCATTAGAACACATTGTCATCATGTTATTAGAAATGTTTTTTATGGAATCAAAGATGGCGAAGCGGTCTTTTAAGCTGCCAGAACACTTGCAAAAAGATCCAAATGTCAAAGTAATGTTTGCCAATCAGGGGCTTTATAACGGGTTTTTAGCTGCAGGACTCATTTGGGGGCTCATTCTTGGATCGAATACCGTTGGATATATGATTCAGCTGTTTTTCATTCTTTGTGTGATCATCGCAGCAGTATTTGGCGGTGTAACATCCAATAAATCAATTATCATCAAACAAGGAGTACCAGCACTGCTTGCACTCATTGCACTGATGCTGGCGATCTAATCTTAAATAAAGCCGCCCCTGGTGAGGGCGGCTTTTATCTTTTTCGAAGACCCATCAAACGAATAATGGATGTCAGACAAAGGGCAACGGCAACGGCCAAAATGATTTTTCCGTACATGACCCCCGTTAGGTTCATCAAAAAGACGGCCAATATAATACAGAGCGTGATGATGATCATCACAATCGAATAGGTTTTCATCTCTTTTCCACTCCTTTAAAAATCCCCTCATGTGACGAGAGATCTGTCAATCTTTCCTCATATTATATCACTCAATGACAATTTTACATGAAATTCCCTACCAATAGAATGTGACATATTGATTAGATTTCGAGTCATACCATATTTTTTAGAAAATCGGGTATAACATAATGAGCTGGCCTAAAGTCATATTGCTTGATATTTAATTGTGCAAAATATAAAATAACCACAGGATAAATCGAAAGGATGATCAAGATGAGTAAGAAAGTGTTATTAGTATCGACAAGCAGCCCAGAAATGAATGGACATCCAACAGGCTTATGGCTAGAAGAGTTGGCAGAGCCATTTCATATTTTTAAAGAAAATGAACTAGAAGTACAAATTGTCTCTATTCAAGGTGGCACTGTACCAATTGACAAAAATTCAATTCCTGAAGGTGTCCCAACGCAATATCAAGATGTATATGAATTACTTCAAGACACAAAGGCGCTTACAGATGTGAATCCCGCTGATTATGACGGAATTTTCTTTGCTGGAGGGCACGGCCCTATGATCGACTTTGCGTCTAATCAACTGGTAGCGGATGCGATCTTAGCAGTTTCAGATAAAAATGGTGCGATCGGAGCCGTTTGTCATGGCGTTTCAGCATTCGTTGATGTGAAGGACCATAATGGCAAATCATTTATCGAAGGCAAAAAAATCACAGGCTTCACAAACGAAGAAGAGGAAGCCGTGCAGCTGACATCAAAAGTTCCATTTTTATTGGAAACAAAACTTCGTGAGCAGGGGGCAGCGTTTGAAAAAGGAGACGCCTTTGCGCCATTTGCTGTCGTTGACGGACAAATCATCACTGGACAAAACCCGGGATCAAGTGCAGAAACAGCACGCTTGTTTGTCAAAACCATTGCATAAAACGATCAAAAACCAGTCGTGACTCATGCGGCTGGTTTTTTTGTTATAAAAATGTCCCAAAAAAGACCAAAACAATAAATAGAATAATGGTAAAATAATCACAGGGTAAAAAACCCAAATGAGGAAAAAGGGGATGTTCCTGTGAGAGCATTTTATGTCAAAATCACCGCAGCTTTACTATCTGTTTTACTCGTCGCAACAGGTTTGTTGTCACCAGCATTAAAAGCAGAAGAAGCACCGAAATCAGAAGGGAAAATATCACCACTGACGGAAAAAGCGATTCAGCAAGTGCAAGAATCGTTTGAAAAGCAGGATGAAGGAACCGCTATTCAACAGAAGCAAGTGAAAAAATCATTTAAAGTGAATAAGAAGAAAGGAATCAGTATCAAACGAAAAGCTGCTAAAGAAGGCAAAATGCGCACGTCTGCCGTTCGCTCCATTGATGGACTAGCTATTAATCAATCGGCTGTCTTAACAGAGGACGACCCAGTTGATTTATGGTTTTTAAGCACATCTTCACCTCAGGCACTCATCAGCCGGATTACCTCTTCAAACCCTGATTATTTTGTTCAATTATTTGTTGTTGATTATGAAACAGGACAAGCCTACCCGACAGATTTGATTCAACCGGCAGGCAGCCTGCTTGGATTGACCAACTTACCAGCAGGTGATTATGCATTCGGTATTACAAGCGCCGGAGAATTTGGAGATTCCTACACGATACAAGTAAATGCAAAAAACCCGCCCAATTTCACGGGGGCTGTATCTCTTTCGTCCACCTTGCAATATTTTGTAGCTGAGTATGCAAACGGTGATGTATTTGCAAATGGTACAAAAGTATACAATAAGCAAACAAAGACAGCAAATTATGAATGGGAGCGTGTTTTTTATTTCTCTTATGATGGAAAATACGAACAAAGAACTCATTCAATCTCAAGTGTGAAAGTAAAAAACATTTCGGCTCCTGTGTCATACTCAGCTCCTTATGCGAGCTCCTCAGAAGCCATCCTCGTTTACTTAGATGTTGAGACATTGTTTATGTACCATCAATCATCATATGCAAGCGGGCAATATTACCATGATACCTTTGTTGATACACTCGGGAAGACAACACCAAGACGCTTAGATATTGATGATATGACAAATTACGGTGATCATATTTTAGCTGTAGATTTAAAAACAGGAAAGCCGATTGATTTCTTCAGTGTGCTGAATTTCTACTATGCTGCAGGGATCGAGAAGCTGCCAACAATCAGAACGTTGAATTAAGAAAGGCGGTTGACATCAAATCGCCACATGTGTAGAGTAAAGATAATTAAATGACAAAAGTCCACTAGGGGAGTCATGTATGACTGAGACAAGAGAAAATCTTGGACCCTTTGAACCTGATCTAGTTCGTACTAGCGGAGGGAAGTGGAGCTGGACCTTGTCTTATTCATGATTGAATTGATAAGAAGGCCGCTCCATTTGGGGTGGCTTTTTCATTTATTCAACTGAAGAAGAGGAGGCTTTTTTTATGACATTTTCTACGCAATTAAGGAAAGAAGCAGAACCGTTATTTGAAGCCATTTATCAGCATCCGTTCGTCAGAGGCCTGGCAGCAGGAAAGCTGGAAAAGGAACAAATCATTCATTACGTCAAACAAGATGCAGAATACTTACAAGCATTCATTAAAATTTATGCAGCAGCGCTCAGCAGATGTACAGACAGAGAGGATATTGCGTTTTTCCATCAGCAGATTGCGTTTGTACTAGATAGTGAGACGCACCCTCATCAAAACCTTTGCCGAGTGGCAGGAGTAGCATATGATGAGCTCCAAGGTGCTTCTTTGGCTCCGAGTGCTCATCACTATATTCATCACATGCTGCAAGTTGCGCAAGAAGGCACGCTTGGTGAAATCATCGCTGTCCTGCTTCCATGTCCTTGGACATATTGGGAAATAGGGAAACGAATGCTTACAGATGTGCAGCCGGACCCGTCACATCCGTTTTATGAGTGGATCACGTTTTATGGAGGATTAACCGATTCTGTTACAGGTGAGCTTTGCAAGCGGCTCGATCAGTTGGCGGAAGCAGCAAGTGAGAAGGAAAAGGAAAAAATGAAACAGCATTTTATCTTAAGCTGCCAGCTCGAGTACAAGTTTTGGGAAATGGCCTTCACTGTTGAAGAGTGGCCAGTTCAACTGGAGGTGCATTCATCATGACATGGAAGATGAAAGAAGTCGTTCTTGCGGTGATTTTATCCGTTGCATGCGGTGTGATCTATTTAGGATGGTCCACGCTATACTTACCGATTACAGCACTTGTTGGCCCAGCAGGAGGCAACATCATGTTTGGAATATGGGTCATTGCCAGTCCAATCGTTGCATATATCATTCAAAAGCCGGGAGCTGCTCTGATTGCGGAAACAGCCGCCGCTGCTGTGGAATTATTGACAGGAAGCCACTTTGGACTTTCAGCTCTGCTGATTGGTGTATGCCAAGGGCTTGGGGCAGAAATCGCCTTTGCTCTTTTTGGTTATAAACGGTATCGCATGTGGACACTGATGCTCTCTGGTGCCTTTGCCGCTATCGGAGCGATGTCTTACAGTCTCGTGGCAAATGGCTTTGGATATTACACGCCTCAAGTTTTACTTATGACGCTTGTGACTCAAATCATTAGTGGAATGATACTTGGCGGCTGCCTTGCGAAAGTGGTGGTGGACGCACTATCCAAAACAGGTGTACTGAATCAATATGCCATCATGAAAGAAAAACGAAACAAAGGTGAACAGCATGAATTCATTTCTCGCGTGCAATGAACTCTCTGTCCGTTTTTATGAACAGCCTAAGCCCGTTTTGCATCAAATCTCCCTTACGATTCAAAAAGGGGAAAAGGTGCTTATTTTAGGACCGAGCGGAAGCGGGAAATCTACGCTCATTTCGGTTCTGGCTGGAATCATTCCAGAGCATGTGGAAGCAGACATGCAGGGCGAAGTGGTGTTACAAAGACATACAGGCGTCATGTTTCAAGATCCAGACTCTCAGTTTTGTATGCACCGCGTCAATGAAGAAATTGCCTTTAGCTTAGAGAACCGTTCCGTCCCTCGTGAAGAGATGGATGACACCATTCAGCAGCTCATGCAAAAAGTCCAACTGAATGTCGATCCGCATACAGAGATTCACACGTTATCTGGCGGCATGAAGCAGCGATTGGCACTTGCTTGTTTACTCGCATTACAGCCGGATGTTCTATTCTTTGATGAACCAACCGCACAGCTTGATCCGGCAGGTAGAATGGACATATTTCAACTGCTGCAGCAGCTTGCAGCCGGTCAGCAGCAGACCATGATTTTTGTAGAGCATGTGCTTGACGGTGTCATCGAATGGATGGACCGGGTGATTTTATTAGATGATCAAGGCAGCATTTTAGCAGATGGAGCTCCAAAAGATGTGCTCACGGCATATGAGGAAGAAATGAAAGAGGCTGGAATTTGGCGGCCCAAATTATTTCCCGAGAAATGGTCCACGATCATTCAAGATCCATTTCATCCACTGAGTCAAACCTTTATGCAAACTTTTAAAACACGAAAAGAGCAGCGAGAAAAAGTGCCATCAATCGAACGAAAGACAATGATTCGTACAGAAAATCTTCAATTAAGCTACGGGAAAAAAAGGATTATGAGTGATCTCCAGCTTGATATCAAATCAGGGGATTGGGTGGCGATCATTGGGGAAAATGGAAGTGGAAAAAGTACACTTCTCAAACATTTGGTTCGTTTAGAGCCAACGAAAAAAGGCCACATTTTCTTAAAAGATACACTCCTAAAAAAGTGGTCAGACCGAGAACTATATGAAAAAGCAGGCTTTGTGTTTCAAAATCCGGAGCTTCAATTTATACAAGACACAGTATTCGATGAAATTGCCTTTGGCGGCAGACAGCGAAACTGGCCAGAATCAGTCGTACAAGAAAAAACGGTTCAGCTGCTGAAAGAGTTCGGTTTAGAGAATCATGCAAAAGCACATCCCTTCACCTTAAGCTTAGGGCAAAAAAGAAGATTAAGTGTTGCCACGATGCTCCTTTTTGATCAAGATGTATTGCTGTTAGATGAGCCGACTTTCGGGCAGGATGAAAAAACGGCGAAGGAATTGATGAGGCGTTTAAAAGAGCGTCAGCGCCAAGGTACGACCATTGTGATGGTCACACATGATATGGAGCTTGTCGATGAGTGTGCCGATCAAGTGCTTCTGTTTCATCAAGGGAAGCATGTTTATGATGGCACCCCTTATGATTTATTTTCAAATCAAGAACTTGTCGATGCTTATCAGCTGAGAGCTCCTTTACATTATCGCTATGTGGCAGAAAGAAAGGACGTGCTGACGATTGCAAAGTAATCAATCCTTTCTTTCTACTGTGAATCCAGTCATGAAATTACTCGCTCATCTGCTTGCGATGGGCTGTCTCATGTCGATTTCTGACCCTAAAACTACCTTTATCATTTGGCTGTTTGCTCTTGGCATTGGACTTGTTTTAGGTGGATGGAATATGAAGTATCTCGTTACAAGGCTTGTCCCTTATCTGCTCTTTTTTATTCTCGTCTTTTGGATGATGGCGGCCTTCGGCAAGGGGGATCATACCGTTTGGAAGTGGGCGTGGTTTCATATCACAGAGGAGAGTTTAAGAAATGGGCTCACCATCGCTTTTAGAATGCTGGGATTTGTGACATTTGGTCTCCTTTTTACGTCCACAACAGATTTGACGGCATTTATGATGAGTCTGATTCATCAATGCCGAATGTCCCCAAAATGGGCGTATGGCATGCTTGCCGGCTTCCGGTTTATTCCGTTATTTCAAAGTGAATTAAAACAAATGAAAGCTGCACACAAAATCAGAGGCTACAAGCAAAAAAACAGCTGGAAAGCCTTTATGCGTTATGCATTGCCCCTTTTTACGCAAGGCGTACGAAAATCAGAACGCTTAGCGATTGCAATGGAAGTCAGGGGCTTCACAGGGACGAGAGAGCGAACGTATTATCATATCATCAGCACCTCATGGATTGACTATATGTATCTTTTTCTCATCGGTATCAGTGTCTTCATGTGCATTTACTTTGTTTAAAAAACACCCACATTCTCTTGATAGAATGTGGGCTTTTTATATGTCTTAGGTCATTTGATTGATATTAGTACACATTACAGGCTGTAATAGATCATATAACGAACCGATAAAGAAGGTGTACTAGAAAAAGAGAGGATGAACGTAAGCGAATGTCACAGAGAATCGATAACATAATAGACGCTTTACCAATCATTGGACTCGCTATGAGAGAGCAGCTAACCTTTTCTATTTTAGGGAAAGAGAAGGTTCTTTACTATCAGCAGCATGGGAATATTGATTTAGGATTTAAAGCTGGTGATGCACTAGATGCTGGATTCCAAAACTTTGCGATGCTGAAAAATGGGAGAGAACCATCGTTTATCCAAATTCCGAAAGAAGTATACGGGATTCCAATGGATATCGTAGCCGTTCCAATTAATGATGAATCAGGTCAAGTGGTTGCTGCCTTCTGTGTGGCATATGACCAAACGAATCAACAACGATTAGATCACATCATGACGGAGAGCAACGAAGCTTCCGAAAAATTAGTCGCAATGGTACAGCAGGTTGCCGCACATTCAGAGGAACTACAAGCGACAAGTGAACAAATTCTACAAAATACGAAAACCACTGTCGAAAATTCCTCTAAAATCAATCAAGTGTCCAATCTCATCAAAGGTATCTCTGATCAAACGAACTTACTTGGACTCAATGCATCAATAGAAGCTGCAAGAGTAGGGGAAGCAGGAGCAGGCTTTGGAGTGGTCGCAACAGAAGTGAGAAAGCTGTCAACTCATGCGAAACAGGCGACGACTGATATTGAAACAGCCCTAAAAGATGTGCAGGGGTCGATCAAAGGAATGGAAGAAGAAATTGCGCAAATTGTCGCTTCCTCTGAGCATCAAGCAGAACTAGTAGGCACTTTTACGAAAATTATTGAAGGTCTTCACGAAACAAACGAAACGATGAAAGCATTAGCAAACGACTTAGTAAACTATCAAGTGAAATAAAAGAACGACAAAACCTCCAGCTGAATCGGAGGTTTTTTTATCATTTCAAGGTGAGAAACTTGTTAGGATTATGACCGTTTTATCGCTGACAGGCAGGATACACTTCTGTATGATAGAAAAAGAGAGACTAGTTTTGTCATTAGACCTATTCATAAGGAGGAAGATCATCGTGACACAATCAGCGAAGCTGAAAGAAATACTTGCACCCTACCGTCCGTTGTTAGATGAAACGGAAAAACCAATGATTCAATTGCAGATGAAACAAGGAAAAACAGGACCATACGACAGCAAAATAGCTGGTGATCCTTATTTTCCAAAAAACGACGAATATCCAGTTGACGGCGAAGGACATCCTATGAAACTTTTGGCGCAAATTAATTTCGGCCAGCTGCCCAAGGTGAAGGATTATCCAGAAACAGGACTTTTGCAAGTTTTTATTTCTGTGCATGATGATCTTTATGGGATGAATATTGACCATAAAACAGAGCAAAAAGATTTTCGCATCAAATTTATTGAGGAACCTTTCTTGGCAGAAGAAGAGTTAATGACTGATTTTTCTTTTGTGAAAATTCCAGACGATTTTTATTTTCCTGTGACGAAGGAAGGCGCAATTACAGGTGAATTATCAAGCGAAACGATCAGTGTAGGAGATTTCCGCTTTGAAAAAGTCACAGGAAAGAACAGCTGGGACCTATTCGAAGATGCAGAAGGTGTTAATGGCGATGAAGCAGATGCCCTGCTGGATGAATTTTATGAAACAGCGAGTGGCTTTGGTCACAAATTGGGCGGGTACCCAGGGTTTACACAAGAAGACCCGCGTACCTATGTAGATCAAGAACATACCGTTCTATTATTACAAATTGACTCAGATGATGAAGTAGATTTGATGTGGGGAGATTGCGGTATTGCCAACTTTTTTATCAAACCAGAAGACCTTAAACGAAAAAATTTCGAGAATGTCGTCTATAATTGGGACTGCTCCTGATTTTGTAAAAAACACACTTTAAACACTCTTTATAGAGTGTTTTTGTGTATGTTTTTAGACTTTTTTGCCCCTATTTCGTCATTTTTGAGAGGTAATATGTCATTCTTTCTAGTTGACCGGATCAAAAAAAAATGTAAAATCATCTTAAAGTCCTCTTTTTTGAAAATAATAATAACATGACATATGAATCAACGATAAAATGCTCGAAAAAGCGGAATGTACTGGGGGGTATCAATTGATCATTTCTAAAGTAATCAATAATAATGTTGTCAGTGCGTATGATGACGAGCAGCATGAGCTGGTCATTATGGGCAGAGGGATCGCGTTTCAAAAGAAAAGCGGAGACCCGATTGACGAAGAACGAATCGAAAAAGTATTTTCTATTCAAAATAAAGATATATCAGAAAAATTCAAAACCCTGCTTTATGATATTCCAATCGAGTATATGCAAGTGTGTGAGGCGATTATTGAGCATGCGAGAACAACCCTTAACAAAAATTTAAATGACAGCATCTATGTGACGCTGACGGATCATATCACCTTTGCCATTGAACGTCATCAAAAAGGAATGGACATCAAAAATGCCTTGCTCTGGGAAATCAAACGGCTGTATAAAGATGAGTTCAGATGCGGTTTAGAAGCTATTCGGATCATTGAGGACAAGCTGAGCATCCATCTTCCTGAGGATGAAGCCGGCTTTATTGCCATGCATATTGTCAATGCAGAGCTCAATGAAGAAATGCCAAACGTTATTCAAATCACCAAACTCATTCAAGACATTTTAAACATCGTTAAGTATCACTTTCAAATTGATTTGGACGAGGAATCATTAAATTATTTCCGTTTTGTTACGCATTTGAAGTTTTTTGGTCAGCGTCTGTTTAACGAAACACAGATGGAAAATCAAAACGAGTTTCTGTATGAAGTGGTAAAAGAGAAAAACACCGCAGCTTTTCAGTGCGCAGAAAAAATTAACGATTATGTTCAAAAAGAATACAACCGAAGTCTCATAGAAGATGAAATGCTATATTTAACTTTGCATATAGACAGAGTAATAAAAAGAAAATAAATTCAAAAAGAAAGCGTTGACATCACAAAATTAACATGATAATTTATAACTATAAACTAAATAACCACAATCTTTTAGGATTGTTACTGGTCAAGCAGGCAAAACCTAAATCATTGTCCCTATCTATGATAAGGCGTGATTTAGGTTTTTTTATATCTAAAGACTTATAAAAATTAAATAACGATCAATCGCTATGAAGGATTGTTACTGGTTAAGCAGGCAAAACCTAAATATCGATTAATGTCTGAATCGCTATTTCTCGGACATTAATGGATGTTTAGGTTTTTTCTATATCAAGATGAAATCAACGTTTGGAGGGTAATACAATGAACCACAAACAAACAGCAAAAGAAGTGCTAGAACTTGTCGGCGGTGAAAAGAATGTTAAGCAAGTTACGCATTGTATGACAAGACTTCGCTTCAACTTATACGATGAAAGCAAGGCAGATAAAGAGAAGCTGCAATCAACAGATGGCGTCATGGGCGTGAATCAAAGCGGAGGCCAATATCATGTCATTATCGGCAATGATGTCTCAAATGTCTATCAAGCGATGATCGCTGACTCAGGTCTATCATCTGATGTAAAGTCAGGCGGTACAGAAGAAGCGTCAAAGCAAAATGTGATATCAAAGCTTTTCGATTTTATCTCTGGTGTCTTCACACCGATTCTTCCAGCCATCGCTGGGGCCGGTATGATCAAAGGGATTTTGGCACTGATGCTCACATTCCAGTGGATATCAGATAAAAGCAGTACGTATGCGATTTTAACAGCCATCGGAGATGGAGCCTTTTACTTCTTACCGATTCTGCTTGCTGTAAGCGTAGCCAAAAAAATTGGCACAAATCAGTATATCGCGGCTGCCATTGCAGCAGCAGCACTGCACCCGCAGTTAACCGCTTTACTGGGCGCGGGAAATACAGAATTTCTAGGCTTGCCAGTGGTTGCCGTTGTGTACTCTTCATCGGTGATTCCAATTCTACTCACCATCTGGCTTGGTTCATATGTTGAAAGATTCGCAGAAAAATATAGTCCGAAATCATTAAAGATCATCCTTGTTCCAACCGTCACACTTCTAGTCGTTGTACCAGTTATGCTCATCGCGGTTGGACCGCTTGGCGGGATTATCGGAAGTGGCCTTTCAGGTGGAATTGATTTATTGTTCAAACATGCAGGTCTTTTGGCCGGACTCTTGATCGGCGGCTTCATGTCACCATTGATCATTACGGGCATGCACTATGCACTGCTTCCAATCATGATCAACAACATTACGTTAAACGGTTTTGACTTCATTCTTCCAATGATGTTTGTAGCAAATATGGCACAAGCAGGCGCAGCATTCGGTGTCTTCTTAAGATCAAAAAACAAAACATTTAAATCATTGGCGATGTCTACAAGTATCACAGCCTTAATGGGTATTACTGAACCTGCTATGTATGGTGTGAACATGCGATTGAAAAAACCGTTCCTTGCAGCCCTTATTGGTGCAGCAGCAGGCGGCGTGTTCATGTCAATCTTTAAAGTAAAATCATATGTGATATCTGGATCAGCAGGCCTTCCAGGTCTCCCAACATTCATTGGACCAACATTTGTCTACTCAATCATCGGCTTAGTAATCGCCTTTGTCGTAGCAACGATCATGACACTTGTTCTCGGATTCAAAGATGTACCAGTGAAAGATGATACAAAAGCAGACAAACCAGAAGAAAAGAAAGACACAGCAGCACTTCAAAATGAAGTGGTACAAAGCCCGCTTGAAGGTCAACTAAAGCCGCTCAATCAAGTAAATGATGCAACATTCTCTAATGAAATCATGGGTAAAGGTGCAGCCATTGTACCAACAGTTGGGCGTGTTGTAGCACCTTTCAACGGCAAGGTTGAAACCATTTTCCACACAAAACATGCCATTGGTTTGAAGAGTGAACAAGGTACAGAACTTCTCATTCATGTGGGGATTGACACGGTAAAACTTGACGGAAAGTATTTTACAAGTCATGTGCAGTCAGGTGATCTGATTCAAGCAGGAGATGTACTCATTGATTTTGATATCGAGGGCATTCAGCAAGAAGGCTATGATGTCACCACACCTGTTATTGTCACCAACACAAACGATTTTGCACAAGTTGATGCGAAAACAGATGGAACGATTACAGTGAAAGAGACACTGCTTACAGTCAGTGTAGAAGAAAAAGAGGAGGGTATTCAACATGAACAAGTTAGAAAAAACATTTCCTAAAGGTTTCTTATGGGGCGGCGCTGTTGCAGCCAACCAAGTTGAAGGCGCATATAATCAAGATGGAAAAGGCTTATCGACAGCTGATGTATCACCAAATGGTATTATGCACCCATTCGATGAATCAATGAAAGACCTTAACTTATATCATGATGCAATCGATTTCTACCATCGCTATAAAGAAGATATTGCACTCTTTGCAGAAATGGGATTCAAGTGCTTCAGATTATCCATTTCTTGGCCGCGTATTTTCCCAAATGGCGACGATGCGGAACCGAATGAAGCAGGCCTCGCTTTTTATGAAAAAGTATTTGATGAACTGCATAAGCATGGAATTGAGCCAGTTGTCACCATCTCTCACTATGAAATGCCGCTCGCACTTGTGAAAAACTACGGCGGATGGAGAAACCGTAAGCTTGTGGATCTTTATGAAACATACGCGAAAACATTGTTCACCCGCTTTAAAGACAAAGTAAAATATTGGATGACCTTCAATGAAATCAACGTTGTATTACATGCGCCTTTCACTGGCGGCGGACTTGTATTTGAAGAGGGTGATGACGAGAAAAGCATTCAATATCAAGCAGCGCATCACCAATTTGTTGCAAGTGCTTTGGCTGTCAAAGCAGGACACGAAATCATTCCTGATGCGAAAATCGGCTGTATGATTGCAGCGATGACAACTTATCCGTACAGCTCAAGACCAGAAGATATGTTTGCTGCAATTGAGCAAGACCGTAAAACATTGTTCTTCTCAGATGTACAGGCAAGAGGTTATTACCCAGGTTACATGAAACGTTATTTCCTTGAAAATGACATCAACATCGAGTTCCAAGAAGGGGACGAAGATATTTTAAGAAACCATACAGTGGACTATATTGGCTTCAGCTATTATATGAGCTTTGTGACAAGTACAGATCCAGAGATTCTTGGACAAGTGACTGGCGGTAACTTATTTGAAGGTGTGAAAAACCCTTATCTAGAAGCAAGTGATTGGGGCTGGCAAATTGATCCGAAAGGACTTCGTACAACACTGAATCAGCTGTATGACCGCTACCAAAAGCCATTGTTTATCGTAGAAAATGGATTGGGTGCTGTCGATCAAGTAGAAGAAGACGGATCCATTCAAGACGATTACCGAATTGATTACCTCAGAAGCCATTTGCTAGAGGCGAGAGAAGCGATTGCAGACGGAGTTGACCTGATCGGTTATACAAGCTGGGGCCCAATTGACCTTGTCAGCGCATCAACGGCTGAAATGAAAAAACGCTACGGCTTCATTTATGTCGACCGTGATAATGAAGGAAACGGTACATTAGATAGAAAGAAAAAGAAAAGCTTTGACTGGTATAAACAAGTGATTGCGACGAATGGTGAACATTTGGATGCATAAAAGAAAAAGACAAACCGCCATACTGCGGTTTGTCTTTTTTCTACTCTGAGGGACTACGAAGTCCACACTTGATCTGCAATCTCAATCACATGACGCAGCTTTTCCCATTGTTGCTCTTCTGTTAACAGGTTGCCTTCCTCTGTTGAGGCGAATCCGCATTGTGGGCTCAAACAGATTTGGTTAATGTCTACATATTGAGCCGCTTCCTCAATACGTTTTTTAATCTGTTCACCTGGCTCAAGCTCTCCATATTTTGAAGTGACAAGGCCTAGTACGATTTGAAGATTTGGGTTCTTCACATATCGAAGGGGCTCAAATCCGCCAGAACGATCGTCGTCAAACTCTAAAAAGAGACCATCAAGATCTAAGCCGGCAAAAATTGTTTCTGCTGCTGCTTCGTAACCACCTTCAGCTGCCCAAGTTGATTTAAAGTTACCTCGGCAAATGTGCATCGTAATCACCAAATCCTCTGGGCGGTCAGCAACAGCTTCATTGATTGTCTTCGCAAACGATTCACGAAGTTCATCTTCTTCACGGCCAAAGGCTTTGATTTGTTCGTGGCCTTTTTCAGAAAAGAACACCGCCCATGCCGTATCATCCAGCTGCAAGTAGCGGCAGCCTGCATCATAAAAAGCACGGATTGCTTTCTTATATGCCTGTGCCACATCATGGTGGAATTCCTCTAAGCTGTCATACACTCCTTCTTCAAGCTTTCCACGGAAAAAGAGCATATTCGGACTTGGAATCGTCATTTTAGCCGTATGATCACCAGCGATGCTGTGAAGGAAACGATAATCCTCCAGCATTGGATGATCTGTAAAATCGATCTTGCCTGTTACCTTGATACCTCTAGCTTTTGTCGTTGTGTTATGGAATTGAATGCCTTGATCTGCTTCAAATCCTTCAACTCCATCGAGTCCTTCAAGAAAGTCAAAATGCCACCATGCACGTCGGAACTCACCATCTGTGACAACCTCTAACCCAATTTCTTTTTGCTTCTCTACAATACGTGTAATTTCTTCGTTTTCAATTTGTCGGAGCTGCTCTGCTGTCAGCGTACCGTCTGCTTTTTGCTTGCGTGCTTCCTTGATGCGCTCTGAACGAAGTAAACTTCCTACTTGATCTGCGCGGAATGGCGGTTTCGTTGTTTTCTTTCCAATGGTTTGTACTTGTGTCATGCTGAATCCCTTCTTTCTTCAGGTTAAAAAATCAAATAAAAAAGCTCTTCCTTAGATAAGGAAGAGCATCATATACTGTGAGAACTCTGCCTTATCTTCAAACAAGCATTTGCTTGCTTAAGGAATTAGCACCATTCTGTTCCTGGGAACAGCGGTTGCCGGGTTTCACAGGGCCAGTCCCTCCACCACTCTTAATAAGGTTACCTTTTGATTCAATTTTCTTAATAAACACAATTATTCAACGTTTTCAGGGAAAAGTCAATGGTTTTTACAATTTAATTTCCTACATGAACAAATCAGCGACAAGAACACCAGCTAGTCCGACAAGTGAAAGCACGGTGACCATCAATGTCCACGTTTTAAAAGTTTGAGCCATTGATAGGTTAAAGTATTCTTTATAAATCCAGAAACCCGCATCATTCACATGAGAGAACGTAATACTGCCGGCACCTGTTGCGATCACCATTAATTCAGGGCTGACACCCGTCAGGCCAATCAGTGGTGCAGAAATGCCAGCCGCCGTGAGACCAGCGACAGTGGCTGATCCTAAAGAAACACGAAGGACAGCAGCAATGAGCCAAGTCAGAAGCAGGGGAGAAAGTGTGCTTCCTTGCATGATTCCTGCAATGTATTGATCGACGCCGCTATCAATGAGCACTTGTTTAAAGGCACCGCCGCCTGCAATAATTAATAGAATCATAGCAATAGAGCCGATAGAATCCGTGATGGACTTCATCACATCCTGCATGCTCTTTCCTCTTCCAAGCCCAAACGTGTAGATGGCAAGCAGCACTGAGATTAATAGTGCAATCGCCGGTTCGCCTAAAAACTCAGCGGTTGGCAGCAATGGGGAGGATGGGAAGAAAATTTCTAGAAATGCTCTGAATGTCATAAGTAATACAGGCAAAACAGCAGTGAAAATGCTAATGCCGAAGCTAGGCATTTCTTCTTCTGTGAATTCCTTTGGATTAAATAAATTCTTTGGGATATGTGCGTGCAACTGATCTTTTTTAAATAGTTTCGTAAACAGAAGTCCGCCTACTAAAACAGCAGGAATCGCTAAAATAATCCCAACCAATAAAGTTTGTCCCATGTTTGCCTGAAAGACATTCGCAATGGCAGTTGGTCCTGGGTGAGGAGGGAGGAAGCCATGTGTGGTGATGAGTGCAGCGACGAGCGGCATACCCACATACAGCACAGGAAGTCTTGCAGCTTGAGCGATTGTAAAGACTAATGGAATTAAGATAATGAATCCGGTTTCATAAAATAGAGCAATTCCAATCACAAACCCAGTCAGCATCGTCGCCCATTGGATTTTTCCGATGCCAAATCGGTCAATAAGTGTCATCGCGATCCGCTGAGCTCCGCCAGAATCAGCCATCAATTTCCCAAGCATCGCTCCAAAACCGAGAACGAGTGCCAGATGTCCGAGCGTACTGCCAAGTCCTTTTTCGACGGAAGCGATCGCTTCTAGTGGTGTCATCCCTTCTAACACAGCAACAATTAAAGAGACAATAATCAAAGAAATGAAAGCGTTTAACTTAAAGACAACCATGAGTAACAGCAATAACAAAACGCCAAGTCCAATAAACACTAATGACATGATCTTTCCTCCTTTGTGGTGCATAAGGGGGCGCAAAAACCCCCTATGCCTTATCCTTCAAGTATGTCTACAGCTTCTTTTAACGTATCCTTTGCCCCAACATTTCCCGGGAAAATCACATAAGACATGAAAGGGAATTTACTTTCTTCTCCTGTTTGCCAAACAGGGATCCCTGGTTTGATTTGACCTGCCACGGTCGCACGTTTCACGCTAAGTCCTCTTGTCCCAATATCGCTGGAGGTAATTCCACCTTTGGCAATAAGATACTTAGGACGAATGGTGAGACGCTGGACAATACTTGTCACAGCATCACTAATCTGTACAGAGAGTTTTAGTTCTTCCTCTTGGCGATCATCCCCAAGATCAAGCCGTTCTCTTCTTGTATAAACAGCCACAGATTGACCAGCTGCCAACAGTGTTTCAGTTTGCTGAATGACGCGGTCAATTTCTTCGCGAAAGGCATCAGGCTTTAACACGAGGTGGGTATTAAATTCAATAAAAGCCATCTCTTTATTTTGCTCAAGCGCTTGTAATTGTTCTGTTGTTTTTTTCACATGAGAACCGACCATAATGAGACCACCATGAGGGCTTTCTTCTTGTATCAAGTCATCTCTTGTTAATAAGGCTTGATCCCCTATACCGCCAAGTACTTTTGTGAGCGCCGCCGCACTTCTGAACATCAGCTGCTGTCCTGCTTGAATGGCTTCAATGAGAGCGGTGACAAAGACTTTGACATCATCATAATCCACCGCGTTTACAACCACCTTTTTGAAATCCTTCACACTCATGAGCTGATGTTTGATTTGATCAATGCGTAAAGCCCGCAGATCAGCTAACGAAATGTAGGTCGTGTTCTCTTTTGTGAACATTCCTTCTGACTTTTCTTCAATCCATTCTCCAAGATGAGATGATTGAAAGCCGAATGTGCGGTCTCTTGCAAATTCTGTGTCACCAGCAGGAATTAATTCATGTCCTTCCTGTACGTAATGAATATTGTCGATCGTAAAGCGTCCACCTTCTTGGAAAAAAGGAAGAAGGATTTCACCATCGAAATGGCGGGAGCTTTGCTGTTCAATGGTCGTTTTGAGTACTTCAGTTTCAAGCGGAAAGTGCCCGCGAAGAGTAGAATCCCCTCTGCTGACAATGACGAAGTCCTGATTAAGCCGTTTAGCCACCTTTACAATGGTTGCAGCGATTGTTTCGTGCACAGCGGCAGTTTCTTTCTCTGTCATACTGCGAGAATTGGTCAAAATAAAGAACATGCGGCTATCTTCAAGAAAACCAGCTTCAATGCTTTCCTCTGACCAATCGGTGAAAACAGAGACGCCATGTACGGTTTGAATCCCTGTTGGATCATCGTCTAATACAATAACTTTATGCTGAAAGCTGCTCAGTGCTTGTTCGTATGCTGATTGAATGGCCTTTGAATCTGCTTTCGGAATGGCATTCAGTATGTCAGTGCTTTGTTTCATGACCATCTCATCCTTTCTTTACTTCGACATGAGCCATTTTTTCGTAATATTGAACGATGCCGCCATGATCAAGCCCGGATTTTCCGTCCGCTTTGAGGGCGTGGAAGATTTCAAGTAGCTGACTAGAAAGCGGAAGAGGAACACCGATATCGTGAGCAGTTTCCATGACATTCGTTAAATCCTTCAAGTTGATGTCGATGCGTCCGCCAGGTTCAAAATTTCGTTCTAAGATGAGAGGGACCTTTGCATCGAGCACCGCACTTCCTGCCAATCCGCCGCGGATGGCTTCATACATCTTATCAATGGCAATGCCTGATTTAGCAGCTAGAACGAGCGCCTCGGACATGGCCGCAATATTTAAGTTGACGATGATTTGATTGGCAAGCTTCGCTGTTGTCCCGCTGCCATTTGCCCCAACTAATACGACTTCAGTGCCCATTGCAAGCAGGACATCCTTCACTTGCTCAAAGATGGATTCTTCGCCGCCAGCCATGATGGCAAGTGTTTTGTCTATTGCCTTCGGTTCTCCGCCGCTGACAGGTGCATCGATAAATTCCACCTGATGCTGTTTGGCAAGAGCAGCTAAAGCCCTGGAGGTGACAGGAGAAATTGAGCTCATATCTACGATGACAGTGCCAGGTGCAGCTGTCGTTAAAATGCCTTGATCACCTGAAACGACTGCCTCTACATGCTCTCCTTTAGGAAGCATTGTGATGATGATATCGCTTTCAGAAGCTGCCTCAGCTGCTGAAACAGCACCTTTTGCTCCGGCTTCTTGTAACGATCGAATCGCTTCCTCATTTAGGTCAAAAACTGTCAAAGCATGACCAGCTTTTAATAGATTGAGTGCCATAGGTTTTCCCATAATACCTAGTCCAATGAATCCAATCTTCTTTGTCACGTTGTCCGCCCCCTATATAGAAAACCCTTACAAAAAGCGCTTTCTTTTCATTATGTTAGTATATATACTATCTTTTAAATTTAATAGTAGGAAATAAACTATTGTTCATTTAATGTACATGACGTGATAGGAACGTGTCAACGGAAAATATGAAAAAAGTCACAAAAAAAGACCGGAATCAGCTCCGGTCTTTTGTGTTTATGTTTTATTTTTAGCTACGGCTAATCGAGATCGTTTCACGTTTTCAATGGCATTTGATCCTAGCTCTAAAACAGCGGAGACGTATAGTACATCAATGATCACAAGCTGGTTGATACGGGAGATCATGGAGTCTGATCGATAGGTTGTCTCTCTTGAAGAACTAAGCAGATGAAAGTCAGACCGCTTTGCGAGCTCAGATTTCGGATAGCTGGTGATAGAAGCAACCTTTGCCCCTTTTTCTTTTGCAAACTGTACGGCGTCAAGAATTTCTCTGCTCTCTCCTGAATGGGAGATTGCGACGATAAAATCGTGTTCCGTGGCGTGTGTTGCAATCATATTCATCATATGCGGATCACTGCATAGGCTCACTTCAAAACCAAGCTGCAGGAACTTATGATAAGCATCCCCAGCAATAAAGCTGGACGCACCTGCTCCAAAAAAGACGGTTTTATGTGCCTGTTTCATGTGTTCAATGAATTGTGTGACGGCATGCTCTTCTAAAATATGCTTCATATCTTGTATAGAGTTTGTTGTTAACTCTATGACCTTATGTTTAATGTCAGCTACACTATCGGTTGCCTCGATCTCACCGTATATGGATTGAGGTGTATTGGTCGCGATATCCTGTGCGACATGGACACGAAACACTTGATACGATTCATAGCCAATTTTTCTTAGAAACCGAAAGATCGTCGTTTCACTTGTGCTGCATTCAGCAGCGAGTGCACTTATAGAATGAAGCACAACTTTCTGAGGGTTTTGTAAAATGTAATTGGCAATCTTTTTCTGGGTTGGGGACAAACTATGAAACGTTGTCCGAATGTGACTAAAAATATTCTCTTCTATGATAAACACCACACTTCATCTAGCATTCTACATTAAGCATACAGGAACTTATGAAAACGGTAAACAAACCCGATGTGGAAAAATGAAGAATAATATGGAAAAATACTTCTTTTGGTTCTTTTGTCATGGTATACTCATTTGGTAATAGACAAAAATGGGGGTTTTTACTATGACAATGAAAAAAGGCCTGACGATCAGCCTGCTCATTTTCTCACTGATTGTTTCCTTGTTTGCGCCAGTTGAATCTGCTGATGCCAAACAAGCAAAAAAAGCAAAAGTAAGCACACACTATTATAAGAAGAAAAAAACGTTCAAATATGCACAGGTGAAAAATCTAAGCAAGACGCATATGAAAACCATCAATCGTGATTTAAAAGAAGATATCGCCTTCTCTTATTCTACTTACTTGTACTTAAAGGACGAAGCGAAAAAGGAAGGCTACGGGAAGGTCACGTATGAGAGAACGTATAAAACGAAATTTAACAATGGTAAGAAACTGAGTATCTTAAACTATGATTACATGTATAACGGTGGAGCGCACGGAGACACAATGGTTTCCAGCATGAACTATGTGTTAACAAAGAAAAAAACAAAGCAGCTGTTCTTGACAGACGTTGTGAAAACAAAGAAAAAGCGTACGAAAGTAAGAGATTATATTTATAACTACACAAAGAAACATAAAAGCAAATTCTACGCGAACCTGAAAAAAAGCGACATTGAAATCAACTACAACACGCAGTATTACTTCACGAAAAAGGGAATTGCTGTTGTCTTCCAGCCATATGAAATTTCACCTTATTATGTTGGAATTCCTATGATTCAAGTGCCTGCGAAGGTATATAAATAAAAAGAAAAACGACCAGATTGAGTGGTCGTTTTTTGCTGTTTATTCAACAAAAAGAGCCCCCTCATGAGGCTCTTTTATTTGGATTTATACTTGTTTAGGTGCATCGTTTAGTGGGTGACGGCGTTTTCCGTTGTAGTGGCGGCGCATACGAAAGATTTCAAACTCCGAAAGCTCTGCGCTTTTTCTTTTTTGGGTGCGGTTATCTTTTTTGAAAGAGAATAGTAAGTAGCAGCAAAGTGAAGCGATAATCAATAAAATCATCATATGACATTCCTCCAATTCATCCTATTCTTTAAGTGTAGACAGGGTGAGTGATGTTTATAACTGAAAATAAGCAGCAGAATCGGTTTAGTTCTTAAGGTTCATTCGATCTGCTATTTTAGGTCTAAAATACTGGTTGTTTTTAACTATTATATTTCCAGTTATTTCACTCGTCAAGAAGAATTTTTTCTGGGGTTGTCTCTATTAGTACGAATAAGTGTCATAAAAGTTTCAGAAAATTGTAAACTTTTATTAAAAAACCGTTCCCGAACAGGAACGGTTTTAAACATGTCTATGCTTTTTCTTCAAATAAACGGGCAATTTCAACGATAACTTCGGTTGCTTTCACCATGTTTTCAACGGAAATAAATTCATATTTACCGTGGAAGTTTTCACCGCCGGTAAAGATGTTTGGCGTTGGAAGACCTTTATATGAAAGCTGGGAGCCATCTGTGCCGCCGCGAATTGGTTCAATGACCGGTGTTACTGAGCGATTTTCCATGGCTTCATGAGCAATGTCTACAATATGTTTTACCGGCTCAATTTTTTCTCTCATATTATAATATTGATCCTGAATGCTGAGGGTGATGCTGTTTTCTCCGTATGTGGCTTTTAAGTCATTAGCTATTTTTTCAAACAGGGCCTTGCGATTGTTGAATTTCTCTTTATCAAAATCACGGATAATATATTGCAGCTCAGCCTCTTCTACTTCCCCTACAAATTTCGTCAGGTGGAAAAAGCCTTCGTAGCCTTCTGTATACTCCGGAGATTCGTCAGAAGGAAGTTTGTTGTGAAAAAGCATCCCGATTTTCGCAGCGCTGACCATTTTGTCCTTTGCTGTCCCTGGGTGGACATTGTTTCCTTTAATGGATACTTTCGCGCCCGCTGCGTTGAAGCTTTCATATTGCAGCTCGCCAAGCGGTCCGCCGTCAATTGTGTACGCATAGGAAGCGCCAAAGGCATCAACATCAAACTTGTGCGGCCCTCTGCCAATCTCTTCATCTGGCGTAAAAGCGACACGGATTTTTCCATGCTTGATGTCTGGGTGTTCGATGAGGTAATGCATAGCGGTCATAATTTCTGCGATACCAGCTTTGTTATCTGCACCAAGCAGGGTTGTGCCATCTGTAGTGATCAGTGTATGTCCTTGGTACTTTTGTAAATTTGGAAACTGTTGTGGAGATAAAACGATATGTAGATCTTCATTTAAGGTAATGTCGCCGCCTTGATAGTTCTCATGAAGCTGCGGTTTTACATTTTTGCCGGTGAAGTCAGTGGCTGTGTCAATATGAGCCAGAAAGCCAATGGTCGGCACATCTTTGTCTGTGTTAGAAGGGATCGTTCCCATGACATAGCCGTTTTCATCCATTGTTACTTCTTGAATCCCAATGGATTTCATTTCTTCAACAAGCTGTCTCGCCAGATTCAATTGTCCTTCAGTAGATGGGCAGCTTTCCTTTTCTGCATCCGACTGCGTATCTACCTTCACATAACTTGTGAAACGCTGAATCATTTCCTCTTTCATCTATACGTCACTCCTTTTGTAGAATACGTCCATTTTATCACGTCTTGAATGCGCTTCATAACAAGAAAGGCTTTCTCTGGCAATTAGAGAGGAAAAAGGCCTACTTTCATTAGGTAATGTGCTGAATGGTTCTTTAGGGTGATTTTTTTGGGTGTCTTTTTATTTATAATGAGGACATATAAAATCATCCATTTGTACGTTAAATTGGGAGAAAGGGGTGCGAAAGTTGGATTCTAGTCAAACGCTGGCACTCGCTCAAAAGTTTCAGGAAGCGGCTGATGAGATTCGGCAGTCCAAGCAGCTGCTGGAAAATCGGCTGAAGGCAGTAGGATCAGGCTGGCAGGGAGAAGCAAGGGATAAATTTGATCAAAGCTTTGAAGAAACAACGGCACGCTATGATCAATTTGAAAAGGATTTGCTTGAAACAAGTCAGGAACTGCGGGATGCAGCGGTCAAAATTGAGGAGCGTAAAGCTGAAATTGCCAGAATGGAAGAGCTTGAGCGAAAGAGACGAGAAGAACGGAGAGAAAGAAACCGAGAAGGGAGATGATGTGATGGCACGTGACATTGTGGTTGATCCAGATCAGCTGACTGGGCTGGCGAATGATTTTGTAGGCGAGCTGTCAGCCATTGAAACGAAGCACCGCGATTTACATAGTGAACTGGACGGGCTGATTTTAGGCTGCGATCCTCGGTATAGAAGCTGTTTTTCTGGTGTCGGGGATGCATGGGGAGCAGGACAGGCATTAATCAGCAAATTGAGCAGTGATGATATTGCCATTCGACATGCAACCGATAAAATGGTCGAAGCAGATGATATATTGCGGAAATTGTACAGTATCTATGATCAATATGGTACACTCACGAGCTTAGGTGGTATCGTGATGATGCAGGCGAAATATTACGGGCTTGGGATGACGACTTTCATTAAAGAGAATGGCCGATATGCAGCGCAGCATTCAAAACTGCTGCTTGATCTGACCAGCCGGGTAGAAGGAACGAGATTTGACCGGTTAGCAAGGATTTGGCTGAGTAAAAAAGAATTATTAAAACGATCGAACTGGCCGATGGCTGACTTGGTCCATAAGAAATTCACAAAATTTTATCCTGACGATACAGTTGCGTTCACAAACAGTGTTCGTGATTTTACAAAAGGAAGTATTAATTGGAAGGACACGGCTGCGATTAAGTCTGTTCTGAAAAATGGTGCAAGATTTGCGAAAGGAAATGCCATCATTGCAACAGTTGTCACTGGTGCAACAGAAACGGTTGGCTGTGGATTGAAAATTGCCGAGAACTATGCAGAATTCGGCGATCAGCCAGAAGTTCTTAAGCGTGAAAATGCAAAGGCTGTTGGAAATGCAGTGAACAATACGGTCTTTATCGCTGGCGGTTCTGTCGCAGGTGCCGTTGTCGGCGGTGCTCTTGGCAGCTTTGCAGGTCCGATTGGAACCGTTGTTGGCGGCGCCATTGGTTCAGCAGTAGGTGGATTTATTGGAGAAAAAGTCGCCAAGCTGACATCCGGTTTTGCTGAACAGATGGCAGTGAAATTAAAGGACCCGATTCATGCAGTCGTGGATAAAGGGAAAAAAGCATTCGAACTGGCGGGTCAAGGTGTGAAAGCAGTGAATGATACCATTGATCAGGCAAATCAGGCGATACATAAAGGGATAGAAAAAACAAAAGAAACCGCAGATTCGCTCATAAAGGGTGCAGGCGATTTCTTTAAGGGTGCA
Source organism: Bacillus sp. FSL P4-0248 (assembly GCF_038593305.1). Classification (NCBI taxonomy): domain Bacteria; kingdom Bacillati; phylum Bacillota; class Bacilli; order Caryophanales; family Bacillaceae; genus Bacillus; species Bacillus sp. FSL P4-0248. Next base: position 3,508,197 of record NZ_CP151983.1, on the reverse strand, counting down.
TTTTCTTTTGGATAAGGAGAGATCAAGTTGGATCAGCTAAGTCTAAGTATTGAGGAACTCATCTTTAGTTTTTACAGTGAAGGCTATTTTGAACAAGGCATGTCCTTAAAGGAGGCCTATTATCCTGAAGTAGAGGACGAGCGCCTTGGGTTTTTATTTGAAATTGCGTGCCGCTCTTTGCTTGCAAAAGGTGTACTGGAATTTCGAAACAGACAATACCGTTATAAAGCGGAATACCGTCATTTCATCCAGGCGATGAATGATGCCTCTCACACGATCAAGGCATCTAAATTTGGAGACACAGATGAAGAAGTCAGCACCTCTTTTCACACAACACAGGCCGGTGTATATGCGCATCATACGCTTTATGATCAACAAGTGCATCAGATTCGCAAACTGAACAGCGATCAGCAGGCAGAGGAGCAAGTGACAGCCTTTTTCAATATACAGATGAATGATCACCCTGAACCTGTCATCAGTTTGCAGGCAGAGGAATTTGAAATGCTGTTAGAGCAAGCAAGCGAAGCGAAAAATGAGTGGCCATCCTTTCTGAATAAAGCAGAGAATCAAGAGCTCGTGAAGGCATTTGTTTCTGATGTACTGACGAGAAAAGGAAAGATGGACTCCCTCATGAAGGTCGTCTATGACAAAAATAATACGCCTGATGTGGAGACCATGATATTTGTGATTCCAGGTGAGAACCAATCGTGGCTTGTATCAGGAATAAAAGAAAATGAATTTCGCATTGAGACGGCTCATCTAGACGGGTTACGTTCTATATTCTAATGGAGAAAAGGAGAATGACGCTTGAATCCAAGTGAAGTAATAGAAGTAAGGAGCAGACCTTTTTTAAGAGTATGGGCATTCTTAGCAACGGGCGGCTTCGGTATCATCGGTATTTGGTTATTTTCAGAAGCCCTTACATTTGAATCAAACTATACATTATTTTTATTTTTAGGCGGACTATTAGGTATTGTCTATGGCTGGATCTCCTTTTTGATGATTTTGCCTGCTTTTACGAAGAGGGGAAATGTGATTTTTCGCATTCAGCGCGGAGAGAATGGCGCTGTGCTGCACCGGGAGCGAATGATTCCTTTTCAAGATATTCAATCAATTGACATGCGCAGGCATCGTTACAGTATAAGAGGATTTCTTTTCATGGATGTGCTCATTCGGAAAGTAGATGGGAAATTGATCAAAATTCCGGCGTACAGCATTTTAGATGAAGAAGTATTTGAACAGACCGTCAAACAGGAGATCTATCCATATTTACATCAGACAGCCCAAGAAAATTGGAGACAGCAGCATGGCCAAGGAGAAGAGAAGACCGACTAAGCTGTTTTTGTCAGAATTCTATAGGATGAGGCGCCACTTTTTCGAAGAAATCGTGTATGATGTCAGTAAAGACTGAACACTCGAAAGAGGCGATGAGAGATGGATAAAGAGATGGTAATCGACCTCGTCACAGAACAAATGGCACGGATTCGAAGAGAAAAGAATTATACGCAGGATCGTATGGCGGAGGTACTTGGTCTATCGAAACGGCATCTACAGCAGGTTGAAAAAAACAGGCTGCGTCTCAACTGGACGCAATCCGCGGCCGTATGTGCATTATTCAGAGATAGTGACATTTTGAAAGGAACCCTAGGGGATGACCCGCTCGAGATTTTGGAAGTTGTGGCACATGATGAATTACATCTATCAGTAGAGCGTACGATTGGCGGCAAGGTTTGGTGGAGGACGTCTGTCAAAAAAGGCACGTTTCGCCTTCAGCAAAATGTACTTAGTCAGCATTACCGCATCTTAGATGAGGAGAATTATCGCTATTATAGTTCGTTTAATAAAGAAGAAGCGAAGCGGCGGCTAGAGGAATTAAGCCAGCTGTCTTCTCCATATTGAGATTGGAAAAGGAAAGAGAGGCACCTGTTTATAAGGTGCCTCTCTTTTCTGTGTTTATACTTTTAGAGTGTTTTTCGCCCGAATAAAGGCAACAAGCTGTTTGATTTCTTCATCATTTAGGGGAACGCCGTCTACATAAATGGTTCCTTCTTTTGCTTCCGTCAGTTCAATTTTGATATCAGAGATTTTGCGTTGTATCTCTGGCTCGTCCGTTCTACCAAGTAAAAAATCAATGGACGTATCATACAAATCAGCCAGCAGCTTCACTGCTTCAAGCGAAGGTCGTCGGTACCCAGATTCGTAACCGGCATAGGTGCTTTTGGCGATACCTAGGCGATCTGCCGTATGCTGGAGAGACCATTTTTTCTTTTTTCTAAGGGTGGTTAAACGATCGAGTATCATACATGAACGCTCCTTTATTTACAACAACAGTATATCATATTTTGACATAGAATGTACGCGTTATGCGTAACAATTTCTTGATTAATTCGCGTTATGTGACTATAATGGCAATGAAGGTACGCGTAAAGCGTATATTATAGAATAGCACAAGCTAGCTTATAATATGTGTGACAAACGAAGTAATTTTACGAAAGAGGTGGACCTGTTGAAGAAATTATTGCTTTTAACGACTGGTGGGACGATTGCATCTGTAGAGAGTGAAAATGGTTTAGCTCCAGGTGTTAAAGCTGAGGATCTTTTGAGCTATTTAAACGAAATTAATGCAGAATATACAATGGACACAAAGTCCCTAATGAGTATAGATAGTACAAATATGCAGCCTGAATACTGGGTTGATATCGCAACAGCCATTTATGAGAATTATGATCAGTATGACGGGTTTGTCGTTACTCACGGAACCGATACAATGGCCTATACATCAGCAGCGCTGTCTTATATGCTGCAAAACCCTGATAAGCCGATCGTGATTACAGGTTCACAAATTCCGATTACTTTTAAGAAAACAGATGCGAAGAAAAATATCACAGATGCCATTCGCTTTGCATGTGACGGTGTTGGCGGCGTGTATGTCGTGTTTGATGGCAGGGTCATCCAAGGAACACGTGCGATCAAACTAAGAACGAAAAGCTACGATGCATTTGAAAGCATTAACTACCCATATATTGCATCAATTGAAAACCATCAAATTGAATACAATAGCAAAGTAAAAAGAACACCAATGAAACCGCTTAAATTAGATGCATCCTTGAACACAGATGTGTGTCTGTTAAAATTGCACCCAGGCCTGAAGCCTGAGTTTTTAGATGCAGTCAAAAGCATGTACAAAGGCGTTGTCATTGAAAGCTACGGCAGCGGCGGAATTCCTTTCGAAGGAAGAAACCTTTTAGAAAAGATCAACGAATTGCTGGAAGAAGGCATTTCTGTTGTCATCACCACTCAGTGTCTGGAAGAAGGAGAAGACATGAGTGTGTATGAGGTAGGACGCAAGATCAATCAAGAATTGGTGGCACGTTCAAGAAATATGAATACAGAAGCTATCGTGCCGAAACTGATGTGGGCACTAGGCAAAACAACAGATCCAAGAGAAGTCAAAAAGATTATGGAAACGCCAATCGCAGAAGATTTAGTGATTTAACTATTCTATAGAAAGCAGGTCATAAGAGATGGTTCAAGCAACTTATCGCTATGAGAAGGATTTTCTTGGTGAAAAAGAAATTCCAGCAGACGTGTATTATGGGGTTCAAACCCTCCGTGCAAAAGAGAATTTCCCGATTACAGGATATCGGATGCACGAGGAACTAATTAGAGCCTTTGCCATCGTGAAAAAAGCAGCAGCTCAAGCCAATATGGAAGTTGGACGTTTATATGAGGGAATTGGAAATGCCATCGTTCAAGCGTCTGATGAAGTCATTGAAGGCAAGCTGCACGAGTACTTTATTGTCGATCCAATTCAAGGCGGCGCAGGAACGTCCATGAATATGAATGCCAATGAAGTGATTGGAAACAGAGCGCTAGAAATCATGGGACATCAAAAGGGTGAATACATCCATTTAAGCCCAAACACACATGTGAACATGTCGCAATCAACGAATGACTCATTCCCAACGGCGATCCACATTGCTGTGCTCAAGCAGTTAGACATTCTGCTTGAAACGATGCAAGTCATGCAGGACGTCTTTCAAAAGAAAGCGAAAGAATTCGATCATGTGATCAAAATGGGACGTACGCACCTTCAAGATGCTGTTCCAATCCGTTTGGGACAGGAATTTGAAGCTTACAGCCGCGTGCTGAGCCGTGATATTAAGCGGATCAACCAATCAAAACAGCATTTATATGAAGTCAATATGGGTGCAACAGCAGTTGGGACAGGCTTAAACGCAGATCCTCGTTATATTGAAATCGTGGTGAAGAAGCTCGCTGATATATCTGGTCTTCCTCTTGTAGGCGCAGAGCATCTCGTGGATGCAACGCAAAATACAGATGCTTACACAGAAGTATCCGCCGCTTTAAAAGTATGTATGATGAACATGTCTAAGATTGCCAATGACCTTCGCTTAATGGCATCTGGTCCGCGCGCAGGTCTTGCTGAAATCGCATTGCCGGCCCGCCAGCCTGGATCATCCATCATGCCTGGGAAAGTCAATCCAGTCATGGCAGAGCTCATTAACCAAATCGCATTCCAAGTCATTGGGAACGACCACACGATCTGTCTTGCTTCTGAAGCAGGCCAGCTTGAGTTAAATGTGATGGAGCCTGTTCTGGTCTTTAACTTGCTTCAATCTATTAGTATAATGAATAACGGATTCCGCTCATTCACAGATCATTGCTTAGCGGACATTGAAGCAAATGAAATACGTTTGAAAGAATATGTAGAAAAAAGTGCAGGCGTGATCACTGCCGTGAACCCTCACTTAGGCTATGAAGCAGCCGCTAGAATTGCAAGAGAAGCCATTTTAACAGGACAATCGATCAGAGATCTTTGCTTGCAGTACGATGTTTTAACGGAGGAAGAACTTGATATTATCTTAAATCCATACGAGATGACAAAGCCTGGTATTGCGGGTGCAGAGCTCCTAGAGCGATAATAATATCAAAAATTTTATTTTATTAATATGTGGAATTGCCTGTGAAAAAGAGAAAAACAGGCAATTCACTTTCTTTCGAATTGACACACTTTTTTCACAATATTTTGAAAACGCTTAACGCACGCACAAAGGGAGGAAACAACATTGAAATCGGTTCGCTTGCCATCTATGGTGGAGATCATCGCCGTACTAGGTTTATTTTTGGCGATTGTCTTATCATTTACTATTTATTTCGACTTGGATATTCAACTGGCTTTATTTATTTCTTGGTTTCTAGCAATTGGGCTTGGTCTTCATTTAGGACACTCTTACAAGGATTTACAGGGTGCTATTACAAAAGGGATATCAAATGGATTAGATGCTGTTTTGATTTTACTTGCTGTAGGTGCTTTAATTGGAACTTGGATCGCTGGCGGAGTCGTGCCGACACTGATCTATTATGGTCTTGAATTTATTCATCCAAATATCTTCTTACTGGCAACACTCATTATTTGTGCCATTATGTCTGTCGCAACAGGGACATCTTGGGGAACAGTTGGTACAGCTGGGATTGCCATGATTGCCATTGGTGAAGGTTTAGGGATTCCTCTCCCAATCGTTGCAGGTGCCGTCTTGTCAGGTGCTTATTTTGGAGACAAGCTTTCTCCACTGTCAGACAGTACAGTTCTCGCCTCGTCCTTATCAAAGGTTGAAGTTCTGGCGCATGTAAGAGCGATGATGGTCTTATCCATACCTGCTTTTGTTATTACAGCTATTATGTTTACGGTTACTGGTTTTATCTATGGAGGACGTAATATTGATCAAGAAAAGGTTGAATACTTAAAGAATGCATTGCTCGATACATTCAATATTAATGTATGGATGCTCATTCCAGCTCTAATTGTTGTGGTTTTACTTGTCATGAAAAAGCCTGCTCTGCCGGTTATTGCAATCGGTGCTTTGTTTGGGGCGATCTGGGCCTTTGCTTTTCAAGGTGCGAATCCTAGTGATGCAATTGGTGCAGCATACAATGGATTTTCAATTCAATCAGATGTAGACTTTCTAAACCAGCTTCTCAATCGTGGTGGAATGGTCAACATGCTTGGCTCTTTGGTAGTGATTATTCTTGGGCTTGGTTTTGGGGGAGTATTGGAACATCTGGGTGTATTGAAAGTCATTGTCTCAACCTTTGAGAAAAAACTGCACAATGCGGGAAATGTTACTCTTTCCACTATTCTTGTTGCATTCTTTGCTAACATTTTTGGTTGTGCAATGTATGTATCAATTATCCTTACACCAAAAATTATGGAAAAGAGCTACGATAAATTAAAGTTAGACAGACGAGTTTTATCCAGAAACTCTGAGGTCGGTGGTACGCTTACGTCTGGTATGGTTCCATGGTCAGATAACGGTATTTACATGGCAGGAATTCTCGGCGTATCGACATTCTCTTATTTACCATTTATGTGGTTGAGTTTTGTTGCCATTGGTCTTGCAATCATTTACGGATATACAGGTAAATTCATTTGGTACGTGAAAGATCAACAAGAAAGAGAAGAATCGGCCTCATAAGCCGTTTGCAAAAGCCGCTCCTGAACGGGGCGGCTTTGTTTGTCCTAGGACCGTGAGACTATATGTGACATATAGCAAACGAACAGGAGTTTAGACCTCCTATAAATGAGGTCGAAAGGGGTAGTGTGAAGCAGAATGAAAGCATATTTATCCCATAAAAAGGGCACAAATCCCTATTCAAACATGAGTCTTTGAACCTTATAATAACAATATTGGAAAAAGTGCTATTCACCTTACGCTCGTTTAGAGGGACTCTAAACAGCGTTTTTATTTTTGGACAGGAGGAGGAACCCATATGAGCTTATCGGATATGCTGTCTGCCCTTAACGGTGGCATTTCAAATAAAAAAGCAGAAATTGAAGAGAAAATTGCTCGACTCAAAAAGGCCAAAAGCAAGGTTGAACGTGAACAAGATGCGGCAGAAACAGATTTAAAGCAAATCAAGCAGCCAAAGCTTGGGACCTCTTGGAAAGGTGAGCGAAGCCAGGATTTCAAAACAGACCGAAATGAAGCACATGATGCGCTGCAAACAATCGTGAACGATCAATACCCACGCTACGTGAGCCGCATCGAATTCAAAATCAGTACATTAGAAGCAGAACAAGCTGCGTTATCCTTTGCCAGTTCCTTAGCTGGAGACGCTGCACGTCTTGCTGAAAAAGGAGAAGACGCAGTAGAGGACGCAAAACGCTTGATCTCAAAAGCATGGAGCAGCTTGTAAGAGAGCGTCATGCTGAACAAATCTGGAGGAAATCACAATGGGACAAATTAAGTTAAACTACCAAACAGTCATGGATAAACTAGATGAAGTCTCCCAAGCCGTAGAAGCTTTAGCGATGAAAAAAGCAGCAGATAAAGCGGGTGAAAACAGCCTTGAATTTGTAACTAAGTGGACGGCACGTGAAAGAGAAGTGAGCGAAATGGTCTCAAGCTTTAAAGAAGCCTTAATTAAAAATGTTCAGGATACACGTTCTAACGTGAAAACATTAAAAGAACAAGACGAAGCGATTGCTGCAAAATAATCAGCACACTCGCTTTTATTTATAGGTACATTTAACGCGGTGTATAATTATAGTCTTAAAGACTCATATTAAATTAGGGGTGTAAGACCTTGTATTATTCCGTTTTTCTTCCAAACGCGTCACTAAAAGGACACCTTTTCCCTATTTAAGGCTGAGGCTTTTCGCCTTATACTATACTTAATGAAAGCAAAACGATAGAAATGTCAGGATTGGAAAAATCATGTGATTCGTTGGTTTCCAAAGGCGCTCACGCCATGCTTTCGTATGAGGTCAGATAGAGGTGGATGACATGAGTTTATCCGAGATGCTGTACCATCTGCATATGGGAATTGAGAACAAACGTGCAGAATTTGACGAAATGATCTCTCGGTTAAAGACAGCCAAAAGCAATATTCAAACAGAACAAGATCTTGCCCAGTCAGATATCAAAGAAATCAAGAAGCCTGCACTAGATTCGTCATGGAAAGGCAAGAGAGGGACCGACTTTCATCGCCATCGGAAAGACGCTTACAGCGTGATGCATGACATCGTCAACAATGAATATGAAAAATATATAACAGAGATTGATCAAAAAATCTTACACTTTGAATTGAAAAAAATGGAGCTGGCCGTAGCCAGTAATTTTGCAGGAAGAGCTCAGGACGTGATGGAAAAGGGCGAGGATTTTGCAAAGGATGTTAAACATTTGATTGAACGGGGCTGGAAAGCTCTTTAAAACCATAAATGAAACAGCCGACTCATAAAAGGGCGGCTGTTTTTTTGTTTAATCACATCCACCACCGCCGCTGTCGCCTGAATCACTCCCACAGGAGGCATCAGAAGCGTGATGGGTATACGAATCAGTATAAGTGCTTGTCGTTGAGCTATGATGTGCAGAACGCTTAGCAGATGCACGTTTATCCTTTGGTGTGAACAAGCTGGCAACGATGGCTCCTAAAGAAGCTAATATGATAATGACAACAAACATAAAAGTACCCATAATGCATCCCTCCTCTAGTTTCATATTCATACGAATGAGCCATATCAAGGTTCCCGATTTGAAAGAAATACTGGGCAAAGAGTTCTATTTTCGTTTATGATGATAGGCAAAAGTAAATGCCAAGGGAGGAGAGCCCATGCTATCTCTACGTCAGGAGGAGCTTTTGAAACGATTGATGCAAGCGGAGCAGGAACTGACAAGTGAAGAAATTGCCCGTGTGATCGGAGTCACATCACGAACTATTCGAACAGATATGAAAGCGCTTAAAAAGATCTTAGAAGAACATGGTGCCGCACTGCATATTAAACGCGGAGCAGGGTATACATTGAGCGTTGAAGATTATGGAGCATTTCGTACATTTTTGAAAAAGTCACTGAGAGAAAGGAATGAGAAAAAGGAACCGTTCATTCCCAATCAGCCTGAGGACCGTGTGGCTTATCTATTGAAAAGGCTGCTTCTGTCAGAAGACTATATCAAATTAGAGGGGTTGGCAGAGGAATTATTTGTGAGTGAATCTACAGTGAAAAATGATTTGAAAGCTGTCAGGCACTTGTTTTCATTGCATGGACTTTCTATATCGCACCGGCCTAAATATGGACTGCGTCTGACAGGCGATGAAATGAAATTAAGATATTGTATGGCAGAGCATGTGTTTCAGCAGGAGCACGCGAACGCTGCACTGTTACCTGAAGAAACATATCAATTGATTCAGGACATCGTGCGTTCACGTACAAAAGCCACCGGACTTCATCTATCAGAAATCGGTTTAAGTAATTTAGTAACCCACATTGCTATCGCATGCAAACGAATTGAAGAAAAAAAGCTGGTCAAGATGCCAGAAGCGGAATTGAGAGAAATTCAAGTGCAGCCAGTTTTCCAGGTAGCTCAACAAATGGCTGAAGATATTCGCCGCGTATTATCGATTGATTTTCCGCTATCAGAAATGGCGTACATCGCGATTCACTTAATGGGGGCAAAGATGATGGCATATGGAGAGGCTGGCCATACGCTATTTCATCTGCTGGACGAAGATCATTTTCGTTTCACTCACCAATTGCTTGCTTATGTAGAGGAGCACATGTCACTTGATATTCAGTTTGATAAGGAGCTGATCGTTGGTTTAAGTCTTCATTTGCGTTCAGCCATTCATCGTTTTAGATACGATATGAACATCCGAAATCCTTATTTACCAGACATTAAAAGGTATTATCCCATTGCGTTTGAGGCGGGTGTTTATATGGGGAGATGGCTGAAGGAAAAAGAGGGTGTTGAGATTCCTGAGGATGAAATCGGATATTTGGCACTTCATATTGGGGCTGCAATCGAGCGGACAAAATCACAGCATGTGAGAAAGACATGTCTTATTGTGTGTGCGACGGGTGTCGCCAGCAGCCAGCTTCTTCTTCATAAACTCACGGCAGCTTTTAGCGGAAGGCTGGAGATCGCTGGAACTGCAAGTGTCGGGGAACTTCCTTCGTATGATTTAAGAAGCATTGATTTTATTATTAGTACCATTCCGCTTCAGAATACATTGCCGGTGCCAGTCATTGATGTACATACGATTCTAAGTGACGATGATATTGTACGGCTGAAACGATTTGTGATGAATTCACAGGATACAGGAGTTTTGCGGTATGTGAGTCCGGCGCTGACATTTTTTCAGCAAGATCTCCAATCAAGAGAAGAGGTTCTTCAATTTTTTGTGAACGTGCTAAAGGAGCAGCATCGAATCCCAGACGAGTTTGAACAATTATTGCTAGAAAGAGAGCAGGTGTCACCCACATCTTTCGGTCATTTGGTTGCGATTCCTCATCCAATTAAGCCGGCAACAGATGACACATTTTGTGCGATCTGTACGTTGAAAAAGCCGGTGCTGTGGGGTGAAGATCGAGTACAAGTCGTATGCTTGTTAAGCATCCAGAAGACGTATCAAAAAGAATTACAGTCGCTTTATCAATTTCTTGTGCGGCTGACAGAACGGAAGGAAGTGGTGGAACAACTCATCAAAGCCGCTTCATTTGAAGAACTGACAGCTGCGCTTCAAGTATTGGAGCATCCAAATGAAAAAACGCGGCACCCATTTCCGCATCTGTGAGGAAAAAGATTAGATGTTAATGAAAGCGCTTTTAAAATAACATCAAAAAGGAGGATGATCACGAGTTTTTGCAAAGGGGGAGACGGATCATGAGCTTCAAGGAGAAAGCGGCAGATGTCATGGGGCATGTGGCTTATCGCATCACCAACCAGAAATATATTATGGCGATTAAACAGGCATTTGTCACACTGATGCCGATCATCATTACAGGAGCTTTTGCTGTACTGGTGGCGAATATGATCATGAGCCCGGAAACAGGGCTTGCTCATTTTGAGATATTCAGGTTTTTAGCAGAGCTTCAGCCTATTATGAAGGCAATCAATTATGCCACACTGAACTTTTTAACCATTGGGGCTGTGTTCCTCATTGGGATTGAGCTTGGGAAAATCAACGGTCACAAGTCTCTGTTCCCAGGATTGATGGCATTGATTTCATTTATATCTGTTATTCCAACGACACTTCTTCTTGAGGTCGATGGATCGATGCGTGAGGTTGTTGACGTGTTGGCAAGACAATTTTCTGATCCAAAAAGCTTATTTTTAGGGATGATCATTGCGATCGTATCTGTGGAGATTTTTTGTAAGCTGACCGAGGTGAAATGGCTGCAAATCAAGATGCCGGATTCGGTTCCGTCGAATGTGGCAACGTCTTTTTCGTCACTTTTCCCATCGATCATTACAATTACAATCATTAGCTCAATTGGCTTTGCATTTCACCGGTTGACAGGCATTTATCTGCATGAAGCAGTGTATAACGTGGTGCAGCGTCCGTTAGAAAGTGTTGTACAGGGGCTGCCTGGGATTTTAACGTTGATGTTTGTGGCGCAATTTTTCTGGGTGATCGGCATTCATGGCAACCAGATGATTAAGCCGATCCGGGAGCCGCTCTTATTAGGATCGATTGCAGTGAATATGACAGCATTTCAAGAGGGAAAAGAGATCCCGAATATCATCACGATGCCGTTTTGGGATGTGTATATGAGCATCGGTGGTTCAGGTGTGACCATTGGTCTTTTGATTGCGATTTTTATTGCTGGGAGAAGGGAAGAGATGCGAAGCATTGCCAAGCTCTCATCTGGACCCGGACTGTTCAACATCAATGAACCCGTTATTTTTGGATTACCTGTGATGCTAAACCCTGTGATGGCGATCCCATTTATCGTCACGCCCCTTGTGACAGGTACGATTGGGTATATTGCGACGGCTACAGGATTCGCTGGAAAAGCGGTCGTGATGGTGCCATGGACGACACCACCGCTTGTGAATGCATGGCTGTCCACCGCTGGCAGTATGGGCGCTGTCATCACACAGCTTATCTGCATTGGAGTTGCTGTTTTCATCTATTTACCGTTTGTTCTCTTGTCTAATCGCAAGCCAGAAGCAGCACCAGATTCAGAATAAACATTCAGACGAAGAAAAGGGAGGCGGCGACATGAACAGAATTGAGATTCCAAGTGATTTTATCCTAGGTGCTGCGGCTTCTGCTTGGCAGACCGAGGGATGGAAGGGAAAGCGGGCGCATCAGGACTCGTACATCGACTTATGGTATAAGGAAGGATATCACGTGTGGCACGAAGGCTATGGTCCTGCTGGTGCGACAAGCTTTTACGAGCGCTACCCTGAAGATGTAGCCTTAATGAAAGAGATTGGGCTGACACATTACAGGACATCGATCAATTGGTCGAGGTTTCTCATAGATTACGAGAATGGGATAGTGGATGAGGCCTATGCTCGTTACATTGATGATCTGATCAATGAATTAATCGCAGCAGGTGTAGAGCCGATGTTTTGCTTAGAGCACTATGAATTTCCTGCTGTTTTGCTTGAGAAGTACGGCGGATGGTCATCAAAGCATGTTGTCGAGCTGTTTGTTCTCTATGCAGAAAAGGTGTTTGAACGCTACGGAGACCGAGTCAAGCATTGGTTTAGTTTTAATGAACCGATTGTTGTTCAGACACGTGTTTATCTAGATGCGATACGATATCCGTTTGAGCAAAATACGAAGAAATGGATGCAGTGGAACTATCATAAAGCTCTGGCAACAGCAAAAGTGGTGAAGCTGTTTCAGGAGATGGGTTTGAAGGAATCGGCAGGAGCCAAAATCGGCGTGATTCTCAATCCAGAAGTGACGTATGCAAGATCGTCTGCTCCCCATGACCAAGAAGCGGCACGTATGTATGACTTGTTTTTTAATCGAGTGTTCCTAGATCCTTCCATCAAAGGGGAGTATCCAGAGGAACTGATCGATGTGTTGAAAAAGCATGATATTCTTTTCGATTCCACAGAGGAAGAGCTTCAGATCATCAAGAATCATACGGTGGATGTTGTTGGGCTTAACTTGTACTATCCGCATCGTGTCAAGGCACCGAGTAAGGCTTGGAACGAAGGGACGCCTTTTCATCCATCCTATTATTACGATATGTTTGAGCTTCCAGGGAGAAAAATGAATCCTTTCAGAGGCTGGGAAATCTACCCGAAGATTGTCTATGATATGGGGATGAGAATAAAAGAAGAATACGGAAATATTGAGTGGTTTGTGGCCGAAAACGGCATGGGTGTAGAAAAAGAAGAACGGTTTAAAAAAGAAGACGGCATCATTGATGATCAATATCGCATTTCATTTATCAGCCAGCATTTGAAGCGGGCACTTCAAGCGAAAGCAGAAGGATCAAATTGCACAGGCTATATGCTTTGGGCATTTACAGACAATGTCTCACCGATGAATGCCTTTAAAAACCGCTACGGATTAGTCGAAATCCAGCTGGAGAATGAACGAAATCGTCAGCTGAAGGCATCTGCGTATTGGTACCAGACGTTAATCAAAACAAGGGAACTGCAGGTTGAAACAGAAGTCATTTATCAATAGGAGTGATGAGAAATGAAACGAATCATTCTCGCTTGTGCAGCAGGAATGTCAACGTCTATTGTGGTGTCCAAAATGAAGGCTGCCGCAGAAGCTAAAGGGCTGGATTACTATATTTATGCTATACCTGAAGGAGCCATTGCAGATGAACTAGAAGAGCATGGAGAGGATGTACAGGCGATTTTACTTGGACCGCAAGTAAGCTTTATGAAAAAAGCAGCTGAAAAAACGGCGGCACCCTATCAAATACCTGTCGATGTCGTCAATGTAAGATTATACGGAACAGCAAACGGAGAAAAAATTCTAGAGCATGCACTGAAACTAGCAAATGAATCTTGAATAATTGGAGGAGAAGCAGATGACGGTATTAGAGGAAATGCAGGGAGCAGCCTTTCAAATCATTGCCCATGCAGGCGAGGCAAGAAGTCATTATGTAGAAGCGATTCGTCTAGCAAGAGCGGATGATTTTGAAAAAGCGCAGCAGTTGATCGAAAAAGGGGAGGAAGCGTTTCGAAGCATCCACAACCTGCATCTGTCGCTGATTCAAAAAGAAGCGGCAGGTGAACAGCTTCCTTTTTCTTTACTGCTCATACACGCAGAAGATCAAATGCTCACAACAGAGACCATTCATCTGCTCGCCATCGAAATGATCGAAATGTGTAAAAAAATGAATACCCTGTCAAAATAGTTGTCAATGAATAACCAATTTCTGTTATAATCATTCGGTAGATAAAGAGAAAGCAGGATTGGTGAATGAAGAAAACATGTATGCTGATGACGATTGGTCTTATGCTGCTGCTCATTTCGGGCTGTATGGGAATGAAGGAGCAGGCGGGAGGAAGCCAGCAAGTCATCAAAGAGGAAAAGGGTCCATTACAAACAAAAGACATTCAGCAGAAAAAAGAAACGGCAGTGATAGAGACAAAAAACTGGATCAAGCAAAAGGAGCCGGTCGAGCTTCCGATTTTGATGTATCACAGTATCTCAAGCGGCAACTCGTTACGTGTGCCAAAAAGCGAATTTGCATCTCATATGAAATGGCTGAAGGACAATAACTATGTCACACTGTCGCCAAAAGAGGCATATCAAGTTCTCACGACCAATTCGATACCAAGTGAAAAGTATGTTCTCATCACATTTGATGACGGATATACGGATAACTATACAAAGGCATTTCCGATTTTAAAGCAGTATGAAATGAAAGCAACGATTTTCATGATTGAGCAATCCATTGGCCGTCCAAATCACTTAACGGATGAGCAAATGGACGAGATGATGGCACATGGGATATCGATTGAGAGTCATACGATTCATCATTTAGAGCTCAATCGATTATCAAAGCAGCAGCAGGAAGAGGAGTTAAAAGGATCAAAGACATTCTTCGATCAGCGATTTTCTCAGCGTACGAGAATGGTCAGTTATCCTGTCGGGCGCTATAATGAAGAGACGTTGAAGCTGGCGAAGGAAGCCGGATATCAAATGGCTGTCACCACTGAACCAGGACATGCGAAGAAGGAACAAGGCATGATGTCATTGCACCGCGTCCGTATTTCACCGGGGCTTTCACCTGAAAGCTTTGGCAGGCTGATAGAAGGGAAGTAAAGATCAATGTTTCACATGAAACATTTTTCGACAAGTTTCACCAAAATGACTTACCGCCCATACACCTTGACATGATATGTCTTGGTTTCAACTGTCATGACAAGAGACACTTAGATGGACAGAACTTTCATTATCAGGGGAGTTCTGTTTTTTAAATTGTCATTCAAACCCTACATCGTAAGAAACACCTCAATGAAAAACTCAAAGATCAAGCCCGCCAATGAAGTAACAAGTAAATTTTCTCAGCATCGCAAAAACTTAAGAAACACTACATAGAAAAACCAATTGAGAAAAGAAAGGGAGAAGGAATATGTCAAACTTTTTTGGAATAGACCATGTTCAACTAGCTGCCCCAAAAGGCAGTGAAGAGAAAGCTCGTTTGTTTTTTGGTGAAATTTTAGGGATGAAAGAAATACCTAAGCCTAGTAATCTAGCTAAACGTGGAGGTGTCTGGTTCCAATGCGGTCATCATCAGCTTCACATTGGCATTCAGGAACATTTTCAAGCTGCAAAGAAAGCTCATCCAGCTTTTCTTGTAAAGAGCCTATCGGAATTAAAAGAGGTATTATTGAAGCATCAGATTAGTATAAAAGAAGATGAGCCATTGGAGGGAGCCAATCGGTTTTATGTAGAAGATCCTTTTGGGAATCGAATTGAGTTTTTAGAGAGAAGAGACTAGAAGACAAAAAGAAGGCTGTCGAGGAAATCTCGACAGCCTGTTTGTTATTGATAAACGGGATAGCCCGTTATTTTAATATCTTTTCCGAGTGGTTCCACGGTGAGTTGATCCAGTTCAATGGCATCACTCATGAGGCGTATGCCTTCGCCTCCGAAAAAGGAAGGGGAAAGTCGTCCTCCAATGAGCTTAGGCGCCATATAGATGACGAGTTTATCTACAAGCTGCTGCTCTAAGAATGAGGCGTTAATCTGGCCGCCGCCTTCAATCATGAGAGAGGAGATATTTTTTTCTCCCAGCACTTGAAGCACTTCTTTCAGGGGCACCCGCGTGTCGCTGTCTGTCATGAAGACACGGACGCCAGCTTCTTCTAAAGCCGCTCGTTTTTCCTTATCGGCTTGCTTTGTTGTAAAGATCCATGTAGGTGCCATCTGATCCGTGACGATCTTTGCTGTCAGTGGTGTTGACAGCTTAGAGTCTAAGACAATTCGAATCGGATTATTCCCATTTGGAATCCGCGCAGTTAATGAAGGATCATCGTGAATGACGGTTTGAGCACCGACCAAAATCGCATCATTGATACTGCGGATATGGTGAGCGTCATAACGGGATGTCTCAGATGTAATCCACTTGCTGTCAGACGTGGCAGAGGCGATTTTTCCATCTAAGGTAATGCCTGCTTTGAGCGTCACAAAAGGTGTTTTTTTCGTAATAAAGTGATTAAATACTTCATTCATCAGAATGGATTCCTGTTCAAGTACGCCCGTGATGACTTGAATGCCTGCGTCTTGTAAAATGGCAATCCCGCGGCCAGCGACAAGCGGATTCGGATCAAGTGCTGCCACGACAACAGTTTCGACGCCGGCTTTTACAAGTGCTTCCGCGCAAGGGCCTGTGCGTCCATGGTGGGAACAAGGCTCGAGGGTCACATAAATAGTGGCTCCTTTTGCTTTGTCTCCGGCCATGTTGAGTGCATGAATTTCAGCATGTGGTTCACCGGCTTTCATATGAGCACCGACTCCAACAATTTCATTCTCTCGCACAATCACAGCCCCGACGAGCGGGTTCGGAGATGTCTGACCTTTCATTGCCCGTGCATTATCAAGGGCTAGCTTCATATATCGCTCATGATGTGGCAATCGTACGCACCTCTTGCTCCGCCTTCATGTGACCTGAGCGGTTGATTTTTGTCTGCAAGTATTTTTCGTTAAATTCAGAGACATCTCCCCAAAGCGGAATGCGTCCAGAAAGAGATAAGCCTGCATGGCTGATCGCATCTGTCTTTTTCGGATTATTGGTAATGAGTCTGACTGGCTTTGTACGAAGTGTTTGAAGAACGGCAATGGCTTCTTCGTATTGACGTGTGTCATCTTCAAAACCAAGTGCTTCGTTCGCTTCTACTGTATCGTAGCCGTTTTCTTGAAGAATATAAGCCATGGCTTTACTGAAAAGACCAATGCCGCGGCCTTCATGATTGGCTAAGTAAAACAGGGCTCCTGCCCCATTGTCCTCGATCATTCGCATAGACTGCTTCAATTGGAATCCGCAGTCGCAGCGCTTGCTTCCGAAAATATCGCCAGTGTGGCAAATGGAATGCATGCGGATAAGGGCTTCGTCAGCTTGCTCAAAATCCCCGTATACTAGAACGCTTGACTGCTGATGATCAGCAAGCTGGCGGGACGAGAGGCTTTCAATTAAAGCTTCATCTGTCAATGGCTCTTTTCCATCGTCTTTTAACCATGAATACCAGTTGAACATGATAGTTCTGCCGTCTAAATTCACTGGCAGTTTAATGGGTCCAGTAATATATATATACCCGTCTTCTTGCTGTACTCGTTTGATTTTATCTTTTAATATGGCTGTTTTAAGCTCTGTGTGTTTGTCCATATTCTGCACCTTCTTTTTAGTCTGTTTCTTCAATCTGTAAACGAACGAGAACGCCAAATGGATCAACAAATTCGCTGCTTTTTCCTGTCGTGTTGACTTGAGTGCCTGCTTTTGTCAGGCGTTCGATGACGGATTGTCTGTCTGCTTCTTCTGGGAAAACCAGTGTATAGCTTCTAATTCCTGAAAAACGTGGATCAATGGCTCCTTTTCGTCCGCGTCCCCATGCATTAAAGGCAAGGTGGTGGTGGTACACACCAGCAGCGATAAATAGGCTTGCTGGTGGAGCCATTCGGATATGAAAACCGAGCGTATGGACATAAAAGGAATCTGCTTCTTCTGGGTTGAGATGGAAATGCAAGTGTCCCATCACTGTACCCGCAGGGAGTCCTTCCCATGTGGTATCAGCGGCTTCCTGAAGGAGACCATCTCCATCAAGCGGTGCATTTCCGCCACCTTTCAGTTCTCCATGCTCACCTACCCAAATGTCCTCAGGACGGTCAGCATAAATTTCTACGCCAATGCCGTCAGGATCACTTAAATAAATGGCTTCACTGAAAAAGTGATCGCTTGCTCCAATTAAAGGATAGCCTTTTTTGATCACATGTGCCAGCCATGTGCCCAGGTTTTTTCTGGTAGGTAATAAAACCGCAAAGTGATAAAGTCCTGGCTCATGATCAGGCTTCTCTTTGAGCTGTGCATCTTCTTTTAACAAAAGAATTGGTTCCTTTGCATTGCTGCCAAGTGTCACCGTGGAATCTGTTTTTTCTAATATAGTAAATCCTAAAATGTCTGTATAAAAAGGTAAAGAACGATCAAAGCTGGACACATGTAATTCTGTCACACCCAACCTTAGCTGCTCAATTGTCTTCAAGCTCGGTCATCTCCTTCATGATATATGCATCGGCATGTTCAAATGTTTTTGAAAATCTATAAAAAATGAATACCTTGTTACTTTTAGTAACTAAACTATATAATAGTTAGTGACTTATTTCAAGTAATTAATTGTGTTATAATGAAAAAAAGAGAAAAAAGCAGGAGGGAGTAAGATATGGCTCAAGTAGATGGCTGCCCAATTACAGATGCCATGGAGATTCTAGGCAAGAAGTGGGTCATTCTCATCATCAATCAGCTTCTGACAGGGCCTAAGCGTTTTTGTCAGCTTGAAAATGAAATGAACATCAGCGGAAGATTACTATCAGAAAGGCTGAAGGATTTAGAAGCTGAGGGACTTGTTGAGAAAAAGGTATACCCCGACATTCCAGTGCGGATAGAATACGAATTAACAGTGCAAGGGAAGAAAATTGAACCGATTATTCGTGAAATGTATGCTTGGTCTTTAGATCGTAAAAACAGCAAAATAGAGGAACATGTTCCTTCTTAATCGATTTCGATCAGTGTGTCTGATCGAAATTTTTTTGTGTGATTTTCCAGAAAACTAAGACAATAGTATGAAAAATGATGTTGACAATCATTTCATGCATTATATAATATCAAGGAGAAGAGGGTTCTTTTCCCTGTAATGGAATGGAGGTTATGCCATGGTATTATGAATGGGACAGATTGCCTAAAACTCTTATCCATCCATCATTTAGAAACAGCCATCTTTGACTTTTTGGAAGCAAAGATTTATTTTTTCAACTCAATTGATAATGATTATCATAATCATCTATAAGTGTGTTCCAGCACTTATGAAGGTTATTTTTTTTATTGTCTATTGAGAATAATTATCAATATCATTTAGGAGGGCTCACATGAAAGTCATTCGTTCAACGTCACCCGTATTATTATTCCTTAGTTTTGTTCTATTATTTGCTCTAGCTCCTGTTAGCTCAGCCTCAGCAGCTGGCTTAGCAGATGGTCAATATTCAGCGCAATATGTGGTATGGAAAGCTGATAGCGATTCGAATTCAACAGCGAATACGTATTTCGAAAAACCAGCCAAGCTTGTCGTAAAGGATGGAAAAATCAAAGCGCAAGTCACGTTAACGAATAGCTCTTGGATCACAAGCTTTAAAACGCTCGATCAAGGTGTCTATAAAGATGCGAAGGTGATTAGTACAAATACAGCTGCGAATAAGAGAACAGTAGAATTCAATGTGAACAGCCTGACTGAGGCCGTACCAGCAAAAGTGAGTGTGACTGTACCGGCTATCGGATATACAGGCAATTACGACATTCGCCTCAAGTTTGATGCGGCATCTGTTCAATAGAAAGGGAGGAAATTCGCTTGATGAAAAAAAGAATGAGGCTGTCAGTCTTCATGGCGGTTTTTTTACTGGCACTTATGCTGCCTTTTTCAAACGCACAGGCTGCCGCATTAAAGGATGGTACATACTCCGTCAATTATACAGTGCTAAAAGCTGAAGGAAATGCGGTCTCAATGGCAAATGATTACTGGCTAAAACCAGCAAAAGTGATAGCGAAAAATGGGAACCTGACAGTGCAAATGACGATTAAAAATAGCAGCTGGGTAACGGAATTTAAAGTACCGGGAAATGGCGGCTATGTCGATACAACCGTTCTCTCAACAAATAAAAAAGCCAATACAAGGCTCGTTCAGTTCCAAGCTCAAAGCTTGTCTAAACCAATCAAGTCAAAAATTCATGTCACTGTGAAATCTGCTGATTATGATCATGATTACACCATTCAGCTGAAATTTGATGAGAGCAGCATCAAGTCACTTTCGTCTAACAATGCAAATCAATCAGCAGGTGCAGCAGAAAGTCAGCAGCCATCAAAAGAATCAACGAACAAAGCTGATTCATCCACAACGAAACAAGAAGAAAATCCTCAAACTGGTGATACAAGCCAGACAGGGTGGCTCCTTGTGCTTGTCTTATGTTCAGGCGGGTTTTTAGCAAGAAAGTGGATCATCAAGCATTAACGGAAGGAAGTGTCACCATTTGAAACGTCTTTTTCATCTAAAGGCAGCCAATCTGCTCGTTTTATTCAGTTTGTTGACTGCGTTTCAGATTCCTCAAGGAACAGCTCAAGCGGCATCATTCGTTGATGGTGAATACACAGTTGGATTCACCGTTTTAAAAAATGGCAGCACAGAAGCGTCCATGATGGATACCTATACAGAAAAGCCAGCTAAGCTGATTGTGGAAAATGGCAAGAAAACAGCCTATGTCACACTGAAGCAAAGCAAAGAAATAACAGATTTCAAGGTCGAACAAAATGGTGCTCTCGTTACCACTGAAACGGTCAGTGAGGACGAGACAGCCAATACACGTGTGATCAAATTTGATGTCGACGACTTATCAGCGAAATTAAACGGCTGGGTGAAAATTTACTGGGATTTAGGCGGCTTTATTTATGACGAAGCATATGACGTACAGCTTGCATTCGATCAAAGCAGCCTCACACTCGTTACGCCTGCAAAACCAGATGATAACGAAACAAAACCAGATGACCAAAACGGTACAAAGCCAGACGATAACGAAACAAAACCGGATGACCAAAACGGTGCAAAGCCAGACGATAACGAAACAAAACCGGATGACCAAAATGGTACAAAGCCAGACGATCAACCAACAACACCGGGCAATAATAATGGCACAAAACCAGATGATTCCGCGCAAAATCAATTAAAAGATGGCGTATATCGTATCAATTACAGTGTGCTAAAAGGGGATACGGATGAGTCATCTCGAATGAGTGATTACTTCTCACATCCTGCATCCTTAACTGTCAAAAATGGAAAGCAAACCATTTCCTTTACGGTGAAGGACCATAAGTCTGTCGCTTCTTTGAAAACAGAGAAAGACGGTTCTTATCAAGAAGCCAAAACAGTCAGCAAGGATGAAGCAAAGAACACAAGAGTGGTTTCATTTGATGTAGGTGATTTGAAAAACGAGATCAAAGGAAAAGTACACATTGTAGTAGCAGCCGCTAACTATGACCAAACCTACGATATTCGTTTTCAATTTGATTCAAAGAGTATCGCTCCAGTGAAGGACGGGCAGGTGGTAGAGGAAGAAACACCAGCTGCACCAGAAACACCAAAACCAAACACACCAACAACAGAAACAAATAACGGCGGAGCAAATCAAGAGACGGCTCAGCTAAAAGATGGTGTATACAAGCTTCCTTTCTCAATGAAGAAGGCAGACAAGGATGAGCTTTCTCGCATGAACGATTACGTTGTGAGTCCTGCGACACTGGTTGTAAAAAATGGCCGCCATTTCGTTTCATATACAGTGAAGAACAGCTCAGCGATCACGTCATTCCAAGTAGGAACAGGCGGAAAGTTTGAGGAGACACTTGTCGCGAAGACAGATCAAAAAGCAGATACACGCGTCATTCAATATGAAGCAAAAAGTTTAAGTGGAGCTCAGGCAGCACGCGTAAAGATTGATATTCCAGCTGCGAATTATCATGAGCAGTACGATGTCAAACTCGTCTATGACACAAAAGGTATCGCTCTCGGTGAGGGAAGCGGAATTTCAACGGTCATTGGAGACGATGAGAGTATCGGCTTTATCAAAAATCCAAATGATCACGATTCTCAAACGAATCAACTTGAGAATGCAGTACCTGAGGAAACGGGTGCGGAGCAGATGACATTTACGCCATCAGATGATCAAACCAAATCTGAGTCTGGACAGCTGAATCCGAAAACGGGAGATACCTCTCTTCTTTGGGTGTATATTCTTTTATTCGGCGGTTCGTTATTGGTACTCGTCAGAAAATATCAAACACGGACAAGATAGACTGTTTATTTTATGTGAGATGCGCCATTTATGCTGGCGCATCCACTCTCTTTTTTCGAAAGGAGGCTTCTATTTTTGAAGCATCGAATGTTATGTACCTTGATCGCTGCCTTCAGTGTGTGCATGATCTTATCGGGCTGCTCACAGTCAGCTGAAAGCTCAGCAAAAGGCAAAAAAAGCGCTGAATCAAGTGAGCGCATTGTAGCAACGACTGTAGCTGCTGCGGAGATCATGGATGCTTTAGAGGTGGATCTTGTCGGGGTGCCAACAAGTCAAAAATCCTTGCCAGCTCGTTACAAAGGACTGCCGGAAGTCGGTAACCCAATGAGCCCGGACATGGAAATCATCCAATCACTTCAACCGACAGATGTCCTCTCTGTCACAACCCTTCAATATGATTTAGAGACACCCTTTCAGCAAGCAGGTGTCCCTGCCACATACCTAAATCTCGAGAGCATGGCTGACATGGAGAAGGCCATCACGAAGCTTGGAGATCAGTATGACAGAAAGAAGCAGGCTGAACGCATTGTGTCAGAGTTTGAGCAAAAAAAGAAAGACATTCAAGAGAGGACGAAAGGAAAACGCAAGCCGTCCGTTCTGATTTTGCTTGGTGTGCCAGGCAGTTATTTGGTGGCGACAGAGAATTCATATATTGGTGATCTTGTGCGTATCGCAGGAGGAAAGAATATTGTCAAAGGCGAGAAAATGGAGTATTTGGCATCCAATACGGAATATTTACAAAAAGCCAATCCAGATATCATTCTCCGGGCCGCACATGGGATGCCAGACGAAGTCGTCCAAATGTTTGATGAAGAATTCAAAACAAATGACATCTGGAAACATTTCAATGCGGTCAAACAAGACCGGGTGTATGACCTCGAAGAAAGCTTATTCGGGACAACAGGCAATTTAAAGGCAGCAGAAGCATTAGATGAATTGACTCGTATGTTGTATCCGTCATAAGCGGCGAATCTTAATGATAAAAGGACGTTCAAGATGAAAAAAACAGGGATTTTATTTCTGATAGTCAGTCTCTTACTGGTCTGCGTATTTATTTATTCAGCCATTACTGGGAGCATTCATGTCACCCCATTTGAATTATTAGAAGGGCTCATCACCGGTCAACATGCACAGGTAGAAATCATTAAAGATTTGAGAATTCCCCGCATGCTTATCGCGATGTTTACAGGGGCCGCCTTATCTGTCTCCGGTGTACTGCTGCAGTCGGTCATGAGGAATCCGTTAGCTGATGCCGGCGTCATTGGCATTTCATCAGGAGCCAGCTTCTTTTCATTAATGGCGATTACAGCGCTTCCTCAATTTTATTTCTACTCTCCTTTATTTTCGGTTTTAGGCGGGGCTATTGCGTGTTTCCTCGTGTACGTTCTGTCTTGGAAGGGTGGTTTAAGCCCGATCCGCATGATCTTGGTTGGGATCGCCATCAATGCCATGTTTACTGGGATGGCTGAAGCATTTGTGACCATTTGCAGCTATTTCAATATCACAATTAATCAGTCAGGGCAGTCGAATCTCACGATGAAAACGTGGGGAGATGTCCGTTTAATCGGTGTCTATGGTGTCGCCGGCCTTGTCGTTGCACTCTTCTTCAGCAGATGGTGCAACCTCCTGGCTCTTCAGGACAAGACAGCGAAAAATTTAGGATTGCGTGTGACCAGAATGCGCCTTTTGATTTCCATCACAGCCGTTTTACTTGCGGCGGTGACAGCTGCAGTAGCGGGCGTGATAGCCTTTGTCGGCTTGCTCATTCCGCACATTTCAAGAAGGCTTGTCGGCTCGGATCACCGGGTACTGATTCCATTTTCTGCGTTAAGCGGGGCTTTGCTTATTTTAACGGCTGATACGCTCGGCAGGACGCTTGTGGCGCCAAATGAGATTCCTGCTTCTACGATCATGGCCGTGATAGGCGGGCCGTTTCTGATCTTTTTATTAAGAAGGGGGGACCGTCTCCATGGACATTCGTGAGGTGTCATTCTCATATGATCAGCAGAAGGACATTGTTCAATCGGTCACAACACAGATTGAAAAGGGGAAAATCACAACCATTATCGGTCCAAATGGCTCGGGAAAATCCACACTGCTTTCCTTAATGGCGAATAATCATTGTCCAAATAAAGGGCAAATTCACTTAGACGGGCAAACGCTGAATACGTTCAAGCCAAAGGAGCTGGCAAAAAAGCTCGCTGTCGTCCATCAGCAAAATGAAGCGCCGCTTGATTTAACGATCGAACGGGTCGTGGCATTCGGCAGAACGCCGTACCAGACGATGCGCGGAGGAGACAAGGAAGAGGATGAGAGAGCCATAGAGTGGGCGCTGTCCAGTACAAAGCTAACGGACAAACGAAAGGTGCCGCTCGCCTCTCTGTCAGGTGGAGAGCGGCAGCGTGTATGGATTGCGATGGCGCTTGCGCAAAAAACACCAATCCTTTTCTTAGATGAACCGACAACTTATTTGGATATTTACTATCAATTTGACATTCTTGAGCTGATCCGTGAACTGAATGCCGTGCATGGATTAACGATTGTCATGGTGCTGCACGACATGAATCAGGCTGTCCGCTATAGCGATATCATCATAGCGATGAAGGATGGACAGGTTATCAGTGAAGGACAGCCAAACGATGTGTTAACAGAGGAAAACGTGCGTCACATTTATGATGTGTCCGTCACGATTAGACAGGATGCAGAAACAGGGATGTATATTGTGCCTGTTGGTATATAAGCTGTGCAAAAAGCAGGTGAGACAGTGTGAAACGAGGAAAACGGCTCTGGCAGCGGATGCTGACGATTGTTTGTTTAGGAGTGTTTATTTATAGCGGTACAGCCATCGGCTTCGAACTTTTCGGTTATTATCAAAATCGCCAGGTGCTTGCAAAGGCCCAAACGATGTATGGACATCAAGAAGAAATGACTGAAAAACGGGAGCCGGGAAAGATCCGTTCGTCATTTGATGAGCTGCGGAAGGTGAATGAGGATATTGTCGGCTGGATCAATATGAAGGACACGATGATTCAGTATCCGATTGTTCAATCTCGTGATAATGCATTCTACTTAACTCGCAATTATTTAAAAAAAGACACCCGGGCAGGCAGTATCTTTATGGATTATCGTAATGATGTCCTGCATGAAAGCCCAAATACAGTCGTGTACGGCCATCGGATGAGGGATGGATCCATGTTCGCTGGACTCACAAACTATCTAAAAAAAGATTTCTTCCAAGAGCACCGGACATTTCAGTACGATACGCTGTATCAAAGCTATGAAGCGGAGATTTTTGCTGTGTATGAAACGACGGTTGACTTCGACTATATTCAAACCGATTTTCAAGATCTTGGCGAATATGCGCACTACTTGCAAGCTGTGCGGAAGAAATCAATCTATCAAACGAAGACAGACGTGTCCACAGATGACCTCATCCTCACCTTATCGACCTGTGATCATGTGCTTGCACCTAAAAACGGGCGTCTCGTGGTACAGGCAAAGCTAAAGAAAGTTTACTAGAAAAGGAGAGACAGGCGGTTGAAATTTTCACATGTGATCTTGGCGGGACTCGTCTTGATGCTTCTCCTCGGCGGATGCAGTCAGGCAGCACCTGTAGAGAAAGGGAGCGGGCAAGGAGCACTGAAGATAAAGGATTTTACCGGAAGAACGCTGTCGTTTGATGAATCCCCTCAGCGTATCGTCGCTTTGTCGTCTGGGGACATGAGTATTGTGTATGCTTTAGGCGGTGAGGTGGTCGGCCGGCCAACTGCCGAGTTACCAGACAGCTTACAAAAGGCAAAGTCCGTACAAACGATTGGCACAACGCATCAATTTGATGTAGAGCTGATCACAAGCTTAAAGCCTGATGTTGTGCTTGGAAATGAACAATTAAACAGCAAGGACATCTCTACAATAGAAGGAATTGGTTCACAGCTTCTTTTGACAAGCGCCAATTCAGTGAAGGACATCCAGCGTCAAATGACGTTATTTGGGGAGTTACTTGGGAAACAGCAACAGGCTAAAGCACTCAATGATCAAATTGAAGAGCGGAAAAAGCAGGTCAAGCAGCCTGAGAAAAAAGTGAAAACACTCGTTGTGTACGGGGCACCCGGCACATATATGGCGGCGCTTCCTCAATCCTTAAGCGGAGATTTACTGCATATCGCAGGGGGTGCAAACATCGCTGAGAATGAACCGGCACTCGAAAAATTCCCACAATACGCCCAAATCAATGCAGAAAAGGTGATCGAAGCCGATCCTGATCTCATTCTGCTCATGACACACAGCAATCCTGAAGATGTGAAAGCAGGTTTTATGAGTGAAATGAAACAGAATGCAGCATGGCACGATGTATCTGCTGTCAAGAATGGCCGAGTGGAGGTTCTGCCTAGTGATCTATTCGGGACGAATCCAGGCGCAGACGTCATAAAGGCGATAGATGAACTAGAGAAGAGATTGAAGCGATTGTCATCATGAAGATGAATGCAGAGTTAGATTTTCAAAAAAGACAGTCGAGACGAAGATGGCTGATACCGGGACTGCTTCTTTCGCTAGGTGTGGGCATTTGTTTAGGGCTTGCCTTAGGTTCTGTTCAATTATCGCTGCCAGATTTGATCGCTGCTTTGACGGGATCAGGCCAGCCAGTCCATGAAAAAATCGTCATGGATTTACGTCTGCCTCGCGTTCTCATAGGTTTCATCGTCGGGGCCTGTCTCGCAGCATCAGGGGCCATTTTACAAGGAGTCGTCCGAAATCCACTCGCTGACCCCGGGATCATCGGTGTGACCGCCGGCGGCGGGTTAGCTGCTGTACTCAGCATGATTGTGTTTCCGCAATTCACTTATCTGCTTCCAGCGGCTGCCTTCCTAGGGGCTTTATTAGCGGCACTTGTTGTGTATATGTTGTCGTTTGATCAAGGAGTTTCACCACTGAAATTGATTCTGGCGGGTGTGGCAGTTAATGCCCTGCTTGGTGCGGTCATGAATGGATTTATGGTGCTTTATAGTGAGCGTGTGCAGGCTGTTCTGCCTTTTTTATCAGGAGGATTAAATGGACGGAGCTGGCATCACCTGAGCTTTGTGTCACCTTATGCGATTGCTGGATTGTGTCTTTGTTTTTTTGCGATCAAGCCGGCAAATCTTCTTTTGCTTGGTGATGAGTCAGCACAGCTGCTCGGCCTTAGAGTCGAGCGAACCCGATTTTTCTTAATTGCACTGGCGGCGCTTTTGGCGGGTGCAGCTGTAAGCGTGAGCGGTTTAATTGGATTTGTCGGTCTTGTCGTCCCTCATTTTATCCGCCTTTTAATTGGAGATGACTACCGGTACCTGCTGCCGATCTCAATGCTTGGCGGCGGCGTACTTGTGGTCTTTGCTGATACAGCAGCACGGGTATGGTTTACACCGGTTGAACTGCCTGTTGGTATCCTGCTTGCCTGTATCGGTGCACCTTTCTTCCTCTATTTATTAAAAAAGAAAGGGAGGGGTTAAGTTGGATGTGATTGCGATGGATGACGTGAGTCTCAGTCAAGGAGGCTTTCGGCTGTCGTCTATATCAGCAGCTGTGCCTAAAGGAAGTGTAACAGGCATTATTGGACCGAATGGGTCAGGGAAGTCGACGTTTATTAAAGCAGCCGCACGTCTTACGTCGATTGAAAGCGGCATGATTTATATTCACGATATCCCGCAAAAAGAAATGACAGCACAGGAGATTGCACAGGAAATCGCCGTTCTGATGCAGACGAGAACGGCGATCCCATCGATGACAGTACGTGAGCTGGTCGCACTTGGACGCAGTCCGCATCGTTCGATCTGGAAAAAGAGCTCGAAGACAGATCAGGAAGCGGTAGAGTGGGCGCTTGATGTGACAAATAGCCGCGTGAATGAAAACAGGATGCTGCATACATTGTCAGGCGGAGAAAGGCAAAAGGCGTATATTGCAATGGCACTGGCTCAGAAGACAGAAACGATTATTCTGGATGAGCCTACCACTTACTTAGATATTGCGCACCAACTTGATTTATTAGAGCTGCTCAAACAGCTGAATGAAACACATGGAATCACCATTTTAATGGTACTTCATGACCTGCAGCAGGCAGCAAAATATTGTGACCGCCTGATTGCGATGAAGCGTGGTCAGGTTTACCAAATAGGGACACCAAAGGAAGTATTAACAGAAAACTTTTTCAAAGAGGTCTTTGGGATTCAGGCAGAGGTTCACCTAGATGGAGAGCATCCGCTCATTATCCCAATCGCTTCGATCCAACAACAAAAGGGAGATGAACCAAACATGATCATTGTAAACAACCAGGTTAGAGTAGAAAAAGGCAGTGCAGACCACCTTGTTAAGCGTTTTAACAAGCAGGGACAAGTAGAATTCATGGAAGGATTTTTAGGCATGGAAGTCTGGGTCACGCAGCAGACAACTGATTACGATGAGGTGACCATTCATACCCGCTGGAATCGAAAAGAAGACTTTGTGAACTGGACAAAATCTCAGGCATTTGGAGATGCACACGCTCACGGAAAAGCGAAACCTGAAGGCCTATTAAAAAACAAAATTACGTACTATGAAGTCCAAGTGACAAGACCTGCTTTACAGAAAAAAGCCTAAAAAGAAACACAGCGCTGCGGCCCACATGCAGCGCTGTTTTTTTGCGATTTTTTATTTTCCGTCACATATTTTTGACAAAGTATTCAAACAACTGACACAATACCATCCAATTTTTAGGTAAAATTTACTTTATTTTTGAAGCGTATGGGTGTAAAGTACAGGTATAAATAACTAACCGAATGAAAATCAAGAGTAAAATTTCACCGAGTGAACCATTTCAAATGGACTTTTATTTGTGAAACATTGAACAAATGGTGAATATTTTGTGAAGTGGTGAGCATGAATCGTTCGGCATGTGAAAGTAAGGGAGGATGTAAGGCTGTGAGTGAGCTGTTTTTAGCAAGATTTCAATTTGCTTCAACGACATTATTTCATTTTATTTTTGTTCCTATGTCAATAGGTTTGGTGTTTATCGTCGCATTGATGCAGACCCTTTATGTCGTCAAGAAAAAAGACATCTATAAAAAGATGGCGAAGTTTTGGGGTCACCTGTTCTTACTTAACTTTGCAGTAGGTGTGGTAACAGGGATTCTGCAGGAATTCCAGTTTGGGATGAACTGGTCAGATTATTCAAGGTTTGTCGGTGATGTCTTTGGTGCACCGCTTGCCATTGAAGCACTTTTGGCCTTTTTCCTTGAATCTACATTTATTGGACTTTGGATATTCGGCTGGGATCGTCTGCCGAAGAAGATTCATTTATTGTGCATTTGGCTTGTTTCCCTTGGTACGATCTTTTCGGCATTTTGGATTTTACTCGCTAACTCATTTATGCAGGAGCCAGTTGGATTTGCCATTAAAAATGGCCGTGCAGAAATGAATGATTTTGGCGCTCTTGTGACGAACCCGCAGCTTTGGGTTGAGTTTCCGCACGTTCTATTTGGTGCACTGGCAACAGGAGCTTTCTTTATTGCAGGAGTTAGTGCCTATAAAATGATCAAAAAACAAGAAATCGCCTTTTTCAAAAAGTCATTCCAGATTGCGATGGTCCTCGCTTTAATTTCTGGTTTAGGTGTGGCGTTCTCTGGACATGATCAAGCGAAGCACTTAATGAAATCACAGCCAATGAAGATGGCAGCAAGTGAAGCCCTTTGGAAGGATAGTGGAGATCCAGCAGCTTGGACACTATTTGCCAACATTGACACAAATAAAAAAGAAAACTCTGCGGAGATCAATATTCCGTTTGCTTTAAGTTATTTGGCGTATCAGAAGTTCAGTGGAGATGTTCCAGGCATGCTGACACTTCAAAAAGAATATGAAGCCAAGTTTGGTCCTGGAGACTACATTCCGCCAGTGAAAACAACATTCTGGAGCTTTAGAATCATGGTCGGTGCTGGCATGCTGATGATTTTTGCTAGTATGATTGGCTTATATTTGAGCTTTAGAAAGAAACTAGAAACGAACAAATGGTTTTTACGCTTCATGGTAGGGATGATCGCGTTTCCGTTTATTGCGAACTCAGCCGGCTGGATCATGACTGAAATTGGGCGTCAGCCGTGGACTGTCTTTGGTATGATGACGACAGCTCAATCGATTTCACCGAACGTATCGTATGGCATGCTGTTATTCTCAGTCATTAGCTTTACGGTGATGTATCTGATTCTTGCCATTTTGCTTGCCTACTTATTCATTCGAGAAATTAAAAAAGGTGCACATTCTGAAGAGGATACAGATCAAAAGGATGAAACGGACCTGTCTACAGATCCATTTGATGGAGGCGCATATCATGGTATATCTTAACGAGATTTGGTTTATTCTTGTCGCAGTATTGTTTGTTGGATTTTTCTTCTTAGAAGGATTTGATTTTGGTGTCGGGATGTCCATGCAGCTGCTTGGAAAGGACGCGCACGAGCGCCGCATTTTAATCAATACGATTGGTCCTTTCTGGGATGCGAATGAGGTCTGGCTAATTACAGCTGGCGGCGCTATTTTCGCTGCATTTCCTCACTGGTATGCCACGATGTTCAGCGGATACTATATTCCGTTTGCGGTTCTCCTCTTAGCGCTCATTGGGCGCGGCGTCGCCTTTGAATTCCGAGGGAAGGTTGAGAAAGCCTCTTGGATTAAAGCGTGGGACTGGGTGATCTTCTTTGGCAGTCTGCTTCCGCCGTTTTTGCTCGGTGTGTTATTCACGAGTATTTTACGAGGGATGCCAATTGATCAAGACATGAACATGTACGCTGGATTTACGGACTTTGTGAATCTTTACTCAGTGATCGGCGGGTTAGCTGTGACGGTTCTTTGTCTGCTGCATGGCTTGATTTTCGTCACACTTCGTACAGAGGGTGACTTAAGAGACCGTGCAAGAAAACTAGGCCAGCGTGTCCTGCTCATTGCACTCCCTGTTCTTGTTATATTTGTCGGTGTGTCCATCATTGAAACAGATATTTATACTGTACGCCCGATCATCACCATTCCATTAACTGTGCTGATTGTGGTTTGTTATGTAGCTGCCCTTGTTTTGATGAGAAAAGAACGTGATGGCTGGACATTCTTATTCACAGGCGCAGGCATCATGGTGACGGTGTCCATGCTGTTTACTGCATTGTTCCCGCGCGTCATGATTAGTTCAATCAGTCATTCATTTGATCTCACAATTCAAAACGCTGCATCTGGATCTTATTCACTGACGGTCATGACGATTGTTGCTGTTTCTTTGCTGCCCTTTGTGCTTGGGTATCAAATTTGGAGCTATTACGTCTTCCGTAAACGTGTAAGCGGTAAGGAGCCAATGACCTACTAATGGATAAACGTTTGCTTCAATTAAAAGGAATGAGAGGGCTTCTTGCCCTCTTAGGTATTGTGTCACTCATCCAAGGAGCAAGTATTATTTTCCAAGCACAGTGGCTGGCACATGCCATTACAACGCTGTTTGACGGGAAAAGCCTCTCGCAGGCAACGCCTTATGTCATGCTGTTTCTTGCTGCCTTTGTTGTGCGGCACGGTCTCACCTTGATTCGGGAGAAGGTCATGTTTACCTACTCTTCCCGAATTGGAGCAGACGTCAGAAAGCAGCTGTTAGACCAACTCTTTCGATTAGGGCCTGCCTTCGCAAAGAAAAAAGGGACAGGAAAGCTTGTCACATTAGCAATGGAAGGAATTGCTCAATACCGTCAGTATTTACAGCTGTTTTTGCCGAAAATGGTGAACATGGCAGTGATTCCGGCGGTGGTCCTTATCTATGTGTGGACATTAGATGAAACATCAGCCGTCATTTTAATTGTGACGCTGCCAATTTTAATTATTTTTATGATTTTGCTAGGCCTTGTTGCTCAGCGTAAAGCGGCCAAACAATGGAGATCGTATGAGAAATTATCCAATCATTTTACTGACTCTCTCCGGGGCCTTGAGACGCTGCGTTACTTAGGTATCAGCAAAAAACACTCCCGTCATATTGCGGAGGTGTCAAAGCGATATCGAAAAGCGACCATGAGTACACTGAAGGTCGCCTTTCTGTCATCGTTTGCCCTCGATTTCTTTTCCATGCTATCAATTGCAACCGTCGCTGTTTTTCTTGGCTTACGTTTAATTGAAGGAGAGCTTCTGTTATTGCCGGCTTTGACGGCGCTTATGCTGGCGCCGGAGTATTTTCTGCCGGTACGTGAAGTGGGAAATGATTATCATGCGACGTTAAATGGAAAAGAAGCGAATGAAGCCATGCAGGTCATTTTAGAAGAAAAAGGCTTCCGCGCCCAGGAGACACAATCTGTGCAGCTGAATAAGTGGGATGAACAATCCGTGCTCACCCTGCAGGATGTTTGTGTTCAGCATGATGAACTTGCTCCTTATTCCATTCAGGATGTAGATCTCACTGTCAAAGGGAAGAAAAAAATCGGCATCATTGGTGCCAGTGGTTCAGGGAAATCGACATTAACTGATGTCCTCGGCGGCTTTGTTGAACCGTCTTCGGGTCAAATCACGCTAAACGGCCAGCCGCTTGGTCATTTACAGATGAACGAATGGCAAAAGGAAGTTGTCTATATGCCGCAGCACCCCTATTTATTTCACATGACATTAAGAGAAAACATTCGTTTTTATGAACCAAATGCAACAGAGGAAGAAGTGGAAAGAGCGGTGCATGAAGCTGGCTTATCTCAGCTGGTTACGCAGCTGCCAAACGGACTGGACGAAGTCATTGGAGAACAGGGAAGAGAGTTAAGCGGAGGACAGGCGCAAAGAATTGCGCTTGCTCGAACTGTGCTGGGCCAGCGGTCCATTATGCTGTTAGATGAACCAACGGCGCATCTCGATATTGAAACAGAGTATGAACTGAAGAAAACAATGCTTCCACTGTTTGAACATAAACTTGTGTTCTTAGCGACACACAGACTCCATTGGATGCCGGACATGGATGAAATCATTGTCATGGATCAAGGAACCGTCGCAGAAATGGGGACACATGAATCATTAATGCAAAGAAAAGGCGTGTATTATCAATTGGTACAGGAGCAAATGGGGGCGGTCACACATGGTCAGTAAAGGCTGGTTTATACCTTATATCAAGGAGAATCAAAAGCTGTTTGCCTTGGTTTTATTTTTAGGAGCCATTGCGGTATTCTCTGCTTCTATGCTAATGTACACGTCGGGATTTCTCATTTCAAAGGCTGCGACAAGACCTGAGAATATACTCATGGTCTACGTCCCAATTGTGGCCGTACGTACCTTTGGTATTTCGCGCTCTGCTGCCCGCTACGCAGAAAGGCTGGCAAGCCATCAGCTCATTTTGACAATGATTGAAAAAATGCGTGTACGCCTCTATGACATGGCTGAACGAAGTGCCAAACAGACAAAGCTTGGGACAGGTGAAATGCTTGGTCTCTTGTCAGATGATGTGGAGAGATTGCAGGATGCCTATTTAAAAACCATCTTTCCATCCATCGGTGCACTGCTTTTATATGCCGCATCCATTGGAGCACTTGGCCTTTTCTCATGGCCTTTTGCTGGACTGATGCTGCTTTATATGGCGCTTCTCATATTCGTTTTCCCATACGTCACAGTGCTTGTGAACCGGGCAAGACAAATTCAAATGAAAAAAGGCAGAAATGAACTGTACAGCCATTTAACAGATGCAGTCATGGGCGTTAGTGACTGGCTGTTCAGCGGCAGGCAGAAAGATTTTGTGGATGGATATGAACAAAAAGAAGCGCAGCTGTTAGCGCTTGAAGCAGCGAAACACCGATTTATCCGCGTGCGTCAATTTTTGGCACAGCTCTTGATTGGAGGGGCTGTCGTGCTTGTTGTGTATTGGAGCGGCTCGGTCGTTCAGTCAGGATCCATGTCACACACACTGATTGCAGCCTTTGTACTTGTGCTGTTTCCATTAACAGAAGCCTTTCTTCCGCTGTCAGATGCGGCAGGTGATATTCCCGTCTATCAGCATGCTGTCAGCAGATTACATCATTATGAAAAGCAGTCATATGAAGGAGAAGCTGAGAGCAAGGCAGTGGATCAATCAGCCCTTTCTCACGATGAAGCTGTCTGTTTTGATCAAGTGTCCTTTCGGTATGACACGCATCAATATGTCCTTCAAGACCTGTCCTTTTCTCTGAAGCAAGGGGAATCACTCGCGCTTTTAGGAAAAAGCGGTGCAGGAAAATCGACCATTTTGAAATTGTTAGAAGGGGCAGTTGTTCCAAATCAAGGGACTGTCAGCATTCAAGGAAAACCGGTTCAAAGCATTCAAGAGAAGGTGTCTGCCTATGTATCTGTGCTGAATCAACAGCCATATTTATTCGATACGTCTGTTTTAAACAATATTCGTTTAGGATCTCCAGAGGCAACAGAAGAGCAGGTAAAAGAAGCAGCTAGACAAGTGCAGCTGCATGATGACATCGAGTCTTTGCCAGAAGGTTATCACACAGGTGTTCAGGAGACAGGGGTTCGATTTTCAGGTGGAGAAAGACAGCGTATGGCGTTAGCTCGAATTTTGCTTCAGGACACGCCGGTTGTTGTATTAGATGAACCCACCGTCGGGCTTGATCCACGGAAAGAGCGTGAATTGCTTGAAACCATCTTCCGTGTGTTAAAAGGGAAAACAGTTATTTGGATCACCCATCATCTGACTGGCTGTGAGGCGTGTGACCGCATCATGTTTATTGAAGACGGACGCATTGAGATGCAGGGTCAGCATCAGGAGTTACTAAAAGAAAACAAGCGTTATCAAAAGCTGTATGAAATGGATCGCCCGTTTTCTACAATATAAATGGATGAAATGACAAAAACGTTCGGACAGGAAATCTCTGCCCGAACGTTTTGTGGTTTAAGGGTTTACTTTACCAACACCTGCATTTGATATCACTTCTGATTTCACATTGTTCACGTTAAGCAAAGAGTAGTTATAAGGAGGGTTATACGTACCTGTTGAAGACGTTGGCAGACTGCCTGTGCTGTTAATATACGAGTTGTTGATGACATGCCATGTACCAACTTGACGGCTGTCCCAGCTTCCAATGGCATTTGTGGTGTTTTCAAATACGTTGTGTTCAATTCTCATTTTCGCGCCCATACGTGAGTTAATCGCTGTTGTGAGGATGTTTTTATAATAGTTGTTATAGACATGTCCTTCCCCGAAGCGCATAGACGGTACACGAGAGTTTAGGTTTTCAAAGCGGTTGTTGTGGAACGTAATTTTTCGATTGTAGTTATCGTTATCGGAGCTGCCCATGAGCATTGTTTTCCAGCTGTCATGTACATAGTTCCACGAGAAGGTAATGTAGTCAGAGTCATTTTTTACATCAAATAAACCATCGTAATCATCCTTCCCGGAATTCAATGTGTTGTACAATTCATTATGATCGACCCATATGTTTTTAGAACCGCCTTCGATCCCGATGGCATCCTTGTCACCGATTTTGCTGTGGTGGATTTTCAAGTTGCGGATGATGATGTTATTGGCACGCCATACTTTAATGCCAATTCCATTCAATTCGCCGTTCGTCCCTTTACCGACGATCGAGACATTATTTGTATCTTTCACATCGATTTTATTGGCTGATGTATTAGAAGGGGTAATGGTCCCGTCTACAACAATTTTTAATTTTTCGTTTGTTCCTTTATTTTTGAGGGCAGCCAATAGTTCATTTCCAGTTTTGACTGTGACGGTTTTACCGCCTTCACCGCCTGTTGTGCCGCCATTTAATGTGGAGAAGCCTTGTTGATTAAAGTTGGCCATAATAGAAGGGCTTTCTGGATATTTGGCTGCTGCCTTTGCCTCCCCGTTTGGTGCAAATAATGAAGTGACGAGACCAACAGCTAATACACCGGCTAACATTGGAATTTTTCTTTTCAAACTCAACATCTCCATTCTATTTTATTTTAATGAAAACGTTTCCAAAATAAGCTGTGATTCAACCACTCCTCCTTCCTTCACAAGCATTGCTTCTTTCGGAATGTAGGATGAGCATAGCATGCAAAAAGGTATCATCGGCTAAGGATAGGCGCAGCGTATTCCATGATTTTCTAGGAAGCTAAGCCAATGATTATTTCATTTTCATCTTCATGAGATAAGGACCATTGTCGATAGGTATGAGGATGACATCTTGATTATGGAGAGGAGGCTCTCCGTTTGGTAGAAAATCAAGATGATTATAAACGCATCATTTTGTTAGAGAAGAAGGAATGCCATAATCATTACATAAGAAAAAATTGGATATAAAACGAGAATCATAGAAGGAATGCTAAAAAATAAGGTCTAATTTAAACGATATTGTCATCCGTGTCGTCTTATGAGTAAGAGAAGAAAAGGAAGGAGGGGCGTGCTTGGAGCAGACAGAAGAGACATTATTGATTCAGCGGGCAAAACAGGGAGATGATGCCGCGTTTACAGCCCTTTATCGGCATCATTATTCCTTTCTTTACCGATATATGTTGAAGCTGACCCTTCAACAAGAGCTGGCAGAGGAAATCATGCAAGAAACGATGCTGAAAGCGTATATGAAACTTTCTTCATTTAGAGGAGATGCCTTATTTTCAACCTGGCTTATTTCGATTGCATCTAGGCAATTTTTAGATCACCAGAAGAAAAGAAAACGTGAACAAATGAGAGAAGGAAAAGCGAATCAGGAAGCCATACGCCGCTTTAAATGGGACGTTCAGCAAAAGGGGAACACATGGCATGACATGTGGGATGCTTTAAATGAATTAAAGGCTCAGGAGAGAGCACCGATTATTCTGCACTATTATTATGGATTTACCTACCCAGAAATGGCTTCAATGCTTGGAATGAGAGAAGGCACTGTGAAATCGAGGGTTCATCATGGATTAAAGAAAATTCGAAAGGAGTGGGATTTATGAAGGAAGATCGTTTGACCGAACGTTTAAAAGAAGAGCTCAAGCAGCTAGACGAACAAATTGAAGTGGAAAAGCCAAGTGAGCAGGCTGTCATGATGATGCTGAAACAGGCGAAGGAAAAAGAGAAAAGGCGTTTTAAACAAGAAGTGCTGGCATACGTTTTGATCAGTTT
The DNA here is from genome assembly GCF_038593305.1 of Bacillus sp. FSL P4-0248. Lineage (NCBI taxonomy): Bacteria > Bacillati > Bacillota > Bacilli > Caryophanales > Bacillaceae > Bacillus > Bacillus sp. FSL P4-0248. The sequence continues at coordinate 3,470,795 of NZ_CP151983.1, read as the reverse complement.
GACCATTCTAGCACTCTTTGCAGCTGCCATTACCCATTTGCCTATCATCTTCATTCTTCTCCAAATAGTGAGCGTCCCCATCTGCTTTGTTGTTGGCTACAAGGAATATCAACATATCAAAGGAGGGTCTTCCGTATGAGTCAGTCGGAAATGATCATCTTATTGTGCGTCTTGCCGTTATTGTTTGCACAGGGCTTTCTTTTATTTATAGATGCAAAGAAAAGAGGGCGTTACAAGTGGTTTTGGGGCATTGTCGGTCTCATTAACTTTCCATCGTCTTCTATTTTATATTGGCTTTGTGTCGTGTTACCTGATCGAAAAAGAGGCGGGAAGCCGCCCCGAAAAGATTGAGTGCATCCGATCAAACTTTTGACCCTTTTTTCAATGGAAAACCAGCTAGAAATTCATCATGATTCATGTATTTGTCAAAGAAAACGGGACGAGAAATATCCGCTCGTTCGTTTCTAGCACATTAGTCATTCCTTGAGCGCTTATTTTAAAAAACAATCGCTGCGGCTGCTTGATCTATCTCAATTCGGCATCATTTTCATCTGTTATCAATATTGATCAGATTTTACAATTGGTGTTAAATTAATCTCAATATGCGTTAGAAAATCTAACAATTAAATGTGTGGAGATATCTACAAGGAGGCAGATGCGACATGTTGACCTTAGATCGAGCAGCACAAACAGCACAAAGCTACATCCACCGTGTGTTAGAAGAGGTGGAAAAACGAAATCCCGGCGAGGAGGAGTTCCAGCAAGCCGTAAAAGAAATTTTGGAATCACTCGTCCCAGTTTTTGCGAAGCATCCAGAGTATGAAAAACAAGGCATTTTAGAACGGCTCATTGAGCCTGAGCGGCTTGTGGTATTTCGAGTGCCATGGGTAGACGATAAGGGCAAAGTACAAGTCAATCGAGGGTTTAGGGTTCAATTCAATAGTGCCATCGGTCCTTATAAAGGAGGCATTCGTTTCCATCCAACCGTCAATGCAAGCATTATCAAGTTTTTAGGGTTTGAACAAATCTTTAAAAACGCACTGACTGGTATGCCGATTGGCGGAGGGAAAGGCGGATCGGATTTTGATCCTAAAGGGAAGTCTGATGGAGAAATCATGCGTTTCGTTCAAAGCTTTATGAGTGAACTCGGCCGATATATTGGACCTGATCAAGATGTGCCAGCAGGTGATATTGGTGTAGGAGCACGCGAAATTGGCTATATGTTCGGACAGTACAAGAAAATGCGCGGTGCTTATGAAGCGGGTGTACTCACGGGGAAAAGCCCTGGATTCGGAGGCAGCTTAGCGAGAAAAGAGGCGACAGGCTACGGACTGGTGTACTTCATGGAGGAAATGCTGAAAGCACATGGGCTCCAATTTGAAGGACGTTCTGTTGTTGTGTCGGGCTCAGGAAATGTGTCTATCTATGCAATGGAAAAGGTAATTGAATTAGGCGGTAAGGTTGTGGCTTGCAGTGATTCAAGCGGAGCGATTTATGATCCTCAAGGGATTTCACTTGAGACGATCAAACAGCTCAAGGAAGTCGAGAATCAGCGGATTGGGGCATACATAGACATTCACCCGCATGCTGAATTAATTGAAGATTGCGAACAAATTTGGTCCGTTCCTTGTGATATTGCGCTGCCATGTGCAACACAAAATGAAATATCAGAGGCGCATGCACAGCAGCTTGTGGCAAATGGTGTCATCGCTGTAGGAGAAGGAGCCAATATGCCATCCACTCTTAAGGCGGTCAAAGTATTTGAAGAGAATCGTATTTTGTTTGCGCCGGCAAAAGCAGCGAATGCTGGCGGTGTAGGTGTATCAGCATTGGAAATGGCACAAAACAGTGCAAGAATATCTTGGACATTTGAAGAAGTAGATGCTCAGCTGAAACAAATGATGCAGTCTATTTATCGTCAGTGTACAGAGACAGCAGACGAATATGGACACTCAGGAAACATCATGGTTGGAGCAAATATTGCAGGATTTCGTAAGGTGGCAGATGCCATGATCGCACAAGGCGTGATTTAACTCCTGCTCTCCCGCACCTGTTTATTTCATGACAAGATGGGGAATCGTCCTTTAAGAATGACAATAAGGAGGCGCGGGAGAAATGAAAAAATGGCTGAAACAAATTGTCAAATGGGCACCTGTGATTTATCCAGTGGTGAGAAAAATATATAAAGAGCGAAAAGCATCTAAACGTCGTAACGTATCAGCCGGATAATCCGGCTTTTTTTTATGCAAACATACAGAGCCTGTGTTGTAAGAAAAAAATAATAGAATCGAATGATCTATTTTCTCCCTCTCTCCGTTAAGTACATAACAAACGGAAAGAGGAGGAAATAAAAGATGAACATGAAGAAAGCAATGTTAACCATTCCACTGAGCGCAGCGTTATTATTCCCAGCGGCTCATATCGCAAGTGCACACGAAGGACATATGCATGGGGAGGCGAAGAAGACGTCTTCGTCACAAGAGGTGTCAAATAAAGCCACAGATCTTCGAGCAGCACTAGATCAGCTGTTTTCAGAGCATGCCTATTTAGCAGTGATCACAATGCAAAAAGGAATTGACGGCAGTAAAGACTTCGATCAAGCAGCGGCGGCTTTAAATGACAACACGAATGACTTATCAGATGCAATTGCCTCTGTGTATGGAAAAAAAGCAGGCAAACAATTCAAGGACATTTGGTCAAGTCATATCGGCTACTTTGTTGACTATGTACAAGCCACAGCGAAAAAAGATAATGCAGGTAAAAAGAAAGCGATGAAGCAGCTTGATCAATATCGAATGAAACAAGCCGATATGCTCGATCAAGCAACAGATGGCAGACTGAAAGCAAGTGAGCTTGAAGAAGGCTTGAAGATGCATGTGAATGAACTGCTAAAAGCGTTTGACAGCTATACTGAAAAGGATTTTGATACGACCTATGAAACGGTTAGAAAATCCATTCATCATATGTTTGAGGTAGGAAAAGGCGTGTCATGGGCCATCACAGATCAATTTCCTGGGAAATTTGATCAAAAGTCAGTGGATACACCAGCAGCGGATCTTCGTGAAGATTTAAACTACTTGTTCTCAGAGCATTTGGCACTCGCGGTAGTTGCCATGCAAAAAGGAAATGATGGCAGTAAGGACTTTAAGCAGGCAGCTGCGGCTTTAAATGAAAACACAAATGATTTATCTGCTGCGATTGCATCTGTTTATGGTAAGGATGCAGGCAAACAATTCAAAAACATTTGGTCAAGCCATATCGGCTATTTAGTTGATTATGTCAAAGCGGATGCATCAGGGAATCAACAAGCAAAAGAAAAGGCTGTCAAAGATTTAGATGCGTATCGAATGAAGCAAGCGAAATTCCTAGATCAAGCGACAGATGGACGTTTAAAGGCAGCTGATTTAGAGGCTGGTTTGAAAACACATATTGATGAGCTGATCAAAACATATACGTCTTACCATAATGGCGAATATGATCAGCTTTATCCGACAGTGAGAGAGGCTTATGGTCATATGTTCATGGTTGGTCAGGATGTCACAGCAGCGATTGTTGATCAGCATCCTGAGCTGTTCAAATCCAATATGCCTAATGAAATGCCGAAAACAGGTATGGGAGGCACAGCCGGTCCTTTAGGCATGTCCTATGAAGCATTTGCGGGTATGATCGCAAGTTTAATTCTAGCAGGCGGTGCATTTTTCCTCATTCGCCGTAAGGCATCAAATTCTAACTCATAAAGACAGATGGGAACGTGCACAATCGTGCCGTTCCTTTCTTCAAAAGGAGGCCGGCTTAGATGAAGAATTGGCTGCTCAGTATTCTTTCGCTTCTCATCATCACAGGCTGTTCATCACCGTCAAAGGATGAATCGTCATCCTCAAAAAACATATCCGCTTCTAAGGAAATGACTACACATCAAGCTGAGAAACAGAACCACTCACACGATACATTAAAAGACGAGCCGTCTGGCATTGTACCAGCTGAAATTGCCATTCCCGCTATTGATGTCAAAGCAAAAGTGGAGAAAACATCTTTATCAAATGATGGCAGTATGGGTGTTCCTCAGGATACAGACAACACCGCTTGGTTTGAAGATGGTCCAAAGCCGGGAGATAAAGGGAATGCCGTCATGAATGGCCATGTAGATAATAAATGGGGGCCATCGGTTTTTTATCGATTAAAGGAGCTAAAAAAGGGAGACAAGGTGGTCGTCACGTCCTCATCAGGAAAAAAGCGAAGCTTTGAAGTCATAAAAGTAAGAAGCTATCCGCGTGAAGAGAAGCCCAATGCGTTTTTTGGATACGCCTTTACACGGAATCTCAATTTAATCACTTGTACAGGGACCTTTGATCATGCAGCAGGTACGCATGAAAAAAGATTGGTTGTCTTTACCGAGCTGATCTCTTCATAAAGAAGGCGGATACACGAAGGTGTACGCCTTTTTTTCGTTGTTTTCGCAAGTATCTTTCAAAAAGATTCATAGGACATTAGATATGGTTAGTTGTATAAATAGGGGCATTTGTCATATAAATGAGTTGGCAATTTTTATTTCTTTTCAGTAGAATATGAGTAATGAAGAGAACTGCAAGCGTATACAACCTGTCCAGACAAGGCAGATTCTCCACCCCTACATAAGGAGGCCGATCTGATGCTGAGTAAAAGACTGGCGCACATCTTAAGTCAGCTCATGGCAGCTGAGACCCCGCTCACCAGCGCTGCACTTTCTGCCAGTTTACAAGTGACAAGCCGCACCATTCGTACAGACATAAAGGAACTGAACGACCGCCTTGCCCCTTACCAAGCGGCCGTAACAGCTGTTAGAGGAGCTGGTTATGAGCTGCTGATCAACGATGAGAATGCCTTTCGCCGTTTTATGAAGGAGGAGGTCGAGCAGGAAGAGCCGCTTGCTGTGCTGCCAGAGGAGCGTGTTCGGTTTATTTTAAAAAGGCTTCTTTTGGCAGAATCCTATGTGAAGCTGGAGGATTTACAGGAGCAGCTGTTTATTAGTAAATCAACGATGAGCAACGATGTGAAATCGGTCAAACGTAAGCTGGAGCCCTTTGATCTGAAGCTGGAAGCGAAGCCGAGCAAAGGCTGCCGAATCAAGGGATCAGAGATGAAAATCCGTTATTGTATGTCAGAATATTTATTCAATGAACGTCGTTCTTATCAAACGATGCTGAACACAGCTGTTACCATTTTGCCAAAGCATGAACTCGAATTGATTCAGAAAACAATGATCAATTATATCAATGAGGAAGGTATGAATCTATCAGACATTTGCATGAATAATTTAATCGTTCATGTCGCCATTGCCTGCAAACGAATTAGACACGGAAACTATGTATCTGTTCTTCCAGAGGAAATCAGCGAAATTCCACGGGCAAAGGAATATAAGGTCGCTAAAAAAATGGTGGAGCGTCTTGAAGGGCTGCTGGATGTCTCATTTCCACAAGAGGAAATTGTCTATATCACCATTCATTTGCTAGGAACAGCCAAAATGGTACAGTCCTTTTCCTCGAACGGTCAAAAACAAATTGTAGATGATGAAACGAGCCGGCTTGTACAGCTCATGCTGAAGGCCATTGATCAAAAACTGCAGCTTGATTTAGCCGGTGATACGGAACTAATGATTGGACTCAGTCTGCACTTAAAGCCTGCCATCAACCGATGTAAATATGGAATGAACTTAAGAAATCCGATGCTTGATGAAATAAAAGCGGGGTATCCCCTTGCTTTTGAAGCGGGGATTATCGCCAGCAGGGTCCTTGAAGAAGAGGAAGGGCTGAGTATTCATGAGAACGAAATCGGATATATGGCGCTTCACTTTGGTGCGGCTTTAGAGCGGAGGAAAATGGAGATCCCGCCGAAGCGGTGTCTTATTGTCTGTGCGTCTGGTGCAGGGAGTGCAAGGCTGCTGCAGGATCGTTTGCGGTCACAATTTGGGTCAAAGCTGACCATTTTAGGAACAGCAGAGCTATATTCGCTGCCGCATGTCTCTTTGCATGCCCTGGATTTGATTATTACAACGATCCCAATTCATATGGATCTACCGGTTCCAGTCATTCAAGTGAACACCATATTGGGAGGCGGTGATTTTTTAAAAATTGAAGAAGCTCTGACGAGTGAAACAAGGGTGACATTGGCCTCTCAATATATGAAAAAGGAATTGGTTTTTACAAAACGAGCTTTTCACACAAAGGAAGAGGTCATCACCTTTTTAACGCAAAAAGTCATCGATTTGGGCTTAGCGCCAGCTGAACTCACACCATCTGTCATGGAAAGAGAAGAGGCTGCCCCAACCTCTTTCGGACATTATACAGCGATTCCGCACCCGATGACGCCGCTGACAGATGAGACGTTTTGGGCGATATGTACATTAGAAAAACCAATCATTTGGGGAGAGAAAAAGGTTCAATTTGTCTGCCTGCTTTGTGTCGAAAAAGAGAATGCCAAAGATTTAAAAGGCATGTACCGCCTGCTGGGGGAGCTTGTGCATAATGTGAAATTCATTCAGCATCTGATTGCCTGTGATACATTTGAAGACATGCTTGATATCATGTATAAAAAGGTTCCTTCGTACAAGAACTAACTGTGTGATATTAACTTTTTCCGCTTCCTAAAGGAAAAAGTATGGGTGTTTATGAAAGCGGTTTCATAATATGATGAAAGTGTAAAGAATAGCTTCACACTTTGAAAAGGGGGCGTTTACACATGAACATCTTATTGGTTTGCGCAGCAGGTATGTCCACAAGCTTACTTGTCACAAAAATGGAGAAAAGCGCACAAGAACAAGGAAAAGAATATCGTATTTGGGCAGTATCAGGAGATTCTGCGAAAAATCATATTGATCAAGCCGATGTGCTTTTATTAGGACCTCAGGTTCGATATTTATTACCACAAATGAAAAAGCTCGGAGAAGAAAAAGGAATCCCAGTAGACGTGATTAATACTGTGCATTATGGCGTTTGTAATGGCGCTGAGGTTTTAAAATCTGCTGAACAGTTAGTGAACGGATAAAGGGGGCGGAGGGGATGAATGGATTCAACCGATTTCTAGAAGAGAAGGTCATGCCGTTTGCAGGGAAGATTGCCGCTCAAAGACATTTACAAGCATTGCGTGACGGAATTGTTTTAACGATGCCTCTCATTATTGTCGGTTCACTGTTTCTCATTTTAGCCAACCTTCCGATTCCAGGATACAGCGATTTTATGGCAAGTATCTTCGGAGCAGAATGGGCCACGAAACTATCCTATCCTGTTAATGCAACCTTTGACATTATGGCACTTGTTGCGACCTTCGGGATTGCTTACAGGCTTGCTGAAAAGTATGCCGTTGATGCGCTATCATCTGGTGCGATCGCTGTTGCGGCTTTCCTTTTGGCTACACCATATCAAGTACCTTTCACACCTGAAGGCTCAACAGAAGCTATCCTAGTAGGCGGGGGAATTCCTGTCACACTGATGGGCAGTAAAGGTTTATTCGTTGCCATGATTATTGCCATGCTTTCAACCGAAATTTACCGCTTCATTGTACAGCGGAACATTGTTATCAAAATGCCTGATGGTGTACCGCCAGCAGTCAGTAAATCGTTTATTGCACTTATTCCAGGTTTTGTGGTCATCACCCTGATCTGGGTCGCTAGACTTGTGATTGAGATGACACCTTTTGAGAGTATTCATAATATCATCACGGTCTTAATTGGCACACCGCTATCGATTCTTGGTGGCAGCTTAGGCGGCAGTATCGTTGCGATGGGTGTGCAAATGCTCCTCTGGGCATGTGGTATTCACGGAGCAACCATTGTCGGCGGCGTCATGGGGCCAATTTGGCTCGGTGCAATGGATGAGAACCGTCTTGCATTCCAAGCAGGAGAAGTACTGCCGAATATTTTCACAGCGCAGTTCTTTGAAATCTTCATCAACGTCGGCGGAAGCGGAGCAACGCTTGCTTTGGTGCTGACCATGATCTTACGTGCCAGAAGTAAACAAATGAAACAGCTTGGCCGCCTTGCCATTGGGCCAGCCATCTTTAACATCAACGAACCAATCATTTTTGGAATGCCGATTGTCATGAACCCAATGCTCCTCATTCCGTTTATCCTTACGCCAATCATGATGATCATCACCACATATATCGGAATGAGCACAGGGCTTGTGGCAAAACCAGCCGGGATCGCTGTCCCATGGACCATGCCGCCAATCATTTCAGGCTATCTCGCCACAGGAGGCAAAATCTCTGGTGCTGTCATGCAGCTGATTAACCTTGCGCTGTCATTTGCTCTATACTACCCATTCTTTAGAATGTGGGATAAGCAGAAATTGAAAGAAGAAAGTGAATTAGAAACAAAAGCATCAACTGATGAAAATGTCGTCAGCATGTAATAGAGGGAACAAGGGGGATGCGGCCGATGGAAATGGAACAAATTGTGTTTCAACTCATCCTGCACGGCGGAAATGGCAGAAGCTCTGCGATGGAGGCCATTACATGTGCAAAACAAGGAAACTTTGATGAGGCGAAGCAAAAATTGCAGGAAGCACAAGACGCGTTAAATGAGGCGCATCACGCACAGACAGAGCTGATCCAAGGAGAAATCAGGGGCGAAAAGACGGATATTAGTCTCTTAATGATTCATGCGCAGGATCATCTCATGAACGCAATGACCGTCAAGGAGCTCGCAGCAGAAATCATCGAGCTCCATGAAAAAATGAAGCAACTCGGAGGTGTCAATTCATGAAAGAAGGAATCAAAATTGTCACAATAGGCGGTGGATCGAGCTATACGCCTGAGCTCGTCGAAGGGTTTATTAAACGATATCAAGAATTGCCTGTAAAAGAATTATGGCTTGTGGATATTGAAGCGGGTCAGGAAAAGTTAAACATCGTAGGCGCTCTGGCGAAACGTATGGTTGAAAAAGCAGGTCTGCCGATTGAGGTACACCTGACTCTTGATCGCCGGGAGGCCTTGAAGGACGCAGATTTTGTGACGACACAATTTCGTGTAGGACTGCTGGAAGCACGGGCAAAGGATGAGAGAATACCGCTTAAATACGGCGTCATCGGTCAGGAAACGAACGGACCAGGCGGTTTATTTAAAGGCCTTCGGACCATCCCAGTCATTCTAGACATTGTGAAGGATATGGAAGAGCTTTGCCCAGACGCATGGCTTGTGAACTTTACAAATCCAGCCGGCATGGTCACAGAAGCTGTTTTACGCTACACGAATCTAAAAAAAGTGGTCGGTCTATGCAATGTGCCGATTGGGATCAAAATGGGGATTGCCAAAGCGCTTGATGTGGACGTTGAACGCATCGAGGTACAGTTTGCCGGTCTCAATCACATGGTCTATGGATTAGACGTATATTTAGACGGGGTCAGCATTATGGATCAAGTGCTTGATGAACTAGGAAATCCAAACAGCCAGTGGTCCATGAAAAACATTGAAGCGAAAAACTGGGAGCCTTCTTTTGTGAAAGGATTAGGGGTCATCCCATGTCCGTATCACCGCTATTACTATAAAACGAAAGATATGCTGGAAGAAGAGCAAAAGGCGGCTCAAGAGAAAGGAACACGAGCAGAGGTTGTGCAGCAGGTCGAGCAGGAATTATTTGAGCTTTATAAAGATCCTGATTTGTCGATTAAACCACCGCAGCTCGAAAAAAGAGGCGGGGCCTATTACAGCGATGCGGCCTGTAACTTAATCAGCTCTATCTATAATGATAAGCACGACATTCAACCAGTCAATACAGTGAACAGAGGGGCGATTGCCAGCATTCCGGCTGAATCAGCGGTTGAAGTAAACTGTATCATTACAAAGGACGGACCAAAACCAATCGCGATAGGTGATCTGCCTGTAGCTGTAAGAGGACTCGTTCAACAAATCAAATCATTCGAGCGTGTGGCAGCAGAAGCGGCTGTGACTGGAGATTACGAGACGGCTCTTGTGGCGATGACCATCAACCCGCTCGTCCCATCTGACGGCATTGCAAAGCAAATTTTAGACGAAATGCTCGAAGCGCATCGTGAGCATTTACCGCAATTCTTCAAATCAGTCAATGCTTAACACTAACACATAATGGCCCCTTTAATGGGGTCATTTTTTTGATTGCCCCATATGGAAACTGGAGAAAGAAGTGTATGATTAGAAAAAACAGCATGTATGGCTTCAAAGAAAGGACTGTTGGAATATGGTTGCAATTGGTTTAATGTTTTACGGCTTTGTCGTACAGCCTGTCATGAGTTATGGTACAGTGATCTTGTTTTTGTATGGCCTTATTGCTTCATTTGTTGGCCTCATTCGGCATAAGGAATATGTGTGGATCTATGTTCTCCGCCTGCTCGTTTGTTTTACCATTCCCGTAACCAATCTGTTGATGTATTTTGCAACGATTGGAGGAGATGCAAGGAAATTTGATTTCCAGCCAATGCCGCTTGTTTATTATCTTGTCTTTATCCTAGAAATCATGATCATCTTTTTGCCAGAGATCTTTTTACTGATCGAAAAAAAGCGGAGCATCAAAAGGAAACAGTGGATATACGCAGGGGCGATTGTTGGGGTATCGGTCTTGTTTTGGTGCACGATTTGATGGGAAGAGACGGGTCAACTAAGTCTATTTCGCTTTTGTTTCTGTAACTTCTTTCGTCGGACCTTTACAAAAGAGATGGAAAGAGCAAGGATAGAGATTCCAAGAGCCTTAAATAAAAACCGGGTGAGGAAAGGTGAATCGTCGAAACCAGTGGCGACGATCATCGATCCGATGCAGATTCCAAAGAATGCTAGTAGATAAGTAAAAAACATACCATCACTCCCCTTATTCATGTGTATTTCCCATTATAAGGGATAAAAGAGAGGTAAATAAACAAAAAAGAACCCTTCATGATTGAAAGGTTCTTTTTATATGCTTATGCTTGCTTGACGACTGAGTCAACTTCAACTGTCCAGCCGAAGATGTCTGGCTGTGTCCCTTTTTGGATGCCAGTAATGGCTTCGTACAATTTCTTCGATACTTCGCCTGTTTGACCATTTTGGATCACATATGGCTGATCATGATAAATTAATTCCCCGACAGGAGAGATCACGGCTGCCGTTCCAGTTCCGAAAATTTCTTCAAGCTCGCCAGATTGATGTGCTTCAATTAACTCATCAATTGAAATTTTGCGCTCTGTTACTGGAATTCCCCAATGCTTTAACAGTTCAAGTACAGAGTTGCGTGTGATGCCTTCTAAAATGCTGCCGTTCAATTCAGGCGTCACGATTTCGCCATTGATTTTAAAGAAGATATTCATGCTGCCGACTTCTTCAATGTATTTTTTCTCGACCCCATCAAGCCAAAGAACCTGTGAAAACCCTTTCGTTTCAGCAACTTGCTGTGCTTTAAGGCTTGAGGCATAGTTTCCAGCTGTTTTGGCATTTCCTGTTCCACCCTTAACGGCACGGACAAACTCATTTTCAACTGCAATTTTGACCGGATGAATGCCTTCTTTATAGTATGATCCCACAGGAGATAAGATAATGAGCAGCTTATACGTGCTAGACGGTGCAACGCCTAAATACGGCTCAGTGGAAATAATGAATGGACGAATATACAAGGAAGTTCCCTCTGCATCAGGTACCCAATCCTTATCAATACGAATGAGTTCATTTAAGCCCTCTAATACTGTTTCTGTATCAATTTGCGGAATACACAGGCGGTCATTGGATCTGTTTAAGCGTTCCATGTTTTTTTCCGGACGGAATAAGAGAATTTTTTGATCCTCAGAAACATAAGCTTTCAAGCCTTCAAAAACAGATTGACCATAATGGTAGACCATCGACGCTGGGTCCATTGGAATGGCTTGATAAGGGATAATTCTTGGATCGTACCAGCCTTTATCAACTGAATAATCCATCACAAACATGTGATCTGTGAAGATTTTTCCGAATTCAAGTTGATCAGATTGAGGTTTTGGTTTTTTTGTTGAACTAAGTTCAACGCGGATGGGTTGTTTTGGCATTGTAAATCTCCTTGCTGTTTGATTATTTGAAAATTCTAATAATATGAAATAATTATGATTCTATTCTATACCTTCACAAAATATTAGCAATAGGTTTTCTGTAATTCAGACAAGAAAAATCTGTTAAAGCGCTTTCCTTCTCTCTGCTGTCAGTTTGGCTCATGTCACCCCTTTTAAAAAAAGAAATAAAATCCAAATGCATTATTAACTGATTAATCTGACAATTTAAAACGAATGGTTTTCCTGTAAGATATTCTTTCAACCATACACCTTTTGACTAGTACATTGCAAGGGACATCGTCATATTTTAATCCTCTTTTTTTTAACCGATAAAGGAAGGAGAGAAGGGAAAGGAGCAAACAACAAGATGAAACGAGCGATACCAGGCATTTTACTCATTTTATTCATGACCGTCATCAGCTTTGGCTGTCAAGCGATGACAGATGAGGCTGGCGCTAAGCAAAGCACAGCCTATTACGTAGCGGTAAACGGAAGCGACAAAAACCCGGGAACTAAGCAAAAACCTTTCCGTACGCTGAAAAAAGCGGCAAGTATGGCGAAGGCTGGGGCAACCATTTACATGAGAGGCGGCACATACAAAGAAAAATTGATTGTCCGCCATTCAGGAACAAAGAAAGCACCCGTTGTCTTTCAAGCTTACGGAAAAGAAAAACCTGTGATTAGCGGGGCTTCCCTTAAAGGAAATCAAGCCGATGGCGGTCTTGTCACGATCGATCAAAAGAGCTACATCACCCTCAAAGGCCTGACTGTAGGACATCTTAAGACGAATAAAGAAGATTTGACACCAGTTGGTATTTTCATCAAAGGAAGCGGCAAAGGCGTCAAACTGCTTAATAACCGAGTGTATGATATTCAGACGAAACATGAAAATGGAAATGCACATGGAATTGCTGTCTATGGGACAAAAGCTCCAGCAGCGATTGAAGACATTGAAATCAAAGGAAATACCGTTGAAAAATTAAAGCTGGGCTTCAGTGAAGCGCTTGTGCTAAATGGGAACGTGAAAAAGTTCCGTGTGACACATAATACGGTCCGGCACACTGATAATATTGGCATTGATTTAATTGGATTTGAGAACGTGGCACCCTCTAAAAAGTATGATCAAGTCAGAAACGGTGTCGTCTCAAGAAACAAAGTATATGAGATTACGAGTGCAGGGAACCCAGCCTATGGCAGCGACATTTCTGCTGGCGGAATTTATGTTGATGGCGGAAAAGACATTGTGATCGATCATAACATCTCACATCACAATGACTTAGGGATTGAAGTAACAAGCGAACATAAAGGAAAAATGGCGGACCGCATCCGCATCGAACACAATCAAGTGTATTTGAACCGCTATACAGGCATTTCTATTGGCGGCTATGATAAGAAGCGTGGCGGTACAACCAATACGACGATCTCACATAATACTTTGTACAAAAATGACACAGCCGGCTTAGAAGGCGGTCAATTGCTGATGCAGTATCAAGCAGTGAACAATCGAATCACGAATAATATCATGACCGCTAGTGCCTCGCATTACTTAGTCGTGAATCTTTATCAAGTGAACCAAAAGAATACCTTCCAGAAGAACGTTTATGATGACCGCAAAGGTGCAAAAGCATCACAGTGGGTATGGCACGGGAAATGGCTGGAAGGCTACAAAACGTATCTCTCTAAAAGCGGTCAAGATAAAGGATCAGCACATCTGAACCCGCAATTTGTGAATGAGAAAAAATATGATTTCCGTCTGAAGAAATCATCACCTGCGAAGAAAATCATCGGAAGCTGATGATATTTTAGAAATTTTCAAAAAAGTCATTGACATTGATGTGACATCACATTAAAGTAAAGAAGACATTTCAACGAAAACAAATTTCATAACGGATCTCTTATCAAGAGAGGCAGAGGGACTGGCCCTATGACGCCCGGCAACCGTTTCTATTTTAGAAATTGGTGCTAATTCCTGCAAAGCTGTTACAGCTTTGACAGATAAGAGAGGAAGACTTCCCGATACATGTTTCATGCAACGGTGATCAAGCCTCTCTTTCCAAGAGAGGCTTTTTTTCGTCTCTTTTTTCAAATCAAATGCCTGTTTTACAGGCGTATTTCCACTTTTTTACCTAGTTTTCCGATGTGAAAAATCAAAACAACTTGAGGAGGAACAGCAATGAAGCGTAAGCATTTTACATCATGTCTTGTCTTATTAACGGCATTAACCGTCCTATTAACAGGCTGCGGCACTGGATCAAGTGCAGGCTCAAAGGCAAATACGAACGAAAAAGTCTCTTTTGACAATGTACCGAAGCGATTTGCAAAGGGACAGGGAGCAAAAATTAAAGTCATCCGCAAAATTGGAGGAGACGATCATACAGCTCAATTTTTAGCTGGAACCAAGGCAGAAGGTGAAGCACTCGGCTTTACGGTAGATGTCTACACCGCAAATGGAGATACAGCGAAGTTCCATGATGCCATCTCTCAGGCGCTTGAAGAAAATTATGATGGCTTTATCATCTCTCACGGGGACGACGAGGCGACAGTCGCTGATGTGAAAAAGATCACAGCGAAAGGCATTCCAGTTGTAGCATTTGATTCGAATCCTAAGCTGAAGGACATCAAAGGGGTCACAGTGACATCTCAAGATGACGAACAATTAGCGAAAAAATCATTAGATGCGCTCGTGTCTGATTTTAAAGGAAAAGCAAATATTGCGTACCTCTGGGTAGATGGATTCCCGCCAATGGTGAGACGAAATAAGGTCTATCAAGAAACGCTTAAACAACATTCAGGGATCAAGGAGCTTGACCGCTTTGGTATTGCCTCCTCTGATACGTCTGTTCAAACGCAAAATGCAGTAGCAGCCATGCTGAATAAGTATCCAAAGGGCAAGCTGGACGCTATTTTTGCCACATGGGATGCCTTTGCCATTGGGGCAGCAAGAGCGTTAAAGGAAGCAGGAAGAACAGAAGTGAAGATTTATGGGATTGATGTATCAAATGCGGATCTTCAAGAAATGACAGCGAAGGACAGTCCGTGGAAGTACACAGCAGCGGTTGATCCGAAGCTCATCGGCGCAGTCGACGTGAGGATTCTTGCGAAGAAAATAGCTGGTGAGAAAACACCGTCTTCCTATGACCTTGAGGCCTCTCTCATCTCGCAAAAGCAGCTTCAACAAGCAGGAAAAGCTATTAACATGGTCAATCTTGCAGACGAGGTGAAGGGATTCGGTTCATCGACTGCTTTTGAGGAAGATTGGATGAAGACCTTGAAGAAGCATTATGCAAAATAAACGACGTGCACTCTCTTTTCATAGAGGGTGTTTCGTTTTTCAGATGATATCAAGAGAAGGAGGACACCTATGACAGCGCCGCTTGTTCGTATGAAGAATATTTCAATTGAATTCCCAGGGGTCAAAGCGTTAGATCAAGTGAATTTCACATTAAAAAAAGGGACGGTCCATGCACTGATTGGAGCAAATGGTGCTGGGAAGTCAACGTTAATGAAGGTTCTTTCTGGCGCTCATTCCCACTTCGACGGGACCATCTACATCAATGGCCAGGCGGCATCCATTCAAACCCCAAAGGATGCATCCTCATATGGTGTGCAGACGGTCCACCAAGAAGTGGATACGGCGCTTGTTCCCTACTTAAGTGTTGGTGAGAATATGATGATGCATGAGATTGAGAAAAAAACATTTGTCAGTTGGAAAGAGCTGCATCGCAAGGCGGCTCAACTATTAAAAGAAATGGACATCGACATCTCCACAAATCGACTTGTCAGCGATCTGACCCTTGCCGAAAAACAGTTGGTGCTCATTGCCAAGGCCGTTTCCATTAAATGCAGCATTTTAATCTTAGATGAACCAACGGCTCCGCTTAGTCATGCAGAAACAAGTAAATTATTCTCAATGATTGATCGGTTGAAACAGAATGGGAAGGGGATCGTGTTTATTTCTCACCGCATGCCTGAAATTTTCACCATCTGTGATGAATTGACTGTGATGCGAAATGGAACGGATGTCACAGCTCACCTTGTCAAAGACACAAATCCGCAGCAGGTCATTGAAGAAATGCTAGGCGCACCATTAGAGGAGCAATTCCCGTCTCGCAGGCCACTGAAAGATGCACCTATTGTGCTTGAAGTGAAAGAGCTAAACGATCAACATAAATTAAACAACATTCACTTTTATGTCAAAAAAGGAGAAATTCTCGGGATCGCAGGACTTGTCGGTGCTGGTAAAACAGAATTGTGCAAAGCCCTTTTTGGTGCCTCAGAAGAAAAAAAGACGGGGACCGTGCAGCTTCATGGTCAAACCATCCGCATCACATCGCCTCATCAAGCGGTGAGAGCTGGAATGGCTCTTGTGCCGGAAGAGCGGAGAAAAGAAGGGATCCTGACCGAAGAGAGCGTGGGGTGGAACTTAACGGCTGCAAGTCTTCACTCATTTTCACGGATATTCAGCTTCTTACATCGTTCGAAGGAAAAGCAGGGAGCAGGCGACATCGTCAAACGGCTTGGTGTCAAAACGCCGTCGCTTGAAGCGAAGGTGAAGCACCTATCGGGTGGAAATCAGCAGAAGGTTGCTATCGGAAAATGGCTGCTGGCTGAGGCAGATGTGTATCTCTTTGATGAACCAACCAAAGGTGTAGACGTTGGAGCGAAAAAAGATATTTTCACTTTGATTGCAGAGCTTGCCGCCCGCGGAAAATCTGTGATTTATGCGTCGAGTGAGCTGTCAGAGATTGCAGGTATCGCTGACCGAGTATACGTGTTATATGATGGCAGCATTACCCGGGAAATGACCGCACCGACGACTGAAGAGGAGCTTTTATATCATTCAACAGGAGGACAATCATGAGCGAACAACAAATTTCAGCCCCTGTGCAGCAAATTAAAAAACAGCGGCCATCCTTTCATCTGTTTGATTTCTTTTATCGATATGGCACAATCTTAACCATTGTTGTGTTGATTGTAATATTTGCGGCATCGAATCCAGCGTTTTTGCAATCAGGAAATATCATCAATATTCTACGGTCTATCTCAATTGTGACCATCATTGCGGTGGGCTTAACCATCTCATTGGCAGTAAACGGCTTTGATTTATCAGTTGGATCAGTCGCTACGCTATCAAATGCGATTGTCATTTCTATGTTCGTATGGTTCTCGCAAAACCCACTGATTGCAATCCTCTCTGCACTAGCGGCTTCTATCATTGTTGGTTTGCTAAATGCATGGATGATCGTCAAAATGAAAATTCCAGATATGCTCATGACATTAGCCATGATGTTTATCATTCAAGGACTGGCTCAAACGTATACGAAAGGGGCGACCATTTCTGAAAATATGGTACTGTCCGATGGTACGTTCTCAACGGGAACGATTCCTGCCTTTTTCAGCAAAATTGGACAGGTGCCATATATCATTCTCATTATGGCTGCCATTGTACTCTTTGCGCATGTTTTCATGACCTACACAAAGCACGGCCGATTCATGTACATCATCGGTGGGAATAAGGAAGCGGCTCGTTTGTCTGGCATACATGTGAACAAATACAAAATTTCGGCCTATCTGCTTTCTGCGTTATTTGCAGCGATCGGCGGTATCGTGCTGGCATCAAGGGTGATGACAGCAGAAATTAATGCGGGTGCACCATATTTAATGGATGGAGTAGCGGCTGCTTTTATCGGCTTTTCCGTTATGGGAGCAGGTAAGCCAAACGCATTTGGTACTTTTATCGGGGCTGTACTCATCGGTATTTTACAAAATGGGCTTGTGATGATGTCTGTCCCTTATTATGCAATGGATATTGTGAAAGGCTCTGTGCTGGCCCTTGCACTGGCGCTGACATATTACAAACAACGAGGCTAACTGCGTATTTTTTAAAACCATTCGAGTCCTCTCTCCGTCTAGTAAACGGAAAGCGGTGCAGCTGCCGTTTCCCAAAAGGAGATGACAAAAAGAAAATGAATATGTCAGCAACTCATGTAGAAGATTTGAAAAATGTCATGGAAGACTGGAAAAATGAACTTTTAGTATATAAATTTGCGTTAGATGAAATGGATACAAAGTTTTCAATTATCAGCCAGGAGTATAATTTAATCCATGGACACAACCCAATAGAGCATACAAAATCACGAATTAAATCCTTTGAAAGCATAGTGAATAAACTAGCAAGAAAAGGATGCGACATCACGACACAATGTGCCAAGGAGCATATCCATGATATCGCAGGTGTCCGCATCATCTGTTCTTTTATTCAAGATATCTATAACATTATGGATGTATTGAGGCAAAGAGAGGATTTAAAGATCCTTGAAGTGAAGGACTACATTCAACATCCAAAACCAAATGGCTACAGAAGCCTTCATTTAATTGTTGAGATACCTGTCTACTTAACAAATCGTGTGGAGCATGTGAAGGTTGAGATTCAGGTGCGGACCATTGCGATGGATTTTTGGGCGAGTCTAGAGCATAAAATCTATTATAAACTGCAAAACGATGTTCCTCATCAGCTGACTGATGAACTGAAGGAAGCCGCAGATATTGCCCATTACTTAGATGAAAAAATGCAGAATATTAAACGAGAAATTGATTAGCACATCAAAAAGCAGCTGTTTTGATCACAGCTGCTTTTTTTCATATTAAGGATTGGTTCCACGGTCTCTCTTTTGAATAATATCTTGAGATTGTGCAGATTGGCTGTCTTTTTGAATGGAAGTACCAACAGAAACACCTGTTATCAAGAGGGTTAAAATCGCACTTGTGATGAGCCATTTCTTCATCATACATCACTCCATTTTCTTAACAAGTTTTCAAGGACAACGCCTTGTTTCTAAAATAAGAGGATTCTTCATGAAGCCCAAGATCCGTTAAGTAAGCTGCTGCATCCTGACAAATAGCTTCAAGGTCAACAAGGAAATTCATTGTTTCTAATTGATCGCAATAAGCCTTGATTTGCTCAATCATGTTGTCTGGCTGAATCATAAGTGTTTCTAAAATGGATAATTTAAGTGAAATGTTTCGTTGTTTTAAATTTTCTGCTTTTTGAAGTGAAAGCTGTACATAATAGTGGAACAAACCTGGCTTTTTCAGCTTAAATAGTGCTTTTGTGTAGGCGTACATGGCAAGTAAATAGCCGCCTGGAGAAGAAGTTTCGAATGATTCTATCATTAAAGCCTTTTCTAGGAGCGGCACAGCTTCACTGTATTCATTTCTTAGACTTTTAATAAAGGCTGCATTGCAATAGGCATGTCCAAGTAAATCTGGATCTTCCATCTGTTCTAGTGAATGAATCACTTCTTCGAACAGCGATTCTGCCTCATCATATTTCGACTGATCCGCATAATTCAAAGCAAGCATCATTTGACAGCTGATTGATTTTTTCACATAACATGGATCTGCGTCGTAAATAGATGAAGCCATCTTTAAGTGGTGGATGGAGAGAAGCGTGGACCTAATATTATAGTAAAGACACCCAGTTTTATAGTGAAATTCGGCTTTTTCAATGTCATCGTGCACGAGATCTAATTTATCCTCGGCCAATTTTAAATGGTGAAATGCCGTATCCTGATTGCCTCTGCGCATTTCATACATCCCTTTAAAGAAATAGAAATAATAGCTGAGCATATCATCCGTACGGATGGCATTTTCATCAACAAAAAGACTATGATCTAATGAAGCTGTATCTTCTATTAGATCTTTAAAACGGTACTCTAGCAGTTGATAGTAAAGTAAGACGTCTTGATTTTCTTCCATTCGATCAAACGCTTGAAGAATGTCTTCTTTTAACTGGATGGCACCTTGTATCTCTCTTTTTTTCATCATGACATACCAATCATTGAGCATATTCGCTACATCAACGGACGACAAAACACCTGCTTCTGCCAATTCTTATCCTCCTTTCTTCATCTATCAATATCCGTTCTTCTGAATCAACTTCCCATATTCCAGTATCTTCTTATATTTTAAGCTCTCTCGTGCAGTTTGTAAAACATGTTTTTTGATGTAAATTCAACCAGTAGTGAAAGAAATAGGGAGACATCGCTCTTTTGTATACGCTTACATTTTTTTAGGTAAAAAGAGGGTTTTGGGAAAAATATATTACAATATCAATATAGAGAGGAAGTAAGTTGTTGAGTTTGCTTTCGTATGCAAGGAAGAAACATCATTTATCAAGGCGCCGCCTCGTTTTTTTGTGAGATTATCTCACATCATAATTGTGGATGACTCTTCTTTTAGAATAAAATGAGTTATTCGCAAAAAAGTAAAATTTAAAGAGACTATTGATCTAGAATTGTATGGATCTTTGGTATTGATAAAAAATATCACACACTATAGCTTTAGCGTGGTATAGTATTATTGTTATTGCGAATATTTAGACAAAACTGACAATGGGGGTCGTGTTTTATGAAGAAATCGATGTTATTGATCATGGGACTAATTGTTGTGCTTGTCATGGCAGCCTGTGGATCAAAATCGGACAGTGGTTCGGGAGAAGGCAAAGGCACATATAAAATCGGGATAGATACAACTTATCCGCCATTTGAATTTGAAAAGGGCGGTAAATATGAAGGGATAGACGTTGATTTAATTAATGCAATCGCGAAAGACCAAGGTTTCAAAGTGAAGCTTGAAGCCATGGACTTCTCAGGTATCATTCCAGCGATGCAGGCAGGACAGCTTGATGTTGGAATGGGCGGGATGAGTATTACAGATGAGCGTAAGAAGAAAGTAGATTTCTCAGATCCTTACTTCGACGCTGGACTGACAGTTGTTGTGAAAAAGGACAGCAGCATCAAATCTATTAATGATTTAAAGGGGAAAAAGCTAGCTGTTAAAAACGGGACGACTGGTGCAAAGTTCGCATCTGATAACGCAGATAAATATGGGTATGAAGTCGTTCAATTTAATGACAGCCCATCTATGTTCCAGGAAGTATCAAACGGAAATGCAGATGCCTTAATTGAGGATTATCCTGTCATTACGTATGCGATCGCACAACAAGATTTAAAATTGAAAACAGTTGGAGACCGCTTGAATGGAGCCCAGTATGGTATCTCTGTCATGAAGGGGAAAAACCAAGACCTATTGAAGAAGATCAATAAAGGCCTTGAGAACCTAAAGAAAAACGGTGAATATGACAAAATTATTGATAAATATTTGAAGTCATAACACAAGCGAGGCGCGCTCCGAGCGCGCTTTCTTTATGTGTCAGCCGTATGTGAATTAGGGAGGGAGAAACATGGATACTATTATTAATGCATTTCCGTATTTAATGGATGGTTTGCAAACCACTTTATATATCTTTGTTGTTGCCATCATTTTAGGGTTTATCATCGGTTTAATTGTGGCATTATTCCGTCTGTCACCATTTAAAATCTTAAAT
This sequence comes from Bacillus sp. FSL P4-0248, assembly GCF_038593305.1. NCBI lineage: Bacteria > Bacillati > Bacillota > Bacilli > Caryophanales > Bacillaceae > Bacillus > Bacillus sp. FSL P4-0248. Next base: position 3,449,414 of record NZ_CP151983.1, on the reverse strand, counting down.
TTCATCGCACTCGTCTTTGTGAATGCCATTCGAGGCACACCATTTATCGTACAGCTATTCTTCATTTATTTTGGTTTGAATACACTTGAATTCATTTCGCTTGATCGAGTGCCCGCAGGGATTATTACAGTAGCGATTAATGCAGGGGCTTATTTCTCAGAAATTATTCGTGCAGGGATTCAGTCTATTGATAAAGGACAAACAGAAGCTGCGCGCTCTTTAGGCTTTACAGGGGGGCAAAACATGCGCTTTATCGTCCTACCGCAGGCATTCCGCCGCATGCTCCCAGCGATTACAAACCAGGCCATCATCAGCTTGAAGGATACATCTCTCTTATCTATTATCGGAATTGCCGATATTATGCAGCGAGGACAAGTTCAAGCATCGGCTACATTTGATCCTTTGAATGTCTGGCTCATTGTCGGTGTCATTTATTTCGTGATCATTTATTTACTTTCTCTACTGGCTAGCTACGCAGAAAGGAGATTTGATATCAAATGAGTATGATTACGGTGAAAAACTTAAAGAAATCCTTTGGCGATCACGAAGTGTTAAAGGATATTAATGCAGTCATCGAGGAAAAGGAAGTCGTGTGTGTCATAGGTCCTTCTGGATCAGGGAAAAGCACGTTTCTAAGATGCCTCAATAAATTAGAAGATATCACGGCTGGAGAAGTCGTTGTCCACGGGCACACGATTACAGACCCAAAGGTGAATATCAATAAAGTAAGGCAAGAAGTAGGCATGGTGTTTCAGCACTTTAATTTATTCCCTCATAAAACCGTTTTAGAAAATATTACGATTGCACCGATAAAAGTAAAAGGCATCGAGAAGAAGGCAGCAGTCGAAAAAGCGTTAGACTTGCTTGAAAAAGTCGGCTTAAAAGACAAAGCTCAAAGCTATCCTAACCAATTATCTGGTGGACAAAAGCAGCGTGTAGCCATTGCAAGAGCGTTGGCAATGGATCCGAAAGTACTATTATTCGATGAGCCGACATCAGCTCTTGATCCTGAGGTCGTAGGGGATGTATTAGCTGTAATGAAACAATTAGCTGTCGAAGGTATGACAATGATTGTGGTCACACATGAAATGGGCTTTGCAAGAGAGGTAGGAGACCGTGTCATCTTTATGGATGGCGGCTATATTGTCGAGGAAGACAAACCAGAAGCTCTTTTTGGGAACCCGCAGCATGAGCGTACAAAATCATTTCTTAGTAAAGTGTTATAAAAAAGAGTAAGGGCATGTATATGCCCTTACTCTTTTCTTTATGAATAAATGGGAGAGATTTAGCGGCCCCATTTCCTAGGAAATATTAGCGCTGGAAGAATTCGATCCATTCTTGGTCTGGTCCTCTGAAAAAGAAGTAGCAATATCCATTTGGTAATGTCGTAATTTCTTCATCAATTAATTCAATTTGCAGCTTTTGAATACGATTGAATTCAGCATGAATATTGTCTGTTGTGAAAGCGAGATGATGGACCTTCCCTTCAGATGGCAGGTCACTGCTGTAGCCTTGGATGAGCTCAATTTCCGTTTCGGTTTCATCTTTAAAACCGAGAAAGGCAAGCTCAATCACTCCATTTGTATGAGTGATGCGGTCCTTTAATTTCATGCCCACCACTTTTTCATAAAAATCAATCGACTGATCAATATTCGAAACCATAATACCTGTATGATCTAAGCGTAATGTCGTCAAACGAAGTGCCTCCTCTATGTCATGTTGATAATTTTCTCCTCATCTTATCATAATAGAAGTAACGTATACATTCATATGGTAGGATAGAGAGAGTCAATTTAGGATAAGGATGACACAAATGAAAAAAATCTCATTAAAACAAACATTTGCGGAACAAGTGAAAAAGGGATATCCGCTCATTTCCAAAGATGCAGTATCGCATGTGAACGGTGTACGGGAAGGCGAGCTCATTGAATGGGTGGATGAGCGGGGCACTTTTTTAGGAAAAGGGTATTATGGTGTACAAAATAAAGGTATCGGCTGGGTCCTAACCTTTGATGCGAACGAAAAAATAGATCAAGCTTTTTTTGTCTCTAGGCTTGAGCAGGCAGCGAAAAGCAGAACGCATTTATTTCGTGATGCACAGACGACTGCTTTCCGTGTGTTGAACGGAGAGGGTGATGGAATTGGCGGCGTCACGATTGATTATTATGACGGATTCTACCTCATCCAATGGTATAGCGAAGGAGTCTATACATTAAAGGAATATGTATTGGCTGCACTTGAGCACGTATATCCAGACTATAAAGGCATTTATGAAAAGAAACGATTTGATACATCTGGACAGTATATAGAAGATGATGATTTTGTGAAGGGAGAGAAAGGTGAATTTCCTCTCATCGTGAAAGAAAACGGCATGAACGTGGCGGTTTACTTAAATGATGGCGCGATGACGGGTATCTTCCTTGATCAGCGTCATGTGAGAAAAGCGATCCGAGATTGTTATGCAAAAGGAAAGACTGTGCTCAATACATTTTCTTACACAGGTGCTTTCTCAGTGGCAGCTGCGCTTGGTGGAGCGAGCCGTACGACAAGTGTGGATGTTGCAAACCGCAGCTTGAAAAAAACATCTGAGCAGTTTGAAGTCAATGGTATTGATGTGGACGGGCAGGATATCAAAGTCATGGATGTCTTTAAATATTTTCCGTTTGCAGCGAAAAAAGGCTGGACCTATGATCTCGTCATCTTAGACCCGCCTTCCTTTGCACGAACGAAAAAGCACACATTCAGTGCGGCGAAGGATTATAAGAAGCTATTAAAAGAAGCCATCCAAATTACAGCTGAGAACGGCGTCATTGTGGCATCAACGAATAGCAGTGCATTTGGCATGAAGAAATTTAAAGGGTTTATTGCGCAGGCTTTTAAAGAAGCAGGGCAAACCTATCGGATACTTGAAGAATATACCCTTCCTGAGGATTTCCGTACAACGAAGAATTATCCTGAAGGGAACTATTTAAAGGTTGTCTTCATACAAGCATAAGAAAAAGCCATTTCCCTTATTGGAAATGGCTTTTTTTATAAGGCAAACGACATAAGGATAGGCGCTGCACATAATGTAATAATGGCTGAAATAATCATCGATACACTTGAGATCGTTCCTGAGACGGAGCTCATTTCAAAAGCCTTCGATGTTCCTGCCCCGTGTGCACCCGTTCCAAGTAGGACGCCCATGGCAATGTCATTATCGATGCGGAAGTAACGGATCACCATTGGACCGATAATTGATCCAAACAGTGCGGTTAAAATGACAAACACGGCCGTAACGGACGGCATGCCGCCGATCATCTCTGACACACTCATCGCTACAGGTGTTGTGACCGATCTTGGGACAAGGCTCTCAATAAGGCCTGTGTCCAGATGAAACAACTTGGCGATAAAAGCCGTTGATAAGATCGCAATGACAGAGCCGCAAGCCACATTCAAAATAATTTCCACTGCATGCTTCTTCAGGATATGAAAATACTTATATAAAGGAATGGCAAAAGCAACAGTCGCAGGCTGCAGCATATTCGTGAGCCATTTCCCTCCTTGATTGTAAGCATCGTAAGGAATGTTGACGATTAACAGCAAGACGACAAGGACAAGCGGAGTGACAAGTAACGGTGAGACATAGACCTTCGGATGCCGTTTGTATACCGCTTTTGATCCGAGATATAAAAGAACTGTTAAAATCAGAAATAGTCCGCCAACTAACATAGCTTTTTCCGCTCCTTTCGTTTTGCAATCATTTGCGTCATGATACCAGTTGAGAGCATGACCACAAACGTACTAATTAAGACGACAAGGACAATACTTGTGCCAGATTGAGAAAGCAATTTTCCATAATCAATGACACCAACTGCTGATGGAATAAAGAAAAGCAGCAGTTCTCCGAGCAGCCATACGGCGCCAAGTTCTATCCATTTTAATTGAATGATCTTAAAATGAAGTAATAAGAAAATGACAAGAATGCCTAAGATCGTGCCCGGAATTCTCAAATGCAAAAAGGCCGCCAGCACATTCATGAATTTCGCAAAAATAAACAAGACCATAATCTGAAGGGCAGCAATCAGCGGCGTTTTGAGCAATTTCACTTTCTGTTCACTCCTTTTTCTATATAAATTGTTCAGTGTTTCACAAAAACATGACAACGTTCCAATTGATGAGCTTACTTTAAAGTGTACAGCACGTTCAGTTATAGGTAAAATACATATATCGAATAGTAATTATTCCTTTTGTCTATAGGAAGGATGAAGCATGTGGACATCAGACATTTAACATATTTCTTAGAAGTGGCAAGGTTAAAGAGCTTCACGAAAGCATCGCAGTCTCTTTACGTATCGCAGCCGACCATTTCTAAGATGGTCAAAAACCTGGAGGATGAGCTGGGGGTGCAGTTGTTTTACCGGAATGGCCGGCAGGTTGAAATGACAGATGCTGGCCAAACCATGTATACACAGGCGAGTGAAATTACACAGTCATTTCAGAATTTAACGAGCGAATTAAATGATTTAATGAATGTGAAAAAAGGGCATATTCGAATCGGACTGCCGCCGATGATTGGGTCAAGTTTCTTCCCGAATGTCATGGGGGAATTCCGCCAGCAATATCCAGATGTCACATTTCAATTAGTTGAGCACGGCTCCATTAAAGTAGAGGAAGGGGTCGAGGATGGGTCGCTTGATATTGGTGTCATTGTTCTGCCTGCAAATGATAAAATTTTTCATACGTACACCATTATTAAAGAGAACATGAAGCTCGTGACGCATCCATCCCATCCGATGGCTGGTCGTGAGGAAGTACATTTAGCTGATTTAAGGGAAGAGTCTTTTATTTTCTTTAGAGAAGATTTTGTTCTACACAGCCGGATTTTGAATGAATGTATGAATGCGGGATTTCGGCCAAATGTCATTTATGAAACGTCTCAGTGGGATTTCATTAGTGAAATGGTAGCTGAAAACTTAGGGATTGGACTTCTGCCAGAACGAATCTGCCGTGATCTTGATCCCGAAAAGGTAAAGGTCATTTCCCTAAACCCGTCGATCCCGTGGCATTTAGGTGTCATTTGGCGAAAGGACCGCTATTTGTCGTTTGCGGCAAGAGAATGGTTAAAGCATACGAAATCCTACGTGTGGGATGCAGAGTAAAAGGGAGGACGATACGGATGAAAACAAGCTGCGCGTCTCATTTATTGGAGAAGGTTCGAGAAAAAAATCCACTCGTTCATAATATCACCAATCAAGTTGTGACGAATTTTACAGCGAATGGACTGCTTGCTTTAGGTGCTTCGCCAGTCATGGCAAACGCCAAAGAAGAAGTGGCTGAAATGGCGCAATTAGCGGATGCACTAGTGCTGAATATTGGCACATTAACTAAGGAAACGGTGGAAGCCATGATTCTCGCTGGACAAGCCGCCAATGAAAAAGGTGTACCTGTTTTGTTAGATCCTGTCGGCGTCGGTGCGACAACGTTTCGAACGAATGCTGCTAAACAGCTGTTAGAGAAAGTGAAAATCACCGTTGTCAGAGGAAACGCTGCCGAAGTGGCTCATTTACTTGGAGTGGATGGCTGGGAGTCAAAAGGCGTTGATGCGAAAGCGGCGAATGGAGATGTATCGGCATTAGCCAAACAAGCGTCCATTGCACTTCAGACAATAGTGGTAATCACAGGAAAAGTTGATGTGGTGTCAGATGGAGATGAGGTGCTGTCCATTCATAATGGACATGAATGGCTCACGAAGGTGACGGGAACTGGCTGTTTGCTGACGTCTGTCATCGGAGCATTTTGTGCAGCGGGTGAACAGCCGCTTCATGCGTCGGCAGCCGCATTGCTGTTTTATGGTGTCGCCGCTGAAAGGGCAGCTCTGCACTCAATGGATAAAGGACCGGGAACCTTTCAAATGGAATTGTTAAACGCACTATCACACACAACCGGCGATGATGTGCTGACACTAGGGAAAATAGGGGGAGTTTCACATGACAAAGGCTGATCAACAGCAAATCAAACAGCAATTATCGGTTTATTTTATTTTGGGCACAGCGAATACAACGAGGCAGCCGCTTGATGTTGTGAAAGAGGCAATTCAAGGCGGAATCACCATGTTTCAATTTCGTGAAAAGGGTGAAAAAGCATTGCAGAGTGATGAGAAGAAACAATTGGCTCGTCAAATCCAAGCGCTTTGCCAAGAAGCAAATGTTCCCTTTATTGTGAATGATGATATACAGCTAGCGATTGATCTTGATGCAGATGGCGTTCATGTTGGACAGGAAGACACAAATGCAAAAGACGTCAGACAAAGGATCGGGAATAAAATATTAGGCGTGTCGACGCATAATCTAGATGAAGTGAAACAAGCCATGAAGGACGGAGCAGATTATGTCGGGATGGGCCCAGTCTATCCAACGGAAACGAAAAAGGATACACGCAGTGTCCAGGGTGTGTCTTTGATCACTGAAGTCCGCCGTCATGGCCTTCAAATTCCGATTGTAGGTATCGGAGGGATCACATACGACAACGCAGCACCAGTGATACAAGCTGGGGCAGACGGTATAAGCATCATTAGTGCTATTAGCGAGAGCGCCGATCCTAAAAAAGCAGCAGAAGAGCTGAAATCACTTGTTGCAGCAGAAAAAGCATCTCTTTAATCTGAAGGAGACATGGATTAAATCAATTCATGTCTTTTCTTATGCCGGGTAAATTAGACAGGAGAGAAACAATTGTGTACAATTATATAGTTCGATTATTTTCGAAATGACAGGTAATTAAAGGAGAATGAACATGGAAGTGCTAGATACGTATTTTCGTCGATACGATGAAGCGGGAAAAAGCCAGAAGCAAATGGATGATTTGCTAGCATTGTTTTCTGACGATGTCATGATTGTCTTAAATGGCGCCCAAAAGCCTGGAATCCAAGCGTTCACACAATTTTTGAATACATTTTTCCACGTACATGATGACATTAAGCATATGTGGGATGGGTGGAATAAAAGAGAAGATGGAAAGTATGAAACAAACTGGGCCGTTTGCGGAAAGCTTTCGGATGGCCGTGTCTATACAGCAGAAGGAATTGATATCGCAGAGCTGGACGACCAAGGGAAGATCGTTTATTTAGAAAACGTTCCGAAAAACCCAGAGTTATTCCAGCGCTATTAAAAAGCCGGCTGAGCAGCCGGCTTTTCCTTATGAATCAGTATCCATATGCATGCCTGTATGTGCCTTTACTTGAATTTCCGTAAAGGTGTCTTCATCTGCCTTTTCAGACGAGAATATCGTGCCTAAGTAAGCGGCAAGAAATCCGAGTGGAATCGAGATAATCCCTGGGTTCGACAGCGGGATGAGCGGATCTCCTGTGAAGATGGCTGCTCCCGATGGGTCCCAGACGCTTGGGCTGAGCGAGACGATGATCAGTGCGCTCAGAAGACCTGTTAAGCTTCCTGCGATGGCACCTGTAGAGTTAAATCGTTTCCAAAAAACAGTGAAGATAATCAAAGGTAAATTCGCACTTGCTGCCACTGCGAAGGCAAGAGACACAAGAAAAGCGACGTTTAAGGACTGGGCAAATAATGCGAGAATGATAGAGAGGATCGCCACGCCGATGGAAGCAAAGCGTGCCGCCTTCACCTGCTCCCGCTCACTCGCTTTTCCTTTGCGGATAATCTGACTATAAAAATCATGCGCAAAGGCAGACGCGGCGGATAGGACGAGACCCGTTACCACCGCCAAAATAGTCGCAAAGGCAATAGCGGAAACAAAGGCAAATAACAAATCTCCTCCAAGAGCTTGGGCGAGCAGTGGAGCGGCCATATTTCCTGCTGCATCTGCTGCTGTGATCGCTTCTGTTCCAACAAATGCAGCAGCGCCGAAGCCAAGGAAAACCGTCATTAAATAAAAAATCCCGATGATCCAAGTAGCTGAAAGAACCGATTTTCGCGCAGAAATCGCATCCTTTACTGTATAAAAACGGATCAAAATATGTGGCAAACCGGCTGTCCCAAGCACTAAGGCGAGGTTAAGAGACAAGGTTTCTAAAGGCACATCATATTTATTTCCCGGGTGAAGAAATGCCCCACCGAGCGGGGTCGCTGTTTTCATCTGTTCAAACATCTTCAGCAGACTAAAATCAAACTTTGCAAACACAAGCAGAGAAATAATGAGCGTCCCAAGCATGAGAAGCACAGCCTTTGTGATCTGTACCCAGCTGGTCGCAATCATGCCGCCAAACACGACATAAATGGTCATCAGGACACCCACGATCAGTACCGCAATCCAGTAATCAATGCCAAGAAGCAGTTTGATTAATGCACCTGCCCCAACAAGCTGTGCAATCATATAAAAAGTAGAGACTGTAATGGTATTAAAGGCGGCAACCCCTCGAATGGCAGGGCGTTTAAACCGTGCAGCGATCATATCGGCCATCGTATATTTCCCCAGATTTCTAAGCGGTTCAGCCACAACGTAAAGAACGACAAGGTACGCTACTAGAAAACCAATGCTATAGAAAAAGCCGTCAAACCCGTTTAACGCGATCATGCCAGCAATCCCTAAAAATGATGCAGCGGACATATAGTCTCCAGCAATGGCAAGGCCGTTTTGAAACCCAGTCAGACCTCCGCCTGCTGTGTAAAAATCACTCGCATTGCTTGTTTTTTTCGCAGCAAAATATGTGATGACCAATGTGAGTCCTACGATCGCTACGAACAAAATAAAAGCGGTCATGCTCATTCGTCATCACCTCTTGATTCATTTTTTAAAGCGCTTACATAATTGTCGAACTTAGCTGCTTTTTTCGCATAAAGTCCACATAAAACCCAGGTCATGACAAATTGTGTGAGGGCGAATAACCAAGCCCATGAGATCGCGCCAATTGCCGGCGTGTTCAAAAAGGTGAAGTAGGATGTAGCAACCGGAAGTGAAAAGTAAAAGAGAAAAAAGAAAATCGTCATCGGTACGATAAATCTGCGTTTTTCCTCAAGAAGTTTTCGGAAATCCTCTGAAGCGGCAACCTTCTTATAATGAACTTTTTTGTCTGCCATTGTTTCCTCCTTTGTACGAATTAGGGACAAGGTACTCCAATGCATATGAGACGATCTGGCTGTTTATGACAGTATATCATAAAAAAGGCACCCGAAAAGGGTGCTGAGCCTGATCAAAACATGACTTTATCTTGAGGTATTGTGTTAAGTCGAGAAGGGGCAAAAATTCTATTAGACGAAATAGCATCTTTGGAAGAGTGAAATCTAGAAAGGTGACTGACCGTCTTGTAGATGCAAGACGGCATTTTTTTGGTAATATATGATAAAATTGTTTAGGTAATTAATGGGTTGATCCTGTTGTTGTAGGGGGAAGGCAATGGTTAAGACAATCTCAAGAAATGACCCGTGTTTCTGTGGTAGCGGGAAGAAATATAAAAAGTGTCATAGTGACATTCATCCTGAATCAAGAGCTGCTCGGCTTATCCAGACATACAGAAAGTACGAACGAAAAATAGAAGATTATCAAAAATCAACAGGTAATATTCCTCCATGTCAAAAGGGGTGTTATAACTGCTGCTATGAGGATTTTTCTATAACTGAAATTGAGAAATTGAGTTTGAATTTATTATGCGTGAGTTGAAGACTTGAAGCAAAGATCGAGTAGAAAAAATATATGATACTGTTTTAGATCAGTGTGAAACAATTAAAAATGAACGACCTGACACCTGGAGAAAATTTAGAGGTATATGTCTCGAAAGACGTTGGCACAATACTTGTTGAACAATTGAAATAGCTTTATAAAAAGGGTTGTTTTACGAGGAGAAGAATGAGAGGGCTCACCGATCGTCTGCACGCTGCAACACTTTCTATACGCTTACCACTATTAATGCAGAACCAAAATATTTTCAGGAATTTCAAAAATTTTGTGTTGAAGTCTTATATTAAAAGTAAGCAGGCTCTTACTGGAGCCTGCTTTTTTTATTTATTGTTGCTTAACAGTAATTTTTAAGGTATTTTTACAGTATATGCTAAGTCGACAAACATAATATTTACGCCTACATCAACTTTCTTATATTTGTTTTTAACTGCCCATGCAACCGCACCAGAAGTTCCAGCAGTAATAGCCGCGGCGGCTCCGGCACCCCATGGTCCAGCAGCAGCAATTTTGCTTGTGTACCAACCGATATATCCGGCTGCAAATCCACCTGCTACTATGGCGTTCATGCTTCTAACTTTCGGTCCTAATTTGAGGTGTAGACCTACAAAACCATAAGCCTGCATGTCACCTTTTTTCTCATTCTCTTCAAAGCTAAATTCTTCTGATTTCATAGAAGTCATTAGTTGACTGTCGTGTTCTGAAATTCCCATTTCCATAAGGGTTTCTTTATCAGCTGTAAAATGAGTATTTCCATCCTTATCTAATTCGAAGTAATTAGATAGTTTCTCTGCTAATTCCAATTGTTTTTTATCTACACTGACTGGAGGGGTCTCATTATTACCTTGACTGGCATGACTAATCATTGGAGAAGAGAAACCAAATGTAATAGTAAGCACACATAACATTACTAGAAATTTTTTAAACATACGTACCACTCCTATTTGTTTTTTGGGGTAACGCATACATGATATTTCCTTCTATTGGGGTGGAATACTTAGAGGTTAAGGAGAGTAATAAAATGTATTTATTCTTATTCACTTTGATTTATTGTGTAATCACACACATTTTTAATTTGTCCTATGAGTTTTCTTTTGGGGTGTATTTTATAGGTCTAGGTTTGATCAAAGGACTTTCCAGCGGGGAAATTAAAGACATCTTTAATTTCAAAAAGACAAGGGACGTGTTCAAAGAAAACAGATTTATAGATTCTTTGATGGAATTGTTTTCTTTGATAATAGTGTTTATTAATGCATACATAATTGATTATGAACCATTCTCTCCCTTTGAGTTTGTTTATACTTTTTTCTTGATTGTAATTCTATACAGATTCCTATTTTGGGGAATCATAAGAGAGTCAAAAAAATGGTTGCATAATGAGGCATAGGAGTCATGGACTTATAAGAATCACTCACTTTCTTTGATATATTTTCATGCTACCATTTATTTCTTGATAATTGGTAATGTGATGGAAAGTTTCTTTTTGGGTTGCGGTGACCGCAATATAGGTTCTTTTATTTGGGAGGAGAATTTATGATGACTGTAATACCAGTATTGATGATGTTAATTGGTGCCTCTTATTTTGCTGTTTATATGATAAAACGTAAGAATAATAAAGAAAAAGAGATGGGTTAAAAAGTTGTTTTTGCCGTTGTTTTCTTTTTACTGAGTGTCCCATTCATCAATATGGTCATCACTGGATAATAAAGAACAGGCTAAAGAGCCTGTTTTTTTGTTTCTTAAAAAACATAGCGCCTATTTCAAACCACCAAGAGCGTTCATATTCGTTTCTAAGCACCTTTATTTATGCTCGGGTATTTCCATAGTGTGATGCTTCAAGAACGCTTATATGGGATTTAAATGCGTTAACTGCTGCGATAGCATTTAAAGATTGATATGTCTTGTGTCCTACTTGCTTACAAAGTGTTTGCGTCATGCCGAAAACTTTACATATGAATGGAAAAATAGGATTTTATTAGGAATTATTGTGCTAACATTTATTAAAAATTGGTTTTCTAGGGGGGATTGTAGATGGCGTCTATACCGTCTCCAGTTGTAGCGATCAAGATAAATGAATGGTATAAGCATATAAAAAGATTCAATGTTAAAGAGGCCCAGATGCTAAGGGAAGAGATTAGAAAAGATATAGATGTCATGGAAGAAGATGAACAGGCGGTTCTTTATTTTCAGCTGATGGAGTTCCGTCACCAATTGATGACAGACTATGTGCAGCCTTCTAAAGAACCACTTGAAAAATCTGATTACTTGAAAGCTGTAGAAGGACAAGGAAAGAAGATGTCAGCCATTCTTGAATACTATTTTAATTTTTTTCAAGGAATGTATGAATTCAAAAATGGTGAGTTTATTAGAGCTATTGTGTTCTATAAGCGCGCGGAAAAGCGCCTGGAGCAAGTAGGGGATGAGTTAGAAAGAGCGGAATTTTACTACAAATTATCAGAAGTGTTTTATCACATGAAACAGACACACGTGTCTATGTATTACGTTGGTCTTTCTTATGATACCTATAAGGCACATAAGAGCAATTCACTTTATATGATTCGAGAAATTAATTGTCTAACTGTTATGGCAGGTAATTTCATTGATTTTGAATGCAGAGAAAAGGCGCTTCCTCATTTATTGTCAGCTTTAGAAAGATCTAAGGCAATTTCTAATAAGCCAATGATTGTGAAGTCATTATTTAATATTGGTTGTTGTTATAAAGGATTAGGTGATTTTAATAGGGCACTAGCTTATTTTAATCAGGTTATTCTTGAAGGAGAGCCTATCCATGCTACAGAGTTGCTTTTGGTTTATTATGAATTATCGTTATTTCATTTGAGTCAAAAGGAATTTATTGAGGGAGAAAGATTTTTCAAAAGAGGCTTGGAAGAAGCGAAGAATAGAAAAAATGATCTGTTTTTATCGTTGCTGATGGTATTGGAAAATTTATTTTTAAAAACAGCAAACCTAAGTGAGGTCTTGAGCTCGTTGGAAAAATTAGAGAACGAGAGGGGTTATCCATACATAGAAGACCTAGCGCTCGAAGCGGCTCGGTACTATAATGAGAATGGGCGTATGGATGAATCTGTAAAAATGTACGAAAAAGTGATGTACGCCCGAAAACAAATCCAAAGGGGCGACTGTTCATATGAATTTTAAAACGGTTCTTACTGGTTTTTTGAGTGCTTCAGCATTGCTAGGTGTGATCTCATTATCATCTGTCGATTTTGATGTGAATTCAAGAAATGCTACTTCTCCAGAATCAACTGATCTGACAGTAAGAAATGCTACAGGCAGTAGCGTTACTACTCAAGATTTCCCTCTTATAACTTTATCTCAACATGATAACGATTTTGCTGTGAGGAATGGAACCCGTTCTAGTGTAAATCCGGATATTCGTTTTGGAACACGTGATTCTAGATTATCTACTTGATGAATCAAACAGATCTTTAGGGTCTGTCAGGCTGTCGAGAAAATCTCGACAGCTTTATTTTCTCGGAAAGGTTATCGGTTCTACAAATCAGATCCGAAAGCATGTGCTCCGTGTCCTTTTCTTGAAAGCTGCACAAGATCTTAAAAGCACCAAAAGACCCATTCTCACCTAACATCATGACGTGGAAAATAAAAAAGAATGTAGAAAAACATGAGTTTCTCTACATTCTGGGCACCCGAAAAGGGTGCTTTCTATCGATAATTTGCAAGAAATGTTTGTCTCGCTTTTTCATACGCTTCCGCATCAAAATGATCTCCGCATTTATGAATGCACCAAGGCTCTTCTTGCCTCACAATCCCAACCTCATAGCCCTTCTGAGTGAATTCAAAGGACTGCGAAACATCATAAAAATGAAAGCCATCAAAGAGATCCTCACGCCACTTCACATCATACTGCGTCGCCATGAAAAGACCATCAATGGCCGCAGCTTTGATATAATCTTGCGCTTCGGGCTGCTGACGGCCTCTTTCAAACGAAAGCAGCTGATAGGTGTCGTGACGATATTCAATGACTTTTCCCCTGCAATCAGAACTCTCCCACCAAATTCCATTGTCAGGCACGCTTTCTGCTCCAATCACTCCAACCATGCCAAGTGATGGGTTTTGTAAAAAAAGCGGGATGAGTTCAAGCAGCATATGCTGTTTGACAATCAAGGTATCCTGATGAAGATAAAATTTAAACTGAGCTGGATGAGTGATGGCTTCATTGTATGCAGAGGTCATACTTGATGCCTGTCTGATGGGTAAGACCTCCACATGGTATCCATGAGGGGCCGGAAGTGAAGCGAGCTGCCGGAAGCAAGCTTGAAACATCGATTCATCATTCACACATAAAACAAACAGAATCGTCGGATTACTCATGAAATGGAACCGCCTCGACCACATATTGATAGGCTGTAGCTGCCTCGTGGAAATCAGAACGAATGCCGTGTTTCATGAGTAATTCATGTAGATCATTCAACACGCTTGCATAGGAAGGATGCTGTACGCGAATGGCCTCGAATTCGCGAATGCGAAAACCCGCTGAATGAAAGAGTGCATGTATTTCGTGAAGGGTGAAGAAACGTAAATGTGTTTGATCCATTAACCCTGCATCTGTATAAGTAAATCTGCCGGCTAGTAATTCTAAAACCGTTGAAATGTGGCCGATATTTGGAATAGATGACAGGATGGCACCCTCTTTTTTAAGGAAGGGTTTCACCTTTTTTAAAACGGCCCAAGGGTCCAATAAATGCTCGAGGACGTCTCCGAAAATCATGCAGTCAAATTGTTCATGTTGATAAGGGAGAGCCAGCTGTTCAATATTTCCGCAGAGAACATGATCCAGCTCTTGTTCCGCCTCTTTTGCTGCATCTTCAAATGACTCAATGCCATAAATGGTCCGGCCCTTTTGTTTCAGGACTTTTCCAAGCTTGCCTGTGCCGCATCCGATATCCAACAAAGACGTCCATTCCGCGCGGATACGGCTGACGATGACCGGGTTTACCCCATGATAATACTGATCCTTTTTTTGGTGATAATACGAAAGGGAATCTGAACTCACGCTCTACCCACCTTTCTGCTTTCTCGTTGTTTTCATGCTTAATATATGGGTGGACAGCTTGGTTTTATAACGAGAGAAGGACAATTTTCATGAATAGCGGCTAAAAAGGAATCATATAAAGAACAGGAAACGGACTGTCCTCCTAATATAGAAAGACAGAACCCCATTGAGTGGAAGGGATTGGTATGGAGAGGTGTTCAATTATTGTAGCGTATCGTCATGAAAGGATTTTCAAAAGGTCAATTGACAGGTCAGAACTTATAGCCAAAGCAGTCTGAAAGACAAAGGATAACGGCGTTGATTTACGGTTTGTTTATCATCTTCTGATCACCGTTGGATGTTAAAAAAGCTTGTATTTCTTCGATGCCTAGTCCAATTTTTTTCGCTTCCTGAATCAAATAAACCCACTCTTCGTCAACTCTTCTTTTCACTTGCGTATCCATAATATCCTCCAGTTCAATAAGACATATTCACTGCAACCAATGACTTGAACAAACCGTCTAGTAACTGTACGTGTGGTTGAAAACAGCGCAAAATAAATTTTGTCGAAAAATGATGACATTTAACCTATTTTGTAAAATCTATCACCTACCACGTCCCTAAAAAAATGACTAAAAAACCCATAAATATTGAAATCTTACTTCTAATAATAAACAATTGTAAAGTCAGTTGAAAGATTATAAATTAAAATAATGATAAAGACCTAAAACATTTGACTCATATAAACCAATTGCGTTGACATTTGCCATCGAGTAGAACAAATTTCATCTTTTCAGGACATACATATTGTTCGTTTGGGAAGTTCTTCTCAAGATGGTATTCTAAAAGAAACAGAAACCACCAAGAAGGAATGAAGAAAGACATGTATAGCCTTTTTCAAAAGTATCAAGAAGTTGTCATGTATCTTGTGATGGGTGTGTGTACAACCATTGTCAATATCGTCAGCTTCTATTTATTCGTTGAGATGTTTTCCATGGATTACAAAACAGCTACGGTTGTTTCATGGGTATTTGCTGTTCTCTTTGCTTATATCACCAATAAGAAGTATGTCTTCAAGCAAAAGGCTCGTGACACAAAAAGCCTCATGCGTGAGCTTTCTTCATTTTTTAGTGTCCGTCTCATGTCTCTAGGTGTAGATCTGGGGCTGATGATTTTATTTGTGAGCCAAATGGCGCTCAATGAAACCGTCGCAAAAATTCTCGTCAACTTTGTGATTGTGGTGGTCAATTATGTCGCCAGTAAGTGGTTCGTCTTCAAGAAAACAAAAGAAGATGCGATTTAACACATAAAAAAGATAGGTGATGTGAAATGAGCAGCAGGCCAGACGACTTATATGATGCCATATATCAACAAACAGAAAAGCAGCATGAACAAGTGCTGAGGCTAGTCAAAGAAATGACCGCACATCCAGAAGCGTTTTCGGAACAAGAAAAGGAAAAGATCAACCGAATGGACATTGCGCTTCAAACGGCAACGGACATTTTAGAAAACTTAATGACCCCTGATACGCAAATGACGATTGTTTTAAAACAAGGAAGAATTCATGTTGATCTGTCAAAATCGTAAAAGAAGCAGCCAATGATGAAGCGGCTGCTTTTTATTATGCATCGCTTGTTTCCCGCAGTTGCTTTGGAGACATGCCGATTTTCTTTCGAAAGACTTTATTCAAGTAATTCGCATTTCGGTAGCCGCACTGTATGGCGATTTCTTCAATTGAGTATTTCGTTGTTTTTAATAATGTTTCCGCCTTCTCTAACCGGATATTGGTTAAGTAATGAATAGGTGTGAAGCCAGTGGCCTTTTTGAATTCCCTCGTAAAATGACTTTTGGATAAACGTGCCGCAGCTGCCATATCGTCTGGGCCAATTTCCTCGTGAAAATGATGGCTGGCAAACAAGGCCGCTTGGACGATGGGCTCAGGCCATTTTTCCATTTGTCCCTCAAGCTTTGGCAAATATGAATACAGTTCCATGACAAATTGATAAGCAAGGCTAGACCCCTCAAATGGATTGGTAATCCGTCTTTCACTGGCTTCATCATAAATTTTCTTCAGCAGGCGGATCGGTTTGGAATGAGGATGAAAACGCATGACCTGCTTTCCTTGATCTATAAATTGGTCAAAGCAAAGATCACAGGCTTCCCCATAAAGCGTCAAATAGAGAAATTCCCAATGCTCACTGTCCTCTGGAAAATAATATTGATAGGCACTTGGACTTTTCACAAGAAAGGCCTGCCCTGGCAAGACTTTGAACCGCTTCTGTCCGATTTCAATCATGCCGTGTCCAGACAGTGTGAGCTGAAAGATGCACTTGCCCTGATCCTTCCGCTCCACGCCATTCCAGCTGTATAACGAAGATGATTGAACCTCCCAGCCAACAGACCATATTTGTGCCGGCAATGTAACATCAGAATGGTGAAAACGAAATGCAAATGCTTCCTTCTTCAAATTGGAAAACCTCCTTCACAGCAAAAAACAACCTTTTTCTATTTTGAATCATGTTACACCTCATATCACATCGTACCATTCACAGCAAAAAAAGGGTATTTTTTAACGATTTTTTTACCATTGAACTTACGCAGTTCAGGCAACTAAAATAAGAGTATCAGATGAGAAAAGGGGAATGGATATGATCGATATGTTACGCACGGCATTTCACCAGCAATTTGGGGATAAAGAAGAAGAACTTCGCTATTTTTTTGCCCCGGGAAGAGTGAACTTGATTGGTGAACATACAGATTACAATGGAGGTCATGTATTCCCTTGTGCGCTCACTCTCGGTACATATGCAGCATGTGCAAAGCGGTCAGATGGCCGCGTGAGAATGTATTCCTTGAACTTTGATGGCGATGGTGTGAAAGAATTCGACCTTTTTGAAATCGCTTACTTAGAGTCGGATGGCTGGGCGAATTATCCAAAGGGCGTGTTCCATCAGTTTATTGAAGCAGGGATGAAGATAGAAGAAGGCTTTGACATTGTATACGGCGGCAATATTCCCAATGGCGCAGGCCTGTCTTCCTCTGCCTCGATTGAGCTTGTCACCGCCGTCTGCATCAATGAATGGCATTCATTCGGCGTTTCAAATGCCCGTCTTGCCCTCCTTTCGCAGCGTGCAGAAAATGAATTTATTGGCGTCAATTGCGGCATCATGGATCAGTTTTCAATTGCTCTTGGAAAAGAAGATCACGCCATTTTGCTTAATTGCGATACCCTTGATTTTCAATACAGTCCGTTTCGGCAAGAGGGACTGGCGCTTGTCATTGCCAATACAAACAAAAAGCGGACACTGGCAGACTCCAAATACAATGAACGCCGGTCAGAGTGTCAATCAGCTTTAAACGATTTACGAGAAGAAATCGACCTTGCCCACTTATGTGAGCTCACGGCAGATGAATTTGCCGAACATGCCCATTTGATTCAGGATGAAACATGCCGCAAACGTGCAAGACACGTGGTGACAGAAAACGAGCGGACCATAAAAGCAGTCAAATTTCTGAAAGATGATAAAATGGAAGAAATAGGTGCGCTTATGAAGGCTTCTCATCTCTCTTTAAAGAATGATTATGAAGTGACTGGATTTGAACTAGATACACTGGCAGAAGCCGCTTGGCTCCATCCTGGAACGATAGGCTCTCGTATGACGGGCGCGGGTTTTGGCGGCTGTACGATCAGTATTGTGAAAGAAAAGCAGCTGGCATCATTTATAAAAGAAACGGGTGCGATTTATCAAGAGAAGACAGGCATTCAAGCCTCTTTTTACACAGCTGGAATTGGAGGCGGCGCAAGAGAACTCACGAAGGAGGAAGTGTAATGACAATTTTAGTGTGCGGGGGAGCAGGGTACATTGGCAGCCATGCGGTAGCGGCTCTTTTAGCGAAAGGTGAACAAGTGGTGGTAGTGGATAATTTGCAGACAGGCCACAAAGAAGCCGTTTTGGAGGGAGCTGTTTTAGAAGAGGGAGATTTACGAGATCAAGATTTTTTAAGACAGGTTTTCAAAACGCATCAAATAGAAGCGGTGATGCACTTTGCCGCAGATTCACTTGTCGGCGAGAGTGTAACAGACCCGCTAAAGTACTATGACAACAACGTTGGAGGAGCGACAGCCTTACTTCAGGTGATGAATGAATTTGATGTGAAACACATCGTTTTCTCTTCAACCGCTGCCGCATATGGTGAACCAAAGCGAGTGCCGATCGTTGAAACGGATGAGACGAATCCAACCAATCCTTATGGAGAAACGAAACTAGCCATTGAAAAAATGCTGAAGTGGTCTGAGCAGGCATATGGAATGAAATACGTCGTGCTTCGCTACTTTAATGTAGCTGGCGCTCATACAGAAGGACTTGTCGGAGAGGATCATCAGCCTGAAACACATCTCATTCCGATCATTCTGCAAATGGCTTTAGGAAAACGAGATCAGATCATGATTTACGGTGATGATTATGAGACAGAGGATGGCACGTGTATTAGGGATTACATTCATGTCATGGATTTAGTAGACGCGCACATTTTAGCTGTTGATCGTCTGCGCGCTGGAAAAGGAAGTGCAACATACAACTTAGGGAATGGCACTGGTTTCTCCGTGAAGCAGGTAGTAGATGCTGTTAGAAACGTCACGGGGCATGCGATCCCAGCACAGGTCGCTGACAGACGTGCGGGGGATCCAGCAAAGCTGATTGCTTCTTCTGAAAAAGCGCTGCAAGAATTAGGGTGGACACCTCAATATGCTGACCTTCACACCATCATTCAAAGTGCGTGGGATTGGTTTCAGAAGCATCCAGACGGCTACCAAAGTAAATAACGCATAACAGGCAGGCAAGAGAGGGGACAGAGAGAATGGCGGTTGATATTTTTGAAAAACTGGAACAGCTGATTCAATACGGGATCAATCAAGAGCTGATCACACGACTAGATATCGAGTATACGAGAAATCGGCTGCTTGAGGTGCTTGGGCTGGATGAAGCTGAGCCAAGGACAGTCTCAGGGGAGGCGGAGCTTGAAGACATCTTAATGCCGATGCTGGATTGGGCAGTTGAGACTGGCCTTATCCCTGAGGGGACGGATACGTATCGCGATTTACTAGATGCGAAAATCATGGGATGCTTGGTGGCGCCTCCAAGTGTCATCTACGCAAAGTTTGAAGAGAAGCGCCAGCATGAAGGGCCAGAGCCTGCTACAAGCTGGTTCTATGAAATGCAGCAGCACGCACACTATATTCATACAGGCAGAATCGCCAAAAATGTGCAGTGGTTTACACCAACAGATGATGGCGTGCTGGAGATCACAATCAATCTATCAAAGCCGGAAAAGGACCCAAAAGCAATCGCTGAAGCCAAAAAGCTTAGTCAAAAACAATATCCTCTTTGTCTCCTTTGTAAAGAAAACGTTGGGTTTGGGGGGCGCATCAACCATCCAGCGAGACAGAATCACCGGATCATTCCTGTGACACTCACAGATGAATTTTGGTTTCTACAATTTTCACCTTATGTGTATTACAACGAGCACTGCATTGTGTTCAAAGGCGAACATGAGCCGATGAGCATCACCAAAAAGACCTTTGAACGATTGCTTTCTTTCATATATATATACCCGCACTATTTCATCGGATCGAACGCCGACCTTCCGATTGTCGGGGGTAGTATATTAAGTCATGACCATTTTCAGGGCGGTGCGCATGAATTTCCGATGGCGAAAGCGGAGGTGGAAGAGGTCTTTTCTCTGAATGCCTTTCCGAATGTGAGGGCTGGCATTGTGAAATGGCCGATGTCTGTCATCCGCCTTCGAAGCAGCGACCGGCAGAAGCTTGCAGACGCTGCAGACTTTATCTTAAACGAGTGGAAAATGTATTCAGATGAAGAAGTGGAGCTGCTAGCTCATACAGGAGAGACGCCGCATAATACCATTACACCAATTGCACGCCGCCATGGAGATGACTATGAATTAGATCTAGTGCTGCGCAATAATCGTACAAACAAGCGGCACCCGGATGGAATTTTCCACCCGCACGAAGAAGTCCATCATATTAAAAAAGAGAATATCGGATTAATTGAAGTGATGGGTCTTGCAGTTCTTCCTGGTAGATTAGCAGAGGAATTAAGTCAATTAAAAGAAGCGCTGTTATCCAAAAACCCCCTTGAAGAAATCAAAGCCCGCCCTGCTATCACGAAACACGAAACATGGGCAAAGCGTCTGCTTGAAGAGAATACCTTTACAGAGGACAATACAGAAGCTATTTTACAAAAAGAAGTCGGCATGATTTTTTCTCGTATTCTCTCACAGGCGGGTGTGTTTAAAAGAACCGAGCAAGGGAAAACAGCTTTTAAACGTTTCATTCATACACTCATATAGGCAGGTGATTAGATGATTGAACAAGTAAGAACATTAATGGAAGAAAAACAGCTCGACGGTGTCTTGATTCAAAAGCGTAATAACTTCTCCTGGCTGACAGGAGGGAGAAGAAATCACATCGTGTTAAATACACCAGAGGGCGTGTGCAAGCTGCTTGTGTTAAAAGACGACATCGTCCTCATAGTGAATCAAATGGAAGAAAAGCGGATCATTGAAGAAGAGATGGCGTATATCGATCACCCCTTTCAAGTGGTGACGATGGATTGGTTTGAGGAAGATACGGCACACATTCAAACACTCACAAAAGACAAACGGATCGGGTCAGACATTCAAATGGATGGATTCGAATGGATTGAGCCGGATTTGTCGCAAGTCCGATCCATTCTTTCCGCATCACAGCTCCGCCAATATGAAACGCTTTGTCATGAAACAGCGGTCATTGTAGAGAGTGTTTGTAAAGAAATCGTTCCAGAACAGACGGAGCACGAAATCGCTTCGCTTGCGGCTCAAAAAGCGATCGCGCAGGGAATGACGATTGAAGTGCTGCTTGTAGCAACAGATGACCGGATTCATCAATACCGTCATCCAATTCCGACAGACAAAAAACTTCAAAAGCATGCGCTTGTTGTTCTTTGCGCTGAACGGCATGGACTCGTGGCGAATGTCACAAGGTCTGTTTACTTCGGTCAGCTTCCAAAGGAGCTTGAAGAGAACAAAGATCGGCTTGCACGAATTGACACGGTCATGAATGCTGCCACGCGCCCTGGTAAGACATTGGGAGATGTATTGAAAGCAGGTATTGCTCAGTATGAAAAAGAGGGCTTCCCTGATAGCTGGAAAAAGCTTCATCAAGGGGGAAAGACGGGCTTTGTATCTAGAGAAATCATTGCAGTTCCCTCATCGAAGGAAGAAATTCAGCTGCATCAAGTCTTTACTTGGAATCCTTCATTGCCTGGATTGAAATCAGAGGATACGATGGTCGTAGAGAAAGAGGGGAACCGCTTTTTAACCTATACAGGCAAGTGGACATACATTGATGTTGAGCATGAAGGGGACATCTATAGACGCCCTGACATTTTAGTAAGAGATGAATAATTGCAGAATGCCGGCGCTGAGCCGGTTTTTTGCTGGAAGTCATTTAGCGGGATTCCACATATTCATCATAATTGCCAATTCTTAACGCGCATAGTCAGAGGATCGATACTTTCTTTTCTTGTCAACTTGCGTTAAAATAAGTAAGGTTTTTGTTAAATGTGGGGATACCTATTTTGAAATTGTTTACCTAGATAAAATTTCATTAAGTTAAATTGAAATTTGACCAAACTTTTTTATTGTGGTAAACCTAAATTTGACAAAGTTCTTGATTGTTTGTCCTTTGCCTTCAACTCTCAACTTTTCAAAATCCTAGAAATTTATTGTGTGTGCAATAATATAAATTTATGTCGAATTTATGACATTTTAAAAGAAATCTGTTGAAAAATAAATGAACTTTTGAAAAAAGGGAAGCTAACTCTAACAGATTTTGATAGCATTACAAAGGGAAGAAAAGTTTTCGAAGGCAGATGGCTTTTCACAATTATTCAGCAATTTATACATTATTTAAGGAAGGATGGTGATCTTCTTGTTCAGAGCCATTAAACCTATGCTTTTATTAGCGATGCTCGTGAGTGTTTTTGTATTAGGAGGTTGCAGCAATATCGCTGTTTTAGATCCTAAAGGACCAGTCGCAGCACAACAAAAAGACTTAATCCTTTTATCTATCGGATTCATGCTCTTTATCGTTGGTGCGGTATTTGTAATGTTTACCATCATTTTGGTTAAATACCGTGAGCGTAAGGACGTTGGAAACGCCTCTTATAACCCAGAAATACACGGGAATACGCTTCTAGAAGTTGTCTGGACAGTGATCCCAATATTAATCGTTGCTGCTCTTTCGATTCCAACTGTAAAAACAATTTACTCTTTGGAAGAGGCACCTCAAGCAACAAGCCATAAAGATCCACTTGTCGTTTATGCGACAGCTGTTGATTGGAAATGGATCTTTAGCTATCCAGAGGAAAATATTGAGACAGTGAACTACTTAAACATTCCAAAAGATCAGCCGGTTTTATTCAAAATCACTTCCGCTGATACAATGGCATCACTATGGATTCCTCAGCTAGGCGGGGAGAAGTATGCGATGGCTGGAATGGAAATGGAACAATATCTTCAAGCTGATGAAGTAGGCACATACCAAGGAAGAAACGCCAACTTCACAGGCGAGGGCTTTGCTCAGCAAAAATTCAAAGTCAATGCGATGACGCAGTCTGACTATGATAAATGGGTAAACAAAACGAAGAAAGAAGCACCAAAGTTAACGAAGAAAACGTATGACTACTTGATGCTTCCTGATGCTGCAGATGTGCAGACATTCTCATCAACACATTTATCCTTTGCAAAGCATGGAGAGGATTCTGAATATGCACTCCAAGCACGCAAACGTTTAGGTTATCAAGCAGTTTCTCCGCATTCCAAGACAGATCCTTTCGAGAATGTGAAGAACTATAAAAGAAAACTAGATAATGAATAAACTGACTAAGGAAAGGAGGAGGCCGTTATGCATTTAAAATGGGATGAGTTTTTTGTAACTGGAGACCCATTAATTCTTGGTGCGCAAATTTCTATCGCTCTTACCTCCATTGCCATCGTGTTTGTTTTAACCTACTTTAAAAAGTGGAAATGGCTCTGGAAAGAATGGCTGACATCAGTTGATCATAAAAAGCTTGGAATCATGTATATCCTTGCTGCTGTGATTATGTTCTTCCGCGGTGGGGTAGACGGACTGATGATGCGCGCGCAGCTGGCGCTTCCTAATAATACGTTTTTAGATTCAAACCACTATAATGAAATCTTTACAACGCATGGTACGATCATGATTCTATTCATGGCGATGCCATTTTTAATTGGTTTAATCAACGTCGTTGTTCCTCTTCAAATTGGTGCACGTGACGTTGCATTCCCTTATCTGAACAACCTTAGCTTCTGGACATTCATGGTCGGAGCAATGCTGTTCAACATTTCCTTCGTTATTGGAGGATCACCAAGTGCAGGCTGGACGAGTTACATGCCGCTCGCCGGAAATGATTTCTCACCAGGACCTGGACAGAACTACTACTTGCTCGGGCTCCAAATTGCAGGTATTGGTACACTTATGACAGGTATTAACTTCATGGTGACCATCTTAAAAATGCGTACAAAAGGTATGACACTAATGCGTATGCCAATGTTTACATGGACAACATTGATTACGTCTGTCATCATCGTGTTTGCATTCCCTGTACTAACAGTTGCTTTAGCACTTATGACATTTGATCGTTTATTCGGTTCTGCATTCTTTACACTCGAAGCAGGCGGTATGCCGATGCTTTGGGCGAACCTATTCTGGATTTGGGGACATCCTGAGGTATATATTGTTATCCTGCCGGCTTTCGGTATTTTCTCAGAAATCTTTGCGACGTTCTCAAGAAAGCAGTTGTTTGGTTACAAAGCGATGGTTGTCTCGATTGTGGCAATCTCTGTTCTTAGTTTCCTTGTGTGGGTTCACCACTTCTTTACAATGGGGAACAGTGCAGCGGTTAACTCATTCTTCTCGATTACAACAATGGCGATTTCTGTACCAACAGGTGTGAAAATCTTTAACTGGCTCTTTACGATGTATCGAGGCCGTATCAGCTTTACATCACCAATGCTTTGGGCACTTGGTTTCATCCCGAACTTCGTAATCGGTGGTGTAACTGGGGTTATGCTTGCGATGGCAGCTGCGGATTACCAGTACCATAACACGTACTTCCTTGTATCCCACTTCCACTATGTATTAATCGCAGGTACTGTATTTGCTTGTTTTGCTGGTCTTGTTTTCTGGTATCCAAAAATGTTTGGTTACAAGTTAAACGAAAGAATCGGCAAATGGTTCTTCTGGGTATTCATGATCGGATTTAACATCTGTTTCTTCCCGCAGTACTTCCTAGGACTGCAAGGAATGCCAAGACGTATTTATACGTATGGACCAGAAGATGGCTGGACTGCACTCAACTTTATTTCAACAATTGGTGCATTTATGATGGGTATCGGATTCATCATCCTTTGCTACAACATTTACTACAGCTGGAGACATTCAAAACGTGAAGTGTCTGGAGACAGCTGGGGAGAAGGACGTACACTTGACTGGGCGACATCTTCTGCAATTCCGCCGCATTATAACTTTGCAGCACTTCCAGAAGTGACAACACCAGATGCATTCCATCATTGGAAGCAAAACAATGTGGACGTTCATCCTGAAAAAGAATTCAAGAAAATTCACATGCCGCACAATTCAGGCAGACCGCTGATCATGTCTGCATTCTTTGGACTTGGTGCATTCGGTCTTGTATTTGAATGGTACTGGATTGGCGTTATTGGCTTAATCGGTGTATTCGCAACGATGATTTTACGTTCATTCGAATATGACGATGGCTACTATATTCCTGTTGAAGAAGTCATTGAAACAGAGAAAAAGAATAAGGAGGCGCAGAAGTAATGGGACATAATGATAGCAGCTATGCAAATGCACCGCTTGAATATCGCTCTGAAACCGGACGTTTAAACATCCTTGGTTTCTGGATATTCCTTGGCGCGGAAATCGTGTTATTCTCAACACTTTTTGCGACCTACTTTGTTCTACATGGCAGAACAGCTGGCGGCGTTTTACCAGCTGAGCTGTTTGATATGAAGCTTGTATTGATCATGACATTCCTGCTATTGGTTAGTTCATTTACATGTGGGATTGCTGTTCATGAAATGCGCCGTGGAAGTACAAAAGGGGTTGTCATATGGACGATTCTCACACTGCTTCTAGGTGCAGGCTTCGTTGGATTTGAGCTTTTCGAGTTCTTCCATTATGTACATGAAGGTGCGAGCATCCATACAAGTGCGTATTGGTCTGCATTCTTTGTACTTTTAGGAACTCACGGATTACACGTATCGATCGGTATCTTCTGGATTACCGGGATCTTGTTCCAAATTAAAAAGCGTGGATTAACTCCACAAACAGCAGCGAAGATTTTCATCTCAAGTCTATACTGGCATTTCCTTGATGTTGTATGGATTTTCATCTTCACAGCTGTTTACTTGATCGGATTAGGGGGGCTTTTGTGATATGGCTGGAAAAACACATTCCTCAGCAGAGCACGAACACTTCCCTTGGAAACACGTAGTTGGCTTCATCCTGTCCATTGTGCTGACAATCTTAGCATTCTGGATTGCGATTGGAGCTGAAATTGGCAGTTCCGCAAAACTATGGATTATCTTTGGTTTTGCGTTCATTCAAGCATTCTTGCAGCTGTTCATGTTTATGCACATGACAGAGAGTGAAAACGGAACTGTTCAAGTCGGAAATACTTTGTTTGGTCTGTTCTGTGCGATTATCTTCGTCATCGGATCTGTTTGGATCTTTGCGGCTCACTACAGCCACGGAGAGAACAGTAAAGACGGTTATTCACCGTCTGCGCCAAAGCAGTCTGAGCATTCAGAGAAATAATAAAAAAACCACTCATCTCTTGAAGGTGAGTGGTTTTTATCATGATGGTGATAACGCTTCCAATAGTTGGGCGATATCTATCTGCTGCTGAATCTTTTGCGAATGAATGGAAGTCCGTAGATGAGGAACGCTGCAATGTGAGCCAAAATCACGTTAATGGCAAAGAATGCGATCATGAAGGTATGTCCTGCTGGAGATAAACTGCTTGTCATGTAAAGACCAAAGAAAATCCACATAATCATAATGGGTGGAATAGATGCTAATGCAATCTTTCTGTTTTCCAGCCATAAAAACAGGGGTGTAGCCGTTGCTATACATAGGTACGCAAAGAACATATCCATCGTATCCAACTCCTTTGTAAGTTGATGTTCAAATCAAATGAGAGGTCAGGATGCATTTGTGTCTGTTTTTAGGAGATATTGTGAACATTTTGTCACAAGTATTATACCACAATTGACTTTGAAGTAAACGTAATAATTGGAAAATGGGCCTTATTCCATACAAAATGGTTTTATTCCTCAGTGCAGCTTATCTCATCTGATGTTTACTTGTCATATCGCCACATATGTCATTGAATTTTCCCCTTAAAATCTGTAAAATAAACTTTTTAAAGGACTTGAGATCGATTGAATGAAAAGTGTATAGAGGGATTTTTTCCTATTGTTAGGATGAAAAGTATTTCATTTTTTGAAAATTGAATGGAACCTTTCGGATGTATCTTCCGTCATATTTAAGGTGAGTTGATTTTGTGAAAATTTCAATCTAATATAAATAAGGGCTTTTATGTTTTGTAATAAGGGTGGTTAGTTCATGAACAAGCAGAATACATCTCCTTACTATCAAGGAGATTTGATTTTTATATTTTTAGCCTTCTTTGCCATCAGTGTCATTTCTATATATGCTGCTGGACAGTTTGAACAATATGGTAGTGGTGCATGGACAAGGCAAATTATTTATTATCTCATTGGAGCAATTTGCATTGTAGCCATTAATTATTTTGACCTTGAACAGCTTGAAAAATTAAGTATATACATCTTTCTAGGTGGGATACTTCTTCTAATTATTTTAAAATTGAGCCCTGCTCAGATTGGGGGTAAAGACTTTGCCCCTATAAAAAACGGAGCCAAAAGTTGGTTTATACTTCCGGGGATTGGAACACTTCAGCCTTCAGAGTTCATGAAAATTGGTCTGATTATGATGCTCGCGTCGGTCATTGGAAAGTCTACACCTAGGGGAAAAAGGACATTAGAAGATGATATTATTCTATTATTAAAAATTGCCGGGGTGGCAGCTGTACCAGTTGGACTGATCTTCTTGCAGGATGCAGGGACTGCGGCTGTTTGTATGTTTATTGTTGTGGTGATGGTGTTTTTATCAGGGATCAATTGGAAACTGATCTCTCTCATCGGTTCAGTGGTTGTGCTTTTAGTTGCTTCTGTTTTAGCTGTGATTATCTTATTCCCTGATTTTGCGAAAACAATAGGCATCCAGCAGTACCAGATCAACCGGATTACCGCTTGGCTGCCTGATAGTTCTTCAACAGCCAACCAAGCACAGACGCAGGATGCATCTGGATCTGATAAATATCAAGTAGAGCAGGCGATTATGGCCATTGGTGCAGGGCAGATTTTTGGGAATGGCATTAAAAACTTAAAGGTCTACGTTCCTGAAGCACAAACGGATATGATTTTCTCCATTATAGGTGAAGCCTTTGGCTTTATCGGCTGTGCGTTTGTTGTGATCATGTTCTTCTTCTTGATTTACCGGCTTGTCGTACTGATTGACCGTATCCATCCTTATAGCCGATTTGCGTCATTCTTCTGCGTAGGATATACAGCATTGATTGTAATTCATACGTTCCAGAACATTGGCATGAACATAGGCGTGATGCCTGTAACAGGGATTCCACTCTTATTTATCAGCTTTGGAGGAAGCTCTGTCTTGTCCGTTCTCATTGGATTCGGGATCGCCTATAACGCAAGCGTTCAATTAACGAAATATCAAAGTTATTTATTTAAATAAAACGGGTAAGGGCAGTCTAAGTATAGGCTGTCTTTTTTTATGCGAGTTTTCATTTTTGAAAAGCCCTATGTCTTTGCCTTATGATAGAAGAAGTGAAGGAGGTCTTCGAATTGAACAAAACGATAGAAACCATATTAAATCATCGATCCATCCGTTCGTTTACAGACGAACGTTTGTCAGAAGAAGAGGTGCTGACACTGATTAAAAGTGCACAGGCTGCTTCGACATCAAGCTATGTACAGGCGTATAGTATTATTGGGGTGACAGATCAGGAGAAGAAGGCCAAGCTTGCTGAACTGGCTGGGAATCAGCCTTACGTTGAGAAGAATGGGCATTTCTTTGTCTTCTGTGCAGACTTGAAACGCCATGATCATATTGCAAAAAGAGCAGGGAAGAATCATGAGGAGGCGCTTGAGAATACGGAAGCCTTTCTCATTAGCGTCATCGATGCGGCATTGGCTGCACAAAATGTCAGTGTTGCTGCAGAATCAATGGGACTTGGGATCTGCTATATTGGCGGACTGCGTAATCAGCTGAGAGAAGTCTCTGAAGTGCTTGAAACACCATCTTATGTGCTGCCGTTATTCGGTCTGGCTGTTGGTCATCCAGCTAACCAGTCGTCTCAAAAGGAACGGCTGCCAGTTGAACTCATCTATCATGAAAATTCATATCAGCAAGATGAAGCGCATGTGGATCGTTATTTAAAAGAATACGACGATCGTATTTCCGCATATTATGAAGAACGAACAAATGGCGATAGAAAAGATACTTGGTCTGAGCAGATGCTGAGAGGCTTTAGTCAGCCAAAGCGTGCCTTCCTTGGAGAATTTGTGAAAGAGAAGGGCTTTAATCGAAAATAAATAAGAAATCCCCCTTTCCATTAAGAGAGGGGGATTTCTGTAAGAGGTGCAGCATAATGAAATTAAGTATACTGGATCAATCTCCTTTGATAGGAGGCGCTACGCCTGCTGAAGCACTGAAGCAGACGGTTGAACTGGCGAAGCAGGCGGAGAAGTGGGGCTATCACCGTTTTTGGGTATCAGAGCATCATTTTTCAAACCGGCTTGCAGGATCGAGTCCAGAGGTGCTTCTCGGCCATTTATCAGCCGTTACGTCGCATATACGCATTGGCTCTGGCGGCGTTATGCTCCCCCACTACAGTGCCTATAAAGTAGCAGAGAACTTCAGGGTTCTCGAAGCGCTGGCTCCCGGCAGAATTGATCTTGGGATTGGACGTGCTCCTGGTGGTATGCCCATTTCCTCCATTGCCCTTCATCATGGTGAGCGAAAGCGTCTAGGCGACCAATATCCTGAGCAGGTAGAGGAATTGAAGGTGTATTTACATGATCTAGCGGATGAATTTTACCCGCTGCCTCATTTGACTGCTTCTCCGAAGGTAGAGACCGCGCCAGAAGTATGGATGCTCGGTTCCTCTGGCGGGAGTGCAAGGCTTGCGGCGAAAGCAGGTGCAGGCTACACGTTTGCGCTTTTTATTAATGGTGAAGGCGGAGAAGACTCTGTGGAGCAATATATCAACCGATTTGAACCTTCAGTATTCGGTGATCAGCCGCGTGTCAGTCTGGCAGTCTTTGTTTTATGTGCCGAAACAGAGGAGCAGGCAGAAAAACTGGCTGTCAGCTTAGATTTATCTTTACTTGCCAATGAACAAGGGCTGAATCTTGAAGGCTTTCCTTCATATGAAGAGGCACAGTCGTATTCCTACAGTCCATATGAACAAAAACGAGTGGCTGCTAATCGTCAAAGGATGGTCGTTGGAACGCCAGCATCTGTGAAA
This sequence comes from Bacillus sp. FSL P4-0248, assembly GCF_038593305.1. Lineage (NCBI taxonomy): Bacteria > Bacillati > Bacillota > Bacilli > Caryophanales > Bacillaceae > Bacillus > Bacillus sp. FSL P4-0248. The sequence goes on along the minus strand of NZ_CP151983.1, from coordinate 3,419,039 downwards.
GAGCAGCTGACCGCACTCGCGAAGGCTTATCGGACAGATGAATTGATCGCTGTGACCATCACACATCACATGCAAGACCGGCTCACATCGTATCGTTTATTAAAAGAAGCCTTTGATGCATAACGTATGTATATTTATCGCCTGCGGAGCCAGTACAAGGGGAAAAGGAGCATCATGGTGAGGAAGAAGGCGGCTGACACGAGCAGGCTGAGCGGGTAGATACAGGAAGTATAAACAGACAGCTCGCATGCTTGATGAAAAGGACGAGGCTGCTTCGTATGTAAAAAGGTTAGAAAATAAACCAAGGTGATCGTCAGGAAAAAAGCAGTAAAAAAAGAAACGATCCATAGCAATATCAACATGAGTTTCTCTTTCCTCCATATATGATCGAAAAGCCTTGATGAGCTTATCCGCTCATACAAGGCTTTTCTTGTGATTCACATTTATTCAGGGTAAATTTCGAAAGCTTCCTTCGTTTGTACGGTATCTGATTTTCCTTTCAAGCTTGCATACGCAAGCATTGTATACTCACCAGCTTCAAGCTTCTGGCCTTGATTGATTGTGCCATTCCATTTTACGCGGTGTTCTCCTTTATCAACATGTTGATAAACACCAGCTTCACCTAAATACTCTCCATCGGTCGAGTAGACAAGGAATGCAAGGTTCTCAGCACCGCCAGGCAGGTAGCTGCTAATGACATAGCTTCCAGCACGATTGTCCGGCTCTACGGAAACAGAAGTGACGCGCGGATAATCAGGCTCTTTCACAATCAATAAAGTAGGGATTTCTGTGATCTTTCTGCCATTTTCGCGAAGGGTTATGCTGCCTTGGTACGTCCCTTTTTTGGTTTTTCCGTAATTCACCTGTACTGCGGAAGTAAAGGATCCAGTGGAATTCCCTTTGACGGTGATTTTTTTCGTTCCGTTTGTACTAATGCCGCTGCCATTGAATTTGTAATCAATGGTATACGTTTTCGGTGCTTTTGAAAGGTTTTCTACCTTAAATTTCTTCGTTTTGATTTGAACGCCTTTTTCCTTTAAGAAAGTGCCGTAAGAATAGCTCGCATCAGAAACGATAGAAGACGCCTGAAGTGATTCCATGATTCGAACGCTGCCTGTTCCTTGTGTGTTATGAGGGAATGGGCTGCCATTTGCGTCAAACAGTTTTTCTGCTGTATTCATCAGCAATGCTTTGATTTGTTCAGTTGAGTACGATGGTTTTGCTTGTTTAATGATCGCTGCAACTCCTGCCACATGCGGAGATGCCATACTTGTTCCTTGCTTAGATCCATATCCGTAAGGCTGAGAAGGATCATGCGTTGGGATCGTACTCACAATGCTGACGCCAGGTGCTGATAGATCAGGCTTAATCATCCACGTATCCACAACCGGTCCGCGGGATGAGAAGTCAGCGACTTGCTCACTAAGTTCCTTGACAAATTGAATGGAGAAAGCCGTTGTATCGTTTCCAGCCTCAATGGCTTTGATAAGCGCTGTTCCTTCAGCTTTTGACAGCTTAATTGTAGGAAGTGCGAGTCCTGGTACGTCGACTGGGATTTCTCCATCGGTATTGTTATACATCACAACGCCGATTGCACCAGCGGCTTTTGCATTGTCGACTTTATCCACAAAAGCAATGGCACCCCGTTCAATCACAGCCACCTTTCCTTTCACATCGATGTCTTCAAACGCCTTTTCGTCACCGATTCCTGCTTGGACGAGTGTGACTTGTTTTTGGTCAAGCGCTTTTAAATCACTCTCTTGGTAGTAGCCCATGACTTTTGCAGTAGAATAGTTCGGGAATTTCACATTGTAAAGACTGTACGGAAGCTGAGTTGCTCCGACAGAAATGGCCTCTCTTGACGTGCCGGGAGAACCGACTGTCCAGCTGTTCGGACCGCTGTTTCCATTCGAAGTAACAGCGACAACGCCTTCAGACATGGCCCAATCAAGTGCAATGCTCGTTGCATAATCAGGGTTATTGACACTGTTTCCAAGAGAGAGGTTCATGACATCTGCTCCGTCAGTAACAGCCCGGTCGATGCCTGCAAGAACGTTCTCAGTTGTTCCAGATCCACCTGGTCCAAGTACACGGTATGCAAGAAGCGTGGCATCCTTTGCGACCCCTTTAATTTGTCCATTTGCCGCAATCGTTCCTGCAACGTGTGTGCCGTGATCTGTGGATTCGCCTCTAGGATCTCCTTTAGGTGTCTCTTGCGGAGAATAATCATTATCAACAAAATCATAGCCTTTGTATAAACCGAAGTTTCCTTTTAAATCAGGGTGGGTATAGTCTACTCCAGTATCAATGACTGCGACTTTGACCCCTTTTCCAGAATAGCCGGCATCCCATGCTTTTGGTGCACCGATAAATGGAGCGCTTTTATCCATAAGCGGGGAGACATCTTCGTTTGGAAGCTGGATGCTTTCTTTTTTCACTTCATCGGTTTTATATGTAACATCCGGATAAACGGCTTTTACTCCATCCACTGCGAGCAGCTTCGGGATTTCGTTTGCAGGAAGTTTCATAGAGAAACCAGAGAAAACTTTTTCATATTCTTGACGAACACTCGCTTTATCTACCTCTTTGAGTGCTGCGTTCTTTACTTTTGTTCGAGATTTTTTGAGGGAGGCCTTTGTTTGTGATTCGCCTTCTTGCTTGGCTTCAACTAAGGATTTTTCCTTTAATTCAACAATGACAGTGGTTTGTTTTTTCGAGTTGACATTGATTTCACCGAAGATTTCTGCTTTTTCTAGTTCCATCTTTTTGTTAGATGGAGCAGCAGCAGCCTGTTGACCGGTAAAGAATGTGGATAAAATAAAAATAGTGGAGAACAATAGAACAGAAGAACGAGATATTACCTTTTTCATTTATTTTCCCCTTTCTAGCTGTGTTTTTAGGGAGATAGCCTTTCTTTTTGTGGATAAATAGGAAAGATTCACTGCCCGTTATTAAGTATTCAATACGTTGAAAACAATTCCTTTACTAAAATGGTCTTATTTTACATAGTTATAAAGAACTATTTTGTTTATAAAGTCGCACTTATTCACAAATGTCTGTTGATAACTCAATTATTCAGATGCATATATGGAAAATAAAAAATTTACATACACAAAATCTAGTAAGAGGGTGTTGATATGTGGATAAACCCTGTTGATAAGGTGTGCTTATCTTTGGGATAGCGTGTGCATAAAATTTTCATTGAAACATCCAGGCACATGATGATCTTCTGCACTTTTCAACAAAACTTCTGAAAACTAGTTGGTTTTTTCACCCAGATTGTGACAAACCTCTCTTTTTTCTCGGGATATGATAGGAGCAGTTGTTTTGCTAGAGCTGCTAGATTCTAAGAAAAGCGGAGGGATGTTCAGTGAAGAAATTAAAAAGCTGGTTGAGCGTATGGTTTGGTTTTATGATGAATGTGCTTGTGAACCCTGGTGTGATGATGAAACAGCAAGGGTTTCAGGCGGCCGCGGCGAATGCCGGATTCTTTGAAGTAGTGAAAGAGAGAGAGCTGGAGAAACTGGCAGAAGAACATAAGAAGAAACGCAGGATAGAGAAGCGGTTTACTCAAAGTCTGATGATGCTTGAAGAGAAGACGATGCGAGAGGCGCGTGCTGGTCCGCTCTTACCTTTACAGAAAAAGTGAAACAGGGTAAAATCCCACATAAGAAATGTTATCTGCTGGGAGAGGATACCCCTTGAAGATATATAAAATATTGAATAACAACGCAGTGATTGTGAAGGAGGGCGATCAGGAGAAAATTGTGATGGGACCCGGAATTGCTTTTCAGAAGGGGAAAAATGACGTCGTTCCTCTTCAAAAAATAGAGAAAATCTTTGTTGTGCGTGAAGAAAATGAGAAATTCAAACAAATTCTTGCCACATTGCCAGAAGCGCATATTGAGGTGGCAGAGCATATCATCAGTTATGCAGAGGGTAAACTCATGATGCCGCTCAGTGATCACATTCACATATCACTGACTGATCATTTGTCCTTCGCCATTGAACGCCTTCAAAAAGGCATTGTGTTATATAATAAATTGCTTGGTGAGATCAAAGTCTTATATAAGCAGGAATATGAGATTGGAAAGTATGCCATTCGTTATGTAAAGGAGCGGCTTGGGGTTGAACTGCCGGACGATGAGGCAGGATATGTGGCACTTCATATTCATACGGCCAAAATGAATACGGAGTCCATGAAAAAGACCGTGAAATATACAACGATGATCAAAGAAATGATCGAGCATATTGAAAGATATTTTCAGCATTCAATTGATGAGGATAGTATTTCCTATCAGCGGCTTGTGACACATTTGAGGTATGCATTAGGCAGGTTGGAATCAAATGAGGCATTTCAAATCATGGACGAAGACATGCTGATTTTTATCCAAACAAAGTATGATACAGCGTACCGGTGTGCACTTGGACTTGCTGATTTGTTAAAAGATGAATATGGGCTTCATCTCCCTGAATCGGAGATCGGCTACATCACGCTGCATGTCCAGCGTCTGCAGGAAGCCGAATTGGTTTAAAATGATGTGCCTGCATGCAGGCTTTTTTTTATGCACACTACTCTTATTAGTGTATATGGGTCATTGGATTTGAAAAAAGAGGTTGACGCATGTCACAGTCTTATACTATGATGAAAGCGTCATCAAAATTTGATACCGCGGGATTGTGACTGTCAGGCAGGCAAGACCTAAAATTTGCGTAACGAGGGGACGTGTATGTCCTTTACTCGTTGGTGAATTTTAGGTCTTTTTTGCTTTAAAAAAGGAGGAAACTTCATGGATTATCAAAAAACAGCCAAAGAATTAACAAAACTGTTAGGCGGCAAAGAAAATGTCATCAGTGCTACGCATTGTGCAACAAGACTCAGATTGGTGGTGAAAAATGAGGATTTGATTGACAAAGAGGCCATTGAAGAACTTGAAGGTGTAAAAGGGGCTTTCTCAAGTTCAGGACAATTTCAAGTCATTTTTGGAACGGGATCTGTCAACAAAGTATATGAACCATTTGCTCGTGAGACTGGTCTTGAGACTGGCGACGAGAAACAAAAGCCTGTCAGCCATGATGAAGCAGTGAAACAAAAAATGAATCCACTTGCGCGTTTTGCAAAGACGTTATCGAATATTTTTGTACCGATCATTCCAGCAATTGTGGCAAGCGGTTTGTTAATGGGTCTCTTAGGTATGATGAAAGCCTTCAAATGGGCTGATCCAAGCTCTGCGATCTTCCAAATGCTTGATATGTTCTCAAGTGCAGCCTTTATCATTTTGCCGATTTTAATTGGGGTCAGTGCAGCGAAAGAGTTTGGCGGAAATCCGTATTTAGGGGCTGTCATAGGGGGAATTATGATTCACCCGAATCTGCTTAATCCGTGGGGATTGACGGAAGCAAAACCTGAACATATGCATTTATTCAATATTGATATTGCTCTTCTTGGTTACCAAGGGACGGTTATTCCAGTGTTATTGACCGTATATATCATGTGCCTTGTTGAGAAGAATTTAAGAAAAGTCGTTCCGAACAGTATTGATTTACTTGTGACCCCATTTGTGACGGTGATTGTCACTGGATTTGTGACATTTATTGCAGTTGGACCGCTTGGAAGAATGCTTGGTACAGGCATTTCGAATGCACTGACATTTATTTATGACCATGCAGGGTTCTTAGCAGGACTCATTTTCGGCGGTGCTTACTCTTTAATTGTGCTCACAGGGGTTCACCATAGCTTCCATGCGATTGAGGCAGGATTGCTGAATGATATTGGGCGTAACTATTTGCTGCCAATCTGGGCAATGTCCAATGTCGCTCAAGGCGGGGCAGGATTGGCTGTTTTTTTCATAGCCAAGCGTGCAAAAACAAAAGAAATTGCCCTTCCTGCTGCCTTCTCTGCTTTTTTAGGAATTACTGAGCCTGTTATATTCGGTGTAAACCTCCGCTATCGTCAACCATTTATTGCGGCGATGATTGGAGGAGCATTGGGCGGGGCATTTGTAGTTTTCACGAAGGTAGCAGCCAATGCTTATGGTTTAACAGGCATTCCGATGATTGCGATTGCAGCACCATTCGGTGTTCAGAATGTGGTCAATTATGTGATTGGTATGTTAATCGCTGTTGCTGTTTCATTTATTCTCACTATCATTTTTAAAATAAAAGAAGTCGAAAAATAATCAAGGAGTGGTCACAGTCATGACAACTACTGACGCAGCACTTCGTCAAAAGATAGCAGACCGTATTCGAAACTATGAGCATTTGGTCAAAAAGGATGTGTACCGGCAGCATTTTCATTTGATGCCGCCAGTCGGTCTTTTAAATGATCCGAATGGGCTGATTCAGTGGAAAGGAATTTACCACGTCTTTTATCAGTGGCAGCCATTCAAAACGGGGCATGGTGCAAAATTCTGGGGGCATTACACATCGACAGATCTAGTCAATTGGCAGCACGAAGAAGCCGCTCTTGCCCCAAGTGATTGGTTTGATCAAAACGGCTGTTATTCTGGCAGTGCATTTATAGACGATGGACAGATGCATGTGATGTACACTGGAAACGTTCGGGATGAACAAGGGAACCGTGAGACGTATCAATGTTTAGCTGTTTCGGAAGATGGTATTCACTTTCAGAAAAAAGGTGTCGTGGCAACACTGCCGGAAGGGTTCACTGCTCATTTTCGAGATCCAAAGGTATGGAAGCGAAATGGCCAGTGGTACATGGTCCTTGGTGCACAAAGCTTAGACCTGAAGGGACACCTTGTCTTATTTACCTCTGATACGTTAGATAATTGGACGTTTCAAGGCACGATTGCAGGCAGCGGAAAGAATGGTTTAGACAATTTCGGCTATATGTGGGAATGTCCAGACCTGTTTGAATTAGACGGCCGGGATGTATTGATTGTGTCACCGCAAGGGCTAGAGCCGGATGGCTTAAAATATCACAACACACATCAATCAGGCTATTTTGTTGGCACATTGGATGATCATTCCTATCAATATACACACGGAGCGTTTGAGGAGCTGGACCGCGGCTTTGACTTCTATGCGCAGCAAACCTTTCTAGACGAATCAGGCAGACGACTTTTAATCGGGTGGATGGGGGTGCCTGATCAAGGAGAAGAACATCATCCGACCATTTCTTATCAATGGATACACTGCCTCACGATCCCGAGAGAGCTCCGTTTAGATGAGGATGGACATCTGATTCAAAAACCAGTAAGTGAACTTCAATCCATGCGGACCAATGAACAAGAGCATGTTTTTCATATTAAACGTTCTGTTCATTCCATCCCTGTAGAGGATATTACGAGCGCAGAGGTATTCATTGATCAAATTGACACACAAAAAGGGTTTGAATGCTGTATCCGTGCAGCAGCACGCATCATCTATGATAAAGAGGAAGGGAAGCTGACATTAGAGCGGGATCGATTTGAAGATCGATCAAAGGAAGTTCGTGAAGTAGTCATAGAGGAATTACACGACCTTCATATCTTTATCGACTCATCGTCAATTGAGATTTTTGTAAACGGAGGCCGAGAAGTTTTTACTGCACGTTACTTTCCTTCCCCGGGAAATAAATCGATCTCCATCAGTGGCAGAAATGAAACAAAGCTGAAACTGAAGACATGGCATTTACAAAGAGAAGCAGATCAATGATCTGCTTTTTCTAGTGAGATCAGCCTGTATCTTAGAGCCTATAGCGTGTATATACAAGGTTGGCCTAAAGCGGTTTGATGACGTTTTACATATATGATAACAGGTGGAATTATGGTATCATTTTAAAATATATACAGCTGAGGCTGACGTTTATCCAAATGCGGTAGGACAAAAAAAGGGGTTGTTTACTTGAATTCAAAACAGCAGCCGACGACTAGAAAACGCTTGGAGACAATGGCAGATCATGTTGAAGATAAACGTGAAGAATATAAAGAATTGCTCATTCAAGTTCAATCTATTCTCGGTGAACCTTCTTTAGAGCAGGAAGAAGTGAAAGAGAAGCTGTCAGATACGTATAAACAAATGAAAGAATATGCTTTATTTGTTGAATCCATTGAAGCCTTTATTCGAAAAATGGCGAAAGAGTCCGATCAGCAAAAATAGGCGTTCATGTATGGATAAAAGAGTGTACTCGGAAGCGGGTACGCTTTTTTTATTCAATAAGATGATTCAGAAATTTAAATGAAAGCGTTGACATTTGTGTTGTCATGATCAATAATAAATAAAAATTTCATCTGAGCATGTACAGGAGGAACGATATGAACTATACAACCAAGAAATGCCTGATCACCTTTATTATTGTCCTGTTTTCTATGAGTTTTCTTTTTCCTTCCGTTTCTTCTGCCCGAAATCATACGTCATCTGCTGCGTCAACTGCTTCAGTCCCGTCTGGTCAATATTATCGTTCACAAGAGGTAGCTCTGCATTCTCACGTTCAAAAAGCTTCTCTTTATTACACAACAGATGGCAGCCAGCCGACAACTCAAAGTCAGTTATACAAAAAGCCCATTCATATCGAAACTGATACGACTTTAAAAGTAAGCGTTTACAAAAATAGGCATCGACTTGCTACATCTACGTACAATTATCGTTTTGTCACACGAGAGGATATCGCATCATCTTTTTTATCTTTTGAATATCAAGGAATGCCTTATCGGTTGTACATTCCGAAAAATCATAAGAGGGGTAAAGCCTATCCTTTAGTCCTCTTCTTACATGGAGGCGGGGAGAGGGGAACAGACAATCAAAAGCAGTTACTTGCGAATGATGGTGCAGTTTTATGGGCTTCTCCTGAAGTTCAAAAGAAACATCCTTCGTATGTACTTGCACCTCAGGCGCGAAATGCTGTCGATGGAGGCTTTGCATTAACAAGAAATGTGCAAAATGAAATTGATCTGACGAATGTGTTTCAATTTTCACCAGATTTACACAAAGCTTATGGTGTCCTTCAGCATGTGTTAACTTCTTATCAGATTGACCAGAAAAGAATTTATGCGACGGGTTTATCACAAGGTGGATTTGGCACGTACCAGTTGAACATCACATATCCTCGTTTGTTTGCAGCAATGATTCCTATTGCGGGGGGAGCAGATCCACGCAAGGCGGGAATTTTAGCGAGCAAGCCAATATGGGCATTTCATGCAGAGGATGATTCCATTATCCCTATCAGCTATGCGAGAAATACAATTCAAGCTATTCAAAAAGCTGGCGGCCAGCCGCTTTATACGGAGTATGCAACCAAGTATGGATATGACCATGCATCATGGACGCCTGCTTATGAGACGCCAGGCTTAACAGATTGGCTGTTTGCACAGAGACGAAGCTTTCGATAAACAAAAACCGGTTCACCTCCTAACAAGGCGAATCGGTTTTTTCTGTTTTATTTGTCAAAACGATGAGCAGAATGCTTTGTTGGTCCGATGTATTCGTTTAGCTGGAAAGAGCCTTTAATGGCAGCCGTGATGAATTCTTTTGCTGCATAAATGGCTTCTTTCACGTCTGATCCATACGCTAGTTCAGCTGTGACTGCTGCTGAGAATGTGCAGCCTGCGCCGTGTGTGTATTCTGTGTCGATTTTAACTGTTTCAAGGCGTTCGAAGGTTTGTCCATCATAAAGCAAATCGATGGCTTTGTCTTCGCTGAGCTTACCGCCTCCAGTGATAACCACATACTTTGCACCAAGTTCGTGAATGCGTTTTGCTGCTTCTTCCATTTGTTCGATCGTTTTGATCTCGCCGATTCCGCTTAATTGACCTGCTTCGAAAAGATTAGGTGTGATAACGGTTGCCAGTGGCGTGAGCTTTTCACGCAATGCTTCCGCGTGCTCTGGGTAAAGGACTTCGTTCGCACCCTTACAAACCATGACAGGATCAATGACGACATTTTTTAGGTCATATGTTTTGATGGTGTCAGCTGCAAGCTCAATCACGTCGACGGTTGGAAGCATACCCGTTTTCAGCGCATCTACACCAATGCCTTCTACAATGGTAGAGAGCTGCGCGCGAATTGTCGCCGTATCAATTGGAAACACCTGATGATCCCAATGATTATGAGGGTCCATTGCAACGACAACGGTTAAAGCTGTCATCCCGTAGACGTTTTTTTCTTGAAACGTTTTTAAATCTGCTTGGATACCTGCACCGCCGCTTGAATCCGAACCTGCGATGGTGAGTGCTTTATTCATAGACATAGTTGCTGAACCTCCAATGTGATGTGTAACAGTTACTGTTCTATCCCTTATTATAATCAGCTTTTCCATTTATCACAATGAAACGGCATAAAAAAGCGTTCCTCTCATCGGAACGCCTCCCTTTCTTACCTTTTACAAATCACCAATTTCCCTTTTTTCAGTTCATCTAAAAGGGTTAAGGCTAACTCTTGATCGGCCCCAGCTGACATCATTTTGGCCATCAGTTCATCATCCCGGGTACGAATGACATTGGCGACTTGATCCAAAATCCCTTGATCGACCGCAGTCATGCTTTTGGCATCTGTATACTCCGTTACGGTATCAGAGCGTTCTGGGTCGTACGCAAAAACAAAAACAGCGTCTTTTGATGAATCCGATGAATGAATGTGGTCAATGGTCTGTTTTGCTTCTTTACTATTCTCCACCGTGATATATTCCATCATGATCACTCCTTTTCATCAAAAATTCCCATTTTCCCATCAAATCAAACCGCCTTTTATATCATGAGAAGAAAGTCAATTTATGTTTTAATGGAAAAAGACGAATCTATTAAAGGAGTAAGCTGCATATGAAGATTTCCTTATTAATTGTGACACATAACCGGCTCAGCGCACTGTGTGAGCTGCTTGAATCCATTACAAGACAAACCGTACAGCCTTTTGAAATTGTTGTCGTCAATGATGCAGGAGAGCGAGTCGACATCATTCAGGAACTTTACCCTGAGCTTCCGATCCGCTTGATTCATTTAGATGAGAATGTCCAGCATGTAAATGCCAGAAATGTGGGGGTGCGGGAGCTGACAGGAGACGTCATCATGCTGAGTGACGACGATGATTACTTCACACCTTGTCATATCGAACGCATGAGCAAGGCGCTGGAAGATGCCGATTTTGTCTTTTCTGATGCAGAAATTGTATCATTTGAAGAAAAAGGCGCGACCCGTTTCCCGCTGTCGAGGCGTTTGTTTGCTTATACAGCGGATATTGAGGATATGCGTGTCTTTTCTACATATGTTCCTTCGGGCAGTATGTACAAACGCTGTATACACGATGAGATTGGCTATTTTGATCCAGCGATGCATCATTATTGGGACTGGGACTTCTTTTTGCGTGTATCACAGCATGCCCGAGTCAAACGAGTGCCAGCGGCGAGCGTGATCTATGCGTTTTTTGACGGCGGTGGAAATCAGTCTAGTGATCTTGGTGAAACAAGGAAAAACTACTTAGATGATTTAAGTGAAAAGCATGAACTGGGCGATCTGCCGACAGCGAACTTTGCGATATTATTAGAAGAACCAGCGATGAAAAAAAGAGAATCAGAGAGTGAGATTGTGTGGGATGGAAAACCGATGATCTCCAGACTAGCGCAGCAAGTAGAAGGAGGAAAACCACAATGAAGCCATTTTTAAATGATAGCTGGTGGGCTGTGATGAAAAGTGAATTTGAACAGCCGTATTATCAGGAATTACGTGAATGGATGAAGGAAGAATATCGCACGCAGACCGTTTTTCCAAAACCAGATGACGTGTATCGTGCTCTTCATTTAACGTCATATGAAAAGGTCAAAGTGGTGATTTTAGGACAAGACCCTTATCATGGCCCAGGGCAGGCACATGGATTAAGCTTTTCTGTTCAGCCGGGCGTCAAACACCCGCCATCTTTAAGAAATATTTTTCAGGAGCTAAAGGATGATCTTGGCTGTCCTGTTCCAAACCACGGTTCACTTGTCAGCTGGGCAGAGCAGGGTGTGCTGCTCTTAAACACTGTGCTGACCGTGAGAAGGGGCGAGGCGAATTCTCATAAAGGCAAGGGCTGGGAACGAGTCACAGACCGCGTGATTGATGTGCTGAATCAGCGTGAGCAGCCCGTCGTTTTTGTGTTATGGGGAAGACATGCTCAAAACAAGAAAGAACGCATTGATCAAAACAAGCATTACATCATTGAGTCACCTCATCCAAGTCCTTTTTCTGCAAGAAACGGCTTTTTTGGCAGCCGGCCGTTTTCAAAGGTAAACGCGTATTTAAAGCAAATGGGGATTGAAGAAATCAATTGGTGTATCAAGGATATTGAATGAAAATAGGACGAGGGGAGAGCCCCTTCGTCCTGTTTATTTTAAAAATTTGCGGACCAAGTCGAGTCCATTTTTCGCATTTGGATAACGGAAGGAAAAATCGAAGCGATTGGTTTGCCGCAGGACGCTTTTTTCATGCGTAAAAGTAAAGAAGCTTTCCTTCCCGTGATATCGCCCCATGCCGCTTTCGCCGACGCCTCCGAATGGCAGGTAAGGGGTAGCGACATGCATAAGCGTGTCATTGATACATCCTCCGCCAAATGAGAGGTTGTCTAGAATATAGGATTCTGTTTCTTTATTTGTTGTAAATAAGTAAAGCGCAAGCGGCTTCGGCCTTGCTTTGATCATATGAACTGCCTCATGCAGAGAATCAAAGGTCATGACAGGCAGAATCGGTCCGAAAATTTCCTCCTGCATGACAGGATCTTCCCATGTGATGTGGTCTAAAATGGTCGGAGCGATTTTGAGCTCCTGTTCATTGCGCTGTCCACCTGTGACGATCGATCCATTTGAGAGAAATTGTGTAAGCCTGTCAAAGTGACGCTGGCTGACATTTTTTCCAAAGTGCGGATGCGTTTCGGGATGTTCACCATAAAAATCACGGATACAGGCTGTCATTTCTCGCAAAAGTTCCTCTTTGATGGATTCATGAACGAGCAAATAGTCTGGTGCAATGCAGGTTTGCCCTGCATTGGTGAATTTTCCAAAGGTGATCCGCTTCGCTGCTAGCCTGATGTCGGCATCAGGCATGACGATGCTGGGACTTTTTCCGCCAAGCTCAAGTGTGACAGGGGTCAAATGCTTTGCGGCGGCTTCCATGACGACTTTGCCAACTGCCACACTTCCAGTAAAGAAGATATAATCAAAGGGCAGTTTCAGCAGTTCTGTACTGACTTCAACACCGCCCTCTACGACAGCCGCATGGTCTTCTTGAAATACACGTTTGATGATAGTGCTGATCACTTGTGAGACTGCCGGCGTCAGCTCAGACGGCTTTAAAATCACGGCATTTCCCGCAGAAATCGCACCGACTAATGGAGAAAGGGCCAATTGGAAAGGATAGTTCCAAGGAGCAATGATGAGCACAGTTCCATAAGGTTCCTTGATGATCATGCTTTTTGATCCGATATGAGTCAGCGGTGTTTTCACGCGAGTTGGCTTCGCCCATTTGTGAAGGTGTTTGATGGTATGATTGATTTCTTCATACACCATCCCAATCTCTGTTGTATAGGCTTCCTGTTCGGATTTATGTAAATCATGGGCTAAGGCCTGTAATATATCCTTTTCATGCTGTTTGATTGCTGCTTTTAAATCTTGAAGAATGCGGATGCGTTCTTGAACCGCCGGCTTCTGAAAGACTTTTTGTTTCTGAAATAGAGCAGTAAGCTTGTCCATTATTCAATCCCTTCATAGACGATTTTGTTTCTTTTATTATGTGTGAATGAAGATGAGGGGTCAAATAAGAGAGTCGTGAGCGCACTGCTTTGAAAAAATGAACCCATTTGGTTTGTTCATTTGGTAAAATAATGTTGAAAAGAGATTTTTTTAGATTGGAGGGTCTACCCTTGAATATTCATATATCAAGCCTGCTTCAAAAAATGGAGGAAGCGGTTCAAAAAGCAAAACAAAGTGGAAATGATGAAGAGGTGAAACGTCAAGTAGCGGCCATTTCTTCACTATGTGATGTCATTCTCGACGCACCATCAAAGGTGCAAATGCCGCAGTCGCCGGCCATCTCACCACCTCCATCGATACATACACCATCAGCGCCATCTGTGACTACAGATCAAGCCATGCTTGAGAAACTCATGGGCACAAGTGGTGCGAAGAAATTTCAGCAAAATGATGAGGGTCAAAAAGAGAAGGACGGGAACGGCGACTCTATTTTTGATTTTTAATGGTCTTGTCACGACAAAGGGAAGGTGATCGGTTTGAAACTATTTTTGGGCGCCATTCAGTGGATGGCATTTTTTATCGCAGCTTCTATTGCCGTACCAATTGCGATTGCACAAGCATTTGAATTGAACCAAGTGCAATCGGCGGAGCTGATTCAAAGTACTTTCTTTTCACTTGGTCTTGTGGCGATGGTGCAGTGTTTATGCGGCCATATGCTGCCGATCAATGAAAGTCCAGCAGGGCTTTGGTGGGGTGTGTATACCCTTTATGCCGGCATGACAGGTACAATCTTTGCGACGTATCCTGAAACCCTGCAAGCATTACAAGGGGCTTTAATTTTTAGTGCTGTTTTCTTTTTTATTTTTAGTTTATTTAAAATCATCAATTGGCTCGCGTCTTTATTTACGCCAGTCGTCACAGGCATTTACCTGCTGCTGCTTGTTGTGCAGCTAAGTCAGCCAATCATGAAAGGGCTGATGGGCATCGGCTATCGGGGAAATCAGGTGGACGGGCTTGTCTTTTGCTTATCGATCTTGATTATTATCCTCACCTTCATGATCAGCCGCTCAAAATGGCATTACTTGAGGCAGTTTTCTGTGTTATTCGCACTTGCAGGCGGATGGCTGTTATTCGCTCTACTCGGATTGGCGAAGCCGGTTCGAATTCCAGAACAAATCATCGAGTTTCCGAAGCTGTTTCCATTCGGTATGCCGGTCTTTGACAGCGGATTGCTTGTCACGTCCTTTTTTATAACGATTTTACTCATTGTGAACATGCTGGCAAGTATTCGAATTGTGGAAAGCTCAGTGAAGGCATTTGGTGAACTGCGTGAGCGGAAAAGAGCACGCCCTGCTGGTTTTGTCGCAGCATTTGGTCATTTATTAAGCGGGCTGATCGGGGCGATTGCGCCTGTACCTATTTCGGGGGCAGCCGGATTTATCCAGACAACCAAAATTCCTTCGAGAAAGCCATTTTTCATAGGAAGTCTGCTCATTGTACTCATTAGTTTATTCCCGCTGCTCATGAGCTTTTTCTCTGCATTGCCATCACCTGTGGGGCTTGCTGTAAACTTTGTGGTCTTCTCTTCTATGATTGGGATTGCGATGTCGGAGTTTGATCAGTATGAGAAAGAAGAAGTCCCGCGGATTCGCTTTGTTCTTGGGATTGCTGTTTTAGCAGGCGTAGGGGCGATGTTTGTGCCTCAGGGGGCCTTGAAAGGGATGCATCCTGTGCTCATTTCATTATTAAGCAACGGTCTTGTTCTAGGCACCCTCATTGCGATCGTGGTCGACCAAGTCTTGTTGCGAAAGAAAAAGAAATCCGACAATCTCGTGTCAACGTAAAGGGAAAGTTGAATGTCGCCCTTCACCCGCGCTATGATAAACATAATTGACGAGATAAGGAGAATGACGAATGAAACTATTTTTCATTTTAGGTGCTATTAACGCCATGCTTGCTGTTGGACTTGGAGCCTTCGGTGCGCACGGTCTAGAAGGGAAAATCCCTGAAAAATATATAGAAATATGGAATAAAGGTGTTCAATATCAGATGTTCCATGCCATTGGCTTATTTGTTGTCGCTTTTCTTGCAGATAAGCTGTCAGGTGTCTCCTTGGTTCCTGCCGCTGGCTGGGTAATGCTTGCAGGCATCCTTTTCTTCTCAGGAAGCCTTTATGTGCTGGCATTGACGCAGGTGAAGATTTTAGGTGCCATTACTCCTATTGGCGGAGTAGCATTTATCGCCTCTTGGATCATGCTTGTCATTGCAGCAGCAAAAAATTTATAAGCCAATAAACCGATGCTCTCATAGGGGCATCGGTTTTTTCTTAACTCCAGTAAGGGGTATAGTTGGGCGGTGCTTGATAATATGGGACGTAGTGAGATGGAGGGACAGGATGCGTTTGAGACTCATCCTCCCGGTGGCAAAATGGTCCGATAAACACACTTGGTTTCACAGGCTTTATCGCCTGCTTCCACTGTGTTTCGTTCATGCAATAAGTATGGGCCATGATGTGAGAAGGGGTGAGGGTGAGAAGGTCTGAGCCTAGGATCACTTCAGGTGTAGATGCGTTAAAAATGGCTAACAAATGAGTTCTGTCTTGGAGAGCGACTTCATAGTGCCACCAGCCTTGAGGCACGTTTGCCACCTGTCCAGGTGTGATGGTGTAGGTGTGCAGTTTTTTTGTAAATGGATTCAGCATCGATACGGCAGCAGAACCGGCTATACAATAAACAAGCTCTGCGGCATTTTGATGATAATGAGGCTCTACGACTTTGCTTTTACTCAAATATATATCCAGCAGGGACACTTGATCCAACGAGTTTAATTGTTTTTTTCCTAACACATTAATCAGGTTATGCTGATCGAATTTCACAAGGGGGCTTTGATTCAGATCGTATGAAAATTTGACATTTGGTGATGTATAATCCAGCTCAACAGTCATTGATGTCACCTCTAGGCTTTTGATAAAAACTACTAGGCATCTTATGAGCAGCGCCCTAGAGGTGTGACAAAAACCTAGACAAAAGAAAAAAAGCAAGGGCACCTGAGCCTTGCTTTTGCCATGCTTGACGTTATCTCGGAGAATACGTAGACATGGAGTATGGATAGTCGTATTGAATTTCCCCATCAAACGTAATGTAATCAAGATAGATCGTTAATAGTAAGTATCGTGTTCCTGTCTTATTATCACTAATGATAATGTGGTCACGTCCTGCAGCTTCAATGACGCCTCTAAAAATCTTCGAATTCCATTCCTTGCTCGCCTCAAATGTCATATAAATCGTGGCTACCTTGCCGCGGTTCAATCGTAAAATATTTTCAATATAGGACTGCTCAATAGGCAGCTGCCCGGTGACATTCTGCTGATAAACCGGTCCAGAAGGAATTTGATATGGCTGACCGCCGCCCTGCGTTCCTTGGCCTCCTTGTGAAGTGCCGGTAGACGGCATTGGCGAAAACCCCTGCTGCATTTGACCCTGCGTTTGGGGAGGGACTGAATAACCCATCTGCTGCGCAGGATACGGATTTGCTCCATATTGTTGCTGGCGAAAATCTTGACCTTCGAAACCCGAACCTTGCCCAAATTGATTTTTCAATTTCATAACGTTCCTCCTCTTTCCTCATGGTGTTCTAAACAGAAGGCGCTAAAGCACCTGTTGTTTCCATATCATTCTTTCTCTCTTTCACACTATGAGACAGGAGGGGAGAATATGTACATTGAACGAAAAAAAGGAACTGCTATGCAATTCCTCAGCGTGTAGACAATCCCTCGTATTCTATCGGTACTCGTCTTTTTTACATGATCCAGTTTACAGCGTGCTGAATATCAAATAAAAGTGTCGTGATGAGAAAAAACGCGGCGAGCGGTGTGATCACAATGATGAAGGCTTGCCATAATTTGAGCTTCATCACAGCGACAATGCCTAAAATTGCCATTCCAAATATCCACGTCTTTGCATATACATCCGTAAGAGTTAAAAGATCGAGATAATACCATACTTCATAATGCTGATCTAAATATGGTGAGATTTTAACAAACGTATACGGACCGAGCATCCCAACAGTGAAAATCCAAGTAAGTGAAAATAAAGCAGAAGGGAAAAAGACCGTCAGTGTGCAGGCTTTGAGTATATCTCGATATGCCGTTTGACAGTCGAAAAAGAGACGGCCTAACCATTTAATCAGAAGGACACCGAAAAATAGAATCATATTGCCTGCCAAAATACCATATCCCGCTCCTTGTAACAGAATAAAAGGGAATGGAATATGATTGCCCATATACTCGCTAAAATACCCTTCGTAGATCCAGCCCGTACCGGCGATACTTGCAAGGAGCATCATCAGCCAAATGGGAATATTGGAATGTTGATATGAGCGAATAATCGTTTTTGTCGCGACGAAAATTTTAAAAAATCGAAAAAATCCTTTTACTTCCTCTTCTTGGGAGTGATCATTCTTCATAGCTTCCAATGTTCTTTACTCCTTTAATACACACAAATGATTACTTATATTACCAAAAAATTCGCATTTTTCAAAGATAGATCAATAAAAAAATACAATTTTATAAAAAATAGGTCACTCTACAGTCTCTTTAAGAGGAGACACATATGATAAACATAGTTTGAAAGAGACCGAGGTGAAAACTTTGACAAAAGTAACTGTCATTATGACGAGCTACAACAAGGCGGCTTACGTCGGCAGATCGATTGAAGCGGTCCTGCAGCAGACGCTGTCAGACTTTGAACTTTTTATCATGGATGATGGATCAAACGAAAAAACCCTTGCTGCGATTGAACCGTTTCGCAAAGATCCCCGCGTTCACTTTATCCAAAGCGGTGTCAAAACGCTGGAAGAGAGAACAGCGAAAACTCGCTACGCCGTGCTGATTAATCAAGCATTAGAACTGGCAAAGGGCGAGTATATTTCCTATGCCACAGATGACAATGTCTACGCCCCGGACCGTTTAGAGAAGCTCACTCATTATCTAGATGCCCATCCAGGTAAAGAGATTGTCTATTCTAGTTCTAAAGTGATCTATTTAAATAGCAAAAAAGAGCCAGTGAAGGAAACGATTCGGCCGGCGCAAACAGTGCAATGGAATGCCCCCTGTGCCATAGATCATTGCTCGGTCGTACATCGTGCATCCATTTTATCAAAAATTCATGCTGAATTTGGGTCTTACTGGGACGAGAGTCCGCATTTTTATCGGATAGGGGATGCCCGTTTCTTTTTTCGGTTAAATCATTTTTATCCGTTCTATCCCTTTGATGAAATATTAGATACAAATTACATCACAGAACAGTCCATTCATTATCAGCTGGCAGAAGAAGAGAAAAGTGCCTTTATTCAAGCACTTCCCGAGCAGTCTACCTGCTGGGAGCTTCGCAGTATATTAAAACAAAAACATGGGAGGTGACCTGAAGTGTCGCACTATATTCATCATTATTGGCAGGTGTACTTTGAGTATGTGAATCTGATGAAGGATTTGTCCTACAAGCAAATTCCTCTTGGGTTGATCAGTAATTTTTATCAATATATCAGTCCTGAAGTGAGGGAACGCATGGAAGATGAAGCATTCGGTCAAGAACTGACAACCGCTTGTCCATTACCGGAAGAGATTCAGCCATTTTTTGATCAGCATAAACAGCAGATCAAGCGTATCGCTTATCGTCCGGCGAATGGAAAGGTATTGCTTCACTTTGAACACCTGCGTTTTACGGAACAAAATTACACGCGGTTCCATCCAAACCAAACGGTGGTGCTCGCTCGCTGGAAGAAGGCGGATTATTATGGATTACCCGTGATCAGTAAGCCGGAATTAGCCGGAGAGGTTAATAAAGAAGCCCACGCTGAATATATTGAAAAAGCAAATGCTCTCCTTAAACCTTACGCTCACCACCCTGTCTTTGGCAATGTCTTTTTTAGAGAAAAGCTGCGGAAGGACATTGTGCAATTTATTGATGTCATTGACCAAATAGAAATGCTATTTCAAATGCAGCCGATTGCAGCTGTCATTGTTGGAACGACGGAGGATGCTTACAGCCGCGTACTCGCTTTGCAAACAGTGAAACGCCAGCTTACGAGTATCTGTCTTCAGCACGGTGCGCTTATGGGAGACGAAGCCTTTTTACCAATTTTCACGACTTGCCATGGGGTATTTGGAAAATATGAAAAGGACTGGTATGTAGATAAAGGCTGTCAGCCGGAACAGGTGGAAATCACAGGTCATCCGAGGTTTGATTTGGTGAAGGAGCGAACGCCGCTTCAACAGGATCTCATTTTTCGTAAATTGAACTTCAGTCCGGCTAAAAAGACCGTGCTTGTGGCAACGCAGCCGTTTTCTGAAGCCTTTTATGGCGATGTTCTTAAAACGATCGCCAAACGGAAAGACATTCAGCTGATCATGAAGCCGCATCCTTGGGAAATTGCTCGAAATCGATTAAATGACTATGTGTCTATTGAACGAGCGGGAAATCATGTGAAATTGATTAAAAAAGAAATTGACCTGTATGACCTGCTGCCATATGTGGATATCGTGATTACGCTCACATCAACAGTTGGTCTTGAAGCGATGCTTTTTGAAAAGAGTGTGCTGATCGGGAAAACGACAGAAGGCAGAAGATACCCATATTACGAGTCGCTTGGCAGCTATCATATGGAAAACCCTGTTGAACTAGCTGAGAAGGCCATTCGTATTTTGTCGGATGAACAAGAGATGAAACTGGCAAAGCAGCAAGGAGCTCAGTTCATTAAACAACATTATCCGCATGCGCGATCTATCGATGTTCTGCTTTCTCTGCTTAAAACAAAAACTGGTGTGGATTTTCAGAGATGAAGATAGGGGTGTGCAAGCGATATGGGAAAAAAGAGAGCACAATTTCTTCCTTATGCTCTGCCTTTCATTCAGCAGGAAGAAATTGATGAAGTCATTGGAACATTAAAGTCCGGCTGGCTGTCAACTGGACCAAAAGTAAGACAGTTTGAAGAAGAATTTCAGCAGCTGACAGGTGCAAAACATGCGATCGCTGTCAATTCATGTACGGCTGCTTTATTTTTAGCGTTAAAGGCAAGAGGGATTAGGGCTGGGGATGAGGTGATTACAACCCCTCTGACATTCTGCGCAACAGCCAATACGATTATCCATACGGGAGCAGCGCCTGTATTTGTCGATATTGATCCAGCGACACTCAACCTTGATGCAGAGAAACTAGAAGCGGCGATTACACCACACACAAAAGCAATTGTTCCTGTTCACTTTGCCGGTCAATCGTGCGATATGGACCGAATTTTAGCCATTGCCAAAAAGTATGATCTATTTGTACTTGAAGATGCTGCCCACGCTCTTTACACAACGTATCACGGTCAGCCCGTTGGATCCATTGGTGATGCGACCGCTTTTAGCTTTTATGCAACGAAAAACCTAGCGACTGGTGAAGGCGGCATGCTGACAACAAATGATGATGCGCTTGCGGCTCGGATTAGAAGACTAGCGCTCCATGGGATGAGCAAGGGAGCGTGGAATCGTTATGGAGAAAAAGGAACGTGGTATTACGAGGTCGAGGAACCAGGCTATAAAATGAACATGTTTGACGTGCAGGCATCGATAGGGCTTGTTCAACTAAGCCGACTAGATGACATGCAGGCGCGGAGAGAACAGATTGCAAAAGCATACAATCAGGCTTTTCAAAAAGAAGCGGGTCTGATCCTGCCGCCTGTGCATCAAGAAGGAAGACATGCATGGCATTTGTATGTACTGCAAGTGAATCCAAAAGAAGCATTTATCACGCGTGATGAACTGATTGATCAGCTGCAAAAGGAATATAAAATCGGCACGAGTGTTCACTTTATCCCTGTTCACTTGCATCCATACTATCAAGAAACATATCACTATTCACCGGAGGATTTTCCTGAGTCACTTGCATACTACAAGCAGACGCTCTCACTGCCGCTCTATCCAAGTATGACAGATGAAGATGTGCAGGATGTTATCACAGCGGTGTTGTCTATTTTAAAAGAACAGAAGGCATTATCATGAAGGTCGTTCATGCTGTAGATGATCAGGTGCTGGCTGCTTGGCTGGAGAAATACGGTCAACAAGCGGAACAAATGAACGGCTTCAAGCAGTTTGCTCTTGTTAATGGCGCACAGCTAAAGGCAGTCCTGTTATATGAATGGTCAAAATGGGAAAGCGGCATTTTTCATCAGCATATTTTTCATGTGAAGTTTGTCGAAGCGGAGTCAGAGTCTGCTTTTCAAGAATTGATGGAGCGTTTCATTAATTGGATGAGAACAGAAAAATGCGATTTTTTCTTTTTACGTCTTGAAGCGTCTGATCTTGAAAAAAACCGCATCGTCCAAAGGCTGTCACATGTGTACTATGTGGGCGGTCTCACTCGTCTTGAGGCGCCGCCTGTTCAAATGGAGATGCCATCTACAGGTGAAGATGTGGTCATCAGTCTGCCGGATGAAAAGGATTACGATGAGGCGGTGTCACTTGCTCATCAGGCTTTTGTGAAAAGCCGGTATGCACTTGATCCTTTTTTAGATCAGAATGCCGTCCAGCATTTTTTTCAGGAATGGATGAGAAACAATTTACTCGGACGTGCAGATATCAATCTCGCAGCAAAGGTGAACGATGAAGTCATTGGTTTGATTCAAGGGGTGACAAAGGGCGATGAACTGGTACTTGATTTATTGTCCATTAGAGCGGATGCACAAGGAAAAGGGATCGGAAAAAAGCTCGTGATGGCGATGATTAACGCCTCTCATGAGAGAGGGCATCGGTTTATGTCTGCCGGAACTCAGATGCATAACACAACCGCGATTCAGCTGTACGAAAAGCTGGGCTTTAGAACAAAAAATGCCTTCTTGTATTACCATGTGTGGCCGAAAAAAGGAGAGAGGTAAGATGGCGCATTTCTATATCGGAGATCGCAAAGTAGGGGGTGGCGCGCCTGTCTTTATCATTGCAGAGGCAGGCATTAACCATGATGGAAAGCTGGATCAGGCGCTTGCTTTAATTGATGTGGCAAAGGAAGCAGGTGCCGATGCGGTGAAGTTTCAAATGTTTCAAGCTGATCGGATGTATCAAAAGGAACCGGGTTTGTACGAAACAGCCAAAGGGGAAGAGGTGTCTATTTTTTCTTTAGTGGAACAAATGGAGCTGCCGCCAGAATGGCTCCCGGTGTTATTGTCACGTTGCGCGGAAAAAGGGCTGATATTTTTAAGCACAGTGTGTGACGAAGAATCTGCGGATCTATTGAATCAAACCGATCCGCCGGCTTTCAAGTTGGCATCCTATGAAATCAATCATTTGCCTCTTATGCGTCACACGGCATCTTTTCAAAAGCCCATCATATTCTCAACAGCCGGGGCAACCATTTCGGATGTCCATGAAGCATATGAGGCGATTACAAGCGAGCACAATCAGCAGGTCGCTATCATGCATTGCGTAGCAAAGTATCCAGCACCTAGAGCTTACACGAATCTCCGCGTGCTTCAAACCTTAGCTGCGGCATTTCCCGAGGCAGTCATTGGTTTTTCTGATCATAGTGAGCATCCAACTGAAGCGCCTGTGGCCGCTGTGAAGCTTGGGGCAGCAATCATTGAAAAGCACTTTACAGTCGATAAAACGTTACCTGGGGCTGATCATTCCTTTGCTCTTGATCCTGAAGAATTGAAGGAAATGGTTCAGCATATTCGAGCGGCAGAAAAGCAGCGGAATCTAACAGAAGCTGACACTCATTCAGTGCCAGAAGAGCTCCTTGGCAGTTCTTATAAAACGACAACAGCTATTGAAGGCAAGATTCGTGAATTTGCGTATCGAGGCATTTTTACGACAAAAGGCATTGCGAAAGGCGAGACATTGACCGCAGAAAATCTAGCCGTGTTACGTCCAGGACAAAAAAGCCAAGGTCTGCATCCGCGGTATATGGCGATTTTACTTGGCGCAAAGGCTGTCAGAGATATCCCAGCCCATACAGGGGTTTCGTGGAAAGATGTACTCATGCAGGAGACGCCAAATGATCAATGATGTCCTTTTTGTCATACAGGCGAGAATGGGCTCAACAAGGCTGCCAAAAAAGGTGATGAAACCGATCGGCGGTATGGCGCTGATCGACCTGATTGTTGAACGAGTAAAGCAATCAGATCATTACAATCACAAAACGCAGAACCTCATGATCGCCACAACAGTTGAGGCAGAAGATGATCTGCTGGCTCATTATTGTTTATCAAAGGGCTATAAAGTATTTCGTGGCAGTGAGGCGGATGTACTGCAGCGATTTGCGCAGATTGTCCGTCATTTTGAACCACAAACCATTGTGCGTTTAACAGGAGATAACCCATTTATAGATCCAGTCCTTTTGTCGAAAATGCTTGAAAAACATAGACAAGAGAAGGCTGATTACACGTATACGGCTGGAACGCCACTCGGTATTTCCGGGGAAATGATCGACGCACAGATTTTAAGTGAAATCGACAATTTTCCCCTTACGCAGCCAGAGCGTGAGCATGTCACGCTCTATATCAGAAAGCATCCTGAGCAATTTCACCTGCAATTATTCACACCGCCCAAAGAACTTGCATATCCTGCTTATCGATTCACGATTGATACAGAAGAAGATTATGTGTTTGCGACCCGTTTACTAGAGAAAGCTGGCGGCTCCATTGCTGTGCCTACGGCTGAACTCATCACCATTTGCGAACAAGACCCTGATATTGTTCGGCTGAATCAATTTGTGAAACAGAAGGATGCTGAATGAACAAGAAAATCATGATTGTTGTGTATGGTGGGTTTTTAAGAGGGATGGGTCATGTCGTCAGAATGAAACGGCTGGCAAATCAACTGCTTCAAGAAGGAAACGACATATCTTTCTATACAAATGAACAGATCTGTGTAGAAATGCTCTCAGGTCCAGATTGGCACGTTCATTTGGTGCAGGAGTCGAAGGCATTCCTTCAGATGGAGCAGGACATAAAAGAGCTGAATCCAGATCTTCTGCTGATTGATGTACTTGATTGTGACCTCCAATTTCTTCAATTAGTCAAAGCATCCTCCAGCTCTGCCAGGCTGGTCTTATTCGAAGAAAAAAGAGCAGAAGCTTGTCAGCTTGCCGATGCTGTCGTGAACGGCATTTATGGCGGTCTGGACGAAAAGTACATGCAAGTAGATGGGACAGAATATTTTTATGGAACACCTTATTTATTGTTAGATCAAGAGATAAGCCGATTAAAAGACACATATGAGGTTCGAAAAGAATGCAAAAAGGTGGTCATCAGTCTTGGAGGCAGTGACCCGCGTGGATTGTTATTAAAGACTGCATCAGCAATCCTCGAAGCGGACCACTTACACATTTTAGCGGTTACAGGAAAAGCCTCCCGCATTGAAGAACAAATAGAGGCTGAGCATATTCAATTCATTCGTCATACAGATCAATTACCTGCGCGTCTCTCGGAAGCTGATCTGGCAATAGTTGCTGGCGGGATGACATTATACGAGGCAGTTTGTATCGGAGTGCCCAGTATTGTCCTTTCACAAGTCGACCATCAAGCAGTGACAGCGGCTCGTTTTGCACAAAAGGGAGCGTGCCGCCATCTTGGCTTAGGTGAACTTGTGGATGAAAAAGATATACGGTGTGCTGTGGAAAGACTGTCCAGCAGCTACTTTCTCCGCAGGAGCATCCATCTTAATGGACGGACACTCATTGATGGAAAAGGAATTGAACGAGTGAAAAACATTCTTATACACCTCATGAATCATCACCAAAAAGACTATAAGGATGTGTAGATGTGAAGGGAGTTATTTTAGCAGGAGGAAAGGGATCACGACTGGCGCCTTTAACGAAGATTTTCAATAAACATTTATTGCCGGTTGGTCCATATCCAATGATTTATTGGTCATTGTTCAAATTGAAGGAAGCAGGGATTTTAGATGTGATGGTCATATCACAAGAAGAACAAATCCCGTTGTTTCAAAAGCTGCTTGAAAGCGATCAGGAATTGGGGATGAACATCGTATATCAGGTACAGCCTGAAGCGTCTGGGATATCAGACGGCTTATCCTATGCAAAGCCCTTTGTCAAAGGGGAGAAGTTTGTGCTGATGCTTGGTGATAATGTATTTGAGGATTCGCTAAACCCTTTTGTTGAAGCCTTTCAGCGGCAAGATAGAGGAGCCAAGGTTTTGTTGAAAGAAGTGGCAGATCCAAACCGGTTTGGCATTGCAGAAATTGATGCCACGCGCCAACGGATTTTATCAATAGAAGAAAAGCCGGAGTATCCGCGCTCATCTTACTGCGTCACGGGCATCTATTTTTATGATCAAGAAGTCTTTCAATATATTGAGAGAATCTCGCCGTCAGATCGAGGCGAATTAGAGATTACAGACGTGAACAATCTCTATATCTCAAATAGCCAGCTGACCTATGATATGTTAAAAGGGTGGTGGATTGATGCAGGAACACATGAATCTCTCCACGAAGCATCTGCGAAAATGTTTGAAACGATGAAGAAAAAAGAGGGATCCGAATGACGAAGTCTTATTTAATTACAGGTGGAGCGGGTTTTATCGGACTGAATTTTGTGAAGCTGCTGCTTCAGGATACAAATATCAGGCTCACCGTTTTTGATAAATTAACATATGCCAGTCATCCAGACGAGATGGATGAATTATTAAAGTTGTCTCATTTTCGGTTTATTCAGGGGGATATTACCCTTCAGCATGAGCTGGATCAAGCATTTGACGAAGTCTATGATGCAATCATTCATTTTGCGGCAGAATCGCATGTTGATCGCAGCATTGAATCGGCAGAGCCTTTTATTCAAACAAATGTCCTTGGAACGTATCGTATGCTTGAAGCTGTTTTAAATGGAAAGGCGAAAAAGCTCATTCATATTTCAACAGATGAAGTATATGGAGATTTGGAGCCAGATGATCCTGCTTTCACAGAACAAACACCACTCTCACCGAACAATCCTTATTCAGCAAGCAAGGCGAGTTCAGACCTGCTTGTAAAATCCTTTATCCACACTTACCAATTACCCGCGATGATTACACGATGCAGCAACAATTACGGACCGTATCAGCATGAGGAAAAATTAATACCGACCATTATTAGAAAAGCAGTCAATGGAGAGAAAATCCCGATTTATGGAGACGGCCAGCAAATTCGCGATTGGCTGTATGTAGAAGACCATGCGAGAGCTGTGAAGAAGGTGCTCGAAAACGGCACAGCCGGGCAGGTATACAATATTGGCGGCGGCAATGAGAAAACAAATCTTGATTTAACCAAAACGATTCTATCGCAGCTTGGAATCAGTCATGATCAAATTGCGTTTATTCAAGACCGAAAAGGACATGACAGACGGTATGCCATTGATGCAAGTAAGCTAAAAGGCGAGCTCGGCTGGACGCAGGAGACGTCATTTGAAGAAGGTATCGAAAAAACGATCAATTGGTATCGAACCAAATACGATCAGAGCGAAGAAGGGTGACGGATGAAAGTTTTAATCACCGGTGCAGGCGGCCAATTAGGGAAAGAATTGAGCAGACAGCTCAAAGAAAAAGACATGACCGTC
The DNA here is from genome assembly GCF_038593305.1 of Bacillus sp. FSL P4-0248. Classification (NCBI taxonomy): domain Bacteria; kingdom Bacillati; phylum Bacillota; class Bacilli; order Caryophanales; family Bacillaceae; genus Bacillus; species Bacillus sp. FSL P4-0248. The sequence goes on along the minus strand of NZ_CP151983.1, from coordinate 3,391,808 downwards.
ATTGCCTTAACGAGGAACATGCTCAATATCACAGACCAGCAGGCAGTTAGACATGCGATGAGACACTATCAGCCTGATATTGTTGTCAGTGCAGCAGCCTATACATCTGTTGATCAATGTGAAACAGAAACCGAAAAGGCGTATCTTGTGAATGGCATTGGCGCCTACTATACAGCCCTGGAAGCAAAGCGCGCAGGCGCTGATGTGTTACATGTCAGTACAGATTATGTGTTTGACGGGCAGGCGCACACCCCTTACCAAATCGATGCACAAGCAGATCCTCAAACCATTTATGGAAAGAGTAAAAAGCTTGGTGAGGAATTGATTCAGCTTGTGTCAGATGAAGTGAAAATCATTCGTACCTCGTGGCTTTATGGACATGAGGGGCATAACTTTGTGAATACCATTCTTCGGCTCGCTGAAACGAAGGATCATTTGCGCATTGTGAACGATCAAATAGGGTCTCCTACTTATACAAAGGATGCAGCTGAGGCCTTGATTCATTTGTTTGATCAGAAGGCAGGCGTGTATCATGTCAGTAATCGAGAAAGCTGTTCCTGGTTTGATTTTGCGTCAGAAATTGTGATGAAAAGCGGACTGTCCGCCACAATTGAGCCGATTTCCACGGAAGAGTACGGCTTCCAAACGCCTCGCCCAGCCTATTCTGTCTTAGACCTTCAAGCGATTGAAGCCACAGGCTGGCAGCCGAGGCATTGGAAGGATGCACTTTACGAATATTTGCAGAAAGAAGGGAGATGGCAACAGCATGATTGATGGTGTTCAAACGAAAAAACTCATGAAACATTGTGATGACCGCGGCTTTTTTGCAGAGCTCATTCGAGATGATGAACCGATGCTGAAACGCTTTGGGCAGGCGTCATGGTCGAAAAGCTTTCCAGGCGTGATCAAAGCCTTTCATTATCATGAAAAACAAGACGACGTTTGGTTCTTCCCTGCAGGTCATGCGCAGGTCGTGTTATATGATTTGCGTGAGGACTCTTCCACAAAGGGGCAAACCGATGTGTATTATATGGGGGAAGACAATCCGATGCTGCTTCTTATCCCAAAGGGTGTCGCGCATGGCTATCGTGTACTAGGTGAGACGCCGCTGCAAATTGTGTATTTCACAACAGAATCGTATGACCCGAATAACCCAGATGAAAAGCGAATCGCCTGGAATGACGAAACGATCGGGTTTAATTGGGAAACGACATTTAAATAGAGAACGGGGGGCCTTTCGCAGGAGAAAGGTCTTTTTTTGTTGAAATACATTCTATATGTGTCATTTTATGTATATGTACTAAGCTGATAAGAAAAGGGATGTGGATGAGTTTGTCTAAAAGAATTGCGTTTGTAACAGGAGCAAGTACAGGGATTGGAAAGGCCATCGCCGTAAAGCTTGCCGCTCAAGACAATGTAAAGATCATCATCAATTCTAGAAATCAATCCTCACTAGAAGAAGCGCAGCAGCACATTGGGCGTATGGCAGAAACAAAGGAGCCGGTGGCTCTTTTCTGTGGGGACATGTCAGATGAAGGAGTGAGGGCTGAGGCTTTTACGAAAATAGAAAAAGAGTTTGGCAGACTGGATGTGTTGATTAATAACATTCCAGGGGGGAAGCCGGATACCTTTGATTCGTGTGACAGCGAGCAGATGATGGCAGTATTTTCTCAAAAAGCCCTTGCGTACATTGATACGATGAAGCGTGCGGCAGCGATGATGAAACGACATGAGTATGGCCGGATCATTCAAATTGTCGGGAACCTATGGAAGGAACCTGGCGACCAAATGTTTACGAACAGTATGATGAATGCAGCGATTATCAATGCTAGTAAAAATGCTGCCACACAGCTTGCACCTTCAGGGATCACAGTGAATTGTTTAAACCCGGGATTTATTGCTACAGATCGGTATGAACAATTTATCGGAAACATGATGCGTAAACAGGCATTATCGCGGGAAGAAGCTGTACAGGCTGTAGCGTCAGGAATTCCAATGAAAAGAGTGGGGTCAGCGAGTGAAATGGCTTCATTGGCCGCTTTTATCGCATCAGAGGAAGCCTCCTATCTTACAGGACAACAAATATCCGTCGATGGTGGTTCGATGAAAAGTATATGACATCAAAAACCCGCTATATGCGGGTTTTTTGATTAAAGCGAATTGGAAGGATGCGAAGCCGGTCGATAAACAGGGCAAGCTGTTCAATTGGAGCAACCATTGAGATGCGGACATGACGCCTACCATGTGCTCCAAACACACCCCCCGGCGTGACAACGACATCAGTATGTTCGAGTAAATAGTCAGCAAATGCATGAGAATGTTCAAAATCATCAGGGATTGGAGCCCATAAATAAAAGGCGCCAGCTGGACGTTCGATGGACCATCCTAGCTGCTTTTCTGCCTGACGGATGAAAAAGTGAATTCGTTCAAGGTAGACCTCTTTTAATGATTGTATGTGACGGTCATCACTTTGCAAGGCGACAGTTGCAGCTTGTTGAAATCCGCCATACATACTGACAAACACATGATCTTGGAAGGCGTTAATGGCTTGGATGATGTCCTCATTACCTACAGCAAAAGCGACTCTCCATCCTGCCATATTAAATGTTTTGGATAGAGAATATAATTCCACTCCTACGCTTTTCCCAAGAGGAGCGTTCAGAAAGCTTACGGGTTTTTGTTCATAATGAAATGAACCATAGGCAAAATCATGAATGACATGCAGTCCGTGAGCTGATGCAAAATCAGCAGTCTCTTCAAAAAATGCATCATTTGCCACAGCACCTGTTGGGTTATTCGGATAATTTAAGAAAAGAACCTTTGCCTTTTTGAGTACCTCCGGATCAATTGAAGAGAGATTCGGCAAATAGCCATTTTTCGATTCAAGTTTGATGCAGTAGGGCTTTGCGTCTGCCATCAAGATCCCAGAATGATATTCTGGGTATCCTGGATCGGGGACGAGGGCAACGTCCCCAGGGTCAAGAAGACACTGACTCATGACATAAAGGCCTGTTTTCCCTCCATTGAAAAGAGCAACCTCTTTCTGTGGGTCTATCTCAGGGCCGAACTCCTTTTTGTAGAAATCTGCAATGGCTTGCTTGAAAAAGTCGAAGCCTCTGAAAGGTGCATATTGCTGAAACTGCAAAGTGCCTGCCGCCTCTTGAAGGGCGCTTACGATATGTGCAGGAGTAGGAAGATCGGGATTTCCCTGACCAAGGTTTATGATGTTCGCTCCGTTTTGTGCTTTTTGCGCAATTTTCTCAAATACGGTTCCAAATTTCTGTTCTGGCAGCCGTTTCATTATGTTAGATGGTAAGATCTCCATCACGTACCCTCTCTTTCTATCCCTTGACTAATTCATCCATTAAATGAAGGGCAGCTTGTTTCTGTAAGTTGCGGATGGATGCTGCAACATCCTGTGAGGATGACCCTTTTAACTCAAGCGACACGATGCCATTAAAGGCTTCAAATAAAGATAGATCGACAAAGGTGCCTTTGGACGGGACAGATTCACTGACGATCACAGTATCTCCAACTAAAGCATCCTGCGGAATATGGATATGATCAATGGTGATGTGTGTGGCCTCTGCCGGTATGTGTCCGCTTTCTTTGAAATGCTGAGGGTATAAATGGCAGTCTGCTATATAATGCGTATGTCCAGAAAGCAGCTCTTTTGGCAGCTCCGCTTTTTTACCATCGACTAATACATCGATCAGCAGCTTTGCCATATCCACCCCAAACACTTTTTTGATATTCGGAATCATATTCCAGCCAGCAAATCTAGCTGCGGATTCGATCAGTCCTGCTTCTCGATTTTTCATGAGCTTGATCTCTGTATGGGTCGCACAGTTTTCAAGGCCCAGCCCTTCATTTGCCTTCTTAGCTGCCTCAATAATGATTTGCTGGGCTTCATTGTCTAGGATCGAGGGAGTAATATGAGCCGTTTCTGTAAAACCGATTTGAGGGGTCTTGTCATGTATGACAAAAGGGATATATTCTCCCTCCACGACTAACCCTTCTACACTGACATAATCAGAATAGCCACCCTCCTGATACCAATCCTCGTAAGCACCCTCTAAATACGTTTCAGCGACAAATGGTGCTTCATATGTCACAGCGTTTGGGACGGGAATCGTTTGCAAGTAGGATTGTACGTTTAAAAAGAGATCATCACTGCCGGCTCTGTCGTGAAAAAGGGTCACGCCAATGGAGCTTGCTAAATATGTAGGCTTTAAAATAAGCGGTGTCCCGATCTGTTCAATAGCTTGCTGGAAATCAGCTAAAGTCGTGACAGGCTGAGTTTTCACCGCTTTGACACCAGCAGCGTTGAATGCAGCTCTCATTTGGCTTTTATCACGTGCCATTTCAGCTGCTTTTACCCCAGCGCCGCGCAGCCCCAGCCGCTCAGCAGCTTTTGCCATTGGTGCAATGAATAATTCATTATTGGTGGTGATGGCATCAGCTTTGAAAAAGGAAGCCACACGGACTAGGTCATCCACCACCTCTTCCTCTGATTTCAGATAATCATCATGTGCCCAGTAAATAGAATCAGGGTGTTCAAAAGAAGGATGTGTCTCAAAATAATCACGATCTTTGATGACGGCAATGGAGTATTTTTCGATTAGTTCAGCGTGACCCTTTGTAATGGCAAAGGGTCTAGGGATATAAGAAACGATATGATAAGATGCCGCCACGCTTTCATAAAACATATGGGGCGGGCATCCTCCTAAGTCAGCAATGACAAGTACGGTTTTTTTACTCAATGAAAGCACTCCTTTTTATCTAGCGGTGTATCCGCCATCTGCTGTGACAACACTTCCAGTCATATAGCTGGATAGATCAGAGGCGAGAAACAGCATCACGCCCGCAATTTCTTCAGGTTTTCCGAGACGAAGCAAGGGATTCACCTTTGCTTTTTCCTTTTTAACAACCTCAAGACTTTCTGAATGATTGTCTAAAAAGGATTTTTCATTTAATGGTGTATCAATGATGCCTGGTGCGATACAATTCACCCTGATTTGATGAGCGGCATAGTCGATCGCCATCGATTTGGTGAGCTGGATGACACCGCCCTTCGTTGCGTTGTATGCAGGAATGTCAGGCCAGCCAACGAGACCTCCGACAGATCCAGTATTAATAATACTTCCGCTTTTCTTTTCAAGCATATGCGGCAATGTATGCTTACTCATAAGAAATACACCAGTCAGGTTGACCTGTAGAATGTGGTTCCAATCCTCCAGTGTCATCTCGTGAATAGGTGAGACAATTTCGATGCCTGCATTGTTAATCAAAACATCAATTGTCCCGAATTGGCTCAGCACGGATTGAACGGTTTTTTGACAGTCAGACTCATTCGTAATATCTGTTTTGAAAAACGCAGCATGTTCATGAGGCAATGATTCAATGAGTTGTTTACCGCTATCTTCATTGATATCAGCCACTGCTACTTTTGCTCCGTGCTCAAGGAAAAGCTTGACGGCGGCAAGCCCAATCCCAGACGCACCTCCTGTAATCAGGACGACTTTTCCGGCAATGTTCATTTCTTCACCTTAGACGCTTTTGGCTTTAAGCGGTTATAGCGCGGAGGGAAGAAGAGATTAATAGACTTTGATGCTTCTGGCTTTGGATTAATGGCGCCGTGATCTTCTTTTGGATCACAGAAGTAGGTCGTGCCAAATTCCATCTTTTCTGTAAAGCCTTCAATCGTCATATCGTACCCACCGCTAATGCAAATCCCGATTTGTTCATTACGGTGCTTATGAAAAGGCATTTCCCCGCCATTTCCCGGAATGTTGGCAATCATAAGCTCCATCCAGTCCTCCACAAAAAAAGTCACTTCCATGCCAGGAAGTAAATCACGCGTTTTGAAAATATCTAAGAAATAAGTAGGAGGAGCCGTATATTCCTCTCCATCTTTCAATCTCTTAATATCAATGGCGATCACTTCTTCATCTGTCAGATTCGATGCGCCGTGAGGAACGAATGGTGGTGCAATATAGGCTGATTCTAATGGGGTGAGCAATTGGGTCGATTGGCCGACCGTCATTTGAAGCTCGCCTTTTAATACGATGCCGATTTGTGCTTCTGGATGCTCGTGAGGTTCGATGATCGTGTGAGGAGGGACGTGTGAAATTAACACTTCCGTATCGCCTCTGACAGTAGAATATTGGATGACACCATTATCCCATTCTCGTTTTTTCGCTTGAGGAAAATATAATTCTTGCACCTTTTGTTCAGTTGTCATGTTACATCTCTCCTTTTCCGAATATAGACCAGCTCATAGGAATGCTTTTAAATGTTCGAATGAAGGTGAGCCCGTATGTAGCTCTTGCCACTTCATTGGTTAAAGCGAAATCAAATTCGCCGTCTCTGACTTTTTGTGCGGCTGTACTTGTAGAATTGACAAGCTCAAATTCAGCATTTTGATGAATAAAATATTGAATCAAATTCACAGGTGCAGGATGAGAAACAATTTTTAAATGGTGAAGCATTTGTTCTTGAAAGGGGAAATCTGGTCTGACAGCCAAACCATACATGGGCGTGTCACATCTGAATATTTGTAAAAGCTGCAGGTCAGGTCTCATGTAGAAGTGTTTAATTCCTTCGTATGCGTGTGGAACGAGAGTGTATTGGAGTGCGTTAGAGAGAGTATGTTCAATGCAAGTTTCGAATGTGTCGTAAAGGGATAGTTTCGTATGAGTGCCGAGTGTAGTGGTGGAATGAGAGATGAAATGTTTTGCTGCATATTCACTGCTTGTCCCCTTAGGGCCTAATGTATTGACTGTAAACATCTTAGGTGAAACGATGGGCTCTTCTTTGAAATGAAAAACATCATTCTTTAAGATCATGTTTACCTTACCATCCAATCTTTTTCAAATTTTTACTAGATTATAAAAAATAAAATTGGTAATTGTCAACAAAATTTATAAAAAATGTATTTTATGATGATATTAAAAATTGATCTAAAAAACTGCACATATCGAGATGTGCAGTGAAATGAGCTCACGTTTCAAATGTGTTTTTATGTTTCTGCTGTAAGGTTTTTTCACGTTTATAGCTGACGAAGCTGATGAGAAAACCAACAAGCGTAATGAGTGCACATACAAGCCCTACTGTATGATAGCCGAAATGGACATAAACAGGTCCCATCAGAGCTGATCCAAGCATTACGGCAAGATTGGAAGCAAGGCTGTAAAAAGCCATCACTTTGCCTCGGTGGGTCTGGGAGCAGTCGCTCAGGACGGTGCTCAAAAGCGTGACAGATAAACTTTGCATGGCACCCCAAATAAATAAAGCAAAAATGAGCAATGTCCATGAGAACGGTGCATAAGGAAGTAAGGCAAGAACAAGCGTAATGCCGCCCAGCACAAAGAAAAGTGAACGTGTTTTGCCAAACCAATCTGCTAATTTCCCAGTAAACATACTCATGGAAAAGCCAACACCATAAGCCATGATTAGAAGTCCAGCTGTTGATTGCCCCCCGGAAAACAGACTTTGCAGGTAAGCCCCTAAAAATGAGTACATGCCATAAAATCCAAGCATGTTACAAAATGTCACGGTCAAATAGGCAGGGACTCGGTCGATTTTCAAAGCCCCCCATAAAGAGCCTGATTTCTCCCTAGTTTGAGGTGCCTTTGGAGCAGCTGTTGTGACTTGTTTTCGAGATTCAAGGATGACGAGCAGCAAGACAACGAGACTCATCATGGCGAAAATCCAAAATGTCCAGCGCCAGTTCAAACTTTGACCGATAAAGGCGCCAATGGGCACACCAAGGACAAGAGAAAGAGACCAACTCGATACAATGAGCCCCATCACTTTGCCGCGATACTCGTATGGAACCCGGTCGCCCACAAGAGCATAGGCTGTTGGCACAAATACACCAGTCGCCAGCCCAGAAATAGCACGGCCTGCAAAAAACACGGCCAAATTTGGGGCAGCAGCACACATCACTGTGCCAACCAAAAAGAAAGACAGCCCAATAATCAAACACAGCTCTCTTGAATACCGGTCCCCTAAAGGAACGAGCAGCGGAGCTCCAACCAGCACAGCTAACCCATAAATGCTGATGGAAAGAGCGAGAATATCAAGAGAGTGCTGAAAGGAGTTTGATAAATCAGGCAGCAGTGGTGAAATTACCAGCTCTTCCGATCCCGCAGCAAAAACGCCAAGTGTGAGTGCGATGGCAAGTGTGATGGGAAATGTTTTAGAAGCCTGGCTGTCTAAAGATTCTTTCATCAAGTGATCCCTCCATACTTGCTTTTTCATTCAATTCCGTTAAAATAAATTCTACCATTATTTAGTTTTATTTTACATTTCATATCATAAGTATTATCATCAAATACTTTTCAAATGGAACGATTTTTGGATAGGAGAGGTACGAATGAAAATCACCGATGTAGATGTGCATATTTTAAATGAATTGAGAGAAGATGCCCGCTTATCCATGAGGGAATTGTCCAAACGAGTGAATTTATCAGCACCTGCGGTAGCAGAAAGAGTGCGTAAATTAGAGGATGCAGGGATTATCGAAGGGTATTCTGTTCAAGTCAATTATAAAAAATTAGGGCTTCTGATTGACTGCCTGCTGGAAGTTACGGTGTTAAATGGGGAGTATCAGCGTTTTGTGGCTTTTATGAATGAGCATCCACGCGCCTTTTTTGCTTATCGAGTGGCAGGTCAGTCTTGTTTTTTCATTAAGCTGTCAGTTTCTTCTCTTGAAGAAATTGAAGCCTTTATTCAAGAAGTATCTGGATTTACAAAAACCGTCTCCCATATTGTCTTGTCAGAGCACTCTTTTTCCCATCCCATTCAGGAACGTGTGAAACCAATAGAAGAGCCAGAAATAACAGTGGTGAAATAAAAAGTCTTTCAGATTGTTGACAAAGGGCTAAAATGATTTTTATTTTAGCCCTTTGTATTCTTTTCAGCTTTTTATGCTGAAATATTCGTATAGTAATAATTTGAGATTAAAGGAGTTAATTCTTTTGAAGCTTTTAAAGGTAATAGATTACGCAGCATTAATGGATATGCACAGAACAAGAAGCAAAGAAAGTCACTATAATCATTTGCCTATTGACGTAGGTAACAGGGATCGTTTTTTTAGTGCTCATCCAATTGATTTACAATTTCACATCGATAACCATACAGCAAACTTAAAAAGTGGAATATTTTCTTTTCATTCAAGCATCAAATCTGGTGTAGATAAGAATGACAAGGTTTCTGGGGAAGTGTTTTTACGAAAAGAGTCAAAGCACAAGCCTAATGTAATCTTTGTACATGGATGGAGAATGGATTCATACGACAGAATCAAGAAGATTTATCACGATAAGATCGTTAAACATTATGATTGGAATATGTATTACTACACGCTGCCTTATCATTTCGATAGGGAACCACAAAATTCAACATATTCTGGTGAACAGATGATTAGCGCCAATATAAGTCGAACCGTGCAATCCTCCCAGCAAGCTATTGTTGAACTTAGAGGGCTGATTAAATGGATCAAGGAAAATGAAGGTGGGGACATAATCGTAGTTGGTATTAGTTTAGGAGGGTGGCTAACAAACTTATTAGCAACAGTCGAGAAAGACGTGAATATTATTGTATCAGTTTTTTATGCGAATAATATTGCGCATTCCATCTGGAACACTCTTCCTGGGAAGTATATACGAAGAGATCTGGAGGAACATGGGACAACGTATGAAGAACTCGACAAAGCTTGGGATATTATGAACCCTAGTAAAGCAAAGCTTCTCGTAGACAAAGAAAATGTACTCTTAATATCAGGAAAATATGACATGTATATCGACATAAACGATGCTGATACTCTGTGGAATAGCTGGGATCAACCTAAAAGGCACGTATACAGTTGTGGGCATGCTGGAATTGTACTATCTAGAAATAAAATAGCAGCCGACACACTTCAATTTATTGAAAGCAGGCTAAAGAAATAAAATGATGTTCATCCTAACTGCATTGTTGTGGGCCATGAGTTTAGTTTTGTTTCTTGCTTATCCTGAAAATGAAGATGTGATCACCTTTCTAAACAAATACATAAAAAAGCTTCGGAGAGATCCGAAGCCTTAAGAGTTTATCATACATGGAAATAAGACGCCAGCTGCTCGTTTGCTAATCGGTTTCCAACAAAGAAGGAACCAAATTCGCCGTAGCGTGCACTGACTTCATCAAAGCGCATTTCATAAACCAATTTTTTAAATTGAAGCACATCATCAGAGAAAAGGGTAACGCCCCACTCATAATCATCAAAACCAACAGAACCTGTAATGATCTGTTTTACTTTCCCAGCATAGCTTCGGCCAATTAAGCCGTGGCTTCTCATAAGAGATTTACGCTCATCCATGGAAAGCATGTACCAGTTGTCATTGCCAGAACGTCTTTTATCCATTGGATAGAAGCACACGTATTGAGAAGAAGGAAGCTCTGGATATAAGCGAGCACGTACATGCGGGTTCTCATAAGGATCTCCGCCATCGCCGCCTCCTGCTAAGTAGTTGCTGAGCTCAACAACTGAAACATAAGAATAAGCTGGAATCGTAAACTCTGCTAGCCGTGTCTTGTTGAATTCGAGTTCAATTTCACCTAGTTCTTCCATTGTCGGACGTAAAATCATGAGCATAATATCTGCTTTTTGGCCGACAATACTATAGATTGTTTGGCTCCCAGCCTTATCATGCTCAGCTGTTTTCCATTTTTCCAATAGACCTGTGAATTCATGAATGATGGCTTGGCGCTCATCACTTGTCAGCAGCTTCCAAGCTGTCCAGTCGATTGTTCTAAAATCATGCAGTGCATACCAGCCATCTAGTGTTTGAGCTGCTTCATTTGTTGTATGTTGTTCGCTCATTTCTTTCACTCCTATTAACAGTTTTCCATCTGTTCCAACTATAACATAGTTTGTCCAAATGGAGATGTGATCAAAACTTGAACGAGGAAAACAGCTTTTATCAAAATTGATTAAATTAGTTTGAAAAATAAGAATTTAATTTGTAAGCGCTATAATGTAAGTTGGTAGTTTGAATTTAGGTAGAAGAAGAGTATGCTTAAAAGAGAACGCTTTTTTTGTAAAATCAAGGAGGGTATTGAAGTGGCAGATATTTTTTCAACAGTTCAGGAAAAGGTTGCAGGTAAAGGAGTTAAGATCGTTTTTCCTGAGGGAATGGACGAACGCATTCTAACAGCCGTTCAAAAATTAGCAGATGGCAAAGTATTGCAGCCAATTGTGGTAGGAAAAAAACAAGAAGTTGAAGCTAAAGCAAAAGAACTAGGTCTTACACTTGATGGTGTTGACGTGTATGATCCTCATACATATGAAGGTTTTGAAGAGCTTGTACAAGCTTTTGTAGAAAGACGTAAAGGCAAAGCAACAGAAGAGCAAGCAAGAAAAGCATTACTAGATGAAAACTACTTCGGTACAATGCTTGTGTATAAAGGTCTTGCAGACGGACTTGTGAGCGGTGCGGCACACTCAACTGCTGATACAGTGCGTCCAGCACTTCAAATCATTAAAACAAAAGAAGGCGTAAAGAAAACATCTGGCGTCTTCATCATGGCTCGCGGCGAAGAGCAGTACGTGTTTGCTGATTGCGCAATCAACATTGCACCAGACAGCCAAGATCTAGCTGAAATTGCGATCGAAAGTGCAAACACAGCAAAAATGTTTGATATCGAGCCACGTGTGGCAATGCTTAGCTTTTCTACAAAAGGCTCAGCAAAATCAGACGAAACAGAAAAAGTATCTGAAGCAGTTCGCATTGCAAAAGAAAAGGCACCTGAGCTTGTACTTGATGGAGAATTCCAATTCGATGCAGCTTTCGTTCCTTCAGTAGCAGCGAAAAAAGCGCCAGATTCCGTCATCAAAGGCGACGCCAGCGTATTTGTTTTCCCTAGCCTTGAAGCTGGAAACATTGGCTACAAAATTGCACAGCGCTTAGGTAACTTTGAAGCTGTAGGTCCTATCCTTCAAGGTTTAAACCAGCCAGTAAACGATCTATCAAGAGGCTGTAATGCCGAAGACGTTTACAACCTTGCGCTTATCACAGCAGCTCAAGCACTATAATGATCTCGAAAAAGGCAGCCAGTACGATAGATTCGTGCTGGCTGTTTTTTTGATGACAAATGTGTACAATATAGGGGAAAAGAAAAAATTTTGATCGTAGATAAAGCCGATAGAATGGGCAGGTGCTATAATGGACGATTTAATACATAAGCTTCAGCATAAGGTCGCGGGATTAACCGAGGCACAAAGGAGAATTGCAGATTATATCGTGCAAAATCCAATGGAGGTTGCGTTTTTAACTGTAGATAAATTGGCCTCAAAAGTAGGGACGAGTACAGCGACCATCATGAGATTCTCTGCTGCTGTAGGGTATTCCGGTTTCTCCGAGCTTCAAAAAGAGCTTCAATCAAATATGAAGCATAAAGCTGCCCCTCAAACGAGACTTGAAGCGAACCTCAAGCATTCAAATAAAAGTAAGCTCCTGCATAATCATGTTGAGCTGCAATTTCAAAATATCCAGTACGCTTTAGACAATATCACGGAAGAAACCTTTCAGCATATTGTTGAAAAAATAGCCAGCTCCCGCCAGGTTCTGTGTACAAGTGTTCGAAGCGGAAGACCTGTCGGCGAGTATCTGTCACTCGGAATCAATCGGCTGTTGGGGAATTGTCAATATATTGATGCAGACAAAAGTGACTGGGTGGATGATCTCGTTCATTTTCAATCTGATGATTTCATTATAGCGGTCAGCTATCCCCGCTATGCAAAGCGTATGAAGGATTTGCTGGAGGCAGCGAAGTCATATGGGGTGGAAGTGCTTTTAATTACAGACAGCTATAGCTCTCCACTAACAAAGTATGCACAATATGTATTGCCATGTTCCTCAGCAAGTGTGAGCTCTCATAACTCTGTCGTATCTGCTATCTTTATCGTAGATTATATTTTAAGTGCCTTAGCCATTAATGATCCTGAAAGAACAAAACCACGTTTAGATCAAATCAATCATATGTTAACGAAAATGAGTTATCACACAACACATTAGTCGTGTGGTGACTCATTTTTTAATTTGATTTTTTTGAAAGCGCTTTACTAAATAAAATCGAGATGGTATGATCGTATCACAAAAGTAATAAATATTACTTTAATTAGATTAAATGTAATGAATATAACTAAAAGGGGATGATGGAAACTATGAGTACTGTTCAATTCGTGTCAAATGATCTAATAGATCGGGCAAGAAAGCTTAACTCGACCTTGCTGTCAGACGTGATGGGATGCACCGGCGCGATGGATCATCAAATCAAACCAGTTGCAAGAGGCATGAATGTAGCAGGTACAGCTTTTACCGTCAGCTTACGGCCAGGCGATAATTTATTTCTTCATCAAGCGATCTACTCTGCGAAAGAAGGAGATGTACTGATTGTTGATGGAAAAGACCATAAGGGCCATGCATATTTAGGGGAATTGATGGCAGGGGCAGCAAAGGCTGTAGGAATAGAAGGAATCGTGATTGACGGGCTTGTTCGCGACAAACTCGCTTTAGAGGAGCTGGCTTTTCCGATCTACAGTAAGGGGTTTATGCCAAATGGACCTTTTAAAGATGGTCCTGGGGAATTGAATCAAACCATCTCGTGCGGCGGTGTCAAAGTAGCACCAGGTGATTTAGTCATTGCAGACGATGATGGAGTCGTCATCGTTCCAAAGGAAAAGGCGGAACACCTGCTGACGCTAGCGGAAGAGAAACAAGCGTATGAAAATCATAGGTTACAAACGATTCAACAGTATATGAACGAAGGAAAGCAAGACATCAGTCTCTTAGCACCGGCATGGCTGGAAGGCAGAATGAAAAAATATAAGGGATAGGGGAATCTGTGATGAAGATAGGCTTTATTGGATATGGAGAAGCGGCATATGAGCTGTCAACAGGATTGAAAACAGAAGGATTAGATCAATTTTATGCGTATGATGTACTATTACAAAATGAGAAATTGGCTGGCGCGTTGAAGGAAAAAGCATCGCAGACAGGAGTTCAATTAACCAGCAGTATTAGCGAAGTCATTGAGAAATCTGATATTGTCATTGCCGCTGTGCCAGCGAATAAAACCTTAGAAGTGGCCCAATCCGTATCGGGAAGTTTGAAAGAGGATCAATTATATGTAGATGTATCGGCATCAACACCAGACATCAAAAAACAAGTGGCAAACGAAATTGAAAAGCAAAAAGCTCTATTCGTAGATGCTGCCATGCTAGGGCCTCTTCCAGTCAACAAACACAAGGTTCCGATCACGGCAAGCGGCAGTGGAACTGACCAATTCATGAAAGTAATGAATGCTTATGGCATGAATATCACAAAAATCAGTGACCAGCCAGGAGATGCTTCGGCTTTGAAGCTGATCAGAAGCGTTTATATGAAGGGGATCGTTGGTCTCATGGTTGAATTTTTGGAAATTTCAAAAAAGTACAATGTGGAACATCAAGTGATTTCTTCACTAAGCGATACAATGGATAGCAAAAGTTTTGAAGAGACCATGAACCGTCTTGTGACAGGGAGTGCACTTCATGCGAAAAGACGAGCGATCGAGCTGCTTGGCTCTATTGACATGCTGAATGAAGCAGAGGTTGATGCCAGTATGTCTCGGGCAGCACAACAGAAGCTAGAGAGATTAGCAGAGTTTCAATTCGTTGAACGGTTTAATGGGAAAAAGCCGGCCAGCTGGGAAGAAGTCATTGACGTGATGCAGCAGGGGAAATAAATTGTAAGCGTTTTATTGAACAAAGGGGAGGCGAAAAAACGATATGGGTTTTATTGCGTTGATTGTATTCATAGCTGTCATCATTATATGGAATGTCGTCGTGAAGCGGAATATGGGAGAAGCCATGCTATTAGGCTTTATTGCAACCACATTATTTGGCGGATTGGATGCATTAAGACTTTTCTGGGATGGATTAAAATTTGCATCCACATATGAGGTGCTCTATGCAGCTGTCGCATTTGTATTCATGGCCTATTTAATCGAAAAGCTGGAATTAATTCATGCACTCTTGCGAATCTTAAATTCAGTTGTAGGAAAACTTCCTGGTGGAGCGGCTTATATGAGTACGTTAGGTTCAGCAGTCTTAGGTGCTCTTTCAGGTTCAAATTCTGCAAACACAGCTGCGACTGGCTCTATCACGGCCTCTTGGATGATGAAATCAGGCTGGAGCCGAACCCATACAGCGACTATTTTAGCGGGGAATGGAGGACTTGGAGCGGCACTGCCACCGAATTCTTCCATGTTTATCATGCTGGGGTTTGCACCAATTGCAGCCCTTGTATCTGAGGGGGATTTATATATTGCGCTTTTAATAGGAGGACTGTATCAAGTCGTATACCGATTTATTTTGGTGTATATTCTGGTGAAAAAGAATAAAATTCAGGCCATGCCGCCAGATGATATTCTTCCTTTTAGGGAAGCTGTGAAACAAGGGTGGAAATCGATCTTTATTTTTTTCGGTGCCTTGATTCCTATCATTATCACAATAGGTCCGCTGGCAAACTACTTAAAAAGTAATCCAAACATCGGACCAGAGGCAATGGATCAAATTTCTTTAATTACGTGGATTCCGATTCTCATGATGTTGATTAGTTTAACAATTGGAAGAAAAAAGGCGTCTGCACTAGATTGGTCGCAGTTTTTCAAGTCGGCCATTCCTAAGTTTACAACGATCGGTGCCTTGATGCTGTTTGCTGTTGCTGCTAGTCAGGTGCTTGCTGAATTAGGATTGGCAGAAGATTTGACGCAAATCACATCAGTACTGACCATTCCGAAATGGCTCATGGTGCTCATTGTGGGTATTCTTGTCACGCTGGTGGCTGGACCATTATCTTCTACAGCCACATTAACAGCTGTTGGACTTGTCTCATTTTCAGCTTTAGTCTCAGTCGGAGTGGATCCAGTTGTGGCTGTTGTCGCCATTCTTGCTTTTTCATCAACAGAAGGCGCTTCCCCGCCGGCATCAGGATCGATTTTCATTGCTTCTGGTCTTGCAGGAGCCAGACCGGAGAAAACGTTTATACCGCTGATTCTCTACTATATGCTGCCGATCGTAGGAATTGGCTGGCTCATCGGAATGGGAATACTTCCAGTATAGAAAGGAGAAACACATGAGAGCATTGATGGAATTTTTATTTAAAGTGCTGCTTGTCCTGTTCTTAACGTCAGGAGCCCTGTTGGTATTCGGTCAAATACTAGGGATTCTTTTGCAAAAGGGAGATATGATTATTGCAAGTACGAACCTATTCAAAAACCCAACACTGGTGTTAAGCGCCTTTTTTAGTCTTGTTGGTTTCTCTCTCCATTATATTCCTGAAAAGAAAGACACCTCATTTAGCGATCATCCATCTGCATCAGCAGGTGAATCGCTCAAATAAGCAATAAAAAGCTGGATTCAGTAAATGAATCCAGCTTTTTTGCGCGCGAGAATTAGGTATTAAAACCCAATACGTACGATTCATTTTTTGGTAAATTCACTTTCAATCATATGCCTCTTGTGCTAGTAAATGGTAACATAACGGAGGACTATTTAAGGAATAGAGGTGTTTGACCATATCTGGAGCAATCATCGGTTATAAAGCAGCCTTGTATTCATTAAAGGCAGATATATCTATCAAAAAAGAACAAATCATCGAACTCAACATGTGCCGAAAAGAAATCAAAGAGGCAAAATGGGCCCTGTCAGATGCCAGCAAAAAAATCACTCATCCAGATCTGACATCACATACATGGTTTGGCCATCTTGCAGATACGTTTAATGACATTCGAGACGAAATGGCTTCCGCCAGTCAGGAAATAAAAGGTGTACAGCTAACCAATCTATTAAATCGAATCAATGAGAAAATCAGTGATTTAACATCGGAGATCCATTCGTTAGAACATGAAATTCATTCGGTTGAAAGAAAAATAGAGAAAGAAAAGCAGAAACAACTGGAAGAAAAAAGAGGGTAGCACATGACGAGAGAAATTAAAATAGATGCCAGTCAGATCAAACGAGTATTACAGCATGCAAAACAATCAGGCGCTCAAATGAATACAGCCCTTCCAACCACCATCAAAGGGAGAAATCAGCTCCTGACGGCAGACACAATAGAAAAGATCAATCATCAGCTGAACGAATTAAGTACATCCTATATAGGCATTCTTCAGAAACAGCTTGTACAAACAGAACAAGCGGTGAACACCATGATTGAAACGGACAAGGCGCTTGCTTTCAGCAGTAAAAGAAAATAAAGGAGAACGCAATGAAAACCCTTGACGCCTTTGTGCTAATAAACGGAATAGATCAAACGCTGAATGCGTTAAAGCAGCAGTCGCAGCAAATCAGCTCCCTAGAAAAACAAATCAATCACATCATCTCACTCGATGGCGCACTAAAGGGAGAGGCGGGACAAGCCATCCGCGCCTTTTATACAGAATGCCATATTCCCTTTCTGCAATTCTTTCAGGTCGTCATTGAGGAATATAGCGCTGCATTAAAAAACACAAAGCAGGCTCTTCACGCATTAGAATCAAATGAGCACGGATTTATCTCACAAGCATTTATCGAACATGATCTTGATCAAGGCTTAAAAAAAGCTGAACGAACAATTTCTGAAATCGTATCAGAGGTAAACCACGCCATTGGCAGAGTTGGTCATATTGTTCATTTACCAAATGTAGATGAATCAGCTTTTCAGCAAAACTATCAAAAGGCATGGCTCGAGACCTCAAAAACCATTGGTCTGCTTCATGCATTTGACCGGGAGCAGACAAGTGCTTTACATGAAACCAAAAGCTCCCTTCAAACAATGAAGCAATACATCGATACCTTAAGTCCCATGTTCACCGGCCCAAAAATCGACATCACGAGCTATCAAAAGGGATCTATTTTCAAAGATGAAAAAGAAGAAAAAGTAAGCAGCACCATCAGTGGATTGAAGGATAAAATAGACAACCCAAAAGACAATCCAATGATGATCATGCTGAAGAAACTGAAAGAGAAACAACACGCGAATGTGGAGACGGTTGTTCGGAATGACACCTATAAAAACATCAGTAAACAAGTGTCAGCAAACGATCCATCGCTTACGACATTGCAAAGGGAAGCCGTGAACGGGAAAAACAAGATTCATAGAGACATCAGGGTCATAAATGGTAGACTATACAACGTAAAAGGCATTAAAAAGTTAAAAGAATTCGACATCGCAGATGAAGTCGTCACGGACCCGTCGGATATTGATTTTATTGGCGGACGATACACCGTTTACGCCAATAAACAAATCATCCGAACGTATATCGCAAACGGCGAAATAAGAATAGAAGAAGTCGACAAAATTCCAGAAAGCCGCAGCCGTGGCAACGCTAAACGCATATTAGACGGTGAAGTCGTCTCAACCACCGAAAATATCATCCTAGAATACAGCGGCATCTACGACGGCTACCGAGCCGTTACTGGCAAAGACCCAGAAACCAGCCAAAACATCAGCAGAACAGACCAAGCCCTATCCGCAGCCTCTATCATCCCAATGACGAAGATAGTGAAGGTTGGGAAATATGTTTTTAGGTTGGATCAAGGGAAGAATGTGATGAGGGTTAAAACACCTACTTACGGTAAACAATCCGTACCAAAAGGACCGTACCGTGAAGTAAATGGTTTCCCTGCAAAAGTAAAATCAGGAGCTCAAGAAAAACATATTCCAGAAACACCAAATTATAAGCAAGAAGTAGCAAATGGAAAAAAGAAAAGCATTTTTTACGGAGATAATAAAAAGGCACAGGAATTGCTGGATAAATATGCAGGGACAGGCAAAGAATTGGGTAAGAATAAAGAAAGGATAGACTTTGGCCAAGCGATAGGAAAATACTATAATATTGATACTGGAAAGTATGAAGAGACTACTAAGGGAATGATACATTATGGGAAAGATGGTGCTCATATCGTACCAGCGAGGCCTTAGTATGGTGAATTGGAGGTAAAAAATGGGTTATGATCCTTTGATTGGAACATTAATAAAGTATGAAAAAAAAGATATAATATTGGAATGGAATAGTGGATTGAAAATCTTAGGAAGACTAGATACAGTTTTTGAAACAGATAACATGTTAGATGAAGAGGATATTAATTTTACGGAATATATTGCTGCCGCTTTCCAAGTAAATGATATTCTATCTCATCCTAATGAAAACAGTGGCAGTGTATACGATTGGTTAATTCAAGAGAAAAGCTCTTTAGTTGAGATATCTCTTTATGATGATCCACCAAATAAGATTTTGGTAGATGGTCAAATAGTATGGGAATTGGCAGATGAGTAACAATTGACAAGCCCTCGGTAAGAG
This sequence comes from Bacillus sp. FSL P4-0248, assembly GCF_038593305.1. Taxonomy (NCBI): domain Bacteria; kingdom Bacillati; phylum Bacillota; class Bacilli; order Caryophanales; family Bacillaceae; genus Bacillus; species Bacillus sp. FSL P4-0248. The sequence continues at coordinate 3,372,440 of NZ_CP151983.1, read as the reverse complement.
GGCCTTTTTATTATTTATGAGTTAGCGAAATATGCTTCAAGTTGATCGTTGGCAAAACCGGTTTCTGTAGGTTCATAACTGGGGCAGTTTGGGCTGAAATATGATAGCGCATGTGTATCATCAAAGCTCAATAAATATTATTAACAGTAAAGTACCATTGAATGATTTAAATAAAACCTTGAAAATAGGAGCGTTCAATGAACAAAAAACAACAACTAACGAAACAAATCCAAACCGTCATCAACATCCTAGAAAAAGAATATCCACAAGAAATCAATCAAGGTGTTCTCCAATTAATATACAAAAGATATAAAAATGCACAAAGGATCATTCAGAACAATGAAGATCTCCAAAAGATTATGATCATTGGCGGGGTGAGAGCTTATTTGGATAGTTATAATGACTATCTAAACCCCTTTCTAGATGAATTACATAAAGCAGAGAGTTTGCTTAAAGAAATGCTGTCATAGATAGGAAGGTTGTCTGTAGTACTGGAATCAAGTCTTGTATCGGGCAGCAAAACAGAGAAAGGAATGCATATGGAACATAAACAACACAAAAACAAAAAAACATCCAACTGGCTATTAAGTATCAGTGTTCTGATTGTTATAGGAACAGCTTTGCTGAGAGGAGTTTCTTACTCAGATGCTGATTATCGCGGTTTCCCTATTGATTGGCTAGTTCTGCACGGACATCATACTTTTGAATTTCTAGTGTGGGGTTTTATACTTGACGTGGTCATTTTCTATTTTCTTTTAAAAATGCTCCTTCGTTTGTATAAAAGGGTGATGAAAAAATCAGCAACTTAAAATAGAGGAGGCTCTTAAAATGCTCAATTTACCTCAAATCCCACATCTGCACGTGAATAAACCAGCAAGTGACATACATATCAAAGAGGCAGAATCCCAGCTAAACATGCTGCTGCCCCATGTTTATAAGGAACTGCTGAAACAGACAAATGGATGTTCCATTGGCGGTGAGGTGCTTCTATACGGTACGGAGGACATGGCGGAACGCAATGCAACATGGGAGGTTCAGCAATATGCAAGCGGCTATGTGGCAATTGGCGACGATGGCGGCGGGCAAGTATTTCTCATGCGGCTGGCTGAAGAGGAGAAAAAGGTATGGATCGTGGATGCTGGTGTAATGGACCCTCAGCATGCAGAGCTCCTGACCGACAACTTTCTGAAATGGGTGAGTGAGGGCTGTATCATAGAAGCGTAATCGAAAACCAAATCATCCAACTGAAACGCTCTGTGACGCCAAATGTCATAGAGCTTTTTTGCATTCTCCCCCCATTCATCCCATGGTATAATAAACACAGTTTATGAACGAGAGGATATGCAGGAGATGAAAAATGAACCTATTGAGTTACTGACACAGCCAAAATGGCGAATCATCGATCAGTCGAGTCTTGGTCTCTATGTGGACCCGAAGCAATCTTTTGCGATGGATGATACGCTTTGCGCGTCGGTGGGGAAGGGCCTCTCACCAGCGACAGCCCGTTCTTGGGTGCATCACAATACGATTGTGCTTGGGATTCAGGATACAAGACTTCCATTTCTCCAAGATGGCGTAAAGCTGCTTGAGGAAGAGGGATATCGTGTGATTGTGCGCAACTCAGGGGGTCTTGCTGTGGTGCTGGATGAAGGTGTACTGAATGTGTCTTTAATTTTTGCGGAACAAAAGAAGGGCATTGATATTGACCGCGGGTATGATGCGATGGTGGAATTGATCCGCCGGATGCTGTCGATGTATGATGTGGACATTGAAGCCTATGAAATAGTCGGCTCTTATTGTCCAGGCAGCTACGATTTAAGTATCAATGGAAAGAAATTTGCAGGCATTTCTCAGCGTAGATTACGCGGTGGGGTCGCTGTGCAAATTTATTTGTGTGCAGATGGAAGCGGGCGTGAACGTGCCGACTTGATCCGCCGTTTTTATGACGCCGCCTTAAAGGATAAACGGCAAGAAGTGAAGACAGTATTTCCTGATATACAGCCGGATACGATGGCATCCTTATCAGAATTAATTGGTGAACCGATTGATTGTACGCTTCTTATGCGTTTATTACTAGAGGAGCTTCAAAAGCTTAGTGATCAGCTGACAGCATCAGGATTGAACGCAGAAGAACAGCTGGAATTTGAGAAAAACATGACGCGGATGATTGAGCGCAATGAAAAGGTGTTTTCGTAAACATCAGCCTTTTCATCTTGAAAAGAGTAGAGGTGAAGTGATGAAAACAAAGCTTGAGAAAGCCATTGAACTTCGAAAAAGTGGACATCTTCAAGAATCAAATGAAATGCTGTCTCATCTTGTAGAGGAGTATCCAGACGATGCCTCTATTCATTATCAATGTGCCTGGAGTTATGACCTGTTAGGTGAGGAAAGGCAAGCTGTCTTTTTTTATGAAAGGGCGATTGAGTTAGGATTGTCTTCAGAAGAACTAGAAGACGCTTTACTAGGGTTAGGAAGTACATACAGAACTTTAGGAGTATATGAAAAATCAAAACAGATATTCCTAAAAGGGATGGAAACTTATCCGGACAACAAAGCCATTCAAACGTTCTATGCCATACTTTGTATAATTTAAAGGAACATAGCAAAGCAATGGAAATATTACTGAACTGTTTAACTGAAACGACAAAAGATCCTGCTATTTTAAGTTATCGAAAGTGATTGATTTTTATTCAAATCAGTTAGATACATTGTGGAAATAATATATTGATTTGGTTACTTGAATAGATTTGGAGGGGCAATGTGATGAAAGAATCCCCTCCTTTGTTATGGAATTTTATATGTGATAGTCATTTGTGGCGTAAGAAAGAAGGTAAATTTGTTGTCAATATTCACCACGTATTACCCGCTGTTTATGCTTTGTGTTTTGTCTGTGTTGTATGTGATGTATCGTATTCAGCCGCTTGCCTCTACTGTTAAAAAAATCATCATTGTGCTCTGTGTGTTAACAAATGCCGCATATATTTGCTGGCGTCTCTTTTTTACACTGCCGCATGAAGGTACATTTAATATAATAATGGGCATCTTGCTTGTAGCCTGTGAATGTATTGGATTTTTACAGCTGCTTGTGTTTTATACACTTGTTTGGAAGCCTTCAAATCGAAAACAAGTCATGATCAGTGATTTGGACAGACTGCCAACAGTTGATATTTTCATAGCTACATATAATGAACCGATTGAAGTGCTGAAACGCACTGTTGCAGGCTGTTTGAATCTGTCTTATCCAAAAGGCAGCGTCCACATTTATTTATGTGATGATGGCAAGAGGGAGTCTGTGGAGCAGCTTGCATCTGAGTTTGGCGTTCATTATCTGACAAGAACAGATAACAAGTTTGCTAAGGCGGGTAATTTAAACCATGCGATGTCTCAAACGAATGGGGAACTGATTCTCACACTTGATGCTGATATGGTCCCCCTTCCTGCCTTCTTAGAAAAGACAGTGCCTTACTTTCATGATGGAGCGACTGCGTTTGTTCAAGTTCCACAGGCGTTTTATAACGAAGATCCTTTCCAATATAATATGTTCTCGAAGGATCGAATTCCAAATGAACAGGACTTCTTCATGCAAACCCTCCAAGCTGGTAAGGATCGGTTCAATGCGGTGATGTATGTCGGGAGTAATACTGTATTTAGAAGAACGGCCTTAGAGGAAATTGGCGGATTTGCTACTGGAGTGATTACAGAAGACATGGCGACCGGAATGCTTCTCCAAGGGAAGTTCAAATCTGTGTCTGTCGGAGAAGTATTAGCCGTCGGTCTGGCACCTGAAAGCTGGCTTGACTTGTTAAAGCAGAGAGACCGGTGGTCGAGAGGGAACATTCAGTGCGCCCGTAAGTTTAATCCATTGAAGGTTCGCGGCTTAACGCTTATGCAGCGAGTTCTTTATTTAGATGGCATTGTGTATTGGTTTAACGGTTTGTTTAAAATGATTTACATTCTTACACCAATATTGTTTTTATTATTTGGTATTCAAAGTTTCTGGGCCGATTTCCAGTCCATTTTTATGTTTTGGCTGCCGGCGTTCTTTAGTTCGTATTTAGCGTTTAAACTGGTGTCGAATCAAAAACGAAGTATGTTTTGGAGTCATATTTACGAAAGCTCTATGGCATTCCACTTGGCTGGTGTAGCTTTAAGTGAGCTGTTTTTGAAGAAGAGGGTTGAATTCCTTGTCACGCCGAAGGGAATTCAAACGGACAAGAGACATTTCCATTTAAAAACGATGATTCCTCATTTGATCTTCTTGCTGCTCTCATTGCTTGTCCTTGTGAAAATAGGATACGATATGAAGGTAAGTGGGACGATGAATGCTGATCTCACGTTGATTAATATTTTTTGGGTGCTTTATAACGGTGCAGGTCTATTCATGGCACTGATTGTGGCGTTTGATCGTCCGCGTTATCGAAAATCAGAGCGGTTTGTCATAGAAAAAGAGGGGCAGCTCTGTTCTGATCGTCAAGATGAGTCGATTGCTTGTTTTCTACTAGACATGAGTGATTCAGGTGCGCGTCTATCCATTCCATTGGATCAAGCTTCTTCTTTAAATCAAGGACAAATGCAATTGTTCTTTTCAGAGGATCAAAGTGTGGCGTGTGATGTGGTTTGGAGCCATCCAGATGGAGACAAGCTGATGGTTGGTGTTGCTTTTACTGATACAGAAAAATCAGAGTACCTATCATTGATCCGTTTCTTATTCACACGAGAGCATGTATCGATAACGGATCGTGAGAAAAAATCCTATGCTGTTCGGACATTTCTCCGCTTTATAAGAGAAACGGAGAAAGTACCAAGGGCCTTGCGGCGCAAATGGGTGAGAAGACCGTTGCAAGGTGTGGCAGGCACGCTGTCCTATGAGGGCCGGTTAGAAGAGAAGATGCCGGTGAACATACATGATATTAGTTTATCTGGGTGCAAAATCGAGTCTGAAGCTTCAATTGAATTACATGAGAAAGTGCTGATCACCATTGACACAGAATCTCTCACAGATCAGCCGGCGATTGCAGTCTGGACATCACAAAAACGCGGCCGCACAATGGCCGGACTCAAGTTTGTTCAGCCTGAAATCAAGCAGATAGAAGAAAGAGAGGAAGTGGTTTCTTGAAATCCAAAAACGGCGGTTACCTCTATTTACTATGGCTTCCTGTCATCATGGGAGCCGGCTACGGCATTTCGCTTTTAGTGCCATTTCTTCAGCCTGTCCTGACACTTGGCATTGCAGGTCTTTATATTTTTATGTTTGGTGATTTTCAGGTAAGGCAGGTCAGGTATATTTTTATGTTTGTGTTTTTGATCAATGTCCTTTTTAGTGTGATGCTATTTTTGGGCATTTAAAAAAGTGCTTCCCGAGGCGGGGAGCACTTTTTGTTATTCTGCCATTTTTTCGAGGTTGCCGTTCCGGTCCATTTTAAAGGTTGGTGCGGCACTATCGTCCTCTTCAAACAAAACTAGTTTTCTTGCACGGTTCATGATTTTCACGAGTGTTTCATAATCTTCTTGAATCGTGAGCTGATCCTTTTCAAGCTTCTTCACTTCAGCTTCTAGCTGCGAGACTTTATGAGAAAGCTCATTGTTTTCTCGTTTTAAGCGGCTGTTTTCCATACGTAAGGCAGTGGATTGCTGACCATCGCCTTCATAACGGCGTAAGAAATCAATGATATCGTCGATGGTTAATTCTTGATGCTGCCTAAATGGATTTGCTTCCGGTTTTTTCTCTGCGGTATGTGGGGCAGGAGAAGCCTGTGACAATAAATGTGATAAACTAGCTAACTCTTCATTGTAGCTTTGATCCACAAACTGAAGCTGTTCAGCAGTTTCAGCTGCTGGTGCAAATGTTTCTTCCTTTGCTGGCTCTAGTTCCTGTGAGAATTCCTCTTGAGTAACCGTTTCTTCTACTTGCGGCTGATAAAGTAATCGTTTTTTCGCAGGCTGGCCATTGCCAAGTGCGCGCATCCGTTGTTTTCGCTGTTTTTTGGCAAGTGCTAGCGCTTTTTCATATTGATGCCTGACGACAGCATTCCATCTAAATCCGCATGCCGCTGAGGTGCGGTTCAGCTTGTCTCCAACTTCTTCAAACGCATTTAGCTGCGTGCTGCCCTCTCTGACGTGACGTAAGACGGTTTCTGCCAGGAGGAGATCATTTTCCTCTGACCAAGCATCTTGTCTTTGTTTTGACATGTGTTTAAACCCCCATATGATTTGATGGTATTAGATTAGCCAAGTTCAAGAAGGTTTATACAAGTTTGCTAAAAGGATAGTGGAAAATACTAGCTTTTATGTAAGCACGGGATTGGGGCGGCAAAGCGTCTTGCAAGTCCAGGCGCTTCGATGTACAATATTGGGTGGTATATTATTCACGATTGGCTGTCCAACTGTTTCATATAGAATGAAGTATCATCATTGAAAGGAAGCGTAAGACCATGGCTAATGAGTTTCGCGTATGTGACGATTGTGATGCGACGAACCTAAAGACGTTATTGCCTCGACTCAAATCGGTTGACCCTGATGCAAAAATTGAGATCGGCTGTCAATCCTATTGTGGTCCAGGACGAAAAAAGGCTTTTGCGTTTGTGAACAATCGCCCATTATCCGCACCAACAGAAGATGAATTACTTGAAAAGGTTCAAAAAAAAGTCAAATAAATGTCACTGAATGTGTTCAGTCGACCTAAAAAGAGGTCCGTCCCTGTCAGGTCGGGCTTTTTACGTCCAAGCAACTTCTGAGAACACATTCACCAGCAAATTCAAGGATGTTTTCGGGAAAAGTTACCCGATATAATAGAAACACGTCTTAAAAAAAGAGGGACGAAACGATGGCGTATCCAAAAGGGAAATTATCTGAGGAAAAGGTATTTAAAGATCCTGTGCACCGTTATGTTCACGTAAGGGATGCATTAATATGGGATTTAATAGGAACAAGAGAGTTTCAGCGCCTGAGACGAATTAAACAGCTAGGAACTACTTATTTGACGTTTCATGGTGCAGAACACAGCCGATTCAATCATTCACTCGGTGTATACGAGATTGTGAGACGAATTGTGGATGATGTGTTTAAAGGGCGGCCTGAATGGGATGAAGGAGAGCGCGAGCTTGTACTTAGTGCTGCCTTGCTGCATGACCTCGGACATGGTCCATTTTCTCATTCCTTTGAAAAGGTCTTCCACTTAGACCATGAATCGTTTACAAGAGATATTATTTTAGGGCAGACGGAAGTCAATGAAGTGCTCCGCCGGGTGAGTGATGATTTCCCGAAGCATGTGGCTGAAGTCATTGCCAAAACGTATCAAAACAAACAGGTGGTCAGTTTGATCTCAAGTCAAATTGATGCCGACCGAATGGACTATTTGCAGCGTGATGCTTACTATACAGGCGTCAGCTACGGCCACTTTGATATGGAACGTATTTTACGTGTGATGCGCCCGAGAGAAGATCAGATTGTGATGAAGCAGAGCGGGATGCATGCGGTTGAAGATTATATTATGAGCCGCTATCAAATGTACTGGCAAGTCTATTTCCACCCAGTGACACGCAGTGCGGAGGTCATTTTAACGAAAATCCTTCATCGGGCAAAAGAGCTGCATGAAACGGGTTATATTTTTACACATGCCCCCGTTCACTTTTATTCAATCTTTGAGGGGAATGTCACCACAGAGGACTATATTAAGCTGGATGAATCCATTGTCTTATTTTATTTTCAGGCGTGGGAAGATGAAGAAGATCACGTGCTGGCTGATTTGTGCCGCCGTTTTATGAACCGCCGATTGTTCCAATATACAGAGTTTAATCCAAATGAAGAAATGACGAAATATTTCAAGCTGACCGCCTTGTTCAAGGAGGCAGGAATTGATCCTGACTATTATTTAGTGGTCGACTCTTCCTCTGACTTGCCCTATGACTTCTACAGACCAGGCGAGGAAGAAGAGAGGCTGCCAATCCACCTTTTGACGCAAAGCGGTCATATTAAAGAACTGTCGAGACAGTCAGATATTGTTGACGCCATTTCCGGTAAACGAAGAACCGATCATAAACTTTATTTCCCGATGGACTTAATTGTAGATATGTCGGAAAAAGCTGAAGAAAAAAAGGCGATCATGAAGCTGCTTGGTTTGGGATAAGGAAGTACTGAAAAAGGAGATGTCGGGAATTTGTTGAAAGAGCATGCAAAGTTGATGAAGGTATTCTCTGAATCAGGGGAAATCGTTGGACGGAAGAAGCTGCAAAAGATGATTTACATAGCAAAAAAGCTAGATTTGCCTTTTTACGAGAAATACGATTTTCATTTTTATGGCCCCTATTCAGAGGAGTTGACGCTCAGAATTGAAGAGCTGTGCAACCTTGGATTCTTGGACGAAATGAAGGAAAAAAAGGGCGGATACTATCAATATCGCTATTCGCTGACGGACAATGGGAAAGAGTTTCTCGATCAGTGTGAAGTGGACATGCCTGACCTCAAAGCGCTGACGCAGCAGATGAACGAGCAATCATCCCGTTTCCTAGAGCTTGTCTCAACGATTTTATATTTTGATAACCTGCCAGAAGATGAGGTGAAGGAAAAGGTCTTCACCATTAAAAGCAAGCAGCGCTATACGGACGAAGAATTTGAGGCGGCCCTTGCTTATATTGATCAGTTGAAGGAATTGAACTAACGAGAAGAACCAGTGTGTGATGGCTCATGGCTAGAACAGACTGGTTTTTATTTTGCGCAGAAACAAGCCGACCGCATGGATCGACTTGTATTTTATGAATGGTGATAAGAGAATCTCGCTAAAAATTGTTTTGTACGTTCTTCTTTCGTCTGTTCAAAGACTTCTTCCGGCGTACCTGATTCGACAATGACCCCATCCTCCATGAAAATGACCCTGTCGGCAATATCATAGGCAAAGTTCATCTCGTGGGTGACGATGATCATAGTGACACCGGTTTGGGCTACCTGTTTAATGACATCAAGCGTTTCTCCTACAAGTTCGGGATCTAATGCGGAGGTCGGTTCGTCGAACAAAATGACTTCTGGATTCAAAGCCAGTGCCCGTGCAATGCCGACTCGCTGCTGCTGTCCGCCAGATAATTGATGCGGATAGGCATCCTTTTTCTCCAGTAGTCCGACCTTTGTGAGTAATTGGAGAGCTGTGTCATAGGCTTGATCTTTCGGTTGTTTACGGGCAATGACTAATCCTTCCATGACGTTTTCAATTGCTGTTTTATGAAGAAATAGATCGTATTGCTGAAAGACCATGGCGGTTTTTCTGCGAAGTGCGAGAATGTCTTTAGGCCTTGCTTGATTGAACTTGACGGTCGTGTGATCAATGCTGATTTCTCCTTGATCCGCACGCTCAAGAAAATTCAAGCATCGCAGAAAGGTTGATTTCCCAGAACCGCTTGGACCTAAAATGACGACCACTTCGCCTCTTTCTATCGTTAAATCAATTCCTCTCAGAATCTGGTTTTTACCGAACGCTTTATGCACCTGTTTGATATCAATCATGCCAATCGTCTCCTTTTGTTTTTGTGTCCATATTTCTCGTATAAGGCTGTAATGGCTTCGATAGAGGCACACAGTGCCCAGTAAATCAGAGCAACGGCGATGTAGGCTTCAAGATAACGATAGTTCACATTGGCTTTGATTAAAGCGCCGTTTAAAATATCGACCACAGACACCATTGAGACGAGAGAAGAGGCTTTGATTAAGCTGATCAGCATGTTGTTCAAAAGGGGAAGGGCGATGGGAATGACTTGCGGTATAATGACCCTTCGTAAGATCTGTTTGCTGGTAAAACCAACGGATAGAGCAGCATCGAATTGCCCCTTTGGAATAGATGCAAGAGAGCTTCGAAATATTTCAGATAACCCGCTTACGGCATATAAAGTAAGGGCGAAAATGGCAATCCATCGTCTGTCCAAATCACTGAAACGAATCTGAAGAGAAAGAGATGCAGCCAAACGATCCAGCGAATCAGAAAAAAGAAGATAAGATACGAGCAGAATGAGGACAACAGGAATTGCTTTAAAAATAGCCACAAACCATTTGAACAATGGAGACAATACAGGCACCTGATAAAAACGGATAAGGGCAATACCAAATCCAAAGACAGAGCCAAATAATAGCGGGAGAAAGCCTAATAGCAGCGTCGTTGGCAAATAATGAAGTGCGGCTAAAAAGGCCTGCAGCATAAAGGCAACATCAAAATCCACTCAGATCGCTCCTTTCTTATGATGTAGTAAAGTCTCCGCCCAATATTTTCTTAGACAATTCAGCGAGCTTGCCGTTATCGATCAGTTTTTGTAATGCTTGATCAATGTCTTTTTGAAGTTTTGTATTGTTTTTTTGATATAGATAATATGTTTTAGATACGTTTACAGGCTTTCCAGAGGTGACTAGATTGGCATTAAATTGTTTGTTTAATTTGTTGACGTCATACTTTGTGAGCAATGCCGCATCGACTGTGCCATTTTGAAGGTTTTTGACGAGAATTTCATTCCCGCCATCTCCGTAGACAATGTCAATTTTCCGATCATGCTTTTTGTTATATTGCTCTAGAAGATAAGCGAAATTACTTCCTGTAGAGGTGTGCACTTTGTGTCCAGCCAAATCGTCAAGGCTTTGAAAATCATGACCGGATGCTTTATCAACAACCACATAGCTTGTATAATCTGTGTAGCCAACTTTTCCAAATAGATATTTCTTCTGGCGCTCATCATTGATTTCATATTGATGGGCAGCGAGATCTACTTTACCAGCATCTAAAGCGGGCAGAATATTTTTAAATTCGAAGGATTCATATTTAAACTTATATTGTGGAAGCAGCTGATCCACTTCATCTAATACAGCCTTCTCATAGCCTGTTAGTTGACCGTTTTCATCTAAGTAAACGAAAGGCTGATAAGCGTTCCCTGTGCCAACGATGATTTCTTTCGCATCTGGATCATTATTCGCTGCTTCTGCTTTGACTTCATTCGATTGTTCTGTATTTCCGCAGGCAGCAAGCAGCAATGAACCAAGTGTAAGCAGACCGATGATGTAATGTTTTTTGAATCGTTTGTTATTTTTCATGTGAAATCCTCCTCGTTTTACTTCGCACGCTTTTCGACAGTGAAGGCCGTTTCAGGTCTTTTTAAGGAAACGAATGTCGTCTGACGCTGTTTTCTCGTTTTCGGTGTATTGATCCGTTTTTCCAATAGATCAAACGCTTTTTCCAGCAGCATACTTAACATAATAAAAATGACGGCAGCAATAAAATATCCTTCTAATACGCGATAGTATAAAGCCCCTAATGTTTGGACCTTTCCTATAATATCCATCACGCCTAGTGTAAAGGCGAGGGAGGTGTTTTGTAATAAGTTCACAATGGCCACGCCGATATTCGGGAGCGCAATTCTTCCTGCTTGAGGAATGAGCGTTCTTCTATAAATCTGCCATTTCGTCAGCCCAATTGAGGCAGCCGCTTCATATTGAGATGCTGGGACACTTGATAAGGCTGATCGGAATATTTCTGAAAAGTAGGCAGCTGTATTGAGTCCATATGTAATATAAAGAAAGATCAATTTGTTCCACATGGAGATATCAAGGCCAATTGCTGCGAGCACACCTGGCAGACCATAAAAGACAATAAACATTTGAACCAGGATAGGCGTTCCGCGAATAAATGAGACATAGACTGCACTGAGTTGATGCAGGACAGGAATGCGCTCAATTCGAAAATAAGCAAGGATGAATCCAAGAAAGCTGCCAATCAAAGTGGCAAATAAAACAATCAGCAAGGTCGTCGGAAGGGCTGATAATACTTTAGGAAAAAGTGTGACCACATACTCCCATTTGAAAAACTCACCCACGTTGAATCACCTCCTATGTAGAAGTCGTTTCGACTTTTTCTTCTGCGGGTGGTGCCCCTAGAATGGCTGGATCAAAGCGTTCAGGGATAAGCACTTTATACATCAAAACACCTAAATCTCCATTTTCAGCCTCGCGTTCAATATATTTTGTATATCCTTTTCGTTCGTACATCTCTAAAAGCCAAGGGTGTTTCCGGCCAGAAGTGCCTAGTGTATAAGCAGGCGCTTTATATGTCTGCCGGAGCAAGGTGTTTTCTACATAATCGAGCAGCTTATTTCCAATCCCTTGACCGGCTAAATCAGGAGCTGTCGCAAACCACCAGACAAATGGATAGCCTGAGACCGGCTCAGTGCTCTCCCAAGGAAAACGTATGGTGATGGTGGATATGAGCCGTCCGTCTCGTTCTAATACAACGGCAGCGGACTTTGTAATGTTTTCTGTGACCATTTCAAGTGTGGCGTTCGTGGATGGCCAATCGATGCCCATTTCCCCAAGCGGTTTAAATGCACTGGACAGCAATTCTAAAAAAGCTGGCGCATCTTCTTCGGTAGCGATGCGAAAAATATCTCGACTCATGACAAACCTCCATTCAAAATGTAATGTCAGATTAATGCTTTTTTTAAAGTCTCGATATCTGGATTCAGCAATGCTTGATACACGTGGGGATCATGACTGATCTCAACTACAGGCACATAGCGGACACCGTATTTTGCTTCTAAAATGTTTCTGTAATCATCATGTTCTGTGACATCAATCGTTGAAAAAGGGATCTGCTGATCGTTGAAGTAGGATTGAATGTCCTTGCAATAACTGCATCCATTTTTGCTCCATAATATGATTTTTTGATTGTTTGACATTAGACGTTCACCTCTTGATTGATTGGTTTTTGGTTTGTTTGTTCTTGATCAAGTGCTTCTTTTAATAAAGTGATAGACGTGATCCTTTCATCAATATTTACGATCGGCGACAGCACGATGAATTCATTGATATCGTATGATTCGGCTAGCTCAGTCAGCCTGTGATGAACGGTTTCTTTTGTGCCAGCGGTATAGCCGGTTTTTTGTACGTGAATGTTGTACTGTTCCTTCTCCGTTTCTTTCACCAGTTTTTCTGCATCCTCTAACGATGTGACATTCAGCTTTCTTCCATCGGAAAAGGAGACCTTTACTGTTTCCTTTTGTTTGATATGTGAGAGTGCTTGTTCGGGATCATCGGCTACAGAAACGGTGATGGCAAGAAGGAATTGCTGGCGGGAGCCCGCTTTCTGATATGTTTGGAAGGTCTCTCTTGCTTCTTTTAATAAGGCTTCATCTCCATTAATAAAAAAGGCAAAGACAAAGGAGATACCAAGTTTTGCTGCAAATTCAGCGCTCTCTATACTTCCCCCTAAAAGGAATATGTCAGGTGATAAACGAGGGATGGGCTGAGCATTCAATTCATTTGTGTGTTCCGTCAGATAAGTTTTGAGATCCACTAATTTTTGAGAAAAATCCTTCCGTGACGCCTGATAATCTTCCTGAAGAGCTTGTGTCGACAGGTTCAGTCCTCCCGGTGCTTTCCCAACACCTAAATCGACTCTTCCAGGGGCTAATGATGCTAGGACATGAAATGTTTCAGCCACCTTGAACGGACTGTAATGCTGAAGCATGACACCGCCAGACCCAATTCGTATGTTGTTTGTTTTTGCTAAGAGATAGCCGGCAAGAGCTTCAGGGGAAGAACCTGCTACTTGAGGGTTATTGTGATGTTCAGACACCCAAAACCTGTGATAGCCAAGCTGATCCGCTGCTTCAGCCAATCTGACAGTATGCTGAATGCCCGTCTCTGCGTTCTCGTTTTCACCGACAAGGCTTTGATCAAGAATACTAAGGGTGAACGACATTGGCTGTTCCTCCTATCAGACTTTGATATTGAGATAATGCGAGGTTTAACCTGTTTGTGGCATCTGAATCAAGTAAGTAATCACCTGACTCCTGCTTTGTGACCTGTTGATCCACGACATACACGCCAGATTGCACAACCGTTGCACCAAGTTGATGAATAATCGGTTTAAGAGCATATTCAATGACGAGCAGGTGGCCGTAGGTTCCTCCTAAAACAAACGGAAGGACGGGTTTTCCTTGTAACGCTTTCTGTGGAAGTAAATCTAAAAACGTTTTTAAAATACCGGAAAATGACGCTTTGTAGACAGGAGTTAACACAATGACACCGTCACTCTCATTCACAAGTTCAATGGCCTTGACAACCTCTTCGTTTGAAAAGTCCGCACGTATTAGTGCGCTGCTAGGCAGCTGGTGAACTTGAATGATACGTACATCGATTCCATTGATCGTTAAATGCTGCTGAACATGATGCAAAACACCGGTTAATCGAGATTGGACGGAATGTCCGCCTGCTATAATCGTTACTTTCGTCAATTCGTCTCCTCCATTTCACATAATTCCTTCTAAACAACTTGGAATAGTTGATAATATAAATTATAATAAGGCAAACCAATTGAAAAGTATAATTAGTAATCATAAATACACGATTCAGTTATTTAAAATATAGAGAAAAGAGGGGTTTTATGGAGATTCGTGCGATCCGCACCTTTGCTACCATTGTGAAATATGGGAATTTTTTAAAAGCAGCAGAAGCACTGAATTATTCTCAGCCAACCATTACCTTGCACATCAAGCATTTAGAAGAGGAAATTGGAGAGAAGCTTCTAGAGAGAGGGAAGACCTTAAAGTTAACAGCTTCAGGACAGCTTTTTTATGAAAGAGCCAATTCTTTACTCAATGAATATGAGAAACTGACGAAAACGCTTCAAGATTTAGAAGTGGGCATTGCGGGATTCATTCGCATCGGTGTTTCTGAGCCTACTGCCAGTTTAGAATTCCCGGCGCTCCTTGCAGAATTCAAGGAAAGGTTTCCGAATGTAGAATTTTCGGTACAAGTAGCAGATGCGAATACCCTGAGTTCCTTGCTTTCCCATGATGAGATTGATTTTGCGATTTGCGGTGCACCAGAAGCTTCGATGGAAAATAGCTATAAGCCGCTTTTTCAAGATGATATTGTCCTGCTGGTTCCGTCCTCCCATCGATTGGCGGAAAAAGATGTCGTAGAGGTAACTGATTTAGAAAATGAGACTATACTATTCACACCTCACAATTGCCCCATCCGTATCCAAATTGAACAACAAATCGTCGATGTCATTGGGACAAATTACAAGAAATTAGAGATTACTAGCAGCATGTCCCATAAACACTATGTTCAGGCGGGCTTAGGAGTATCTCTGTTTACACGAACGGCTCATTCTTTTACACTCCCCGGTACGAAGGTATTAGAAATAAAGGGCATTCAAGTTTCCCCGCCAGTTGGTCTATTGAGGAAAACAAATGATACGCCTGGAAGAGCTGTGCTCCAGTTTATTGATCTCATTGAAAGTCGATTGCACCAGCACACCAACCATCATAAAAAGAGGGGTTAGCCTTTATGCTAGCCCCTCTTTTAAATTTATTTTACTGTTTGTTTCAGAAACTGATTCTTCTTCATCGGCAGACCTAAGTTTTCGCGAAGGGTATGAGCTGGATAATTTGGGTCGTAATATCCTCTTTCGACTAATATCGGAATGACGTGCTCCGTCCATTCGGATAAACCGCTTGCTAAAATTGGAGCGCCAAAAATAAATCCATCTGCGGCGTCCTCTTCGATCCATTGAATTAATTTGTCAGCTACTTGTTCGTAAGTGCCGAAAAAAGCACTTTTTGGTGTGGTCACTTGTAAAGCGACTTCTCTTAAGGTCAGGTTTTGATCTTTGGCCATTTTCTTAATGGACTCTGTTGTGGATTGGAAGCTGTTTGACCCAGCGTCACCTATATCTGGAAAAGGTTCATCAAGCGGGAATTGACTGAAGTCCAAATGGTCAAAGAATCGGCCGAGATAATGCAGAGCTTCTTCAATAGAGACTAGATGTTTAATGGCTTCATATTTTTCTTCAGCTTCTTCGACTGTTTTTCCTGTAATCGGGTGGATGCCAGGGAATATTTTGATCTCGGATGGTTTTCTTCCAAGCGCTGCCGCTCTATTTTTCACGTCGCGGTAATAGGCTTTTGCCTTTTCAAGTGAATCGGCATTTGTAAATACAGCGTCTGCTTCTTTTGCAGCTAGGTCTTTTCCTGCTTCTGAAGCGCCTGCTTGGAAAATCACGGGCTGCCCTTGTTCAGAGCGCTCAATATTTAAAGGACCTTTGACAGAAAAGTGTTTGCCATGATGGTTTAAGGTGTGCAATTTATCTCGGTCGAAGAAGACACCTGTTGATCGATCTCTTACAAAAGCATCTTCTTCCCATGAGCTCCAAAGCCCGTTCACTACATGTAAATACTCTTCTGCAATTTCATATCGAAGTGAGTGGCTAGGATGCGAACGGATGATGTGATTCTCAGCAGAGCCCTCTAATGGGGAAGTCACAACATTCCAGCCTGCCCGGCCTTTACTTAATTTGTCCAAGGAAGCAAATTGCCTGGCAATGGTAAAGGGCTCACTGTATGAAGTGGATACAGTACCCACAAGTCCAATCTGTTTCGTGACTGTGGCAAGTGCAGATAAGATGGTTAATGGTTCAAATCGGTTTAAGAAATGAGGAATCGAATGTTCATGAATATATAAGCCATCTGCCACAAAGACAAAACGGAAACCCGCTGATTCCGCTTTTTTGGTCATCTCTTGATAATAATCAATGTTAACACTTGCATCTGCTGGCACCGATTCATCCTTCCATGCATTCATGTGACCTCCTGGGCCATGTAACATTAATCCAAATTGTATGTGCTTTTTTCCAGACATGCCGATCGTCCCTTCCGTTTTGAGGTAGCAATGTTTTATGTTCTTCATCATAAGGCAGAACCGCAGAGAAGTATAATTGGTATCAGTAAAGTGTGACTTTATCTTTTCTAATATCATTTTTTGTTTCTTTCAGATGTGACATTAGGTCCATGATATTATTTCTTAAAAACATGAGTGTTTCCTAATAAATGACCCAGACCAAAAGCGCTATTTTTCGATGAAATGTGTGTCAAAATATCCGAAAAATTAGTGAAAATGACGTAATTCGACTTTCTTCCTGTGCATCTAATTCCCTGTTTTTGACTGAATAGAAGGAAAATGGTGAATTTTCAGTGAATATATAACCTTGTGAAAAACAAAGGAGGGATAGGAATGAAAAAGCGTTCAGTCTTTTTGTCATTTTTATTGGTAGGTAGTTTGTTACCGGGGGTAAGTTCAGCTTCAGCACCAGTAGCGAGTGCAGGTCATGGGCATGATCATGGTCATGCGCCGTTCGAAACCCATATTAGTGAGGGGTTGCCAAAAGCAAAGGATTTTAAAGATTTGACGACAGCACCTCCAATTGAACGAGATGTGACAACAAAGGTATTAGATGAGTCTGGTAAGCAGGTAGGCTCAAGAACCTTTAAGGCCAATACAGGAGATTCAATTTCAACAAAGGCAAGCACAGGCAGTCAGAAGGTCACTGTCTATGCGGTTGCTGATGCGCAGTATCGTGCGAAATATAGTGACTGGCAAACACGGATTGTCAGCATCATTGAGCAAGCAGATGTCACGTTTAACCGTGATCATGATGTGGACTTTGTCGTACAAGCAGTAGGATCATGGACGTCTTCGGGTTCAAATGCAGAGCAAATTTTGTCTAACCTTGCGCGCAGCTTTGATGGCAGAGGATATGACTTTGTCACTGGATTTACAGCAAATCCAAACTTTGATGCTGGCGGAATCGCTTATGTCTACAATAGTGCACCAAGCGGAAGTGCATTCGCCGTTAACCTTGATCAAGGAACAGCGAACACTGCAAAAGCGGCTACGCATGAATACGGTCATAACTTTGGCTTACCGCACGACCCGCAAGGAAGCGGCATTGTCTGCCTAATGAATTATGATTATTCCTACACAGTCGATTTCTTCGATGCGGCTCATAAAAATCAAGTGAACCGTAATAAAGCGTGGTACAGATAAGAATGCAGACAAAAGGACAAACACATTGAGTGTTTGTCCTTTTTATATGCTTACAGATCGCTGATGCGCTTTCCTGCTACGGCATAGTGTTCTTTTTTCATTTCTTCAATAATAACAGAGACTTTTTCTGCACCTGCGCCTGTTGTTTCTACAACGGCATTAGTGACTTTCTCCACAAGAGCTCTTTTCTGCTCGTCTGTTCTTCCTTCAAGCATTTGAACGGTGACAATCGGCATGGCGAAAACCTCCTTTTTCCTTTAATGCTACGCTTCCCTTTAGTTTAAGGGACTTCTTATAGTATACTGAATGAAGTAAATCATTGTATAGAAAGAAAGAGGGATTCATGCCTTTGAACCAATTTCTTGTTTATCCATTAGAACTTATTCCATATGTCGCCATTACGCTTGTTGTTGCATTTACGATGCACGAGCTGGCGCATGCATATGTTGCGTACCGATTCGGAGACCCGACGGCTAAGAATCAAGGGAGACTGACGTTAAATCCACTGAAGCATCTCGATATTTTCGGGACGATTTTGATCTTTGTGGCCGGGTTTGGCTGGGCGAGACCTGTACCGGTGAATCGTTACCATTTTAAAAAACCGCGCTTAGCAGGGATTTGTGTCTCCATTGCTGGGCCATTAAGTAACTTGGTGCTGGCGTTTTTGGGCTTTTTTGTGTATGTGCTTCTTCAGAAATTTGGCGGGGAGTGGATTATGCGCTTTGAGCCGGGAGTCGATAATTTCTTTTTAATCTTTATTAACTTAAACGTCATCTTGTTCCTATTTAACTTATTACCACTTCCGCCGCTGGATGGGTATCGGATTATTGAGGACGTCGTCAGCCCCCGTATCCGGGCGAAAATGACGCAATTTGAACAATATGGGATCATTATTTTTCTCATATTCGTGATCACACCGCTGGGACAGTTTGTGTTTGGTCCATTGATCGGAATGCGGGATCAAATCATACACTGGTTTAATCTTATTTTGAAGCCGCTGCTTTAGGAGGTTTAATAAATGGAAGGTAAAAAGAAAAAACCAATTGGTTTTAACATCATTAAAAAAACAGATGCAACCGACGGACATGGAGGCTTTGGGGCAGGTGCACTCAGCCTTGATAATATCTCGCCAGTCATCATTGATGTAGAGGAAAAGGAAGCTGTCATTGATATTGGTGCCATGCATGCAAGAAGTGCCGTCGAAAAAGGAATTAAATTTTTGAAAACAAAAGAAGAGGTGCCGAACGGAAAACCGTATTGGCTTGTATGGGTGACGATTGACCGCAGAGAAGAAGGGCCTTATTATGCAGGTGTGACGGCTTGTGAAATGACCGTTGACCGTTCGATCCGCCGCGGGTATAAGTCACTTCCAGAGCATGTGAATTTAATGGATAAATCGATGAAGCGAAAAATTGTCGTTAGTCATATGGATGACGTATCCAAAAAGGTGCTGGCTGATTTCTTAAAAGGTCATAATCAAGCGCTATGGGACGCATCAACAGATGAATTAAAAGAAGGATTGGCTGTCCCTGAATAATTGTGAAATTTTTGTGAAGATTGGCGGATGGCTACCAATTCTCTCCGGTTTTTGAGTAAACTGGTGTTAAAGCTAGGACATGGAGAATCCCGAGATGCAGATCTCGGGGTTTTTCATGCCTTTTTTAACGTTTCAGCCACTTTTCCCACCATTTCTTTGGCTTTTGATCCTGAACTGGTTCCTGCTCAGAGGCTTTGTCCTCAGCACCATAGCAGACACCTGTCGGCTCCGTTCCTTCTATAAAATAGGTGAATACCTTTGATTCACATCCTGGACCTGCGAGGTCGCCGGTTTTTGGATTAATATATACCCCTTTGACACCGTCTGGCGGCATGAAGGAAGAGGCTGGCTGCTTCGAGAGAGCTGATTCCATAAAGGAAGCCCATATTTTTTTCGCATAGGCCGTTTCTTCGACTGAGTCAATGGTGCGGCCTTTATCATAGCCTGTCCATACACCTGTGACGAGCTGGGGAGAGAAGCCGATCATCCAGCTGTCGGCGCCTGTAGTCCCAGACTTTCCTCCGTATGTTCTTGTAAGGTCCTTTATAATGGTGCGGCCAGTGACACTTGTATAGCCGTTTAATTGATCATTGAACATGCCTGACATCATGTCGGTGGTGACAAATGCAGCTTTTTCATCGAGGGTTTGTTCTCGTTTTTGTTTCTCTTCAAAAAGCACATTACCTTTTGCGTCGGTTACTTTCGTAATAAAGGTTGGTTTGACGCGTTTTCCGCCATTGACCAGCATGGCGTAAGCATTGGTCATTTCAATGGGTTTCACAGGGGACGTGCCCAGGGCAAGAGAGGGTACTTGATCTAGTTTCTCCTTGATTCCAAATGTCTTGCCAGCACGTACAAGCTGTTCCATTCCTAAAAATAGATGGGTCTTTACAGCGTAAATATTATCAGACAGTGCTAAAGCTTGAAGCATTGTAATGCCGTCATTGGCGTAATAGCCGTGATAATTGCTTGGTGAATAAGCGGCATCGCTGCCTTGATCATCCAGTTCAAACACCGTTTCCTCACTGCGCATGACGGTTGCGGGTGTAAACCCGTTTTGCAAGGCAATGTAATAAAGAAGGGGTTTCATGGTTGAACCGGGCTGCCTTTTTGCTTGTGTCACCCGATTGAATGGACTTTTCTCATAATCTCTCCCGCCTATGAGGGCAAGTACATGCCCTGTTTGAGGATGGATGGCGGCAAAGCCGATTTGGATTTCCGATTTGGAATTCATCTCGTTTTTTAGTGTCTTTTCTGCGATTTTCTGTAATTCTGGATTGAGAGTCGTTTGGATATGAAGCCCATAGGTTTCAATCTGTTCCTCAGTTAACCCCAAACTTTGTTTCAACTCTCGAATCACATCGTCATAAAAATACGGGGCTTGCTTTGCTTGCAGCTGCTTCTTTTGCAAAGGGCGATAGGACAGCTTTTCTTTCGCAGCGTCATCGGCTGCTTTTTTCGTAATCATGCCATCCTCGTGCATTTGTCTCAAAATCATATTCTTTCTTGCGCCGGCTTTCTCCTCATTCACATAAGGGGAATAGAGAGAAGGCCCCTTTGGGATACCGGCAAGCAGGGCAGATTCAGCGAGGGTTAAGTTCTTTGCTTTTTTCCCGAAATACAGACGGGACGCTGCTTCCACACCGTACGCTCCGTGACCATAATAAATGGTGTTCAAGTATCCTTCTAAAATCTCATCTTTTGTATAGTTTTGTTCTAAACGAATCGTGTAAAAGGCTTCATTCCACTTCCGTTTCCACGTTTTATCATGATCTAAATAAAGGTTTCGTGCATATTGCTGGGTGATCGTGCTGGCACCTTGCACCTTAGCCATGGCACGAATATCGGCCACCGCAGCACCTGCCATCCGTTTCACATCAAAGCCATGATGCTCATAAAAGGTTTTATCTTCAACAGCGACAACTGCCTGTCTGATATGAGGAGACATCTCCTTTAATGGCACCCAATATCTCTTTTCTCCAAAGCTGGATTCTCCAAGCTTTGAGCCATCGGCTGCATAAATGGTTGTGGATTGGGGAACTTGAACAGAAGGGGCACCTTGCCATTTAGCTATTAATAGAATCGTCAAAAAGACGGTACCTGCAAATAGAAAAGCGAGCAAGCCGATAAAAAAACAGGCTCGAATCGTTTTCACGGTCATGCGGATTTTTTTATTACTCATGATTGTGTCCATGCAAAGCCCCCATTTTGACGGTTTTTTATCAGTATGGAACAAAGAAAACCGTTTTAAACAAGCGATTGCTGGAGCGCTTTAAAAAATGAAGAGAACTCATGCGGTTCTTTACAATTTGATATGAATCCACTATACTTTTTTCTTGGACAATCGATATAGTCAAAGCCCATAAAAGGCGCTAACAATAGATGTTTGTTTATTATTGGATGAGAGGAAGATGAACAATGAGCGAACTTTGGTATACAGAGAAGCAAACGAAGAATTTTGGTATTACATTGAAGGTGAACAAAACCCTTCACACAGAACAAACAGACTTTCAGCATTTAGAAATGGTGGAAACAGAAGAGTTTGGCAATATGCTGTTTTTAGACGGCATGGTGATGACGTCTGAGAAAGATGAGTTTGTATACCACGAAATGGTGGCACATGTTCCTCTTTTCACTCATCCAAACCCGGAAAATGTTCTTGTTGTAGGTGGAGGAGACGGCGGTGTCATTCGTGAGATCCTCAAACACCCAAGTGTGAAAAAAGCGACACTTGTTGATATTGACGGAAAGGTCATCGAATACTCGAAGAAATTCCTTCCTTCTATCGCTGGGAAACTAGACGATCCTCGTGTAGATGTGAAAGTAGGAGACGGTTTTATGCACATTGCTGAAGCTGACAACGAGTATGATGTGATTATGGTTGACTCTACTGAGCCTGTTGGACCAGCTGTGAACCTGTTCTCTAAAGGATTTTACGCAGGAATCGCAAAAGCACTGAAAGAAGACGGTATTTTCGTTGCACAAACGGACAACCCTTGGTTCACACCTGAGCTGATTACAAATGTACAGCGTGATGTAAAAGAAATTTTCCCAATTACAAAGCTTTACACAGCGAATATTCCAACGTATCCAAGCGGTCTTTGGACATTCACCATCGGTTCTAAAAAATATGATCCACTTGCTGTAGAAGACAGCCGTTTCTTTGATATTGAGACGAAATATTACACAAAAGAATTGCACAAAGCGGCATTCGTTCTGCCGAAATTTGTGAGCGACTTAATTAAATAAATCAAGCGAAATGGACATGCGCAAATGACGGTTTGCGCATTTTTTGAAGCGTAAAAGGAGGAATCTTGCATGAGATTCGACGAGGCTTATTCAGGAAAAGTGTTTATTGGAAGTCATCCGACATGGGAAGATGCAAAGGTCATTTTATATGGCATGCCGATGGACTGGACAGTCAGCTACCGCCCAGGTTCACGTTTCGGTCCTAACCGCATTCGTGAAGTATCGATCGGTTTAGAGGAATACAGCCCTTATTTAGATCGTGAGCTGCATGAGGTGCCATTCTTTGATGCGGGTGACATCCCACTTCCTTTTGGGAATGCACAAAAGAGCTTAGATTTAATTGAAGAGTATGTCGACAGCATTTTAGAAAAAGGGAAGTTTCCATTAGGAATGGGCGGCGAGCATCTCGTGTCTTGGCCGGTTTTCCGTGCGATGTATAAGAAATACCCTGATTTGGCCATCATCCATATGGACGCACATACGGATCTTCGTGAGGAATATGAGGGGGAGCCGCTTTCACATTCAACACCGATTCGAAAAGCTGCAGGACTGATTGGAGCTGAAAATGTATTCTCTTTCGGCATCCGTTCTGGAATGAAAGAAGAATTTGAATGGGCAAAAGAAGCGGGTATGCACATTTCTAAATTTGAAGTACTGGAGCCATTGAAGCAAGTATTGCCAAAGCTAAAAGGGCGTCCAGTGTACGTGACGATCGACATTGATGTACTTGATCCAGCTCATGCACCTGGTACAGGAACGGTAGATGCTGGCGGTATTACATCAAAAGAGCTGCTTGCATCCATTCATGCAATTGCAGGATCTGACGTCAAAGTCGTCGGGGCTGACCTTGTCGAGGTAGCACCTGTATACGATCACTCTGACCAAACAGCGAATACAGCGAGTAAGCTTTTACGCGAAATGCTGCTTGGGTTTGTGAAATAATCAGTTGATAGAGGAGCTTGTCATCTCATGTGGACAAGCTCTTTTTTTACATTGGTCAAAAAAAGGAGGCAGCTCATGTTTTCGTCCATATTGATGGTGTTCCTCGCTTTATGTGTGTTAGGGGCAGGCTTTCTTACACTGAAACGAGAGCTCGCAGCTGATCCGCCTGTTTTTGCTTCGAAAAAGGAAGCAAAGGAAGAGATGCTGGGGCTGTTTCACGATCGAGGCTTTTTCTATCTGACGGCCATTGCGTTATTCATGCATGTGGTATTTAAAAAGGATCAAATCGCACCATTTGATTTTTTTCAGGCACTTTTGGCAAGTTCAGGCATACAGGCTCTTTTTTACTTAATGAAAAGAAAAGACTTAGGCGTAAAGGCTGGACTTGTCATATTGGTCAGTTGTATTTTTCTTTTTTTCTAAAGGGATGGCTGAAGATGAAAAACGAAGTTTAATCGCCATGAAGAAGAGAAATGATGGTATGATAGGCGATCGTGAATATGGTATACTATTTTAGTTAAACGGGTCTTAGCAAAGGAAGTGCAAAATGACACAAAACCAAATTTCAATTCATGTAAAGTCAGTGATGAAACCAGAGACGGAGCCGGCTGAAACGATCGAATTCCGCACGACTGGAACGTACCAAGAGAAGAATGACAAAACGTATCTCACTTACCATGAAGAACATGAAATGGGTCAAGTAAAAACCGTTGTGAAAATGAGTGAAAAAGAAATTTTTGTGATGAGATCAGGGGCTATTCAAATGAAGCAGCGCTTTCTCATTGGAGAAACAACCGTCACACATTACACGATGCCATTCGGTACACTTCAGTTAGATGTGCACACACATGGTATTGATCTCGATGTGGACAAGGGGCTGCTGCACATTACGTACGATATGCTGACAGGAGAAGATCAAAAGCATTTACATACATTATCGATTTCGTATAAGGAGGATTTACGTTCATGAATATCGCAGAACAGGTCAAAGATGCGTTAAAAGAAGAAATCATAGCGGCAGTCGTCAAAGCAGGACTTGCCGATGAAAGCCAGGTGCCAGATGTCCTTTTAGAAGTGCCGAAAGACAAAACTCACGGTGATTACTCGACCAACATGGCGATGCAGCTTGCCCGCATTGCGAAAAAAGCACCTCGTCAAATCGCAGAGGACATCGTCAATGCATTTGATAAAGGGAAAGCTTCCATTGAAAAACTGGATATCGCAGGTCCAGGGTTCATTAACTTTTATATGAACAATCAGTATTTAACAAAACTCATTCCAGCTGTTCTTGAGGCAAAAGAAGCTTATGGCGAAACGAATACAGGCGGCGGTCAAAAGGTGCAAGTCGAATTCGTCTCAGCCAACCCAACAGGTGACCTTCACCTTGGACATGCCCGCGGAGCAGCTGTAGGAGATTCCCTTTGCAACATCCTTGATAAAGCAGGGTTCGATGTGAGCCGTGAATACTATATCAACGATGCAGGGAATCAAATCAATAACCTCGCTTTATCTGTAGAAGTACGTTATTTTGAGGCACTCGGTCTTGAAAAAGAAATGCCTGAAGACGGCTACAGAGGAGAAGACATCAAAGGCATCGGACAAAAGCTTGCGGATGAATTTGGTGACCGTTTTGTTCATGAACCGGAAGAAGAGCGTATGAAGTTCTTCCGTGAATACGGCTTGAAATACGAATTAGAGAAATTACGTGTAGACCTTGAGAATTTCCGTGTGCCATTTGATGTATGGTATTCAGAAACCTCTTTATATGAAAATGGAAAAATCGAACCAGCGCTGGAGACACTTCGCGCTAAAGGCTATGTTTTTGAAGAAGATGGCGCAACGTGGCTGCGATCAACTGATTTTGGCGATGACAAGGACCGTGTGCTGATTAAAAAGGACGGCAGCTTCACTTACCTGCTTCCAGACATCGCATATCATAAAGACAAATTGGACAGAGGCTTTGACCAGCTCATTAACATTTGGGGAGCGGACCATCACGGCTATATTCCTCGAATGAAAGCGGCGATTCAAGCACTTGGATATCCAGCTGACAAGCTTGAAGTCGAAATCATTCAGCTTGTTCACCTTTACAAAAACGGTGAAAAGATGAAGATGAGTAAACGTACAGGTAAAGCCGTCACAATGCGTGACTTGATTGAAGAAGTCGGCTTAGATGCGACTCGTTATTTCTTTGCGATGAGAAGTGCTGCGACACATATGGACTTTGACCTAGACTTAGCGATTTCTACGTCTAACGAAAACCCTGTGTACTATGCACAATATGCGCATGCGAGAATTTGCAGCATGCTGCGTCAAGGTGAAGAAAAAGGCTATGAACCGAACCTTGAAAAAGCCGATTTCTCTCACATTCAATCGGAAAAAGAATACGATCTTCTGAAAATCATTGGCAGCTTCCCAGAAGTTGTAGCAGAAGCAGCTGAAAAGCGTATTCCGCACCGCGTGACGAACTATATTTATGACCTTGCATCAGCCCTTCACAGCTTCTACAATGCCGAGAAGGTCATTGACGCAGAAAACGAAACAAAAACAACAGCACGTCTTTCACTCATGAAAGCAACACAAATCACGCTTGCGAATGCATTAAAACTAATTGGTGTATCGGCTCCGGAAAAGATGTAATGAAATAAAAGAAAGCCCCACTCTATTGAATGAGTGGGGCTTTTTGGTATAAAAAACCCGCTATCCTTAAGAGATAGCGGGTTTTGAAAATTATCCAAGCGTATTAATCATGTTAGAAATAGAATCGAATAATTGGCTAAGTACATCAGAAAACATATTTTTGCCTCCTCTCTTTTCTTTTACATCTACTTAACGAAGGGGATGGAGGGTTGGATCACACTTTTTCTAAAAAAATTTCAAAAAAGATGATGGCATAGAAAAAAGCACCGCCTATTCGGGTGCTTTTTGGCCTTTCGTTATGAATGAATGCGGAGCTTCACGTCTCCATTTGTACACGCTAGTTGAACGTTTCCACCAATCGGTAAGGTGAAGACTGGCTGTGTATGTCCGATATCGACATCATAAATCACAGGGATGTGTTTGAGCATTGGGTGCTTATCTAGGATGAATCTTAAATGTTCCTCTGTCATCTTGGATTTTTTCTGAAAGCGTCCGATGATCAGCCCTTTGATTGATTGTGCATGCTGCAAGAGGGAGGTAAGGTCTCTGGCGAACGTTTCAGGGAACACCAACTCATCATCCTCCACAAATAAGATGGCATCCTTTACATTCGGCATAAACGATGTCCCTTGCAGTAAGTTCAGTGTACAAAGATTTCCGCCAAACAAGGTGCCTTCAGCTGTTCCTTCCTGATATATGTTCCATTTCGTCGGATGAAACTGCCTGTTCGCTTGATCGAGATACCACGCGTCATCACTCCATTTTGTCGAAGGAATCACATCAAACGGTTCGCTGCCGTTCATCAAGCAAGCTTGAAACATAGCGGTCTGCTCCTCCTGTCCCTGCTCCATTTGAAAGCTTGAGAAATGGGGGCCAGAATATGTTACCATATCACATTTCGATGTAATGGCGTTTGCAAGTGCAGTGATATCACTATAGCCGCAAAGGACTTTAGGATGCTGTCGGATCAAATCGTAATCAATATAAGGCAAAAGCTCATTGCAGTTGAAGCCTCCGATGGCTGTCAAAATACCATCGACCTCATCATCTTTGAACGCCTCATGCAGATCAGACAAGCGGTGTTCAATAGACGATGATGAATGAAGGTCACATTCAAAGACGTGCTGTCCAAAAGAGACAGTGAACCCTAAAGACTCCAGACGTTTTTTCGCTTGAGAAATTCCTCCTTTTGATAAAATGCTGGCACTTCGGCTTGGGGCAATGACCCGAATATGGCTGCCTTTTTTTAAAGGTGGGGGTGTATGCATAAACAAATCTTCCTTTCCATCACGTATTTCTCCATTATATCGGATCAAATAGCGTTAGTCTGTAAAGGCTAGGAGAAAGGAATGGATCGTGCGTTTCATACAAGCTGTACAAAGGGTATGGAAGAGAAAAAGACAGAATGAGGGCGGAGAATGTGAAAAAGAGAAGACTGGAATTTTTATTTTTATATTTTATGATATTCGGGGCATATGTGGTGTATTGGTGGACTGTGCCGGCGTGGAGCGTTCAGCTGTACGCAGCGATTTATATCGCCATTATTTTATTTAGTATCATCTCACTCATGCTGGAGAATCGTACATCACAGCACACGCTGTTATGGATATATGTGCTGGTTTTTTTCCCGATCATTGGCTATATGTTCTATCTGTTCTCAGGGCAGCTCTATGTAAAGGGTCATTTATTCAAATCAAAGAGAATGTATAACCGCGAGAAATTACGCAGAATCTCTGAGCTTGAGAGTAAGCCGAATGAGTCACGTTTAACCGATAATCAGCGTGCTTTTTTTCATTACACAGAAAAAGCAACAGGCATGCATGTGAACACAAATAGTGATATGGAGATTTTAAAGAATGGGGAGGAGACGTTCCCCAGAATTTTTGAAGAGTTAAAAAAGGCAAAATCGTTCATTCATATTGAATATTACATGTTCAAATCCGATTTCCTCGGCCACCGGATGATGGAGATTTTGATTGAAAAAGTGAAAGAAGGGGTAGAGGTCCGTTTCATATATGATGCGGCAGGCAGCATCCGCTTCTCCCGAAAAGATATTAAACGCTTGAAGCAGGCAGGGGTCAAGGTCGCTCCTTTTCTACCTTTAAAATATGGATTCTTTAATCAAAAATTCAATTTTCGAAATCACCGAAAAATCGTCATTATTGATGGAGAGACAGGGTTTGTCGGCGGGTTAAATGTCGGCAAGGAATACGTAGGACGGGATGAAAAGATCGGCTTTTGGCGTGATACGCATGTCATGTTAAAGGGTGAGGCTGTTCAGACCCTTCACTCCGTTTTTATGCTGGATTGGGAGTATGTATCAGATGAAGTATTAATTGATGATCCGAGGTATCATACGCCGCATTCTGTGACAGGCGAGGATGTCATTCAGGTTGTACCAACTGGACCTGATATGAAAGAAAGTATGAGTGATTTATATGATGCCCTCATTTCTAATGCGAAACAATTTGTCTGGATTGCCACACCTTACTTTGTACCAAACGAATCGATTCGCACTGCGCTCAAAATCGCTGCCACAAGAGGGGTGGATGTGCGGGTGATGGTTCCAGAGATCAATGACGGATTTCTCACACAATACGCCACACGATCTTATTTTTCTGAGCTTCTAAAAGAGGGCATCAAGGTGTATCACTATCAGAAAGGATTCATGCATCAAAAGGTGATGATCGCAGATGGAGAACTCGCCTCTGTCGGTACCGCGAATGTCGATATGAGAAGCTTTCAGCTCAATTTTGAGGTCAATGTCTTTACAGCCGCCAAAAAGCCAATTGAGCAATTGATGGCTCACTATGAGGAAGATATGAAGGAATGTGAGCAAATGGGCCCTGTTCATTTTTATAAAAGAGGCTTAAAAGAGCGTTTGAAGGAATCATTTGCCCGGTTGTTTTCTGGCGTATTATGAGGATTTCCAGCCAAAGAAATCATTTCCTGATCTAGTATTTTGAAGAGGATTCCTCTATAATTGAAAATGATTATCAATTATAGAGGAAATGAGGTTCTTTTACATATGCTAAAACGCTTTTTCGCCTATTACAGGCCCTATCGCGGTCTGTTCTTTTTAGATTTCTTTTGCGCTGTCGCAGTTGGATTGATGGAACTTGGTTTCCCGCTGATCGTGAACTACTTCATTGATACCTTATTACCAACAGGGAACTGGACGGTCATTGCCTGGACCGCACTTGCTCTGTTTATCATTTATGCACTCAGCTCGGTTATGCAATTTATTGTGTCGTACTGGGGGCACATGCTTGGCATCAATATTGAAACAGATATGAGGAAGAAGCTGTTTGATCATTTTCAGCGTCTCTCATTTAAGTTCTTTGATAACAACAAAACGGGTAAGCTTATGTCTCGAATGACAAATGACCTCATGTACATTGGTGAGGTGGCTCATCACGGACCTGAGGATTTGTTTATTGCAATTATGACGATTCTTGGCGCCTTTGCTGTCATGCTGATGATTAACTGGCAGCTTGCTATCTTAACCTTCTTGATCATGCCTGTCATCATTTGGCTTGCCCTTCATTTTAATAAGAAGATGACACAGGCAATTACACAGCTGAACAATGACATTGGAGACTTTCATGCAAGGGTTGAAAACAATATTGGCGGCATTCGTCTTGTTCAAGCTTTTGCCAACGAACATTTCGAGAAAAAGCGTTTTGCTGAAAACAACAACCGCTTTCGGAAAGCGAAGCTTCTTTCATATAAAATCATGTCGGTGAACGGCTCAATCAGTTACATTCTCACACGTCTTGTGACACTGTTTGTCCTTCTGGCAGGGACATGGTTTGTTCTGCAGGGGCAATTAACGGCAGGTGGATTTATCGCATTTGTTCTCATTACAAACGTCTTATTCAGACCGATTGATAAAATCAACACAGTGATTGAAATGTATCCAAAAGGAATTGCGGGCTTTAAAAGCTATGTCGACTTACTTGAAACAGAGCCAGATGTAAAGGACACAGAGGGAGCTCGTGATGTATTCGGACTGAAAGGTGAAATTGAATATCGAAACGTGACATTCGGCTACGATGAGCACAGCCATGTGTTAAAGGACATCGATTTGAAGATCAAACAAGGAGAAACTGTTGCGTTTGTCGGGCCTTCAGGAGCCGGGAAATCGACGATTTGCAGTTTGCTGCCACGTTTTTATGATGTGGATAAAGGGGAGATTACGATTGATGGTGTAAGTACAAAATCGATGACCCTGTCTTCTTTAAGACAGCAGATCGGCATTGTGCAGCAGGATGTCTTTTTATTCTCAGGCACCATTCGAGAAAACATTGCGTACGGCAACCTAGAAGCCAGCGATGCAGAGATTTGGGAGGCTGTACGTCGTGCGCATTTAGAGGAACTCGTCCAGCGTTTCCCAGAAGGATTAAATACAGTCATAGGCGAGCGCGGCGTCAAACTGTCAGGCGGTCAAAAGCAGCGTCTGTCGATTGCGCGGATGTTCCTAAAAAATCCTTCGATTCTTATTTTAGATGAAGCCACATCAGCACTTGATACAGAAACAGAAAAAGCTATACAGGATGCACTGAGCGAACTGGCTGTCGGAAGGACAACACTCGTCATTGCCCACCGCCTGGCAACAATTAAACACGCCGATCGTATCATCGTCGTGACAGAGGAAGGCATCCAAGAACAAGGCCGCCACCAAGACCTTATTCAAATGGGAGGCGTGTACAGCAGACTGCATGAAGCGCAGTTTGGTCATTAAAGAGAAAGCCCTTTTGATAAAGGGCTTTTTTTGTTAGGATAGAAAAAACGTTTGTAGGAAGGATCTGATGGAATGAAGGGGCTTCGGCGATTACAAAAGGGCGATAAGATCGGTATATTTTCACCTTCTAGTCCTGCTTCAGCGACCTCGCCTCTTAGGTATGAGCGGGCGAAGAAGTGGCTTGAGCAAAAAGGATTCATTGTGGTTCCAGGATCATTAACAGGGAAAGAGGATTACTACCGTTCAGGTACAATTCAAGAACGAGCAGATGAGCTGAATGAGCTGATGGCTAGAGAGGACTTGGCGTGCATCATGTCAATGATTGGCGGGACGAATTCAAATAGTTTGCTGCCTTATCTTGATTTTGACCTGCTGAAACAACATCCGAAAATCATGATTGGTTATTCAGATGCGACAGCGATTCTTTTAGCGGCCTACGAAAAAACGGGACTGCCTGTTTTCTACGGACCGGCGCTTGTTCCTTCTTTTGGCGAGTTTGAACCGTTTGTCACTTATACATATCAGTCGTTTGAGGACATCCTGATGTCCCATCAAACCATTCCTTATCAGATTGAAAAACCGCCTTTTTGGACAGATGAACGAATCAATTGGGAAGAAAAGACGGGTGATAAAAAGCAGCGTCCAAATGATTGGCTGTGCGTCATAGAGGGACAAGCAGAAGGCAAATTGATCGGCGGGAACTTGAATGCGATGTACGGCATATGGGGAAGTGAGTTCATGCCAGCCATCCAAAACGGAGACATCCTTCTCATTGAAGATTGTATGAAAACCGCGTCGGTTGTTGAAAAGAACTTCTCTTTATTGAAAGTAAATGGCGTGTTTGAACGGGTTTCTGGGATTCTTTTAGGAAAACATGAGCTGTTTGATGATGAAGGGACGGGCAAAGAGCCTTATGAGATTTTACTTGAGGTACTCGGAGAGACAAAAAGACCACTCATCGCTGATTTTGACTGTGCTCATACGCACCCAATGCTTACGATGCCAATCGGGGCACAAGTGAAAATGGATGCATCCTCCAAACAAGTTTGGTTAACAAAAGAGTGGATATAGCAAAAGAGCAGCCCGCGGCTGCTCTCCCAGCATGTAGACAAACCCTCGCATTCGTTGTCACGCCTGCGTGCCGGTGCTCACGAATGTCAAATTCGCTCCGCGCCGGTACTCGTCCTTCCTAAGACTGCAAAGGTTTTCTATCACGCTGAAAAGAAGACAAAGGGCTAAAATCAAGATCATTTTAGCCCTTTGTCAACCAATCTGAAAGAGCAGCCCGCGGCTGCTCTTCTTTATGAAACCGTCTCTTTTTCAAACGGCTGAAGGAGATCTTGCGCTTTTTTCCCCTCTACGACAATTAAGTAGTCAGATTCTAAATGAGTGAGCCTGAAGGTTTCAAGCTCTACGATGTTCTTAATGCTGCACATTGTCTTTTTAGAATACACATATAAACGATGCTGAGCCTGCTGGCACTTTTCATAAAGAGAAATAAGCTTATGTAAATTCAACGCTTTCGCAGCGATTCGGATTGAATAGATTTGAGACATCTTCATATCCTCCTGTTAATTACTTTCTCACAATAGCTTTGTTACCCCCATTTGCACAAAGGTAAACCTTTCTCTATGTTTTCCACTCAATGGTTCCCCCGCCTGTCCGCCGATTGCCCCTTATCGCTGACAGCTCTTCGACTAGACGGAGCAGAGCTTGATCCTTTAATTTTGCTTCAATCATGAAATCTACATCACGACCATACGGTTTTAATGCTTGAAAAAGCGGTAAGACAAAGTTCATATCTACTCCATCAGCATGACTGCGTATGGCTTTTTCTGATTTAGGTGAAGACAAATGGATTTTGGGCGGAATGCCAGTGTTTGTCCAAGTGTCGAACATTCTTGGCAGGATGTCATCGAGTGCGGCATCATCATCTTTATTTGCCACATGATGATGGTAATCAAAAACAAACGGAATGTCATGCTTTTCACATACACCAAGCGTTTCCAGCGACGTATATGTTTTGTCATCGTTCTCAAGTGTCATTCTCGCCTTGATATGAGCTGGAAGCTGTTTGATATTTTCATCAAAGCGTTGAAGAGCCGATTCTTTATCGCCGTACGCCCCGCCTACATGAATGTTCATGTAGCCTTCCTTATCGAGCTTCATCGCCTCAAGCATTTGATAATGGTACGTCATATCGATGACGGCATTTTCTGTAATCGAAGGTTTTGGGCTGGTAAACAAGGTGAATTGATTGGGGTGAAAGCTGACCCGTAAGCCGTGCCGTTTTACCAGCTTGCCGATCTCAAGAAATTCTTTGTGAAAAGGTGTCATAAAGTCCCAGCGCACCTCTGGATGGGTCGCGAGCGGGACGATCGAGCTTGAAAAACGGTAAAGCGGGATATCATGAGCAATGGCGAAATAAAGCGTTCTTAATGTATTCACGAGATTGGCTTTTGTTGTTCGCAATAAAGCCTCTTTTCTTTCTTCCTTAGCGAGCTTGCTGTATCTTGCAAAGGTCAGCGACTTGGCAGGAGAAGCTTCCCACAAGGTGACGGCATTGGATACATAACCAAATCGATAACGCATAGGTCATCTCCTTTATAAAAAATACGAGAACATGGCGGCAACCCACTCAAGCGGCCGTGTGAAAAGAGGGCGCTTTGACAATGTTTCTTCTGTCAGGATCTCAGATACTTCCATATGCTCCCGAATTTTTTCCTCTACGTGTGCAGTAAAGTCGGGATCATCAATGGCTACATCTACTTCTTCGTTTAAAAACAAGCTTCGTTTATCAAAATTCGCGGTACTGATCATACAGCGGCTGTGATCAATCAATATGGCTTTCGAATGATAAAAACCTTTATAAAAACGATAAACAAGACATCCAGAGGCAATGAGGTCCTTCAAATAATGAAAGCCAGCCTCTTTGACAAGTGGATGATCCGCTTTCATTGGAATGATGATTTCAACTGTGACGCCCCGCTTTCGTGCATCAAGCAGCGCCTTCAGAAGAGGGGAAGATGGAATAAAATAAGGCGTACAGATGATGATTTGTTTCTTCGCCTGCTCAATATCTTGGAGAAATAAAGCTTCTAAAGAAAAGCCAGCAGTCGCGCGTGTTGTGCATTGTAATGTTCCCGGTTCCAATGCAGGGAAAACCTCATATTGCAGCTGATGAATACCAGACGACCGGTACAAATCATTCAGAAATACATGCTGGAGATCTGCGACAACCTGTCCAGTCATCCGCAAATGATAATCCTTCCAAATGCCAAACCGGCCTTTCTTTCCAACATATTCATCGCCTATATTAAATCCGCCAATATAGCCAATTTTCCCATCAATCACCGTGATTTTACGGTGATTTCTCATGTTTAAACGGTAAATCAAAAAAGGAAAACGAGGCTTATTTAAAAAGTAAAATTGAATGCCGCTTCTTTCTAGCATGTCAATCGCCTTTTGATCAAACGGATAGGAGCCTAATCGGTCGGTCAGCAAAAAGACGGAAACGCCTTGCTCCGCTTTGGCTTTCAATGCTTGTAAGACCCTTTGACCAATCTTGTCGTTCTTTACAATAAAGAACATCATATGAATAGAAGAAGAGGCCTGCTTTATATCGGTAATCAGCTGATCGAAAAATGGTTCGCCATCATGATAAAAGGCAGCATCGCCGCTTGTTTGGTCAAAAGACCGTTCAAATGCGTGCGTAGAAAAATATTTCCTTCCCATATAAAGGTCTAACATCACGAGCAAAACGATGGCAATGAGTACGAGTAGGATGATCAATGCGATCATGAAACTTCCTCCTTTTTTGCATATTTCAATAGTGTACCCAAACGTGTAAAAAATATTGACTGAATACTCATTCATTATTTATGATAGAGGTACAACATGGAAACGGAACAAAGAGGGTTTTGGGGAATGAAAGGGGGAGCAAGATGAATAGCCTTTTAATCATCAACTTGATCGCATTTGCGGCGGTGACCGCTTACGCTGTGTATTTGTTTGTTTATCTCATTCGAACACGAGCGGCGTATATTCGTCTTGGTAAAAAAGAAGAGTTTCAACAAGACATGAAGAAACGCTTAGAGCGTGTTTGGGTCAACGTATTTGGGCAAAAGAAGCTGTTAAAGGACAAGAAGAGCGGCATCATTCATGTGCTGTTTTTCTACGGATTTATCCTCGTACAGTTCGGAGCCCTTGATTTTATTCTGAAGGGGCTTATTCCAGACAGCGGGCTTCCTTTAGGTCCGGTGTACGGGGTCTTTACGTTTTTCCAAGAGGTGGTCACACTTCTCATTTTAGTGGCCGTTGTATGGGCTTTCCATAGAAGATACGTGGAAAAGCTTGTCCGTTTAAAACGAGGCTTCAAATCGGGACTAGTGCTTTTATTTATTGGCGGCTTAATGCTGACAGTCTTACTTGGGAACGGCATGAACATCATCTGGCATGGACACTCTCTATCACCAACTGAGCCAATCGCTTCTGGTATTGCCTTCTTGCTGGGCGGAATTTCACCTCTTGCGGCTGCGATTGTTTTTTATGCCGCATGGTGGGTGCATCTTCTTATTTTGCTGACATTCTTAGTATACGTTCCTCAGTCAAAGCACGCCCATCTGATTGCAGGGCCTGTGAACGTATTTGTCAGCAGATTAGACCCGCCAGGCAAGCTGCAAAAAATTGATTTTGAAGATGAGTCACAAGAGACCTTCGGTGTGGGAAAAATTGAAGACTTCCGTCAGTCTCAGCTCATCGATCTTTACGCCTGTGTGGAATGCGGGCGCTGCACGAATATGTGCCCGGCAACAGGGACAGGGAAGATGCTGTCTCCAATGGATTTGATTTTAAGGTTAAGAGATCATTTAACCAATAAAGGGGCCGCCATTACATCAAAAACACCTTGGGTCCCGCAGCTTGCCTTCAAGCAGACAACAGGAAACCAGCTGGCACTGCAGGCGAGAGGAGCAGGTGCGGAAGAGTCGGCTGCCAGCTCGATATATCATCCTTCTCTTATTGGAGAGGTCATTACAGAAGAAGAGATCTGGGCATGTACGACATGCCGAAACTGTGAAGACCAATGCCCTGTCATGAATGAACATGTCGACAAGATTATTGATATGCGCAGATATCTTGTGCTGACCGAAGGAAAAATGGACGCGGATGCACAGCGTGCCATGACAAGCATTGAGCGCCAAGGGAACCCGTGGGGATTGAACCGGAAAGAAAGAGAAAATTGGCGTGAACTGAGAGAAGATGTGCATGTGCCAACAGCGAAAGAGTTGAAAAAAGCAGATCAAAGCTTTGATTATTTATTCTGGGTTGGTTCAATGGGGGCATATGACAATCGAAGCCAAAAGATTGCACTTGCTTTTGCAAAGCTCCTCAATGAAGCGGGAGTATCCTTTGCCATCCTAGGCAATAAAGAGAAAAACTCAGGCGATACGCCAAGAAGACTCGGAAACGAATTTTTATTCCAAGAGCTTGCTGCAAAAAACATTGAAGAATTCCAGAAAAACGGCGTCACAAAGATCGTCACGATTGATCCACACGCCTATAACTTATTTAAAAATGAATACCCAGACTTCGGACTTGAGGCAGAAGTATACCATCATACAGAATTACTGGCAGAGTTAGTGAAAGAAGGGAAAATAACACCTGTACATGAAGTGAACGAAGTGATTACCTTCCACGACTCTTGCTACCTAGGCAGATATAACGAAGTGTACGACCCGCCAAGAGACATTTTAAAAGCCATTCCAGGTGTGACGCTGAAAGAAATGGAACGCAACCGTGAAACTGGTATGTGCTGCGGAGCAGGCGGGGGCTTAATGTGGATGGAAGAAGAGACGGGTACCCGGATTAACACTGCACGAACGGAGCAGGCGTTACAGGTCCAGCCGTCCATCATCAGCTCAGGGTGTCCTTATTGCTTAACGATGCTGGGAGATGGGACGAAGGCGAAGGAAGTAGAGGAACAGGTAGGCACATTTGATGTCGCCGAACTTCTTGAAAAATCAGTGTTTGGTGAGCCTGGAAAGCAAGTGTCGTAAACATGACAGGCCGATGAATAGGATGTTCATCGGCTTATCCATGGCGCTGTTTCATCAGCTGCCTAAATCATATGTAAGCGGTAACAAACGGGGAGGGGCATATATGAGTACGACGGTCATTGTATCTGGAGCAAGAACACCATTTGGGAAACTAGGCGGCGCTCTCAGTGGTTTGACTGCCGCAGAACTAGGCGGTATAGCGATCAAGGCTGCACTGGAAAGAGTTTCGGGTTCTCATGAAATAGATGAAGTCATCATGGGAAGTGTTTTACAAGGAGGGCAAGGACAGATTCCTTCAAGGCAAGCAGCAAGATATGCTGATCTTCCTTGGTCTGTTCCAACACAAACCATCAATAAAGTCTGTGCTTCAGGCATGCGCAGTGTGACCGCAGCAGATCAAATCATTCGAGCCGGAGATGCTGAGGTCATCGCAGCGGGCGGTATGGAATCCATGTCTCACGCTCCTTATCTGCTAAAAAAAGCGCGATGGGGCTACAAAATGGGTGATGGTGCAGTACAAGATGCGATGATTTTAGATGGATTGACCTGTTCGTTTACAGGCGTTCATATGGGTGAGTATGGAAGTGTGGCTGCAAAGGAGCTCGGCATCACGCGCGAAGAGCAGGATCTGTGGGCACTCAGAAGTCATGAACGGGCCATCGAAGCGCAAAAAAACGGCTTTTTTCAACATGAAATCGCCCCCGTCACCGTCAAAACAAAAACGGGAGAACGGCTGATTACAGAAGATGAATCTCCGCGGCGTGATACGTCATATGAACGGCTGTCAAAGCTCATGCCTGTTTTTGATCAGAAGGGTACCATCACTGCTGGAAATGCACCAGGTGTCAATGATGGTGCAAGTGCGCTTCTTTTAATGAAAGACACGTATGCTGCACGGCATGACGTAAAGCCAATGGCAGTCGTTCTCGGTCATGCTCAGGTTGCTGTAGAGGCAAAGGACTTTCCGAAAACACCAGCCTTTGCCATCGAGAAGCTTTTAAAGAAAACAGGAAAGCGCCTAGAGGATATTGATTTGTTTGAAATCAATGAGGCCTTTTCAGCTGTGGCTTTGGCATGTGAAAAAATAACCGGGATCGACCGGCGGAAAATGAATATCAACGGAGGGGCTGTCGCACTCGGTCATCCGATTGGGGCAAGCGGAACACGCGTGATATTGACATTGATTCATGCATTAAGACAAAGAGGCGGAGGTATTGGCATTGCGGCGATTTGCAGCGGAGGCGGTCAAGGAGACGCCATCATGATAAAGGTAGATGAAAAGGGAGGCGTTTATTGATGAGTATAGAAGAGACCGTTATGGTCGTTGGAGCTGGTCAAATGGGATCAGGCATTGCCCAAGTGTTTGCTCAGTCAGGCTATACAGTCCTGCTCCATGATGTATCAGAAAAGCAGATTCATCGAGCGATCTCCTCCATGACCAAACAACTGACGAAGAGGGCAGAAAAAGGAAAGCTGGCACATCA
Organism: Bacillus sp. FSL P4-0248; assembly: GCF_038593305.1. Taxonomy (NCBI): domain Bacteria; kingdom Bacillati; phylum Bacillota; class Bacilli; order Caryophanales; family Bacillaceae; genus Bacillus; species Bacillus sp. FSL P4-0248. The sequence continues at coordinate 3,333,938 of NZ_CP151983.1, read as the reverse complement.
GGCAGTCCGAGATATTACGCAGCGGCTTGCCGTTTCCACAGATTTAAAAGACGTACAGCAGGCTCATTTAGTCATAGAAGCCGCATCAGAACAAATGAGTGTGAAAAAACAAATCTTTGAAACACTTGATCAATTTGCAGAGGCGGAGGCCATATTTGCGTCAAACACGTCTTCCTTGTCGATCACAGAATTAGCAGCTGTGACGAGCAGACCGGAGAAAGTGATTGGCATGCATTTTATGAATCCGGTTCCTGTCATGAAACTGGTTGAAGTCATTCGAGCGCTGCAAACGAGTGATGACACATATCAAGTTGTTTATGAAACAGCGAAGACATTAAACAAAACCCCAATTGAAGTGGAAGACTTCCCAGGGTTTGTATCAAACCGCATATTGATGCCAATGATCAATGAAGCCATTTACACCCTGTATGAAGGCGTAGCAGATGCAGAAAGCATTGATGGCGTGATGACACTTGGGATGAATCATCCAATGGGGCCGCTTCGTCTAGCTGATTTCATCGGACTGGATACATGTTTATTTATTATGAATACCCTTCACGAGGGACTTGGAGACAGCAAATATCGACCTTGTCCTCTTTTGAAAAAATACGTGAATGCAGGCTGGCTGGGCAAAAAGACAAAGAGAGGTTTTTACACATACCACGACCACTCATAGGGGGAGTCAAGATGGATGTTTTGCTTACGGATCAACAGCGTCTCTGGAGAGAACAGACAGCAGAATTTGCACGCCAGCGTATATTCCCTGAAGTAGAAGCCATGGAACAAGGCCGGTTTCCAAACACCCTTTTAAGTGAAATGGGGCGGCAAGGCTATCTAGGGATTCCAATACCAGCTTCGTATCAAGGCTTAGGAGCAGATTTTACAACGTATATCATTGCAATCCATGAATTGTCGAAAGTGAGTGCGACCATCGGTGTCATTGTGTCCGTTCATACATCTGTTGTGACGATGCCTATTTTGACTTTTGGAACGAAGGAACAAAAAGAAACTTATGTCCCGCCGCTTGCATCCGGGAAGAAGCTGGGCGCCTTTTGTCTGACTGAACCAAAGGCTGGATCAGATGCCTCCAGTATTCAGTTAAGAGCAGAGCGGATGGGCGGCGATTATGTATTAAATGGGACGAAAATCTTTATCACAAGCGGCGGAGAAGCAGAACTGTATCTTGTCTTTGCGGTGACCGATCCGGCTTCTGCGAGAAAAAATATATCGGCGTTCATTGTCGAGAAAGATACGCCGGGATTTACGATTGGAAAAGATGAGAAAAAGATGGGACTGCACGGTTCAAAAACAGTCACGCTTCATTTTGATGGCGTGCGGATTCCAAAAGATCAGCTGCTCGGTGCAGAAGGAGAGGGCTTTCAAATTGCCATGTCCAGCTTAAATGCAGGGAGAATCGGAATTGCGGCTCAAAGCCTTGGCATTGCAGAAGCCGCATTAACCGAGGCAGTGGTCTATTTAAAGCAGCATCCAGCAGGTCTTGAAACAACCATTCGGCTGGGCGATTTGGCGGCGAAGCTTGAGGCGGCAAAACTGCTCGTCTATCAAGCGGCTTCTTTCAAAGAGGCAAATCGACCGGTCACAAAGGAAGCATCAATGGCAAAGCTATTTGCGTCAAAAACGGCGGTGGAGATCAGTACAGAAGCGATCCATTTGCTAGGCATGGATGGTTATACGAATCGCTATCAAGCAGAACGTTACTTTCGTGATGCGAAAATTTGTGAAATCTATGAAGGAACAAGTGAAATTCAAAGGCTGGTCATCTGTAAACAGCTAATATGAAACGAGGTGGCTCACGATGCAGTTCCAATTAAGTGATGAACATGAAATGATTCAAAAAATGGTGAGAGACTTTGCGAAAAATGAAGTGGAGCCAACAGCAGCAGAACGAGACGAAACAGAGACATATGATCCATCTATTTTCCGCAAAATGGCGGAGCTCGGTTTAACGGGTATCCCTTGGCCGGAAGACGTGGGCGGAATTGGCAGTGACTATTTAGCCTACGTCATAGCAGTTGAGGAGCTTTCAAGAGTGTGCGCCTCTACAGGCGTCACCCTGTCCGCTCATACATCTCTTGCTTCATGGCCAATCTATACATTTGGAACAAAGGAACAAAAAGAGAAATACTTAAAGCCGCTTGCAAAAGGGCAGAAGATAGGAGCATACGCGCTCACTGAGAGCGGATCTGGTTCAGATGCCGGCGGAATGAAGACAACGGCCGTCAAAGCAGGCAGTGAATATGTCCTGAACGGGGCGAAAATTTTTATTACAAATGGAGGCATTGCAGATTATTATATTGTGTTTGCCGTCACAGACCAAGAAGCTTCGTCTCGAAATACAACTGCTTTTATTGTAGAAAAAGAGACACCTGGTTTTTCCGTTGGCAAAAAGGAAAGCAAACTGGGCATACGTTCATCGCCAACAACTGAAATTCGATTTGAAGATTGCCGAATTCATGAAAGGAACCGGCTCGGTCTAGAAGGAGAAGGGTTCAAAATAGCCATGATGACACTCGATGGCGGCAGAAACGGCATTGCTGCACAGGCGGTTGGGATTGCGCAAGGTGCTCTTGATGCGGCGGTTGATTATGCCAAGGAGCGTAAACAATTTGGCAAACCAATCATTCAGCAGCAAGGGATCGCCTTTAAACTGGCTGATATGGCCACAGCGATTGAAGCATCAAGGCTGCTTACTTACCAGGCGGCATGGCTCGAAACGAAAGGCCTCCCGTATGGAAAGGAATCAGCCATGTCCAAGCTCTTTGCCGGTGATACAGCGATGAAGGTGACGACAGAAGCGGTTCAAATCTTCGGCGGGTACGGCTACACAAAGGATTACCCAGTCGAACGATACATGCGAGATGCGAAAATCACTCAAATTTATGAAGGAACTCAGGAAATCCAGCGCCTGGTCATCTCAAGGAAATTGCTAGATATGTAGAAAACAAGCAAAGACCGCCTGAACGTGAGGCGGTCTGTTTTCGTTCGTCATGCAGTTTTCAAACGTAAGCGTATTGTTAATGTTCATCCATATCATCATGTTATGTTAAAATTAGGGAAAATATCAATATGGAGGTTATGATGATGAACTCAACATTTATGGGCATTTTGGCAATCGTCACGATGGTGATCTGGATCATGGTGTCCGCGGAGCTTTCGAAATCTCCAAAAAAGCAGGAAGAAAAAGAAAACAGCCGGAGAAAACTAATCGTACTCATGTCTGCTGGAATGTTATTCACGATTCCTGTCGTTGTCTCACTCATTCAGAACATCCCATTTTAAAATAGACGAGAAAAAACTGAACGACAAAAAGCATGCCGTACCCACTCTAGGTGCTCCCCGTGAGAAAAATCAAAAATTAACATCAATAAAGGTGGCATAAACTCCCCCAATTTGTTTATAATGAGAGGTATGGTTTGTCGTAAGAATAAGGTATAAATACTTATTATTTCACTGATAAATGGATACATACATGTAATAGAAAGGGAGTGTCTGACCTTGAGTTTGAAAGAATACTCACAGGAACAGCTCAAACAAATGTCTTTAGTTGAACTTGCTTATGAAATTTTCAGAGACAGCAAAACACCAATTACGTTTTCCGAGTTAATAGATGAAATTATCCGTTTGCAAGGAATACAAAAATCCGATCTTGATGATCGACTTGCTCAATTTTATACAGACTTAAATATAGATGGCCGCTTTATTTCGTTAGGTGATCAGAGATGGGGACTTCGCAGCTGGTATCCAGTTGATCAAATCGAAGAAGAAGTTCAGCCAGCTGTGAAAACAAAAGCGAAAAAGAAAAAATCAAAAGCAGCTGTCGTTGAAGACGACTTCGATGAGATCGAAGAGGAAGAAGAAATCGACGAGCTTGAAGAAGACCTTGACCTTGTTGAAGACGACGATGATCTCGACCTAGACGATGATGAAGAAATTGAAGAAGATCTTGAAGACTTCGACGAAGATGACGATGAAGATGATGACGGCTTAACGGAGATTGATGAAGACGATTTAGACGATGATGAGGAAGACAAATAACCCTCTCAAACCGGTCTTCAAAACAGGACAAAACCGTCTTGACTTTCGAGAGCGAACTATGTAGTATGTATTTTGGGCTCTCTAAAAAAGAGTACGTAAAGATACGTTCATTTACGCTCCCTTTCATTTATTTGAAAGGGAGCTTTCTTATTTTTCAAGAGATTTAGGGATACACTCTAAAAAGGATGAAGCTGTGCATGTGTAGACATGCAAGGGTAAAAAAGAGAGGAGCATACGAAATGACAAAGTATATTTTTGTAACAGGAGGAGTTGTTTCCTCACTTGGAAAAGGAATCACGGCTGCATCGTTAGGCCGCCTTCTGAAAAATAGAGGGATGGATGTCACCATTCAAAAATTCGATCCATACATCAACGTAGACCCAGGGACAATGAGTCCATACCAGCACGGTGAAGTTTTTGTCACAGATGATGGTGCTGAAACAGACCTTGACTTAGGTCACTACGAGCGTTTCATTGATATTAACTTAAATAAGTACAGCAACGTCACAACTGGTAAAATCTACTCTACTGTTCTGAAGAAAGAGCGCCGCGGTGACTACTTAGGTGGAACAGTACAGGTCATTCCCCACATTACAAATGAAATCAAAGACCGCGTGTACCGTGCCGGAAAAGAAACGGGTGCAGATGTGGTCATTACAGAAATCGGCGGAACAGTAGGAGATATCGAATCCCTTCCATTCCTTGAAGCCATTCGTCAAATGAAGAGTGACATCGGCCGTGAAAACGTGATGTACATTCATTGTACCCTTGTTCCTTACATCCGTGCAGCAGGTGAATTGAAAACAAAACCAACACAGCATAGTGTGAAAGAACTTCGCAGTCTTGGTATTCAGCCAAATGTCATTGTGGTCAGAACGGAAATGCCATTGGCACAAGATATGAAGGACAAAATTGCGCTATTTTGTGATATTGATACAAAAGCTGTTATCGAATGTCAGGATGCAGACACGCTATACTCCATTCCGCTTGATTTACAAAAACAAGGGCTGGACAAGCTAGTATGTGAACATATGAAACTTGACTGCCAAGATGCGGACATGACGGAGTGGACAGCGCTTGTTGATAAAGTGCAAAACCTTTCGAAACAAGTCACAATTGGTCTTGTAGGGAAGTATGTTGAGCTGCAAGATGCTTATATTTCTGTCGTTGAATCACTTCGTCATGCTGGTTATGCGTTTGATGCAGATGTTCAAATTAAATGGATCAATGCAGAAGAAGTGACAGCAGAGAATATCGCTGATTTCGTACAAGATGTGGACGGCATTATTGTTCCTGGAGGCTTCGGAGACCGCGGAGTAGAAGGGAAAATCATTGCTACACAATATGCCCGTGAAAACAAAGTGCCATTCTTCGGAATCTGCTTAGGAATGCAAGTGGCATCTATCGAATACGCGAGAAACGTATTAGGCCTTGAGGGAGCTCATTCAGCGGAAATTGATCCTGAAACAGCATTCCCAATCATTGACCTTCTTCCAGAACAGAAGGATGTAGATGATCTAGGCGGAACACTTCGTCTCGGTCTATACCCTTGTAAATTAAATGAAGACTCAAAAGCATTTGCTGCATACAATGACGAAGTGGTCTACGAACGCCACCGCCATCGCTACGAGTTTAATAACGAATACAGACAGCAAATGGAAGCAGCAGGCTTTGTCTTCTCTGGTACAAGCCCAGATGGACGTCTTGTTGAAATTATCGAGCTGAAGGATCACCCTTGGTTCCTTGCTTCTCAGTTCCACCCAGAATTCGTTTCAAGACCGACAAGACCACAGCCATTATTTAGAGATTTCGTTGGTGCTTCACTTCAAGCATCTGAATCAAAATAAAACAAAAAACTGCCGGGAATATCACTTCTCGGCAGTTTTTTTATTCATATTCCTCGACGATTTCCTTCACAGTAAACGATAGAGCGTGGTAGACGTATAAGCAGGTCATTAAAGCAGGATAACCAAACCTTGTCCCATCTTCAGCGGGCACAAGCGGTTTCTTGAGCTGGAAATCAATGTGGACATCACAATGCTCTTCAATCGTAGACGGCTCCTTTTGTGCCGGCCCTACACCAACAACGGGCGTACCTTGTTCGTGCAGTTCTTTTGCAAGAGATTGAATTTCTTGATCTTCTGGGTCTGAATAAAATAGCAGCACCCTGTCACTTGGATGAAGTAAGCTGCGCTCCTTTTGATCGAGCGGCAGCACCTTCGCACCGGGAAACGGCTCCTTGCTTTCAGATGCCTCTAGGGCGACAGCAGCCAGTTCATTCTTGCCGTGAAAATAAACGGCATGTCCACTGACAACAGCCTGTGCAAGAAGGCGTGCACCGTCCTCAATCGCTTCAGCCTGTTTTTCTCCAATACGTGAAAAAATACCTGATAACTGGGTCGTAAAAATTTTTAACAAGACTGATTTCCTCCTTCGGTCAGATCATTTTATAATAGAATATAAAGAGAATATTAGGAAAAATGCTCAGAAAATGTCGTAAAGTAAACTATTATAAATAAAGGAAATGTGAAAATCAAACAGAATTATTTAACAACAGCTCTTTTTATGGCGAAAAATGAAAGCAATGGGGTGTAACAGATGAATGAGAAAATTTTAATTGTCGATGATCAGTACGGTATTAGAATATTATTGAATGAAGTGTTTCATAAAGAAGGCTATCAAACCTTCCAAGCTGCCAATGGACTACAGGCATTAGATATTGTGAAAAACCATAGACCGAACCTTGTCCTGCTTGATATGAAAATCCCCGGAATGGATGGTATCGAAATTTTAAAACGGATGAAATTAATTGATGAAGACATCCGTGTCATTATTATGACAGCCTATGGCGAATTAGATATGATCCAAGAATCCAAAGAACTCGGTGCATTGACGCACTTCGCTAAACCTTTTGATATTGATGAAATCCGAGATGCTGTCAAAGAATACCTGCCGCTTGAAACAAATGGCTAGATGGAAATGATTGAATCGAGTCATTCTGTTGCCGATTTGTCGAATAATTGGTATCCTAGAAAGGAAGAAGAAAGCGATCTGACTTTGAAAGTTTACATATGGCGAGAAATTCTGGTCATGCTAGGGTGGAGAGCTTTTTTTAGCAAGCAAATTAGCTACATAGGGAGGATTTTTCATCATGCCTTTAGTTTCAATGACAGAAATGTTGAAAGACGCAAAGGAAAAAGGTTACGCTGTTGGACAGTTTAACTTAAATAACTTAGAATTCACGCAAGCGATTTTACAAGCTGCTGAAGAAGAGAAATCTCCTGTTATCTTAGGAGTATCTGAAGGAGCAGGACGCTACATGGGCGGCTTCAAAACAGTTGTCGCAATGGTTAAAGCGTTAATCGAAGAATATAATGTAACAGTCCCTGTTGCGATTCATTTAGATCACGGTTCAAGCTTTGAATCTTGTGCAAAAGCGATTCATGCAGGATTTACTTCTGTCATGATCGATGCTTCTCACCACCCATTCGATGAGAATGTGGAAACAACTGCGAAAGTCGTTGAACTTGCACATTTCCATGGTGTGTCTGTAGAAGCTGAACTTGGAACTGTTGGTGGGCAAGAAGATGACGTCATCGCTGAAGGCGTTATTTATGCTGATCCAAAAGAGTGCCAAGAGCTTGTAGAACGCACTGGTATCGACTGCCTTGCACCTGCATTAGGTTCAGTACATGGTCCGTACAAAGGTGAACCAAACCTTGGTTTCGCTGAAATGGAAGAAATTGGTAAAACAACTGGTCTTCCACTTGTTCTTCACGGCGGAACAGGTATCCCAACTGCTGACATCAAGCGTGCAATTTCACTTGGTACAGCAAAAATCAATGTCAACACTGAAAACCAAATTGCTTCTGCGAAAGCAGTACGCGAAACACTTGCTGCAAAAACAGAAGAGTATGATCCACGTAAATATCTTGGACCAGCTCGTGACGCAATTAAAGCGACTGTTATCGGCAAAATGCGCGAATTTGGTTCTTCTAACCAAGCATAATTTGATGAGAACCGAAAGCCGCCTGAGTCACAGGCGGTTTTCTCCATATCTTGAGAAAGCGCAATCAAATTTACATTTCAGACAATTTATTGATAGGAGAGTGGCATAGTTATGTTATTTTTCGTAGATACAGCGAATATTGAGGACATCAAAGAGGCGCACGAGCTTGGCATTTTAGCAGGCGTCACAACAAACCCTAGTTTAGTAGCGAAAGAAAAGGACGTATCATTCCACGACCGCCTTCGCGAAATCACTGACGTGGTATCAGGTTCTGTCAGTGCAGAAGTGATTTCCCTAAAAGCAGAGGAAATGATTGAAGAAGGAAAAGAGCTTGCTGCCATCGCACCAAATATTACGGTCAAAATTCCAATGACTACAGATGGCCTTAAAGCTGTCAAAGCATTAACAGACCTTGGAATTAAAACAAACGTCACATTGATTTTTAGTGCAAATCAGGCACTTCTTGCAGCTAGAGCTGGTGCGACGTATGTCTCTCCATTCCTTGGCCGCTTAGATGACATTGGCCAAAATGGTCTTGATCTCATCAGCGAAGTGAAAACTATTTTTGATGTTCATGGATTAGATACACAAATCATTGCTGCATCTATTCGTCATCCGCAGCATGTGACAGAAGCTGCGCTTAGAGGTGCTCATATCGGCACAATGCCGCTGAAAGTCATCAAGCAGCTGACGAAACACCCATTAACGGATGCAGGCATTGAGCAATTTTTAGCAGACTGGAATAAATAAATGTTGTGGCAGGCGGGATCGTCTCTCGTTTGCCATAGTTTCCTTATAAACGCTAAGAAATGTTTTGTGCAAAGAAGAGAACATCACAGCCTCGCAAAGCTTCGATTATTTTTCTTCCGACAAATTTCGTTTAACCTGTATTCTTTCTCTTGATATTGGCTAAATTTTGGACAAGACCTTTTAAAGCGCGACATCCACAAACAGTATAACTCCAACAGTGATCTTCTTTAAGAAGGGAGACAAATATGGAAAAGTTAAACATTGCCGGCGGTGATCCCTTGCGCGGGACCGTACATATTAGTGGTGCGAAAAATAGTGCTGTAGCACTGATTCCTGCCACGATTCTCGCTGATTCTCCAGTAACCATTGAAGGCCTTCCGCATATATCAGATATCGACACATTACGGGATCTGTTAGAAGAAATTGGCGGAAAGGTCACTTTTGAAAAAGGTGAAATGGTTGTTAATCCTGTTTCCATGATTAGTATGCCGCTTCCTAATGGAAAAGTGAAGAAACTGCGTGCATCCTATTATTTAATGGGCGCCATGCTGGGCAGATTTAAGCAGGCTGTCATCGGACTGCCAGGAGGATGCCACTTAGGGCCTAGGCCGATCGATCAGCATATCAAAGGCTTTGAAGCACTTGGAGCCGAGGTGACAAACGAGCAGGGTGCAATTTATTTGCGTGCTGAAAAATTAGTCGGAGCCCGGATTTATCTTGATGTTGTCAGTGTAGGTGCGACGATCAACATCATGCTGGCAGCCGTACTGGCTGAAGGAAAAACCGTGATTGAAAATGCTGCAAAGGAACCCGAAATTATTGATGTAGCGACACTGCTTGCAAGCATGGGGGCTAAAATCAAAGGTGCGGGTACCGATGTCATTCGAATCGAAGGTGTAGAATCTCTTCATGGCTGTAAGCATTCAATCATCCCTGACCGCATCGAAGCAGGAACATTTTTAATAGCTGGTGCAGCGATGGGGGATGAAGTTGTACTTGATAATGTGATCCCAACTCATTTAGAATCAATTACGGCGAAACTTAGAGAAATGGGGTTCACCATTGAAACGAGCAACGATCAGATGCTGATCGTTGGCAGAAACGAAGGACTCAAGCCTGTCGATATCAAAACCCTTGTGTATCCGGGCTTTCCGACTGACCTTCAGCAGCCGATGACGGCGCTGTTAACAAAAGCGAAAGGCACGAGTGTGGTCACAGATACGATCTACTCAGCACGCTTTAAGCACATTGACGAATTGCGCCGAATGGGTGCAAACATGAAGGTCGAAGGTAGATCTGCTATTATTACCGGACAAACGCAGCTCCAAGGAGCAAAGGTCAAAGCAAGTGATCTGCGTGCAGGCGCTTGTCTTGTTGTCGCAGGGTTAATGGCAGACGGTGTGACCGAAATCACAGGGCTTGAACATATAGACAGAGGATATAGTTTGCTTGAGAAGAAGCTTGAAGGCTTGGGTGCAACCATCTGGCGTGAAAAGCTGAATGACCAAGAAATAGAAGAACTTCAAAATTCATAAGGCTTTGACTGTGAGAGGAGATTTGGACAAAAATGGAAAGAAGTTTATCGATGGAACTAGTACGGGTGACAGAAGCAGCTGCATTAAAATCTGCCCGTTGGATGGGAAGAGGATTAAAAGACGAAGCGGATGATGCTGCAACAAGTGCAATGCGTGATGTATTTGACACCATTCCGATGAAGGGGACAGTGGTCATTGGCGAAGGAGAAATGGACGAAGCACCAATGCTTTATATTGGGGAAAAGCTTGGGAACGGATATGGACCTCGCGTGGATGTCGCTGTTGATCCATTAGAAGGAACAAACATTGTGGCAAGCGGCGGCTGGAATGCCTTAGCTGTCATTGCAGTTGCAGATCATGGCAATCTGCTGAATGCACCTGATATGTACATGGATAAGATCGCAGTAGGTCCAGAAGCGGTAGGCTGCATCGACATTGAAGCGCCTGTCATTGATAATCTTCGCGCTGTTGCAAAAGCAAAAAACAAAGATATTGAAGATGTGGTTGCAACGATTTTAAACAGAGATCGACATGAGAAAATTATTGCGGAACTGAGAGAAGCAGGAGCAAGAATTAAACTGATCGACGATGGTGACGTTGCAGGAGCCATTAATACAGCATTTGATCACACAGGTGTTGATATTCTATTTGGTTCAGGTGGAGCGCCTGAGGGTGTCCTTTCTGCTGTTGCGTTAAAGGCACTTGGTGGCGAAATTCATGGTAAGCTTCTTCCTCAAAGTGAAGAAGAACTCAGACGCTGTGAGAAAATGGGGCTGGATGTTGGGAAAGTCCTCAGAATGGAAGATCTCGTAAAAGGAGATGACGCCATTTTTGCAGCGACAGGTGTAACGGACGGCGAATTACTTAAAGGTGTTCAATTCAAAGGCTCTGTTGGAACAACACATAGTGTTGTCATGCGTGCGAAATCAGGTACGGTTCGTTTCGTAGACGGCAGACACAGCTTAAAGAAAAAACCGAATCTTGTCATTCGTCCGTAATCTGAAAGCGGGTATTCATTACCCGCTTTTCATATAGGTGTCAAATGTATATCATTTTCTTTTAAAAGTTGAATATTCTCTGCAAATGAGGTAAAACTAAAGAGTGCTGCGAAATTTTCTGCGAATTTACTTCTTTTAAGCTTCAACAAGTTTAAATACTGCCGCATCATGACGATATACTCATTATCCTTCTCTATGTTGACAAAGCTCTATTTCACATTGTTCCTATCTTTCACGATAAAACGAGTGGGAGCGTTACCATCAGAGCGAGGTCATTCCAACAACAACGGAATTAAAAGCTAATCAAATACAATGGTCATGCATTTGTAAAGAAATACATTGACTAGAAAAGTGTGGTGTCCATATTGAAAGATGTTTCGATTTCATCTTTGGAAAATATGAAATTAAAAGAGCTGTATGAGTTAGCAAAGCGATACAAAATCTCTTATTACAGCAAACTAACAAAAAAAGAATTAATTTTTGCCATCTTAAAGGCGAACGCTGAGCAAGAGGATCTCTTATTTATGGAAGGGGTTCTTGAAATTATTCAGTCTGAGGGATTTGGTTTCTTAAGACCGATTAACTACTCCCCAAGTTCTGAAGACATTTATATTTCAGCTTCACAAATCAGACGCTTTGATTTACGAAATGGAGATAAAGTGTCTGGAAAGGTACGACCTCCAAAAGAAAATGAACGCTACTATGGCCTCCTTCATGTAGAAGCGGTAAATGGGGACGACCCAGAATCAGCAAAGGAACGTGTTCACTTTCCTGCACTCACACCGCTATTTCCTGACCGCCAAATGATTCTTGAAACACAGCCTAACCACCTGTCTACTAGAATTATGGACATGATGGCGCCAGTTGGATTTGGACAGCGTGGTTTAATCGTTGCACCGCCTAAGGCTGGAAAAACCATTTTGCTTAAAGAAATTGCCAACAGCATTTCTGAAAATCACCCAGAGGCAGAGCTGATTGTCCTTTTGATTGACGAACGCCCAGAAGAAGTAACAGATATCGAACGTTCTGTTGCAGGGGATGTTGTTAGTTCAACCTTTGACGAAGTACCGGAAAACCACATTAAAGTAGCAGAGCTTGTCTTAGAGCGTGCTATGCGTCTTGTTGAACATAAGAAAGATGTCATCATCTTAATGGACAGCATCACAAGGCTTGCTCGTGCATACAACCTTGTGATTCCGCCAAGCGGCCGAACGCTTTCAGGCGGTATTGATCCTGCGGCTTTCCATCGTCCAAAACGCTTCTTTGGTGCTGCGCGTAACATTGAAGAAGGCGGAAGCTTGACGATTTTAGCCACTGCACTTGTTGATACAGGATCACGTATGGATGACGTGATTTATGAGGAGTTTAAAGGAACTGGAAACATGGAGCTTCATTTGGACCGTTCTTTGGCCGAAAGAAGAATTTTCCCTGCGATCGACATTCGCCGTTCTGGTACGAGAAAAGAAGAACTGCTTGTGCCAAAAGAGCATCTTGATCGTTTATGGGCGATGAGAAAATCGATGTCAGATACACCTGACTTCGCTGAGAAGTTCATGCGCAAAATGAGAAAAACAAAGACAAACCAAGAATTTTTCGATATTTTAACGCAAGAATGGAAACAAGCCAATATGTCTGCATCAAGAAGATAGCTTCCCTGAAAAAATACATTTGCAATCATAGACTCACACTGTTATAATTTTATCATGTGCGTTTCAGAATTTATTTCTGAGATATTAACTCTGTTTCCGAATTGGATTCAGGGCGGAAGGAGATGACAGTAGATGAAAACAGGAATTCATCCTAACTACAAAAAAGCTACAGTCAAATGCGCTTGTGGAAATGAGTTTGAAACTGGATCAGTAAAAGAAGAGGTACGCATCGAGATTTGCTCTGAGTGCCATCCTTTCTATACAGGCCGTCAAAAATTCGCTTCTGCTGATGGACGTGTTGACCGCTTTAACAAAAAATACGGTCTTAAGTAATAATAGATACAATAAACAGGCAGGAATCCGTTCTTGCCTGTTTTTTTACGTGGATTGATGGAACTTTAAAACGGGGGAGAAGACCTTATGTATGTGATGAAACAAAGCGGTTGGCTTGAAGTCATCTGCGGCAGTATGTTTTCTGGAAAGTCGGAAGAATTGATTCGGAGAGCCAAAAGGGCCACCTTTGCCAAACAAGAAGTAAAAATATTCAAACCAGCAATTGATAACCGATATAGTACAAGCTCAGTTGTGTCACATAACGGTTCATCATTAGATGGGATTGCAGTAGCCTCACCAAAAGACATAATAACGCACATATCAGAAAGAACCGATGTCATTGGCATTGATGAGGTGCAATTTTTTGATGAGACAATCATTGACATTGTCACTCAATTGGCTGACCAAGGCTACCGAGTCATTGTTGCAGGCCTGGATCAAGACTTCAGAGGAGAGCCATTTGGTGTTGTTCCGCATTTAATGGCATGTGCAGAGCTTGTAACAAAACTTCAAGCAGTTTGTTCGGTATGCGGCTCCCCAGCGAGTAGAACACAACGCTTGATCGACGGTAAACCCGCATCCTATGATGATCCTATTATTTTAGTAGGTGCGCAGGAATCATACGAAGCACGATGCAGACATCACCATGAAGTACCAAGACTTGATGTTGGTACAACACTTGACAAATAAAAAATAGCAAATGCCGCTGTGTTTCGTTTTTCGAGATTTTGGCTGAACACCCATCATTTGTACTTAAATAAATTAAATAACACTACGATTAAATTATCTAATTTTCAACGCTTGCGTTTTGTCATAAGCAGGCATAAAATGACTAACTGTAGTGTAAAGCATTTAAATGAAAAGTTCGATTTCTTGTCATAATTTTTTTGATTAAGGATTTTTCTCCTTAATCGTTCTTTGGATTAATAGTTCACTTTATTTATATTTTAGAAAGAGGGTAGTTTTTGATGAACAACGTGAAGAAAACAAAAGAAGGGTACCTCGAAACCACTTTGACAGGTAAAGATGTATTATCGATTCCAACGTTGAATAAAGGCGTTGCTTTCTCTGAAGAAGAAAGACAAGAGCTTGGACTAGAAGGCTTACTACCTCCAACGGTTCTAACTTTAGAACAGCAAGCAGAAAGAGCGTACAAGCAGTTTCTAGCTCAGCCGGATCGTCTTCGTCAAAACGTATACTTAAGTGATTTACAAAACCGTAACGAAGTATTGTTCTACAAGCTTCTAACAGAAAAGCTTCGTGAAATGCTTCCAGTTGTGTACACACCAACTGTTGGTGAAGCGATTCAAGAATACAGCCATGAATACAGAAGACCTCATGGTGTCTATCTTTCAATCGACGATATTGACGGAATCGAGAAAGCATTTGAAAACTTGCACGCAACTGCTGGAGATATTGACCTCATCGTTGCAACTGACTCTGAGAGTATTCTTGGAATTGGTGACTGGGGTGTTGGTGGTATCAATATCGCAATCGGTAAATTAGCTGTTTACACGGCTGCAGCAGGTATTGATCCTAGCCGCGTGATTCCAGTTGTATTAGATGTTGGAACAAACAATGAAAAATTATTGAATGATCCATTATACATCGGGAACCATCACAAACGTGTACAAGGTGAAAAATACGAAGAATTCATTGATGCTTATGTGAAAGCAGCACTTAAATTCTTCCCGAAAGCATTGCTTCACTGGGAAGACCTTGGAAACAAAAATGCGCGTAACATCATGAAAAAATACAACGATAACATCTTAACGTTCAACGATGATATTCAAGGTACTGGTGCCATTACTTTAGCGGGTGTTCTTGCAGCTGTCAAGAAAACTGGTACTCAATTGAAAGATCACCGTGTTGTCATCTTCGGAGCTGGATCAGCTGGTATCGGAATTGCAGATCAAATGCGTGACACAATGGTTCTTGAAGGTCTAACAGAAGAAGAAGCAAACAATGCATTCTGGACATTAGACTACAGAGGATTGCTAACAGATCAATTTGAGGATGAAGTTCTTGATTTCCAAAAACCATACCTTCGTACTTCTGATGAAGTAGAAGGCTGGGCACGCGATGAAAAAGGACAAATCTCATTTGCTGAAACTGTTCGCAGGGTGAAGCCGACGATCCTTATCGGTACATCAGGTCAAGGCGGCGCATTCACTGAAGAAATCATTAAAGAAATGGCAGCTCATACAGAGCGTCCAGTGATCATGCCAATGTCTAACCCAACACCGCTTGCTGAAGCTGTGCCAGAGGATCTATTCAAATGGACTGACGGCCGTGCGCTTGTTGCAACAGGAAGCCCGTTCGAAAACGTTGAGTATAACGGAATTGAACATGAAATCGGACAATCAAACAATGCGTTCGTTTTCCCTGGACTTGGTCTTGGTTCAATCGTAACAGAATCAAAAATCATCACAAAAGGCATGTTCGTTGCTTCTGCGAATGCAATTGCTGAAATGGTTGATCATGAGAAACCAGGTGCTGGTCTTCTTCCAAGTATTGATAAATTGCAAGAAGTGTCAATTCATGTGGCTGTTGAAGTAGCGAAAGCAGCAATTAAAGATGGTGTCGCTAGAAGAACACCTGATAACATCGAACAAGCTGTGAAAGACGCAATGTGGATTCCTGAATATAAAAAAATTGTAAGAGCATAATAAAATGTGTAACGCGGCATTGCTTCGGGTAATTTAAGCAATGCCGCAATAAAAAAAGAAACACGTAAAGGATTTAAGGAGGAAGAGTAAGGTGGACTTTTTAAATATTTTGATCCTCCTAGCACCGATTTTTTTCGTTATCGCGCTGGGTTGGTTCGCAGGGAACTTCGGCAGCTATGACGCTAAATCTGCAAAAGGTGTAAGTACACTTGTTACAAAGTATGCTTTACCAGCGCACTTTATCGCCAGTATTCTGTCAACACCAAAAGATAAATTCTATAGTCAAATTCCATTTTTCGTTGCATTGATTTTCGGAATTGTTGGTTTTTATATCATTATCCTTTTAGTTACAAAATTTGCTTTTAAATATGATTTAACAGATTCTTCTGTTTTCTCATTAAACTCAGCACAACCGACCTTTGCATTTATGGGGATTCCGGTCTTGGGCAGTTTATTTGGGGCTCAAGAAGTCGCAATTCCGATTGCGATTACCGGAATAGTTGTAAATGCATTGCTTGATCCAATTGCTATTATTGTGTCAACTGTCGGTGAAAAAACAAAAGGAAAAGCCAAAGAAGGCGAAAGTTTCCTAAAAATGACGACAAAAGCAATTTTGCACGGTTTATCAGAGCCGCTTGCACTTGCGCCGTTAGCCAGTATCATTCTTGTTCTTTTAGGATTTAAACTTCCTGCAATCGGACATGAAATGTTAGAGGAAATTGGCAGCGTTACATCAGGGGTTGCGCTATTCGCAGTCGGTGTCACTGTTGGTATCCGAAAAATTAAATTAAGCTTGCCAGCCTTCAGTATTGCATTGCTAAAAGTAGCTGTACAACCATTACTTATGTATTTTATTGCCGTTCTTATGGGTCTTTCGGCTGATGAAATTACAAAAGCTGTATTGCTTGTTGCCTTCCCAGGTTCAGCTGTTGCAGCGATGATCGCAACACGATTTGAAAAACAAGAGGCGGAAACTGCATCCGCATTTGTGATCAGTGCCATCATGTCACTCATCACATTACCGATCATTATTGCACTTACCGTATAATATAGTAGAAAGGCTGCCTATCGAGGCAGCCTTTCTTAACGAAATGAATGAAACAGAGGGAAGAGTACACGCTTTTTTTTGATGTCAGGGTGTGCGATTTCCTTTTTTTCTTCTACTTGTGATGGTTGTTTCAAGGCTGCGGTGAGGCGGTCAAATTTAGTGGATAAATCTTCAATTTCTCTGCGGTGCTGAAGCAGCTGATACGATACACCTTCATCTGCTTTTTTAGCCAATTTCCGTTCAAGCTCTTGCAGGCGGTCTTCTGCATCATTGACGTGTAATTGCTGCTGAATAAGCTCTTTCACCTGTTTTTCTAATGCTTCAATCCGTTGTATGGAGACATCAGTTTGGGCAGCAGGTGCTGATTGACGGACGGTTTCCTTATGGATTGGCAGTTGAATGTCTTGGAGGATTACACCTTCACTCATCTGGTGTTTGACCTCTTTGAGCAGCTGTACAATGTCTTCATGAAATTCATAATGTCCAAGTTCATTCCGGGCGACAGGGATGTTGAGCTGTTTGACCCAACGCTGAATCGTCTTTGAAGAAACACCAATTTCCTTTGCAACCTCATTTGTATTCAAACCAAATGCCCTCCCTTTTTTCAATTACAAGTACCATTCTCTTTAAGGAGGACCTGTTCCTTCACGTTAGACAAAACAAGTAACCAATCGCCAAAGATCGTGTTTTCTAGCGAAAAATTGCAGGAAATCAATTGTTTTGGAAATTTTTTTGACTGTCATACCCCGCTATACTATAATTAGACTGTTACGCACAAAACAGAGGTGAAGACCATGTTAGACCGTTTAAAATCAATTGAAGAACGCTATGAAAAGCTAAATGAATATTTAAGTGACCCTGAAGTGGTGAACGACCCTACGAAGCTTCGTGAATATTCAAAGGAGCAATCCGATATTCAAGAAACTGTTGAGGTATATAGACAATATCGTGCGGCATACGACCAGCTGAATGACGCGAAAGCAATGCTGGAAGAGAAGCTGGATGCCGAGATGCGCGACATGGTCAAAGAAGAAATTTCAGAGCTCACAGAGGAAACGGAACGTTTAGAAGACGAGCTGAAAATCTTGCTGATCCCGAAAGATCCGAATGACAACAAAAACGTTATTGTGGAGGTTCGTGGTGCAGCGGGTGGAGAAGAAGCTGCTCTTTTTGCCGGAAACCTTTACCGCATGTACAGTCGTTATGCTGAAATGCAAGGCTGGAAAACGGAAGTGATGGAAGCGAGTGTCACAGGCACAGGCGGTTATAAAGAGATTATCTTTATGATCAGCGGGAAAGGCGCATACTCCAAACTGAAATTTGAAAACGGCGCACACCGCGTGCAGCGTGTTCCGGAAACGGAATCAGGCGGACGAATTCATACATCAACAGCGACAGTTGCTGTATTGCCTGAGGCTGAAGAAGTTGAAATTGATATCCATGAAAAAGACATCCGTGTAGATACTTTCACATCTAGCGGACCTGGCGGACAAAGTGTCAATACGACCATGTCTGCAGTTCGATTAACTCACCTTCCAACAGGTGTGGTTGTATCCTGTCAGGATGAGAAGTCGCAAATCAAAAACAAAGAAAAAGCCATGAAAGTACTGCGTGCGAGAATTTATGATAAATTCCAGCGTGAAGCACAGGCTGAATATGATCAAACGCGTAAATCTGCGGTTGGAACAGGGGATCGTTCAGAGCGTATCCGTACGTACAACTTCCCGCAAAACCGTGTAACAGATCACCGTATCGGGTTGACGATTCAAAAGCTTGATCAAATTTTAGAAGGAAAACTTGACGAGGTCATTGATGCATTAATTATGGAAGACCAAGCAAGAAAGCTTCAAAATGCAAAATAAAGAGCGAACAATTTTTGAAGCCCTTAAATGGGCTTCTTCTTTGTTAACGGAAGCTGGAAGAGACCAAAATGCAGCAGAGCTTCTTTTGATGCATGTACTTGGCTGGAGCAGAAGTGAGCTTCTTGCACGTTTTCATGATTCGCTGCCTGAGGAGCAAGATCACCTGTTCAGCAAATTTGTGACGCAGCACAAGGCTGGTGTTCCTGTTCAGCATTTAACGGGAGTTGAATTCTTTTACGGACGTCCTTTCGAGGTGAACAAGCATGTTCTCATCCCTCGTCCTGAAACGGAAGAAGTTGTTTTGGCGGCGCTCCATTTAGTAGGTGACGTTTTCCCGCCCGATCAGCCGCTCAAAGCAGTTGACGTTGGCACAGGAAGCGGGGCCATTGCGATTACGCTGGCTCTTGAAAAAAAATCACTATCTGTCACAGCGACTGATATCTCGCAAGAAGCACTTGCGGTAGCAAAACGGAATCAACAAGCGCTCGGTGCAGACGTTCATTTTTTACATGGAGATTTACTTGAACCTGTTATAGCTCAAGGCATGAAAGTGGACGTATTTATTTCCAATCCACCCTACATTGCGGCGGAAGAAATGGACAGTTTGTCTGAGGTTGTGACAAAGCATGAGCCGGCGAATGCGCTGACTGACGGACGTGATGGCTTGTGGTTTTATCAGCGTCTCGTTCATGATCTTCCCAGCGTGCTGAGTGATCAGGCAGTTGTTGTCTTTGAAATTGGACATACGCAAGGTCAAGATGTCACAGCGCTTCTTGAGCAGGCATTTCCTAAAGCGGATGTCTGTATCATCAAAGATATTAACGGAAAAGATCGAGCTGTTTGCGCACACATTCAAAACGGAAAGTCCGGCTGAAGAAAGCCGGACTATTTTATTATGTAAAGATGAAACTTATGGTAAAAGAGAAACGTATATATAGAAGAATGAACATTCTGATCATGATTTTTTACATAAATTTGTTTTGAAGGAGCGAATGGTGTGAACAAAAGGTATGCGATGGTGTTGGTCATCGTCAGTGTACTATTGATTGTGAGTGCTTGTGGTAAACCGAGCTTTAAAAAAGAGGCAGCAGCATTTGGAGAAAGCTATAAAAAAGCACAATACACAGTGAATCGAACGGATGACCTATCTGACATGAAAGAGAAGCTGAAGGTTTATTTAACCGAACATGAATATCAAGAATATACACAAGACAGCATGTTCCCGAGCATATTAGAAGCGGCAAAGGATCAAGATTGTCAAATCAAGCTGAAGAAAATTATGTTTACGCCTTCAGATGAAAGCGATGACAGAATTGAATTTAACTATGAAATGGTGATCCAATTTATCGATCAAAAAGGAAAAGTCAAAAAAGAAATCGAGAAAAAAGGAGCCATGACTGTCATCAAAACAGAATCTGGTTTAAAAATCAGTAGAGATTGGGATGGGAGACTATACCCTTCTGACTACCAATCCTCACTCAAAAGTCGTTCTTAATGAGAACGGCTTTTTTGTTTTGACTCATAATCTATTAAAAAAATCATGTTGACTGTTTATGAGATGGGTTTCCTGGACACAATGTTTGTAGCGAAGAGAAAAAGTGGGGGGAACACACAATGTTAAAAAGTAAAACGATGATTTGTCTTTATATGTTTCTATTATTATGCGGTGCTTTTGCAAATCTTGGCAGAGAGGAGACAGCGGCTGCTTCTGCAAATCAGCCTGTTGTCATACCAGATGAAGCGATTCGATTACGCATTTTAGCAAATAGTGATCGTTCAGCGGATCAGGATGTGAAAAGAAGTATTCGTGACGAGGTCAATGCGAGTATGACAGAGTGGGTCAAAGACCTCACATCCATTGAAGAAGCAAGACGTGTCATTCGATCAAAGCTGCCAGAAATCAATCGTATCGCCAAAGCGAAATTGAAGGAACAGCACATAGATCAATCCGTATCGGTCAGTTTTCAAAAAGCTTCATTTCCAACAAAGCTCTATGGAAATTTCGTCTACCCTGCTGGGAAATATGAAGCCATTTTAATTACGCTTGGAGAAGGAGACGGAGCCAACTGGTGGTGTGTGTTATTTCCGCCGCTCTGCTTTATCGATTTTTCAAACGGAGAAGCCATCGCCTCACCAGAAGGGGAGGATGATAAACAAGTGACAGCGCAGCAAACGAAAGAGTCTGTTAATGAAGTGGTGAAAGAAGAGGAAGAAGAGACAGGTGAAGTGAAGTTCTTTTTGTTTGAATGGGTCTCTAGTCTTTTCTCTTAAAAAAGGTATAAATCGGTTTTTGCCTCATAGAGTTGAAGTAAGAGAACAAAAAGAGGTGAAAGCATGTATTATCAATTAAGAATAGCCACAGAACAAGATGTCCCGGCGATCAATGCTTTTCTTGAAAAGGGACAAGCAAAAGGCGGAGTAACGCTTGCGGAGCGAACGGCATTTGTAGTGATGGAAGATGCGGATGGTCAGCTGGCAGGCTGCTTAGGTCTTGAACAGCTCAATGAACAAGAGGGATTGCTGCGGTCTCTTGTCATATCAGATAAGCTCGGTCAGGGACACATTGTCTCTTTGTTCCAAAGTGTTCAAACGCTCGGTGAAAAAATGGGTGTGGATACTTTTTATGTCGTCGCAAACCATTCCTCTTCCCATGATTTTTTGGCATTAATGGGCTTTACGCCTTTAGAGGAAATTCCAGAAAGCATATGGAGCTCAGCACATGCAAAAGAGACATTGGGGAAAGAACAGGCTGTGGTCCTGCAAAAAAAAGGCAGTTAATCACAAAATGATGGACTTATACACATACTTATCCACTACTAAACAAGCGTTATCCACAAATTGTGGACAACGCTTGTTTTATTGATCATCATCTTTTATACTTTCAAAAGGATAATTGAGATATATCAACAGTTTTATCTTTTTTTAAAAGGAGTTTGTATGATGTTAAATACAAAAAGGTGGTCTGTGGATTTAGAAAAGGATTTATCCACATACTATCCACAAATTAAACAGGCGGCCGATCTGCTGCAGCAAAATGAAGTGGTTGCGTTCCCGACAGAGACCGTTTACGGACTCGGGGCAAATGCGAAAGAGACAGAAGCCGTTATGAAAATTTATGAAGCGAAAGGGCGTCCGAGTGATAATCCGTTGATTGTTCACATTGCGGAGGTTCAGCAGCTTCACGAATTTGCACAAATAGAAAGCGAAAAAGCGAAGGCGCTGATGGATGCCTTTTGGCCGGGCGCCTTAACCATCGTTCTTCCGTGTAAGCCGGGCACTTTATCAAAGCAGGTTACAGCAGGTTTATCCACAGTAGGTGTGAGAATGCCTGACCATCCCATTGCGCTTGAGCTGATTCGAGCAGCTGGTCTGCCAATTGCTGCACCAAGTGCCAATCGTTCGGGAAAACCTTCACCAACACAAGCTGACCATGTAGCGAGTGATCTCGAAGGGAGAATCGCTGGGATTGTGGATGGCGGTTCAACTGGAATTGGCGTTGAGTCAACGGTTGTATCCTGTGCCGGTGAGACCCCAGTGATTTTAAGACCAGGCGGAATTACAAAAGAAGCATTAGAAGAGGTCGTGGGGACGGTGAGTGTGGACCCAGGGCTGACAAAAAAGGACGAAGCGCCTGTATCGCCGGGAATGAAATACACACATTATGCACCTGAAGCCCAGATGTATATCTTTCATGGAAGTGATGAAGACATGCAGCGTCACATTCAGAAATACAAAGCTGAAGGTCTAAAAGTCGGAGTGCTGACAACAGAAGAAAAGAAATCGCTGTTTGCTGCAGATGTTGTGTACAGCTGTGGATATAGAGAAAAACCTGAAACGGTTGCTGCAAACCTTTATCGTGTACTGAGACAATTTGATGAAACAGATGTAGACTTGATTATTTCAGAAGCCTTCTCAGAGCAGGGAGTTGGTTCTGCCATTATGAACCGTCTGCAAAAAGCCGCAGGAGGGCGTACACTCCCTTCGTTCCAATAGTTCTAACCTTTCTTGGACAAACATAGGTTAAAGAAGAATGTGTGTCCAAGGGGGATTTACATGAACGAACTAGCTGGCGAATTGCTGACACTCAGCATCATGGCTTTTGCACTTGGGATGGATGCTTTTTCGGTTGGACTTGGTATGGGGATGATTCAGCTGAGGTTCCGCCAGATCATTTATATTGGACTTGTCATTGGGATATTTCATATGTTTATGCCGCTTTTTGGCATGCTGACAGGTCAGCTCTTATCCGGATGGCTCGGTCTACTTGCCACCTATATCGGCGGGGCGCTGCTTTTGGTGCTGGGACTGCAAATGATTGTTGCTTCTATCCGCAAAGAGGATAAGCCCTTTATCGCACCTGTTGGGGCTGGTCTCGTTCTTTTTGCTACAAGTGTAAGCCTAGACAGCTTCTCCGTTGGTTTAAGTCTTGGGATTTACGGTTCCCAGGTGTGGATGACTATATTATTGTTTGGTTTTTTTAGTATGCTCCTCACATGGCTCGGATTATTACTCGGTAAACAGGTTCGGTCATGGGTTGGTTCATATAGCGGCGCGCTTGGCGGAATCATTTTACTAGCCTTTGGTATCAAATTATTATTTCCGCTCTAGCCAATCTCCTTACATAACATGTAGAATGAAATGCTATATAATAGAAGAAAAGGAGGGCGAAAGATGAAAATCTTATTTGTTTGTACGGGAAATACATGCAGAAGTCCAATGGCTCAAGCCCTTTTTGCTTCCATTGCAGATGAAAAAGGTTTAGAGGTCACTGTAAAATCAGCGGGCATTTTTGCCTCCGATGAAGGGAAGGCTTCTCCTCAAGCGATCGAAGCATTATTTGAGAAAAGCATTCCACTAAATCACTCATCATCAAAATTGACAGAGGATCTTCTGCGCGAAGCTCATTACGTCTTCACGATGACGATGCAGCATAAACAGTTGATTGCAGAGCAATATGCGCATGCAAAAGGCAAGGTCTTCACTTTAAAGGAATTTGCGACAGGAACAGAAGGCGATGTATCCGATCCGTTTGGAGGAAGTCTTTCTGTTTATCAGGAAACACGAGATGAACTAGAAGCCTTACTGTATCAGCTTGCTGAGAAGCTGAAAAAAGATCATCATAATAGATAACCTGTAAAACCGTTGCCTCAACGGTTTTTCTGCTATTGTTTGCAAATCACTAGGCAGAGGTTAAAATATAACTGTAAATAAAGAATGAATGTAAGACATAACAGATCAACTCACCCTTAGGAGGAATTGCCCGATGAAAGTAGCCATTGCATCCGATCACGGCGGAACGAATATTCGTGAAGAAATCAAACAACTGATGGATGAATTGAAGATTGAATACATTGATATGGGTTGTGAATGCGGATCAGGTTCTGTAGACTACCCAGATTATGCTTTCCCTGTAGCCAATATGGTGGCAAACGGAGAAGTCGACCGCGGCATTTTAATTTGTGGGACAGGCATCGGCATGAGCATCTCAGCAAATAAAGTAAAAGGAATTCGCTGTGCATTGGCTCATGATACATTTAGTGCGAAAGCAACGAGAGAACATAATGATACGAACGTTCTTGCGATGGGAGAGCGAGTGATTGGGCCAGGATTAGCACGTGAGATTGCGCACATTTGGCTGACGACAGAGTTTACAGCAGGACGCCATGCTGTGCGGATTGGCAAAATTGCTGATTACGAAGAAAAGCACCTATAAGGAGCGCTTAACATGAACATTGGTCAAGATTGGCTTGAAATGTTAAAAGAGTTTCATCAAACAGTTGAATTGCGTGCCGGGCAAATCTTAGTCATTGGCTGCAGTACGTCAGAAGTGGCTGGTGAGCATATTGGTACTGCAGGAAGTGAGCAAATTGCTGCCTCTATCTATCAAGAATTGGATCAGTTAAGACGAGAGACCGGCATTGAGCTCGCCTTTCAATGCTGTGAACATCTAAATCGTGCCCTTGTTGTTGAAGAAGAAGCGGCTTTCCGTTTTAACCTGGAGATCGTAGCTGCAGTACCTGTCCGCAAGGCAGGTGGTTCGATGGCGGCGCATGCGTATCAGCAAATGGAACATCCTGTATTAGTCGAATGCATTGAGGCACATGCTGGAATTGATATCGGCGATACGTTAATTGGGATGCACTTAAAGAGAGTTGCTGTACCTGTCCGCCTCAGTCGTCATCGATTAGGACATGCACATGTGACTTTTGCGAAAACGCGTCCGAAGCTGATTGGCGGAGAACGAGCCGTTTATACAAGATCATAGCTTCGATATATTTCTAATATAATGTTGAATGATGAAGACGCTTTACCACTTGAATATTCGGGTTTTCATAAAAAAGAAGTCGATTTTCCAAAAAAAACTTTTACATTTTACTCAAAAACCGTGTACAATGAGATGGTGAAAACATCGAATGGAAATAGATTGGAGAGGATTTCGCTGATGAAACATTTACCTGAGCAAGACGCACAAGTATTCAAAGCAATTCAACTAGAGCGGAAACGCCAGCAGGACAAAATCGAATTAATTGCATCAGAAAACTTCGTAAGCGAAGCAGTCATGGAAGCACAGGGCTCTGTATTAACTAACAAATACGCTGAGGGCTATCCTGGTAAACGCTACTATGGCGGCTGTGAACATGTAGACGTTGTGGAAGATATCGCACGTGACCGCGCAAAAGAAATTTTTGGCGCTGAGTATGTGAACGTACAGCCTCACTCAGGTGCTCAAGCGAACATGGCCGTATACTTTACAATTCTTGAGCATGGCGATACAGTACTGGGCATGAACTTATCACATGGCGGGCATTTAACACACGGAAGCCCTGTAAACTTTAGTGGTGTACAGTACAACTTTGTAGAATATGGTGTAGATAAAGAAACTCAGCATATCGACTATCAAGATGTACTTGAAAAAGCACGTGAACATAAGCCGAAACTTATCGTTGCGGGTGCAAGTGCATACCCACGTCAAATTGATTTCAAAAAGTTCCGTGAGATTGCTGATGAAGTCGGTGCTTACTTTATGGTCGACATGGCTCACATTGCTGGTCTTGTTGCAGCAGGTCTTCATCCAAATCCAGTTCCTTACGCAGATTTTGTGACAACGACAACTCACAAAACATTACGCGGACCTCGCGGCGGAATGATTCTATGCCGTGAAGAGTTTGGTAAAAAGATCGACAAATCGATTTTCCCTGGTATTCAAGGTGGACCACTGATGCATGTCATCTCTGCAAAAGCTGTTTCTTTCGGTGAAGTATTGAACGGAGATTTCAAAACATATGCACAAAACGTCATTGATAATGCAAAACAACTAGCTGAAACTCTTTTATCTGAAGATATTCAGCTTGTATCTGGCGGAACAGATAACCATCTTGTTCTCATCGACTTGCGTTCTCTTGGCATCACAGGAAAAATTGCAGAAAACGTTCTTGATGAAATCGGTATTACAGTGAACAAAAATGCAATTCCTTATGATCCAGAGAAACCATTTGTCACAAGTGGTGTACGTGTAGGTACAGCAGCAGTAACAAGCCGCGGTTTTGATCAAGAAGCGATGAAAGAAGTCGGTTCCATTATTGCACTTGCGCTAAAGCATCATGAAGATGAAGCGAAATTAGAAGAGGCGAAAAAGCGTGTATCTGATCTTACGGCCCGTTTCCCTCTATATAACGAATTAGATTATTAAAAACAGACCCATTTGCCTATATTTGGCATGTGGGTTTTTTTTGTAGGATTTGCGAATCATATTGAAAGATGATGTCTTTTTATGTAGAATTGTAGGAAGTGTGCAAAGTTCACCGGAAGATGACAGAAAAGGAGTTGTAGCAAGCAATGGCAAAGGTTTATGTATTTGATCACCCGCTTATTCAGCACAAACTTACATATATTCGTGACGTTCATACAGGAACTAAAGAATTTAGAGAGCTAGTGGATGAAGTCGCAACATTAATGGCATTTGAAATCACAAGAGATTTACCGCTTGAAGAGGTAGATGTAGAAACACCTGTACAAGTAGCGAAATCAAACGTGATCTCAGGGAAGAAACTCGGTGTTGTGCCAATTTTAAGAGCAGGTCTTGGAATGGTAGACGGGATTTTGAAACTCATTCCAGCTGCTAAAGTGGGACATGTTGGTTTATACCGTGATCCGAAAACATTAAAGCCTGTTGAATATTATGTGAAGCTTCCATCTGATGTGGAAGAACGTGAATTTATCGTAGTAGACCCAATGCTTGCAACTGGCGGCTCTGCAGTCGAAGCGTTAAACAGCTTGAAAAAACGCGGTGCGAAAAACATTCGCTTTATGTGTCTGATTGCTGCCCCTGAAGGTGTAGAGGAAATGCAAAAGCATCATCCAGATGTTGATATCTACATTGCAGCATTAGATGAGAAACTAAACGAAAAAGGTTACATCATCCCAGGTCTTGGTGATGCTGGTGACCGTATGTACGGAACGAAGTAAGAAAGTCTTAATAAAAGCCCACATGCAAACGTGCATGTGGGCTTTTTGAAATATATGACAAACGGTTGATACCGTTCTTAGAAAAATCAATGTATACTGAACATTGGCTGTTTTTTTCAATGATTGTCACATCTCTCCTAAAGTTTGATGAAATTGTGAACATTTTGTGTGCTCTATCACTATAGAAAAGTTTTTTAACTTTCAACCGATTGACACATCATAGACGCTATTGTATGCTAAACGAGGGTATTATGGTAAGGTTTTCATAGCCTATAGCACTCTACTAATCCTCATTGTGAACCCTTTAATAATCAGGGTTTGTATCAACGAATGAAGCAGCATCCCATAGATCTAAAGATTTCAAGTCTGATTGTGCAATTAGACCGATGGGTGATTGATTTTTTTCGAATAGGACGGCTTATCATAAGCGTCTTCTACGCAGTTTTCATCACCATTTATCACCTTTTTTACAATACTTTTCATCGGGAGTCAGATGAATGAACGATCCAAACGCGATTTTCCGCAGACAGAGTAAATACATGTTCTATCTATTGGCAATTTTTGTGTTTGGCTATGCCATGCCTGGTTTTAAACCACTGTTTCTTGGTTTCATTATCGGCACAATTTTTGCTTTCTTTAATTTATTCCTACTTATACGGAGAATGCACGCTTTTGATCGAGCGGTTAAAAAAGGAAAATCCATTCGTTCAATGGGAAGTACAGCCAGGTGGGCCAACGCGATTCTCGCAGTAGCGATTGCTTGGCGTTACCCTAATGAAGTTCATCTGGCAGGTGTTGTTATAGGATTAATGACAATATATCCTGTCATTATGATAGATTCCTTCATTCAACTTAAACGTTCTACTATGGAAGAGAGGTGAATACTCTTTGGGTCACAGTTCAAAAACTACAGAATTTTTAGGGTTAACGTTCAACTTATCCAATGTTCTCATGATTACGATTGCTAGTATCATCGTTCTTCTCATAGCGGTGCTGACTACTCGTGTTCTGTCTATTCGTCCGACTAAGGCGCAGAACTTCATGGAATGGATCGTTGATTTTGTTCGAAATATCATAGGTAGTTCGATGGACATGAAAACAGGAGCCCCATTTCTAGCGCTTGGCGTTACATTACTCATGTACATATTTGTTTCAAACATGCTTGGACTGCCGTTCTCGATTACGGTCGATCACAACTTGTGGTGGAAATCACCAACTGCTGATCCTGCAATCACAATGACACTAGCAATTATGGTCATGGGACTTACACACTTCTACGGTGTCAAGGCAAAAGGAGTCAAGGAATATACGAAAGACTTCTTCAAGCCAATCCCATATTTAGTGCCGCTGAAAATCATTGAAGAATTTGCAAACACGCTAACACTTGGTTTGCGTCTTTACGGAAATATTTTCGCTGGAGAGATTCTTCTTGGGTTACTTGCAGGACTTGCGACCAATTTCTACACGCAAAACATTGCGCTTGGTATCGTTGGTACATTAGGTGCCATCGTGCCGATGATTGTATGGCAGGCATTCAGTTTGTTTGTCGGAACAATCCAGGCATTTATCTTCACCATGCTGACAATGGTGTACATTTCCCATAAAGTCAGCGACGAACACTAAAAAATTGAGAGTCCAAAAAGGACGTTATTTTAAAGGAGGAGCTTTTTAATGAATTTAATAGCAGCAGCAATTGCAATCGGTTTAGGAGCACTAGGAGCAGGTATTGGTAACGGTCTAATCGTATCTAAAACAGTTGAAGGAATCGCTCGTCAGCCAGAAGCTGGTAGAGAACTAAGAACACTTATGTTCATCGGGGTCGCTTTAGTTGAGGCACTTCCAATTATCGCTGTCGTTATCGCATTCTTGGCATTCTTTGGTTAATATGTGAGAAGCGTTCTAATATGAATTTTAATGGCGAAGATCAGATTAGTTCGAAACTTCGCCATTCCTTTATGTTTTGTTTCTTAACATATTATTTAAAGAAGGGAGTTGCCGTACTAAATGTCTCAGTTACCAGTGGTTTTAGGAGCAGGGGGCTTAAGCTTCAACGCCGGTGATATGTTATTCCAGTTTATCGCTATGCTCATCTTGCTTGCACTTTTAAAGAAATTTGCGCTTAAACCTTTATTAGGTATTATGAAGCAGCGTGAAGATTATATAGGAAATGAAATCTCAAGTGCTGAAGAAAAGCACGTTCAAGCTGAAAAGCTTCTTGAAGAACAACGTGTCTTATTGAAAGAAGCACGCGAAGAATCACATACACTCATCGAAAATGCGAAAAAGATTGGTGAGAAACAAAAAGAAGAGATCATTCAAGCAGCACGTCAAGAATCAGAGCGCTTGAAAGAGTCTGCTAGAACTGAAATCGTGAAAGAAAAAGAACAAGCTGTGGCTGCACTGCGTGAGCAGGTTGCATCACTATCTGTGCTGATTGCATCTAAAGTGATTGAAAAAGAACTTGATGAGCAGGCACAAGAGAAATTGATTCAAGAGTACCTTAAAGAGGCAGGCGAAAGCCGATGAGCGTAACTATTGTCTCTAAGCGTTACGCTTCTGCTCTTTTTGACATCGTTCTTGCTTCTTCGGCAGTAGACGAAACTGAAAAAGAGCTGAATGAGATCAAAAAAGTTCTAAAGGCTGATCAAGAACTCAATGACTTCCTTGTTCATCCAAAGATTACTGCAGACAAAAAGAAACAGTTGATTGCAGAAGCTTTCAAAGGTGTTTCTACTTATGTATTGCACACAATGTATTTACTGATTGACCGCGGACGCACGAATATTTTCTCTGAAATGACGTCGGAGTTTGTGAAACTTGCAAACCGCACGAAACAAATAGACGATGCGGTCGTGTATTCAGTGAAACCGCTGAGCGGTGCTGAAATTCAATCTTTATCTGAAGTATTTGCCAAAAAAGCCGGAGTCACATCACTGCGTGTTGAAAATGTGATTGACAAGGATCTAATAGGCGGAGTGAAAATCCGTATCGGAAACCGCATTTATGACGGCAGTGTCAGCGGAAAGCTTTCCCGCATTGAACGTCAGCTTGCAGGCGAAAATCGTTAGAAGGGGTGAAACCTTAGTGAGTATCAAAGCTGAAGAGATTAGCGCGCTGATAAAGCAGCAAATCCAAAACTATCAATCAGAAATTGAAGTAAAAGATGTCGGTACAGTCATTCAAGTAGGGGACGGTATCGCGCGTGTACATGGCCTTGACAACATTATGGCAGGAGAGCTGGTTGAGTTCTCTAACGGTGTAATGGGTATGGCTCAAAACCTTGAGGAGTCTAACGTAGGTATCGTTATTTTAGGACCTTACAAAGATATCCGCGAAGGTGACGACGTAAAACGTACAGGTCGTATCATGGAGGTTCCAGTAGGTGAAGAGTTAATCGGACGTATTGTGAACCCGCTTGGTCAGCCTGTTGATGGACTAGGTCCAATCTTAACAAGCAAAACACGTCCAATCGAAAGTGAAGCACCGGGCGTTATGGATCGTAAATCTGTACATGAGCCGCTTCAAACAGGAATTAAAGCAATTGATGCCTTGATTCCAATCGGCCGCGGACAGCGTGAATTGATCATTGGTGACCGTCAAACAGGTAAAACATCTGTTGCAATCGATACGATTCTAAACCAAAAAGATCAAGACATGATCTGTATTTATGTAGCGATCGGACAAAAAGAATCAACGGTTCGTGGTGTTGTTGAAACACTTCGTAAGCATGGTGCGCTTGACTACACAATCGTTGTCACAGCTTCTGCATCACAGCCAGCTCCACTTCTTTACCTTGCTCCTTATGCAGGTGTAACGATGGGTGAGGAATTCATGTATAACGGCAAGCACGTACTTGTTGTCTATGATGACCTTTCTAAACAAGCGGCAGCTTACCGTGAGCTTTCATTATTGCTTCGTCGTCCTCCAGGTCGTGAGGCATTCCCTGGTGATGTTTTCTATCTTCACTCTCGTTTATTAGAACGTGCAGCGAAGCTTAGTGACGCAAAGGGTGGCGGTTCTATCACAGCATTGCCTTTCGTAGAAACGCAGGCTGGCGATATCTCTGCATATATCCCAACAAACGTTATTTCAATCACAGATGGACAGATCTTCTTACAATCTGACCTCTTCTTCTCAGGCGTACGTCCAGCAGTAAACGCAGGATTGTCTGTATCCCGTGTAGGTGGTTCTGCACAAATCAAAGCGATGAAAAAGGTAGCAGGTACACTTCGTCTGGATCTTGCTTCTTATCGTGAGCTTGAAGCATTCGCTCAATTTGGATCTGATCTAGACCAAGCCACTCAAGCGAAATTAAACCGTGGTGCAAGAACAGTTGAAGTCTTAAAACAAGACTTGAACAAACCGCTTAAAGTTGAAAAACAAGTAGCGATTCTTTACGCACTAACAAGAGGATACTTAGACGATGTTGCCATTGCTGATGTTAAACGTTTTGAAGCTGAGTTATTCTTGTATATTGAAGAAAACCATAAAGGCTTGTTTGACACAATCTCTCAAACAGGAAATATGCCTGCTGATGAAGAGTGGAAGACAGCAATCGAAGGCTTTAAACGTACGTTTGCACCAAGCAACTAATTAGTAATCTTTCCGAGAGAAAAAGATTCTCTTTTTCTCTCTTTTCACGTAAATGAACACGGATTCCTGAAAAAAGGTGGTGAAATCTTTGGCCTCATTACGCGATATAAAGTCAAGGATCACGTCAACGAAAAAATCGAGTCAGATCACAAAAGCGATGCAAATGGTATCAGCTGCGAAACTGAATCGTGCTGAAAACAATGCGAAGTCTTTTGTTCCTTACATGGAGAAAATCCAGGAAGTGGTTGCTGCAATCGCAACTGGAACAAGTGCTAAGCACCCAATGCTTCTTTCAAGACCTGTCAAGAAAACAGGGTATCTCGTCATTACATCTGATCGAGGGCTTGCAGGACCTTTTAACAGCTCGATTTTGCGTGCCGCTTACCAAACCATTCAATCTCGTCATCAATCCGCTGATGAATATGCGGTGATTGTCATTGGTAAAATCGGACGCGACTTCTTCAAAAAGCGTGGTATTCCAGTTATTTCTGAAGTAACAGGGCTTGGAGACGAAGTAGCGTTTGCTGATATTAAAGAATTAGCAAGCAGTACAGTTCAAATGTTCTCTGATGAAGCGTTTGACGAACTTTATATGTTCTACAACCACTTTGTCAGTGCGATTTCACAAGAAGTAACAGAGAAGAAATTATTGCCGCTAACGGACCTTTCGGCCGCAGCGACACCAAATAAACGTTCCGCATCTTATGAGTTTGAGCCTTCTGAAGAAGAAATTCTTGAAGTTCTCCTTCCTCAATATGCAGAGAGTTTGATTTTCGGTGCGCTTCTTGACAGCAAAGCAAGTGAACATGCTGCAAGAATGACAGCAATGAAGAGTGCAACAGACAACGCAAAAGAATTGATCGACAGCCTGACACTCTCTTACAACCGTGCTCGTCAAGCAGCGATTACACAAGAGATTACAGAAATTGTCGGCGGAGCAGCTGCCTTAGAATAGAAATAATTGTCAGGAGGGAATGCAATGAAAACAGGACGCATCAGTCAGATCATGGGACCAGTCGTAGACGTTCGTTTTGAAGACGGTCACTTGCCTGAGATTTATAATGCGATCAAAGTTTCGCATAAAGCGGAAAGCGAAAGTGAAGTTGATATCGACTTAACTTTAGAAGTAGCACTACATTTAGGTGACGATACAGTGAGAACCATCGCAATGGCATCAACAGACGGTGTGAAGCGCGGTATGGAAGCTGTAGACCTTGGAAAACCAATTTCAGTACCAGTTGGTAACGTAACACTTGGACGTGTATTCAACGTACTGGGAGATAACATTGACTTAGATGAGCCACTTGGTGTGGAAGCTCAAAGAGATCCAATCCACAGACAAGCGCCTTCTTTTGATCAACTTTCTACAGAAGTTGAAATTCTTGAAACAGGTATCAAAGTTGTTGACCTGCTTGCTCCTTACATCAAAGGTGGAAAGATCGGTCTATTCGGTGGAGCTGGTGTAGGTAAAACCGTTCTGATTCAAGAATTGATCAACAACATCGCACAAGAACACGGCGGTATTTCTGTATTCGCTGGTGTTGGAGAGCGTACACGTGAAGGAAACGACCTTTACTACGAAATGAAAGATTCTGGCGTTATCGAAAAAACAGCCATGGTCTTCGGTCAAATGAACGAGCCGCCAGGTGCACGTATGCGTGTTGCCCTAACTGGTTTGACAATGGCAGAGCATTTCCGTGATGAACAAGGTCAAGACGTATTGTTCTTCATCGATAATATCTATCGCTTTACACAAGCAGGTTCTGAAGTATCAGCCCTTCTTGGACGTATGCCTTCAGCGGTAGGTTATCAGCCGACACTAGCAACAGAGATGGGTCAGCTGCAAGAGCGTATCACGTCTACAAACGTAGGATCGGTTACATCGATTCAAGCGATCTATGTACCTGCAGATGACTATACAGATCCAGCTCCTGCAACGACGTTCGCTCACCTTGATGCAACGACAAACCTTGAGCGTAAGCTGACTGAAATGGGTATTTACCCAGCGGTTGATCCTCTTGCTTCAACATCTCGTGCACTTGCACCTGAGATCGTTGGTGAAGAGCATTATGCGATTGCGCGTGAAGTGCAGCAAACATTGCAGCGTTATAAAGAGCTTCAAGATATTATTGCCATTTTAGGTATGGATGAATTATCTGAGGACGATAAGCTTGTGGTACACAGAGCGCGTCGTATTCAATTCTTCCTATCTCAAAACTTCCACGTAGCAGAGCAGTTCACTGGCCAAAAGGGTTCTTATGTGCCATTGAAAGAAACTGTTAAAGGCTTCAAGGAAATCTTGTCTGGTAAATACGATCACCTTCCAGAAGATGCATTCCGCTTAGTTGGACGCATTGAAGAAGTGATTGAAAAAGCCAAAGAGATGGGTGTAGAGGCCTAATCTGGTCCTTAGGAGGGTAAAAGCATGAAGACCGTTCAAGTCAATATCGTTACTCCCGACGGCCCAGTGTATCAAGCGGATGTGGAAATGGTCAGTGTAAGAGCAGAAAGCGGTGAGCTTGGTATTTTAGCTGGCCACGTTCCAATGGTTGCTCCGCTAAAAATCGGTGCAGTTCGCTTAAAACATAGTGGATCAACTGAATTGGTTGCAGTAAGTGGCGGATTTGTTGAAGTCCGCCCTGAACAAGTAACGATTCTTGCTCAGGCCGCTGAAACATCAGATAAAGTTGATGTCGATCGTGCTAAATCAGCGAAGCAGCGTGCTGAAGAGCATTTGAACCACCCGAATGAAAGTGATGTACGCCGGGCGGAACTCGCATTAAAACGGGCGTTAAACCGTTTAAATGTAGCAGGGAAATAAAACAGAAAATCCTTCTTATCACTGTGATAAGAAGGATTTTTTTTAGGATGACATGAGAGATTGATACATCGACACATAAGGATGAGATGCTTGCTTTTCTAGATATAAGTGCTCGCAAAATTGCGTACTGCAATGCCATGTTTTATTATTTCTGCGTAAGCCAAGCGTATATTTGTGCGGAGAATCCATATAAGGCCGCACCACCCAGTCAGCATCTGAATGATGACGGATGACAACCTCTCCTATATACACACTCATCATCGCTTCTAATGCATCTATCGGCATTTTCCACTCAGCGAACAGCTGCTTGGTCAATGCATCAAAGTATAGTGATTCTAACTGATACAAGCTTTCCTCAGAGTAATCCAAAGAAATGTTATGAAAATGACACAATTGTGCTAATTCTTCTAGCTGTGTCTGTCTATAATCAAAGTAGAAAGCAATGGCCTCCCATTCATGATCAAATGAGGGAACCAATTCTCCGTACAAATCAACAAAGTCAGGAAAAGAATCTTTCAATGTGTTCAGCTCCTTCCACACGCAGTATATCATCTCCTTGGCATCAGGATAAG
The DNA here is from genome assembly GCF_038593305.1 of Bacillus sp. FSL P4-0248. Classification (NCBI taxonomy): domain Bacteria; kingdom Bacillati; phylum Bacillota; class Bacilli; order Caryophanales; family Bacillaceae; genus Bacillus; species Bacillus sp. FSL P4-0248. The sequence continues at coordinate 3,298,577 of NZ_CP151983.1, read as the reverse complement.
AGGGGATTCACACTAAATGTAGCTCTTTTTTCCAAATGATTCATCTTTCCGATTTTCGAGGATATAATGAAAGGGAGTTTTCCTTTACAGAAATAAATAAAAGGAGGATTCAACTGTATGGAAGACGTAGGACAACAAGCAATCGTGGGCATTGTGATCCACCTATTTTTTATCGCGGTTACATGGTGGGCACTGCTTGCTGTAAATATTGATCCACTCATTAAAAAAGGGAAAATCGTTCAAGCAAGGCTGCTGATGATGCTCATTACCATTGCTATCGCATCTGCAGTCAGCAATTTCTTCCTTGATTACTTAAATTTCTCAAGACAAATTCCTTATATGTTCTAACATAAAAGGTTTGGTCACGGCCTTCTGCGGGAACGTAAAAAGAAGGGTCAAAAGGCTCGCCTTTTGTTGACTTTTCCACGTATGCATTGACCTCCTTGCGGCAACACTTGTAGCAAGGGGGAATGACAAGTGAGAAAGTATTTGAAAGGTTGGCCATTATTTGCGTTTATTCTTTTTTTTGTTCTGATGATTCAAGGTGTTCGTGCGGAAGAATCTTCCCCGCTCGCTCAAATAGCAGAAGGTCTAAAAAACCAGCAAATTGAAGTCGATGGATGGACCCTTCATGCCAAGACAAATGTAGATATTTCATCCGAACAATTTTCAAAAAAAGTGAAACGTTTGAAAGACGAACTACGACAGTATGAGTGGACCGAAAAAAAAGAACAACATGTCACCAAAGTCACAGGAATTTACAAAGATGAAAAAAATGATACAGAATCGAAAATTTTACTCGTGAAGACCGACACAAAATCCAATCAAAAGTCGTATTTATTATATGAGCAAAAAGGTGCTCGCCCACTGAATACCTGGGAGCATACATATGATCAGTTCGTACGTCATGCAAAAAGCATATTACAAGAGAAAATTGTAATTTTTACTTGTCTCGATGGTCATGTAAATGGTATGATGGATGTTGTTTTGCAAAAAAAAGCTGAAATGTTAGCAAATGAATTTCAAGCAAAACCAGTTGAGTATCTCGTTGAGTCTAATTTTGTGTCGCTTTCCGCTTACACAGATAAGTGGGAACAGTTCATTATGACTTCAAATGATAAAATGAATGTTCAAATTGCCATCAGAAGTTCGGAAATGAACGAAAATCATACGATTACGGTTGGCACACCAATCGTAACGACTGAATATTAATATAGAGAATTTGGGACGCGGAGGGGAAGACCTTGGAAAAAATCATCGTCCGCGGCGGTCAAAAGTTAAACGGCACAGTTAAAGTAGAAGGCGCAAAAAATGCCGTTTTACCAGTTATCGCTGCATCTTTGTTAGCAAGTACAGAAAAAAGCGTAATTTGTGATGTACCTACGCTCTCCGATGTATATACAATCAATGAAGTGTTACGTCATTTAGGAGCAGAAGTACATTTTGAAAATAACGAAGTATCAGTTGATGCATCTCATGCACTAGAAACTGAGGCTCCGTTTGAGTATGTCCGTAAAATGCGAGCATCCGTGCTTGTCATGGGACCACTTTTAGCAAGAACAGGTCATGCAAGAGTTGCATTACCTGGAGGCTGTGCGATTGGTTCAAGACCAATTGATCAGCATTTAAAAGGCTTTGAAGCAATGGGAGCTAAAATTCAAGTAGGTAATGGTTTCATCGAGGCTGAAGTAAAAGGCCGTTTAAAAGGTGCAAAAATCTATTTGGATTTCCCAAGTGTAGGGGCAACTGAAAACATCATCATGGCAGCAGCATTAGCTGAAGGAACAACGATTTTAGAAAACGTAGCAAAAGAACCTGAAATTGTTGATTTAGCAAACTACATCAATGCCATGGGCGGTAAGGTTCGCGGTGCTGGTACTGGTACAATCAAAATCGAAGGTGTGGAAACACTTCACGGTGCAAAACACAACATCATCCCTGACAGAATTGAAGCAGGTACTTTCATGGTGGCAGCAGCCATTACAGAAGGAAATGTTCTTGTAAAAGGCGCAGTGCCAGAGCACATGACATCACTTGTGGCAAAAATGGAAGAAATGGGTATTCAGATCATTGAAGAAGAAGAAGGTTTAAGAGTCATTGGACCATCTGAGCTCAAGCCAATCGATCTAAAAACAATGCCGCATCCTGGGTTCCCAACGGATATGCAATCTCAGATGATGGCGCTATTGCTTCGTGCGAACGGAACAAGCATGATCACAGAAACGGTGTTTGAAAACCGCTTTATGCATGCTGAAGAATTCCGCCGCATGAATGGCGATATTAAAATTGAGGGTCGCTCTGTCATTATCAATGGGCCGGTTCAACTTCAAGGTGCTGAAGTGGCAGCGACTGATTTAAGAGCAGGAGCAGCACTTGTACTTGCTGGATTAGTGGCAGAAGGTCATACACGTGTCACTGAGTTGAAGCATATTGACCGTGGTTATGTGAACTTCCACCAAAAGCTTGCAGCAATCGGTGCAGATATTGAAAGAGTAAACGATGAATCAGCAGATGTGACACAAGAACAAGTTGTATCAGATCTGAACGCTTAATCATGAAAGAAATCAGTGTGTCCATTGGGGCATGCTGATTTTTTTTAGAATCATAGAATGCCTCATTTCACGAAGCTTATCATTAGTGTATCCAACCATCTTAAATTTTATTCATACAGACGAACAGTAAAATCCATTCTAAGAACAGGCCCATACCTTCATAAAAGACTTGTCCACTAAATGAAAGAAGCTGTCATATTAGCTTGTCCCTGCCCATAGGATAAAAGAGATTCAATGACAAATGGGGGCAGCCAAATATGAAACCAATGATATGGACAATCGCAGGAATATGCATCATCATTTTAATGATTCCAACATTACTTGTGTTGCCGACGTTCCAAGGGAAGCCGGCGGCCAGCCAGCACGTAGCAGCAGAACCATCAGTTAAAAAAGAAGTGAAGGGTTCAGTCAAATTGAAGCAATCACCCGTCGCTATCCCCGTCTATCGCTCAGCTCATCAGCAGGTAGAAAACATCCCCTTAGAAGAGTATGTGATCGGTGTCGTAGCATCTGAAATGCCAGCTGATTTTGAAATGGAAGCACTCAAGGCACAGGCGCTCGCAGCAAGAACGTATATCGTCAGACAAATGATCAGTGATAAGACTGTCAAATCACCCAAGGGCTCTCTTGTAGATGATACCCAAATGTTCCAAGTTTACAAAAACAAACAGGAACTCAAGAAAATTTGGGGGAAAGCGTACAATTGGAAATTAAAAAAGGTCACGGAAGCTGTCGCCAGCACACAAGGAAAAGTGCTGACTTATGACGAGAAACCAATTGATGCTTCATTCTTTTCAACAAGTAACGGAAAAACGGAAAATGCCGAAGCCTATTGGAAAAACGAAATCCCTTATTTGAAAAGTGTCTCAAGTAAATGGGACGAAAAATCGCCAAAATTTCAAAATAAGAAAACCATCTCGGTCAGTGAATTTCAGCAAAAATTAGGTGTGACGCTCACTCAGCAGGCTCAGGTCGGACAGATTGTAGAACGGACACCAGGAAATCAGGTAGCGAAAGCCGTGATCAACGGTAAAACAATGTCAGGCCGAGACATTCGAGAATCACTAGGCCTTCATTCAGCGGACTTCACATGGGAACGCCAGGGCCAGCAGATTGTCATTACAACAAAAGGATATGGTCATGGTGTAGGCATGAGTCAATATGGTGCGCATTATATGGCGCAGGCAGGCAAAAAAGTAGATGCCATCGTGAAGCATTATTATAAAGGAATTCAAATCGAATCAGCCGATCGTTTTCTCAACACGTATATGGCTAAAAAATAAAGCAAAGGTGCCTCAGAAATGAGGCATTTTTTTGTGTGTTCAAAGAGATTTGAACAGAATGTGTCAAATCGCGACTTAAGACGCAGATCAGGAAATCTTAAACATTTATGTCCTGACAAGAACTGATGGCTGATACAAAGTCCCTCGAAAGACAGAGAAAACGAGAGAATAATGGGTGTGTTAGGTGAAAATATCTAGACATCTGACAGAATTTTAGTGATTTTGATGAAAGAGAAAAAGGGACCGAGTCCTATACCATTCCAAGACAGAATAATTTACGATTAAGATGTTTCAATCAAATACATAAGGAGGAAGGAAAATTATGTTGAAAAAAGTATTCTCACTCGTAACCTTAGCTGTATTGACATTATCTATGTCAATCTCTTCACCAGTATTTGCAGAAGCATCTACAGTCAAAAAACATAATAAAGATGTAAGAGTCACAATCTTGCTTGATGCAAGTGGAAGCATGGCAAGAAAAGTAGAGGGGGAGCGCAAATTTGATCTCGCTAAACAAGAGGTATTTAAATTTGCTCAGTCACTTCCAAAAGACGCTAAAATTCGTATGAGCTTGTTTGGTTCTGAAGGAAACAACAAAAATTCAGGTAAAGCTCAATCATGTGAAGTCATTAGAGGCGTTTACGGCGTACAGCCTTATGAAAAGGACAGCTTCGAAAACTCTTTAAACGGACTTGGGCCAACTGGCTGGACACCGATTGCACGTGCACTTGAAAATGCAAAGCAAGCGGATGAGCAGCTTACTGCAGGAACAAAGCATATTGTGTACTTAATCACTGATGGTGAGGAAACTTGTGGCGGAGATCCAGTAAAAGTAGCAAAAGAATTGCATAACTCAAAAGGATCAACTGTTGTAAATGTGATCGGATTAGACTTTAACGATGGCTATGAAGGTCAATTGAAGCAAGTAGCCAAAGCTGGTAAAGGCCATTACTACCAAGCAAGTACTGGTAAAGAAATGGGTTCTATCTTTTCAGCAGAATCATTAAAACTACACGAATAACTTGCTGAACAAAAGGGAAACGATTGATTCATGCTTTCGTTTCTCTTTTTCTGTACAAAAGTAAAAAAGGGAGGTTTTTATTGATGAAAAAAAACATCGTATTAACCATTTTGGCTAGTCTTGTCCTGCTTCTTTCTTCACCAGCTCATGCTGTAACAAAACAGGAGCCGCCTGCGCATGTGGTGATATTACTCGATTTAAGCGGGAGCATGGCACAATCAGTTGAAGGTGAAAGGAAAATTGAAATCGCCAAACGGTCTATTCAAAGCTTTGCAAGCATTTTATCAGAAGATACACAAGTTCTGCTTCGTGTGTTTGGTCATGAAGGAACCAATAAAAATGCAGGGAAAGCTGTTTCTTGTTCAAGTTCTGAAGCTGTTTACGGATTTGGATCATATGAGCCATCAACCTTTCAGCAAGCACTGAATGTGTATAAGCCAACTGGCTGGACACCACTTGCAAAAGCATTAACGGATACGAAACAAGATTTTGAAGATCACCAAGCTGAAGGGAAAAATATTGTCTATGTTGTCAGTGATGGTGAAGAAACTTGTGGTGGAAGCCCTTCACAAGCAGCAAAGGAATTACATGAAGACGGAATAGATACAATCGTCAATATCATTGGCTTCGATGTGAATGAAAAGGAAGCAAAAAGTCTTAAATCTGTTGCAAAAGCGGGTGGAGGACAATATCAACCGGCTGCAAATGCCGAAGAATTGAACCATATTCTTCAACAGGAAGCGAGCGCTTTTGGTCGGTAGAGAGTGAATGGCAGCTGGGGAAAACAACCCCAGCTGTTTTTAAGTTGACGATTAATTCAAAGTCGTTTCTAATTCATCAATTCGTTTCTCCACATAATGCTGATCCTTTCTTGCATGGAAGGTTTCGGCTTTTTCTAATATGGCAGCCGTATTATACTCGGGAATCTGTGAGTAGCTCTCATACACACCTTTAGGAATTAAAACGTTCCCTTCCGGCCAATAAACTGCGATATTGCCGCGTCTCAACTCTCCGAATTGAGCCACTCCTTGATAGGATCCATATTGATTAAAGAGAACAACTGGATCACCTTCTTGGACGTAAAGCTCTTTTGCATCTTCTTCATTCATTAGGATAGAATGACGTTTTCCACCATTAAAGGCATCCTTTTCACTGTAGATCATGGAGTTGAATTGCTTTCCTCTTCTTGTCGTGATATTGAAATGTCCTTCGGTTTTTCGATATTGAGGCAGCTGGGCAGGAAGAAGATGTCCCTTGCCGTCTGGTGTTGGACACACGCCATCTTCACAAAGCCATGCGCCTCCCCATTGAAAAACGTCTCCCTTGTGACGTAAATGCTGGATGCCATCATAGTTTCGGTTGGCGACCGCAATCTCACGACGAATGTCTTCAGCTGTTTCAAAATGTATCAGCTCGGCATCTTCCGGCCGGACTCTTTTCGCAAGATCAACATAAATGTCCCATTCTGCTCTGGCTTCCTCAATACGAGGTCCTTCAATTTCTGGACTGAAATATACCATGCGTTCCGTACTGGTTGATGTGCCGCCGCCTGGTTGTTCATACCTTGTCATAGCAGGCAGCACAATCACCGCCTCTTCAGCGTCTACCAGCGTAGAGGTATTCAAAATGATATCTTGGTGAACACGGAGTTCAAGTTCAGATAATGCTTTTTCGATCGCTTCCGGATTTGGCATCGTTTCTAAAAAGTTTCCGCCACTCGTAAACAGCATTTTGAGTTTTTGTGGATGGTCTTTTGGGAGAGCCATCTTTTCAAAGGATTGCCCAATGGTGTCACCATGCCATTTAGGAATGTCAAACCCCCATATACGTTCGATTCTTTCAATATTCTCTTCATCAAAATCACTACCTGGCAAAACGAATGGATCAGCGCCCATTTCACCAGAACCTTGGACGCCACTATGCCCCCGGATTGGCATGACACCACAATGTTTCCTGCCGATAAATCCGCGCAGCATCGCAAGGTTGGCAACCTGTGATATATTATCAGTTGCAAAGCGGTGCTGAGTAAGGCCCATACTCCAAATAAAAACGCCTGAATTAGCATTGGCAAGCAGTGTCGCAAATTCCTTCATTCTTTCTTTTGATAAACCTGATGATGCTTCTAGGTCCTCCCACTTCAATTGTGCGACATGCTGCTTTAAATCCTGTATGCCTGTTGTATGTTTTTGAATAAATTCGTGATCAAGAGCCGAATGGGGAGCATGCTGCTCCATGTCAAACCAATGCTTGATGACGCCGTTCATGAACGCAATATCTCCGCCTATATTGACTTGGTAAAAATCATCTGCAATTTTTGTACCGAATAAAGCACTCTCTGGAATAGAAGGAACCCAATACTTTTCCATAGCAGGCTCTTTATACGGATTGATGACGATAATTTTTGTTCCCTTCTTTTTAGCAGCGTACATATATTTAGTGGAAACAGGCTGATTGTTTGCTGCGACAGATCCCCAAAAAATTAATACATCCGTTCCAATCCAATCACTGTAATTACAGCTGGAAGCACCGATGCCAAGGGACCGTTTAAGAGCGGTTTTACTTGGTGAATGGCAAATGCGAGAAGCATTATCAATATGATTCGTCCCTATAAATCGAGCAGCCTTTGCAGCCGTATAATAAACTTCATTTGTAATTCCTCTGGCGGTTAAATAGAAAGCAAGCTGCCGTTTATCAATTGATTGGATTTTAGCTGCGATTTGATCTAGTGCATCATCCCAAGAAATACGTGTAAAGGCATTGTCACCTTTTTTTCGGATCAATGGATAAGGAATCCGCCCAAGCTTGCGAAGAGAAGTGCTGTCCATTTGCTTTAGCTGATGAATATCTTCAAACCATTTTGGATCAATAGCTGGCATTGTGTTAAGACGAAGCACATTTAGTCTTGTGGTGCATATATGAGGTCCTGCGAGCGTTTGATCATACAGTCCTGAGACGCCAAGGGCACAGCCGTCACAAACACCCTGCGTTAAAATACGATACGCGTAGGGAAGGTTATCTTTGTTCTCCCAAGCCACTTTCATCGTATCTCGAATGTGTTTCGGTTTCACTTTGCCAAGCCCCATTGGTACAAAAGACGCCCATAGCTTTGGTGAGGGTTTTTTATTGAGTTTAACAGGCCCCTTATGTTTTGTTTTCCCCATGAGATCATCACCCTCCTAATACTTTGTAAAGCGTTTTCATATCTAAAAATTACCTTTAGATTGTGATTCTGTCAAATTCAAATTAAGATCGGGCTGAGACAGAGGAAGCAGCAGATAGGTTTTTTTCTCTTAGCTGCTGAATATCCTTTCGAATCAGAAGTGATATGATAAAAGCAATGAAAAATAAGCCAGAGAACACCATAAGGCTTTGTGTGTAATTACCTGTTATATCTCGGATGAAGGATGAAAATAGTGGTCCTGCTAATCCCGCAGCGGCCCAAGCAGTCAAAATATAACCATGTATGGCACCAAGCTGCTTTGTACCAAACAAATCCCCAATATAGGCTGGAATTGAAGCAAATCCTCCTCCATAGCACGTATAAATGATCGCCATGACGATTGAAAAGATGAACGGTTCTTTTAAATAGGGGAGTAAAGGAAAAGCAATGAGCTGGATACTGAAAAAAATCGTATACGTATTCGGTCTTCCTATATAATCTGAAAACGATGCCCAGCCAATGCGTCCTAAACCATTAAAAGCACCTAAAATGCCCACAAGAGTAGCTGCAGCACCTGCAGTGAACCCAACACTTTCTTGAGCAAGAGGTGACGCTACTGAAATAATAGCGATTCCGCATGTGATATTAATAAAAAGCATAAGCCACAAATAATAAAAACGTCTTGTTTTGATCGCTTCATTTGCTGTAAGCTGTGATAAATCTTGAGGGATTTTTCTTTTCTTTGTTTTGAATACATCAAATTGTTTGACGTCATCAGGTGTTGGTGGTGATAAATAAAGAGATGAGATCACCATGATGATAAAATAGGAGATTCCAAGAATATAAAAAGTATTTGCGATATTCACTTTTTCAATGAGATATTGAATAATTGGGCTGCAAATAAGAGAAGCAAACCCAAACCCCATAATGGCTAAGCCGGTTGCAAGACCTCTTCGATCCGGAAACCATTTGACTAGAGTTGATACAGGTGCAATATAGCCTACCCCTAAACCTATTCCAGCGAGTACACCATAAAATAAATAGAGGAGAGGCAGTGATGACATGTGGACAGCGAATCCTGACCCAGTCATTCCGATGCCGAAGAAAATAGCTGAGAAGAGCCCCGATGCCCTTGGACCATACCTTTCAACGAAATGTCCCATAAAAGCAGCAGATAAACCTAAAAATAAAATAGCAATACTGAAGGTGAGACTTATTTCTGTTAATGACCACTGAAAGGCTTCATGTAAAGGATTCGTAAAAACACTCCAAGCATAAACAGACCCAATAGATAAATGAATTCCTACAGCACTTGCTGCGATGAGCCAGCGATTTTTCGATTTGTTCATTTTGTTCCCCCCATATAAAGCAGTCAAGAAGTTTGATAAGATAGAAATATGTTACATTTTTATGACTTTTTAAAATAATATCACAATTTGATTGGATCATATAACTAAATTTGCATTGAAAGGAAGATCATACAATGAATCCTTCTGTTAAAAAGAAACGAGTTATACACCAATACAATGAAGGCCAGTTTACCTGCAAAACTGATGAAATTGTAGAAGAATATCCTTTAACTGTGATGGTAAATGGAGAAGAATTTGTGACCCTTGTTTGTTCACCAGAGCACTTGAAAGAATTGGTTATCGGCTTTTTGGCTTCAGAAGGGGTCATTCGATTTGAAAAAGAGATTAAAAGGTTTACAATAGATGAAAGTATGGGTTTTGCCTATGTTGATTTAGTTCACTCAAGTGGATTTGATTCATCAGATTTTACAAAACGAGTGATTGGTTCATGCTGCGGGAAAGGAAGACACTTTTATTTCCTTCAAGATGTGAAGACGGCAAAAACAGCCATTGATCGAATCAGTATTTCTGCTGAAACCTGTATGCATCTCATGAAGTGTTTGCAAGAAGAAAGCCAATTATTTCAACATACTGGCGGAGTGCATAATGCTGGACTGTGTGACACAGAGAAGCTATTCATCACTAGAACTGATATAGGAAGACATAATGCTTTAGATAAAATTTATGGATACTGTTTACTTCAGCGAATTCCACTTAGAGATAAAATCCTTGTTTTTAGCGGCCGGATATCGTCAGAAGTTCTATTGAAGGCAGCAAAACTAGGAGTGTCTATCGTCATTTCAAAATCAGCACCTACTGAGCTGGCGCTTAAAATGGCAGAAGAATTAAATATTACGACAGTTGGATTCGTCAGAGGAAAATCCTTTAACATTTACACGCATCCTCATCGTATTACAGAATAGGAGGCAAAGTATGGTCAGTATTTTAGATAAAAGACATCGACCATTGCGCGATTTAAGAATATCAGTAACTGATCGCTGTAACTTTAGATGTACGTACTGTATGCCTGCTGAAATTTTTGGACCGGATTATCCTTTCTTGAAAAAAGAAGAACTGCTTAGTTTCGAAGAAATTGAACGACTTGCTACCCTTTTTGTAAAGAACTTAGGTGTGGTAAAAATACGCATCACGGGCGGAGAACCGTTAATGCGGAAGGATCTGCCTGTCTTAATAGAAAAGCTCGCAAACATTCCAGGGATTGAAGACATTGCGATGACAACCAACGGAACACTTTTACCTTTATATGCTGATCAGTTGAAGAGAGCTGGTCTCAATAGAGTCACCATTAGTTTAGATTCATTAAATCCCGACCGTTTTAAGCAAATGAACGGAAGGCATATTTCTATCCAAAAAGTGTTTGATGGTATTGAGGCTGCAAAAAAGGCTGGACTTGCTATCAAGATTAATATGGTTGTTCAAAAAGGTGTGAATGATCAGGATGTCTTACCAATGGCAGCTTACTTCAAAAAAGAAGGACACGTTCTCAGATTTATTGAATTTATGGATGTCGGTAATACGAATAAATGGAATCTAGAACATGTCATGACAAAGAAAGAAATAATTGAATTAATTGATTCAACATATCCTATCAAACCAGAACCTCCTCAATATACAGGTGAAGTAGCCAAACGATTTTTTTACAAAGATGGTTCAGGAGAGATAGGTATTATTTCTTCCGTTTCAGATGCTTTTTGTGGAACATGTAACAGAGCAAGGTTGTCTGCAAGGGGGGAATTGTTTACATGTCTGTTTGCTTCATCGGGTTTTGATCTGAAACAGATGATTCGTACGACAAAAGATAATGAAGAATTAACGAACAGGTTAAAGGAATTATGGTCGAATAGACATGACCAATATTCAGCCGAGAGAGAGCAGAAAAAAGATCAGAAAAAGGTTGAGATGTCATACATCGGTGGTTAATGACAACAAAGTATCATGATCATGTATTTTTGAAAAGAAGAAAAAATGTCATAATCGTTGCTGAAAATCCTTTTTTGAAAACAGGCCATTTTATCTTATGAACTCAGTCATTATAAAAAACCAGCAGAATCTCTGCTGGTTTTTAAATTGCTATTTTGCACTTCAAAAAGATTGAGATAAGATTGGAAAATAGATTTTCTCTCATTGTGTGCGGCTTTACTTTTACGAGTGCTGTGATAAGATCAAATCATTCTTTACCAGCTCGACTTTTTCACTCCAGGGATATGACCCTTATAGGCAAGCTCACGAAAAGCAATTCTAGACATTTTGAATTTTCGTAAATAACCTCTGGGACGGCCCGTTAATTCACAGCGGTTTTTTAAGCGGGTAGGGGAAGAGTCTCTAGGTAATTTTCGTAAAGCTTCATAGTCACCTTTTTCTTTTAACTCTTTTCTTAATTCTGCATATTTCAATACAAGCTGCTGTCGTTTTTTTTCTTTAGCAATCTTAGATTTCTTTGCCAATTAAAACCCTCCTGGCCTAATTTTGTATTTTCCATTGAAAGGGGTCCTCAAATGTAGTCCAATCTTGATCAAATTCCTCAGGTGTAAGCAAGCATTGATCAAGAGTACGAATGATTTCTGCTTTAGGTAAATCTACACCGATAAACACAAGTTTTGTATGGCGATCACCAAACTCTGCGTCCCACTCATCTAGAAGCTCTGGTTCCTGATTTAATATCCGTGCTTTTTCTTGTTCAGGCAAAGCAGCAATCCAGTATGCAATTGGTTCAATCGCAACAGATTTCCCAGCTTGTGAAATTAAAATGGTTAAATCATGATGTGTGGCAAGCCAAGTAAAACCTTTCGCACGAACGATCTGCTCAGGCATTTGATCTAACCAAGCATTCAGTCTGCCAGTATGAAAAGGGAGTCTTCTTTCGTAAACAAAAGATGAAATTTGGTATTCCTCTGTTTCCGGTGTATGCTGAACATGTCCTGCGTTGATTTCTTTGATCCACCCAGCAGAAGCACTTGATTTTTCAAAGTCGAATAAACCAGTATTCAAAATGTCATCTGGCTGTACTATACCTTTTGAGGTTCTGATGATAGATGCTTCTGGTTGTAGTTTGTTCAGCACATGCTCAAGTCGATCTAATTCAGAGGGAGATACTAGATCACATTTATTGATAATAAGCACGTCACAAAATTCAATTTGATCAATGAGTAAATCGGAAATTTCTCGCTCGTCGTCATCGGAAACCGCTTCTTTACGATCTAATAAACTCTCTCCTGACTGGAAATCAGTCCAGAAACGATTTGCATCTACTACTGTGACCATCGTATCTAGACGGCAAAAGCGGGTCAAATCTATACCCATTTCTTCATCAATATAAGAAAACGTTTGAGCGACGGGAATTGGTTCACTAATTCCGGTTGATTCAATGACAATATAATCAATATTACCCGCCTTACAAAGGCGTTCTACTTCGATTAACAAGTCTTCTCTCAAAGTGCAGCAAATACAGCCGTTAGATAATTCAACGAGTTTCTCATCTGATCGAGAAAGCTCGCCGCCTTGTTTGACTAGTTCTGCATCAATATTAATTTCGCTCATGTCATTGACGATTACAGCCACTTTTAATCCTTTGCGATTTTGAAGAACATGATTTAATATCGTTGTTTTTCCTGCTCCTAAAAAGCCGCTTAATACTGTAACAGGTATACGCTTATTCATTTGTTTTTGTCCTTTTGAAAACGATCATTTTGTTTTCCGCCTCACTTAAAAAGTAATGATTACGATTTATAATATAAAAAATTTATTTTGTTTCTCTATGAAGGGTATATTTCTTTAATCGAGGAGAATATTTTTTTAACTCCAATCGGTCAGGATTCGTTCTTTTATTTTTTGTTGTGATGTAGTTTCTGTCACCTGTTTCAGTACAGGCCAACGTAATATTCACGCGCATAAGTAATAGGATCCTCCTTTAATTCGTAATAGTTACGATTTGTATTTTAAAATGATCAAGACTGAATGTCAAGCAGAGGAGAATGATCCAAGTCAAATGATAAAAACAAAAGGGGTATCGAATGACTATTGATACCCCTCTCCATTAATAAAAGTCACCGAGTTCTTGTTCGTAATCACCTTCATACTGCTGGACATCATAAGGAATTTCTTGAAGGAAGGCTAACCCGCCTAGTATAAGTATCAAAACGATAGCAATGAATGAAAGAATAACTGCGGCAATACTTGAAATGGCAAACAGTGTTTGCATTTTCATCATCTTAGCGTACTGTTCTAATAATTCTTCGTAAGAAGCATCTGGAGCCTGAATCAAGTGTTCAGCTGCTTTTACAGATTTTTGTACATGAATTCCCATCATAATGAGGAAGACGCCAAGGGCTGCAGGAAGAACAAGCCAAAAACCAATAAGAATAGCCAGACCGCCTGAAATATAGAGAAAGATACTACCAACCTTTCCCCACTTTACGATTGAATGAAGAGATTGAATGATTTTCTCAGTTTGTTGCAATGGTGTTCACTCCTTTATGTATTCACTCTTTATCATACTTGAGTAAGTAGTGCTTTAGGAAGAGTGAATGTTGATTGATTCAATTGTTTCTCTCTTCACTTCACTTTTTTTACAGCTGTTACTTGCATCATAAAAAAAGCGTCTCTTTTTCAGGGAGACGCTCGTTTTATAATTCTTTTCCTAGGATATCTAAATCGTATCTGCTGCCGTCCATTTCTGCGATGCGTGGCAGGTGGCCCCATGTCTCAAAGCCGTGCTTTTTAAATAGTCGAATGCTGGCTTCGTTGTGCCCGAAAATAAAGGCAAGTAACGTTCGAATGCCTAATGAGGGTGCTAAATCAATGGCTTCTTGCAAGAAAAGTGATCCTAAGCCTTTTCCTCGATAGTCTTGGTTTAAATAGATACTCATTTCAACGGTTCCGTTGTATGCAGGCCTTCCGTAAAACGTTTCAAAGCTCAGCCAGCCGTAGATATTTCCATCCTCATCTGTTTTCACATAGAGAGGTCTTTTCTCGGAATGATTCAAAAACCATTGCCGACGGTCCTCGACAGAAACTGGTTCTGTATCAGCGGTCACTTCTCTTGAAGCAATGGTTGAATTGTAGATATCAACGATGGCTTTGAGGTCATCTTCTGTTGCTATGCGGTTGAAAGTTTTCACAATTAAGTCCCCCATCTTTTTTTCATTTATCATACATATTATTGATGCGATTGCGCAAAATAAAAAGAAAAATGATTTCGTGTGTATATATTTTTTGAAAAGTGTTCAGAATGTTGCTGAGGTGATGAAAAATGAGAGAGGAAGAAAAGAAACGTACTTCCAAAATCACAAAAGTTCAGCAATTTTTCCGTAAGCGCTGGGTATTCCCTGCTATTTACTTGGTCAGCGCAGCGGTCGTGTTAACAGCCGTTCTTTGGTATCAAGCTGTATCAAAAGATGTAAAAGACCAACTAACTGATGGAAATCAAACAGGGCAAGAACAGCGCGATGATGCCGTTGAAGTTGGAAAGCCAATTGAAAATGTCGCAATGCCGGTCCAGAATTCTGATAATGTTTCTGTCGTGAAAAAGTTCTATGAAGCAGATGCTGACCAAAAAGAAAAAGAAGCAGCACTTGTAAACTATAATAACACCTATACCTTGAGTAAAGGTATTGATCTTGCAGATAAAGATGGCAAAGTGTTTGATGTCACAGCTGCTCTTAGTGGAACAGTGGTTCAAGCGAAAAAAGATCCAGTCCTCGGTCACGTTGTTGAAATTGAACATGAAGATGGATTATCGACTGTTTATCAATCGTTGTCACAAGTGAGTGTCAAAGAAGGCGATGAAGTCAAGCAGAATGATGTCATTGGTGCTTCTGGTAAAAATCTATATGGTGCTGAAAGCGGCAACCATGTACATTTTGAAATTCGTATGGAAGGTTTAGCGCTTAATCCGCTTAGCTTCATTGACAAGCCTGTTTCTACAATTGAAAAAGCAGCGCAAGAAGTGACGGAACAAGCAAAAGAACCTGCTCAGCCAAAGACTGAGGAAAAAACGAAGGAACCTGCTGCTGAAGATAAAGCCAAAGAGCCAGCTGGAGAAAAATCTGAAGAAAAGTCTGATGAGAAGGGGAAATCCTCTGATCAAGAAAAGTCTTCTGATTCCTCTAAAGACACCAGTCAGTCAGAAGAAACAAAACAATCTTAATGTTTTACAAGGTCCTCTGTGTATATAAATATGCAGAGGTTTTTTCTGCTTAAAAAGATCCTCCGCCACTCGGCGGAGGATACGCTATAGGGCGGCAGGTCCTTCTTCACCTGTCCGAATGTTGATTGTATTCGCTATTTCATATATAAAAATTTTCCCATCCCCTGGTTCGCCTGTCCGAAGTACCTTTTGAGCTGTTTCAACGACCTGTTCGACAGGTACTTTGCTTAGGACGATTTCGATCTTTAATCGTTCGTACACGTTGCTTTCTTTTTTGACGCCGCGGTATAGCTCTGTATGTCCCTTTTGTAAGCCGCAGCCGTGTACATTTGAAAAGGTAATCGAGGTGACACCAATCTTTCCAAGCTCCACCTTTAATGTTTCAAAATTAGCTGGACGTGTGACAATCTCCACTTTATACATTTTGCTCATAGAGACACCCCTTTTTCTTTAATCTTGATAAGCTTTTTCACCGTGCATGGTTAAATCAAGACCCACTGATTCTTCTTCTTCGGTTGCACGAATTTTGAAGAAGACATTGACCACTTTGATGATCACGTATGTCACAACGGCAACAAAAGCGTACGTGGCAACAATCGCGACCACTTGCTTCCAAAGTAAGCTGGGATCTCCGTAAAATAAGCCATTGGCTCCGCCGTCATTGACAGAAGTTGTGGCGAAAAGTCCTGTTGCAATTCCTCCCCAAGTACCGCCAATTCCGTGAAGGCCGAATGCGTCCAGTGCGTCATCATAGCCAAATTTGGCTTTGAGTGAAAAGACCCCCCAGAAACAGACGATCCCGCCAATGATTCCTATTATAATAGAAGCAAACGGTGTAACAAAGCCTGCGGCAGGTGTAATGGCGACAAGACCTGCGATGGCTCCAGAGATCGCGCCGAGCATGGTCGGTTTTTTGTTGATCATCCACTCTACTAACAGCCAGCCGATGATTCCTGCAGCAGCAGCTGTATTGGTGTTAATAAAGGCATACATGGCCACGCTGTCTAATGTAAGAGCACTACCCACGTTAAAACCAAACCATCCAAACCAGATGACAGCTCCGCCAAGAAGGGTGTAGATCAAGTTATGCGGAGAAGAGCTTGCTGCTTCTTTACGCTTCCCGAGCACAATTGCCACGACAAGACCTGCAACACCGGATGAGATGTGAACCACGTTTCCGCCTGCGAAGTCAAGCGCACCCATCTCGCCAATCCAACCGCCGCCCCATACCCAGTGTGCGACTGGAGCGTATACAAATGTGACCCAAAGGAGTGTAAATACAACGACTGCTGAGTAGCGGATCCGTTCAGCAAAGGCCCCTGAGATGATGGCTGTTGTTAAGACGGCAAAGGTCATTTGAAACATCATGAACAATGAATGTGGAATGGTCTCACTATAGGAACCAGGCTCAAAGCCTACGCCTTTCAGGCCCACCCAGTCTAATCCTCCGATCCATGCATTGCCTGGTGCAAAAGCTAAGGAATAACCGAATACGATCCATACGATTGAAACGATCGCTAGTGACGTTAAGCTGTGCATGGTTGTGCTTAACACGTTTTTACTTCTCACGAGTCCTCCGTAGAATAAAGCTAAACCCGGTGTCATTAACCACACGAGTAGTGCGCAGAAGAACATAAATACTGTATCACCCATTTGCATGCTGCATTCCCCCGAATCATTCAGAATTATTGTTTTCTTAATTCTTCATTATAGAGAGAAAAGTCATATATAACATATACGTGTAAGTTTATCTAACATGGTTTTTGGTTAAGTTCAATATAAATGGATGAAAAGTTCGTAAAGAATGAGCAAAAACGTAAGTTAAGCACTAAAAATGAAGGGCGTTTGACCTATAAAATGGAGCTGAGAAACAGTTTTGTACGTTCCTCCCTAGGAGAATCAAACAAATCCGAAGGGACGCCTTCTTCGACGATGCGGCCTTCGTGCATGTAGACGACACGATCGGCAACTTCTTTCGCAAAGCCCATTTCATGTGTGACAATGACCATGGTCATGCCTTCTTTTGCGAGGCTTTTCATCGTTTGCAGCACCTCGCCTACAAGCTCTGGGTCAAGGGCAGACGTAGGTTCGTCAAATAACATGACATCAGGCTTCATGGCGAGAGATCTGGCTATGGCTACACGCTGTTTTTGGCCGCCTGATAGTTTAGAAGGATATACGTTGGCTTTATCCGCAAGTCCGACTTTTTCTAGCAAGGTGCTGGCTTCAGCGATGGCTTGCGCTTTCTTTGTTTTTTTCACCATAACAGGCGCTTCGATGATATTTTCAAGCACAGTTTTGTGCGGGAAAAGATTAAAATGCTGAAACACCATTCCTATTTTTTGTCTCATTTCGTTTAATTGATCTCGCTTTGGATGAACAGGGCTGCCATCAATGATAATATCTCCATCATTTTTTATTTCTAAAAAGTTCATACAGCGGAGCAAGGTGCTTTTTCCAGAACCGCTTGCACCAATTAAGACGACCACATCATTTTCATAAACAGTGAGATCGATATCTTTTAAAACATGAAGCTCTCCAAAGTATTTATTGAGTTTTTCAACACGAATGATTTCCTTTGATTCTGTCATGCTTCTCCTCCTATTGGTCACTAGCTGATAGTTTCTTCTCAAAGGTTTGGACAGCGAATGTTAACAGCAGGACAAGAACTAAGTAATAGACGGCTACAACAAGTAAATACGTCATATTGTCAAAGCTGTTGGAGCCTTGCGTGGTGGCGACGTTAAATAGTTCATTGACACTGATAAAGGCGGCGAGTGATGAGTCTTTTAAGCCGATAATGAACTGGTTGCCAAGAGGGGGAAGAGCACGCCGCATCGCTTGAGGGAGAATGATACGCCTCATTGTTAAAAAACGACCCATACCAAGAGATCGTCCTGCCTCTTTTTGCCCCTGATCGATGGATTGGATGGCGCCTCTGAATATTTCGGCTATATAGGCGCCATTATGAAAGGCGAGCGCAATGGAAGCAGCCCAGAAGTCGGGTATATTCAATTCTGTGAGGCCGAAATATAGGATGAAAATCTGAACAATAAGTGGTGTTCCGCGTACAAGAAAGATATAAGCATTGGCGATATAACCAAAAACGGCTATGCGGGATATTTTCAATAAAGCAAAGAAAAGCCCGATGAACATACCGATGAAGATGCTGATCACCGTCAGCTGTAAGGTGATCAGCATTCCTTCTAAGAAAATACCTCTTGAATCAATGAGTGTCTGAAAAAAGTGTGATAGGGTAGGCAAAACAATCATCTCCATTTGAAGAAAGTGCGCCTATAAAATTGGGCGCACAATCGTGGTTTTAATCTTGTTTGACCGTGATGTCTTCATCAAAGTACTTTTTGCTAATTTGTTTTAATGTTCCGTCTTTTTTTAGTGCGTCAATCGCATCGTTGATCTCTTTTATGAGCTGTTCATTTTCTTTTGAAACAGCAATTGCCTGCTCACTTTGTCCGAGTCTTTCCTGCGCTGTGATTTTTAATTTTTTCTTCATCGCTTCTGCACCTGTGGCGAAATCTGTCACGACTGCATCGTGTTTTCCATTGGCCAGTGCTTCTAAGGCGACGACATCACTATCATAATATTTTGGTTCTTGCCCGCTATGTTCCTTGGCAATATCAGCGTAGGACGACCCTTTGGATACAGCAATTTCTTTGTCTTTTAAGTCATCCGCATGTTGAATGTCTGATCCGGGTCTTGTGAAAATTTGCGGACCAGAATAGTAATAGGGTTTAGAAAAAAGGACGTGTTTTTTTCGTTCCTCATTGATGGTATGACTTGCAACTGCCGCATCAAATTTACCTGCTTTCACGCCTTCGACGATGCCTGCGAATTTATATTTTTTCTGTATAGGTTCGAGACCTAGTTTGTCACTAATCGCAGTGCCTACGTCGATATCAAAGCCGGACATCTGATTTCCATCCATGTAACTAAACGGATGAAATTCACCTGATGCTGCAAAAATAAATTTTCCATCCTCCAAAATTGGCGACCCTTTCGCTGTAGAATTACGTTTATCTCCGTTCCCATTTGTTTCATTTGAACCGCACGAAGACAGAAGTAATACTGCAACCGAGAAAAGGGCTGGGACCCAAAACCGTCTTTTTTTAATAATAAGCTTCTCCTCCTTTTCAGCCGTTCTCCATATCAGGAGAAAGTAGGCTTTTCAATATGTGTAGCATCTTACCATTTGTTCCTCATATTCTCAATTTTATATGTGTTATTCCAACAATCGTCCTTTTTAGAATGTATGTCTTGCTTTTCTAAGAGAGAACTTGAATTGATTAGGGTAAAAAAGGGAAATGAATCTCATAATAACGAAAGGATTGCAAAAAGGAGGTCAGTGTATGAACAAGTGGAGAGACAACCGAAAAGTTTTTTTAACCGCTATTGCCTTTGGAACGATGTTGAATCCACTGAATTCATCAATGATTTCTTTGGCCTTGCATCAAATTCAGCATGAATTCGGTTTGTCGTTTACGACCGTATCTTGGCTTATTTCTTCTTTTTATTTAGCCAGTGCAGTGACGCAGCCGGTGAGCGGCCGGATTGGGGATCATGTCATGAGCCGGAGAACCTTATTTTTATTCGGTCTGGTTCTTGTCGCAGTCTCAGCCATTTGCGCGCCGTTTGCCCCAACGTTTGCGGTGCTGATTGTGATCCGTTTGTTACAGGCGATGGGAAGCAGTGCCATTTATCCTTCTGGGGTCGGACTCATTCGGGATCATATTCAAGAAAGACAGGCTTCGGCGTTAGCGGTATTATCCATTTTTGCTTCAGCGATGACGGCGCTTGGGCCGACGCTTGGCGGATTTTTGATGACCATTGGCGGCTGGCCGGCTATCTTTTTAGTGAATCTGCCTTTTATTTTGATCAGTTTCTTTCTCGGCCTATTTTTGTTTCCGAAGGAGCAGAAGAAGAAAAAGCTCCGCATAGGCGAAACTGTGCGAACACTCGATTTGCCAGGGATGCTTCTTTTTACCGTCTGCATTGTTCTCCTGCTTTCATTTTTATTATCACTGGGTGATGGCATTCAATATGTTCAAGGTATTCTTTGTCTCCTGAGTGCAGGCGCTTTTATCTGGTGGGAGTATCAGGTGGATGAACCGTTTATTCAAATACGGATGTTCAGGGAGAAGCAGCGGCTGTCACTTGTGTATGTGCAATTTATCATTTTAAATATCTTTTTCTATTGTCTCTTTTTTGGTTTGCCGAGTTATTTTCAGGATGAGTTAGGCTGGCGTGTGGAGATGACGGGTCTTTTTATGCTGTGTATGTCAGGGGTGAGTATTATTGTGTCACCGCTGACTGGAAAGTGGGTGGATCGCGGGGATGAACGCCATCCAGTTTTAGCGAGTGCTGTATTGATGCTGGCTGGAGCGTCTGCCATGACTTTCTTTTTTATTCCTGCGCCATTATGGGGGAAAGGATTGGTTCTAGCTCTGCTTGGGCTCAGTTATGGGATTGGGAATGTTGCGCTCCAAGCTGCGATGCTCAAGGCAAGTCCTCAGCACATGATTGGCACGTCCTCTGGACTTTTTCAAACATGCCGCTACCTTGGTTCTATTCTGTCGTCTGCTGTGCTTGGTATGCTGTTTGGGGATGAAATTGCTGGTGCTCACTTTGCGCAGTTAGGCTGGACATTGATCATCATTTCTCTTATTGGCATTGGTGTCAGTCTTTATTTTTCGAGTATGGTTAGAGGGGGAAAGCCAATAAAAAAAGCGGCGCGATAAGTGGAAGAAGAATCTTCATCACGTTATCGCAAGTCCGCTTAAGAGTTGGACAGGTCTGAGCCCTGATCCTTTGTCTTCCTTCTGAAAATTTTCCCTACAATTGTCTCGTAAAATGTCACGATACGATCAATAGGAGAGTCAAAGAACTTCCATAATTTATTCATGATAAAGACAACCACAATCGATACGACCAAGCTGCCTAAAACATCAAATGGATAATGATGGCCGACCCAGATGCGGGAGAATCCTGTAAGTAATCCAAAGACGAGCAAGATGTTGCCAAGCTTTTTATTACGGGATCGAATGGCAAGTGAAAGAGCCAATGCACCTGTTGTATGGTCACTTGGGAAGGAAGCATCTGCTGAGTGCGGGATGAGTGTGTCGACTTTATGCGCCACAAACGGCCGCTCTTCATAATGAAACAATGTAATGGCAAAGTTGACGATAAGTGCTGCAATGCCTGTTACACCGGAAAAGAAGACATGCTTCTTAAATTTGTGATTCCCTAATAACCAGCAAATCAATAAGACAAGGGCGTACACAAGAATGGCCTTTTTCGTAATAAAGATCATGGCCTGATCTAAAAACTCAGAATGGTGAGCCATCCCGTGTATGACTTTAAACAATTCGTAATTCAAAACATCACCTATACTTTCGCTTAATGCTAACTATTTTTCAACAAAGCCTGTATGCTCTATTTGGAATATCCTATATTTTAGCATGTTTCCGGCGAAGTTTAAAATAGTACCCTTTTACTCTGAAAGGGAGACCTTTTGTGCTTTTGCTTCCTGAGGTTTTCGTTCGCTCCAATAAAAAACGCCCATACTCAGTAAGACCACAATACCCGCAATGAGGTACACATTTGAAAAGTCTGTGAAGCTGACAAGGAGTCCAAAGACAAATGAGCCGGCAGCAATACCTGTATCATACAGGGTGAAGAAAGTAGCCGTCGCATATCCCGTACGATGAGCTGGTGAGTGCTGAATCGCAAGTGTTTGTAAACATGGCACGAGCGAACCGTAGCCAAGTCCAATCACAGCGCCTGATAGAAGAAGCATTGTAGCTGAATGTGTCGCTGTCAGCATCCATAAACCAATGGCAAAAAGGGCAATCGAAGGATAGATCACAACGTGAGCTCCAACCCGGTCAAAAAGTCTGCCTGTAAATGGACGTGATCCAAGCATTGCAGCCGCAAATACAATAAAGAAATAACTGCTTGCACCCATCAAATGAAGTGAATTGGCATAAACTGAAATAAATGAAATAATCGGCGAATAACAGAAGGAAATAATAATGCCGACGGCCGCTGTTTTTAATGCGCCTTTTTCAAACAGGTGAGAAAACGTGAATCGGAAGACAATGCTTCCACCGTTTTCAGGCTCTGGCTGTCTAATCAGCATCGTAAAAGCGGCTCCGATGGTCACGATAATGGAAAAGAGAAGAAATAATGAATGAAATCCTATTTTTCCTACTTGATTCAGTGCGATAAACGGACCGATGACAACAGCGAGGTTCATAGACATCACAAAGTATCCGAGTCCTTCCCCGCGTTTATGTTTCGGGATCATATCAGCTGCAATGGCACTGGTGACTGTCGTCAAAATACTAAAAAAGATCCCTTGTACGAAACGCAGCATAAGAAGCGTTTGGAATTGATCAATCGGGATGTATAAATAAGTGAGTAAGGCAAAGGCTGTAGAAGAGAAAATCGCCATCCGTTTTTTGCCGAATTTCTCAATAATGGCTCCAGAAAACGGTCTTGTCACAATAGCAGATAATAAGAAGACCGTCACAAGGAGACCGCCCTGTGATTCTGTTCCATTTAGTTCATCCATTGTGTAAATGGGCAGTAATGTCAAAAGGGCATAAAAAGAGGTAAACGTAAATAAATTCACCAGGACAATCATGATAAAGTCTTTTGTCCATATACGTTCGTTCATGATGTATGTCACTTCCTATTCAGTTGATAATTTGTGTAAAAGTGTATGGAGGAGTTGTTTTTCTTCGTAGGTAAAATCTGAAAGACATTCTTCTTCAAATTGTTCCATCGTGCGTTTGATTTCTTCAAATCGGGCTTTTGCATCATCTGTCATCACGATCAGATTCTCACGTTTGTCTTTTCCTTGTACACGTTTCACCCAGCCGTTTGCTTCTAAACGGGTGACGGTTCTGGTGATGGTCGGTGCTTCGACGTTCAAATATGTCCAGATGTCTTTTTGGGTTTTCGGGCCGAATGTATCCAAACAAAAAAGCACAGTCCACTGGGACATGTACAAGTCATAAGCAGCAAGCGCTTCGTTCGCCTTTTTAGACAGCAGCCGTGCGCCTTGATGTATTTGATGTAAACACTCTCTATTTAACGTATCCATATGCTCACCTTTTTTAAATATTTAGCTAGGTAAATAAATTCACCTTTTCTATTTTACGTGCTGAACTCTTTCTTGTAAAGTGAAAATTTTCGCGCCCCGAAATGATTTTTTGTTTTGCCTTTTCTGATAAATCCCTTGTCCCATCTTCATTTTTAGCATATTCCCTATTCAATGCTAATACACTGTTACAAACCTGACAAAGAGAGTGTTTGAGGTGAGGGATCGTGTTTGGCATTTACTACCTAATGGATGAGAAATTACGACGAACAAGCGCCGCTGAAAATGGATAATCTTCATACGGATCTCATTTCACACTTCTCACATCCATTTTAGGGAGGTCGAGTGGTGTGCACGATTACATCAAAGAGCGAACAATCAAGATAGGAAAGTATATCGTGGAGACAAAGAAAACCGTTCGTGTTATTGCGAAAGAATTTGGAGTCTCTAAAAGTACTGTACACAAGGATCTAACAGAAAGACTGCCAGAAATTAATCCAGATCTGGCTAATGAAGTAAAGGAGATACTGGATTATCATAAATCAATCCGCCACTTGCGAGGAGGAGAAGCCACCAAGTTAAAGTATAAAAAAGAAGAAATTTTAGAAGGCGAACCTGTGAAACAGTAAGCTTAGTTCTTTGTTCATAAACATGATATATATATCTTCCTCATATCGGTAGTTTCTAACCACAAATTTTGTAAAGACTTTTGTAAAGAAATATCTTTTTTTCTGCAAATTATGATAGAATATATAATTAGGGCAGAATGTGGTATTTGCTATGGAAACAGATTTTCAAGGAGGA
Source organism: Bacillus sp. FSL P4-0248 (assembly GCF_038593305.1). Taxonomy (NCBI): domain Bacteria; kingdom Bacillati; phylum Bacillota; class Bacilli; order Caryophanales; family Bacillaceae; genus Bacillus; species Bacillus sp. FSL P4-0248. The sequence goes on along the minus strand of NZ_CP151983.1, from coordinate 3,274,120 downwards.
TATATATAGATGTTTGCTAGGGATATTGGAATTGATCTTGGTACTGCCAATGTACTGATTCATGTCAAAGGAAAAGGAATTGTGTTAAATGAACCATCTGTGGTAGCTCTTGACAAAAACAGCGGAAAAGTTTTGGCTGTTGGAGAAGAGGCTAGACGTATGGTTGGACGTACGCCTGGGAATATTGTTGCGATTCGTCCATTAAAAGACGGCGTAATCGCTGATTTTGAAGTAACTGAAGCGATGCTCAAGCATTTTATTAACAAATTAAATGTGAAAGGGCTGTTCTCTAAGCCGCGTATGCTCATCTGCTGCCCGACAAATATTACATCTGTTGAGCAGAAGGCGATCAAAGAAGCTGCTGAAAAAAGCGGTGGTAAGCATGTATTTCTTGAAGAAGAGCCAAAAGTAGCAGCGATTGGTGCTGGTATGGATATTTTTCAGCCAAGTGGAAACATGGTCGTAGATATTGGAGGCGGAACGACAGATATCGCTGTCATCTCAATGGGTGACATTGTAACCGCCTCTTCTATTAAAATGGCTGGAGACAAATTTGATCTGGAAATTCTAAACTACATTAAAAAAGAGTACAAGCTGTTGATCGGTGAGCGCACGGCTGAGGATATTAAGATCCAAGTTGCAACGGTATTCCCAGACGCACGTCACGAAGAGATTTCGATTCGTGGACGAGACATGGTGACAGGATTACCAAGAACGATTACCGTCACAAGCAAAGAAGTAGAAGAAGCATTGCGTGAATCTGTATCTGCGATTGTTCAGGCTGCGAAACAAGTTCTTGAAAGAACACCGCCTGAATTATCAGCTGATATTATCGATCGCGGCGTCATCATTACAGGTGGCGGAGCTCTTCTAAACGGGCTTGATCAATTGCTTGCAGAAGAGCTGAAAGTACCAGTTTTCGTTGCTGAAAATCCAATGGACTGTGTAGCAGTTGGTACTGGCGTGATGCTTGATAATATGGACAAGCTGCCAAAGCGTAAACTCAGCTAATGATTTCCCTCATTCTTTTTAGAAAGAATGGGGGATTTTTATTAAAGAACCCTGCTAATCAGCCGATATATTTCATAGAAGATTGTGTTTAGGTCATGTGAAAGAATTTGAATGAGGTGAGCACGTGTTAAAAGGACTATACACCGCAACATCTGCCATGATCGCTCAAGAGCGGCGGACAGAAATGCTTTCAAATAATATCGCAAATGCGAATACCCCAGGCTATAAAGCGGATGAAGGGGCAATGCGTGCATTTCCAGAAATGCTGCTGAGCCGAATGGAATCAGGACGTTTCCAAACATCCTCAGGCAAAGGCTTTAGCGTTCCACTGCAATCGCCGATTGGTGGAATCAATACTGGGACATATATGCAGGAATTAATCCCTCAATTTACACAGGGAACTTTAAAAACAACAGATCAAACAACAGACATAGCACTAGTTGAAAATAATGTGCCGATCAATCCGGAGACCAATCAGAAATCAGCGCTATTTTATGCCGTCAACACACCAGAAGGCGTTCGTTATACGAAAAGCAGCTCCATTACATTGAACGCACAAAATCAATTGACGATTAATGGCCGTGCTCTTCTTTCCGTGACGGGTCAGCCGATTACGGTTCAGAGTGAGAATTTCAAAGTGAATGCAGATGGTACTGTGTCTGAAAATGGGCAAAATCTTGGTCAAATCGATGTACGTGTTGCGATGGATACAAGAAACCTAGCGCGTGAAGGAAATGATTTATACCGTACAGCTGATAACCAGCCCCTGCCAAGTGCAGTCAATAACGGTCAAATGTCCTATACGTTAAGCCAAGGCGTATCGGAGCTCTCGAACGTGGATGTAACGAAATCATATACAGATATGACAACGGCCTACCGAGCATTTGAAACAAATCAAAAAGTGGTTCAGGCGTATGATAAAAGCTTAGAAAAAGCAGTGAATGAAATTGGCAGAGTGTACTAATCAAGAAATGAAAAAGAAAGGAGGATTCTCATGCTTAGAACGATGATAAACGCAGCTGTATCGATGAATGAAGTGCAAAAGCAGCTTGACATCATCAGCAATAACATCGCGAACAGTGAAACAACAGGGTACCGCGCGAAAAACACCCGTTTCTCAGAGCTGATCAGACAGCAGTTTAATCAGGTAGATGAAAAAAATGAGCAGGTGGCAAACAGTCGTCTGACACCTGCTGGGTTAAGGCTTGGCACGGGGACAATGGTCAATGCGTCCATTAACTCGCTGCAAGGCTCTATTAAAGAAACAGGACGTGATCTTGATGTTGCCTTCGGAGCGCCGTCGCAGTATTTGCAGGTCAACGCCGGCGGTAATATCCGTTATACAAGAGATGGTTCACTTTACTTGCAGCCGGGCAATAATCGTAATCAAGTGCAGCTTGTCACGAGCGAAGGCTATCCGATTCTTGATGAAAACGGAAATGCGATCGTCTTAAATGCAAATTTCCGTGATATTTCAATCGATAAAAATGGGCGGCTTACGGCGATTTCAAGAGACAATCAACCCAATCAGCAAGTGAATCTGGGCGTTGTACAAGTCAATAATTCGTCAGCACTTGTCTCTGAAGGAGATAATTTGTTCTCAGTTGATGGAACCTATCAAGGTGCATTAACAGCACTAAATGGAGCAAACCGAGAGGCGATTCAGCTTCAGCAAGGTGCACTGGAAACATCAAATGTGGACATGTCGAAAGAATTAACAGACCTCATGACAACACAGCGTTCCTATCAGATGAATTCAAGAACAATTACGATGGGCGATCAAATGCTGGGATTAATTAATACAATTCGATAATCAGCAGGCTGGTATCAGCCTCTCATGATAAAAAAGGCGGCTCGCTCAAAGTCGCCCTTTTTTTTATAAAAATCTGAGACATCAGCAAGAAGATCCTCAAGATCAATCCAGGCTTCTTTTCGTTCAAGACATGTGACGAGCGTGGCGATCTGCTCATCTGCCTTTGGCGTTTGGCTGTAGAGAAGAGATAAGATTTGAAACTTCATTCTTAATATATCAAACTGGGAAGCAACAGCTTCTTTCAGACCTTTTTGAATATACTTCATCCCTTCATCGGTTAAATTTTCTTTAAAACAGGAACGCACAGTTTCGTATAGGCACGATACATAGGAGTGTGCTGACTTTCGGTATGCTGGAAGACGAAGCGCTTTTTTGAAGTATTCCAGCGCTTCCTTATGACGGTTTTGTCTTGACTGAATAAAGCCAGCATCATAATAAACGATACCGAGCAGCTCTTGATCATCAATCTTTTTCACGTAATCAATAATTTCAATGAAAATATCTTCCGCTTCCTTATATTTTTTTTGGTCGCTATAGTTAAGAGCGAGCACAATTTTACACCGATAGATGCTATGGATATCACCGTGCTTTGCAAAAATATCCATGGCTTTTTGAACATGACGAATCGATAACAACGAGTAACGGTTGTTATAATAAACACCGCTTGTACGGAAATGGAACTCTGCTTCCTCCAGCTCATCGTTAAGTAATGGCAGTCGTTCCTCAGCCTTTTCGAGATAATGAATCGCATCATTTTGATCACTTTTTAAAGATTCATATAATCCGAGAAAGAAATAAAAATAATATTGCAGTTCTTCGTTCATTTCATCTTTGTGGGGCAGCAGTTCATGTTTGAGTTTTTCTAAGTCCTCTGTCTGATTCATCCAGAGCTGGTGACGGAAAAGCATCAACTGATAATGGAAATAGAGTTCTTGTTTTTTTGATAATTTCCGTTTATATTTTAGCAGTGTTTTTTTAATTTCTTCAGCCTTCGAAAAATGTCGATGCTTTAGCATTGTATACCAGGAATGGAGAAGTTTTTTTACGGATTTATCGCTCATAAAATTCATTTTTACCCTCTTATTCAATCAATGATGTAATATATATTACCATATTTGTGAAAAAACATTGAGTGTAGTGTGGATTATATTTGATGACAATTGGTAATGGTAGATTCTATTTTTTACCATATGCATAAGGCGAATATTGAAAAATGCCAGCATTCATAATATACTTCTATAGGAATCAAATGAAGATCAGCGATATAGAAAAGAAGGAGAGATCAAGATATGCTTGATGCTCAGCAAATTCAAGACATTATTCCACACCGTTATCCATTCTTATTGGTCGACCGTATTTTAGAGGTTGAGGGAGAAAAAAGAGCGGTTGGAATTAAAAATGTCACAGTGAATGAAGAATTTTTTAATGGCCATTTCCCTGGTTACCCAGTCATGCCTGGTGTGCTTATAGTAGAAGCACTCGCACAGGTTTTTGGTGTGATTATGTTAGGCAAGGAAGAAAACAAAGGAAAAATCGGTTTGTTTGCAGGGATTGACGGATGCCGCTTCAAAAGACAGGTCAAGCCTGGAGACCAGCTTCGTTTAGAGGTTGAAGTGACGCGCCTCCGCGGGCCGGTTGCAAAAGGAAAAGCAGTAGCGACGGTAGATGGCGAGGTTGCATGTGAAGCAGAACTGACATTTTCTATTGGTCCTAAAGTATCATGATTTTTCTGGCGGTTCATCAAGCATGAATCGCTTTTTTATTTAGAAACGTTCAGTTAGAACGGATAAGGACTTGCAATTTTGACAAAAAAACGTCATATTAGACAAAAAAAGATGAAGGTGATAAAGGATGCTGAAAGAATTTAGAGAGTTTGCCGTCAAGGGCAATGTCATTGACTTGGCTGTAGGTGTCATCATTGGGGGAGCATTTGGCAAAATTGTCACTTCTCTTGTGAATGATTTAATCATGCCGCTTGTCGGTATTATTATTGGAGGGCATGATTTTAGCGGTTTATCCATTAAAATCGGAGCCGCTCAAATTTTATATGGGAACTTTATTCAAACAGTGGTTGATTTCTTAATTATCTCGTTTTCCATTTTTATCTTTATTCGTTATTTGAATAAGTTAAAACGTAAAAAGGTTGAGGAAAAAGAGGTTGTGGAAACGCCGGATCAAACGGAAGTTTTGCTAACTGAAATTAGAGATTTATTGAAAAATCAAAGCCAGTCTAAAGATGTGCAATAGAAAAAGAGCGGCTGATCCCGCTCTTTTTTATGTGTTTTGTTTAAAAGCATCCAGTAGTTTTTCTCCTGACAGCCCCTCTTTGACGAGGTCTTTTAATACTTCTTCAGTTTCTGTTCTGTAACGATTTGTAATCATTTTACCATCGAGTAACACAGAAATGTTTTCTTCTAAGGCAACGATGTTTTTGACTTGGACAGATAGATGAACAGGGCGGTTGTTTTCTTTAGTGATCGTTACAAGAATCTTCACTTCTGTGTGCTGCTGAAAGAGTACCTCAAACACCTGTCTATGTTTCTTTGGAATGAGTGCCTCGATCATCCAGTGATTTTCACCGTCTTCTTTATTAATGATTAAACCGTCACGAAGGGGAATGCTGGACATTTTATCTTGCTGTGGATCAAGTTCAATTTTTAAATCAATCAGCCTAAAGGTTTTCATATTTATCACCTCACAAGCGTTCATTATTCGTAAGTATTATTATAGCATACAACATCTGTATAAATGAAACCGCTGCCTGCTTAGAACTAGCTGCACATGAGTGAAAGGAGATGTTTTATGGAGTCCTATCAATTGAGAAACATTCATATTGGCGACGACAAGGCAAAGAGTGATATACGTGTTTATTCGTGGGGAGATATTCTTTCATTTTGTGATGTGTATATGGAAGAAGGAGAGTCACTCACGTTTCAATATGTCACCGAGGATCAAATGGACTGTTTTGAGTTTCAGTTGTCGGTTCATGATGGCCGGCTTTGTTTTTATTGGTTTGCGTGGGATGGATCTGATTATATTCACATGCCTTCTAGTAATTGGATTCATTCAGATATTTTTTATCAATTTATGAAAAATAAGTATTTTATCAAACAAAACAAGATGATGTTTTATACGCAAGCGGTAAAAAACAGAAATTAATGAGGATATAGAGAATTTGAAGGCCTATTTTGCTATTTTCCTGTTTTGTCACATACGGCCTTTCTCCGTAGACTAGGGGTAGCTGAAAGGAAAGGAGGCAAGTCCCGAATCAAAAGGTAATGTCTATCATCTGACAGCCCCCCTCTAGCTAAAGCTGATAGATGCTGCCTTGTTCATATGAACACTGCGTAATATAGAACCAATGCTTCTTTGTATAGGTCATGTGTCCCCTTGTGAATCCCCTTTGTGTGTATCCGGTCATATTTGCGTGGCCGGATACCCTTTTATTCACTGTTTAACCGATCAGCTCTTGCAAATAGTGGATACTCATTTCATAATGATGATGGATTTTGTTAACGGTATGTCGGTTGAAAATAAAGACAAAAAGGAGAGAACGATGACAAACATTCAATTAATCGCAACGGATTTAGATGGAACTTTATTGAACAGTGAACACAAAGTGAGTAAGGAAAACGAGCAGGCATTAAAGGAAGCAGCTGCGAATGGAATTGAGGTTGTCGTGTCAACAGGGAGAGCGTATTTTGATGTGAGGTCTATTTTTGACCAGCTTGGTATGAATACATGGGTGATTAGTGCCAATGGAGCTGTGATTCATGATCCAACTGGACAAGTGTACCATTCAGCTGCTTTACAAGAAGAAAAGGCTAAACACATATTGTCATGGCTTGAAGAACGTGATTATTATTATGAAGTCTTTACAAACGAAGCCATTTTCACACCAAATCGTGGCAGAGAGCTTCTTGCGATTGAAATGGACCGTTTAAAAAGTGCAAATCCAGAAACGGATCAAAATGTCTTAAAACAAGCGGCAGAAGTTCAATACAGCCAGTCGGGTTTTTCTTATATTGATACATATAAAGAATTGTTTCGTGAGGATCGAAAGCTTTCATTTTACAATATCTTAGGTTTTTCTTTCTTTCAGGACAGATTGAAAGCTGGATGGGAGATGTTTGGTGATGATTCAGATGTAACATTGGTCAGTTCGGCTGATCATAACTTTGAAATTGGTTCAAAGGACGCGTCTAAAGGGCAGGCATTAACAAGGCTGGCAGAAAGACTAGGTATTCCTTTAAGTAGGGCAGCGGCTGTAGGGGACAGCTTAAATGATGAATCGATGCTTCGAGCTGCTGGTGTTGGGGTTGCAATGGGGAATGCGAGACAGGATATAAAAGAAATCGCTGATCACGTGACGTTATCAAATGATGAACATGGTGTCGCGCATATGATCCGTCACCTTTTGAAATAGATGAATCAGATGTCGTGGTATAAATCACATAGGATGAAGCGCATTCTACAAAAGAGGAATTCAGAACCACTTCTATTTACACATGATGTGGAACATCATATAATTTAATTATGAATATAACCCGCTTGTAAGGAAAATAAGGAGAGTAAACGAATGGCGCTGGAATCTTATAAGTCCGAAAATCTGCATTTAATCAAGGAAGCCTTGGACTATACTCAGGTTGGCCTGACGGTGACGGACCCGTCTTTACCTGATAATCCTTTAATATATGTGAACAAGGGCTTTTTAGATATGACAGGCTATCAAGAAACCGAAGTATTGGGGAGGAATTGTCGTTTCCTTCAGGGAGATGAAACTGAGCAAATCGCTCTCAAACAAATTAGAACAGCCATTGAGAACAAAGAGGCTGTCACGGTTCAGCTGAAAAATTATAAAAAATCTGGACAAATGTTTTGGAACGAGTTAAGTGTCGCTCCTCTTTGGATTGACGAAAAGGAAGGAAAACGTCTTTATTTCGTTGGTCTGCAAAAGGATGTCACGAAAGAGAAGGAACAGCAGGAGCTTCTTGAGCAATCAATTGATGAAGTGCTGAATATTTCGGTCCCAATCGTTCCTGTGAAAGATGGTATCTCTGTGTTACCGATCATTGGTACGTTAACAGCGCCTAGATTTGATAAGATCATTTCAACGGTCTCCACCTATATCTCTCAATCCAAGGATGATTATTTTATTGTCGATCTGTCCGGATTATTAGCAGTGGATTCATTTGTGGCAGATGCGATCTTTAAGCTGAATGATTTGATTTTAATGACGGGTACTGAACTCATTGTGACAGGAATTAAACCGAATCTTGCAATGAAGATGGGAGAAATGAGAGAGGACTTCCGTGAATTAAATACGTATATGAATGTGAAATCTGCATTGAAAAAACTGAACATTTAGCGTACGTTATATGAAATGAAAAAGAGGACTTTTCTCAAGATTAATGAAAAGTCCTCTTTTTGCTGTGATTAAGATGATTGAGCGGCGGCACTTAAGGTAAATAAGTCTTCTAGTTCGTTTGTCGATAGCTCTGTAATCCAGCTCTCGCTTTGGATAATTTGATCATTTAATGTTTGTTTTGTTTCGAGCATTTGATCGATTTTTTCCTCGATTGTGCCCGTTGTGATCATCTTATGGACGTGAACAAAACGTTTTTGTCCAATCCGATAAGCTCGGTCTGTCGCTTGGTTTTCCACAGCAGGATTCCACCATCTATCGTAGTGAATGACATGGTTTGCGGCGGTTAGGTTGAGTCCTGTTCCTCCTGCCTTTAAAGAGAGAATTAAGATATTGAATTCTTTCTTCTGAAAGCGGTCCACCATTTTGTCCCGCTCCTGTTTTGAGAGACTGCCATTTAAAAATTGGACTGGTTCTCCAAACATCTTTTCTGCCAGCTGCTTGATCATGTTGCCCATTTCAATATACTGCGTAAAGATGAGGCAGCTTTCTCCTTGCTCATGTATCGCTTTTAACAGCTCTGCGAGTTTATCCATTTTTAACGAACGTTTCAGCAGTTTCACATCTGTTCCACGCTCTTTTAAATAGAGCGCAGGGTGATCACAAATCTGTTTGAGTCTGCCAAGCATACTTAAAATAATGGCTTTTCGCTGCATCCCTGTTAATGATGCCATATGTTCAAAGGTATCTTTCACGAGCTGTTCATATAAAGACGCCTGCTCAGCGGAGAGCGGAATGAATTCTTTTTCTTCGAGTTTCTCAGGCAGGTTCAGGGCAACCTCTTCATCTTGTTTTGTTCGTCTTAATAAAAATGGTTTGATCAGCTGCTGGAGCTGTTCAATCCTTTTTTCTTCACGGTCTTTTTCAATCGGAAGGACGAACTTTTTATGGAAGCTGGTCAGGCTGCCGAGATATCCTTTGTTGACGAAGTCGAATATGGACCAAAGCTCTGTCAAACGGTTTTCCATTGGTGTCCCGCTGAGGGCAATGTGATGCTGTCCTTTGAGCTGCCTAATCGCTCTCGATTGTTTCGTATGGGCGTTCTTGATGTTTTGGGCTTCGTCTAAGCAAATGGTATTCCACTTTGCTGCCGTTAACTCATCACGATCAGAATGTGAGAGTCCATAGGACGTCAGAACAATATCTGTTGACTCGTATGCTTTTGTGAAGTCCTCTCCCTGTGGACGCGATGGCCCATAATGGAGGGCAACCTTCAAATGTGGTGCGAATGTTTCAAGCTCTCGCTGCCAGTTTCCTAAAACAGAGGTCGGCGCAATGATGAGAGATGGAGCGGCATTTTGCTCCTGCTCCTTCAAATACGTGAAATACGCGATCATTTGAATCGTTTTTCCAAGTCCCATATCATCTGCTAAACAAGCTCCAAATCCATGAGATCTTAAAAATAAAAGCCAATTCACGCCATGCTGCTGATACGGACGCAGTGTGCCTTTGAAGGACTCACTCATTTCGTATGAAGGCAGCTCGTGCGTATCATTTAATTGGTGGACAAGCCCTCTTAATTGCGATGAAAGTTCAAATTGAATATGGGCAAATGCTGAACTGTCTAGAAGCTCTGGAATCGATTCAGAGGAAGCTTCTTGATCTGCCAGTTCGCGTGACAAAATATCAGACATGTGAAGTCCTTCATTTTCGGCACGCTCCATCCACTTTTTCATTTGCTGAATGAAGGTCGGGTCTATTTTGATCCATTGTCCTCGAATGTTGACAAGGCGTCGTTTGCTTTGGACAAGCTCGTTGAACTCATCTTCTGTCAGTTCAATCCCGTTTGTAGCGAAGCGCCAATTAAAGTCCATTAATGCGTCCATTCCGACATGCGATTCGCCTCGCGGTGTAGAAGAAATCCTTGCTTTTAACATCATCGTGCTGTCTTTGACAATTTGCCACCATGATGGGAGCAGAATCTCAATGCCCATATTGACAAGTGTTTCACTTGCTTCAGATAGGAAGAGCCACGCTTCTTCTTCTGACATGAGTGTGGTGCCAGATGTGAAAGAAAGCCAAGGGACGATTTGACTGAATCGTTCCAGCTCTCTTGAAATTTTATCTTGATATGGATGCCAAGACCTTTTCAATGAACGAATGCCTTCAAAAAAGTGAAGGTCACTGTTTTTCTTGTCCCGCAAAAACAATTCGATTTTCCAATCATCTCCGTCAAAATCCGGCTCGTTTAAGCGCAAGCCGACAGTGAACGGCGTCTCGTCATCAATCCAGCCAATCGTCTCCAAGAAATCCTGCTCATCTAGAAAATGTCCTTGGAAGGATGAGAGCGCAGGCGATTGTGCGGTCATGCGGTTCCATTTGTGCTGCAAGGCATCATCATATTGAATGTAATCCTGTACAGCAAAGGAGAACCAATCAGCCGTATAGCCATCTAATAGGCCTTCTTTATCTTTAAACCGAAGTTCGCCTTTTGTCCAAGCCTCATAATCGGGAACGAAATCTTCGTCCTCAATGAATTCGTAAATGGTGGAGGCAGTCTTCATCAGTGGTTCCGTTTCATCCGTTAATGTCACATGACTAAACGTATTAAATGAATTTTTTCCCAGCAATTCAACGGTCATCCAAGGGCTTAACAGGAAGGCAGGTGTGCCGATAAAGCTGACATCTTCTAAGAATGTTCCGTAGAAAGAAGATTCGTGCCATTGGAAAAGCTGCCTCTTCATTTCATTAAGCGGAACAGGGTGTCCGTCCTCTGCTTGCGCTGAAATGGTGAAAGAGAAATCTTCAGTTTGTTCTGCATGAATGACAATTTGTTTATGGCGTGTCATCAATCAATTTTCCTTTCTTCATTTCCTCTTGGAACGCACGCAGCCGTTTTGTTGAATCTTGCAGCTGCTTTACATACCTTTCCCAGATCGCGGTTTTTTTCGTTTTATGATAAAGCGTGCGCAGTTTCTTCAGCATTTTTACAGACTCTCGATAAGCACTTCGATTCTTTTGATCGAGGAGCAGTGAGATTTCACGGTGGTACGATGGAATGAGGGCTTCCGGCTCCTCTTTTGCAATCTGTTTGATCAAATCCTTCTCCAGTTCACTAATGGAGAAACCAACAAGGCTGTGAATCTCAATCCATTCCGCATAACGCTGCTGTGCATACAAGAGCTGACTGTATTCTGTAAACGCATAGGGCATACAGATTTGTAGGTAGCGTTCATATAAATGATGATCCTTCGTCTGCTTAAAGTATGCATCTAAATAAAAGAAGAAATCACTGACGGCTCCCCGCAGTTCTCTATAGGAAAGGTCGAGCTGGCAATATTCCTCTAATATATAGGTGATTTCATGATACCAGAGCTTGAGCCGCTTCCAGTCCTTTCGGTTTGTGAGATCCTTCAGCCAATTAAGCACATTTGGCAGCATATCCGCATTGAGCAGCTGTAATTGCTGAAAGAGGCTTTCGTCTTCTTTCAGTAAATAATCCATGTGCATCAGGCCGATGGTACGTTCAACCGTTTGTTCTTTCTTCTGGGCGTTCTTGAGTAATTCTGTTTCTTTTTTGACCCATTTCCCTCTATTTAATATGGTGCCCCAAATCTCCATAAAGACCGCTACTCGTTCATGCTGGAAAGGTCCATTGATTTGAAGAAGTGTGCGAACGGCAGTTGGTGTGTTTTCAAGAAACGGATCGAGGGAAAAGGAAAGGGCGTATGTCTTCAAATGATCCACTGAATCGAAAATGGTGTTCATGAGCTGTTCTACATATGGATTCATGGAATAAAAGTCCTTTTCGGCATCAAGCCGGCCGAGGTCGATGAGTTCATGAAGCCTCAGCCATACATCGATCGACGTATGAATCGCATACAAGCTCTTGAATTCAGGTGAAGCAGGTGCGTGTTTTTTTAGGATCGATAAATAGCCGTAATACAAATGCTGCGGTGTTTGCTGATGCTTCGGTGTCCGTTTCAGCCAGAGGTTAAATTCCTCTTGGAAAAAAGTCAGCCAGCTTTGGAGTGATTGTTCGTCTGGGCGCTTCACTTGGAAGTGCTGGCGAATCAGTTCTTTGCTGCGCTGTAATTCATCTTTTTCTGACCAATTTTCTGTAAATCCGGTCACACTCTCTACTTGAGCGTATAGCGAAAAGAAGACAGCAAGAATGTGTTTGCAAAGTCCATCTGCTGGACATGAGCAGCTGCTTCTCACAGGAAACAGCACATGAAGGTGGACCTTTGCTGCCACGACGTCATGTACATAAGCTGACCATTCGGTATCAGACTCTTGCTTGAGCCGATATACGCTGTCCTGTCTATAAGTAATCAATGCTTTTTTGATGAGTTGTTTGTTCTCATCTGTTGCAGGAAGAAGTTCTTTGATCTGTTCGGCAGTTTGTTTGATTTCTTCTTCGTTGATGTTGTGCTGAAGCATTTGATCCGCTCCTAACCAAGTAAAAGATTCCAATTCTTTTATTATAGCTCAATGGGGATTCATAAAAAAGTTTTTCATGAAAATGGTCATAAATTTCAAAAGCTGTCGAATGATGTAATAGAGTATTGCATAAACCAACCTTACAGCATATAATAATGAAATTAGTGGAATCGAAAGGATACAGACATGGATAATAAGGGTTTAAATCAAGAAGAATTTTTAAAGATTTTGATGTACGCTCATGATATTGGTGAAAATTCAAATGATGTCACAACAAAAGAAATGCTTGAAAATCTGATTGCTCATATTCGAAATGGTCTTGTTTCATAAAAGTGACCCCCTGCTAGTGATGGCAGGGGGTTTTTGTATGCTTTTAAGAATGGAATGAAAGCTCCCGGCATACGATGTCATTACAAGCATAAGGAGTATGGGGAGCTGATGGTGTCATGAATATTGCGATTGCAGGCTGTGGGTATGTGGGGCTTGTGACAGGTGTGTGTTTAGCGGAGGCAGGACATGATGTCGCGTGTATTGATATTGACCGCCGAAAGGTCATGCAGCTGAAACAAGGAAATCCCCCAATGTATGAGCCAGGGTTAAAAGAGCTATTGAAACGCAATCTTGAGCAGGGACGAATTCATTTTCACATAAATGGAGCGGAAGTCTACCCGCGGGCAGATGTGTTAATGATTGCAGTCGGCACCCCGCAGCAGGCAGATGGCCAAGCTGATTTACAGTATGTGTTTCAGGCTGCAAAAGAGATGGGGATAAAAGCAAAGTCAGGGGCGATCCTTGTGGTGAAAAGTACGGTGCCTGTTGGAACGGGTGATCAAATCGATCAGTTGATCCATCAAGAATTAGGACGGAAGGAGCCGCTAGCGATTGCATCTAACCCAGAATTTTTACGGGAAGGCTCTGCCATTTCAGATACATTGAGGGCGGACCGGCTTGTGATTGGAGCTGAAACAAAAGTCGTATTAGATCAGCTGGAGGAGATGTATGCTGATTTCCACCTTCCAATGGTCAAAACAGACCGTAAAAGTGCTGAAATGATCAAGTATGCATCAAATGCATTTCTTGCGACAAAAATCAGCTTTATGAATGAGATTGCCTCCATTTGTGAAAAAACAGGGGCTGATGTTGAATGGGTGGCGCAGGGAATGGGGCTTGATCAGCGGATCGGTTCGTCCTTTCTCAGAGCGGGCATTGGCTACGGTGGTTCTTGTTTTCCAAAGGATACAAATGCACTTGTCCAAATTGCAGGGCATGTGTCCCATGATTTTGAGCTGCTAAAGGCTGTCATCAAAGTAAATAATGAGCAGCGGGCAGGTTTTATCCGAAATATTCAGGATCGGCTGGGTGCCGCTCTTGAAGGAAAGCGAATTGCGCTTCTTGGTCTGTCCTTTAAACCGAATACAGACGATATGAGGGAGGCACCATCTATTCCGATCGCTCATGAGCTCCATCAATTAGGTGCGGAGCTTGTGGCATATGATCCTGTTGCTGCCAGGCATGCAGCTCGCGAGCTGCCGGATCAAGTCTTATTTGCTCAAACGATTGAAGAAGCGATCAAGGATGCTGATGCGGTCTGTCTATTAACAGAGTGGGCGGATATTCAGTCGTTTCCACTTGCTTCCTATAAGAAATGGATGAAGCGGCCGCTTATTTTCGATGGACGAAACTGTCATACACTTGAAGCGGCAGAACAAGCTGGGGTCGAGTATCATTCGATTGGGCGCAGATCAGTTTCTCCAATTTATATGTGAAAGAAAACCGATAACAGTGAATGTTATCGGTTTTTATGAATGCGGCAGAATGAATCCGCCATATAAGAAAGCAGCCACAATCAGAAAGGCAGGGTGCAGCTTGAATTTGGTCATGAAGAAAAAGGAGATCGCGGCAATGGCGAGCGATTGCGTCCAGCCGATGGCTTTCACTGCATCTCCGCCGATTTCCCATGTTAATAAAAGCATCATCATCGCAATGACGGGCTGAACGGATAAGGTCATGCCTTTTACGACGGGAGATTGACGAAAACGGTCAATCAGCTTGAGCAATAAAATTAGCCCAACAGCAGACGGCAGTACAGTGGCAAGCAGTGCCACGATAAAGCCTGGCCAGCCCATGACGTCATAACCGACATATGCTGCAATCTTCGTAGCGATTGGCCCCGGCAGTGCATTGGCTAAAGCCAGCATATTGGAGAATCCTTCGTTCGTCATCCAATGAAAATGATTGACGATTTCTTCATAATTGAGCGGGATTGATGCAGGACCACCGCCATATCCTAATAGATTGGATAAAAAGAATGCCCAGAATAAAAAGAGAATCAGGATCATGAAGACACTCCTTTCTCTTTATTTGGCCGATTCCAATGATTTTTCAGTTTAAAATGAAAAGCGCCATAAAATAAAAAGATCATCACGATGATTCCTGGATGAATGGACAGCACTTGCAGTCCAATAAAGGCAAGAAGGAATAGAGCGATCCCGAAGATCATGCCGAATCCTTTCAGCGTTTTTTGTCCAAACTCATATGCCATGATACCGAGCAGAACGGCAATGACAGGGGTCACAGCACCAATCATATTTTGAATGATTTGTGAGGAGCTTAAGACGCTGACAAGCGTGACAAGGGCTACCATGGCGAGACAAGTTGGTAAAATATGAGCAGCTGTGGCGACAATTGCGCCGGATACGCCCTTTAATCGATAGCCGAGGTATGCTGACATTTTTGTTGCGATCGGGCCTGGTAATGCATTGGCGATGGCGAGTGTTTCTCCGAATTCGTCATCGTTGATCCATTGATATTTCACCACCGCTTCATGGCGAATAAGCGGTATGACGGAAGGGCCTCCGCCAAAACCGAGAATACCGGTGCGCACCATAGCGATGATGAGTTCGATATATGATTGCAAGTGGTTCAACTCCTGTCTACAATTTCATGCCCATGCGGCTTTTGTATCGTTTAATGAGCATTTGGCAGTCCACACTGACAACGCCTTCTAACGGGTATAGCTTTTTTGTCAGGAATGTCTCCATTTCCTGTTCATGTTGAAAAATGCCATGCATATGCAGCTTGCTTGGTCCTGTCATGTGATAAAGACTTGTGACAGCTGTTTCCTTTTCAAGCTGAAGGGCAACCGCTTCTAAAAATTTCGGCTCTACCTCTACATTAAAGAAGACAGAGACATGAATGCCGACCTTCGCGGGGTTAATTACAGCGGTGAATCGTTCAATGACTCCTGCTTCAATGAGCTGCTGAATGCGGGCTTGTACGGCAACACGTGACAGACCGACTTGTTTACCGAGATCTGTATAAGACATGCGCCCGTCCTCGTGTAATAGGGATAAAATTTGTTTATCTCTTTCGTCTAATGTTAGGTTCGGAATGCTATAGTCTTTTGACACCGTATAACCACCTTTCTTCTGTTGATATTCTATCATATTTTATTACGAATAGACTGGATAATTTCTATTTTGCTATCGAAACGAAAACATCACGTGCAAGAAATCATCTTTGTGCATAAAAAAACACCCCGGAATCAACGGGGTGTCTTCATTTATTGATCTGGGCTGCTTTCTGCACTGGCAATTTGCTGTGCAAGATCAGCTCGATCAATGTCTGCTTGGAAGAATTCCTGCGTATTTGGCAGGTGTAAATTCATATGGCGTTTTTGAGAAATGCGGATGGTGACTTGATCAACGGTGTAATCAAATACGTGTCCGCCAACACTTCGATCTTCATCAATAAAATGAAGATGATATCCACTCACCGCAATGCCGTGTGCGTACTGCGGTGTACGGAAGCCTGCGATCGTACCTTGAATATCCTCAAAGTCGAAAATAGGCTGAGACTTGACTGCTTCTACCATCGGAACGTAAGGTTTTTCCTGTTTTTCAACCGTACGTGTTTGAACCTTTTTGAATGATCCATCAATGCGGACCGCATAAAAGATATTCTTACTTGGTAAAATGCGGTCGATTTCTTCTTCAAGTTCTTTGGACGTCATAGGTGCATCAATTCGATGAACGATATCTGTTTCAAAGAATGCTAGAGAGCAGAATGGTGAATAATCTTGAGCAGTGACCGGTGTCGCTGTTCCATCCGAGCGCAGCCGGTAGAATGCGCCGTCAAAGCCGATCAGTTCTCCATCTAATTGATTGAATGTACCGATGCCAAAATCACCGTGTTCAGGAATATGTGCGAGGGAGAAATCTCCATCATATACGGCTTCCAGCAGGGAGGTCATTGTCGATACTTGATAGACCTCTTGCTGTTTGTCATGCTGTCTTGTGTCATTCTGTTGATTCATTGGGTGCATCATACCCATAACCGTTCACTCCTTTAATGTAATGTATCGAAGTCTTATCTGACGTTCATTGCATGTTTTTTGCGAAAGACTTCTGGCCATTTTTGACTGGCGAGGTCAGGGTTGTCTTGATAGTCAATCGGAATATCAATAATCACGGGTCCTTCTATGTTTATACCCTTTTGAAGGACGGTTGAAAGCTCCTCAGGTGAGTTGACCCTTAGTCCAGTCGCTCCAAAGCTTTCCGCATATTTCACTAAATCGATCTGCCCGAATTCAACGCAGGATGTGCGGTCATATTTCATTTCCTGCTGGAACGCGACCATGTCGTATGTGCTGTCGTTCCAAACAAGGTGAACGAGGTTTGTTTTCTTCCGGACTGCTGTTTCTAACTCCATTGCGGAGAAGAGAAAACCGCCATCACCTGAGACCGAGATAATCTTTTCATCTGGATTCATGATAGAAGCCGCAATTGCCCATGGTAATGCGACGCCTAATGTTTGCATGCCGTTACTCACCAGGAATGAGTTCGGTTCATAGACGCGGAAGTGACGGGACATCCAAATCGCGTGAGATCCGATATCACACGTGACCTTCGTGTCATCAGGAATCAGACGTCTCAATGTATGAATGACATCCAGTGGATGAGATCGATGACTTTCTCTTTCTGGTGTCTTTTCGATGTCGCTTAATAGCTCCTGTAATTCAGTGACTAATTCTATGTTCTCTTTGCTTAAAGAAAGGGGAACACTGTCATGCGCGAGATGTTTGACGGTTTCAGAAATATTGCCTACAAGCTCAAGCGCTGGCTCATAAAAATGGTCAATATCTGCCTGCATGTCATCAACATGGATGATCTGACGCTGCTGCGGCTGAAGATTCCAATGCTTCGGATCATATTCAATTGGATCAAAGCCAATGGTCAAAAGGACATCTGCATGTTCAATGAGAAAATCACCCGGCTGATTACGGAATAAGCCGATTCTGCCTACATATTGAGACTCGAGCTCTCTTGAGAGAACGCCGGCTCCTTGATACGTTTCAACAAATGGGATACCAAGTGTTTTTAATAATGCTCTTGTGGCATGTGCAGCAGATGGACGACTAGCTTTCATTCCCACAATCGCAATAGGTAAGTGTGCATTTTGAATTTTGGCGATAGCCGAACTGATGAGAGCATCTGGTGCAGGACCTAATTCTGGAGAAGGGTGAGCAGACACTGGTGTTTGTGTGGTGTGTTCTGTCACGACATCTTGTGGAAAGCTGATAAATGCTGCTCCAGCCTGCCCTTTTTGTGCCGCGCGAAAAGCATTTGTTAATGCTTCTGGTATATTGTTTACGTCTTGTACTTCAACGCTATATTTTGTGACTGGTTTGAATAATGCCGCATTGTCGAGTGATTGATGTGTTCGTTTCAGACGATCTGCACGAATGACGTTTCCAGCGATTGCGACAACAGGATCACCTTCTGTATTGGCTGTTAATAGACCTGTTGCTAAATTAGATGCACCAGGACCTGATGTGACGAGACAAACACCTGGTTTGCCAGTTAAACGTCCGACAGCGGCTGCCATAAAGGCTGCATTTTGTTCGTGTCTGCATAGGACAAGCTCTGGACCTCTGTCTTTTAATACATCAAATACAGCGTCAATTTTTGCACCTGGAATCGCAAAAACATGGGTCACACCTTGAGCAATCAGCGTATCAACAATCAACTCTGCTCCTCGTCTTGTTAGGGGTTGTGCTTGAGATTTCATTTACCCCGCACTCCTTTCGGCAAGTAAAATTTTTTATGAAAATATATTTTCATGATATGATTTACTATACATTTCATAAAATAAATTTTCCAATATATGTTTAACGTGGTTTTGATATGTTTCACGAATAAGTGTGTGAGGAGTGAAAGGATGGAACTGAGACATTTGCAGTATTTTGTCACAGTAGCGGAGGAGCTGCATTTTGGCAGAGCAGCCGCGCGGTTGAATATGACACAGCCTCCACTTAGTCAGCAAATTAAGCAGTTTGAGGAAGAATTGGGTTTTCCTTTATTTCACCGGTCGAAGCGGGTGGTGGAGCTAACAGCAGCTGGAAAGGTCTTTTTACAGGAGGTTCGGGGAGTGCTGCAGCAGCTTGATAAAGCCGTTGATCATGCACGTCATACAGCAAGAGGAGAGCTGGGGAAAATCATCATAGGCTTTGTTGGAACTGCGACATATGATATTCTGCCGCCCGTTGTACGTGAATTTAGGGAGCTGTATCCCTCTGTCAGTATTGAGCTGCAGCAGCTTTCCGTTCCGCAGCAGCTAGAGGCACTTTTAAATGGTGAGATTGATATCGGTTTTTTACACCCTACATCGCCGCATGAAGAGCTAGTCAGTCGTTTGATGAAGCAGAGTGAATGTATTTTTGCGATTCCAAAAAATCATCGATTGGCTAAAAAAGAGACGGTCACAATTGAAGATATCCGTCATGAACCGATTATTTCTTTATCACAGGAATCATGGCCGTCCCTTTATCAGCACTTTATCCTGCTATGTGAAAAGTACGGGTTTTCTCCAAATATCGTGCAGGAAGCAGCGGAATATCAAATGATCATTGGCCTTGTCACAGCAGGGATCGGTATTGCAGTGATTCCACAATCAGCCCGGCGTTTATTTAATCTGGATGTTGTATATCGCTCCATTGAGGATGAACAGCTTCTAGCGGAATGGACGATTTCCTATAGGCGTGAAAATCATAATCCTGCTTTATTTCATTTGGTCCACCATATCCTGCATCGCACCGAGCTGGAATAAGAGGTATAGAGAAAGGGGTATGGTATGATGTCGTTACATTAAAAGGAGGCGTACCTGAATTGATTACATTGCTACTGGATCAGCTGTCACGAAAAGAGGCATATAAATTATTATCTGGATCTATCGTTCCAAGACCGATTGCATTTATTACAAGTCTATCTAAAGAAAATGTCGTCAATGCCGCACCATTTAGTTTCTTTAATGTCATCAGCGGACACCCGCCGCTCATTGCGGTTTCTATCGGACGACGTGATGGTCAGATGAAAGATACTGCGCAGCATATCATCGATAAGAAAGAGTTTGTCGTTCATGTGAGTGATGAAGACATGATAGAAGATATTAATGAAACAGCTGCTACTCTGCCTAGGGAAGAGAGTGAGCTGGATCGCACCGGACTTCACCAAGTAGAGAGTCATGTCATTTCGGTGCCGGGGATCAAGGAAGCACGCATTCGTTTTGAATGTCAGCTGGAAAAACATCTGACATTTCAAAATGATGAAGGGGAGATCACAGTTGATCATATCATTGGCCGGGTTGTATGTGCACATTTAGATGAGGCTGTTTATGATGCAGAAAAAGGCTATGTTTCTACTAATGAACTGAAACCAGTCGCTCGCCTAGCAGGTAATGATTATGCCCATTTAGGCACGTCATTTGTGCTGAAAAGACCACAGTAATAGAAAAATACCCCCGAGGGATATCGGGGGTTTTCTGTTTATTTCTTCTGTTCTAGTTTGAGTGGAGCTGCGATGTTCTTTTGTACTTTTTTCCCTTTTAATACGTCGTTTGCAGCACCGACTGCCAGTTGACCGATCAGCTCTGGCTGCTGCGCAACCGTTGCAGAGAGCTTTCCTGCTTTGATCGAGCTGAGTGCATCTTCGTTGCCGTCAAAGCCAACGACAAGAATGTCTTTCCCAGAGCTTTGAATCGCTTCTAGTGCGCCGAGAGCCATTTCATCATTGTGGGCAAAAACGGCTTTGATGTCAGGGTTTCCTTGAAGAAGGTTTTCCATGACATTCAGTCCTTTTGTCCGGTCGAAGTCAGCAGCTTGTTTTGCAGTCACTTTTAGATCTTTATCCGCTATTTGATGGAATCCTTTTCCACGCTCACGTGTAGCGGAAGCGCCTGGTACGCCTTCTAATTCAGCGACTTTTGCTCCTTTGCCAACCTTGTCAATGATAAATTTAGCTGCCATTTCACCGCCTTTGACGTTATCTGAGGCGACAAGTGCTTCTACCTTTCCACTTTCGGCTGAGCGGTCTAATGTGATGACAGGTATATCTGAAGCGTTTGCTGATTCGACAGCGGTTGATATGGCAGATGAATCCGCTGGGTTGATGAGCAATGCGTCGACTCCTTGCTGAATTAAATCTTCTACATCACTTGTTTGTTTAGCAGAATCATTTTGTGCATCTGCAATCACGACTTCAATGCCAAGCTTTTTTGCTTCTTTTGTCACACCGTTTTTCAGAGAAACGAAGAATGGGTTATTTAATGTCGAGATCGACAGACCGATTTTGATGTCTTTTTTCTTGCCATCCTTAGATGACTTGGCCCACTCCGGCGGTTCAAGCGAGCAGGCAGAAAGCAGAAACAAAGAGAGAGTCAGGATGAGAATAAGATATTTTTTCATAGCAGCTGCCTCCTTAAGCAGATTTCTTTCTGTCTAGCAGGACTGCAATCAAGATGACAATCCCTTTCACAACAGATTGATAGAATGATGAAACACCAAGTAAGTTCATACCATTGTTCAGGACACCGATAATGAGCACCCCGATGAGTGTGCCGACAATTCGTCCTCTTCCGCCGGACAGGCTTGTCCCGCCAAGTACGACGGCAGCAATGGCATCAAGCTCATAGGACGTACCAGCTGTTGGCTGCGCTGAATTTAGGCGAGATGTTAAGATCGCACCTGCTAAGGCAGACATGAAGCCTGCTAATGAATAGATCATAATTTTCACGCGCGGTACTTTGATTCCTGAGATGAGAGCCGCTTTTTCATTCCCGCCGATGGCATATGTTCTTCTGCCGAAAGGTGTTTTATGAAGCAGTACCCAAAGTACGATAAAGGTGAGAAGCATCGTGATCGCTGGAACAGGAATGCCTAAGAAATATCCGCGGCCGAATAACTGAAAGGCATAGTTAGAGCCAAGCCCAGTAATCGGGTTTCCGTCTGTATAAACGAGTGTCAAACCTCTGAAAATCGTCATCGTGGCAAGCGTTGCGATAAAAGGAGCCATTTTTCCTTTTGTAATTAAAAGACCGTTGATCATCCCAAGAACGGCACCGATGATACAGCCGACAATAATGGCTAAAATCGGGTCCATGCCAGAAACGATAAAGCCGGCAGTCAGGGCACTGGACAGTGCAAGAATGGCACCGACAGATAAATCAATGCCTCCAGTTAAAATAACAAATGTCATCCCAAAGGCAATGAGGGCATTAATGGAGATTTGTCTCAGTAAGTTTAAGATGTTTAATGGCTCTAAAAAGGCCGGGTTTAAAATAGAAACAATGGCGACAAGGATGATGAGTCCTAAGAATGGCCCAAGCTTTTGCATGATGTGATCAAATCGTCCATTTGAAGTAAGTGGTTTCATGTTACTTCCCTCCTGTAGCTAGTGTCATAATTCGTTCCTGTGTTGCTTCTGTTTTTTCTAATTCTCCGCTGATGGTTCCTTCATGAATGACGAGCACTCGATCGCTCATCCCGAGTATCTCTGGGAGTTCAGAGGAGACCATTAAAATGGCAACGCCTCGATCGGTCAATTCATTCATTAACTGATAGATTTCTCGTTTCGCTCCGACGTCGACACCTCGTGTCGGTTCATCTAAAATCAACACCTTTGGCTGTATGCCGATCCATTTGGCGATGACGACTTTTTGCTGATTTCCACCAGACAGGCTTCGGGCAGAGATGTCAGAGGAAGCCGTTTTAATCGTCAGTCTTTTAATGAGCAGGTCGACAAAATCCTGTTCAGTTTTCTTATCAATCAATCCCTTTGGAGAGAAGCTTTTTAAGTTTGGCAGACCGATGTTTTCTCGGATGGATGCATCAAGCATCAATCCTTCATCCTTGCGATCCTCTGTGATAAAGCCGATGCCGAGCTTGACGGCATCACTTGGTTTTTTAATAACAGCCTTTTTCCCATGAACCCAGATTTCTCCTTGGTCAAGAGGATCAAGGCCAAACAGTGACCGCATCATTTCGGTCCGGCCAGCACCCATTAAGCCTGCAACACCAACGATTTCTCCAGCTTTAACTGAGAAGCTGATATCTTGAAATTGTCCTTTTCTCGTTGCTTGTTTCACCTCAAGGACAATGTCTCCTGTTGAAGGCGTTCGCTCAGGATATCGATCTGTCAATTCACGGCCGACCATTTTCTTGACGACTTCATGGAAATTCGTTTCAGGTATGGCTTTCGTATCGACCGTTTTCCCATCACGCATGATCGTAATCCGGTCACAGATTGCAAAGATTTCCTCCATACGGTGAGAAATATAGACAATGGAAACGCCTTCTTTTTTGAGAGATTCAATGACCTGGAAGAGCTTCTCGATTTCCCGTTCCGTAAGAGCTGCTGTCGGCTCATCCATGATGATGACCTTTGCATCGGTCATTAATGCTTTTGCAATCTCAATCATCTGTTTTTGTCCAACAGAACAGCTGCCTGCCTCTTGTTCAAGTGAGAGATTCACAGACAAACGGTCCAGCTGCGTTTGGGCGAGAGTCTTCATTTTCTTAGTATCTAGCAGTCCGAGTTTCGTATAGATTTCTTTCCCGATGAATAGATTCTCCAAGACGGTCATATCCGGCCATATGTTGAGCTCCTGATGAATGAAGGCGATGCCGTGCTGTTCCGCTTCCTTCGGATTTTTGAAAGCGGTCTCTTTTCCGTCGATTTGTATCGTTCCTTGATCTAAAGAATAAAGACCTGTAAGCAGATTCATTAAAGTTGATTTTCCCGCACCATTTTCACCCATGAGTGCGTGGACTTCACCTGTGACGAGGTCAAAGGAGACCCCGGAGAGAACGGTGTTTTTTCCAAAAGCCTTATGGATGTTATGCATCTCTATGTTCATATCTGGCTCCTCCTTTTAAAAGATGACACCGGCATGAAGAATGCAGTTTGCGTATGGGGTGGCTTCACCCGTTCGAATGACTGCTTTTGCCTGTTTGGTCATGTCTTTGAACGTCTCGTGGTCTACTTCATGTAACGATTTTGAGAGCGCTTTCTTAAGAAATAAATGATCTCGTTCATTGGCTTCTTTGATTTCACTAGCTACAGTGATGTTTTCAACGGCCATTTCCTGAAGAAGGAGGGAGGTGACCTCCTGAAAGGATGGTGTGCCGATTGATAACGCCAGGTCGATTTTGACTGGACCTTCTGGGATAGGGAGACCACAGTCTGCTATGACGATTGTATCTGTGTGGCCAAGGTCAGCAAGCACCTTGGCGATATGGCTGTTTAGGATGCCGTTTTTTTTCATTTCTTTTTCTCCAATTCTTCTCTTGTTGGCATGCCGCCTTGTGCGCCAAACTTTGTGACGGACATTGAAGCTGCAAGGTTGGCAAAGGCAAGTGCGTCATAAAGGGATTTGCCTTCTGTTAGAGCGACAGCCAAGGCTCCGTTAAAGGTATCGCCAGCTCCTGTTGTATCGACTGCTTCGACAGGAACGCCTGGAACCAACACGTCTTTCATTCCATCAAAATATCGAACCCCATTTTTTCCTTCTGTGATCAATAATTTGTTAGGGTATTGACGCAAGGCATCACTGGTTGGCAGACCATCAAACATCAGAACAGCTTCATGTTCATTCGGTGTAATGTAAGCAGCCTGCTCTAAAACCTGCTGCGATACTTTGCGGGCTGGTGCAGGGTTTAAAATGACAGGGATTTCTTTTTCACTGCAAATGGCGCAGACCGCTTCGACCGTTTCTTCAGGTATTTCCTGCTGGATGAGAACCATCCCGATATTATCAATTGTAGAAAAGGCCTCTCTTACATAGTCAGGAGTGACCTCATTATTTGCCCCTTTGACCACAACAATGCTGTTATCACCTTCTGCTAAAATGATATGAGCTGTGCCGCTCTCCATTTCAGTAACCGGTTTCATATATGAGGTGCGGACACCTTGTGTTTCTAAATTGCTGAGAATATCCTGACCATAAGCGTCATCACCAACTCGGCCGACCATGTATACATCTGCACCGAGTCTGGCGCTTGCGACTGCCTGATTGGCACCTTTCCCGCCTGGGACCGTTTTAAACGATTTGCCTAAAACCGTTTCACCGGCATTTGGCCGTTTATCTGATGTGACGACTAAATCCATTGAACAGCTTCCTACTACAACAATATGACTCATTGTGAATCCACCTTTCTTGTGGTCTCTCGTTCAATAAAAGAGACGGGCATTTGAATAACTGGTTCATCTATCGGTTGTTTCTGAATCGCTTTGATTAACAGCTGTGCCGCTTCTTTTCCCATCTCATAGGCGGGCTGCCTTATGGTCGATAAGGAAGGGAAGAGCAGCTCACTTTGCGGGATATCATCAAATCCAATGATTTGAACGTCTCCTGGAATGGCTTTTCCGATCCGAAACGCTTCATGGATGACCGCTGTTGCGACGATGTCATTGCTGGCAATGATCCCATCTGTTTCAGGGTACAGCTGGAAAAGGGCCTTGGCGCTTTTTCGGGCTTCTTGAAAGGAAAATGAAGCATTAGACATCACATGAAAGTCGACGCCTGTTTCCGTGAGAACATCGAGTGCGCCTTTGAATCGCTGCCGCGCTGTTTGCAGATGGGCAGGTCCTTTTAACAGTGTGATCTGCCGGCTGCCGCGTCTGATTAATTCCATTGCCGCCATTTTCCCGCCAGCTGCAGCATCTGCAAAAACAGAAGGCGCATGTGGGACCGTTCGATCTAAAAACACAACAGGTAGATCATCATCATTGTATATATCTGATTCAGGTTCATTTGTGACCGCGATGACACCGACTACTTGATTTTGTTTAAAGGTTTGTAAGTAAGCCATTTCCTTCTCTCGATCTTCATCACTGTTCCCGAATAATAACCGAAAACCGTGCGCATGAATCTCATCCTCAACGCCTCTAGCAAGCTGAGGAAAGAAGGGATTTGTGATATCAGGCAAGATTAAGCCGATTAAGCGTGATTCTCTTTTAAAAAGGGATCTAGCCACTTCATTGGGAAAGTAGTTCAACTCCTGCATCGCTTGTGTCACGCGGATTTTCGTATCTGAATGAACATATCCAGTATCATTGAGCACGCGTGAAACAGTGGCAACAGACACTTGTGCAGCTTTTGCAACATCTTTAATTGTAGCCAATGGAGAGCCTCCCTTCATGAATGTGTAACCGTTTACACACATAGATTATCATGAAAGCATCGAAATGACAATCTAAAAAAATAAAAAAAGAAAAGAAAGATGGCTTCTTCCTTTTCTTAACTAATGATACCTGTTTGTGTAATGTTCACTTTCACTTTTGGAATGATTTTCACCTTCGGATAATCGGTGACCCAGTTCATTTTCATATATTCATCATAGTGTCTGACCCGATATTTTCTGCCAAGGCTGAGGACGTCAGAATTCGCCTCTTGCAGGGCTGCAATGACTTTTTCGGCATCTTTTGTAAAAATAGCTGACAGCCTTTTATTTAACATTTCGATTTTCTTGTCTGTATCTAAATTGTCTTTCGGATATTCAAGAACAGAGGTGGTGAATTCATAGTCAAGAGAGAAGGTTACGTTTCGATGATCAGGATTGACGATTTTTATGTCTCTCTTTGAATCCGTTACTTGAATGGTGATGTAATTGTTCTCCTTTGATTTCATATCACTTCTTACTTTTTTCGTGAAGTTTGCATAACTGCCCATTTTTCCATCCATAATGGTGAGCAGAATGGCATCCTGTGCATACAGTTCACCTTTCTTTTTCTCATTATCAAATAAGGCAACCCCTCTCACACTCGTTAACTTTTTTGACTTATCGTAGTAGAGTAACGGCAGTGTGAAATCCTCGCCGGTTTGCAGCATTTTGGACCGGATATTTTGAATGTTCTTAGGTGCAACTTGAGAGGAGCGTGATGCGGAAGTGATCAGGTTGTTTAAATAGTCGCTCACAATGAGTTTTTCCTTGAGCAGAGAATTGATTAAGTCCACACAGCTCCCCCCTTGCACCACTGCCAAATTTGCGAGCAAAGGGCTTTTGGGATCGCGATAAAACATATCTAAGTAAGGAAGCAGCCGGTTTTGGGCAAATTCATCACCGATCAGCAGCACCCTCATTTTCGACATATCAATTTTTTGGTCTACACTCCGGCTAAAGTTGCTTCTTGCTTTTCTTAAAGTAGGCGCATCGGTTGTGAGAACAGTGGTTAAATAGCTGCCAGAATTCCCTTGCTGCATACTTTGAGACTGCTGCACCTTTCGATAGGTAATCGAATATCTCGCATTGTCATCCTCTCCTTGATCAACAGCTGAAGTTAATACGAGAGAGATGTCTTTTAATAGGTTTTGATCCCAGCAGCCAGGCATGAAAATGAGGGAAACACACATAAGCAGTGTCAACATGTACCTATGATGCATGTGATTTCACCTTCTTTTTGCGGTGTTTGATAAAGATGATAATGGCCATCATGATCGGAAGTGTGTAAATAAATGAATATTGTGCAACGGTGGTAAAGTCATTAAAGCGCTGAATTCTAAAGTTATCAGTTGAAAGAAAACAGCTTGCAGCATAAATCAAAATGGCAAAATAGTAGACATATTTTTTGTGATTTTTTTTCTTCAGCATACTGGACACACCATTTGCACAAAAGTACAGATAATTACTCAGTGTGGCTAAAATGACAAAGACCCAAAAGCTCAGAAAAATTAAATCCGTGCGCTCAATGACACCGAATGTAATGGTTTTTAATAGATACAAAACAGGATTCGGGATCACATCAAGCTCAGCTGGGCTGAAAAACATAAAACAAATTAATGTAATAAATAGGTAGTAAAGCGTCGTGCATATATTTGAAATGGTCATCACTTTATATCGTTCCTTAATGGTGCCCTTCATCAGTGGAGAGATGATCAAAATCATCTCAAATCCATTCATTGACAGCACCACGTCCTTCAATCCAAGCTGAAATTGAGAAATATCTGTTTGGAAAAAAGGCAGGAGGTAATCAATATTGGTTCCTTTCAATGCATAGAACATCAATAGAGAGAGCATGAGCAAAAAGGGAGTTAAAATAAAGTTTAACCTGACAATGGCTGTAATTTGCTCTTTTGCGATATAGATAATGCATATCATCAGTAATAGGTTAATCACCCAGTTTGGTGTGAGCGGGAGCACCCATATGCCAAGAATCCTTGTGAATATAGAAAGGACTACGATGCAAACCGAGGCAAAGTATAATGTATAGAGTACGACCAAGGCGCGTCCAATCCATTTTCCAAAGACGTCAATCAGCGCTTGGAAAAATGACGTTTCTGGATACTTGTAGATGATATAAAGAAAAATGGTATTGATAATCTGGATAAAAAAACACGCGACAATTATCGCCATCCAGCCATCGTGTCCCATGTCTTTCATCAGCAAATGGGGGAGCGCTAAAATTCCAACACCAATTTGAGACTGGATGATAAAAAAAACAGCTTGAGGTGGAGATATTTTATTTTTCATTTTTCTTTGTCCACCCTCTCAGTTGTTCAATTTGTTTGTCTTTTTGCGGATTTAAATAAACAGGGCGGTTTTTGTACATCCACATTGGGAGTCGAACTACCGTATCTTTTAAGTCCTGCCAGTTAAATGGAGCAACAGGTGATAAATATGGCACCCCTAGTGATTCTAGGCGGCATAAATTCATGAGAATAATGGCGAGCCCAAATGAAATGCCAATAAATCCAAACATCGATGCCATAAACATGAGCGGGAAACGGAGCATCCTGATGGTGGACGTCATTTCAAACGACGGAAGTACAAATGAAGCGACAGCCGTCACAGCGACTACAATGACTTGGACATTCGAAATAAGTCCTGCTTGTACAACCGCATCCCCAATAACCAAACCTCCTACGATGCCAATGGTCTGCCCGATTGGTTTAGGCAGACGCACCCCAGCTTCACGTATAAGTTCAATTGTGATCTCCATCAGTATGGCCTCTATCAATGGAGGAAAGGGAATGCCAATAATAGAGTTCTTCATCGTAATGGCTAGTTCATCTGGGACAACCTCATAATGAAACGCAATAACAGCAATATAAAAAGATGGCAATATGACTGCGATGATGCAGGCAAGATAACGAAGAATACGAATAAACGTAGCAGGAATCCAGCGGCTGTTATAATCATCTGGCGACTGAAAAAAACTAAAGAACGTGATAGGCAGAATGATGGCCATTGGACTGCCATCCATGAGTACGACTATTCTGCCTTCAAGAATCGCAGATCTTACCTTGTCCGGACGTTCTGTATCAATCAGCTGCGGGAAAATAGAATATGAATCTTCCTCAATTGCCTCAACGATAGAGCCAGGACTTATCAGTGTGTCTACTTTAATAGAAGAAATCCGTCTGTTGACTTCTTCGACCTTTTCTTGATTGGCAATATCAGATATATAAACCGTTGCAAGCTTTGTTTCCGATTTTGTACCGACCTTATGATATTGAATGGCGAGCTTCCGATCATTTAAATGCGAACGCAGTAAGTAGATATTGGTATCAAGGCTTTCAACAAACCCGTCATGTGCACCCGCGATAATACTTTCAGAAGAAGGTTCAGAAATAGAGCGAAGCGGCGGCTGTCCGACAGCAAACAGCTTGATTTGCGAGGAGTTTTCATCAAGAAAGGCAATACTTCCCGCAATAATACTGTCTGTGATCAGTGTCAAGTCGCCTGTTTCAAGTGTGCTAAGAGATTTTATATAATTCTGCTTTCCAGGAGAGCCTAACAAGTTACCGATAATGAAATCATTTAGTTTTCCTTCATCTATTCTTGTTTTAATAAAAAACAGTGCAGATTTCGTTTCATTAACCATCAACTCTCGGTACTCAAAGTCGCCGCTTTGCTGAAATGTTTTTTTTAGGATACGGATTTTTTCCTCGAAGCTGCCTGATAAAAAATGCAGGCGTGTCTGCTCATTGGTGTTTGGCATCTTTAGCCTCCTCTCACAGATTTTTTACCCATAGTGTAAGCGGAGAAGCGAATTTTATTCGTCTCCTTTGGGGAAAGCCTGACATAAGCTGACAACTTTCAACTAAATTCACATTAAAAATGTTAAGAAATGATGAATCTTGATAAAAACAAATGAATAATGTTTCATTGTTTAGGTCATAAGATGCGAATCTCGTAAAGAGAAGGTACACCAAAATGATCAAATATTTACATCTTATCCCAATTTTTCGTGACCTAAAAATAAGCAGATGACTTGATTTTTTTAGAGGTGACCTTTGTCATAGGTCAACACACAGCGATCTGACCAATGAGAATGACTTTCTAACCTGTTCATTCAAAAATATAAAACATTCCAAAACACGCACTATTCATTTAAAGCGCTGATATGACTGTTGTTATAGAGAAGAGCGGGCTTTAAAACATTGATTCAAAATACATCTTAATAATTGTCAAAAAATTTAGGGAGAAAAGGACAAAAGATTTTCGGATCATTGATGGTAACGCTTTCTCATGAATTCAGCGGAAATTCAGACTGATTTTTGTCCGCCTTTTGGCCTTTTCATTTAAAGGATGGGTAGGCAAAAAAGCCTTCTGATTAGAGGAATTTGGCATACGAGGAAGTGAAAGATTATGTTACATAATACCGATTGTGATTTTATGCTGAACAGATATACTGTTGATTGAATTTACATATCACACTCATAAAAAAAGGAGATGTAGATAGCGATGTGGTTAATCGTTATAGCCTGTGTCATCATGTTAGGGATTGGCTTTATTGAAAAGAAGCGTCATCAGAAAAATATCGATGCCCTGCCGGTGCGCGTCAATATTAATGGTATTCGCGGAAAGTCTACCGTCACAAGATTGACAACCGGTATCTTAATGGAGGCAGGTTATAAAACTGTCGGTAAAACAACGGGAACGGATGCAAGAATGATTTATTGGGATACGCCAGAGGAGAAACCGATTAAAAGGAAACCGCAAGGACCGAATATCGGAGAGCAGAAAGAAGTTATGAGAGAAACAGTTGAAAGAGGAGCAAATGCTATCGTCAGTGAATGTATGGCGGTAAATCCAGATTACCAAATTATCTTTCAGGAAGAGCTGCTTCAAGCAAACATTGGCGTGATCGTAAACGTTCTTGAAGACCATATGGACGTCATGGGGCCGACACTTGATGAAATAGCAGAAGCCTTTACAGCGACAATTCCTTACAATGGACACTTGGTTATTACGGATAGTGAATATACGGATTTCTTTAAAGAGATTGCGAAAAAACGCAACACAGAAGTCATTGTTGCAGATAATTCCAAGATTTCCGATGAGTTTTTAAGGAAATTTGAGTACATGGTTTTCCCAGATAATGCTTCACTGGCACTTGGTGTTGCCCAAGCATTAGGGATTGATGAAGATACGGCATTCAGAGGAATGTTAAATGCGCCGCCTGATCCAGGAGCGATGAGAATTCTTCCATTAATGGACGCGAAAACGCCTGGACACTTTGTAAATGGATTTGCGGCAAATGACGCAGCATCTACATTGAACATTTGGAAGCGTGTGAAAGAAATTGGATATCCAACAGATGAACCGATTATTATTATGAACTGCCGTGCGGATCGGGTAGATAGAACGATCCAGTTTGCGGAGGATGTACTTCCATATATTGAAGCAAGTGATCTTGTCTTAATTGGTGAAACAACAGATCCAATTGTGAAGGCATATGAGGAAGGGAAAATTCCGGCTGACCACTTACACAACCTTGAATATCAATCTACAGAAGAAATTATGAATATGCTTGAGAAAAAGCTTCATAATCGAGTGGTTTATGGAGTCGGCAATATCCATGGTGCCGCTGAACCGTTAATCGAAAAAATTCAAGAATACAAAATTAAGCAGCTTGTCAGCTAGGAGGAAATATAGAAAATGTTCGGATCAGATCTTTATATCTCGTTAATTTTAGGTGTTCTACTTAGTTTAATCTTTGCAGAAAAAACAGGAATCGTACCAGCTGGACTTGTTGTTCCGGGTTATCTGGCGCTTGTATTTAACCAGCCAGTCTTCATTTTAGTCGTCTTATCTGTCAGCTTGCTTACGTACGTCATCGTTCGCTTTGGTCTATCAAAATTTATGATTTTATACGGACGCAGAAAGTTTGCTGCGATGCTGATTACAGGGATTGCTTTGAAACTGATATTTGATTTCTTCTATCCAGTGGTCCCATTTGAAATAGCAGAATTCCGCGGAATTGGAATCATCGTTCCTGGATTGATTGCGAATACGATTCAAAAGCAAGGTCTTACAATTACCCTTGGAAGCACGTTACTTCTAAGTGGTGCAACATTTGCCATCATGTATGTTTACTATCTATTTTAAGATAAGGTGTGTCCAATGATGAATAAAAAATTGAGCTTTCAGGAAAAGCTGCTGAAAATCACAAAGAATCAAAAGAAAAAGACGAATAAACATGTACTGATTGCTTTACCGATCGTTATTGCTTGTACATTTCTATTTACGTTTATCGGGCAAGCACAAGTGCCAACTGTACAAAAGAATCCAGAAAACATCCTGACCGCTTCGTTTGTCGGTGACATTATGTTTGGAAGAAACGTAGAGAAAGTAACAGACCGTTATGGAAAAGAGCATCTCTTTCGTTATGCCAAGCCATATTTTGATGTGTCAGATTATGTGACAGGCAACTTTGAGCATCCAGTCGCTTCAGATAAGGAGCAGGCAGCCCAAAAGAATATTCATTTAAAAACAGATGAAGATTCTGTCCAAGCGTTGAAGGATTTAAATTTCTCTGTCTTAAACTTTGCGAATAACCATGCGGCAGACTATGGTGAAAAAGGGCTGAACAACACGATCAATGCCTTTGAACAAGATGGCATGGATTATACAGGTGCAGGCCGTAACCTCCAAGATGCAAAGCAGAACATTTCGTACAAAGAAGTAAATGGTGTCAAAATTGCTACACTTGGTTTTACAGATGTATATGGGAAAGATTTCAAAGCAACGAATCGCCAGGCGGGTATTCTGCCAGCCGATCCATCTATCTTTATTCCGATGATTTCGCAGGCTGCTGAAAAGGCAGATCTCGTCGTTGTTCATGCTCACTGGGGACAGGAGTACAACAATGAAGTAAACGACAGACAAAGAGAATTGGCAAGAGCGATGTCTAAGGCCGGAGCTGATATCATTATCGGTGCTCACCCGCACGTCCTTGAACCAATGGAAGTCTATAACGGAACAGCGATTTTCTATAGCCTAGGCAACTTTATTTTTGATCAAGGCTGGTCAAGAACACGTGATTCTGCACTTGTTCAGTATCATCTGAATGAAAATGGAAAAGCGACATTTGAAGTTGTCCCAATGTACATCAAAGAAGCAACACCTGCACCAGTAAAAGCAGGATCTCTAGAATCAAAAGCCATTATCCGTATGCTGACCAATGGAACGAATGCGGATTGGAAAGAAAAAGACGGACACATTTTCTTTGAAGTAGATCACGCTGATAAAGTTAAAAACTTAAAAGAAAACGGAGGGAAAGAGAAGAAATGAAATTCCTAAAAGCAAGCTGGCCGTTTGTTGCGTTAATTTTAGTCTTTGTCTTTATGTCTGCTTTTAAATTTAGTGACAGTCTGACAGATCACGAAAAACAAAAGATTTCGGTTGAAATGCAGAAAATTGAACAGCAAAAGCAGTCAAAAGCGGAAGCAGGTAAATAACCTAAAAAGGATAAAGGGCACGCACATCGCGTGCTCTTTTTTTGTCGAAATACGGTGTAAAATGAAAGGTGTCATGTCGAAACTATAGAAGAAAGGAGGGAAAGGATCATGAAATGGAAAGGAATGTTAATTGGAGGGTGTGCGCTTGTAGGGCTGATGTTCATGTCTCAAACAGCGGTTTCTGCTCAAACACCATCTCTTTTGGAGCAAGCGGAAAAGCTGATTGGCTCACCTTATCATAAAGGAGGAACCGATCCAAAAACGGGCTTTGATGCATCTGGGTTTATTCAATATGTGTACAAGACATCCGAAACATTTGATTTGCCGCGGAAGGTCATCGACCAATATCAGATTGGAAAAAAGGTATCATGGGATAAAGCGCAGCCCGGTGACCTTGTGTATTTCCGAAGCCTTGAAGAAACAAAGGATATCCCAACACATGTGGCGTTGTACGCTGGGAACAATCAGGTTATCCACATCACGCTTAGTCAAGGTGTGGTGAAAACAGATGTCAGCAAAAGCAAATATTGGACTGATCGATTTTATGCGGTCAAACGACTGCCTGGCACACAAGAAATTTCTGATGACCCTCTTGTGAAAGATGCGATGACCTACTTGGGAATTCCTTATGTGTTTGGAGGAGCAGATCCAAAGACTGGTTTCGACTGCTCAGGATTTTTACAGTATTTATTTGAAAAATCACTTGGAATCTATTTACCTCGAAGTGCTGAACAGCAGTGGATCGTTGGAGAAAAAGTGGCATTAGACGATATCCGCCCTGGGGATTTTGTTTTTTTTAGTAACACATATAAGCCCGGAATTTCTCATGTAGGTATGTATATTGGAGGCGACCGCTTTATTCATGCGAGCCGTTCTGAAAGTGTGACAATTTCTTATTTGTCTGAATCGTATTGGCGCGAAAAATGGACAGGTGCGAAACGATTAACAGATCTGGAGCTTGCGAAAGAGGACCCTATCGTATCAAAAGCCGCTACGTATATTGGTGAAGTCCCTTATGTCAAAGGCGGTACGAACCCAAAGGAAGGGTTTGATACAGCAGGGTTCACGCAGTACGTGTATCAAGAAGTGCTTGGCATTGAGCTGCCCCGCTATGCATCAGGTCAAATCAAAGCAGGTACACCTGTGAAACGTTCTGAGCTTCAGCCGGGAGATCTTGTCTTCTTCAGCGGAACATCATTGATGCCGGCGATATATGCAGGATCAAATCAAGTCATTCATGTGACTGTCTCAAACGGTGTTGTCTTAACCAATATGAAAACAAGTACGTACTGGAAGGACAAATACGAAACGGCAGTTAGAATCAAAAAATAAAGAAAAAGCCCGATCAATACTTGTATCGGACTTCTGCACTTCTCTCTAGGCGCTGATCAGACAAGCGTCTTTTTTTCATGGAATTGATTTTGTAAAAGAAGATCAATAAAATAAGCGACACCATCTTCATGATTTCCTTTTGTGATGAAGGTGCTCTTTTCTTTAATGACATCTACCGCATTTCCCATTGCAATGCGGTGGCCTGCTTCTTCAAACATAGAAAGATCGTTTGGGCTGTCACCAATTGCATAAATATGTGAGCGGTCTACACCATAATGGGCTGCGAGCTTTTTCAGGGCATGTCCTTTTCCAGACTCTTTTGGCAGCACCTCAATAATATGTTTACCAGACGAGGTCAATGAAAGCTCGGGCATGTCTGCCAGAAGATTTCGTGCTTCGTTCAGTTTGTTCATATCAAACGAGAAGCAGAGTAATTTATAGGTCGGTTCGTTCGACTCAAAAATCTCACGGATATCATCCACTGGTTTGATGCCAAATTGTTTAAATTGCGTCATGGCTCCTTCCCATAGATCAGCGAGATCCTCATTTGGGTTTGCGCTTTTGATCAGATCAAATTCTGCTTTCAGCTTCTCTTTTCCATCAAAAGGAGAGAGGAGAGCATCATCTGTATAGACTTCAAAGTAAATGTTTCGTTCCACTAATGCCTTTGCAGCCCGCTTGCCCGCTTCTTGGTCCAATGTGATACGGCTGAAGAGCTCGTATCCTTCTGTATGGACAGTCCCGCCGTTTGCCGCAATAATGGGGATGTCCAAATCGCCAAGCAGCTCCTTTACATCAAAAGTTGCCCGCCCTGTACAGATGGTCACAATATATCCAGCTTCCTTTGCACGAATCAATGCCTCACGGTTTTGTGCGGATATTTCACTTTTTGTATTTAAGAGTGTACCGTCTAAATCAATTGCAATCATTTTTTTCATCGCTGTCAAATCCTCCTTCATTCATGCAATAGCCTCTTCAAAGTATGTACGATTTCCTTCATTCTCATAAAAAAGGAAGGTTGATTCCTCTCTATCAAGGCTAAACAAAAATGAGTGAATGATCAAGGAAATAAGAAAAAGCGCCCCATAGGGACGCTTTTATTTATGATAATTCAAGCTGCTTCTTCAATTCAGTTTTCACTTCGTTCAGCTGGTTTTGATCCAATTGGAAATAATAAACACCGTTGGGCTGGTAATCAGATCCTTTAAGCTGAATGGTATCGACCGATTTCAATGATGTCAGAAGCGGGAAAAGACCGACTAACTCCTTCATTGAAAGGGTGGTTGACACATTATCTCCGAGTGTATCAATGATATTGTCGTATGACGGAATAGATGTTAATGATTTTGATTTATCAAAAATGGCTTTTAACACTTCCATTTGACGCTGTCCACGCATTAAATCACTATCTGCTTTTCTTGTTCTCACATATGCGAGCGCTTGATCACCATCTAGTGTATGAGTTCCAGTTTGAAGCACAACCTTGCCTTTTGTATCCTTTTTAATCTGTTTCACAAGATACTCATCCTTGATGTTAATAGGAACACCGTTTAATTCGTTGACGATTTCTTTAAACGCTACGAAATTACTTTGAATGACAAAATCGACCGGAATATCTAGTAAATCTTCAACTGTGCTCACTGTTAAATCTGCACCGCCAAATGCGTGTGCGTGAGTAATTTTATCAAAACCGTGGCCTGGAATATTAACGTATGAGTCCCTAGGAATGCTTAATAATTTAACGGTTTTATTTGTGCGGTTAATGGTTGCCAAAACCATTGCGTCACTTCGTGCTTGTTTCACTGTTTCGCCCGGTCTGCTGTCAATTCCAAGCAGCAAGACAGAAAAACTGTCTTTTCCTGGATCGAATGCTTCAATTCGTTTCACAGATTGTGCGCCGCGATCAAGAGATACTTGAGCCTTTTTAGCAGCATTGGTTATTTTATAGTAGGCATAGCCTGTGACTGAAGCCGTTGTCAGTAAAAGAATACTAATGATAAAAAGAGTGACTTTCACCCATGGTTTTAAACGCTTTTTTCCTTTGCGTTTACTTCGTGATTGATCCATATATGTTAAACCCTCGCTATGATTTTATAGTAAAGATGTCCTTCTTTCTGCTTACAAACTAAAACAAATATACCTTAAAACGGGATATAGTGCGACATTTTTTTCACTAACGCTTAATTGACGTTTCCTTCTCGTAAAAAGTTTCAAAGATACACAAATGAAATATATTTGTCATAAAACATCGAAATGTTTGAAATGACAGGAAGTGAGGAAAATGACTTTTCATAGAGTACAGAGACAAAAGTGGGGTTATGTATATGAAAAATCGGAATGGATGGCTTTATTTCTTCGGCGCCCTTGGCGGTGCTTTATATGGCTATGATACAGGTGTCATCTCTGGCGCCATCTTATTTATGAAAGAAGATTTAGGTTTAAATGCGTTTACAGAGGGGCTTGTCGTCAGCTCGATTTTAATCGGGGCGATGCTTGGTTCCTCTCTTTCTGGAAAGCTGACAGACCAATTTGGGCGGAAAAAAGCCATCATCGCCGCAGCTATTTTGTTTATTATCGGTGGATTTGGTACAGCTCTTGCCCCGAATACGGAAGTGATGATCTTATTCCGAATTGTACTAGGGCTCGCTGTCGGGTGCTCGACAACGATTGTTCCATTATATTTATCTGAACTTGCGCCAAAGGAATCACGAGGGGCACTGTCCTCTTTAAACCAGCTCATGATCACATTTGGTATTCTTCTTGCCTATATTGTGAACTACGCTTTAGCGGATGCAGAGGCATGGCGCTTGATGCTTGGAATTGCGGTTGTTCCTTCTGTTCTTTTATTATTCGGGATTTTGTTTATGCCGGAAAGTCCCCGCTGGCTGTTTGTCCACGGACAGGCTGACCGTGCGAAGGAGATATTATCTAAACTCAGAAAAAGTAAGCAAGAAGTGGCAGAAGAAATTTCAGATATTCAAAAGGCGGAAAGTGAAGAGAAAGGCGGTTTTAAGGAATTATTTGAGCCATGGGTACGCCCAGCATTGATTGCTGGTGTCGGCCTTGCCTTTCTGCAGCAGTTTATCGGTACAAATACGATCATTTACTATGCACCAAAAACATTCACAAGTGTTGGCTTTGGGAATTCAGCAGCGATTTTAGGAACTGTCGGAATTGGTGCAGTGAATGTCATCATGACGTTTGTTGCCATTAAAATCATTGACCGTGTAGGGCGTAAAGCGCTGCTCCTATTTGGGAATGCAGGAATGGTCCTTAGTTTAATTGTCCTGTCAGTCGTCAACCGATTTTTTGAAGGATCAACAGCAGCAGGATGGACAACCGTTATTTGTTTGGGTCTCTTTATCGTCATCTTTGCTGTCAGCTGGGGTCCTGTCGTTTGGGTGATGCTCCCAGAGCTGTTCCCAGTACATGTCAGGGGAATCGGTACAGGTGTCTCGACCTTCCTTCTTCATACAGGAAATTTAATCATCTCGCTGACATTCCCAGCTTTATTAAGCGCGATTGGCATCAGTAATCTCTTCCTCATTTATGCGTTCATTGGCGTAGTCGCCTTCTTATTTGTAAAATACTTGGTGACCGAAACGAAGGGGAAAAGTCTTGAAGAAATTGAAGAAGATTTAAAAAAGAGAAATCGTGCCGTCACAAGTGGCGAAGGAAAAACGGTATGAACGATGGCCAGCTGCCGTGTGCAGCTGGTTTTTCTATGTTAAACAAACGTTTAATCAAGAAAGGACATTCCCTCATCTTCTGAACGTGCTGCCTATCACATACATATGGAACAGGCGGGTGAAAGGTGGAAATGAGATGAAAGGGAAAACAAGCATTGTCATGCTGACGTACAACGAACTGCATTTAACGAAAACATGTATCGAGAGCATTAAACAGCATACGAACAGCGACCAATATGAACTCATCGTCGTCGATAATGCGTCAACTGATGGCACGAAGGAATATGTAAGAGAGCTGGATGATGTGATTTTCATTGATAATGAAGAGAATAAAGGTTTTGCAAAGGGATGTAATCAAGGGGCAAAAAAAGCTTCAGGAGACAGCATTCTCTTTTTAAATAATGACACGATCGTGACGGAAAATTGGCTCCCTCCATTAAAAGAGGCGCTATTCGCTTCAGAACAGATTGGGATGGTGGGGCCCGTCTCTAATTATGTAAGCGGCCCTCAGATGGTCCAGCCATCGTATACAGATGTGAAGGAGCTCCCAGCCTTTGCTAAGGAGTATACGTCTAAGAGAAAAGGTCAGAGAACTTATGTGCACCGGCTTGTAGGGTTTTGCTTGCTCGTGAAAAGAAAGCTGATCGAGGATGTGGGATTATTTGATGAGCGGTTCGTATATGGATCATTTGAGGATGACGATCTATGTTTGCGTTCATTACTAAAAGGATATCAGCTGCAAATTGTGCATGATTCCTTTGTGCATCATCATGGTCATGCTACCTTCAATGCCAATCAAGAAACGAACATCTCTACACTGTTTACTGAGAATAGACTTCGATTTTTAGATAAGTGGGGCATAGATCTAAATTTGATCACTCCTCATCCGTATTTTGCGGAATTACTCCCTGAGGACGCTGCTCGCGTGCTGGATGTTGGGTGCGGAGCTGGCGCAACTGGGCTTGAACTGATGAATCGGCAGTCTGTACACATGTACGGGGTAGAGGCAGATACATTAAAAGCAGCGGTCGCAAGGGCGTATTATGAAGAAGTCTTCGAGGCAAATGCAGATGAATACCCATGGTCAGAAAAAGAGGCCTTTTTTGATGCGGTCATTTTTTCGTATGTTTTAGAGCATGTGTCAGATCCTTGGCACATCATTGAGCAAGCGCACGCCTCTTTAAAGCCAGGCGGCGTCATCATTTGCTGCCTGCCTAACATGATGCATGCAGAGGTGCTTCTTCCTTTGATGACAGGTGATTTTACTTATCAAGATGTAGGAATCTTAGACCGAACCCATATGCGGTTCTTCACACCAAACACCATGCGTGCGCTTTTCCCAGACCAATTATTTGAACGCGTGATCGAGCAGCGGATTAATGTGCAGATTGATCAAAACGTCCAATTGTTTTTTGACGAAGTGGCAAGAATAGGAGCATCACTTGGCTTTCAAACAAAAGCGTTGTCTGATCAAGTGACTTTGTATCAGCTTCTCATTGTCGTACGTAAAAAAGGCGGCTCTCTTTTGGGATAACCGCCTTTTTGTATTACCATTTGAAGCTTTTCGTTGCACCTTCTGCACCAAAGTTCAAGATGCTCACTTTGATGTCATACGTTATGTCTGCTTCTTGAAATAGTTTGTCCCATTCATCTCGATGCTGATCCCAATATTCAGGATACTTAATACGAAACTGCCGGCTAAAAAAAATAGGATCAACACCTACTTCATGTTGCATATGACTGACCGTTTTTTGTATGCGCTCTTTAATTTTATGAGAAAAAATCTTCTCAAATCGTTTAATGTACTGTTCATCGTATGAGTTTTCCGGGGGATATTGATCCTCTGACAATTTTCCATTTGTTTGTACACTAACGTTAAATGAAACCTTTCCGTCTTTCAGGTAGGGTTCAATTTTGGTTTTGGCTTTCTTAATTTCATACGTAATTGGAAAGCCTTTATAGGTGGCAGGTACAACGCCGCCTGCGATACGGTCCATCACCCAGTTTAAATATTGTACATCCTGTGCAGAGATGAAACCAATCAGCTTTCTTGTTTTTCCGTGAATGATACCTGCCCCATCATAAATAAGTTCACCGTCTACCGCATCTACACTTTGTACAAGGAAGCTAATGCCCATCTGAAAATAATCAGATGCCCGGCCAATACGTGTTGGCAGTGCGATCTTCCCGTTAAAGCTTCGGTTTTTGGATGTTTCGAAGATATGTTCAACCGGAACCTTTTGCTGTGATTTCAATTTTTGATTGATGACTTTTGACGCATCACCTCGTGACACGAGGAGATAGCTGCTGCGCCGAACCTCATCATCTCGAATAAAATGATTGAGTGTTCCTTGAATATCGTGATGCTCCGCCTGGGTTTTGCCGAACAAGAAGATTTTCAGGTGATCACTATAGATCGGCGGGTCCTTCAAGGCGACATTACTGACAGCCTCCAGCACATTTTTTCCCTTCGAGACGACATTCACATAGCCGGGAGAATCGGCTTCTTGTGTTCCGCCTGTTTTCGGTACAAGGTTTTGATAGGTCAGCTTAACTCCATTCTCATCTTGTTCATCAATGCCAACACCGCGTACAAACGATAGTTTTTCAATATCCTTTAAGTCCCAGCAGCCTGCTGATAGAAGGAAAAGAAAGCAGGATAAAAAGAATAAAAGTACACGTCTTCCTCTCATGCAGAACGACCTCCCCATTTTTTGCGTATCATCAGCAGGGCAGCTGTAATAAAAGGAATGGCTAAAACCGCGAACAATGCGTAGCCAAGTAAAGTAGAGTAGTAAAAGACTTCATTGATATTTCTTGGAAAAAGTGAGAGTGCTGATGTAATTAAAAATAACAGCCATAGCAGTCTCGTTATATTGGTCGTTTTAAAAACGGTGAAGCAGCCTTTAATCGCAAATTGGAAAAAGCCCAGCATACAAATGAACTGCTGGCAGGTCCAGATCGTCAGTAAGAAAATATCAAATCGTTCGATAAACACCCCTTCAAGTTCAAGCGCTTGAATGAGGGAAACCGTTGGCCAGGTGAGAGATTTCGTTTCACCCACGGTCATGGAGCCAATCACTATAAAGAGGGTGAGGGAATATACAAGAGAAGTAATTCCAACCCCGATCGCAGCCGCCCATTTTGCCTTAGACCATTTGTCTTTATAAATGAGCGGTACGACAAACAAAATTACTTCAAACCCTGTAAATTGAATAAAGGTTTGAGAGAACAGGTTACTAAAATCTTTAAAACCATGCGCCATCACAGGGCGCAAATAATCAAAATCAAATATTTTTAAACAAAACAGCATAAGCGCTATGTAAATGACCATGGTGATCGGATAAATATAGGTCACCATTTTGACAACTGGAAAGATACCGCTTTTCAAATGATAGATCGCCACAAGTAGAAAAATCATGACAATCACTGCCATGGGAGTCGATTGCAGCAGGAAAAACTGGACCACTTCGCCGAGAACACGTGCCTCAAAGCCGACAATTCCTAGTAAATAGGCGACCAGCATTAAATTAAAGATCGTGCCGAAAAATGCCCCTGCTCCTTTTGTATTTGACTCAAAAATGGTGTCTGGTGCATTCTTTTCAGCAATCCAGCCCAACAAAAAAGCAACGAAAGCAAAGATGACTCCCTGTATTAATACAATGATCCAGCCATCAGGGACTCCTGAATTGGCAGAACTGCGAGGAATGGTTAAAATTCCAGCGCCTATCATTGTAGAGCTGCACAGAATGGTGACTTGTAACAATGATAGCTTTTCAGGTCTGTACATCGTTTAATCTCCTTGTCTTTTGAGATTTTTTATTTTTGCTGTTTTTGGTCTGGATTTAAATAGCCCGATTGGTAAACGAACGTACGTATCCTTTAAATCTGAAAACGGTGAAGAAAGCACTGGTGTGAAATAGTCAAAACCAAAAGTCTTTAACTGCATCAGGTGGCAAAGTACAAATAAATAACACATGATTAAGCCGTATAACCCAAACAATGCTGAACTAAAAATGGCCATAAACCGCAAAATACGCAGTGGGAAACTAAAGTCATATGACGGTGCTGTGAAGTCAGCCAGTGCGGTCAGCGACACAATAATCACCATTAAGGCGCTGACGATATTGGCTTGGACAGCCGCCTGACCAA
The DNA here is from genome assembly GCF_038593305.1 of Bacillus sp. FSL P4-0248. Lineage (NCBI taxonomy): Bacteria > Bacillati > Bacillota > Bacilli > Caryophanales > Bacillaceae > Bacillus > Bacillus sp. FSL P4-0248. The sequence continues at coordinate 3,231,297 of NZ_CP151983.1, read as the reverse complement.
TAATAACGCCGCCAATGAGTCCAATTGTCTGTCCGATGGCTCTTGGAAGCCGGAGTCCAGCTTCCCGCAGCAGCTCTATCGTAAAAGACATGAGAATGGCTTCGACAACAGGAGGGAAGGGAACATTCTGCCGGCTGCCTGCGATGGTGAGTGCCATTCTTGTCGGTAATAAACCGGGATGATAAGAGACAAGTGCAATGTAAAGGCCGGGTAAAAAAATCGTGAGCAGCACGGCAATATAACGAAGTAAACGTAAAAGAGTCGCGCTTGTCCACCTCTGATAATAATCCTCCGGAGATTGCATCAAAGCTGTAAGTGTCATAGGTAAAATGAGGGCAAAAGGAGTGCCATCGAGCAAAATCGAGACTTTGCCTTCAAGCACAGATGCAATCACCCGGTCAGGACGTTCTGTGTTTTGTATTTGTGGAAAAATGGAGATGTGACTGTCCTCAATCAGCTGTTCAATATAGCCGGTTTCAGGGATATCATCCATTTTGATTTCGGTCATGCGTGATAGCACATCTTCTACTAGTTTAGGATCAGCAATATCACGAACATACACAAGAGCAGCGGATTTTTTATTTCGAGTACCTATACTCACCTTTTGAATTACAAGGTGAGGGTCGTTTGCCCGCTCACGGAGTAAAGCCGTGTTTTTTTCAAGATTCTCAATAAATCCGATCCGCGGTCCTCTTACAAGAACTTCAGATTGCGGCTCTTCTACTTCTCTAAATTGAAAAAGATTCGTATGGAGCGCAAGCGCTTGAGCCGCTCCATCTACAAATAAAATAGCCCTGCCGCTATATAACTGCTCGATGGCAAGGTTCATATCATCCAGCACATCACTTTGAATGCCAAAGAACGTTTTTGAAAGGGAGGAAAGTGTAGCAGAACCAACCTCGGTGATGTCGAGTTCCTTTTGCATAGGTGAAATGATTTGCTTAGAAAGCATCTCAAATTCTGTGAGTCCTTCAACGTACACGAGACATGCAGAAATAGTGGAAGGACCAAATGAAAAAGAGTGGAACACGATATCATCACTTCTTCCGGCAAAGCTTTTGACACGCTTAATGACGGACGCTATATCTTGTTCAATACGACTTTTCATAATACCTCACCCTCATCACATGTTTTTTATAGAGTGACTCGGAAGGTGGAGAATTATGCAAATAGAAAAAAGAGAATCCCCTAATAGGAATTCTCTCGTATATTTATCTTGCAAGCCAGCCGCCATCAACAGCTAAAATGTGGCCGTTCATATAATCAGAAGCTGGTGAGCTAAGGAAAACAGCCGCACCGGCTAGATCCTCAGGCTTTCCCCAGCGCCCGGCTGGAATTCGTTTCAGAATCTCTTCATTTCGATTTTCGTCGTCACGAATGGCTTGTGTGTTATTGGTCGCAATATACCCAGGCGCAATCGCATTCACTTGAATATGCTGGCTCGCCCATTCGTTGGCAAAAGCTTTCGTCAGCCCTGCGACAGCATGCTTACTTGCTGTATAAGCAGGGACAAAGACGCCGCCTTGAAACGATAGAAGGGAGGCGATATTGACGATTTTCCCTTGCCCGTTTTTCAGCATCTGCTGTCCAACCTTTTGCGTGAGGAAAAAGAGACTGTTGATATTCACATCCATGACTGTATGCCAATCTTCCTCTGAATAGTGAGCCGCCTGCTCTCTTTTGATCGTTCCAGCATTATTGATTAAAATATCAATCGTATGCTTCTTTAATATGGCGTCGACAGCCTGCTTTGCAGACTGAGGGTTAGAAAAGTCAACCTGAACCGCATGAAATGATCGGCCTGCCTGTTCGACAAACGCCTTTGTTTCTTCAAGTGGTGTATGGTGATATGTGCCGATGATATCTGCTCCTGATTTGGCAAGCGCCACGGCAATGCCTTGTCCAATACCGGTTCCAGGGCCTGTCACAAGGGCTGTTTTTCCTTCAAGGGAAAAGAGGGACGCTGCATATGAAGTTGTCATCACTTCGTTACCTCAGCTGATCCATTGGGACAAAGTCCATATCTTTGAATGTATAGTTTTCTCCCGCCATTGCCCAAATAAATGAGTAATTCGCTGTACCTGAGCCTGAATGAATGGACCAGGCAGGTGAAATGACTGCTTCTTCATTTGCCACAACAAGATGTCTTGTCTCAGATGGCTCTCCCATAAAATGAAAGACCCGCGCATCCTCTTCGATATCAAGATATAAGTACACTTCCATCCGGCGATCATGAATGTGAGCGGGCATCGTGTTCCATGTGTTATTGGTTTCAAGCTGAGTGATGCCCATCATGAGCTGACAGCTTTGGATGCCGTCTGCATGGATGACTTGATACAGGTTTCGTACGTTGGAAGCAGCTGCTTCCCCTAAGTGGTTTGGTGTTAATTCAGCGATAGCTGCTTTTTGCGTAGGATACGCCCTGTGAGCCGTGGCTGATACTAAATAGAACTTGGCCTGCTCGCCTGATGAACTAGCGAACTGTACATCTTCGTGACCAAGACCAATATATAAGAAATCTTTATGCTCCAGCACAAAGGCCTCACCATCAACAGTGACCGTTCCTTGTCCGCCGACATTTACAATCCCGATTTCTCGTCTTTCAAGAAAATACTCCGTCCGTAAAAAGTCTCCGGCATCTAGTGTGATCGGCTCTGCTACCGGCATGGCTCCACCAATCACCACGCGGTCCTCATGCGAGTAATAGAGCTTTAATTCACCACTGACAAACAGTGTAGGAATATGAAAATGACGACGAAGTTCCTCTGTTGTAAAACGTTTGACCTGCTCAGGATGTACAGCATAACGATTTTCCATTTGGATAAGCCTCCCTTTCCATCTGAAACAAATATTGATATTTATTCGGTATCGGTTTCAAGGAAAATTCTAGAGGAAAAAGAGAGCGCCGTCAACCGTTAATTTGAAATCGCTTTCTTTTTCTCTGGTTAGACAAATTTTTGCCATCATCATGCAAAAAAATCTTCTGAAATGCATTCAATTATGATATGCTTTTTTTAAGTTTATTTGAAATCGGTTTCGAACCAAATGAGAAGATCAATTGTGGGAGTTTTTTTGAATGAAAGAGAAAAAGCAAACGAAAGTCACCATTAATGAAGTTGCAGCTTATGCAGGGGTCTCAAAATCAACTGTATCCAGATATATCAATGGCAGAACAAATGAAATTTCTTCAGAAAAGGTAAAAAAAATCAAGAAAGCCATTGAGGAACTCCATTATCGTCCGAGTCAGCTTGCTCAAGGATTGAAAGTCAGAAAAAGCAAGGTCATTGGGTTTATTGTAGCCGACATTACGAATCCATTCTCTGTGGCAACACTTCGCGGGGTCGAAGAGATTTGTGATGAATATGGATACAGCATTATGGTGTGCAACACAGATAATCGTCCAGAAAAAGAACGGGAAATGCTCCTAAAGCTGAATGCACATTATATTGAAGGGCTCATCATCAATACGACAGGACAGAACAATGACATTCTGGAGGATTTTCAGAGAAATGGTGTGCCGATTGTTCTTGTGGACCGGAAGCTGCCTGAACTGAAAGTCGACACAGTGACCACGAATAACCGTGATATCACCATCCGGCTGCTTCAACAAATGTATGAGAAAGGCTATGATCATATCGCTTTCTTTACTGAGCCTGTCGATGGAATCAGTCCTCGTGAAGAACGAAAGGAAGCATATGAACAGACAGCTTTGAGTAAACAGAAGAAGCCGATCATTGCAGAGATTGATTTAAAGCAAAAGGAACAAATGCGCGAAGAGATTGTCCGTTTTTTACAATCAAACGAACAGAAAAAAGCGATTTTAGCCGGTAATGGATTACTCATGCTGAAGCTGATTAGTGAACTTGTAGAGCTTGGGGTGAAGATTCCTAAAGAGATAGGCATTGCAGGGTTTGATGATACAGAATGGTATAAGCTGATTGGACCTGGAATCACAACGGTTGCCCAGCCATCTCATGAAATGGGGAAAGCAGCCATGCAAAAAATCAAGACACGGCTAGAAGGGGATGAAAGTGCGCCCCAAACCATTCAGCTTGATGGAGAAATCATTGTGAGGAAATCTTTATAAACGATAGGCAGAGAAGAGTATACATACGTGCATGCTCTCTCTTTTTCAACTGATTTGAAACCGGTACCGAGGAAGGGGAGAAATGAGTGAAAGCATTGGATGCGGTCACATTTGGGGAATCAATGGCGATGTTTTATGCAGAGGAAGCCGGAGAGCTTCATCAAGTGCATACATTCCAAAAGGCGCTTGCTGGTGCAGAGAGTAACGTGGCTGTCGGCTTGGCGAGGCTGGGCTTTCATGTGGGATGGATGAGCAAAGTTGGAGCAGATTCACTTGGCACATTTATTTTAGAAGAGCTTCAAAAAGAGGGAGTCGATACAAGTGCAGTACTCCGTTCAAATGATGGGTCTCAAACGGGAATCTTACTTAAATCAAAAGTGATGGATGGAGATCCTGACGTCACGTATTATCGGAAAGGCTCTGCTGCGAGCACAATGAGTCCAAGCGACTTTCCAGCCGCCTATTTCAAACAGGCAGGCCATCTTCATATGACTGGTATTCCGCCTGCCCTATCCAGTGGAATGAGAGCGTTTTCTTTTCGTGTCCTTCAAGAAATGAAAGAAGCGGGCAAAACCATTTCATTTGATCCAAATCTTCGGCTTCAGCTGTGGGAAGAGGAGGAAGATATGATTCATACGGTGAATCATATCGCTTCGCAAGTGGATTGGTTTTTTCCAGGGCTTGCAGAAGGGCAAAGGCTCACGGGGTGTCACGAGCCAGAAGAGATTGCAGATGTTTATTTGCAAAAAGGTGTCAAGCTAGTGGTCATTAAGCTAGGGGCAGAAGGTGCCTTTTATAAAAGTGCAGCCGGTCAGGGGATTGTGAATGGATTTTATGTGCAGGATGTCGTAGACACAGTTGGAGCTGGTGATGGATTTGCAGTGGGGGTCATCAGCGGCTTGCTTGACGGCTTATCAGATGAAAAATCTGTGACAAGAGGCAATGCGGTCGGTGCACTTGCAGTGATGTCACCTGGCGATAAGGACGGACTGCCTACCAGGGAGGAGCTTCAGGCTTTTATGAAAGAAGCCAAGCGATATCAAAGGCGGGAGTACATGAAAGGGGATGAGAGATATGGGAAAGCCAGCAAGTTTGAGCGTTAAAAAGCAGCTAGCGTCTTGTAAATTGATCGCAGTGGTGAGAGCGGGTAGTGAAGCAGAAGGCATTGAAATGATTGATCGTTTAAAGAAAAAAGGAGTCCGTGCCATTGAAGTGACGTATACCACGCCAAATGCTGAACGCATCATCGCATCCTTCCAAGAGGAGAAGGACATCATTGTAGGAGCGGGAACAATTACGACGCTGGAGCAGGCACAATCAGCCATTGAGGCAGGCTCACAGTTTATCGTTAGTCCAGGATATCTTCCTATGATTGGTGAACATCTCTCATTTTACGACACACTCTATGTACCAGGTGTCCTCACCCCAAGTGAAATCATGCAGGCGAAAGCAGATGGCTACTGCTTGCTCAAGCTATTTCCAAGCGGCTCCTTCGGTTTATCCTATATGAAAAACCTGCAAGGTCCATTTCCAGAGATTGAATTTATCCCTACGGGCGGCATTCATCCAGCTGATGTTCCAAAGTGGCTCAAAGCAGGTGCGGTGGCTGTCGGTGTCGGAAGTCAGCTTGAAAGCAGTACAGCAGAGGAATTACAAGCAGTTCTTTCTTCATAAATACTTGTCAAACGAACAAACAACTGGCTCGTTGATGCCGGTTGTTTGTTCGTTTATCTGACATAACAGAAGGTAAACATTCAACTCTTCACGTACAATGTTCGTGAAGGAGTGATTGAAAATGTACATTCTACAAGATGAACTTACAGATGGACGAATTGACCAGCTGATCACCGCACATATAGAAGAGATGAAGGAGCATTCGCCGCCAGAAAGCATTCATGCCCTTCCATTAACTGATTTAAAAAAACAGGATGTCACCGTGTGGAGTGTGCGAGATGGAGAGGAGCTTCTTGGCTGCGGAGCGTTAAAGGAACTGTCAAGTGAACATGGGGAAATCAAATCGATGAGAACCGCAGCCCTCCATATGCGAAAAGGTGTAGCGAGGTATATGCTGAATCATCTTCTCCAAGAGGCAAAACGGCGCGGGTATACACGTGTCAGCTTAGAGACAGGGGCAATGGCTTTCTTTGAACCAGCAAGAAAACTATATGAGAGCGCTGGATTTCAGTATTGTCCGCCTTTTGGTACATATCAAGAAGATCCAAACAGTTTATTTATGACAAAGGAATTATAGAGGTTGAGAGAGTATGCTTATAAGCAGCTCTTTTTTTTATGCGGAAATAGTGGGAAGGAGGAGGACACGGTGAGATTATCTAAGTGGATTGGAATGGGCGCATTTTTCACATTTTGTGTGGTATCTGTCATCTTCTTAACGTTATTAGGTCAAGATTTATTTAAAATTGAAAGCGTTTCCGAAAAAGCGGAGTCAACGTATCAATACCATTTTGTCCTTGTACCGGAGGAACTTGATAACGAATATTGGCAGCTTGTACAAAAGGGAGCTGCGGATGCGGCAGACGTTCATCACGTGTATCTAGAATATTTGGGCCCAAAACAGGCGGATGTAGACGATCATCTGAAAACCATTGATATGGCGATCGCTGGGCATGTTGATGGCATTATGACGCAGGGACTTGATGCGAAGAAATACAAACCGCTTTTTCAGAAGGCGAGGGAAAAAGGCATTGATGTTGTCACCGTCGATACAGATGCAGAGGGGAGCAAGCGTCAAGTGTATGTAGGGACGGACAATTACTATTCAGGCTTTATCGCAGGACAGGCACTCATCGCAGATACAAAAGGTGAACAGTATGTAGGAATTGTCACAGGCAGGCTGGATGCCATTCATCAAAAGCTGCGCGTCAAGGGCTTTCGAGATGCCGTCTCTGCTGAAAAACGCATTCATATTGCTGGAATAGAAGAATCAGCCATTACGAAGTCAGGTGCCTCAGGTGCCGCTTATAAACTATTAAACGATCATGCAAAGCTCACTTCATTTTATGGCACAAGTGCATTAGATGGTGCAGGCATCATCCAAGCAATTGCACAGTATCGATCATCCACTGATTTTTATGTGCTTGCATTTGACACATTGCCTGATACGATTCAGGCGCTTGATGATGGGACAATTGATGCCGTCGTCGTGCAGCATCCTTATGAAATGGGCTATCAAGCGGTTGAATCGCTTGTTCGTTTGCAGAAAGGTGAAAAAGAAGAACCGCTCCAGTACACGGGAACGAGTGTGATCCGGCGCGGGGATCTGCCTCTTCAGCAAACAGACAGAAAGCAGGGGATGCAGCCATGAGAAAGATTCGAAGTAAGCTGTTATTAGCATTTTTAATCCTTGTGCTTCTTGGCAACGTAGCCGCTTTTTTTGTCTACTGGAGCAGTTCAAAAATCACATCAGAATATAGCCGGAGCTTCCGTTCTTTTCTCCTGCTCAATGATATATCAACAGAGGCGAAAACGATGTATGAAAAGGTCAATGCCTATGCCATTGAAAAGGATCAGAAGTTTGCCAAAGAATATCTTACGTCAAAACAGAAAATGAAATCATACGATCAAGCGCTGCGAAAGGATGCCGGTCTTCATGCGGCAATTCCTTCTATTGAAAAATATCAATATATGATGCGGACGCTCATCAATGAAAGTGATGCGACCATGACACATGTGAAAGCAGGGAAAATCGAAGAATATGCTGCAAGTGTGAAGGAAGTGAGAACCGTCTCCTCCTATATACAAGAGCAGACGATGACCCTGCTTGATGATGAATTATCTGAGTATCAGATACTCTATCAATCTCTTCAAAAAAGGCATCAAACCTATGGTCTCTTTACCTTATGCCTGTTTACGTTATCAATCGGGGTCGCCTTATGGATGGCGTATATGATTGCTGGCGGGATCTCAAGACCCATCGTTCATCTGTCCCGAAGTGTAAAAGAAGTATCAGAAGGAAATTTTGATGGAGCGAATTTGCATGTTACCACAAAGGATGAAATCTCTGTTTTAAATGAAGCCTTTCAGCGAATGCGGCAAGAGATGAAAATGATGATTGAAGAGATCAAACAAAAGGCAGCATTAGATCAAAAAATCAAAGACATGAAGCTAAAAACGCTGCAAAACCAAATGAACCCGCATTTTTTATTTAACACATTAAACATCGTTTCACGGATGGCTTACTTAGAATCAGCAGAAGCCACATCGAGGTTGATTCAATCCGTTTCCACGCTGATGCGGTATTCGCTGTCTGCTCTTAGTACATCCGTTACATTGGAACAAGAAGTGAAAGTGGTGAAAGAATATTTTCATATACAAGAAACGAGATTTGCCGATCGTATTACGTGCAAAACGTCCATCGATGAATCATGTTTATCTGTGCATATCCCAAGTCTTACCTTACAGCCGCTTGTCGAAAATGCCTTCATTCATGGCGTTGAACCAAAGGAGGAAGAGGGACTTGTTGAGCTCTCGATCTATCAAGAAGGCGGCTATGTGATGATTCAGATTCAGGACAATGGGATGGGCATCAATGAACAGGAGAAAAGAAGATTGCTGTCAGAAAAAGAAGAGGAAGATCCGAACATACTGAGTAAAGGCCACTCGACAGGAATCGGTCTTCGAAATGTAATGTCAAGACTGCACTTGTTTTACGGGGTGCAAGATGCCCTTCAAATTGATTCAAAGCCAAACGAAGGCACCACCATACAATTGGCTATTCCGATAAAGGAGGGACCGGCATGCTGAACGTGCTGATTGTCGATGATGAAAAAATAGAACGGCTAGCGATGCGGAAGTTCTTAACCGAATGGCTTCCAGAGTGTCATATAGCAGGAGAAGCGGAAAATGGAAAGAAGGCGGTTGAATTCGTGCAGTCTGAGCCCATTCATCTTGTGCTCATGGATATTCAGATGCCTGGCATGGATGGACTGACAGCGATCAAACAGATCAAAGCAAGCAGTCCTCATACAAAATTCATTATGCTGACAGCCTACGATACATTCGATTACGCCAAGCAAGCGATGCAGGAAGGGGTGAAACAATACCTCGTCAAACCAGCTGACAAGGATGAAACCATCGCAGCCATTCGATTTGTAGCAGCAGAGATTCAGCAGGAGGCGTCTCTACGGCAGGAGGCAGCGGCCGATCAGCAGTCAAAGTGGCTTGAAGCGCATGTCATGAACGGTCAATCTTATACCGAAATGGAGTTTCAACAATTATTTTCCGAATATGAAGCAGGTCTTATCATTGCTGTGCAGCGGACAGAAGGAGATCAGCTGTTGATCGATTTACAGAAATCTGCACGATTTCATACGGTGCCGATTCAGATGGGGGGAGAACTGTTTACATGTCTCATTTATAGTCAGCAGGGACCAGGTCAGCTAAAGGCAGAGGTGCTGCAAGCCATTCGAGCTGCCATGACAAACGGTCAGCCTTCACCTGTCGTTGGCATAGGGCATCCAGTCTCAAACCCGCTTCATCTTCAGAAAAGTGCAGCAGAGGCGAAGCTTTCCTATTATCAGCGAAAAAAGAGTGGCGGCGTTGTTCGTTATGGCTTTTACCAAACAGAAGTGAAGCCCCGCCCATTGATTCATCTGCCGGAGCTTGCAGACAGCATGATGCAGGCGCTCGAGGAAGGGAGAAGAGAGGATGCGCTGGCTTTATTTGATGCCTTTGAATTAGAGGGGGCGGCGATTTCGCAGGTAAAAGAACTGCTGATTCTCTTCAAATCACGCCTCCGTACAGATCTATCGATATTGACAATCAGCACCGCAGCTGAATGCCGCCAGTGCTGTGAACACCTATTTGACGTGTATGAAGCGAGAACACAGACCATCAATGACATCGAGCGGGCAAAACGTTACATCAAAACGCATTATTGTGAACAAATCACACTTGAGCAAACGGCCGCTTATGTTGATTTAAGTCCAACCTATTTCACAAAACGATTTAAAGACGAGACGGGTCTGACATTTAAAGAGTATGTGACAGCCTGCCGGCTGGATAAAATCAAAAAGCTCCTCAAAGACAGTACGCTTAGCTTAAAAGAAATTACCTTTCAGGCAGGATATACAGATCCTAATTACGTCAGCCGTGTGTTTAAGAAGATGGTCGGCTGTTCACCGAAGGAATATCGAAAACAGGCCGTAAAAAAATGAAGAATTTCATAAAAAAGTGAAGAAGTTTGCCTGAAAAAAAGCAAGGATCTGCCATTATACTTATTTTGATAACGCTTACAAAATGGGGATAGGGGGATCAATTATGAAGTTCAAATTAGGCTTTACACTGCTGGCACTCTGTATGCTTATCGTCACTGCCTGCAGCTCATCGACGAATTCAGAGGCAAAAAAAGAAGGCGGAGCGGAAAAGCTCGAAATTTTCTCTTGGTGGACAGGAGCAGGTGAGGAAGACGGGCTGAAGGCACTCATTCAATTGTTTGAAGAGGAGAATAAAGACATTCCAATTGAAAATGCAGCCGTCGCAGGTGGTGCTGGTACAAATGCAAAGGCTGTCCTGACTAGCCGGATGCAGGGAAATGATCCGCCTGCTACGTTTCAAGTGCATGGCGGGGCGGAGCTGAATGAGAGCTGGGTCGCGGCAGGCAAAATGGAGCCGCTGGATGATTTATATGAAAAAGAAGGCTGGAAAGACAAATTTCCAAAATCACTGATTGATCTTGTCAGCAAAGATGGGAAAATCTATTCCGTGCCAGTGAACATTCACAGGGGCAATGTGCTTTGGTATAACAAGAAAGTATTTGATGATGCAGGCTTAGAGCCGCCAACGACATTTGATGAATTTTTCAAAACAGCAGATGCATTAAAGAAAAAAGGAATCACACCACTTGCACTTGGAGATAAGGAGCCTTGGGCAGCGACTCATTTGTTTGAAAGTGTTTTGCTGGGTGTATTAGGTGCAGATGATTATCAAAAACTTTGGGCTGGCGATATGAAAATGGATGACGCAAAAGTGAAGGAAGCGGCAGACATCTTTGGACGTATGCTCGAATACGTCAATGACGATCACAGTTCACGTAACTGGCAGGATGCCTCACAGCTCGTGGCAAAAGGAGAAGCGGCAATGAATGTCATGGGCGACTGGGCGAAGGGGTACTTTGTGAATGATCTTGATTTGAAGGTGAATCAAGACTTTGGATACGCGGCGACTCCTGGAACGGAAGGAAGCTTTATGGTGATCACCGATACATTTGGACTGCCAAAGGGTGTGAAACAGCCAGAAAACGTGAAGAAATTCTTATCCGTTTTAGGATCTGTGGAAGGACAGGATGCGTTTAATCCGTTAAAAGGATCGATTCCAGCACGTGTGGATGCAGATGTATCAAAATATGATGAATACGGAAAATCGGCGATGAAGGCATTTAAAGAGTCAAAACTGGCGCCGTCTCTTGCTCATGGCTCAGCTGCTGAAGAAGGGTTTGTGACAAAAGCGAATCAAGCCGTCAATATCTTCGTGACACAAAAAGACAGCAGTCAGTTTGTTTCATCTTTAAAAGATGCAATGAAATAAAGACGAAGGAGGCGGCGGCTAGGCACCGCCTCTTTTTTAAAAAGGAGTGTAGTTTCATGAGCATAGACACATCGCCGATGACAAAAACACCTGTGCCCAAAGTTAAACGTATGCGGAAAAAATGGAATGGAGACCAGCTGCTGGCGCTGCTCTTTTTAGCCCCGTCAGCAGTTTTATTATTCATCTTTGTTTACGGTTTTATCGGCTGGACAGGATATGTGTCATTATCAAACTGGACCACGCTTGTTCCTGATTTCTCTTTCGCAGGTCTTCGCAATTATGTCATGCTGTTTCAAGATTTCCGCTTTCAATCAGATCTTCGAAACACGGTCTTTTTCACTTTATTTTTTATTGGGGCTGTCATTATCTCTGGTCTTGCACTTGCGATTTTACTAGATCAGAAGATCAAGGGGGAATCTCTTTTTCGGAATTTATTCTTCTTTCCGATGGCCCTTTCCTTCGTTGTCACAGGAGTCGTCTGGCAATGGATTTTAAACCCGTCAACTGGGGTAAATTTATTTTTGAAAACGCTTGGTATCCAGCCTAAGTGGTATACGGATACGAATATATTGACCGGATTTGTCTGGGGGAAAATTGAGTTTGGTGTACCTGCGGCCATGATTGCTGTTGTGATTGCAGCTGTTTGGCAAATGACAGGCTTCTCTCTGGCGATGTATTTGGCGGGTCTGCGAGGAATTCCAGAGGAAGTAAGAGAGGCTGCTAGAATGGATGGTGCAACGGAGTGGCAGATTTACTGGAAAATCATTTTCCCTCTTTTAAAACCGATTACTGCAAGTGTTGTCATCATCATGGCTCACATTTCTTTAAAGATCTTCGATTTGATTTACTCGATGACAGGGCCGGGTGCGAACTTTGTCACGGATGTTCCGGGCGTGTATATGTTTGAAATGACCTTTAGAGGAAACCATTATGCAGGCGGTGCCGCCATTGCGGTTGTCATGCTGATCTCTGTTGCGGTCTTTATCGTGCCATATCTCCTGTCGAGCCGGAAGGGGGCTTCATCATGACAGCCAGATGGTTTGTCCGTCCAGTTCTTTATGCTTTATTGATTTTGTGCAGTCTCTTTTTTCTGATGCCTGTTTATGTCATGCTCGTCACAAGCTTGAAGCCATTAGGTGAAGTCACCCTTGAGCGAATGTGGTCGCTGCCATCTACTTTTGATTTTTCAAGCTATCAAATCGCGTTTGAAAAGCTGGCGCCCAATTTAATGAATTCTCTTTATCTTGTCATTCCTGCTACTTTATTGTCAGCTGTATTAGGTGCAATGAATGGCTATGTATTATCAAAATGGCGTTTCAAAGGATCAGAAGTCGTCTTTACGCTGATGCTGTTTGGGATGTTTATTCCATATCAAAGTATTCTGATCCCGCTCATTCAATTTTTGCGTGAAGTCGGATTGTATAATTCAATTCCAGGGCTTGTGCTTGTCCATGTCGTATATGGGCTTCCGATCACAACACTCATGTTCCGAAATTTCTATGTGAGCATCCCAGATGAAATGATTGAATCGGCGAAAATGGATGGCGCAGGGTTTATCGGGATTTTCAGACATATGATTCTTCCGCTTTCGATCACAGGATTTGTTGTGGTGGCCATTTGGCAGTTCACAAATGTGTGGAATGAATTCTTATTTGCAGTCACGATGACCACTGCGGAGCATCAGCCGGTGATGGTTGCCTTGCAAAACCTATCAGGCAGTCAAATTGTGCAATGGAACGTCCAAATGGCAGGGGCGATATTGGCCGCGCTGCCGACCCTGCTCGTCTATATTCTTCTTGGAAAATACTTTGTCAAAGGGCTTCTCGCAGGCTCTGTCAAAGGGTAAAATATTTTTTGTGTTATCGTTTTCATTCGGTGTACTGAAAGGATTGACTTCTCTTTAGATAGCGTCATAATAAAAGTTGAGACTTACTAGTTTTCATCAAGCTAGGTAAGGATTATCAAAGGGTAGCAAAGGGAGGAGTCATCCTGAATGAAGCAGTCACCAATTTTTTTACTGCCTGAATTGAAGGAGAGAATATGGGGAGGTACAGCCTTAAGGGATCAATTTGGCTATGATATTCCTTCTGATCAAACGGGAGAATGCTGGGCAATTTCTGCTCATCCAAACGGGCCAAGTGTCGTGCAAGACGGTCCATATAAAGGGAAAACGCTGATCGAACTCTGGGACAATCATAGAGAATTGTTCGGGGGGATAGAAGGCGACCGCTTCCCGCTGTTAACCAAAATTTTAGATGCAAACCAAGACTTGTCCGTGCAAGTACATCCAGATGATGATTATGCGGAAAGACATGAAAATGGCGAGCTTGGAAAAACAGAGTGCTGGTATATCATTGACTGCAAAGAAGGAGCAGAAATGATCTATGGGCACAATGCAAGAACAAGAACTGAGCTTGTCACCATGATGAATAGTGGAGATTGGGAAGGTCTTTTGCGGCGGGTGAAGATTAAGCCTGGTGATTTTTATTATGTGCCAAGCGGTACCATTCATGCGCTTTGCGAAGGAACGCTTGTCCTTGAAACGCAGCAAAGCTCAGATACAACTTATCGCGTATATGATTATGAACGAAAAGATCAGGATGGCAATGAACGTGAACTTCATTTTGCGCAAGCGATTGATGTCACAACGGTTCCTCATGTAGACGGGTATGCAGATGAATCAGTTGAAACACGCCGGGGAGTGACCATTCGTACATTTGTCGAAGCAGAATATTTCTCTGTGTATAAATGGGAAATTGATCAAAAAGTAGAGCTTTCGCAGGATTATCCGTTTTTGCTATGCAGTGTGATTCATGGAGAAGGGTCTTTAGAGCATGACGGACACACATATCCACTGCCAAAGGGCGCTCATTTTATTCTGCCGGCTGAAACAGGAAGCTTCTCAATTGAAGGATCTTGTGAACTGATTGTGTCGCATATATAAGGAAAAGAGGACTTCGAGGGGGTCCTCTATTTTTCTATTGCATAAATGACTTGAAAGAGTACTTGTTTTTGTCGATAAAGAGATTAGTAGACTATTATGCAAAGTTAAGAGAGGGACAGGGAACGTGAAAAAAACCATCAAGATTATGTTACTCGCAGCTGCCTTTGGTATGACATTACACACGGGTAAAGAAGCGCAAGCAGCCTCCTATGTCGATCAATCCATTTATACGATGAACACCTCAAAAGTATTTACAACAGAAGCAGAAGTGAAAAAAGCAGTGGAAACACTGAAGAAAGACAAAAAGTGGACAGCCACTTATCAAACCTCAGGAAATACGTCGACCTATCAGCTCACTGCTTCAGGATATGATTCGCAAGCAGCAGCGAATGCAAGTGCAGCTGCATTAAAAAAAGAAGTAGGCATGAGCGGTACGGTGTCTCCAGTAGGTGACCGCCTTCCTTTACAAAAGGTCGTATCTGATCCAGTTAATGATGAAAGTCAGGCGAAAAAGCTTTCACTCGAACTAACGAAAACATCAGGGCTCAATAGCTCCTATGAAGTCATCAATCAAAGCAAACCTTCTTATCAGGTCATATCAGGAGCCATTGATTCTGAAACGAAAGTGAAAAATATTCAAACCGAGCTGCAAAAGCAGGCAGGCGTCACCAGTACATACCAAACCGAAACGAAAGCTGGCACTGTGTATCAGCTGATTTCAAGCGGTATTGTTGGACAAAGTAAGGCGAATACCATTCTGCAAGGCTTTCAAAAGGCATCCGGCTTAACAGCAGTGCTTCAAACGGTGACAGCAGGTAAGCCGTATTACATCGTCACATCCGCTGCACAAGCGAACCAGTCGAAAGCACAGACGCTTCTTACTCAACTGCAAAAGGAAGCAAAGATCAGCGGGAAGATTCAAAAGACAGGTGCTTTAAAAAATGTCTACAGCTTGGAATCAGGCTATTTTAAAGACAACAAACAAGCAGCTTCAGCTTCAGCTCAGATTAAGAAACAAACCGGTGCTGCAGGTACTGTGCAGCGCGTGGGAAAAACAAAAAATTATATCGTGAAGCTCAATCAACTGAACGATACAGCTTACGCCAAAACGGTAGCCTTTTTCAAGAAAAAGAAATGGCGCTACACGTCCAAAAAGATTTCTTCTACACAGCCATATCAAGTCGTGACGGGAAACCTTTTAGGAGATGACCAAGTCAAAAAAGCAGCGGCTTTCTTCCAAAAGAAAAAAGTATCTGCGACAACGAAAAAAACTGGCAAGGTATCAGACAGCACGTATCGACTCGTCGTCAATCAAGCAGTGGACCAAGCGAAAGTGAATAAAGGGGCCGCCTACTTAAAAACGCAGCAGCTGACAAGCAGCATAACCACAAGTAAGGGACAGGCTGTCAGCAAAACGTATAGTCTCAAGACAACACCTGTATATGAACAAAGTAAAGTGAAGCAGGCTCAAGAGATTATCAAGAAAAATGGCGTTGCCAGCAGTACAAAAACGCTGACAGAAGCGGTCAAGCAATACCGTATCACGACAGAGCCGACAGTGAATCAGACAAAACTGAATCAAGCACTCAGCTATTTGACGAAACAAAAAATGAAGGCCGCTGCACAAAAAACAGGCGCAGCCGATTATGCTCAATATCAGATCAAAACAGGTGCCATCTCAACCGCTGCACTGCGTGATCAAGGTATGGCATTTTTCAAAAAACGGAATGAAACCGCTGCGTATACAACCACAACGAAACCAGCTTACAAAATCAACATTACGCAGCAATTTACAGGATTACCAACTGTAAATGAAGCCATTGCTTTTGTGAAAAGCCAATATGGCTGGACCGCCACAGCCGTAAAAATTAAAAATGGCCCAATGGTTATGCAAACGAACTACAACCTTACTGTCAATGAGATGGTCAACAAACAAATGAAGGTGTCGCCACAGACAGATGGTGCGGCCTATGTCTATGCAGCATATGTAGACGAAGCAACATCGACAGTGAATACGGATGGCTTAAATGTCCGTTCTACACCTGATTCGAGCTCTGCAAGCAACATTGTGGCACAGCTCAATAAAGGAGCAAAAGTAAAACAGCTTGGGAAAGAAGGGAACTGGATCAGGATCAACCTCGGCTGGAGAAATGCAAGTGCAGCAGAGGTGCAAAAATATGTAGATCCAGCTAATATTGCAGAAGGCACGCAATCTTATTTTCAATTTCTGAAACTCTCTGAAGCTGCGAATCTCAATCCAGCAGAGGTCAATTCAAAGATTTTAGCAGGAAAAGGGATTCTTGCGGGTAAAGGACAGGCCTTTATTACAGCAGCAAAAACGTATCATATCAACGAAATTTATCTTATTTCTCATGCGTTGCTTGAAACGGGTAACGGAAGTTCCATTTTAGCGAATGGTACAATGTATAATGGAAAGAAAGTTTATAACATGTATGGCATTGGCGCATATGACAGCAATCCGAATTATCTTGGTGCAAAGTATGCGTATGAACAGCAATGGTTCACGCCAGAGGCTGCCATTATTGGCGGAGCAAAATTCATTGGCAACAGCTATATCAATAATGCCACATACAAGCAAGATACAATTTATAAAATGCGCTGGTCGGCTGCAGCGACTCATCAATATGCAACAGATATTGGCTGGGCTTCTAAGCAAGTCACTCGCATGTATAGTTTGTATAACCTGCTTGATGACTATACGCTGTATTACGATATCCCGGTGTATAACAAATAAAAAAACGTCCGTGCTTTCTAATGAGAAGCCGGACGTTTTTTGTGTAGGAGCAGCTGCTGTTCAATGAATGAGAGGAGCTGCTGACTTGATTGTCCCTTTGAATATTGGTTCCATTCCTCAGCAAAGGTTTTGATTCGTTCTTTATTGTTTAATGCGTTTAGGTGCAAAAGCTCCTGCAAGAGCATGTCTTGAGTGACGCAAGCCTTACCAGGAATGATGTCTTCATACCGGTCGACTAAGCCGCGTTTCTCCCGATAAGTGTCTAAGTCATAAGTGAAGAACAAGACAGGCTTTTCGAGCAGTGCATACTCAAACACAATGGACGAATAATCTGTCACCAGGACATCACAAGCACAAAGCAATGGATAGAGCGGCTGATCGGACACATCAAATATCCATTCACCGTCTGTTTCTGCTTTCGCTAAATGTTTAACCGCAGGATGAAGCTTGACGAGCAGAATGTAATCGCCATTCAGCTCAGTTTGCAGCTGCTCTTTTGAAAAAGGCAGCACAAGACCGTCCATTGCAAAGTCTCGATAGGTCGGTGCATAGAGCAGGATCTTTTTCCCTTTTGGAACATCATTCAGCTTCAAGGAAGGCTGGTGCTGTTCATAGTACACATCCGTCAGTGGTACACCAGTTGGTAAAAAGCGTTCATCTTTGACCCCAAAGGAGGTCTTGAAAATCTCACGCATGTGATCTGAGCCTGTCACGATGTAATCGAAAGACGCATAGACCCGTTTGAAGCGTTTGATATCACGTGGACTCCGGTCAGAATTTGAAGCATCTTCAAGCCCGAACTTTTTCAAAGCTCCATTGGCATGCCAAACTTGAATACAAGTTGTAGAAGGCCGTTTTCTGAGCACACTCGTCATGAGAAAGTAATTGTCCGTCACGACAACCTTGCTTTTAAACATCGTATATATACATTGAATGAGATGGAGAGGATTTTTTTCATGAAAATAGCGAAATGACAGATGAGGCCCATCCTTTTCTATCGCAGAAGCATGCTTCGTATAGAGGATAGTGAGCTTCATTGTCATGTTCGCCTGTTGTTGATAAGTATGAATGAGAGCAGCCGCATTCTCTTGGAATGAAACAAGCAGCGTTACCTGGTTTTCACGAGGTTTCACGCCGCTCATCAGCCATCCAATGAAAGAAATAAAAGCTGCGTAACATGAAATCATCATTGAGCGTATATTCATCATTTATCAGTCTCTCACAGCTGCTTCGTCTGATCCTTTACCTGCTCAGGATAGTAACGTTTTTTTCCTTTGCTTTCTTTCAATACGGCAAAAGCGTACTTAGGAATATTGAGCATTCGTTTCCATCTCCATGGATTCACAATCAATCTGTACAGCCATTCTGTATTTGTCTTAATCATCCAGCGTGGTGCACGCTTCACCGTTCCGCTAAATACATCAAAGCTTCCGCCTAAACCGATGCAAACAGCCTGCGGGAATAAATGGCGGTATTCGTAAATAAAGTTCTCTTGGTTTGGATAACCTAATGCAACGAACACCATATCAGGTTTCGAGCGCGCGATTTGCTTCGCTACGAAACGTTTATCGGCTTGATAGCCGTCACAGCTTCCAGCGAGGACCACATTTGGATATTCCGTATCAATTCGCTGTTTCACAGCCTCAAGCACTTCTTTTTTTGCACCATATAAAAAGATTCTTTTAGACTGCTTGTTTGCTAGGTCAAGCATAGACATGAAGACATCAAAGCCGGCAATTCTTGACTTAAGCGGACTTTGGGTCATGCGGGACATCAATACGACGCCTACGCCATCCGGCAGTACATAATCCGCAGATGAGACGACTTGATGGTACGCATGATCCTTCATGACGGCATAGCCTATCTCTGGATTGACAGTCGCAATCATGGCGCCTCTTCTCTGAGAAATATGATGCTGGTTCATATAGCTGATAAATCCATCTAAGTCGCCGTTTACATAAGAAAGGTTAGAGACCACTTCTGTTTGCATTGTTTAGACCTCCTTTTTAACTTGTTATCTATGAACGTTCATTGTAAATTCATTCTTCGCCTACTCATCATTTTATCACAGATGCTCCACGAAATATTAACAATAACTTTACAAACCTTTAAATTTCATGACATTTTCATCATTTCATCGGGACGATCCTTTGTGAAACATTGATTCCTCGGACTTTTCCTCCTGCGCCCAGTAAATTGGAAATAGTTTGTCTTTACATTTTCTTAACCTTTCATAGGCGTTGTGATATAATGAAATTCCGAAGAGCGAAAAATGATCGATGATAATAAGATTACGGATAACATTACTGCTTGAAGCAGACGAATAAGGATGAAAGAAAGGAGTTTATGTTTGCAATGAAGAAAGTTATTACTTACGGTACATTTGATTTATTACACTGGGGGCACATTAAGCTGCTAGAACGTGCAAAGCAGCTCGGAGATTACTTAGTGGTGGCCATCTCTACAGACGAGTTTAACTTACAAAAATCTAAAAAAGCTTATCACAGTTACGAACATAGAAAGCTGATTCTTGAAACCATTCGTTATGTTGACGAAGTCATTCCAGAAAACAGCTGGGATCAAAAAGTCCATGATGTGCAAGAGCATGATATCGATGTGTTTGTTATGGGAGATGACTGGGAAGGCAAATTCGATTTTTTAAAAGAACATTGCGAAGTCGTATACTTGAAAAGAACAGAAGGTATCTCGACAACACAAATTAAAGAAGAAATTGCTGGACTTTAATAGATCAAAAAAGTACTTCTTATCTTTTGGTAAGAAGTACTTTTTCATGTAAAATACAATGAGTAAGCAATCAATATTATGAAGGAGAGCTTCCTTTGTTTCAAAATTGGATGAAGAAAAAAGTTGAAGACACATTGGATCAATCTGAACAACATGAAACAATGGCATCAATGGACGTGCCTGATATGGACTATTACTTTATTATGGGTGATGTGCCAAAACAGGATGAGAGCTTAACAAAATCTTTAAAGACAAAAATTAAGCCTTTGGCTGATCAACATAAACGTACTGCAATTTTAACTTTAAATTACGATGCAAATGTGAAAGAACGTATTCACCGCATGGAAGAGATCTTTTCTTCTGAGATTGACATCTTGAATGTGTATGAACACTATATTCTACCGGAAAGCGGTAGTAAGAGACGTTACTCGGAATTTATTGTCGGTGAATCATCGCATTCAATCAATGAAGCAGTGATTCTGGCAGATGAATCCACGATTCAGGTGACGAGATATGAACGATCTTCTTCTCCCATTTGTTATATTGAACAATATAATGAAGAGCAGCAATTGGTGAAAAGGGAAGAATATAATTGGCAGGGCGTTTTATGCAGAGTACAAAGCTTTGTTCCCCATACAGGTGCACTATACTTAGAGGAATTGATCAATGACGATGGCAGTATTTATATGGAGTTCATCTACCATGGTGATGCAAAAAAGAATCCAGTTCGGCATATTAATTGGTATAAAAAAACAGGAATTCACACATTTACAAAGAAGACGGATATTAAACAATTATGGCTATCCAGCATTCAATCACAAAATGACCGTTTGAAACTGATGATCACAGAGGACCGTGATCAAGACCGCCACCTGTTTAAAATCGAGCAGCCTGAAACAACTTATTACGCTGCATTTGTGCATCACGCACATTATGAAGAAGATCTGCATCAAGTCAATTCTCAATATGGAGAATTATTTAAACAAATAAGAAAGCAGCAAGTGGACGCTGTCTTTTTTGGGGATACTAAACATAAAGAAGATGTCGAAAAACTATTGGGAGAACAAGCCTATTTTTATCTTGTTCCTTCTGACGAAGAGACTGTTTGGAATACGGCGATTCATCATATGCTCGAAAATCGTGAGCATAAAGATGAACTGAGAGGGATCGTTGACAGCATGAAATGGGTCTTGCGTGATCTAAGCTCTGAGCATCATGTTCTTCACCTTCAACTTGAGTTAAAAGATGAAATGAGTCATGCGGATCATGTGCAAATTGATTTCGCAGGATATGATCGAGTGAATGGAGCTGAAATCATCTCTCAAACAATCGATGAGAACCATCAAGTCAGCTTCCCAATTGGCCATTTTCAAACAAAGAAAAACATTGAAATCAACCAAACGAAATTTGTGGATTTTTACATTCGTTTTAAAACAGAAGAACTTCAAGAGGTTTTGCAGCGTCTAGAAATAGAAGATGAGCTGCTTACGAATAAACCATCATCGATCGATGGATGGTCATATCAAACGAAACAAGGCAACTATTCTTGGAAAGTAAAATAGTGATATAACACAACGGTAAGATTTCTGAACAGAGGAGATTAACGATTAATGATTGAAGAGGGAATTCATAAGAAGAGTGTCGTTGAAGGGTTAAAAAATCACCATGAGAAACTAGAAATGCTGATTCGCATCAACGATGACATGCCATTAACAGATAGAGAATTTTATTTGTTTATGAGGGAGAGAGTTTCGAAACAAGAACTTTACCTTCCGCTTGTTCATCAAGAAGAGAATCTATTCAAATTGGTATTGAATGAAGCATCGCTGCCGCTTGCGTTAGAGCAAGGCCAGACATATAACTTGTATGTCACGGACTATTTGAGCACAAACAAAGAAGAGGATGAGGACGAGCTTGAGGACTCGGCTTATGATTCTGATTCCGAAGAAGAGGAAGAAGAAGTAAAAGAAGCGGATATCAAGACAGATATTGAATCTGAAGAGAAAACGTCAAACTATAAACGCCGCTTAAAAATGGAAATAGAAAAGCCTGAGCTGACTTTTTTAGAAAATAAAGACGCCATGCTGTGTATCATTCCATACCGTACAGACAAAGGGAATGCTTCTTTGAAAATCAAGCGTGAGCTAAAGGTTGTGAAATTCAATCATATCGAGCTCAACAAAGGGTGTATGTTATCTTTATCCGGGTATGCAGGTGTACTAAGTGCAGAACATCCGTATGAGATCAAAGAAGCAAAGCTTCTATTGAAGAAAAATGGTGAAGAACCAATTGAACATCGTTTTCCGGTCAATATCACCCATATAAAAGACGAAGTGATCGAATACCGTGATGATCAACATGTACCACAGCTTTATCAATTTTTAGCAGAAGTCCCTTTAGAGGAATTGACCTATTCATTAAACAAACGCTTTGTATATCGCTTCTATCTTGAATTTATCTGTGATGTAAACGGAGCAGAGGAAACATTAACAACCACTTCTTTAGTGCTTGGAGACCGCTCGAACAAACTCAAAGGACTTGTTCAAATTCATAAACGAAACGATGTACCGATTCGATATGAAGTGTACCGAAAGAAAAAAAGACAAACGCTTGGCATCCGTATTAATGATTACACAATGAAAACACGTGCCAAGTATTACGTCAAAAGCAAGTGGAAGAAATTCAAAAAGAAGATCAGTAAAATCAAAAAAGTCCGTAACCGCCTTGTGACAAGAACGTTTAAAACGACCTTTAAACTGGCGAGTAAGCTGTCTGTGAAAAAGAAAACGGTTGTTTTTGAAAGCTTTAATGGAAAACAATTTAGTTGTAACCCGCGTGGGATTTATGAGTATATGAAAGAACATCATCCTGAATATACGCTGATCTGGAGCGTTAAAAAGGGTCATGAAGCACCGTTTAAGGAAAAAGGCATCTACTATATCAATCGTCTGTCATTGAAATGGATCTTTGCGATGGCAAGAGCTGAGTATTGGGTCGTAAACAGCCGTTTGCCGCTATGGGTTCCAAAGCCAGATCACACAACATACTTGCAGACTTGGCATGGTACGCCGTTAAAACGGCTGGCAATGGACATGGACGAGGTGCATATGCCTGGAACAAACACGAAGAAATACAAAAAGAATTTCACAAAAGAAGCATCGAATTGGGATTATCTCATTTCTCCAAATGCCTACTCGACTGAAATCTTTACACGTGCGTTCCAATTCCAAAAGACCATGATTGAGTCAGGATATCCGAGAAATGACTTTCTTCACAATCAAAACAATGAAGAAACGATGAGAGCACTGAAACAAAAAATGAACCTGCCGCTCGATAAAAAATTGATCTTATATGCACCGACATGGAGAGACGATCAATTTTATAAAAAAGGGCAGTACAAATTTGATTTAGACCTTGACCTGCATGAGATGAGAGCTGCTATCGGAGATGAGTATATTATCATTCTGCGTATGCACTATCTAGTTGCTGAAAACTTTGATTTAGGGCCTTATGAAGGCTTTGCCTATGACTTCTCTCATTACGAAGACATTAGAGACCTTTATATGATTTCAGATCTGCTCATCACAGATTACTCATCTGTGTTCTTTGATTATGCAAACCTCAAACGTCCGATGCTGTTCTATGTGCCAGACATTGAAACATATCGTGACAAGCTCAGAGGCTTCTACTTCGACTTTGAACAAGAAGCACCTGGACCACTTGTGAAAGAGACAGCAAGTGTCATTGACTGGGTGAGAGAAACAGAACAGCCAGACTTTACACTACCAGAATCATTTGCACCGTTTTATGAGAAATTCTGTTACTTAGAGAGCGGGGCGTCATCGAAGCGGGTGGTTGAAGTAGTTTTTAATTCGCAACGCTTTTGATTGTTTTCTTATAGATGGAAAAACACCTTTGGAAGGTATCAAGTTCAATACTTGACCATTATCCAAAGGTGTTTTTTAATACATATAATTTTATTCTATATATAAGTGGTTAATTAGTTTTTGTACAGACATTTTTGTAGAAGAGGTCTAGCGCCTCGCTATTATACTTTTCGTAATCAAAGGATTTTTGTTCCATACTATTCTGGATAAAATCAGACATACCATTAAATAGCGCAGTTTCATTATTATCAACTAATAATCCATATCCACCCTCTAAGACGGAATGTACTCCAGTTACATCGGTAGCTATAATTGGTTTCTTTAAAATCATTGCTTCCATGAGAACCAAGCCTTGCCCTTCATAATCTGAAGATAAGACAAAACAATCACATTCATCTAGTAAAGAAAATGGATTTTCGAGTTGTCCAACAAAAAACACGCAATGTTCTAGATGTAACTTTTTTGTGTGATCCTTTAATTCTCTTTTTAAAGGCCCTTCACCCACAATATACAATACAGCTTTTGGGTATTGCTTGTGTAATTGTGAGAAAGCAGAAATTAATTTCTTTTGCCCTTTTTCAGGAGATAATCTTCCTACAGTAATAAAGTTGATGTACTCCTTATTTGGAAGTGGAATCGCAGATAGATTAAGACCGATGGATTCGTTTTTATCATTTTGATAAGTAATTAAATATCTCTCATTATTAAATTCTATAATCTCTTTATTTTCTTTCATTTGAAGGACTTTGTTAGGCGAGATTACATTATTAACAAAAACCATTTTCTCTAAAGCATTAGGAATATAAGGGCTTAAGTTCAAGTGATTTTCTATGTTAGTCGATTCGGCAACTGAAACAATTCTATCGAAGAACTTGTACAGTGAGAAAATTACTTTTAGGTTACCACGATGTTTATATTTGTGGTTCACTTTCTTGTTATACTCTTTCATCATGTCGGCATGCAGGAAAATACTTTTGACTTTAAAATCTCCGAATGCGAAAAGAAGAGTCCAAAATTTGTTATACCCTCCAAAATCTATTCCTACATCAAACTTCGTATTACCAATAATTCTCTTTAATTCTCTCTTGTATGAGTTTACTGGAGTGTATTTTAACATTTTGTTATTGTATAAACCACGGCGGAAAATTAGATTCTGTTTATATGTTTCTTTTAATGTTCTATTAACAAAACCTGGTCTATAAATAATATGAACATTAGGATGAAGCTTTTGTATGTTCATCCATTTATCTTTATGATAATTTGAGTTATCAATGACGACAACTTCATATTTGTTGTAATCAATCTGATCAAATAAATTAGTCGCTGAAACGGTTATACCATTATTGTAGAAGCCCCCACAATAAAAAAGTAATTTTTGTTTATTGCTTTCAACCTTGATTAATTCATCTTGATTTTTCCCTTTAAATATTATGTCAATGAGTCGATTAGTAGCATTTCCGTCATCATAAGAGCAGTATTCATCTAAAAACTCTTTGTATTGACTTTCAAACTGTTTATTGAAGTTATTTAAACTGTTTAGTTGGCCTAAGCTGTCAATTAAATCAACTATATTTTCACAGATAGGTCCTGGAAGTTTTGTTATATCTAAATAAAAACCTCTTTCTGATTCATATTCACGTAAGTCAGGCATATAGAAAAAGACAGGTCTTTTTAAAGGTAGGAAATCGAAAAAGATACTTGAATAATCTGTAATCAAAATGTCTATAGCTGATAAAAGTTCATTTGTATCAATCCAGTTTGGAACACAAAGATGTTCAAGACCACTCTGTTTAAAAAATTTATAAGAAAAGTAATGAGATTTTAAAAGTACTAAGTAATCATCACCAAGCGCCTGCTGAATTTTCACCACTTCACTATGCAATGTATAGCAAGTATCCTCTTCGGCCCCTATTGTTCCTCTCCATGTTGGAGCATAAAGTACAATTTTTTTATTAAAAGGTAAGTCTAATCTTTCTTTAACACTTTCACTGTTAGTGTTTAATGTTAAATCTACTCTAGGATAACCGATATTTGCAATTTCCCCGGCAAATATCCCAAATACATCATTTGATTTTAGTAATTTTTCATACGTAAAAGTATTCGGGCTAATAAGGTAATCACAATGAAGCAAATTTCTTTGGATATTTTTATGACCAGACATTGATCTTTTATTAATATCCTTCCCTAAAGTTTTTAAAGGAGTTCCATGCCATGTATTGATATAAACTTGCTCTTCTCTTTTAATAAAGTAAAAAGGAAATGACGTATCATTAACTAAATATTTTGAAGTTGCTAAATATTTTAGATATTCGTTGCTATCAACTTTAACAAAGGAAATATTAGAAGTTTTCTGCTTTAATTCTGCAATCATTGGATCATTGAAATCATTAATGACCCAAACATGATGTAAATCTTTAAAAGTACTATCTTTCATCAAGCCTAGAAAAATTGCGTAACAATTTCCAGAAATACTTTTGCCATGATAAGCTTCATATAGAATATAATTACTTCTAACCGGATTTTTCTCTAAATAGGAGGTGTATTTACTTCTAATACGAAGTCGTGAATCTCTGGAAAACTCAATTAGTGGATTTAAAATAAATTTAATCTTTCTTGTAACGATTTTTTTGAATTGCTTGATTCTCATTAATGTTAAGCCCCTTCATGTAATATATATAATAGGAAAATGATATTTATTTTGGAAATGCAATTATCCTGATAATTATATTCTAATGACAATTATAAAGCAATGATATAATAAGGTAATTAGTAACCTAGAATAGCTGAATATACCAGTGTTTATTTTGATCAAAATTCCCTACTATTTAATATACTTATTCGATTTGAAAAGTGAAATATTTCTCAACATCTGTTACAATTATGAGCGGTGATTTTTTTAAAGAGGCAATCCCAAAAACTTATATCTAAGGAAGATTAGAATGAACGCATTGTTTACAATATTAAGAGAGCAAATCAGCTCACTTCCGCTGATTATGCGACTTGCTGTTTATGAAACAAAATCAAAATATCAGATGAATTATTTGGGTGTTTTGTGGCAGTTTTTAAATCCATTAATGCAGATGCTCGCTTACTGGTTTGTTTTTGGTATGGGCATTCGCGGAGGGCAGCCAATTGCCATTGGAGACATGGAGGTTCCATTTATCATCTGGATGCTTGCCGGTTTAATCCCTTGGTTCTTCATTAGTCCGACCATTCTTGATGGATCAAACAGTGTGTTTAAACGCATTAATATGGTATCGAAGATGAATTTTCCGATTAGTGCGCTGCCGTCTGTGGTGATTATGTCCAACTTGTTCAGCTACTTTGTTATGATGGGTGTCTATCTGATTGTGCTGATTTCCTATGGCATCTACCCTGACGCGCATTGGCTGCAATATATATACTATCTTATTTGTATGATCGCGTTTATGTTTTCGTTTAGTTTGTTTAATTCCACGATTAGTGTACTCGTGAGAGACTATCAATTTCTTTTACAATCTGTGACACGATTACTTTTCTTTTTGCTGCCGATTTTTTGGAATATCTCAGAGAAGCTCACTGGAGACAAAGCGTGGATTGGGGACATATTAAGACTGAATCCTCTTTTCTACATTATTGATGGTTTCAGAAATAGCTTATTAAAGGGAGAATGGTTCTTCCATGATGTCAAATACACACTTTATTTTTGGCTGATCACGCTTCTTCTTTTAACAGTCGGTTCATTGCTTCATATGAAATTTAGGGATAAATTTGTCGATTTTCTTTAAAAAGTAAGGAGATTATACGATGAAACTAAAGGTTTCGTTTCGAAACGTATCCAAGCAATACGTCCTATATAAAAAACAGTCGGATAAGATTAAAGGGCTGTTTTTACCTAATAAAAATGAAAAAGGTTTCTTTGCTGTTCGTGATGTGTCCTTTGATGTCTATGAAGGCGAGACAATTGGTTTTGTAGGGATTAACGGATCTGGGAAATCGACAATGTCGAACCTTCTAGCGAAAATCATTCCACCGACAAGTGGCGAAATTGATATGGACGGCCAGCCTTCGTTAATTGCCATTGCTGCCGGGCTGAACAACCAATTAAGCGGGAAAGACAACATTCGTTTAAAGTGCTTAATGATGGGGCTGACGAATAAAGAGATAGACGAGCTTTATGAAAAAATCGTAGAGTTTGCGGATATTGGTGACTTTATTGACCAGCCGGTTAAGAGCTATTCAAGCGGAATGAAATCACGCCTTGGCTTTGCCATTTCAGCGCATATCGATCCAGATATCCTGATTATTGATGAAGCACTGTCTGTTGGAGACCAAACCTTCTATCAAAAATGTGTGGACCGCATTACAGAATTCAAGGAACAAGGAAAGACGATCTTTTTTGTCAGTCACTCCATTAGCCAAATCCAAAAAATCTGTGATCGGGTGGCTTGGATGCATTATGGTGAACTTCGTATGTTTGATGATACGAAAAAGGTCGTGAAGGAATATAAGGAGTTTGTTGAGTGGTTTAACAAGCTTTCCAAGAAAGAGAAACAAAAATACCAAATGGAACATAAAGAAGGTAGAAAAGGCGTACAAAAGACAGAGAAGGTGTCTCGTTATCAAGAGAACGGAAACCGCCGCTCATTGTTAGGACCCGCATTTCAAGTGACAGTTTTAGCGGTCTTAACGCTATTGCTAGCCTTATCGATGTTTTCAGATCGCCCGCTTCGTACATTGGCGACATTTGGTGCAATCCCATCAGATAAGACAGAAGCGCCTCAGTCGAAGAACCCGCAGACCAAAGGATCGCCTGATATGAAAAAGGTGGATCAACAGGCGATTGTCACGGCTGATCCACTCAAGGTTTACAAAGACCAAGCCATGAAAAAAAAGGCCGATGTCACTTTGCCATTTGGACAAGAAGTACAGGCTGTGGCTGAAAATAAACAAACCGTTCAAATTAAAACAGCGTCAGAAACGTATTTTGTCAAACCCGATGCGCTTCAAAATGCAGAGGATTTAAAGTCATTATCCATTGGACCAGGACAGTTTAATTCCTATGTATCGCCTGCATCGGCAGGTTCGTATGAGTATTTACTTTCTTTCCTTGGAAAAGAAGAATCTGTGCTGAAACAGAGAATGCAGACGCTGAGTTCAGTGAAAAATGACCAAGGAGATACGATTGAGCGATTGACCACAGAGAAAACCGACTATGTCATTCAAAATGGTCAGGCAAACACGATTATGTTTCGCGGCATTATGCCAATCTCTCCTTCCACACTTGGGCTGACGGAACAAAATGTCTGGATGAATGAGAAACGAACAAAGTTCGCAGTGAAGGGCGAAAACAACCTGTTTGTCATTGATAATGAACAGCATACACTGACTATTTCAGTCATTAAATAAAAAAGCTGCCGATGCCGGCAGCTTTTTTTAATTCACTTCCTCTTTTTCGAGAAGCTGTTTCATAAATGGAATGAGTTTCTTTTTCAATTCTTCATCCTGAAGAGCAAACTCAAGCGTCGTTTCGATGAAGCCTTGCTTCTCGCCGACATCGTATCGTTTCCCTTCGAAATCATAGGCGAATACGCGCTGGATGTCATTTAGCTTTTGAATGGCATCTGTCAGCTGAATTTCTCCGCCTGCACCAATCTCTTGTTGATCTAGGTACATAAAAATCTCTGGTGTGAAAATGTAGCGCCCTAAGATGGCTAGGTTTGATGGTGCTGTTCCTTGCGGCGGCTTTTCAACAAAGTTTTTGACTTGGTAGCGGCGTCCTTCTTGTGTAAGAGGGTCGATGATCCCATAGCGATGTGTATCGCTGTCAGCTACTTGCTGAACACCGATGACAGATGAAAGGGTTTTTTCGTATTCATCCATCAGCTGGCGAAGCCCAGGCGTTTCGGCTTGCACAATGTCATCACCTAATAAAACAGCAAAAGGCTCATCGCCGATAAAGTTGCGTGCGCACCAAACGGCGTGTCCGAGTCCTTTAGGCTCTTTTTGACGTATGTAATGAATGTCAGCAATGTTAGAGGATTTTCTCACTTTTTCTAAAAGCTCGCTCTTTCCTTTTTCCTCAAGGTTGCGCTCTAACTCTGGTGCAAAATCAAAATGATCCTCAATGGCTCTTTTTCCTTTTCCGGTGACGATAATAATATCTTCAATTCCTGATTCAACAGCTTCTTCAATAATATATTGAATGGTTGGTTTATCAACGATTGGGAGCATTTCTTTAGGCATTGCTTTTGTTGCAGGGAGGAAACGTGTCCCAAGACCTGCAGCTGGTATTATGGCTTTACGTACTTTTTTCAATGAACTTTGCACCTTCCTTACATATAGAAAAAATGATTTGGCTTCATTTTTCATCTTTCATAAAGTGTAACTTACAAATGATAGAAATGACAAATGATTTACGATAAATGCATGATTTGATTCATTATCTATTCTAAAGAGTTTGTGTAAATTTTTATGTTGAAAAGAGTAAAGGCGATGTAAAAATTGAAAATAGAATGATTAGGATTCGTTCCTATTCTTTTGTATAATACACTTATGATAAATGAGAAGGAAAGAGGCATCGACTATTGAAAACATTACATGTAATGACTGTATTCGGGACGAGGCCTGAAGCGATTAAAATGGCACCCCTTGTCCTTGAGTTGAAAAAACATCCGCAAATCAAATCCTCAGTCACTGTGACTGCACAGCATCGGCAAATGCTTGATCAAGTGTTGAAAGCCTTTAACATTCGTCCGGATCATGATTTAAATATTATGAAAGAACGTCAGACATTATCTGAAATCACATCAAATGCACTCTTGAAACTAGATCAACTATTTCAAGAGGAAAAACCTGATATTGTCCTTGTTCATGGAGACACAACAACAACCTTTGCAGGAAGCTTGGCCGCATTCTACCACCAAATTTCAGTCGGTCACGTTGAAGCGGGTTTAAGAACACACAATAAATACTCGCCGTTCCCTGAGGAATTGAACCGACAAATGACAGGCACGATTGCCGATATTCATTTTGCTCCTACAAATGAGGCAAAGCAGAATCTTTTAATTGAAAATAAAAAAGAAGAGACGATTTGTGTGACGGGGAATACTGCAATTGATGCATTGCAAACAACGGTTACCGAGCAGTATCAACACCCTATTTTAGAGAAAATAGGCACAGATAAAATGATCTTGTTAACGGCTCATCGCAGAGAAAATCTCGGCCAGCCGATGAAAAACATGTTTAGAGCGATTAGACGTATTGTAGAAGAGTTTGAAGATGTTCAGGTTGTATATCCTGTACATTTAAATCCTGCCGTTCGTGATGCGGCTCAAACAGAATTCAGTGATCTTGATCGTGTGCACTTAATTGAGCCGCTTGAAGTCGTTGATTTCCATAACTTCGCTGCTGCCTCACACTTTATATTAACGGATTCTGGGGGTGTCCAAGAGGAGGCGCCTTCTCTAGGGAAGCCAGTATTAGTTCTGCGCGATACAACAGAACGCCCTGAAGGTGTGAAAGCTGGCACGCTGAAGCTCGCTGGTACAGATGAAGAGACCATTTACAACATGGCAAAACAGCTGTTAGTCGATCAGAAAGAGTACGACAACATGTCGAAGGCGTCTAATCCATATGGTGATGGACAAGCGTCAAAACGAATTGTCGAAGAGCTTCTCCATCGTTTTGGATTAAGTGAAGAAAAACCAGTTCCATTTCAATCATAAAAAAAGAAGACTACATTTCTGTAGTCTTCTTTTTTACTGCTCCAAACTTTCCTTCAATTCCTTCTTCACATTCGCAAGACTGTTGTCATCAAGCTGGTAGTAATAAATGTTATTGATACGTGTGCCTGATCCTTTCAGCTCGTGCTGCTCCACATGCTGTCTTGCATCACGATAATCATTCATCATCATCCACATATCGTCAAATGACATGTTTGTCTTCATATTATTTTCCACGACTTTGAACATATCGCCGAATTTCGTAATAGATGAAATGTTGGCACCTTTTGCAATGATGCCTTCAATGACCTGGCGCTGTCTTTGCTGACGTCCGAAGTCACCCTTTGGATCTTGCTTTCTCATTCTTGTGTAGGCAAGGGCTTGATCGCCATTCAGGTTAATTTCTCCTGTACCAAATGAATGGCCGTCATAGCTAAATGCAAACGTGCTATTTACTGTAATACCGCCAAGTGTATCAACAATATCCTTGAAGCTTTCCATATTGACTTTAACGAAGTAATCAACAGGTACATCAAGCAGTTCCTCTACAGTATCTGCTGCCATTTGTGTACCGCCAAATGCATAGGAGTGGTTGATTTTATCCATTGTGCCTTTTCCGACAATCTTCGTATACGTATCACGCGGGATGCTCACCATCTCGGTCGTTTTTGTTTTCGGATTTACTGTCATGTATATTAATGTATCTGCACGGCCTCGGTCATTTTTTCGTTCATCGACACCCATGACTAAAATAGAAATCGGGTCTTTCTTACTTAAATCGACATCTTTGTCACGCTTATCTGACTTCTTTAAATTTTCTTGAATGCCTGCGACGGTCGATGCTGCTGTGTTCCAAAGATGATATGCGTATCCGCCAGTTGCTAATACGAATAAGCCAATAATCGATAAAACAATCCAAAGAACCTTTTTCTTCTTTCTTTTTCTTTCAGCTCTCATAATGTCCCTCACCTTTTCTATGATTCTTCCATGATTATAGGTTTACGAATCTTGATAAACAAGTTATTTTTTTACTCTGAACCTAGATATAGACGTTGTAACAAAAAAAAGGTTTCAAAAAACCTTAAATTTACCTTAAAATAATAACTTATAAGACGATACAAAGACATGAGGTGAAAAAAATGAAGAAAATCGTCGTTTTACCGTTCTTAATACTGCTACTAGGTATCGTGCTCACAGCATGTGGAACGGCCGAGCAGTCCTCAGGAGAAAACAAGACAAGCAGTTCAACTCCTCAGGTACTGGAAGAGAAAGCTGAATTTATTGGAATGGCTGATGCACATACAGTCGAAGTGAAAAAAGTGAATACGACCCTAAGCTATGAATTTACGGATAATTTTAAAGATGTGTTAAATGAATTTAAGCCAGGAGACACAGTAGAAATCTCTTACTTTATTAATGACAGTGGTCAAAAGGAAATCCAGAAGATTGAAAAACAGAAGTAAAAAAGATGGGCGGGATGAACAAAATTGAAGAAAACAGGCGTTACACTAATCGTTCTCATGATACTGACTCTACTAGTTGCACCCTTTCAGTCTGCCATGGCAAGCTCGGCAATTTCAGTGAAATTGTCTAATTATATCGGAAACAAAACAAGTATGGATATCTCAACAACTGGGGAATACAAGCTATCAGGATCAAATGTTGCTGTGACAAAAAGATATGACGGCAAAAATAGATACGAAGTAGCCAACAGCATCGCTTCTGCTGGCTGGAAAAACCCATCAACTGTTGTCATTGTCAGTCGTGATGCATTTGATCATGCAATTTCTGTATCGCCGTTAGCATACAAACTGGGCGCACCTATTTTGTATACGAATATTGAAAAACTGACGAAAACAACAGAAAACCAGCTGAAGAAAATGAAGCCGGATAACATTCTGATTGTCGGAAATACGAAAAGCATTTCAACAGCTGCTGAGAAGTCTATTAAAAAGTATGGCAAAGTCAGACGTATTAGTGGAAAAGATAAGTTTGAAATCTCCCAAAAAATCGCAAAAGAAATGGGTAACTATAAGCAAGCTGTCGTTGTCGGCGGGAACTCATTTATGAATGGGATTGCCATTGCATCCTACGCATCGAGAAAGGGATACCCTATCCTGTTAACAAAAAAAGATTCCATTCCGTCTTATAGAATGCCAAGTAAAGTGATCATCATCGGCAGTACGAAAAGTACTGGACAAAAAGTTGAAAATCAAATCAAAAAAACCTCACAGGTGACAAGAATCAGCGGGGCCAATCGCTATGAATTATCTGTGAATATTATAAAGAAATTAAATATTAATGCAGATAAAGTTTATTTGGCAAAAGCCTCTAGCTATATTTATGCGATGCCGCTGTCGCAATTGGCTGCAAAATCTAACAGTACGGTTGTGTATGTGAAACCCGATTCTGTCACAGCGTCTTTAAAAGCACTGCTGAAGGAAAAAGGTACATATGCTTATCATCTTGCTGGCAGCACAAGTGCAATTAAAGATAGCTTGAAAAATTCATTAGCCAAACAAGTCTATCTGAAAAAAAATCAAAACTACCAATTGAATATTTCTAACGGAAAAATTTCATTAAAAGGCATAAAGACGTATAACACAGTAAGAGTTGTTCCTGAGAAATATTCAACAAAAAATGTCCTTCAAATTGCAGGAAAGCCGTATTTAGGCAGCGTAAACTTTGCAATTGAATCAGGGTATATCAGGCCGACTCTCGAAAATATTCCATTTGAAGACTATTTAAAAGGTGTAGTGCCAAATGAAATGCCTGCAAGCTGGAATGTTGAAGCGTTAAAAGCACAGGCGGTTGCCGCTAGAACGTATTCGGTGAAAAGTATTGGAAAAGTCGTCCCTGATACAACAGCCTTCCAAGTATATGGAGGATATAACTGGTACACAAATTCGACAAAAGCTGTCGATGCCACAAAAGGAAAGGTTCTGAAATACAACAATCAGCTTATTTCAGCAACCTATTACTCTAGCAATGGCGGTTATACAGAGGCGAGTGAAGAAGTATGGGGAAATGCACTGCCATACTTAGTGGCCAAAAAGGATCCAAAAGATCCAGTCAATCCATGGACACTGAAACTCTCTAAGAAACAGCTGGGCACGACATTGACTGCCAGCACAGCAGCATCTGAGTGGTCTAAAGCAAAAGAGACAAATGCAGCTGACCTTGCCGGCCTGAAATCATGGCTGCTCAAAAACAAAGAAACCGCTGCATCTGATATGAAAATCGCATCGATCTCAAGCCTGACGTTCTCAGGGAAAACAAAAGGCCAGCGTGCGAAGACGGTATCGATCAAACTGACATACCATTTGAAAAATAAAACAGGCACATATTCGGTAAACAAAAGCACAACGGCAAGTATGAAGATGACCGAGTTTCGATCAGTCATGGGCGCAACAAAGGTGAAAAGCACGTTTGCGTCAGTCAAAAACAATACAAATGACTTCACGATTTCAGGAAAAGGATATGGCCACGGCATTGGTATGAGCCAATACGGAGCCAAAGCGAGAGCGGAATCTGGAAACTCGTATTCTTCCATACTCTCGTTCTACTATCCAGGTACAAAACTAACAAACTATTAAAAGGTAAAAGGAGGACATAGAAGATGCGCTCATTGATGAAAACAGCCATCCTCAGCCTCATCGCCATTTTCGTTATCGTTCCAACAGCATTGGCAGACAATTCAGTCTCACGAATTGATGGCGGGAGCAGATATGCTGTAGCGGCAAACGTAGCGAAAAAAGGATGGGGAACTGCAAGTACAGTCGTTTTAGTAGGGAAAACTGCGTATGCAGATGCAACAGCAGGAATTCCACTTGCATACCAAAAAAATGGACCAGTTCTTTACACAAACAGTAAAAGCCTTTCGGGTGATACAAAAAAAGCCTTAACTTCATTAAAAACAAAGACGGTAATCGTTTTAGGCAGCACATCAAGTGTGTCAAACAACGTGGTCAACCAAGTGAAGAAAATGGGCATCTCCACACAGCGTATTTCAGGAAAAAACCGATATGAGCTATCTGCCAATATCGCGAAAAAAATGAAAAAGCCAGCAGGCGTCGTTGTCGTTGAGGGTTCTTTCTATGCACATGGGATTGCGATTGCACCTGTAGCAGCTCAAAAAGGATTCCCAATTCTATACACAGATAAAAAGGGACTTCGTTCTGAAATCGCTTCTGTTGCAAAAGCAAGCAATGTGAAACAAACCATTGTAGTCGGCGGAGAGAATTACGTCACAAAAGCAGCTTATAACCAATTGAAATCACCAACGCGGATCAAAGGCTCGACTCGTTATGATGTCGCGGCAAATATTGTGAAAAAGTACAATATGAGTGTCAATAATACCTATGTAGGAAGAGGATTTGGTTACGCCACTTCATCTTCTGCTGCAGGCATTGCAGCGAAGCAAAACAAAGCATTGCTTCTAACGAATGAAAAGACGCTGCCAAAAGTAACGAGAGCAACAGTGAGCAGTAAGAAAATCACCAAATTTACTGTCGTAGGCAGTACAAATACAGTGACACCAACTGTTGTGAACCAGCTGAAAAACCCGGCTGTTGGTAAAAAAGTATTCATTGATCCAGGTCATGGTGCGCATGATTCAGGAGCTGTAGGATACGGATTATATGAAAAGAATTTGAATTTAGATGTAGCAAAGCGTTTAAATACGAAATTAAACAACGCTGGTGCACTTGTGGCCATGTCAAGAACATCAGACACATTTGATAGTCTTCAAACACGAGTGAGCAAAGGTGCGTCAGCAAATGCAGATATCTTTATCAGTGTCCATGCGAACTCAAATGATAACAGTAGTGCAAATGGAACAGAAACGTATTATGACAAAACCTATGCGGCTGCAAACAGCCTGAAGCTGGCGCAAAACATCCAGCCTAAAATGGTCAGCGCACTAGGTACAAGAGACCGTGGTGTGAAAACAGCTGGCTTCTACGTCATTAAATATTCTAAGATGCCGAGCGTTCTTTTAGAAACTGGTTTTGTTTCCAGTCCAGTTGATTCAAACATCTTGAAATCTGCTACGTATAAAGATCGATTAGCGTCAGGCATTTCAAGCGGTGTGTCAGGTTATTTTAGATAAGAAAACACAAACCTGAGGGGTGCCTCAGATACTCCTCTTAGGCTGCTCGAGAACGTACTCGGCAGCCTTTTTTCAAAAGTCCATGAAGCATCCTGGGTGAAGGGTTCAAACCAAGGAGGTTGACTTCATGCGTTTTGATATCAAATGTATGTTACTGATTGCTGTTTCACTATGTTTATATACACCATCCGTTTTTGCCCAGCACGCTGTATCGAGGATAGAAGGAAGCAATCGATATGAAGTGGCTGTAAATACCGCGAAAAGGGGCTGGCAGGAAGCGCCTGCCGTTGTGCTTGTGGGCGGTGATGCTTATGCAGATGCCCTGAGTGCTGTGCCTTATGCTTACCAGCAAGGGGCCCCAGTCCTGTTAACGAATGCTGGCAGTCTTTCAGGTGCAGCAAAGACAGGGTTGCAGCAGCTGAAGACGAAGCGTGTAACGATTCTTGGCGGGACTGCAAGTATTTCTGAAAACATCGTGAAGCAGCTAAAAGCGATGAATCTATCCGTTTCCCGTATTCAAGGAAAGAACCGCTATGAATTGGCGGCAAATGTGGCTAAGCACATGAAGAGTGCTAGTGCGGCTGTCGTCGTGAATGGTTCTGCTTATGGTGATGCTGTCGCGATTGCTCCGTACGCTGCCAAACAAGGCTATCCCA
Source organism: Bacillus sp. FSL P4-0248 (assembly GCF_038593305.1). Classification (NCBI taxonomy): domain Bacteria; kingdom Bacillati; phylum Bacillota; class Bacilli; order Caryophanales; family Bacillaceae; genus Bacillus; species Bacillus sp. FSL P4-0248. The sequence goes on along the minus strand of NZ_CP151983.1, from coordinate 3,193,868 downwards.
TTTTATTAACAGATGCGAAAGGACTGCGCGAGGAAACAGCCAATCTATTAAAAAACAAAGCAGTCAAGCGGACCATTGTGATCGGCGGAGAAGCAAGTATCAATAAAACTGCTTTTCAAAAGCTTCCCTCACCAGTCAGAATAAGCGGAGCCAATCGGTATGAGGTGGCTGCCCAAATTGCTAAAACGTATCCAATGAAGACAAGCCACACATTTATGAGTCATGGGTATGCCTATGCAGATGCAGCCGCTGCAGCAAGTATAGCAGCGAAACAGGGACAAACCCTTCTTCTTACAGACACTCAAACGGTGCCGGATGCTATCAGAAAAGTCATTGGAGCCAAACGGATGTCAGCTTTTTCTGTTGTAGGCGGAACATCAGCCGTTCAAACGAATGTCATCACGCAGTTGAAAAATGCGGTGTTAGGTGAAACGATTTTTATTGATCCAGGTCATGGTGCGCAGGATGCTGGAGCGGTAGGGAATGGGCTGCTTGAAAAGAACATCAATTTAGAAGTAGCATTAAAGCTGCGGTCAAGGCTTCACCAGGCGGGTGCCCTTATTGTCATGTCGAGAACATCTGATACATTTGACTCCTTGCAGACACGTGTCAGTAAAGGAGCGCAGGCCAGTGCTGATATATTCATCAGTATCCATGCCAACGCAAATGATAACAGCGGTGCAAATGGAACAGAGACGTATTATGATACAACATATGCGGCTGCTCATAGTGTCAAGCTGGCACAACAGGTGCAGCCCCGAATGGTCAGTGCCCTTGGAACAAAAGATCGCGGAGTGAAAACAGCAGGGTTCTACGTCATCAAATATTCTAGAATGCCGAGTATTTTGCTAGAAACCGGCTTTGTAACAAGTCCAATCGATGCGAGTATTTTAAAATCTACCGCTGCAAAGGATCGGCTGGCTTCTGGAATTGCAACGGGTGTGTCCAACTACTTTGACGTAAAATGAATCATGAATGATGTGTCAAGTTAAAAATACATTTCATTTTTGGTTATGTTTGTTATAATTGAAACATAGAAGGTGAATGGTTTACACATAAATCTTCAAACGACAGCAAACCGACAAATCATGAAGAGGTGACGATCTTGAAAAAATTAATCACAATGCCGTTTCTAGTATTGCTTCTAGGAGTATTGCTCACAGCGTGCGGCACAACAAATCAATCAAGCGATAACAAAAAGGATGACAGCAAAAAAGAAACAACTGAAGCAGCCGATCAAAACAAAGATAAGGCTGTGGACGAAAAATCAGAAGATCAATCATCAAATGAAAAAGCAGATGATCAAAGTAAAGAAACAGCTGCTCAAAAAGAAGAGCCGGCAAGTCAATCTGATGAAGAGGCAAAAGACAGCTCAAGCAAAGAAATTACAAAAGAAGAACCTGCTAAAGACCAATCAAAAGCTGACTCAAAAGGTGACTCTAAAACAAAGAAAGAATCAACGACTAGTAAGAAAAATGAAATCACCAAAGAAGGCACATATGTCGGTTTGGCTGATGGACATACAATTGCTGTCAACATTGATGGAAAAGAAGTAGCTATTCAATTCGGAAATACATTTTCTAAACAAGTGAACAGCTTAAAAGAAGAATCAAAAGTAAAAGTAACCTATACAAAAGATGCAAACGGAACACTTCGATTGAAAACGATCGAAACTGTAAAAGCAAAATAAAGAAAAGACCCGGAGACCCGCAGAATTGCGGGTCTTTTTTACGTTCAAAAGGGCATAACTTGATATAAGTGCATATTCTTAACACAGTTTTACAAGACTTAACAGCGCATTTACATTTGCTTAATGTTGCTCTGCTAAACTGACTTTCATAGAACATCTCTTTACACAACAACTACTTTGAATGGTGAGGTGCAGGTCAGTGAGTGCAGAGAAAGCGATGAATCTTTACAGAGAATATGAAGTGAGACGAAATCACTCTTTTGCCTTAACAGAACATATGGTTCGTTATTTATTTGCAAAACGTTTCATAGATTTAATGTTCTCGTTCATCGGATTGATGTTGAGTACGCCAATCATTTTGCTGTTTGCTCTTTTGATTAAGCTGGAAACACCAGGGCCAGCCTTTTATATGCAGGAAAGGGTCGGGAAAGACGGTGTTTACTTTAAATTATGGAAGCTCAGATCGATGAGAATTGACGCAGAAAGCGGAGGAGCGAAATGGGCGCAAAAAAATGACCCGCGTATCACCAAAGTGGGGGCATTCATCCGTAAAACAAGAATTGATGAACTTCCGCAATTTATCAACGTGTTAAAAGGAGAAATGAGTATCGTAGGTCCTCGTCCAGAAAGACCGATGTTTACCGCAGAATTTAATCGGACGATTCCAGGCTTCACAAAAAGATTGGCTGTAAAGCCGGGGCTGACAGGTCTTGCTCAAGTAAATGGCGGATATGAAATGAGTCCAAGTGAAAAATTAACACACGACTTACAGTATATTCAAAACTTGACATTTTCTCTCGACACGAAGATTATGGTAAAAACGTTAAAAGTCATCATGACTGGTGACGGAGCCAGATAAGTAAAGTAGGGAAGAGAAATGGCAAGTATGAAAAAACGCATGCTAGGCGGGGCAAAATGGACAAGCTTGTCCGCATTGATCATCACCATTATCCAAATCGCACAGTTCGCCTTTTTAGGGAACGTGATGTCACTCAAGGAGTTTGGACTTGTTGGCATGATCACAACTGTCACAATATTTACGCAGATTTTGCTTGATCTAGGAATTGGGGCAGCAATCATTCAAAAGGAACAAACGACAGAACGTCAATTATCTACATTATATTGGATTAACCTGCTCACAGGGATTATCTTGTTTTGTCTGCTCATTCTGCTAAGCCCAATGATAGCCGCTTTTTATAACCGGCCAGAGCTAGAAGGTCTGCTCAAGCTATTATCGATCATGTTTCTGATCGCACCGATTGGCCAGCAGTACCAGTATATGATGCAAAAAGACTTAGCCTTTAAAACATTAAGCACCATTGAAACCATTGCAACCATCATATCGCTGCTCGTTTTACTCGTTTTCGCCTTCTTCATGAATCCGATTATCGCCTATGTCATTTCTCAAGTGCTGCTGCAATCAGGAAAAGGTCTCATGTATGCAGCGGCTTATTGGAAGAAGTGGCGTCCAGCACCTGTTTTTGCATTAGGAGAGGTGAAGGAATTTTTCTCATTCGGTGCATTCCAGCTCGCATCCAGACTGGTCAACCGAGCAGGTTCGAACATCGACCTGATTTTAATCGGCCGGTTTCTTGGAGCGGAAGCGTTAGGTATTTACAGCTTGGCGTATCAAATTGTAACAATACCCGTGTTGAAGATAAATCCGATTGTGACGAGAGTGGCTTTCCCAGTTTTCGCAAAAAGTCAGCGGGATCACTCCATGCTGCGAGAGGGCTTCCTAAGTATGACGAATATGCTCGCATTGGTTAGTTTTCCATTATTAATCGGCCTTGCTGCCGTATCAGACAGTTTTATAGAAGTCGTGTTTGGAGAGAAATGGCTAGTAGCGGTCCCGGTTTTAAATATATTGTGTATTGTCGGCCTGCTGCGTGTGCTGATGAATCCAAACGGTTCAATACTTCTTGCAAAAGGGAGAGCGGACTTAGCCTTTTATTGGGATACGGGGATGCTCATCGTGTATGGCTGCGCATTATATGCAGGTGTGACTACAGGCAGTCTGCTCACAGTAGCTTGGATCTACTCAGGTGTCAGCCTGCTCAACTTTATTGTCGGCAGATGGCTCATGGCATATGTCATTCAGCTTGATATGAAGGTGTATTTAAAATCACTTGGAAAACCTGCTGTCATGACGCTGCTCATGGCTGTCTGTGCGGTAGCTTTACATCAAGGGATGAAGCTGACGACAGCAGATATTTCACTTCAATTACTACTGACTGTTTGTGTCAGTGCTGCATTGTATGGCTTGCTGCTCATCAAAATGTATCCGCAGGCTGCAGGCAAATTATTGAGAAGAGGTCGTTCGTCATGAAGGTGCTATGGCTGACAAGTGTATATCCTAGTGAAAAACATCCGAGTGAGGGCGTGTTTCATGAAACGCAAGTGCAGGAGCTGCTCAAACAAGGAATAGAAGTGACTGTCATTTGCCCAAATCCAGTGAATCCGCCGGTTTTACGGATGCTGAAGGCATCCTATCGGCAGAAAAGGGATCTGCCTGAACAGGAAGTGAGAAGCGGAGTGACGGTTTACAGACCGCCTTATCCAGCGCTCCCAGGACAGCTGAAATGGGCGCAGCCGAGTAAACGAATAGCGGCTTCCGTTCTCAGAGCAATGCAGCGTCATCAGCTGTCACCAGATTTTATCCATGCGCACTTTGCCATGCCGTCTGGCGGAGCGGCGGCTGTTATTCAGAAAGAAACGAAAATCCCTTATCTTCTGACCTTGCACGGCAGTGATGTGAACGTATATCCGAACTATAGCAAAGGGGCGAAGGCAGCCTTTGAAACGGCTGTGAGGCAGGCATCTGCTGTTCTGACAGTGAGTGAGGAGCTGGCTAAAAAGACAAATGAGATGACGAAGGTAGAAGCAAAATGTCTTCCGCTTGGTATTCCGCTCCGATCATTTTCCAGAACGGAAGAAGGTCAAGAAGGCATCAGAAAGCACTTAGGTTTACCGCTTCAAGATAAGCTCGTTGTTTTCGTCGGGCGTTTAGTGAAAGAGAAGGGCTTGCTTGAATTAGCTGATGCTGTCAGCAGCATGGATGGGGTGAAAGCAGTCTTTGTTGGAAAAGGCCCCCTTGCAATGGAGCTCACAGAACGGGCGGGAGCATCTATTATACTCCCAGGCCAGGTGCCGAATGAGCAGGTGAGAGACTACTTAATGGCAGCTGATCTGTTTGCACTCCCTTCCTACAGTGAAGGAATGCCAACCGTCGTTCTAGAAGCGCTCGCTTTAAAGGTACCTGTCATTGCAACAAGGGTTGGTGGTCTCCCATCCTTATTTTCAACCTATCAACACCTGCTCGTTGAACCGCGTTCGACGCGTCAGCTGAAAGAGGCGATTCACGCCTGCCTTTATGAAAACAGCTGGAATGAAGAAGTGAAGAACGTTCTTCATGAAATAGTTCATACAGAATATTCATCAGAACATAATGCGAAGCATCTCATTCAGCAATATGAGAAGGTGCTCAATCAATCAACATCTATCGTTTAAATAAGATGAAATGTGCAAAGAATGATAGATAGATAAACAGCTTGGAACGGACAATATGCTTTTACTGAGAGGATGAAAAATGTTGAAGAAAATTGCTGTGATTGGAACAGGTTATGTCGGGTTAGTATCGGGTACTTGTTTTGCTGATATCGGAAATCGTGTCATCTGCTGTGACATTGATGAATCAAAAATCAACAGCTTAAAAAGTGGTGTCGTTCCCATTTATGAACCAGGTTTAAAGGAATTGATTGAAAAGAATACAGAAGAAGGAAGACTGTTTTTTACAACGAATATTCCTGCAGCTATTAGGGAATCAGAGATTATCTATATTGCCGTAGGGACACCGATGACACCACAGGGGGAAGCAGATTTAACGTATGTGAAGGCTGTCGCTCAAACGATCGGTGAACACATGAATGGCTATAAAATCATCGTCAATAAAAGCACAGTTCCCGTTGGAACAGGCCGTCTCGTTCAAGCCATTGTGGAAAAGGCATCGCGCAGCAAATATCCTTTTGACGTCGTATCCAATCCAGAGTTTCTCCGAGAAGGCTCTGCGATTCAAGACACGATGAACATGGAGCGGGCAGTCATTGGTTCGACCAGCACTCATGCCTCTACCATCATCAAAAGGCTGCATGATCCGTTTCAAACAGAAGTTGTGGAGACCAACTTAGAAAGTGCTGAAATGATTAAGTATGCTGCAAATGCCATGCTTGCCACAAAAATCTCATTTATTAATGACATTGCAAATATTTGCGAAAGGGTAGGCGCTGACGTTGAAAAAGTCAGTGAAGGAGTTGGATTAGACAGCCGCATCGGGCATAAATTTTTAAAAGCAGGCATTGGATTTGGGGGTTCTTGTTTCCCGAAAGACACGATGGCTCTACTCAAAATTGCCGAAACATCCGGGTATCGTTTTAAGCTGATCGAATCTGTCATTGAAACGAACAACAACCAAAGAGCCCACCTTGTCAGCAAATTGATGAGTGTGTTCGGTGATATTAAAGGAAAAACCATTTCTGTCTTAGGCCTCGCCTTTAAACCGAATACGAATGATATGCGTTCAGCGCCTGCACTAGATATTATCCCAATGCTGAGAGAGCTGGGGGCTTTTGTGAAAGCCTATGATCCGATTGCTTATGTAGAAGCTGAACGTGAGCTTGGCCCGCAGGCGATCTTCAGCAATGATCTGTATGAAACAGTAAAAGATACGGATGCCTGTCTCATCCTAACAGAATGGGATGACGTACAGAAGATGGATAAAGACCAGATCAAGCAGCTGCTTCGTTCACCGATTGTAATTGATGGAAGGAATTTGTTTGATCCAGCAGAAATGAAAGAGAGAGGATTTATTTACCAGTCTATCGGCCGCCCGAGTGTATGGGAAGCAGAATTGGTATCGAAGGCACAATAACAGGGGGAGCTTGGATGAAGAAAGTATTGGTTACTGGGGGAAGCGGATTTATTGGATCACATACGGTAGAGGCTTTACTAGAAAAAGGCTATGAGCCCATCGTTCTTGATAACTTTTCAACTGGATCTCGAGAAAATATTGCCCATCTTTCCGTGCAATGCATCGAGGCAGATGTTACAAAGCCAGCGACGATTGATTTGATCAAACAAATCGCACCGGATTATATCATTCACCTTGCAGCACAAGTAAGTGTAGCCGTTTCCGTTCAGGATTTCGTATATGACGAAGAAGTTAATATAAAAGGATCTCTGCACGTCATAAAAGCCGCGGCTGAAGCAGGAGTGGAGAAAGTGATCTTTGCCTCATCAGCAGCTGTCTATGGAGACCCGGTGTATCTGCCAGTGGACACCGCTCACCGGCTGAAGCCTGGTTCACCATATGGCTTAGCAAAACTGACAGTAGAGCGCTATTTAGAAATGGCAAAATCACTCTATGATGTGGACTATTGTATTCTCAGATACAGCAATGTATATGGTCCGCGCCAAGACGCACTTGGAGAAGGCGGTGTTGTCTCTATTTTCTCTGATAAGTTTGCAAAGGATGAGGCCCCTTTTATCTTTGGAGATGGGGAACAAACAAGAGACTTCATCTATGTGGGTGATCTAGCGGCAGCGAATGTTGCGGCTTTAACAGCCCAATCAAACGTTTGTTTAAATATCTCGTGTGGTGATTCCATCACTGTAAATGAACTGTTTCAAACGATGAAACGGGTAACGAGATCACAGCTTGAACCGATTTACAAGCCGCAGCGTGCAGGAGATATCGTGCATAGTACATTGGCAAATGAGGAAACGAAACAAGTCTTAGCATGGGAGCCTGTTGTGAGTTTACAGGAAGGTTTGGCTCGTACCATTTCCTACTATAAACAGGAAGTCAAGGCTTAATCCCTCAAATCGGATGGGTTGCTTAGGAGGAAAATGGGTATGAGTGTGAAACAAACAGCATGGCAAATCATGATCGGTTGTATATTATTTGCAGCAGGGCTAGGACTTGTACAAATGGCGTCTGCGCAGCCCGCCGGGTTAAAAAAGATCGTCGCCATTCCGGTCCTGCTTTTGGTTCTGACAGCTTTTCTCGTGTTGATGAAGCTATACATGAACGGTGAGCAAGTGTTCATGTCAGCCATATATCTTTTAATTGCATTGACCTTTCTCAACAACGCTTTCTTTTCAATTAGTGCCGGGTTCTTTAGTCTTTTTCTCTACCGTATCATGCTCATTGCCGCCTTTGCTTTATTTATATGGCGGATGAGAGATAAGGGAACGTACATATCGCAGTGGCAGCAGATTCGTGTAAAAGGAATTCTTGGTTTTTTTGCTGCATGGTTTCTTTACGGGCTCATCTCACTGCTGTGGGCCCACTCGGTGACAGACGGTCTCAAATATATGTCCCTGCTTGCTATGGGGATGGGTTTTGTCTTTCTTGTGGTCATGTACATTCAGCGAATGGATCAAGTGGTCACCTTTTATAGCATTTGGCTCGTCATGACTGTATTTGTCATGGGGATAGGGTTTTATAATCACTTTACTTTGAACCATTTACCGAATACTTCACTGTATCTTGGGCCGGCGTATAAACAGCACTATCCTACAGCTGTCTTTTTTAATCAAAATGACTTTGCGACGTTTTTATCGATTAGCTTTTTCTTGTATTTAGCGTGTATGCGGCAAATGAAAAATGGTTATATCAAAGCATTTGGATTATTTGGCGCCATCGCAGCACTGTATCTCATTTTGTTAACAGAATCCCGCGCGAGCCTGCTTGGCATATTTGCAGGAGCGGCCATCTATGTGTGGCTGCTCATGCCGCGCTTTCTCAAAAAGTGGTCACTCATCGCAGCAGGCGGACTTGGTGTCATCTGTATCGCTGTTTTTTCAGCCAAGATTTATTCAGTCTTTTATGACTTGTTTCTCGCTTCTCAGGTCGCGCATTCTTTTAGTGAACCACTCCCATCCAACATTGCGAGAGCGAATTTGATCAAAAATGCATGGCATTTCTTTACGGATTCATACGGGTTTGGTGTCGGAGCGGGTAATGTGTCTTACTACTTAGCCCACTTTTCGATCTTTGATACAGATCAAGTCGTTGAAGTGCACAATTGGCTGCTGGAAGTGATGACGAACTTTGGATTTGCGGTCATGCTGGGCTATATTTCAGTCTACGCTTATCTCATGTTCACGCTGTATAAACAATACCAATGGGCGGACACAAGATCAGCAAAAATGATCATTGAAGGTTTGTTTGCTGCCATGCTGAGCTTTCTCGTTTCAAGTATCAGTCCTAGTTCGGTCTCGAATTTATATTTCCACTGGGTCTTTTTAGGGCTCGTAATCGCAGCGGTGAATATGTTGAAAAACAAACAGCTCTTGGTAAACCGTGTGTGATGCTGCGCTGGTATGGCTACACTAATGAAAAAGCAAATACGTCAATGTTGGGAGAATGAACATGTCTGGTTTCATATCTAGAATAGGGAAGCGAATCAAAAAGTATATCGTATGGCTCGTGCTGCTGCCTGTCGTATTAGGCGCTTTTGGATTCTTTTTTGCCAAAGGAACAGCGCAGCAGTCTAGTTACACAGCTGCCGTTACCCTCACACTTGGTAAATATGATGACGGAGTGTATAACAATATCGCAGAAGTGACATCTCTATTAAGAAGCGATGCATTTTTGAATGAAGCACTCAGTGATGTTAAAGAAGAAGAAAAGCAGGATGTGAAAAGCCGCCTCATCCTCACCAATCAATCAGATACACAATTACAGCTGTCTTTCACAGATGCTGATAAGGATCATGCTTTAGCTGTCGTGAAGCAGGTGTCGGATACATTTCTGAAGCAAGACAAAGCATTATTTACAAAAAGGCAGCAGGTGATTGAAAGTAGATTATCTGCTCTAGAAGACGAATCTGTCAGCAACGATTCCAAAGTAGATAAAGAACGATTTTTATATGAATTGGAGTCTACAAAGCTTGGAATGAAGCAGGCGAAGATTGTTGATCCTGCCCAAGTTCTTGATGAAGGCAATAAAGGCATGTCAGCGAAAAAGCGGGCACTGCTTGGACTTGTCATTGGCTTTAGCATCTCGCTCATGTTTGTGGTCTTACCCGAAGTGTTCAAAGAATCTTAATGATGAACTGGAGATGAGTCTTAGGTGAACAATCAACCGTTAGTATCAATCATTACACCGGCCTATAATGCGGAACGTTATTTAACGGATACAGTTCATTCCGTCCTTGCCCAAACCTATTCTAATTGGGAACTGATCATCGCAGATGATTGTTCAACAGATGGAACAAGGAAGCTGCTTGGGGACTTAAGTGAAGCAGACGACAGAATCAACGTCATTTATTTAGAGCAAAATGGGGGAGCTGCCATCGCCAGAAACGCAGCCATCAAACAGGCAAAAGGCCGCTTTATCGCTTTTTTAGACAGTGATGATAAGTGGAAAGAGACGAAACTCGAAAAGCAGGTAGACTTCATGCTGACAAACGATTATGCCTTTACATTCACGGCATATGACATCATTGCAGAAAATGGAGAACCGTTAGAAAAAACCGTCACTGCACCAGCAAGATTAACTTATGATGAAGCTTTGAAAAATACCATTATCGGCTGTTTAACGGTGATGCTTGATGTACAGAAGATAGGACATATAGAAATGCCGAACATCCGCACAAGACAGGATTTAGCTACATGGCTGTCCATATTAAAAAGAGGATTTACAGCCTATGGAATGAGTGAACCGCTCAGTGAATACCGCATCGTTGGAAACTCGATCTCTAGTAACAAGTGGAAAGCAGCGAAAAAAACGTGGTTCGTCTACAGAGAAATTGAGCAGCTTCATTTTGTCAAAGCATCTTGGTGTTTTATGCACTATGCGACAAATGCTGTGAAGAAGCGCTTATAAACAGAAGGGAAAAAAGGTGATAAAGGTGAAAGCAGACTCGATCATACATGTTATCGTAGCGACGGGAGAATGGGGACAGGACGGCCTGAGGTACAGACGGCATCGACTGGCGGAATTTCTAGCATCTGATCCAGAAACGAAAGAGGTCATCTGGGTATGTCCATCTGCATCCCGTCACACAGCTCCCTTTCAGCCCATAACCGATCGAATGAAGCAATTGACCATTCCTGATGTGCTCAAGAGCAAATTTTTTCGCTTTGGCCGATATCAAGACATGTTCTATATTCATAAATTGTCCCCTCTTCTTGAGCATTTGCGGCAGGAGGAAAAGAAGGGAATCGCTGTTTGCTTATGGTATACGTTTCCGGGTTTTCCGCTCTTATCTTCTTTATTTGAATGGAAACATATTGTCTATGATTGCAGTGACCTGTGGGGAGAGCCGATAAGCGGCAAAAATAATTTGCTTTCTTATATGAGGCAGCGTGTCATTGTGAAAGCAGAAAATCGAATCATCAAATACGCACACAGCATTACATGTTCTTCTCAATACTTACACGATCAAATCAAAAGGCGTCTCATGGGTGAACCGAAAGATGTCTTTACAGTTGAAAATGGCGTCGAGTACGATGTGTTTGCAAAAAGCAATCTTCCATGTAAGGAGGATGTGCTGCAAGGTAGAGAAGGAACTGTTCTTGGTTTTATTGGAGGCATCAAGCCGAAGCTGGATTTTGACATGATAGCAGAAGCTGCCCGCATGCAGCCTGATTGGACATTTTTATTTGTCGGTCCGGATGGAACAAATGGAGACCCATCTTTTCAGCATGCACTTAAACTGCCGAATGTGATTTGGACAGGTGCTGTTGCACCAGAAGAAGTGCCTGCGTATATGAAGCTGATTGATGTAGGCATGATGCCATACAAACAATCTCCTTACAATCAAGCTGTGTTTCCGCTCAAGCTATATGAATTTTTAGCCGCAGGAATACCGGTTGTTGGTTTAAATCTTCCGTCAACGGAAAGGCTAAAAGAGAATGATGTGTATGAATATTTAGAAGGCGAGGATCCTGCGCTCTTCGTAGAAGCCTGCCAAAAAGTGATCAGCAAAAAAGACGACATGACCTATAGACATCTAAGACAAAGCCGTGCGAAGAAAAAAGATTGGCACGCGCTGTTCACAAACATGGTGGAACTAACGAATATTAAAGAAAACGCATAATTCATCAGGGATTGTGCGTTTTTATTTGTTTCTTCTTCACAGGGGGAGCTTGTGATCATCCTCTATTCAATTGTATAATGGAAAGAGCGGCCAATATACAAAATACAGATTTCAATTTAGAAGGAGACTGACCTATGGATTACGAACGCGCCTTATTAGCGTTTTTTGTCTCTCTGGCTACAGTTTTAATTGTGACACCAATCGTCAAAAAGTTTGCAATTAAGATTGGTGCAGTGGACCAGCCGAATAAACGAAAAGTTCATGATAAAGTAATGCCTCGAATGGGCGGTTTGGCAATTTTTATTGGGGTAGCGGCTGGAGCATTAGCAGGCGGGCTGTTTCTACATAATAAAATTACAGCAATTTCAGTTGGTGCCGTACTTATCGTCATTCTAGGTATATTTGATGATAAATATAATTTAAGTGCAAGATTTAAATTTCTCGTACAAGTTCTTGTTGCTTGTCTGATTGTAAGCACAGGCTTAAAAATGGACTTTTTCTCTGTTCCTTTCTTAACAGATCGAATTGAGTTAGGCTGGATGGCATATCCCCTAACCGTGTTATGGATTGTCGGAATCACAAATGCCATTAATTTAATTGACGGCCTTGATGGACTGGCTGCCGGTATTTCTGTCATCGGTTTGTCAACCATTGCCGTGATGGCATTTTCAGCTGATAAAATTTTGATTCTTTCATTATCCCTTGTTGTCATTGGCAGTACCATCGGCTTTCTCTTTTACAACTTTCATCCAGCGAAGATTTTTATGGGTGACACCGGTTCGCTTTTTTTAGGCTATATGATTTCGGTACTGTCACTATTAGGGCTGTACAAAAGTGTCACTTTGTTTAGTGTTGTTGTCCCAGTGATCATCTTAGGTGTCCCTATTTTCGATACCACTTTTGCCATCATTAGACGAATATTAAACAAACAGCCGATTTCAGCACCTGACAAATCTCATATTCATCATAGACTGATGGCCTTTGGCTTGTCCCATCGCATGGCTGTCATCGTGATTTATATGATTGGCTTAGTCTTTAGCTTAAGTGCCATTTTGCTGACAAGTGCCACCATATGGTTATCACTGATTATTATCTTTTTACTGGTCATGTTCATGCAAGTGATTGCGGAAGTTACAGGATTGGTGAATGAAGAGTTTAAACCATTTACGAAATTTTATAAACGAATGGTCAAAAGACAATAAAAAACAGCCCGTTCCTAGGAACTGGGCTGTTTTTATTATTGTCCAGGTGTGCTGGTCGATGAGTTAGGTGTATCACTTGTCCCCGTTTCACCAGAGGACGGATTGGTTTGTGAATCTGTTTCAGTTGAAGATTCAGCAGGCAGCTTTAAATGCGTCCGTAATTCATTTTGGACGTTAGCTAAATTGGTCGGATCTGGCTCAAAGTAATACGTGCGATTTGGCCCTAAATAAAGGTCTGATCCCTTAATTGAAAGAGTTTCTGTGTCGTCTCCTTTAAATCCGCTGTAGATTTGCTGAAGGGCAAGACCTTCTGTGATACGGAAATTGGTCGTAATGTGATCACTGACTTCTTTCGCAATGTTATCGACGTTCGCAATGTTATTTGGCTTCGCCATTTGATCAATCATTGCACGTAAAATTTGTTTCTGACGATCGTTACGTCCGAAATCACCGCGTGGATCTTGTTTTCTCATCCGTGCGTAAGCAAGTGCTTCTTCCCCGTTTAAATGCATATTGCCTTTTTTGAAGTAAATCTTTTTCGATTTTTTAACATCACTTTTTTCATTGAAGTCAAATGGAACATCGATATCAATTCCGCCGACTTCATCAATGACATCCTTGAATCCGTCAAAATCAACGGTTGCATACTTATCAATCGGAATATGCAAGAATTGTTCGACAGTTTCGATCGTTTCGTCTTTACCACCTTTAGCAAATGCTGCATTGATCTTTTCTTTACTTCCTGTTGTATCACTTGCAAGCTGTACGCGTGTGTCACGAGGGATACTAACCATTTTCATCGTTTTGTCTTGGGGGTTAATCGTTGCAACAATGAGTGAATCTGAACGGCCATGATCACCCTTTGTGGCATAATCCTCAATTCCGACAAATAGTACAGAGAAAGGTTTTTTCTTAATATCAATGACAGCATCACGAAGATTCGATTTCTCTCCACGGTTTAGTTCATCATATGTTTTGTCAGCAGCTTGAAGAGTATTGACGATTTTATATACTGCAAATCCGCCCATGCAGATGATAAGAAGCAAAAATAAGACCAGAATACGTTTGATAATTCTCTTCTTCTTACTCTTTTTCTTTCGTACACGCACTTTTACTCGTTGTGTCATTCATCTGTCTCCTTTATCGGACCAATGTCCTTTTCTAAATAAATAAGTTCGCCTTCTTTTGTAACACTCTTTCCATTTGTCAGCTCAGTCATCCACTCAATGAACTGCTCTGTTTGTGTTTCTTCGACATATGTCTCAAAAATAACATCTTCTGCATAATGGATTTCTTTTAGCTGAAAAGATGAGGCTCTAAGCTCATTCTCTACCTTTCCAAGCCATGTATAATCTATTGTTGTGTGCATTGTACGCATTAAACAGCGCTCTACCATTCCAACATGGTTGATAGCTTCTGATACAGATTTTCCGTAGGCACGAATCAATCCACCGGCACCAAGCTTGATACCGCCGAAATAACGAGTGACCACAACGACTGTATCTTTCAGCTTCCGTTTTTTTAGCACTTCAAGCATTGGCACACCTGCTGTACCGCTTGGTTCACCATCATCATTTGCCTTTTGAATCAGGTCATGTTCACCAATGAGATAGGCTGAACAATTATGTGTGGCATTCCAATGTTGTTTTTTAATGGATTGTATAAATGCTTGTGCTTCTTCTTCTGAGACAGCACGCTGTATATGACAAATAAAACGTGATTTTTCAATGACGATCTCATGCTCGCCACGACTTTTTACTGTAAGATAGCGATTCAGCAAAAGACATACCCTCCTGACAAGCAAATTGTAAGACTAGTGAAAATTTGCATTGGTTTTAGAATTTTACAGCGTATTTTGTTATGATGATAGGAGCGGAAAAAGGGTCGTCATAAAAACTTCATGATTATACGCATTCTTTCATTATAATTCGACATAAAATGCAGATCAATGACATTTATAATAAAAAAAGATGACATCACTGTTACGGGAGGGAAAAGCCATGACAACACCCAAAATGGATCCGAAATTATTGGATTCAATCATCATGAAAATGCTAAGTACAGTTGATGGCAGCAAGGACGAAGTATTTAGAATAGGCGAACAGTCCCGTCAACAATATGAAAGCCTAGTAGAAGAGCTGAAGCAAATCAAACAGCAAGTAAACGAAGTAATTGATTTTGGGGATAAGCTGGAAGTCCATACAAGACATGCTAGAAACCGCTTATCTGAGGTCAGCAGAAACTTCAACAAATTCAGCGAAGAAGAAATACGTGAGGCCTACGAAAAAGCACATAACTTGCAAGTGGAACTCACCATGATCCAGCAGCGCGAGAAGCAGCTGAGAGAAAGAAGAGACGATCTGGAAAGACGATTATTAAGCTTACAAGACGTCATTGAACGTTCTGAAACGCTTGTGAGTCAGATTACAGTGGTTCTCAACTATCTCAACCAGGATTTACGCCAGGTCGGCGTTTTACTTGAAGATGCTCAGGCAAAACAAGATTTTGGTCTCAGAATTATTGAAGCCCAAGAAGAAGAACGCAAAAGAGTGTCTCGGGAAATTCATGACGGCCCTGCTCAAATGCTGGCAAACGTGATGATGCGTTCCGAATTAATTGAACGGATTTTTAGAGACCGCGGTACAGAAGAAGGTTTTAAAGAAATTAGAAGTCTCAGACAGAATGTGCGAAATGCACTGTACGAAGTGAGAAGAATCATTTATGATTTAAGACCGATGGCTTTAGATGATTTGGGACTGATTCCGACACTGAGAAAATACTTAAACACAATTGAAGAATATGATGGAAAAACCAAAATTACGTTCCAATGCCTAGGTGATACAGAAAGCGAAAGAATTGCTTCTCAATTTGAAGTAGCACTGTTTAGACTAGCCCAAGAAGCTGTCACAAATTCATTAAAGCATTCTGAAGCTGAAGAAATCTCTGTCAAAGTAGAAGTAACGAAAGACTTTGTGACCTTAATTATTAAAGACGATGGAAAAGGCTTTGATATGAAAGATGTAAAAACAAACAAAAACAAATCCTTCGGTTTACTTGGCATGAAAGAACGCGTAGACTTACTGGAAGGTAAAATGACCATAGACTCAAAAATAGGTCTAGGGACATTCATCATGATTCGCGTGCCATTAACATTGCAAAATAAAATTGTAAAATAGAGTCAAAAGACATATTGACCATAAAGTTCAGGTGTAGAACAATAAACATGGGGAGGCGTAGCTTGTGACTAAAGTAAATATTGTAATTATTGATGACCACCAATTATTCCGTGAAGGTGTCAAACGGATTTTAGATTTTGAACCTACTTTTGAAGTTGTTGCAGAAGGAGACGACGGTGACGAAGCTGCACGTATCGTAGAACACTATCATCCGGATGTTGTCATTATGGACATTAATATGCCGAATGTAAATGGTGTTGAGGCTACAAAGCAGCTTGTTGAGCTTTATCCCGAATCAAAAGTCATTATTCTATCTATTCATGACGATGAAAACTATGTAACACATGCATTGAAAACAGGGGCGAGAGGCTACCTGTTAAAAGAAATGGATGCAGACACACTCATCGAAGCAGTGAAAGTTGTAGCTGACGGAGGCTCTTATTTACACCCGAAAGTCACTCATAACTTAGTAAATGAATTCCGACGCCTAGCGACTAGCGGCGTTTCAGCACATCCACAGCACGAGGTATATCCTGAAATTCGCAGACCACTTCATATCTTAACTAGACGTGAATGTGAAGTTCTTCAAATGTTAGCTGACGGAAAGAGCAACAGAGGAATCGGTGAATCGCTCTTTATTAGTGAGAAAACAGTCAAAAACCACGTGAGTAACATTTTGCAAAAAATGAATGTAAACGACCGTACACAAGCTGTTGTTGTAGCTATTAAAAATGGCTGGGTAGAAATGAGATAGTGTTCCGGACAAGTACTCCTTTTTCGCCTGTTTTTATTCTCTCACATTTTAGGTGAAGGGAAATGATATACAGGGTAAGGATTCTTTTTCGGATATAGAGGGCTTGCCTATTGATTAGGCAGGCTTTTTTGATTACTATTATAAATCTAATGAAAAAATGATCATTCTTTTAAAATAAAAAAGAGTAACTTAACGAATAAGGAAGGTATTTAAGAATGAAAATAGCCGTTGTAACAGACAGTACTGCTTATCTACCACAAGAGCTGCGTGATAAACATAATATTCATATGATCCCCCTTAACGTCATCTTCGGCAGTGAATCATACCGTGAAGAAATAGAAATGGACTGGAAGACATATTATGAAGAAATCAAAAAACACAAAGATCTTCCAACAACCTCTCAGCCTGCTTTCGGTGAATTAATAGCCTTATATGAAAAACTAAGTGAAACATACGACGCCGTGATTAGTATCCACCTTTCAAGTGGAATTAGTGGAACGTATAATAGTGCGGTCTCAGCGAATGATCTAGTTGACGGGATTGATATTTACCCGTTTGATACAGAAACAAGCTGTATGGCACAAGGTTTTTATGTGTTAGAAGCTGCTGAAAAAATCCAAGAAGGTGCTTCTTTAGAAGAAGTGTTAGCGCATCTAAATTACCTGAAAGAAAGTCAGCGGGCGTATTTTATGGTAGACGATTTAACTCATTTGCAAAGAGGCGGCAGATTAAATGGTGCTCAGGCTTTTATTGGAAGCCTCTTAAAGGTAAAGCCTATTTTGCATTTTGACAACAAGCTAATTGTTCCTTTTGAGAAGATTCGCACACGTAAAAAAGCCATTTCACGTATTTTTGAATTATTTGATGAAGATGCATCACGTGGTGTTCCGATGAGAGCAACACTGATACATGGTAATAGAGAAGAAGAAGCAGAAGAATTAATTGCGCACTTATCAGAAAAATATCCTCATGTTGAATTTTATAAAAGCTACTTTGGTGCCGTAATCGGCACCCATCTAGGTGAAGGCTCTTTAGCCCTTGGTTGGGTGATTAGATAATTCCTAAAAAACCTCTTTTCGTATGGAAAAGAGGTTTTGTTTTTTGATTTTACCTGTTGGACGAAAGGTCCTGTCTTTGCGCATAATGGCCAAACATCAATTGAAAGGTGTTTGGTAATGTTGAATATGGACAAAGCAATGGAACTAATGGGGCAGCTGCATTCACGCCATCTGCTCACCGTTGAAACAAAGTGCCCACAGTCCAATTTAGATTGGCTGGAGGAGAAGGGCTTAGTCAATCGGTCTCCAGCCATTGAGAGGAAAGCAAATGGTTTTACATGCTGCCGGTGCGGTGTATCACACAAGCGGTATTTCGCTCATTCTCCATGTGAAGTGTGTCAAAAGGATTGTGTGTACTGTAGATCATGCATCATGATGGGAAAAGCAGCAGAATGTGGGTTTCTTTATGAATGGACAGGTCCACAAATGGTAGAAACAGGTCGAGCCGAATTAACATGGCAGGGAGAGCTGTCTAAAGGACAAAAAAGAGCGTCAGAAAGAATGATTGAAGCTATTAAAAACAAATTTGATCTACTTGTTTGGGCGGTTTGCGGAGCAGGGAAAACGGAAGTGCTTTTTCATGGAATCGAATATGCATTAAATCAAGGAATGAGTGTCTGTATTGCGACTCCTAGAACAGATGTTGTGCTTGAACTCGAACCGCGGCTTAGAAAAGCATTTCAAGGGGTGATAATTACCGTACTTTATGGAGGCAGTTCTCAAAGGTTTCAAATAGCACCGCTTGTGATCACCACAACCCACCAGCTGATGAGATACAAAAATGCTTTTGATGTGCTTATTGTAGATGAAGTCGATGCCTTCCCTTATTCAATGGATGAGCGACTCCAATTTGCTGTTCTAAAGGCGATGAGAAAGAACGGAGGGGTTAGGATTTATTTAAGTGCGACACCCTCTAAAAAAATGACGAGAGAGGTTTCTCGCGGAAAACTGGAAGCGATAAAAATTCCTTTGCGTTTTCACAAGCACCCATTACCCGTACCGACCTTTCATTGGATCGGACATTGGAAAAAGAAATTAAAAAAGAACCAGCTGCCCCCTAAAGTGATGAATTGGATGCAGAGACATATTGCAAATAAGAGAAGAATATTACTTTTTGTTCCTTCAATTGCTGTCATGAAGAAGGTAACGAAGATTCTACGAGAACAATCCTTAAACGTGGAGGGAGTATCTGCCGATGATCCGGATAGGAAACAAAAGGTTCAGCACTTTAGAGATTACGTATACGATGTACTAGTTACAACCACTATTCTAGAAAGAGGCGTAACCATTCCAAATGTTCAAGTGGGGGTACTAGGTTCGGAATCTACTATTTTTACAGAGAGTGCACTTGTTCAGATTTCTGGACGGGTAGGCAGACATCCGGATTATTGTACAGGAGATGTTTTCCTTTTTCATTTTGGTTTAACGAGAAGTATGAAACAAGCAAAGAAGCATATCGTAAAAATGAATGATACGGCTGCAAAAGAGTTTTCTGAAAAACAGTGTGGGTTCAACTAAATCATGGTACATTATATTCACAATACACAAATGGCAGGAGAGACAAATATGCTACTCAATGCAAAAGAAATACTACTCAAGGAAATTCTCAATCAATATCTCAACCAATTAAACATGATTTGTCATTGTGAAAAGTGTATGGAAGATGTATTAGCGATTTCACTGAATCAAGTGAAACCACAATATATAACAGATATCGATAAAATATCCTACAGTAAATCTGAGATGGTGGATAAACAGAAGAATACTGCGATGCTGGTCATTCTGACAGAAGCAGCTTCCAAGGTTTCCGCATTTCCAAGGTGTGAAAATCGTCTGCTGCTGAACAAGGAAACCAATTGATTTGTCAAATTTGCGAGGGACATTTTGTGCCTGCTTTTACATGGAAATCATTCCTACTATTAAATGATGATCGTCTTTGTGTAGCATGTAAGAATCACTTAGTAAAGATTGAGCGTCCTATTTGTCCAACGTGCGGAAGGGCGCAGTCAAATGACCAATTATGCCAGGACTGTAATAGATGGAATGAACGCTCTGATTCTACTAAAGTCCTTGTAAAAAATAGGTCAGTTTATACTTACAGCGAGTTGATGAAAGATGTCCTTGCCCGCTTTAAATTTCGGGGTGATACGGCTTTAGTTGAGCTGTTTAAAAGAGATGTGCAAGCAGCATTTAAACATTCCTTCTGCATAAAAGACCCATTGCTGATACCAATCCCTTTAAGTCATGAAAGACTAAAAGAAAGAGGATTTAATCAGTCCGTGATAATCGCTTCTTTGCTAGATAAGCCAATATTGCAGCCACTCGTGAAAATACATCAAAGTAAGCAGTCTAAAAAAAAGAAAAATGAACGCCTAGATCAAAAAGGATTGTTTCAAATCAAGCAAACAGATGCGATTGTTCAAAGGGATATTATATTAGTTGATGATATCTATACAACGGGAGCAACCATCTATGATGCGGCAAGAATTTTGAAAGACGCAGGTGCTAAAAGTGTTTCTTCTTTTACGTTGATACGTAGTTAAAAATCATGATAATTAACCGATAATAAGAAAAGAAAATAACGTAAGGGGTTTTGGTTATGAATCAATTGGCAAACTGTCCACAATGTAATCAGCTATTTTTAAAAACCACCATCCAAACGGTTTGTAACAAATGCTTTGAAGAAGAAGAACGTTCTTTTGATATCGTATATAAATTCTTGAGAAAACAAAGTAATAGACAATCAACGATCGCTGAAATAGTAGAAGCAACAGACGTTGATGAAGAATTAATCTTGAAATTTATTCGTTTGAAAAGACTGCAAATTAGTCAATTTCCAAATATTAATTATCCTTGTGAAAGATGTGGCAAAGCGATCAGGAAAAACAAGCTATGCAGCCAATGTGAACAGGATATTCATTCGCAAATCAGCCAAATGAACCAAGAAGAGGAGCGTAAAAGGGAGATTGAATCTAGGAAAAAAGACACCTATTATGCCATTAATCCTAAAAACGACTGATTCCCTAAACTAAGTTGCAGTTTGGTCGATAAAATGGATAGAATCAAGACAGACTGTAACGGAAAGCGAGAGGAATCCCGTGAAAATTAATCGATATGGAACACAACCAGTAAATCCTTACAAGAAAACATATGAGAAACAAACGTTGCAATCGAATCAAGCTAAATCAACTGATAAAGTCGAAATTTCTAAAAAGGCAATCGAAATGCAAAAGGTGCCGAATATTATGAGAGAACGTCAAGATAAAATTGACCAAATTAAAAAAAGCATTGAAGCCGGAACATATCAAGTAGATACAAAAGGCATTGCAGATAAAATGCTGAATTTTTATAAACAACAATAACAAAAGGGAGCAGCGTGAATGTCAGTTAAAATAATTATTGAAGAACTGCATCGTCTCTATGGATTGCATGAACAGCTTTTAAAGTTGTCTAAGGATAAAACAGAAATGCTGAAAAGCAATGAGATTGATGCTCTTTCAGAGGTCCTGAATTTAGAGCAAAAGTATATTCAGGCCATTTCTCAATTAGAAGAAAAACGAATTGAAGCGACCGTTCAATTTTTACAAAGTGATCAATCACCAACCATCACTGCATGTATCGAAAAGGCTGAAGGTACAGATCAAGAAGAGCTCATTTCATTATATGAGAAACTAAATGACATCATGGTGGAACTAAAAGATGTAAATGAACTGAACAAGCAGCTTATTCAGCAGTCACTTCAATTTATTTCACTGACATTCGATCTCGTTAACCCTAATAAAGAAAATATGAATTACGGACAAAATGGTCTTGAGAGTTCAAAGCCTAAACAGCAAAGGGCTTTGTTTGATTCAAAGGCGTAAACAAGGAGGATACCAATGGGTTCTACATTCATGGGGCTAGAAACGGCAAAAAGAGGCATCACAGCCCAGCGTGCAGGGCTTTATGTCACATCAAACAACGTCTCCAATGCAAATACGGAGGGCTACTCAAGACAAAGAGTGACCTTTAAAGCAGAAAATCCTTATCCAGTCATTTCTGTTTATGACGGCAAAACGTATGGCCAAATGGGGACAGGTGTACAAGTTGGAACCGTTGAAAGAATTCGAGACAGCTTTTTAGATCTACAATACAGAGATCATAATAATAACTTATCTTACTACTCAACGAAGTCAGATGCCCTTTCACAGATGGAAGGGGTTATGAATGATTTGACGGATGAGGGCTTGAACAGAGCTTTTGATAATCTATGGAAATCATTACAGGTCTTATCGGAATCAAAAAATGCTGATACGGCTTCTGCACGTACAGTTGTTAAAACAAGTGCACAGGCTTTAGTTGACCAATTCCGTCTGCTCAATTCTTCTTTAACAACGATACAAAAGAATTTAAAAACGGAACTCGATTCAACAGCCAAAGATGTAAACACTCTTTTATCTCAAATAGATGAAGTGAACAAACAGATTGCAGCAGTTGAGCCAAATGGATATCTTCCAAATGATCTTTATGATACACGTGATACTTTGGTCGATCAATTATCCTCACTTGTCGATATTAAGGTCAGCTACAATCCACCTGGCGGTAATGCACTCAAAATTGCTGAAGGAACTGTCAACATCGACATTATCGGTGCAAATGGACAATCTGCTGGAAACATTTTGAATGGTATTACGAACGAAAAGTCTGAACTGCAAATCTCTTACGATAATACAACGGGACTTGTTAACTCACTTCAATTCGGAACAACAACAATTGCAGCGGATCAATTACAAGTGAACGGTAAAGTAAAAGCACTTGTTGAAGCTTATGGCTACATGTCAAACGGTGCTGAAAAAGGCATGTATCCAGATATGCTTGCAGAGCTGGATGAAGTAGCAAAAGTATTCATGGATACATTTAACGATGTACATAAGCAGGGGTACACGTTAAATGGTGCAAGTGGACAAGACTTTTTTGATATCGAAAATAACAATGAGTTGAATAAAGGTTTGGCAGCTCGTATTAAAGTGAGCGATGTCATTTTAGCATCAACAGATAATATTGCTGCATCTCTCAATCAAACACAAGGTGACGGTTCGAATGCTACGAAATTAGCTAATATACAAGACTTAAAGTTACCAATCGGTGGAAATACAACGACAATTCAGGATTATTACCAAAATGTGATTGCTGAGATGGGGGTACAAGGGAAAAAGAACATGACGCTTGAAAGCAGTTCAGCTGCTCTTGTCAATTCAGCCAATGAACGTAGAATGTCGACTAGCGCTGTCTCCATTGATGAAGAAATGACGAATATGATCCAATTTCAGCATGCATATAACGCGGCTGCGAGAATTATGACATTACAAGATGAAGTATTGGATAAGGTCATAAACGGCATGGGTGTCGTAGGAAGGTAGGGATAACAGATGCGAGTCACACAAGGAATGATTTCACAAAACTCACTGCGTAATATTAGTAAAAGTTATGAAAAACTATCTAAAATTAATGAACAGGCACAAACAGGCAAACGTTTTACGAAAACGTCTGATGATCCTGTTGCAGCAGTAAAAAGCCTTCAATATAGTACTGCCTTGTTCCGAAATGAACAATATAAAAATAACTTAAATGAAGCACAAAACTGGATTGATACATCGGAAACAAGTGTCACTGAAATCATTGATATTATGTCAAATATACGAGATAAAGTGCTTGATGCGGCAAATGGAACAAAGCAGCCCGAAGATTTAGCAGCTATCGGAGTGGAAATTGGCCAGATGAAGAATCAAATCATTGATGCAATGAACACTCAAATGCTAGGTAAGTTCGTATTTAATGGGACAAATACAAATGTTAAACCAGTTGTTGAGAATGCAGACGGAACGTATACATTTAACTTCGAAAATTATACAGATGCGAATGCTGTTCAAGCGAATATTTCTGATGGTATCACTTTAAATGTAAACTCAAATCCAATCTCAGCGTTTGGCGGACAGGCTAACGGTCAAAATGTCATTGAAATGCTGACTGATTTAGAAAACTCATTGAAAAATGGAACGTTCGCGAATTCTGATGATGCATTAGCAAGTATCGATCAGTTTAAAGAAGTGATGAGTGCTGAGCGATCTGACTTAGGAGCGCGTTCGAATCGTGTTGACTTAGTAGGAAGTCGTTTGACTTCACAATTTCAAGTACTGAAAAATGCTAAATCAGATAATGAAGATGTTGAAAGTGAAAAGGCAATTCTTGATCTTCTTCAACAAGAGACGGTGAATAGAGCTGCTTTAGCGACAACAGCTAAAGTCATTCAGCCATCCCTTGTTGATTTCTTAAGATAATAAAAAGCATCCGATGGGTGCTTTTTTGCATCATGGAGGTGAACATATGCAAATCCCTAGATTGTTAATGCAGCAAACCTATGCAAAACTTCAAATGTCGACAACTCCTTCCCAGCAAGAAGTAGAGCAGCCACGAGCTGATCTTGAGATTCAGCAGCCACGAGCTGTCATGAATATCAAAAGGACACCGTCGAAATTAACCATTGATCAAACCGAGGCATTTGCCGATATGGACATCAAGTCAATTTTTAGACGTTCTGAGGAATGGGCAGCTGAGGGGAAGCGTGCTGTTGGAGAAGGAATGGGTCGAAGAGCGGAAGAAGGAAGTGAACTCATCAAGATCGAGAATGGTGGGAATGCGATTGCTGAGTTTGCCAAAATCAATGGCAGTCCCCCAGCAAAACAATTCACCATTGGTGTGATACCTTCATTCTTTAGTGTGAAAATTCACTATCAGCCTTCTGAGCTTCAAATTGATGTGGAGCCGCAAAAAGCTATCATAGAGGCCACACCTCATAAACCAATCGTTAACTACCAGCCAGGTAAGGTCAATATTGATATGTTACAATACCCAGAATTAAAAATAGAAGTTGACGAAACGGGCCAAAATGGTGATAAGGTATAGTTAAGAAAAATGAAAAAGGTCGTGAATTATGATCATTCAAACAAAATACCATGGTGAAGTGACAATCAAAGAGGAGCAAATCATTCACTTCTCTAACGGGATACCAGGATTTCTGGATCAAAAACAGTTTGTCATTTTGCCTTTATCAGAAGAGTCTCCATTTTTAGTTCTTCAATCATTAAATAACTCGGCATTAGGTTTTATCGTCAGCAGCCCGTTTTTATTCTTCAATCAATACGAATTTGATTTAGACGAAACGGTTGTAGACATTCTGGAAGTAGAAGATGCCAATGATGTGGAAGTAATGGTTATTTTAACAATGGAATCATCTATTGAAAAAACAACAGCCAATTTAAGAGCGCCTATTATTGTGAACCGGAAAAACATGAAAGCCAAGCAGGTGATTTTGCATGATTCAGCCTATCATACAAAACATTTGTTAGAGGTGGCATCCTCATGTTAGTGCTGTCTCGTAAATTAAACCAGTCGATTCAAATAGGCGATGATATTGAAGTCAAGATTATTTCAATCGAAGGCGATCAAGTGAAAGTCGGGATTGAGGCTCCTAAGCACATCGATATTCACAGGAAAGAAGTGTACCTGTCAATTCAAGAAGAGAACAATCGTGCTGCTAGTTTATCCTTAGATCTCCTCTCTCAATTATCCTCACAAAAAAAGTGAGGATTTTTTTATCGCATTCAGCTGTCCTTCTCCGTGTGAAAGCGTTTCGATACAGATGTTCATGATCTATAGGAAACTTTAACAAATCGGTCCATCTATATTTAATTTGCAAATTCAAAGCCGATATAAAAGATAGATTAAAGCACAGGAGCTGAATAACTATGTCTGTTGGTAAGTTGACATCGCTAGAGCCAATTATCGATGCATTTCAAACCCGTGTTTCTAATAACCAGAATGACAATGTAAACTCTGACTCACAAGCAAATGGCAGGGCTGTTTCAAAAGAAGAAATTGAAAAAACGCTTCAAGGGGCAAACAAGCTGATTGAACCTACTCAATTTCATCTTCAATTTGAATTACATGAAAAACTCAACGAATATTATGTCAAAGTCGTAGATAACCAAACAGATGAAGTCATTAGAGAAATTCCTTCCAAGGAATGGCTTGATTTCTATGCAGCAATGACAGAAATTGTCGGTTTATTTGTAGATAAAAGAATGTAAATGAAGGGAGAACATAAATAATGGTCAATCGTATTACTGGATTTTCAAATGTGTTCGATATTGATGAAATCGTATCAAAGCTGATGAAAACGGAGCAAGCACCACTTGATACAATGACGCGTCAGAAACAAACGCTTGAATGGCAAAGAGACAGCTATCGCGAGGTTAACTCGAAAATTAAAGAATTAGATGATTTGATTAACAGTTTAAACTTAACGCGTCCAAGTACATATGGCGCCAAAAAGGTGACAAGCTCTAATGAATCTGCTGTCACAGCAACTGGATCAACAAATGCGACCTCTGGCTCTATTCATGTCACTCAGCTAGCGACAGCTTCCGTCTTCAAATCCTCTGGTACATCTGGATTTACACCAACAAACGGAACGTTTACGTTTGAAGTGGCGACACCAGATTCGACAAAACCAAAAACGGTGACAATCAATACTTCTGATACCGATACAATTGATGACATCGTGAAAAAGCTGAACAGCGCGCAATTAGGTGTGACGGCTTACAAAGGCCAAATCTCTGATGGCACTAACTACGTGGATACCATCGCTCTTACTTCTCGAACAACGGGTGAAGGCGTCAGTATTAAAGCAGCTGATGGCAATTCGGCTTCATTTTTAACGCAATTAGGCTTCCAAGTAGATGGAGATAACAAATTAGTTGCGACCACTCAAGGACAGAAGGCGCAATACGAGATTAATGGTCTGAAAATGGAAAATAACAACAATACATTCACACAGGCTGATATTACGTACGAGCTTAAAGCAACCACAGATAAGCCCGTCAGCTTAAACGTTTCAACAGATGTGGATGCAATATATGATAAAATTAAACAATTTGTTGATAAATATAATGAACTCGTTGAGCAGATTAATGGAAAAGTCAATGAAAAGAAAAACAGAGACTATCATCCATTAACGGCTGAAGAGAAAAAAGCGATGTCTGAAAAAGAAATAGAGCTATGGGAAACGACCGCGAAGTCTGGCTTGCTGAGAAGTGATTCCATTTTACGATCTGGTGCCTCTAAAATAAGAAGTGATTTGTATGCTAATATTACGAC
Organism: Bacillus sp. FSL P4-0248; assembly: GCF_038593305.1. Lineage (NCBI taxonomy): Bacteria > Bacillati > Bacillota > Bacilli > Caryophanales > Bacillaceae > Bacillus > Bacillus sp. FSL P4-0248. The sequence continues at coordinate 3,166,687 of NZ_CP151983.1, read as the reverse complement.
AAGTGATGCGAATAAAATCCAACTCACACAAATCGGTATTTCGACATCATCCAGCTATAAAGATGGTGGGAAGCTTGAATTTATTAAGGATAGTGATGGAGTAGAGAAATTAAAAAAAGCCATTGAAGAAGACCCGGAGAAGGTCAGACAAATGTTCATCTCGGGTAGTTTAAATGTGGATTCAAAGGATAAAGACAAAGCGCAGCAGCAATATCAAGAACAAGGAATCATCTATCGTATCAAAAATTCCTTATCAGACTTTTCGAAGAGCATTCAAAAAAAGGCTGGCAGCATAACAATGGAATCAAAGGAATACGGACTTGGTAAGGACCTTGATTCTTTGACAAAACGAATGAGTACATTCCAAGATCGTTTAAAAATGGTTGAAGCCCGTTACTACAAAAAGTTTAACGCCATGGATAGTGCAATTCAAAAGCTAAACAACCAATCTGGCTACCTTTCTCAACTGCTTGGACAATAATTGGAGGTTTATAACATATGGCAATACAGAACCCTTATGCCGCCTATCAAAAAAATTCTATTGAGACCGCAACACCTGCCGAGTTGACGCTTATGCTTTATGAAGGCTGCTTAAAGTTCATCAGAATAGCGAAGCATGCCATTCAAAAAGAGGATGCAGAAACGAGAAACTTGAACCTGAAAAAGGCTCAAAACATCATTCAAGAATTAAATGTCACCTTAAATCGTTCCTATGACGTATCAAAGAGTATGGCAAGTATGTATGATTACATTTATCGCAGACTGATAGAAGCCAATCTTCAAAATGACGAAGAGATATTGAATGAAGTAGAAGAGTACGTAACTGATTTTCGTGATGCATGGAAGGAAGTCATTCAAACCGATCGAAAAGGCCGTCACCACTCTATCGGGGGCTCTCTATGAGTATTGTGGACCAGCTGCATGATCAAACATTAAAAATGGCAGCCGAAATAGCGGAAAATCCGCAAAGTGAGACACTTGTTGAAGACTTTGATGCCTTTTTAATTGAGAGAGACGAATTAATGAGAGATATACAGCATGAATTGACGGATCAAGAAAAAGAGAAAATCCGCGAAATCATCCAAACAGATCAACAGATGGCGAAGCAATTAACGGTTATCCAAAATGGAATAAAGGCAGATATTCAAGCCATACAAAAAAAGAAAACAAAACAGCTGAATTATCAAAATCCATACCAGCCCATAACAAGTGACGGCGTATACTACGATAAACGGAAATAAATAGGTGAGACCTGTGGCGTATCGTTCAAATGACTATATTTTATTAACCACATATTATGAGCTTCTATACACGATAGAAGAGAGTCTAAACTATTTAGATGAAATTGAGAAGGATTTTGACAAAACAGAAGGGGATCGGATCTTTAATGATCTGATCCATGCCTTCTTTCATTTAGACACAACACATCCTCTTCTTCTTTCAATTATTGAAAATGAACACTTTGCCAAAACGATTCGTTCGTTTGATCAAATATTTTTAAGTTTTGATGTACTAGCTTTCTATACATTCCCTTCAAATCACTTCCAATCATTCCTGAAAACATACTTTATACCTGAATATAGAAAGTGGATGGATGAAATACATGCCTGTATGAGGCCGTATGTCATTCATTAATTTTTGTCCAATTCAGACCATTCGGAGGAAATTATGAGACTAAAAAATCAATTTTTATTCGGGCTTATTGTCATATGTGTATTGTTTGTCAGTATGTTAGGATTCTCAAGCTTTCTCTATTACAAAACAGATCAATCCTATAAAGCGCTATTAAGCAAGGAAGTGAAGCTTTATCAGACATCGCTGGAATTAGAAACTCTTCTGCAAAAGCAGGAAGCACAGATTAAAACATATGTCGTCGTGCAAGATGCTGAAAATTTGCAGAAAATTGAGCAAACATATGAAGATATTAATAAGAAAACAGCAGAAGCTTCTAAAATGAGTACGGTCAAACAAGCAAAAAATCTATTAGATCAAATCTCAGAAAAAAATTATCTCTACTACACCTCAACAAATCGATTATTTAATTCATTAAATATGCAAAATCAAAAAGAATTCAACACCCGCCTCAGTCAAGAATTACAACCTATCGAACAAGAAATACATACCTTTACAAAAGAATTCGCTCAAAATCAGCTAAAACAACGTGATCAAAAAATCAATCAGCTCAATCAAGATAGTAATCAATTATTGCTTACACTCATTTTGGTCAGTGCAGCGATTATTGTTGGCCTTTTGGTGATTGGGATCAGATTTGTTCATCGCATGACAAAACCAATTGTTTCTGTCACAAATGCCGCAAAAAGGATGGCAGATGGTGATCTTACCCTTGAAGAGATTGAAGTGACCTCTAAAAATGAGATTGGTCAACTCGGCACAGCCTTTAATCAAATGACGGCTCATTTGCGTCAGCTTATTTTGCAAGTGCAAAGCGGATCAAGACAGCTTGCTGATTCTGCTGCTCAATTTGAGGAAACCATCAGTCAAACGATATCGGCTAGTGAGCAGACATCTAGCTCGATTGAACAGGTCAGTGAAGCTTCACGTGAACAATCAGATGCGGTCGGAAAAGTGGCATCCGCCATTCAGGAAGTGTCGACTGGCATGCAAAATGCAGCTGTACACACGTCCGATGTTTCGGGTCACTCAATTTCAGTGACTGAAAAGGCTGAAGAGGGTGCCGCCCTTATTCAACAATTTGTGCAACAAATGAGTTCTATTAAAGAGTCTGTGAATGAACACCATTCCACAATGGCCCATGTGCAAGCGCAGTTTACAGGCATTCAAGATCTGTTAGGTCATATCCATGCCATTGCTGACCAGACGAATTTGCTTGCTTTAAACGCAGCTATAGAAGCAGCAAGAGCGGGAGAACATGGAAGAGGCTTTGCAGTTGTAGCAGATGAAGTGAGGAAACTGGCAGAAGAATCTAGTCAGTTGACAGATCAAATTAGTCAATTACTCGAGAACGTGAACAAAGATACAGAAAGGTCATCACAATCGATGACGAAGGTTGAGCGGGATGTAGCAGAGGGTGTAAAAGTATCACAATTATCTGAACAAAGCTTCCATGAAATATTGGAATCTATTCGTGATATTTCAATGAAAGCAGAAGAGCTGTCAGCCACTGCAGAACAAATTTCTGCTAGTACAGAGGAAATTTCTCAAACGGTTGGTTTCATTGAAGAAGGTGCGAAACGAAACTCAGAAGAAACAGAGTACATGTCTGCTGCTGTTGAAGAATCATTAGCGGCCAATGAAGAGATGAAAGCGGCTGCGGAGGATCTAAAATCCTTATCTCAATCGCTGAAAACATCGATTTCATCTTTTACCATTTAATGTACGCTGGTCTTTTTCAAGAATCAGCCGAATATATATTCATCACCTATCAAGCAACAGTTGAAGCACCGCAAAATTCGACAAATTTCAATAAATATTCACATTTTTTTTACGTTTGAGCAGGAGAAAAGGAGGGAAAAGTAGAAATAGGTTTACATATCCTTAATTTTAAAGGAGGCGTTCTTTACATGAATTACAATGTCAGAGGAGAAAACATCGACGTAACACCTGCACTAAGAGATCATGTCGAGAAAAAAATTGGAAAGCTGGAGCGTTATTTTGAGACAGATGTAGATGCTTCAGTCAACGTGAACTTGAAGTTTTACAACGATCAAGAATCTAAAGTTGAGGTTACCATTCCAATGACTGATCTAGCACTTCGAGCTGAGGTGCATAATGAGGATATGTACAATGCAGTAGACCTAGCAGCCAGTAAATTAGAACGTCAAATTAGAAAGCACAAAACAAAAGTAAACCGTAAATTCCGCGAGCAAGGTGCCAAAAAGCACTTATTTGCTGGAGGAAATGGTACGGCTGAAGTAGCAGTTCAAGATGACGAAGAGATTGATGAAACAGAAATCGTCAGACAAAAACGTTTCAACTTAAAGCCGATGGATAGTGAAGAGGCCATTCTCCAAATGAACATGTTAGGTCATAGTTTCTTCGTTTTCACAAATGCTGAGACAAATTTGACCAATGTGGTTTATCGCCGAAATGACGGTAAATATGGACTCATTGAGCCAAACGCTTAAATATCAGTTGATGCTGATTCAAAAACAACCTAAATAAAGTAAACCCGTTCCCTTCATAAGGGGCGGGTTTTTTGTGCGAAATTATGGCAAATTCTTTGGAAATGAAAGAAGGTATGGTATGATAAATGCAGGTAAATATGGACCTGTCAAACTTTTGGACATGCCGAAAAATTGCATGAAATAGAGGAGCGTTATTATATGCTTGGAATCTTAAACAAAGTGTTTGATCCTACGAAACGTACGATCAGCCGATATGAAAAAAAGGCAAATGAAATCGAAGCTCTCGCTCAAGATTTTGAAAAATTATCTGACGAGGCTTTACGAAATAAAACGATTGAATTTAAAGAAAAACTTGAAAAAGGACAATCCGTGGATGACCTGCTGGTTGAAGCATTTGCAACGGTTCGCGAGGCATCCCGCCGCGTAACAGGAATGTTCCCGTTTAAGGTGCAGCTCATGGGGGGCATCGCGCTTCATGAAGGTAACATCGCTGAAATGAAAACAGGTGAAGGTAAAACATTGACTTCAACAATGCCTGTTTATTTAAATGCTCTTTCTGGAAAAGGCGTCCACATCGTGACAGTCAACGAATACTTGGCAAGCCGTGATGCGCAGGAAATGGGCAAAATTTTTGAGTTTCTTGGTTTAACAGTCGGCTTAAACTTAAACAGCTTAGACAAAGATGAAAAAAGAGAAGCGTACGCCGCTGATATCACGTATTCAACAAACAATGAACTCGGCTTTGACTATTTACGAGATAACATGGTGCTTTACAAAGAGCAAATGGTTCAGAGACCGCTTCATTATGCCGTGATCGATGAGGTTGACTCCATTTTAATTGATGAAGCGAGAACACCTCTTATTATTTCAGGACAAGCTGCGAAATCAACAAAGCTTTATGTACAAGCCAATGCATTTGTCCGCACATTAAAAATCGAAGATGATTTCACGTATGATATTAAAACAAAAAGTGTGCAGCTGACTGAAAGCGGAATGACGAAGGCGGAAAAAGCATTCGGCATTGAAAACCTGTTTGATGTCAAACATGTCGCGCTGAACCATCACATCGCTCAGGCGCTGAAGGCACATGTTGCGATGCAAAAAGACGTGGATTATGTGGTAGAAGAAGGCCAAGTAGTCATCGTTGACTCCTTTACAGGACGTTTAATGAAAGGACGCCGTTATAGTGAAGGTCTGCATCAAGCCATCGAGGCAAAAGAAGGTCTTGAAGTGCAGAACGAAAGCATGACACTAGCAACAATTACGTTCCAGAACTACTTCCGTATGTATGAAAAATTATCTGGTATGACTGGTACAGCAAAAACGGAAGAAGAAGAATTCCGTAACATTTACAACATGCAGGTTGTGTCAATCCCGACCAACCAACCAGTGGTTCGTGATGACAGACCTGATTTAATTTACCGCACAATGGATGGTAAATTTAAAGCAGTGGCTGAGGATGTTGCGCAGCGCTATATGACAGGGCAGCCAGTTCTTGTCGGAACAGTAGCAGTTGAGACATCTGAGCTTATTTCTAAGCTGCTTAAAAATAAAGGCATTCCTCATCAAGTGTTAAACGCAAAAAACCATGAGCGTGAAGCACAAATTATTGAAGAGGCTGGTCAAAAAGGTGCTGTGACCATTGCAACAAACATGGCAGGACGTGGTACAGACATCAAGCTTGGAGAAGGTGTAAAAGAACTTGGAGGTCTGGCTGTTATCGGGACAGAGCGTCATGAATCCCGTCGTATTGATAACCAGCTTCGCGGACGTTCTGGACGTCAAGGAGACCCAGGGATTACCCAATTCTATCTCTCCATGGAAGATGAATTGATGCGCCGATTTGGTGCAGAGCGGACGATGGCGATGCTTGACCGCTTTGGTATGGATGACTCTACACCAATCCAAAGTAAAATGGTGTCTAAAGCCGTTGAATCATCTCAAAAACGTGTAGAGGGGAACAACTTTGATTCCCGTAAGCAGCTTCTGCAATACGACGATGTGCTTCGTCAACAGCGTGAAGTAATCTACAAACAACGTTTTGAAGTCATCGATTCTGACAACTTAAAATCAATTGTCATTAATATGATCCAATCTTCAATTGAGCGTGCTGTGGGATCTTATACGCCAAAAGAAGAGCTGCCTGAAGAATGGAAACTAGATGGTCTTGTTGAATTAATCAACACGAACTATTTAGACGAAGGTGCCATTACGGTCAAAGATATCTTCGGTAAAGAAGCAGATGAAATCACAAGCTTCATCATGGATCGTATTAAAGAAAAATACGATGCAAAAGAAGAAACATTTGGCGAAGAACAAATGCGTGAATTTGAAAAAGTCATCGTTCTTCGTGCGGTGGATTCGAAGTGGATGGACCATATCGATGCAATGGATCAGCTGCGCCAAGGTATTCATTTACGTGCGTACGCACAAACGAATCCGCTTCGTGAATACCAAATGGAAGGATTTGCGATGTTTGAGCATATGGTTGCTTCAATTGAAGATGACGTGGCCAAGTATGTCTTGAAATCAGAAATCCAAAACAACCTAGAACGTGAAGAAGTGGTTCAAGGTCAAACAACGGCTCATCAGCCGCAAGAGGGCGATGAGGAGAAGACAGTGAAGAAGAAGCCGGTACGTAAAGTCGTAGACATTGGACGAAACTCCCCATGTCACTGCGGAAGCGGCAAGAAATATAAAAATTGTCATGGGAAGACAGAATAAGTAATGGAAAGAGGTGAAAACCTCTTTCTATTCATGTCAGCCCCCATACATCTATGAGGTGAAGGATATGGAATTAGTAGAAATTAGACAAGAGCTTGAAAATATGGCTAGCAGGCTAGCTGATTTTAGGGGGTCTCTTTGACTTAGAAACAAAAGAGGCCAAAATCGCAGAGCTTGAAGCGACGATGTCAGAGGCTGATTTTTGGAATGATCAGCAAAAAGCTCAAGGCGTTATTAATGAAGCCAATGCACTGAAGGATTCTGTGAATTCCTATCATGAGCTCAGTGAATCGCATGAAGAGCTGCAAATGACGCATGACTTATTAAAGGAAGATTATGACGATGAGCTTCATGCAGAGCTTGAAAAAGAGCTGAGGAACTTAACGAAGCAGTTTAACGAATTTGAGCTACAGCTTCTTTTAAGCGAACCTTATGATAAAAACAATGCCATTCTGGAGCTTCACCCAGGTGCAGGCGGTACTGAATCACAGGACTGGGGTTCTATGCTTCTGCGAATGTACACTCGCTGGGCAGAGCGCAGAGGCTTTAAGGTCGAAACGCTTGATTACCTTCCAGGTGATGAAGCAGGAATTAAGTCTGTGACTTTGCTCATCAAAGGGCATAACGCATACGGTTACTTAAAAGCTGAAAAAGGTGTCCATCGTTTGGTTCGTATTTCTCCTTTTGATTCTTCTGGCCGCAGACATACATCCTTCGTTTCCTGTGATGTCATGCCGGAATTCAATGAAGAAATTGATATTGATATTCGGACAGAGGATATCAAGGTGGATACGTATCGTGCAAGTGGAGCTGGCGGGCAGCACGTCAATACGACGGACTCTGCCGTTCGTATCACACATATTCCAACGAATGTCGTCGTGACATGCCAAACAGAAAGATCACAAATTAAAAACAGAGAACGTGCGATGAAAATGCTGAAATCGAAACTTTATCAAAAACGGATCGAAGAACAGCAGGCAGAATTGGACGAAATCAGAGGAGAGCAGAAAGAAATTGGCTGGGGTAGCCAAATCCGTTCTTATGTATTCCACCCTTATTCTCTTGTGAAAGACCATCGAACCAATACGGAGATGGGAAATGTTCAAGCAGTGATGGATGGAGATTTAGATTCATTTATCGATGCGTACCTGCGTTCGAAATTATCATAAAAACTCGGCTTCTTGCCGGGTTTTTTTAATTGTGAGAAAATATAATGAATATAAAGGAATACATACGACATACTGATTCTATATCCTTTGTATGATGAAATTAGCAAATAAAGGGGGAAATATTTTGGGATTAACACCATTGCAAGAAACGTGGGATTTAGATGCCTTTTTTAAAGGAGGCAGTTCTTCACCAGAATTTAAGACATACCTGCAAAATATTCAGCAGCTATTAGATGAATTACGACAAAAGGTGAATGCCTTTTCAAAAGAAGATACACACGTTGAAAGCAAATTAACGTCTGTCCTTGACACGTATGAAACTACATATAAAAAATTATCTCAAGCAGGTTCATTTGTAACCTGCCTCCAAGCTCAAAATACGAAGGATATGAAAGCAGGCAGCCTTCGAGGTACGATTGCCAAGCTGGAAGCTGATTTAGGAACCATCCTTGCACTGTTTGATCAAGCGCTTGCTGCTATCCCAGCAAACAAGTGGGAAGAACTGATGAATTCAACCGCCTTTTCAGATGTCCGCTACATATTAAATGAGCGGAGAGACCGTGTGAAGGATCAATTACCTGTTGAACAAGAAACGCTGATTCAAAAGCTGGCTGTAGATGGGTACCATGCGTGGGATGAGCTTTATTCCAGCTTAGTGAATAAAATTACCATTCCGTTTGAACAGCATGGAGAAACACAGATGATCTCTGTAGGCCAAGCGGAAAATGCGATGGATGATTCAGATCGTGAAGTCAGAAAGGCTGTTTACCACAACCTAGAGCATGCATGGACGCAGGATGAACATTTATTTGCTAGTACGCTCAATCACCTTGCTGGCTTTCGTTTGCAAGTGTATGAAGCAAGAGGCTGGGAGCACATTTTAAAAGAGCCGCTTGAAATTTGCCGTATGAAACAAGAAACCCTTGATGCAATGTGGTCTGTGATTGATGAACATAAGCAGCCATTCATTGATTATTTACACCGAAAAGCTGACATGCTTGGAGTGGATAAGCTGAGCTGGTTCGATGTTGGGGCTCCTATCGGGAGTGAGACCAAAATCTATCCTTATCAAGAAGCAGCTGCTTTTATTGTGAAACATTTCGGAGGATTTGGAGAAGAGCTCGCTGCTTTTACAGAAAAAGCCTTTAATGAACGCTGGGTAGAAGCTGAGGACCGTCCAAACAAACGGGTAGGCGGCTTTTGTACAAATTTCCCTGACAGCGGAGAATCACGTATTTTTATGACTTTCTCAGGAAGTCCATCCAATGTGGCGACACTAGCGCATGAGCTTGGTCATTCGTTTCATCAGGAAGTGATGCAGGATGTTCGCATACTGAATCGCAAATACGCAATGAATGTAGCTGAAACAGCGTCGACATTCGCAGAAATGATTGTAGCTGATGCCTCATTAAAAGAAGCGGCAAATGAAGAGGAGCGGCTCAGCCTGTTAGAGGATAAGCTGCAGCGCAGTGTAGCTTTCTTCATGAACATTCAATCTCGTTTCTTATTTGAACAGCGCTTTTATGAAGAGCGTAAACAAGGAGAAGTGCCGGCTGACAGATTGAATGAATTGATGGTCGAAGCGCAGAAGGAAGCGTTCGGTGACTCATTAGATGAATACCATCCGCATTTCTGGGCTTCTAAGCTGCATTTCCATATCACGAATGTTCCATTTTATAATTTTCCATACACCTTTGGATACATGTTCTCGTTAGGAATTTACGCAAAAGCATTGCAGGCTGGTACATCGTTTGAAGAGAAATACATTGCATTATTAAAGGATACTGCTTCAATGACAGTAGAAGATTTAGCCAAAAAGCATCTAGGCGTTGACCTTACCCAAAAAGCATTTTGGGAAGAAGCCATTCGTTTGGCTGTAGCAGATGCTGAAGAATTTTTAGAGGTGACAAAAAAATAAAAAATGAAAAGCTCCTATTATGGGAGCTTTTTTGCTGGCTTCAGCCAGTCAACCATTGTCTGGATGAGATCATTTTGCTGCGACAGGGCTGGAATGTCCGCTGGCTGATCCCCTTTTTGTTTGCCATACATGCCAAACTGCGCATGATTTCCGCCTTTTATTTCATGAAAAACGGTTTGAGACGGCAGATTTGCTTTCGATTTTTCGATTTTTTCTTGTGTTGCCAGCCCATCCTTTTCACCTGAAATAGAGAGGATTTTTAGTGACGATTGTTTCAGGTCATCTGATGCTGGATAAGATGCTAGGAAAAAGAGTCCATCAAGCTTGCTCTGATTTTTTTCTGCAAACATAGCGGCAGCTGCCCCGCCAAGTGAATGTCCGCCAATATACCAGTGTTTGATCGATTGGTGATCTTTGATGATGTCCTGCGCTTTGTTTGGATTGAAGATCGCAAAGGAAAATGGCATGTCAGGGATAAAGACAGAGTAGCCTTTTTTCATCAGCGTATCCCCGATATAGGCATACGCAAGTGGTTCCACCTTTGCCCCAGGATAGAGAATGATGCCAGTATCACTTTTTGATGCTTCAAATGTATAAACATTGTTTTTATGTTCCACTTGCTCCATGTTTACTTGTTTTTTTAATGCTTCTGATGGTCCATATGTAAAGCGGCTCCATGTATAGAAAGCACCAAAAGCTAAGATGATCAGTGCAAGTAATGTCATACCTGTTATCTTCAGGATTTTCTTCATCGCATGCCCCTTCTTTCTCATGTACATATTAAATATACCATCAATTCATCCTATGCCAACCGGCAAGTACGCTATTCCGTCTGTGTGATAAAGTATTAATCCATTAGCACTGCATTTGGCTGTTATTTACAATCGTTTTAAGAGGGATTAAAATAGGTGTGCATTCAGAAGTAACGGAGGAAGAAAGACATGAAGCAGGGACATCCACAATTTTGGATCGAAGTGAAAAATTATTTGTTCATTTTAATCGGATCTGCCATCGTGGCGATTGGTTTTAATACGTTATTATTACCGAATCAGATTGCAGCAGGCGGTGTGAGCGGCATTAGTACCATTATGCAGTCATTCGGCTTTGAAGCGGCGTATGTGCAATGGGGGCTTAATATTCCCCTGTTTATCGCTGGCTTTTATTTATTAGGCGGTACATTTGGAGTGAAAACACTCGTTGGCTCGATTTTTTTACCTTTCATGGTGTTTGTCACAAGACATATTGCACCTGTCACACATGAAGCACTGCTGGCGGCTATATTTGGCGGTGTGGTCATTGGGATCGGAATAGGGCTCGTGTTCCTTGGGAATGGATCAACGGGTGGAACAGCACTCGCTGCCAAAATCATCAATAAGTACACAGGACTCACGCTAGGCACCTGTTTAGCGATGATGGATGGCTTGATTGTTCTGGCTGCGATGACGGTCTTTGGAATTGAAGAGGGGCTGTACGCGGTCATTGGTGTGTTTATTTCTAGTAAAACGATTGATGTGGTACAGGCTGGCTTCAGTCATTCAAAAATGGCAATGATCATTACAGGGCATGAAGATGAGGTCAGACAGGCGGTTTTTGATCAAATTGACCGCGGTGTGACGAAGATCTCAGCAGTCGGAGGATATACCGATCATGACCGCCCAATTTTGATGTGTGTCGTTGGGCAGTCACAATTCACAAAGTTGAAACAAGTGGTGAAAGCAATCGATGCATCAGCATTTGTCATCGTGATGGATGCAAAAGAGGTGCTTGGTGAGGGTTTTAAAAGGGCATAAACAAGGATATAATAGCGTTGACCAAATGATTGTAAGGGAGGGAAATAGATGAAAAAAAGCGGATTAACGATGCTATTTGCAGCGATGCTTCTTGTTCTCGCGGCTTGTGGAGGAAATTCAAGCAGCAGCGACAAAGAAGGCAGCAAAAGTGCATCATCTGTGAGCAGTGGTGAGGAGATCTATCAGCAAAACTGTATTGGCTGTCATGGGAAAGACCTATCTGGCGGAGGCGGTCCAAGCCTGAAGGAAGTAGGGAAGAAATATAATGAAAGCCAAATCGCAGATATTGCGCAAAACGGTAAAGGCTCTATGCCAAGCGGTATGGTAGATGAGAAGCAGGCAAAAGAAGTAGCAAAATGGCTTGCAGAGAAAAAATAAAACCTTTGTCTAATCGACAAGGTTTTTTTGTTTTTTTATATGTAGAAAAAGACTTTTGGATAGTATGAAAACGCATTATATTAAATTTTATTTAAAAAATAAGGGTATAAAGGCATGTTTTTCGGTTTTGATTGTTCTATTTACCTTTTATTTATAAGTTTTGAAATATAAATGTAATACCATTGCGTCGATTCATGACGTATAATTGGAGTTGTTGAAATTTAGACGATTCAATTTTTTCATCTTTTTGGATGAAAAGGACATAAATTGTTAGTAAGTATCGAAGGGTATGTGCGTGACCATACATAACGTTTTTTGACGAGAAGTGTCAAAACATCATGATAAGCTGTTAGTCAGCGAATAAGAAAAGATTAGGTGATTACATGATTCAAATGAAGGAAGTCTACAAGATCTATCCTAATGGCGTAAAGGCGATCAATGGAATCAATGTCTCTATCCATCCAGGAGAGTTTGTGTATGTTGTTGGTCCCAGCGGTGCTGGTAAATCTACTTTCATCAAAATGATGTATCGTGAAGAGAAGCCAACCAAAGGGCAAATCTTAATTAATAACAAAGATTTAGGCTCAATGAAGGAAAAAGAAATTCCTTACGTAAGAAGAGAAATTGGCGTAGTATTCCAAGATTTCAAGCTGCTCCCAACTCTTACTGTGTTTGAGAACGTAGCATTTGCTCTTGAAGTGATTGGTGAACAGCCTCATATCATTAAGAAAAAAGTGCTTGATGTTCTCGATCTGGTTCAGCTAAAGCACAGAGCGCGTCAATTTCCTGACCAGCTGTCCGGCGGTGAACAGCAGCGTGTGTCTATCGCCCGCTCGATTGTTAATAGCCCTGAGGTCGTCATTGCAGATGAGCCGACAGGAAACCTTGATCCAGACACTTCTTGGGAAATCATGAAGACGCTCGAAGAGATTAATAACCGCGGAACAACAGTGGTTATGGCGACACACAACAAAGAAATTGTAAACACCATGAAGAAACGCGTCATCGCAATCGAAGATGGAATGATTGTGCGTGACGAAGCAAGAGGGGAGTACGGAATTTATGATTAAAACTCTCTCGCGGCATTTACGTGAGAGCTTCCGTTCACTTGGAAGAAACACGTGGATGACATTTGCATCAATTAGTGCGGTTACTGTCACATTGATTTTAGTTGGGGTTTTCCTTGTGATTATGCTCAACTTGAATAACATGGCATCGAACGCTGAAAAAGAAGTAGAAGTAAAAGTATTAATCGAATTAACGGCGAATCAAAAGCAGCAGGATGAATTAAAAGCAGAAATTGAAAAGATTCCTGAAATCAGTAATGTGAAGTACTCATCTAAGGATGACGAACTGAAAGCACTGATTAAAAGCTTTGGAGAAAATGGACAATCCATGGGACTTGTTGATCAAGAAAATCCATTAAACGATGCGTTTATTGTGAAAACAACAGATCCTCACGATACACCAAAAGTAGCAAAGAAATTAGAAAACCTAAAGGGTACATATAAAGTAACCTATGGAAAAGAAGAGGTCAGCCGACTCTTTAATGTAGTCGGAGTAGCGCGTAATGTCGGTATTGTGCTCATTATTGGGCTGTTATTTACAGCTATGTTCTTAATCTCCAATACGATCAAAATTACGATTTTTGCTAGACGTAAAGAAATTGAGATTATGAAGCTGGTAGGTGCAACGAACTGGTTTATCCGCTGGCCATTCTTCATTGAAGGATTATTGCTTGGTGTATTTGGTTCCATTATACCAATTGCCCTATTGCTTGGCACGTATCAATATGCAGTTGGCTGGGTCGCACCGAGAGTACAAGGCTCATTTATTTCAATGCTTCCATACAATCCGTTTGTCTATCAAGTATCACTGGTCCTGCTAGTGATCGGTGCAATCATTGGTGTATGGGGAAGCTTAACGTCTATCCGTAAATTCTTAAAAGTATAAATATATTTTGATGGCAGCATTCGAGGATTCTATAGAAGATGTGACCGGTTGATCCAATTCATCCGGTCGGCTCTTCATGTCGACAGTTGTCATGGGAGGGGAATATCGTTTTGAAAAGAAAGCTGATGATGGCTGGAATGGCAGCGTTTATTGGAACAACGTGGCTATACATTCCAGGGAACGAGAATCGTGCATTCGCATACGAAGACCTAGATCAAAAACGTCAACAAATCGAAGAGAAAACATCGAAGACAGAATCAAGCTTGAAGAAGAAGCAGTCAGAGCTGGCAAAGCTTGAAAAGAAAGAATCAAAGCTCAAGAAAGAAATTGAACAAATTGACCAAAAGGTAAGTACTGCAACTGAAAAAGTCGCTGAAAAAGAGAAAGAAGTTAAAAAAACGAAGCAAGAAATCAAGAAGCTAAAAAAAGACATTCAAGTCATCAATGAGCGAATTGAAAAAAGAAAAGCCATTTTCAAAGACCGAATTCGTTCAATGCAAAAAAGCGGCGGTACGATCAACTATTTAGATGTGCTGCTAGGTGCTCGCAGCTTTAGTGATTTTGTCGGTCGTGTTGGGGCTGTCACAACGATTGTCGAAGCAGACAAAGACATGATTACAGAACATGAAAATGATTTAAAGCTGGTGGAGCAAAAAGAAGCAGAGCTAAATAATCAGCTAAGCGGACTTGAAACATCTCTGAAAGAGCTAGAAGCACTGAAAAAAGATTTATCTAAGAAGCACAAAGAAAAAGAACACATTTTAGGTGATGTGACAGATAAAAAAAATCATGCGCATGATGAACTAGGCAAGCTTGAGAATGAACAAGAAATCCTAGCGAATCAAAAAGCGGCTGTGAAATCTGAGGAAGCACGCCGACAAAAGGAAGAAGCGAAGAAAGCAAAACAAGCAGCTGAAAAAAATGCACCTGCATCTCACAGCGGCGGCTCAGATCAAGTATCTGATACACCAGCAAGCAGCTCAGGCTTTATTAAACCAGCGGCAGGGCGTTTCTCATCTGGCTTTGGCGGACGTTCTGGCGGAAACCACTTCGGATTAGATATTGCAGCAAAAGGTACAGTTCCTGTCTATGCAGCAGCATCTGGAACAGTCACGAACTCCAGCTACTCATCGAGCTACGGAAATGTTGTGTTCATTACGCACAATATCAATGGACAGACATATCAAACTGTATACGCCCACCTGTCTACAAGAAGTGTGTCAACAGGACAGAGAGTCGAACAAGGACAATTCCTTGGATATATGGGAAATACCGGCCAATCGCATGGTCAGCATCTTCACTTTGAAATTCATAAAGGATTATGGAATGGCGCAAAATCAAATGCAGTCAATCCAGCGCAATATATCCGCTAATCAAAAAGCCGATAACATGATGTTATCGGCTTTTTTGACCTAGATAGAATTAAAATAACAGCAGTAATCCGGCAATAATAGGTGTTAACAGAACAGCTGATTTCAATAAGAGCTTCGGTGCAAGGCGTGTGAATTTCGCGCCGATAAATGCGCCTAATACGGTGCCAATTAATATTTGGATCAGCAGGATAAAATCAACATAGCCCTCTGAAATATATCCAATTCCACCGCCGATGGAAATCGGAATAATGACAAGCATGGTCGTGCCAACGGCTTGCCTTATCGACAGCTTCAGTAAAATCAAAAGTCCTACTTGAATGAATGGTGCAGACCCGATACCAAACATGCCTGACAGCATCCCAGACACAAGGCCTAAAATAATGCCTCTTGTCATCAGCTGACGAGAAGAAAGCGGCTGCTGCTCAGCCTCTTCATTAAGAACAAATAGTTTGATCATCATAAAAACAGCGGATAAAAAAAGCATCCCTGCTGTTAAATAGTGCAGACTCTCTTCTGGAATAAAAGGAGCAACCTTAGCCCCGGCAAAAGAAGCGATACAAGCAAGTGCCCCGACAATCAAACCAGATTTCAGCTGAATGTTCCCTTCCCGGTAGTGGCTGTATGCACCTGATAGGGTCGTAAATGCCATGGCGGCTAATGACGTCCCGAGTGCGGTATGAATAGGGATATCAAAAATTAACGTAAGCAATGCGATGACAAATCCTGCCCCGCCTGCTCCTACAAAACCTAATAAAATTCCTAATAAAAGCATCGTCAAGATAATATACATAGCGAAGACTCCTTCTCAATCATAACAAAATAAAAATTACACCTAATAAAATGATTCGTCAAGCCTCCACGGGAGAATGTCTTTACATGAAATCCCTTCTTCTGGCATATAATAACTCAGGTCATCAGGAAGAGTTGAAGAAGGAGGCCAAATATGAAAAAACAAATCGCATCTATTATGGCAAGTGTCGTTCTCTTAATAAGTGCAGGTGTGATGACGCATAAAGAGGGAACTCATGCGGAGTCACCGCAAGCAGCAGCTGCAATGGCTGGACAAGCTCAATCAAGTGATAAGGCGAAAGAGAATGGGATGGAAAAGATCGAGAAAGCCTATGACCTTATTTCAAATGAATATGTAGAGGAAGTGGATCGGCAAAAGCTGCTTGAAGGCGCGATCCAAGGAATGCTTTCGACGTTAAACGATCCGTATTCAGTATACATGGACAAGCAAACCGCAAAGCAATTTTCTGATTCGCTTGATTCTTCCTTTGAGGGAATTGGGGCAGAAGTGGGGATGGATGAAGGGAAGATCATTATCGTCTCCGCCTTTAAAAAATCCCCTGCGGCAAAAGCAGGTCTAAAGCCGAAAGATGAAGTCATCAGCATAGACGGTGAGCCGATGAAAGAAAAAAGCTTAAACGATGCTGTACTGAAAATAAGAGGAAAAAAAGGAACGTCTGTCGCCTTAACAATCAAACGAAACGGGATTGAAAAAGAGCTAACGTTCCATATCAAACGAGAAGAAATTCCGCTTGAAACAGTGACTTCCTCTGTAAAAGAGGTAAATGGTCATAAAACAGGCTATATTGCGATCTCCAGCTTCTCTGAAGATACGGCGAAGGATTTCACTTCAAGCTTGAAACAGCTCGAGAAAAAGGGCATAGAAGGCCTTGTACTGGATGTGAGAGGAAACCCTGGCGGCTATCTGCAAAGTGTGGAAGATATTTTGAAGCATTTTATTACGAAGGACCAGCCTTATATTCAAATCGCAGAACGGAATGGCGACCGGAAACGGTATTTTTCAAAACTGAAAGAACAAAAGCCTTATCCAGTCAATGTCTTAATTGATAAAGGCAGTGCTTCCGCTTCGGAAATACTTGCTGGGGCCATGAAAGAAGCTGGAAAGTATGAAGTCGTCGGTGATGTCTCCTTTGGAAAAGGAACTGTGCAGCAGGCGGTTCCGATGGGCGATGGAAGTAATATTAAATTAACGCTGTATAAATGGCTCACGCCAAAAGGCAATTGGATTCACAAAAAAGGGGTCGTACCGACAATTGCGATTCATCAGCCGGATTACTTTACCGCAGGTCCGCTTCAGCTAAAAGAACCGCTTCAGCTTGATATGAACAATGAAGAAGTGAGACAAGCGCAGACGCTGTTAAAGGGATTGTCATTTGATCCTGGCAGAGTAGATGGATACTTTGATGAAGAAACGAAAAAGGCCGTACTTGCCTTCCAAAGCACATACAATCTCGATAAATCAGGTGTCATTGATTTGAAAACAGCGGAAATGATGAACAAAATGGTGGATGAAGTGAAATCATACGAAAAAAATGACCTTCAATTACAGACTGCACTAAAAGCACTATATCTTAAAAAATAAAGAGGCGAATAATAGCCTCTTTTTTTTGGTTCATAAGTGTCATGAACATGTAATAATTTATGATTAAAAATAAATTATATCGAGAAATATATTCATTTATTTTACAAAAAACATAACATTCCTTCAATTTTACCCGATAACATATGTATATAAGAGACTTTCTGTTGATTTAAACATGTCATGAAAATGAAACTTTTGAAAGTTGTATGTTACATAAATAATTCTTACAATAAAAAGTAGCACTCATTTTAAATATTTTATTTTTTGCGGATATTCAGCTTGAGCATGAAGCTGTACCGAGGTTTGCGCTTTTCTTAAAAGAACTAGTAAATGGGGGTACACAATTGAAAAGGGCAAGTATTGTGAGAGAGAAAAAATATTACGAGTTGGTAGAGGAACTTAAGAGTCGTACGAAAGATGTGACGTTTTCCGCTACAAAGGCATTAAGTCTGCTCATGCTGTTAAGCAGGTACTTGGTCAATTACACAACGGTAGAATCAGTCGACGAAATCGATGAAGACTGTGCTGAGATATACTTCAATTATTTAATGGATAATCATAAGAGACTTGGTATAAACTTAACCGACATCAAGAGGTCGATGCAGCTGCTCGGCGGCATACTAGATGTAGATGTCAATCACTACTTAAAAGATTTTTCACTGTCGAATGTCACACTTTGGATGAATCAGGAGAAATAAACCTGATGTCAAGCATCGATTTATTTGATAGAATAAGAGAAAATGCTTGACTTGGGCGGTGAACGATAATGAGCTCGGAGTGGATGGGAGCTGGATTAAAAGCGGTCGGTCTGTTTTTAATCCATCCTCTTTTTTATTTCATGATATTAATCAGCCTATTGCATGGCTACATCCGCGTAAAGCGGGAGAGAAAAGCGTTTCAAACAAGAATAGAAGATGTATACGATGAACTTAAATTTACATATTCAAAGGGATGGATTCTAGGGATTTGCCTATCCGTTATTTCAGTAGGCTTAGGGATTGCCCTCCCCCCTGGATTCATCGTGCTGATTGCAGCGATGACCATCGTTTTCTCTTTATTCTTTAAGGCGAGTGCGCTTTCGTCTGCATACACACTCGGTTTCAGTTTTATTGCGGCACTTGGACTGATGCATTTCCAAGTGAGTCATTCTTGGCTGCCGCAGCTCTCAATGATGAATGCATCAGCCGTTGTCATTCTGCTAGGACTTCTATTAATGACGGAGGGGATTCTAGCCTATCGAACGGCGCATTTACGTACATCGCCTGCTATGGTGATGAGTGCGAGAGGACTTTTAATTGGTCAGCAGCGGGCAAACCGTCTGTGGCTTTTACCGCTTGTTTTGCTGATGCCGGCAGGTGAATTCACTTCTTCTCTGCCATGGTGGCCGGTGCTTCAAGTACATGATCAAAGCTTTTCATTTATTTTGATTCCATATATCATCGGATTCGGTCAGAGAATTCAAGGCTCACTGCCAATTGTTAGTATTCAAATTACAGCGCGGCGTATTCTCATGCTCGGACTCGCTGTCGCCTTATTAGGTGCTGCAAGTATTTGGTTTGAACCGATTGCTTGGGGAGCTGTATTGATTGCGGTGATAGGAAGAGCCTTTCTCTCATGGAAACAGAGGGTCAATGACAATGCTGCTCCGTTCTACTTCTCTAAGCGTAATCAAGGGCTGATGGTGCTGGGGATTATTCCAAATACACCAGCGGCTGATTTAAAGCTTGAGATCGGAGAAGTCATCACAAAAGTGAATGGAATTGAAGTCAAAACCGTTTCGGAATTTTATGAAGCCCTTCAAACCAATCGTGCTCTAACAAAGCTCGAGATCATTGGCTTAAATGGTCAGACAAGATTTGAGAAACGTGCTTCTTACGAAGGGGAGCATCATCAGCTTGGCATCCTGTTTGTAAAGGATGATCCACAGCAAGAGCCAACGGCAATTTCATCTTAAAAAAAGCTGCTAGAGATGGCAGCTTTTTTCTTTTGGGCGCGCTTCTCTCCCATAGGATTCGCCCCATTCACGCATGGCGAAGATGATAGGCTTTAATGTATTTCCGAGAGAAGTGAGTGAATATTCGACACGAGGGGGGACCTCCTCATAGACTTCTCTATGAACAATGCCGTCTTGTTCAAGCTCACGCAATTGCAGTGTGAGGACACGCTGAGAAATTCTTGGCAGCAGCCGGCGCAATTCATTGTAGCGTTTTGGTCCGCAAGTCAAATGATAAAGGATGACTCCTTTCCATTTCCCTCCGATGACACTTGTCGTCACTGAAACGGGACAGCCATGATTGACAATACTGACTGGATTGGATGGTGCACTCATCTTAACACTCCTTTCTAAGACAAATTTGGTGATACACGAACAAGATGGTACCTAACGAACAAAAATGTGCGTACTTGAATCACTCGAAGCTTTTCTTATACCATAGGGATATCACATCACACATTCGGGCTGTTGTTTTTTTATCATAACAATTTCTATATGGGAATGGAAAGAAATTGGATTGATGAAACTAACGCCCTAATTGGTTAATAGAAAGGATGAATACAATGCAAGACAAAGAGCAATTAAAAAAAGAAATCATTGAGGCGTATGAGTTCCGCCATGCGACAAAAGAGTTTGATCCAACGAAAAAAATATCAGAGGATGATTTTGCATTTATTTTAGAAACAGGAAGACTTTCCCCAAGCTCTGTAGGATTTGAGCCTTGGAAGTTCCTCGTTGTTCAAAATGAAGCATTTAGAGAAAAATTAAAAGAGTATACATGGGGGGCGCAAAAGCAGCTTCCTACTGCCAGCCATTTTGTGATCATCTTGGCAAGAACAGACGCCCGTTATGATTCAGCATATGCAGAGTATATCAACAAGCAAATCAAAGGAATGTCAGACGAAACGTTCGAGATGGTGAAGGGACGCTACCAAGAATTCCAAGAGAATGATCTTCATTTGTTAGAAAATGAACGTACGCTCTTTGACTGGGCTTCAAAACAAACGTATATTGCCCTTGGAAACATGATGACAGCTGCTGCACAAATTGGCATTGATTCATGCCCAGTCGAGGGATTCAGCTACGATGAGATTCATCGCATTCTAGATGAAGAAGGGCTGCTTGAGGATGGTCAGTATGATATTTCTGTCATGGCAGCCTTTGGTTATCGTGTCACCGAGCCAAAGCGCGGCAAAACGCGCCGTCCGATGGATGAAGTCGCTGTTTGGATTCGTTAAAAGAGAATGTCTGAAAAAGGATGTTGACAATTGCGTGGTTAGTCAGTATATTTAAAAAATAAAATCTTTGATGAATATACAAATTGACTATAAACGCTTTGACTTGAGAATAGTAGATGAACATCCGTTTTTTTAAGAGAGCTGCGGGTTGGTGCAACGCAGTAAAACGAATCATTGAACTCGCTCAAAGAGCGGTAAGACTGAATGAATAGTAAGTCTTTACGTGTGACCTCCGTTAACGGGTTTTAAGTTGGATTCAGCTATGGCTGAATCAATTAGAGTGGTAACGCGGTTGCAAGGTCAGTCGTCTCTTCAAGGAGATGACTGGCCTTTTTATATGTTTTTATCCTATATTTATCTGAAGATTCAAATTTAAAGGAGCTATAGAAAATGGAAAAGGAACATGTGCAGTTAAAACGAACAATGACGTCAAGGCATATTATGATGCTCGCACTTGGTGGTGCAATTGGTGCTGGTCTGTTTAAAGGAAGCAGCTCTGCTATTGATATCGCAGGTCCTGCTGTCATTTTGGCATATATGATTGGTGGTCTTATTTTATTATTTATTATGCAAGGACTTGCCGAAATGACAGTTGCACGACCTGGCGCAAGAACATTCCGTGATTTAATTGAACCGGTGTTAGGGAAATATCCGGCTTATTTCTTAGACTGGATATACTGGAAAATGTGGGTGCTGAACATTGCAGCAGAAGCAATCGTATCTGCGATCTTTATTCAGTACTGGTTCCCACAGGTGCCGATTTGGATACTTGTGTTAATCATTTCACTTGTTGTGACATTGATCAATGTTTGTTCTGTTAAAATGTTTGCTGAGACGGAGTACTGGTTAGCTTCTATTAAAATTGCTGTCATTATTTTATTTATTATCATTGGGTTAACCATGCTGTTTGTCTCATTTGGTCAGCATGCTGCACCGGGATTATCCAATTTAACCGACCACGGAGGATTTTTCCCGAATGGAACAGGCGGCTTAATTGCGGCCATGCTTGTGGTGGTGTATTCATATGGCGGGACTGAAATGATTGGGGTCACATTAGCAGAAACAAAAAACCCTGAAAAAGTCATCCCAAAGGCCATTCAAAGTACATTTGTACGAATCATCGGTTTCTATGTACTGCCGTTCTTCATCATCGTCAGCTTGATTCCCTGGAATCAAGTAAACAATGAGCAAGTGAGTCCATTCGTCACCGTGTTTGCAACGATTGGCGTGCCATACGCAAGTGACATCATGAACGGTATCATTTTATTAGCGATCTTGTCTTCTATGAACTCTGGGCTGTACGCATCCTCAAGGGTACTTTATACGCAAGCGATGGATGGGCGTGTATGGAAGGGCTTCTCAAAGCTATCAAAACAGCAGGTGCCTGTCAGAGCGATCCTAGTGTGTACATCTACATTGTATGCTGCTGTATTGATTTCTCTTTTTGTAGGAAGTCAAACCTTTAATTATTTAATGGGATCTTTAAGCTATACGGTCTTATTCATTTGGTTTATTATTGCTGTCGGTCATTTAAAATCTCGAAGTGTAGCAGAACCAGGAGGATATCGCGTGAAGCTGTATCCTTTCACAACATGGTTTTCTGTGATTGCGATCATTGCCATTTTCATCGGCGTTGTGTCAACAACTCCAATTGTCCAAACGATGGTCACGATGGGCATTTATCTGATTATTACTCTTTCTTTCTTCATCAACAGAAAGCGGTTTGAAACAGCTGTTTGATTTAAAAGCGTGCAGGACGTTCTCAAGAAGGTCTTGCACGCTTTTTTTGTGATAGTATTTCGTGAATGAAGCATTCAGCTCTCCCTTTTGAAAAATAGAATATGTGATGAAAAAGGGATTAAAAATAGTAGTTGTTAAGAAGACTGTTCAAATGTAGACAGCTGATTCTCATAGGTAGTCTTCATCTCATTTGTTATTTGGTTGGCACGTCTTCAGTGAAAGGAGTATTTGGCAGCTGAATGATGGCTGTCGTACCAATGCCAGGCTCAGATTGAATGTCGAATGTTCCATGATGTTTTTTGATGATTTGATAGACAACGGCTAGTCCAAGGCCAGAGCCGCCATCCTTTCTTGTTCGTGCTTTATTTACACGATAAAATCGCTCAGAAACATGTGGAAGATCTTCTTTTGGAATACCGCTGCCTTCGTCGGTCACTTTCAATTCAGCAACACCTTGGTGAACTTGTAATTCAATCGATATTGATTTCCCAGATGGCGTGTAATGAATGGCATTGTCCAGTAAATTACGTATCACTTGTTGGAGACGGTCGCTATCACCATAAACAATACAATCCTCTTCTAGCGTTCGTTTGAAAATAATGCTTTTTTTGTCAGCGATGAATGCCATTTGATCAAGAACATCGTGGATGAGCTGTGCAAAGACGACTGGCTCCATCGTAAGTGGATAAGAGTCACCTTCTAACTGTGCAAGATCTAAAAGGTCGTGCACAAGCCGGCTTAAACGTGTGGCCTCATCTTGGATGATTTGCATCCCCTTTTTTTGATCAATGACCCCTTCTTCAATTCCTTCTGCATAGCCTTTCATATAACTTAAAGGCGTTCTAAGTTCGTGAGAGACATTCGCAAGAAATTCCCTGCGGTGCTGCTCAACTTTTTCGAGGGTTGAAGACAGTTTATTAAAGGAGCGGCTAAGCTGGTTTAACTCGTCTCCTTTTTTGGTTACGGCCATTCGTTTTGAGAAATCACCAGATTCCATTTCCATTGCAATTTCTTTCATTTTATTTATTGTCTGTACAATGTGATTGGAGCTCTTATATCCGATTAAAAATATCAGGAGCAGAATCAATGAGATGGATATACCCAGCGTCAATCTAATTTGGACAAAGGGTTCATATACATCTGATAATGGCATGGAGAGGAAAATAGTTCCCGATAGATCATCATTGCTTGAGAAAACAGGGATGGCGATGCCAAGAATATCTTGGTGAAACTGTGGGTGTTCTCTAATTAACACGACGGTTTCACCTTGAAGGAGCTTTTGGCGTTCCTTGAACGTAATGAGATTATCATTTGTGTTCGTATCAAAAGGAAGACCGCTTGAAAGCTCCATTGGATCATCTGTAAAAATAACGTTCGCCTGACTTGAGTCATTTGCCCATTTCATTCTGTCGGTAAAATACTTGTCTTTCCCGTGTGTGTGATAGATTTCTGCAAGCTTCTTACCTTGCAAACTTAAGGAATCAATCTGTTTATCAATATATAAGTGCTGGTATAAGTAAAAGGTAAGGGCAAGCGCTGAGGCTGCAACGATTCCGATCACTGCAAGAATTAAGAAGAGTACTTTCTTTTTAATCGATAATGGCTTCATTCTTCCTCCTCAAACTTATAGCCGACACCCCAAACGGTTTTAATATATCGTTCTGCTTCCTTTAACTTTAGTCGCAGCGTTTTGATATGTGTATCGACTGTTCTTAAAGAGCCGCTCATTGAATGTGATTCCCACAATTTTTGATAAAGGTGTTCTCGTGAAAACACTTGTCCTTGGTTGAGCAAAAGAAACATGAGTAAATCAAATTCTCTTCTTGTTAAATTAACGGGCTGTTGATGGAGGTAAACTTGTCTGCCATCTTGATCAATCTCCATGTCACCAATCTGTATTCGGCTGCGCTTTAGCGAAAGACCTCTAATTCGTCTCAGGGTTGTTTCAATTCTTGCTGCAAGCTCACGCAGACTGAAAGGCTTCATGATGTAGTCATCCGCTCCAATTTCAAGTCCTCTAATTCGGTCCTCTTCATAACTCCTTGCTGTTAAAAATAAAATCGGTATTTGAGATGTTTGTCGAATACGCTGACAGACTTCAAATCCATCCATGTCAGGCATCATGATATCTAATACAACAAGATCAACAGATTCCTTTTCAAGCTGATGCAAGGCATCTTTTCCATTATTCGCAGTGATAATGTGAAAGCCATGTCTCTTTAAAAAAGATCCGATTAACTCAAGCATATCAAGCTCATCATCTACGATTAAAATACGCATTTGTTCCTTCATTTCTTTTCCTCCAACACGATAGCGTAAGGTCCTGATGGGACATTCAGTTGATTTTTCATGATAAATGAGTGTTTATCGATGATGGATACTGAATTGTCATCCAAGTTACTCACATAAATTGATGACGTATCAGCAGTGATATAATTCGGATTTTGACCAGTTTCAACAGAAGCAAGCTGTTTATTTGTTTTGGTATCTACTTTGTATAGCGTATGATCTCCATGACATAGTACATATAAAGTAGAAGAATTTTTCTCTGGAAAAAATGCAACAGGCATAACGCCTAGCTTTATTTCTCGCTGTTTCTTGCCTGTTTTAGGGTCATAAGCAAAAATACTCTTATTTAAGGTGCCTTGTTTACCATGACCGCCGATCCAAATGGACTGTCCATCAAAATGAATCCCAGAAGGCCGTTCAAGTACAGAAAACGTACGTATATTTTTTTCCTTTTCAATATCTATGACGGAGACAGTATGACTTTCTGCATTTAAAACAAATAAAATACCTGACGAAGAAAGAGTCATAGAAGAAGGTGATTTTCCAGTTTTTACAGTCGATTTTATTTTTTTGCGCTCCGTATCAATAAAATAAACGACATTTTTCTGTGAGTTGGCAGCGATTAATGTATGAGAAGCTGCATCATATGTAAGGGAAGTCAGTCCTTTATCCACATTCATATAATCTGCTGCTGTCCCGTGTTTTAGATTAATTTCGATAAGGGATTCTCCCTCTTTACTAGTAGCGATGATGACGTCTTTATTGATTTGAATAAGATCAGTGAGTGGGTGTTTTAAATCCACAGAAGAGAGCATTTTATTTTTTTGTATATCAACTATTGAAAAGGAGGCTTTTTTTAATTGAGAGATGACAGCGATGGATTGAGAGCTGCCTGGCGGCGTAAATTGCTGTTCTTTTCCACAGCCTGTAACGAATAAAAGTAGAGCTGATAAACAGATCAAAACATATTTCACACGTTCCATTCTTCCGCTCCTTTGCTTTCTCTATTTTCAAAATCATACCACAAAAATTGTGAAAAAAAATTGAAGTTATCTATGCTGAAAGAATGAAAAAAAGCTTTTAGGTAAGTGAGGGAGACCATTTGTACCTGAAGTTCCTTTTTTGTCTGGATCATATGCCATTTTTTCTTTCTTAAAAGATGATTTTCAGGATTTGATGGATGCACTCGCTATAGTTTACAGTGATACAAATGACGAAAACTCCCCGCTCTAAAGAAACATAGAGCAAGGGAGTCATTAGGCGGAATGTTCGGATGATGGGGAGGTGGATTTGGTTCTTACACGTTGAGATAAAAAGAAACCAAGAATGCCTGCACCCATTAATACAATAAATAAAGATTGAAAACCACTCATGATCCCAATCAATGTAGACGAAATGATACTGCCAAAATATCGAAAGGTAGAGAAAATGCCAGATGCTGAACCAGATAAGCTTTGATCAACAGACGTTAAAGAAGCCATCTGCATACTGGTCATCCCAATACCTGATGAAATTCCACCTGCGACAAGTGTCACGATAAGCAGTGGTAAGGTAGGGAACTGACTGAGTGTGATTAACATGATGCCTGATAAAGTGAGACAGAGAAATGAAAAGCCAATCATTTTTTTCGCGCCTTTTTTCGGATGGAGCCTTGCCCCTAACAAGCCGCTAATACACATGCAAAGAGAAAATACTGATAGAATAATACCGCTTTGTGTATGAGAAAGTGCAAGTTGTTGTTCCATAAACAGCGGCATGATTAGAAGAATGGCATACATCACAAAATTACTCAGCATGATCGACAGGTTTGCATTTGTAAATGAACTGTTTTTAAAAAGCGACAAATCGATGATCGGATTCTTTACTTTTCGTACATGTTTAAAGAATAAAGGAATGACGATCAACGCTAGAATTCCATAGATCAAGTATTCATTTAGCAATTGGCTTTTAGTGCATAGAATGAGTGTGGCAATCCCGATGGTTAAGTATATTGAACCAGTGATGTCTACATTTGCTTGTAAGCGTGTATGCTTTGTTTTCGGAATGAGTAATACGCCGGTAACAAGTGTAAGGAACAAGAATGGGATATTGACAAAGAATATAGAGTGCCAATCAAAACTCTGAATAAGAATCGAACCAATAAAAGGTCCAAGTGCGGCACCAATACCGGCTCCAAATCCAAAATACCCCATTGTTTTAGACAGTTTTTCGGGGGATACTGTTGCACGAATCAATGCAATGCTATTCGGTGTTAAAATAGCACCGCCAGCTGCTTGAATGGAACGAAAAGTGATGAGAAAAGCTAGATTAGGAGCTAAAGCACATCCAATTGAGCCAATTAAAAAGAGCATGACCCCAATTAAATACATTCGCCTGTGTCCGTATATATCTCCCAACTTACCAGCGATAGGTTGAGTGACTGCCATGACAATAAGATAAATTGTGACAACCCAAGTGATGTTTGCAAGAGATTGATCATAATAAGTTGATATGGATGATAGAGCGACAGCGATCATCGTTGAATTGACGGGAACTAGTATAGCTCCAAGCAACAAAGAAAAGATGACGAAACTCTCTTTTTTTAACCTCAATGTGTATACCACCTTTTGTAAAAAAGAAGAATTCCACCCTTTAAGCGGGAGAAATTCCTCTCATGAAAATGTGTGTGCATGTTTCAATAAAATCTTCTTTTTGTGTGAGAACGAGTTGAAAATCTTGCTCTAGCTGCTGAATGAAAAATCCGAAATACGTACTAATGAAAATGTCTGCATAAATGTCTTCATTTCCTTTTAATACATGATGCTGGGCACCCATCTTTTTAAAATATTGTATAAGCATTTCTCTCAGTTCTTGAGGGTAAATCTTTTCATGACTGGTTAAATCCTTAAACATAGCCGGTTCTCGCATGCTGATATAAATAAATTCTTTTTTGGAAGTCAAATCTTCAAGGAAATAGGTACCGAGAAACTTCAAATCGGTGTATAAATCGCCTTTGAATTCTGCTTCTAGGGTTTTTGTCGGTGTTGATTTCATTTTCATAATGGCAGCAATGACGCCGCGTTTGTTTTTAAAGTTGCGAAAAATAGTTGCTTCACTCACATTCGCTTTTGTCGCTATTTCTTTGGTTGTTGTTTTTTGATAGCCCTTTTCAGTTAATAAATCCATTGTTGCGCGAATGATTCGTTGATTTGTAGATTTTAACAAGCATACTCACCTCAGGTTATGAATGTGTTTGCAACAAAGTAAGTATACCGATAAAACCTATGACCGCCAATATCATCCAAAATGATAAGTTTATACACGCGAATGCTGCTTTAAAATCTGAATGCGTCCATTGCTGCCATCTACTGTCACAAGGTCACCGGATTGAAGTGTTTCAGTTGCTATTCTTGTACCTAAGACAGCTGGCATCATATACTCTCTTGCGATAATAGCTGAATGAGATAAAATGCCTCCAGCATCGGTGATGACTGCTTTTGCATCTCTAAATAAGCTCGTCCATAAAGGTGTGGTCGTTTTACAAACTAAAATATCATCCTTTTGAAATTGTGAGAATTCGTCAGCACATGTAATGACTTTTACTCTTCCAGAAACAATACCGCTGGATGCGCCAATTCCATGGATCACATCGTGTGTGTTGTTTTCATTTTCTCTTAATGAACCAAGCATTCTTTCTACTTGCTGCAGTTCAGCTTCAGTTGGTGTGCCAATGTAAGCCGGTGGTTGAATGTCTTCATTTTCCTTCATTTCTATCTTTCTTTGCTGGATAACCGAATTAAATGAGATAGACGTTGTGAGCGCTTTTTGTACCTCTTCATCGTAGAGATACCAAAGATCTTCTTGATGAGGAATGGCTCCTTTTTGTACAAGAAGTTCACCAATTTTTAATAGATATACCCGGGCCTTTGCATCTAACATGGCATCAATGTAGAAGTGGTGGTCATCTCGGATATTCGCTGCTTGAAGGGCAAATTGATACAGCGTCTCAAATTTTGTTTTAAACGATTCATCCTTCACTTGATTCATAAAATGTTTATACGTCTCTTGTCTTTTGATAACTGCTTTTGCAAATTCTTCATCAAAATCACAATGGCAATGGATATTATTTCTGATGATATCTAATATAAACTCTGGGTTTTCTGCCCAAGTCTCATCTGTAAGGTCATGACTTTTAATAGATCGCCAGCCGTAAACTTGGAGAAAACCCTCCAATTTCGAAATGAAATGCCTTCCTTTTTCCGAGTGATTGAGCGCATGTAACAGCTCCGAGTTCTTTTCATGATGAATAAATGCTTGGTGAAGTTCTGGATCTTGAAGGACATCCTTTGCGATATCAGATAGCACCTTGTCTGTTTCAAGAGATTTGTTCATCACACCTATCATCATTTCATGAAGCAAGACGACTTGGGTTTGGTCACCAGTATACGTGACAAGCATGTCTTCAATGATGGCTGATAGAATGACTTGTGGTATGACGATATCAAAATGATCATCATATGCTTGGATATAAAAATCCTTTAATTCTTCAAAGCCAATGATGGCTTTTTCAATGGTCATAGGTTCATTCATTTGGCGATCGAGTTTTTCGTAAAATGGAAAGAAATTTTTCTCTAGAATCTCATACATCCGTTCACTTAAATGTGGAAATAACTCAAATATACTTTCATCAAAAACGGGAGCAGCTCCCTCTTCCGCTTGTGGCAGATCCGGTGCTGAGTATAGGTGGCCTCTGTA
Source organism: Bacillus sp. FSL P4-0248 (assembly GCF_038593305.1). Lineage (NCBI taxonomy): Bacteria > Bacillati > Bacillota > Bacilli > Caryophanales > Bacillaceae > Bacillus > Bacillus sp. FSL P4-0248. Next base: position 3,136,890 of record NZ_CP151983.1, on the reverse strand, counting down.
AAGCTTAATATCTTTGATGTTCATATCAGGTACTTGATACTTTTCTCCATTTTTCTTCATCCCGCTTTTTAAGGCTGGTATGATCAGACTTGAGAAAAGAGGGCTCGTTGGACCAGGCATATGATCATCCATTGAAATCCAGAAATCCTGAAGCTCTTCTGGTTTCATTTGAAAAGAAGCACCTGCTGTTTCATTTACTGCTTTTGGAAGAGCTGTAGTAATCGGCCTTGCTTGAAGTAAATAAAACGACCCACCTGCAATTCCGAATTCGATATCGACTCCATGTCCGTAAAGTTCTTCTACTTGTTTCGTGATTTGTGTGATTTCTTTCAATTGATCATCGTTCAGGCAAAACTGGCCAGCCATTTCCTCCGATACCGGCTCCTCGATGACACCCTCTTGGAAAGGAACAATTTGCAGCTCTTTCGCCCCAAGTGTTTTTTCAATCGAAAAGTTCTCTTTATCTACAATAAACGTGTCTGGTGTCACAAGACCGGAGACAATTGCTTCTCCCAATCCGTAGCTTGCGGTCAGCATCATTTCATTTGTTTTCCCCGATACGGGATTCTCACTAAAGATGACACCGGAGACGTCAGAATGGATCAACCCTTGAACGACAACGGCCATGAGCGGCATCTCTTCCTCGTTTTCATTCATCTCTTCCTTATATTCTGTGACCCTCGCTGCAAAATAAGAAGACCAGCATTCTTTGACTGCCTGTAAAAACTCTTCATTTGTTTTGATATTTAAATAGGTCTCGTACTGTCCTGCAAATGAGGCGCCTTCGAGATCTTCAGCAACAGAAGAGGATCTGACTGCAACTGAGGGGTAAGTCTTCCGCAAGGATTGAAAGGACGAAAGCAGCTCTGCTTCCATTTGTAAAGGAAACGATGCTTCTTTGATTTTTTGAGAAAGGTTTTGTTCTGCTGGCTGCAGATTGTGATATGAAAGAAAGCTTGCAAAGCTGTTGGTTTTGATAATAAATCCATCTGGGACTGGCAGGCCGTGATTGTTTAATTTGATTAAATTCAGGCCTTTTGCCCCTGCGAGTGATGCGGATTCTTCAGCCGCATGAAATAAAACTGAATACATGGGAATGCCCCCTTATCCAAATAGCCAATGGTTTGTATGTCTCTCTATTTTTCAAAATGATAGTGCGCACTATCATTTTAATCATAGAATTGATTGGATGTTATTGTCAAAGACGGAAAGACCTATCTTTACAAAGGGGACAATCTCACTAATTTCCTTCTTCTTCTACAACAAAAGTCTCCGAACATGAAGAAAAAAGGCGAAATTGAAAACTGTGAATTGTTCATTATGCCAATCTTTACTATAATCAAGGAAGTAGACCATGAAGAGGGAGGGTTTTTGTGATTACAAAAGCCATATTTGCACTAGTTTTTCCTTTCCTGCTCGTTATTTTATTTTCAAAGGTTACTTACAATCATTACGTGGGCATTGCGTTAACAGCAGCGCTTTTATTTGCTTCGTACATGAAGGGATATACAGAAACCTACTTTATTGTGGGATTAGATATTATTTCTTTAGTAGCTGGGGCTTTGTTTATGGCTAAGAAAGAAATCGAAAAAAGAGAGAAAGCTGAAAAAAATCAATGATGTCATCGCCATCAAGAGCATGATGGCTGAAAATTGACATGTTTTAAACAAGAGCTGTGCTTACGATTTCTAGTAAGCGCAGCTTTCTTTTTCTGCCCATCGAATATCTCACTCCAAAATGTTCCATACTGAAAGGAAGGTTTTCTTAAGAGGGTTATTTGCCATGGGAGAGAGGGTATGACTGTATTGGAAATAAAAATCAAGTAAGAGCCGAACTTTAGTTCGTATTTTTGTGTTCTTTTATGATAATATATTCATTAGATAGATTTCGTAAACGAAACGGAGGCTTTGATGTGAGTGACCGCTTTGAATTAGTTTCTAACTATCAGCCCCAAGGAGATCAGCCAAAGGCGATTGAAAAGCTTGTTGAGGGGATCCATCAGGGGAAACAGCATCAAACGCTGTTAGGTGCTACAGGTACGGGAAAGACCTTTACTGTCTCCAACCTGATTAAAGAAGTGAACAAACCGACACTTGTCATTGCGCATAATAAGACACTTGCCGGTCAGTTATACAGCGAATTCAAGGAATTTTTTCCGAATAACGCTGTTGAATATTTTGTGAGTTACTATGATTATTATCAGCCAGAGGCATATGTGCCTCAGACCGATACATTTATTGAGAAGGATGCCAGCATCAATGATGAGATTGATAAGCTGAGACACTCGGCTACGTCCTCGTTATTTGAGAGAAGAGATGTCATCATCATTGCCAGTGTGTCCTGTATTTATGGCTTAGGTTCGCCAGAGGAATACAGAGAGCTTGTGCTGTCTTTGCGTACTGAAATGGAGATTGAACGCAATCAGCTTCTTCGTAAGCTGGTGGATATTCAGTATTCTCGTAATGATATAGATTTTCAGCGCGGAACCTTCCGAGTCCGAGGAGACGTCGTTGAGATTTTTCCTGCTTCACGAGATGAGCATTGTATCAGAGTGGAGTTTTTCGGTGATGAAATTGAACGTATTCGTGAAGTGGATGCGCTGACTGGAGAAATACTTGGTGATCGTGATCATGTGGCGATTTTCCCAGCATCTCACTTCGTCACAAGAGAAGAAAAAATGGAAAAAGCCATTATTAATATTGAACAAGAGCTAGAAGAACAGCTTGAAAAGCTTCGTGAAAATGGAAAATTGCTTGAAGCGCAGCGCCTTGAGCAGCGGACAAGATATGACCTTGAGATGATGAGAGAGATGGGCTTTTGTTCAGGAATTGAGAACTATTCAAGACATCTGACCTTGCGTCCTCCTGGTTCAACACCTTACACACTGCTTGATTATTTCCCAGATGATTTTATGATTGTTGTCGATGAGTCGCATGTGACGATTCCGCAAATCCGCGCCATGTACAACGGGGACCAAGCTAGAAAGCAAGTGTTGGTTGATCACGGATTCCGCCTGCCATCAGCACTTGATAACAGACCGCTCACCTTTGATGAGTTTGAAAAGCATATCAATCATATTGTCCATGTGTCAGCAACGCCTGGTCCGTATGAGCTTGAGAAAACACCAGAGGTTGTGGAACAAATTATCCGTCCAACAGGATTACTTGATCCAATTATTGAAGTTCGTCCGATTGAAGGACAAATTGATGACTTAATTGGAGAAATTCATGCACGAGTTGAGAAAAATGAGCGTGTGCTCGTGACAACACTGACGAAGAAAATGTCTGAGGATCTCACAGATTACTTAAAAGAAATCGGAATCAAGGTGAATTACCTGCATTCAGAGATTAAGACCCTTGAGCGGATTGAGATTATCCGTGATCTGCGTCTCGGTAAATATGATGTGCTTGTTGGAATCAACCTTCTTCGTGAAGGACTGGATATTCCAGAAGTGTCGCTCGTGGCCATTTTAGATGCGGATAAAGAAGGCTTTTTACGCTCTGAAAGATCCCTCATCCAGACGATTGGCCGTGCAGCGAGAAATGCAGAAGGCCGGGTCATTATGTATGCAGACAATATGACGAAATCGATGGACATTGCGATTCAAGAAACGAAGCGAAGACGAGAACAGCAAGAAGCATATAACGAGAAATTCGGGATTACACCGCAAACGATCCATAAGAAAATTCGAGATGTCATTAAGGCGACAAAGATACATGAGGATTCAGAAGAATATGAAACAAAAGCAGCACCAAAACTTTCGAAAATGAGCAAAAAAGAACGAGAAAAAGTGATCGAAAAAGTCGAGATGGAAATGAAAGATGCAGCAAAAGCGCTTGATTTTGAAAAAGCAGCAGAATTAAGAGATCTACTGCTAGAGCTAAAAGCGGAAGGATGATTGCCTGATGGCTATGGAACGAATAGAGGTGAAAGGTGCTAGAGCCCACAACCTTAAAAATATTGATGTAAATATCCCGCGTGACCAGCTAGTGGTCATTACGGGATTATCTGGTTCAGGAAAATCGTCGCTTGCCTTTGATACGATTTATGCAGAAGGTCAGCGCAGGTACGTTGAATCTCTTTCAGCGTATGCACGCCAATTTCTTGGGCAGATGGATAAACCGGATGTAGATGCCATTGAAGGTCTTTCTCCGGCGATTAGTATTGACCAGAAAACGACGAGTCGAAACCCTAGATCAACAGTTGGTACTGTTACTGAAATTTATGATTACTTGCGTCTTTTGTATGCTCGAGTCGGAAAACCTATTTGTCCTATACATGGGATTGAAATTACGTCACAAACGATTGAGCAGATGACAGATCGTATTTTAGAGTATCCTGAAAGAACGAAATTACAAGTGCTTGCGCCAGTTGTATCCGGCCGCAAAGGAACACATGTGAAAGTGCTTGATCAAATTCGGAAGCAGGGCTATGTACGAGTGAGAGTCGATGGAGAGATGGAAGACCTTTCAGAAGATATCGAGCTTGAAAAGAACAAGAAGCATTCCATTGAAGTAGTCATTGATCGAATTGTCGTGAAGGAAGGCGTTGCTGCTCGGCTGTCTGACTCCCTTGAAACGGCGCTGCGGTTAGGCGAAGGCCGAGTAATGATTGATGTGATTGGACAAGAAGAGCTGTTATTCAGCGAACATCATGCTTGTCCGCATTGCGGGTTCTCTATTGGTGAACTTGAGCCTAGAATGTTTTCATTTAATAGTCCTTTTGGTGCCTGCCCGAGCTGTGATGGGCTCGGTTCAAAACTGGAAGTCGACCCTGAGCTTGTCATTCCTAATAAGGATCTGACTTTACGGCAGCATGCCATTGCACCATGGGAGCCGCAAAGCTCGCAATACTATCCGCAGCTTCTTGAGGCTGTTTGTACACATTATGGCATCGACATGGACATTCCAGTGAAAGATATCCCATCGCATTTATTTGATAAAATTTTATATGGAAGCGGATCTGAACGGATTTATTTTAAATATGAAAATGATTTTGGTCAGGTACGTGAAAATGAAATTGAGTTTGAAGGCGTTCTTCGTAATATTGAACGGCGTTATAAGGAAACCAGCTCTGATTATATTCGTGAACAAATGGAAAAATATATGGCCAATCAGCCATGTCCGACATGTAAAGGATATCGTCTGAAAAAAGAAACGCTGGCGGTTCTCATCAATGGCAAGCATATCGGAGAAATCACCGATTTGTCTGTCTCTGATGCCCTTGATTTCTATGAAAAAATTGAGTTGTCTGAGAAAGATTTGCAGATTGCCCAGCTCATTTTACGTGAAATCAAAGAGCGTTTGTCCTTCTTAAATAATGTGGGATTAGATTATCTGAATTTGAGCCGGTCCGCTGGCACACTATCAGGCGGAGAGGCGCAGCGGATTCGCCTGGCGACTCAAATCGGGTCAAGGCTGACAGGTGTTCTTTATATATTAGATGAACCATCCATTGGTCTGCATCAACGCGATAATGACCGGTTGATCGGGACGTTGAAAAACATGCGCGACATCGGGAACACACTAATTGTCGTGGAGCATGATGAAGATACTATGCTAGCCGCTGATTATTTAATAGATATTGGACCTGGAGCAGGAGTTCATGGGGGAGAAGTGATTTCAGCTGGAACGCCAGAAGAAGTCATGAAGGACCCGAAATCCTTAACAGGACAATATTTATCTGGTGAGAAATTTATCCCGCTGCCAATTGAGAGAAGAAAGCCTGACGGCCGCTATATTGAGATAAAAGGTGCAAAAGAAAACAACCTGAAAAACGTGAATGCGAAGTTTCCTCTTGGCGTTTTTACAGCTGTGACCGGAGTATCCGGCTCAGGGAAAAGTACGCTTGTGAATGAAATTCTATTAAAATCACTTTCGCAAAAATTGCACAGAGCGAAAGCGAAGCCAGGGCAGCACAAAGAAATCAAAGGAATGGATCATTTAGATAAGGTCATTGATATTGATCAATCTCCAATTGGCCGTACACCAAGATCCAACCCTGCCACGTATACAGGTGTCTTTGATGATGTGCGGGATGTGTTTGCACAAACCAACGAAGCAAAGGTACGAGGCTATAAAAAAGGCAGATTCAGCTTTAACGTCAAAGGCGGGCGCTGTGAGGCGTGCCGCGGGGATGGCATCATTAAAATTGAAATGCACTTTTTGCCAGATGTGTATGTGCCTTGTGAAGTGTGTCACGGGAAACGTTATAACCGCGAAACACTCGAGGTCACATATAAAGGGAAAAACATTGCTGATGTGCTTGAAATGACTGTGGAGGACGCACTCCAATTTTTCGAGAATATCCCGAAAATAAAGCGGAAGCTTCAAACGATTTATGACGTGGGGCTAGGATACATTACACTTGGACAGCCTGCAACGACATTGTCCGGAGGAGAGGCGCAGCGCGTGAAATTGGCATCTGAGCTTCACCGCCGTTCAAACGGAAGGTCCCTTTATATTTTGGACGAGCCGACAACAGGTTTGCATGTGGATGATATTGCCCGTTTATTAAAAGTGCTTCAGCGTTTGGTTGAAAATGGAGATACGGTGTTGGTCATTGAGCACAACCTTGATATTATCAAGGCTGCTGATTACCTTGTTGATCTCGGACCAGAAGGCGGTGCAGGCGGCGGAACGATCATTGCCTCTGGCACTCCTGAGCACATTGCAAAAGAAGAAGCATCTTACACAGGAAAATACTTGAAGCCTATTTTAGAGCGTGACCGTAAACGCATGAAACAACTGGTTAAAGAAACGGAAAGTGTGACTTCTTCATAAAGAAAACCCCTCGATAAGAGGGGTTTTCTTTTATTGCACATCTTCCTTCGGCATTAAATTACTGAGGTGCGTTAAATCCTTTAAAATATGGGTGCTGCTGCTGTCGAGCAGTACCTTTAAATAACGGATATCACCATACTTTGGATGAGACGGATGAATGGTCTCAAGCTCCTTGATCATATCGCTGTTCATGCTTTTTTGTTTCTGTATAAGGTCTAAAAGCGTTTGAGCCGTGTGGTTTGAATTATGATGATCTGTCAAAATAATTACCCCCTATAATGATAATCACCATCTTTTCAACATATTTTAAAGGGTAATCTGTGAAGAATCTACTCTTAGGTGCAAAAAGAAATAATTTGTGTCTAAGGTCATATGTAAATCGAATGATTTTGAAACTTTTTATACGCAATAAACGTATGAGTTAGAAAGGAATTTTCGTTATGAAGGAGCGAATATATATGAATAGAGATCAGTCGATTATTGCTTCTATTTGTTATTTTAGTGTATTGTTTATGCCGTTTATCGTACCGATCGTGGCGTTTTTTGTAGTAGATCAAAAGGAAACGAAGCGGCACGCATTGCGGGCATTATGGTCACATCTTTTGCCGGTCGCAGCGTGCATTCTGTTGATTTTTGGGTCTATCCCATTTTTATTGACGACACAGGCAGGTGACTCGCTCATTCCAGTCATGACGGTGTTCATCTTGTCTTTTTTAGTAGTCATTGGCTTTTTGATCTCTGTCATTTGGAATATCATTCAAGGGATTAAAGTACTTCAATCCATCAAATCTTAGGAGGGCTTTGTATGAATGAAAAAGAACGAATTTTAAAATTAGTAGAAGACGGAGTATTATCAGCAAAAGAAGCAATTACGCTGCTGGAAAAACTAGAAGAAGGTCAGTCAGTCTCATTAGAAAAGTCTACGGCTGATCACAGCTTTCATGAAGAAAAAGCTGGAGCAGAGAGCAAAGGAAATGGTACCGAAAATCTTGGTGCAAAGCTGTTTGGCTGGTTAGATTCTGCGGTGAAAAAGGTAAAAGACGTGGATCTTGATTTGAACTTTGGACAGTCAGTTGATGTTGAGCACATTTTTCAGTTCAAAGATGCATCGCTTTCTCATTTAGATATTCAATTGGCGAACGGCAGTCTCAACGTGATGCCTTGGGACGATCGAGATATTCGAGCTGAGTGCCATGCGAAAATCTACCGTGCAGAGGATGGAGAGCAGGCAAGACAGCAATTTCTCAATCAATTGGACTGCGGGCTTGAAGGAGATAAATTTTTTATTCGAACCGAAAAGAAGACGATGAAAGTCAATGTTACATTATACGTACCTCGTATCCAATACGATAAGATTAAGGTCAAGCTGTTTAATGGACCGATTCGCGGGGAAAAGCTAAAGACAAAAGAACTTGCCGCGAAAACGACAAATGGGGTTGTCTCTTTTGCTTCGTTACAAGCAGAAAAAGTCGGAATTGAAACAGCAAACGGACAAATCAAACTGGCAGATCATGAGTGTGGTATGATTGAAGTAGAAACCATCAATGGGCTCATAGACCTGCGTGGGAAAAGTGAATCAATTGATGCCCAAAGCTTTAATGGAAATATTGCTGTTCAGCTGTCAGATGAAAAGTGCCGTTCCATCTATGCGAAAACGACAACAGGCAGTGTGGACGTTCAAATCCCGCGTGCTTGTGCAGTGACCGCTGAGCTGAAAAGCAATCTCGGGTCTATCTCTCACGATTTACTTGATGCAGAGATGATTAAAGAGAAAAATGAAACATTACAAAAAGAGAAAATGATCAAAGCCAATCAACAAGCGGTGCACAGTATATCCATTTTTGCAGAAACAAAAACAGGCTCAATACAAGTAAAGCACCAATCAGACAAGGAGTGATTCTACATGAAGAAGCTTTATCGTTCAGCAACAGATAAAAAAATAGCGGGTGTTGTTGGTGGACTTGCGGAATATTTAAGTGTGGATGCATCCCTGCTTCGCATTTTAACCGTCATCATCGGATTTTTGACAGCATTTATGCCGATCTTCCTGATCTACTTCATCTGGTATTTTGTTGTTCCGGAAGAAGGCACTAAATAAATGCTTAGATGGATCGTCAGTATTTTAGTAAATGCATTACTTTTAATCGTCATTGCTGGATATTTTGATTCGGGCATTCTGCCTGGACTCGGGAGCGTGTATATTGAAGGTTTTGGCGCAGCCATTGTGGCAAGTATCATTTTGTCCTTGCTCAATATTTTAGTGAAGCCGTTTTTGATCATTTTAACGCTTCCAGTGACCGTTCTTTCACTAGGATTGTTCTTATTTGTCATCAATGCGATTACACTCATGATGACATCGAGCTTTATGGGAGATAGCTTTAACATTGATGGATTCGGAACGGCCATTTGGATGGCTGTCATTTTATCCATTTTCCATCTGTTGATACAAAAAGGAATTGTAGAGCCGTTAGCGAAAAAAAGCTAACGGTTTTTTTGTGCAAATTTGCATCGTTTCTCCGTTCCATCTGACATAAAAACGACCTTCAGGAGACACAATATCCGAAGGGAGGCGGTGCAAGATGGTGAACGTGAGCAGACAAATCATGCTTTTATGTTTTTTTATCATTCTTTTTTGTTTCAGTCAGCCTGCTTCAGCAGGACCTTTTCTTCAAGCAGAAGTGAATGTACCGGACAAGCCTTTTTCGCCTTTTATCTTTGACCAATTTCATGTGGACGTCCGCCCGGTTCTAGGAAAAAGCCATGATCTACAGTTTCGTGCGTCCATTAGTGACCAAGAACAGATTTTGTCTGCGAACTTGTATTATAAACAAAGTGATGAACTGGGGTACCGCTTGATTCCAATGGAACGGCTGCCAGGGATGAAGCCAGAATTTACAGCGAAAATTCCGCCAGATCAATTATGGAATCCAACCGTTCGTTACTATACAGAGTTCCTTACGCAAAAATCAGTCATCAAAACGGCTGAGAAATCGGTTCATTTAAATGGATTTGAAGAGGATCTTTCTCATATTCCAGACTTATTCATCACAGAAATTGTCGTCAATTCAAAAAACCGAAAAGGCAAAGATGCTTTTGAGTTTATCGAAGTGTATAACACGACACATGCGCCTATCTCTCTTAAACATTATCAGCTCCGCTACCGCAATCCTGCACAGGGCATTGAAATGGATGATGTATATTCCTTTCACACAAATCCAGTCACCATTTCACCTGGAAAACCTTATGTATTCTGGCTGAGAAAAAAAGGGCAGGAGCATTTAACGGCAGCGGACTTTAATGCCATGTACAAAAGCCAATTAAAAGAGGGCGAGCATCTATCCATTATCGAGAGCAAAGGGCTGTCCAACTCAAAATCTCGTCTTGTTTCGATCACAACAAATATAGGTGAAGAGATTTCTTCTGCCGCATTTCGTTTGAAGCCATCATGGTTTAGCGAGCATAAATCCTTGCTGTTTAAGTATCCAATGGATGGTACTACGCAGACGAAGCTGATTTCGAAAATTGAGGAAGAACCCACTCCAGGTAAAGTGCTAAAAGCACAAATTCCAACTGAAAAAAAGGAAATTTCTCAAGATATCCATAAACCTGTGATTGAAGATATGACGGTAAGGAAACCGGTGAAACCCACTGAAAGTGTAGAGATTAAAGCAGATGTCCAAGATGATCAGGCTGTAAAAACCGTCAAGCTGCGCTATCGAACGAATCGAAAAGATCCGTTTAAGGAAATACTGCTGCAAAAAGACCATAATGACCGGTTATTTCATCATATTATTTATTCACCTGAGTTGATTGGGAAAGAACAATTGGAATATCAGCTTGAAGCGTCAGACGGCGAAAATGAAGCCAAGACGTTGAAAAAAACGATTGATGTGGAGCAGGTCAGTAAAGCCCACGGTCTGCGATTCAATGTAGAAGAGGGAGATACGGTATCAGGTTTATTTTCATTAAAGGCAACGTCTGATCAGAAAAAAAGCATCGAATTACGGATAGATGGAAAACGGAATCAGCAAGTATCCTCTGCCCTTGAAGCAGATCCATATATCGCATTTGATGTCAAAGGAACAAATTTATATTTTAAAAATGGTGTGTCTATAGGTAGGCGTTTACTTTCTATTTTTGATGATTCGACAAAAGTGTACCGTACCTATACAATGCCAATACCCGAAGAAGAGATAAAAAAGGCAGGTCTCCAAACGATCTCTTTTCACGCTGGTACAAAGTCTTCTCCGGTGGACCGGCTGCCTGGAGAGAATCATGATGATTTTGAATTGAAAAACGTCAGGATGATCTTATCAAATGGAACACAAATTCCGCCAATCAATGCGAAGCCGCTAAAAGAATGGAGAATGGGAGACAGCGGGAACGCAAAAAAGGTGAGAACGTTTCAATTTGAGATTCCGAAAGAGGCGTATGTTTCAACCTATATAAAGTGGGACACAAAAAGGCTGAAAGAAGGGCCGCACCTGATTGAGGCCAAAACCTCAGACGAGCACGCTTCAGTACGTGTGAAAGTTGATAACACTGGGCCGAGAATTAAGACCAACGTACAAGCAAAGGATCAATATAAAGGCGCCTTTACATTAAAAGCAAAAGTAACGGATCGCTGGAGTGACATAGAGGAGTTGAAGGCATATGTAGATGGCAAACCAGTTTCTTTGCCATATCAGACGTCCTCTAGTGAATTAAAGCCTGGAAAGCACACGTTTACAATTAAAGCAAAAGACGCTGCCGGGAACATGTCGACGTTGAAAAAAGAGTTCAAGACGGTACATGAGCATCCTGAAACACCAGAGCGGGTGGCAGATAAGACGAAAATGAAATCATCAAAACAAACTGTGCTAACCAAGGATCCAACGAATGATAAGTTAGATTACTCTTTTTATCGTGCCTATCAATATACATCGCTGCATCCTTCAATGAAGATTTTTAAGTATGCAGCAGAGACAGAACCGCCTAAGAGTTATCTCCAAAAAGGAGAAATGATTTTTTCTGATCAAGAAAGGAACCGTATTGCATTTGTTGATGGGAAGTCAGTTGAAACGAAGGATTTACAGCGCTTTCCTTATCATCGTTTTCAAATTAAGGTTCATCATGATGTACGTGAAAAGGATGTCGTCGAAGCTGTATGGAAAGGGAGTTCCTTGTCAGGGAGAAAGGTGACAATGTACGCGTGGAATCACCAGCAGGAAAAGTGGGATAAAATCACTCATCACTTTGCCAAGGATCAAAAGGAATTTTACCTGAAAGGGCTGCTGTCAGTGAGACAGTACATGAAGAATCAAACGTTTGATTTGCTAGTACAGGATGAAATCAGCAAATCGCAAAAGCCATATAAGATGATATGGATGTCTGATACTCAATATTATGCAAAGAGCTATCCTCATATCTTTAAACAAATGGTCGAATGGATCAGAGATCAAAGGGAAAAATTAAACATTCAATATGTGTTCCATACAGGCGATATTGTGGATGATTCAAAGGATAAGCAATGGCACCGTGCTGATACGTTTATGCGTGTATTAGATGAGAATCACATTCCCTATGGTGTTTTAGCAGGAAATCATGATGTTAGACACAAGGATGGTTTATATGCGGAATACGGAAAATATTTCGGGGAAAAACGCTTTGCGGATAAGCCTTACTATGGTGAATCCTATCGAAACAATAAAGGTCATTATGATCTCATCTCTGCCGGCGGCAATGATTATATGATGGTGTACATGGGCTGGGGGATTAAGCAAGATGAAATTGATTGGTTAAACCGTGTCATTTCTGAGCATCCAGATCGTATCGTCATTTTAAATTTCCATGAGTATTTGTTAGTGAGCGGCAACCGAAGCCCGATTGGCGACCTCATCTTCCACCAAGTGGTGAAACGCCATCCTAATATTGTGGCCGTATTTAGCGGCCATTATCATGGAGCAAGCAGGAAAGTAGATGAGCTTGATGATGACCATGATGGAAAAGTAGACAGGAAAGTATATCAAATACTCGCCGATTATCAGTCAGGACCTGAAGGTGGTCAAGGGTTTATGAGGGTGATAACAGCCGATCAAGAAAAAAATCAGCTTCACTTTACGACATACTCTCCTTACTTGAATCAAGAGCATTTTTATGATCCTAAAACGTATGGAGATCAGGATGAATTTTCAATCGATGTGGATTTGACACCGAAAATGAAATCTGTCAAAACCAATTATTTTGAACTCAATGTGTATACGAATGTTCTTCTAGGAGAGGCTCGAGGCATAAAAAGCGGCAAAAAAGCAAGCTTTGAGTGGAAGGGCTTAAAGCCAAATGAAGATTATTATTGGTACACTGTAGCAAAAGATCGTTTTCAAGGAAAAGCCATTTCTCCAATATGGAAAATTCATACAAAAGATGATGACGAAATAAAATTTCTTAGGAAATAAAAAACAGTGCTCCGTGTCAGGGGCACTGTTTATCTTTCCATTGTATGAATGAGCTTGTAACGATCCCCTCTATAAACGGAAACAACATACTCAAATGGAATGTCTTTTTGAAAAAAAGTCGTTCTTGTTATGGACAGTACAGGGTCTCCTGCTAGAATAGACAGCAAGTGTGCTTCTTCCTTTGAGGCAACATTGGCTTCAAGCTCCTGTTTGGCATGAGCAATGACATGACCAGTGTGAGTTTCAATATATTCATATAAAGAGCCAGTTAAATGTTCCTTTGTTAAATCTCCTGCAAATCTTTCAGGTATATAGCTCGTTTCAATCGCCATCGGTTCATCATTTGCAAGGCGTATCCGTTTTAGTTCAAATACAGTATCACTATTAGTCAGCTGTAAGACGGGCAGCAAGTGCTCTGGACATGCGGTTTTTTTAAAGTCAATCAGCTGGCTTGATGCTTTGAGCCCACGCTGGCGCATATCCTCTGAAAAGCTTGTTAAGCCTTGAAGCGGCTGTTCAAATTTTTTCCGGCTAACAAAGGTGCCTTTTCCTTTTTGACGATACAAATATCCTTCGTTCACAAGATTCGATAAGGCTTGTCTGACAGTCATTCGACTAATACCAAAGCGTTCGGCATATTCTCTTTCAGAAGGAATGAGTGTATCAGGTGCTAATGTTCCATCCTCAATCTGCTTTTTCAAGTTCTCCATAATCTGATGGTACATCGGAATAGGTGACTGCTTATCAATAAACATGTGAAAATCCTCTCGTTTTTAGCGTAGTGATCCAGCTTCTCGATCAATCATAACCGTTACATCTTCATGAAGTTTCAGTGCAGACGCTGGGAAGTCCGGATGAATCTCTGCCCGTTCTAAATATTGTATCACTTTCGCTTTTGATTTTCCCGAAGCAAGAAGGAGAATCTTTTTACTTGAAAGAATGCTCGCGATTCCCATTGTGATGGCATGTGTAGGTACCTCATCAATAGAAGAAAAGTATCTTGCGTTAGCCTGTCTCGTGTTTTCATCTAACTGCACGACATGAGTCTTTGAGTTGAAAGGGGTACCTGGTTCGTTAAAACCGATATGCCCATTTTGACCGATTCCAAGGAGCTGAAGATCGATGCCGCCTACATCCTCAATGAGCTGGTCATATCTTAAGCATTCCTTTTCTAAATGAGCTGCTTTGCCATTTGGAAGAAAATACTGATCCTGAGGGAGATCAATATGGTCAAATAAATGACGTTTCATGTAGGTCATATAACTATTTTCGTGTTCTGGATTGAGTCCTGCATATTCATCTAAATTGATTGTTTTTGTTTGCTTGAAAGACAGTTGATTCGCTTGATGAAGTTGAATTAACTCTTTGTAAGTTTCAATAGGTGTACCTCCCGTCGCTAGGCCGAGTACGGCATCGGGTTTAGCAGCTATTGTTCTTGCAATAATGGCAGCTGCTTCTTTTCCTAATTGATCTTTGCTTTCAAATTCGATGATGTTCATGAGTGGTTGGCCTCCTTTTTTTCAAAGACGATTTGTCCACGGCAGATCGTCATCATCAGTTCACCAGATTCATCCCAAATCACCAAATCTGCTATTTTTCCAATTTCGATGGAACCGAGCTGTTGGTCAAGACCCAGTTGAGCGGCTGCATTCGTTGAGGTCATCTTCGCAATCTCTGTCCATTCACAATTTGTGAGCTGTTTCATCCGTTTGACGCCATCTTTCATTCGCAAAATTGATCCTGCAAGTGTCCCATCGTCCAGCAATGCTTTTTCGCCGCTGACTGTGACCGTCTGACCGCCAAATTCGTATGTTCCATTCCCAAGACCTTTTGCACGCATTGAGTCTGTGATCATGATCAAACGATCACTTCCTTTTGCCAAATACGCAAGCTTGATGGAAAGAGGGTGGGAGTGAATCCCATCTGTGATCAGCTCGGTATAAAGGTTCTCATTCGTAAGAGCAGCACCTACAGCATTCGGTTCACGATGCTGAAACGAACTCAGTGCATTATAAAGGTGTGTTACATGGCGTGCACCATGCTTAGCTGCTAAATTCATCATGTCATGATGGGCATTCGTATGTCCAATAGAAGGGATCATGTTCATTTCCTGTAACATGGAAAGGAAAGCAAAATCTGTGTCTTCCTCAGGCGCAAACGTGACAATTCGAATGAGCTGTTCAGAAGCATCCAGCCATTTTTTAAAAAGCGGAATATCGGGCTGTTTAATCCATTGAACAGGCTGTGCCCCTGCCTTATCTTTAGAAATAAATGGACCTTCTAGGTGGATTCCTATACATTGTGCCTGACTTCCTGCTTGTTCTTCATTACTTTGTTTCCACTGAGCGACATTTTTAAGTGCCTGCTCAATCTCATGATGGTTTTGTGTGATGGTTGTCGCTAAAAAACTTGTCGTTCCTTCGGACGGAAGGTTGTCAGCGAGTGTATTCATTGCTTCTGCTGTCGCATCCATCATGTCTGCACCATATCCGCCATGGATGTGAATATCAATCATTCCAGGGAGTAAATAAAAGTTTTCCCGGGAAATATATACTTTTTTATAATTTCCTGTCGGTGGAGATGTTGAAATATAGTCAATCTTGCCATCGCGTAAACCGACAAAACCGTTTTCAATGATCTTTGTCTTTGTCACAATATGAATATTGGAGAGCAATAAAGAACCGCTCATGTTTGAGCCCCCTTATTCGTAATCTTTACTTTAAGTTTACTCTTTTTAAGTATAGTTGTCTATACCAGTTGGGGCGGTGAAACAGGAACAGGATAAAATACTATTTTGGGTTCATCATTGAAAGTGATAAAATAGAGCTGTATTTCTGAATCGCCTGTGATAAAAGGAGGAAGAAGCGTGCCGAAAGTTCGTACGAAGGACATAATGGAACAATTTCATCTTGAACTGGTAAGTGGGGAAGAAGGGATTAATCGTCCCATTACAATCAGTGATCTTTCCAGACCAGGTATTGAAATGGCTGGTTATTTTACATATTACCCAAAAGAAAGAGTTCAACTTTTAGGGAAAACAGAGCTTTCTTTTTTTGAACAGCTCCCAGAACGCGAACGAAAGCAGAGAATGATGTCTCTTTGTACAGATATTACCCCTGCGATTATTTTGTCACGAGATCGTGATGTCCCGAAGGAATTAATCGAAGCATCAAATGAAAATGGCGTGCCCGTTTTACGATCTAGCCTAAAAACGACAAGACTTTCGAGTCGATTGACCAACTTTTTAGAAAGTAAGCTTGCACCAACGACTGCTATTCATGGTGTGCTCGTAGATGTATATGGTGTAGGTGTATTATTAATTGGGAAAAGCGGAGTAGGAAAAAGTGAAACAGCCTTAGAATTAGTGAAGAGAGGACATCGGCTGGTCGCAGACGATTGCGTGGAAATCCGTCAAGAGGATCAGGATACATTAGTCGGGAGCGCACCAGAGCTGATTGAACATCTTTTAGAAATCCGCGGGTTAGGTATTATTAATGTGATGACCTTATTTGGAGCAGGCGCTGTTAGAAGCTATAAGAGAATTACGATTGTAATGAACCTTGAGCTTTGGGAACAAGGCAAACAGTATGATCGTTTAGGACTTGAAGAAGAGAAAATGCGCATCATCGATACAGATGTGCCGAAGCTGACGATCCCTGTACGGCCAGGTCGAAACTTAGCTGTCATCATTGAGGTGGCTGCGATGAACTTCAGGCTGAAACGTATGGGACATAATGCAGCAGAACAATTTACAAGTAAACTTGCCGATGTCATTGAAGACAATGGCCAGGATGAATAGGAGTTGACTATATGAACGAAGCAATTCAGCCAATTGATCCGATCGCTTTTCAGCTTGGACCTATTTCGGTTCATTGGTATGGTGTGATTATTGGGATCGGGGCCTTGCTTGGACTCTGGCTCGCACTGAGAGAATGTGAAAAAAGAGGAATCAATAAAGATATGTTTATTGACTTAATCTTATTTGCCATTCCAATAGCGATTATTTGTGCACGAATTTATTATGTATCTTTCGAATGGGATTACTATCAGCAGCACCCAAACGAAATCATTAAAATTTGGAATGGTGGAATTGCGATTCACGGCGGGCTGATCGGTGCCGTGCTGACAGCCATCGTTTTTACAAAAGTGAGAAAGGTATCCTTTTGGAAAATAGCTGACGTCGCAGCACCTAGTATTTTACTAGCGCAGGCAATTGGGCGCTGGGGGAACTTTATTAACCAAGAAGCGCACGGTGAGGCGGTTTCAAGAACCTTTTTAGAAAATTTGCATCTGCCTGAGTTTATCATTAATCAAATGTATATTGATGGGACCTATTATCACCCGACGTTCTTATACGAATCATTATGGAATCTTGCCGGTGTTGTCATATTGATTTTATTACGCAGAACATCGCTGAGAAGAGGCGAAATCTTCTTGTCTTATTTAATTTGGTATTCAATCGGCCGTTTCTTCATAGAAGGGATGAGAACAGACAGTTTAATGCTGACAGAGCATCTTCGAATCGCACAGATGATTTCGATTGCGATATTCGCAGTGGCTGTTCTACTGATTTTCTTTAGAAGAATGAAAGGATACGCATCGATTCCGTATAAAGAGAACAACTCATCGAATTAAGCAGGGGGGATCATAAGAGATGGGAGAGACATGGAAAAACGGCTTGAAGGCAGGGCTATCGACAACTTGGACACTTGGCAAAGTCATCTTTCCAGTTACCATTCTCGTCAGTATCTTGCAGCATACGCCTGTAATGGGTTGGATCATACAATTCATTCGGCCATTTATGGGGGTGTTTGGTCTTTCGGGAGAAGCGGCTATTCCGCTTGTATTAGGAAACATGCTGAACTTGTATGCGGGGATTGCGGCCATTTTGACATTAGAGCTTCCTGTGAAGGAAGTGTTTATTTTGGCAGTGATGCTGTCCTTTTGCCATAACCTGATCATCGAATCGACCGTGGCAGCAAAGGTTGGACTGAGAGTGTCTGTGATTTTGTTGGTCAGAATCAGTCTTGCTGTTATTTCGGCTATTGTCATTCATCTCGTTTGGCAGGGAGGCGAGGAGCCGGCGCAATATGGACTACTGACGGCAGCTCAGGCGGCTGATGTGCCTTCCAGCTGGTACATGATCGTCCTGCTTGCTTTACAAAAAGCTGTACTCGGTGTGCTCCAGCTCGCCTGTATCGTCATCCCTCTCATGATCATCATTCAATTCATGAGAGATTTAGGGTGGCTTCATACACTGTCTAAGTGGCTGTCACCTTTTACTAGAATGCTTGGAATGAAAGAAAATACATCTATGACGATGGTGGCTGGATTAACGATTGGTCTGGCGTACGGAGCCGGCGTGATGATGAAGGCAGTGGAAGAGGACGGTGTGAGTAAAAAGGACTTAACTCTTGCCTTTATTTTCCTCGTTGCCTGCCATGCGGTGGTCGAAGATACGCTGATTTTTATACCACTTGGTATTCCAGTATGGCCGCTTCTTGTCATCCGCCTGATTTCTGCAATTTTATTGACAGCTGCTATTAGCTATATTTGGCGGAAGCGGGAACTTGCAGCTGTTAGAAAGGAAGCCATATGAACGAATCGACGATCAACACAGTGCTATTTGATTTAGATGGCACATTAATCAATACAAATGAATTAATTATTGCTTCATTTCAGCATACGCTGGATCATTATTACCCTGGTCAGTACAGCCGTGAGGATATTCTTCATTTCATTGGTCCGTCCTTGTTTGATACATTCTCTGCGATGGACCCTGATTTGACGGATGATATGATTCAGATGTACCGCAAGTTTAATCATAAGCAGCATGATCTGCTTGTGACTGAATATGAGACCGTTATAGACACATTGAAAGTCCTGCAGGATCGAGGATTTAAGCTCGGTATTGTCACAACGAAGATACGGGATACGGTTTTAATGGGATTGAAGCTGACCGGTTTAGAGCCGTTCTTTGAGGTCATTGTGACGCTCGATGATGTGCAAAATGAGAAGCCGCATCCGGAGCCTGTTCAGCTGGCATTATCAAAGCTTGGCAGTGATCCGCATGAAGCGGTGATGGTCGGTGATAATTATCACGATATTTTGTCTGGTCAAGCGGCAGGGACAAAAACGGCAGGTGTTGCTTGGTCTATTAAGGGAGAAGAGGCGCTTTTAAAGCATCGCCCTGATTTCATGCTGAAGAAAATGAGTGATCTCCTGGCGATTGTTGGAGCTGATTAAGTTGAGAAAAACAGATCGTTATCCTGTAAAAGGGGTCAATTCACTGCGGCAAGTCTATCGGACAGTTCCCTTTTTCAAAGTGGTGAAAAACTTCATTTTTATTCAAATGGCAAGGTACACGCCTTTTATGGGAATGAAAAATTGGATATACCGAACCTTTCTTCGTATGAAGGTCGGCGAGGATACGGCGTTCGCCTTAATGGTGATGGTTGATCTGATGTTTCCTGAGAAAATCACTGTCGGTCGAAATAGTGTGATCGGCTATAACACGACCATCTTGTCCCATGAGTATTTGATTAAAGAGTACAGACTTGGGGAAGTCTATATTGGTGATGAAGTTTTAATTGGAGCTAATTCAACTATTTTACCTGGTGTGACCATTGGGGATGGTGCGATCGTATCGGCTGGTACACTTGTTCATAAGGATGTGCCAGCAGGCTCATTTGTTGGAGGAAATCCAATGCGCATGATTTATACGAAAGAAGAAATGGAAGCACGTCAATCTACGTCTGCTGAGTAGCTCGGCAGACTTTTTTGTTGACAATGTGACATGGTGTAACTATAATGATTACAACAGAGGTGAGAAAACATGAAAATCAGCAGCAGATTTACTGTCGCTGTCCATATTCTGGCCTTGCTATCACTTGAAAAAGGATCATTACAGACATCGGAGGATATCGCAGGAAGTGTGAATACAAACCCAGTGGTCATCCGCCGCATTATGAGTAAATTAAAAAAAGCAGGCCTAATCTCAACGAGTCTTGGCAAAGGCGGTTCTCAGCTGAACCGCAGTGAAGACGACATTACACTGCTCGATGTGTATAAAGCGGTTGAAGTCGTGGATGAGGGAGAATTGTTTCAAATTCATGAAAGCCCAAATCCTGACTGTCCGATCGGTGCAAATATTCAAGCGGTGCTTGAATTAATTTTATGCCGCGCTCAAAGTGCGATGGAGCAAGTACTTGCTGAGATCAAATTAAGTGAACTAACGCATGTGCTAATCAAAAAAATTGGATGATCTATTCAATTTTTTTTACCTCTGTTGTAACCGTATTAGTTACACCTTTCTTTATCGACATAAAACCATATTGCAGGAGGAGTTAACATGAAAATTGGAATTATTGGCGCAACAGGTAAAGCAGGACAAGAAATTGTGAAAGAGGCTCAATCAAGAGGACATGAAGTAACGGCGATCGTCCGAGATGCACAAAAGGTGACAGATTCATCACTAGCTGTTCTTGAGAAGGATGTGTTTCACTTGCAAGCAGAAGACATCAAAGGCTTTGATGTGATTGTAAATGCATTTGGCGCACCTGCTGGAAAAGAGCACCTTCACGTAGAAGCTGGGAAAAAGCTGATCGATATTTTAAAAGAGGCACCTGAGACTCGTTTGATCGTTGTGGGCGGAGCAGGAAGTCTATTTGTAGATGAGGCGAAAACAACAAGACTAGTGGACACACCAGAGTTTCCTAAAGAATATGCTGCTACGGCTTCACAGCAAGGAGAAAACCTAAAAGATCTTCAACAGACAGAGGGATTAAAATGGACCTTCCTCAGTCCAGCTGCATTCTTTAATCCAGCTGGCAAACGTACAGGTTCTTACGTGAAAGGGAAAGACCATCTGATTGTCAATTCTAAAGGTGACAGCTATGTGAGCTATGCTGACTACGCCATTGCGCTGGTTGATGAGGTGGAGCAGGCAGCCCATGTTGGAGAACGTTTTACCGTTGTATCTGAAGCTGAATAAGCAGTTTCATGACCGCCTAAAAATGATAAATGGGGAGTCTAACGTATGAATGAGCAAGAATTGTCTTTCATCTATGTATGGGATGCGTATTGTGGCTGGTGTTATGGATTTTCAAACAGTATCCGCACTTTGCATGAAAATCATCCGGAGATATCATTAACACTTGTGTCGGGTGGTTTATTTGTAGGGGAAAGAAGTCTTCCAATAAAGGATTATCCACACATTTCAGAAGCAAATCAGCGTATTAGTCAGCTGACTGGTGTCGAGTTTGGTGAACGTTATCAGGAGCTGTTAGCAAACGGAACGTTTCTTTTAGACTCTGAGGCTGCGGCCATTGGTTTTTCTGCATTAAGATCCATCGCACCTGAGCGCGCATTGCACTTGGCTTCATCGATGCAAAAGGCTTTTTATCAAGACGGAAAAAGCCTGAGTGATGAAGAAACGTATCGGGAGATCGCTTTGGCGCATCATCTTGATCCTGACGCAGTCATTGAACGCATGAAAACAAAAGAAGCGATGAATGATGCGTATGCCGACTTTGCGAAGGTTCATCAACTTCATGTGAACGGCTATCCTACACTTTTATTAAAAAGAGGGGATGAATACTTCAGCCTGGGTGGAGGTGCGATGACAGCTGAAAAGCTTGAAGACCGCCTGAAGGAATTATTAGAAAAATAAATCATTCAAAAACAACCTCTATGCGGATAGAGGTTGTTTTTTTACGCTTTAATGATAATCGCCTGACTGCCCATCTGTTCCCAAGAATCTTCAAACTGATCACGGTCGACTTTTTGATTCTTTTCTCCATAGGGGTTATTCAAGTAGACATGCTCCTTGTCATAGCCTGTGATGACCACGCTATGCATATTAAAGCTTACATTTATTTTGCCATTCGGTGTATTCCAAGTTTCGATGTTATCTGTTTTGTCAAAGGTGGATGTCGTAATCACCCAGACAGGATAGCCCTTTTCAAGTGATTGATAGATGGCCTTTTTAACAGGCTTTCCGGTTAAGTCGACTACTTGATCGCCCGCGTATTTTTTCGCAAGCTGATAAATCGGTTCGTGGTAAACCCCAAGACCCGGTCCATTCTCCATATCGCCTACAAACCCGTCATGAGGGTCTCCTTTTAAGCCATTTTCATAATTGAGCGGAACGCGTTTGATTTCATTTGCCAATGTGTTTTTCGTTACTTGCTCATAGCCGCTGTAATGAAGCAGCATCGCTAAGCTCGTGACTTCGCATCCGTTATAAAGCCTTGGCGCATCCATTTGATTGTAGAGAATGACGTCCATGGCTTTTTTGCTTCCTTTTAATGAATGATGTGTGGTTTCTGCTTTTTTCGTTGAACGAGTTTCTTCAGCCGCAAGTTCTGTATCGTTTTCTTTTGCTGCTTTTTGCGGCGAAGCTGTTTTCTTGACTTGATCGATTTGTGAAACGTATATAAAGCCGAAATAAACAAGACATGCGCACAACAAAGTTAAGATGAATGTCTGGATGAACTTCACTGTTAATCTCCTGTGTTATTCAATATTTTTAAGTATTATAGCACGTTCCTTCATCGAACATACAGAAAAGGCACAGGTGTCACTTGAATGTAATAATTCCAGAATATGTTGATGAAAATAGGGAGAAATAAAAATGATTGATTTAATCACTTTATTTTGTTAGCATATTATCATATTAGCGAACTAAAGGATTCGGAATTTTTTGTTTTAATGTGTTGGAGGTGCGGAAGAAACATGTTTATGTTTGAGAAACCATATGGAATGCGGGATTCATTACCTGGATTGTATGAGACGAAAAAAAAAGTGAGGCATTCCTTAACAGAGGTCATGACTGGTTGGGGTTTCCGTTTGATGGAGACACCAACGCTTGAATTTTACGATACAGTCGGTGTTCAATCGGCGATTACTGATACACAGCTTTTTAAGCTTCTTGATCAAAACGGGCAAACTCTAGTGCTGAGACCTGATATGACAGGTCCGATTGCAAGGGTGGCGGCTTCTAAGCTTCATGAACAGGCGTATCCGCTTCGTGTTGGGTATGCAGCCAATGTGTTCCGCGCCCAGGAAAGAGAAGGCGGAAGGCCGTCAGAATTTGAGCAGGTCGGAATTGAATTGATTGGTGATGGTTCGATTAGTGCAGATGCTGAAGTCATCGCGCTTGCCGTATTTGCCTTAAAAAATGCCGGGCTAAGGTCCTTCAAAATTGCGATCGGGCATGTCGCTTTAGCAGAAACGTTATTTGTTGATGTACTTGGAAATACAGAGCGTGCAAACGTCCTTCGTCGCTTCTTATATGAAAAGAATTATGTGGGATACCGTCAGCATGTGAAACAATTACCGCTTTCCTCCATCGATAAAACGAGGCTGTTACAGCTTTTAGAGTTAAGAGGCGGCCAAGAGGTTATAGAGCGGGCAGAGGAAATCGTCGTTTCACAAGATGGAAAAGAGGTGCTCGCACAGTTAAAGTCGCTTTGGGAGACACTTGAAGATTACGGCTGTACAGAATATATCCGTTTAGATTTAAGCATGGTGAGTCATATGAGCTATTATACGGGTATTTTGTTTGAAGTATTTGCAGATCATGTTGGGTCGGTCATCGGAAGCGGCGGGAGATATGATCAATTGCTTGCTCACTTTGATGCACCTGCACCAGCTACAGGGTTCGGACTTCGACTAGACCGTCTTCTTGAAGCGCTCGATGCAAAAGAAATCATTGAGCCGCAGGAGGCTGTGATTTTTAGTAAAGAACAAAGACTGGAAGCCTTTGCTTTTGCAGAAAAGGAGCGGTCAAAAGGGAAAAAGATCGTCCTGCAAGACTTAGCGGGGATTGAAAATATTGACGCGATGACCAAGGCATTTGAACAGGTGACTTATTTTATCGGCGCTAGAAAGGAAGAGCGGAATGGGTAAAGTGTTGACGATGGCGATGCCAAAGGGCCGGATATTTGAAGAAGCAGCAGGGCTGTTAAGACAGGCGGGGTACCAGCTGCCAGAGGAATTCGAGGATTCAAGAAAATTAATCATTGATGTACCAGAAGAAAATCTCCGCTTTATTTTAGCCAAGCCAATGGATGTGACCACCTACGTAGAGCACGGCGTGGCGGATGTTGGCATTGCAGGGAAGGATGTCATGCTTGAAGAAGCTCGTGATGTGTACGAAGTGCTCGATTTAAACATCAGTAAATGTCATTTAGCTGTTGCTGGATTGCCAGGAGCGAGCTGGGGTGGTGTCGCACCGCGTGTGGCAACAAAGTACCCAAATGTCGCATCATCCTATTTTAGAGAGCAAGGGGAGCAGGTGGAGATCATTAAGCTGAATGGTTCCATAGAATTAGCACCGCTCATTGGGCTTGCCGATCGCATTGTAGACATTGTCTCTACAGGTCAAACATTAAAAGAAAATGGACTTGTGGAAACGGAACATATTTGTGATATCACGTCACGTTTTATTGTCAATCCTGTGAGCTATAGGATGAAGGATACGGTGATTGATGAAATGGCGCAGCGTCTTGCAAGAATTATTGGAGAAGGGGAGGAAACATCGTGAACATCACCTATCTACAAGAAGGTGAGACAGATACTCTCTCACTCAAACGGTCTTTAGATACAGGAACAGAAGAGCAGCGTCAGGCTGTTCAGCGCATTATACAAGAAGTGAGAACAAATGGTGATGAAGCTGTACAGTCTTTTACAAAGCAATTTGACGGGGTGTTGATTGAAGATCCACTTGTCACAGAGGATGAAATGGCAAAAGCCTGTGACCGCTTGGATAAAGAGATGGTTCAGATTATTCAAACGGCTATCAAGCATATTCGCACATACCACGAGCGCCAGCTGACATCCTCTTGGTTTTATCACCAAAAGGACGGCTCAATGCTTGGACAAAAGGTAACACCGCTTGATGCAGTAGGTGTGTATGTCCCTGGTGGAACAGCTGCTTATCCATCATCTGTATTAATGAATGTGATTCCTGCGCTAGTCGCTGGCGTTGAACGAATCGTTCTTGTGACACCCCCTGGGAAAGATGGTCGTCTTTCTGACGCTGTACTGGCTGCGGCGAAGGAGCTTGGTATTTCTGAAATGTATAAAATGGGCGGAGCGCAGGCGGTTGCGGCACTTGCCTATGGAACGGAAAGCATCAAGCCTGTTGATAAAATCACAGGTCCAGGCAACATTTATGTCGCGCTGGCAAAGCGGGAAGTATTTGGTCAGGTAGACATTGATATGATTGCAGGTCCAAGTGAAATTGCAGTTCTAGCAGACGAAACAGCAGTCGCGCATGAGGTAGCGGCGGATTTACTTTCACAGGCAGAGCATGATGCGCTGGCATCTAGTATTTTGGTAACACCGTCTAAGACACTTGCTGAAAGTGTGCAGGCTGAAGTTCGAAAGCAGCTGGATACTTTGCCGAGAAAATCAATCGCAGCAAAATCTATACAAGATCATGGCCGTATTTACGTGACAGAATCAATCGAACGTGCAGTAGACGTCATCAATCAATTAGCACCAGAGCACTTAGAGGTGCTGACAGCATACCCAGAATCACTTCTTGGTCAAATCAAGCATGCTGGCGCAATTTTCTTGGGACGCTATAGTCCAGAGCCGGTGGGCGATTATTTTGCAGGGCCGAATCATGTGCTGCCAACAAACGGAACAGCTCGATTCTCCAGCCCGCTTGGGGTGACTGATTTTCAAAAGAAAACGAGCATTATTTCATATAGTCAAGAAGCCTTTGAAACACACCGGGAAAGCATTGCGGCTTTTGCCAGATTAGAAGGGCTTGAAGCACATGCAAGGTCGATTGAAGCGAGAAAGCGGGAGGAATCGTAATGAGACAGGCGAAAACAGCGAGAAAAACAAATGAAACGAACATTTCATTAGCGCTAGAAATTGATGGAGAAGGAAAAGCGGATATTCAAACAGATGTCCCTTTCATGACGCACATGCTTGATTTATTTACGAAGCATGGACACTTTAATTTGACCGTCGATGCGAAAGGAGATACGGATGTTGATGATCACCACACAACAGAAGATATCGGCATTGTACTTGGGCAAATGTTTAAGGAAGCGTTAGGCGATAAAAAAGGGATTAAGCGGTATGGCTCCAGCTTTGTTCCGATGGATGAAACACTTGCCCAGGTCGTGGTCGACTTAAGCAACCGTCCTCATTTGGAAATGAGAGCGGCTTTTCCGAGTCAAAAGGTTGGTACCTTTGATACAGAGCTAGTGCATGAGTTTCTGTGGAAATTTGCACTTGAAGCCCGGATCAACCTTCATGTCATTGTTCACTACGGAACCAATACACATCATATAATTGAAGCCATTTTTAAAGCGATGGCACGTGCCTTAGATGAAGCAACAACCATTGATCCGCGAGTGAAAGGGATACCGTCAACAAAGGGGATGCTCTAATGATTGGAGTCATTGATTACGGAATGGGAAATTTGTTCAGCGTATCAAAAGCACTGGAACGAGCAGGTGCCCGCTATATCGTCTCCTCTGATGTGGAGGAGCTGAAAAAAGCAGATGCTTATATATTGCCCGGAGTAGGTTCGTTTCGTGATGCAATGCAGCTGTTAAAAGAGACTGGACTTGAGGCGTTTATTCACCAAGTTGTGCAGGAAGAAAAGCTGTTATTCGGCATTTGCCTTGGCATGCAGCTGTTATTTGAAGAAAGTGAAGAGGCAGGACACACAAAAGGATTGGGGCTGTTAAAAGGGCGTGTCGTTCTTTTAAAGGACCGTGATCAGGACGGGCAAAGGCTGAAGGTACCTCATATGGGCTGGAATGAGCTCACATTTCATCAGCCCTCCCCATTGTTTGACGGTGTACCAGAAGGATTTGCGTACTTTGTTCACTCTTATTATGTGAGCGATATGAATCCAGATGAGCAATTAGCAAGCGCGGACTATGGTGTTCAAGTACCAGCTGTTGTTGGCAAGGGAAATGTGCTTGGAGCACAGTTTCACCCTGAAAAAAGCAGTACAACGGGAATGGCGCTACTCAAACAATTTATTCAATTAGCAAACGAACAGAGGGTGAGCAAATGAGTGAGTTTATATTATATCCAGCGATTGATATGAGAAATGGCAAATGTGTACGTCTTGTGCAAGGAGATTATGATCAAGAAACCATTTATGGAGATTCACCGCTCGACATGGCCGCGCAATTTGCGAAGGATGGAGCAGCATGGATTCATCTTGTGGATCTAGATGGTGCAAAAGCAGGGAAACGTGTCAATCATGAGCATGTGCTGGCGATTGCTTCTTCCTTAGATGTGAAGGTACAAATCGGCGGCGGTATTCGGACAGAAGAAGACGTTGCCTTTTATTTAAAGAACGGCGTAGATAGAGTGATTCTCGGCAGCTCAGCTGTTTCGAACCCAGCCTTTGTGAAAAAAATGCTGGCGCAATATGGAGAGAAAATCGCAATTGGGATTGATGCGCGAAATGGCTTTGTATCGACTGAAGGATGGCTTGAAACGTCTAAAGTGAAGGCAGAGGAACTCGGCAGGGAATTGGCAAAGGAAGGCGCAGAGGTCTTTATTTTCACCGATATTCAAATGGATGGCATGCTTTCTGGTCCCAATGTAGAAAGCACGGTTCGCTTAGCAGAAGCAACCGGCAAACAAGTGATTGCTTCAGGTGGTGTCAGCGCAGTAGCTGATCTTCAAAAGCTGTCAGCGCAAAAACAGTCTGGTGTGTCTGGTGCGATCGTTGGAAAGGCACTTTACACAAAGCAGTTTACTTTAGCAGAAGCATTTGAAGGGCTTGACCGCATATGATGACAAAACGAATCATTCCATGTCTTGATGTGAAGGAAGGGCGTGTTGTCAAAGGGGTGCAATTCCTTGGCTTAAAAGATGCTGGTGATCCGGTTGAATTGGCGCAGATCTATGATGAGGAAGGGGCGGATGAACTCGTCTTTCTTGATATTTCTGCTTCTCATGAAGGCCGGAAAACGATGGTGGATGTGGTCAAACAAGTCGCGTCTACGCTTGCGATACCATTTACGGTGGGTGGCGGGATTAACCACCTTGATGACATGAAGCGTATATTAAGAGCGGGTGCAGACAAAGTATCTGTCAACACAGCAGCTGTGTTAAGACCGGAACTGATTTCAGAAGGTGCTGACTTTTTTGGTTCCCAGTGTATCGTTGTTGCGATTGATGCAAAATACGATGAAGAGAAAAAAGCATACATGGTCTATACACACGGAGGACGCCGTCAAACAGATTTAGAGGTCAGCGACTGGGCGAAGGAAGCTGTGCAGAGAGGGGCAGGAGAGATTTTGCTGACAAGTATGGATGCTGATGGTGAAAAGACAGGCTTTGATCATCGATTGACAAAGCTTGTATCAGAGGCGGTCAATGTGCCAGTGATCGCTTCTGGCGGCGCTGGCAATGCTCAGCATATGCTCGAGGCCTTTACAAAAGGAGAAGCTGATGCAGCATTAGCAGCCTCCATTTTCCATTATAAAGAAACCTCCATTCATGAGGTGAAGACATATTTGAGAGAACACGGGGTGAAGGTCAGATGAAACAGGCAAATGAATTAACCTTTAATGAAGCGGGCCTGATTCCTGCGATTGTACAGGATGCTCAAAGTAAGGAAGTATTGACGCTTGCATATATGAATCAAGAATCCTATGAAAAAACGCTGGAGACAGGTGAAACATGGTTTTATAGCCGGTCGAGAAACGAGCTTTGGCACAAAGGCGCCACCTCTGGACATACCCAGCAAGTGATTTCTATTCGATATGACTGTGACAAGGACGCTCTGCTTGTCCTTGTCGCGCCAAGCGGCCCAGCCTGCCATACTGGCAGCTATAGCTGTTTTTCGGAAGAAGGCGTGAAACGCCTGAGCGAAGAGCAGGAACGTTTTGCAATATTAAATGAACTTGAACAGGTCATTGCAAAGCGTCAGGCGGAAATGCCAGAAGGGGCTTATACAACCTATCTATTTGAAAAAGGGGTCGATAAAATCCTGAAAAAGGTAGGGGAAGAAGCGTCTGAGGTGATCATTGCAGCGAAAAACCGGGATCAAGAAGAATTGAAATGGGAAACTGCTGACCTCCTCTATCATCTTCTTGTATTATTACGTGAACAGCAATTGCCGCTTGATGATGTATTAAAGGTATTAAAAAAACGTCATCAAGGTGAATGAAAAGCCTGGGGATATCCCAGGCTTTTTATTTTTAAATGAAAAACAAATCCTTCCTTTCCTTTTGTTCTATGTGACGACTGGTGAAGTATGTTATACTACACACGGTACACTGTTCGAAATGGAGGGTATCGGTGAGTAAATACACTTCTCAAAATAATCACACACAAGTCGTCCAGCTATTTCAAGATGGGCATTACTTTTTTCATAAAGGTCTTAAAGCATATAGAGAAAGAAATCTGTCTAGGGCAAGTAAGCTGATACAGCGGGCCATCGTACTTGAGCCTGAAAATGTAGAAATGCTGTCACAGCTTGCCATTATTTATACTGAAATGGGTCATTACCAGCAATCAAACGAACTGCTTGATTTCATCCTTGAACACATCGATGAAAACATGTCTGAGTGCCACTATTTTAAAGCCAATAATTATGCGAATCTCGGACTGTTTCAAGAGGCATATAAATCAGCTACTGCTTATGCCGCGCTGGAAGAGAACGGGGAATTTGCGGATGAAAATGACGACCTTCTTGACCTGCTCGACATGAGCGACGAAGAGGACGAAGATTTTCCTTATGATCAGGATGACCTGATTGTGAAGCAGGATCAAGCAAACCATTTGTTAGAAAGCGGCAGACTCGATGAAGCCATTGAGATGCTGGAACAGATGATTGTTGAGTATCCAGAATTTTGGTCGGCGTATAATAATCTCGCTTTGGCCTATTTTTATTCTGGCCGAATCCATCAGGCGAAAGAAATGTTGAACCGGGTCCTTCATGAAAATCCCGGTAATCTGCATGCCCTTTGCAATCAGCTAGTCTTCTACCATTATGAAAAAGAAGAAGAAAAGGTCAATGTGTTAGCAAAGCAATTAACGCACGTGTATCCAATACTAAGTGAACAGCGTTATAAGCTAGGTGCAACATTTGCCCTTGTGGGAGAATTTGAATGGGCCTTTAAATGGCTTTATTCTTTGTACAAAACAGGTTTTCAAGGAGATAGTACATTTTTATACTGGCTTGCAAGCGCAGCCTATCATACAGGCCACAAGACGCTCGCCCAAACGGTTTGGGATAAGATGGTCGAAGAAGATATCGATGCAGATGAAATCAAGCCGTGGCAGGATAAACCTGAGGTGACTGAGCCAATGGTCTCGATTGAGGAACGGCTGACTGCGTACTATGTCAGTAAACAAAAAGGGGAACGTGACGTTCTGCAGTCTGTCCTTGATGCACGCGCAGCGAAAACGGCTTTTGAACAGCAATTCATAGAACTGCTTTTATATGAAGATGAAATGAAAGAAAAGTCTTTTTCAGAAGATGCAGTTTTTGCAAAACAGGCTGCATCCAGTCTGGAGGAAGCCGTTCAGCCTGACAGCCATATGCCTTATTTTTGGTTATTCCATATTATTCAGCAGGCACGTGCTTCTGGAATTGATAAGAAAAATGCACCTGCCTGGGCAGCAGCATCTTATTATCTATGGATGAATGAACAAGAAGCAGCTGTCAGCAAAAAAGATGTTGCATCCGCTTTTCAGATCAGTGTTCAAACACTGTCTAAATACGAACGAGAGATCTGTACGTTAATCGATTAAATAGGTAAATAGATTCAGAACATCCCAGCATGGCCGAAAAGGTCATGCTTTTTTCTTGGATAAAAAGGTGGGATTTGCAAGGAATTGGCGAAGTATGACAATCACGACATGTTTTTGAAACATAAATGTAATAAAAATATTAGCTCATTTTGTCGATGTCTCATGTATAATGAAACTCGTGGATTAAAACAAAGATAGATATTTAAATATTTTACTATACATAATGAAACACCTAGTGATAGAAACAATCTGGTCAACATCTGACTGAACAATCAGGAAGAAAGACATAGAGAGCACAGATTGATCGCAGAGAATTTGCTGCTTTCTAATGTCGCTTGGGAAATTGTCAAAGGAGGAACTATTCGTGAAAAAGTTTATTACTTTCGGTTTAGCTTCGGTGATCGGAGCGAGCGGTTTATTTATTCCATTTACGCATGAAGCAAACGCACAGAACTTTGAACAAAAGAAACAAGAACTAGACAGCAAGCAATCTGAGGTAAACAAGAATCTTCAAAAGAAAAAAGAAGAGCTTTCAAAGCTTGAAGCAAAACAAGAGGCACTTGCACAAAAGCTTAAAGATATTGATGAGAAAGCTTTAAAAACAAGTGATCAAATCGAAGAAAAACAAAAAGAAAATGAAAAAACAAAAAAAGAAATCAAAGCATTGAAAAAAGAAATTGCTGATACAGAAAAACGTATTGAGGATAGAAACAAATTCTTGAAAAAGCGTGTACGTGCACTCCAAGAGAGCGGCGGTTCTACGAAATACATAGATGTATTACTAGGAGCAAAAAGCTTTAGCGATTTCATCAGTCGTGCAGGTGCAGTATCTACATTGATCAACGCAGACAGTGAAATCATTAAAGAGCAGGAAAAAGACAAAGCAGAACTTCAAAAGTCTGAAAACGAATTAAACACAAAGCTTGAAAATGTGCAAAACACACTTGCCAAGCTTGAAACGCTTCAATCAGACTTGAATAAACAGCTTGATGAAAAAGACAAGCTATTCAAGCAAGTGAAAAAGCAAAAAGGAAGTGCTTTTTCTGAAATCAGTGAGTTAAACAGTGAGGCTAACAGCATCGCATCTGAAAAAGACGCAACAGTAGCTGCACAAAAACAAGCTGAAAAAGAAGCAAGAGAAGCAGCTCAAAAAGCAAAAGAAGAAAAAGCGCAAAGACAACAGCAGCAGCGTCAAGCTAGTGTCCAAGCGGAAGACAACAGCTCAAATAACGATAGCAGCCCGTCTTCAAGTAACAGTGGATCATCTAATGACAACAATAACAGCAACAGCAGTTCACCAAGCAAGAAGCCATCTTCTGGCGGTGGATCACCTGTCAGCAGTAACGTAGGCGGAATTGAAGGTGCGATCAGCACAGGTTCTACGATTGTTGGACAATCTCCATATAAATGGGGCGGCGGCAGATCACAAGCCGATATTGACGCACGTCGTTTTGACTGTTCTTCATTCGTTCGCTGGGCATTTGCATCAGCAGGCATCAACCTTGGACCAGTTGGCGGTACAACAACAGATACGCTTGTAGGTAAAGGAAGAGCTGTAAGTGCATCTGACATGAAACGCGGAGACCTTGTGTTCTTTGATACGTATAAAGTAAATGGACACGTTGGTATTTACTTAGGAAACGGTTCATTCTTGAACGACAACAGCTCTCGCGGTGTTTCAGTTGACTCAATGAACAACGTATACTGGAAAAAAGCTTTCAATGGCGTTGTAAGAAGAGTCGTTGAATAAATCATTACTTTTTATATAACCGTAAACAGGCTTCCTTAAACAGCAGTTTAAGGAAGCTTTTTCTTTTTTTGAAGATATGAGCAAATGATTCGCTTATTCCCCGCAGATTTAATAGGATATGGGTAAGGAATAAAAGCTAAGAGTGGAAATGATGCTCTCTGTCATGAATGGAAGCATCACCCAAGGGCATTCTAATAAGAAATGCGAGCAGCAATTGAAGAGGGAGTGACAGTTGTGTCAGAAGAAAAAATCTACGATACGATCATCATTGGAGCGGGTCCTGCCGGAATGACAGCCGCTGTTTATACATCACGGGGAAATCTTTCAACATTAATGATTGAAAGAGGAATTCCAGGCGGACAAATGGCGAATACGGAAGATGTCGAGAACTATCCTGGCTTTGAAAGCATTTTGGGGCCGGAACTTTCAAATAAAATGTTTGAGCATGCGAAGAAATTCGGTGCAGAGTATGCATATGGCGATATTAAAGAAATCGTGAACGGTGAAGAATACAAAATCGTCAAAGCCGGCTCAAAAGAATACAAAGGACGCTCTGTCATTATCGCGGCAGGGGCTGAATACAAAAAAATCGGGGCACCAGGTGAAAAAGAACTTGGCGGCCGCGGCGTATCATATTGTGCAGTATGTGACGGGGCTTTCTTTAAAAACAAAGAGCTTGTCGTCATTGGCGGCGGTGATTCTGCGGTAGAAGAGGGTGTGTATCTCACACGCTTCGCTTCTAAAGTAACGATTATCCATAGACGCGATAAACTTCGTGCACAAAGCATTTTACAAGCGCGTGCCTTTGATAATGAAAAAATTGACTTCAAGTGGAACAAAACCGTCAAACAGATCAATGAAGAAAACGGGAAAGTCGGCAGTGTGACATTGGTTGATACGGTGACTGGTGAAGAAGAAGAGTTTAAAACAGACGGTGCCTTCATCTATATCGGAATGCTGCCGCTGTCTAAACCATTTGAAAATCTCGGCATTACAAATAAAGAAGGCTACATCGAGACAAACGAAAGAATGGAAACAAGAGTGGAAGGTATTTTCGCAGCTGGTGACATTCGTGAAAAAACACTTCGTCAAATTGTGACAGCAACAGGTGACGGAAGTATTGCAGCACAAAGCGCACAGCATTATGTAGAAGAGCTTGCTGAAAAACTCAAAGCAACGAAATAAAAGGCTGTCGTAAATCCTTAATATAGCGTCATGGGCTTTTAACTGGAATGTAACACGGGTGAAATAATTTTCCGTTATGATGAAACTAGTAATTGACCCCCTTTTATAAGGAATACATGTTTGGCACGGATGTGAATCCGTGTCCTTTTTTTTGCCTGAAATCAGAAATTCACGAGATGTTCACAAATGACGCATGGAGAACCATTAGATGCTGTAAAATAAAGAGTAGAGAAATTGCCCGTTACACGATTCAAACGAAAACCGGTCTGTTTTCGGGGAAGAACGGGCATGTTCATTGTGGGAGTCAGGTTGAACCTGTATAATAAGTTAAAGACATAAAAGAGTAGGTGACAGCTGATGCAACGAGTAACCAATTGTGTGCTGCATCACGAAGATCAAGTTCTCTTGCTGCAAAAGCCAAGACGGGGCTGGTGGGTAGCACCGGGCGGTAAAATGGAAAGCGGAGAATCGGTCAAGGATTCAGTCGTTCGAGAATATAGAGAAGAAACAGGTATTTATATTTTAAATCCGCAGCTGAAAGGTGTTTTTACCTTTATCATAAAAGAAGGCGATCAAATCGTTCAAGAGTGGATGATGTTCACCTTCATGGCAGATTCATTTACCGGAAAAAACGTAACAGAGTCAGAGGAAGGCGTTTTAAAATGGCATGACGTAAAGGATGTGCCTGATTTGCCGATGGCCCCAGGAGATTCCCATATTCTTGATTTCATGCTTAAAGGAAAAGGACTACTGCACGGCACTTTTACGTATACACCCGACTTTGAGCTGATTGCTTATCGGTTAGATCCTCAGGGAGAATAATACATGAACCGTTTTCATAAAGAAGGAGAGGAAGCAGGCATGAATACACACAAACAAGAAGATATTCAGCTTGTGATTATTACAGGAATGTCAGGTGCGGGGAAAACCGTCGCCATTCAAAGCTTTGAAGATTTAGGCTACTTTTGTGTTGATAACCTGCCGCCATCACTTTTACCGAAGTTCTTAGAGCTCATGAAGGAATCGAATTCCAAGATGAGCAAGGTCGCTCTTGTGATGGATTTGCGCGGACGCGAATTTTTTGACAGCTTAATTGCCGCCTTAGATGAAATGAGTGATCTTGACTGGATCACGCCAAGAATTCTATTTTTAGATGCAAATGATAAGGTGCTTGTCTCAAGATACAAAGAAACGAGACGTTCGCATCCCCTTGCGACAACAGGTTTGCCGCTCGAAGGAATTGAAATGGAGCGCGAGCTGTTAGAGGAGCTAAAAGGCCGGTCTCAAATGATTTTTGATACATCGGATTTAAAACCGAAACAGCTGCGAGAAAAAATTGTCACGCATTTTGCCACCAATCAAGGACAGGTGTTTACAGTAAATGTGATGTCCTTTGGTTTTAAATACGGCCTGCCGATTGATGCTGATCTTGTCTTTGACGTGAGATTCCTGCCGAATCCTTACTATATTGAGAGCATGCGTCCACAGACTGGAAACGATGAAGAAGTGCGCTCCTATGTGATGAAATGGAGTGAAACGCAAAAATTCACAGAGAAATTAATCGATCTCCTCAGCTTTATGCTTCCGTCCTATAAACGGGAAGGAAAAAGCCAGCTTGTGATTGCCATCGGCTGTACAGGCGGACAGCATCGATCTGTGACACTGGCCAACTATTTATCGGAGTATTTTAAAAACGATTACTATACACATGTCACTCACCGGGACATTGAAAAGAGAAGCAGAAAATAGATGACGACACTACCAAAGGTGGTCATTCTTGGCGGGGGCACTGGCTTATCTGTTTTGCTCAGAGGGCTTAAAACGAAGCCAGTGGACATTACCGCTATTGTAACGGTTGCTGACGACGGAGGCAGCTCAGGCAGACTGCGGCATGATTTGAATATTCCCCCTCCAGGAGATATTCGAAACGTCCTTGCGGCTCTCTCTGATGTGGAACCGCTAGTAGAAGATCTATTTCAGCACCGTTTTAACAAAGGGAATGACTTAACAGGCCACTCACTCGGCAACCTCATTCTTGCGGCCATGACAAATATAACCGGTGATTTTTTTCATGCCGTCACTGAAATGAGTAAGGTTTTAAATGTGAGAGGAAAAGTATTGCCAGCAGCAAATTCAAGTGTTGTTCTTCATGCTGAATTAGAAAATGGGCAAATGGTGACAGGAGAATCGAAAATTCCCACCTATGGTGAGCGAATCAAACGAGTGTTCCTCACACCCGATACGATTGAACCGCTGCCAGAATCCATTCAAGTCATTCGGGAGGCGGATTTGATCGTCATTGGGCCCGGCAGCCTGTATACAAGTATTTTACCAAACTTGCTTGTCCCGCATATTGGAGAAGAAGTGATTCGCTCTAAGGCGAAAAAAGTATATATTTGCAATGTCATGACGCAGCCGGGGGAAACGCTTTCCTACAGTGCAGCTGATCATGTTCAGGCATTAAATGATCATATGGATCGTCCATTTATCGATACGATTTTTGTGAACAATAAAGAAATTCCAGAAGAAATCAAAGCAAAATATGCAGAAGAACAGGCACAGCCTGTCCAATTCGACACAGA
Organism: Bacillus sp. FSL P4-0248; assembly: GCF_038593305.1. Lineage (NCBI taxonomy): Bacteria > Bacillati > Bacillota > Bacilli > Caryophanales > Bacillaceae > Bacillus > Bacillus sp. FSL P4-0248. The sequence goes on along the minus strand of NZ_CP151983.1, from coordinate 3,100,400 downwards.
TGCACTGAAAGCAATGGGACTAGAAGTGATTCCTGGAGAAATCATTACATATGACCAGCATGTCATTCGTCATGACACGCTGAAAGTAGCCTCGCTGCTTGTCGACCTGCTGCATCAGAAAAAATAGGAATGGGGGTGGCAAGGATGTCATTTGCATCCGAAACAAAAAAAGAGCTGACTAATCTGGACGTGAAGGACTGCTGCACAAAAGCAGAGCTTTCTGCCCTCATCCGTATGAACGGTTCATTATCTTTCTCTAATCGAAAATTGATTTTAGATATACAGACAGAGAACGCAGCCATTGCAAGACGGATTTATACGCTGCTCAAGAAGAAATACGATGTGACAGTCGAACTGCTCGTCCGTAAAAAAATGAGATTGAAAAAGAATAACGTGTATATTGTCAGACTGGTAGAACGAGCGAGAACCATTTTAGAGGATTTAAAAATATTAGGTGAGCAATTTGTATTTGAGCGCAATATTTCAGAAGAGCTTGTGAAGAAAAGATGCTGCAAGCGCTCCTATATGAGAGGTGCTTTTTTAGCAGGCGGTTCTGTGAATAACCCAGAAACGTCCTCCTATCACCTTGAGATTTTTTCACTATATAAAGAACATAATGATGCCCTTTGTGAGCTGATGAATCAATTTCATCTCAATAGTAAAACACTTGAGCGCAAAAAAGGGTACATTACGTACATGAAGGAAGCAGAAAAAATCACGGAATTCTTAAGTGTTGTGGGCGCTCATAACTCACTGCTCCGCTTTGAAGATGTGCGGATCGTCCGAGATATGAGGAACTCCGTCAACCGGCTCGTCAATTGTGAAACAGCAAACTTGAATAAAACGATTGGTGCATCACTGCGTCAGGTCGAGAACATTCAATTCATTGATGAAAAAATTGGACTTGATGCCCTGCCGGAAAAGCTTCGTGAAATTGCCAAACTGCGAGTCGACTATCAAGAGGTCACGCTGAAGGAACTTGGAGAAATGGTAGAAAGCGGAAAGATCAGCAAGTCAGGGATTAACCACCGTTTAAGAAAGCTAGATCAAATCGCAGAACAATTACGAAACGGACAAGCTGTTACACTCAAATAGGAGAATGAAAAAGGGAGGCAGATCATATGGTGGAAAAAACGGTCACCATCCAGCTGAAAACAGGCTTGCAGGCACGTCCAGCTGCTTTGTTCGTACAAGAAGCCAATCGCTTTGGTGCTGATATTTTTCTAGAGAAAGATGGGAAAAAAGTCAATGCGAAAAGCATTATGGGTCTCATGAGTCTTGCGATCAGTTCTGGGGTTACTGTCACACTGATTGCAGATGGTGCGGATGAGCAAGAAGCCATTGAGGCGTTAACGGATTTTATCAATCAAGAAAACTGAGTCTCTTCAAAGGCTCAGTTTTTTTAGGAGGGAATGTCATGATTCAATCAGCTTTTTTACAGAAGATCGAATATGAAGGCCAGTCCATCACCTTTGATGACTTGCCTGTAGTATTAAAAAAAATGGCCTTTACCTTTCCGTTTGAAAATAGAGCTGTTCTGAACAAACAATCCTACGCTTTGAATCAAGAAGGGTTGAAGCAGCATCTACTTGAAGGAAACAGAGGAGGTCTTTGTTACGATCTCAATCCTCTCTTATACTATGTGTTAAAAGAGGCTGGGCTCTCTGTACAGCTTCTTCAAGGAACAGTGTATATCAAAGAAGCGGATACGTGGGCCATTGATGGCACGCATGTAGCCATCATGTTGAAGCATCATAACGAACGCTTTCTCATTGATGCGGGATTTGGTGTGAATTTACCTCTCCAGCCTGTGCCTTTTACAGAAGATTGGGTGGAAGGAGCGTCTATTCGGTTTCGCGTCAAAGCAAAGGAAACCGAAAAAGGGACACATCTGCTCCAATTAGATAAAGGAGATGGCGCTGAAACAGGCTATGCGTTCACTTTGAACGAGGTGGATGAGGATGCATTGTGCCAATTGAGACACGAGATTTATGAAAATGAATCCTCTACTTTTAACAAAAGACCGCTTGCCTCAAAGCTCACGCCAACAGGACGTGTGGTCGTTACTGAGGATCATGTCACCACACATGAGCATGAAGAAGTGTCGAAAAAGCCGCTGCCGATTCCTTTTGAGGATTACGTGAAAAACCTGATACCGTAAACCACCATACGAAAAGACAGCCCCAGATCAAATAGGGCTGTCTTTTTTGATTATCGAATACGGGTGAAAGTCGCATAATGGTCTGTTGTTTTGTAAATGAGCCAGTCGCTTGAATACACAAGACGGTCAGCATTGCGGAAGCCTGAAACGTAGTTGATGTCTGCCTCACGCCATGTTCGGCCGCTTGCTGAAGGAAGACGTCCCTCCCGGTTTGAGAAAATATCTCCACCAATGCTTTTACCTGGCGCCACCTCGGCTAGATTTCCCTTAGATGCCACCCATCCGAGAGCACTTGCTTGTGATTTCGTAATGTAGTTATCAGGCAGTCGTTTGTAGCGAATTAAATAATCTGCTACACCATCAAATGTATTAATGACGGCAAGGGTACGCACATCCGGCGTGAGCTGAATAGAAGCAGTTTCAGTTGTGGCTGTTGGTGTAAGAGGTGTTTCTGCATGAGCTTGCTGCGGGACAAATCCAGAAAACAGAATAGCAGCGATCAGAGCGAACATAGTAAAAATCGAACTTAATCTTTTCATCTTCATCCTCCTATTAAGGAAATCGGATGCCGTCCTCTTGATGCTTGTCTAGCTCATATTATAGCACCCGAACATAAAGGAAATGTAAAGAATCAGGATATTTGCTAAAATGAGTCTTTTCTCCTGATGTCTCCTAAAAGAAATAAATAAAAAGACGCAGTTTCTGCGTCTTTCAGCGTGTAGACAAACCCTCGCATTCTTTGTCAGTCCTGCGCGCTGGTGCTCACGAATGTCAAATTCGCTCCGCAAAAGTAGCCGTCCTTCCTAGACTGCAAAGGTTTTCTATCACGCTGAAAAGAAGACAAAGAGCTAAAATAAAGATCATTTTAGCCCTTTGTCAACCATCTGAAAGACGAAGTTTCTGCGTCTTTTCTGTTCAAGATGAAGCAAGCTCCTTCACAACATCAACAGGCGCCTTCCCATCTATTCCATGAATCACATTATGAATGGCTCGTTTCAGCATGAGATCCCTTGTTGTTTCAGTAGCGGAACCGATGTGAGGGGCTAGGGTGACATTGTTCATCTCTTTGAAAGGATGATCCTCTTGAAGCGGTTCCTGCTCATACACATCAAGACCAGCGCCTTTGATCCATCCCTCCTGAAGTGCTTGAATGAGGCTTTTTTCATCCACTGTTTTCCCGCGGGAAATGTTTACAAATAAAGCCGTTTGCTTCATTAACTTCAATTCTCGTTCCCCAATCATATGATACGTTTCCTCGGTCAGCGGTGTAATCAACACGATGATATCAGCTTGTTTTAAAAGTTCATCAAGTGCACAATAGACAGCGCCATACGCCGTTTCAGCCTTTTCATTCCGGCTTCGGTTATGATAAAGAACGTTCATATCAAAACCATGTGCTGCCCGTTTGGCCACTTGTTCTCCGATACGTCCCATGCCAATAATACCAAGCGTTTGGTGATGTACGTCGATGCCAAAGATCTCTTCCTCCTGTACGAATTTCGTCCATTTTCCTTCACGGATAAAACGGTCAAGCTCGGCGATTCTTCGCGCAGAGGAGAGAATGAGCGAAAAGGCAAGGTCAGCCACGGTATGATCGAGGGTATAAGGAGTGTGCGTACCAATCACGCCTCTTTGCCTCATCGCTTCTATATCGAAATTGTCATAGCCGACAGAGTTATTACTCACCACCTTGAGTTTTGGTGCGTGATCTAACAGCTCTTGATCGATTTTTGTTCCAGACGTTAAAAGACCATCAGCGTGCTGCAGCTTCTCAAACAAAATGTCTCTTGGAATAGGGTCTTTGGATTGCCATATCTCGTATGTACAATGTTCCTTTAGCATTTCTTCAAAAGAGGCAGGTAAGGGTTTGGCGACAAAAATGTGTGGTGTCACAGTCAATTCGCTCCTTTCACATGGTCATCTTACTCCTTTTATTATATAGCAACGTTTTCGGCAGAACACGTTTGAATGTTAGCAGCTCAATATTTAATATACTGAAATAACGGTAAAGAAAGACATTTTCTTAGTGAAAAAGTAGATTCTTATGCCATCTGATGCATTTTTTATCTATATAAAAATAAGCTGATAGTAGATGAGACATGTGAAATTGCAAAATTTTACGAGAGATTATCTGACAAGCTGGAAAATAGATCGAGACTTTTTGATAGAAAATTTATTATATTTGAAATGTATTAAACGGGATGGTCATTTTCTACTAAACCATTTTATTGTCTTTTGGTGTGATGAGAACAATAGATTGAAAACAAACCCGCGAAGCCGTTGGGATGCAGCGTAAAATAGAGAAAATGATGATATTTCTTCTCATCGTTTTCTCATTTTTTTCTTTTTTTTCTATCATTTTTCTTCTCTATTCTTGAGAACACAAGAAAGAAAAGGAGGACAGGCACGAGCTTACGTTACTTAAAAAAAGATGGGAGATGGCAAAATGGGATCAAAATTAGAACAGATTCTTCAGCACAATTCAGAGTTTGTGAATGAGAGACATTATGAGCCTTACAAAGCGGGGAAATTTCCTGAGAAAAAACTGGTTATTTTAACGTGCATGGATACCCGTCTTTTGGAATTATTGCCGCAATCTATGGGACTGCGCAACGGGGATGCAAAAATCATTAAGAATGCAGGCGCCATCGTGACACATCCGTTCGGCAGTGTGATGCGGAGTATCCTGCTAGCCATCTATGAACTAAAGGCAGAGGAAGTATGCATTGTAGGGCATCATGAATGCGGAATGGCAGGTCTTGCGGCGGACCCTTTACTTGAAAAGGCGAAAGCACGCGGAATCGAAGAGAAATGCTTAAGCATTGTGAAAAACTCAGGAGTTGATTTAAAGGGCTGGCTGACAGGCTTTGATTCAGTTGAAGAGAGCGTGGCCCAAAGTGTGAAATTAGTGAAAGATCATCCACTGATGCCAAGTGATGTGGCTGTTCATGGACTGGTGATTCACCCAGCAACAGGAAAGCTAGATGTCGTTGTGAAAGATAAACTGATTGACCCGCAGTATACCTAAATCATCTACACATACTTGAAGGAGGCCAACACATACCATGCGTTTTTATGGAAGATTTGAAGGGTACAATTCATCAAAGTTTAGACGCGATTTAATCGCTGGGCTTGTCGTGGGGGTTGTGGCAATTCCTTTAGGCATGGCATTTGCCATAGCATCTGGTGTCGGACCAGAATATGGATTATACACAGTCATCGTTGCCGGCATTTTGATTTCATTGTTTGGTGGTTCAAAGTATCAGATCGGCGGGCCGACCGGGGCGTTTGTTCCCATTTTATTCGGGATCGTCAGCCAGTACGGCATTGAAAACTTGCTCATTGCCGGTTTTATGGCAGGCTGTATGCTTGTATTATTCGGAATATTCAAACTAGGAAAGCTCATGAAATTTATTCCTCGTCCGGTTATCATCGGTTTTACTGCTGGCATTGCTGTCATTATTTTTTCAGGACAGATTGCCAACTTCCTCGGATTAAAGGGTGTTGAAAAACATGAAAGCTTTTTCCTCAATATGAGAGAAATCGTGGTCCATCTTGGGACCTCAAACAGTCTCGCCATCATCACAGCCGTCATCGGGCTCATCGTGATTTTGGCGGCACAAAAATACATTCCCAAAATACCTGGTGCTCTATTAGGTCTATTGGCTTCTACGTTTCTAGCCGTTCTCTTTTTTCAAGGACAAGTTGAAACGATTGGCTCTGCATATGGTGAAATCCCTCGTCAGCTGCCAACCTTCGCTTTTCCTGAATTGACGATTGAAAAAATGATATACCTCCTGCCTCCAGCAATTGTCATTGCGCTTTTAGGCGGCGTGGAATCAATTTTATCCGCAATGGTCGCTGATAATATGAAAGGCTCTAAGCATGACAGCAATAAAGAGCTTGTGGGGCAAGGAATTGCCAATATGGCGGCACCGCTTTTCGGAGGAATTCCAGCGACAGGTGCTATTGCCCGAACGGCCACGAACATAAAAAATGGCGGGGCAAGTCCGATTTCTGGTGTGGTGCATGGCGTTGTCGTCTTGCTGATCTTAATGGTATTTGCGCCGTATGCGTCGATGATTCCACTTGCTGCAATGGCACCGATTTTAATGTTTGTTGCTTGGAATATGAGTGAGAGAAAAGAGTTTATCAATATTTTGAAAGTGAAAAATGCTGATTCGCTTGTACTGGTCGTGACCTTCCTGCTCACAGTCATCGGTGATTTGATTATTGGCGTCACTGCTGGTCTCATTTTAGCGTTTATCGCCTTTATCAAAAAAATGAGCCAGACGACCAATATTCATACCAATGTCGCTGTTCCTCAAATGGAAACAGCAGCTGCTTTAGAAAAACAGACAGAGGAGAAAGGGATCAGTATGTATTCCATTGAAGGGCCGCTCTTTTTCGGAACAACAGATTCATTAGAAAATTCGATATTGGATCATGTCCAAACAAAACCGAAAACGCTCATTCTGCTTATGAATAAAGTCAATTATATGGACACATCGGCAGAAGCGGTTCTAATGAATATCTCCAATCGGTTAAAGCATCATAATGGAAAGCTGATGATCGTTGGACTTCAATCACAGCCTAAGGAGCTTTTGCATCGAACAGGTCTATTCCATCATATCGGAAAACAGCATTTCTTTGAACGAACGGATGACATCTCACCACAGCATCTTTAAGGCGTAAAAAACACGTGACAGCTTGGTCACGTGTTTTTTACTGGCTCTTTTTCTCCAGAAAAGCGTTTGTTGAGTTTTTGTTGATGAGCGCTGAAGACCTCTTCTACTGTGACATCATATTGATCCGCTAAAATGAGGAGATTTGCTAAAACATCTCCCATTTCTTCAATGAGTTCTTTCTTAAGCTCAGATGATTCCTGTCTCTGCTCATCAGGCCGGTCTCGTCCGATTTCTATTGCTCTAACAGCGCAAGCGAGTTCTCCCGTTTCTTCCATTAAGAAGCCTAACCGGATAAACGGTCCGTATTCTGTCCAGTTTCTCGTTTGATAAAAATCCTTGATCCACTTCTCCATCTCAGTTGTTTGCATTCTCTCTATACAGCTCCTTATATGGTGTTCACTCTTTTGATTTTACACTATATATAGAAGAAACGGCTGTTTCTTTACAAATCATTATAGTAGAATGAGTGGGTGAAGAAATCATAGAGAGAGATGGAGCTGTTTTGATGAAAACGATTTGTGTGTTTGCTGGTTCGAATCCAGGTGTAAATGATGTCTACAAACAAAAGGCTGTAGAGCTGGGTGCTTATATGGCGAAGCAGGGCATTCGTCTTGTTTACGGCGGATCGCGTATTGGGTTAATGGGCGCGATTGCCGATGAGGTCATGAGACATGGCGGGCAAGTGATCGGGGTCATGCCTAAGGGGCTTTTTAGAGGAGAAGTCGTGCATCAAGAGCTGACAGAGCTAATTGAGGTAACAGGCATGCATGAACGAAAAGCGAAAATGAGCGAGCTGGCCGATGGGTTTATTGCGATGCCAGGCGGCTTTGGTACATATGAAGAATTATTTGAGGTGCTGTGCTGGGCACAAATCGGCATCCATCAAAAGCCGATTGGATTGTATCAAGTGAATGACTACTTCAACCCGCTCATAGACATGGTGAAATTCAGTGTACAGGAAGGTTTTTCGAATGAATCTCACCTTCAATTGTTACATGCTTCGAGTGAACCGGAGGAATTAATCACGCAGATGGCTTCTTATCAAACACCGTCTCTTCAGCAGAAATGGACGGAGCTGTCTTAAAGTATGATGAAAACAAAAAACCGTCTGTTCAGGTACAGACGGTTTGTGTTGTGATGATTATTTTTGGTCTTCTGTATTACGGGTCAAGACTTTGTCAATGAGTCCGTATTGAAGTGCTTCTTCCGCTGTTTTGAAGTTGTCACGATCTGTATCGCGCTCAATGACTTCAATTGGCTGACCAGTACGTTCAGCAAGTACTTGGTTCAGTTTATCGCGTAAAGAAAGGATTCGTTTTGCCGCAATTTCAATTTCAGTTGCTTGACCTTGGGCACCGCCGAGTGGTTGGTGAATCATGACTTCACTGTTTGGAAGAGCATAACGCTTACCTTTTTCACCAGCAGCAAGCAGGAACGCACCCATAGATGCAGCCATACCAATACAAATAGTTGATACCTTTGGTTTAATAAATTGCATCGTATCGTAAATGGCCATACCAGCTGTGATTGAACCGCCAGGGCTGTTAATGTAGATAGAAATATCTTTTTCTGGATCTTCAGCTTCTAAGAAAAGCAGCTGTGACACGATGGAGTTGGCAACATTGTCATCGATCGCAGAACCAAGCATGATAATACGGTCTTTTAAAAGACGAGAATAAATGTCGTAAGCTCTTTCCCCACGATTTGTTTGCTCAATGACTGTAGGTATTAAATTCATAATGTTCCTCCTTCACCTTTTAGGTAAGTATGTAATTCAATGATACATTTTTGGTCAATAAAGGTCAAACAAAACGCTGACCTAAATTCAAATACCCCTATCCATTTTCCCCAAAATCATTCCACTTCAAACCATCATATTAGTGTATGAATACAAAGTAAGAAAATACATCATCATGACGAATGATTAATCATTGCTTTCTTGCAGCATTTCCCTTATAATTTGATATGCTGACGTTCAAAAAACATATCGTGCGCTCGTAGCTCAGTTGGATAGAGCGGTGGTTTCCGGTACCACGTCTGCCGGGGGTTCGAATCCCTCCGAGCGCGTACTTGATCTTGCTTACGATGTTAAAGGTCTTTCATGAACCCCTCTTCATATGGAGAGAGGTTTTTTGTTTTCATTCGGGTTTATCGTTCACTAGGGTGAGGGAAGTGAAAAAATGATCTGATTGCAAGCCAGCAACATCTATCCGAATATAATAAAATAACCCCCACTCTTAACATAAGAATGGGGGTTATTGCTATAAAGGAGTTACCTGCCTTTCTGGTCTTTCCTGTAAATAGCCGCAGGTATAATTGTTAGAAGAACGATGATACTTCCGATCACTGATACAGTATTTTTTATTGTATTGTCATTCACGGTGAAATTTGTCACAATCATTGCTGCCAGACAAAGAATGATGATTAAATAACTGTATTTCTCCAAGTCTTTCACAAAATATCCCTCCAATATGAAGCTGAAAATAATATTATGACTAATTATACAAAATTAAATAATAAAGGGTTATATTGGATGTTTGCTCATGAGAAGGCGTTATGTTCATGTCCCTCCATGAAATACTGGACGTAAGCCTCATTTCTTCCCTTTTCAGGCGTATTTGTTGAGCCAGTTCGCTGTATAAGATTAACATGGAAGAGAATTGACAATGAGGAGGAATTTCTTGTGGCGAAGATTTTATTGATTACGTTTCCAGCTGAAGGACATGTGAACCCTATGTTAGGAATGATTAAAGCATGGGCTGATCGAGGCGATGAAGTGCATGCGGTCACAACTGTACATTATGAGGAACGAATCAAACGCTTAGGCGCTCACGTACATATACATCCAGACTATATTCGGACATTACATGTGGAAGAAGGAGATTTAGATTCTATGCAGCCGTTCTTTCATGCCATGCTGCAAACATCCTATGATATTTTAGAGGTGGTGGAAACACTTTCCGGGAAGCATTCATTTGATTTGGTCTACTTTGATATGTTTGGGGCAGGGGAGCTTGTTCGAGATTATTTGCACATTCCAAGCATCGGTTCCAACCCATCTTTTGTGCTGCAAGAGGCACATTTTGATACACCGCTATACAGAAAGGATGAGAAAGCCGATCATCTGTTAGAAAAAATACAAGAGCGTTTTGGCGTTCAGCCGACGCGTTTGATGCAATTTATGAAAAACCGTGGAGAACTGAATATCGTCTATACAAGTGAATATTTCCAGCCTTCTGTTGATTCATTAAATGATTCGTTTGTTTTCATTGGACCGAGCTTTCTAAAAAGAGCCGACCAGCATGATTTCCCGCTGGAAGCACTTGAGCAAGAAAAAGTCGTTTTTATTTCCATGGGCACCGTTCTTGGGGATACAGAAGCATTTTTTAATATGTGTATAGATGCTTTCGAAGACTTTGACGGAAAAGTGATTATCGCAACAGGTGAAAAAGTAGATCGTTCTCTCTTAAAAGAGGCGCCTGCTCATTTTCTGATCGAGCCTTATGTGCCGCAGCTTGAAGTGCTCGAACTGACAGATGTGTTTATAACGCACGGCGGGATGAATAGTGTCAATGAAGGTATTCATTACCACGTTCCGATGGTCGTCATTCCAGTCGATAAAGATCAGCCGATGGTGGCACAAAGACTGACCGAATTATCTGCTGCCTGTACACTTGATAAAGATCAGCTGACACCAAAGCAGCTAAGAGAAACTATTGAGAAGGTTTTAGGCAGTGACACGTACCGTGCGGGGATTGAGAAAATTGAAGAAAGCTTCCAAGCAGCAGGTGGAACAGAAAAAGCATTAAAGGTGATCGATCAATTTATACAAGCGAAACAGACTCAATCATGAGTCTGTTTTTTTTTATGAAAAGACGTTGTATTTCCCATTTCTGTATGCTAATATTCAATTCGTAATCATTTCGATTAATAATCGTAATGATTACGATAATGTTGAATTGGGGGAAGTACATATGAATGATCAACCTGTTTACATAAAAAAGAAATATGAGAAAAGGCATCCCTATGTGACATACACCTTGATGCTGTTTTCAGTGATGGCTTGTTTTTTATTGGCATCATGCTCTGAAAACAAAGCATCTTCCAGCAATGATAGAGAAGAAGATGAGCTCGTGTATGCAAGTACAAAAGATATCAGGGACATCAATCCCCATCTATACGGCGGAGAGATGGCTGCTCAAAATATGGTGTTTGAATCGCTTGTCGTTAATACAGAGAAGGGCGTTCAGCCTGCCTTAGCGAAAAGCTGGGACATATCAAAGGATGGAAGGACCTACACCTTTCATCTTCGAAAAGGTGTGACTTTTTCAGATGGTGAGCCTTTTAATGCAAAGGCAGTGAAATTGAATATTGATGCTGTCGTCAAAAATATTGAAAAGAACGCTTGGCTTAATCTCGTATCTGAAATCAAATCCACAAAGGCGGTAGATGACGATACATTTGTTCTCACGTTGAAAGAGCCTTATTATCCTGCGTTAGAAGAGCTGGGCTTAACACGCCCCTTCCGTTTTATTTCTCCAAAAAGCTTCATTGATGGAACGACTGCAAAAGGAGTTAAAAGCTATGCAGGTACAGGTCCTTATGTACTAAAGGAACATAAGAAAAATCAATATGCCGTTTTTGAAATGAATGACCACTATTGGGGGCAAAAGCCGAAAATTTCAACTGTGAAATGGAAAGTCATGCCGGATCACCAAACCATCTTACTTGCGCTTCAAAAAGGAGAGATTGATCTTTTATTTGGAGCAGATGGTGACATGATTGATGGAGACTCATTCCAGGCTTTAAAAGAAGCAGGGCAATATGGTGTCACCATGAGCCCTCCTGTTGGTTCAAGATCGATTGTGATTAATTCAAACCAGACAATCACAAAAGATCCGAAAATAAGAGAAGCTTTTCAATACGCCATTCAAAAGGACATGATCACTGAAGGCATTTTAAATGGAACGGAAAAGGTGGCACACACATTGCTTGCTCCTTCTGTCCCTTACGCAGATATTCCACTGAAAAAGAAAACTTATCAAAAGAAGAAAGCAGAGGCAATATTGGATGAGGCAGGCTGGAGGATGAAAGAAGACGGGTATCGCTATCAAAATGGCAAACTGCTGAGTGTGGCTATTTACTATAATTCCGATAATGCAGGGGAAAGAACGATCAGTGAATCGATTCAACAAGACTTCAAGCAGGTGGGGATCAAGCTGGATATTAGAGGAGAAGAAAAACAGGCATTCTTAGATCGCCAAAAAACAGGAAAGTTCGATCTGATGTACTCGCTGTCTTGGGGGCTTCCTTATGATCCACAAACTTATGTCTCTTCATTCCGTGTAGCATCCCATGCTGATTATCAAGCTCAATTAGGACTGAAAAAGAAAAAGTGGCTGGACGAGACGATTACGGAAGTATTAGTAGAACCAGATGAGCAAAAGCGGAAACAAATGTATCAAGAAATATTAACGTATATCCATGATGAAAATGTCTACCTCCCAATCTCTTATTCTGTGACAAAGGCTGTTTATAATAAGCGCCTGAAAGGCGTAGGTTTTCATGTGTCTCAGTATGAAATCCCATTTGACCGTATGTATTTTGCGTCATAAAACGGAGGTAGAGACATGACTCGCTATCTCTTAAAACGAATAATGATGCTTTTCCCGCTTATGATCTTCATCACCTTCTTTGCTTTTGTACTGCTGACGATGCGGGCAAGTGATCCAGCAGAGGTCGCTTTGCGGGTGAATCAAGTCACTCCAACAGAAGAAATGATTGAATCGATGCGGCAGGAGTTAGGCTTAGACCAGCCATTTTTCATCCGATATGCGACATGGCTTAAAAATGGATTAACAGGTGATTTTGGCAGGAGCTATGTCACGCAGGAGCCCGTTTTTGATCTTATCATGGAGGCGCTGCCTGCGACATTGCAGCTTGCAGGAGCAGCGCTCTTTTTTATCATAGTGCTCAGTTTATTGTTCGGGGGGATCTGTGCATATGCTGCTCACACTTGGGTGGACCGTTTATTGAGAGCCTTTGTGTTTATCGCCGCTTCAATGCCTAGTTTTTGGCTGGGAATTTTGTTGATTTGGCTTTTTTCTGTCAAATTCAATTGGGTTAATACGAGTGGAATGGAAGGGTTCAAATCGATTCTTCTTCCAGCTGTCACATTATCATTAGGCTACTTATCGACCTATGTGAGACTCATACGTAATCAAATTCTAAAATTTCAGCACGAGCCCTTTGTTTTTTATGCAAGAGCACGTGGTTTAAAGGAACGAACCGTTCAACTGAAAGTCATGAGGCATGCCCTGCAATTAGCGGTAACAGCACTTGGCATGTCTATTCCAAAGCTCATTGCGGGAACCGTCATTATTGAGAACCTTTTTGCTTGGCCAGGGGTTGGCCGGTTGTGTGTAACGGCTATTTTCCATGCTGACTTCCCTATTATTCAAGCCTATTTGTTTGTGATGGGGTTCCTGTTTGTTATGTGCAATCTCATCGCTGATATGATGCAAATGACCATGAATCCGCAATTGCGAAAGGAGGTATGACAACAATGATAGGGTGGCATCAATTAAGAAAAGACCGTATGGCGATTCTTTCAATCTGGCTGTTAGCGCTTGTCGCATTAGCTGGACTGTTTGCTCCAATGTTAGCACCACATGACCCAACAAATACGAACATTCTTCAAAAATATGCCGGTATCAGTCTTACTTACCCACTCGGAACGGATCATCTGGGGAGATGTGTATTATCGCGGCTTTTATATGGCATTCGGACAACAATGCTTGCTGCTATGCTGACGATGTGTATCACGATGCTCATTGGCAGCGCACTTGGACTCATGGCAGGCTTCTTTCGAGGAAAGGTGGATGGGGTTTTGATGAGGCTGTGTGATGTCATGCTGTCCTTTCCAGCAGAGGTGATGATTCTTGCGGTTGTGGGAATACTCGGACCTGGACTATTCAATATTATTTTGGCCAATGTCCTAGCGAAATGGGCCTGGTATACAAGAATGATTCGGTCGTCTGTCCTTCAATATGCGAATGAACCTTCTGTTCAATTTGCAAAGGTGACAGGCGGCAAACCCCTTTACATATTGAGGAGACATCTATTTCCTCGCATCTCAGGAGAAATGGCTGTTTTTGCGACACTTGATGCGGGCTGGGTGATCTTAAATATATCAGCACTGTCTTTTCTTGGATTAGGTGTGAGTGCACCTACACCAGAATGGGGCATGATGCTCAACGAGGCGAAGAATGTCATGGTGACACATCCAGCTCATATGCTTGCGCCTGGACTTGCCATCTTGTTTGTGGTCATGGCGTTGAGCTTTTTAGGAGACAGCCTTCAGCATGCCGCGAATCCTGCCATGCATCATACCAGAAAGAAAGGGGTGAGGCCATTTGCCTTTAATCGCCGTAAAAAATCTGTCCGTACATGATCCACAGCAGCAAAAGAATATAGTGACGAATATCACATTTTCTTTACATCAACAACGCTGTTTAGCCATCATTGGGGAAAGTGGCAGTGGAAAATCAACTGTCGCCAAAGCGTTAATTGATCTTGTCGCTCCTTCGCTAGAAGTGGAAGGAACGATCATTTTTGACGGCAAAACATTAACAAATCAAGAAGCGCATCAATGGCGGGGGAAACGAATAGGTTTCATCTCACAGGATGTCATGAATGCATTCAACCCTATCGAAACGATTGGTCATCAAATGGTGGAAACATTTCAGCAGCATTTGGGCTTACGAGGGAAAGAAGGGAAAGCACATGCTATGGCTGGGCTTACACGTGTCCATTTAAAAAATCCATATGATTTGATGAAAAAATATCCGTATGAACTGTCTGGAGGAATGCTTCAGCGTGTGATGATTGGCATCACGATGATGCTTTCTCCAGATGTGATCATTGCAGACGAGCCAACTGCATCACTTGATGCCTTTAATCGGCGTGAAGTCATCAGACAATTACACAGTTTAAAGGAAGAAACGGGTGTTACCTTAATCGTCATAACGCATGATCTAGGCATCGTTCTGGAAATCGCTGATGAATTGATGGTTATGCACCAAGGAGTAATGCTTGAGCATGGGTCAGCCAAGGAAGTGTTCACATCACCCGAGCATCCCCAAACAAAGCATTTACTTGAGACGAGGCTTCGATTATCTGCCCCTACTGAAGCACTGCGGCAGCAGAAGAGAGTGGAGGCGTTTCCATGTTGATCACAGCTATCGATCTAGTCAAACACGGTGAGAAGAAAGGTCTTTTTTCAAATCAAAGGAAATCAAAAGACCGCATATCAAATGTTTCGTTTCAAATCGAAAAAGGACAATGTGCCGGATTAGTCGGTGAGAGCGGCAGTGGCAAAAGTACATTGGCACGTATCCTGCTCGGTTTAGAAAAAATAGATGGAGGAGAGGTACAGATTGATGGTATGACAGCTGACAAATGGCGGAGGGTGAATCGGGGGAAAATGAGTGTTGTCTTTCAAGATTATCTATCTTCTGTTCATCCTTCCTTTACCGTGAAAGAGATCATAGCAGAGCCGATGCGTTTGTTAAAGCAGAATCAGAATCTGGATCAGAAGGTTTTGTCATTACTTGAGCAAGTCAGGCTGCCCTCGTCTGTACTGAATCAATATGCTCATCAGCTAAGCGGCGGTCAGCTCCAGCGAGTGTGCATCGCACGAGCCATATCGACGCATCCAGCCATTCTCATACTAGATGAAGTCTTGAGCTCACTGGATGTCTCTGTTCAAGTACAAATATTGGAGCTGCTTGAGACATTAAAACAAGAGTTAGACATGACCATGCTTCTCATTACTCATGATGTAGAAGCAGCGGTGTATCTATGTGACCGCCTCCTATTTTTACATGAAGGAAGCCTAGTGGAAGAATGCAAAAAGGACGAACTGTTTGAAGTGTCCCATCCATTTACACTCCAGTTAATTGACTCACTTATGCCATTTCAGCTTGACAAAAAATAACCAATCTTTTATCGTATACGTAACAAACGACGGAAGGGTGACCCAATGCAATGAAGTACTAATCCTATGACCTGTAAGCAAAATGAACGAACGAAGGCAGTGAGCAAACGATCCGTTTGCCATGTTTGCTGCGTTTTCATTTTTTAGCTTCGGAATAGGATGGTACAGCTTGGGAATCAAAAAATGAAGTGATTGATACGCGGGATGTGTGTGTTCAAATAGGAACAGCACTCCATACTGGATCAATCCGCTTATTTTTGTACACCATTTTGCCTCCTATTCTGAGAATGGGAGGCTTTTTCATGTCTCCTGAATATGAAAGGAGAGGATTGGATGTTATTAAAAGCCAATCAGTTAAAGGTATTTCGAAAAGATCGCTTGTTATTTGATATTGAGGAGCTCGCCATCCATCAAGGTGATCGCATTGGTCTTGTAGGGACAAATGGCAGCGGAAAAACGACTTTATTGCATGTGCTGGCGGGGCAGGAAACACCAGACAGCGGCACGGTTGCCGCCACAGCGGTCTGTACGCTGCTTCCTCAATTGAAACAAGGAGACGGCAGACAGAGTGGCGGTGAAATGACCCAGACTTATATTGAAAGAGCATTAAGCCGGCCGTCTGCCCTTTTATTAGCAGATGAACCGACCACTCATTTGGATACGGAGCATATTGAGTGGCTGGAAGATAAGCTGCGTCATTATCAAGGAGCTCTCATTGTTGTTTCACATGATCGTGCTTTTTTAGATGCAATATGTACGGAGATTTGGGAGCTGGATCATGGGAAGCTTCATCATTACAAAGGCAATTACACACATTTTGCACAGCAAAAAGAGCTGGCACATCGTCAGCAGGTGGAAGCGTATGAAGCCTATACACAAAAGAAAAAACAGTTAGAGCATGCCCTGGAAAAGAAAAAGAAAAAGGCAGACAAAGCGACAAAGCCCTCCCAAAAGGTGAAATCCTCAGGGCCTAAAATTGCAAAGCCCTACTATGCAAATAAGCAAAAAAAGCTGCAAAAAACAGCCAAATCCATTGAAACAAGGATGGAGAAATTAGAAAAGGTGGAGAAGGTAAAGGACATTCAGCCGATTCAAATGTCTCAGCATACGATGAAGGAAGTAGCAAGCCGTACCATTTTGCGAGTGAAAAATGTAGATGGCAAGGCGGGCGATAAAGTGCTTTGGAAGCAGGCGAATGTGGAAGTGAGGGGCGGAGACAAGGTTGCGATTATCGGAAAGAACGGGAGCGGCAAAACGACATTTCTCCGCATGTTAGTGAATGGACACCTCGGAGTTACTCGTTCAGAGGCTGTCAAGCTAGCCTATTTTCGTCAGGATCTTTCAGGACTGAAGGCAGATGAATCGATTTTACAAAATGCGCTCAAAGAGGCGGTTCAAGATGAGACAGTGGTTCGAACGGTTTTGGCGAGACTAGGATTTAGAGGGGATGATGTGCACAAGCCTGTTGAGGTATTAAGCGGGGGAGAACGGGTGAAGACGATGCTTGCGTCCTTACTCGTCAGTGATGCCAATGTTCTCATGCTGGATGAACCGACGAACTTTTTAGATCTGGCGGCAGTTGAAGCACTTGAAGGTCTATTGAAGGATTACCCAGGTACCGTTGTGTTTGTTTCCCACGATCGCAGGCTGATTGAAGAGGTTGCCACTCGTATTTTCCATATTCATGAGGAACGTATTGAAGCATTTGACGGCACATATGAAGCCTATAAACAAAAGGAAGAAAAACCAGCTGTGACAAATAGAGAAGAGGAGCTTCTGTTAATTGATATGCAGCTGTCTGAAGTGCTCAGCCGTTTAAGTATTGAGCCGTCGCAAGAGCTTGAAGAGACATTTCAAGCATTATTGAAACAAAAAAAGTCTTTGGAGTCATAAAAGAAAACCCCTGTTTACTCTACGGGGGTTTCAGCGCGCGGACAAACCCTCGCATTCTTTGTCAGTCCTGTGTGCCGGTGCTCACGAATGTACAATTCGCTCCGCTCCGGTACTCGTCCTTCCTAGGGCTGCAAAGGTTTTCCATCACGCTGAAAAGAAGACAAAGGGCTAAAATAAAGATCATTTTAGCCCTTTGTCAACAATTTGAGACCCCTGTTTACTCTACAGGGGTTTGTTCATGTCGTTCTTTTTTTAATTGTTCAAGTTCACTCACTGTGACGAGCTGGTAGCCTTGTTTGGTGAGTTCATGGATGATCTTTACGGCTGCTTGGGCTGAGCTTTCATAAATATCGTGCATTAACACTGTTCTGCCATCGGCTGCATGTGAGAGAACGCGGTTTGTGATCTGCTGGCTGTTGCGGATTTTCCAATCCTCAGGATCAACATCCCACAAAGTGACCTTCATCCCAATTGCATGATTGATATCTTGATTTGTACCGCCATATGGCGGTCTAAAGTGCGTAGGTGTATATCCGCTTGCTTTCTCAATCAGCTGCTGGGTGTCCTTCACTTGTTTCACGGCTTCTTCTAAAGGCAGTCTTGTTAATAAAGGGTGATTGTAGGAATGGTTTCCGATCTCATTCCCGCCTTTTAAAATATCGGCAAGCATTCCAGGATAATATTGCACCCTGCTGCCTAATACGAAAAAGGTAGCATGTCCTTTATTTGCCTTCAGCGCATCTAAAATTTTTGAGGTTGTCGCTGGATTCGGTCCATCATCAAATGTGAGTGCGATGGCTTTTTTATTCGGGTCAAGCTTTGATTTTTGCGGCAGCTTGACGGCTTTTCTTTTTGGATTCGGTTCTTTCATTTCATTTTTATTTTTGAGTTTATCCATATATTTTGGCTTTAATATGTCCTTCAGCAATGTCTTTTTGATTGCGAGTGTTTGCGGACCAAGATCCTCTGCGGCTACTTGAGATGCAGGGAAATAAAATTCTACATATTTGTCTTTCAAGGCAAATTGACTGAAGTTTTGAGCATCAGGGGCTGTTCCTTTCTGAAGGAGAGGCTGATCCTTAGATAAGGTTTTGTCCTTCCGAAGCTCTGTATATGTAATATAGGATAATTTCTTTAAATAATTGGTTTTAGGCAGAAATAAATCTTTGGTGTCAAGAAAGGTTTTCTTCTGAAAATCAAAGTTAATCGTGAGATGATTGGTGGTTCCACTTTGCTGGCCAGTATACGTATAGGTCGTAAAGCGAATGGCAGCAGACTGCTTCGCATAATGCACCATTTCATAATCAATATTCAGTTCATAGCGTTTATTTTCATCAATATCCTTTGCTTCACTGAATGTTTTTTTGAAATGCTCTAATGCTGAATTGGCATAGCTTTGAATCTTGTCATCTAGCTCTTTTTGATGAAAAAGAGGATAGTTGACTGCATATCTCATAAATTTCCCGTCATTTACGAGAGTGACAATTTCTACGTCTTTATAGTTCGTATCCTGCTTTACATTTTTCTTCTCTGTACCGCTTGCTTGTTGATTTTGAAAGAAAGCAACTGCTCCAATGACGACTGCAAGCGCAAATAGGACGATACTCCATTTTCCCTTTACTGACACAACTTTCAAATCTCCTCTCATGACGGGTCATTCTTTATTAGTTTGACATCTGTTTGTAATATTTTTATAACATTTGACTTACTTTTGTAATTTTAGGGGATGTTCATGCGAACTGTCAACTATTTTCCTATTAAACTATGAGAAAAAATGATAGGCCGTACTGAGCGGCAAAAAGAATCTCCCATCCCGATGCTCCGCACATACCTTCATTAATTAAAAAAAGGGGTGTACATTGATTTTTTAGAGGCTGACGGCTATAATTTTGTTGATTATGATTCTCATTTTCAAACTGACTTTTAATGAAGAAAAGGATGACACCGATTTTGCAGGATAAGCGAAAACCTCAACAAAAACGATCATCACATATTCTGTTCTTTTTGATATTTTTTCTCGCCGTCATTGGTTTAGCGGCTGCCATGTTTTTTGCTGTGTCATACGGTGCAAAAACATTGTCTCTGCAAACGGTTTGGACAGCTGTATTTGACTACCAGTCAAATGTTACAGAGCAGCAGATCATCCATGAATTAAGACTTCCACGTGTTTTAGGGGCAGCTCTAGTGGGAGCGGCGTTTGCCGTAGCGGGTGCTCTTATGCAGGGCATCACAAGAAATCCACTGGCAGATGCGGGGATTTTGGGCATTAATGGCGGTGCGATGTTTGTGGTCGCTCTCTGTTTTGCTTTTTTCCCAGGAATGCCTTATTCAGCACTGATGTTTTTTTCCTTTATTGGTGCTGTGCTCAGTACGCTGCTGATCTTTGCGATTGGAGCGGCTGGCGGCGTATTGACACCGCTGCGCCTCACTGTAGCAGGAGCGGTTGTAGCTGCTTTGCTTCATGCGCTCAGCTCTGGGATCGCGATTTATTTTGACCTGAGTCAGGATCTGGCTTTTTGGTATGCAGGCGGGGTAGCTGGTGTGAAATGGCCGCAGCTGACGATTCTCACCCCGGTTATTCTGATTGTGATCGTATGGGCCATGCTATTAGGCCGGTCACTTTCCTTACTATCGCTCGGTGAAGATACAGCGGCAAATTTAGGGGTGAAAACACGACAAGTGCGAATACTAGGAATGGCCGCTGCTGTGTTATTAGCAGGGGTTTCTGTATCAGCAGTTGGATCGATTGGGTTTGTCGGTCTCGTCATCCCGCATATTGCACGAAAGCTTGTTGGTGTAGACTATCGTTTCGTCATTCCAATGTCAGCGATATTAGGCGCAATGCTGCTTGTCTTTGCAGACCTTGCCAGCCGTACAGTCAATCCGCCAAGAGAGCTTGCCATTGGCGTGATGGTGGCACTTGTTGGTGTTCCTTTCTTCTTATACATTGCCAGAAAAGAAGGGAGGAACCTGTCATGAGAGAGAAACAGCGTGCTCTTGTCGTGACAGTCGTTTTGCTTTGCCTGAGTGCGGCTGTTGTGCTGTATAGTTTAAATACCGGTACGCTGAAACTAAACCCTGTCATGGTCGTCAAGACGTTATTTGGCTTTGGAGATTTTCAAAGTGAAACGGTGCTGTTTGACTATCGTCTGCCTCGAATTGTGGTGACGATGTTAGCTGGTATTGGTCTTGGCATTGCGGGCGGCATTTTGCAGAGCTTATCCCGTAACCCGCTGGCCGATCCTGGGATAATTGGACTGAATGCAGGGGCGGCATTTGGCTTAATTGTGTTTGTGACATATTTTCACGCACTTGAAGGCAATCCGTCTCTTCTTATTCCGCTCTTTACGTTTGGCGGCGGACTGCTCGCGGCAGCGGTCATCGTGCTTCTTGCATATGACCGGCATGAAGGGCTTGTTCCTATCCGGCTGATCTTAGTTGGCATTGCGGTTGCTGCGGGATTTAGTGCACTCACCTTATATTTGTCATTGAAGCTGGATGAAGATACATATACGTTTGCTTCAAGATGGCTTGTGGGCAATGTATGGGGGAGAGACTGGATTCATGTGCTGGCGCTTCTGCCTTGGATTGTATGCCTTGTGCCGCTTACGCTGATGCAGTCAAACACGCTCAATGCATTGACATTAGGAGATGCTGTCGCCTCAAGTGTAGGTGTACGTGTCCAGCGTAAACGTCTCCTTTTGCTGACCTTAGCGGTAGGCCTCGCGAGTGCAAGTGTTTCAATGACAGGCGGTATTGGCTTTATAGGCCTAGTCGCCCCGCATTTGGCTAGACGGCTTGTCGGTTCATTGCATCAGTATTTTTTACCAGTTAGTGCGCTGCTTGGCTTGTTGATTTTGGTCAGTGCCGATACAATCGGACGTTCCATCTTTGCTCCAAATGCGATACCGGCGGGTGTGGTCGTGGCCTTTATCGGTGCCCCATATTTTCTTTATTTATTAACTAAAACGAAATAAACACGAAAGAGGAACTCATCATGAAAAAATTACTAGTGTTTGGATTAACGCTCTGTTTCTTGCTGCTTGCCGCTTGCGGCGGACAACAGGAAACAAAGAATACAACAAATGAAAAGACCAATGGAACACCAAAGATTGCTTCCTTGTCTATTCATTTAACAAATGACTTATTAGCACTAGGTATCAAGCCGGCGGGCTCTGTTGTAGGAGGAGACTTAAAAGATTTCCTTCCACATGCGAAAAAGCAGCTGAGTCAGACGAAGAAGCTCGGCATTGCAGCTGATCCAGATATGGAATCACTGCTTGCGTTACAACCAGATGTCATTTATGTTGATGAAGAATTAGCCGGACAAGACTTATCGAAATATAAAAAGATCGCTAAAACAGAAGTGTTTAATTTAAATGATGGCACATGGCGGGATCATTTGAAAAAAATCGCCAAACACGTCAATAAAGAAAAAGAAGCGGATCAATATATTAAGAATTACAATCAAGAAGCAAAAGAAGTCAAATCGCTCATCAAGAAAAAGATTGGAAACGGGAAAGTCATGGCGATCCGTGTGACAGCAAAGGAGCTTCGTGTATTTAGCATGAAGCGCCCAATGGGTCCTATTTTATACGAGGATTTAGGCTTGACACCTGTCGATGGTGTGAAAAAGCTGGACAGCAAGCGCCCATTTGAAGTGATTTCTCAAGAGGTTCTTCCTGATTATGATGCTGATGCGATCTTTGTCGTTGTCAACCGTGATGATAAAGCGCAGCAGGCATTCAAGCAATTAGAAAAGACTCCGATTTGGAAGGGTCTAAAAGCAGTGAAGAAAAACCAAGTCTATCCGATTGCCGATCAGCCGTGGCTCGATTATTCAGCTCTAGGCAATAAAATGGCATTGGATGAAGCAAAAGAGATGTTTTCTAAATAATAGCAAATGAAATCAGGCATCATTCCGCATGTAGGAATGATGTCTCTTTTTTTGATTCGTTCTTCTATTCATTCGGCGGCTGCATACATATGAGAGAGAACAAGCAATACCGCCCGTAAGAAGAGGAAAGGGAGGGGTTACAGTTGGAGGTTCAAAAAATTAGTGCAGGTACAATTGCAAGGCTTGTGCTGCTTTTACTGGCGCTTGTTAACAGTGCGCTAACCGCTGCGGGAAAAAGCCCAATTCCTATTGATGAAGAAGGCGTTCAGCAATTCATCACGCTGGCTTTTCTGGGAATTACATCACTATGGGCCTATTGGAAAAACAATGATATAACGAAAAAAGCACGAACAAAAAAAGAAGAATAAAAGAAAAAAGAGCCTTTCATGAATCAAAGGCTCTTTTTCATCGAAGCGTCAAACGCCTCTCCCCGCAATCATTCTTCCTGAAAGGCTTACGCCCGGCGTTCTCCCATGTTGTTGAGGAAAGCTTTTACTTCCTCAATGCTTAAACCAATTGCCTTCGCTTCACTCATTAGACGCTTCCACTCTGCGATATTTGAATCGGTCAGCTTTCTATGGGTGACATGTAACGACTTTTCTTCCTGCTCCTTTCGGTACGTTTGGAGCAGCTGATAGAGCTCTTCTTTAGGCATGCCTGATTGGACGGCACTCACAATATGCTCCCGCCATTCGTGTTCACCACCCTCAGCGTAATGAAACATCATCGTCTCTGCATCAAACAGCTCTTGTAAATCGATCTCTAATGAAGAGGATACCTTTTTTAAGAACTGGACAGATGGATTTCTGTGGACACCACGCTCAATTTTGCTCAAATATGACTTAGAGACATGAGCATCCTCAGCCAGCTGCTGAATCGAGTATCCTTTTCTCTTTCGGTAAATGCGTATCACCTTGCCTATCATTCGATCAATGATCTCCCTTCTCCCCGGCGAATAGTTCTGCGACCTTTTCGTTCATTATAAGAAATAAATTGTTCTTTATAAAATTCAAAAACGTAAGAATCAGGAAGTAAACAAAAGAAAACGAACGATTTCGTTCTTTAAAAAGAACTATAAGACCTATTATGACATTTTTCTTTGCGGGTATTATCTTTTATAATCCAATCATTAACAAAAAGAAACCATATATAACCTTTTTATGATGAAATCGGGAGGTATCTATGAATGAGAATATAGGTTTTAAGCAGCTGTTTTCTGTCATTAAAGAGAAAATGGCCCTTCTGATCCTGATTGTCCTGATCGTAACGGGCATTTCAGCCTATTATCAGTTCTATGTCTCGACTCCTGTATATCAGGCAACCACTCAAATTCTTGTTCATAAACGCAGCAATGACGCACAAGCAGATTTAAACGATATTCAGATGAACCTTCAATATACACGTACCTTTCAAGTTTTATTAAAAAGCCCAATCGTCATTGAAAAAGTAAAAGAAACACTCCATCTCACAGAATCAGCTGAAGGACTAAAGCACAAAATTGCCACAAGTACAGAAAATGAGTCTGAGGTCATCAATATTTCTGTACAAGATGAGGATCGCGCGAAGGCAGTCGCCATTGCGAATACCGCAACAGAGGTGCTGCAAGAAGAAATCAAAAAAACAATGAATATGGATCGCATTAATGTTTTGTCTGAAGCCAAGCTGTCCAACACGATTCTGATGAATTCAAGGAAATTCGTTCATATCGTTCTGGCACTAGGCGCCTCTTTATTAGGAGGCATGACACTCATTTTCTTAATGAATTTACTCGATGATACTGTAAAACGAACACATCAAATAAGAGAAGAGATCGGATTGCCGTCGCTTGGCAGTGTCTATCAGATGCAGGCAGACAGGAGGGCCAAAAAAGACAAGCAGTCCGTCATAACGGGAGGACAGAACATTGATCTTTAAGAGGAAGAAAAGAGAAAAGAGAGATTTATCCTGTATTTCTGTATTAAATCCTCACTCTGTCATTGCGGAACAATTCCGTACGATCCGAACAAACATCGAATTCACATCGATCCAAACAAGGCTGAAATCGATATTAGTGACCTCCTCCTTACCGAAGGAAGGGAAATCATTTACGGCTGCAAACTTAGCAGCTGTTTTTGCACAGCAGAACAAGCGGGTACTGCTCATGGACGCTGATTTGCGAAAGCCGGCCGTCCATGAATATTTTGATCTGAGTCATCATACCGGTTTGACGAATGTGCTATTAAATAATTGCAGCTTGGAAGAAGCCATTTTACCGACACCGATCGAGCATTTAGAGCTGCTTCCGAGTGGAACCATTCCGCCGAATCCAGCTGAGCTGCTCTCCTCTTCTGTGATGAAGCAGCTCTTTTATGAGATTGAACAGCAATATGACATGGTGATTGTTGATTCCACGCCGCTTCTGCCAGTTGCAGATGCAAAGATCTTGGCGAACCGGACGGATGGGAGCATTCTCGTTGTCTTAAGCGGCAAAACAAAGATTGCTGCTGTGAAGAAATCAAAAGAAGTATTAGAAGGAACAACAAGTAAACTGCTTGGAGCTATGCTAAATGGCAAGAAAGAGAAAAAGGGCAGGCTGTATATGTATTAAAAAGATTGATAGGTGATGTCTCCTAATCTTTAACAATGGAGGCACTCGATCCTGCTGTGGGCATAACCGGTGCCTTAGATGCTCGTCATCAGTAGTGGGATGTGAGGACGGGTTTGATGCCCATGTTACGTAAGAATAGTGATGCTTTAAAAAGGGGGAGGAGCGTTGACTTACGCCCAAAGATTATCAATCATCGTAGCACTAGATTCATATCTCATCTTAGTTGCCGTCTTTTTTGGTTTTCAATTTGTCCAAGAGGCGGCTTTAACCGTTTATACATTTGAAATGCTCGCCATTTCTTCACTCAGTCTGCTCATTGGGCACCATATATTTGCCTGCATGTTTCATGTGTACAAGCAAGTATGGGCTTATACAGGAGTAAGAGAGTTATTTTCTTTAATGAAGACCTTTGTGTGTTCTTTTTTATTTTCGATGACGATGCTGTACCTTTTCGTGCAGACATGGCCATTTCGGTTTTTATTCATCGTGTGGCTTTTTCATATCTTATTCATCGGTGCATCTCGTATGGCTTCTAGGCTATTTCATGATGGGGCAAAACGGCTTCAAGCAGAAAAAGAGCGGGCATTAATTATTGGCGCCGGATCAGCGGGGACCATGCTCGTTCGTCAGCTTCAGCAATCGAGTGATGTACATATTGAGCCAGTCGCCTTCATCGATGATGACAAGACGAAACATCGGCTTGAAATTATGGGTCTGCCTGTCATAGGAGGAAAAGAACAAATTCAAACAGCTGTCGTCATGATGGATATTCAGAAGATCATCATCGCCATTCCGTCCAAAAGCAGCCACACCTTAAAAGGGCTGTATAAGGAATGTGTCGCGACCGGAGTCAAAACACAGATCATGCCGGAAATGGAGCAGATTTTAAAAGGAACCCATGCGCTGAATCAATTACGGGATGTACAGCCAGAGGATTTACTAGGGAGAGAACCGATTCAATTAGATACGAGCCGTCTATCTGCTCATTTAAAGGGAAAAACGATCATGGTCACAGGGGCAGGCGGATCAATTGGATCAGAAATCTGCCGTCAAATTTGTGTGTTTGCTCCTCAAGCGATTGTACTTGTGGGACATGGAGAATTTAGCATTCATTCTATTTTACTAGAGCTGAAAGAATTATATGGAGGCAGCATCAGACTCTATCCACAAATTGCGGATATTCAAGATAAACAGAAAATGAGTGAAATCGTTGGTCAATTTCAGCCGGATATGATTTATCATGCTGCGGCACATAAGCATGTCCCGCTCATGGAGATCAGTCCGAAAGAAGCTGTGAAAAACAATATTATCGGGACAAAAAATGTCGCAGAAGCCGCACACGAGCACGGCATTGAAACATTCGTCCTCATCTCATCTGACAAAGCGGTCAACCCTGCCAATGTGATGGGAGCCACAAAGCGGTTTGCTGAGATGCTGATCATGCAAATGGGGGCAAGCAGCGAAACAAAATTTGTTGCCGTTCGATTTGGAAATGTACTCGGAAGCAGAGGGAGCGTCATCCCTATTTTTAAGAAACAAATCGAGCAAGGCGGGCCGGTGACGGTCACGCACCCAGCCATGACAAGATATTTTATGACCATCCCAGAAGCATCAAGGCTTGTGATTCAGGCAGGTGCACTGGCAGAAGGAAGACAGATTTTTGTTTTAGATATGGGGGAGCCAGTGAAAATCGTGGACCTCGCAGAAAACCTCATTCACCTCTCAGGCTACACCACAGACCAGATTCCGATCACTTTCACAGGCATTCGTCCTGGAGAGAAAATGTACGAGGAATTACTCAACCAGCATGAAAAAGCACAGGAGCAAATCTTCCCGAAAATTCATATCGGCCATGCGCTGGATGGTGACCCATATGTGCTGAACCGCTTTATCCATGAATTTGACATGATGAGCGAAGAGCAAATGAGACAAGCATTATTTGCTGCCATTGAGTCACATGATATGTTGTCCGAACAGATGAAACGAGAGGAGGAGCCGCTTGTCAATGAAGAAAAAAGTCTTGTTTTGCGCAACGGTTGATTATCACTTTAAAGCCTTTCATCTTCCGTATTTCCGGTGGTTTCAGGAACAAGGATGGGAAGTGCATACAGCGGCAAACGGCCAGCTGAAGCTTCCCTATGTGAATCAAGCTCACTCAATTCCGATTCAGCGCTCTCCTTTTCATGTACGCAACCGGCTTGCGTATGTAGAACTGAAGAACCTGTTAGCGAAAGAGCACTATGATTTCATCCATTGCCACACACCAATGGGAAGTGTCATTGGCAGGCTCGCAGCCAAAGGTACGCGCAAAAAAGGAACGAAGGTTCTTTACACGGCACATGGCTTTCACTTTTGGGAGGGGGCGCCGCTTCAAAACTGGCTGCTCTATTATCCAATAGAGAGATTTCTAGCCCGCTATACAGACGCTCTGATCACCATTAATGGAGAAGATTTTAAAAGAGCCGATCGTCTATCAAAAGAGCGGACATCTGTTTATTATGTGCCCGGTATGGGTGTGGATATGAAGCGGTTCGCACCTGTCGATGAAAAAGAGAAGCAGCGCCTTCGCGCAGCCTATGGCTTTTCCTCGGAAGATTTTATCGTGCTGTGTGCTGGTGAATTAAATACGAATAAAAATCAAGGGATGCTCATCAAAGCATGTGCACAGCTGTCTAGAAAAATACCAAATATAAAGATTGTGTTTGCCGGGGAAGGGACAATGAGGCCGAACTATGAAAAGCTTACCCGCCAGCTCCATCTTGAAAATCATGTCCACTTTGCTGGGTTTTGCAAACAAATGGAGGAATGGATGCATATGAGCGATGTATGTGTTTCCACCAGCTTGAGAGAAGGGCTCGGCATGAACCTGCTTGAAGCGATGTCGGCAGAAAAACCTGTGGTTGCAACGGAGAATAGAGGACATTGTGAGCTTGTCAAACATGGCGTCAATGGTTTTTTAGTTAAACCGCAAGATGTGAATAGTTTAGCTGATTACTTGCAGCAGCTCTACGACAAAAAAGATCAGCTGCCCCTCATGGGAAAAGCGGGACGTTCTATGGCTCATGCATTTGCACAGGAGCAGACGGTCAGGGCAATGGAAGAAATTTATACAATCTATATGGATCAAGCAGAGAAGGTGATACAGCATGCATAAACCAAAGGTGTCTATGATCATGGGCGTCTACAATTGCCAAGAAACAGTAGAAGAAAGCATTGAATCTATTCTTCATCAAACATATGAAAACTGGGAGCTCATCATATGTGATGACGCATCAACAGATGGCACTTATGAGAAAGTGCTGTCTTATACAAAACGACATCCTGAAAGAATTCGCCTGATCCGCAATAAACAAAATCAAAGGCTCGCTGCCAGTCTTAATCGCTGCCTGGCTGAAGCGAGGGGAGAGTTGATTGCAAGGCAGGATGGCGACGATCTATCAGTGCCTGTTCGTTTAGAAAAACAGGTTCATTTCCTCGATACATATCCTGAATATGATGTGGTCGGTACGGCGATGACGGTTTTTGATGAATCTGGAACAAAGGGTGTACGGGCACTTGTGTCAGAGCCCGATCGGAAGGTGATGGCAAGAGGGACTCCTTTTTGTCATGGGACCATTATGATGAGGGCTTCTGCTTACAAGGCTTTACATGGATATCGCTCTATGAAAACAACAAGGCGGATGGAAGATATCGATCTTTGGATCCGCTTTTTTGCTGCTGGGAGAAAAGGCTTTAATTTACAAGAGCCATTATATCTGGTGAGAGAGGATGATGCGGCTTTTCAGCGGCGGAAGTTTCGATATTCGATAGATAATGCCTGGCTCGTTTTGAAAGCATGCTGGCTATTAAAGCTGTCGCCGCTTGACTATTTATTTGCTCTAAAGCCGGTGGTCCGTGCCTGCTTGTCACCGAAGATCATGAAGCTTTATCATCGCCGGAAGCTGGCGTCGTCTATGCTGAAGAGGAGGGCGGTTCGGGATGAGTGAGCCAAAGCGCGTGCTTCATATTGTGGGCGGGATGAACCGCGGCGGAGCTGAAACGATGATTATGAATATCTATCGTGCACTCGACAGGAATGTCCTTCAATTTGATTTCATTACCCACCGGCAGGACGTCTGTGATTATGATGAGGAAATTCGCCGGCTTGGGGGACGCATCTTTTACGTCCCAAGTATTGGGGCGTCCTCTCCGGTTGCTTTTGTGAAAACATTGACCAAGACAATTAGGCAAACAGGGCCCTATCAGGCAGTGCATGCACATACGGATTTTCAGACAGGCTTCTCCGCACTTGCTGCCAAACTAGCGGGGGTGAAGGTGCGCATTTGCCATTCACATAATACAGCGTGGAAGCCGTCGCCAAACTGGCTGGATCATATGATGCTCAAAGGGTTTCGCCAGCTGATCTTTACATTCTCTACACAGCTTGTTGCATGCGGCGAGGATGCCGGTGTCTTTTTATTTGGACAGAAAAAAATGCAGAACGGGCAAGTTGAGGTGCTGCCAAATGGGATTGATTTATCCCTTTTTTTTCAGCCCAATCCAGAAGAAAAGGCGGAGATCAAAAAGCACCTCCATCTTCGCGAAAAAAACATGGTCATTGGTCATATTGGACGGTTCCATGAGCAAAAAAATCATGTTTTTTTTATGGAGCTGGCACAGACCTTAAAGAAGCAAGGAGTTTCATTTCAGCTTGTCCTCGTAGGGGATGGACCGCTGAAGCAAGTAGTCGAATCGTATGCGGAGAAGGCAGGCTTGATGGATGACGTTGTCTTTACAGGTGTCGTATCAGACGTTCCACAGTATATGAAAGCATTTGATGTATTTGTGATGCCTTCCTTGTTTGAAGGTCTTCCGCTTGTATTAGTGGAAGCACAGGCGTCTGGTCTGCCTTGTGTGATTTCAGATCATATTACAGAGGAAGTAGATTTAGGCTGCGGGCTTGTGAAAAGGAAGTCGCTGCGAGATTCCGCGCATGAATGGATGAAGGCGGTGCTTGAAGCATATCATGCAGAACCTCCTCTTCAAGAGACCATTACCTCTCAGCTTGAAAAAAGAGGATTTGATGTGAAACAGAATATTACACGTGTGATGAATCTATACGGACTGTAAGGAAGGAAGAGCAGATGGCGGTTTATTTGGTGAACATGATCATGGTCTATTTATGGTCGAGCTTTGCCGCATTCTACGGCAGGCGTGATGATACCATTCAAAGCGGATGGCGGCCTAATAAGCTTCTGGTGTTTTTTCCGTTTCTGTTTCTTTGTATCGTAGCTGGTATTCGGTATAAAGTAGGAACCGATTTTGTCACATATGGCCAGATGTATGAGTTCTCCATCAATTACGAAAAGCCTTGGCATATATTTGGATTCGGTGTGGATAAGGCCGCAACGGATCCAGGGTTTACGTTTATTTTATGGATGCTTAATCAACTGTCTCATGATCCGCAAATCATGTATATCTCAGTCGGGGCCATTACTTATTTTTTTATCATCAAGACGCTTATTCAATATGGCCGTCCATTTGAGCTGAGTATGCTGCTTTTTCTTGGGACCTTTCATTATTATGCGTCATTTAATGGCATGCGTCAGTATATGGTGGCAGCGATTCTTTTTTATGCCGTCCGGTTGGTGATCAATGGACAGTGGAAATTGTATTTTCCGCTCGTCCTTGTATGTTCATTGTTTCATTCATCCGCTCTCATCATGATTCCTGTGTATTTTATTGTGAGAACAAAGGCTTGGTCTTGGATGATGCTGGTCTTATGCCTGGTGTTCTTAGGCTTAACCGCTCTTTATGACCGTTTTGTCTCAGTGTTTGTCGTGATGCTGCAAGGCAGTTCATATGGTCATTACGAGGAATGGCTCACAACGAATACGAATGGAATGAATGTGACAAAAATCGGTGTCTTGATTTTGCCGCTTCTGCTTGCTTTTTTTTATCGAAAACGACTTCGTGAGCTGACGCCTGAGAGTGATTACATTGTGAATTTTTGTTTGCTTGGTTTCTTGTTTGGCATCCTTGCAACGAAGGATGTCATTTATGCAAGATTTCATATTTATTTTGGCTTGTATCAGCTCATTTTACTGCCATATTTCACACGCATTTTTGATCAGCGGTCTAATGTGTTTATGTATGTAGGGATTGCTGTTTGCTATATTCTGTACAGCATCATGCTGATGCCGTTTGATTCTTCGGTTTTGCCGTATAGAACGATATTTACAAAGTAGATTTGAAGAAAGGTGGGGCATGCTGTAATGCCAGCTATCAGTCTATTGGTCGCAGTTTACAATACGAGTCAATATGTGGAGCAATGTCTTCAATCAATTGCAGATCAAAGCTTTTCTGATATAGAAGTCATTCTTATCAATGATGGATCGACCGACCGCAGCGGTGAATGGCTTGAAGCATTTGCTGAGCGTGATGAGCGTTTCCGGGTAATCCATCAACCCAATCAAGGGTTAGGCGCTGTGAGAAACCGGGGCATCGAGGAAGCGAAGGGGACGTATCTCGCCTTTGTGGATTCAGATGATATTCTCGCTCCTCATTACTGTGAAGCTATGTATGAAAAAGCCGAAATGACCGGGGCAGATCTTATTGTGAGCGAGTATTGGATTCAATTTGAACAGTCAAAGCGAACGATAGGAACGACGCTGTTAGACAAGCGCTCAGCCGAAAAAACGGATTTAATCAAAGCGTTATTACACGGAGACTTGACTGGATTCTCATGGAATAAGCTGTATCGGCGTGCCTTTATGGAGGAACACCACATTCGATTTCCGCTGCGGGGTGAACTTGAGAACATTGAAGATCAATATGTGACGCTGCGCTGTTTTTCTTTATCACGCAGCATCGCCTTTGTTCATGAGCCTCTTTATTATTACAGGGTTCATCTGTCATCTATTGTGCAGCGATATCAGAAGCAGTATTTTCATCATGGACTGAGCTTTTATCATGCACAGCGCTCTTTTTTAAAAGAGCATGATGACATCTCTCTGTATGAGAAAGCATTAGACTTTTTTATCGTCAATCATACGCTTCATTGTATGCTCAACGAATGGAAGAGCCAAAATGATCTCTCTATTCAGGAAAAGCTTGATCACATGCGTGAAATGATCACACATGATGCTTTTCAGCATGCCGTCAAACAGGTGGAACTATCGAAGCTCACGGTTCGAAAGCGAATGATTTTATTTCTTGCTAAGTGCCGATTGGTTTATCCGCTTTCTGCCGCGGCTTCTAGCTATCAAAAATGGATCGAATATCAGACAAGGAAATAGGGGTGATGGGATTGACAGTGCAGCAATTGAAGGCAAAAACCGCAGAGTGGCTGCTTTTAAAGGTCAAATATCCGCTTGAGTATAGACTGAGCCGCCAAAGGCTGCCAGAGCTGAGTCATCAGAAGAAAATCATTCTCACGCTGCTGCCGGGCCATGATAATTTAGGGGATCATGCGATTGCCTATGCGAGTTATTGTTTTTTAAAGAAACACTTTCCAGCCTATGACATCATAGAAGTGGACATGAAGGATATCTATCGCCTTGCCCGTCCGCTAAAGCGCAGCCGGCATCCAGAAGACATCGTCTGTATGATCGGCGGGGGCAATATGGGGGATTTATACCGGTACGAAGAATGGACGAGACAATTTATCATCAAGACCTTCAAGTCCTATCCCATGATCCAGCTGCCTGCTACTGTACATTTTACAGAAACAAAGAGAGGGAAACGAGAGGAGCGCCGCGCCATTCACACGTATAGTCAGCATCCAAGAATGCTTCTCATGGCAAGAGATCAAACAACCTATGAATGGATGAAGCTTCATTTTCCTGATCAAGATGTGTGGAAACAGCCTGATATGGTGCTGTCATTAGACGAATCATCAAAGGATGAAACACGTGAAGGGGTTCTGCTTTGTCTGCGTGAGGATCAAGAAGCGTATCTCACAAAGAAGGAGCGCCAGCAGCTGCAGCAGCATATCCAAGAGACATATGATCAAGTCGGTTTGATCACAACGACAATTGGCAGACGAGTCGATCGAACGACTCGCTTGGAGGAGTTAACGTCTTTGTGGACGGAGTTAAAACAAGCGCAGGTCGTCGTGACAGATCGTCTGCATGGCATGATCTTTTGTGCGATCACTCATACACCGTGTGTTGTCCTTAGATCGTTTGATCATAAGGTGATGGAGGGATTTGAGTGGGTGGCTCACCTTCCGTTTATGACCCTTTTAAAAGAACCAAATGAGGTAGCTGTGAAAGAGGCCGTTCATCAGCTGATGAAAACAAGCGGTCAAAAGGGAGAGGAAGCTGGATGAGGGCTCTTAAACGCTGCGTGAAAGCACAATGAATCGGGCGTTTCTTTACAATGCCAGTGCGAACTTAATTACGTTTGTTCTAATGATGCTCATGTCTGTTTGTTTAACACCTTATATTGTTCATACGCTTGGGGTGGAAGCATTCGGCTTAATCCATCTGACGCAAAATATGATCAACTATTTATCGGTCATTACGGCTTCGTTAAGTGCCGTTGTTGTGCGATTTTTTTCTGTGGCGGCTCATAAAGGAGAGATGGAGAAGGCGCAGCGCTATCTCGCTTCCTATTTCGTCAGTTCGTTTTTACTATCGATCAGTCTCTTTTTGCTTTGTCTTTTCATGTCTCAACAGCTGGTTGAGTGGCTTCATGTGCCTGTTCATCTCGCGAAAGACACACAGACCGCCTTTATTTTAGGGGGTCTTTTATTTATGCTCAATTTCGTCATGTCTGGCATTGGGGCTGCACCGTTTTATGCAAATAAGCTCTATGTATCAAGTGTTGGACAGGCGATTCAAATGTTTTTGAGGGCGCTGATGATTGTCATCCTGTTTACATGGACGACACCAGCCATTTGGCATATCCCGCTTGCGGCCGTTATTGGAAGCTTAGCGGCTATGGGAATCGGTATCTATTATTTTAAGAAACTCATCCCTTGGTTTTCGTTCAAGTGGCGGCACGTCTCATTATCGTCTAGTCTCACTCTTGTTCGATCAGGGGTCTGGCATTCATTTGAGCAAATGGGGATATTGTTGTTTTTACAAATTGATTTATTGATGACCAACTTGCTCATTGGAGCGGAAGCGACGGGCCAGTATGCGGCAATTTTACAGTTCCCATTATTATTACGCACACTGGCAGGGACACTGGCCGTTGTGTTTGCACCAACGATCACGAAATTTTATTCGAATCAGGACAAAGAGGGACTCATTCAATATGCTGCAAACGCCATTAAGTGGAGCGGCTTATTTGTTGCGTTCCCAGCCGCACTTCTAGGAGGTCTCGCTGGTCCGCTCATGCTTTTATGGCTTGGGCCTGACTTTGAAGAGCTGAAATGGCTTCTTATGATTCATGCGGCTTATTTATGTTTGACCTTGATGTTTTTACCGCTCACATATGTGCCGACTGTGTTTAATCGATTGAAAATTCCTGCGGTTGTCACCCTTATATTAGGTGTCTCTAATGTGCTTTTTGCCTATGGATTGACTCATATGCTGCAGCTTGGTTTATATGGCATTGCATCAGCGGGGGCAATGGTTTTATTGATTAAAAATATTGTGTTTCTGCCATTTTATACAGCCAGGATCACGAATCAGAAACGCACTATCTTTTACAAGCATACACTGGTTCCACTTGCTGGAGGGCTATTTATTTGGGGCATCTGTGCGGGGATTCAGGCGGTATATAACGTGACTTCATGGTGGGAGCTGTTTTGTATTGGCGGGCTTTGTTTCATTCTCTATATGGGCTACTTGTATCTGTTTGCAGGAACGAAACGAGAGCGGATGCAGCTGATGCGTAAGGTAAAACATGCGGTCTCCCGCTAATATGAAAAGGAGATGCAATGATGAAAAGAATGATAGATGTGACGGTGGCATTGACGCTGCTCATCGCAGGCAGTCTTCTTTTTCTTCTCATCTATGGACTGATTAGATGGAAAATTGGAACGCCTGTGGTGTTTCGGCAGAAGCGGCCTGGTCTGTATGGCCGGCCTTTTATGCTATATAAATTTCGGACGATGACCGATGAACGCGATGAACATGGGGTGCTGCTGCCAGATCATCTGCGATTAACAAAAACCGGCGCCTTAATTCGAAAGCTTAGTCTTGATGAATTGCCGCAGCTTGTCAATGTACTCAAAGGAGAGCTTAGTCTTGTAGGGCCAAGACCGCTTTTGATGGAGTATTTGCCTATGTATACAGAAGAACAAGCAAGGCGTCATCTTGTGAAGCCAGGCATAACAGGATGGGCACAGGTGAACGGCCGGAACAAGCTTACCTGGGAGGAGAAATTCACCTATGATCTTTGGTATGTCGAGCATCAATCGTTTTGGCTCGATATGAAAATTTTATGGATGACCTTGCTGAAGGTCATGAAAACAGAGGGGGTGCAGCAGCCGGATCATGCCACAGCTGAAAAATTCAAAGGAACCGATATATAAGAAGAAAACCATTGGTTTAATTGGGGCCGGAGGACATAGCAAAGTCATCCAAGATCTCATTTTTGCACATGCCGATTACTCATTATGTGCGGTGTTAGATGATCAATTTGAAGAGGCGGTCACTCAAAGCGGGATTTTGTATGGACCGATCTCCATGAGTGAGCAGCTGAGAGAGACAATGCCTCATATGAAATGGCTGATTGCGATCGGACAAAATGAGATCAGACAGCTCATCAAGGAACGCCTCTCATTTGAAAATACAGCATTTGCCACACTCATTCACCCAGAGGCGGTGATGAGTCCGTCAGCTGTCATTGGAAGGGGGACTGTCGTGATGGCAAGGGCAGTGGTTCAAGCAGATGCAGCCATCAGTGAGCATACGATTATAAATACAGGGTCTATCGTCGAGCATGACTGCAAACTCGAATCGTTTGTGCACCTGTCACCAGGCGCGGTGCTGACTGGCGGTGTTTCCGTGCGGGAAGGTGCCCATATTGGGGCTGGTGCCGTGGTGACACCCGGTACAACGATCGGAAGCTGGACGGTCATTGGCGCTGGAGCGGCAGTGACAAGAGATATACATGATCATAAGGTCGCTGTAGGAATTCCTGCAATTGAAATCAAAGACCGGAGAGAAGGTGGGAAGTGATGAAAGAAAGGAAGCGAATTTACTTATCTCCTCCGCATATGAGCGGAAAAGAGTCTCTCAAAATAGAGGAAGCCTTCAAGAGCAACTGGATTGCGCCGCTTGGACCGCTTGTGAATGAATTTGAACAGGCAGTGGCGGACTATGCAGGAGTGAAGTCAGGAGCGGCTTTATCCTCAGGAACAGCAGCGATTCACCTTGCTTTAAAGCTGATAGGTGTACAAAAAGGAGACATTGTCTTTTGTTCCACCCTCACGTTTGTTGCAACGGCAAATCCGATTTTATATGAACAAGCGGAGCCCGTTTTTATTGATTCTGAAAGGGAGACATGGAATATGTGCCCGCTTGCTTTAGAGAAAGCCTTTGTTGAATCAAAACGTCTTGGTAAAAAACCTCGCGCGGTCATCGTTGTCCATTTATATGGGCAAAGTGCAAAAATGGACGAGATCATGGCTTTGTGTGAAGCATATGATGTACCAGTCATTGAGGATGCGGCTGAATCGTTAGGCGCGCTTTATAAAGGAAGAAAAAGCGGCTCAATGGGCAGGTTCGGTATCTATTCTTTTAATGGAAATAAAATCATTACAACATCAGGGGGCGGAATGCTTGTGAGTGATGATGAAGCTGCGATTGAACGATGCCGCTTTCTTGCTTCACAGGCCAGAGAACAAGCGATGCACTATGAGCATCAAGAGATGGGATACAACTATCGCATGAGCAACCTCTTAGCAGGGGTCGGGATTGCTCAAATGGAAGTGCTGGACGAGCGTGTTGAACAAAAGCGCCGCATTTTCCAGCGTTATCAGGACGCTTTATCAAAATCAGAGGGTCTTCATTTGATGCCAGAATATCAAGAAACGAAATCCAACCGCTGGCTGACGGCCTTGACCATTGAACGTGACACACAATTGTCTCCAGCAGATATCATTGGTGCTTTAGAAAAAGAACAAATCGAATCAAGGCGTGTATGGAAGCCGCTGCACCAGCAGCCGCTCTTTCGTCATTGCCCTTTTTATACTGCGGAAAAAGGCACTCCTGTATCTGAGCTGTTATTTGAGCGGGGGCTTTGTCTTCCGTCTGGAACGAGCATGACAGATGCAGATCAGGAGCGTATCATCCATATACTCCATGACATGCTGCGAGAAAAAACATTTACCTCTTCACAGGCTGCTCATTTGTAAGCAGCCTGCCTCTCTTTCTATCAAATTCCTCAATTTATGGAATAAAAGGAATAAGTGTTGTCGTTTCGTATCAAATATGATATTGACAACAGGTGCCTTCCTCCTTAAAATGAAAATGATTATCAGCATCAATTAGGAGGAACAACTTATGTCTATTTGGAGAAATTTTCCGAAAATTAAAATAAATTCAGCATTACCATTCCTGCTTATTTTCTTTTTACTGGTAGGATGCTCTCAAACAAACAATGGAGCAGAAGGCAATAAGGATCATCCTGATATGATCACAATGGCGTGGCCAAGAGATATTGGTGAAATGAATCCACACGTATACAACCCATCACAATTATTTGCGCAATCAATGATTTATGAGCCATTGGTCAGCTATCAAAAGAATGGTAAGCTGAAACCTGAATTAGCGAAATCATGGGATGTTTCAAAGGATGGCAAAGTGTATACGTTCCATTTAAGAGACGGAGTGACATTCTCAGACGGCTCTAAATTTAATGCGGACATTGTCAAAAAGAACTTCGATACGATTTTAAAAAATAAAGATTTACATAGCTGGTTAGGTGTCATTAAGAAAATCAAAAAGACAGAAGCCGTTGATAAAAAGACATTTAAACTCACATTAACAGCACCATATTATCCAACTGTGCAAGAATTAGCCGTTGTTCGTCCAGTTCGTTTCTTAGGTGAAGCAGGTTTCCCTAAAAACGGAGATACGTCAAAAGGAATTGAAAAACCAGTGGGGACAGGCCCTTGGGTTTTAAAAACATATAAGAAAGATGATTATGCCATTTTCGAACGAAACAATCATTATTGGGGAGAAAAACCAAAGGTAAAAGAAATCAAGGTAAAGGTCATCCCAGATGCGGAAACGAGAGTCATGGCATTTGAAAAAGGTGATGTGGATTTACTTTACGGAGAAGGAACCATTAGCCTTGATTCCTACAAACAGCTTGAGGCAAGCGGCAAGTATGAAACGAAAATGTCAGAGCCTGTTGCAACGAGACAGCTTGTTATGAACACAAAAGTGGATCAGCTGTCAGATGAGAAAGTGCGTCATGCCCTTCAATATGCCTTCAATAAAAAATCAATGGTAGAAGGGGTCACCTCAGGTTTAGAGGATGAAGCAGATCACATCCTGCCGACTAACATGCCGTATACGTCACACATTCAAGTGAAGTCTTTCAAATATGATGTGGACAAAGCCAAAGCATTGCTGGATGAAGCGGGCTGGACACTTCCAAAAGGAAAATCCGTTCGTGAAAAAGATGGGAAAAAGCTTGAGTTTAGTATGATGTATGACTCAGCGGAATCGATTCAAAAAGCGATGGCGGAAACGCTGCAAGCAGAATGGGCAGCCGTTGGTGTCGGCGTTAAGCTTGAGGGTGTGGATTTGGCAACACAGGTTCAGCGCTTTAAAGCCAATAAGTTTGATATGAACTTCTTTAGCAACTACGGAGCGCCGTATGATCCGCATACATTTATGAACGTTCTCTCATCAGATGGTTTTGGATTCAAAGAAGCCATTTCAGCCTACCCAAATAAGGAAAAGCTGATCAAAGAAATGACGGAAATTCCATCCACAACAAATGAAAAGAAACGCAAAGCACTGTATTCGTCTGTCTTATCCTCTTTACAGGATCAAGGGGCAATTGTGCCAATCTCTTATTTTAAAAAGACAGCCGTTTATCAAAAAGCTGTGAAGGACTTTGAATTCCCTGCAAATCGTGATGAACATCCTTTCACAGGCATTAAGCTGAAGTAACAGAAGGAAGGTAAGGAAATGGGCCGCTATATCGTCAAACGAGTGCTATCAATTATTCCTGTATTTTTATTAGCCACACTGCTCACAACTGGTATGATTCACCTCTCGCCAGTTGACCCGGCTGAGGCATATTTAGCAGCGGCTCATATCCAGCCTACGGATGAAATATTAGCGCAAAAACGAAGTGAATTCGGCTTAGATGAGCCGTTTTATATGCAGTATCTTCATACCATTGAAAAAGTCATTCACCTTGATTTCGGCCGGTCGTATATGTCCAATCAGCCTGTCGTTGATGAGGTGATTTATCGAATACCGGCGACAATTCAATTGGCGCTTACCAGTCTGCTGATCGCTATTTGTGTCAGCATTCCGCTCGGCTTTTTCAGCGGCATGAGGAAAAATGGTGCCGTGGATCATGTGAGCCGGCTCATTTCTTTCTTAGGAGCATCTATCCCGACGTTTGTCTTGGGGTATTTGCTCATCTTCTTTTTTTCAGTGAAGCTTGACCTCTTACCAGTTGAAGGGATTGGAACATGGGAGCATCTCATTCTGCCGTCGATCACATTGGCAGTCCCTTTAATTGCTACGTATACAAGGCTGTTACGGTCAAGTGTGAGTGAGGCGCTTCAAGAGCCTTTCGTTCAATATGCGAGAATCAGAGGATTGAAGGAACAATCGATCATATTCAAGCATGTGTTCAGAATGGCGATATCGCCGATGCTGACCGGACTAGGGGTGAACCTTGGCAAGCTGTTAACCGGAACCATTATTGTAGAGGCCGTTTTCTCATGGCCGGGGTTTGGCCGCTTTTTTATTGAAGCGATCTTTAACCGGGATCTGCCTGTCATTCAATTTTATGTCCTCATGTCAGCCTGTATTTTTATCTTGAGCAGCTTGATCGTTGACTTAGTTCAGCTGATCATAGACCCCCGTATTTCTAGAAAGGAAGGCCGCCAGCAATGATGACAAAAGTAAAACATCTCTTCTCTCATCAAAAGATGATCTCGATCTGCGCTTTGCTGCTCGGTCTCCTGCTGATTGTGACAATATGTGCACCATGGATCGCTCCACATGATCCGGCAGCTGTCAATCTAGCGATGAAGCTAAAGGGGTCTTCGTGGGAGTATCCTCTTGGGACAGATCAATTAGGGCGATGCAATTTATCTCGTATTTTATATGGTGCGCGCGTTTCGCTCGGCTGTGCGTTATTAATCTTTCTTTCTTCGTTATTCATTGGTTTAATTGTCGGCCTGTTTTCAGGATACAAAGGCGGCTGGATCGATCACGTATTGATGAGAATCTGTGACGGCGTCATGGCATTTCCCAACCTGGTGCTGATCCTTGGATTAGTCGGCATCTTCGGTCCGGGACTTTCTCAAGTCGTACTTGCCTTGATGCTAGTGCAATGGGTGTATTATGCCCGCGTCTTCCGAGGAATGGTGCTCAGTTTAAAAGAACAGAACTTTATTGCAGCTGCGAAGATCAGTGGAACCTCGCACTGGAACATTATGAGAAAGCATATGATTCCCAATGTTCTGCCGCCATTAGCAGTCATTGGAACACTTGAAATGGGCTGGGCGATTATGGACATATCAGCGATGTCCTTTCTCGGATTAGGCGTTCAGCCTCCTATGCCTGAATGGGGAGCGATGATTCATGAAGGAAAGTCGTACATTCAAACGAATCCTCAGTTAATGCTGTACCCAGGTCTTGTGATCATGGCTGTGGTGGTTCTGTTTAATTTACTAGGAGAAGCCCTTTCAGAGAAATATGGCATCAAACGCCGTGTGTAAAGGAATGATCAATGTGCAAGAGTCCATTTTACAAGTAGAGAACCTGCATGTACAGACGAAAACTCCTCAAGGGCCAACCCCTCTTATTCAAGAAGTCTCGTTTGAAGTAGGGCGTGGTCAAATTCTTGGATTAATCGGTGAGAGCGGCTGCGGGAAAACAGTAACAAGTATGTCGATCTTACGGATGCTTGATCGAAAAACAACTGAAGTCACTGGCAGTATCACATTACAGGGACGAGAATTGATCGGTATAAGTGAAAAGGATATGCGTTCCATTCGGGGCAAAGACATCTCGTATATTATGCAAAATCCAATGAACAGCTTTACGCCGGTATGGACAATCGGCCATCAGCTGGTTGAAACCATCCGCCGGCATACTGCTGTCAGTAAAAGGCAGGCACGATCACAGGCAATAGATGCGTTAGCGCAAATGAATCTGCCGCAGCCAGACCAGCTGTTCAATAAGTATCCTTTTGAATTAAGCGGAGGGATGCTGCAGCGTGTCATGATTGCCATGGCTGCCTGTATGCACCCGCCCCTCATCATTGCAGATGAGCCGACAACCGCATTAGATGTACACAATCAGAAACGGGTGCTTCAGCATCTGAACCAAATTCGTCATGAACATGGAACGGCCATTTTACTCATTACCCACGATCTTGGTGTCATTGCTGAAATGGCAGATCAAGTTGTCGTCATGAAACAAGGAGAAATAGTTGAAAAGGCGGGAGTTCTTGAACTTTTTGAACAACCAAAGCATGATTATACAAAAAAACTATTAGCAGCTCGTCCATCCATCCCAGCTGTTTGTCCGATTTGAGGTGAGAAGTCCCTTGCATTTATTAGAAGTGAAAGCAGTCAGTCATACATACAACAGCCGGTCGTTTCTAATGAGAAATAAAGGCGCAGCCCCTGTTCTGAAAAGCGTCGATTTAACTATTGAAGAAGGCACCTGCCTTGGGCTGCTGGGACAAAGCGGCGCAGGAAAAAGTACACTTGGCCGCCTCATACTTGGTTTAGAGAAACCAAGAGCTGGACAGGTTCTTTTTGAAGGTCAGGATGTCTATTGTTTAGATCAGCCAACACGTAAGCATTTTCGCCGGCATGTGCAAGCAGTGTTTCAGGATTCCTATTCCGCGGTAAATCCAAGGTGGACAGTTGAACAAATTTTATCTGAACCGCTTGAAAACTATGAATCTATGAGCCGGAAGGAACGTAAAAACGTACTGATTCACTGGCTGGAAAGAGTCGGGCTCGGTGAAAAGGATTTGTCTAAATATCCGCACCAATTCAGCGGCGGCCAGCTGCAAAGGATCAACATCGCTAGAGCTTTATTGCTCCAGCCAAAGCTCATTGTACTTGATGAATCTGTCAGCAGCTTAGACATGGTGACGCAGGCTGTCATTTTAGATTTATTAGTAGAATTAAAGAAGGAGCTGGGTGTGGCTTACT
Source organism: Bacillus sp. FSL P4-0248 (assembly GCF_038593305.1). Classification (NCBI taxonomy): domain Bacteria; kingdom Bacillati; phylum Bacillota; class Bacilli; order Caryophanales; family Bacillaceae; genus Bacillus; species Bacillus sp. FSL P4-0248. Next base: position 3,057,865 of record NZ_CP151983.1, on the reverse strand, counting down.
TATTTATTACACATGATATAACAGCAGCCTATCACTTATGTGATCAATTGGCGATTCTTGATCAAGGAGAGCTTGCTGCCCAATTTCAATCAAAGGATGAATTTTTTTCATCAGAAAAGGAAGCGGTGCGGAAAATGAGAAATGCAATGCTCGCAGACCATCCTTTGTCACGAACGATTGGCAGATCGGTTCGGTAAAGCTTTATTATCAACGCCTCTTTGAGAAGAGGCTATTTTTCATGAAAGGCAGGTGGCGTCGTGAACCATCGAGCGTATTTGGCTTTGGCCATTCCTTTAACAATTTCAACGATGACCACCCCATTACTGGGAGCTGTTGATACAGCAGTTGTCGGTCAGCTCGCAAATCCCGCTTATATTGGAGGCGTTGCGGTTGGCAGTCTCATTTTCAGTACATTATATTGGCTGTTTGGTTTTTTGCGGGTCAGTACATCTGCTTTTGCCGCCCAGGCAAACGGTGCACAGAATGAGGAGCAGGGCGTTCTTGCTTTTCTAAGACCTTTTTTCGTTGCCATCATTGTCGGACTTTGTTTTATTGCCCTGCAATGGCCGATCATTCAATCTGCTTTTCTAGTGATCTCTCCTGATGCTGATGTCCGTCAATTCGCCGCAGACTATTTTCATATTCGCATTTGGGGAGCGCCATTTACTTTAATGAATTATGTCATATTGGGCTGGCTGATGGGGATGGCAAAAATGAAAGAAGCTCTTTCATTACAAATCTTGATCAATGTTATGAATATGGCCCTCGCATTTCTGCTGGCTCATGTGTTTTCGTTTGCAGTCAAAGGAGTTGCGGCTGCGACATTGATATCTGAAATAACCGCTTTTGTGTTAGGGGCATGGATCATCATGAAGCATTCGTCAAACGGATTCCAGATGCCTTCCATCAAGAAAATCATGGATACTCAGGCAGTGCAGAAAATGTTTCATGTGAATAAGGATTTGTTTATTCGTACGATCTGTCTGCTAGTGGTCATCAATATGTTTACGGCAAAAGGTGCTTCTTTTGGTACAGAGCTGCTGGCAGCCAATGCCATCTTATTTCAAATTCACTACATCATGGCTTATTTGTTCGATGGTTTTGCCAATGCGTCCAGCATCCTAGTTGGCAGATCAGTTGGTGCAAATGACCGCACCCTCTATGAAAAAACCATAACCCTTTCGAGGCAGTGGGCACTTGTCATGGCATGTGTCATTGCGGCGGTTTATTTTTTATTAAAAGAGCCGATATTGAGCTTGTTTACAAATCTCCCTCAGCTGCTAGATGTGACATTACGCTATGCAAACTGGCTCGTTCTTTATCCGTTTGCGGCTTGTTTCGGTTTGGTCATTTACGGCGTATTTACAGGTGCGACAGAAATTGCCCCTGTTAGAAATTCAATGCTGTTTGCGATGATTTTGTTTATCGTCGTTCAAACCGCGGTCACGCCCCTTTGGCACAATCATGGCCTATGGTTTGCCTTTATCATTTATACTGTCGGGCGGTCTGGCTTTTTGATGATGTATAAATCGAGGCTGGATCAGAAACTTTTCGCATATGATAAACACCCTTTGTCACCTTGACAAAGGGTGTTCTTTTTCGTTCATTTGCTTTCTTTTTTCACCTTTTGATAGGCTTCATCAAGATGCTGAATTCGCTTCAATACAACCGCATTTTTGGTCAGCTGGTCTTGAACAAGCGTTGACACCACTGAGCGGTAATAGGCATTCATGGCATGAACCTTGTCTTCATTTTGGTTCATGGCGATGTGCTGCTTCAAGTTGTCGACAAAGTATGGAACGGAAAAAAGTTCAGACATAGAAATCACTCCTATTTCGTATATACGGTCCGTCAATCTTCATGTAAAATGATGAGAGGGAGGGGAGACAATGAGCCTTAAACTGCAACAAGAACAGGTATTAAAGCAGGTGCTCACACCAGAACTCAGGCAGGCCATTACGCTGCTGCAGCTGAATTGCACAGAGCTCGGCGAGTATCTTGACCAGTTAGCACTTGAGAACCCTCTGATTGAGCGGAAAGACACGGACAGCTATCAACCAGTTTATCATAAAAAATCACACGATCGAATGACAGAGCCGTATCGAACGCATCAAAAAGAAAGCCTGCAAATGTTTTTAAAGAGACAGGCGATTGATTTAAATTTAAGTGAAAAGAATCAAAAAATCTTTTACTTTATGATTGAGTCCATTGATTCCAATGGTTATCTAAATGAACCGATTGACGCAATGGCAACTGTCTTAGAGGTGCCAGCTGAAGAAGTAGAAGCTGTCCTTCATCAGCTGCAATCGCTGGAGCCTGCCGGGATTGGCGCAAGATCATTGCAGGAATGCATCCTCCTTCAGCTGAGAAGGAAAAAGAAGCGCTGGTATGAAGCCGAGCTGATCATCGAAGAACATTTCTTTCTTTTTGCCAGAAAGGCTTGGAAGGAAATTGCGGCCAAAACAGGTGTTTCAATGAAAACACTACAGGCGGTACAAGATGAAGTGTCTCAGCTTGAACCAAGACCAGGCCTTCATTTCTCATATGATGAAGAGCATGTGTATATAGAGCCTGATGTGACGATTACTGTGGTGCAGGATCACATCACATTTGAGCTGAATCAGCGCGCTTTTCCAGACGTAGAAATGAATGAAGGCTACTTCGCCATGATTCAAGATCAAAAGCGGCATGAAGCATATGCGTATTTAAAGGAAAAAGAGCAGCAGTACAATTGGCTTGTCCAAGCGCTGAAGCAAAGAAAGCAAACGATGACTCATGTCATTCGTGAGATTATCTCACATCAGACCGATTTTTTCCTAACAGGGAAACATAAAATGAAACCGCTTACGATGAAGCGGATCGCAGATATACTGCAAGTCCATGAGTCAACAGTCAGCCGGACTGTAAAAGGGAAAATGGTGCAAACCCCTTATGGTCTTATGGAAATGAAACAGTTTTTCCAAGCGAAATTAGAAGGGCATTCGCTAGAAGAGGCGTCCAGCTACACAGTCAAAACGCACATTGCAGAGCTCATCCAAACGGAAAACAAGAAAAAACCGTATTCAGATCAGCAAATCATGACGCTGCTTCAGCAAACCTTTGGTATCCGCGCGTCGCGCAGAACCATTGCAAAATATCGCGAACAAATGAATCTTCCGTCCTCTACGCTGCGGAAGCGATACGATTAAAAAGAAGTACTTGCCAGAACATGGCACGTGCTTCTTTTTTGTTGAAAGCAAGGCAGCTCGAAGATTTCTTGAAAATTAAAGAGGGGAGACGTGTGATCAGAAATTTTGGGGTAAAGTATAAGATAGGGCATGAGCCGATAGGGATAGACAACAGTGATGAGGTGAGACCAATTGAAATATAAACAAATCAAAACGAAAAAAATATATGAAGAAATTGCGGATGCATTAATTGAATCCATTCGTACAGGTGAGCTTCTTCCGGGGGGAAAATTAGATTCGGTTCAAGCGCTCTCAGAAAGCTTTCAAGTCAGCCGTTCTGCTGTAAGAGAGGCGCTGTCTGCTCTCAAAGCGATCGGATTAATAGAGATGAAGCAAGGGGAAGGTACATATGTGAAGCAGTTCGATCCTGAGCAGCTCACATTTAGTCTGTCTCCTGCATTTTTGATGAAGCAGCATGATATCACGCAGCTCCTTGAATTAAGATCCATTATTGAGACGGGTGCTGTTAAAAAGGCAGCGCTGCTCCGAACGGACGATGACCTTCATGAGCTGCGTGAGGCACTTGAACAAATGAAACTCGCAGAAGCACATAAAGAAACTGGTGAAGAAGCAGACTTCTCCTTCCATCTCTCCTTAGCAAAAGCTTCAAAGAATGATTTATTAAAGGCGTTAATGAATCAGGTCTCCACCTTGCTGGTAGAAACAATGCGGGAAACGAGAAAAGTCGTCTTATTTTCAAGGAAAGCCTCCATTCGGCAGCTTTACAAAGAACATGAACACATTTACAAAGCCGTCATGGCAAGACAGCCAGAAGAAGCAGAAAGAGCGATGCTCACGCATTTAAAAAATGTAGAAAAACTGCTGAGTGATGTGAGTCAAGAACCGGCAGAAGAGTCAGAACCACAGTAAGCTGTGCCGAATGAGGGCACAGCTCTATTATGAACGAGAAATATGCAGTTTTTTCATGCGATATTGCAGACTTTGCCTGCTCATGCCCAATAACTTTGCAGTCTGTGAAATATTATCGTCCATTTTTTCTAAGTAATGGACGATGTATTGTTTTTCGAATCGTTCCATTTGGGTTTGAAAATCAGTCGTATGTTCTGGGCTTGTATAAATAAACGTGTCAGCTGCGGTATGCTGTAAAGGGTTCGTCTGTAATTGCGCTGCAGGACGGCCTTCCCTATGTTTAAATCTAAAATGATATGGAAGGTGATGCATGCATAAGTAATCCTCATCCATCATCATATTCATCCCCGCTTCAATCACATGCTCCAGTTCTCGTACATTACCCGGCCAATCATACGCTTGAAAAAGGGCTAGTACCTCTTCGTCAGCCGCCTTCACCTTCATTTGAAACAGCTCATTATATTTTTGAATAAAATGACTGACAAATGTAGGAATGTCTTTTTTTCTTTCAGAAAGCGGCGGAATAAATAAGGTGACAATACCCAGCCGATAAAATAAATCCTTTCGCATGCGTCCGCCTGCGATTGCATCAACAGGATCCTCATTCATATTGGCAATGACTCTTACATCAACAGCGATTTCTTTTGTGCTGCCAAGCCTTCTGACACGTTTCTCCTGTAATACGCGCAGCAGTTTTGCTTGAAGACCAGGATTTAATGAGTTGATCTCATCAAGCAGCAGTGTACCTCCCTGCGCCTGTTCAAATAAGCCGGGCTGATCAGTTGCGCCTGTAAAAGCCCCTTTTTGTGTACCAAAGAGCAGACTTTCAATGAGATTATCAGGCAGTGCCGCGCAATTCTGGGTAATAAATGGTCCAGATGATCGGCTGCTGCCGTTATGAATGCTTTGCGCAAATAGTTCTTTTCCTGTCCCTGTTTCTCCAACAATGAGCACATAGGAAGAGGTGCGTGTCGCTCGTTTTGCATGCTCAATTACCTCTAAAAACGCAGGACTTTGTCCAATAATGGAATCAAAGGTAAAGCGTGTGCTTCCTTTTTTCTTCATATTGTGGTGGATCAGCCGTTCCAGCTTGGTCACATCATTCGAAATTTCAACCGCTCCTTGGATGAGGCCGTCTCGAACGAGCGGGTATGTATGATTAATCGTTGTGATTTCTTTTCCGTTGTAATTATGATACGTCTGCTTTGCATGAACGGTTTGTTTCCCAGTACGCAGCGCTTGGACAAGCGTACTGTGCATGTCGTCTTGGAAGACGAAGAGGTCTAATACATTTTTATGGAGAACATCAGAGCGTTTCAAAGACTCAATCTCCATCATTTTTTTATTATAGACAACAGTATTGCCATTCTCGTCAATTGCATGAACCCCGACATCTATTAAATCGAGCATTTGTTTATACAGATCAATCTCATTTTCGAGCTTTGCAGTATACGAATCTTCTTTCATTGCGCCACCTCCAGACGTTACCTCTATTTTACATGAAAAATTTTGCGGTTTCCTCTAAAAAATTTGGCAGAAGCAAAAATATTTTGCATAAAAAACCAGATCAATCACCGCCATAATGCAGGCAGAAAGTTGGCACGATCCTTGCATATCATATGTGTGTAGATGAACCTAATGAAAAAGAGGCTAGCTTATAGAAGGAGGAATAGACGATGACACAGACAAATGAATTGATTCAACAAACCGAACAATACGGTGCGGCAAACTATCATCCACTGCCAATTGTGATTTCAGAGGCTGAAGGAGTTTGGGTGACAGACCCTGAAGGCAATCGATATATGGATATGCTGAGTGCATATTCCGCAGTGAACCAAGGGCATCGCCATCCCCGCATTATTGAAGCGCTCAAAAAACAGGCAGACCGGGTTACACTGACCTCAAGAGCTTTTCACAATGATCAGCTTGGTCCTTGGTATGAGAAAATTTGTCAACTGACGAATAAAGAGATGGCACTCCCGATGAATACTGGAGCTGAGGCTGTAGAAACAGCTGTCAAAGCAGCAAGACGCTGGGGCTATGACGTCAAGGGAATCGAAGACAATCGCGCAGAAATCATTGCGTGCGTCGGTAACTTCCATGGCAGAACGATGACGGCTGTTTCCCTTTCTTCTGAAGCAGAATATCAAAGAGGTTTCGGTCCAATGCTTCCAGGCATTAAACTGATTCCTTACGGAGATATTGAAGCGTTACGTGAAGCCATCACACCACAAACAGCGGCTTTTCTGATCGAACCTATTCAAGGAGAAGCGGGAATTGTCATGCCGCCAGAAGGCTTCTTGAAGGAAGCGAAGGCGCTTTGTGAAAAAGAACATGTGCTGTTCATTGCGGATGAAATTCAGGTCGGATTAGCGCGAACAGGTAAGATGTTTGCATGTGACTGGGAAGACATTGAGCCAGATATGCTGATTCTTGGAAAAGCTTTAGGCGGCGGTGTATTCCCAATCTCGTGTGTGGTCGCAAACCGCGATATATTAGGTGTGTTTAACCCTGGATCTCATGGCTCTACCTTCGGCGGAAATCCTCTTGCGTGTGCGGTGTCGCTGGCTGCACTGGATGTCTTAATCGACGAAAACCTTGCAGCGCGTTCTTTGGAGCTTGGCGAATACTTAAAAGACAAACTCACGCGCATTCAAAGTCCTGTCATCAAGGAAGTGCGGGGCCGCGGATTATTTATCGGCATGGAGCTGACAGAGGCAGCGAGACCTTATTGTGAGAAGCTAAAACAAGCAGGGCTGTTATGTAAGGAAACTCATGAGACCGTCATCCGCTTTGCACCGCCTCTCACGATATCTAAAGAAGATTTAGACTGGGCGATTGGTCATATTGAAGCATTATTTCAAGCATAAATGTCAAAGGGGGAGAAACCTTCACTTTCTCCCTTTCTCTTTCAACGAACAGCGAATTTTGTCAAAGGATGATGAATAGAAGAGTGAAAGTGGGGAAGCGGATTTGAACCAAGAACAGCATAATGAACTAGAACGTTCCATGAAAAGCAGGCATCTCTTTATGATTGCCTTAGGCGGCGTCATTGGTACTGGTCTTTTCCTTGGGTCAGGACTCATTATCCATCAGGCTGGACCCGGGGGAGCCATTCTATCCTTTATCATTGGCGGATTGTTAATGTATTTGGTGATGCTCTGTCTTGGAGAATTAGCGGTGGCGATGCCGACAGCGGGTTCCTTTCAGGAGTATGCAACCAAATATATAGGTCCGTCCACAGGCTTTATGATCGGCTGGCTTTATTGGTTTAGCTGGGCATGTACAATAGGACTGGAGTTTACGTCAGCAGGCATTTTGCTCCAAAGGTGGTTCCCAGATATCCCTGTTTGGCTTTGGTGTCTTGCATTTAGCGTGATTTTATTTGCCGTGAATGCCATCTCAGCTCGCAGCTTTGCTGAAACCGAGTTTTGGTTTTCAGCCATTAAGGTCGCTGCCATCCTATTATTTATTATCATTGGAATTGGCGCAATTTTCGGAATGATTCATCTGAAAGATGGAGAACCAGCCCCTCTATTTCGTCATTTGACGGATCATGGCGGACTATTTCCTAACGGCGTTTTTGCTATTTTATTAACCATGGTCACGGTCAATTTCTCCTTTCAAGGAACAGAACTTGTAGGGATTGCAGCAGGAGAGAGTGAAAACCCTGAAAAAACATTGCCTCGTTCTATACGAAATATTATTTGGAGAACGATGGTCTTTTTCGTTTTATCCATTGCGGTTCTGGCCGCACTTCTTCCATGGCAGACAGCAGGCACCGTCGACAGCCCGTTTGTCGTCGTGCTGGACAAGGTCGGTATACCGTATGCTGCAGATATCATGAATTTTATCATCATCACAGCGGTCTTATCTGTAGCAAACTCTGGATTATATGCATCATCACGTATGCTTTGGGCACTTTCGAAAGACGGGAAAGGACCTGACTTTACGAAAAAGCTGTCCAAGCGTAAAATTCCGATCAATGCACTATTGGTCACAATGGGCGTATCTGCACTATCTCTGCTGACAAGTGTTGTGGCACCAAAAACGGTGTATGTGTGGCTCATTTCTATTTCTGGTATGGTTCTTGTTGTGGTGTGGATGTCTATTTGCTTGTCTCAGTATTTCTTTAGAAAACAATTCATAAAGGCGGGTGGAGATGTAAAGGATCTCGTCTTCCGAACACCGCTCTATCCATTTGTCCCATTAGCAGGCTTTATCGCATTTGGCATTGTCCTCATCAGCTTGTTTTTTATCGAGGATCAGCGGATCGGTCTTTATTGCGGAATTCCGTTCATGGCTGCCTGTTACATCATTTATTATCTTAAAATCAAACCGAAGGAAGAGGCAAAACAGTTTGGAACCATCACAAAAACATAAGCAAATCCTGAAAAAAATGTGCATGCTGATCTCACCAGCATGCACATTTTTCATCGTGAATACATTCTATATAAAAGAAAATAAATATTTTGAAAAGAAATATCATAGCAAGAACCTTGATGACAAGCAGGTTATCGGCGAAAATGTGTCTATTTTTTGTCTAAATGTGTTTGTAAGAGTTGAAAATGCAAGATTATCCTGTTAAAATAATTAAAGAAAGCAGGGATTGATTTTTTTTGGCTGTGGCGGGACGTTTTTTGTCACAGTGGGACGTTTTTGGTCCAACGTGAAAAGAAAGGGTCGTTAGCCATGAATCATTTATTGGAAGCTCAAAAAAAATTATTGCCAGATCTTCTCATTGTTATGCAAAAACGCTACGACATTTTGCAGTACATCAGATTAGCTGAACCAATTGGCCGCAGAAGCCTTGCGACGAGTCTTGGTCTCAGCGAGCGCATCTTACGTGCTGAAGTTCAGTTTTTAAAAGAACAAAATCTGCTGGATGTCAAAACGAGCGGCATGATGCTGACGAGTGAGGGTCACGCTTTGCTTGAAATGCTTGAAGGAATGATGAAGGACGTTTTAGGTTTAACCTTTTTGGAAAATACATTAAAGAGAAAGTTAGGCCTGGAAGAAGTCATGATCGTTTCTGGTGACAGTGACGAATCCCCGTGGGTGAAGCAAGAAATGGGAAGAGCTGCTGTCCAATGCATGAAAAAAAGGTTTACTGGAAATAATATCGTCGCCGTCACTGGCGGAACGACAATGGAAGCCGTTGCCGAAATGATGACCCCTGATGCCAAAAACCGCGATATGATGTTTGTCCCTGCGAGAGGCGGTCTTGGGGAGAATGTAAAAAATCAGGCAAACACCATTTGTGCCCACATGGCTGAAAAAGCTTCCGGTACTTACAAACTGCTGTTTGTTCCAGGGCAGCTGTCAGAAGGTGCTTACTCTTCCATTATTGAAGAGCCGTCCGTCAAAGAAGTGCTTCAAACGATTAAATCGTCCACGATGCTTATTCATGGTATTGGTGAAGCAAAAACAATGGCGATGAGACGAAATACACCAGCTGAAGATTTAAAAAAGATTGATGAGCATGACGCAGTGACAGAGGCCTTTGGCTATTACTTTAATCGTGATGGTGAGGTCGTACACAAAGTGCACTCCGTCGGTATGCAGCTAGATGATCTAGAAAGCATTCCACACATCATTGCTGTTGCAGGTGGATCATCAAAGGCGGGGGCGATTGAAGCTTATTTCAAAAAACCGCGCCGAACGGTTCTCGTCACAGACGAAGGAGCCGCAAAAGAGTTATTAAGGGAGTCAATTGATCCCTCAATATAAAACATTGTGACCTATAAAAGGAGGAAACATCATGGCAGTAAAAGTCGGTATTAACGGATTTGGACGTATTGGACGTAACGTATTTCGTGCAGCATTAAATAATCCTGAAGTTGAGGTAGTAGCGGTTAACGATCTAACAGATGCTAACATGCTTGCACACCTTTTACAATATGACTCTGTTCACGGAAAACTAGATGCAGAGGTTTCTGTAGACGGTACAAACTTAGTAGTGAACGGTAAAACAATCGAAGTATCAGCTGAGCGTGACCCTGCGAAATTAAGCTGGGGTAAACAAGGCGTAGAAATCGTTGTTGAATCTACTGGATTCTTCACAAAACGTGCAGACGCTGCGAAACACTTAGAAGCTGGCGCTAAAAAAGTCATCATCTCTGCTCCTGCTAACGAAGAAGATATCACAATCGTTATGGGTGTAAACGAAGACAAATACGATGCAGCTAGCCACGATGTCATCTCTAATGCATCTTGTACGACAAACTGCTTAGCTCCATTTGCAAAAGTACTTAACGATAAATTTGGTATCAAACGCGGTATGATGACAACTGTTCACTCATACACAAATGACCAGCAAATTCTTGATCTTCCGCACAAAGACTACCGTCGTGCTCGTGCAGCTGCGGAAAACATCATCCCAACTTCTACAGGTGCTGCGAAAGCTGTTTCACTTGTATTGCCTGAACTTAAAGGTAAATTAAACGGTGGCGCTATGCGTGTTCCAACACCTAACGTTTCTTTAGTTGACCTTGTGGCTGAATTAAACCAAGATGTAACAGCTGAAGACGTAAATGCAGCACTTAAAGAAGCAGCTGAAGGAGAACTTAAAGGAATCCTTGGCTACAGCGAAGAGCCATTAGTATCTGGTGACTACAATGGTAATGCAAACTCTTCAACAATCGATGCTCTTTCTACAATGGTAATGGAAGGCAGCATGGTGAAAGTGATTTCTTGGTACGATAACGAGAGCGGATATTCTCACCGCGTTGTTGACCTTGCAGCTTACATTGCAAAACAAGGTCTTTAATTTCTCACACTGAAGGAACTCACTTGGTTCTTTCCTAGAGACACGATATAATGAAGACGGACAAGGGAAGGGGAAGCATCCCTTTCCCTTTTTCTCTGTTTTTATCCGTTCTGCACGATTTCTCGTTTTGATGAGGGCAAAATGGGAAAAGGATAAAGAGAGTCTTGTCCAATGCGTAAGGAAACCAGAATAAAGGAGGATCTCCTGACGAGCATGAATAAGAAATCAGTAAAAGACATTGACGTAAAAGGTAAAGTTGTGTTCTGCCGCGTAGATTTTAACGTTCCGATGAAGGACGGAGAAGTGACGGATGATACTCGTATCCGCGCAGCATTACCAACGATTGAGTATTTAACAGGACAAGGCGCAAAGGTACTGCTAGCTAGTCATTTGGGTCGTCCGAAGGGTCAAGTTACTGAAGAACTGCGTCTGACACCTGTGGCAAAACGTCTGCAAGAGCTTCTTGGAAAAGAAGTGAAAAAAGCAGATGAAGCTTACGGCGACAACGTGAAGAAGCAAATCTCTGACTTAAAAGAAGGAGATGTGCTAGTGCTTGAAAACGTTCGTTTCTATCCTGGTGAAGAAAAGAACGATCCTGAATTATCAAAAGCATTTGCTGATTTAGCCGATGTGTATGTCAATGATGCGTTCGGTGCTGCACACCGTGCACATGCATCGACAGCTGGTATTGCAGCTTATCTTCCGGCTGTTTCAGGCTTCCTCATGCAAAAAGAGCTTGAGGTTTTAGGAAAAGCCATTTCAAATCCTGATCGCCCATTTACAGCGATTATCGGCGGCGCAAAGGTAAAGGATAAAATCGGTGTGATTGAAAGTCTTCTTGATAAAGTGGACAACCTCATCATCGGCGGCGGACTTGCTTACACATTTGTGAAAGCACTAGGCCACGAAGTAGGGAAATCTCTATTAGAAGAAGACAAAGTAGATTTAGCGAAATCCTTTATGGACCGTGCAAAGGAAAAAGGCGTGAACTTCCTGATTCCAACAGATGTTCTGGTAGCCGACGACTTTTCAAATGATGCGAATACAAGCATTGTGCCAATCTCTGAAATTCCAAGTGATCTAGAAGCACTTGATATTGGAACAGAGACAAGAGAAAAGTATGCTGACGTTATTAAAAACAGCAAACTTGTTGTCTGGAACGGACCAATGGGTGTATTTGAAATCGATGCATTCGCTAAAGGAACAAAAGCTATCGCAGAAGCACTGGCAGAAGCAAAAGGTACATATTCTGTCATTGGCGGTGGAGATTCAGCAGCAGCTGTTGAGAAATTTGGTCTTGCCGATCAGATGAGCCATATTTCTACAGGCGGCGGCGCTTCACTTGAATTTATGGAAGGCAAAGAACTTCCTGGTGTTACTGCATTAAACGATAAATAAGACCAAAACTGCTATAAGGAAGTGTCAATCATGAGAAAACCAATTATAGCTGGGAACTGGAAAATGAACAAAACACTTGGCGAAGCAGTCAGCTTCGTTGAAGAAGTCAAGTCATCTATTCCATCTCCTGACAAAGTGGAATCAATTGTCTGTGCGCCAGCTCTTTTCCTTGAAAAGTTAAACAGCCTTTCAAACGGAACAGACCTTAAAATTGGTGCACAAAACATGCACTTTGAAGAAAATGGTGCATTCACTGGTGAAATCAGCCCTGCTGCTTTAAAAGATTTAGGCATCGGCTATTCAGTAATTGGGCATTCAGAGCGCCGTGAATTCTTTGCTGAAACAGATGAAACAGTGAACAAAAAAGCACATGCTGCATTCAAGCATGGCATCGTTCCAATCATTTGTGTAGGTGAAACGCTTGAAGAGCGTGAAGCTGGCAAAACAAATGAACTTGTCGCTGATCAAGTGAAGAAAGCACTAGCTGGTTTAACGAAGCAGCAAGTCGCTGAATCTGTGATTGCATATGAGCCAATCTGGGCGATCGGTACAGGAAAATCTTCTACAGCGAAAGATGCAAACGACGTTTGCGCACACATCCGCCAAACCGTTGCAAGCGAATTTGGTCAAGAAGCGGCAGACAGCCTTCGCATTCAATATGGCGGAAGCGTGAAGCCGGCAAATATTAAAGAATATATGGCAGAATCCGATATTGACGGTGCTTTGGTAGGCGGCGCAAGCTTAGAACCTCAGTCTTTCGTTCAATTATTGGAGGAAGGTCAATATGAGTAAGAAACCAGCTGCATTAATCATCTTAGACGGGTTCGGTTTAAGAGGCGAAACAGTCGGTAACGCTGTCGCACAAGCAAAAAAACCGAACTTTGACCGCTACTGGAACGAATTTCCGCATCAAACCTTAACGGCTTCAGGTGAGGCAGTAGGCCTCCCAGAAGGTCAAATGGGAAACTCTGAAGTTGGGCATTTGAACATCGGTGCAGGACGTATTGTGTATCAAAGCTTAACAAGGGTGAATGTTGCCATCCGTGAAGGGGAATTTGAGAAAAACGAAACGTTCCTAGATGCAATGACTTATGCAAAAGAGAATGACAAGGCGCTTCATTTATTTGGACTCTTGTCAGACGGCGGTGTGCACAGTCACATCCAGCATCTTTTTGCCCTGCTGAAGCTGGCGAAAAAAGAAGGCTTAACAAAGGTATACATTCATGGCTTCTTGGACGGACGTGATGTTGGTCAGAAGACAGCCAAAGTGTACTTGAAACAGCTGGAAGATCAAATCAAAGAAATCGGTGTCGGTGAAGTGGCAACACTTTCTGGACGCTATTACTCAATGGACCGTGACAAACGCTGGGATCGTGTGGAGAAAGCGTACCGCGCGATGGCATATGGTGAAGGCCCAAGTTATCAAAACATTTATGATGTCGTTGATGACTCCTATGAAAATGGAATCTACGATGAATTCGTTATTCCATCTGTCATTACGAGAGAAAATGGTGAGCCGGTTGCCAAAGTAAACGACGGTGACTCTGTGATTTTCTATAACTTCCGTCCAGACCGTGCCATCCAAATCTCGAACACTTTCACAAATGCAGATTTCCGCTCGTTTGACCGCGGAGAAGCTCATCCGAAGAATTTACACTTCGTCTGCTTCACACACTTCAGTGAAACGGTTGATGGTTATGTTGCCTTCAAACCAGTGAATTTGGATAACACAGTAGGAGAAGTGCTTTCTCAAAACGGATTGAAACAGCTGCGGATTGCTGAAACAGAGAAATATCCTCACGTGACGTTCTTTATGAGTGGTGGACGTGAAGAAGAATTTCCTGGTGAAGACCGCATCTTAATCAATTCACCAGATGTGGCAACCTATGACCTCAAGCCGGAAATGAGCGCTTATGAGGTAAAGGATGCACTTGTTGCAGACATCAATGCTGACAAGCATGATGCGATCATCCTGAACTTTGCTAACCCGGATATGGTTGGTCATTCAGGTATGCTTGAGCCAACAATCAAAGCTATTGAAGCAGTAGATGAGTGCTTAGGAGCTGTAGTCGACGCAATCCTGGCAAAAGGCGGACATGCCATCATCACGGCAGACCACGGTAACGCAGACGTGCTCATTACCGAAGAAGGAAAGCCGCATACTGCACATACAACGAATCCTGTACCAGTCATCGTGACGAAAAAAGGTGCGACGCTTAGAGAAGGCGGTATTTTAGCCGATCTATCTCCAACGCTTTTAGACTTACTTGGTCTTGAAAAACCAAAAGAGATGACAGGAACATCATTAATTCAGAAATAAAAAAATTGATTCAAAAGGAGAGAAATAACGATGCCATACATTGTTGACGTATATGCACGCGAAGTATTAGACTCTCGCGGTAACCCAACAGTTGAAGTAGAAGTTTACACAGAATCTGGCGGCTTTGGCCGTGCGCTTGTTCCAAGTGGTGCTTCTACTGGTGAATATGAAGCAGTAGAACTACGTGACGGAGACAAAGACCGTTACCTTGGAAAAGGTGTTCTGACAGCTGTAAACAACGTAAATGAAATCATTGCACCAGAGCTTTTAGGCTTTGATGTAACAGAACAAGTAGCGATTGACAAAATGTTAATCGAACTTGATGGAACAGAAAACAAAGGGAAATTAGGCGCAAACGCAATCCTTGGCGTATCTATCGCTGTAGCACGTGCGGCTGCTGATTTCTTACAAATTCCACTTTATCAATACCTTGGTGGCTTCAACTCCAAAACGCTTCCAGTACCAATGATGAACATCGTCAACGGCGGAGAGCATGCGGATAACAACGTAGACATTCAAGAATTCATGATTATGCCTGTAGGTGCACCGAACTTCCGTGAAGCACTTCGCATGGGCGCTCAAATCTTCCATAGCCTGAAATCTGTATTAAGCGCAAAAGGCTTAAACACAGCTGTAGGTGACGAAGGTGGATTCGCTCCAAACCTTGGTTCTAACGAAGAAGCACTTCAAACAATCGTTGAAGCGATCGAAAAAGCTGGCTTCAAACCAGGTGAAGAAGTGAAGCTTGCAATGGATGCTGCATCTTCTGAGTTCTACAACAAAGAAGACGGTAAATATCATTTATCAGGCGAAGGTGTTGTGAAAACATCTGCTGAAATGGTTGACTGGTATGAAGATATGGTATCGAAATACCCAATCATCTCTATTGAAGACGGCCTTGATGAAAACGACTGGGAAGGTCACAAACTATTAACTGAGCGCCTTGGCAGCAAGGTTCAGCTAGTAGGAGATGACTTGTTCGTTACAAATACGAAGAAGCTATCTGAAGGAATCAAAAACGGTGTTGGTAACTCAATCCTGATCAAAGTAAACCAAATCGGTACATTAACTGAAACATTTGATGCAATCGAAATGGCAAAACGCGCAGGATACACAGCTGTTATCTCTCACCGTTCTGGTGAAACTGAAGACAGCACGATTGCAGACATCGCTGTGGCAACAAACGCTGGACAAATCAAAACAGGTGCTCCGTCTCGTACGGACCGTGTGGCGAAATACAACCAATTACTTCGCATCGAAGATCAATTGGCTGAAACAGCACAATATCACGGCATTGCAACATTCTATAACTTGAATAAATAATGTCAGCTATGCGCTGCGTTCCGCTCTTTCATGAGAGCGGGACGCAGCGTTTTTTTGTGTTGAGCGAAAATCCGGTGGCTAATTCATTTGGCTTATCCTATTTCTGTAAAAAATCCTCCTTCAGTTAGAGAAGAAGCCAAAATCCCCTCCATTTATAAGTACTAAATCATGAAAAATCGACTAAAAATATGATCTGAAATGAACTTATGCTTTCTATAAGGAGGTGGTATCATTTTACATATATTAGGGGGTGATGAGATGCTGAATCCTTTTAGCCTTCGTTTTCCAGTAGGTGTGTATATGTATGTCCTTCACCTATTGGCGGCATATGATGAAAGGAAGCAACGAATTTTAACTTCTAAGAATGTACAGAAAAACGCATTTTGGATTTATGTCCTTGCCGCTATATTAGGCATTATTTCACTCGGAGCATTGATTTGGGCATGCAAGACCTTTGGACGGGGCTCGAAATTTTTAGGAGAGTTCAAATTATTAGGCATGTACGTTAAAATCCAGTGCGGTTTTTAACAGGGATGAGAACAGATGCAAGGTCATCTGTTCTATTTGAAACAAACGGAGGGATATGATGCTGACATTACGATTAAAAGAAAAAACATATAGCCGCACCTTCTCTCTCCGTAATATTCAAATGAATGTCGAGAAAGGGCAGATGCTGCTGCTTTTGGGGCATAATGGTGCGGGAAAGACGACGATGATCCAATCCATGTTTGGGCTGACACCATTTATAGGATGCGTCACTTTACACGGTAAACAGCTGAACCTTCAATCCTCAGAACACATCTCCTTGTTGAAAAAACATGTTTCCTATATTCCTGACGAGCATTCGTTGTTCGATTATTTATCACCGAGGGAATACTTTCAATTACTTCAGCTGCCAAATGAGCAAGATGTCACACGGGAGGAGACGTTCATCGAACTGTTTGAGCTGGGTTCATATATGGATCAGCCTATCGCTCAGCTGTCTCATGGCAATCAAAAGAAAACGCAGATCATTTCCCAGCTCCTCAGGCCATGTGATTATTATGTGTTCGACGAGCCAACGAACGGACTTGATCCAGATATGATGATCATCTTAAAAAAGGTGCTCATGAAGCTGAGAAATCAAGGCGCTGGCATTCTCATTTCAACCCATCATTTGAGCTTTGGTGATACGCTTTATGACCATCTCATGATCTTAAGAAATGGGGACGTCAAGCTGGATATGTCCCGCCAAGAAACGAATCAGACATTTCCTCATCAGGCACTTGAAGAGATTTATAAAGAAGTGAATCGAGATTACTATATGCAGGTGGAGAGGTTACTCAATGATCTGGACACGACACGTTCTTCATAAAATAGAATGGGGAATGCTGACAACGAAAGGAAAGCAGCTCGCAAAAAAGTACCCTATACAGCTTCTCGCAGCCGCGGCTTTTTTCTTGCTCATGTACGCGATATACGTCGTTATCAGCCTGCGTTTTTTCATGCAGGCAGGAGAAAGTGAGCCGGCTGCTCTATACCTCCAATTGATGAAAATGACGCTTTTACTTTTAGGCGCAGCTATTTTGTTATCCCGCAATAAATTAAAGCGACAGGAATATCAATTCTACTTTTTGAATAGTGCGATACAAAGTGTGCCATTTGTCCTTTGTGTGTATTTTTTTCCGATGCTCTTTTGTTTTCTCATGGTAGGACTGCTTTTTTTACCGATTGTCTTAGGCCTTTTGATCAGCGGTGTTACGCCATCTTTGTATTGGATAACGGCTGTATGCATGACTTGCTGTGTACTGGCGCTGCTTGCACTTGCTTCTTGGATGGTGATGCGGATTGCTGTGAGCCATTTCGTATCAAAAACAAAAGAGCATTTGCTGCTGCAAACGCTAGGCTTTGCGGTGCTGAATCTATTGGTGTTTCTCCTTTTGAAAAAAGCAATGGAGATGATCCGTGTATGGCCATCAGTCTATCTCATATTTCTGGTGATCCTTCTAAGCGCTGGCTGGCTATGGCTGAAGGGGTTAGCGGCTTCTTATGTCCATCGGATGTTTTTGCAGCTGAAAACAGAGGTAAAGTCGTTTTCTTACAAGAAAATCAGAACGCAATCTTCCTTTCTGACGCACCTGCGGCAGGAATTGGTCTATTTCAGCCGGTCAGCTGTTTTTAAAGAACAGGGCATTTTGTTTTTATTTCTCGTTTGTTTGACGGCGGGGCTGCCATTTGTTTTTACACCGGTAGAAACCGGCTGGCTGTATGCCTTTATTGTGCAGTATGCATTAAAGGAAATATTGATCATGCTTCCGCTGATGATTGGCAGAGAATATCATATGAATCAAAGGGCTATTTTTATGTTAAATACATCAAAGAGTGCTTATTTATTGTCGAGAATTTTATTTTATTACGCTATTAATTTGTTGACATATTTTGTGTTTATTTGGCTTGCATCTATGGTGATAGGCATTGAAAGTGAAGGGCATGGCCTCGCAAGTTTGTCCATTTTGTTGATCACTGCCATGGCGGCCTGTACAGGGTTTATCGTGAAGATCAGTGAGTTTAATAAACTGTTTGTCATCGTGATGATGATTGCTGTATTCAGCTTCATCGATATGCTTTTATTGAAGTGGCTTTCATCAGATGTGTATCTTCTCGCCACCGCCTATCTGCTAGGTTCACTTGCATTCTTTATCTGTATATATGCTGTCATGTTAAAGAGGCCTGTCTTGCGATGATAGAACTTGTGTGCAGTTTCCTAGCGGTTGTGGTGATACATGAACTCGGACATATGCTGATGGTCATGGTGTGTAACAAATTCGAAAAAAGGCCGCTCTTTGATTTTGTGGTCACGATTGATTGGAAGCATGTGGCGGTTGTCCATGAAACATTTGTCCGGCCGAGCTTCAATATGATGGTGGCACTTGCAGGGCCGCTCTTTCCGGTGCTTTGTTCGATTGTGCTTATTATGATATGGAAGCATCCGGTCAGTCATCAGCTGCTGTTTTTTTCTTTACTGAATACGGTGATGCTGCATCCAGCTTGTCCAGACGGGAAAAATATCACAGCCAGTTTAAAAGAGATGAAGGAGAGAAAGAGATGATCAAAGTATTTCATTCGTTTTCCAGCGGTATAACACTTGCGATGCTGTATGTATTTGCTGTGTTTATGACCCCTGTTTTTTTACTGCTGCTAGAGGTCAATCATGTTGAATCAAGCCCAACATTGTTTGGCATGCCATTTTATATCATGAAAATTGAAGAGTATCAATTCAGCTCAGAGGCGACGCTCTTTGGATGTGTGGTCTGTTTTTTAGCTGGCGCCGTCCTTTATTTCTTCATTCAATATGTGAAGCACGTGGTAAAAAAGCGCAGAACATAAAAAAGCAGACGGAACAAAACATCAGTCTGCTTGCAAAGTGAGTGACAGCCGTACCATATCCATACACTGAATGCCATTTTCAAAAATCGGTTCATCATAATGCTTTAGAAAGAAATCGTGGTCAATAGATGTCATGCGGAAGCCGCATTTCTGATAAAGTGCGAGCTGCTGAATACTCGAGTTGCCTGTGCCGATTTCAACTGTGTGAAATCCGGCGGCTTTCGCTTCAGCAATGGCATGGCGGATCAGCTGCTTCCCAATTCCTTTTCCTTGCCATGATTCCTTCACGGCGACATTAATGATTTCGACTGTCTGCTGAGACAGAGATAAAAGCACATAGACGCCAATCACGTCCTGTTCATGATACGCGGCATAACAAGAGCCGGATTGCACATAAGTAAGAACCTTTTCCTTGGAAGGATCAGCTAAGAGTAAAAGATCCATAGGGACAGATTGATCACCTGACAATGGCCGAATGTGTATCATGTTTTTTCATCCTTTCTATTCTTTAATATACCCTTGTTTCACACCCCAATCATATTGATCCTGTACCCATTGTGAGGGCGGATTGTGGGTGACATTTGGGTCTTTTTTGACAGTTGGTTTCCTTGCAGCCTGTGCTCTCTGCTTATTCGCTTGAGCAGTGGCTTTCGCTGCTGTCAGCTCTTTTTGAAGCTGGTCAATTTTTGCCTCAAGCGCTTTACGCTGCTTGACTTCTTTTTGATAGGCTTTCTTTTCGTTTTTGAGCTTTTTCGACATGGTCGACAGTTTCTTTTTTTGATCTTCGTTTTCATGCTTCATATCCGCTTGATCTGATTTCAACTGCGAAAGCTGCTCAGTGTTCGTTTTGCTTTCTTGCTGATGTTTTTCCTCTGCTGCTTTGATGGTCTGCTGCTGCCAAACCATCCAGCCGGCTGCGCCTAAAACCGCAACAGATAGAAGGACGATAGTGATTGTTTTCTTCATGTGTGATTCCCCTTTCAATAAAACCTCTATTAACATCGGTTAAATATATACAGGTTTTAACATCACAAGGGAATATTCACATCAGATTGGCAGACACTATGAAAAAAGGAGGGTGTCTGTTGATTTCCTTTATGATTCATGTCGTGGTCTCATTATTTGCTGTATCAAATCCCATTGGAAACGTGCCTCTTTTTATCACCTTAACAGAGGGATATACAGAGAAAGAACGCTCCCAGACAGCCAAAAAAGCCATTGTGGTCTCTTTCATCATTCTGATTGCCTTTTTATTGGCAGGAAGGTTTATTTTCAAATTGTTTGGGATCGATATTCATGCACTCCGCATCGCTGGAGGTATTTTTATTTTTGGTATCGCTTACAATTTACTGAATGCAAAGGAGTCACATGTCCAAAATCCACATTCTGAAGAAAAGGCAGAAAGCAAAGAGAAAGCGGATGTCTCCGTTACGCCGCTGGCGATCCCGATCATCGCTGGTCCTGGTACAATCGCTACAGTGATGAGCTTAACCCCGGGAAGTCAAGTGATGCTTCACATGTTTGCCATTGTAATTGGCATTGTCATCGTTCTGGCAATGACCTTTTATGCCTTTCATTATTCAAGTTTCATTATGCGGAAAATGGGGAAAACAGAGATGAATGTCGTGACGCGGTTAATGGGATTAATTCTTGCTGTAGTGGCAGTTGAGATGATCGGCGCAGGCTTAAAAGGGATGTTTCCAATGTTTATGCAATAAGTGTATATAAAAAAGCTGTTTTTTCTACAATGATGTAAAATAAAACAGCTTTTTTTAAGGTTTCGGCACATGCTTAAACACTTCTTCACTTTCAAAGAATTCAATTAAGCGGCTAATCCAATCATAGTAATCAAGACTTTCCTTGATTTCTGAAAGAAGCAGATTGATTTTATCCTCTGTCTCTTCTGGCAGGTCGTCCTGTTCAAGCAGCTCCAGCAATTCCTTGCACGTTTTCTTATGTGCCTTGCGGTTTTTGCTGACAACTCGGGACCAATTGGCTGCAAACAAGGAAATAAACGTTTGATATTGATCTTGCTCAACGTCATATAGATCTTTACGTATTCCTTTTTCATAAACCTTTTCCGCAATATTCAAATCAAGCATTTCTCGAACGACTTGACTCATTCTCGTTTTGCTCATGCCTGTCGCCTCTGATAGCTCCCCAAGCGTCATTGGTTTACGGTTCATGTGAATGATACCAAGCACTCTACCCACTGTAGAAGAAAGACCAAAGGCATTCATGTTCTCGGCAGCTTTTTCAATATAATGATCCTGTGCTTTTTGAATGGCGCCTAACGCTAGCTTGTCCACTCCCCGATTCATCCCTTCACGACTGACAATTTGTAACACAATATATCATATACCTGTTTGTTGATGAAAACAATAAATATTGAGTATTTGCTCGTAATTTGGAGGAAAAAGGAGAGATCTCTATCTATCGGGCCGTTAACTGAAAATTTTAAATAAATGTTATGCAATACAAACACATCGTAAACTTTTTATTTTATAAAGTTTGCACTATAATAAATAAGGTGTAAATTTTCTGAAAATATTGATCCGACTAATTGGAGGTGTCTCATTTGCTGAAACTAGAGAATGTATCTAAGACGTATAAAGGCGGAAAAAAAGCTGTCAAAAATATTGATTTAGAAATAGCAAAAGGAGAATTTATTTGTTTTATTGGACCGAGTGGCTGTGGTAAGACAACAACCATGAAGATGATCAACCGACTCATCGAACCTTCCTCAGGAAAAATCTTCATCGAGGGAGAAAACATTATGAAAAAAGATCCAGTTCAATTAAGAAGAGAAATTGGCTATGTGATTCAGCAAATTGGACTGTTCCCCCATATGACCATCGCACAAAACATTTCACTTGTTCCGAAGCTGTTAAAATGGCCGGAAGAAAAACGAAAAGAACGGGCGCGTGAACTGCTGAAGCTTGTCGACATGGGACCGGAATATTTAGAGCGCTATCCTCATGAACTCAGCGGAGGACAGCAGCAGCGTATTGGTGTTCTTCGCGCACTAGCAGCGGAACCCCCTCTGATCCTCATGGATGAACCGTTTGGCGCACTTGATCCAATCACACGAGATTCATTGCAGGAAGAATTTAAGAAACTGCAAAAAACGTTAAATAAAACCATCGTATTCGTCACACATGACATGGACGAAGCTATTAAACTAGCTGATCGAATTGTGATTTTAAAAGATGGAGAGATTGTCCAAGTAGGTACGCCTGACGATATTCTGCGAAACCCAGCCAATGAATTCGTAGAAGAATTCATCGGCAAAGAACGTCTGCTTCAATCAAATCCGAATATGGAACGTGTAGAACAAATGATGAACACGTCACCAGTCACCGTTACAGTTGAAAAAACATTAACAGATGCCATCTACATCATGAGAGAAAAGCGGGTCGATTCCTTGCTTGTAGTAGATGAACATCATGTGCTAAAAGGCTATATCGATATTGAAACAATTGATGCGAACCGCAGAAAAGCAGCTTTCGTTGGTGATATTTTAAATACAGAGTTCTATACCGTACAAGAAGGCGCACTTCTAAGAGACACTGTCCGGAAAATCTTAATACGCGGCATTAAATATGTACCGGTTGTGGATGCAGAAGGGCACTTAAAAGGCATTGTGACACGTGCAAGTCTTGTAGATGTTGTGTACGACTCCATTTGGGGAGACGATACGCCAGCAGCTGTCACTGAAATGAAGTAAGGGAGGTGTACACATGGATCAAATCATCGACTTTCTAGAGAAAAATGGCGGGGAACTCCTCACAAAAATGTGGGAGCATTTATATATTTCCTTAATTGCTGTTGTGCTCGGTATTCTTGTTGCCGTTCCTTTAGGCGTGGTACTCACACGAATGAAGCGAGGCGCAGGTTTTATCATCGGTATCGTGAATATCTTTCAAACACTCCCTAGTTTAGCGATTCTTGCCTTTTTTATTCCTATTTTGGGGGTTGGGAAAATACCTGCAATCGTTGCTCTCTTTTTCTATTCGGTTTTACCTATTTTAAGAAATACGTATGCCGGGGTACAAGGTGTGAACAAAAACTTGCTTGAATCCGGTAAAGGAATCGGGATGACAACATGGGAACAAATTCGTCTTGTTGAACTCCCGCTTGCTGTACCGGTCATTATGGCAGGTGTCAGAACGTCAACGATTTATTTGATTGGCTGGACAACACTTGCAGCCTTTATCGGTGGAGGCGGTCTAGGTGACTACATTTTGATTGGACTTCAGCTGTATCAGCCGGAATTCATTATTGCGGGTGCGATCCCAGTCACAATTTTAGCAGTCATCATCGACCTATCATTAATGAAGCTGGAGAAAAAAGTAACACCTGAAGGCTTAAAAGGATTGAAGGAAGTTTCATAAGGAGTTGGCTTATGTGAAGAATCGAAAAACAAAATGGATCAGTGCACTGCTTGCCGGATGCTTGCTATTGATAAGCGGCTGTTCACTTCCTGGACTAGCCGGCTCCTCAGGGGGCACGCTGCGAATTGGAGCACAAAACTTTACCGAATCAGAAATTATGGCCTATATGGTTAGCGATATGATCGAACATTACACTGATAAAAAGACGACCATTGTGAAAAACTTAGGTTCCAACACTGTGCAGCAGAAAGCAATGGAAAACGGAGATGTCGACATTTCTGCCACAAGATATTCAGGCACAGATTTAACAAGCACGCTTGGAATGGATGCGGAAAAAGACCCGGAGCGGGCGATGGAGATCGTCCAAAAAGAATTTAAAAAACGCTATGATTACAAATGGTTTGATTCTTATGGATTTGATAATACGTATGCCTTTGCCGTGACGCAAAAGATGGCGAAGGAAAATAATTTAGAAACGGTCTCTGATTTGAAAAAGAATGCGACCAATTACCGATTTGGGGTCGATAACATATGGCTCAAAAAGAAAGGCGACGGCTATGACGGATTTGTGAAAACATACGGAATCAAATTTGGCAGCACATATCCGATGCAGATTGGTTTAGTCTATGATGCATTAAAAAATAAAAAAATGGATATTGTACTTGCCTATTCAACAGATGGACGAATCAAAGCCTATAATCTCAAAATCTTAAAAGATGATAAACGGTTCTTCCCGCCATATGATGCATCGCCAGTAGTCCCGGAGAAAGTCTTAAAAGAAAATCCAGGGCTTGATAAGGTGATCAACAGGCTGATCGGAAAAATCGATACAGAACAAATGCAAGAGCTGAACTATCAAGTCGACGGAGAGCTTCAAGAACCAGCAACCGTTGCGAAGAATTTCCTGAAAAAACACAATTACTTTGAGTAAGATGGGGAGGTGTCACGGCTGATGGACACACTGCAGCAATTATGGACGTATTATCAGCAGAACGGGTCATATGTGTTAGAAGAATTTTATCGGCATTTTCTCATGTCGGCGTATGGGGTGTTGTTTGCGGCGATTGTCGGGATTCCAGTAGGCATCTTTGTAGCGCATTACCGCAAGCTGAGCAATTGGGTCTTTGCCATTACCAACGTCATCCAAACGATACCGGCATTAGCGATGCTTTCCGTGTTGATGCTTGTATTAGGACTTGGCGCAAATACAGTCATCCTATCACTCTTTCTGTATTCGCTTCTGCCGATCATCAGAAACACGTATACAGGCATTGTCAGCATTGAACATGCCTATTTAGAATCAGGTAAAGCGATGGGCATGACGAAATGGCAAGTGCTGAGAATGGTTGAACTACCGCTTGCTTTATCAGTCATTATGGCTGGTTTAAGAACCGCACTGGTCATTGCCATCGGAATTACAGCGATTGGAACATTTGTGGGCGCGGGAGGTCTTGGTGATATCATCATCAGAGGGTCAAACGCCACAAACGGAACAGCCATCATTTTAGCAGGTGCGATTCCAACTGCACTTATGGCTATTATCGCTGACCTTGTCATGGGCTGGCTCGAACGCTATTTAAGCCCGACAAACAAGAAAAAAGAAAGAAAAGCGTTAGCTGAAAAAAACATCACATCTGCTTAAGCTGTTGAAAAGACAAAACCTCCCTTACATCTGTAAGGGAGGTTGTTTTATGAAGATCAGGCGGTTCGAATGCTGGTTTATGATTCAAGCGTGATCCATTCAGAGGACCACTTCGCAATTTCCTCAAAAACGGGTGCAAGTGAACGCCCCATATCTGTTAAAGAATACTCAATGCGCACGGGTGTTTCAGCAAAAACCTCCCGTTTTACAATACCTGCTGCTTCCAGCTCTTTTAATCTCTCAGATAATACTCTTCCGCTTAAATTTGTCAGAGCCGCCTCAATTTCACTAAAGCGCTGCTGACCTGAGAGAAGCTGAAAAACAATCAGTGCCACCCAGCGTTTACTCAATAACTCAACTGCTTTTTCAAACCGCGGGCACATGTCAGATTGATTCATCTTTCTTCACTCCAATCTGAACCCATTATACCGTAAATCTGTCATAAATCGGCGCAAAAAGCTTAAACATTTATGAGGACGAACGGCTGTTTAACATAAATAACAAATAGCGGTTGAGGTCCTCTATTTCTTTTTTCGAAAGGGTTGACCATATGTCACCATCAAATATTTCGAGATCACCAAGTTCATATTGCGCTGCGGCTTCCTTTATTTTGGATAAAGCAAGATCATCTTCCCTAAGCTGTTGGACAGAAGCGGCTTCCTCAATATAGCCCGCAGCCTGCATCATGTCTTCATAAGGTACCTTTAACGCACCAGCTAGCTTTTTAATCGTAGGAGGTTTCGGAATGCCGCGTTTCCCGTTTTCAATACGAGAAATACCGGCAGCGCTGACCTCAGAATACATCGCTAATTGGTTCACCGACAGCTTCTTTTCCTCACGTAATGCTCTTAAATATGCACCAAAGTTCATTAACGCAAAACCTCACATGGTTATAGATTAGATATGTCTATTTTACTTGATTTGTTGACTATTGGCAATAAGTGCACCATGAAAATATTGACATTAGTTAATGGTGGATGTACATTAGGTTTATGCCCCGCTATTTGTTCACCTTTTTTGGTTGATGAGCGTGAGAAAGTATTCATTCAGCTGGCTGATGTCTTGTGCGGAGAGCCTTTCCCATTTGTCCCCGTCAAAAATGGGGAGATGTTCTACATCCTTTTGAAGCGCCGTTTGATAGATTTTTAACATGGACTCATATTTCGGTTTCATTTCATGAACTTGTTCCTGTTCAATATGACCGGCAAGCAGCATTAAATCCTCATAAGGCACCTTCAAAGCGTGTGCTAATTTTTTTATGGTTAAAGGCTTTGGCACACCGCGCTTTCCATTTTCAATACGAGAAATACCAGCAGCGCTTACACCTGAATACATGGCAAGCTGATTGACCGACATTTTTCTATTTTCTCTTAAAATGCGTAATTGTTCACCAAAGTGATTCATGACATCGAACCTCACATTTCAGTATATGACTTATTTTAGTATGATCATTGACCAAAGGAAATAGCAGAGGGGTAAAAGTGTTGACATAAGTTAATGAATCTGCTTGATGTGAGAGTCTTACATGTTGTACATAATGATTCCATAGGAGGTTGTAATGATGGTCGAAAAGATTCAGATCAGGCGGGCTTTTGTCATGCAGTATATGATCGAGAACGATATGTCGTTAAATCAGCTCGCTGATGAAATTGGCATCTCTCCTGCCACACTTAGCAGGGTATTAAATGGTCACCGAAAACCGGGACAGCTTGTCATTGGCAAAATGATTCATTACTTTGATAAAAAATTTGAAGATCTATTTTACTATGAAAATATTGACAAAAGTCAATGAATGATATCATCATATCATCATTAAGGAGGAAATGTCATTGAAAAGGACTGGGATGGTCAGACACATTGATTCTCTCGGCAGAATTGTTCTGCCCTCAGAAATGCGCAAGGTACTCAATATTAAAGAAGAGCAGCTGTTAGAAATTTTCATTGAAGATCAAACCATTATGCTGAAAAAATATGATGCAGATAAGAGCTGCCTGCTGACGGGACAAGTGACGAAGTACAACAAAAGCTATGGAAATGGGAAAGTGATGCTGAGTCCTGAAGGAGCTGAACGTTTGTTAGTAGAATTAAAACAGCTATTGAAGGAAGAAGCAACTCATTAAAAATGTGTTTTTAACCGAAAAATTGCATATAAAAATGCTGCAGCCAGCACTTTGGAACGAAATTGTATCAAAATAACGAATCAAGTCGACAATATATAGGAAATCTTTATTTTGATGTTTCGTGACATGCACCTTGTTTTCATGTAAAATAAAGTTATGTGTACCAGTTTGTCTGGAGGTGTTTTCATGCACGCATTTGTTATCACATTACTCGTAATTGTCAGTATCGCACTTATCATCGTTGTATTACTACAATCAAGTAAAAGTGCTGGACTGTCAGGCGCTATTTCAGGTGGAGCCGAGCAGCTTTTCGGTAAGCAAAAAGCGAGAGGCCTTGACTTGATTCTTCACCGTTTAACGGTTATTTTGTCAGTGCTTTTCTTCATCTTAACACTTGCATTGGCATATTTAGGCGTGTAAAGCGCGAGTAACAGAAGGTCTGATCTTTTTTCAGACCTTTTTTTATTATCAGCACTCTTTTGTGTTTGTTTCATACATACAAGTGGAAAATATAAACCATACCAGAAGGAAAGGAAGTCACATCATGAAAGTTGTTACACCAAAACCATTTACGTTTAAAGGTGGAGAAAAGGCGGTGCTTCTTCTTCACGGTTTTACTGGGAATACAGCCGATGTTCGAATGCTTGGCCGTTATTTGAACGATAGAGGATATACATGCCATGCACCTCAATATAAAGGACACGGTGTGCCGCCAGAAGAGCTTGTCCATACAGGCCCGGCTGACTGGTGGAAAGACGTTGAAGAAGGCTATCAATTCTTAAAAGATGAGGGTTATGAGGAGATTGCAGTTTGCGGCCTATCCCTCGGAGGAGTTTTTTCATTGAAATTAGGTTACACTGTACCTGTAAAGGGAATTGTACCTATGTGTGCACCTATGTACATAAAAAGTGAAGAAGTCATGTACCAGGGTGTACTAGATTATGCCCGTAACTATAAGAAATTTGAGGGTAAGTCAGAGGACCAAATTGAACAAGAAATGGAATCGTTCAAGAAAACACCAATGGATACACTGAGGAGCCTGCAAGAACTGATTGCAGATGTTAGAAACAATGTCGACATGATCTATTCACCTACTTTTGTTGTGCAGGCACGTCACGATCATATGATTAATACAGACAGTGCGAATATCATTTATAACGAAGTAGAGACAGATGATAAGCATTTGAAATGGTATGAAGAATCAGGCCATGTCATCACGCTTGATAAAGAGCGGGAGAAGGTTCATCAGGATGTCTATGCATTCTTAGAATCACTTGATTGGTCAATTTAAATATATAGGGGGTTAGAGTGTGCAAAAAGAAGAATTTATGGATGAATTACTCGCTTTTATGAAAGAAGAAGCGTATAAACCGTTAACCGTTCAAGAGCTGGAAGTCATGATGGAGATTACCAATCCTGATGATTATAAAGAGCTCGTCAAAGCACTTGTGACGCTGGAGGATCAAGGACTCATTGTTCGCACGCGCAGCGACCGTTACGGTGTACCAGAAAAAATGAATTTGGTAAAAGGAAAGCTGTCTGCTCATGCAAAAGGATTTGCATTTGTAACGCCTGAAGAGTTTGGACAGGATGATATTTTCATTCCGCCAAATGAGTTAGGCACAGCGATGAATGGAGATACCGTCATGGTTCGTGTCAGCCACAAATCAAATGGCACGAAAAAGGAAGGAACTGTTATCCGTATTCTCGAGCGTAATACTCAGACGGTTGTCGGTACCTACACAGAAACGAAAAGCTTTGGCTTTGTCATTCCTGATGATAAAAAAATCACAAACGATATCTTCATTCCGAAATCCGCTAAAAACGGTGCGGTCGAAGGTCATAAAGTCGTTGTGACGCTGACAAGCTACCCTGAAGGAAGAATGAGTGCAGAAGGTGAAGTGACTGAAATCCTCGGTCATAAAAATGACCCTGGCATTGATATTTTGTCGATCATTCATAAACACGGTCTGCCAGGTGAGTTCCCAGAAGAAGCACTTCAGCAGGCAGTAGACACACCTGAAACGATTGATGAAAAAGACCTTGAAGGCAGACGCGACTTGCGCAATGAAACGATTGTGACGATTGACGGTGCAGATGCGAAGGACTTAGATGATGCTGTAACTGTGCAAAAGCTGGATGATGGCAAATATAAGCTTGGCGTGCACATTGCAGACGTTTCTCATTATGTCACAGAGAATTCGCCGATTGATCAGGAAGCTTATGAACGTGGAACGAGTGTGTATCTCGTCGACCGCGTCATCCCAATGATTCCGCATCGTTTGTCAAACGGTATTTGTTCATTAAATCCAAAGGTCGATCGTCTCACACTGTCTTGTGAAATGGTCATTGATCGAAACGGAAAAGTCGTCAAACACGAGATTTTCCAAAGTGTGATCAAAACGACGGAGAGAATGACCTATTCTGATGTGAATAAGATTTTAGTCGACCAAGACGAAGAGCTTTTAAACAAATATGAGCCGCTAGTGCCGATGTTTCAAGAGATGGAGAAGCTTGCAGAGATTCTTCGTGACAAACGAATGGAGCGCGGAGCTGTAGACTTTGATTTCAAGGAAGCAAAAGTACTTGTAGATGATGAAGGCGCAGCGAAAGACGTTGTCATTCGTGAGCGTTCCGTTGCAGAGAAATTAATTGAAGAATTCATGCTTGTTGCAAACGAAACGGTTGCAGAGCATTTCCACTGGATGAATGTTCCGTTCATTTACCGAATTCACGAAGAACCAAACCCTGAGAAGCTTCAGCGCTTTTTAGAGTTCGTAACGACGTTTGGTTACATTGTGAAAGGGACGTCAACGAACATTCACCCGCGCGCACTTCAAAGTGTCCTCGATGCTGTCAGGGATCAACCGGAAGAAGTTGTCATTCAAACTGTGATGCTTCGCTCTATGAAACAGGCGAAGTATGATCCAGAAAGCATTGGCCATTTTGGGTTATCAACGGAATTCTATACACACTTCACATCACCGATCCGCCGTTACCCGGATTTAATCGTGCATAGACTGATTAGAACCTATTTGATTCAGAAAAAGACAGATGAAGCGACTCTAGAAAAGTGGGGCCAGCTGCTTCCTGAAATCGCAGATCATGCGTCCACGATGGAGCGCCGCTCAGTCGATGCAGAGCGTGAAACAGATGATCTGAAAAAGGCAGAGTTTATGCTAGATAAAATCGGTGAAGAGTTTGATGGCATGATTAGTTCTGTGACGAACTTTGGACTATTCGTTGAACTGCCGAATACGATAGAAGGTCTTGTCCATGTCAGCTACATGACAGACGACTATTATCGCTTTGATGAACAGCACTTTGCCATGATCGGTGAACGTACAGGGAATGTCTACCGTATCGGTGACGAAATCACTGTCAAAGTTGTTAATGTTAATAAAGATGAGCACTCAATTGATTTTGAAATCGTCGGGATGAAAGGCACTCGCCGTAAATCTCCAAAAGATTTCAAGTTCAAAAAACGGACAGATCCACCAGCGAAAAAAGGGCGTGGAGGTCAAAAAGCCTCTGGGGAAAAAGGCAAAGAGGATAAAAGCGGAAGTGACTGGTTCACAAACCGTAAAAAGAAGAAAAAGAAAAAACGCGTATTTGAAAACGCACCGAAACAAAAACGCAAAAAGAAAAAGTAACGTGCCAAAAAGCAAATAGGGCATCCCGCTCTATTTGCTTTTTGACCACATGGCGTCAGCATTGTCGAAAGCTGGATTGTTTGATAAAATAATCCGTACGATTTGGACCGTGTTTGTGTCAAAAGGAGGGTGTACGCCAATGCCAAAGGGAGAGGGAAAAGTTGTTTCCCAAAACAAAAAAGCAAATCATGATTACTTTATAGAAGAAACATACGAAGCCGGCCTAGTATTACAAGGAACTGAAATCAAATCGATTCGTGCTGGAAAAGTGAATTTAAAAGATTCCTTTGCCAAAATCGAGCGAGGAGAAGTGTTTCTTCATAATATGCACGTGAGCCCATACGAACAGGGGAACCGTTATAACCATGATCCGCTGAGAACGAGAAAGCTGCTGCTTCATCGCAAGCAAATCAGCAAATTGATTGGTGCGACAAAGGAAGAAGGCTACTCACTTGTGCCTCTGAAACTTTATTTGAAAAATGGCTTTGCCAAAGTGCTGATCGGAATCGGAAAAGGGAAGAAGAAATACGATAAACGTGAAGATCTGAAGAAAAAAGATGCAAAACGTGAAATCGAACGTGCCTTCCGCGATCGTCAAAAGCAATTCTAGCCTAATGCAGATGGCTTGCTGAGAGCGGAAGCATTATGCTACAATATGTTATGCAGTAAACAATCATCGCTGTTTTGACAGAAACCACCAGTTGTTTCGAGCGATGAGATTGTTATAATAGTTATATACGGAAGCAGTTAAGCTGAACGTTTCCATCCCGTATATCCCTTTTACAAGGGGACGTTACGGATTCGACAGGGATGGTTCGAGCTTAGGCTGCGAGCCGAGAGGCGATCTCGTTAACACGCACTTAAATGTAACTGGCAAAACTAAAAGTTTTAACCAAAACTTAGCACTAGCTGCCTAATAAGCGCAGCGAGCTCTTCCTGACATCGCCTATGTGTCTGTGAGGAGCCCAATGAAGTAGGCTACGCTTACGTTTCCGTCTGAGGACGTAAGAAGAGATTCATCAGACTAGCTCTCCAAGCGCCCGTCAGCAGGCATGAGGATGAGTGAACACGTAAATATGTTGACTACGCTCGTAGACGCTTAAGTAATCGATGTCTCTGGACGTGGGTTCGACTCCCACCGTCTCCATAATTTTAAATATTTAAAAAGGCCCCTTTCTATAAAGGGGCTTTTTTTTATCTAATTTAAAAAATATTGACTTTTTAGTTAGTATTGATTTTAATATTTAATGTTTCTTTTGAATTTATTGACAAAAGAAAATTTTTGATTAATACTGAAATTTATAAGGATTTTAACCTACTATAATTAGTTAATTAATATCAAGAGGATGATTTTTCAATATGTTGTTGTACTCATTTGAATTTAATTTAATCAATGATAAATAATTAGAGAAAATATAACTTCAAGAGCTAACTTCTAAATTAACTATAAAATAGCAGGTGTTATTTTAGATTATCTTTTTTAAGAAAAGGGAGATGTTGTGAAGATGATTATACAAGGAAAAAAATATGTAAAGTCTTTAAAAAAATTTTTAGATGAGAGAATTAATGAATTTCGAGTAGGTATTAAAATTAATGATGAAGATATTATCAAAAAAATTGGTTTTGAAAATGTAGAAAAAGGTCGAATTATATTACCACCTATAAAAGGAAGATTCACGAAATTCAATGTTGAGGGGAAAGAAATTGTGAGAAAAGATCTTCCAAAAAAACCTATTTGTTATTCAATTTATACAACAAGAAGAGAATTTAGAGGTCGAAATCAAACTGAAGAAGTAACAGGTTATATAGATGTATGCCGTAATGTATATCAAAAAGAGTTGATTCCAGGACCAAGTTTAGAGCTTGTTATTGAAAGTAAAGGTGAGGATTTATTTATGATGATTGATGGAACATTCGTAACTAGTGACGATCTGAGTCATGCTATCCTTGGTGTGAATATTTTATTAGAGTTAGTAGGTTACTGTGAAATTTATCAAAAAAACCTGTCGTTGTATCGTAAGCCCCAAAAAACAATAAAATTAAATTGGATTATATTAAATAGAGATGGGGAAAATTGGGGAGACAGAAGAGGAGATTTAAAGCATTATATTGAAAATATTAAAAAAGGAAAACAAAAAGTAATATGGGATAGAGTTGATACTATAACAAAATTTAAACCAGATTTCGAAGCGATAGGTGCAAATGGACTTGCTGGTTATTATATCTTTGGATTTAAAGAAAAAAATTTATTTGTATTTGAGAATGTTAAACTTGGAAATGCTACTTATATTATTAAAGGAGATTGGGAAGCCATTTCGAAAATGAGCAAGTCGACTATAGTTAAGAATAATCTACATGAATTACGTCTAATTCATAGGAGTGATTGGAAAAATAGAATAGAGGGAATTTTAGCTTAAAAAACTCCGGTTATTTCTATTAGGAATAACCGGAGTTTTTTAATTATTATTAACATTATTTATGTACGGTTTCTCAAAGAAGACTGCACCAACCGAACAAACAAAGGAAAAACGACAACCACCGCAATCATCATCAAAAATCCATCCGGCACAAGTTCCACAAACGTTGTCTGAATCACATAAACCGCAATCAGCAGTAAATAACTGATCAAAAATAACAATCCAGAACTTCTCTTTTTAAACGGTTTTTCTAAAAGAATCAGCATAAACAGCCCCGTCATAATCATCCAAAAAGTCATATTCCTTTCGAGTCTCCTCTCCATTCATCCCCACATTGTACAGATATTTCTCCAGACGCAACATACTTCTCCCTCAAATTAAGCAAAAAGTAGTGAAAATATAAGGGATCACAAACAGATAACGCCTGAAATTTTACAAAAAACCTCCAACCAATTCAAAATCACATCTTCCCATTTTTGACTTCCTCATATATAGTAAGATTAGACTAGTTCTAAATAACTGAAATTGGGGCGTTTACATGGATTCGATTGTTTTACATTTTATTGTGATCATGAGTGTTTCTGGCATTCTGTCCGTGATATTATCAATCATTGCTCATGCGAACCGCCACCGGTATATTGGCTGTCAATTGTTTATGTACATGTCTGGAGCAACTGCGATTTATATCTTTGGGCATACGTTTGAATTATTGGCTCGTACCCCTGAAGAAATCATGTTCTGGGTTTGTTTTCAATACATAGGTCTTCCGTTTATCGCACCGCTCAGTCTGCTGATTGTGCTGCAATTTACGGGGTTCCATCAATATTTCACAAAGCGCCGCGTGCTTCTCATCTTATTGATTCCAACTCTCACAACCATTATGGTGTTCACCAACTCTTTACATTCACTCTTTTATCGAAGCATCACGATGAATCCAGTAGATGGGTTTTTATTGGCTGATTTTACGATTGGCTATTGGTATATCATTCATGGCGTTTATACGTTTGGCTGTTCGATGCTTGCTATTTTTATGCTGCTTTGGTTTTTACGTGTCACAAAAAAAGAATATTTAAAGCAGATTCTGATACTGTTAGTGGGAATGTCCTTACCAATTTTGACTTCTTTTATTTATTTATTAGGCGTTACACCCCTGCATATTGATCCGGTTCCTGTGGTGATGTTTATTACCAACGCACTCTATTTATGGGCAATTATGTCGTTCCAGCTGTTTAAGCTGTCTCCCATTGCAATGGAGCGTGTGTTTGAGCATATGTCTGAAGGGGTTTTGATTTTAGATCGATATCGGACACTCATTGATTACAATCCCGCTGCTGCATCGATCATTCCAGCACTTGCGAATAAAAAGGGAATTGGCTATAAGATCGACGATATTTTCTCAGCAATCATCAAAGATTCAGCGTTCATTCAATGGCTGCGCTCTCCGCAGGATCATTCGCAATATGATTTAATGTGGAAAAAAGAAAAAGACCAGTCCTATTATTATCATCTGACCGCTTCCTCTCTATTTAATAGAAGAGGTGAGATTGAGGGCAGGCAAATAGTGATCAGTGATGTTACAGAGCAGCGTTTGCTGCAGGAGGAGCTGGAGCGTCGTGCGTATATCGATGGTTTGACGAATATTTTCAATCGATCTTCTTTCATCGAACGAACGCAGTTGATCCTTGAAGAGGATGCGCAGGATACCGCTGTTATGCTGTTTGATATTGATTTCTTTAAACAAATCAATGACACACACGGACATCATATCGGGGATGAAGCGCTGCGTCATGTTGTCTCTATTTGTCAGGAGCATTTACAAATGGATGATTTATTTGGACGATATGGGGGAGAAGAGTTTGCCATTTGTCTGCCTCATCAGTCATTTAAAGAGGCATGTCATATCGCGGAACAAATAAGACATTCGTTTGAAGCAAGTTTCTTTACGAATGATAAGGAAAAAGTGCGAGTGACAGCGAGCTTTGGAATTGCTCACACAGCCAATGATCCTTGTGTATTAGAGACACTTCTATTTGAAGCGGATCAGGCCTTGTATATGTCAAAACGCCAAGGACGGAACCGGATTTATGCATCCACTGGTAAGGGCCATGTTCTGTATCAAGAGCAGGATCTTCTGCATTGACTGTTGTCCTGACATTCGATATGATAAACATAACATTTGAACAGTTTCCTAAAGGGGAGTAGCTTTTACGGTTTTGGTCGTCACTACAGAAACATTCGTTGTTTCTCGGCCATTCCGGCATGAACAATGTTAGCCAGACCTTTGCCTATCACACATGAGGCAAAGGTCTGGCTATTTTTAAGGTCTTTTTGCATCTGTGTGATAGGGAAGCGGAACAAATGATGCTTTTAATCCTACAGATGAAAGGATGATCGATCTTGAAAAAATACGTGATGGCTTGTCTATTTTCCGGAACGCTTGTATTAAGCGGTTGCTCCGGCTTGCTTGATCAGGTCAACGATACAACGACGTATGTCACTGAGGCAAATGACTATGTGACGGACATTCAGCAATTTACAGAGGAATTTCCAAAGCTCGCTGAAGAAGCTGTGCAAAACGCCGCCAAAAAGGCAGAATTAACGCAGCAGCTTGAATCGTTGAAGGCAGACATACAAGATTTTAATGAAGTCACAGCGCCAAAAATGGCAGAAGACCTTCATGCACAAATCATTGAAAAAAATAAAGTGCTGTCAGAGGAGATTCAAACATATATACAGCAATTGAAAGCAGGCGATATCGATGTTGCCGCCATACTGGAGGATCAGCAGGGATTGATGAAACAGCTTCAGCAATCCGTCAATCTTTTGCAGGATATCGAACAATTAACAAATTAGGACAAACAGCTTTATATGCGGTGCTCAGCATATCTTTGCCTTTTTCGGTGGAGATATGCTTTAATTTAGGTAAAGACAAGTCATAATGAAAAAAAGGTGATCACATGACAGAACATGAAGAAAGACATATGGCTTCGCCTAGAGCCGAAAAGGAAAAGGACCAATTGATCAATCGCTTGAAACGAGTGGAAGGACAAGTTCGCGGGATTCAGCAAATGATTGAAAACGATCGTTACTGTATAGATGTTGTGAATCAAATCTCTGCAGTCAATGCGGCTTTGAAAAAAGTCAGTCTTCATTTGATGGAAAAGCATACACATCATTGTGTTGCAGATGCTATCAAGAGCGGCAATGGGGATGAAGCCATTGAAGAG
Source organism: Bacillus sp. FSL P4-0248 (assembly GCF_038593305.1). NCBI lineage: Bacteria > Bacillati > Bacillota > Bacilli > Caryophanales > Bacillaceae > Bacillus > Bacillus sp. FSL P4-0248. The sequence goes on along the minus strand of NZ_CP151983.1, from coordinate 3,021,139 downwards.
TTAATGACAGTCTTTACGAAACTGACAAAATCGTAGCATTTATGTTTACATCTATACCCTACTAGGGTATAGTAAATTGTAGAAAATGATTGATGGAGGCGATGAGAAGTGGAACAAGCAACACTTCAAGTGCAGGGCATGTCTTGCGGACATTGCGTGAAAGCAGTCGAAGGAAATGTAGGAGAATTAGCAGGTGTGGAATCTGTGAAAGTCCATTTAGACAAAGGACAGGTGGAGGTTTCATTTCATCCGGATCAAGTCACGTTACACCGTATTTCTGATGTGATTGAAGAACAGGGATATGATGTCGTATAAATAAGTATACGTGCTGCAGTACAGCACGTATTTTTTTCAAAAAATAATACCCCCATGGAGTATATGGAGAGGTGAGATCAATGAAAAAGGAAATTGACTTTCAAATTACGGGGATGACCTGTGCTGCTTGTGCAGGCCGTATCGAAAAGGGATTGAACAGGCTGGAAGGTGTGGAGGATGCCAGTGTGAATTTGGCGCTTGACACTTCCCATATCGTCTATGAAACAGAGAAGATAACACCAGATGATTTAAAGCGAAAAGTTCAATCGCTTGGCTATGATGTGGTGATGGAGCAAGCAGAATTTGATATAGAGGGAATGACGTGTGCGGCTTGTGCAAACCGAATCGAGAAAAAAATTAACCGAATGGACGGTGTCGATCACGGGTCTGTAAATTTTGCGCTTGAGACACTTCAGGTCACATATCATCCGGGCCAAACGTCTACAAATGACATAAAAGATGCGGTGCAGTCTATTGGGTATTCTTTAATTGAACCAGCTGCAGATCAAGCAGAGGAAGGAAAGAAAGATCACCGCCAAGCAGCAATAGAGAAGCAAACGGCACGCTTTTTATTCTCGATGATTTTGTCACTGCCGCTTCTTTGGGCAATGGTCAGCCATTTTTCTTTTACGTCCTTTATTTGGCTGCCTGAAGCGTTTATGAATCCATGGGTACAGCTGGCGTTGGCAGCGCCTGTGCAGTTCATTGTCGGCTGGCCCTTTTATGTAGGGGCGTATAAGGCTTTAAGAAATAAAAGTGCCAATATGGATGTTCTTGTCGCTCTTGGGACATCTGCCGCGTTTTTCTATAGTTTATATGAAAGCATTCAGTCAGCGGTTCAAGGCACACATGAGGCAGCCCTCTATTATGAAACAAGTGCTGTCCTCATTACGTTGATCGTGCTTGGAAAATTAATGGAAGCTAGAGCTAAAGGAAGATCATCAGAAGCGATTCAAAAGCTCATGGGCTTACAAGCGAAAGAAGCGGTTATCGAGCGAGATGGCAAACAGATGACTGTGCCTATTTCTGACGTGAAAGTGAATGACCTTGTGTTTGTCAAACCGGGGGAAAAAGTACCGGTAGATGGGGAGATCATAGAAGGGACAACCGCAATAGATGAGTCCATGATTACAGGAGAAAGTCTGCCTGTTGATAAAACAGCAGGAGATATGGTCATCGGGGCAACGATCAATAAAAATGGATTCATCAAAATAAAAGCGACTAAAGTCGGGAAAGAGACTGCTCTTTCACAGATTATCCGAGTCGTAGAACAAGCGCAGGGCTCAAAAGCACCAATTCAAAGAATGGCAGATCAAATATCAGGAATATTTGTTCCCATTGTTGTTGGAATTGCTGTGCTCACATTCCTCATATGGTTTTTCTTTGTTGACCCAGGAAATGTGACGTCAGCACTTGAAACCTTTATAGCCGTCATTGTCATTGCATGTCCGTGTGCGCTCGGCCTTGCGACACCAACCTCTATTATGGCTGGCAGCGGCCGTGCGGCTGAATCAGGCATTCTGTTTAAAGGCGGAGAGCATTTAGAAGTGACTCAATCACTCGACACGGTCGTGTTAGATAAAACAGGGACTGTAACAAAAGGAGAGCCTAGTCTGACAGATGTACTGGCATATGCCAACTGGACAGAAGATACGCTGCTTCAGCTAGCAGGATCGGCAGAACAGCAGTCGGAACACCCGCTTGCCCGGGCGATCACAGACGGTATGAAAGAACAAGGTCTTGAAGCAGTCGAAATTGAAGCCTTCCAAGCAGATCCAGGTCATGGAATTGAAGCAAAGGCAGCAGGACACAAGCTTTTGATTGGAACGCGAAAGCTATTACAGAAACATCATATCCAATATGAGCAAATAGAAGCATCTGTCACAACGCTGGAGGAGCAAGGAAAAACGGCTATGCTTGTTGCGATTGACGGCGAAGTCGCCGGCATTGTAGCAGTGGCAGATACGATCAAATCATCCTCTCCTCAAGCCATCGCTCGTCTGAAAGAGCAGGGGATTCACGTTGTGATGATGACAGGTGATAATAAACTTACAGCAGAGGCGATTGCGAAACAGGCGGGCATTGATCATGTCATTGCTGAAGTGCTGCCTGAAGAAAAAGCGGCTCACATTGCAGCGCTTCAGGAACAGGGAAAGAAAGTCGCCATGGTCGGAGACGGTATCAATGATGCCCCAGCTCTTGCAACAGCGAATATTGGGATGGCTGTGGGGACAGGGACAGATGTTGCCATGGAAGCAGCAGATATTACGCTCATGACGGGAGATCTCCATGCCATTGCAGATGCGCTGGAATTTAGTAAAAAAACAATGAGAAACATTAAACAAAACCTATTTTGGGCGCTTGCCTATAACTGTATTGGGATACCGATCGCTGCATTTGGTTTCCTTGCACCATGGCTTGCAGGAGCAGCAATGGCCTTTAGCTCCGTGTCCGTTGTGCTGAATGCGCTCAGATTGCAGCGATTGAAGCCAGTCAGAGAGGGAGTGGCAGAATGAAGATGAATGTCAAATGGATTTGGACCGTTAGTGCATTGCTCTATGTTGCTCTTGTGCTCATTGGATATACGATTTATGATGAATTTTTTTCAAATCAACTTACACCAAGTGAACAGATGCAAAATCATTAAGACTTCGCCAAAAAGCGAAGTCTTTTTTTAACAATATTGTGGAAAAACCCACCTTTTTAAAGATTTTTCATAAAAAATTCACTTCTTTTTGTTCTTTTTTGTCGTTTTTTGTAGGTTCGTCGTTAAGATGCGATTAAGCAACAAAGAAAGCGTTATCAATAAAAGGGGGTTCACGTATGAAAAAGTTAGGGTTAGCTTCTCAAATACTCATTGCACTTGTTCTGGGTGTTGTCGTGGGAGCGCTGTTTTATCAAAATGAAACCGTTATTAATGTGTTAACGCCGATTGGCGATATATTCATCCATTTAATTAAAATGATCGTTCTTCCAATTGTTATTGCTGCATTGATTGTAGCAGTTGCAGGTGTTGGAGATATGAAAACGATCGGAAGACTCGGCGGAAAAACCATTCTTTACTTCGAGATTGTGACAACGATTGCATTAGCAGTTGGACTGCTTGCAGCAAACTTGTTCCATCCTGGTACAGGAATTGATATGAGCAACATGGAGAAAGGCGATATCTCTAAATATGAAGAGACATCTAAGGCTTCTTCTGAAAAAGCGACTTTCTCAGAAACGTTGGTGCATCTTGTACCGACAAACGTTTTCCAATCCATTGCAGAAGGTGATCTATTACCAACGATCTTCTTTACAGTCTTATTCGGATTAGGAATTGCCGCAGTTGGAGACAAAGGAAAACCAGTATTAGGATTCTTTGAGGGTATACTCGAAGCCATGTTCTGGGTAACCAATAAAGTGATGAAGTTTGCACCATTTGGTGTATTCGCGCTCATCAGTGTGACGGTGATCAAATTCGGGGTCGGAGCGCTTCTCCCGCTAGGCAAACTGGTACTTGTCGTTTACGGTACAATGGCATTCTTCGTCATTGTTGTACTTGGCATTATTGCGAAAATGGCTGGAACAAGCGTCTTTACACTATTTAAAGTATTAAAAGAAGAAATCATTCTTGCATTCTCAACAGCAAGTTCAGAAGCTGTACTGCCTAGATTAATGGACAAAATGGAGAAGTTCGGCTGCCCGAAAGCGATCACGTCGTTCGTTATTCCAACAGGCTACACCTTTAACTTAGATGGAAGTGCCATCTATCAATCCATTGCTGCGATATTTGTTGCACAAATGTACGGCATGCCGCTTTCCATCTATGAGCAAATTACGTTACTATTAATTTTAATGCTGACATCTAAAGGAATGGCTGGTGTACCAGGTGCATCGATCGTTGTTGTCATCACAACTCTTGGTGCCATGGGACTGCCGCTTGAAGGACTTGCCTTCATCGTTGGGATCGACCGACTTCTTGACATGGTTCGTACAACAGTGAACGTATTTGGTAACTCACTTGCAGCCATTGTCATGTCTAAGTGGGAAAAAGTATTTGATCAAGAGAAATCGAAGAAGTATATTGAGGAATTAAAACAACAAACAAAAGCAGCGTAAAAAAGGAGATCTTTTCAAATGACGAAGCTACAGGACAAGCAAGTTCGAATCGAACGAGACTTTCTAGGTGAAAAGGAAGTAGACACTCAAGCATATTATGGAATTCAAACATTACGTGCAGTGGAGAACTTTCCAATTACAGGCTACCGTATTCATGAGGAACTCATCAAAGCATTAGGGATTGTCAAAAAGGCAGCCGCACTTGCAAATATGGATACACAGCGACTATATTCTGGTCTTGGAGAAAAAATTGTTCAAGCCGCAGATGAGGTCATCGAAGGAAAATGGAACAATCAATTTATTGTCGATCCAATTCAAGGCGGGGCTGGCACTTCAATGAATATGAATGCCAATGAAGTCATTGCAAACAGAGCGCTTGAACTACTAGGAAAGGAAAAAGGCGCTTATACTGAGCTAAGTCCAAACACGCATGTGAACATGTCGCAGTCAACAAACGACGTTTTCCCAACAGCGATTCATATTTCAACATTGAATATGATTGAAAAACTACTTTATACGATGGAAAACATGCATCAAGTCATGACCGAAAAAGCGCAGGAATTCGATCATGTCATCAAAATGGGACGCACGCATCTTCAGGACGCTGTTCCAATCAGACTTGGACAAGAGTTTAGTGCTTATGCAAAAGTTCTTGCTCGTGATATTAAACGTATCAAGCAGTCTAGACAGCATTTATATGAAGTCAATATGGGTGCAACAGCAGTCGGAACTGGATTGAATGCAGATCCTAAGTATATTCGCCAAGTGGTTGGCTACCTATCTGACATTAGCGGATTACCGTTAGTTGGTGCTGAAGACTTAGTCGATGCAACGCAAAATACGGATGCTTATACAGAAGTATCGGCTGCGCTTAAAGTATGTATGATGAACATGTCCAAAATGGCGAACGATATTCGTCTAATGGCTTCAGGTCCAAGAGCGGGCTTTGGTGAGCTGCACCTGCCGCCGAGACAGCCAGGTTCATCCATCATGCCAGGAAAAGTCAACCCAGTTATGCCTGAGGTCATGAACCAAGTGGCATTCCAAGTTATTGGGAACGATCACACAATCTGTCTTGCATCAGAGGCTGGCCAGCTTGAACTAAACGTTATGGAACCAGTGTTAGTGTTCAACCTGCTTCAATCTCTCAGCATGATGAAAAATGTATTCGAGTCCTTCGTGGACAACTGCTTGCGTGACCTAAAAGCAGATGAATCTAGATTAAAAGAATATGTAGAAAAGAGTGCCGGTGTCATGACGGCGGTGAACCCGCACATTGGTTATGAAGCGGCTGCACGAATTGCAAGAGAAGCCATCCTTACAGGTGCATCTGTACGTGAGCTTTGTCTGCAAAATGATGTGTTAACAGAGGAAGAGCTTGATGTCATCTTAAATCCTTTTGAAATGACAAAACCAGGTATTGCTGGTGCATCACTTTTAGAAAAGGATCGTTTAGAAGATTAAGCGGCATCATGAGAAGCGCACACCGGCAAAGTTCCGGTGTGCGCTTTTTCATGGAGGTTTGTTTTTCTTTAGCTCACATAGTATACTATCGTCAATTATTAGGGATGTGACTGCGTTTGAATCTACTGAAAAAATGGCTGAATACAGAGCCTTATTTAATTGTGCTGCTCATTGTACTGACGCCGATTGGCGGAGAGTTTAAATTTTATCCATTTGAGGACAGCTTTCGGGTCAGCTTTGGAACCGTTGTCTTTTTCTTTATCCTGCTTCAAATGAAAAGATTTCCGGCATGGGCAAGCGGCATCATCGCTGGGATATCTGTTTTTGCGTTTCGCGTGCTGCTTGATACAGCTGTGACAGGGCATCTTCCGCTTGAAGAGGCAGTTTCATTAAGATTTCCTTCCCTGCTTTATTATGTTGTCTATGGCACACTCTTTTATTTATTGAAGGTCAGACGTTTCCGCGATCAGCCATGGCTGATTGGCGCAACAGGCATCGTCATGGAGCTTTGCGCAAGCGTTGTTGAGATCATCGCACTTCGAGGCACGATGGATGAAATGTTAACGGTGCGGACGCTGTTTCAATTATTTGTTTTAGCGATTTTCAGAAGCTTTTTCGTGTTGGCTTGTTATACAATGATTCGCTTATATGAAGAGCAGGCGAGAGAGCGTCAGATGAAAAAGGAAAAGGAACATTTGCTGATGCTCCTATCAAACCTTTACACAGAATCTACATATTTCCATAAAACACTCGCACATGCCGAGCACATTACGGCCACATCCTATCAATTGTATCAATCCCTTCACCACGCAAAGGATGCGGAATCATTGGATTTGAAAAAGCTCGGTAAAACCGCCTTGCAAATTGCAGGAGAGGTGCATGAAATCAAAAAGGATAACCAGCGGATTTTTTCTGCCTTATCAAAGCTGATTCATGAGGAAAACTTCCAGGCTTATGAGAGTCCTTCTCATATCGCTGGGCTTGTCATTCGCATTCATGAAAATTACGCAGAATCTCTTAAAAAAAACATCGTCTTTCATTATGATGAAGATGGGAAGCATCCCGCCTATCACGTGTATACCATTCTATCTTTGTTAAATAACATCGTATCCAACGCTGTTGAAGCCATTCCTGTAGATGGAGAGGTGTCACTTTCTATTTCACAGAAAGAAAACCACGTGATTTTTCAGATCAACGACAACGGGCCGGGCATAAAAGAACGTAATCATCATGTGATTTTTAAACCGGGCTTCACTTTGAAATACGACCAGGCTGGGAATCCATCTAGCGGTATCGGGCTTGCCTATGTAAAGGATACAGCGGAGAAGCTTGGCGGAAGTGTTGAGATGAAGAGTATCCCAAATAAACAAACGATTTTCACATTAACGATACCAGTAGATCAAGTCAGTAGAAAAGAGGGGATTGGGAGATGAGATTTTTTATAGTTGATGATGATGAAGCCGTTCGTTCTTCACTGGCTCAGCTCATTGAAGATGAAGAGCTTGGCATTGTGGCCGGGGAAGCAGGGGATGGCGCAGAGTTAACAGCCAGCTACTTAAATGATTTGCACATTGATATCTTATGTATTGATCTATTGATGCCGGAAAGGGACGGGCTTGAAACGATTCGAGCGATCAAGGATGAGTTTCATGGGAAATACTTAATGCTGTCACAGGTTGAAACAAAGGAATTAATCGGACAGGCGTATACGCTTGGCGTCGAATATTATGTGACAAAGCCGATCAATCGTGTAGAGGTCTTAAGTGTCCTCCATCTGATGATTGAACGTCTTCATTTAGAGCATTCAATTGAAAATATTCAGCACTCACTCAAATCGGTCATGCAATTTCAGCAGCGCGGTCAGACGAAAACGAAGCAGCGGGGGAAAAGTCTTGCAGAGGCAGGTCAGTTTTTGCTGGCGGAGCTTGGTATTGTTGGTGAGAAGGGGTCTAAAGATTTATTAGATATGATTCTGTTTACAGACCAGTATTTAGCGCTGCATGCTGATCATCATGATTCCTTTCCTTCTTTAAAGATCATTTTCACTGGGATTACGGAGGATAAGTTAAGTGAGCCCTACACATCGGCAGACATCGCAAGAGAAGCAAAGGCAGCCGAACAGCGGGTAAGGCGTGCGATCAATCAATCATTGAAACACATCGCATCACTTGGGCTTACCGATTTTTCCCATCCAACGTTTGAAAATTACGCATCTAAATTTTTCGATTTCACCATCGTACGAAAGAAAATGAGTGAATTGACGAAAGAGATGAGCGGAAGAGAAGAACACACCCGTATCAATGTGAAGAAATTTGTGCAGGTGCTTTACTACGAAGCGAAACGTATTTTTATGGAAGATTAAAAAAAGACATGCTCTCCAATTAAGGAGACATGTCTTTTTTTGTGATGGATTGCAGGTGCATCTGCAGTACGGAGCGTATGAGCTGAGGCGGTATACGTTCGGGCTGCACGATTCCATTCAATGCAAGCCCATTGATGACCGCATAAAGCCGTTCGGTTTCTAATAAAAGATCGATATCATTTAGCAGCAGCCCATCCTCTTTCAATTTCATTAAACAATATTGGACCGTTTGGAAAAGCTCGTCATACATCTTTGCATTGAGCGGCTGTAGATCTGGTTCAGTCAGCGCCTTGACTGCAAAAGCCTGCCACACCTCCATTTCAAATTTTCTTTCTTCATCAAGTGGAAGAAGCTGCTCCAATAAAGTGAGGACATTTTCCTCCGTTGAACCGTTTAATGAAAGCCCTGTAATCCGCTCCTTGACTCTTTCTTGAATTAAATTCATAGAGAATAGAAATAACTCTTGCTGTGTGGAAAAATAATGACGCATAGAGCCGGCTGAAATTCCAGCTTCGACTGCTATTTTTCGTACAGAAGCGCTTTCCAATCCCTCTTGTTTAATCACTCTCATTGCAGCTTGAGCGACCTTTTGTTTTTGTTTATGGTGATCGACGATTTTTGGCATACATTGATTTTAGCATAGCTGTTGTTTTTTTAACACATCTGTGTTATTTTTTATTTAATACAATTGTATTAAAAAAGGATGTGGAAAAATTGGTCGGGTTATTGATTGTGGCATGTGAAATTGGTTTTTGGCTGTTTATTCTAATGGGCTTAACGCTGCGTTATGTGTTTAAACAGAAAAAGTTGGGTGCTTTCTTTCTTGTCTGTACACCGATTTTGGATTTAATCCTTCTTGCTGCAACTTATATAGATTTAAGGCAAGGGGCTGTGGCGAGTGTCATCCACGGGCTTGCGGCTGTTTATATTGGTGTGAGCCTTGCCTTCGGACATCAAATGGTGAAATGGGCAGATGCTAGGTTTGCCTATCGATTTGCAGGAGGTCCTAAGCCAAAGGGAAAACCAAAGTACGGGAAAGAGCGGTCTGTGTATGAAATGGTCGGCTGGGCGCGGCATTTCATTTCTTATGTTATTGGAGCGGGGCTGTTATATGGATTAACCTATCTTATCCAAGCACCAGAGCGGACGGAAGCACTGATGCAGCTTGTCAATACATGGGGGATGATCTTAACTATTGATTTCATCATTAGCATCAGCTACGTCATTTGGCCGAAAAAACATCCAGAAAATATAACAGGCTGACAAAAAAGACAGGCGGATTCACTCCACCTGTCTTTTCTTATGATGACAGCCCTTTGTAAATGGTGTCGATATTCCATTTCATCATCTTATAGTAGCTGTCTCCATCTTCACCTTCTTTTCCAATAGAGTCAGTGAAGACTTTTCCTTTGATCGGAACCCCGGTTTCCTCAGAGAGGCTTTCAAGGCTGCGTTTATCAACACTTGTTTCAAGAAAGAGCGCAGGAACTTGATGATCTTTGACAAAATGAATAATGCGCTTCATTTGTCCTGGTGTTCCTTCACTTTCTGTGTTGATCTCCCAAATATAGCCGGCTTTCAATCCATACGCCTCTGCAAAATACTTGAATGCACCTTCACTTGTGACAAGGAGCTTTTTATCTTTTGGCAGCTGATCAAACTTGTCTTTTGCTTCATCGTGAAGCGCTTGAAGCTTTTTGATGTAGACTTCTGCATTTTTTTCGTAATCCTCTTTATGCTCAGGGTCTGCTTGAATGAGCGCATCTCGGGCATTTTGGGCATAAATGATCCCGTTCTCTACATTCAGCCATGCGTGCGGATCCTGCTGGCTTTCAAGGCCTTTTGATGACAAATGCTTCACTTTGACGCCTTTACTCAGCTCGGCTACAGGTGCATCATCCCCGTCCTTGCCGCTCGATTCAAGCAGCTTTTGAAACCAGCCGTTTCCTGTTTCAAGGTTCAAGCCATTATATAGAACAAGGTCTGCATCCGTCGTATACTGAACATCCTTTGGCAGCGGGTCAAATTCGTGTGGATCTGTACCAATGGGAACAATGCTGTGAATAGAGACATGCTGCCCGCCTACTTCCTTCACAATGTCATAAAGAATGGAGTAGGTCGTGACAACTTTTAATGTGCCGTCATCTTTACCGGAATTACTTTGCTGGGTCGAACAGCCTGCGATGATCATAAGGGCAATGAATACTGCGGTCAAACGGATAGCAAATACCTTCTTCATATATGTCCTCCTTTTACATAGACGCTTCCTTTTTTAAGTGCGTTCGTTTTCGTTTAGATTTTAATGATCTCCATAGAATGCCTTGCTTTGGTGAAAAGATAAAGGCACTGCCGAATAAAATGGTCGCGACCAGCACGATGGAAGCGCCTGATGACAAGTTATACGTAAAACTAAGCCCTAGACCTACGACAGCAGAAACAGCACCGAAAAAAGCAGATAAATAAATCATGATCCATAGCCGGTCCGTTAAGAGATAAGCGGTGGCTGCCGGCGTAATCAACATGGCAACAACAAGAATAATCCCAACGGTTTGCAGTGATGCAACGGTCACAAGGGTCAATAAGGTCATGAGAAAATAATGAATCATACGATTCGGCAAACCGTAAACCGAAGAAATCACCGGATCAAATGAACTAATGAGCAGTTCCTTGTAGAAAACAATGACGGCTAGCAAAATAAAAATACCGATTCCCAGTGTAATCCACATATCAGATGATCGAACAGCTAGAACGTTTCCAAATAGAATATGATATAGATCACTTGAACTTTTCAAAAATGTGATCAAAATAATTCCGATTGAGAAAAAGGCTGTGAAGACAATGCCGATGGCAGAATCATTTTTTATGCGGCTGTTTTGACTCACATAACCGATCCCAATCGCTGTTAACACCCCAGTTAAAACGGCCCCGAAGAAAAAGTTAATTCCCAGCATATAAGAGATGGCGACACCTGGCAGTACGGCGTGTGAAATGGCGTCTCCCATCAGGGCCATGCCGCGTAAAATGATAAAGCAGCCGATAACGCCGCAAATGATGCCTACCATGACAGATGTAAATAGCGCTTTTTGTAAAAAAGCATATTCAAAGAGTCCGGTTAAAAATTCCATTACACGTCTCCTCCTGCTGATTTTAAGAATGGCAGCTGTGTTTCATATGCTTCCAGCATGATTTCTGGGCGAAGGATGTCGTGTACAGGCCCTGCTTTGATGAGTTTTTTATTTAACAGAACAAGATGGCTGAAATAATCATCTGCCTTACTCAAATCATGATGGACAACCAAAATGGTTTTCCCTTCATCTCGTAATTCCTTCAAAATGCGAACCATCGTTTCTTCACTTGCCATATCAATCCCGACAAATGGTTCATCCAAACAGAAGAGCTGTGCGTTTTGAGCAAGTGCCCTTGCAAGGAAGACACGCTGCTGCTGTCCGCCGGATAACTCACCGATTTGTCTTTTGGCAAAGTCCTGCATCCCGACTTTTTCTAAACAGTGATACGCATATGCCCGGTCTTCTTTTTTTGGACGTTTGATTAGTCCGAGCTTCGGATATGTTCCAAGTAGTACGGTATCCAGTACATGAATCGGAAACGTCCAATCTAAATCATTTCTCTGCGGTACATAGGCGATTTGTTTTCTGACTTGTTTAAAGGGCTGCTCAAAAAAACGAATATCCCCTTGGTCTTTTTCAATGAGATCCAAACATGCCTTGAGTAACGTCGATTTACCAGCACCATTTGGACCGATGATTCCTGTCATTGTCCCTTCCTGTATGGAAAGAGAGACATTCTCTAATGCATCCTGTCCGTGATATGAGACATGAAGACGGTCGATTGTTAAAGCATTTGACATCTCTTGCGGCCCCTTTCAATCATCATTGCACTTCCTAAAGATATATGCATACATTAAATAATTTTGACTAAAGGATGAAATGATTCACTAACGCTAATTTGTTTCCTTAGGGAAACTTTTATTTTATTCTAAGCTTATGTCCTTCTTTTGTAAAGAGAAAAACTGCAAATGATCGTTTTTATGTTATGCGGGGAGCGGGGGACATGAGCTTGGTTTATTGAAAATCCGTGTGACAGAATTGGACACAAAAAACCAATGATTTCTTCAGAAATGATTGACAGAAGACAAGAACTCCTCATATAATAAAGGTAATCTAATATATGAATATATGCTCATATATAAAGTTTTTGATTTTTAATAGGTTTCATCGATCCAGGGAACGTTACTTATCATATAGAAAAAAGGTGAGAACATGAAAAAAATGAAGGATGAATACGTATTAAGCGGTCTTGATTGTGGAAACTGTGCACGTAAAATTGAAACAGGTGTCAGCAAAATGGATGGCGTTGAAGCTTGTTCCGTTAATTTTGCGACAGGGACATTGACTGTCACACATGCAGATAAGCAAGAAACGATGTCAAAGCGTATTGAAAAAACAGTTCAGTCCATCGAACCTCATGTGAGTGTATCACCAAAAGAAGAGGGACATCACCACGATCATGATCATGGGACAAAGAATTTAAAAGCGATTGTGCTGAAATTAATTGGCGGTGCAGTTATAGGAACAGCAGCTTATTTTATACCAGAAGATGGCTTACTGAAATTTATCATGTTTTTCGCAGCGTATTTACTAGTCGGCGGTGATGTGGTTTTTAAAGCGCTGAAAAATATCGTGCGCGGCCAAGTATTTGATGAGAACTTCTTAATGACCATTGCAACTGCTGGCGCTTTTGTGATTCAGCAATATCCAGAGGCACTGGCAGTGATGCTGTTTTACCAAATTGGAGAGCTGTTCCAAGGGGCAGCAGTGAATCGTTCAAGACGATCCATTAGTGAATTAATGAATATTCGCCCTGAATATGCAAATCTCAAAGTAGGAAATGAAACAAAAAAAGTGAAGCCGGAAGAAGTAAAAGTCGGTGACCGTATCGTCGTAAAACCGGGCGAAAAAATTCCACTTGATGGTCTTGTCATTGAAGGATTTTCACTTGTGGATACCTCTGCATTAACAGGTGAGTCTGTGCCGCGGGATGTAGAAGCAGGGAAAGAAGTTCTTGCAGGATTTGTGAATCAAAACGGTATTCTTGAAATTGAAGTGCAAAAAGGGCTAAGTGAATCGGCCGTGACGAAAATTTTAGATTTGGTTGAAAATGCGAGCAGCCGAAAAGCACAGACAGAAAACTTTATCACAAAGTTTGCAAAATACTATACACCGGCTGTCGTTGTATTAGCATTGCTGCTTGCCTTTGTGCCGCCGCTTCTCATTCCATCAGCACAATTGTCTGACTGGGTTTACCGGGCACTCGTTTTCCTAGTGATTTCTTGTCCTTGTGCGCTTGTCGTGTCTATCCCATTAGGGTTCTTCGGGGGAATTGGGGCAGCTTCTAAACGAGGCATCTTAGTAAAGGGCAGTAACTATTTAGAAGCATTGAACTCTGTGAGTTATGCTGTATTTGATAAGACGGGCACACTCACAAAAGGGAACTTTACGGTGACCAATATCGTGACAACGAGCGACAAGTGGTCAGAAGAGGAACTGCTTTCTTTTGCAGCTTTAGCAGAAGCTCACTCCTCACATCCGATTGCTGAATCGATTAAAGCGGCATATGGTTCGCCGCTTGATGAAAGCCAGATCGAAGCCTATGAGGATATTGCTGGACATGGAATTAAAGCGACCATCAGTGGTTCACAAGTGTTAGCGGGTAATCATCGCTTGATGGAACGAGAAGGCATTTCGTATGAAAAAGAAAAACGAAGCGGAACAGTTGTGTACATGGCCATTAACGGTGAGTTTGCCGGATCGATCTTGATTGCAGATGAATTAAAGGATGATGCAATTGAAGCGGTCTCAGCTCTAAAAGCATCTGGCATTCAAACAGTCATGCTGACTGGTGATGCCAAGCAAGTTGGAACAGCGGTCGCCCAGCAAATTGGCATTGATGAAGTACATGCCGAATTATTACCGCAGGATAAAGTAACGAAATTAGAAGAAATTGATCAGAAAAAAGCGCCTCAAGAAAAATTATTATTTGTTGGGGACGGCATTAATGATACACCGGTATTAGCAAGAGCAGACATAGGAATTGCGATGGGCGGACTTGGTTCAGATGCAGCGGTAGAAGCGGCTGATATCGTCATTATGACAGACCAGCCGTCAAAAGTAGCAGAAGCCATCGCTGTCGCTAAACGAACAAGAAGAATTGTATGGCAGAACATTGCATTTGCTCTTGGAGTTAAAGGGGTTTTCCTATTACTCGGAGCATTTGGTATTGCGACCATGTGGGAAGCCGTCTTCTCGGATGTCGGTGTGACTGTACTCGCTGTTTTAAATGCCATGAGGGTAATGAAATAAAATTGTTAGGAAAAATTCATGAATACCATCTTTCATAATGAACCCCCTCTTGTTAAAATAGAAGAAGTTGGATAATGGCATTATTCTAAGCTATTATCCTTTTTCTTTTGAAGGAATGAAAAAGATAAGGTAGGTGCTTATGTGAGTAAAAAAAATAATCAATCATCATCCATTAAATTTGCTGTCATTTTAACCATTATCGCAGCTCTTCTCATCGGATTATTCGTCGTCATTGGAAATAACAACAGCAAAGAAGCACAAACGGTTGACAGTAAGCCTTCTATTAAAGGACAGCCTGTCATGGGAGATAAAAACGCAGCCGTACAAATTGTCGAGTTTGGGGATTATAAATGTCCATCATGTAAATCATTTGAAACAGACATTTTCCCAAAGCTGAAAGCGGACTACATAGATAAAGGCGATGTATCATTTTCGTTTATTAACTTGCCACTTCCTGTTCATGGAGATGGCGCAGTGCTGGCAGCACTAGCTTCTGAAGAAGTGTGGAAAGAAGATCCGAAAAACTTTTGGGCATTTCATGAAGCTGTCTATCAAGCACAGCCAGATAGTGAAGCAGAATGGGTCACGCCTGCTAAGCTGACAGAGCTAGCGAAAAAGACAACAAAAATAGATACGGACAAGCTTAAAGATCATCTATCAAAGAAAACATATCAGCCGCAGCTGAACACAGACGATCAGCTTGTGAACCAATATAAAGTGAATGCAACACCAACTCTTTTCATTAACAATAAACAAGTCGAAAACTTTTATGACTACGATGAAATCAAAGAATTAATTGATCAAGAGCTCAAAGGGAAAAAATCATGAAGAATAAGCTTGTTTACTTATACAGTGCTTGGATCGTTTCTATCGTTGCGACGATGAGCAGCCTGTATTTAAGTGAAGTAAAGAAGTTTATCCCATGTGATATGTGCTGGTTTCAGCGCATTTTCATGTACCCGCTCGTGCTTTTACTTGGAATTGCGACATTCAGAGGCGATGTGAAAGTGAAATATTACGTTCTGCCTCTGGCTGTTATTGGCGCTTGTTTTTCTATCTATCATTATATGGAACAAAAGATACCTGGCTTTGCATCGATTCGCCCTTGCCTGAGCGGTATTCCTTGTTCTGTTGATTATTTGAACTGGTTTGGTTTTATCACCATTCCACTGCTAGCTCTTATTGCATTTATTCTCATCATCATTAGTATGCTGCTGTTAAATGCAAAAGAAGATTGAAAGAGATAGCCTGCTTATAAGCGGGCTATTTTTTATTTTTGCAAAAAGATAAAATTTAAAGAAAATTTGTATTGCTTTTCACCTGTGTCAGATATACATTAAGGGAGTAGTGTTAGATGATCAGATAAAGGTAAGGAGATAAGCGGAAAATGGCATGGGAAGTCTTAAGTATCATTGGCATTGTCGCATTCGCTATTAGTGGTGCGATTGTGGCAATGGAGGAAGAGTACGATATTCTTGGTGTATACATTTTAGGGATTGTGACAGCATTTGGCGGTGGAGCGATTCGGAATCTATTAATTGGTCTTCCGGTGTCTGCTTTATGGTCACAAGGCAAAATGTTTACGATTGCCCTTGTATCCATTACGATTGTGTTTCTTTTTCCAAAGCTTTTGCTCAAGCACTGGAGCACATGGGGAAATTTCTCGGATGCGATCGGTTTAGCAGCGTTTGCGATTCAAGGCGCATTATTTGCTGTGCAAAGAGAACTCCCGCTCAGTGCAGTCATTGTGGCAGCCATATTGACTGGAAGCGGCGGCGGAATTGTGCGTGATTTATTAGCAGGGCGAAAGCCGCTTGTGCTAAAAGCAGAGATTTACGCCGTATGGGCAGCCCTTGGCGGCTTATTCGTTGGACTCGGCTTAGCGCAAGGAGAGCTTGCTTTATATTTGCTGTTTGTCATCCTCGTCGTATGCAGGGTTTGTTCCTACTTATTCAAATGGCGCCTTCCCGCCAGGTCTTATTTTTTAAATAAAGGGTAAAACGAAAAAGGGCGATTCCGCTCTTTTTTTTGTGTTTAATAAGAGCTGAATATCAGCAGATGATGGAGTTTTCGTGTAAAATAAAAGAAGGGTCTTTTGTTCATCATTTGAACAATACATATGATGAAAATTTTGTCAGCAGGCTGAATATCTGGATTCAGCCTTTTTTTGCCTAGATGGATTGTTATGTGTTGGTTTCACTTTTTGCGGAATACTAAAGAAGCACTTCTGAGCGGACGGATGTAATGAACACATCTTTGCATGTAAGCAAAACTTGACGAAAAATATACATAGGAGGGACATGTACTAGTGGAGATTTTTTTGGCAGTGCTCGTACTACTGGCACTCATAGCAGCATCTAATATTATCAATCGTTTTGTCCCCTTTATTCCCGTTCCGTTAATTCAAGTGGGCTTAGGAATATTGGTGGCAGCTTTTCCTTCAGGTTTACATATTTCTTTAAATCCTGAACTCTTCTTCGTTCTATTTATTGCGCCGCTGTTATTTAATGACGGGAAGCGTACCCCAAGGGACGAGCTATGGAAATTAAGAGCACCGATTCTTCTTTTAGCGCTTGGTTTAGTGTTTGCGACCGTCATTGTAGCGGGATATACCATTCATTGGATGATTCCAAGCATACCGCTTCCAGCCGCATTTGCGCTTGCAGCAATTTTATCACCGACAGATGTGGTGGCAGTAAGTGCTTTATCCAGCCGTGTGAATATGCCAAAGGGCATCATGAGACTGCTGGAAGGCGAAGGGCTGATGAACGATGCATCAGGACTTGTCGCCTTTAAATTTGCCATTGCTGCAACGGTGACGGGAGCTTTTTCAATTGCTCAGGCATCCTTTAGTTTTGTACTGATTGCAGCAGGCGGGTTATTGACTGGATTTATTCTATCCTTTTTTATCATTCGTTTTCGCTATTTCCTCCGCCGTTTAGGAATGGACGATGTCACAATGCATATCATCCTGCAAATCCTTACACCATTTGTGATTTATTTAGCAGCGGAAGAAATCGGTGTATCCGGCATTTTAGCTGTTGTGGCTGGCGGTGTGACACATGCCATTGAGCAAGACCGAATGGAAGCGAATTTAGCCAAGCTGCAAATTGCTTCATCAAACACCTGGAATATTATTTTATTTATTTTAAACGGCCTTGTTTTCGTCATACTTGGACTGCAGATTCCGGATGTTTCCACAGTTATTTTCCAGGATGAAGCCTTTAACAACATGCAGGTGATTGGCTACATCTTAATTATTACACTATGTCTCATGGTGCTGCGGTTCTTATGGGTATGGCTGTTCTGGGCAGGAAAATGGAGTGCAACGAAAAAGCAAAATGTGAAAAAGCCGAAGCTTCGCGCCTCGATGCTCATGACATTCTCTGGTGTCCGCGGGGCTGTGACATTGGCCGGTGCCTTCTCTATTCCATTTACGCTTGCGGACGGATCACCATTTCCAGAGCGGCACTTGATTATTTTCCTCGCAGCTGGTGTGATTTTATGTACGCTCATTTTAGCCAGTGTGTTACTGCCTCTTTTATCAGAGAAAAAAGACAAGCAAGTCGACGTGGACTTGGATACAAAGATTCAGCATGCAAAACGAAAGCTGCTGAGAAGTGCCATTAAAACCTTAAAAGAAGGAATGAATGAGGACAACAGGGAAGTATCCCTTGCACTCATCAATGATTACCGAATGAAGCTGAGAAATATCCAGCGTGAACCATACCAATTCGGGATGAGAAGACAAGAGCGAAAAATCAGACTGCACGGTATCAAAGCAGAACAGATGAAACTTCAACAATTAATTGAGGAAGAGAAAATTGACAAGGAAGAAGCCTATGAGCTGCAAGAAAGATTTCATGAGCTGGAAATGCTTTATTCAAACTCCTTCAAAATTCGCTTTTCAAAGGTGAAGTTTCTGCGCTTGCTTCAATGGCTGCAATTATGGCGGCCGAATCAGCACATTTCAAGCGGCATTTTAGAAAACGAGGAATCGTACAAACAAATCCGTAAGAAAACCGCTGAAGCTGCAGTAGATTCGATCAAACATCATATGACAGATGAAAACCAACAAACGTGCCACCAAGTCATTGGTTTTTACAATCAAGTGATTTTCCGCTGTGAACACGGTCCAAGCTTCTTCCAGCAAAAAGACCGTTCATTTGACCGGAAGAAAAAAGAGTTGAACTTCCAAGCTGTACAGACGATTCGAAATGAAATTCAAACCTTATATGAAGACGGTGAGATCAATCGTGATATTGCCCATCATTTAAGGGAGTATATCAATGACATGGAAGCTGTTCTGCTCACCAATACGTGATGTTGTCATCTTCTCCCCCATGTTTTATGATGAAGAAAGAGAACAAGCAGGGGGGATCAATGATGGCGTATTATGGAGCAATTGAAGCTGGGGGTACAAAATTTTGTTGTGCAATCGGCAATGAGCATGGAGACATCTTAGAGGAAATGACGATTCCGACAGAGCACCCGGAGAAAACAATACAAAAGCTCATTCCATTTTTTGAGCAGCATGACATTGCAGCATTAGGGGTTGGCTCCTTTGGACCCATTTGTGTTCAAAAGGATGATCCTTCATACGGTTATATCATGAACACGCCAAAAGTGGAGTGGAAGCATTATCCGTTCATTCCTGAGCTTGAGAAGCAATTAGGTGTCCCAGTATCTTTTACAACCGATGTCAATGCCGCAGCACTAGGTGAATTAACAAAGGGGGCAGCCAAAGGGCTAAGCAGCTGTTTGTATATCACGGTCGGTACAGGCATTGGTGCGGGAGCTGTTGTGAAAAATGAGCTTCTACACGGCCATTCACATCCTGAGATGGGACATATCCTTATCAGACAGGATGAATCGGATTCGTTTGCAGGTATCTGTCCGGCACATGGAAATTGTTTAGAAGGACTGGCAGCTGGACCAGCGATTGAGAAAAGGTGGGGGAAACCTGCCAAAGAGCTTACGAAGGAAGAAGCGGTTTGGTCACTTGAGGCGGATTATTTAGCGCAGGCGCTTATGCAGTACTCGCTCATTTTAAGCCCAGAGCGCATCATCATGGGCGGAGGCGTCATGAAGCAAAAGCAGTTATTCCCACTAATTCGTGAGAAGCTGGCTGCTTATGTCAATGATTATGTGGACCTGCCGCCGCTTGATACATACATTGTCTCCCCTGGACTTGAGGACAAGGCTGGCATGACAGGTGCGCTGCTCTTAGCCATCGAAGCGAAGAGAAACGCCTGATAATAGAGTTTTGAAGTACAACATGAGATAATGAAAGAGATGGAATCTATAAAAAAGGTGGTTGTTAAAATGGTCAAAAGCTTGAATGATACCGTAACATTGAATAACGGAGTTGAAATGCCTTGGTTTGGTTTAGGTGTATTCAAAGTGGAGGACGGCAATCAAGTGGTAGATGCCGTAAAAGCAGCCATACGAAACGGATATCGCAGCATTGATACGGCAGCTGTTTATAAAAATGAGACAGGCGTAGGAAAAGCGATTAAAGAATCTGGCGTGAAACGAGAAGACTTATTTATCACATCTAAAGTATGGAACACAGATCAAGGCTATGACAAAGCGCTTGAAGCGTTTGACGCAAGCTTAAACCGATTAGGTCTTGATTACTTAGACCTCTATTTGATTCATTGGCCTGGACCAAATGCAGATACATTTAAAGACACATGGCGCGCACTTGAGAAGCTTTATAAAGACGGGAAAGTCAGAGCCATTGGAGTCAGCAATTTCTACATTCAGCATTTAGAAGAGCTGTTAAAAGATGCTGAGGTTGTTCCAGCTGTGAACCAAGTTGAATTTCATCCGAAACTGACACTTGTTGAACTGCGTCAATATGCAAAGGAAAAAGGCATTCAAATTGAGGCATGGTCTCCGCTGATGCAAGGGAAGCTATTAGATCATGACGTATTGAAAGACATTGCTGCACGCTACAACAAATCTGTTGCTCAAGTCATCTTGCGCTGGGATCTGCAAAGCGGTGTTGTGACAATTCCTAAATCAATCAATGAAGAACGCATTAAACAAAATGCAGACATCTTTGACTTCGAGCTTTCCAAAGAAGACATGGAAAAAATCGATGCATTAAACAATAACGAACGCGTCGGCTCAAATCCAGAGACAATGACAGTTGGGTTTGAATAAATAATAAAATCCTCTTTCTTATATGAGAAAGAGGATTTTTTACGTACTGCTTCGGCGCACAGCCAAGAGCATGATAAAAGATAAGATCACAATACAAATCGTCCAGGCCCAAGCGAGCTCCATTCGTCCAGAATCAATCGCCACATAGATAGCGGTTGGGAGAGTTTGCGTTTTTCCCGGGATGTTGCCGGCAAACATTAAGGTCGCCCCAAATTCTCCAAGGGCTCTGGCAAAGCTGAGGACGCCGCCTGACAAGAGGGAAGGCAGGGCAAGTGGTACTGTAATATAGGCAAAGACTTGGAATGAATGAGCACCATCTACTTTTGCAGCCCCTTCAATATCTGACTCAATCGTAGAAAATCCAGCTTTTGCTGATTGATACATAAGCGGGAATGCCACAACCGTTGATGCAATTACCGCCGCCCACCATGTGAAAATGACCGGCTGGTGGAAGATCCATTCAATCACGCCTCCGATCATGCTATGCCTTCCGAATATGACGAGCAATAAAAAACCTACAACCGTTGGCGGGAGGACAAGCGGCATCATCAAGAGTGTTTCTACGATCATTTTCCCCTTAAATGATGTTCGCGCCATCCAATAGCCAATCATTGTACCAAAAACAGTTGCCAGCAGCCCGCTCACAACGGCAACTTGCACGGACAGCCAGATGGGAGATAGAAATTCTTCAGTCAGCATGGGCATTATGTCACTTGAAAGCCGTACTTTTTAAAAATGGATTTGGCTGCTTTTGATTGTAGAAATTGAAAAAAGGACTTGGCTTCCTCTAAATGTTCTGTCCCTTTTACGATCCCTACTGGGTAAATGATCGGGGAATGCATGTCCTGATTGGCTTCAGCCGCAATCTTTACTTTTTTGGAAACGAGGGCATCTGTCTTATACACAACACCTGCTTCCACATTTCCTGTTTCTACGTAGCTTAAAACCTGCCGTACATCCTTGCCGTACACAGTATTCTTTTTCACTTGATCCCAGATGTTCAGCTTTGTAAAAATCTCTTTGCCGTATGTACCAGCAGGAACGGATTCAGGTGTGCCAAGAGCAACCTTTCCTTTTATGTGCTCGACATCTTGAAAGCTTTTAATAGAGGAAGAGTGATCTTTTGGCACAATGAGTACAAGCTCATTTT
This sequence comes from Bacillus sp. FSL P4-0248, assembly GCF_038593305.1. Taxonomy (NCBI): domain Bacteria; kingdom Bacillati; phylum Bacillota; class Bacilli; order Caryophanales; family Bacillaceae; genus Bacillus; species Bacillus sp. FSL P4-0248. The sequence continues at coordinate 2,999,196 of NZ_CP151983.1, read as the reverse complement.
GGATGGCATCCTTGATAAAATGTTGATCGATGTCTCCAGATTTCACAAGCTCATCAAAGGGCGCTTCAGCTGCAGAGAAAAAGAGATCCGCCTTTGCCCCTTGTGCAATTTGCTGCTTCAATGCGCCGGATGACCCGAAATTATTTGTTAATGTCACATTCGGATGCTCAACGTTAAAGGCAGATTCAATTTCTTTAAGTGCATCCTGAAGACTTGCCGCAGCTGAAATGACAAGCTCTGTTTTTTTGGTTGTTGTATCCGATGACTTCATCTCTGTTTGACACCCGCTCAGGAGCAAACAGATGGCGATGAAGGCGAAGAACGTATACTTCATGTTCACACCTCTTATTATTCAATATCATCTGTATCCTTTATTATAAGCAAACTTATTTGACCATTCATAGGCTTTCAGTAAAAAGAGAAAAGAAAAAGCCGCCAGAAGGCGGCTTTTATTGCTGATAAAAACGGAGCAAATTCCCATTGATCACTTTGTCTGATAAGGAAAGCTCTTTATTGGCTTTTTCGATATAAGGCTGACACACCTCATCCTGTTCAACAGGTTCTTTTGTTTTTTGATCATAGCAGGTGTTCTTTGTATAGAGATAATCATCTGTAATAAAGTTCCCGTTTCTCAAAACAGCAAAAGGCGTCCGTTCGTTTGAAAATAAGTCATTGCCAAATTGAATGGCATCCTTCGTTTCAATACCGAGTAAGTGCAGGAGTGTCGGCTTCACGTCGATTTGCCCAGCTGTTTCAGAGATTGTCTGCGGTGCTTGATCTGTGACTCCCGGAATGTAAATCAAAAAGGGAACCCGCTGCAATTTCACAGCATCATACGGTGTGATCTCATCTTTTTTGAGCAGCTCTGCCATTGCCTGATGATGTGCCTCGGATATGCCATAGTGATCCCCCATGAGAACAAACATTGTATTGTCATACAGTCCTTCTTCTTTCATACGGTCAAAAAAGTTCTTAATGGCTTCATCCTGATAGCGGACGGTCGTCACATAGCGGTTTAAAATGGCGCTGGACGAATCATATTCATCGATCAATTGATCCTTTGGATCAATTTCAAATGGAAAGTGATTGGTCAAGGTAATGAACGTGCTGTAATAAGGCGCCTTCAACTTTTTTAAATAATCAATGGATTGGTCAAAGAAGTCGATATCCTTTAAGCCCCAGCCAGTTGAATTCTGTTCATTGACCTGATACGAATCGACATCATAAAAGCGGTCAATCCCAAACGATTCATACATCACATCACGATTCCAAAACGTTTTATTATTCGCATGAAATTGGACGGATTGATAGTTCTCTTTTTTCAACTGCTTGTATAACGTGTCGTATTCGTTGTCACTAGCTGTGAAAAAGACAGCGCCGCTGCTAGATGGATAGAGGGAATTTGCGACAATAAACTCTGAATCTGACGTCTTTCCTTGCTCAGTCTGCTGATAAAATTCATCAAAATAAAAACTCTTTTTAGCGAGTTGATTTAAAAAGGGGGTGATGTATTGTCCATTCACCTTTTGATCAACGACAAATTGCTGGGTTGATTCGAGTGAAATGAACACAACGTTCTTGCCTTTAGCAAGTCCAAAATACTCTTCGTTTGGTGCACTGTAATCAGCCTTTGTGTAGTTTGCTACGGTTGAAAGTGTATCTTCATCTGCAAAGGCTTTTTGTCCAATACGCGCTGTTTGGGCAGCGCCGTCATACAGGTGGAACTGGAACAGCCCAAGGTTTCGAACAATCACTTCTCGATCATAAGAGCTTGTCAGAAAGCGAGGGTGATCCAGCATGGCTGAACTGACATGAAACAATAGAAAGCTGCAGCACACGGCATAATATGTTTTGATCGTCTTGAAGGAGGCTTTTGGCGCTAAAGGTTTGCGCTTTAACAGCCAAGCCAGCACCACGAAATCAATGAGCATCAGCAAGAACAGCGGGTGGAATAATTCTGTCATACTGCTGCCCATATCTCCCATGTTTTTCGCTTGGAATAATACAGGGATCGTAATGAAATCAATATAAAATCCATAAAAAATCGTATTCGATATGAGAATCGCCGTCAAAATCAAATTTGCGGTCAATAAAAAAACCTTTTGCTTCGTTTCATTTAAAAAAAGAGCAATCCCAAACAAGGGGAGCAAAAAGCTAAGTGGATTGATCAAAAGCAGCCATTCATGAAACAGATTGGCTGTTCGTATGTGAAATCCGAATTGATAAATGATGTATGTTTTCATCCACATGAAGAGGATGGAGTACACTAAAAACCAGTGATCTTTGAAAAACGCTTTCATTTATGTAGCTCCTCACCATTCTGTATTCAGCTGCAAGGCAAAAACACTTATCTTAAACCTACTAAAAAAATGAGGAATGATCAATTCATATCCTGTGTTTTTCGGAAATCTCTTTTTGATTCATTAGAATGGGATGGATATGCCGCAGATAACAGCGATGTAATAGCAGGTAACGACGGTAAGAGCAGCCAGTACGACTTGTTCTCCTGCGCTGCCTGTTTTGACATAGAAGGGAAGACGCACTTTAATGGAAGCTGGAAATAAAAATTTAATCCCGTTCACTGTTCCTGCATCCAGGATGAGATGACTTGCCATCCCGACTAGTAAACCGATACTTAGGCTGTCATTTGGAATGTATGTTGTCGCTAGAAAATAAATGATCAGCAAAAATAATAAACTGTGTGTAAACGTGCGATGACCGAACACACTGCTGATCAGTGCCGAGAGCAGCGGGAATTTTCTGCCGATTTTACTTTTTGTATGGCAAAGGTCAGGGATCAGGGCACCTGCTGATCCAGCGGCAGCCATTATCACTGGGTCGAATCCATAATAGTAGGCAACGGCTGTGGAGGCGGCAATTCCGCCCATGATGTGTGTTTTTCCTGTCATGATGCGTACTCCTGTTCTATCTTAGTTCAAGTACTCACTATATCAAGGGTGGATTCATTCAGCAAGGCTTATTTTCTAAAGAAAAAGAGGCCAAAAGGGTTGGCTGAATGGAAAAACATTCTATAATAAGGGGGAAGTCATGTTGATACTAACGATAAGGATGCGATTCGGATGGGTAATGCAGACATTTTAAAAGAAATTGTTCTTGTACATTATGAAGTCAGCCGTAAATTAAACCGCAAGTTACTTGAGTTAGAGAAAGACATCACGCCCCCGCAGATATATGCTCTTTCTATTTTGATACAAGGAAAAGTATCACATGCTGAAGAGCTGAAGCAAAGACTCTCCTTAAACCCTGGTGCAGCCTCTATTGCGCTCAATAAATTATGTGAGCAGGGTTATATTCAGAGAGAACGGGACAAGGACGATTCATCACTTGTTCGTTTAGAAGTCACGGAAAAAGGGATGGCGATTTATGAAAAGCATACACGTCTTTTCGGAAAAGTGATTCAGCATATGATGTCAGACTTCACAAAGGAAGATTTAAAAACCTTTCTGTCGTACTTGCAAAAAATGAGACAGACCTTTCATGATGATTGAGCCTCTTCCCTTGAATAAGTCTGAGCGCTGTAGCACAAATTAAACAGGCAACCGCATTTTATGAAAAGGGAGGAAACAGCGATGTCATTTTTCCAAAAGGATAAAAAGGCGAAAAGTGAGAAAAACCATCAGCAGGTAGATCAGCTGTTAGAGGAAGCAAGTAAAGAGCTAGCAGGCGACCCGCTTCAGGAAGCTGTACAAAAGAAGAAAAACAACCAACAATAAGCAGGTAAAGGGCAGAGAAACACTTCTCTGCCTTTTTTCTATGTTTTTCCCTTTGACAGATGTAAGAATGTTTGATAACCTTCGTGTAGTAAAAATGAATAGAAATCCTCACGCTATGTCTCAGTGAGGTAGAGGTTGCGCGGATGATGAGTCACTCATAGGAGAGATGGAATCGTAGATCATGAGAAAAAAGGCATCAGCGCCGAAGTGTAAAGAGAGCTCCAACTTTCTTTATGCTGGGTCTGCATTGAATAAATGCAGGACTGCCACGTCTTTAAAGCGTGGAGGGCTATCCGGAGATCAAGGTGTATGTTTTGAAAAGCATGGACTTTTGTTCAGGCTTTTTTTTATGTTCTGAGTAACAAAAATAAGGGTATGCTGTTAAAAAAGTAATCCATGATGAACATAAAGAATGCAAGTCATTGCTTCACAAATATATCAATGAAGATACTGCCGGGTCTGGTCCAAAGTGAATAAAACGGAGGTACGGAAATGGAACAGACAAAAAAATGGGGTTTTTGGTTATTGACGGCCTTTGTCGTCGGAAATATGGTAGGTTCAGGCATCTTTATGCTGCCAAGTACGCTTGCCCAGCACGCCAGTCCTTTAGGTGTGACGATGGCATGGCTTGTCACAGGCGGCGGTGTGCTGATGATTGCGCTTGTATTTGGGCATTTGTCCATTCATAAGCCGCAGCTGACGGCTGGACCACAAAGTTATGCAAGGGCGCTTTTTAAAGATCCGAAAAAAGGGAAAGCGGCCGGTTTTACAATGGTTTGGGGATATTGGGTGGCAAGCTGGATTAGTAATGTCGCGATTATTACAAGCCTTGCTGGTTATTTAACGACTTTTTTCCCTATTCTCACCGTGAAGACTGAGGTTTTTACCTTTGGAAAAGAAGCGGTCACACTTGGCCAGCTCATGACGTTTATCGTATGTACTCTTCTTCTATGGGGAACACATACCATTTTAATCACAAGCTTAAGTGCTGCGAGTAAATTGAATTTTATTACGACCTTTTCGAAGGTGCTTGGATTTGTCCTTTTTATTGTTGCGGGATTATTTGCTTTTCAAACGGCATTATTTGAACATTATTACTTCCCGGTTGAAACAGGCGGGGAAGGAGTGCTCGGACTTGGAGGCCAAATTCATCATGCGGCTATTTCCACACTATGGGCATTTATTGGGATTGAATCAGCTGTCATTTTATCAGGAAGAGCATCCTCACAGCGTGATGTGAAACGTGCGACGATTACAGGTCTTTTAATCGCACTTTCGATCTACATGATTATCACATTGATTACAATGGGCGTTCTGCCGCATGATCAATTGCAAGGCTCTGACAAACCATTCGTGGATGTGCTTCAGCTTATTATTGGGCCGGCTGGCGGAATTGTCATGGCACTGCTGGCGATTATTTGTTTGTTTGGTTCGATGCTTGGCTGGATTTTACTTGGTTCAGAAGTACCGTATCAAGCAGCAAAGGCTGGTGATTTTCCAGCAGTATTTGCAAAAACAAACAAAAAAGGAAGCCCTGCTTTCGCTTTGACTGTTACAAATATTATGTCACAGCTGTTTATCTTCTCTGTGATGTCACGTACGATTAATGAAGCTTTTACCTTTTTAACCACATCAGCGACACTTGCGTATCTTATTCCGTATATTGTGTCTTCCATCTACAGCTTTAAGGTCATCATGCAAGGTGACACATATGAGCTACAAAAAGGAAATCGAACAAGAGACGGCATCATTGCACTTGTTGCGATGGGATATTCGGCTTGGGTCATTATTTCAGGAACAGCCGACTTGAAAACTTTTGGTCTTGGAATCGGTCTATTCTTAGTGGGTATTTTGCTTTATCCATTCATGTCAAAAGGATTTGCCAAAGAAACGGTATAAGATAAGGAAGACGTTTCTCCAGAGATGGAGAAACGTTTTTTTATGATGCAGATGTCAATCGGTCCACAATGAACTCTAGCTGACCTTCTAGAGACACTGGGTCATTAAAGAAGTAACCGACGGGATCTATTTCAAATACACGTTTATTTTTGACGGCAGGAAGTGATGTCCAAATGCTGCTTTGATAGACTTGGTCACCATTACTTTTTGAGCCGCTCCATGGACCTGTGAAAATATAGTCGCCTGCGAATTCTGGCAGCTTCTCAAGAGAAATGTTTGCATAGCCGACACCGCTGTCGATCGCTTCTTTTTTGACGACTTTCGGTGCTTTTAATTTCAGCTCGTCATAAATGATTTCTCCCCCGCGGCCAAAGGTGTTTCCAAAGATATAAATACCTTTATCAAATGGCGATACGATCGAAACCGTTTTGCTGCCGACAGCTTTTGTTACCTTTGGTTTCACCTCAGCAATTTTAGTATCCCATTTCGTGATCCATTCTGTTGCTTTTTTTGGTGTACCTGTCATTTTACCGAATTCTTTTAGCTGGTCTTTGAAGGAATATTGGTTGTATTTAACCGCTACAGTTGGGGCGATTTTTTTGTATTGATCAAACTTCTCGTCTTCTCCCCATGCAATAATCATATCTGGCTTCAAAGCGGCTACCTTTTCGACTGATGGGGTCCTTCCGAGATTCTTCACTCCATCTGTTTTCCCTTTATAAAAAGGGTTTTTAAAGATGGGTGATGTCGTAGCAACCGGCGTCTTGCCGAGTGTGACGAGGTCCCCGTAATAGCTTTCTGCAAGAAGCACTATTCGCTTCGGATTTTTCGGAAGCTTCACTTCTCCTTTGGCATCCTGATATGTGATCATGTCATTCTTTTTCGCTGCAGATTGTTTATTTGAAGTGCTGCCGCAAGCGGCTGTAAAGATCATAAGGATGGATAAAGAAATCAAAAGAAATCCAGTTCGTTTTTTCACAAAAATTCTCTCCTATTCACTTTTCCTTGATAATGATTCTCATTTTCAATTTTATCGTACCATGATAGGAATAAAAATGCATCGGCTAATTTAGAACCAAAAGAAAAATGATGAAATTCTCACAAAAATAAAGAAATTTATCAGAACAGTGATTTCAAAAAGAAAAGAAAGTGATATACTAGACTTCGAGATTGATAATCATTATCACTAATAGAGAATAGACATGAACGGAAAGGAAGAGACTGGTTTTGGGCTCACAATCGAATAAACAGCTGCCAGCCAGCGATGATACGATCGATATTGTCACGAAGCCTTTTGGAACAGCAGCTGTTATCATCATAGGAATGATCGCTTTAGCATTTGGTCTTTTTTTATCAGTATCATTAGGAGCGGCAAACATTCATCTACAGACTGTATGGGAAGCCGTTTTTCATTTTGATTCACATCAAACTTCACATCAAATCATTCGGGAATTGAGGCTGCCGCGTACAGTTGGAGCTGCTCTCGTCGGTGCCTTTTTAGCCGTATCAGGTGCCATTATGCAAGGAATGACGAGAAACGCGCTTGCGTCACCTGAGATTATGGGTGTGACAAATGGCTCCGCATTTGCGATTGCCATTGCATTAGCATTTTTCCCTGGCCAATCTTCTTTTACATTAATTCTTTGGTCATTTGTTGGAGCCGCACTCGGTGCCTCTATTGTATTTGGTGTTGGTACTATGTCAAAGGGGGGGCTGACTCCTGTAAAGCTTGCACTAGCTGGTACAGCGGTTGGAGCACTTTTGAGCTCCATCTCCTCAGCCATTGCCATCCGTTTTGACGTCGCTCAAGATATGAGCTTTTGGTATGCTGGCGGAGTGGCAGGTGTGAATTGGAGTAACATTCATATCATCATTCCAGTTGCCATTGCAGGACTAATCATTGCAATGATCCTTGCCCGTTCGATCACGGTTTTAAGCTTAGGTGAAGAACTGGCGAAAGGACTTGGACAGTATACAAAAACGGTCAAGGTGCTTGGTATATTGGTTGTTATTCTTTTAACGGGTGCTGCCGTGTCGGTAGCAGGCTCTATTGGTTTTATTGGGCTGGTGATCCCTCATGTCACTCGGTTCTTGGTTGGAGTGGACTACCGCTGGATTATCCCATGCTCCGCTATCTTAGGGGCCACTTTGTTAATTTATGCAGACATTGCTTCAAGACTGGTCAACGCTCCGTTTGAAACGCCAGTCGGTGCCATTACAGCGATTATAGGCGTTCCTTTCTTCTTATACTTAGCTAGACGTGAAAGGAGCGGGATTTAAATGGAAATGGTGCAGCAAGCAAAGAAAAAGAAATATCAACGAACGATGCTCATGATTTTTTTCGCGATCGTAGCTGTGTTTCTCATTAGTTTAAATACCGGAGAAATTCGGATCTCTCCGATGGATACATTGAAAACACTTTTTGGATTCGGGAGTGAAATGGATGAACTCGTATTATTCGAGTTCAGGCTTCCAAGAATGGTCATCGCTTTACTTGTCGGCGCTTCTATCGCTGTATCAGGAGCGATTTGGCAAGGTGTTTCTCAAAATGGTTTAGCTGACCCAGGTATTCTTGGTGTCAATGCCGGTGCAGGCTTTGCCGTTGTGCTATTTATCTTTGCATTTCAAGGCACGATGACAAATTTAGGTGATCTTACGATTTTTATACTGCCGCTTTTCGCGTTCGTAGGTGCAGGCTTTGCTGCATTTCTCATCTATGTGTTAGCGTGGAAAAAAGGCATCACACCTGTTCGATTGATTTTAACTGGTATTGGTGTGAATGCTGCGTTTTCAGCAGCAATTGTGGTCATCCAGTTGAAAATGAGCCCAAATGATTTTAACCAAGCTATCGTGTGGTTATCTGGAAGCATTTATGGCTCGAGCTGGACGTATGTCCTATCTGTTCTGCCATGGATGCTGATTTTCCTTATATTAGCGCTTGTCAGATCACGCTACTTAAACATTATGAATTTAGGTGATCAGCTGTCGTATGGATTGGGCATTTCTGTTCATAAAGAAAGAAGTCTTCTCATGCTGATTGCCGTTGCATTAGCAGGTGCGAGTGTTGCTGTTGCAGGAAGTATCTCTTTCCTAGGATTAGCCGCACCGCACTTGGCTAGAAAGCTTGTTGGGCCAAAGCATCAAGGAATGATACCGGCCTCCGCGCTGATTGGCGCGCTGTTATTATTACTGGCAGATACAATTGGCCGCGTCATCCTTGCACCATCAGAAGTGCCAGTTGGCCTTGTCGTTTCTGCTTTAGGCGCACCTTACTTCATTTACTTATTGATGAAATCGAACTAATGAGGAAGGAGAGACAACATATGAAATCGCTCGAAACAGAAAAGCTTTGTATCGGTTATCAAGACCGTTTGATTGTAGAAGATTTGAATGTCAGCATCCCAAAAGGCAAGGTGACAACACTGATTGGACCGAATGGCTGCGGGAAATCAACCATTTTAAAAACGATGTCTCGTATTATGAAGTCCAATCGAGGAGCTGTTTACTTAAATGGCAAGGCCATCCATGAGACGCCGACAAAAGAAATTTCAAAACAAATGGCGATCTTACCGCAAACGCCCGAAGCACCAAGTGGATTGACAGTGTATGAGCTCGTGTCATATGGACGTTTCCCGCATCAAAATGGGTTTGGCCGTTTATCAAATGAAGATAAACGAATCATTAGGTGGGCACTTGAGGAAACGGGAATGATTGCTTTTCATGATCGGCCAATTGAAGCACTTTCCGGCGGACAGCGTCAGCGTGTATGGATTGCGATGGCACTTGCCCAGGAAACAGAGCTGCTCCTATTAGATGAACCTACGACGTATTTGGATCTTGCACATCAGCTCGAGATTCTTCAGCTGTTAGAACGCTTAAATAGAGAGCAGGGCCGAACTGTGTTGATGGTCATCCATGATTTGAATCATGCGGCGCGTTTTTCACATTACATGATTGCCCTCAATCAAGGGAAAGTCATAAAAGATGGTACGCCTCATGAGGTCATGACCAAAGATGTACTCAGTCGGGTATTCCATATTGATGCAGAAATTGTGCTTGATCCTAGAACGAATAAGCCGATCTGTTTAACCTATGACTTAATGAATCATGAACGAAAGCTAGAAGCTGTGAATGGATAATAGATGTAAAGGAACCCGGTGCAGCTGCCGGGTTTTTTTGCATGTTTGAAACTTCCTCGTGCTGCCATTTTCTCCAGTTGATATTTTTTCGCTTTTATGCGGAAAAGAGGTACTTTTTTACTTTAGACAATGGTAATATACGGTTAGAGATCATAGCTAGAAAGGAAAGAGATGCGTGGAAACAGCAAAAATATTGATTGCAGATGACGAAGAAGCAATTGTGAAAATGGTTGAACGCGTATTAAAAAAAGAAGGATTCAAGCATATTTATAAAGCCTACCATGCAGATGAAGCATTAGATATTGTCAAAAACGAGGACATCCACCTCTTACTTCTAGATGTAATGATGCCCGGTAAGTCTGGTTTTGACGTTCTGCCTGAAATCAGAAAGTTAACGAAAGTGCCTATTTTCTATTTAACTGCAAGAACGTCTGATGTCGATAAACTGACGGGCTTTGCACAGGGGGCAGATGATTACATCACAAAGCCATTTAACCCGCTTGAGCTAGTGGCTAGAATTAAGGCTCACCTAAACCGAACATATATCTCCTTACAGGAGGAGCAAGAAGACACTCAAAGCCAATATCATTATGCCCATTTCTCCTATCATCCTCATGCAGCCGAATTGAAAGTAAGAGGAGAGGTGACGGCATGTTCTGCTCAGCTTCTTTCTTTGCTGAAGTACTTTTGTGACCATCCGAATGTGGTTCTCTCAAAAGATCAAATCTATGAGAAAGTATGGGGCGTCCCATCATATGGTGATAACAACACTGTCATGGTTCATATTCGAAAGCTGAGAGAAAAGATTGAATTAGATCCGAGTCAGCCAGAATATATTGTGACGATCCGTGGTATGGGATATAAATTTATACCGCACCCTGCAAAGGTCCTTCAATAATTTATGAATTTACGAGCAAAACTTTTCTTTCACTTTGTCGGACAAATGTTTATTGTGATTGCCATTCTGACGATCGGCAATACGTTCTCTGAGAACTTATATTTAAATAAATACTATGAGAACATGACCGAAACTGGTTTAACAAAAGCTGATGGAGATACACTCATGAGCTGGCTTTATTTTAACGAGGATGGAAAAATGGAAGCCGACGATCAGCTCAAGCAAGCAGTGGAAAAAAGAGACGGCTGGCTGCAAGTGATTGATTCAAAGAAGAATACCGTTTATAGCTATCACCGCCCTAAATCAATTCCAACGTCTTATCAAAAGGATGAAATGATCAAGATCTTTGAAAAAAGAGAATTTAAAGATTACAAGATGTACTTCTGGCCAATTGAGATTGATCAAGAAAGTTTTACTGTGTTATATGGGTTCAAAACGAACAGCACAAAGGTAGCCAATTATCTGAAACAGCACGAGAAAAATTTGGCTGCATTATCTCAATATTCGGTTGAAACGAAAGAATTCTTGAAGAGAATGAATGGATCGGTTCATTTGTTCAATGAAGAAGGAAAATATTTAAAAGGCATTCGGGCCAACACTAGTTTGAAACATAACGTAACAGATGTTGAATTGCTCAAGTATCAATCGAAGCCTTGGGAGTTTAGAAGTGACCTCACTTATATGAAGGTGAATAAAAACCTGTATATCATCGTCTCGGTACCAAATAAAGTATACAGCCCAGACGAGCTTTACGATAAAGAGAGAGACGCTTTAAATCAATATACAACCATCTTAATTGCAGGTCTTGCACTCACTATTATTATTGTCATGACATTGTGGTATTCGTATCGTTATGGGCTGCCAATTTATCACATTATTCGCTGGCTGATTTTCTTATCAAAAAATAAATTGCAGGAACCAACAAATAGAAAGGGAATTCCAGTCAGTAAAAATAAAAAAGGCCGTATTAAGCGGGAATACCGATTATTTGAGGATATCCTAAAAACAATGGATCAGCTCACGCTTACATTAAAAGAGAATGAAGCAAACCGAAGAAAAATTCAAACCACAAGGGAAGAATGGATTGCAGGATTGTCTCATGATTTGAAAACGCCTCTAAGTACGATTTACGGCTATGGACTCATGCTTGAATCCGATCAATATCAATGGTCCAAAGAAGAAGTCATGGAAATGGGACAGGTGATTCGTGAGAAATCAGAATACATGTCGACACTGATTGAGGATTTAAACCTCACGTACCGATTGAAGAATGGTGCCCTGCCTATTAATCGGAAACCGGTTGAACTCAGTGAATTTTTAACTTCCATTATGGACGAGTTTTCAAGAAGCTCTTCATCTGAGGATTATCCATGCTCCTTTGAAGATCAAACAGATGGTGTCATATTTGAGATCGATAAAGCATGGTTCAGACGAGTGATTGAGAACCTGCTGGCGAATGCAGTGAAGCATAACGAAAAAGGCACTCATATTACAGCAGTTTTATCTGAAACAGAGGAAGAAGTTCGGATCGAAATGAAAGACAATGGCCGCGGAATGGCACTGGAAACGGTGGATCACCTATTTAACCGCTATTACAGAGGAACAAATACAAATGATCCAACGAACGGAACAGGTCTCGGGCTTGCGATAGCAAAAGAGCTCGTCTTGCTGCATGACGGTGATATTCAAGTTGAAAGTGAACTAGGCACTGGAACAACTATTGCGATTATCCTAAAAAAATCATCACCTGTAAAATAGCCAAAAAACGATTTTCTTTTCTAAAGGAGATCGTTTTTTCCTGTTTTAGGATTGAAATCATTTTTGTAAACGATTACAATAAAATTGTTAACGTGAACAAATTATTTTTATCTATATGAGAAATGGGGGAGTTTGATGAAAGCCTTTTTAGATGGACAGTTTTTACTCAACAGTCAGACGGCGGAAAAGCTATACCATGAGTTTGCTAAGGACCTTCCAATTATAGATTACCATTGTCATTTAAGCCCCAAAGAAATCTATGAAAATAAAACCTTCCATAATATCACCGAAGCATGGCTTTACGGAGATCATTACAAATGGCGTGCCATGAGAGCAAATGGCATACCCGAATCGCACGTCACAGGGGATGCCTCAGACTATGAGAAATTTCTGGCGTGGGCGAAGACCGTTCCCATGACCATTGGAAACCCGCTCTATCACTGGACTCATTTAGAGCTGAGACGATATTTTGGAGTTGAAGAACTTTTAAACGAAAAAACCGCACACATCATCTGGCAAAAAGTAAATGAAAAGTTGCAAGGAGAGGGTTTTGGTGCAAGAGACTTCATTGTGAAATCGAACGTTGAAACAGTCGTGACAACAGATGATCCAGTCGACTCGCTTTGCTATCATCAAAAACTGCGGGAAGAAGGATTCACTGTGCAAGTACTGCCCGGATTTCGGCCTGATAAGGCACTTGATATAACGAATCACCTATTTACAGCGTATGTTCACGAACTGGCAGAGGCTTCATCTACTCCAATCCAATCCTACCAAGACTTTTTGAAAGCACTTCGTACAAGAATTGATTTTTTCCATGAACAGGGCTGCCTGATCTCAGATCATGCCATTAACGAAATGACGTTTGAAGAAACGACGGAAGAAGAAGTGGAAGCCATCTTTTATAAAAAAATGTCGGGGCATTCATTGACGGAAAAAGAGAAGATCAAATTTAAAACACAAACATTCATAAAGCTAGGTCAGGCTTACTATGAGCGGGGCTGGGCGATGCAGCTTCATATCAATGCGCTTAGGAACAACAATACGAAAATGTTTGAGCGGCTTGGGCCAGATACAGGGTATGATGCGATGAATGATGAAGACATTGCCAAGCCGCTTTGCAGAATATTGGACCGTTTAGAACAAGAACAGGCACTGCCAAAAACCATTCTTTATTCCTTGAATCCTAGGGATCATGTTGTGATTTCCACATTGGCTGGAAGCTTTCAAGACGGGACGACACCTGGGAAGATCCAGCACGGCACAGCTTGGTGGTTTAATGATACGAAACAAGGGATGACAGAGCAGATGATGGCTCTATCCAGTATTGGGCTGATCAGCCGTTTCATTGGGATGCTGACAGATTCACGAAGCTTTTTGTCGTATACAAGGCATGAATATTTTCGAAGACTGCTTTGCGATATCATTGGAGATTGGGTAGAAAAAGGAGAAGCCCCTTATGATCTTGAGCTGTTAGGGGGAATCGTGAAAGGAATCAGCTATGAAAATGCCAGGCAGTATTTCCAATTTGACCGGGCAAATCAGCTCAAGCACCACCCAAACAAAATGACATGAAGAAAATGAAAGCGGTTTTATGATAAGATGGTAAAAAATCATAAAAGGCGGAATAGCATGACAGTCACAATTAAAGACATAGCAAAATTGGCAAACGTCTCTCATACCACGGTATCAAGGGCTTTGAATAACAGTCCTTTTATTAAAGAGAAGACAAAACAAAAGATTTTGTCGATTGCAAAACAGCTGAATTATTCACCGAATGTCCATGCGAGAGGCCTAGTATCACAAAAATCATTTACAATTGGTCTGTTTTTTACGAGTTTAACAGAAGGCACATCTTCAAGCTTCTTTGTGGATGCGTTAAAAGGTGTCAACAGCGTCATGACAGAGTATTATAATCTCTTTGTAAGAGGAATTGACGACTTTCACGATTACACAACCATTCATAAACAACGCTACGATGGCATTTTGCTCATGAGTCAAAGCGAACACGATGAAGCATTTATCCATCATGTGAAGAAACAGGGCATTCCCATCATTGTGCTGAATCGCCGTGTAGAAAGTCATGAGGTCATGAATATATTAGCAGATGATAGTCAAGGAGCTTACCAGGCTGCACACCATTTCATTCAGCAAGGTCATGAACAAATCGCCATCATTGAAGGGAAAGAAGGCTTTAAATCAACTCAAGAAAGAAAAGCTGGTTTCCTGCAAGCGTTAATTGATCACCAAATACCTATGAAGAAAGAATATATGATGAAAGGCGACTATCACATGAAAAGCGGCTATGAATCAATGGAATCACTGCTGGCCCTTGATGATCCGCCAACAGCGCTCTTTTGCTCAAACGATGACATGGCGATTGGTGCAATGAATGCATTATTTGCAAAAGGCAAAACGTGTCCAGGTGATATTTCTATTATTGGTTTTGATGATATTGCCTTTTCATCCTATACCACACCTGCATTGACAACGGTGAAAAAACCGATTGAAAAAATGTGTGCACTTGGAGCAGAAGCTATCCTTTCAGTGATAAACGGTGAAGAGCAAGAAGAGGATCATATGGAAAAAGTGTATGTCCACACAGAGCTGATGATCAGAGATTCAGTCAAAAAGGTGCAGTAATCAGCACCTTCTTAGAAAAATGTTCACGTGTGCATAATACTTGGAGAGGGGAATCCATTTGAAACGATTATCAAAAGCCATATATCCGGCACCTGAGTATCCGGAAACGATTTTGCAGATTGGTGAAGGAAATTTTATGCGAGGATTTATCAATTGGCACATCCAGAAGCTGAACGACTGCACAGATTTTAAAGGAAGAGCGGTTGTTGTTCCTCCTCGAAAAGGATCGGTAGCAGTATTAAATGAACAAGATGGCTTGTACACATTATGTATTCAGGGATATCATGACCAGCAAGAAATGAATGAACGTATGATCATCCAATCGATTAGCAGAGGAATTAGTACGTATACGGATTACGAGGAATTTTTACACATAGCGGAAAACCCGGATCTCCGCTTTGTTTTCTCAAACACGACAGAGGCAGGACTTGTGCTCAGAAAGGAGGATCGTTTGGAGGATCGGCCGCAAGCCAGTTTTCCAGGAAAGCTGACAGCGTTCTTGTATCACCGGTTTAAAGCATTTGCTGGAGATGAGCAGAAAGGACTGATCATTCTGCCTTGTGAATTGGTTGAACAAAATGGTGATCGATTGAAGGAATATGTGATCCGTATGGCAGCTGAGTGGGAACTGCCGCCTGCGTTTTTTACATGGATTAAGGAAGCCAACACGTTTTGTAATACGCTTGTGGACCGGATTGTCCCTGGATTCTCTAAGAAAGCGGCTGACATCGTACGAAAGGAAGAAGGGTATATCGACGAATTGCTTGTCACGGCAGAATATTATCATCTTTTTGTCATTGAAGCGCCCGCTTTTGTGAAAAAGGAGCTCCCCTTTCAAGAAGCAGGATTAAATGTACTTTTTGTAGAGGATATTGCGCCTTATCGTATGAGCAAGGTACGAATTTTAAATGGTGCACATACGGCGATGGTGCCGATTGCCTATTCATGCGGTTTAGAAACTGTAAAGGAAGCTGTGGATGATGAGCATGTTGGTCCGTTCATCCGGCGTATGCTGAAGGAGGAAGTATTGCCAGGGCTTGAACTCCCTGAAGATGAGCTTCTTCTTTATACACAATCCGTTTGGGATCGTTTTTGCAATCCATTTGTAAAGCATCAATTGCTGGATATTGCGCTGAATGGGGTATCCAAATTCCGAACCCGTAATCTTCCGTCATTGCTTGATTATGTCGAGCGAAAGAAACAGCTGCCAATGAAACTTGTGTTTTCACTTAGCAGTCTCATTTATTTCTACAGAGCACATGCAGGAAGGGTAAAGGATGATGAAACTGTGCTAACGCTCATGAAGGAAGCATGGGACGAGGAAAACCATTCTAATGAAGGAGTTGCAGCGAAAATTCTTTCATGCGAGTCATTATGGGGCAGAGATTTAACAGATATAAATGGATTGAGTCAAGCTGTAGCTGATCAGCTTACCCTCATACAGACGCATGGGATGAGAGCAGCTGTTCATCGAATGATGCTTCATCAATATGAAAGTCAGGGGGAGAAAGCATGAAAGACTTTATTGTCATCCACCCTTCAGATAATGTCGGTATTGCTTTAAAAGGACTTGAGCAAGGGGAGGAGCTGCAGCATCAAGGACATACGATTATCTTAAAAGAGACCGTCGCCAAAGGTCATAAGTTTGCATTGGCTGAAATCAAGCAAAGAGAGAATATTATCAAATATGGCTATCCCATTGGTCATGCAGTGACTGCTATTTCTGCTGGAGAATGGGTGCATACGCATAATATCAAAACCAATCTATCTGGCAAGCTGGAATACGAATACCAGCCTTCATTATCAGAAAACCCCTATGAAAAAACGAATCTTACATTTAAAGGGTATAAACGAAAAAATGGCGGAAGCGGAATCCGCAATGAGCTTTGGATTGTTCCTACCGTTGGATGCGTGAATGGCATCGCCGATCAAATGATCCAAATATTCACCGCTGAAATGGGTGGAAACATCCATCCTTTTGAAACAGCCCTTGTATTAAAGCACAATTATGGCTGCTCACAGCTTGGGGACGATCATGAAAATACCAAAACCATTTTACAAAATGCGGTGAAGCACCCTAACGCTGGAGGAGTACTCGTTCTTGGACTTGGCTGTGAAAACAATGACATTGAGGATTTTCAGTCCACATTAGGTGAATATGACCGTACGAGAGTGAAATTTTTAAGAAGCCAAGAAGTAGGAGATGAGATTGAGACGGGAGTCGCTTTACTCAAGGAAATTTATGATGCGGCGAAAGAAGATCATCGTGAAGACATTCCGTTATCTGAGCTGAAAATTGGCTTGAAGTGCGGAGGATCAGATGGATTCTCTGGTATTACCGCAAATCCGCTTTTAGGCAGACTGTCCGATTTTCTTGTCGCGCAAGGCGGAACAACTGTGCTGACAGAAGTGCCCGAAATGTTTGGTGCTGAAACGATTTTAATGGAGAGAGCAGCATCAGAAGCGACTTTCGACAATATTGTGCAAATGATCAATGACTTTAAACAATACTTCATGGATCATCGACAGCCGGTATATGAAAATCCTTCCCCGGGAAATAAAGCAGGTGGAATTTCGACATTAGAGGATAAATCTCTTGGCTGTACACAAAAAGCAGGTACTTCTGATATTAAAGATGTATTGAAATATGGAGAGCTGCTGAAACAAAAGGGATTGAACCTATTAAGTGCACCTGGTAATGATTTAGTTGCTTCATCTGCACTTGCTGCTTCTGGCTGTCAAATGGTCCTGTTTACAACAGGCCGGGGGACACCCTTTGGTACGTTTGTGCCAACAATGAAAATCTCGACCAACACAGCCTTATATGAAACAAAAAAGCACTGGATTGACTTTAATGCCGGAGAACTGCTTGAAGATGTACCGGAAGATGTTGTATTAGAAAAATTCATTTCAACTGTCATTGATGTGGCGAGCGGGAAGCTGTTAAATCATGAAAAAAACAATTTTAGAGAGCTGGCTATTTTCAAAACAGGTGTCACACTTTAAGGCGACTGGGGGATGAGAAAGTGTCTAAAAAACGGGATTTGATGTATATCACAGCAGGAACGGTATTAACTGGAGTTGGAATTGCTCGTTTAGCAAAGCAAGGGAAGAAAGATAAAAAAGTAAACGGAATTGATCAAGTGCTAAAGCAGATAAAAGCACCGCAGTTCCCAGATCGTGAATTGAATGTGGTGCATTATGGAGCAGATGCGGAAGGGCAAGAGCTTTCTACAAATGCTATTCAGTCTGCCATTGATGATGCGCATCGGTTGAAAGGGGGACGGGTGCTGATCCCAGCAGGGACATTTTTGACAGGTGCTTTAGAATTGAAAAGCAATGTAGAACTTCATCTGCATGAGAAAGCCTATGTGACATTCAGCCAAGACCCAAAGGATTACTTGCCTCTTGTACTGACAAGATATGAAGGGGTTGAACTTTATAATTATTCACCTCTCATTTATGCACACCATGCAGAAAACATCGCTATAACTGGAGCCGGAACCCTTGATGGCAGAGGGGATGAGCATCATTGGTGGCCCTGGAAGTATGGGACAAATGGCCAGCCCTCTCAGGATCGGGATCGCCAGCTTTTGTTTGAAATGGCGGAAAAGAGAATACCGGTAGAAGAAAGGGTATTTGGAGAAGGTCATTATTTAAGGTCGAGCTTTATTCAGCCATACCAATGTCAGCATGTGCTAATCGAAGGAGTGACAGTGAAGGATTCACCGATGTGGCAAATTCATCCTGTGTTAAGTGATAACGTCATCGTCCGCGGCGTTAAAATCATTGGGCATGGACCAAACACAGATGGTGTCAATCCGGAATCTTGCCGGAATGTGCTCATTGAAGATTGTTATTTTGATAACGGAGATGATTGTATTGCCATCAAATCGGGCAGAAACGAGGATGGACGGAGAATAGGGATTCCATCTGAAAACATTGTCATTCGTAGAAATGAGATGCGGGATGGACACGGCGGTGTGACGATCGGGAGCGAAATCTCTGGCGGAGTAAGGCATGTTTATGCAGAAGATAATGTCATGGACAGTCCGAACCTTGACCGGGCACTGCGTATTAAAACCAACTCTGTCAGAGGCGGCACCATTGAACATATTTATTTTAAAAACAATACAGTCAAAAGTCTAAAGCATGAAGTGGTCTGTATCGACATGATGTATGAGGAAGGAGATGCTGGTCCGCATCGTCCTGTTGTACGTCATATTGAAGTGGAAGGACTCAAAAGCAGCGGCGGACGATATGGTGTGAAAATAGCCGCATATGCACATTCTCCTGTGACTCACTTTAAAATGAAAGATTGTGTCATAGATGATGTGGCGTATCCATTATCTTTAGAGCATGCCGTTTTTCCTGCTTTTCAGAAAGTCGTCATCAATGGAGAACAAATCAATTCATTGAAGAGTGAAAAACAGTCTTTTTAGAGGCTGTTTTTTTGTTTTATGAACAGAAAAGACGCTTTTAGAAATCACATATACAACCTATCTGCACTGTAGTATAATATTCCCGAAATTAGAAAAGAATTGACGAAAGAGATTTCGTTAAGCAGTACATAAACCAGGGGGTTCACTCATGAAAAAGTTAACAGCTATTTGGCTATCGTTATTGCTTGTGATGGGTGTTTTAGCAGGATGTGCAGGCGCTGAGACAGATCACAAAGCAAAAGGGTCACAAAATAAAGAAACGGCCACTGCGGCATTTCCCGTATCGATAAAAGATGCAGCTGGCAAAACAGTCGAAATCAAAGAACAGCCTAAACGAATTGTTTCGTTAATTCCAAGTAATACGGAGATTGCTTATGCACTCGGTCTTGGAGATAAAATGGTTGGACGATCAGACTTTGACAATTATCCAAAGGAAGTCGAAAAGGTAGAGAAGATTGGCGGACTTGAATTCAATGTCGAGAAGGTCATTTCCTTAAAGCCAGATCTTGTCTTAGCACATGCATCTCAGATGGGATCAAAAAATGGATTTAAACAGCTTGAAGATGCAGGGATCCAAGTGCTGACTGTAAATGATGCAACATCCTTTAAGGATGTGTACAAATCAATCAATATGATCGGTGAAGCAGCCGGCGTGAAAGAAGCATCAACAAAGCTTGTAGACGAAATGAAAACAAAGCTGAATGACATCAAGAAACAAGCAGAGGGGATTTCGAAAGACAAGCAAAAAACAGTCTTTGTCGAAGTATCAGGTGCACCTGAAATCTATACAACTGGTAAAAATACATTTATGGATGAAATGCTTTCTGTTATCCATGCCAAAAATGCTGCAGGTGATCAAACTGGCTGGGTGCAAATGACGGAAGAATCGATCATCAAGCGAAATCCTGATGTCATCGTTACAATTGATGGATCAGGCTTATCTGATTTGAAAAAAAGAGACGGCTGGAATGCAATGAAAGCAGTGAAAGAAAAACAAGTCTTTCAATTGAATACGGATCTCGCATCAAGACCGGGACCGCGATTGGTTGAAGGAGTCGAGGCTCTTGCGAAAAACGTCTATCCTGACACGTTCAAATAAATTGATCATCGCATATACACTAAGTGTTTTACTTCTTGTGATGAGCATTGGAATGGGAATCTCCTTTGGAAGCTTAGGGATTCCCATTCCTTCTATTCTTCGTATATTTGTTCATGAACTATTCGGAGTGCAGTTTGGAACCATTGATTCCATCGATCGCAATATTATGATGAACATTCGGCTGCCAAGAGTCATATTAGCGGCATTAGTCGGAGCAGCACTTGCGTTATCTGGTGCAGCTTTTCAAGGTTTATTAAAAAATCCTCTCGCTGACCCTTATACGCTGGGGGTATCTCAAGGGGCATCAGTTGGAGCCGTAGCGACCCTGTTTTTCAGCTTGCAGCTCCCGCTTTTTGGCAGTTTCACACTGCCATTATTCAGTATGACAACAGCGCTTGTGACCCTCTGTCTCGTTCTCTTTTTTGCGCGTCTTGTTCATCGGGGGATGAGCATTTCTTCTTTAATTTTGACAGGAGTAATTTTCAGCTCTTTTTTGGGTGCGCTCATTTCATTGATGATTGCTTTAACAGGTGATGATCTAAAAGAGATCATTCATTGGCTGCTTGGCAGTGTGTCCATGAGGGGCTGGCGTTATATTGTGCTTTTTCTTCCTTTCTTTCTTATTGGGACCTTTGCGTTAATGTTGATGGGGCGGGATTTGAATGTGATGACGTATGGCGAGGAGAAGGCAAAGCTATTAGGTGTTCATGTGAAAAGGAGCAAATATATTGTGCTGCTGGCGGGCTCGATCCTGACCGGAAGTGCAGTAGCGGTATCAGGGACGATCGGTTTTGTAGGACTTGTGATTCCGCATTTTATCCGCCTCTTAACTATCACAGATCATCGGCATCTGCTGCCTTTATCTATGCTGAACGGTGCTTCCTTTCTTGTATTAGCAGATGTGTTATCCCGTACCATCATTGAGCCGACTGAATTACCGATTGGCATCATTACTGCGTTAATTGGTGCACCTGTATTTGGCATCATCCTCATTCGTAAATATAGAGGGGGGACGCACGTATGATTCAAGTGAAGGAAATCAGAGGTGGATATGGAGAGAAAGAGGTCATTCGAGGCATTAATCTTGAAGTGAAGCAAGGAGAATTTCTCGGTATACTCGGTCCAAACGGGAGCGGTAAGACGACCCTTCTTAAAATGATGGCAGGGATTTTAGCACCTATGAGCGGAGAGGTGCGTCTCGGCGGTCACCTTATTCAATCCTATCAGCCAAAGGCGCTTGCGCAAAAGATGGCAGTTCTGCCGCAGAAAACGGACCAAGCTTTTTCATTTACGGTGGAAGAAACCGTCCAATTCGGTCGTTATCCATATCAAAAAGGGTGGCTGCAATCTGTCACGCGAGAAGATGTGCAGGTCGTCAGCAAAGTAATGGAACAAACGGGTGTTGCACAGTTTAAGAATCAATCCATCCATGAGTTAAGCGGAGGAGAACAGCAGCGTGTATATTTAGCACAGGCATTGGCGCAGCAGCCTGAATATTTATTGCTGGATGAACCAACGAGTTTCCTTGATTTAGCCTATCAAAAAGATTTGCTTGATTTAATTAAAGAAGAAACGACTTCCTCTAAGTTAACGGTCATTGGCGTATTCCATGATGTGAACATTGCTAGTTTATATTGTGATCGCCTGCTGCTACTACATGAAGGAAAGACAGACATGTTAGGACTGCCGCATCACGTCTTGACCACTGAACGAATCAACCGTGTGTATGAAACAAATGTGACACCGCTCCAGCATCCATTTAGGGCTAACCCCCAGCTGATGGTTGAGCCTGCAGCCCCTTCAAAAGCATCAATTGTAAACATAGCGGATGGCTGGAGGACTTATAGCTCAGAAGGAATGACGTTTTCCATTAATCAGCCTCTTCGCATCCTTTCCTCACATAAGAAAAACGGCGGGTTCTTTTGGAAAAGGTCTATTGGAACGGGAACGAAGACGCTTCATGAGCAGCTAGAGTCATCTGAAGATATGCTGTTTTTCGAGCAAGCTAACGGATTAGCACAATTTGCCGCAGAAGACGCCGAAGACGATATGATCCTTTACGGCATGCTTCAGCAAGAAGAGTTGGCCATTTGGCTTATCCTGAAACGATCTTTAACAGACGGAGCAGCTGTTCAGCTCATGGGGCAGCTTATGCACATCATGAAGCAAGAAACAAGCATTCCAATCCATCATCTTTGTATTGCTACACCCAATACGCATGAAACGGAAGATGCTGACCTTTTACACGAAGGATTAGGACAAAAGGTGCATGGGCTTCTTCAAAAGTTGAATGCCATTCAAAAGTGAACCAAAATGGTTCGCTTTTTTTGTTGAAAACATCAACAGCTGCATAAGAAATGAACTTAATATAACGAAAAATCAAAAAGTGTTGCTAATTAAATCGCAATCCTTTTATAATAAAAAATATGAAAGCGCTTAAAATATGACGTGTTTAAAAATGCAACACATAAGAAAGGGAGGATTATTTGGACATTCAAGGGATTATACCAGCTATTTTGACACCGCTTACTGAGGAAGAACATTTTCATCCCGAAGTGGCAACGCAATTAGTGAATCGTTTGATCGACTCAGGTGTACACGGCATCTTTGCTTTAGGCACAAATGGAGAGTTTCATTTGTTTTCAGAGGAAGAAAAGCTTCAAATTGCTGAAACTGTCGTGAATGCTGTTGGCAGACGAGTGCCGGTATTCATTGGAGCAGGTGAAAATAGTACGGAGGCAACCATCAGGCTGTCAAACAAACTGGCAGATCGAGGGGTAGATGTTCTGTCTATCATTACACCTTACTTTGTTGCACCAACCCAAGAAGAGCTGTATGAGCACTTTCGTCACATATCTGAGAATGTGAATATTCCGATTCTGCTTTATAACATTCCATCTAGAACAGGAGTATCTCTAGCACCAGAGACGGTTGCTCGGCTCAGTGCACTGCCGAATGTGCTAGGCATTAAAGATAGCAGTGGAAACATTGAAAATATCAAGGCATATCTGGATGTCACAAAAGATGAAGATTTTGTTGTCCTTGCAGGTACGGACTCACTCATTTTGGATACCTTGAAACTCGGCGGAGCAGGGGCGGTCGCAGCAACTGCAAATGTACTTCCTGAAACTGTCGTTGGACTCTATGAATCTTTTCGAAAAGGGAAGCTTGACGAAAGTGAGCACTTCCAGAAGCAGCTGCAGCCATTAAGAGCAACATTCGGTTTAGGGACATTACCAGCGCCTTTGAAAAAGGCAGCAGAGCTTTATGGAATTCCGGTTGGCCCGCCCAAAAGCCCTGTAAAAGAGCTGTCAGGTGAGGCATTGGAAGCTGTGGCACAAATGGTTGAAGACTATCGCAAACAAGGAAAAGCGGCAAAGGAGTAGTGAAGAGATGACGATCACGCATTATCACTTTCAGACGGCATCACACATTGTATCTGGCGCAGGTTCTTTAGACCTTCTTGGGGAGAAATTAGATAGTTTAGGGCTTAGCGGACTCACATCCATTTTTATATTAACGCAGCCATCTATCGTATCACTTGGTTATGCAGATCACATCAAAAGAGAACTTGCGAAAAAGGGGATAGCAAGTGAGATAAGTACAGAAATCAAACCTGAACCAACAGAAGAAAATATCGAGGGCGTATTCCACACCTTTTTAAAAGGAGAGCATGACGCCATTATTGGCATTGGTGGCGGGAGTGTCCTTGATGCTGCAAAAATTCTAGCTGTTCTTAAGACAAACGATCAGCCGATTTCTGCTCTCGTTGGCACAAACCTTGTGGAAAAAAGGGGAGTGCCGACGATTCTCATTCCGACAACATCTGGTACGGGATCTGAGGTGACACCAAATGCAATTGTGACTTTTCCAGAAAAGGAACTGAAAATTGGAATGGTTAGTCCGCATCTTTTGCCAGACCTTGTCATCTTAGATCCTGCACTTACTCTCAACTTGCCGAAATCTATTACCGCAGCTACAGGTATGGATGCTTTTACGCATGCGCTTGAATCTTATATTTCAAATAAAGCCAATCCATTCAGTGACATGTTTGCCTTGGAATCGATGCGGCTGATTTCAGGAAGTATTCAGGAAGCGTATCATCACGGGGATCATATGAAGGCAAGAGAAAATATGCTTGTTGGTGCTATGTATGGGGGAATGGCGCTTACAAGTGCCGGAACTGCGGCTGTTCACGCCATGGCTTATCCATTAGGGGGGAAATACAAGATTTCTCATGGTGTTGCTAATTCCATGCTGCTTCCGCATGTCACTGCTTTTAATGCAGATCATATCATTGATCGGCTTGAACATGTGGCAAGAGTAATAGGACTAGCGGGAGCTCACACAAAGCAGGATCTTGCAGAGCGTGTGATTCATCAAATTGAAGAATGGACAGCGGATTTACACATTCCACAGCAGCTCAAAGCTTTTGGCGTGTCGAAGGAGGATGTACCGGTACTTGCTCAAGCAGCTTCAGAGGTGAAGAGATTAATGGACAACAATCCAAAGCCAATGTCTGTTTCCGAAATTGAACAGGTATACATGAAACTGCTTGACGCTTAATGCTTCATTGGATGGGACATGAGAAGTTGCTTCACACGGCTTGCACACAAAGGGGGATTTTAAATGAATGTCTTAAGCAGTTCTGTCATCACATTTATTTTGATCGTCATTATTCTCTATATACTATTTACGACTTGGCTGACGATGCGTTTCCGCAGTAAATCCAATTCAGAATTTAACAATGCTGCTAAGTCACTTCCAGCCATTGTAGTCGGTATTTTGCTCATGAGTGAATTCATTGGAACGAAATCCACTGTTGGAACTGCAGAATCTGCCTTTACGCATGGGCTTTCTGCTTCATGGTCTATTGTGACCGTTGCTATCGCCTTTTTTATCTTTTCCTTTTTCTTAGTAGGCAAGTTTTATCGAACAGGGCAGTACACCATTTCAGGTATTATCGATCAGAAGTTTGGGAAATCAACGAAGCTAGTTGTTTCTGTTATTATGATTGCTGCATTACTGCTTGTGAATCTAGGAAACTATTTAAGTGGGTCAGCTGCTATTGCATCCATTTTAGGGCTTCCTTTAATGACCTGTGCGATCATTACGGCCGTTGTGAGTACATTTTATTTTACATTCGGAGGAATGAAAGGGGTAGCATGGGTCACGATCCTTCATTCGATCGTGAAGTATGCGGGGATTTTAATTACACTAGGGGTAGCCCTTTATTTAACAAAAGGCTTTGAACCGATGAAACAAACGATGCCTGATCATTTCTTTACATGGGACGGGACAATTGGATGGGGGACAATTGGAGCTTGGTTTATAGGAAACATGGGAGCCATCTTTGCTACGCAGTTTATTATTCAAGCAATCACCTCGTCGAAAAGTGAGCGTGAGGCAAAGAAATCGACACTTTATGCAGCTCTGCTTTGTTTGCCGCTCGCCGTTGCGATTGGTGTGATCGGTGTAGCTGCACATTATTTGTATCCAGACATTGATCCTATTTATGCCTTCCCTGTCTTTTTACAGCATATGAATCCAATTTTGAGTGCCATTGTGGCAACATCGCTTGTGGCATCCATCTTTGTCGGTGTGTCGACGGTCGCGCTTGCGACGACAACCTTAATTATGGATGATTTTTATGTACCGAAAATGAATCCAACACCAGAGCAGAGAATGAAAATCACGAGGTATGTGGCTGTACTCGTTGGAATTGTGCCTCTTGTCGGAGTGGCACTTGCGCCGGAGCTGCTGTCCCTTTCCTTTTTTACAAGGGCGCTTCGAACATCGATCGCCGTTGTAGCAGCAATGGGCTTTTACTTGCCATACTTTAATTCAAATAGAGGGGCGACCATTGGCCTTGCTGCTTCAGGTGTTACAACGACGGTTTGGTATTTACTCGATAATCCGTTCGGAATCGATAATATGTATATTGCCATTATCATTCCTTTCCTTGTGCTGGTAATCGATCGACTTATCAGTCCGCCTGCTAAAAAGGATCAATCATTGAAAGGAGAATTGTCATGACAAATGAAGAGACTATGATGAAAATAGATGGAATTTTGCGACAAAATGAACAAGATACAGAGAGAAAAGAAGCCTTTCTGCCAACAGACTGTGTGCAAAATCATGCGGCCAATCTACTTGAGCTGGATAATGGAGATGTATTATGTGTTTGGTTTGGCGGAACGCAGGAGGGAATACCTGATATCTCAATCTATATGTCGAGACTCAAACGGGGAAGTAACAAGTGGACAGAGGCAGTGAAGTTATCTAACGATCCTGCACGCTCTGAACAAAATCCAGTTCTGTTTCAAGAGGGAAATGGCAGACTA
This sequence comes from Bacillus sp. FSL P4-0248, assembly GCF_038593305.1. NCBI lineage: Bacteria > Bacillati > Bacillota > Bacilli > Caryophanales > Bacillaceae > Bacillus > Bacillus sp. FSL P4-0248. The sequence goes on along the minus strand of NZ_CP151983.1, from coordinate 2,972,240 downwards.
TGGCTGCTGTATACCGCGCAGCTATCTGGGAATCAAGATACCGCCATCGTGAGATACCGGCTATCAGAGGATAGAGGTGAGACATGGGGTGAGATTGATACTTTGTTTGAACAGCCGGGTACGTTTATACGGCAGCCGATTGTTGTACTGGATAATCAAGATTGGCTGCTGCCCGTCTTCTATTGTAAGACCATTCCAGGCGTCAAATGGACAGGGAACCGGGATGTCAGTGCTGTGAAAATTTCATCCGACCAAGGAAAGACATGGGATGAGGTCATTGTACCAAACAGCACGGGCTGTGTTCATATGAATATTGGAAAGTGTGCAGACGGGTCCCTCATAGCCCTCTTTAGAAGCCGGTTTGCTGATTCGATTTATATCAGCCGTTCCGTCGATCATGGACGGACATGGTCTGAGCCAAAGGCGACGGAGCTGCCCAATAATAATTCATCCATTCAATTTACCGTGCTCCAAAATGGGCATCTTGCCCTAGTCTATAATCATATCAATGCGGATGAGCAAACAGAAAGAAGAGCTTCTTTATACGATGAAATTGAGGATGAAGGCGATACGCGCACGGCGGTTGATACAGAAGCACGTCCAGCGTTTTGGGGAACACCGCGTGCACCAATGACTTTGGCGCTCTCTGAGGATAATGGTAATACATGGCCTATCAGACGTAACCTTGAAGTGGGTGATGGATATGCGATGACAAACAATTCAAAGGATAAACTAAATCGAGAGTATTCTTATCCATCCATCACGGAAGGAAAAGACGGGAAGCTGCATATTGCGTTTACGTATTATCGGCAGGCGATCAAATATGTGTGTGTGACAGAAGAATGGGTCAATCGCACTTCTTAACTGCAAGAGGGCCCTGCTTCTGGTGAATTGTAACCCTCATTTGCTTCATTTATAATTGATGTTTGGAGGGTTGTCCCCATTTTCTATCGGCTGGACTCCCTCAAGGTATGTCTCATGATGAAGAGATAAAAAATGGGGGTCCTTTTCATGAATATCAAAGTGTTAGGTGTTGCGCCGTATAAAGGGTTGGGAGATGTGTTAATCGACCTTGCCAAAGAAGAAAAAAATATCACATTCCAGCTTGTAGTCGGAGATCTTAGGTCTGGTGTTGCTCTCGCAGAACAAGCAGAAGCTCAAGGGATGGATATCATTATGAGCCGGGGCGGAACAGCTGCGCTCATTCAAAAACATGTGAACATCCCAGTAGTGGATATCCCTGTGTCAGGGTACGACTTGCTTCGTGCCTTAACGCTGATAAAAGATTATCAAGGTAAAAAAGCGGTCGTGGGTTTTGAAAATATCACTCAAGGTGTCCGCACCATTGGGGAATTATACGGAATTAAAATTGATATTTACACAGTGCAGCAAGAGGAAGAGGTATGGGATCTCTTAAAACAATTACAAGATCAAGGGACACAGGTTGTGCTTGGAGATGTCATTACAGATAAAGCGGCTAAAGAGCTGGGAATGCAGAGTATGCTCATTACATCAGGTCGTGAATCGGTCAAAGAAGCATTTCATCAAGCAAAACAAATGTATCGTTTATATAAAGAGGCGACAGCTGAACAGCGTCTTTTTCGTGAAATGATTGATCAAGAGCCAAAAGGCATGCTGATCGTCGATCCACACAACAAACTTCATTTTATGAATCAACAAATGAAACAATGGACAGAAAAAGGATTATTTGCACCGTCTACTTCTCATGCCGATGTGATTACATGGTGTCCAGCACTTGAACCGGCACTAAAGGCGATTCGAGAAGGGAAACAAAATGGTTATTCTCAAATATCTCATCAGCAGCAAGTGTGGCATGTCAAAGGAAGCATGCTATCGAAAGGCGAGTTGCTTGTGACGATTGAAAGGCCTACGGCTGTGATGAATCAAGAAGGTCATCGTATTTGGACGCTTGCGTCGCCTATTCATTCAGAACATCCATTTGCTCTTTTTACAGAACAGAGCCCGAAAATGAAAGATGTGATCAAAAGGGCAAAAGCGTTTAGCCAAACGGAGCGCTCGATTTGCCTTTATGGTGAACAAGGAACTGGTAAATCAAGCCTTGCATTTGCCATCCATCAAATGAGCGAGAGGAAAGATGAGAGCTTTACAACGGTACATTGCAGACGTTTGACAGAACCGGAAGATTTAAAATCAATCCCTCTGCATCAAAAAGGGACGATGTTTCTAAAGGATATTGAGAGCGTTCCAATGGATATACAGCAGCTCATTGCTGAGCAGATGCATCATCATCAGAATATTCGCTGGATGGCTGCGTCTCAAGTGGATTTGTTCAAATTGATGCAATCTGGAGCGTTTTGTGAGGAATTATATATAGGCTTACAGGAGCTCACGATTCATGTCCCTCCGTTGTCTGAACGGCCAGAAGATATTGAGGACATGAGCAGGTTATTTATTGCGGAACTAAATTCTCTTTACGGGACGCAGGTGGTTGGGCTGTCAGCAGATGTGATTGAAGCCTTTCAACACCAGAAATTCAGAGAAAATGTCAGGCAGTTCAAGCGGATCATTGAGGAGCTTGTGCTGACGACAAAAAGTGGATATATCACGTTGAATAAGGCAAAGGCAGCAATTGATCAGCTTGCTTTTGAAAATGAAGAAAAACAGCTGTCCAGCTATTTGAATGGAACGCTTGATGAGATTGAAAGACGGATTATCAAAACGGTGCTGGAAGAAGAAAATATGAATCAATCAAAGGCGGCAAAGCGGTTGAATATCAACCGTACGACGCTATGGAGAAAGCTAAAGGAATAATATGTAATGAGGCCGAGGTGTCTAAATGACAAACGATCTATTAAAAAAAGGAGCGAAACTAGAGCAAAAGGTAATCATTGTGGCGGATGATTTGACAGGTGCCAACGATACAGGTGTTCAATTTGTCAAAGCGGGCTTCACAGCCTCTGTCCTGTTTCAGCCGTCATTTGAAGGCATTGACAGGTATAAAGAGGATGTGCTGATAGTGGATACCGATTCACGAAGTATGTCTTCAGAGAACGCCTACCATGAGGTCAGCCAAATGGTGCAGCCATTTCTCCAAGATGAATCGCACCTTTTCTTAAAAAAAATAGATTCAACATTAAGAGGCAATATAGGAATTGAACTGCAAGCACTAATGGATATTGGCCCATTTGATGCGGCGGTTATCGCACCTGCCTACCCAGATGCACAAAGAGCAACCAATGATGGCATACATTATGTGGAAGGAGTGCCTGTTCATCTGTCAGAGGCAGCAAAGGATCCGAAAACACCAGTTTTGACATCCAGCATATCAGATTTAATTGAGGAGCAGACGAACGTCAGACCAAAAAACCTTTCTCAACAAACAATCGGCGAAGAGCTCAAAGGAATGGATGATGAGGTATCATCGTTATTGAAGCATGGTCACCAATGGTTTGTGTGTGATGCAGAAACAAGTGATGATTTAGGGCGGATTGTGGAAGTGTTTATGAAGATGGATAAAAGAATACTATGGGTCGGTTCAGCGGGACTAGCTGGTGCATTATCGGCATATGTCGCTAAACATAGAAATACTTCTCGCCTTAAAAAACAGAGACCTGTCCTCATCGTATCTGGAAGTGCCTCTCAAAAAACAAATGAGCAGTTTGCTTATTTAAGAGAAACTCACGATTGTTTTGAGATAAAATTGAACCCGCTGAATGTATTAAACGGCCGTGAAGCATGGGAACGAAAATCAGTTCTCGATCAACTGCGTAAGCGTCAGAACGAAGATATTCTCCTTTACACAGATGCACGGCCAGAGATGGTTGAAAAGATGCTGGTTTACGGAGAAAAGAAAGGGCTGTCAAGACAAGAGGTTGGAGGTGCTTTGTCCGTCTTTCTTGGAATGATCACAAAAGACATTGTCACATTATCAGGAATGAGACGACTTTTCCTAACTGGCGGAGATACAGCGCGGGCGATTTGCCAAGAGCTTGGAGCAGGAGGTATTCGGCTGCTGAAAGAAATTGAACCTGGCATCCCGCTCGGTCAGCTTGTTGATACGAATTTATATGCGGTTACGAAAGCAGGAGCTTACGGTCAAAAAAATTCAGTACTCCACGCGGTAGAAGTGCTGAAAAAGATAGAGGGGGAAGTCGAATGTCAAAACCAATCATTGCTGTAACGATGGGAGATGCGGCTGGTGTTGGTCCTGAAATTATTTTAAAAGCTTTTCAGCAAACGCGTTTACATGAAGAAGCCGTTCTATTTGTGATCGGAGATACCAGTATATTAAATAGGGCAAAAGACTTTGTGAGTACAGATGTGGAGATTGTAAGTATCAAAGAACCAGAGGAAGCGGAGCAGGTGAAAGCCGGAGCAGTTCCCTGCTTAGACCTTAAGCTTTTAACGAACGAGATTCCAATTGGGGACATATCAAAAGAAGCAGGAAATGCTGCTTTCCGATATCTTGAAAAAGCCATTAGTCTTGCAAATGACCGTAGAATTGACGGCATTTGCACAGCGCCGTTAAACAAAGAAGCACTTCATAAGGCAGGTCATATGTATCCAGGACATACAGAAATTTTAGCTGACCTGACAGGTACAGAAGATTATGCGATGATGCTGGCTGCCCCTAACTTAAAGGTAGTTCATGTCACCACACATATTGGATTAATGGATGCCATTTTAAAGATTAATCCTGAGCGTGTATACACGACGATTAAGCTGGCACATGATACACTCGTCCGTTCTGGAATCTCTGCTCCTAAAATCGCTGTATGCGGGATTAACCCGCATGCTGGGGAGAATGGATTGTTTGGGAACGGAGAAGAAGAGGAGAAGATCATCCCAGCGGTTGAACTAGCGCAGGAAGAAGGGATTCAAGTATTTGGGCCGCTGCCTGCTGATACCTTGTTCTTTAGGGCAGTAAGAGGTGACTTTGATATCGTTGTGGCGATGTATCATGATCAAGGGCACGGACCGATTAAGGTGCTTGGCTTAGAGTCGGGTGTAAACATTACAGTTGGGCTGCCGATTATCCGTACAAGTGTCGATCATGGGACGGCATTTGATATCGCAGGAACAGGAAAAGCTGATTCTGCGAGCATGGAAGAAGCTATTAGACAGGCCATCATGCTTTCTGGTACGAGAGAAAATCAATATGAAAAGTAAAAGAGCCTTTAAGAGAGGCTCTTTTTTTCTAGTTCATATACGTTCCGCCATTCATATTGATGGTTTCTCCTGTGATAAAATCCGACTGGTCAGAAGCTAAAAATGTCACAACATTTGCAACTTGTTCTGGTGTTCCAATCGTTTTCAAAGGAATTCTATCTAAAACCGAACGCCGGTATTCATCGCTCCACTGTTTGCTCATGTCTGTTTCAATTGGACCAGGGCAGACAGCATTCACATGAATGTGGTGTTCTGCTAATTCTTTGGCAAGATGCATGGTTAAATAATTGATGCCTGCCTTTGATGCACCGTATGCAGGTGATGCATTGTGATGAGGGGTTTTGCCAGTTGTAGAACTCATATTAATAATCTTTCCGCCTTGTTGTTTGATCATGTCAGGAATGACCGCTTGGCACATGAGGAACGTGCCGGTCAAATTAATATCAATCAATCGTTTCCACTCATCAAGGGATGTCTCGACTGTGGATTTTCGTAAATTGATCCCAGCATTGTTGACCAGCAGATCAATCTGTCCAAAATGTGTTTTCGCTTGCTCCACGAGTGAAGAGGCTGTCTCTGGTAAACTAGCATCACCAGCAACATAAACGGCTCGTTTCTCTTTTTTATTCAGTGAGGAGCAAACCTCCTGCAGCAGCATGTCGTTCGTTCCATTGAGAACGACGCGCACTCCTTCGCAGGCAAGTGCCTCCGCAATGGCGCGGCCGATTCCTCTGCTTGCACCTGTAATGATTGCTACTTTATTTTGTAAACTCACGTACATCCCACCCCATCTCTCATAATTAAAAAGCGCTTTCATTCATTATAAAACGGGATGTTTCATCATTCAACATATATAAGAGGGTTGGAGTGATTTTCAGTAAAAGTGTTTCATAATAAAACAAATACATCTTTTTAACTTCAGGTTATACTAGAAGGACAAAGCAGTAGAAAAGAGGGAAAACCGTTGAAACTTTATACGAAAACCGGGGATCAGGGCCAAACAGGCTTGATCGGAGGAAGAGCCGATAAAGATGATGTGAGAGTAGAGGCGTATGGTACGTTAGATGAGGCGAATAGCTTTATTGGACTCGCGCATGCAAAATTACGGCAGCATGGCGAATTGTTTCCGGACCTTTTGTCAGAGCTGATCGTTATACAGCATGAGCTGTTTGACTGCGGTGGTGATTTGGCAGCAGTCAAACCACGTAAAGAAGGCAAATTAACAGAAGCCTCTGTGACAGTCCTTGAGGAAAGAATGGATGTCTATGTAGAAGAGGCCGCGCCGCTTACTAAGTTTATTTTACCGGGTGGTCAGGAAGGCGCTGCTCTCTTACATGTAGCGCGGACAGTCGTCAGAAGAGCCGAGAGGCATATTGTGACGCTTGCAAAACAGGAGGAGATTCCAGCCGTTGCGCTCTCATACGTAAACCGTCTATCCGATTATTTATTTGCAGCCGCTCGAATCGTGAATTATCGGCTTGGTGAAGCTGATGTTGAATATGAACGAAGTGCCGATGTGTTTCGTTCTAAATAAGGAAAGCACTCTTCATAGAAGAGTGCTTTTTTATTAGGTTCTGCCGCTTAGTCTGAGCATTGTTACGACTCTAGTCGCAATCAAAGATCAATCTGTGACACGTTTTGCCGGCTTTCTTTTTTGACTATAGTTAAAGCAAGGAGCAAGAAAGGAGGCATGAAGATGAAAATAACAAGTAAAACCATTATCGGTTCAATTTTATTGTTTGTCGGTTTATCCATCTTCTTTGGTGGTTCATTTGGTGGTCTGATCCCGGTTTTGATTGGTGCAGGGCTCATCTATGTAGGTGTTAAAAAATACGAAAAAGGCAGTAAAACCTTAGGTGTCATTCTAGCAGTCATTGGTGTATTGATCGTCGTGCAATTTCTGCCGTTTATACTCGGCATCGCATTTGCAGGGGTACTTCTTTATTTTGGCTGGTCGATGATCAATGGTGAATCTACCGAAAAATCATCAAGCAGAGCCTATATGGAGCCAAACACGGCACCTAATACGGAAGAACCGATTCATACGTCTTTTGATCAAGAATGGGAAGACTTTTTAAAGAAAAAATAAAGGGAGGAATATCAAATGGTATTAAGAAGAGTAAGAGATATGTTTGTTGCAACTGTCAATGAGGGTTTAGATAAATTGGAGAATCCGCGTGTCATGCTGAATCAATACGTTCGTGATATGGAGGATGATGTTGCGAAAGCGAAACATGCCATCATCAAACAGCAAACGATTCAGCAAGGCTTCCAGCGAAAAGCAGAAGAGACGGAAGCATTTGCTGAAAAGCGAAAGAAACAGGCCGAGCTGGCATATCATGCTGGAGAAGAGGAGCTTGCACGAAAAGCGCTCACAGAAATGAAGTATTTTGAAGAAAAGCACAACGAATATCAGGAAGCCTACCAGCAATCTGTGAAACAATTGAAAGAGCTGAAAGAGCAATTGCAGCACTTAGAAACAAAGCTGCGTGATATAAAAGACAAGAAGCAGGCCCTGATTGCAAGAGCCAATGCCGCACAGGCAAAGCAGCATATGAATGATTCCATCAATAAAGTAGACAGTGAAAGTGCATATAAAGAGTTTCTTCGAATGGAGAACCGTATTGAAGAAATGGAAACAAAAGCAGGCAGCTATGCACAATTTGCAGATCAAGGGGCATATGCTCATTTAGACTACGCCGATGAGGTTGAAAAAGAATGGCAGAAGCTGAAACTTGAGAAAAAGCCTGAACAGCAGCAAGCAAACGTATAGAGGTCAAATCGGAAGAAAAGCAGGCTTTTTCTTCCGATATTTGATTTCTTTCTGTTTCGCTTTTCCTTATAATGAAAAGGTCAGAAGATAAAGGGATGGTATGAATGAAGCGATTAATCGGTCTAATTTGTATACTTGTAGGTATCTTTTTAATGATTGGCATGCTTTTCAAAAATGAAGATCTCTTTCATTTAAGTTTTTCCCGTGAAAAACCAGTGACAAAAGCTTCAGCGAAAAAAGAGGAGATTGATCAATTAGATATTTCTCTTTCTGGGTTTCGCGTGAAGGTAAAACCTGAAAATCGTTCCGATATTTCCGTGACTGCTCTCAATGGAAAAGGGAAAATGTATGCGGAGCAAACAGGCGGTACCTTTAAAATTCGCGCTGAAAATAAAAGCTTCTTGTTTTTCACTCAATTTGAAAAAGGAGAGCTTTTAGTTAAAATTCCAACAGATTATCATAAAAATGTGAAGATTACGGGTGGAAGCGGAGTCAGCGAGATGAACGGAGAAGGAAAGCTGTCCCTTCAAGATGTGATACTCAAATCAACGAGCGGAAACCTCACAGCTGAGAATTTCTCAGCCAAAAATGTGGAAATCAAAGCAACCTCTGGCAGGCTGGCAGTGTCGCACATTGATGCGAAGGATAGTGATATTGGGGCAACTTCAGGGCGTGCCGATATTAATGATGTCAAAGGCGAGCTGCAATTGGGCATGACAAGCGGCCGGTTGACAGCAAGTTTTGATACAATTGAGTCACCTGTCTCCTTTCATATGACATCAGGGAGCGCGAAATTTAATTTGCCAGATGACGGAGATTTCAACGTTCAGGTGAAAAAAACAAGTGGAAGCGTCGATCACTCGTATGACTTTGATCAAGTGGATAGTGAAGGTCGAGGCTTTACAGGTACGCGGGGGAAAGGGACACATTTAGTCGATATTGAAATGACAAGTGGTAACCTCAAGCTGCGGTAATGATTGAAAGAAAGGAAGGAGGCGAGTCAACTGCGTTTTACAAGGAATCAAATTTTAGGCATCATTGTCGTGATATTTGGTATTAATTTATTTCTCAAAATTATTGGGATCGGAGCAGATTTGTTTTGGCCTGTGTTTTTTGCGCTGGCAGGTTATTGGCTGCACTCACGATCCAAACGTTGGCTCGGTTCAGTTTCCTATATTTTTGCCGGCTTTCTCTTCTTAAAATTTCTGCTCAATATTACATTTAGTTTAACAGGTTACTTATTTGCGGCCTTTTTGATTTATGCCGGCTATCGCTTATTGAAAAATAAACCTGTTTTTGATGTCGATAAAAAAGAAACATCAGACGACGGGAAGCCTTCATTGAAAGTCAATCTTGAAAAAAAGGACGATCAGAAAAAAACAAAAAGCCAGACAAAGCCGCGCAAAGAGCATGACTTTTTTATCGGTGAAGTCAGGCTGATGAAAAAGCCGTTTCAATTAAGTGATTTGACGATTTCAGGTTTTATTGGCGATGTTAAAATCGATTTATCAAAGGCGATCATCGCAGAAGAAGAGAGTACGATCGTGATTAGCGGGCTGATCGGAGATGTGGATATTTACGTACCGCAGGATATTGAAGTATGTGTGAGTGCTTCCGCCGCGATTGGTGATATGAAAATCATAGATGAAAAAAGAAGCGGGTTCGGCAGTAAAGTGTACGTGATGACCAACGATTACGATGAGAGCAAACGAAAAGTGAAAATCTCCATCTCTCTATTGATCGGAGATGTGGATGTGAGATACTTATGAGGAAATTCCATTTAGGCCTCCAGTGGCAATCTGTTCGTCTTGGCGTCGGTATCTCGCTCGGTGTTGTGACGATGACGACACTGCCGATGTTTTTTTATTATCAGCTTGATCCGATGATTCTGCTTTCTACCCGCTGGTTTGGCATACCGTTTTTTTGTATTTTACTCATCGTTAGTCTTGCGATTGGGATTTCTGCCGGGAGTGTATTTGGCTATCAGCATAAGAAGCGACTCGATCAGCTTGTAGAGTCGATTTTGAAATTTGAAAATGGAAACTTTGCATACAGACTGCCGTCTCTTGGCGACGATGAAATTGGCTTAGCCGCCGATCAATTAAATGAAATGGCGAAGCGGGTGGAAGGGCAAGTAGCCTCTTTGCAAAAGCTTTCAAATGAACGGGCTGAATGGCAGGTTCAAATGAAGAAATCGGTCGTCTCAGAAGAGCGGCAGCGGCTTGCACGAGAGCTCCATGATGCGGTCAGTCAGCAGTTATTTGCGATTTCGATGATGACTTCAGCTATTCTTGAAGGCATGAAGGAAAAGGACGAAAAGATATTAAAGCAAATGCAGCTTGTCGAACGAATGGCTGGCGATGCACAAAATGAGATGCGTGCTCTTCTGCTTCACCTAAGACCGATCACGCTAGAAGGAAAAGACCTGAAAAAAGGCTTAATTGAGCTGCTAAATGAATTTCAAGCAAAGCAGCCGATTGATATTGATTGGGAAATCGAAGATGATGTTCCGTTATCTAAAGGAGTAGAGGACCACCTCTTCCGAATTGTGCAAGAAGCCCTGTCTAATGTATTTAGGCATGCAAAGGCGACAAAGGTAACTGTGCGCCTGCTCATAAGAAACCGGCAAGTGCAGCTAAAGATTATTGATAATGGTATCGGCTTTCAAACAGACCATGTGAAGACAGCCTCCTACGGACTTGAATCGATTCGAGAGAGAACAAGTGAAGTAGGCGGTGTCGCAGAGATTATGTCATTTGAGGGAAAAGGCACACAAATTGATGTGAAGGTTCCCATTTTTGATGAAGGAAAAGGAGAGAACGTTCGATGATTCGAGTGCTTTTAATCGACGATCACGAAATGGTGAGAATGGGTCTTGCGGCCTTTTTAGAGGCGCAGGCTGATATTGAAGTCATTGGTGAAGCGTCAGATGGACAAAAAGGTGTAGAGCTAGCCGTTGAATTAAAGCCAGATGTGATTTTAATGGATCTTGTCATGGAGGGGATGGATGGCATCGAAGCAACGAAAAGAATTTGTCAGGAAATTGAAGATGCCAAGATTATCGTTCTGACGAGCTTTATTGACGATGATAAAGTCTATCCAGTGATTGAGGCGGGTGCTTTAAGCTATTTATTAAAAACATCCAAGGCAGGAGAAATTGCTGATGCCATCAGATCTGCAAGTATCGGCGAACCAAGACTTGAATCAAAAGTGGCTGGAAAGGTCATGAATAAACTCCGTCATTCATCAAATGGGTCCATCCTTCACGATTCATTAACGGCAAGAGAAATGGAGATCTTGAAGCTGATTGCGGATGGGAAATCGAATAAGGTCATTGCCGAGGAATTATTTATTACAATTAAAACGGTGAAGACCCATATTACCAACATTCTTTCCAAACTTGATGTGGAAGATCGAACGCAGGCGGCTGTGTATGCGCACCGTCATAAGCTGATTCAATAAAAAAACAGCTTTCAAGTGAAAGCTGCTAGAACATGCGTAAAATTAGTCCTTCTGTCCTGTGATCGGACGTTCGGATAGTTGATGGAGCTCAGGAACTGGAAAAGCCTCCTGCTCCTTGGCCGGTTTTTCTTCCAGGGTTTTCTTCATTTCGGATAAAAGCTTTACGCTCTCCTTTGCTGCTGCCGCTTTTTTTTCCTGCAAATCAATGATCTGTGAAAGTCCGACGAATAATCCGCCTCCCAACAGAAGGAGCGCAGGGGTTTGTCCATAATAAACCACGATCAAAAATGTGCTTGAAAAGCTGTCGGCTTCAATGAAGAAATCTTCTTTTGATTGCGTGAATACAACGATTAACAGAAGTATCCCTAGAATCAAAAATAGAATGCCGGCCGAAAGTAAAGCTCGTTTCATGATTGACACCCTTTTTTTCTTACCATTTTAACATACTCTATAAAGATTGTGTTGCGCCCTTAGTCCCGAAGTCACGGATTTTCACATTTGCTTTGTAACGAATGTCCGATTCACTAAATATTTCATCCCAATGCTTCGCTTCTTTTCGAAAGTCCTTCGGATACGCAATACCCGCTTTTTGATAAAACCCGCAAATATCTGCTTTGATCTCATGCTGTAATTCCCCAATGAAATCTTTTACGTTTTTCTCTAATCGACGCTCCACAACACCTTCAATCTCTTGGAGATACTTTTCATTAAATGCATTTTCCCGCTCATTCCAATCCTCAGATAATCTTCCTTCAAGCGCCACTGACACATTAAATTGATATTTTCCGCTGGCTGTTTTATTTGTTTCAATGTTGTGTTTCAGTTTAAAAATCTCAAAAGAATAGATGCTGTGATCATATTCAAATTCAATGACTCCGCCTTCTCCGTCTCCAGTCAACAGGTTATACGACTGCACGGCTAACGGAGAGATGTTGGTGAGAAATCGTCTGTTCTTTATAATAGAGGCTCCGTCCAGCATTAATTTCCCTTGATCCACACCGACTTTCGGAACAGCAAAAGATACGTTGTTTTGCATAGCAGAAGAAATATCTCCTAATGAAGCGGGCTTGAGCATACGTATAGTCGATTTAGTATTCCTAGAAATATCATATAATGTAGAAGAAGCTGGCTGTCCATCGTCATTGATTTTCAGCAAGTCCCCAGGCTTCTCAGAAGTCATAAAGACAAGGCTTCCTCTCCGTGTTTCATTGTCGCGAATAAATTGATTAATGACGAGGTCGAAATTATTCTCATTGATGAGCTCCTCAGAAAATAAATACACCCTCAGCTGCTGGGCGAAAATCCGGTGACTCTTGAGCGTTGTTGTTCGGAATATTTGATGTACGGAATCACCACTAGTTTCAATAATCTTTGTTGGGTCTTTTACGCTGGATTCTTGCTCAATTTTTTGAGGAACAAGGACTTGCATAGATATTTTAAGCTTATGACCGTCATCTCCTTTATCTAAGCCAAAACCAATCGCCATGTTGAGCTCCTCAATATTGGTACTATCCCAGCATCCACTTAATAGAACAAGGGCCAGGTATGCAAAGGCCGCCTTTTTTTTCATGCTGCTTTCCGCCTCCTTTTAAAAAACACGATGATAAATAAGAGAAACGGGAGGATGCCGAATAAAAGGAAAAATAAATGGTTCACATAGGTTAGATAATCACGCACTGTATCAACATCCTTTGGGAAAACGGCGGCAAAGTAGATGACAATTCCCATCAACGTGAGTACGACTTTTTTGGGTAATTTTGTTAGTTTGGATACCCCCATTGCAGCAAAAAACGTATATCCTACAAAGCTCGTATAAAGCTGAACAAGCCAAACGATAAGCAAAAAAGATTCAATTCGCTCAATAAAAATCCCCTGTATATCGAACGATTGAAATAAAGCAATCGTCGGCCAAGTCAACGTCGCAGTTTCTTTCACAGTGAACGCACCAACGACAAGAATATAGGTGAATATATAAATGATCGCAGGAATCAAAAAGCCGATTGCGCCATAAGCAAAGGTGTGTTTTTGCGTGTTCATATAGACAGGCATAAACAGCATCATTTCAATGCCGACAAACGAAATGGCTGATGCGTTAAGGGATTTGAAGACAGGGGAGAATCCCTCTCCTAAAACAGGCCGGAGGTTATCTAACTTAAATTCTTGAACACTGAGTCCATATGCAACAAATAAGATAATCAAGGTCACAATGAGGAAAAAAGGGCACAGTCTGGCAAAATCACCAATCCCGCCGACTACGAGATAAAGACCAACCAAAATAAAGCTGATCATTGTCACCGCTACAGGTGTGTTTTGAAGCAGAAAGAACTTCACCATTTCTGACATAGCCCGTACTTCATAGCTGGCAACGCCAAGAAAATAAACAATAATGAGCAGGTTAGCAAGAGCACCAATCCACTTTCCAAGCCCCTCATTTGTATAATCATAGTAAGAGGAGAAGGGGACTTTTTTCATCATAAGGACATTCACAAAAATAAATACAATGTAAATGACGCTCATGAGTAAGAGTGCAATCCAGCCATCAGGTGTAGTTGCAGCCTGTGCCATTGCTCTGGGCAGAATCATCATACTTGCACCTAATGTTGTATTGGCAATAATGGCACTTGCCTGATAGCTGGTGATCGACTCTTTATGATTGACCATATCGTTCTCCTTTCTTTTGATTTTTCAAAGGCAATCGAATGATGGAATTGTCTTCATTTTTATAGCTGAACACAAAGTCTGGCGAAAAATAAGGCGTACCAAAACTTTTTTGCCGTGTTAAATGGGTAAGGAGAACGAGCATGAACAGCACAATCCCATATAAACCCAAGGTAGCTGCCGTAAACATGGACACAAAGCGGAGCACGCGGAACGACATGCCCATCCCGTATTGAGGCACAGTAAAGGAAGCAAGGGCAATCACACTGACGATAATCACCATAATCGAGCTCACAATATGAGCCTGAACGGCCGCCTGCCCAATGACGACTCCGCCTACAAGTCCAATCGTTTGACCGAGCGGATTTGGCAGCCTTAAACCAGCTTCCCGCAGCAGCTCAATCGTTATCTCCATGATGAGTGCCTCCACAATAGGCGGAAAGGGGACATTTTCTCTTGTACTTGAGATCGAAATAGCCAGTGTTGTTGGTAAAAGTCCTTGATGGAAGGACACAAGCGCAATATAAATGGCTGATAAAAATAATGTCAGAAAGATAGAGGTAAACCGCAGCATACGAATGAGAGAGGCGGCGATCCACCTTTCATAATAATCATCAGGTGATTGCATAATCGTCGCGAGAGAAGCAGGTACAATTAACACAAAAGGTGAATGATCAACAAAAATGGCGACACGTCCATTATTTAAAGCAGATGCCACTTTATCCGGCCGTTCTGTGTTTTGGATTTGCGGGAAAGGCGAGTACACATTGTCCTCAATCAGTTCCTCAAGAACACCAGAATCTTGTATATCATCAATCGTGACCTGTTTGAGCCTTTTTTTCACTTCTTTTAAAACAGACGATTGAGCCATACCGTCAATGTACATGATGGTCACTTGGGTGTACTTTTTTTGACCAATTTTCATGTCGACGGTTTTAAGATTGGGGTTTTTCAAGCGCTGCCTCACAAGAGCTAAGTTCGTATCTAAATCTTCAATAAAGCCAATTTTCGGGCCTCTCACAATTGTTTCAGAGGTAGCATCACCTATACTGCGTTTCTTCGTTCCATGCGTTTCTAAAATATACGCATGCTGAAATCCGTTAATCAGTACCACACAATGCCCTTCAAAAATCGCATCGACCAATTCCTCGGTGGTCTTCACAGAACGGGTGGTCATCATCGATAAATTGGATTCCAGCTTCTCTTTTGTGAGAGACGTATGATCTTGGAGAAGCAGCTTTAAAAAGGTTTGAATCTCCATCGTTTCGTTCATTTCTTTTATGTATAAATAGTAAACCACCTGTCCGTGAGGCAGTGTTTTTTTCTCATGGACCAAATCGTCCATTTCTTTTAATTGCGGAAGGATGACGGAGAGATTATCGTATAAGTGCTCTTTTAATGGAGTTTGATTCATTTGGATCACCCGCCTCAAATCTTTTTCTTAGCATTACCTGCTTGAAAAAACAATATTCTGTGTTACATTATTTTGTGGTAAAAGAAAGAATGAGGGTTTTGGAGGAAACAAGATGGCACAGATTCGTTTAGCAGGAACAAAAGAGGAGATCGACCGTATTCTACAGTCGTTTGACAAGCATTATGAGGTGACCTATACATCAAAGGATTACGGAAAAACGAACCCAAAATACAAATATTCGAAGGATGTTCGCGTTTATATTGAACTAAAATTAAAATAAAGATAAAATTTTAATTGAAAACGCTTAAAGGATTTTCGTTTTTTGTATAGAATAGAGTTGAGTGATGAGAAGCTATGGAGGGATACATAATGACGGAATTTAGAATCGAAAAAGATACAATGGGCGAAATCAAAGTGCCAAAGGACAAGTTCTGGGGTGCACAAACACAACGAAGCAAAGAAAATTTCAAAATCGGTTCTGAGAAAATGCCAAAGGAAGTTGTGAATGCGTTTGCGATTTTGAAACGTAGCACAGCGATTGCGAACGAACGACTTGGCAACCTTGAAAGCGAAAAAGCAGAAGCAATTGCTGCTGTATGTGATGATATCATCAGCGGAAAGTATGACGAGCATTTCCCGCTTGTTGTTTGGCAGACAGGCAGTGGAACACAAAGTAACATGAACATGAACGAAGTCGTTGCAAACAGAGCAACTGCTTACTTGAAAGATAAAAATAGCGAGTTCAGCATTCACCCGAATGATGACGTTAACCGCAGCCAAAGCTCAAATGATACATTCCCAACGGCTATGCACGTGGCAGCTGTTTTAGCTGTGTACAAAAAATTGCTGCCTGCAATTGACCAGTTAAGAACAACTCTTGATGAGAAAGCAAAAGCGTATCAAGAGATTGTGAAAATCGGCCGTACGCACTTGCAGGATGCAACACCGCTGACAGTTGGCCAAGAGATTAGCGGCTGGGTATACATGCTGGATCGTTCAAAAGAAATGATTCTAGAATCAACTGAAAAAATGAGAGAATTAGCCATTGGCGGAACTGCTGTTGGTACAGGAATTAACGCACATCCTGAGTTCGGTCAATATGTTGCTGAGGAAATCAGCCAGCTGACAGGTCAAACTTTCAATTCTTCACCAAACAAATTCCATGCGCTGACAAGCCATGATGAAATTACGTATGCACATGGTGCCTTAAAAGCACTTGCAGCTGATTTAATGAAAATTGCCAATGATGTAAGATGGCTTGCAAGTGGTCCTCGCTGCGGAATTGGCGAATTGATCATTCCTGAAAATGAGCCGGGAAGCTCCATTATGCCAGGAAAAGTTAACCCAACCCAAAGTGAAGCATTAACTATGATTGCAGCGCAAATCATGGGGAATGATGCCACAATCGGTTTTGCGGCAAGCCAAGGAAACTTTGAGCTGAACGTATTTAAGCCAGTCATCATTTATAACTTCCTGCAATCAGTTGAACTACTTGCTGATGGCATGAACTCATTCCATGACAAGTGTGCAGTTGGAATCGAACCAAACCTTGAAACGATTGAGAAAAACTTGAACAATTCATTGATGCTTGTGACGGCACTAAACCCGCACATCGGATATGAAAATGCAGCGAAAATTGCGAAGCTTGCGCACAAAGAAGGATTAACACTAAAAGAAGCAGCACTTCAATTAGAGCTGTTAACTGAAGAGCAGTTCGAGCAATTTGTGAAACCAGAGGAAATGGTGACACCGAAAGCAAAATAAGAAACCAGGGGCAGCTGCCCCTGGTTTTTATGTGGGAAGATATTTGAGGTGAATAGTTGTGAGAACAATAAAGACAAGATTTATTAGATGGCTGCGGACACGTGATGTTGAATTCTTTCAAGTAATGTCCCCAGATACGGAGGAGTCAGCTTTTTTGTTATATATTGATCAAAGACGGCCCGAGGGTGTGAATCATATTGATATATTTTTGATCTCTCATTTTGAGCTGTCAGAAGAGTCGTATGAAGATGTTCTAAGTTTCAATAACGATATGCTAGGCTTTAAACCAACCTGTTCGTATTGTATGGACACACTGTCGATAGAGGAAGAATTTGAATTTGATTTTCCTTGTGACATGCTTGCTGTTCAAAGATATGTAGATGACTTACTAAATAGAGTTCAAGCCAGCAAACTTCCTGAACTGACACATAAGGATTTTGATTTTTTATCACAACAATAAACCCAGGGCATCCCCTGGGTTTTACAAATGATCCTCTTTCAAAATACGCAAAAGTGAATCAGAATTGGTTTGAAGCGGCGCATATAATTTCAATTGGTACAGCATGCCTTTCACGATGACTTGTCTTGGTTTTTGTTTGTTTAATTCATTTTCCAGGATGCCAAGCGCTTCAAATAACTCAGGCTCGTCTTTCACTTCATAGTGTGCTTCAGCAATCTCTCTTAATTCCTTTAAAAGAGATTCTGTGAGCGGATCGAATGACCGTTCATAAATTGGACCAAACCAATCGCTCGCTTGATCTACAGAAATGAGAGGAAGATCATTTCGCTTCATCATACCGCCCATCAAATCATCGATACGATGAATCATGGTTTTGGCAAGCTCTTCTGCTTCCAGCTGAAAATCATATAAAATGGCAAGCTCGAAATAAACGTGGCTCATGCCCTCAATCGTCAAACATAAATCAGCCATATATGGAATAGCAGCGTCTCCATACACTTGTTTAATGTTATCGATGTGAAGCTGGATGGTTGCAAGCCTAATTTGTTTTGCGAGCTGCTGCGTTTCTTCATTCAATGGAAGCGCCCTGTCGCTCAGCTGCATTTTAATAAAATCCTTTTGCTGCAAAATATTATCGTAATAGACAGTGAGCTGTTTGCGGTAGGCTTCTTTTGGTGTGCCGCCCTCTGTTTGAACCTCATGAATCCGGGTAAATACCTTATCGTAATAGTAATGAAGGATCGAAATGAGCAGTGCTTCCTTTGATTTAAAATAAAGATAAAAAGCGCCCTTTGACATGTGGCATTCATCTGCAATTTCCTGAACAGACGTTGTGTTATAGCCTTTGCTGGCAAATAATTTCATGCCAGCCTCAATGATCATTTTTTCTTTCTTTTTCAAAATGAATGTCATCCTTTCTTACCGAGAGACAAATGTCTTAGGAAACGTGCGCAAAGAGATGTGACTTATCGGTCATAAACGACGAAAGTTTTCAAAAATTAATCAGATTGTAACTTGTTTTTTACAGTGTAATTCTTTATATTATAAAGTAAGGTGACCAACTGGTCAAAATATGTGAAAGGATGATGTTCCATGAGAGAAATCGATGATATGATTAGACGCCTGCGAACAAAAGGGATTCAAGTAGAAAAAGTCAAAATGCCGAAAGAGACAACCATTGAAAAGAAATGGATGTATCAAGCTGGCAAAAAGATCAAAGCCACATACCGTGATTTCAATGGGTATTCATTCATCTAAAAAAGACTGCGGTCAAAAACCTACAGTCTCTTCTTTGGAACCATAATTGTATAACGTACACCTAGATCATCATTTTCAATTGATATGGACGCTTGATGCATTGAAAGAATTCTTTTGACAATGCTTAATCCAATACCGAATTCGCCCTTTTTTCCCTTACTAAAAGGCTCGTATAGGTTGGACAGCATATGTTCTTCAATTGGAGGACCGTCATTACGAATGACAATGCGGATTTGATCCTCTTCCTGTTTCATCTGAATATCAATCTTACTTTTTGCGTACCGAAGTTGATTTTCTAGTACATTCTCAAATAATTTACTCCATTGTTCTGGATCGCCTTCAAGAGCAGCCTCATCATCTAAGTCCACGTTCCACTGCAATTCATTTTTCGACCAGCGTATTCGGTCGACCACTTCCAGCATCGTATTACTGAGTAGGAAGGAAGAATGTGCGGGATGTTGTTTTGATAAATAATCAAGCTTTGTTAAGTACAGCAGATCCTTGATTTTCTTCTCAAGCTTTTCCGCTTCACCTTCAATGACTTCCACCGTTTGTTCAAGATCTCCCTTAGGAAAAATACCATCTTTAATGGACTGAGTGTAGCCGCGGATGACCATGACAGGTGTCTTTAAGTCATGTGAAATATTCTGCAAAAGTGTCCGTTCTGTTTCATCTTTTTGAATGAGTTTTTGTCTCATTTCTTCAATGGTATGACCAAGTTTGCCAATTTCATCTTGCCGGTCAACGATGACAGGATCGTCCCAGTCCTCTTGTGCAATCCGTTTGACGTGCTTTTCAAACGCAACGATTGGTCGGGATAAATAGCGAGCAAGCCAAATCGATGGAATCCAGCTTAGTAAAATAACGGTGCCTAAGATAAAGATCAGCTGTTTAAACAGGGTAAAGGACAGGTCATCTCGATAAGAATCTGGTGCATAGGACAGAAGAATATATTGTGTATTGCCTGATGATACCTTTTTGATGACAAAGAAGATATGCTGGCCGTTCACCTCTTCAGAATACCGTTTCGTTGCGCTTTTTTGTTTTTTCACAAACGATTGGATTTTCTCAATAAAAGCATGCGGAAAAAACTGCGCCATTTGATCTAATTCATCTGATGGGATCAAAATGTGCTGCACGGAGCGGTTTTCCGGTGTCGATTTTGGCGAGCCGTCTCGGTTCAATGGATATTCTGTCAGCACTTGCTGTTCATTTTCAATATTTTTATAAATTTCATTTGTGAAGAAGTCACGTAATGTATTGGAAAATAGAATAATCAGGACAATGGAAATGGTGAGCAAAATGCCAGAGATCACGACCCAAATTTGAAAAGCGAGCGGTTTGTTCTTCATCCTTTAAGCATCCTATAGCCAAATCCATAGATGGTCTCGACCTTTAAGTCGGGCATTTTTTTGCGCAGCCGTCTGACAAGGTCATCCACCACACGATCTGTCCCGAAGTAATCGTGTCCCCAAATCTTGACGAGGATATCTTCACGAGAAAAAGCATGTCCCTGGTGATGTGTAAATAAAAGCAGCAAGTCAAATTCCTTAGAAGTTAAGTTAATGAGCTGTCCCTCTTCATAGACCTCTCTTACATCCTCATGAATGACATAAGAAGAAACTGAAGTGACGCTTTGCTGCGGTGTATCGCTGTTTTTATACACAAGCTCCAGCAGCTTTTGAACCCGAATGATCAGCTCACGCGGAAGAAACGGCTTCGCAATATAATCACTGCTTCCCAGCTCTAAACCGAGGACACGGTCGATATCTGCATCCCGGGCTGAAATGAAAATGACCGGTACGTCAGGTGATGCGGCTTTAATTTCTTTTATGAGGGTATAGCCGTCTGTATCAGGCAGCATGATATCTAAAATCCATAGATGCGGCGGCTTGTTCATTGCCTCGCGTGCCGCTTCTCCGGTTAAAAAAGAGGAGACATTCCAACCTTCACTCTCTAAATATTTGGTTAACAGTTCATTTAAATTTTGTTCATCTTCAACTAAATAAATGGTGTACGACAAAGTCTTCCACATCCTCTCAACGTCATTATAACGGGATACGAAGGCGGCATGTCAACAATCACACGCTTTTTTCACAATTTCACATATTCTTCTCATCATTATCCCATAATGTTTGATTATGATAAGGTCAAGGGAAAAAAGGGCATAGACAAAAGGCGGGTGAATAGGTGCTTTTCATCAATGTGCGCACCTTGCTTTTTTTCTATGAATAAGTATTATATAATTTGACATATTGCCATAAAGTATTTTTCAATGATCTTTCCATTAAGAGGACCTGAGTCCTATCTAGACATATGAATGAAACATGATGTAAAGGAGTGCAAGCGATGGATTTCCGAAGAGAAGATGAAGAGAATAAGATGAATCATCATGAAAACGCGAATCAAGACAATGAAATGAATCAGCAAAAAGATACCTATCCAGAGAATGAGAAACAAATAGACGCACCAGAAAAAGAGAAGGAACTTGTTTTTCATCAGCATGAAAACGAAGCATCTGCCACTCAGGAGAGTGTGACAAATCATTCTCCTCAAATGGTGGATGACCGTGCGTCGAAAAAAGAGAAAAAGCGGAAGGCGGCATGGCTGAGCCCGATTCTTGGAGGAATTATTGGCGGGGGTCTTGTACTTGGCATTACACCGCTTTTGCCGCAGTCACAGGATACAGCTGCCAACACGCAAACGCAGACAGCATCAAGCGAGCCGGCAGCCTCAGATAATTTCTCGACAAAACAAATCACCAATGCCACAAATGTGGCTGATATGGTAGAAGATTTAGAGCCAACCATTGTTGGGGTCTCAAACTATCAATCTACACAAAATTCGTTTGGCCTGAGCGGTGATCAAACAGAAGCTGAAGCTGGAACAGGCTCTGGTGTCATCTTCAAAAAAGATGGCAAAAAAGCGTACATTATTACAAATAACCATGTTGTCGAAGGTGCCAATAAAATCAAGGTCACCCTTTATGATGGAAAAACGAAAGACGCAAAGCTTGTCGGCAGTGATGTCATGACAGATTTAGCCGTTGTTGAAATGAACGCAGACGGTATTGATAAAGTGGCGAGCTTTGGTGATTCTTCTAAGCTTCGTGCTGGAGATAAAGTCATTGCCATTGGGAATCCGCTCGGTGCACAGTTCTCAGGTACTGTGACAGAAGGAATTATTAGTGGTCTTGATCGTACTGTAGAAGCAAATACGTCATCTGGTACGGTGGAGATGAATGTGCTGCAAACAGATGCAGCGATTAACCCAGGAAACAGCGGGGGGCCACTGATCAATACTGACGGTCAAGTCATTGGCATCAACAGCTTGAAAATCAGCGAAAGCGGTGTGGAATCACTCGGATTTGCGATCCCAAGTAACGATGTCAAACCGATTGTAGATGAGCTGTTGAAAAATGGAAAAGTTGAACGTCCATACCTTGGCGTACAAATGATTGACCTTGAGCAAGTGCCTGAGACATATCAGGAAAATACGCTCGGCTTATTTGATAAACAAATCGGCAAAGGCATTTACGTAAAGGATGTTTCAAAAGGTTCACCTGCACAAAAAGCAGGCTTGAAATCTGGAGATGTCATCATCAAGTTCAAAGGGAAAGACGTAGTGAACAGCTCTCAGCTGAAAGAAATTCTTTACAAAGAAACAAAAGTCGGCGATAAAACCACAATGACTGTCATCCGTGAAGGAAAGAACAAAAATCTAGATATTACCCTTGGACAATCAGATAGTGAATAAATAAAAAAACAGGTGGATGTCAACATGTCCGCCTGTTTTTTTGTGCTTATTTTTTTGAAGAGAGTGTCCGTAGAATGATGTGTTCCCACATGTTCCAAGGCAGAAGCTGCTTTGCTGTGAATGAAAGCCGTACGCCTTTTCCAACAAGATATCTCAGCCGTTTCAGCCGCTTCTTTTCTGCTAATCGTACAACAAGCTCCGCCACTTCACCAGGGTCTCCATAGTTGGATTTCTGGGCATCAATATGGGCCATCATCTTTAGATAGAGCTTTGTGTATTTCGATCCTTCTGCTGGCTGAATCATTTGCTCGTTCATGGAGGTGTTCCAAATATTCGTCTGGAAAGAGCCCGGCTCGATCAAGGCCGCCTGTATACCGAACGAAGCCAGTTCAATCCGCAAGCTTTCTGTATAGCCTTCCAACGCAAACTTAGACGATACATATGGAGAAAGTGCAGGCATCCCCATTAACCCGCTGATGCTGCTCATATTGAAAATCTTTGCACCACTCGTCATAAACGGCAGCACTGCTTGGGTCATTTCCATCACACCGAAGACATTCACTTCAAATTGCTGGCGGTACGTGTCGACAGGAACCTCCTCCGCAAAACCAGCAAAGGCTGTTCCCGCATTGTTCACAAGCAGGGTAATGGGTGCATAGGCATGAAGCTTCTTCTGAAATGCTTGAATCGACTGCGTATCGGTCACATCTAACGCTTCAATATGTATCATGCCAGATAAAGAGGCTTGATCAATTTCTTCAGCGAGCTTTTTGGCATTGGTTTCCTGTCTGACGCCGGCAATCACTGTATAGTCCCGCTTGGCGAGACGCATCGTGATGAGCTTGCCAAAGCCGCTATTGGCACCAGTTACAATGGCTGTTCTTTTCATCATCCCATTCTCCTTTTTGTTTCAATTTATCATAGTGCGATGTTTTATTGAATAACGAAAAGGAGCTTGGAGAAGAATAAAAAGCGATGCTGTGAAATAGGAGGAAACACATGATGTGTTGGAAGAAGGCGGGACGAATAGGAGTGCTGCTCTTTATGCTGTCCGGCTGTCAATCAATTGAACCGTTACAACAAACACATGAAGCAGAAGCAGAAAGTCTGTCAGCTGTTCAAATGAAGGAACTGCCATTTCAGCATGTGCATCTGCATGTACAATATGGACAGAAAAACGAATTATACGAAGCGACTTATCGTCAGGCAAGAGGCAAAGAGGAGGCGATCATTCGTGATCATATGAATGGTGTCCGCTATGAAGGAGAAGAAGCCTTGCGCGAAATGAAGATGAAGCTGAATGATATGTCGATTCCTAGTGAAAAGATCAATGAAGTGTATGTAAAGGAACTATTAGCTGCTTTTAATTTAGATGATGATTATCAGCGGATACAGATCGATCTGAAGCTAGAAGATGGGACCAAACGTACATTCCAAAGGAAGAAATAAACGAGAGTTTCTCATTTTTTAATTGAAAATGATTTTCAAGATCACTTAAATCTGATACACTAAATTGAGATAAGTGATCTTTTACGTCTGTACATAGACGATATTTCATATAAAAATTTGGATGAGAAAAGGAGCGTTTGAGCGGAATGAGTGCCATTTCTACTGAAGGTTTAAGCTTAGGCTACGGAGAAACAATGATCATCGATGAACTAAATGTATCAATCCCTAAGGGTGAAATCACAGTATTTATTGGCAGTAATGGATGCGGTAAATCCACGCTACTTCGCTCTTTGGCCCGTCTCATGAAGCCAATGGGTGGTTCTGTCCTGCTTGAAGGTCATTCCATTGCAAAATTACCTACAAAAGAAGTAGCGAAACAACTCGCCATTCTTCCACAAGGACCAGAAGCGCCAGAAGGATTAACCGTGCATCAGTTAGTGAAGCAAGGCAGATATCCTTATCAAAATTGGCTGAAGCAGTGGTCGAAGCAAGATGAAGAAGCAGTGAACCGCGCATTAAAGTCAACAAAGATGGAAGACCTTGCTGACCGGACCGTTGATTCATTATCAGGTGGGCAGAGGCAGCGTGCATGGATTGCGATGACGCTGGCCCAAGAGACCGATATTATTTTGTTAGATGAGCCGACGACATATTTAGACATGACACATCAAATCGAAATTTTGGACCTTCTGTTTGATTTAAATGAGAAAGAGCAGCGCACAATTGTGATGGTTCTTCATGACCTCAATCTTGCATGCAGATATGCTCATCATCTTGTGGCGATTAAAGACAAGTCAATCTATGCAGAAGGCAGACCAGAAACAGTGATTAATTGTGATCTCGTGAAAAATGTCTTTGATATGAATTGCCAAGTGACAACAGATCCTTTATTTGGAACACCATTATGTATTCCGCACGGTAGAGGACGCTGTATTGTGCAGCAAGCGCAAGCTGAAACATTTCTTGCTGCAAGATAATCGTATGTCAAAAGCCTGACATCTGTATCTCACAGAGTCAGGCTTTTTTCTGAAAAAGGAGCGGAATATCAATGGGAAATGAATTAGATGAAAAGCTGAAAGGCTTGCTTGATAAATATACAGAGCTGCTGCTCGGTGAATCAACAGACGAGCTGAAACAAGATGTGAAACAGTGGGTGATCTACTCTCATATTGCAAAAAGCATGCCGCCGCTAGCAAAGCATTTCAATGAAACGTATCCAGAAGCAAAAGAAGAAATCAAACACACGATTCAACGGATCAAACAGTTGAACGAAGCTCATCGCGCCAATAAAGACCGTTAAAAAACTGCCAGCAGCGTGTAGACAAACCCTCGCATTCTTTGTCAGTCCTGTGCGCTGGTGCTCACGAATGTTCAATTCGCTCCGCGCCAGTGCTCGTCCTTCCTAGACTGCAAAGGTTTTCTATCACGCTGAAAAGAAGACAAAGGGCTAAAATAAAAATCATTTTAGCCCTTTATCAACAATTGACTGCCAGCACTAGACTGGCAGTTTTTTTCTTATGACATTTGTGATGAACCGTACGGCGATTGATCTATCAGTGTTTGCTGGAATTTCTGGTGTGCCTGCTGGAGCTTTTGCTGATCAGCGGCTTCAACAGAATACCAGCCATATCGGAACATGACATCATATAAATGTCTTTGTGTTTTCTGTGTTTCCAGTGCAATTCGCTGAATATCCTGATAAAGAGATTCATGACTGAATTCATTGAGCGCTGTGTTGTATCCACTTGTCATATATTTTTCAGTCGACAAGAGATCTGTGACAAAATCACGATCGTTCATGTTGGTTGTTGTGGGAACCGGAGTTTGTGGATTCCCGATTTTTTGTTGGTTTTGCTGTTCCATGTTTTTTCCTCCTATTGCATAAAGCCAGTAGACTGGCCTTGCCCTGAGCTGCCTAAATGCTGAAGAATTTGTGTATAATGCTGATGATGCATTTGCCCAACTTGATTCAATTCTTGTTTCAAGGTTTGATCCTGGCAATGCTCGGCCATAAAATGAGCCTTTTTCATGGCGATCAAGTTCCAGTTGAGCATATCCTCTAAGTACAAGGAATCCTTCACTGAAATGACTTCTGGGGGCATATTCATTTGCTGATTATTCAACATGTGTTCCTCCTTACGATTTTGTTTCCTTACTGATTCTTTTTATATTGCTGATTTTGACTGGTTTTTTTCCCGCCAAGGTCTGCTTCCTGTGATGGACCTGCGTTTCCTTTTACACTTGCAGCACTTACGCCTGCTTTCGATGGGTTTTTCTTCAAACGAGACATGTGGACATCACCTCCATTCTTACAATTCCCTCTCATCTTTAATTCATACGCCGCAAAATAAGGCACACGAGAATGTGTAAATTTTTGAAATCTGCTATTGAACTGTTTCGGAAAATCTTTTAAGATAAAGAAAGAGGCATTGCTTTTTTTTGGACAAAAAATGAATGACTGTTCATTCAAAATGTTTAGGGGGATATTTATGGGCAAACATATTCGCAAGGCGGCTGTCATTGGTTCAGGTGTCATGGGCTCAGGCATTGCTGCACATTTAGCCAATATTGGGATACCAGTTACACTGCTAGATATTGTGCCAAATGAACTGACAAAGGAAGAAACGGCGAAAAAGCGGACGCTTGATCACCCTAGTGTTCGGAATCGATTAAGTCAAGAAGCGATGAAAAAATTATTAAAGCAAAAGCCAGCACCTCTTACTTCAGCAAAAAACCTATCATACATCACACCGGGAAATCTCACAGACCACCTTTCCTTATTACACGATGCTGACTGGATCATTGAAGTCGTCACTGAAAAGCTCAGCATCAAACAACACGTATTCTCTCTCATCGACGAACACCGCAAAGAAGGAAGCATCGTATCAAGCAATACATCCGGTATTTCAGTTGAAAAAATGGCAGAAGGCCGATCAGATGATTTTAAACGCCACTTTTTAGGCACACATTTTTTTAACCCAGCTCGTTATCTAAAACTCTTAGAAGTCATTCCTATTCAAGAAACAGATCCAGAAGTACTGTCATTTATGAAAACATTTGGCGAGGATGTACTCGGCAAAGGTGTGGTTGAAGCAAAGGACACACCGAACTTTATTGCAAACCGCATTGGCACTTATGGACTTCTTGTCACAGTGCGTGAAATGCTTGAGAACAAATACACAATCGGAGAAGTGGATTCTGTCACAGGACCCCTCATTGGAAGACCGAAAAGTGCGACCTTCCGTACACTGGATGTAGTGGGACTCGACACGTTTTCTCATGTGGCACGAAACGTATATGAACAGGTAGAAGGAAAGGAAAAAGAGATTTTTCAGCTGCCTGAGTTTATTGAAAGAATGCTCGAAAAAGGATGGATTGGCAGCAAGGCAGGCCAAGGTTTTTATCAAAAAAATGGGAAGGTCATTTTAGAGCTTGACCCAGTGACGCTCACATATGGAGAACGCACAAAGCTAAAAGATCCAGGCATTGAGATGGCGAAACAGCAAAAGGGTGCAAAAGCAAAGTTGAAAGCGCTTATTTATCAGGATGGCCGTGCAGGGCAATTGCTTTGGAATATGACAGCGCCCGTGCTTCTTTATTCAGCTCATCTAAAAGGTGAAATTGCGGATGATATTCAGTCTATCGATAACGCCATGAAATGGGGATTCGGCTGGCAGCACGGCCCATTTGAGCTGTGGGATGCAATAGGTGTCAAAAAAGCCGCCGAACGCATGGAAGCAGAAGGTCACAGCATCCCAGCGTGGGTGCAAGACATGCTGTCAAAAGGACACGAGACATTCTATCAAGAGAATGCTGATGGAGAGCGAGCGTTTTATCATAACGGGGCTTATGAACAGGAAAAAGGAAACGACAAACATATTTCTTTAGCTAGATTGAAAAAGAAACACGACGTCATCTTCAAAAATTCTGGTGCGAGCCTGATCGATATTGGTGATGATGTCGCCTTGCTCGAATTTCACTCTAAAAGCAATGCCATTGGACTAGATGTCATCGATATGATCAATCGTGCTGTTGATGAGACAGAAAAGAATTATAAAGGGCTTGTCATCGGAAACCAAGGGAAGAACTTCTGTGTTGGCGCTAACCTTGCCCTGATTTTAATGGAAGCACAGGACGACAATTTCTTTGAAATTGACTTTGTGATCAGACGCTTCCAGCAGGCAATGATGAAGGTGAAATATAGCAATCGCCCAGTCGTAGCCGCACCGTTTGGGATGACATTAGGAGGCGGAACAGAAGTTTGTCTGCCGGCAGCAGCTATTCAGGCGTCCAGCGAAACGTACATGGGACTTGTGGAAGCGGGAGTAGGACTGATTCCAGGAGGCGGCGGAAACAAAGAGTTATATCTTCGTCACCTGCAAGGGTCAGTGAAGCCGTCGCAGACGGCTATACAGGATGCCACGCTGAAAACATTTGAAACAATTGCGATGGCAAAAGTATCAACTTCAGCTGAGGAAGCGCGGGATATGAACATGCTCCGCGTGAACGACCGGATCAGTATGAACGGGGATCACCTGATCTATGATGCAAAACAACTGGTGCTCTCTCTTGATGAAGCCGGTTATCGTGCGCCGCTCAAGCAAAAGGTGCCGGTCATGGGAGAAACAGGCTATGCAGCGATGATTTTGGCTGCTGAAAATATGAGACTGTCTGGATACATTTCAGAGCATGACATGACCATTGTAAAAAAATTAGCTCATGTCATTTCCGGCGGGAAACTGCCATTTGGAACAGAGGTAGAGGAGCAATATTTATTAGAGCTTGAAAGAGAAGCCTTTTTAAGTCTTGTAGGAGAAGTGAAATCACAGGCACGTATGCAGCACATGCTCGTCAAAGGAAAACCTTTACGTAACTAAGGGGGAGTCAAAATGAGAGAAGCAGTCATTGTCGCTGGCGCAAGAACACCAGTAGGAAAGGCGAAAAAAGGATCGTTAAAACATGTCCGGCCTGATGATATGGGCGCATTATGTGTAAAAGAAACGTTAAAGCGTGCCGGTGAATACGACGGACAGATAGATGATTTAATCATTGGCTGTGCAACGCCAGAAGCAGAGCAGGGGTTAAATGTGGCGCGGAATATTGGGGCATTAGCGGGACTGCCTTATACAGTACCTGCCATCACCATAAACCGTTACTGCTCGTCTGGTCTTCAATCTATCGCTTATGCGGGTGAACGTATTATGCTCGGGCAGGCAGACACGATTTTAGCCGGAGGAGTCGAATCAATGTCGCAGGTGCCGATGATGGGTCATTCTATTCGTCCAAATGCTCTCTTGGCAGAGCAAGCACCTGAATACTACATGAGCATGGGTCACACGGCAGAGCAAGTGGCGCAAAAGTATCAGGTTACACGTCAAGATCAGGATGCCTTTGCGGTGAGAAGTCATCAAAAGGCAGCAAAGGCACTTCAAGAAGGGAAATTTTCAGATGAAATTGTACCCGTTGATGTAACAGAGCGACGGGTAGGAGATCAATATCAATTAGAAGAGCATCAATTCACGTTCTCACAGGATGAAGGTGTGAGAGCAGGCACAACGGAGGAGATTCTTTCCACATTGCGTCCAGCCTTCTCAACAAAAGGCACGGTGACCGCAGGGAACTCTTCGCAGACAAGTGACGGGGCTGCGTGTGTGATGATGATGGACCGCGAGAAAGCATCCTCACTTTCTCTTCAGCCGCTCGCTAAATTCAGAGCATTTGCTGTTGGCGGTGTACCGCCTGAAGTGATGGGAATCGGTCCGGTTGAAGCCATTCCGCGTGCGCTGAAAATCGCTGGACTTGAGCTGAAGGATATTGGCCTGTTTGAATTAAACGAAGCGTTTGCTTCTCAGGCAATTCAAGTCATTCGCCATTTAGGAATTGATGAGGAAAAGGTGAATGTCAATGGCGGGGCCATTGCGCTCGGACATCCGCTCGGCTGTACAGGAACGAAACTAACGCTGTCACTGATTCATGAAATGAAACGGCGAAACGAGCAATTTGGCATTGTCACAATGTGTATCGGCGGGGGCATGGGAGCAGCAGGCATTTTTGAATTGATCTAAAGGGGGAAATCAGGATGAAAGCATTGGAAGATGTAAAAAAGGGTGGAAGCTTTTTAATTGATGAGACGAATTATGAGCATATTTTTACACCGGAGGATTTCTCTGATGAACATCAAATGATTGGAAAAACAACAGAGGATTATATTTTACAAGATGTTGTTCCGCATATTGATCAAATTGAAAACCATGAGTTCGAGCATTCGGTCAGGCTTCTCAAAAAGGCTGGTGAGCTTGGACTTTTAGGAGCCGATGTGCCTGAAGAATTCGGCGGGCTTGGATTAGATAAAATCAGTTCAGCGATCATTACTGAAAAATTCGCTAGAGCAGGAAGCTTCTCACTTTCCTATGGTGCTCATGTCGGTATTGGTTCTCTGCCGATCGTGCTCTTCGGAAATCAAGCGCAAAAGGAAACGTACCTGCCTGGACTCGCCTCTGGTGAAACCATTGCGGCGTACGCACTCACTGAGCCAGGATCAGGCTCTGACGCTCTTGGAGCAAAAACAACCGCAGTTCTGAATGAAGCAGGTACTCATTATGTCCTGAATGGAGAAAAGCAGTGGATCACAAACTCCGCATTTGCCGATGTCTTTGTTGTGTATGCGAAGATTGATGGTGAACACTTCTCTGCTTTTATCGTCGAAAAGGATTTTCCAGGTGTCAAAACGGGACCTGAGGAGAAAAAGATGGGCATTAAAGGATCATCGACAAGAACATTAATTCTTGAAGATGCCCAAGTACCGAAGGAGAATTTGCTCGGTGAAGCCGGCAGAGGTCATGTGATTGCCTTTAACATTTTGAATATTGGGCGCTATAAGCTGGCAGTCGGCACAATCGGTGCATCAAAGCGCGTCATTCAATTGTCGGCAGAATATGCGAACCAGCGTAAGCAGTTCAAAACACCAATTTCTCAATTCAGCTTAATTGGTGAAAAAGCAGCCAATATGTCAGCAAAGCTCTATGCGATGGAAAGTGCAGTTTACCGCACGGTTGGATTATTTGAACAGCGGATGGGGCTCTTAAGTGATGAAGAGCAAAAAGACGGCAAACAAATTGCCCAATCCATTGCGGAATATGCGATTGAATGTTCTCTCTGTAAAGTGCTCGGCTCTGAAACGTTAGATTATATTGTGGATGAAGGCGTGCAGATTCACGGCGGATATGGATTCATGCAAGAATACGAGGTCGAAAGAGCCTATCGCGACTCACGAATTAACCGGATTTTTGAAGGGACAAACGAAATCAACCGTTTGCTTGTACCAGGTACATTCTTGAAGAAAGCGATGAAAGGAGAGCTTCCGCTGCTTCAAAAAGCGCAAACCTTACAGGAAGAGCTGATGATGATGATGCCGGAAGAGCCAGGCGATCAGCCGCTCGATCAAGAAAAATATTTGCTCGCCCATGCGAAAAAGATCGCCTTAATGGTGGCTGGTATGGCAGCCATGAAATACGGGAAAGCCTTAGACAAAGAGCAAGAAATTCTTGTGAACATAGCCGATATCGTCAATGAAATTTTTGCTGCTGAATCAGCGGTTCTGCGTACAGAAAAGGCAATCGCTGCAACAGGGGCAGAAAAGAATGAACAAAAGCTTGCTTACACACAAATTTTCACGCAGGAGGCTTTCTTAAAGATTGAAGCCCATGCAAAAGAATCCTTGATTGCGATGGAGGAAGGAGATTCACTCCGCATGAGCCTGTCAGCCCTTCGCAAGCTGACAAGATTTACGCCGATCAATGTCATCGCCAAAAAGCGCGAAGTGGCAAAACGAATCTTTGAAGCAGAGAAATATATCGTATAAGGGCGGGTTAAAGGTGCGGATATCACTCCGCACCTTTTTGTAAGCATACATTTAGGTTTTTAAAATATTTTGTGATAAAATGTTGTCACAATTTGCAGGAGGTGAAAATGGTGGCTTTAGATTTTTACGAATACCCATCTTGCGGTACATGCCGAAAAGCAAAAAAGTGGCTGGAAGCACACAATAAAGACATCAACAGCATACATATCGTCGAAGAGACGCCTGATAAAGAAACATTAAAAGCCCTTTACGAAAAAAGCGGTTTAGAGCTGAAGAAATTCTTTAATACAAGCGGGCAAAAATACCGGGAGCTGCAGCTGAAAGATCAACTTCCTGCAATGTCAGAGGACGAGCAGCTAGAATTACTCGCGTCTAACGGAATGCTGATTAAGCGCCCGATTACAACAGACGGAAAACGAGTCACGGTAGGATTTAATGAAGATACATTTAAAAGCGTCTGGAAATGATGTAACTTTCATTCAGATTGTGGTATCTTCAATATAGATTGTAAGAAAAGACTGGAGGGGTATTGAATGAGCACACCAAAAGATTTACGTTATTCAGAAGAACATGAATGGGTCAAAGTAGAAGGAGATAAGGTGCGTATCGGTATTACGCATTTTGCTCAATCTGAGCTGGGCGATATCGTGTTCGTTGAGCTTCCTGAAGTAGGAGACAAAATCACAGCGGACGAGCCTTTCGGAAGTGTAGAATCAGTGAAAACAGTTTCTGAACTTTATGCACCGATCAATGGCACAATTGTTGAAGTGAACGATGAGCTGGATGACAGCCCAGAATTCGTCAACGACTCTCCATACGAAAAGGCATGGATGATCGTTGTAGAACCAGCTGATGCATCTGAAATCGAGAACTTAATGACGGCTGAGCAATATGAAGAAATGACAAAAGAAGACTAATTCATGTGAAATTGGACACTCTACCTTTATGGGGGGGTGTCCAATTTGTCTTTTCAAAAAGAACAGGTGGATATAACAGAGCATGTCACTGGACGATTCAAAGAAAGCGGCATGGTGCTTTATCATCAAAATGAAGAGATTGGCACGATGATTAGTGAAAACCAATATGAGCTGAAATCGGGATATTCCTATGATCAAAATCGTTTTTATCGTTTAACGGACACATTAACCGATGGGACAGAAAAATATGTTGACTGTGACGATGAAAATGGCTGGTGCTAATCACAGATGAGACTGCAGTGAACAGAAGCTGCAGTCTTTTTGATGACGAGGCGCTCAATCTTTACAACCTGAATGAAAGATTGTAATCTAAGGAAGAAGTGAATCAACGTCAAAAGGGCCGGGTGATCGTGATGAATGTCGAGATAGAAAAGGTCATCATTGTAGAAGGTAAAACAGACAAACAAAAGCTAAAAGAAGTCATAAGTGAACCTGTTACCATCATTTGCACCAATGGCACGATCAGTACATCGAAGCTGGATCAGCTTGTGGACGATTTATTGGGGAAAGACGTTTACATATTAGCTGACAGTGACGATGCAGGCGACAAACTGCGGAAGCAATTTCGAAAAGAATTCCCTGAAGCACTTCATCTTTTTGTCGACAGAACGTACCGCGAAGTGGCCGCTTCACCGTCAGCCCACATTGCATCTATCCTATTAGCTGCAAACATTGATGTTCATTCGAAATATTTATGAGGGTGGACGTATATGAAAGAGATTGAAGAACACGAATTCAAGGAGATAGAGGACGATTTATTTCTTTTATACTTATATACACCGTTTTGCGGAACATGCCAGCTGGCAAAGAAAATGCTGGCAGTCGTAGACGCCATGCAGCCGGATGTACCATTTTACGAAAACAATTTAAACTATTCACCAGGCTTTGCGAAAGCATTTGAAATCGAGAGTGTTCCTTGCTTTCTCCTGTTTAAAAAAGGTGAATTGGTGCAAAAAGGCTATGCCTTTCACTCAGTTCCATATCTTCATGAAATGATTGAAACCGCTAAATAAAGCGGTTTTTTGTCATATTTCAAGAAATTCATTTGAAAATTTGTCGAGTTATTTATAAAGGACAAGCAGATGTTTGTAGAGAAATGTTATGTATAACCAAATGACAGGGAGGTTATACATGTGGAAAATGTGAAAGCCCATGGTAACACAGGGCAGCGTTTATTATTAAAACCGCTGCTCTCATCATCATCCTTGAAGATTACATTTGAGGCGGAAACTGACTCTTGTACATTGATTGTGGATGAACGTGGTGAAGTGAAGAAACTACCTGCAATTGAGTTATCGGATCTCATCTTTTATGGTGAGAGGAAAGAAATTCTTCAATTATTAGACGGAGATATGTCCTTACAGCAGTTAATCAGCAGGGGACAAGTCAAAGTCAAAGGGTCATTCCGTGCGCTCCTTAGACTAGAGGCAGTGCTTTGGCTGACGAACGGTTTTTTTCGAAAAATGATAACGTAGTTGTTTACTTGGAAATTAGCGATTTACAGCGTTGACATATCTCGGGTAGCATGATATTCTACGTTAGTAAAAACATGAACATCACATAAAACAGCATATTTTCTCTTATTAAGAGAGGTGGAGGGACGTGCCCTATGAAACCCGGCAACCGTCAGCATAGCTGAAATTGGTGCCAATTCACTCAAAGCCGCAGCGCTTTGAAAGATGAGAGAAAGGCGTAATTGACATAAAAGGCCTTTCTGCTTGCGTTGCAGTTAGGTCTTTTTTACTGACCTGGCGTCAGGCTAGAGTCATGACAGAAAGAAGAATAAATAACGTATGTGATGGCAACCTATAGATTCAGCAAGAAAGCAGGTGATCAGACTGTGATTCATTTACAGAATGTATCAAAAACGTACCATTCAAAAAGCGGAAATGTTGATGCCGTGAAAGACGTCAACCTGGATATTGATAAAGGTGAAATATTCGGAATTATCGGGTATAGCGGTGCAGGAAAAAGCTCGCTTATTCGCCTATTAAACGGTCTGGAGCTGCCAACAGAAGGTATTGTTGAAGTGGCAGGCAACCGGATCAATGAAGTATCGAATGCGAAACTTCGGAAAGCAAGACAAGAAATCAGCATGATCTTCCAGCACTTTAATTTGCTTTGGTCAAGAACGGTGAGACAAAATATTATGTTCCCGCTTGAGATCGCAGGTGTACCGACATCAAAACGGAGAGAGCGTGCGAATGAACTGATTAAATTGGTCGGTTTAGAAGGAAAAGAAAATGCGTATCCGTCTCAGCTGAGCGGCGGGCAAAAACAGCGTGTCGGCATTGCGAGAGCATTAGCGAATGATCCAAAGGTTCTTCTATGTGACGAAGCGACATCTGCGCTAGATCCGCAAACGACCGATTCGATCCTTGAGCTTTTGGCGGATATCAATAAACGATTAGGGCTCACGATTGTGCTCATTACACACGAAATGCACGTCATTCGCAAAATTTGTCATCGCGTCGCGGTCATGGAAAATGGACGTATTGTCGAAGAAGGCGAAGTATTACGTGTCTTCAGACAGCCGAAAGAAGAAATGACGAAGCGATTTGTGAAACAGCTTGCTGAACCAGAGGAAGCGAAAGAAACAATTGAGCATGTCCTTGAGCGAGTAAAAGAAGGTCAGGTCGTACGGTTGTCCTTTATCGGAGATTCTGCCGAGCAGCCGCTGATCACTGAAATCATTCGATCCTTCAACGTCGATGTGAACATCCTTCAAGGGAAGATTTCTCAAACGCAGGAAGGCGCGTTTGGAACACTCTTTATCCACATTAATGGAGAAGAGACCGAGGTAGAAAAAGCCATCGCCTATATCCAAAGCAAACAGGTTGAAATCGAGGTGATGACACATGTTTGAGAAATGGTTTCCGAACGTTGATTTAGACGTCATCTGGAGTGCAACAGGTGAAACAGTGTATATGACACTCATTTCATTGGCATTTGCTTTTGCCATTGGTATCATCCTTGGACTATTACTCTTTCTAACGAGTAAAGGCGGTCTTTGGGAAAATAAACCGATTAATGCTGTCATCGGCGCTGTCGTCAACATTTTCAGATCGATTCCTTTTATCATTTTAATTATTCTATTATTAGGATTTACAAAACTCATTATGGGCACGATTCTTGGCCCAAATGCAGCACTCCCTGCCCTTGTCATAGGGTCAGCTCCATTCTATGCACGTCTTGTCGAAATTGCACTGCGTGAGGTAGACAAAGGAGTCATTGAAGCAGCACGATCAATGGGAGCGAAAACGTCGACAATCATTTTCAAAGTATTGCTGCCAGAATCATTGCCAGCCCTTATTTCAGGTATTACCGTAACAGCAATTGCTTTGATTGGCTCTACTGCGATTGCAGGAGCAATTGGAGCAGGCGGACTTGGTGACCTCGCCTATGTGGAAGGGTACCAATCTGGTAATACAGATGTCACACTTGTAGCTACTGTGTTTATTCTCATCATCGTCTTTATTATTCAAATAATCGGTGATTTGATTACAAATAAAATTGATAAACGTTAAGGGAGGATTTATTCATGAAGAAATTGATTTTAAGTGCACTATTTCTAGCATTTGCAGGTATTTTAGCTGCGTGCGGTTCATCTAATAACGCAAGCGATAGCAAAACCATTACGGTAGCCGCTTCAAAAACACCGCATGCCGAAATTCTTGAAGAAGCAAAACCACTTCTAAAAGAAAAAGGCTACGATCTAAAAGTGAAAGTGCTTAGCGATTATAAAATGTACAACAAAGCGTTAGCTGAAAAAGAAGTGGATGCGAACTTTTTCCAACATATCCCTTACTTAAACGAAGAAAATAAATCAAACAAAGATTATAACCTAGTGAGTGCTGGTGCGGTTCACCTTGAGCCTTTCGGTATCTACTCTAAGAAATACAAATCCGTAAAAGATATTCCAAACGGCGGCACAATCATCATGACAAACAACGTAGCTGAGCAAGGCCGTATGCTTGCCCTGCTGCAAAATGCTGGTGTCATCAAGCTTGATCCAAAGGTTGATACAATCAACGCAACAGTAAAAAACATTAAAGAAAACCCAAAGAACCTAAAATTCAAAAAAATCGCGCCTGAATTAACTGCGAAAGCTTATGAAAACAGTGAAGGCGATGCTGTATTCATCAACGTCAACTATGCGATCCAAAATAAATTGAATCCGAAAAAAGATTCAATTGAACTTGAGCAAACAAAGAACAACCCATATGCAAACATCGTTGCGGTTCGCAAAGGTGACGAAAAATCAGATAAGATCAAGGCACTAATGGAAGTTCTTCACTCTGATAAAATCAAAGAATTCATCGACAAAAAATATGACGGTGCAGTATTGCCTGTATCTGAATAACAACATTTTAACCTCGCTTCTATCAAAGCGAGGTTTTTTGTGTATTTTTTCAAATCTCGCTCATAATAAAAACGTACAAATGACCTGAAGGGATGGAATCAAGATGAATGAACAGCATATGAGCGGATCCATGCAGCAATCACTGACTGATTATAAAACCGCAATGGGTGAATTCCAGAAGAAAATGCCGGTGTTTGGAAAGAAATTCAATGAATTTACGGAGCAGTGCTTCCAGAGCGATTCATTAACGCAAAAGGAAAAACAAATGATTGCCCTCGGTATCAGTATTCATGCGCAGGATGAATACTGCATGATTTATCATACAAAGGGAGCGCTCGATCAAGGGGCGACAGAAGAGAATTTGCTGGAGGTTGTCAGCGTGGCGGCAGCTTTTGGCGGCGGAGCAGCACTAAGCCAAGGAATCACTGTCGTTCAGCAATGTATTGATGAATTTGGAGGACAGACGCATTAAGGGAAGCATAACACGGTATTTTTCCATATCAGGGAGTTGAGCGCTTCTCATCCGTTTGTGTGAGAAAATATGCCAGCATAGGGTGTCATATCCCTTTTGAGTGAAGCCGCATACGTTTGCTACAATAAAGCTACACTCAAGGAAGGGAATGGTTTATTATTTGTTCGGACCATAGTACACTAGGATTGGATTATACCGCCGAGATGGAAAAGGCCATGCATCAAGCTCATGGCATGAGCTATGCAGAGTACGAAAGAGACCATGACTTACGGATGAAAGTGGAATATAAACGAGAGCAGTCCTACCGAGATGAGAAAAGACAGCTCGCAAAAATGAATATACGAGGCTAATAATAGCTGAGGGGCGGGGAGAACAGTTTCCCGCCCTTTCTTTATGAAAACAGTCTTTTCGACATAAATCCTTTTATCTACCTGCTTTTTTTGTTAGAATTTTGAGAGCATCCTCTCACGCTTATCGTGAATGTGTTGTATTCAGTTTTAATTTGTTATAAAATTAGAATGAGAATAAATTGAGAATAATGATTATTTTGGAGGTATCGATATATGACTGCTTCGACATTAACAATTAAGGACTTGCACGTTGAGATTGAAGGGAAAGAAATCTTAAAGGGTGTAAACCTCGAGATAAAAGGTGGAGAATTCCACGCAGTAATGGGACCTAACGGAACAGGTAAATCTACTTTATCTGCTGCCATTATGGGTCACCCTAAATATGAAGTAACAAAAGGCAGCATCTTGCTTGATGGCGAAGATGTCCTTGAAATGGAAGTAGATGAGCGCGCTCAAGCTGGTCTTTTCCTTGCGATGCAATACCCATCTGAAATCAGCGGTGTTACAAATGCTGACTTCCTTCGTTCTGCAATTAACGCACGCAGAGAAGAAGGCGATGAAATCTCTCTTATGAAATTCATCCGCAAAATGGACGAAAACATGGAGTTCCTTGAAATGGACCCAGATATGGCACAACGCTACTTAAATGAAGGTTTCTCAGGCGGGGAGAAAAAACGCAACGAAATTCTTCAATTAATGATGATTGAACCAAAGATCGCCATCCTTGACGAAATCGATTCTGGTCTTGATATCGATGCCTTGAAAGTTGTTTCTAAAGGAATTAACAAAATGCGCGGCGAAAGCTTCGGCTGCTTAATGATCACTCACTATCAGCGCCTGCTGAACTACATCACACCAGATCACGTTCATGTCATGATGCAAGGCCGTATCGTGAAATCTGGCGGACCAGAACTTGCGCAGCGTCTAGAAGCAGAAGGCTATGATTGGATTAAAAAAGAGTTAGGAATTGAAGACGAAACTGTTGGTCAAGAAGCGTAAGCGTTAGGAGGATTATTGATGACATTAGAAACGAAATTATCAGTAGATCAAGATTATGTCAAAAGCTTCTCCGAGAAGCATCAGGAACCGGCATGGATGAGCTCCCTTCGCTTACAGGCTCTTGAAAAAGCAGAAGACCTCCCAATGCCAAAGCCTGACAAAACGAATATTTCGAAATGGAATTTAACGAATTTCAAACAGCATACAGTCGAAAGTGCGCCATTTGAATCATTAGAAGAGCTTCCTGAAGAAGTGAAATCTCTCATTGATTTAGAGGACACAGATAAGACAGTTTACATTCAGCGTGATCAAACGCCAGCCTATTTGTCTCTTTCAGCTGAAGCGAAAGACAAAGGTGTGATCTTCACGGATCTTCATACAGCGATCCGTGAGCATGGAGATTTAGTGAAACAATACTTCATGACAGATGCAGTGAAAGTGGATGAGCATAAACTAACAGCTTTACATGCTGCTTTAGTGAATGGCGGGGCTTTCCTCTATGTACCGAAAAACGTAGAGCTTGAAGCACCAATTCAAGCTGTTTATCTTCATGAAAATGACGAAACGACTTTGTTCAACCATGTCATCGTTGTAGCAGACGATCATAGTGCTGTGACATATGTAGAAAACTACATCAGTACAGCAAAACCGGAAGAAGCGATCTTCAATATCGTTTCTGAAGTGTTCACAGGCGCAAACGCCCGCGTCACATACGGTGCTGTAGATAACCTTGCAGAAGGAGTCACAGTATATGTAAACAGACGCGGTATGGCAAATGGCCGTGACAGTAAAATCGAGTGGGCTCTTGGCCTGATGAATGATGGAGACGTTGTGTCTGAGAACATCACAAAACTGATGGGCGACGGTACATTCGGTGATACGAAATCAGTTGTTGTCGGCCGAGGAAACCAAACAGAAAACTTCACAACAAGCATCATCCACTTCGGTAAAAATTCTGAAGGATATATCTTGAAGCATGGTGTGATGAAGGATCAAGCATCCTCTATCTTTAACGGAATTGGTAAAATCGAGCATGGCGCAACAAAGTCAAATGCAGAGCAGGAATCACGTGTCCTCATGCTGAGTGAGAAAGCACGCGGTGACGCAAACCCAATTCTATTAATTGATGAAGATGATGTGACAGCAGGGCATGCTGCTTCTGTTGGACGTGTCGATCCAATTCAATTGTACTACCTCATGAGCCGCGGGATTTCCAAAGAAGATGCAGAAAGACTTGTGATTTACGGCTTCTTAAATCCAGTTGTAAAAGAACTGCCGATTGAAGGAGTTAAAAAGCAGCTTGTTTCTGTGATTGAAAGGAAAGTAAAATAATGAATATCAAAGACGTTCGTGAGCAATTTCCAATCCTTCATCAGCAAGTGAACGGACATGATTTGGTGTATTTGGACAGTGCAGCGACTTCTCAAAAACCAAGAGTGGTCATTGATGCAATGAATGAGTATTACCGGTCTTACAACTCGAACGTCCACAGGGGTGTTCATACCCTTGGCACAAGAGCAACGGACGCATACGAGGGTGCGAGAGAGAAAGTTCGTGCATTCATCCGTGCTTCATCTGTTCAGGAGATTATTTTTACTAGAGGTACAACAACTGCGCTAAACACAGTGGCGATCAGCTATGCTAGAGCCAACCTCAAAGAAGGCGATGAGATTGTCATTACGCATATGGAGCATCATGCGAATATCATCCCTTGGCAGCAAGCAGCAAAAGCAACTGGCGCCACATTGAAATACATTCCGTTACAGGAAGACGGCACGCTATCGCTTGAAGATGTGAAGCAAACGATCACACATCAAACGAAAATCGTCGCTGTCACACATGTCTCAAACGTATTAGGAACCATCAACCCGATTAAAGAAATCGCCAAAATCGCCCACGATCATGGGGCAATCATTGTCGTCGACGGTGCGCAAAGCACTCCGCACATGCAAATTGATGTTCAGGATCTAGATTGTGACTTTTTCGCATTCTCTGGGCATAAAATGTGTGGACCGACTGGCATCGGTGTGCTTTACGGGAAGAAGGACCTTTTGAATAATATGGAGCCTGCTGAGTTTGGCGGTGAAATGATCGACTTTGTGGATCTATATGATTCCACATGGAAAGAGCTGCCGTGGAAATTTGAAGCGGGAACACCGATTATTGCTGGAGCAGTTGGACTAGGAAAAGCAATTGACTTCTTGAATGACATTGGTATGGAGGAAGTCAGCCGTTACGAGCATCAGCTTGCGACTTACGCGCTTGAGCGCTTTAAGGAGCTTGACGGTGCGACTGTTTATGGACCGCAGCACCGAGCTGGGCTTGTGACGTTTAACTTAGACGATGTCCATCCGCATGATGCATCAACTGTTCTGGATACGGAAGGTGTCGCCATTCGTGCTGGACACCACTGTGCACAGCCGCTTATGAAATGGCTTGGTGTATCAGCGACTGCAAGAGCAAGCTTCTATCTGTATAATACAGAAGAAGAGATTGACAGGCTCATTGCAGCGCTCCGTAAGACAAAGGAGTATTTTACGAATGTCTTTTAATGTAAACTTAGACACACTGTACAGACAAGTGATTATGGATCATTATAAAAATCCGAGAAACAAAGGTGTGCTAAACGACAGCATTGTCGTCGATATGAACAACCCAACGTGTGGTGACCGCATTCGTCTCACGATGAAAATCGAAGACCAAAAAGTCACTGATGCGAAATTTGAAGGAGAAGGATGCTCGATTTCGATGGCATCTGCCTCGATGATGACGCAGGCGATTAAAGGGAAAGATATTGAAACAGCTTTGAAAATGTCTCAGATTTTCTCCGATATGATGCTAGGAAAAGAATACGACGATTCCATTGATCTTGGGGACATTGAGGCGCTGCAGGGAGTGGCAAAATTCCCAGCCCGCATCAAATGTGCAACATTATCATGGAAGGCGCTTGAAAAAGGCGCATCTGCCGAAGATAACGGCAAATCATAAGATTGGAGTGAAAATGGATGGCTAAAAAAATGCCAGATGTTGGTGAATATAAATACGGCTTTTCTGATAAAGACGTTTCCATTTTCCGTTCAGAGCGCGGACTGACAAAAGAGATCGTTGAAGAAATTTCTCGTATGAAAGAAGAGCCTCAGTGGATGCTCGACTTCCGTTTGAAATCTCTTGAGCACTTTTACAACATGCCGATGCCACAATGGGGCGGAGATTTAAATGCATTAAACTTTGATGAAATTACGTACTACGTAAAGCCATCTGAGCGCTCTGAGCGTTCTTGGGATGAAGTACCTGAAGAAATCAAACAAACCTTTGATAAGCTTGGTATCCCAGAAGCAGAGCAAAAATATTTAGCTGGTGTATCTGCTCAGTATGAATCTGAAGTTGTGTATCACAACATGAAGCAAGACCTTGAAGATTTAGGAATTGTGTTTAAAGATACAGACAGCGCATTAAAAGAGAACGAAGACATCTTCCGTGAGCACTGGGCAAAAGTCATTCCTCCGACTGACAACAAATTTGCTGCGCTTAACTCGGCTGTATGGTCTGGTGGTTCATTTATCTACGTACCAAAAGGCGTAAAAGTAGATACTCCACTTCAAGCATACTTCCGTATCAACTCTGAAAACATGGGTCAGTTCGAGCGTACACTGATCATCGTTGATGAAGGCGCACATGTGCATTACGTAGAAGGCTGTACAGCACCAGTTTACACAACAAACTCACTTCACAGTGCGGTAGTTGAAATCATCGTGAAAAAAGGCGGCTACTGCCGTTATACAACGATTCAAAACTGGGCAAACAACGTCTTCAACCTTGTGACAAAACGTACAGTATGTGAAGAGAATGCAACAATGGAATGGATTGATGGAAACATCGGTTCTAAGCTGACAATGAAATACCCAGCGGTCATCTTAAAAGGTGAGGGCGCTCGTGGTATGACATTAAGTATTGCCCTTGCAGGTAAAGGTCAGCACCAAGATGCAGGTGCGAAAATGATTCACCTTGCACCAAACACATCTTCAACGATCGTATCGAAATCGATTTCGAAACAAGGCGGTAAAGTCACATACCGCGGAATCGTTCACTTCGGACGCAAAGCAGAGGGTGCACGCTCAAACATCGAGTGTGACACACTCATCATGGATAACAAATCAACATCTGATACGATCCCTTACAATGAAATCTTAAACGACAACATTTCATTAGAGCACGAAGCAAAGGTATCAAAAGTATCAGAAGAACAGCTATTCTACTTGATGAGCCGCGGAATTTCTGAAGAAGAAGCAACAGAAATGATCGTCATGGGCTTCATCGAGCCATTCACAAAAGAACTGCCAATGGAATACGCCGTTGAAATGAACCGCTTGATTAAGTTTGAAATGGAAGGTTCTATTGGTTAATAAAGAACATTGATGCACAACGCTTTTTGAAGGCATTTAATTTCGAGTGATACCACTTGTTAATTAAGCCTTCATGGCGTTGTGTTTTTTTATGGCTTTAGTTCGAGAAGCCAGGTCCATCCCTCCAAACGAACATAAATACTTGCAACATTCAAATTAGTACTGTATAGTTCTAATTATGACAAAGGTAAAATTAATGAATCAAAAACGTGTACTTGAAGTAGCTGCAACATTATTTTTGGAAAAAGGGTTTGCTTATACAAGTATGGATGAATTGGTACGTGTAAGCAAAGTGTCAAAGTCGAATGTGTATTATCACTTTTCTAATAAGGAAGAATTATTAGAAGGGGTCGTTGATTATTGGATTGACATGTATCAATCTGCAATTG
Organism: Bacillus sp. FSL P4-0248; assembly: GCF_038593305.1. Lineage (NCBI taxonomy): Bacteria > Bacillati > Bacillota > Bacilli > Caryophanales > Bacillaceae > Bacillus > Bacillus sp. FSL P4-0248. Next base: position 2,928,282 of record NZ_CP151983.1, on the reverse strand, counting down.
ATGACGTAATGTCTCAGACCCAATTTTCAGTTGAAGATCGTATCCAAATGTTTTTAAAGCAATTATCACAAGGCGTCCAGTCGAGAGAGTATCAGGGAGGCTGTCCATTTATTACTCTTTATATTCAAAGTCCTGCACAGGCCACGCAAATAAAAGAAAAAATAGGTCTTTTTTTTACAGGATTACAAAAGAAAGTTTCTCTATTACTGAAACAAGGTGTAGAGAACGGGGAATTCAGAGATACGATTCAGATTGATGAGGTGGCATCACTTTTTATTACAAATCTTGAAGGGGCGTTATTTATTTCAGAAACACTGAAGGATGCCACTGTCATCACAAAAACAGCAGATCATTTATTTAACTTGCTTCGATAAAGAAGCATTTTTTTTACATCAAATTAGTACTATGTAGTACTAAAAAGGAGCCTTCATATGAAAACAGTATTTTTAATTGGTGGAACAGGCTTTATCGGAAAGCAATTAGTCGAAGAATTAGCCAAAGAGGATGTGAACATTCTTCTTTTAGTGAGGTCGAAAAGTAAAGCGACACGCATTTTTCAAGAAAGAGGCATTTTAAAAGAGTCAGTGATGCACTTTGTTGAAGGTGATTTGACGAAAATAGATTTAGGTCTAAGTGCTGAAGATAAGGAAAGGGTATTGAAAACGGATGTGATCATTCACGCAGGAGGCCCCATGGATATTCAAGCGACAAGTAATGAGGCAGCTTCCGTCTTTTTAAATGGCGCCAAACATATGAGTGAATTAGCTAAAAGTATTCATCAATCGAAGGGCTTGCATCAATTTATTCATGTTGTTGGTTATATGAGTCCCTTTGATGATCAAAATAGCAAGGTTACAATTGATGTGTTTAAAGAAGGAAACAGCTATTTGAAAATAAAAAATCCATATGAGAGAACAAAATTTTTAGCAGATCTTTATATCCGTCAACAGGCATCAGCAATAGGTTATCCGCTGTCTGTCATTAATCCGCCAACTGTGGTCGGTAGTAGTAAAACAGGGAGTACAGAGCAGATAGCAGGATTAGGTTTGCTTGTAAAGAGTATGCGAAGAGGGCTCATGCCAGTGATTCCTGGAGGTAAAGGATATAGGCTGCCACTGATTTCAAACGATGAGTTTGCGAAGTTTATTGTGCAGGTTTTCAGGATGGAGCAGCCGGCTATTCAAACATTTACACTTGTTGAAGACAAAAAGCATGATCAGAACATTGCTGAATTATTAAGTGTGATGTCGGAAAGTATGAATATGAGGGCTCCTAAAATCTCTGTCCCAATGCCCCTAATGAAAGCTGTTATGAATAGTGGCGTAAGCAAAATCACTAAAATTCCTTCTGACGGACTAAATTTTATGACAAAACGAACATTCTCAAATGTTTCAGCGAAAAAAATAATGGGAGACGATTGGTTTAAGAAGACGAGTGTCATGAACTTTTTCCCTGCCGTAGCAGCTGATCTAGATTATCGAATGATGGATCAACATGGTGAGCATCATCATGTATTTGAGCGAACATTATGCGATAACAATACCCTTTACCAACTAAAAGGAGAGGGGAAACCATTTATTTTATTACATGGTTTATTGAGTGATGGAGAGGATTTATTTCCTTTAGCACAAGAGCTTCATGAAAAAACGGGTCAACCGGTATGGATCTTGGATCTTCCAGGTTTGGGACGTTCTCCATTTAAACGAGAGAAACATCTTCTAGATCTCTATTTGAATGTAGTGAAAAAGGTATTGGAGAAAGCGGCTAATGGTGCACATCTAATTGGCCATTCATTTGGTGCGTTTATTTTACTAGAAGCATTGGGACAAGGGTACATAGATAAGAAGTATTCAATCACTTTACTTCAGCCGCCTGTTGCTAAAAAAAATGCTAAATCGCTAAATGTTCCTCAATGGATGAACAAATGGTCTTTAAAATTAGCAACTCCTAAAATGATAGAGCGTTATTTATTAAGTAATGGTTTGTTTGAAAGGACGGAAAGCATCCCTGAACATTATATTGAAAAAATCAGAAACAGTTTTACGTCTCCTAGAATTTTAAATACGACGGTTCAGCTTAACCATTTACTATTGAAAAACGATCACGGTGATTTCAATGAAATAACAAAGGATAATCCTCATATTATCTGGGGGGAGTATGACAGAGGATATTCTGCTCCATCGCATTTTGGAAAAGTTGATGTTGTCCCATATGGTCATCATTTCCCTCTTAGCCATCCGAGTGAAACGGCAGCATTGGTTATAAAAAATAGTCTTTTTAGCAGTTGAGAATGTGGGATAAATAAAGTATGTCGTAATTGAAAAATCGCATTGCTTGTGGTTCCACCGATGCCCGCATCAACTGAAAGTTTATATAGCACCCTAAAACGAAAAAGGTGATTTTTATTAAAAAAAGCACGATTTTTCGTTTTGGGTCTTTTTGATTAAATAGAGGTTAATTAGGAGCATAAAACTCCTCTAAGGTTTTCGTCATATCATCAGATGCAGATTGTAAGATCGCATCTTGTTCTACAATCGCTGTTCCTTGTGCTCGGACAATATGAAATTGATGAAACCCCATCAAGTTTTGAAATATTTCTTTTAGGTAATAATGTGAAAATTCTAGAGGTGTATATCGATCGTGATTTGTGAAAATTGAGCCGCTTGCTTGAAGTAAAAGTACACGATAATCGTCAGTCATCAGACCAACAGAACCATTTTCTGTATATTTGAACGTTTCTCTCGCAATAAAGATATTATCTATATAATCTTTCATTCGTGAAGTCACATTGAAATTATGAACAGGTGACACGATCACAATTCGATGATGTGCTTTGAATTGAGCCAATAAAGCAGATGAAGCAGCGGCGATTTTTTCCTCGGCAGCCGTTAATGCTTGTTTGGATGCTTGCTTATCCCAAATTCCTAGCAGCTGTTCTTTTTCGATACGAGGGATTTCAGTTCCATATAAATGTAAAATGGTTGGTTCCTCATGAGGAAACCTTTCTTTAAATTGTTTTAAAAATAGTGTTTGCAGTTTGTTTGAATAACTTTCTCGATGAGTGAAATCTGGGTGCGCGTTAATGATTAATGTTTGCATGTACATGCTCCTTTTCTTTTGATAAGCTGAGTATAAATGATAAAGGTGACAAAAGAAGGCACCTTTTTAAGAGGGAAAACAAATGAAAAAATCAGAACGATTAAACCAAGAACTTATTTTTTTAAGCGATAAACACTCTTTTCAGTTAAAGGACTTACAGTCCGAATTCGTCATTTCTAAAAGGACGGCTTTAAGAGATATAGAAGAACTAGAGTCAATGGGCTTAGCTTTTTACGTTGAACCTGGCAGACACGGAGGATATCGACTGGTGAATCAATCTCCATTGGTTCCTATTTATTTCAATATAGAAGAAGTCCAAGCTATTTTTTTCGCTCTCAAAGCTCTTGACCTGGTGTCAGCAACACCTTTTAAAAAATCCTACTCACAAATTAGGCAAAAGTTGTTTGCCACAATGTCTGATGAGAGAAAGCAAATGATTACGGAGACTTTGGATGTGATTCATTACTATAATGTCGCACCAGTTAGTGAACAAAATCATTTGGAATTGATTTTACAGGCGATGATGAAAGATCAAATCGTGAAGATGACGTACACTCAATATGAAAATAAAAGAATCAGGCTGCAATTTCTTGAGTTGTTTTATCGAAATGGCATTTGGTTTTCTCAAGCATATGATGTTCAAAATAAAAAGTGGGGCATCTATAGATGTGACTTTATGAAGGACATGATGATTGAAGAAGAAATGAGAGACACATTTACGAAGGATGAATTAAAAGAACTGCAGCTCGAGTACGAAAAAACTTATCATGATATCTCATTTAAATGTCGATTAACGGAACAAGGAAAAGAAAAGTTTTTGAAGCATCATTACCCAAATATGAGATTGGAGATCATTGATCAGATTCCTTATATTGTGGGTGGGTACAACCAAGAAGAATTATCGTATATGACACACTATTTGATGTCTTTTGGGAAACATGTGAAAATTGAATATCCAGATGAATTGAAAGAAAGTTATTTGAATCAATTACGAGAAGTGATTGATCAGTATTGAAAGTAAACGAATTGTCTCTGAATCACAAAAACTTCACATATTAAAAGAGGCGAATTATAGCAATTCGCCTCTTTTTTTTACTTCGCCGCATGAAATGTATTTGTTTTCGGTTGATCATCAACCTTCCCATATGTCAGCTGCCGCCAAATAAATTCCATCGGTCCATACTTAAACCGCTTTAACCATAATGTACTAAAGAGCACGAGGAAGACATAAACCCCGAGTCCAATCATAAACGTGCCAGCCGGCTGAAGATGATCGGCAAGTCCGGCTCCATATTTCAGAAATAGCATTGTGCCAATGATGGAGTGAAGCAAATAGCAGGTCAATGACATCCGTCCAACTTTGGTAAAGACCATCAAAGCACCACGCAGCTGAGGGACATGAAGAAACAGCATCGCAAGTGTACTCATATAGAACATACTGCCCGTTAATCCGCCGTTTTGTTCAAGGGCAGAGGCTATGTTCATCCACAGTGTATTTTCAAAAGGATTGACCGCTGTTATGATCGTACTGCCTTGGGTGATGAGAAAAGCGATAGCAAAAATGATCCAAATGCGATTCCAAATCGCTTTTTTCGCCTCCATGTTTTTGAAAAACTTCATTTTCACAAAATACACACCAAGTAAAAACATGAAAAACATAGAATAGACGGTGGAAAAAGAACTGGAAGCCATTGTGACCATATCTGTCCACCGATCACTAATTGATGCTAAATAAGTCAGACTGTTGTGGCTGGTCAGCTCGAAATCAGCAAAATCCGGCTTGGCTGATGATGCTGTGTTCATGGTATTGAACAGCATCGTGAAAAAAGGTGTAAGCAATTGAATCACAAATAGTGTAATCAGCCAGTATAGGATGGTTTTAGCTGTGCGTTTGTAAAAGAAAAGCAATAAAAAGCCAGCGACTGCATAATAGGCCAAAATGTCACCAATCCAAACAAAGGTCAAATGCAGAAGGCCAAATCCTAAGAGAATGGTTAATCTGCGGGCAAACAGCTTGTTCGGGCTGTCCACCTTCTGAGCAGCTCGGTCCATAAAAATCATAAAACCAACCCCGAATAGAAAGGAAAACAGTGTAATGAATTTCCCTGAGGCGAACCAATTCACCACATTGTGAAAGACATCATTTGACAGCATGTCAAATCCCTTGGCTGAATCCACGATCAAAAAGTAATTGACTAGAATAATCCCCATTAAGGCGAATCCTCGTACGATGTCCAAGAAATGAACCCGTTCGCGCAGACTCATCGGTTGTCCGTGTGCTACTTTGTTTGCATTCATATCCATGCTCCTTTTCTTGTTATGATAAATGTAATGCGGATCAATTCATCGATCCTTACAATGAATCAATATACGGCCAAATTCTTAACAATTTATGAAGATCCAATTTTTTGAAAATGAATGTGACGAATTGATGGCAGATGATCAAATTCATAAACTGTTAAGGTTTATGCTGTATCTTTTCACATAGCTAGATGATATATAGTAAAGACATAAAAGAAAGAGCATCACATTACATGAGGTGAGAGACATGACCCATCGAATATTAGTCGTAGAAGATGATCAGGATATTGGTGACCTTCTGCAGGAATCCCTTACACGTGCAGGATATGAGGTGCTAAGAGCGATGAATGGCGAGCAAGCATTGAAGCTTGTGGAGGATTCGCTCGATTTGGTGATCTTAGATGTGATGATGCCGGGGCTCTCAGGCATCGAAACATGCCAACACATAAGAGCCTCATCTAACGTTCCGATTCTATTTCTGACAGCCAAGTCGAGCACATTCGATAAAACTGAAGGATTACTTGCCGGCGGGGATGATTATATGACAAAGCCCTTCTCAGAAGATGAGCTTCATGCTAGAGTCATTGCACAATTACGCAGATATACCATTTATCAGGAAAAAAAGGAGCAGGAAGATACGTTTCTTGTCGGGGGCAAGCTGAGGGTAAGTGAAGAATTTAATGAAGTATGGAAAGAAAGCCAGCAAATTAAGCTTTCTGATCTAGAATATCGGATGTTAAAGCTGCTCATGAGCAGGCGAAACAAAATATTTTCTGCTCAAAATATTTATGAAAGCGTGTGGGGGCAGCCCTATTTCTATTGTTCCAACAATACGGTGATGGTGCATATTCGAAAGCTTCGTGCCAAAATTGAAGATGATCCATCAAGTCCTGTATATATCAAAACTGAATGGGGAAGAGGATACCGGTTTGGCACATCGTAAATATACACTGGCCAAAAAGCTTGCACTGCTGATTTTGGCGGCTGCAATTGTGAGTGGTATTGTCTTTTTGACGCTGCAAAAGATCACCAATGATTTGATCGATGGATATTTGAGTTCAGACGAGTATTACGAGCAGGAGTCAGCCAAGTACATTCAAAAATTCAGCCGCTATGTGTCTGAGAATGAGCTGTCCTCAACGGATCGAAAAGCGTTTGGCGAGTGGGTGAAAAAAGAGAATTACATTAATTTGACCATCTTCAAGGATCAAGTGCTGCAATATGACTCTATTTATTCCGCTGACGATGAATCGGCGTACGGAAAAGAAAGGATGACCCAGTACGCTGAGCATCATTCATATCCGGTTCAGTTTAGCGACGGTAAAGGCTGCGTCATGGTGGACGGTTTCTATTCATCTCGCTACCACGATCTTGCCTTTACACTCGAGCTGCTCGGGGCGACGCTTATTTTTCTCCTCATTGTTCTTCTCGGTATTCGCAAAAGTCTGCGCTACCTGCAAACGATTCATCAAGAGATTCATATTCTTGAAGGCGGAGAGCTGGACTATGAAATGACGGTAAAAGGGCATGATGAATTAGCGATGATTGCCAAAAGTATTGAGGATCTGCGTAAAGCCTTTTTGGACAAGCTTCAAGCCATTGATGAGCTGCAAGAAGAGAGCCGCAGCTTGGTCACCGAAATGTCCCATGATATGAGGACACCGCTGACGTCGCTGATGATGAATCTGGAGTTTGCGAAAAAAGAGGAGACTGGAGCGGATACCCATAAAGATCAATATATAGCGAGTGCCTACGGGAAAGCACTGCAATTAAAAAATCTGTCTGACAATCTGTTTGCCTATTTTCTGCTGGATAAAGAACATGAATCTGAGCTTGAGACCGTTGCAGTCAAAGAGGTGATTTACGATCTTCTGTCAGATCAGGTGGCCATCCTGCATCAAGAGAACTTTAAGGTTCATCTTTTAGGAGAGCTGCCTGACAGCTATATCAATGTGAATGTCGAACTGCTTGGCCGAGTATTTGATAATGTGATGTCCAATTTACGGAAATACGCAGATCCTAAAAAGGATATCAATCTCACGTTTTTATCCGATCAAGAAATCTTTGAGATCCATGTCAGCAATGCGATAAAAGAGACAAAGGTTACGCCGGAAAGCAATGGACTTGGTGAACGAAGTATCAGACGAATGATGACCCGCATGCACGGGCAGTTTGAAAGTATAGAAAGGAACGATGTTTACTACATCGTGCTGCGATTTTGGAACATCAAAATGTAGAAAACAAATGAATATACTGGAATGGAGAGACAGCCCAATGAAACGATTCAACAATTTCCAAAAGATACCTGATCTCTTGCAAGGCCTTCTCAATATCTGTTTGTTCTTTTTGGCCATCGCTTTAAGCGTTCTCTTAATCAGTGAAACATGGTACATTGTCCAATTTGTTTATAAGACACTGTTCAACAAAGGAGAAAGCTATTATGGAATGCTTGGGGAACTGCTGATCTTCTTTATGTACTTTGAGTTTATTGCCTTAATTATTAAATACTTTAAATCTAACTTTCATTTTCCGCTTCGTTATTTTATTTATATAGGGATCACAGCTGTCATCCGTTTGATTATCATTGATCATGAAGAGGCAGTATCGACATTCTGGTGGGCGCTGGCCATTCTTGCCATGACCTGTGCACTCTTTATCGCGAGCAAAAGAAATGCTGCTCAAGAGCATGAGGAAGTGAAGTAAGGAAAGAAGACGAACGATGACCGTTCGTCTTTTTTGTATAGAATGATTCATGAAACACCGTGTGACGTACATGTAACAAGTGCCTTTATGTGTGATGACAAACAACATGTTCCTGGCTTATTTACTTACTGACACGTACACATATACAATTTTCATCGTATAGTGTTTGTTCAGCTAAGGAATTGGAGGAAGAACATGATTAAATTAATAATTACGGATTTAGACGGCACCTTTTTAAACCGCCAAGGATCATTTGATCAAGCTTTATTTCAGAAAATAAAAGCATTAATGGAAGAGAAAAATGTGGCGTTCGCTCCTTGTACGGGTAAGCAGTGTGAACGAGTAGAGGCATTGTTTGGTGATGATGCAAAGGATTTTTGGATTTTAGGGGATAGTGCAACGCGAATTAAAAAGGATGGGCAATTTGTTTATGAATCATTAATAAAAAATGATCTAGGTTTATCGATCATCCATAAGCTGGAGGAGATAAGCAAAGAGCAGACGATCATTGCATGTACGAAAGATGGTGCAGTGGTCAATGAGCATTTATCTGAGAGTGAAATGAGATTTGTGACGGGCTCTTATACAAATGTACTCAAGGTATCAAACTTTGCAGACATACAAGATGACTTTGTGAAAATTACCGTTCATGATCCTGAGGCAAAATGCGTACAGACAAGGGAGAGAATAAGTGAATTCTTTGAACAAGTATATGTTGTTGCTTCAGAGCATACGTGGATCGACATTGCCAATATTGGCGTTCACAAAGGAACCACCGTGAAACAGCTTCAGCACATATTGGGTGTGACAGAAGAGGAAACGATGGCATTCGGTGATGGTCGTAATGATCTAGAACTGATGGAATCCGCTCAATACAGTTTTGCTGTAAGAAATGCCATCCAAGAGGTAAAAGATGCTGCTCATTTTATTACGCTTTCAAATGAAGAGAGCGGGGTCATGCATACGATTCAAAAAATCCTAAGCTTGCAGCCTTAATCGTACTCAATTAAGAAGACGAACTTGTCCAGTTCGTCTTTTTTCATGTCTGGACATTGACGAGATGAACACTCGGTCGTTATCTGTCTATTAATGAACGGTTAGGGTCAGATTGACAATTGATTGTCATGCGTCTAAAAAGTAGAATATGAGTAACAATAAATAAACAGTTGTTCATTAATGAATAAGTGTTTGTTGTGGTGAGTGATCAGCTGGATAAAAGGTTTTTCCTGATGTACGTCTTCATATGGTATGCTTTAGAAGCCTTATCTTTCCATCGGCATCGATCATCATGATTCTATGAACAGGGGTCGATCATATGCGAAGTATTCAAAGTTTTTTAGTAGAACAGCTGCTTGTTTTGACGAAAAAGAAACTCAACGTAAATGATTATCTAGAAGAACGAAGAAGGGCAAATCAATTACCTTATGAATTGCCTGAAAAACTTAAGAATAAGTACAAAATCACTAAAAATCACTCGTTTCCAGTCGATACGTATATGCTGAAATCAAATGTCCAGCCGGATGACCATCAAGTGTTGTTTATACACGGTGGCGGCTATATTGAGCAGCCTTTGACTTGGCATTGGCGTTTTTTAGACCGATTGACGAAGCAATTAAATAGTACGGTGTATGTGCCGGTTTATCCAAAAGCACCAAACCATCAGTATATGGATGCGATCGAAAGTGTCCTTCCTGTGTACCAAGCTCTTTTAGAGAAAGGAACGCCTGAAAATATCGTCATCATGGGTGATTCTGCTGGCGGAGGTTTATCGTTAGCCTTTGCTCAATACTTGGCAAAAAAGGGATTGCCGCAGCCAGGGAATATCATTCTTTTATCACCATGGCTAGATGTTACATTAAGTAATCCTCATATCGCTGCTATGGTTCCAAAAGAACCAATGCTCAATCTAGCATTATTAATTGAAGCAGGAAAAAGATATGCGGGTGACATGGATGAAACACACTACTTAGTCAGTCCAATCTATGGAGAGATCAAGTCACTGGGACGAATTTCTGTTTTTATAGGCACTCACGAATTCTTCCTCCCAGATGCCCGTAAATTCAAAGAGATGGCAGATAAGCAGGGGGTTCCAATAAACTATATAGAATATCCTAAAATGAATCACGTGTTTCCTGTCTTCCCTATACCAGAAGCAAAAAAAGCGTTAAACCAAATTGTCGCGATTATTGAAAGTAATACCTTTCCTTTGAAAGAGTGCAATGAATAAGAAATAGAAATGAGGATGACTAGCGCGGCTGGCCATTCTAGTTTCTGTTTGAAGTAGCGAAAAAATTGACAGACACCAAGACCGAACCATTCTCGTTTGCAAGTATACAGCAGGCAGTCCCTGTACATATTCCAGAAAGACAATACATTTCATCACATGATGGTACAAGCCTTGCGTATTTTCCATTTTTATCAGAAAAGAAGACGCAGGCCAATGTGATCTTAATTCATGGCGGTGGTGCTCATAGTTTGGCTGGTTATGAGCATATCGCCCATACGCTGCAGCATGAATTTCATGTGAATACGTTTTTGCTCGATCTAAGAGGTCACGGCCATTCGGATGGAAAAAAGGGTGATACACCTAATATCACGGATGTGTGGCAGGATATTTCGCAGATCGTGGATGCGGTCAAACAGCAGCATAAAGGAGCTGTTTATCTTTGCGGTCATTCATCTGGAGCGGGATTGCTGTTAAACTATCTATCTTGGCAAGAAAAAAGAGAGGTTGATGGCTACTTTTTTATTGCACCTGAATTTGGCTATCAATCAGATACTGCGAGGCCAGATCAAATTCCTTTTGCGGCCGTTCAAGTATGGAAATTCGTTCTGTCTGCCATGACAAAAGGAATGTTGATGAGTCATTCTGAAGCCGTACGTTTTCATTATCCAAAATGGGCAGTCGAGCAGGATCCGCTTTTATTGACAGCTATCACCGTCAAACTATCACTTGCCTTAACCCCATCAGCACCTAAAAAACAATTTGCGAGAATGGATCGGCCATATGCGATGTTAGTTGGCAGCGAGGATGAACTGTTTGATATAGAAAAATTTCCTGCCTATCATGAGCTGCCAAATGAATCGATCCAACAACAATCAGTCTATCAAGTGCTGGATGGACACACCCATTTGTCGATTCTACTAGAAGTGGGAAAACAGATTGGAGGAACTATCCAAGTGTGGAATCGTTCTATTTAGCATGAACAACTAGTCAACACTCTCCCGTTTTCTTAAAAATTTACATTGACACCATCCTTTTCTATGATAAAATCATAGTGTGATAATGAGAATCGTTATCAAACGATATGACTACATATAGAATGGATAGGTGAGGTACATGTTCAAGAAATCTTTTTGGTCGCTTTTAGTTGTGCTCTCCATCGTTTTACTTGCAGCTTGCGGCAGCAATAGCAGTAACGGCAAGTCAGATAGTAAAGAGAAAACAAGAACTGTTGAAAGCGCTATCGGTTCAACTGAAATTAAAGGATCGCCTAAACGTGTGGTGACACTGTACCAAGGAGCAACAGATGCAGCAGTCGCTATGGGCATTAAACCAGTAGGTGTTGTTGAATCATGGCTTGAAGCACCTACGTATAAATATTTAAGAGATGACTTAAAGGATGTTAAAATTGTTGGGCAGGAAACACAGCCAAACTTAGAGGAAATTGAAAAGCTCAAGCCTGATTTGATCATTGCATCGAAAATCCGCCACGAGCAAATTTTTGATCAGCTGAAAGAAATCGCTCCAACTGTTGCAACTGAAACTGTGTTCACCTTTAAAGACACAGTGAAATTAATGGGTGAAGCATTAAACAAGCAAGACAAATCAAAAGAATTGCTGACGAAGTGGGATGACCGCGTCGCTGATTTCAAAGAAAAAGCGAAAAAAGACATCAAAAACTGGCCGATGAGTGTATCTGTGGTGAACTTCCGTGCAGATCATGCTAGAATCTATCAAACTGGTTTCGCAGGATCCATTTTAACAGAGCTAGGCTTTGAAGGACCTAAGAATGTCAAAGATAAAAAGCAAGACATCATTACTCTTACAGACAAAGAGAGCATTCCACAAATGGATGCAGATGTGATTTATTACTTTATGGATGATCAGGATAAAGCAGTTGAAAAAGCATATAAAGAGTGGACGAGTCATCCTTTATGGAAGCAGCTTGACGCAGTGAAAGCGAAACAAGTGCATAAAGTAGATGAAATCACTTGGAACATGGGCGGCGGTATTATCGCAGCAAACATGATGCTTGATGATATTTACGATCGTCTAGGAATTGATAAATAAGACATAACAGAGGAGAAAATGTGAACATACCATTTTCTCCTTTTTTCCATAACAGATTGAAAGCGGGAATCAGATGAGAAGTTTATTAAAAAAGGATTCAAGCAAGGCACTGCTTTTTGCTGGATTCATTGTGTTGATGTTGGTCTTTTTTATGCTCAGTATTTCCCTTGGGCAAACCTCTATTTCCCTCAAAGCCACCATCCATGCTTTTCTTCAATTTGATGAATCGGATCCAAACAGTGTCATTGTCATGACATCCAGATTATCAAGAGCTTTAATCGCAACGGTCGTTGGATCTAGCCTGGCGATTTCAGGTGCACTCATGCAGGCATTGACAAGAAATCCGCTTGCGGCGCCTGATTTATTAGGAATTAATGCAGGCGGGCTATTTTTTATCGTGATTTCGATTGTTTTCTTTTCAACAGAGTCGTTAACAGGCTATATGTGGACAGCCTTTCTAGGCGCAGCGATTGCTGGGATGCTCGTTTTTCTATTGGGCTCCATTGGAAGAGATGGATTGACGCCGGTCAAAATTGTCCTTGCAGGTGCGGCGATATCTGCACTGTTTGCGTCTTTTACACAAGGTCTTTTAATCGTGAATGAACAGTCGATTCAAAGTATTCTGTTCTGGATGGCTGGTTCAGTGTCTGGAAGAAGCATTGATATGTTAATCCCTGTTTTGCCTTATATTTTAGGTGCGACTATTGTGGCGCTGCTTCTGGGACGTTCTATTAATGTTCTTTTGTCGGGAGACGATATTGCCAAAGGACTTGGCCAGCGTACACTGCTGCTGAAAATCACGATGGGTGTACTCGTTGTCTTTTTAGCAGGTGGTTCCGTCGCTGTTGCTGGTTCAATTGGTTTTGTTGGTTTTCTTGTGCCGCATATTGTGAAAAAGCTTGTCGGGCCTGACCACCGCTGGGTACTGCCGTATTGTGCCGTAGTGGGGGCGTCGCTTTTACTTGCCGCGGATCTGGCGGCTCGTTTTCTGATCATGCCGCAGGAAGTGCCGATTGGTGTCATGACGGCGGTAGCAGGAGCGCCTCTATTTGTTTATCTCGTGCGCAAGGGGTTGAAGACAGGTGGCTAAAACATATACAGTGCGTTCTAAAGGCGGGCGCATTTCATTTCAATTTTCAAAGCGGACGTTTTTGATTTTACTTTTATTGACGGCCATTGCCTTTGGCTTATTTATTCTCAGTCTCAGTATGGGAAGCCGGTTCATTCAGCCGGTGGATGTGCTGCTTCATTTAATCGGTCAGGGAGAGGGAAACTCCTTTGTGTTAAATACGCTGAGGATTCCACGAACGCTGCTGGCTGTCTTAGTCGGAGCCGCGCTTGCGGTATCAGGGCTTATTTTGCAAGGGTTGATCCGCAACCCGCTGGCATCACCTGACATCATTGGAATTACAAGTGGTGCTTCGTTTGGTGCGATTATGTTCATTGTCTTTTGGATGGGCACTGTGCCCATTGCTTATCAATCCTTATGGGCGATTGCGGGTGCTTTTGCAGTATCGTGCCTGATCTATTTGCTTTCATGGAAAAAAGGGGTCAAGCCGATCACACTTGTCCTGATGGGAATCGGGATTTCTGCCATTATGAAGGCATGTGTGACGTTTACGCTTGTACTTAGTGATACGATGACAACGACAAAGTCATACATCTGGCTGACGGGCAGCTTATATGGTTCTACGATGAAAGACGTCACTGCGATGCTTCCTTGGGTGATGATCATTTTACCGATTGTCATGGTGTTAGCAAGAACGATGAATGTAAAAGAACTTGGCGATGATCTTGCAACAGGTCTCGGGGTAAAAGTGCAGGCGAAACGATTATTCTTTCTCCTGATGAGTGTGACATTGGCTGGTGTTGCAGTCGCATTTGCAGGCGGCATTGAATTTGTTGGACTCATGGCGCCGCACGTTGCACGGATGATTATTGGCCGTTCTTTCATAGCACTTGTCCCAGCATCTGCGCTTGTTGGAAGTATTCTCGTGATGCTGGCTGATCTTGTGGCTAGAACCGCATTTCTACCGTTAGACGTCCCAGCAGGTGTATTTACGGCGGCCATTGGTGCACCATTCTTTATTTATTTGTTATATCAACAGCGAAATCGATAAACAGAAGATGGGGGTTTTGATATGAGGCCAGAGTGGGTTGAGAGAGAATTACTTGATTTCGGGGTACACATCACAAATGGACCAATGACATCTGATCGCACACTTGCTGCGCTTTTTTCAGAATCAGCCGTCATGCGTTTATTAGAAGCTGAAAAGGAAGCGATGCATGCACCGAATCTGGCGGTAGCAGCTTCTATGTTTTCAAAGCGGTACGCCTACTTAGCCGTCAGTTCCTCTTTATACTTGATGACGATGTATGACGGTGTCTATCAGTTTCCACCAGCAGCATGTGCATTTAGAGAGGATCGGAAAATTGAATTGGATGAGACGGCGTCTTCGTTTGTTCCACTAGAAGGAGACCGGCATGAGTGGAGAGAGAAGGTCGTACGTGCACTGTTTACGGAGTGTGTCACGCCTCTTTTAGACGTGCTGAACCGCACATCAAAACTCTCTTATCGTATTTTATGGGAAAATGTAGCGGTTCGAATCAACTCTCTTTATCGAAGCATGATGCGGGAAGCGGAAGAACCTGCGGTGAAGCAGCGTGTGCGGGAGGATTATCTGTATCTGAAGCAAACGGCTGGTGATGTATTCGGAGCTCAGCAAAATCCATTTCAGCACAGCCTAAACCTAGACGACAGTTTACTAGAAACATCCAACCGGAAAACCTGCTGTATGTATTATAAGCTTGAGAAAAAATCGGAGAGTCTCGATTATTGTCTTGTTTGTCCGCTTGAACAAAAGAAAGGCACTGCTTGCTCGTAGCAGTGCCCTTTTTTTATTCCCAAATCTCGCTTGCCCATTCAGGATGATCAATAAAAGGATTGCGGTTGTGCTGATACGTTTGATAGATGATCTCATTGCGGTTCCGTTCGATTTGATCGACTGGGTCCTGCTTGTGCCATTTGAGAAGTACAGACATTTTGCCGTGAAGGGGAGAGCTTCCATTATTCACTTTGTCGTTCAATTCTAAATCTGGAAAGCGGTCATCGCCTTCGTAGCGAACCGCCATATAAAAGAGCATTCTCGCGACATCTCCTTTGACCCGGCTGTGAGGTTCGAATGAGTCGCTGTCGTAGAAGTTGCCCGGCGCTCCTTTGTATTCATTACCACCCGTGTCAAAATCTAAATTTCCGCGTGTGCTGTTCGTTTGCACATCTGTCGCACGAAGGTGATGGAGATCTGTCCCAGGCCCTTGGCTTGTCCCGAAATTGCCGTGAGACTTGGCCCAGACATGCTCCCGGTTCCACTGGCCCACATTTCCGCCATTCGACTGCTTTGAGCGGGAGGCACCACTATAAAGCAGCAGCACATTGTTTGGGTTATTGGGGTCTTCATCTGTTTCCTTTAATGCATTCCAAACCTGGCTGTAGGAGAGCTGCGTATGATCATCAATGATATCGTGTAAGGCTTTCTTAAGAGCGGGTCCTGACTTGCCAGCAGCAGATTGGTAATAGGAATCGATTTGACTTGTGGCGGCAGTTTGCGTTTGTTGTGCAGATGTTTCGTTTTGAAGCTGTAACGGGGAAAAGGTGATCGTTTGACTAGGTTCACTCAGATTGAAACCTTGAGCATTTGCAGCTGGAGGCAGCGGGGCGGCGAATGTGCCGAATATCATGATTCCGGCGGCCACAGTTCCAAATAAAGTTCTTTTCATTCGATTTCCTCCTTGATAGGGAATGTATTCTCTTTATTTCTATCATATTGCCATGAAGAAATAAATGGATTACTCGTAAATTTTATGTAATAAGTTCGTAGGAAAAGAGATTGCTATTTTAAGCGCATTCCTGTATAAGTGGGCTTATAAGGATGGACAGCAAGGGAGAGGATGGATCACGTGAAAGAACTGCAAACACCTTCAAGAACGATTATGACACCGGGACCCGTAGAAGTAGACCCGAGAGTACTCCGTGTAATGAGCACGCCTATTCTCGGTCAATTTGATCCAGCATTTACACACATTATGAATGAAACAATGACCTTATTGCGGTCACTTTTTCAAACAGAAAACAAATGGGCTTATCCAATCGACGGTACGTCACGTTCAGGGCTTGAAGCTGTGCTCGCCAGTGTGATTGAGCCGGGAGATTCAATGCTTGTGCCTGTCTTTGGCCGTTTCGGTCACCTGCTCATTGAAATAGGACAGCGCTACGGTGCTGAGGTACATACAATGGAATGTGCATGGGGGACGGTTTTTGATCCTGACGACATCATCAAAGAAATAAAGCAGCTCAAGCCTAAAATCGTTGCCATGGTTCATGGGGAAACATCCACCGGACGATTACAGCCGCTCAAGCAAATCGGGCAAGCATGCCGGGCTCTTGGTGCGCTGTTTATTGTAGACGCTGTGGCAACCATTGGCGGTGTCGAGGTAAAAGTGGACGAATGGAAAATAGATGCGGCGATTGGCGGCACGCAGAAATGTTTATCTGTTCCATCAGGTATGTCACCTATTACGTATAATGACCGGGTCGCAGCTGTCATTGAATCGAGAAAGAAAGTAGAAAAAGGCATTGCGACACAGGATGAATTACAAAAACAAATGGACATTTCTCCAATCAAAAGCAATTATTTTGATTTAAGCCAGCTTCAGGATTATTGGAGCCCAAGACGATTAAATCATCATACAGAAGCGACAACGATGCTCTATGCACTGCGAGAAGGGGTTCGTCTTGTGCTGGAAGAAGGGCTGTCTGAACGTTTTCAAAGGCACGCATATCATGAGAAAGCCTTGATGAAAGGTCTTGAAGCAATGGGGCTTGAATTGTTTGGTGATACAGATTGTAAAATGCCGGTTGTGACTTGTATTGTCATTCCAAGTGGTATTGACGGAGAAGCGGTCCGTGCCGATCTGCTCCATCATTTTGGGATTGAGATTGCAAGCTCCTTTGGACCACTTGCCGGCCGTATATGGAGAATTGGGACAATGGGCTACAGCTGCCGAAAGGAAAATGTGCTGTTTGTGTTAGCAGGGCTTGAAGCGATCCTCATCAAACATGGTGCGTCTATCCATTGCGGAGCAGGGCTTCAGGCGGCTCTTTCTATCTATGAACAAGCTGAATAACGATATCTAAAATACCCGCCATTGGTGGGTATTTTTATTTTGGAAAAGAACGCTAATTTTTGAAAAACTAGACTAATAGATGAGGTTATCGCTATACTGAAGAAGTTCTCACCACTTTTGTCATCATTTTCATTTATTTTGCAGAAAGAGGTTTTTATATGAAGAAGATGGGCAGATTATACATTTTGATGCTCAATATTTTTATTGCCATGCTTGGCTTTGGCCTCATTGTACCTGTTATGCCGAGTTACATCGAAGCCTTTGGTGCAACAGGGAAAACACTCGGTTTTCTTGTCGCTGCAACAGGTTTTACACAATTTGCGTTATCGCCGGTTGCCGGGGCACTGACCGATCGATTTGGACGAAGAAAATTGATCATTGCGGGGATTGCGGGTTTTACGATTGCTCAGTTTATTTTTGCTTTTGCTGATCAGCTTTGGATGCTGTTCGTGTCTCGGTTTTTAGGCGGTGCTGCTGGGGCTTTGCTCATGCCGGCCATGTTTGCATACATCGCTGATATCACAAGTGAAAAGGATCGAGGGAAAGGAATGGGTCTATTCAGTGCAGCGATGACACTAGGTTTTGTCATTGGACCGGGCGTAGGCGGCTATTTGGTTGAGTACGGGATCGCATTTCCATTTCTGATTGCCGGTTCCTTTGCTGCTCTTTCTACTTTGTTATCCATCCTCTTCTTACCTGAAACATTAACAAAGGAAAAACAGGAAGAGGCGCGGCTCAACAAGGATATTCATTTCAATCCTTTTGTACAAATGATCGAGGCTCTAAGGACATCTTATGGCTTTTTGTTTATATTGGCCTTTGTCCTCAATTTCGGAATCATTCATTTTGAATCGATTTTCGGCTTATATGTAGACCAAAAACACGGATTTTCACCGAAGGATATTGCGTTTGTGATTACAGTTGCAGGTCTTGCCGGGGTGCTTGTCCAGGGTGCGTTAGTGAATGTTTGTGTGAAACGATTTGGGGAGATGAGAGTCGTGCGTTATGCGCTGTTAGGTGCGGCTTTCATGCTGATCGCCTGCCGTTTTGCGCCGTCCTTTTGGTTGATTTTTACAGGTTCGATTTTATTTTTATCGGCTACGTCATTCGTCCGTCCAGCCCTCAATACATTGCTGTCCAAGATGGCAGGCAATCAGCAAGGGGTAGCAGGCGGTCTCAATACATCCTTTATGAGCCTTGCCAATATCATCGGACCGAGTCTTGCGGGTATATTATTTGATATGAATATTGAGTTTCCTTTTATGTTTGGAACACTGGTGCTTTGCGTAAGCTTCGCTGCATCCATCGTGTGGGGGAAAAAAGTGCAGCATGCTCATGCAGCGCAAGGAAGATTGTAGTTGTAGTTGATCTACAGTCTTTTTTTATTGAATGAAATGTATTTAGAAAAATTTCAATTAGAAATAGTATATGTTTTATATTTTATCTAAATGAATAGTAGAGTTTATCAATATTTAAATCTTTTTCTGAGAGGGAATCCATTAATAAAATACTAAATTATACATTTTATGTAAAAAGTGATTGATTGGTTTTTTCCGCAATGGTAACATCAATCTCGACAGCATGAGGTAACTGAGATAATCAAGAGAAAAGGGGATAGAAAATGAAGAAGTTTATTTTTGCCATTATATTTTTTATCGTCACCATGTTTAGTACAGCAGTGCCTTCAGCAGTTCATGCGGCAGAAATTGATCATGACAAGGTAGTTGGTTTTAGAGAAGTCAACCCAACAACTGTTACACAAAAAGCGGCGAAAAAATTTCAGCCTTATTTGAAAGTATGGCATGGATGTGTACCATTCCCAGCTGTAGATGCTGCTGGAAACACAAGCAGAGGGTTAAAAACGAGCGGTTCACATAATGGTGGATGCAGCAGTAATATCGGTCAAGTATATTCACGTTCAGATTGGTACAATGGCAGCTGGGCGATTATGTATGCTTGGTATTTCCCAAAAGATAATCCTTCACCAGGCTTAGGTCATCGTCATGATTGGGAATCCATTGTCGTTTGGATTGACAATCCAGCTGTAGTCAATCCGCGTGTTCAATCGATTGCTTACTCAGGTCATGGACAATATAAGAAAGTAGCACCGAGTGCAGCAAGTATTTTAGGGACAAATCCTTTAGTAGGTTATGATAGCAACTGGCCATTAAATCATGAGTTGAATGTAAGCGGCAATGTGAGCGGAAAAGGAATGCAGCCTTTAATTGGCTGGGATGATCTAACGCCGGCTGCAAGACATGCACTGAATACAACAGACTTTGGTAGTGCAAACGTACCTTTCAAAGATAGTAACTTTAAAAACAATTTAGCAAAAGCGTGGTATCGATAAGGGTTAACCATGATTAAAAACCGATCATCTAAAAATGATCGGTTTTTTTATAAACAAAATCGCATCATCTCTCATATTTCACGACAGGTGATTTTTCTTTATGAAGCGCACGAATCATCGCTTCATCTACGTGTAAATGCTCTTTCACTAATTGAGGCGGGGTTAAGGCCATCCACTGATTCAACGAAATATCTGCAAACCGGTCACTTTTAAAAATCTCTAAAAACCAAAGGCTCGTTTGGCCGATATTTTGGATGTAATGCCCCATGCCAAAAGGAACATATCCAACATCACCGGCTCTGTAATTAAAGGTGCGGGCAGTACCTCCTGCTCCAAAGACCGTCATTTTAGCTGTACCTGTTAAATAGTATTGCCACTCATCATTATTAGGGTGCCAGTGCATTTCTCTCATGCCGCCAGGTTTTACTTCAACAAGTGCAGCTGCAATCGTTTTTGAAATCGGGAAATTCCGTGAATCGACAATTCGGACGGTTCCGCCAGAGGTCGTTATCGGTTTTTGACGAAGAAGCTGGTGCGTAAATGGCGGCTTGATGCTGCCGTATGGATCAGATACCATTTGGCTTTCTAAGGATGACGGCGGCGAGCCTTGAAACATATAGCGCTGCTTTTTCGGAATATGGTCAAACAATTTCTTAGGAACACCAAAATTGGCGGAGAGAATCTCTTTCGGTGTATGGGCAAACCAGTCTGTGATCGTGAATGTATCAAATTCAGAAAAATCGCCATCATCAAATACAAGAAGGAACTCACAACCATCCTCAAGTCCTTGAATAGAGTGCGGGATACCAGGTGGAAAATACCACAAATCACCTTCTTCTATATCAGCGATCATATTTCGCCCTTCTGCATCTACAGATGTGATGCGGGCTTTGCCTAAAATCATATACGCCCATTCCGCCTGCTTATGCCAATGAAGCTCACGAACACCTCCGCGTGTGAGCCGCATATTGACACCTGCAATCGTTGTTGAAACCGGCAGCTCCCGCTTTGTAATTTCCCTCGACCAGCCGCCGTGATTCAAATGCATGTGTGTATCAGAAAATGAAAATTTTAAATTGGGGATTGTTCCGGCATCGGTTTTAGGGGGAACGAGCATATCTGGGTTCTCTATATCTCGAAGGACATCGCGCGGGCCTAAGTCGGTGGCACCCGCGCCATCCTTTCGAATGGGCTGCGGGATGTGACGGAGCTCATCATCCATTTATCATCCCTCCTTGAGTCTCATTTTTCTCCTCCAAACTATATGAAGTTTCAGAAGAAAAAATTCAATCAGGATGGGATGAGAGAAACATTTGAATACGGAATGCTAAGCGCAGCCGCAATGTTGCGTCAGAATCTTTTAAGCTGATTCGAAGCAATTCTTCACACTTCTCGAGGCGATAAATGACCGTGTTGCGATGAATGGACAATCGTTTGGCTGTTTCTGAAATGTGGCAATGGGTTTCTAAATAGACAGATAAGGTGTGAAGAAGGCTTTGATCGACTTGTGATGGTTCAGATAACGGGTGAAGGTGCAGCTGGTGAAACGTGATCATATCCTTTCTTGGAATGAGCCTTAGTAAATCTAGCACATCCTTCGCTTGATAAAATTGAATATATTCAGTACGCGATGAGAGATGTCCTGTTTGAAGAGCCTCTAATGCTTCATTGTAGCCTTCAGACAGATGGGAGATGAGGCAGCCCGTCAAGCTCACCCCAAAAGAAATAGTATGATTCACTTGCAGTTTAACAAGCATCTGCAACTGTTTTAAAAAAGAGCTGAGCCTGCCGCTAACCTCTGGCCAACTGCCAGTCTCCTCCATCAATACAACACCCATATCACCTTTTAAAAACAGAAAGGCAGGAAATGGGCAGCTTGGAAGTGCACTTTCGAGCAGATCAATCATTTGATCTAAAACCATTTGCTGCTTCATAAAACATGTGGAATCACTGCGCTCGTCAAGCTGACAGATCATACATAGATAGCGGCATTCGGCGTTTAATCCAAATGCCTGAGCGAAATGTAAGGGATCTTGCTGGGAAGACGATGCCCTCTCTATCCATTTGCGAAAGCCCTCATTTCTAGCACGCTTGGCCGTTTGCAGGGCGGCATATTGTCTCATACGTGCAATTGACATTTCTTTTACTGCTTTTGCAATGATCCCATGCAAAGTTTTATTCTGCGGGTGAATGAAAGCAAGGATGACCAGATAATCACATGTTTGTTCGTTTAGATCAATTGGAAAGATGGAAAAGGTTTGTTTTGCATGTATCATTGAAAAAGAATGAGTTGTCCTGCTTTGGAAAAAGGGGAGAATGTGCATCCATTCTGGGCTCGTGATCATGGGGTGCGAGGTATAGAGAATACGTCCATGCTGGTTAAACAAATAGATGGGCTTGTGAATCTTTTTGGCCATCTTTTGTAAAATTTCAAACTGATTATCGTCTATGTTCATATCCACTGGGTCTCCTTTATTGGTGAAGATGAATAAAAAAATGGACAATCACTGTCAACATCTCTGATATGCATTTTATGTTATCAGCTAAAATCATTTTAGATAGAAAGTTGTCAATTCATATAACAAACAAACAGAGCAGGACAAAATCACGTGCCGCCAGTCATCTTCATTCAGAATTACGAGCAAATATGATATGTTGTAGACAGAAGAATTTCTTTCAGAAATATGGGTATCACAAGGAATAAAGGCTTTGATGTGAGGAAGCCGTCTATACATGAGAGTGGCAAGAGGTGAGAAACATGATTTATATCGGATTAACTGGCTGGGGAGATCATGACAGTCTTTATCCGCCGAGAATCGGCAGCGCGCAAAAGCTGTTTCACTACGCATCAACGTTTCCGATTGTGGAACTGGATGCCAGCTTTTATGCGGTTCAGCCTGAGCGTAATCATGAAAAGTGGATAAAGGATACGCCAGATGACTTTCAATTTGTTGTGAAAGCATACCAAGGAATGACTGGACATCAAAGGGGCGAGATTCCGTTTGCTTCGAAGGAGGACATGTTTGATGCATTTATTCTTTCGCTGACTCCGCTCATTCGTGAAGGGAAACTGGCCATGGTGCTCTTTCAATTTCCACCTTGGTTTGATTGCAAAAAAGAGCACGTTCACTATTTAAGATGGTGTAAGGAGAAGATGGGCGATATTCCATGTGCACTCGAATTCCGAAACCGTACATGGTTTTCAGAGGAATTTTATGAGCAGACTTTGTCCTTTATGGAAAAGGAAGGATGGATTCATTCCGTCTGTGATGAACCGCAAGTCGGAGAAGGCTCCATTCCGCCAGTCATACAAGCTACACACCGTGATAAAACCTTGGTCCGATTTCACGGGAGGAATAAACAGGGCTGGCTTCACCCGGCAGACCATGAGAATTGGCGTGAAGTAAGATACTTATATTTATATAATGAAGCTGAATTAAAAGAGTGGAAAAAGAATCTCGACATCCTGCATCAGCAATCGAAAGATGTCTATGTCGTGTTTAATAATAACTCTGGCGGAGATGCAGCGGCGAATGGCCAGCAGATGATTGATTTGCTGGATATCACCTATTCAAACCTGTCTCCGAAGCAGTTAGATTTATTTAGTTAACCGAGAGCTGACTGAAGCTTTCAACCTGAATGAGACGGTCAGTGACAACTTGAGGGAGAGATCAACATGCTGCAGAAGCTATGGTTATATCATACAAACGACTTGCACAGCCACTTTGAGAACTGGCCAAAAATTGCAGCTTATATTGAAGAAAAGCGTCAAGTTCACGATCAGATGCTCTTGTTTGATATTGGCGACCATATGGATCGAGTGAACCTCGTATCCGAAGCGGATTATGGAAAGGTAAACGTCAAGCTCCTCAATCAGCTTGGCTATGATGGAGTCACGATCGGGAATAATGAAGGCATTACGCTGCCCCATGATCAGCTGGATCACTTATATGAGAATGCACAATTTCCAGTGGTCCTGTCTAATTTATTTGAGAAAGGCAAAAGGCCATCATGGGCAAAGCCCTATCATATGATCACAATGGAAAACGGACTGAAGATATGTCTCTTAGGCGTGACCATTGCGTATACACCTGTATATGAAAAGCTGGGCTGGAACATTACTGATCCGTTTGACAGCATACGGGACATGCTGCAGGAAGTGAAGGGACAGGCAGATGTCATTGTGCTTTTATCCCATCTTGGTATCATCCATGATCGAGAGGTCGCCCGTGATTTCCCTGACATCGACATCATCCTAGGCTCACACACGCATCATCTGTTAGAACAAGGTGAAATGGACAATGGTGTGCTGCTTGCATGCGCTGAAAAGTATGGGCATTATATTGGCTGTGTTGAGCTGACGATCGATACAGCGCGCAAAGAGCTGATAGAGAAAAAAGCGACAGTACAGTCAGTAGATCAGCTCATCAGTGAATCAGATGAAGCCATCACCACCTTACAGCAAGCAGAAAGAAGAGCGAAAGCACTCATGCAGGAAAAAGTGACAACGATTGAGTCGAAGCTAGAAACGAAGTGGTTCGACGAATCTCCGCTTCCGCAGCTCTTAACAGAGGCCATTAAAGATTGGTGCGGAGCAGATATTGGCATGATGAATGCAGGTATGGTGCTTGATTCATTAGAGGCAGGGATCGTCACAAGAGAAGAAATCCACCGGATATGTCCGCATCCCATTAATCCCATTCGGGTGACGCTTACCGGTCAACAGCTGATCGAAACAGTTCGACGGGGCTGTGAAGAAAAAATGGAACAGCTGCGCATCAAAGGCTTCGGATTTAGAGGTGAGCTAATGGGGAAAATGCTATATAGCGGACTCAGCTATACGTTAGAAGAAGGCGATGCCAAACGGGTGAAGGATGTCTTTGTACATGATCAATTGATCAAAAAAGATGCCTCCTATACAGTTGGCACAGTCGATATGTATACATTAGGCTCTCTTTTTCCTCATATCCGTGATCACGAACACATTGAATATTTTATGCCTGAATTTTTACGTGATGTTCTGACATGGCGGTTGAAGGAAGCCACTTGAAATCCGCTTCAGCCTAACAACACGCGCCCTCTTTTCACATAGATTGTGATGAGAGGAGTGAAGGGATTTGGTGAATTTAACACCTATTACAATTGATGGCCATTCCTTTACAGCGGTCACCGTCAAGCTGCCGAAGACAAATTTTATGGCAGTATCAAATGAACATGGGTATATTATGTGCGGTGCACTGGATGTCGGGCTCTTGAATGAAAAGCTTGCAGATAGAGGAATTATTGCAGGAAGAGCAGTTGGTGTAAGAACCATTGAGCAATTGCTCGATGCTCCTTTAGAATCTGTGACATACGCCGCAGAAGCGCTGGGCATCTCAGCTGGAACAATTGGAAGAGATGCATTATTAAAAATGGTGAAATAAAATAGAGAGATGATTCCTATCCCCCCGCCTGTCTGCATACACATGTAATGGAGAAGGGGGGATTTTTTATTGAGAATGAACCGCCGTTATCGCCCCTACAAGAAGGGCCCTTTGCCATTTCGTTACGTCATGCTGCTTGCGATCTTATTCTTTGTGCTCTCAACCGTGATTAGCTTATTTTTTATCAACCGATCCATTAAACCTACCCTTATTCACATTGCTGAACTCGAAACAGAGCGCATCGCCAATCACCTCATACAATATTCAGTGCAAGACTTTGCAGATGATCAGGAGAATATGAAGGATATGGTGGTCATGAATACAAGTGAGAACGGAAAAGTGACGACCATCGATTTTAATGCGCAAGCAACATCGAAAGCAATGGCTGACCTCTCGCGTCATCTTCAAAAAAATTTAGAGGACATTGAAAAGGGGAACTTTCAAAAAGAGGCAAAAGAAGCATTAAAGGATCAAACAGATGGACATGACGGCATTATATATAACATTCCGCTTGGGCAAGCATCCGGAAATGCACTCATCGCCAACCTCGGACCAAAAGTGCCTGTGCGCTTTAGTGTGATTGGTGATCCGCATACGGACGTTGAAAAAAACATTAAGCCTTATGGCATCAACAATGCCTTGATTGATATTAGTGTTCTGATCGAGGTCAAGGTAAGAGTCATTATCCCATTTGCTTCTGAAACAATTGTAGTTAAAAACTCTGTTCCTGTCTCCATACAAGCCGTTCAAGGAGACGTACCAGATTATTATAATGGCAGCGGAACAAACTCAGGTGCTCCATCAATTGTTCTCCCAGAGAAAAAGGAGAAAAAGGAATAACAGCCCAACAATGATTGGGCTGTTTTTTTACGATTTTCGTTTCCGTTCAGCTCTTTCCCACGCCCTCAAATGAGGATATGGATCAAATGACCATTCCGTTCTGCCGTTGTCTTTGTACATGCCATAGTGAAGATGCGGCGGAAACTTTCCTGCAGTGCCTGGAGGACCGTAACCGGAGCTTCCGACAGATCCAATCACCTGGCCAGGTTCAACAATTTGACCTGTCTTGAGTCCTTTCGCAAAGCCATTTAAGTGAGCGAAGTAATGATAATGATTATGAATATCTCGAATGCCTATCCGCCAGCCGCCAAAACGGTTCCAGCCTTTCATTTCAATCACGCCATACGATGTCGCACGAACGGGAAGTCCATAATGGGCAAATAAATCTGTTCCCTCGTGAATTCTTCTGCCTCCAAACCCTCTCGCATCTCCCCAGGTACTTCGGTAGCTGTAGTCAGCTCCAACTGGAAGAGGAAAAGCATGCTTTCCAAGATCAAGATGGCCGTAGTGCTTATATAGCTTCATAAAAGATGAAATGATTCCAACGGTTTGATCACGTCCATAATAGTCCCATAAGCCAATTTTTAATTGATCAATGCTGCTGCCGTAGTGAAGCAAGTATTGAGCAAACGTGAACAATACATCCTCATCGTCATCGCTGCTTGCTTTGCCATCCCCATTTCCATCAAGACCAATTCCGTCAAACACTTTAATGCTTAAAGGAGAGGTATCCTGTTTATTCGGGTTTTCTGGTCCAATCCACATTTCCCGGGGAATGTAGATGCCAATGACGCCTTTTTGTTTCGGTAAATCTCTTCTGCTTTTTCGAATATTGTGTTCATACTGATCAACTGCAGCAAGTACATACCATGGAACCTGTGTTGTGATGGAGACTTTTTCATATAGGGCCATTCTTTGCTTCAATTCATCTGGCTGCTTGCCCGTCCCTTTTGCATGAACAGGTAAAGGGAGCATTGAAAGAGCAATCATGATGGCTAAGACCACTTTCACAAACGTCCATCTCCTTTCATCGAGCATTGTCTTCTACCGTTTAGTGTGGTTAGATCACTCTATTTCATAAGAAGAAAATGTTAGTAATTTTCTTCTGTTTTTTTAGGAGGCTTTTGGGTATTTTTGCAGCTCATTCCCTTGTTGTTCAATCTGTACTATGTTAAAGTGTCTAAAGAAAAGGCTTTAGGCCGAAGATTCAATTTTTTGCAGCTTCTTGGCTGCATCCATCGTATATAGCAGGAAGATTTTTGTAGATGCACCTTTAACGAATTCATATGGAGATGATGGAATTGGCAAAGAAGGAAGAGCACGTAAGAAAACCGGACTGGCTTAAAATTAAGCTGAATACGAATGAAAACTATACCGGTTTAAAGAAAATGATGCGGGAAAACAACCTGCATACTGTTTGTGAGGAAGCAAAATGTCCGAATATTCATGAATGCTGGGCAGTGAGAAGAACCGCTACATTTATGATCCTTGGATCTGTTTGTACGCGCGCATGCCGTTTCTGTGCGGTGAAAACTGGACTTCCGACTGAGCTTGACCTGCAAGAGCCAGAACGCGTGGCAGATTCAGTAGCCTTAATGAATTTAAAGCACGCTGTCAT
Organism: Bacillus sp. FSL P4-0248; assembly: GCF_038593305.1. Lineage (NCBI taxonomy): Bacteria > Bacillati > Bacillota > Bacilli > Caryophanales > Bacillaceae > Bacillus > Bacillus sp. FSL P4-0248. Next base: position 2,900,470 of record NZ_CP151983.1, on the reverse strand, counting down.
AACAGCGGTTGCAAGGGATGATCAAAAGGATGGCGGAGCAGGTGTGTTCGCTGAAACCGTTCGTGCGATTAGAAGAAAAAGCCCATTCACGACCATTGAAGTTCTCCCTTCAGACATGGGCGGTAATTATGATAACTTGAAGACATTAATGGACACTCGTCCTGACATTTTAAATCACAACATTGAAACAGTTCGCAGATTAACGCCAAGAGTTCGTGCGCGTGCTACATATGATCGTTCATTAGAATTCTTGCGTCGTGCAAAAGAAATGCAGCCAGACATTCCAACAAAATCAAGCATTATGATTGGACTTGGTGAAACGAAGGAAGAAATCATTGAAGTCATGGATGATCTTCTTGCCAATAACGTGGATATTATGGCGATTGGCCAGTATTTACAGCCTTCGAAAAAGCATTTGAAAGTTCAAAAATACTACCATCCGGATGAGTTTGCAGAGCTGAAGGAAATTGCGATGTCAAAAGGTTTTAGCCACTGTGAAGCTGGGCCGCTTGTGCGCTCTTCCTACCATGCAGATGAACAAGTAAACGAAGCGTCTAAAAAACGTCAGGCGCAAGCATAACAAAGAAAACGCCAGAGCTCTCTGGCGTTTTTTCTCGTATTAATTTTGGCCGTAAGGGGCGTTTCTTCTCATCGTACGGTCGGAATTCGTCATCCCATTTGCATCTTCTTGATTTGATATGTTCCCGCCTTGAGGGGAATACTTCATTTGCTGAATCGTTTTGGTTAAAATTTGGTCAAAATCACGTGAATTGGTTTGAAGACGTGAAAAATTGGCAATGGATTGAAAGTGCTCTGGATTATCAGAGACGTATACATGATAATAACGAGGGAGAACAGAAACCGCCGTTTTCTTTACTTGATCGGCAGATTCATCACGGTTTTTGTTTCCTGTTCGATACACGATGAGTGCATCCTCATCTGTCACAAGTGTGGCTGCATCTTTGATGTTTGGCAGCTGCACCGTTAAACTTGTAATCACGTGGGCAAGATGCTCACGATTTAAAGCAGGGGTTCTTTCTTTTTGATCCGTTACTTGCTGGCGCTGATAACGAACATATCCTGCTCTGTTTGTATCTGCTTCTGGCATGTTGGAATTATTTCCTTCATGACGATCCGACAGACGGATGGTTTTACTTGAAGAATCTTCATCCACTTGCCGGTTCATACCTGATTGAAAGCCGCACCCGCCTAAAAGCATGCTGAGGAGAATCGCGGCTGTCAGTTGTTTCTTCATAAATGTGACCTCCTTTTTCCTTTAGCTTCGTCTAAATCGGAAAAAACATGCTTTAGCAATTGATGGAGTTCTTCCAATGAATTATCATTAAAGATGGATCGTTTAAAAAGAGGTGAGAAGATGATCGTCGTTCAGAATGCTACCTTTGATCTTGTAAGAGATATCAAAGACGGCTTTAATGAAGAAGCGTTTAAAGCAAGGTACTCAGATATTTTAAATAAGTATGATTATATTGTGGGGGACTGGGGCTATAATCAGCTCAGGCTGAAAGGGTTCTTTGATGACCAAAACCAAAAGGCCACATTTGATACTAAAATCAGCACACTCGATGAATACATTTATGAATACTGTAATTTTGGCTGTGCCTATTTTGTCTTAAAGCGAATCAGAAAATAACGCAAAGGGGAGCGTCATAATGTATTTCGTAGACAGAAAAAAGATTGAAGAGACATTACGTTTTTTCGAGGAGCAATATGGATTGATGCAGAGTCATCAAACATGGACAAGTCCTCTAGAGAAAAAAGCGCTGGAACGAATTGTTCATTTGCTCGTCGAATGTATTCTTGATACTGGAAATGACATGATTGATGGCTTTATTATGCGTGACCCAGGAAGCTATGATGACATCATGGATATACTTGTTGATGAAAAGGTTGTACCAGAAGTGGAAGGAAGTCAGCTGAAAAAGCTTGTCTCATCCCGCAAAACACTTGTGCAGCAATATCAGGAAGTGGTTCATCATGACTTATTGCAGGTGATCAGCGAAGTAGAGCAGGCGCTAGAGGTCTTTCCAAGCCGCATCCGTACCTACTTGGAACAGGAGCTTGGCCCAGTATCAGCGTTTAAATAAACCATTGGAGTTGTGAGCATCATGAAATACAAAGGCTATTTAATTGATTTAGACGGGACCATGTATAAAGGAACAGAAAAGATCGAGGAAGCAGGTCAATTTGTTCAAAAGTTAAATGAGTTGAACATCCCTTACTTGTTTGTCACGAATAACTCATCACGTACGCCAAAGCAGGTAGCGGAAAAACTCGTTTCATTTGATATTCCAGCAACAGAAGAACAAGTGTTTACAACAAGTATGGCGACGGCCAATTATATTGCTGAACAAAAGAAAGATGCGTCAGTTTACGTGATCGGTGAAGAAGGAATCAAGCAGGCCATTGAAGAAAAGGGGCTGACGTTTGGTCAGGAAGACGCAGATTTCGTTGTTGTTGGAATTGATCGAGGCATTACATATGAAAAATTAGCAGTAGGTGCGATTGCCATTCGTCAAGGCGCACAATTTGTCTCAACAAATGGAGATATAGCTATTCCAACAGAAAGAGGGCTTTTGCCAGGGAACGGCTCGTTAACATCCGTACTGACCGTGACGACAACGGTTCAGCCAACATTTATCGGAAAGCCGGAATCCATTATTATGGAACAAGCGATGCGTGTGCTTGGGACAGATGTGTCTGAGACGCTCATGGTGGGTGATAACTATGATACGGATATTATGGCAGGAATGAATGCAGGAATGGACACATTACTCGTCCATACAGGTGTGACAACAAAAGAGCTGCTTCAGAAGTATGAAAAGCAGCCAACCTATGTCATTGATTCATTATCCGAGTGGATCGAGCGATTATCATAAAAAAAGAGGACAAGCGTTATGCGCGCGTCCTCTTTTTCTTTATTCCGCATTTCTTGCACTATGTGCCAACCTGCTTGATGCGGCAGCAGCAATAGCGCCAACAATGTCATCTAAAAAGGTGTGGCATTCGCCTGTGGATTTATCGTTGAGTTTCCCCAGAATACCTGGTTTTTCTTTATCGATATATCCGTAATTTGTAAAGCCGATTGAACCATAAATATTGACGATAGCAAAGGATAAAATTTCATCAACGCCATACAGGCTTTCGTCCGTTTCAAGTATTGATTGAAGCGGCTCAGTCAGCTTTTTTTGTTCGGCGAGTACGTCTAGTTCAACGCCCGTTAATATCGCATTTTGGACTTCACGTTTTGCGATGACACGCTCCACATTGTGGATGCACTCTGTCATGTCTAAGCCAGGATGATATTTTTCCTGTAAAAAGTAGACAAGGTCTGCTATATCTTGAATGGTTACGCCTCGTTCTTGTAAACGGCGTCTTGCTGTTTTTTCTACTTCGTTCATCTCATGATGATGCGGCATGTATTCCTCACCCAATCCTCGTAATTTGTCCACAACGTGTAAAAAGCTTCGGATAGTAAATAGTATTCATAAATCCCTCAACCTGCGACTACGATATGATAAGAGATTGATCATAGGAACGCAGGTGAAAACATGAAAGAAACCATTTATCACACATTTGGTAATGATGTTCGTCAATTTACGCCATATGGCAGTTATCAGAGCTTTCAAACGGCGGAGGCTCTCTTCCTCATTGTTCCTGTGTCTCATTTGCGAGAAGAAGAACTCTCGGAGTTGTATCATATCAGTCAGTATTTACTGAATGCTGGAGACCCATACGTCGCTGTGTTTGAATTAACAAATGAAGAGAAACCCACCTTTACTCATGGGAAGGAGCAGTATGCTTTATTAAAAGCAGCGCCTCCGCTCTCAAGCCGCTCGTTTCAGCAAGCGTCAGAGCTGGCAGCCTTTCATGTCAGGGGAAGAGGCTTTCCATATGAAGTATCCGAAACAAAACGTGTCGGTGCCTGGAAGGAATTATGGGCAAAACGATTAGATCAGCTCGAAGGCTTTTGGATGCAGCAAATGCATCAAAAACCGCTGGAACGGTTTGAACAAAAATTCATTGAATCGTTTCCGTATTATCTTGGATTAACGGAGAATGCCATTCAATATTTAGTCGATACTGAGCTTGATGATGAACCGAAAGAAGGTGACTCAGGCACTGTCTGTCATCAGCGCTTTTCACGTATGACATGGCCGCATGAGCAGCCGCTGCGTTTACCTGTGGATTGGGTCTTTGATCATCCAACCCGTGATATTGCCGAATACTTAAGAGAGACCTTTGTACAGCATAAGGAGGATTTAATTGAAGAAGGCTTTTCCTTTCTTCAGCAATATGAGGAGGTGACACCTCTTTCCTCCTTTTCAAAGCGTTTGTTATACAGCCGCCTGCTGTTTCCGCTTCATTACTTTGAAATTGTGGAAGGCTACTATATGTCAGGAGAAAATGAAAAGTCATACTATGAAGAGCGGTTAGATTACGTCTTAAATGATGCCAATCGCTATGAATACTTTCTAAAGGTCTTTCAAGAAATGAGTGCCATGCGAAGCGGCGGGAGCCCCATTCCGGCTGTTGGCTGGATTCAGCCTGCAGCTGATTTGAAGTTTCAGTGAACAGACGAAACGTCTCTTTTCTCTTGAGGCGTTTTTCGTTATGCTTAAAGAAATCAATTAAAGGAGTGTTCTTCTTGCCAAAACCTTATGTCTATATCACAAGAAAGCTGGATGAAGCATCACTTACACCATTAAAAGAAGTCGCTCATGTTGAGATGTGGCCAAGCGAGGATGAGCCGTGTCCAAGAGAAGAGTTAGAAACACAAGCTGCTAAAGCGGATGCGCTTCTCACCATGCTGTCAGATCAAATAGATGAGCCGCTTTTATCAAAGGCTCCGAATATCAAGGTGGTTGCAAACCTTGCTGTTGGCTATGACAATATTGATCTTGAAGCAGCCAAAAAGCACGGAATCACCGTATGTCATACACCAGACGTCTTAACAGAATCGACGGCGGATTTAGCCTTTGCTCTTCTGATGGCGTCAGCTAGACGCATTGTCGAGGCGAGTGATTGGATTAAGAATGGAAACTGGACAGGCTGGGGGCCGCTTCTTCTTGCCGGTGCTGATGTTCATCACAAAACGCTCGGGATTGTCGGAATGGGCAGCATTGGAACAGCACTTGCCAAGCGGGCCAAAGGCTTTAATATGAATGTCCTTTATCATAATCGTTCAAGAAAACCCGAAGCAGAAGCGCAGCTTGGCGTGACCTATGCGGCTTTTGAGGAACTTCTCAAGCAGTCTGATTTCATCGTCTGTCTGACGCCGTTAACCCCGGAAACGAAAGACATGTTTAATGAAAAAGCATTTGATCTGATGAAGAACTCTGCTTATTTCATTAACGTATCAAGAGGACAGACTGTGGATGAGGATGCTTTATACGAGGCTGTCACGAAAGGAAAAATTGCCGGCGCTGGTCTGGATGTATTTAGACAGGAACCTGTCAGTCCGTCTCATCCGTTAACGACATTACGTAACGTCACAGTCCTCCCTCATATTGGAAGTGCTAGTGTCGAAACGAGAAAAACGATGATGCGTTTATGTGCTGAAAATATTGCGCTTGTCTTACAAGACGAGCCAGCCAAAACGCCGGTTCGTTCATAATAGAAGGCTTCCCGGTGTTCGGGAGCTTTTCTGACAAAAATATTTTGAAAATATAGAATCTTGATATAAATAGCTGTTAAGCGGTTTCATTATGACAATCTCGTATTTTATTACCTTGTCAAAATGAGGATACCCCTTTATAATGTGTGTACATTGAATGTCTGTGTAAGGTTAACAAATGTCTTTTTAGAGAGGACATTTACGTAGAAAGGTGGAATTTCAGGTGAAGGCAATTCGAGTTGGGCTATTAGGATTAGGAACAGTGGGAAGCGGTGTCGTAAAAATTATCCAAGACCATCAGGATAAATTAATGCACCAAATCGGCTGTCCGGTATTAATACAAAAAGTGCTTGTGAGCAATCCCGATAAAAAAAGAGATGTGGATGTCGCAAGAGAGGTCTTCACAACTGAAGTATACGATGTGATTAGAGATCCAGAGGTCGACGTCATCATTGAAGTGATGGGCGGCATTGAAGAGACAAAACAATATTTAATAGATGCGTTGAATGAGAAGAAGCATGTCATTACAGCCAATAAAGATTTAATGGCGCTTTACGGTACGGAGCTTTTACATGTAGCGAAAGAAAATGGCTGTGATCTTTATTATGAAGCAAGTGTCGCCGGAGGAATTCCGATTCTGCGTACGCTGGAGGAAGGGCTGGCCTCTGACCGAATCACGAAGATGATGGGGATTGTGAACGGTACAACGAATTTTATTTTAACGAAAATGAATGTCGATAAAAGCGCATATGAGGACGTCTTAAAAGAAGCACAGGATCTAGGCTTTGCAGAAGCAGATCCGACAGCTGATGTAGAAGGACTGGATGCAGCAAGGAAAATGGCGATTCTTGCAAGGCTCGGCTTTTCCATGAATGTAGATTTAGAGGATGTAAAGGTGAAAGGTATTTCTGATATCTCTGATGAGGATATTAATTTCAGTAAGCGGTTTGGCTATACAATGAAGCTGATCGGAATTGCTCAGCGGGATGGAGAGAAAGTAGAGGTCAGCGTTCAGCCAACCTTACTTCCTGATCATCATCCATTATCATCTGTCAACAATGAATTCAATGCGGTGTATGTCTACGGAAGTGCTGTAGGAGAAACGATGTTTTACGGACCTGGAGCAGGAAGTCTGCCGACAGCAACAGCTGTTGTATCAGACTTAGTCGCAGTAATGAAAAACATGCGCCTTGGCGTGAACGGAAGCGGATTTATCGCACCGCAGTTTGAGAAGAAGATCAAATCGTCATCAGAAATATTTGCTCAGCAATTTTTAAGAATTCATGTTAGAGATCAAGTCGGGGCATTCTCCCGCATTACATCTATTTTTTCTGAAAGAGGGATCAGCTTTGAAAAGATCCTTCAGCTTCCTGTGAAAGGACATGATGAGCTGGCTGAAATTGTGATTATTACACATCAGACCTCAGAAGAAGATTTCTCAAATATCCTGCAAAAATTAAACGACCTCGACGTGGTGGTTCAAGTGAAGAGCACGTACCGAGTAGAAGGGAACGGTTTAAGCCGATGAAATGGAATGGACTCATTGAAGAATTTCAAGAATTCTTACCAGTAAACGAATCTACACCTAAACTAACATTAAATGAAGGGAATACACCGCTGGTCCACCTCGCCAAGCTTTCAGAAAAGCTGGGGATTGAGCTTCATGTGAAAACAGAAGGCGTTAATCCAACAGGTTCTTTCAAGGATCGAGGAATGGTCATGGCTGTTGCAAAGGCTAAAGAAGAAGGCAACGATACAATCATGTGCGCCTCAACTGGGAATACCTCTGCAGCAGCAGCGGCTTATGCAGCCCGTGCGGATATGAAATGTATTGTCATCATTCCAGACGGGAAAATTGCCTTCGGTAAGCTTGCACAGGCCGTCATGTACGGAGCAGAGATCATTGCCATTGATGGCAACTTTGATGATGCACTGAAAATCGTCCGCAGCATCTGTGAAAAAGCACCGATTGCCCTTGTTAACTCGGTCAATCCTTATCGAATTGAAGGACAAAAGACAGCAGCATTTGAAATCTGTGAGCAGCTAGGCTCTGCCCCGGACGTACTGGCGATTCCTGTTGGTAATGCCGGGAACATCACGGCCTACTGGAAAGGCTTCAAGGACTATCACGAGAAAAAAGGAACTGGACTGCCTGTCATGCGTGGTTTTGAAGCAGAAGGTGCAGCGGCAATCGTTCGAAATGAAGTGATTGAGCAGCCAGAAACAGTGGCAACGGCTATCCGTATCGGAAATCCAGCGAGCTGGAAACAAGCTGTGGCAGCCGCAGATGAATCAAATGGAAAGATTGATGAAGTAACAGATGAGGAAATTCTTCATGCGTATCAATTGATTGCACGTGAAGAAGGCGTGTTTGCAGAGCCGGGTTCTTGTGCGTCGATTGCGGGCGTGTTAAAGCAGGTGAAATCTGGAGAAATCAAGCCAGGCAGTAAAGTTGTTGCGGTACTAACAGGCAACGGACTGAAAGATCCAAATACGGCTATCGATATTTCACAAATCAAGCCGGTCACACTCGATGCAGATGAAGATCAAATTCTTGAACACTTAGAAAAGGCCGCACGCGTATGAGTGAAGCCTCCATGCTTTTTTCAATCACAGTACCGGGAAGCACTGCCAATTTAGGACCAGGCTTTGATTCAGTTGGAATGGCGCTCAGCCGCTATTTAAAGCTATCGGTCTATGACCATGATAGCTGGCTGTTTGAAGCAGAAACAGATGTCGTGTCTGGGATTCCATCAGGCACCGACAATCTGATTTATCAAACAGCCAAAAAGGTCGCAGATGACTTTGGAAAAACACTCCCGCCTGTTCATGTCAAAGTGTGGAGTGATATTCCATTGGCACGGGGGCTTGGCAGCAGTGCTGCTGCCATCGTGGCCGCCATTGAACTCGCCAATCAGCTTCTTGAATTAAACATGACAGATGATCAGAAGCTCTTTTATGCAAGTGAGGTAGAAGGTCATCCAGATAATGCGGGTGCCTCTTTATTTGGTGGTTTACTGATTGGTCTCCACGAAGAAGACAAAACACATGCCGTTAAAGTGCAGCATGTGGATGTAGATGTCGTCGTGGTGATTCCTTTTTATGAAGTGCTCACAAAGGATGCCCGTGATGTCCTGCCAGAGGATTTTTCCTATAAACATGCTGTCAGTGCGAGTGCTGTGAGCAACGTCCTTGTAGCCGCCTTAATGACGCAAAACTGGCCGCTTGTTGGAGAAATGATGAATAAGGATTTATTTCATCAGCCTTACCGCACAATGCTCGTGCCAGAGCTGTCGAAGGTAGAGCATGTCGCTTCTCTAAAAGGAGCGTATGGAACGGCTTTGAGCGGTGCTGGACCGACGATCCTCACCTTAGTGGAAAAAGGGAAGGGAGAAGCGCTGAAAGAGCAGCTAGCCCAAAATTTCCCGCATTGCGAAGTTGATTTGCTGACGGTGCCAGTAGAAGGTGTTGTCGTGCAGCATCATCCTGTTAATCAAGTAAAGAACGTGCTGTGAATCTGCACGTTCTTTTTTTATGCTTGTTTTTATGGGAAGAAGCAGGGATTATTATTTAGAGGATCGAACTATTTTTTGAGCATAAAAGGGGGAGATACGTTCATGAAGAAATTGATGACGGCAGAAGATTTAACGAAGATTGTTTCTCTTTCCCATCCGGTTTATTCACCAGATGGAAAAAAGGCAGTCTTTACAAAAGTCACTGTGAATGAGAAAAAAGACGATTACAACATCCATTTATGGGTTCGAGATGAAGAGACAGAGGAGCTGGCACAATGGACATTTGAGGATGGAAAGCATCATCAGCCAGTTTGGTCAAAAGACGGCAGGCAGCTTGCTTTTATTTTACAAAAGCCAAAGGAAGTCCCTCAGCTGGCGCTCATGAAGAGCGAAGGAGGCGGCGTGCGAACCTTAACGACGATTCCTTACGGAGTATCTCATCCTGTCTTTTCTCCAGATGGTGCTTTTCTTTATGCGGCTGTGTCATTGAAACAATCAGAATCTGTTCATGATGAAAAAAAGGAAGAGCAAGATGACTTTGCTCCAGCGGTATATGATGATTTGACCTATAAAGCAGATGGAAGAGGCTTTTTAGATGGGCGTGTCACGCAGATCGTGAAGGTAGATATCGATTCAGGAGAGATAGAGCCTGTCACGAGCGAGCAGGTTCATCATATGAATCATACGATTTCTCCTTGCGGCAAATGGCTTGCCTTTATTCAATTAAATCCACAGATACCTTACATAAGTGACGTGTGTCTTCTGTCATTAGAAGATGGTCAAACAAAAAAGATCACACAAGCAAACGGCGCTTATTCCACCGTATCTTTTTCTCCAAATGGAGAGAGTCTTTTGTATATTGGACATGAGCGCGAATTTCAAAATGCCACCTTCCCATCACTATGGCTGTATGATCTGAAGGAAGAAAAGACGGTTCAACTGTCAGAAATGCTGGATATGTATGTTGGGAACTGTATGGCAGGAGATAGCGTGATGGGAGAGGTCTATCAGCTTCCGCAGTGGACAAAGGACAGCCAAGGGTTTTATGCGCTTGTTTCTGATCAAGGCAGTACAGGAATTTATTATTTCTCTATTGAAGGTTTAGCCTATCCTGTTCGACTAGAGGCGGAACATATCACCAATTTCAGCCTTCATCCAAATGAATCCAAATTGCTGCTCAGCCGGCTTTCACCTGTCTCACCAAGTGAGCTGTATGAGATGACATTAGGGGAGACAGAACTAAAGCAAATCACATTCGAGCATCATGATTTTCTAAAGGAGCATATCGTATCGGAACCTGAACCATTTTCTTTTCATTCAAAAGATGGAGACGAGGTGCATGGCTGGTTTATGAAGCCTTCCAAGATGGAAGAGGGAAAGAAATATCCGCTCATTCTAGAGGTTCATGGCGGACCGCATGCCATGTATGGTTATACGTATTTTCATGAATTTCAAATGCTCGCTTCTGAAGGCTACGCCATCGTGTATATCAACCCGCATGGCAGTCATGGGTATGGACAGATGTTTACTGACCGTGTGAGAGGAAACTATGGTGACGTTGATTATGACGATGTCATGCAGGCTGTTGATCATGTGCTCAAAGCCTATGATTTCCTTGATGAAACAAGGCTTGGCGTGACAGGCGGCAGCTATGGCGGTTTTATGACCAACTGGATTGTTGGTCAAACTGACCGCTTCCGGGCAGCTGTCACACAGCGTTCCATTTCAAACTGGATTAGCTTTTATGGCATCAGTGATATCGGGTATTTCTTTACAAGGTGGCAGATTGATGGGGATATTTATGATTCTGTCGATAAGCTATGGGATCGTTCGCCGCTAAAATATGTGAAGCAGGTGAACACGCCGCTGCTCATCCTGCACAGTGATGAAGATTATCGCTGTCCAGTTGATCAAGCAGAGCAGCTTTTTGTGGCATTGAAGGAGCTTGGGAAAGACACAAGATTGGTCAAATTCCCGAAGGCATCTCATGATTTATCCAGAAGCGGCCATCCGGGACAGCGTATTCAAAGACTGACTTTTATAAAGGAATGGTTTAGAGAAAAGCTAGCCTAATAAAAAACGACCCTTCAGCGTGCTGACAAACCCTCGCATTCGGTGTCAGTCCTGCGTGCTGGTGCTCACGAATAGAAAATTCGCTCCGCGCCAGTACTCGTCTTTCCTAGACTTCAAGGGTTTTCATATCACGCTGAAAAGAAGACAAAGGGCTAAAGCCTTTGTCAATCATGAAAAAAACGACCCAAATCGGGTCGTTTTCATGTCATATATGAATTAGAAAACCTGTTCAACTTCTACAACGCCAGGCACTTCTTCTAATAATGCGCGCTCAATACCGGCTTTCAATGTAATGGTTGAACTTGGGCAGCTGCCGCATGCACCAAGAAGACGTAATTTCACAATGCCATCTTCAATGTCTACAAGCTCACAGTCTCCACCATCACGTAATAGAAATGGACGAAGTTTGTCCAGTACTTCCTGTACTTGGTCTTTCATTTCGACTTCAGTCATTAGATATAATCGCTCCTTTCACAACATATCACCATTATATTCATCTGGACGATAAAAATCTATTGATTGGTTTCAAAGTTTCCTTTTCATTATAGCACAATCTTATCTTGAAACAAAAAGTGATTTTTGCTTTTTTCATCCAGAAAATTCAGCTAAAATGAAGTAAGAATAGGGGGCTTGTCAAATGAACAAAACCGTCGATCTTTATGTATATGGAAGAGATGTACTGTGCGCCAGCTGCGTGAATCTGCCTTCTTCAAAAGATACGTTTGAATGGTTAGATGCAGCATTAAAACGAAAATATCCGAATCAGCCATTTCGCATCACATATATTGATATTGAGCACCCGCCAGAAAATGAACAACAAAAGGAATTGTCTGAACGAATTCTTGATGATGAATTCTTTTATCCGCTTGTCTTAGTAGAGGATCAAATCGTTGGAGAGGGCAATCCAAAATTAAAAGACATTTATCAAGAAATGGAGAAATACGGGTACAGGGAGAGCAGTGAATAAGCTGTTCTTTTTTTGAGAAATATAAACGAACAAGCGTTCCTTTTTTAGGTTGAAAAAGAACGTTTGTTCGTTTATAATGAAATGAAAGGAGCGTGAGCATCATGAATTATTTACTGAAACAATCTCTTCATCAGCAAATACCGATTGAGATGATTTATATGAAGAAAAATGGAGAGTGCACAAAGAGAAAAATCATTGTCCACCGTCAAACGGATCAGCTCATCCAAGCATATTGTTTATCGAAGAAAACGATGAGAACCTTTCGTAAAGACTGCATTCTTGCCCTTGCTCCGATCAAATGGACCAACTCATCGGCACATGCCGTTTCATAGAAAAAAGCTCCCTCGTCACGAAGGAGCTTTGAGAAAAAATTCACATAATTTTAGCCGTTGTGATGTTTGTACATCCAAAGGAGTCCAGATTTCAGAAGTCTTGGCACCCGCCCAACAAGCGGACGATCAGCCACTAAGCCAAAGCCGGCTTTTTTCCCTAAAGAACCTAAAACACCTTTTAGCTTAAACTGTGGATAAGCCTCAGGAAGCGGCTCATTTTTCCAGCGTTTTTGCAGCGATTGGACAATTTGTTCTGCCTGCGCCTCAGCAAGCTGTGCACTTGGGGCATGCGGCAGACTTGCGCAGTCACCTACAACATATACATGCTCATCCCCTGGGAGGTTGTGATGAGGAGTTAATACGACGCGGCCTTGTGCGTCTTTTTCAACATCCATCTCACGTACCACTTTGCTTGGCTGTATTCCTGCTGTCCACACGATGACATCTGCTTCAATCGCGTCATCATGGTTGTAAACGACACCTTCTTCAACCTTTGTAATATTGGCACAGTTAATGATCTTTACGTCATTTTCTTCAAACCACTTTTGCACATACAAACTTAATCTTTTTGGAAAGCTCGATAGAATCAGCTCTCCGCGGTCGAAAAGAATAATGTTTAAATCAGCACGGCTTTCTCTTAGTTCACTGGCCAGCTCTACCCCGCTAAGTCCAGCACCGACGATGCCAACCGTTGCACCTGCGCTCAAATTGTTTAATTTGTTATACGCATGTCTTGACTGATCAATGGTTTGAATGCTGTATGTATGTTCTTTCGCACCAGGGACATTATGATACTTGTCCTCACAGCCGAGTCCAATCACCGTGTCATCATACGGAATCGGTTCACGGTCGCTGAATAAAATCTGTTTGTTTTCAATATCAATTTTTTCTACTTCCCCGTATTGAATATCCAGCTTCGGATGCTCTGGAAAAGATACTCGAATGTGATGATCAGAGATCGTTCCAGCAGCAAGTGCATAATATTCTGTTTTTAAACAGTGGTAAGGATTTCGATCAATTAATGTGATAGTGACATCATCAGGTAATTGATTTGGCAATAAGCGGTGGAGAACCCGCATATTCCCGTAACCTCCGCCGATCAAGACTAAATTTTTCATGACGATTCTCCTTTTCCCCGTAGACATTGAAAAACACTTATACTAAAAAACTTTAAGTTAAAATACCAAATAAAATTATATCGAATTTACTGTGAAACCACAATAATTGTTTCAAAATAACCTACATATTCATCAGTTAGTCCTAAATAGTAAAACATTTTACGAGGAATAGGCGTAACGATACAGATGAAGCTCATATTTTGACTAATACAAGGAATTTCGGTAGGATGGTAAGGCAATGTGAGGTGAAGCACAGTGTTTCCACTGATCGAATTTTGTGTAAGTAATCTTGCACAAGGGTCTCAAGAAGCAAAAGAGAAGCTTGAAAAAGACCCAAACCTAGACGTAATGGAATACGGCTGTTTAAGCTATTGCGGCAAATGTATGGACTCCCCATTTGCACTTGTGAATGGAGAATTTGTTTCAGGAGAAAATGCAGAGCAGCTAGTCGAGCGTATTTATGCTTTTATAGAGGAAAACGACATGTTTTAAATGCACCACATGGGTCATGAGGTGCATTTTTTTCACATTTTCATCTTCCATTTTTAAGGAGAATTAATAGAAAGCGCATCCAATATGTTATGCTAATAAAATATCATCAATATGAAGCATCACACGAGAGAAAAAGAGGCATATGCATAATAAAAGCTCTTTGCCATGGCAGCAAAGAGCTTCTATGTATGAAAAACGGGGGATGATAAGATTGTCTCCTGAATCGACTCCTTTTATACTATAAAGAAACAACATTTTTGGAGGAAGCTCATGACATCATTTCAATTCACGAAAATGCACGGATTAGGAAATAATTATATTTACGTCAATCAGATGAAGGAACAGCTTCCAGAAGAGCAGCTATCAGAGATAGCGATCCGCGTTTCTTCTGTTTATACAGGAATCGGTTCTGACGGGATGATCCTTATTTGTCCATCAGATGTTGCACCTGTGAAGATGCGTATTTTCAACAATGATGGATCAGAGGGCAAAAACTGCGGTAACGGGCTGCGCTGCGTTGCAAAGTATGTGTATGAGCATCAAATTGTGACGGACACAACGTTCCAGATTGAGACATTGTCAGGACTCGTTGAAGCGACCGTTCACGCTCAGGATGGTTACGTTCAGCTAGTCACAGTAGATATGGGAAAACCACGTTTTGAAAAAGAAGCGATGCCAATGCTTGGTGAACCGGCCAGCACAACGATTAATGAGGCACTTGATTTTGGCAAGGCAGTTTTAAATGGAACGGCCGTTTCAATGGGAAACCCGCACATCGTTTTTTATTTAGAGGACATTGAAAAAGCACCGCTTCATACACTTGGACCAATCATCGAAAAACACGACATGTTCCCAGAAGGCGTCAATGTAGAATTTGTTGAAGTTGTCAGTGAAACAGAACTGCATTTTCGTGTGTGGGAAAGAGGTTCAGGGATTACACAGGCCTGCGGAACAGGGGCCTGTGCTGCGGCTGTATCCACAATTGTGAATGGTCAGGCGAAAAAAGAAACAGACATGACCGTTCATTTAGCAGGCGGAGACCTCATCATTCGCTGGAAAGACAATGACCACGTGCTCATGACAGGACCTGCTGAAACGATTTGTGACGGCACATTTTATCTCTAAACCATTTATTTGAGAAAAGGCATCATCACGTTTATAATTGAAAAGAAACATCCAGTCAAAAGGAGGGATGATCATGAGTACACCAGTAACCATTACAGAAGCTGCTGCACTGCAGATTAAAGATATGATGAAAGAACATGAAGAAGAAAATGCGTTCCTTCGAGTGGGCGTAAAAGGCGGCGGCTGCAGCGGTCTCTCATACGGCATGGGCTTTGACCATGAAGTCTCAGAGAAAGACACGCAGTTCGAACAGCACGGCATCAATGTCCTTGTCGATTCCGAAAGCCTTGATATCATGAACGGAACCATCATTGATTTCAAACAATCATTAATGGGCGGCGGTTTCACCATCGACAATCCGAATGCCATCGCGTCATGCGGATGCGGTTCTTCTTTCAGAACAGCGACGAATACCGGTACGCCGGAAGAGTGTTAAGGGGTAAAACGATTCATTCTGTAAATCTATTTGTATAATTAAGACCTCCTCAAATTGATTATTTTTTTGAGGAGGTTTTTTTGTGTTGTTTTTAAAGATGCGAAAAAAGGACATGACTTAAATCACACAGCACGTCCTTCTTTATAAAGGTATTTAAGTAGAAAAAAGTTCGCAGTTTCTTAGTATTTCCTCTGTACCCAGTAAGGTCGCTTCTTCAATACCTATATCATTAATTCTCATGAAAGATTGTACAGCTTGATAACCTACTGCATAACCGGCAAAGGGTGATAATCCTACAGGTTGAAAGCCTTGTTCTTTGGCAATGGTATCACCAAACATATAACTACTGACCTCAGCAAACCCTTTTGTATGGATAGCCTCTTTTATCACTTCTTTTGAATAGTCAAATTCCTCTTTATCAAAAAAAGTGACCCAAGGTCCTAAAACATGTTCACCATAAAGCTCTTTTGCAAATGATTCAGCTAAACCCTCTATAATTAAATAATCTCCAACTGTGACGTTTCCGTAATCCCATTCAAAATGTGAAAAACGGATATTATGGTGGAATTCATGTGCAATGAGAGCAGGAATTCTTGGGATATTATATGAATTTGGATATAGTGATACTTGAATAAATCCAGGAATTCCTCCAAAGCCACAATATCCTTTTTGCAGTTCAAGCTTTTTCGGATCAGCTATATACAGACCAAATCTCAACTCATCAGCATTTATTTGAAGGTTATGCTTTTTTATGAAATCCATACAATGGTTTAAGGTGATATCTGCTGTTTGAAGAGCCTGAATTTCTTGTAGTCTTTTTAATGCTTGTTGTCCAGTTTGTGTATCTGTTACATCAAGATAGCCAAGCATCTTGGTTGCCATTATTACATCATAGCCATTTTGCTGTTTAGCTTTTAGCGGAACGTTTATCATATTCCACATCTTTTCAAAAGGTTTCATCATGGTGTGTCGGAAAAAATTTTCTTTATTGTGTTTCGTTGAGAATAACTTTTCGTATTGATCGATTGTATTCTCAATCATAATTTTCATAGCTGTTCCCTCTTTTATGAAGAGTAGTAAAGACTTTCATCGCTTCGCTCATAAATGATGCCAAGCCCTCACCATAACGATCTATATTCTTTGTGAAACGTTCATCTTGAATATAGAGTTGGCCTAAACCGTAAAAAGCATCAAGAGAGTAATAACGAAAGTTTTCGTTTAAAAAGTCGTACCATTGTTTGATGACGATTTGCACCTCTTTGGATTTAGGGGAATGGCTGCGAAGAGAGGCTAGTTTATTCAATATGCTATCCCAGCTATCAGATAATTCAATTTGTTCATCTTTAGACAAATGACTTAGTTTTGAGCTGACTTCATCAACAGCTTGATTTCCCCAACGGTGACGAGCTTCTTCTTCATATTGGCTAAAATTCATATTCATATTCTCAAACCTTTCTTTATAGGTGTATTGAGTTACTCCCGTTAAATGCTGCAGCGTCTTATCAATATTACCGATCATTTTATCGAGATTATCTCGTTTCTCTATTAACATTTTTCTTTGTAGCATAAATGCTTCTTTCTTATTAAATGAAGGATTGTGCATCATCTTTTGGATTTCCTTCAATGGAAATCCAAGTTCTCTGAAAAATAATATTTGCTGCAATGTTTCAAGGTTTTCTTCTGAATAGAGTCGATAACGATTATCTGTGACTTCACTTGGGGTCAATAAACCAATCTTGTCGTAATGATGAAGTGTACGAATGCTAATACCAAATAATTCAGCTACTTCTTTTACTTTCATTTCAATTCACCTCTCTTGATATCCACTATAAAATATGACGTTGCGTTAGGGTCAATCATCTTTTTTAAAATTTAAATCATGGATTGTTGATCTTGTTTGAAGCAGCGGATTCAAGGAGCTATGTTTTTTTCTCGCAAATCGCTCAATTTTGTTACAGCTTGCCCGAACAACTGGCTATTTCCACTCGAAAAGAGTATCATGAGAACCAAACATAAACTGTAGTCAGAAAAGAGGTTGCTGAGGTTTGAGTGAACAAATCAATTGCAGGAACTGTCATGAACTGATTCCGTATCGGTCCAAAACGTGTCCGTCTTGCGGGATTGAGAAGCCGCTTCCGAAAAAGGAACGTGTGAAGGATCGGGTGATTTTGGTTGTGGCAGGGATTGTTGTGGTGCTGCTTGCTGCAATGGTACTTGGGATGGCAAATGCCTATATTGGGATTTTTAAATAAACGAAAAAGGAGTTCCGCGAGTGGGAACTCCTTTTTTGATCCGCTCTTATTTGTTTTCAAATAAGCTTGTGGAATGGAGAGGCTGTACACGGGCTTTCGGGTCCATGTAAGCTTTCGCATTGTTGACAGCAGTTGGTGCTTCACCAAATCCGCTTGCGATCAATTTGACTTTTCCTTCATACGTACAGATGTCTCCTGCCGCATAGAAGCCTTCAATGTTTGTTTCCATTGTAGATTTCACCACGATGGAGTTCTTTTCGATTTCAAGGCCCCATTGTTTGATTGGTCCAAGGGAGGAAACAAAACCGAAGTTGACGATCACGTCGTCCACATCAAGCACTTGTTTTTTGTCGCCTTTGACTTCTTCGAGCACGATCTGTTCAATGCGGTCTTCACCAATGAGCTCAGTTGGTACAAATGGTGTCAGTACATTGACCTTCGAGTTGTGCAGGTTTTCTACACTGTGCTCATGCGCGCGGAATTTATCGCGGCGGTGAATAATGGATACTTCTTTTGCGATTGGTTCAAGCATAAGTGCCCAGTCCACCGCAGAGTCTCCGCCGCCAAGAACGGCAACACGTCTGCCGGCAAATTGGTTCAAGTCATTAATGAAGTAATGCAGGTTGCTTCCTTCAAATGATTCTGCTGCATCTAGTTCAAGCTTTCTCGGTTGGAATGCACCGTTACCAGCTGTGATGATGATTGTTTTAGAATAATGAATCTCTTGATTTGTCACAAGTTTAAAGATTCCATCTGCCTGTTTTTCAACCGTTTCAACTGCCTGCTCTAAGCAAATGGTTTGATCAAATTTATCCATTTGTTCCTTTAAGTTATCAACTAATTCTTGTGCGCGGATTTTTGGGAATCCAGCCACATCATAAATATATTTTTCAGGGTAAAGAGCGGAAAGTTGACCGCCGAGCTGAGGAAGGCTTTCAATGATTTTCACACTTGCCTGTCTCATGCCTCCGTAAAACGCAGTAAACAATCCAACTGGGCCGCCCCCGATAACGGTAATGTCATATACCTTAGAATCTTCTTGCATTCCTTTAATCCTCCCAAATGAAAATTGTTATCACTATATCATATCATACCACATATCGTCGTTTGACTTGTTTTGAAAAACTTGTCGTTTTTTGATGCTGAAGCTTTGAAAAGGAGGAAAAAGTGAGAAAGACCGTTTATCATAAGGATTTTCAGTTTAAAGCCTTGAAAATTGGAGCAGAACTCGCTATTATTGTTAAGGGAACTAAATATTAATTTTTTATGAATTTTTGTCGGATACGGTCAAATGCTTTCGTTTTATGTAGGTGAAAGTTCAGATTTTCACATACTTATTTTTTTGTTTAAATTTCATAAAATGCCGCAAAGCGGTTGAGAATAACGATATGTAATTCTTTATCCGTTTTACAGCAAATTTAAAAAAGGTGGATGTGATTCCAGTGAATAAACCGAAAATCGTTGTATTAGGTGCAGGTTATGGCGGATTAATGACTGTAACAAGATTAACAAAACAGCTTGGCACAAATGATGCGGACATTACTCTTGTGAACAAGCATAATTATCATTACGAAACAACATGGCTTCATGAAGCAAGTGCAGGTACTCTTCATCATGACCGCTGTCGTTATCAAATCAAAGATGTGATTAACAGTTCCCGTGTCAACTTTGTACAAGCAACAGTTGAAAGCATTGATAAGGAAGCGAAGAAAGTTGTGACATCAGAGGGCGAACTTTCTTATGACTACCTTGTTGTTGCACTTGGTGCTGTTCCTGAAACATTTGGTATTGCAGGACTGAAAGAATACGCATTCTCAATCTCTAACATCAACTCTGCTCGTCAGCTTCGTGAGCACATTGAGCTTCAATTTGCGACGTATAATACGGATGCTGAAAAACGTCCAGAGCGTTTGACAATCGTTGTCGGCGGCGCAGGATTCACAGGTATTGAGTTCCTTGGTGAGCTTGGAAACCGTGTGCCTGAGCTTTGCAAAGAGTATGACATTGATCAAAAAGACGTGCGTATCATCTGTGTAGAAGCTGCGCCAACAGCTCTTCCTGGATTCGATCCAGAATTGATCGACTATGCGATGAACTACCTTCAAGGTAAAGGTGTTGAGTTCAAAATTGGTACAGCGATCAAAGAATGTACGCCTGAGGGGATCATTGTTGGAAAAGACGATGATACAGAAGAAATCAAAGCTGCAACTGTTGTTTGGGCTGCAGGTGTACGCGGTAACCCAATCGTTGAAGAAGCTGGTTTTGAAAACATGCGCGGCCGCGTAAAAGTGTCTCCAGATCTTCGTGTACCAGAAAATGATGATGTCTTCATCATTGGTGACTGTTCATTGATTATCAATGAAGAAATCAACCGTCCATACCCACCAACTGCACAAATCGCTATGCAGCAAGGTGAAACAGTAGCGAAAAACCTTGCAGCACTAGTAAAAGGCGGTTCTCTTGAAAGCTTTAAGCCAGACATCAAAGGAACAGTTGCTTCTCTTGGTGAACACGACGCTGTAGGTGTTGCGTTTGGTAAAAAACTTCAAGGAACAAAAGCTTCTGCAATGAAGAAAATCATCGACAACCGTTCTTTATTCATGGTTGGCGGACCAGGACTTGTTCTGAAAAAAGGAAAATTCAAGTTCTTCTAAACCATTATAGACAAAAACGTGTATCCTCGTGATACACGTTTTTTTATAAGTTGTGGTATATTTTCTCACTTGGTCATCGGCAGCAAAATATGTTATGATAAATTATCAGAAAATTTAGATTAAGGAGTGAGCAATATGAATGCACAAACAAAGGAAAAAACATCAACCTGTCAATATTGTTCAGGAAAAGGGTACTTTCAGCTATTGCTCGGCGGATCTGAAACGTGTGAGGAATGTAAAGGGACAGGAAAGAAGCGTTAATCGATCTGCTTTTTCCATTGATTGACTTCATCTCTATTTCCAAGTTAAACTAATGATGGGATATTTGGGGGTGGAGATGAAGTGATCAGTTTACCAGTCGTTATCATTTCAGTTATTTTATTTTTCGTGTTATTCTTCGGCATTGGCTTTTTGCTCAATATGCTGCTGAGAATGTCATGGATTATGGCTATTTTATATCCAATTGTATGCCTTTTCATTATCAACAATCAAAAGATGATCGCTTATGTAAGAGAGCCTGGCACCGCTTTTTCAGGAATAGGAGACCGGATCGTCTCACTCGCTGCGGCAGATATCATCATCTTATTAAGCGGCCTGATCGGTGCAATCACATCAGGTTTTGTCATTAATGCACTTCGAAAAAGAGGGTATCAAATGTTTTAACTCACTTGTGGACACGCAAGTGGGTTTTTTTGTTTCTCCTTTGCATAGTTTCCATTTTGTTTGGAAACAAATAGATGGGTAGAGGAGTGACAAATAGAGATGAAAACATGGATGAAACGATTGTTCATGACAGCCCTATTCATGCTTGCACTTTTGACAAGCTTTACGGGCATATCTGGAGTCGAACCAAGTGATTTAGCTGCGTGGGTGAAAGAGACCGATGCGGGCAGGCAAGTATCTTCTTTTTTTCAGCAGCCAAAAAGGGAAACGATGGCACTCAAAAGTGAAGATGCGCGGTCTGTTTCTCTCGAAGAGGCGTTTAATTGGAACGATTACCCGAAACAGAAGGTTGTGGCAACCGGCTATACAGCAGGTGTGGAATCAACAGGCAAAACGAAGGAACATCATGCATATGGCATTACATATTCAGGCGTTAAAGTGAAACGTGATTTATATTCAACAGTGGCAGCCGACCCATCTGTTTTTCCGATTGGAACGGTGCTGTTTATTCCGAACTATGGCTATGGTGTGGTTGCAGATACCGGGAAAGCCATTAAAGGTCATAAGCTTGATTTATACTATGAAACCGTTGATGATGTGTATAGAGAATGGGGTAAAAAAGTGCTCGATGTGTATATCATCAAAAAGGGTGAAGGGACGTTAACGGAAAAAGACTTAAATCAGCTCAATGAAGCAGAATCGATGCAAGTATTCCGTCAGCAGTTTCAAGCCAATAAAGAATAAAAAAGCTTTGGGCCGTTTAAGGTCCAAAGCTTTTTCGCTTCTACATGAAGTAATAATCTAAGATGAGTGTCAGCAAGATCCCTGTTAAGCCGCCGAAGAAGACTTCAATCGGCTTATGACCAAGAAGCTCTTTTAATTTCTTTTGCTTTTCTTTTTCTTCCGCATTTGGGAAATTCTTTGCTTCGGAAACAAATCGGTTAAAATCTGTTACGAGCTTGTTGAGAACAGTCGCCTGTTCTCCTGCCTGTCTGCGAACGCCTGTCGCATCAAACATGGTAATAATGGCAAAGATGGCGGAAATGGCAAAGATAGATGTATCTAGCCCGTGCTCTAAAGCCACTGCTGTGGAGAGTGCTGTTACTGCTGCGGAGTGTGAACTTGGCATTCCGCCTGTGCTTGTAATGAGCGACCAATCTAGTCGTCTAGAAATGATAAATTGAATCGGTACTTTTACAAATTGTGCAAAAAAGATGGCTGCTAGGCTGGCAAGCAGCGGAAAATTCGTCAGTACGCTCATGAACAAGAAACATCCTCTCTTTAAGAAAAAATATCGTGCGAAATGATGAACTAAAAATCCTAGTATGATGAAAAAATGATAGCAGTAAAAAAAGCTGCCAAGTCCATGTTCATTATAACATTAAAGAAAGTAGATGTGGAACGAGGAGAACACGGACAGGCTGCTCAGGTTTTCGCCGCTTTTTCATGATGCCCTTCCGCGTGTGAAAATATAAATGTTCATCAAGTAAAGACAGACTGGCAATGATCGTATAGGAACGCAAATTTTGATATAATAGAAGTTCCAATGTGAAAAATGGAGTTCATTAAGGAGCGTGTGATAAATATGTTTTTCTCGACAAATGAATTGCAGCATAAAGATACACTGGCGATCGGACTTTTTCAAAAGAGCCAATTATCAGGAAAAGCAAAAGAAATGGATGAATTACTTGAAGGAAGAATCACTGAATTATTAAAAGAAGGCGACATTTCATCCAAACGAAATCAGCTTTCGAAGTTTTTCCCATCCCCTGAAACAGGCATCAAACGCATTTATTTTGTCGGGCTTGGGAAGGAATCAGATTACACGTTTGAAGAGGCAAAAGAAGTGTTTGCCCATTTATTCAAAAAGCTTCATCAAGATAAAAAGCAAGCGGTTTCTGTCTTGCTGGATACGTTTATTGGAAAGGATCTGCCTGCTCAAGATGCAGCTCATGCCCTTTCTGAAAGCTGCCTTTTAGCTACATATGAATTACAGGATTTTAAACATAAAACAAATGAACCGGATCGTTTTATCGAGTTTGTTTATGCAACGACAGAGCATGATCAAGCTGAAATTCAGGCAAGTTTGAAAGTCGGCGAAGTGTACGGACAGTCAGTCAATTCAGCTCGTACCCTTGTGAATATGCCGCCAAACATGCTCACATCCTCTGATCTGGCTTCGTATGCGGCAGAGCTTGCATATAAATATGAATTTGAGATTGAAATTTTAGATAAAGAACAAATGGAAGAGCTCGGAATGGGCGGTATTTTAGCCGTCAATAGAGGCTCAACAGAACCGCCAAAACTCATCGTATTGAAATATCAAGGCAAGGAAGAATGGACAGACGTCATCGGCCTTGTCGGTAAAGGCATCACGTATGATACCGGCGGCTATTCTTTAAAGCCAAGAGCGAGTATGGTTGGCATGAAAACAGATATGGGCGGCTCAGCGTCTGTTTTAGGTGCAATGGAAATCATCGGCGAACTTCGTCCAGAGCAAAATGTCATTGCGGTCATTGCCTCAACCGATAATATGATCTCGGCAGACGCTATGAAGCCGGACGACGTGATTGTGTCACTAAGCGGTAAAACAATCGAAGTGCTCAATACGGATGCAGAAGGCCGTCTTGTTTTAGCAGATGGGGTGACATATGCGAAGCAGCACGGTGCCTCTGTCCTTGTAGATGTGGCCACATTAACAGGCGGTGTCATTGTGGCGCTTGGAAATGAGACAACAGGCGCGATGACCAATAACGATGAGCTGTACGCTCAGTTTAAAGAAGCATCAGAAGAATGCGGTGAAATGATCTGGCAGCTGCCCATCACGGAAAAAGATAAGAAACGAGTACGAAACAGTAAAATGGCGGATCTCAATAACTCGCCAGGCCGTGATGGTCATGCGATCATGGCAGGTGCTTTCATTGGCGAATTCGCAGAGGATACCCCTTGGGTTCACTTAGATATTGCAGGAACAGCTACAACAGAAAAACCTTCATGCTTTGGACCAACAGGGGCAACAGGTGTAATGGTAAGATCACTCGCAACATTTGTGGAACGATTTGAAGGAAAGAAATAAAGGAGAAGGCTCTGCCAAGTGGCAGAGCTTTTTTATGTAGGACATACGCCATTTGACGAAGTTTTTTTTCTATGGTAACATACGTTGGTACTTTAATTATCTACTACATTAGTAAACTAAAGGATTTCGGGGGTTTCACCATGAATGCAGTTGTTTTAGCGGTTGTTTTAATGTTGATATTAAGCTTGCTGCGGGTCAATGTCGTGATTGCGCTGGCAATAGGCGCTTTAGCTGGCGGACTTGCAGGTGGATTAGGCTTGGGAGGAACAGTGGACGCCTTTACGGACGGACTCGGAG
Organism: Bacillus sp. FSL P4-0248; assembly: GCF_038593305.1. Taxonomy (NCBI): domain Bacteria; kingdom Bacillati; phylum Bacillota; class Bacilli; order Caryophanales; family Bacillaceae; genus Bacillus; species Bacillus sp. FSL P4-0248. Next base: position 2,875,835 of record NZ_CP151983.1, on the reverse strand, counting down.
GAAATGCAACAGTGGCGATTAGTTATGCGTTATTAGGAGCATTTGCTGCGGCACTGACGAAAACAGGTCTTCCAGATGCCATGGTTGAAGGAGCAGTGAAGCTTCTAGGAAAAGAAGGTGATTCAAGACGGAAAACACTATCAAAAGTGCTCATCGTTCTTGTCATTTTGATCGTGTCCTGTTTTTCACAGAACGTCGTTCCTGTTCACATTGCCTTTATCCCAGTCCTCATTCCGCCGTTATTAAAGGTGTTTAACGAGCTTCAGATTGACCGCAGACTGCTAGCGTGTGTCATTACCTTCGGACTCACTGCACCATATATATTACTTCCAGTCGGTTTTGGACAGATTTTCCACGGAATGCTTCGTGACAATATGAAGGAAGCGGGTCTGACTGTAAACCTTGCAGATATTCCATATGCCATGCTGATTCCTGTAGCAGGAATGGTTCTTGGCTTGATCGTTTCCATTTTTGTATATCGAAAGCCGAAGGTATATGAGAATCGTGAAATTACAGACGTAGAGAAATCGGCTTATACGAAAAAAAGCTTATTCTTTGCCGGTCTTGCTATTCTCGTTTCGTTGATTGTCCAGCTTTATCTATCACAAAGCCTTGGTGTGGAAGGAATGATCTTCGGTGCACTCGCAGGACTGCTTGTCTTGTTTGTGACTGGAATGATGAAACGGGATGAAGCAGATGAACTGATTACATCTGGAATGAATATGATGGCATTTATCGGTTTTGTCATGCTTGTTGCGGCTGGGTTTGCCAACGTTTTAACAAAAACAGGAGACATTGAATCTCTTGTCAAAGCATCTTCCCAATTTATCGGAAACAGCCAGAGTCTTGCGGCGATTTTAATGCTGCTCGTTGGTCTGCTTGTGACAATGGGAATCGGATCATCATTTGCAACGATTCCGATTATTACAACCATCTTTGTTCCACTTTGCTTACACTTAGGTTTTAGTCCAATGGCTACCATTGCCATTATTGGCTCTGCTGCGGCTGTTGGAGATGCAGGTTCACCTGCAAGTGACAGTACGCTTGGACCAACATCTGGATTGAATATGGATGGACAACATCACCACATTTGGGGAACTTGTGTCCCGACTTTTATCTATTATAATATTCCGCTTGTTCTGTTCGGCTGGCTGGCGGCGATTATTCTGTAAAATGAAAAGCTTGTAGAGAAAACAATGATGTTTTTTCTATAAGCTTTTTTTGTTGTTCGCAGATGAAAAAATAATTAGGACAAAAGTACGAATTAAATGAATCTTTCTTTCTCAATCTTACGTATATATGCTGATAAAAATGAAAAGGGGAAGATGGGACATGTCATTTTTTAAAAAGCTAGCGGCAAGTGCAGGAATTGGTGCGGCAAAAGTAGATACCATTTTAGAGAAAAACGCTTATTATCCAGGACAAGAAGTAACGGGAACTGTCCATGTAAAGGGCGGAAAAATTGCTCAGGAAATCCGCCATATCAATGTTAAAATTGAAACACAGTATGTGATTGTAAAAGATGATGAAGAGCGTAGAAAATATGCAAACATCCATTCTGTACGGGTGGCGGATTCTTTTACCATCCAGCCTGGAGAAAAGTATGAATTTCCGTTTTCTTTTATTCTTCCTATCGATACCCCGATGACGATCGGAAAAGTTGAAATTGCAGTGGAGACAGACCTTGATATCCAAGGCGGAATCGATAAATCTGACTATGACCGCATTTTCGTTGAAGCACACCCTTGGGTGAGAAATGTACTGGAGGCCACTAGAAATCTTGGCTTCCACCTGAACGAAGCAGACTGTGAGCAAGCACCTTACTTTCAGCGGCGCCTGCCATTCGTCCAAGAATTCGAGTTCATTCCGACATCAGACTACTATCGCTATATGCTTGATGAGTTAGAGCTGATTTTTCTGATAGATGAAGGCGGATTAGACATTGTTTTCGAAGTCGACCGTAGAGCAAGAGGCCTGAGAGGCTGGCTTGAGGAGATGTATAATGATGGGGAACAGCTTGTGCGCTACCGCTTCAGTCCATCAGATCTTGAAAATGTAGAAGTGCTTGAAGGAATGCTGGAAGAAATCATAGATCAATACGCTGAGTAATGATGAAAAAGAGCCTGAATGAAGACAGGCTCTTTTTTCTATGATACAGCTTCTTGTTTTCGAAAGGATGTGGCTTTGGATACAGAGCGATAAATTTTAGGTGCCAGCATCGCAAGTAATATCGTCAATGCGTAGTCTTTTACCATAAACCAGATCATAAAGAACCATGTGGTTTGATAGGAAATCGGTGCATTAAGCCATACATTTAATGCGAGGTATGTATAGGTCGTTCCGATCACATACATCACGGTCGTACCAGCAATGGCTGCAAGCAAAAAGCGGCCAAAGCCAGGGTTTTTTCTTTTTTCTAGAATGAATCCGGCAAGCCAGGCAGCAGGGATGTATGATAATACAAAGCCGCCGCTTTTGCCTAAAATGACCCCAAAGCCCGCAGAGAACTGGGCGAATACAGGTGCACCAGCAATTCCAACCAAGGCATAGACAATCATAGCTAATGCGCCAAGCCGTCTGCCGAGTAAGAGACCAGCAAGCACACAAAAAAACGGCTGCATCGTAAGTGGAATTCCGCCGACCTGTAAAAATGGCACAATGGATGTGATATTGGCTCCGATAGCCATGAGTGCAGCAAACATTCCCACTAGCACAAAGTCAGCAGTTCTTGTCTTCTTTTGCATGATGTTTCCCCCTGTCTTATCTGTACAAATAGATTAAGGGGAAGAAGGATTTTTGTCAACTTGTTTTTATTTTAGGTTAACAATAAAACCCGCCCATCAATAGGGCGGGTAGCTGATTAAGCTTCGGTCATAAAAGTGGCATCGATGGCTTTGCTGACAGGTACGTAATCATAGCCGAGATCACGAGCGACCGCTTCGTACGTGATATGTCCGTTCATCACATTGACACCTTCTGCGATGGCATTGTTTTCTCTAATAGCTTTTGCAGCGCCTTTATTCGCAATTTGCAGCGCATATGGAACAGTGACATTCGTTAACGCAACAGTTGATGTCCGCGGAACCGCGCCTGGCATATTAGCGACAGCATAATGTAAAATGCCATGTTTTTCATAAGTAGGCTGATCATGGGTTGTGATGTGATCAATGGTTTCGACAATGCCGCCTTGATCAATCGCTACATCCACAATGACAGAACCAGGCTTCATTTGTTTCACCATTTCTTCTGTCACAAGCGTCGGTGCTTTGGCACCAGGAATCAGCACCGCACAAATGAGAAGGTCTGCCTCACTGACTGAATCTGCAATGTTGACAGGATTGGACATTAACGTTTTCATTTGATGGCCAAATTGGTCGTCCAGCTGACGCAGGCGTTCTGCGTTTACATCAATCAGGGTGACATCTGCGCCAAGTCCGATCGCCATTTTCGCTGCGTTTGTTCCAACAACACCGCCCCCAATAATGGTGACCTTTCCTCTTGATACCCCTGGTACACCTGCAAGTAAAATACCCTTTCCGCCTTTTGGCTTTTCTAAAAATTGAGCCCCAATTTGAGCGGCCATTCTGCCTGCTACTTCAGACATTGGTGTGAGAAGAGGGAGTGTTTTTCCGTCCGTTACTGTTTCGTAAGCAATGGCTGTAACGCCTTTTTGTTTTAATGCTTCAGCCAAGGAGGGCTCTGCGGCTAGATGCAGGTACGTAAATAAGATAAGTCCTTCTCTGAAATAAGGATATTCCTCAGGTAATGGTTCTTTTACTTTCATGATCATATCAGAAGATGCCCATACATCTTTCGCCTGATCAAGAATCTCTGCACCAACAGATACATAATCGTCATCAGTGAATCCGCTTCCAAAACCAGCGTTTGTTTCAATTAAAATCTGATGTCCAGCTGAAAGCAATTGAGAAGCTGCTCCTGGTGTTAAAGCCACTCGGTTTTCATTGTTCTTAATTTCTTTCGGAATGCCGATGATCATGTTTATTCCTCCTATGCTTATCTATTGATATTGTATGTCTAGTGTATCCGGAAAGTTTAGAAAATTCTTCGGTTGAAATAAAAAATAAAAAAACGCCTCTTTGTGAAATTTCACAAATGGACGTTTTTTAGCTTCATATCAAGGTAGATGGTCATTTTCTCATTCATGTTTTTTAAATCAATTTCTGCGATGTCTGTAATCCGTTTTAATCGATAATTTAAGGTATTGATGTGGATGTTTAATTGCTTTGCGGCAATATTGGCATTGCTGTCACAGTCAATAAACCGCTCAAGGGTTTCGACAAGGTTGGAATGATGCCTCAGGTCGTAATCCTCCAGCTTTGATAAAGAGTAACTGGAGTAAGAAGAGCCCTTTCGCTTCTCAGCAAGCACATCAAGATATTGATAAATGCCTAGTTCAGAAAAGCTGTTTAAACGTTCTGTTTCAACTGGAAAGCGTTCTTTCGTCTTTAATACAGCCAGTGCTTCTTTATAGGAAGGCTGAATTTGAGAGATGTTATCGTAAATTCCTCCAATTGCTGCCTGAACATGCTGAATATGATACCGGTCCGCAAGCTGCTGCAGCATGCCGCTTGTGAATTGCTTAATATCTTGAAGCGGATGTTCTGTTTTTGGTGAGACAAGAATAATGAATTCGTGAAAATCAACAGTCGTTAACAGTACCTGTACTTGCTGTGTTGTTTCAAGCAGATAGGACAGCTTTTTTTCTGTCTCCTCTGTGAGTTCGTCACGAAGACGGAAGATGATGATGGCATATGTGTCTGGACATCTGATGCCAAGCCTTAAAAATAGGTCAAGCATCTCATCCTTTTCATGAATATGACCTGTGAGCATCTTCCAGAAAAGCTCCTGATTACGTTCTTCTGTTTTCGTTTTTCGAATTTGCAAATTGAGTAATTTGTTTTTCACGGCATGCGCTGCCATTTTGAGAAGGTCCATTTCTTCTTCTGAAAAAGGCTGTGCGGATTCAATCGCCCAAATAAATCCGAGCACTTCTTTGTCCTTCCAGATCGAAATGGCGACCCTGCTAGATAAACCCACCTCTGCAATTTGAGGGACACGAAGCGGTTCGTCTGTTTTAAGGAGTGTAGGAATGATGCCGTCCTTCCAAAGCCGATTAATGACTTTTTCCGGTACCCGGCGGGAGATGATGGTTGAAGTTCTGGCGGGATCAGTAAAATCATTGTGTGTGCTATATGCCAATAATCGATGATGAGTATCTTCTATAGTAATAGGGCAATTGAGCACATCACTAATTTGGTCTGCCACATCCTCTAAACGATCAAGGCTATACTTAAACGGATCTGTCTTTTTTGTCATAAAAAACCCCTGCTTTTTCGAATATTTCACGTACTTACATTATGAAGAGAATGAGGTACGTAAATCAACAAAAAACTGCCATAAACTTAAAAAAACAAAAAGTGTGAGAAGCAAGCAAATGGATGTTGAAGCACGCTGAAAAAGAAATAGTACAATAATAACGTAGTAAAAAATCAATAGGCGGAAAGATCCACCGAAGCAGGTGGATACTTATTATGAATATATGACCAAAAAACTGTTAAATACTAGATAAAAAGCGAAAAAACAGTAATTCTATAGACTCATTTTGTAAAATAAAAACAGATTTGTTTGACTGTGTATCATTTCTGTTTTTATAATAATAACGTCAAAAAATAAGTGGATTAGCCCATTATATGGCGGCTATGCACGGGAGGTAATGAGGAATATGTCAGGAATTATTCGCGTAACCCCAGAAGAACTAAGAGCGACCGCTAAGCAATATGGTGTTGAAAGTCAAGAAGTGTTAAACCAAGTTGATCGTCTAAATAGAATGATCTCTGATTTAAAAGGAATGTGGGAAGGTGCTTCTAGTGAAGCATTTGCTGATCAATACGAACAGCTTAAGCCTTCATTTATCAAAATGTCTGATCTATTAACAGATGTCAGCAATCAGCTTGATCAAACGGCAAATACACTTGAAAGCACTGACCAAGACATCGCAAGCCAAATCCGCGGCTAATCAAAGGGATTTCCTTTCTAAGTGTGAAAAGCAGAAACAGCGCCGAGTCTGTCAATGGATGCCGGCGCTCTTTCTATTTTGTGAGGTGGAAATTTGTGTATATCGATATTACCATCGACTTAAAAAATTATGATGGCAGTGTGTTTGATTTGAGACTATCAAATTATTTACATATTAAACAAGTCATCCATATCGCCTGGCAGGCAAAACAAATCTCGCTTCCAAAGCGGGAAGGCGGATGGGTGCGAGTAGTCAATAAGAAAGCTGTGTTTTCAGGCGAATATAAGCTGTCAGACTGTGGAATTACCACAGGAGACAGGCTGGAAATACTATGAAAGGACTTTTGTAAATGGCAGATAAAAAGAGTTCCTATTTAGAAGAACAATTAGAAGCAGTCATGAAAAAAGAGGGAGGCACCTATACCTTTATTTTTCAAAAAGAGACGATTAAACTCTTAGACGGTTTAGAAGCGGCACCGATCAAAGACATCAATCCTTCATTTCAGAAAGAGATTCAATTAACTGAAGATGAGGTCATCATTTCTATACAACCGCCTCCTGCCTATCAGGAATTTCGTTTCATCCATGCAAAGGATGAAAAAAGCAAATGGATTTTTTCATACCAGCTTGTCGATGCAGTTCTTAAACACGACGTGAAGCGGCTGCATCCTATTGTTTCTCCTGAAAACATTGTTTTTCATCAAGGCTTAGCTCCTGCATTTTTGCATTATGGGGTTAAAGAAAGCATTCCGCCATATGAAACCGATGAGTATCGCCTGTTAAAAGAGGTCAAGGCTGTTGTTCTTCGAGTGGTCGACCATGAATATCAATTTCAAGAATATGCGGCTTACAATGAAACGTTGAAATTATCTGAGCTGGCAAAAGAAATTAGTGAAACGAAGTCGCTGGAAGAATTGTCAGCATTGATTGAGCAAAAGATCAAAGCAATCGATGCGAAAGAAAAAACGCTCTTAACCATACCTAAAAAGAAATGGAAGATCGAGCGATACATCGGACTAGGTCTGCTTGTCCTGTTAATCCCTGCATTGGTGTACACCATTTACACCTTCTTTTTTGCCATGCCAAAACAAGAAGCGTACGTCGAGGCAAACAAATATTATCTCAACAAGCAGTACAGTCAAGTGGTGGATACGTTAGAGAAATATCCAGCCAATCAAATGCCAGTCTCTCTTCAATATGAACTGGCCATTTCGTATGTACAAACGAACCAAGGCAGTCTGTTGCTTGATCAGCATAAAAAAGAAATCACAGAAACGTACACATTGCAGACAGATCCGCAATATTTCCTTTTTTGGATTCATATTGGACAAGGGAATAGCAAGGAAGCACTTGATATTGCACGGGTACTTGGAGACGACAGGTACATATTTACGGCACTTGTCGCCTACCGCAATGAAATTCAAAACGATGACAGCCTTTCTGCTGAAGAAAAACAAAAACAGCTAGATCCGATCATTAAGGAAATGGCGAAATATGAAGAAAAAGAAACAACCGAGACAAGCACAAGTGACTCCTCAGACGCAAGCCAAACAGATGAAACAGCTGAACAAAAAGAGCAGTCAAAAGCCGATCAAGAGAAAAAAGAGAAAGAATCTGAAGCGAAAAAGAAAACCTCTCAGACGAAAAAAGATGAGAAAAAATAATTCTTTCGATACAACTGACAGTTGGTGCTGTCCCATGAGGAGGTGGAGCGTTTGAGTCTTCTTTGGGTTTTTTATGAGGAGGATTATCAAACTGTCCGTTTAGATGAGCAGTTCAATCGAGAAGCTCTGATAGGACCTGAAATAGAGCATACGGTGACAATCCCTTCACTTTCGTTTGATGAAGGGGTCATTCGTTTATCTCCTGAAGAACCGAATGATGGTTTTTATATTTATCAGGGAGATGAGAAGAAGGGCAAATTACTTCCACATGAACCATATCAGCTTGGTTCACTTACACTTTTTTTAATGGATGCACATCATGATCAACATATTTATTACCTAGGAAATAGAGTGGAGCTGTCTTTTTCACGTGAAGAGAAAGATGAGATAGATGTGTGGAAAGAACAAGCCCATTCCATGTTTCAAGATGCCAGCCAGTTCACTTTAGAGAAAATTGAAGGAACATGGTATGTCATGCCTCAAGACGAGAAGATTTACGTGAACGGAAAGAAAATTCACGGTCCAGAGGAGGTATATGCAGGAGATGAGCTGTTCTGGAACTTTCTGACGGTGACATTTAAAGACGATGATTTATTACAGGTGACAGCTTACGAACCTTTTCATACACGTTTGGAAAAAACAAGACCGCCAAGTACGGAAACAAAACAAAAATACCCTTCATACAGACGTACACCGCGTTTGATTTATGATTTGCCAGATGACAGGGTATCCTTTAGCTTTCCTTCGCAGGAGAGTGAAAATAACAGCAGAGGGCTTTGGCTTGTTGTCCTTCCGCCGCTTGTGATGCTCCTTGTGATGGGGATTGTTGCCCTAATCCAGCCGCGCGGAATCTTTATTATCGTGTCGATGGCGATGTTTATCATGACGTTAATTACATCGTCCGTTCAATACTTTAAGGAAAAATCACAGCGCAAAAGACGAGAAGAGAAGCGTCAGCGAGTCTACTCTCTTTATTTAGAAAATAAGCGGAAAGAGCTGCAGGAGCTGTATGACCGCCAGCAATATATTTTGACGTATCATTATCCGTCATTTGAACAAATGAAGTATTTAACATCAGAAATCAGCGGACGCATTTGGGAAAAGACGCTTGTGAGTGACGACTTCTTGCACCTGCGTCTTGGCACAGGCGCAGTCCCATCAAGCTACGAATTATCGATGAGCGGCGGCGATATGGCCAATCGAGATATTGATGACTTAATGGAACAAACGCAGCACATGCAAAAAGTATATCGTGAAGTGAAGAATGTCCCGATTACATTCGGTCTTGCGGATGGTCCAACAGGATTAATTGGGAAGCCTGCGATTGTGAAAAATGAGCTTCATCAGCTTGTTGGACAGCTTGCTTTCTCACACAGCTATCACGATTTAAGATTTGTCTTTATCTTTCATGAGCAGGAGTATGAGAATTGGGAATGGATGAAATGGCTTCCGCACTTCCAGCTGCCTCATACATATGGCAAAGGGTTTATTTACAACGAACAAACACGCGATCAGCTGTTGTCCTCGATTTATGAAATTTTACGCGAGCGTGATTTAGAAGAAGAAAAAGACAAGAAAATCTTTACGCCTCATTTTGTGTTCATCGTGACAAATCATGAGCTCATTGCCGAGCATGTGATTTTAGAATACTTAGAAGGCAGCCGGACAGATCTTGGTATCTCCATTCTCTTTGCTGCAGAAACAAAGGAAAGCTTAGCTGAAAATATTTCAACGCTTGTCCGTTATATTAACGAAGAAGAAGGAGATATTCTCATTCAGCACAAAAAGGCAGTACGCATTCCGTTTCAGCTTGATACACATCAGCGCGGGGACAATGAACTGTTTGCCAGAACACTGAGAACATTAGATCATCAAGTTGGTATGACCAATTCGATTCCTGAGACGGTCTCATTCCTTGATCTTTTCCATGCCAAACAGGTAGATGACATTGGCATTCGTGAAAAATGGCTGACTTCAGAAACGGCCAAATCATTATCAGTGCCAATCGGCTATAAGGGGAAAAACGACATTGTCGATCTGAACCTGCATGAAAAAGCGCACGGCCCGCACGGACTGTTGGCGGGGACAACGGGATCGGGGAAAAGTGAATTTTTACAGACGTATATTTTATCGCTCGCTGTACATTTTCACCCGCATGAAGTTGCTTTTCTGTTGATTGACTATAAAGGAGGCGGAATGGCGCAGCCGTTTCGAAATATTCCTCATTTACTTGGAACGATCACCAATATTGAAGGCAGCAAGAACTTTAGTGAAAGAGCACTTGCCTCAATTAAAAGTGAATTGAAGAAAAGGCAGCGGCTGTTTGATCAGTATCACGTGAATCACATCAATGATTATACGAAGCTCTACAAGGAGAAAAAGGCTGAGCAGGCAATGCCTCACTTGTTCTTAATCTCTGATGAGTTTGCTGAATTAAAAAGTGAAGAGCCAGACTTTATTAGGGAGCTTGTCAGCGCTGCACGTATCGGCCGAAGCCTTGGGGTCCATCTCATTTTGGCTACCCAAAAGCCAGGCGGGGTCATTGATGACCAGATTTGGAGTAACTCCCGTTTTAAGGTCGCACTAAAAGTACAAGATGCGTCAGACAGTAAGGAAATTTTGAAAAATAGTGATGCAGCGTCCATTACGGTCACAGGCCGCGGTTATTTACAAGTGGGCAACAATGAAATTTATGAATTGTTCCAATCGGCTTGGAGCGGTGCACCATATATGGAAGATGGCTACGGCTCAGAAGATGACATTGCCATTGTGACAGATACTGGTCTTATTCCGTTATCAGGGGTAAGCACAGAGCCAGCAGTGAAAAAAGAGACAGTGACGGAGATTTCCGCTGTTGTGGATGAAATTGAACGTATGCAGCAGGAGCTTGGAATTGAGAAGCTGCCAAGTCCATGGCTTCCACCGCTTGAAGAACGGATTCCAAAAACGCGTTATGCGTCGAGTGAAGAGCATGTCTTCCATTTTGCGCTTGTTGATGAACCAGATCAGCAAAGCCAGCATCCACTTTCTTATCAAATGATGGAAGATGGGAACATTGGCATCTTCGGTTCCTCCGGCTACGGCAAATCACTTGCTGCTACAACACTGCTGATGAGCTTTGCGGAGAGGTATTCACCTGAAGAATGGCACGCATATATTTATGATTTCGGAAACGGAACATTGCTTCCGTTAGCCAAACTGCCGCATACGGCGGATTATTTCTTAATGGATCAGATGAGAAAGATCCAAAAATCAATGAAGCGTCTGCGGGAAGAGGTTGAATATCGCAAGCGGTTATTTAGACAGCAAGAAATGAGTCATATCAAAATGTACAACGCCTTAAATGAGAAAAAGCTTCCATTCATTTTTATCGTGATTGACAACTTTGACATTGTTAAAGACGAAATGCATGATCTCGAATCTGAATTTATTCAGCTGAGCCGTGACGGACAATCACTAGGTATATACTTCTTGATTACAGCAACCCGGGTAAATGCAGTGCGTCAATCGCTGATGAACAATTTGAAAACAAAGATTGTCCATTACTTAATGGATCAAGGAGAGGCGTACTCGATTATTGGCAGACCGAAATTCAGCTTAGAGTCGATCCCAGGACGAGTCATTATTAACAAAGAAGAGCTTTATTTTGCGCAAATGTTTCTGCCAGTTGAAGGAGAGAACGATCTCGAATTGTTTGAGCATTTGAAACAAGAGATACAGCTTCTTCATAACCGCTTTGAAGCATCCGAAAAACCAAAGCCTGTGCCAATGCTTCCTGATAAGCTGACAGTTTGGGAGCTTGAGAGTCGTTTAGATGAACAAAAACCGCCTTATGACATTCCAGTCGGATTAGATGAGGAATCTGTGGCACCTGTTTATTTTGACTTGAAAAAGAATAAACATTGCCTCATTATCGGTCAAACGCAGCGCGGGAAAACAAATGTGACAAAACTGATGCTCGATCAGCTTTTAGTGGCAAAGCCTGAAAAGCTGGCTGTCTTTGATTCAATTGATCGAGGTCTATCCCATTATGCAAAAGAAGAGAACATTGATTACCTTGAAACAAAGGATGATATCACCGAATGGGCAGAAGAAATGGACCGCATATTCAAGGTGCGGGAAGAAATGTATGTCGAAGCTGTGCGCCAAGGGGAGACCGATCAGCTGTCATTTCCTCAAATTGTGCTTGTGATCGATGGCATTACGCGTTTTCAGCAGACGATCGATCCGCGTCTTCAAGATCAATTGGCTGATTTCATGAAGTCATATGCACACCTAGGCTTCAGCCTGATTGCATCAGGGAATCATACCGAGTTCAGTAAGGGCTATGATGCACTCACAAACGAAATCAAACAAGTTCGTCATGCCATGTTACTCATGAAAAAATCAGAGCAAAACATCATACCGCTCCCGTATGCAAGACAAGAACCAGAGATTCAGCCAGGTTTCGGGTATTTGGTTGAAAACGGAAAAGAGAAGAAAATCCAGGTTCCTTTATGTGCGGTAGAAAGGAAGAGTGTTCAATGACAGAGCAGCAAAAAAGCTCCATCAAAATCGTATCCACCATGATATTGATTCTTGTGCTGCCGGTTTTATTTTTCCACCTGATTGGAGATGACCCGGCAAAACAGAAGAAGAATGCCACACGAAATATTGCAGTGGTCAATGAGGATATGGGAGCGAGCGAAAGTGAAAACACGGCTCGTTTCGGACAGGATGTTGTGGCAGCATTGTCAGAACGTCCTGATTATACATGGACTGTAGTGAATCGCAGTGCGGCGGAAAATGGACTGAAAAACAGAAAATATGACGCTGTCCTTTATATTCCGTCTGATTTCTCTAAAAATGTGCTGAGCTATGATAAAGACCATCCTGAAAAGGCGTCCATTCAATTTTCAATTCAAGATCAGCTCAATGCAGTCAATAAAGAGAAAGTGCAAAGAGAGCTGGAAAATGCACAAAAGAAAATGAATGAACAGATGTCGACGCTATACTGGAGTTTTGTATCACAGGAAATCGGCAATGTAAGAGAAGAGTTTGAGCATATTGTCGGCAAAGAAGTCGAATTCCAAAACACGATGTACAACTTCTATAAACCGAACTCAAACAAACTATCAGATGCCGTCCAGCAGCAGAAGAAACAAATAGAAGAATTAAAAAATGCGATGGCCGATTCACAGAAAGAGTATAAAGACGGCTTGAGTACCACAGAAGAGGCAAAGAACCAGTTAAAGGACTTTGTGAAAGCAGTCGATCAATATCAGCAGTATCAAGACAAACAAAAGGATCTCTTGATCAAAGCGCAATCAGCAAGTCAAAAGAAAATCCAGCAAGGGCTCAAACAGCTCGCTGACATTCAAAACCAAAATGCCCGCAGCTTTAGTGATCAAATGGGCGGACTAAAAACAGACATCAACGGGGTACAAAGTCAGCTGAAAACAACGGACAGCGCCATCCAATCTGTTCAAAAGTCGAGAGAAGACGTTATTCCTAAGCAATCCACGGGGTTAAAGGAACTTGTGAAGACGTCTCAGGAAGAACTGATTAGAAATTATGAAGCTCAATATCTTGCATACATAGGGGATAAAATTACTCCATTGCAAGAGCAATTGAAAGCTTCAAGAAAGGCATTGCTTGAAGCAGAGAAACCGAAAGAGGATCCGAATGAGGATTCGAATAATCAAGGTGAAGACCAAAAAGACTCGACAGACGATTTGAAAATCGATCTTGAAGAAGAGACGAAGAAATTATCTGAAATCTCAACAGAAATAAATCAAGTGGCAGATGAGTTGTCTGGAAATGAAGAAACGCCACCTACTCCAGAAATTGGTGAAGAAAATCCAGAACAAACTGGGGAAACCAAATCAACGTCAGTTCAATCAAAAGAGCAACTAAAAGCACTGTCCCTAAAATTAGAAGAAGTGAAAAAGAATATCGAGGAGAAAACCACAGCTCATAATGATCAATTACAAGGAAAAGTCGATCTTTTGAGTAAAGTATTAAAATCTTTAACAGATAAAATAGATAAACTAGAAGAAAAAATAATAAGAATAGAAACTAGCAACAATAAAAACATAAGTGATATAAAGAAATCCATCATCAAACAAGAATCTGCTATTACAAGAAAATTAGAACGAATAGAAACAACTCAATCTCCATTAAATCAATATACATCGAAAATGGATAAACTTGGGGATTTTAATACAAAATCAGAAAATGCATCAGAATTATTAAAGTATTCAAATGAATTAGTACATTATGAAGCATTACTTAACAGCTTCTATCAAGAGAAGGATCCTTCTTCTTTGGTCGACACCAAACCAGATGAAATCCAATCCATCCTCTCCATCAAAAAAGAAGAAACTGAGAACTGGGATAAGCTCAAAAACCAGATGCTGACATCAAACGATGATGTGTCTACTTTTATTGATGAGATGCAGAAGTTTTCAGATGGTTATTCGGAGTACATTACGACTCAGCAGGCAAGCATGGAACAGGAATTACAGACAATTTCTGAAAGTGCGGACAATGTAGCTGAGCAAATGGCTGATCAAGGAGATGCGGTGTATACAGCTGATCTTGCAGGCAGTTCAATTGTTGTCAGTGCACAGGATTCAATTGGTCAGGAAGTGCTTCGTCTTTCTGAAAATATGAGTTCGTTAACCGATCGCCAAAAAGGGGTGGCGGATTATACGAATAACATTGAAGAGAGTGTCACAACAGTTCAAGAAAAAGCAGATACGCTGAATGAAAACTGGAGCAAGAATGTCGACTCTACAAAGCTTGTTCAGCAAGATTTAAAGGGTATTTTAGGAAATACATTAAGTGATCAAGGCAACAGCAACTATGTGTATAACCATTTAGCCAATCCGCTGAAAATCAGCGGCGATGTGCCGGAGGAAAAAACGCAGACTGTACCGCCGGTCGTCATTTTGGTCATTGTGATGATCAGCAGTTTGTTAATTGGCTTTTTCAGCTCGTATTATGCGTCAGCTCCGATGCTGGTCAAAGGTGCACTGTTTGGCATCTTGAATCTATTAGTCGGGCTCATGATCAGCTTGTTTGGACTGAACATTTACAAGCTTGCAGATGATCAAGCCATTCAATGGTCGATCTTCACCATTTTGTTGTTAGTGGCGTGCTCTGCCTTTATTCGCACGGCCTTCCTTTTCGGTTCCATTGCCGGATGGATGGCAGCAACGGCACTGATTTTCTTCTTTGTCGCACCGTTAATTGATTTGGTGATGCCGAATTTCCACTTTACCAATCCAGTGACAGACGTATACCTGTCGATCCAATATGGAAATGGAGACACCTTTGGAATGGGCGTCACAGGGTTAGTGATTTTAACTGTCCTTTTCATGGTCGTACCGCTTGTGAAAAAGCTATGGAAAGATAAAACAGAGGAACGTGATGTGACTCATGAAGCTTAATCTATTCGTGAAAGGGGCGGCACTCGTTGCCGTTTCCCTTTTTCTCCTCATCCCTGCTGCTTTCGCTGCTGGTGAAGATACGGATACGAATGTCAAGCCGAATGAATATCAGGAAAAGGAACTTAATATTAACTCGAGTATATTGAGGGATCAAACGAAATACGAACAAAGCAAAACGACGTCAAAAATCAAAACAGACATTCATTTTGCTGAACCGCCCAAAGCCCCGGGGGGATCTCTTTCTCCGCAGCTTTTTAGTGATCTAAAGGAGAACCCGCCCAAAACACCAGCTCGTATGATGAAAGAGATGAATATCTCTTTTAGTGATTCGGCTGTATCAGCACCATCTGAGGATGATCATGAGAAGCAGACATCGGCACTGCTTCCGATGATCTTTGGTTTCTTGATAGCCCTTGGTCTCGTTGTGATGATCATCCTGATTCCAAAGGTGAATGTGAAGGCTGAAAAGAAATAGTCTGTCTCTTTTAATAGAGGCAGGCTTTTCTTTATGCAGATTGCTTGATGTCATACCGTTTCACTACGTAAAATAGTGATATCAAGGGAGGAGATTGTCATTCGAATTTCAATCGTTACAGGCGGATCAAAAGGCTTTGGCTTAGCACTTGTGAACAGGCTGCTTTCACGTGGGGATCATGTGTACACAGCAGCAAGAAGTGCATCGCCGATATCCCATCCGAAGCTTACACATACCCAGGTTGATCTGACCGATGAAGAAGCAGCGGCCAAATGGATTCAAGATAGTCTCACGCCGCAAACTCTGGCAGATGCTGATGACATCTTACTTGTCAACAATGCAGGAATGGTCACACCTATCAAGCGCGTTGGACAAGGCGGACAGGATACGCTTCATCAGCATTACAAGCTGAATCTTGTCATTCCTGTTTTACTGAGCCATATGTTTGCTAAGCAGACTCAATCATTTAACGGAAAGAAAACGATCGTTCATCTTTCTTCTGGAGCGGCGAAAAACCCATATAAAGGCTGGAGTGCGTATTGCAGTTCAAAGGCAGGACTCGACATGTTTATGAGGACTTTTCATGAGGAACAACAGGACGAGGCGCATCCGATCAACACGTTTTCCTTTTCACCCGGCACGATCGATACAGATATGCAGGGGGAAATTCGGAAGTCATCAAAACAAGACTTTGAACAAATAGACCGTTTTCAGCAATTATATGAAACAGGCACGCTGAAGAGCCCAGATGAAGTCGCAGGTATTTTGCTCGATCTTTTAGCGGATGATCCAGCTGGCGGATGTGTCTACGATGCACGTGAGTATGGGAAAAAGCAGTCATAACGACTGCTGCAGCGTGAAGAAAAACCCTCGCATTCGGTGTCAGGCCTCGGTGCTGGTGCTCACGAATCTCAAATTCGCTCCGCGCCAGTACTCGGTCTTCCTAGACTTCAAGGGTTTTTATATCACGCTGAAAAGGAGAAAAAAAGCAGTCATAAAGACTGCTTTTTTCGTATTGTACAAGCAAAAACAGCTCATTTGACATAAGCTGTTCTTGAGACTCATAGAAAATATAACAGAACATTTGAGTTTCTTTTCAGAATATGTTAGGATGCTAAAAATATAGATAAGGAGGGGTTTCCATGAGAAAGGTTACATTAATGGATGTTTACACCCATCCAGTCGCTCAAAAATATTTAAATCGTTCAGGAAAAGCCCATGCGATTGCTTGTGCTTATCACGCATTCAAACTGGCGGTGCAGGCTGGGATTAATCCAGATCTCGCTGTGAAAGCAGCCCTCTTGCATGACATCGGCCACTATGAATGGTATACAGCTGGCGGAGAATGGGATTACGAGACATATAGACGGAATGATATCCATGCCATTAAAGGCGCAGAGCGGGCTCACAAACTGCTCATACGCCTCGGTGAGGAACCAAAGGCAGCCAAAGATATTGCGCTTGCGATTCTGCTTCATACAGATTCATATTTGCCAGAGGGCGACCTTCATAAAGACACACTTCAGCAAATCGTCAAGAAGGCAGATGAAATGGATGAAGAGCCTGGCGGACATCACCATTACAGACAAATAGACGAGTCACTTGCAATGAAAAAAATCACGGAATTGGATCAAAAAGTTCAGCAGGCACTTCAGCCTATGAAACGCTCTGTTTAGTATGGAATGTCTCCATGAATATTTCCATCCTGATCGACATACAATGTGCGAATAACGGTACGGTTAAATGCAGATGTACCTGATGCAGTGAGTCCGGTGTAATGAACCGTGACAGAATAAGCACCTTCTTTTTTCAATTCAACAGCGGATGAAGCAGTTGTTTTGAGTGGATGATCTTTTTGGGCATCCTTAAAGTAAAAGGTTTCTACTTTCTTGCTTAATCGTTTAATCAGACCGCTTGAATGGGTCGATGCATTATCCCCTGATTTCGCTGCCTCTGCTTTGATTTCGTCATTTAATGGTGAATCAAAGGATACGAGCAGCAAATAAGGAGCCTTTTTTCCTGAATTTGATCGAATCGTCCATTTTCCAGGAACGGGTTTATTGATTTGCACATGGTGCGAAAATGCGCCTTCATATGGGAAAGATGCTTCCGATGTCTTCAGATTTGTTAAGACGTCTCCATTTGGGGCGATGATTTCTGGCCGCGCCTCATGCCTTTCATTTAACCACTGAATCGATAAGCCATTCGTTCCTTCCTCTACATAGAACGCTTCTGTTTTCTCCTTTTCACTTTCACCGCCTTTCACATAAACATCTGTATTCAGCTCAGTAGAGTTCGGGCTCTCTATATTTTCTTTTTCAGCGCTTGCGGCATTTGCCAGTAGCTGATGCTGAAACACAGGGAACATGCTTGTGCCGTTTTTAATGGAGTTGTGATCCCATTTCCCTGTTAAAATATTGTTTGCATATGATAGTCTTGTGCTGCTTACCGTGACGGCGCCATCATTTGCACCAAAGCTCTTTAAATACATGCCGCCTAAATACAGCACTCCGCCAAATGTTCCCCATTCCGATCCCGAATACGTGATGTATTTTTGAGGAAACTTCTCCAGCTTGTCGGTTTCACTTCGAAAAGCCGCCATGAGCCCCGTTTGCAAAGAATAGAGCGCGTCGCTTTTTTGTCCAAGAATTTCTGCGAGCCAGCTTCCGCCCTTGCTATACGCTAAATCTGCCAGCGGCGTCCCGTAATGAGGGGAGCCGAGTGTGATGACCTTCTCTACATATGGATGGGCATCGTGATACACGAGTGCGGACTGTGTATCCACCCCGCCTTTACTATGACCAATCACAATAAGTTTTCGACCGAACACATCATAGATTTCTTTTAGCTTTTCTGCTAATAGTTTGCCATTCTTTTTCGTATCCTGATCTGGATACAAATCTATGAATGCGCTTTCGTATCCGTTCAGAACAGCTTGCTTTGCCATGTCGTTTCGGTCGAACCATGTGGAGGAGGAGCTGTTAATGCCGTGAACAAAAACAAGTGGTGGTTTTGACTCGTCTTTTTGAACCGGCTCTTCTCCTTTAAACCACTTTCCTGGTGTCCCAGGTTCATCTCCAATTGATCCTGCATACGCATAACTTGCAAAGGAAAAAAAGAGCATGACAGCAGCGAGACAGATGAGTTTTTTCAAGATCATTCACCTCTTCAAATGATTTAAGTTGTTGGCAGCACCAATCTATTATACTTCCGAAAAATGTAAAATTGAACAAAATGTTAAAATATGGTATTTGAGTTGTGGGTTTGCCCTGAGTGACATTCACATGGGTCATTGCATACGCTGTGGGTAAATACACAAGTAAAGGGGCAGGTAGGATGGCACAACAAGGAAGTCCGCAGCTTGTTTCATTAGTTGATCCATATGTTTATCAAACATTGCAGAAAGTGATCGGTATGAGATTGATTGTTCAAACAGTGAAAGATACAGTGCGCGGAAAATTGAAGGAAGTCATGCCGGATCATATTGTCATTGAGGCGGGGACAAAATCAGTTTTTTATGTGCGGATCCAGCAAATTGTATCGGTGATGCCTGATCACAGTGAAAGAGTGTAACAAGCAGACGCAAAGGTGTCTGCTTTTTTCACGCTTATAGAATGTATATCTGGAAAAAGTGCATGATATACTAATTGTTCTTTTTTTTACAAAAAATAAGGTTCTAAAACAAGAAGCAGTTGACAGAAGGTGGGTGGAATAGTAGTTTTTTAATAAGATCAATACGTAACAGGAGGAGCATCTTTGTTAAAATCTAAAGTTCATTTTTGGACATTCCAAATATTACTTGTTTTACTCATTGTTTATGTATCTACAAAGGTTTCGTTTTTATTTCAGCCGATTATTTTATTTGCATCTACCTTGTTTGTTCCCATCTTGCTGGCTGGAATTCTCTTTTTCATCTTTAATCCAATTGTTCGATTTTTGTCCAGGAAAATTCCTAGGACACTTGCTATCCTGATCATTTATCTTTTGTTCATCGGCCTCATCACGTTCATTGTGAATGCTGCGGGACCGGTTATTGTCACGCAGGTTGGTGGACTTGTCAAAAGCTTCCCTGGTTATGTGACGGATATGCAGAAATTTATCAACGACTTCTCGCATTCTAAAACATTTACTTGGATGATGAACCAAGATTATGTCTCCGTCTCGAAGTTTGAACAGACAATTGTTTCGACATTAAAAGGTTTGCCGGAAAATATTGCTTCAAGTATGTCTGCTGTGTTTGGTGTGATTGCCAATATTGCTTTAGCTGTGATCACAGTTCCGTTCATTTTGTTTTATATGTTGAAAGATGGACATAAGTTTCCGGACAAGCTCGTTCAATTTTTGCCAATGCCTTGCCGTAAGGAAGGATTGAAAATCTTTAAAGAATTAAACGATACGCTTGCAGCTTACATACAAGGGCAGATTGTTGTCTGTTTATTTGTTGGAGTGGCTTGTTTTATCGGATACTTATTAATCGGTGTGAAATATGCGCTCATTCTCGGCATTATCATTGCGGTCACAAATGTGATTCCGTACCTTGGGCCATATCTTGGCGCGGCACCAGCTGTGCTTATTGCGTTTCTTGATTCGCCTGGAAAAGCGGTGGTGACAGTCATTGTCATTCTTGTCGTTCAGCAAATTGACGGAAATGTCATTTCTCCATTGATCATTGGGAAACGCCTCAACACACATCCTTTGACCATCATCCTGCTATTAATTGGGGCAGGAAGCTTTGGCGGAATCCTTGGCATGATTTTTGCGGTCCCTGTCTATGCACTGCTCAAAGCCATCACCTTGAATATTGTCAGATTGGTGCAGCTGCGTCAGCGATCTCGCAAAGAACAGCATTTAAACGTCTAGGACAGATGCACACCTTTTCCCTTCTTGCATAAGATGATTGAGATAAGCAGATAGGGGGAGATTCTGATGCCTGCAATCGTTGGACCTATTCATATCGAGTCGTTAGGAGGAAACGGTGCAGCTACTTTCGGTGATGTCCTGGCCATTGCCCCTTTGGCTGTAGACCACTCTACTGGCGGTGCGGGAGCCTTTAATTCAGGTGATTATATGTCACTTACAAGTGATCCGAATGCCACGATGCTTTGGGACTTTACATTGTTTGGCCAGCCTCAATCATTTAATGCATAGGAAGACAGCTGATACTCACAGATCAGCTGTCTTTTTTATTTTTCATACACGTATTTTTGAGCTGGGCATATGATGTGGGGAGAAAAGGTGGTGGAAAGATGCCAGCGATTGTTGGGCCTATTCATATTGACCGTGTGATTGGAAATGGTTCTGCACATTTCGGTGATGTTTTTGCCATTTCGCCAAAAAGTGTCGATCACTCCGCCGGTGGATCAGGTACCTATAATGCAGGGGACTTTGTCCAATTTTTTAGCACTCCAAACGTTACGTTTATGTGGGATATAGACCTGATCAGCCAGCAAAAGAGCTTTAATGCATAGCCAGCTTTGAAAGGGAATTCCTTTTCAGAAGCTGTCTTTTTTTATGGTACAATGGATATGGATGTAAGAAGAAAAAGAGGTGTGAACTGAGTCAAATGAAAATTAGAAAAGCACACATCACAAGCGGACAACCAAAGACCTACAATGTATATTTACATGAAAATAAAAAAGAATATAAAACGCTTGTAGCCGTACCTGACATTGAATGGAGTATTTCCATTGCGTATGAGGACGAAAAGGAGCAGCTCATCCATACGCTTGAACAATCCTTAATGGAAAGAGTAGAAACAGACGAAGCCCGTGACCTCGCACTCAAGATTGTGCACTGGGTCACAGAAATGTAAATTTAGAAACCAGGAGTGAACACGGCGATGAAAGAAGAATCCGTAGACTTTTATTTGCAGCAAGGGATATTTGGACATGCTGAAACAAAACCTGATGAACGAAGAATGTTTCTTGGTTCATTAAGGGAACGAGCGCTTCTCGCCCTGACAAAGGGACAGGTATCAAGAAATAAACCGTATCAAGAAGTCGAACAAATATTGAAGGCCAATCGCCAGGCCACAGTTCTTTTAAATGGTGAACTTTCCTATGCTTCTTATTCTCAATATGTCAAAATGGCAAATGCCGCTGGATGTTCCTTTAAAGTGGTGAATCATCACGAAGCGCACTCTCCTTTTGGTCTTGTCATAGAGATGCCTGATGCGGTCAATCAGGAGCATATCTATATAGAGGATGAGCTGTTTCAAAAAGCTTTTTCTCATGAATCTGTTGAATAGGTTTCCCTAGTGAAATGAATAAGCTATAATGATTCAAAAGAGCATATGGGAGAGATGCGGATGGGCAAAGCGTTGATTTGTATAGATTATACAGTTGATTTTGTTGCAGACGATGGAAAACTGACATGCGGAAAGCCTGGGCAGGCGATTGAGTCTAAGATCACAGAAATCACTTCTTCATTTATTGATGAAGGCCACTTTGTCGTCTTTGCTGTCGATCATCATGAAGAAGAGGACCCTTATCATCCAGAAACAAAGTTATTTCCGCCCCATAATATTCGCGGAACAGAGGGTATTGAACTTTATGGACAACTAAGTTCACTATTTCACACGTCAAAACATTTAAAACATGTCTACTATATGGAAAAAACAAGATACTCTGCTTTTGCAGGCACTCAATTAGAAATGAAACTGCGCGAGCGCGGCATCACGGAACTTCACTTAGCCGGCGTATGTACCGATATTTGTGTACTTCATACAGCTGTTGATGCGTACAATAAAGGCTTCGAACTTGTGATTCACCAAAATGCTGTGGCGAGTTTTAATGAAGCGGGGCACGAGTGGGCACTTTCTCACTTTGAGCAGTCGCTTGGTGCGAAAGTGGTTAAGTAAGGGAAGGAGAATGGAAGTTGGAGCATCGGTTTAATGACGACAGTTTATCACTACATACAGATCTTTATCAAATTAACATGGCAGAAACGTATTGGAGAGACGGCATTCATGAGAAGAAGGCAGTCTTTGAACTCTTCTTTAGAAAGCTTCCATTTGACAATGGCTTCGCTGTATTTGCTGGCTTAGAGAAAGCGATTGAATATTTATCGGACTTTTCCTTCACCGAAAGCGATCTAGCGTATTTAAAAGATGAACTCGGTTATAAAAGCGATTTCATTGACTATTTAAGCGGATTGTCCTTTACAGGTACACTTCATTCAATGCGAGAAGGGGAAATTGTCTTTGCGAATGAACCGATTATGCGCATCGAGGCAACGCTTGTTGAAGCTCAGTTAATCGAAACGGCATTGCTCAATATCGTGAATTTCCAGACGCTGATTGCAACAAAAGCGGCCCGGATTAAAGGAATCATAGAAGATGAGACAGCATTAGAATTCGGAACAAGACGTGCGCATGAAATGGATGCAGCGATGTGGGGAGCAAGAGCGGCACTCATCGGCGGCTTTCAGGCGACAAGTAATGTTCGTGCTGGGAAACGCTTCAACATACCAGTATCAGGAACACATGCCCACGCACTTGTACAAGCATACCGCGATGAATATACGGCATTTAAAAAATATGCTGAAACACATACAGACTGCGTCTTTTTAGTCGATACGTATGATACCGTCAGATCAGGTATTCCGAATGCGATTAAGGTAGCGAAAGAATTTGGAGATAAAATCAACTTCATTGGTGTCAGACTTGATAGTGGAGACCTTGCATACTTGTCTAAAAAAGCTAGAACAATGCTTGATGAAGCAGGTTTCCATGATGCTAAAGTCATTGCATCAAGCGATCTTGATGAACACACCATTATGAATTTAAAGGCACAGGGCGCCAAAATTGATGTGTGGGGTGTTGGGACAAAACTGATCACAGCATTCGATCAGCCAGCCCTCGGTGCAGTATATAAGCTGGTGTCCATTGAAGAAAACGGCAAAATGAATGATACCATCAAAATTTCATCCAACCCAGAGAAAGTGACAACACCAGGCCGTAAACGTGTGTACCGGATTATCAATCAATTGAATCATCATTCTGAGGGCGACTACATTGCACTTGAAGAGGAAGATGTTCATAGTGAGGACAAACTAAAAATGTTCCATCCTGTGCATACGTTTATTAGTAAATTCGTGACAAACTTTGTGGCGAAAGATCTTCACGTCCTGATTTTTGATCAAGGAAAACTTGTCTATGACAATCCAGATATTCAAACGATTCAAGCCTACGTGCAGGACAGTCTTGGACTCTTCTGGGAGGAATACAAACGAATCAGCAAACCAGAAGAATATCCAGTCGATTTGAGTCAAAAATGCTGGGATAATAAAATGCAGTTTATCCATGATGTGAAAAATAAAATCAAAAAAGAGCTTTATGAAAGCGAATGATTTAAAGAAAGGGAGACCATCAAGCCAAGTGGTCTCTTTTTTTTATTTTGACCGATTGAAATTGAACTAAAAGCGCAATCATTTGGTATACTGAAAGCACATCTTGTTTGTCATGGCATAAAGGAGGATTGGAGCAGTTGAGGGTGTTTGTTGCGAGACAGCCTATTTTTAACAGAAAAGAACAAGTCGTATCATATGAGCTGCTTTATAGAGATAGTGAAACCAATACATATAGCGCTGAAGACGGTGATCAAGCGACAACGGACCTCATTATCAACAGTTTTCTAAATATCGGCATCGAAACACTGACAGAAGGAAAACGATGCTACATTAATTTCACCGAAAGCTTGCTTTCATCTGATCTGCTCACCTATTTTGATCCGCATCAGCTTGTGATCGAGATATTAGAAAATGTACCGATTACCCCGGCACTTATTATGAGATGTAAGCAGTTAAAGAAATGGGGATATACGATTGCACTCGATGATTTCTTCCTAAACGGAACACATTATAGTGACAAGCTGCTTGAGGAACTCCTCTACTGCATAGATATTTTAAAAATTGACTTTCTGAAAACCACAACGCAAGAACGAAGAGATATTCTGCATTCGTATAAAAAGTATCGCCTTCGATTCCTAGCAGAAAAGGTAGAAACGAGAAGAGAATATGAAGAGGCGCTTGAAGCGGGCTTCCACTTGTTTCAAGGGTATTTCTTTAGTGAGCCGCATGTGATATCGGGACGAGCATTATCGACCAGCTTCCATGCGTACCATCAGCTTTTAAATGAGTTAAGCAAGGACCAGCCGAATATCCAGACCGTGACCCATTTTATTGAAAGTGACCTTTCGCTATCATATCAATTATTAAAAATGCTGAATTCAGGCGGCATGAGACGTCTTTATCAAATTAAAAGTATCCGGCAGGCGATTATCCTGCTTGGGTTTAATGAAATTCGGCGCTGGATCTTTATCCTTTCATTTAAAGAACTGAATGTCCAAGCTAATTCAAGCCAAAAAGAAATCATCAAAATGTCATTCATTCGTGCCAAAACGTGTGAACTGATTGCTTCTCGTACTGAACGAGAGCACCCCGCCTCTTATATGCTGACAGGTATGTTTTCTCTGATTGATACGCTTGTCAGGGCAGATATCACAGAACTTGTGAAGGAACTGCCGCTTTCTGATGAAGTTGGTGAGGCACTGCTTGGCTATGAAAATGATTATTCTTTTGTACTAGGTGTGGCCAAACGTATTGAACGAAATGAATGGGATGATGAGATGTTAGATGGAAATCTCCCGAAACAGGAAGCCTATGGCTGTTATATAGAAGCCATTGAATGGTGCCATAAAATGTTTGAATCTTAAGAAAAGCCGCTCGCGTGAGAGCGGCTTTTTCTTTGTCATGCCCACTTTAAAAGAAGGAAAAGTCTGCTGGAGGCAAGAGACAAGTAGATTCGAATCCCTTCTGGACTAAAGCGGATATCAATGCCGCTTTTCACACCGATTTGCTTCAGCATTCGGATGACACTTGTTGAATCAGAGCGCTCAGCAGCCTCCATGATGCGCTGCGCAAACGGAAGGGAGCTGGAAATTTGCTGCGTAATGAGTGAAGCATCAGCAACGAGGCGGGCTGATTCTTTTGCGGCTCGTTGAAATGAGTGGGCATCTACTGGAGGAAAAGTCATTGGCGTGCGCGGCGGGTATGCGCGGCTCATTGCGGGAACCTGCAAAGCAGGATAAGGAACATAGTAAAACACATGGTCACCTCTTCTCTCATTGACGTGAAATTGGACGGATATCTGTTCTAAATGTATGTAGAAAATCAGAATAAAGAATCAAAATGATCTTTCTATCTTTGTAATTCCAGCATAAAAATAGGTACTTTTGCGGTCAATTTCGGTGAATGTCGCCAAAAAATTGCGGTGTCCACAATAGCATCTGTCGTCTGACCTATGACACGCAAAACCGAAGATACAGAGGGGATCGTACGTTCTATCGGGAGAGAAGTGTGACGAATGATGCTTATTCCTGTCGCAAAAATGACGCAATTCCTTTGAAATTGAGATAAAAGTATGATTTGAAAAGTCAGAAAATGATGAAAAAAGACCTATTGAATTTTGCGGTATCGCGCACACGTTTTGTGCATACTTTTCGGTGAAAAAATACTCAATTACATTTACACTGTTAGTAACAGATCAAATACTTATGACCCAATCACCATACACAAATACATTGATCTTCCAAAAAAGGAGAGTGGAATCGATGGAAAAGTATGAAATCGAAGAACTTAAACAATTATTATGGAAACTTGAAAACGAAATCAGAGAAACAACGGCTTCTCTTCATAACATTAACAAAAGCATTGATCAATACGACAAATATGAATATGTGAAAATTTCTTAAAGACTTGATAATCATCAAGTCTTTTTTTTATCCAAATACATACAAAAAAAGGATATATTATTATATAATTGTTAAATAGTGATGTCAGTGGACATTTGCTCATGTCTTTTTAGTAAAATAAAAGGCGGAAGGGTGAGGTACAAGATCGAGTATGCTAAACTATCTAGAGAATACAAAAATCAAGCAGAATATGTCTGATTTTATTCAACATGCAGTCTGGCAGAATGATTTACAAAAGCTGCTTCATGAATTTACAGATATAAAGAATGAATTTCCTTTTGGACAATTGGCTTACCAGCATTATGTGGCATTTGGCGGTCAAGACAAGCAAGCGATTACAAAACTGGCAGCAGGGATTGAACTTCTCATCTTATCAGCCGATATATTAGATGATATTGAAGATCAAGACAAAGATTCGTATCCTTGGATGAAGTGTCAGAGCGGAGTTGCGATGAATGCGGCAAATGTTCTTTTTGCATTGAGCTTTGAAGTCTTTTCAAAGCTTGATCATGCAACGGAGCTTTTAAACAGTGTATACTCTTATTCCATTCAGTCAATGCAAGGACAGCATTTGGATATGACAGTGGAGCCGGAGAATGAGCAGGATTGTTTAAATATCATGAGATTAAAGGCAGGATCACTGTTTGTGTTACCCTGTATGTTAGGGGTTATCTTGGCAACAGGTTCTTTTGAAAAAAATGTAGAACAATATGCTTATTATCTAGGCATGGCAGAGCAGCTTGAAAATGACTATGTAGCTCTTTTTAATAAAGAGAATATTGATTTTAAAAGAATGCAAACATTACCGCTAGTATATTTAAAAAATGAATTTAATCCATCCAGTTCTGACTTGCTCAGTTATTATCAATCAGAGGATAAGAGCATTGGCTCTGAAGAATTAAAGGATAAATTAAAAGAATCTGGCGTTCAACAATATGTATTTATTATGAGAAACCTTCTCAGAAATAAGTTTAAAGAAGCATTCGAAATACTACATTTAGAGGCTTCTAAAAAGGAAAAGCTGATACTTTTTTTAATTGGAGATGGAGAAGATGAACATTCAGAACCTAGTTAGTTATCTAGTGGAGAATCCCTCGGCATTAAAGCAAGTTGCAAATGGAAATGCATCGTTACTTCACGTTGATCAAGTGACTGCAAGCATTATTGTTGAAGGTTTTCAAAAAGAAGACACCATTAGATCAAAAAAATGGAAAGATGCTGGGTGAGTATAGAGGGTCTATGCAAAAATTTTACTCGAAATTAACTGTTATATTAATGATCCTTAGCTTTATTTATGTGATTTATATTTCCTACATTAATGTGTTTAATATTTTTGTAGGAGCAGTCGTTTCGGTGAATAGTGACGGCCAACTTGAAATAGTGGATGTTGTTGATTTTACAGACAGCTATTATGCTGGTGTTAGGAAAGGCGATATCATCCTTGAAGTGAACGGTAACAAAGAACCAACCGAAGAAGTAAGACGAGGTTATTTAGCGAATGTCAAGAGTTTAGTTGTTGATAGACATGGTGATGAAATTGAAATAGAGAATGTAAGCTTATTGAGTCAAGAAAATCTGTTTATTTATATAATACCTATCATTTTTTATTCGATCTGTCTATTTTGTATATTTATGATTTTAAAAATCAATAAATCTAGGAAAAAAGAGTCTGCATATATTCTAGCTCTCTTTTTGCTAGCTGTTGCTGTAGCCTATGTAAGCTCTGGGGGCTCTGGTAAAGGGGAATATATTAGCAGCTTTGTCGTAATTTTTACGATGACTAGTGTACCGTCGTTATATATGCACTTTATGTATCAATATTTAAAGGAATTAGGAACGGTAATTATTAGTTGGCGTGTACTTCTTTGTTTGTATGCCGTCCCTTTTATAAATATTGTATTAGAAATTCTGTTTAAAAATATGGTTTTAGCTGCTTTTAACTTACTATCATTCTTTGCACTTGCATTTATTACGATTATTATCACATTAAGGGCTGCTAAAAAGTTGAAAGGGACTGAAATCGGAAATGTCCTTAGTGCCTTTGCACTTATTTTGATCTCATCATTCAGTCCATTTATGCTATTTTTTATTATTCCTTATTTATTTCATAAATATTTTATTTCACCTTATATCCTAGCATCGTTCGCTTTATTGATTCCGTTTTTCTTAGTCTATCAATTTATGACAAATAAATTATATAATGTTGATTTCTTTTTAGGGAGAATCAAATATTATAGTCTTTTAGCCATCACACCTACTATAGTGGTAGTCGTTATATTTGATTTCATTCAAAAGCCAAGTGCTAACTTTTATACAATGAAATTTACGATTATCACGTATATTCTTATGCTCACTGTCTTCTATTTTAAAGAAATCATCGACTTCCGTTTTCGTCTGAAGCGTTTTTCAGAGAAGCATAATTACCAAGATAGCGTGTTTAAATTCACGCAGCTCATTCGTGAGGCGTCATCACTTCACCAAGTGTTATATCATTTAAAATACACCATTTTAGAAGTACTTGTTGTAAATAAAGCCTTTGTGCTTGAAGTGAAGGCAGATGGACAGGTTGAAGAGATTGATGAATCGACAGAGGACAGTAAGCTATGGAAAAAGTATGTAGACCAATTTCAAGAATTATTAGATGAAGTCGGGAAAATCATTGCGCTTGATAAAGGGTTTATGATGAAAATTGGTGAGCGGGGCGGTCACTCGTTTGTGATTTGCTGTTTATCTAATTTACGGACACCGAAATTGTCGCGTGATGAGATTTCTTGGTTGAAAACATTGGCCTTTTATACAAGTGTCAGTTTAGAAAATGTTGTCAAAATCGAAGAGTTGATGGAGCATCTTGACGATTTGAAACAGCGTGAGGCCAATCCTGCCTGGCTGAAGAAAATCATGTTTGCTATGGAAGAGAAGCAGCGTTCAGATTTAGCGAGAGATCTTCATGATTCCGTGCTACAGGACTTGATATCACTAAAAAGGCAGTCGGAGATGTTTTTAACGAATTTCCAAAACAACCAATGCCCGACATCTATTGAAAATTCGCTTATCTCATGGAATGATCAAATGTCCAAAGTCATTCAAACGACGAGAGAAACGTGTCATGAGCTTCGGCCGCAGCTGCTGTATGATTTAGGTTTAGTAAAGGCGATATCGAAGCTGACTTCTCAAATTCAGGAGGAAGCGCCGTTTCATATTAGGCTGAATACGACACGCTTTGATAAAGAATTGGACATTGATATTGATTCACAGCTGAATATTTACCGAATTGTTCAGGAGCTGTTATCCAATGCCCTGAAGCATTCAAAAGCTACTCAAGTGTTAGTGATGCTGATTTGTATTAAAGATCAGGTTGTTCTTCACTATGAGGATGATGGAGTCGGTTTTGATGCCAGTCATCTTGATCAGCATACAATGAGCATGGGGCTATCGGGTATTAGAGAACGAGTCAAAGCGTTAAATGGAAAGCTTCAAATTCACACAGCCCCGGAAAAAGGGCTCAAGGTGAAAATTGAAATGGAATTGTAACGATTTATTAAGGATTAAGACTTGGCATCAGCCAAGTCTTTTATATAAAATGGAAGTGAGTGATTTAAAGGGAGGAAGACATGAAGAAGATATTGGTCATTGATGATCATCCGGCTGTCATGGAAGGGACAAAAAGCATATTAGAATCAGACCAGCAGCTATCAGTCGATTGTTTAAGTCCTGATGCAGAAGCCGCCTTTTTAAAGACGCATGACTTTTCCATCTATGATGTGATTTTAATGGATTTAAATCTCGGGGATATCAATGGAATGGACATTGCGAAACAAATTTTAGAAACCAACCATCAAGTGAAAATTATCATTTATACAGGGTATGAAGTAGATGATTATTTTGAAGAGGCTATTCGGGCTGGATTACACGGTGCAATCAGCAAAACAGAGACGAAAGACAAAATTATTGAATACATACACCGGACATTGCAAGGAGAAGTTGTCATTCAGCTGTCCTATTTAAAGAAATTAATTTCACAGCAGCAAGAAAAGCCAGAACAGGCGCAGCAGACTGATCACGATCTCTTAACCGAACGGGAGTGTTTGATCCTTAGAGAAGTAGAAAAAGGATACACGAACCAGGAGATTGCCGATGTGCTTCATTTGAGCAAACGGTCAATTGAGTACAGTTTGACATCCATCTTTAATAAGCTGAATGTTGGATCTCGTACAGAAGCGGTGTTAATTGCCAAGTCTGAAAGTGTGC
Source organism: Bacillus sp. FSL P4-0248 (assembly GCF_038593305.1). Taxonomy (NCBI): domain Bacteria; kingdom Bacillati; phylum Bacillota; class Bacilli; order Caryophanales; family Bacillaceae; genus Bacillus; species Bacillus sp. FSL P4-0248. The sequence goes on along the minus strand of NZ_CP151983.1, from coordinate 2,845,228 downwards.
TGTAAACGTGTGAAGGGAGAGGGCCTTAATGGATGTGAGCGGATCAAATACACTGCTTGAGGCACTAGGCATTGAAATTGTAGAGTGCAATAAATCACGATGCGTTGCAACAATGCCAGTCGATCACAGAACAAAACAGCCATTTGGACTGCTGCACGGAGGAGCATCTGCTGCTCTAGCAGAAACAGTGGCGAGCATGGGGGCTGCGGCTCATTTAGACTTAACGCAGCAAGTTTGCTCAGGTATTGAAATCAATGCCAATCATTTAAAATCTGTACGCGATGGAGTTGTGACAGCGACAGCTGTTCCTGTACATGTAGGCCGTCGTACAATGGTATTTCAAATCGATATAAAAGATGATCGAGACCGGCACATCTGTACGTCAAGATGCACACTTGCTGTCATTGATCGCATATAAAAAAGCTCCCGGTGCAGCGGAAGCTTTTTTTGTATGCTGTTGAGAGGTAAAAAAAGAATGGCCCAACATGGCAGGCCATTCTTTTTTGCTTTTTATAAATAAGAATCTTCTTTTCGCTTAATCACAAAGTTACGGAAACCGCCATAATCATCTTGAACGCTGCGTTTGTCGAGCTTAACACCAGTATTGTAGGCGGCTCTTCCGATTAAGTGTGCGCCGACTGGTGCTGTCAGGAAGATAAATACGATGCCGAGAAGGATTTTTGCAGAAATAACGCCTGCAAGAAACCATTCGTGAAAAAACACACCTACTAGAATCAGAACAACGCCAAGGGTCGATGCTTTTGATGCAGCATGCATACGTGTGTAAACATCCGGCAGGCGAAGGACACCAATGGCTGAAATCAAACAGAGGATAGCGCCTAGCAGGATAAAGAAAATCACGATGGCTTTAGCGATGACGATCATTTTCAATCACTTCCCCTTTCTCAAGGAATTTGGAAAAAGCGACAGTACCGATAAAGGCAAGGATGCCGAGCAGTAAAATAATCTCAAAGAATGCAGTGGTTTTCAGTAAAATTGAAACGATGGCTGTCATCCCAATTAAATTGATTCCTATCGCATCAAGTGCACTTACACGATCAGGAATAGAGGGACCTTTGATCACTCGTATCACAAAAAGCAAAGTAGACAGTGCCAGAATGCCAAGTGACATTTGCAAAATGAGTTCCATTACTTACCGCTCACCTCCTGAATCGCTTTTTCAAATGAAACCCGGATATCGTGAATGGCTTTTTCAGCATCTTCAATATCCATCGCATGAATGTATAAAATGGACCGATCATCGGAAATATCAATCACTAGTGTACCTGGTGTCAATGTAATCATATTTGCCAGTATGGTGATTTCCCAATCTGTTTTCAAGTCCGTACGAAAGGCGAAAATACCGGGCTTAATCGTGAGCTTTGGAGATAATACGGTCTTTAATACACTTAAATTGGCAAGAAGCAGCTCGCGAATAAAAATGATGATCAGCTTGAAAATCGCATAAAGGGCATAGCCGTAAAAACGCTGCGGGAAAAATCGACGCAGCATGAAAATGGCGATCATCCCTAATGCAAAACCTGATACAAAGTCTGCGGCTCTGTATGTATCATTCATAAACATCCATGTAAAGGCGAGGAGTGCGTTTAGTAATATTTGAAAGGCCATGTTCATCTACTCCTTCAGCACAGCTTGAATATATTTTTCTGGTGTAGAGAGCATTTCCGCTGCTTGATTGATATAAGGGGCAATGAACTCTGTCCCTAACCCAATGGCAAGCGATAAAACGACAAGCAGTACGCCAGGGTACACCATTCCTTTAATTGACGGCTTTCTTCTTCGCATATCCTGTTCCTCGCCCCAAAATGCGGACATGAAAATCTTCATAATAGAGTAGAGGACAAGAAGACTGGACAGTAAGACCAGGATAGAAAACGTCATGTGTCCAGCAGAAAATCCACCTTCCACAATTTTTAGTTTTCCAACAAAGCCACTTAGCGGCGGAATTCCTGCAAGCGATAAAGCCGATATGAAAAACATCCATCCTAATAGAGGCTGGGATTGAATCAGTCCGCCCATTTTTTTCAGTTGATTTGTACCAGCATACACAAAGAGGGCACCTGCCAGCATAAATAAAGCCCCTTTGATCACCATGTCGTGAATGAGATAATAAATGGCCCCTTGGAGTGATGCAGGTGTGTTGGCTGCAAATCCAAACAAAATGACCCCAACAGCTGTGACAATGTTATAAATCACGATCTTCTGCACATCAGAATAGGCGATCGAGCCTATCACACCGAATATCACCGTCAGTGCGGCAAGCCACGCCATGAGTGTATGGGTGAAGCCTGTATCGTGTATAAAAATTAATGTAAAGACTCTTGCAATCGCATATAAGCCAACCTTTGTCAGCAAAGCCCCAAATAGAGCTGAAATCGCTGCTGGCGGCGCATGATACGATCCTGGCAGCCAGAAATAAAGCGGGAAGATCCCAGCTTTTAAGCCGAATACAATGAGGAACAGGATGGAAATAACAGTGATTAATCCTGTTTGCCCTGATTCAGCTATTTTCACACTTAAATCAGCCATATTGAGCGTACCCGTCACTGCATATAAACAGGCGACTCCGACAATAAATAATGCCGACGAAATGATATTAAACACAATATATTTGAGTGATTCACGAAGCTGAGGCTTTGATCCGCCTAATACAATAAGCATATAAGATGCCATCAGCAGTAATTCAAAGAATACAAACAGGTTGAAAATATCTCCCGTTAAAAAGGCTCCGCTCACGCCAGCTAACAAAAACTGTACGCCAGAATAATAGAAGAGCCGCTCTCTTTCTTTCCCAATCGTTTGAAAGGAGAAGAGGACTGTCACAAGCCCGACAACGGAAGCGGTCAGCACAAGGAGTGCAGCAAATTGATCGGCCACAAGGGCAATCCCAAATGGCGCTTTCCAGCCGCCCAAATAAAGGGTTTGTATCCCATTTGTGAAAATCGTTTGAACCAAATATGCATTACATATAATGGCTGAAAGAGATGCCAAGACACTAAAGACTCTTGACAGCATGATGTTTTTATTCATAAAGATCAATAGTGTAGCAGCTAGTAATGGAATTAATATAGGCAGGATCACGAGATTATTCATGCTGATCATTTCCTCTCATTTGATCCATGTCATCTGTTCGCAGCTCTTGGAAGGCACGGAAGGCCATGACAAGTAATAAGGATGTCACACCAAAAGCAATGACAATGGCTGTTAAAATTAATGCTTGTGGCAATGGATCCACATAGGATGTGAGCCCCTCTTTTAGAACGGGAGGCGCTCCTTTTTTTAAACCGCCCATTGTTAAAAGAAGCAAGTGGACGCCGTGACTCAAAACAGCAGTACCGACGATGACCCGCAGAAGGCTCTTTGACAGCATCAAATAGGTCGCCGCCATAAAAATAATTCCGACGATAATAGACATTAGAAATTCCATTATTCCTTCTCTCCAATCATTTGAATAATGGTCATGGTGACACCGACAACAACCAAATACACACCGATATCAAACAGGACAGCTGTCGCCAGTTCTGTTTTCCCTAAAAATGGTAATTGGAAATAATCAAATGCATGGGATAGAAAAGGTGCACCGAATAGAAAGGATCCCATACCTGTCAGGATCGCAACGAGCAAACCGGCTCCAGTTACATAAATAAAGTCAAATGGCAAAATGCGTCTTACTGTCTTCAGATCATAGGCTAAAAGCAGAAGAACGACAGCCGCAGCACTCATCAGGCCGCCAATGAATCCGCCGCCAGGATTGTTATGTCCCGCAAGAAATAGGTGAAGGGAGAAAAGCAAGATGATGAATGCTGTGATTTTTGTTGTGACTTGCAAAAGCATATCATTCGTATCAATCTTTCTCATCGCCGCACACCTCTCTTCCGTTTTGCCTGCGTTTTTAATAACCCATAAATACCAAGTGCCGCAATGGCGAGCACGGTAATTTCAAAAAGGGTATCAAAGCCCCTGAAATCTACTAGAATGACATTGACAATATTGTCACCGCCAGCAAGTTTGTAGCTGTTTTCAATAAAGTAAGTTGAGATGGTGTCAAGTGACTGCTGACTTGTGGAAGCGAAAGCTAGACAAGTGACAACAACCCCAACGCCTAATGAAATGATGAAATTGGTCATTTTGAATCTTCTTGTTTTTTGCTTTAAGCTCAGCTTCGGCAAATGATAGAAGCAAAGCAAAAACAGTGCGACAGAAATCGTTTCAATAATCAGCTGCGTCAGCGCAAGGTCAGGTGCTCTGAAAATCACGAAGAATAATGACAGCGTGTAGCCCATGACACCTAGTGCAATAATAGCTGTTAATCGTGAACTTGCGAATACTGTGGCAATCGTCGCCGCCACCATCACAAGTGAAAGAATCACCTCATACGTGCCAATTGAGGCAGCCTGATCAGTTTGAAATGAAAAGGCCTGCTGATAAAACATCACGCCGCCAATAACGATAATCATGAACCCAAACACATAGACAAGATAGTCACGAAGAAAACCAGTCATATAACTGTTTGTCAGGCGGTATGAACCTTTTTCTAAACCGATAAGAGAGCGGTCGTATAAAGCGTTAAATGACCACTTTTCCTTAAAGATGTTGTACATTGGACGCCATTTTGCAAGCGTCAAGTAGCCGATTGTGCCGAGTACAACAACACCTATTGTCATATAGAGTTCTGGCTGGAAGCCATGCCATGCTTCAATTTTCACAGAAAAACGGCTTCCTGTTTCAATCGCTTCAGGAATGATCGCCGCAATTGCAGGTTCAATGACAGAATAGGCAAGAATATTAGGGAAAAAGAAGAAGGTGACCACAAGTGCAGCTAGAATGATGGGCGGAATGAGCATGCCGATCGGTGCTTCATGCGGTTTTTTCTCCAATTGGTCTATATTCAGACGGCCTCTAAACGTTTTAAAGAGGAGCATCATACTATAAATGAACGTAAAGACACTAGCGAGCCAAGCGAGTGCTGGGAAGATGGCACCCCATGTTGAAACGTCTGTAAAGCTGATATCAGAAATCCGTATCATACTTGTGAAAAATAGCTCTTTACTTAAGAAACCGTTAAATGGCGGTAATCCGGCCATTGAAAATGTACCGATTAACGTAATTGTGAAGGTAATCGGCATGATCGTCATTAATCCGCCTAATTTCCGAATGTCACGAGTCCCTGTTTCATGATCGATAATACCAGCTGCCATAAAGAGACTGCCTTTAAACGTAGCATGGTTAATGAGGTGAAAAATAGCTGCAAGAACGGCTGCGCCAAAAAAGGCAGGATTCTTTTCATGAATTGCAGCTGCACCGACGCCAAGCATGAGCATAATCATGCCGAGCTGGCTCACTGTCGAATAGGCCAGAATGGCTTTCAAATCGTTTTGCCGGACGGCGTGGAATGATCCCCAGAATAATGTGACAAGTCCCACGATGGAAATGGTCCAGAACCATACCTCTGATATAGCAAAGATTGGACTGAAGCGGGCAACAAGATAAATACCGGCTTTCACCATCGTAGCAGAATGCAGATAACTGCTCACAGGGGTCGGTGCTTCCATTGCATCAGGCAGCCAGATATAGAATGGGAACTGCGCTGATTTCGTAAACGCACCTAGTAAGATTAGGATCATGGCAGGGATAAAGTAAGGTGATGCCATAATGAGCTGAAGCTGATTGACTGCTTCACGAATACTGAATGAATCAGTAATCAGGTAAATGAGGATGAAGCCACCAAGCATAGCTAATCCGCCAAAAACAGTAATAAGCAGTGATTTCGTTGCTCCATATCTAGAGCGCTCCCGCTTATACCAATACCCAATTAAGAGGAAGGAAGAGATACTCGTTAACTCCCAAAACAAGTATAAAACCACCATGTTGTCAGAAAGAACGACACCCAGCATCGCGGTCATAAACATGAGCAAGTACGTGTAGAAAGAGCCAAGCTGTTCTTTTTCCTTTGATAAGTAGAAAATACTGTACAGCACCACTAGTGAGCCGATACCTGTAATTAATAAAGCAAATAACAGGCTGAGACCATCGACATACACAGTGAAATTCATCCCTAAAGATGGAATCCATTCAGCCTGTGAGAAAAGCGTTCGTCCATTCGAAGTGATGTGTAACATTTGGATGAAATAGGTAAATAAAAGAATCGGCAAGATGAGAACAAACCATCCTGTATGTATACGCTTCACATATTTGTAAAGGAAAGGTACAACAAAAGCGAGTAAAAAAGGTGATAGGATGGCGAAGTGAATAAGCTGCAAGAAAATGAACCTCCTTTGATCAATATAAATTCACGTTCTAAAGAACTGGTAATTAAAATTATAGCGTAAATACAGCCATAGTGCATTGGTTTGAAACGATTTCAAGCAAACTGTATTTGTTTTAGGTTCTTTTGACCACAAAAATAATTTTATCAAAAATGATACTCATTGTATATTGTTTTGTTTTTCGTACATGCTTTTCTTAAAGGAGCTGATCAAATGAAACGAAAGATCGTCATCAGCTTAAGCCTATTCTGCACGATTTTAGGAGGAGCATTCTTGATTGACCGAAATGATCAAAAAAGGTGGCAGGCCGGGAGTGAATGGCCGCTGTTTTCTGAGCATCTTCTTCACATGAGCTATCAAGAAACCAAGCTGTATCCTTTTCAGCCCAGGGAATATTTACGAATTGTATTAGCTGATGAATAAGATCCTATAGGAGAAAAGAAATATAAAAAAAGCATGGGCCCATGTGAGAGCCCATGCTTTTTATGTGTGGTAGTTTAACTAAACACTCTGAGTAAGATCGTTGCACAGATAACAGTTGCTGCTCCGCCAAGTCGTGTAGATACTTGTGCGAAAGGCATAAGACCCATTCTTCCAGAAGCTGAAAGAATCGCAACGTCGCCAGTACCGCCAAGTCCGCTGTGACAGCCAGTGACAATAGCAGATTCTACTGGATACATGTTCATTAGTTTTCCAACGAAGTAACCAGAACCAACCATTGCGAGTACAACAGCGATACATACGCATACGAATGGAATGGAGATGACAGTTGCTACATCATCAAGTGGAATGTATAGAATACCAAGACCAACCATTAGCGGCCATGTAAAGCTTTTAGATACAAACTTGTAGAACTGCTGTGAGCCGTTTTGAAGATGCTGAGGCATCACGTTTAAGTATTTGATTAAAGCGGCAAGAACAATCATTAAGATTGGACCTGGAATATGAACAAAGCTTTCTAACAAACCACCAAAGATGAAGGTTGTACAAGCAACGAGTACACCAGCACCCATTAACCCGAAATCAACTTTTGCATCCAAATCTGGCTGCTCGAAAATTTCGTTTGCTTCTTTAGATTTCACAAGACGGCCATTTCCGTTTAGTTCTGGACGTTTCTCACCAAGCTTCTTCAATGCGCCAGCACAGATAATGGCAATGACGTTCCCGATGACAGCCGCAGGAATTAATTGAGAAATTAATGACTCTGCTGATACATCAAGAATTTGTGAATAAGCGATAGATAATGGCAGAATCCCTTCTCCAACACCACCGGCAATAATCGGTACAATAATAAAGAAGAATGAATGATGCGGTGTGAAGCCAACTAAAAGGCCAACAAGGATACCAGCACTCACAGCTGCAATTGTACCTGCAACGAGAGGAACAAACATACGAATAAGGCCTTGTACTAAAACAGTTCGCTGCATCCCAAGAATACTACCTACTACAAGAGCAGAGATATAGAAGTAAAGGAAGTTCGACGTTTTCATAAGAGACGTAACCGCTTCCAATGAGTTCGGATTCAGAACATTAAAAAAGACCAGGAACGATGGTACGAATAAAGAAAGAATCGCCGGTCCACCAATATCTTTTAAGATTGGAATACGTTGTCCTACATCTCCAAGGAAAATCCCCAAAATCATAATAACAGCGAAACCACCAAGCATATTTGCTGGAATTTTATTAAAATAAGCGGCAGTTAAAATAATCGCTGCAAGTACTAAATACACAGGTAGATCAATAACACCAATTTTCCAAGACATGATCTTACGGAAAACGCTTTTATTATTGTCAGAATCGTCTGTAATCGATTTCAATTGTTGTGCATTAGCCACATAAACACCCCCAAATGCTATTTGTCTCAATTGTAGAAGATTCAATGACACTCTTCTATTTATTAAACTAAAATAAGTGTAATAAAAGTAAAATAAACAGGAGTTTTTGAGTTTTTTATCATACAAAAATCCCCTGAAAGTAGTTTGTCCTTCAGGGGATTGATCATACATCGTATTTATCGTTTTCCTTTTAGATAAGGCGTACCAAGTGCTTTCGGTGCATCGGCACGTCCGATGAAGCCAGTAAGTGCTAAAATGGTGAGCACATATGGTGCTATGAGCATATACACATTCGGTATATCTTGGAACAGCGGCAGGAGAGAGCCAATGATGCTTAAACTTTGAGCAAATCCAAAGAATAAAGCAGCGCCCATTGCGCCAAATGGATGCCATTTACCGAATACAAGCGCAGCTAGTGCGATGAAGCCTTGTCCAGTAATGGTGGCATGTGAGAAATCAAGCGCGATCGTTGAGGCATAAACAGCTCCGCCAAGACCGCCAAACAGTCCACTAATGAAAACAGCGATGTAACGCATCCGGTACACTTTGATACCCATTGTATCAGCTGCCATTGGATGCTCTCCGACTGCACGAAGACGAAGACCAAACGGCATTTTAAATAAAACAAACCAAGCAACAACCGCAAGAGCTAAGGCGAGTATAGACGTATAATAAACATCTTTAAAGAAAATATCACCAATGATCGGAATGTCACTTAAAAGGGGGATATCTCCTTTATAGAAAGGCTCTGTAATTTTATCAGTTTGTGCTTTCCCATAAATCAGTTTGACGACAAACAATGTAGCGCCAAGTGCCAGCATGTTAATCGCCACACCACTGACCGTTTGATCAGCTCGGAAGGTAATGGTCGCCACTGCATGAATCAGTGAGAACAATCCGCCAACAGCCATTCCGACGAGAAGCCCAAGCCACGGGGTCAAGGCTCCAAACGTATCAGCAAAAAATAAGTTAAAGATAATACTGGAAAATGCTCCGACGACCATCAACCCTTCAAGACCGATATTGACAACACCTGATCTTTCTGAAAAGACGCCTCCAAGAGCGGTTAAAATAAGTGGTGCAGCATAAACAAGTGTAGCTGGGACGATGATTTCAAGTATTTGCAGAAATCCCACTTATTTTCCCCCCTTTTTCTTCATTTGTTGAATCACAAGACGGATAATATAGCTTGAGGCGACGAAAAGAATGATGATCGCAATGACAATATCAACAACCTCAGTCGGTACGCCTGATTCAAGCGGCATATTTAATGCACCGACCTTCAATCCACCAAGCAATAATGCAGCAAGGACAACACCAACAGCCGTATTTCCACCTAATAAAGCGACGGCAATTCCATCAAAACCTACGCCTGTAAATGAGCCTTTAATAGAGGCATATTCAAATGTACCAAGACCTTCCATAGCGCCTGCAAGACCTGCAAAAGCACCTGAAATAAGCATCGCATAAATGATATTGCGGCGAACGTTCATACCAGCATAATGTGATGCCTGCTGGTTCATTCCAACTGCTCGTAATTCAAACCCTTTAGACGTTTTTTGAATAATGATCCACATCACGACCGCAGCAATAATGGCAACAAAAATACCGTTATGCATTCGGGAAAAATCAGTGATCTGCTCAAAAAATCCAGAGCGGAGCGAGGCAGTGGCATCGATTTTATCTGTTTTATCTTTATTATCTGTTAAGACATTTGAGATTAAATAGTTTGTGACATGAAGGGCAATGTAGTTCATCATGATAGTAACGATGACCTCATGCACATAAAAACGAGCTTTTAAAAAACCAGGAATAAAGCCCCATAAAGCACCTGCAGCAGCTGCGGTGATGAGTGCAAGCGGCAGATGAATATACATAGGTGCATGGACAGTTGTTCCAATCCATACAGCAGCTACCCAGCCAACAAGCATTTGACCTTCTACACCGATATTAAACAGGCCTGTCCGAAATGCAAAGGCAACAGCAAGACCTGATAATATATAAGGTGTCACTTGCCTGATGGTTTCTCCCATATAATAGGTTTCACCGAAAACGCCATTCCAAAGGGCGCTATAGCCTTCGATGACACTATAACCGCTTGCCAGCATAATAATGGCCCCAACCAAAAGACCAAGTACAATGGCTATAAGCGGAATCAGCAGATTTGTTAAGCGATTAGACATTTGCTTCTTTCCCCACTTCCTGTTGCGTACTTCCAGCCATTAATAGACCAAGCTCTTGCTCTGTTGTTTCTTTTGGATCAACAATGGCGACAATGCTGCCTTCGAAAATAACAGCGATCTTATCACTGACATTGATAATTTCATCAAGCTCAAAGGAGATGAGCAAAACGGCTTTGCCTGCGTCTCTTTGCTCGATTAGACGTTTATGAACAAATTCAATCGCACCAACATCAAGTCCTCGTGTCGGCTGAGCGGCAATTAATAAATCAGGATTGCGGTCAACTTCACGGCCGATAATGGCTTTTTGCTGGTTACCGCCTGACAGAGCGCGCGCTTCTGTATATTCACTCGGTGTTCTGACGTCATATTCCGCAATGATTCGTTTTGCTTTTTGATAAATATTTTTCATATTCAATAAGCCGAATTTTGAATAAGGACGCTGATAATACGTTTGTAAGGAAATGTTTTCTCCAATTGAAAAATCGAGTACAAGTCCATGTTTATGACGATCCTGAGGAATATGTCCAATCCCAGATTCGGTCACTTTACGAGGCGGGAGATTTTGAATGGCTTTCCCGTTTAGCATGATTGTGCCAGATTCTGATTTCTTTAGACCGGTAATGGCTTCAATTAATTCAGACTGGCCATTGCCATCTACCCCAGCAATTCCGACAATTTCGCCAGCCTTCACTGAGAGGTTCAACTGTTTGACCGCTTCAATTCCTCTGGCGTCTTTTACTGTGAGGTCTTGAATTTGAAGAACTTCCTCAGCTGGAGAAGCAGCTTTTTTATCTGTTTTAAATGACACTTCACGACCAACCATGAGGCTTGCAAGTTCATCTTTATTTGTGCTTGCCACATCAAGTGTACGAATGCCTTGGCCTTTTCGGATAATGGTCACGCGATGACAGGCATCCATAATTTCTTTCAGCTTATGGGTGATTAAAATAATGGATTTTCCTTCATTGATTAAGTTTTTCATAATTTGTATGAGTTCTTTGATTTCTTGAGGTGTTAAAACGGCCGTTGGTTCGTCGAAGATCAAAATGTCAGCGCCCCGGTAAAGTGTTTTTAAGATTTCTGCACGCTGCTGCATGCCGACAGAGATGTCAGATACTTTTGCGGCAGGATCTATTTTCAAACCATAGCGGTCAGAAAGCTCTTGTACTTGCTGTATGGCTTGTTCTTTGTCAATCTTTCCAAACTTCTTGGGCTCTTTACCTAAAATGATGTTTTCAGCGACAGTGAAGGTATCGACAAGCATAAAGTGCTGATGCACCATTCCGATGCCTAAATCACTAGCATCATTTGGACTAGAGATGGTCACAGGTTTTCCGTGTACCTTGATTTCACCTTTTTCAGGCTGGTACAGTCCGAAAAGCACGTTCATGAGCGTTGATTTTCCAGCGCCGTTTTCACCAAGCAGCGCATGAATTTCGCCCTTTTTTAGCTGCAGCGTAATGTTGTCGTTTGCTACAATGCCAGGGAATTCTTTGCGTATATTCAACATTTCAATGACATAATCCACAGGTTTAACCGCTCCTTTTTTAGGGTGCTGATGAAGATAAAAACTAGCAAAAGAAAAGCTGCAAAACGAGGCTGCAGCTTTTCTTTTACCACCTTTTACGAATAAAGAGGAGGTAAAGGAGAGGCAGGGGATAAGGCGCGCTTATCCCGCTGCTCAAATTAAGCTTTAAAATCTTTTAGTTCATCACGTGTTGCAGGGATTTTCACTTCACCCTTGATGATTTTTTGTTTCCATTCTTCAACTTTCTTTAATACATCTTTATCAAGGTTTTCCTTAGATGGAGAGATGTCAAGAGCGCCTTCTTTCAGACCGTATGTGATCACTTCGCCGCCAGGGAACTTACCTTCTTTTGCTTTCGTTGTTAAGTCTTGTACCGCTGTGTCTACTTTCTTAACCATAGAAGTAAGGGTGACACTTTGTTTTGTTCCAGGTACTTTTCCTTCGTCATACTGGTCTTTATCTACACCGATAACCCAAACTTTACGGTTAGGATCTGCTTTTTTCAGGTTTTTCGCTTCTGTGAAGACACCAGTTCCAGTGCCGCCAGCAGCATGATAGATGATGTCGACGCCAGATTTGTACATGCTTTCAGCTGTTGCTTTCCCGATGTCAGCCTTATCGAATGCACCGGCATATTTCACTTCAACTTTTGCTTTCGGGTTAGCTGCTTCAACACCTGCGCGGAAGCCAACTTCGAATTTTCTGACTAATTCAGAATCAACGCCGCCTACGAATCCAATTTTGTTTGATTTTGTAGAAAGAGCAGCCGCAACACCCACAAGGAATGATCCTTCGTTTTCGTTAAACACAATGCTTGCCACGTTGTCTTTTTTCACGACTGCATCAACGATCGCAAAGTGGTTTTTCTTACGTTGATCCGCAATTTCAGAAATAGCATCTTCCATTAAGAAACCAATTCCGTAAATCAGGTCGAATTTCTCACGAGCAAGTGTGTTTAAGTTTGTTGTATAGTCAGCATCTGATTTAGATTGTAAGTAATCAAAGCCGTTTTTACCTTTTTTTAGATTGTTGTCTTTCCCAAATGCTTGTAAACCTTCCCAAGCTGATTGGTTAAACGATTTGTCATCGACACCACCGACATCAGTTACCATTGCAACAGTGAATTGATCTTTATCTTTTTTGCTTTCACCGCTGTTTGAGCCAGAGTTGCCGCATGCTCCAAGGATGGTTCCTGCTGCTACGACTAAGGACAATGCTAGTCCAATTTTGCGCTTCTTCAAAACATAACCCCCTATAAAATTTAAAAGTTTCAGAAAAGTCTCGCGAAAAAAGACCGATTTATCTCTTCTCACCCTTCTGAAGAGGGTATTTTATCCTGCTTTCTCATGAAACTTATAGAGGGCAGGAGAGAAGATGTAAGACATCAGACTTATATCTCGTTGAACTAATCAATCATAATTTATCATTTCCGATCGAATAAATAAATAGAAATTTGTTTTATTTTTAAAAAAATGTTAAATGGCTTTATTTGATGTCTTTTTATCTGCTGAAATATGATATAATGCCGCTTTTGTGATGTGCTCCGCTACAGCAGAACCACTGATATCAAGGGGTTTGTTACATCGTATGCCATAAAAAAACATCTGGCCTTTGTGAAAGGTCAGATGTAGTATTTTAAAGATATTGCTGAATCAAATTCATATTGCTCGTGTTCAGTTTATATTGGAAAACAGGACGTCCTATTGTCCCATATGCCATTTCAACATCCACCACTTCGATATCCTCAAGGAATTTCAAGTATTTTCTAATGGAGACTTGAGAGATTTCTGTATGATTGGCTAGGTCTTCGGTTGTGAAAGCCTGCTGGCCAAATGATTGAATGCTTGTCCAGATGAGTTTAAGTGTGCTTTTGGTCAGTCCTTTTGGCAAGAGGACTTTTTCCGCCTCTGCTTTTTTATGAAAAAGCTTCGCATCTAAATCATTTTGCGAAATGCTGTTCATGGATTGATACAGGGCGTGTTTCCGTTTATACTCTGCCAGTGCTGATTGGAATCGTTCGAACTCAAACGGCTTAATTAAATAATCAACTGCCCCGTTTCGCATCGTTTGCTGTACAACATCGACTTCATTTGCAGCCGAAATGACAATGACATCAACGGCATGATTTTGCTGGCGAATTTCTGTTAGTAATGCCAGTCCATTTTGTCCAGGCATATAAATATCGAGCAGTACGAGGTGAATGATTTCTGTTTTTAACACTTCAAGTGCCTGCTGAAACGAGGTGGCAATCCCCTTTAACTCAAAGCCGTCGATTTGGGTCAGGTAGCGTTTGTTCAGCTCCCCAACCATTGGATCATCTTCTACTATTAACACATTAATCATGTGAATCCTCCTTTTGTTTATACGGAATGCGGAGACTAAAGGTCGTTCCTTCTCCTTTTTCACTCGTGACAATCATATGTCCGTTCAATTTCTTGATGCTTTGGTCAACGAAGTAGAGTCCGAACCCTCGGTCTTCTCCTTTAGTTGAAAAGCCTTGATCAAACATGATGTCTTGTTCTTCTTTCGTGAGACCAACACCTGTGTCCGTGATTTCAATGTGAAGCTGCTCATGGACGTATCTGAAGGAGATCGAGATGTTTTTCGTGTCAGTATGTGAAACAGCATCGAGTGCGTTATTTAACAAGTTGCCAATCACGGTAATGAGATCATGCGTCACTGCCGGGTCCTCCGTATTTGGCACTTGTGTGCTGCAAATAACCTCCAAGGCAGCGCCTTGTTCCCTGATATAGCTTTGTTTTCCTAGTAAAAATCCTGCTAAAACAGAGTTTTTCACATGGTTGATGATTTCATTTGTTTCCGTTTGCTGATAGATCGCAATATCTTTGATATAGGTGCCAAGGTCATCGTAGTTTTTGAGCTGAACCAATCCTAAAATGACATGCAGCTTGTTCATAAATTCATGTGACTGGGCACGGAGCGCATTCGCATACATTTTGACCCCGCTAAGCTGCTCAGCCAGATGTTTCACTTCTGTTTTGTCACGGAAGGTGGCGATGGCTCCGACAATTTCACCTTTTACCGTAATTGGCACTTCATTAAAGACGAGTTCCAGTCCATTCATTCTCACGTCACGATCAAGCAGCGGCTTGCGTGTTTCAATGACCTGTTTTAAGCCGCTTGAAGGGAGGAGAGTTTGAACATCTTGTTCTCTAGGATCAACCATAATGCCCATATTATGAAAGAGCCGTTTGGCCTCTGCATTGGCCAGTTTGATTTTACCGTGCTGATCGACGGCCAGAATCCCTTCTTTTGTTGATTCTAGCATGGCACTTCGTTCTTTTAACAATGTGGCGATCTCATCCGGCTCAAGTCCAAACATAATCTTCTTCACTTTTCTTGCCACAATGAGTGCTCCGATGATGCCAGATAGAAGGCTGAGTGATGTGACGAAGTAGAGTGGAAGTAAGCTTTGATGAATAATCAAGTCAATTTCCTTTAACGTAATCCCTACGGCCACAGCCCCAAGCTGCTTTCCATTTTGATCATAAACAGGAACAAAAGCACGCATGGATCTGCCGAGTGTTCCAGAAGCCGTACTAATATGTTCTTTTCCCTGTAATGCTGCTTTTTCATCACCGCCGGCAAACCGCTTTCCAATTTTCTGCGGATTCGGGTGTGTTTTGCGGATACCGTTCATATCCATGACGACAACGAATTCGGTTTTGGTGATTTGCTGAACACTTGTTGTATATTTTCGTAATGCGGAATATGAATGATCTTCTAATGATTGTGCTGTGATCGGTGCCTCTGCGACCATTTTGGCAGTAGAAAGAGCAATGTCACGTTCCTGCTGATGGATGTTCTTGGCTGTTTCCGACCATATCGTAAAGAATGTGATACAAAGGGAGATCAGGACAACGATGCACACAAAGATCGTCAGCCGTGTTTGCAGTCTTAAAGTTTTTTTCACGAGTATACCCCTAACGCACGATTTTTTCGTAACAGTAATACTTTAACGGGAAAATGTAAGTTTGTGAAGGAATGTACGTGCAAAATCATAAATTTGATTTTGCTGTCGGTTTACTTTGAAAGCATCTTGTCAATCCGTTTTAAGTGAGCCATAATAAATGTGAGCTTATGAGAAAGGATCTATTTATGAAAAATACATATTTGACTGGATATTTTCCGCTGATTTCAATTTTACTATTCAGCTCTGCTTTTTCGATTTTCACAGTAGGTGTCACAACTGATTTCTTGACTCAAGCAGGGATTTTAAAAGGAATGCTTGAATTTTTCTCTGAACAGGGCATTCGTCTTGCTCTCTTTGCTGCTTTTGCACTTGTTTATTTTATGATCTTATCTGCCTTAAAACTGATTGCAGATACGGTATTAGAGCTGGCGTTACTCTTTTTCGCTAAGGACCCTGAAGGGGAGAACTTAAAGAAAATTCGGATTGCATCCGTTGTTTATTTATTTGCCAGCTTGCTAGCTTTTCTGTTGACGCAGCAGCTCATTCTGCTAGTCGGACTTTTTGCATTAGCAAGTCTTGTCTATTTTATCTGGGTTGTGGTTCGCATTTATCAATCGCTTTCTATGCTGAATTTGATTGGATTTATGATGTTTATTCTGCTGTTTTGGGCGACGTTTTTGATCGGTATTTTGTACTTATTTATTAAGCTTTATAACAGTGTGATGGCAAGTCTGCCTTCATAAGCAGACAAAGAAAGCATCCTCCAATAATGGAGGATGCTTTCAGCGTTTAGACAAACCCTTGCATTCGTTGTCAGTTCTGCGCGCCGATGCTCACGAATGTTAAATTCGCTCCGCTTCGGTGCTCGTCCTTCCTAGACTGCAAAGGTTTTCAGGTCACGCTGAAAAGAAGAAAAAGAGCTAAAATAAAGATCATTTTAGCTCTTTTTCAACAATCTGAGCATCCTCCAATGATGGAGGATGCTTTTTTTTATGAAAGAAACCGTTTTTGAATATCGGGTGTAGGCATCATACAAGATGTTTTTTGACCAAACCATTTGTAGCGATTTTTTGCTATCAACTGATAAAACCAATCACGGATTGGGCGAGGTATGGCAAGGAGTAAAAAGCTCCATCTGTATATCCCTTTTAAATGCCGCGCGGCTTTTAAGATGCCTGTCGACTTCGTATAAAGGGTCCCTTTTTCAATATAAATGAATGAATTGAACTCATCTAAAGGCAAACCGTTTTCCTTTAAAATACGCTGCCCTGTATCTGATTGTAAGGAAGCGAACATCATCCGTTCATTCGGATCGCGCTTAATCACAAACTGAACAGCGCCGCTGCACACGTTGCAGACACCGTCAAATAAGATTAAATGGGGTGGATGTGTTGAATGCATCGCAATCAAACCTCCTGTTTATCTGGCGTATTGCATCGTATTTTTCCAAATACGTAAGTGCGGGCTTGAATGATAAATCGATTCCACCGTTCCTCTATCTCTTCCAACCCAGACACCCATTGTGTACTGATCTGTCAGTCCCACAAACCAAATATCTTTGTAGTCATTGGATGTCCCTGTTTTACCACCGATGTAAGGGGCGTTGAAATTCGCTTTTTTCCCTGTCCCACTCTTCACAACAGAGGTAAGCAGCTTACGCATCGTTTCATTTGTACGCTGAGAATATACTTGCTTTGGCGACTCTTTCCACTTGTAAAGGGTCTTACCGTTTAAGTCTGTCACTTTTGTGATCGAATGACTTTGTGTGTAGGCTCCTTGGTTGCCAAAGACGGTATATGCATCTGTTATTTCTAGCGGTGAGAAGCCTTTCGTAAATCCGCCAAGTGCAGAAGGAAGACGGTAATCTTCCGCTACAATATGTTCGAATGAGAACTTCTCTAAATAGCTGAAGCCTTTTTTGACACCCACTGTATCCAGCATTCGGATCGCAGGGGTATTGTAAGAATGTTTAAAGGCTGTTTCAAGTGTGACTGTTCCATACGTTTTATGATTATAGTTCTGCGGACAGTATCCGCTGCTGCAAAACTTGCCGGCACTGATGGTGCTTGAAGCCGTTGCACCGGTTTGATCAATATAAGGCGCATAGTCTAAAAGCGGCTTAATCGCAGAACCAGGCTGTCTTTGCGCTTGATAAGCGTAGTTAAAATCAAATTTCTTATAGTTTTTCCCGCCAGCAAGTGCAACAATTTGATGCGTTTCATGATTAATGACGGCTGATCCGCCTTCCACACCTTGGTAAGGCAATTGAGCATTGAGCTGATAGACGGCTCTTTGCTGTAAGGAAGGATCAAGCGCTGTATAAATTTTCACACCATCCTGGAGCAGGGCACTGACCTTTTCAGATAATTCCTTTTGAATCGCCTTTTTCGCTTCAGCTGTTTTGGCTTTCTTCAATCGTTTTGTAAAGCCCTCCTGATCAGACACAAGATCGGTAAACTCTTCATTGGCATATGTCACATAGTCAGGGTATAGGTTTTTCTTTTCACTTAAAGAAAGGCTGATTTTTTCTTTGACGGCTTTTTTGTATTGCTTTTTGGTGATGACGCCATCTTTCTTCAAAATACCAAGCAGTCGTTCTTGGCGTTTCTTTGTGTGCTTGAACTGTTTTAATGGGTCATACAGTGTTGGGTTGTTTGGAATAGCAGAGATAAATGCCATTTGTGCCAGTGTTAAAGAACTAAGCGGCTTATCAAAATAGTAATTAGCCGCTGAACCGACACCGTAAACACCATTACTGAAATAAATCGTATTTAAATAGCTTTCGAGAATTTCATCCTTCGAGAATTTCCGCTCAAGTTCATAGGAATAGAGCAGCTCCGTAAACTTTCGGCTGAACGAACGTTCATGGCTTAAATATAAGTTGCGGGACAGCTGCTGTGTGATCGTACTCGCTCCTTGGCTGATGCCATGGTTTTTGACATTTGCAGCAAGGGCACGAACAACCCCCATAAAGTCAATTCCCTTATGGTCATAAAAGTTGCGGTCCTCTGAACGAAGGAACAGCTCCTTCACAGGTTCAGGAATGTTATCGTATTTCACGAACACTCGGTTCTCATCGTTTGAGACGATCTCGGAGATAAGAGAACCATCCCGGTCATACATATAACTGTTTTGGGAAAAATCTATCTTTTCCAGCTTGATTTTTTGATCAAGCACTTCGTTAACAGGCTTTACACTTGCAGCTTCTTCCTTTGATAGATAAAAAGTCAGAGCAAATAATGGGATGAGGGCAGCAAGTAATAACCAACCAATGATTGCACGAAACATGAGGTCACTCACTTTCTTCAATTTTCTAGCCATATCGTACCATTCTTTTGCGAATACGAGAAGGTTATTTTTAGAAAAGAAAGGGCGTGAAGTCTAGTGAATCAGGCTTTTCCGCAAGAAAAAAGAGTATCTGAAGATGATCAGACACTCCTTTCCTTTGTTTTCGCATGTGAGCGGACCGCCCATAAAAATAACGCGCCAAACAGAAAAATGCCGGCAGTGACATAAAAGACAGCTGGAATCCCGTAATGACTCGCCACAATGCCGCCGATTACCGGACCGACGACATTCCCAAGAAAGCGGAAGCTGACATTGTATCCGAGCACTTCCCCTTGCATAGAAGCAGGTGCTTTAATCCGGATATACGCCGTCGTACACGGAATAATTCCGCCAAGTGCCATCCCGTATAGGAAACGGAAAATGACTAACATGACGTACGAATCCGCCATCGCTTGCGGGATGAATAAAATAGAGGAGAGGATGAGAAGGGCAAGCAGCACCTTGTCATGACCAATTCGATCTCCGAGATCTCCCCATTTTCGCGTAAACAGCAAATTGCCGAGTCCAGTTGCAGAAAAAGCAAGCCCCGCATAAAAAGCGAGATTGACAGGACCATGTAAATCATGAATGTATAAAGCCAAAAGCGGCTGAATGCTAAAGTTCCCTACTTGTGTAATAAACGTTAAAAGCATCGTGACGACAAGCAAAGGCTGTTTGAAAATGTGAAAGAGTACATCCTTCCGTGAGTAAGAAACACGCTTTGCTTCTTTTGACCGGATCGGCTGTTCTTTCACTCCGAAGATAATCACAATAGCTGACACATAAATGACAGCCGCTGTCAGGAAAAACGTATAAATAAATCCAACGCTGTCTGCCATGAATCCACCCATTAATGGACCAAACAATCCTCCGGCAACATTACTCATCTGCATCGTTCCAAGGGTTTTACCGGCAGTTGCCTTTTCGGTCTGTGCAGAAATCAGTGCCATTGAAGTCGAGATAAAGCCTGTGACAAGCCCCATGAAGAGCCTTAGTGCGAATAGCTGATACACGGTGTGCACAAGCCCCATTAATAGAATACTTGTGGCGATGCCAATTCCGTTAATTAATAAAATCTTTTTATAGCCATGCCGGTCGCCAATCCGCCCCCAAATCGGAGAAATCAGGAAGGCCGTTAAAAACGTGACTCCAAAGACATAGCCGCTCCATCTTTGAACAAATTCATTTGAATAGCTGCTATCAAGAGATTCTATGTAAAGTGATAAAAAAGGGACGATCATTGTAATGCTCGCAGATACAAAAAAGTTCACAAACCACATGATGTACAAGTTTTTCTTCCTGTTTGTGATAGAGACCACCTTCTTTATTTATTTCGTGTTCCTTAATAATTATAAAGGAAAATAAACGATCTTTCATCAGATGAATAGGTTGGGCATAGTGAATCTGCATTATTTTCACAAAAATGAAGTGATTTCAAGGTCCGTCTTAATATAATGGTATGAGAATGAAAAGCTGACGAAAAAGTGAGGTGAAACTGGTGGAACAGAAGACGGTGCTTGTGGTCGATTTTGAATTTACGATGCCTGATGGAAAATATCATCCGCAAAATTTTTTTCCTGAAATTATTGAAGCTGGGGTAGTGAAAGCAGCAGATGAAACGATCATAGACACATTCTCTAGCTACGTCAAACCGAAAAAGTTCCCGAAGCTGACGAAGCGCTGTAAATCTTTCCTCGGAATTACGCAGGAGGATGTAGAGAGCGGAATTTCATTTGAGGAATTTATCGAGAAGCTCGTGTCACTTGATGGGGGAGAGAATTGTGAAATTATTACGTGGGGCAACATGGACATGAAGGTATTGAAGCAAAATTGTATGCTCAATCACATTGCCTTTCCTTTTAAGGGGAAGCTGAGGGACCTGGCCTTTGAATATAAAACCTTTTTTGGTGACCGCACACTGACAGGGCTTCGAAAAGCAGCAAAGGAATACGGCAGTGAAGGAGCTGGTAAGCATCATAAAGCACTCGATGATGCCATGACGACTTATCAGCTGTTAACCCTTTTTGAAAAAGACAGAGCCTATGTGGAAAATCCGCAAACAACCAAAATTGGTGAGCTGATCGATTTCTCACATTTTTTTGATTCGGCTGATTAGCGGACGTCTTCTGGAAAATAATCTTTCTCAAGAGAAGATAGGCACGCTCTTGATTTTTCAGCCCATTTGGAATCATCCGCACGGAGTGCTTGTTTCAATTTATCTACAGCTTCTTTCAGTGACTCTTCATAATCAGGGATATCGCCATCATAAGGCTTCACCATATGATGAGGGATATTTGTCTGTTCTCTATAGGCCAAAGCCCGCCTCTCTTGGAAAAAAGGCACGTCTGCTTCTTTCGGATGATGCAGGTCGCCTTGAGTGGGATGTGTCAGAACGGCTTTTACTTGAACGAGATAGGTCGATGGTTTCACTGCTGTCACTTCCCCAACGTATACACCTGTTTTATAAAAACCTTTCACAACTTGTCCAATTTGAATGTCTGTCATGTGAAATTCCTCCATTTCCTTCTCATAGGAAGGTATTTCATTTCTTTTAGCCAATATAGTGAAGTAAACGAGCAAAAGGGGGAATGGCGAGATGTCATTCATCGTACTTTTTCTACTATATTTTCCTGAAGATAAAAGGGAGTACATCCCAGCGGCTATCACCACGGTGATTTTCTTTATTGCTGCGTTTATTTGTTTTCGTCTCATCGTTCGTGCGTCTAAGAAGCAGGAGCAGATAGATGAAAAAAGAACAAAAAAAATGGATTAATCATTTTCTTCTTGTATCTTCAGGAAATTTCACGGTGACGGTTGTTCCAGACTGCAGCGAGCTTTTGAAACGAATCGTTCCATGGTGATTTTCAATAATTGAAAAAGTCACTGTCAGCCCAAGTCCAGTCCCTTTATTTTTCAAGGTGTAATAGGGTTCGCCAAGTTTTTTCATCTGACTTTCTGTCATACCTACACCGTTATCAACGAAATAAAGGCAGATTTTATGATTTTCTTTTGAAGCAAAAAGTTCAATTTTCCCTTCATGTTCAGGAGCTGCTTCAATTGCATTTTTGATTAAATTAATCATGACTTGCTTGATCTTCGTTACGTCACCTTGAATGTATAAGTCAGGTTCAATGGATTGATGAATCGTGACCGATTTAAAATTCGCATAGGATGTCATCAGTGATGCACATTCCTCAAGTAATTTAGAGAGATTAAGAGATTCAATTTGATAATAGTTTTGTTTTGCAATGTCAAGATAGCTCGTGATAATGTCCTGCGCCCGGTCTAACTCGGACAGAACAAGATTTTTATAATCTTTATTGGCAGGTGGCTCTTTTGTATTATCATTCGAAAAGAGCAATTGAATAAAGCCTCTCACAACTGTCAGCGGATTGCGTACTTCATGGGCAACGCTTGCAGCAAGTTCACTTACAATGGTCAGTTTTTCTGACTGGACAAGCTGTGATCTCATTTCCGCATTTTCCTTAACGAATTCAATGGAATAGATACTGAGCACAAGAAAGAATATGTAGTAAAGAGTTGAGAAAAATAACTCAAGGAGCTTTTGCTGCATAATAAAAGCTGGGCTGTATGCCATTAAGCTGACCACAAAAAGTCCAATGTAAATAAAGAATCCTTTGGATAAACCGATAAGCACTCCGTAAAACAGCTTATTTGGCTTCGAATATTGATGCCATTTTCGGTAGAACAGGAATGGGATGAAAAAGTAAATTGGGACAACGATGAGCCCAATCCATAAGAAAGAGCCGTACATCACGAATTTGACTATGATGCTTATCAAGATGGCAACGATCCCCGCCATGTATCCTCCGTATAAAATAGCAAGCACAAGGGGAATGGATTGAAGCCCAGTCTGCAAATCTAAAATCGAACCAACTGGATACATAATACATAGTGCTGAAGAGATGGATGCGAATACTGTGATGAGCAGTTTATTCGTTTTTGGGAAATGAGCAGGGGTCCGGCTTAGCCATAGCGCATGATATAAAAAGATTGGAAATAGAATAAAAGATACATGGAGCAGAAAATCCTTGAACATTTCCATTTAAATGCTCTCCTCGTAAATAATTGTAATTCCTCTCATTATATCATTTCATTTACAAAGTAGATATGATAAAAGGAGGGTTTTTTTCTTTAAAAAGAACACCCGTTAGGATGTTCTCAGATTGTTGACAAAGGGCTAAAATGATCTTGATTTTAGCCCTTTGTCTTCTTTTCAGCGTGATAGAAAACCTTTGAAGTCTAGGAAGGACGAGTACTGGCGCGGAGCGAATTTGACATTCGTGAGCACCAGCACGCAGGACTGACAAAGAATGCGAGGGTTTGTCTACACGCTGAGAACACCCGTTAGGATGTTCTTTCTATCGTATAGGTCTTATTCAGCTGATAGCGTGAACGCTTGGTGGAGACGTTTCAGTCCTTCTCTGACTGTTGCAGCAGGACAGCCGAGATTCATCCGAATAAAGCCGTCTCCTTCGTGTCCGTACACGTGGCCAAGCTCTAGGATCACTTTCCCTTTTTTCAGCAGATTCCGTTTCAATTCCGCTTGACTGAATTGATAATCCCGAATGTCCAGCCACAATAAATAAGAAGCATCTGGTTTCATATAACGCATATTTGGAAGATTTTCGTCGATATAGTCCATCGCCGTCTTCATATTGCCTTCGAGATAAAGAACAAGGGCATCAAGCCACTCATCCCCGTGTCGGTATGCTGCTTCCATCGCTGGAATCGCAAAGGCATTCAGTTTGGACAGTCCGTTTCTTTGCACTTCATTGTTGAAAAGAGTTCTTTTTTCTTTATCTGAAATGATAATAGCAGATGCCTGAAGCCCCGCTAGATTAAAGGTTTTACTCGGCGCAATACACGTTACCGTGATATGTGCAATGTCGTCAGAAAGGCTGGCGAAGGGCACATGCTGCTTCCCGTAAAGCATCAAATCCGAGTGAATCTCATCTGAAACGACTGTGACTCCATGCTTTACACATAGGTCTCCGACTCGCTTTAATTCCTCTTTTGACCATGCTCTTCCGGACGGATTATGCGGATGGCAAAGGAACATGAGCTTTGCTTGTGGTCTGCTCAGTTTTTTCTCTAAATCATCAAAATCCATCATATAGCGGTTGTTTTCTATTTTTAAAGGATTGGTTGAGACTGTACGTCCATTTCGCTCAATCATTTGATAAAAAGGTGTATACACTGGTGACTGTATAACTACTTCGTCGTGCGGTGCTGTAAAGGCTTGAACAGCAAAACTAAGTGCCGTTACGATTCCTGGTGTGAAGGTGACGGCATCTGTCTGGATTGTCCATCCATGTCTTCTTTTGAGCCAGCCAGCGACTGCCTGCTGCGTATCCTGATCCTGAAATGCATAGCCAAATACACCGTGATCTAATCGCTCTTTCAATGCATCAAGGACGACCTGCGGTGCTTTAAAATCCATATCGGCTACCCACATCGGAAGGGCATCTGTTGTCAGGAACAAAGACTCTGCCTGATCCCATTTCACTGATTTTGAACCTTTACGTATGATCTGTTCGTCGAAATTCATGAAACCCACCTCTAGCTGTTTTTCAACCATTCTTGGTTGTGCTAAAATAAACATCACAAAATTTATTATAAGCGGTGATACCGATGAAAGATAGTCAAGCTGTAGAAGAGATGATTCAATTCATTAAGGCATGGGACCCTTTTCATTATGGAGAGGATTTTTATGAAACGGAGCCTGCTGACGTCATCAGTGCATTATATGACGCAGAAGACCCGTTATCTTTAGCAAAAGAGATTCAAGCCATCTACCATCACTCATTTGAACAGCTTCTTCCGATAGAGAGCTGTCAGCATATAGCGAATCAGCTTTTTGTCATACGAGACAGCAGCTCCTGTTCACGCTAAGACAGGCTGAAATGTCCGATTTGATCAGACACAAAGACCGGATTTTCCTCAGGGATGAGGTGCCCGGTTTTTTTTAATGCATGTAAGGTCGAATTTGGCAGATCTTTGTGCAGTCTTTCGCCTATTTGAATGGGAACGATTCGATCTTCCTCGCCCCAAATGAGCAGCACGGGTGTTTCCATTTTCTTTAAAACGTCCGAGGTCAAATCTCCTTCGCGGTGCCGAATCAAACGAAATATCCCCCGAAAGATTTGATCATCTGAAAATGGCTTTAAGTATCCATCGACCATCTCTTGATCAATGATGGAATGATCATGCACAACAGCCGTTAAATTTTTCATAATGCCTTGCTTTAAAAGCTTTCTTTTTAGATACAGATAAAAATAAGGAATATAAGTGCTGTAAACAAGTGATCTTTTTGACTTATTCAAATAGCCTGAACTGCACAATAAAACCGCCTTTTCAAATAGGTCCGGCCTTTCAGTAGCAGCGTATAAGGCGATTTGTCCGCCCATTGAATGGCCCACTAGAATTGCATGCTGAATCTGTAAATAACCAGCTAGCTCTATAATAATTTTTCCCATGTTGCGATAGCTGTAAATAAACGTATTCGACTTCTCGGACTGTCCAAATGGCGGCAGATCAATCGCAATTAAGTTGAAGTCCTGTTTCAGAAGCGGGATGAGCTTTCGATAGCTGAAGGTAGAAGAGAAGAGACCGTGAATTAAGATCAATGTCTTCTTGCCTTCATTTGGATAGTGCTCGTAATAGATATCTAAACCGAATGTACTTTTCATATAAGCTGGCTGCACAATGTCCACATTCTTCACTCCGATACTTGATACTCTCTCTGTTAGGTGACTGTATTGTACCCTAAAAAGTGGATTTTAAGCTATCATTAGAATCTTTTCCCTGCTTAGCATAATGGGAAAAACGTGCTATAATGTTCAGAAGATTTTTTAAAACTAGCTTTTATAATCTGAGGTGTGAAATCAAATGAAACTAACAGAAAAAGAAACTGAAATATTAGAGATTTTAGATGAAAACAGCCGCGCCGATTTAAATACAATTGCAAAAATGGCAGGCGTGACAACAGAAGAAGCCGAAGCCATCATTCAAAAACTTGAAGATCAAAAAGTTATTATTGATTATTCAACCATGATTGACTGGCGAAAAGTGGATGGTCATGAAGGCGTTACAGCAATGATTGATGTAAAAGTGACACCAAAAAGAGGCGTCGGATTTGATGAAATTGCTGAACGGATTTATCGGTTTCAGGAAGTGGAGTCTGTCTATCTCATGTCAGGTGTTTACGATCTTTCCGTTGTGATCCGCGGAAGATCAATGTCTGATATTGCCCGCTTCGTATCTGAAAAATTATCGACACTTGATTCCGTTGTTTCAACAACTACCCACTTTATTTTGAAAAGATATAAACATGATGGGAAAGTGTTTGAAACAGGAGACGATGACAAAAGAATCGTGGTGTCTCCTTAAATGAAAAAGTCTTATTTATCTGAAACGGTACAAAGCATTCAGCCGTCAGGTATTCGGAAATTTTTTGATTTGGCAGCCACAATGGAAGGGGTTATCTCCCTTGGTGTCGGTGAGCCGGATTTCGTGACAGCTTGGAATGTCAGAGAAGCAAGTATTATGTCATTAGAACAGGGACTGACCTCTTATACGGCGAATGCCGGTTTAATTTCTTTGCGAAAAGAACTGAGCCACTATTTATATAAGCGGTTTCACATTGATTACAGTCCAGAAGAAGAACTCATTATTACAGTTGGCGGAAGCCAGGCACTTGATTTGGCCTTTCGTGCGATTTTAAACAGCGGGGATGAAGTAATCATTCCAGAGCCTTGTTTCGTAGCATACGGGGCACTTACGACACTAGCAGGCGGAGTGCCTGTCTATTTAAGTACAACCGCTGAAAAAGATTTCAAAGCAGATTCTGCTGATCTTCGCACAAAGCTGACACCGAAGACAAAAGCCATTTTGCTTTGCTCGCCATCAAATCCGACTGGGTCTGTTTATTCAAAGGAAGAGCTTGAAGATATTGCTCAATTTGCGAAAGAGCATGACCTGCTCATTATTACGGATGAGATTTATGCAGAGCTGACGTACGATGAAGCTTTTACAAGCGTCGCGGCTATTCAAGATATGAAGGAAAGAACGATCTTGATTTCAGGTTTTTCTAAAGGGTTTGCCATGACGGGCTGGCGTTTAGGATATGTGGCGGCACCACCTGTACTGCGGGATGCCATGTTGAAAATACATCAATATTCTATGATGTGCGCACCGGCGATGGCACAATATGCGGCAGAAGAAGCATTAAAAAATGGGCTTGAAGATGTAGAGAAAATGAAGAAAAGCTACAGAAGACGCCGTAATTTGTTTGTCGGCTCCTTAAATGAACTAGGACTGACATGCCATCAGCCAAACGGAGCGTTTTACGCGTTCCCATCGATTAAAAGCACAGGCATGACATCAGAACAATTTGCTGAGGAGCTGCTCCTTAGTGAAAAAGTCGCTGTTGTGCCTGGGAATGTATTCGGACCGAGTGGTGAGGGTCATATCCGCTGTTCATATGCTTCGTCACTTGATCATCTTCAGGAATCACTTTCAAGAATTCAGCGCTTTTTGCAGGCTCGACAAGTGAAGGAAGAACCATCAGCCATCTTAAAATAAAAAAAGGCATCAATCCAAACGGACTCATGCCTCACAAATTAGGGGGGAATACTAGAAAGCATTCTTGTTTTCAGGTATTCCCCCTTTTGTTCTCATCTAAACCCATTTAAAAAATATTTTGCGTAACTGCCCGTTCTGTGATATAGTTTTTAATTGCGTATAAACGAATATTAAAACATTTATTTAGGAGTTGTTATCATGGCGACAAAGTTTGAAGTAGGCAGTGTTTACACTGGTAAAGTAACAGGATTACAAGCGTATGGTGCGTTTGTTGCATTAGATGAAGAAACTCAAGGACTTGTGCATATTTCTGAAGTAACACATGGCTTTGTAAAAGACATCAACGAGCACCTTTCAATTGGTGACGAAGTACAAGTAAAAGTTCTTTCTGTTGATGAAAATGCAGGTAAAATCAGCCTTTCTATCCGTGCGACACAAGAAGCACCTGAAAGAAAAGAAAGCAAACCAAAGAAACAAAGACCACAGCAAGTGAAAGAAGAAGCTGCTGCACCACAAGGTTTCAATACGCTTAAAGATAAACTTGAAGAGTGGATTGAGCAATCAAACCGTAAAGACCTTATCAAGAAATAATAAAAAAGCACCGCTTCAAACGGTGCCTTAGATTGTTGACAAAGGGCTAAAATGATCTTTATTTTAGCCCTTTGTCTTTTTTTTCAGCGTGATAGAAAACCTTTGAAGTCTAGGAATGGCTGCTACTTTTGCGGAGCGAATTTAGAATTCGTGAGCACCAGCGCGCAGACCTGACAAAGAATGCGAGGGTTTGTCTACACGCTGAGGCTGCCTCATGTAGGCAGCCTTTTTTATGTCCTTTTATTTAACGAACTTCTGGGTTCGGCTCGTCACGGCGAACAGCTTCTTCGCTTGGTTTGAACAACAGACCAAGGTTTACAAGACCTGCAATTCCAACAAGACCATAAATAATACGTGATAATGCAGAACCTTGTCCGCCAAAGATCGCTGCTACTAAGTCAAATTGAAAAAAGCCGATTAGTCCCCAGTTAATAGCACCGATAATCGTGAGCACGAGGGCAATACGCTGAATAGCACTCATCGTGATTCCTCCTTTCGCTACAGCATCAATACATTTATATTTTGCAGATTTTTAGCCAAACTATGCGTAAGAAAATGGATGAAAGCAAATTACTTTACTTTTGGAATGAATGAGGCGCATAATGTAGCGCGAGGAGGAGATCATATGGATCGATTTACTTATTGGAACCCAACGAAATTAATTTTTGGAAAGGGAGAAGTATCAGCCCTTTCAGATGAACTCAAACACTACGGAAAAAACGTATTACTTGTATATGGTGGAGGCAGTATTAAACGAAACGGCCTTTATGACCAAGTTGTTAGCATCCTAAAAGAATCAGGAGCTGCAATCACTGAACTTGCTGGTGTAGAGCCTAACCCGCGCTTAACAACAGTAAGAAAAGGGGTAGAGCTTTGCAAAGAAAACAACATTGACTTTATTTTGGCAGTTGGCGGCGGCAGTGTCATTGATGCCACAAAAGCAATCGCAGCTGGTGCGAAGTACGATGGAGATGCTTGGGATATCGTGACACGCAAACACGTCCCAATGGAAGCTATTCCGTTCGGTACTGTGTTAACACTTGCCGCAACAGGCTCTGAAATGAACTCAGGATCAGTTATCACAAACTGGGAAACAAATGAGAAGTATGGCTGGGGAAGTCCAGCAGTTTTCCCGAAATTCTCTATTCTTGATCCAGTTAACACATTCACAGTGCCTAAAAATCATACGATTTATGGTATGGTTGACATGATGTCACATGTGTTCGAACAATATTTCCATCACACAGAAAATACACCTTATCAAGATCGTATGTGTGAAGGACTTCTTCGCACTGTCATTGAAACGGCACCGAAGCTGATCAACGATCTAGAGAACTACGAGCTGCGTGAAACGATTTTATTCACTGGCACAATTGCACTTAATGGCATGCTTTCAATGGGGGCACGTGGTGACTGGGCATCTCATAACATTGAGCATGCAGTATCTGCTGTCTATGATATTCCTCATGCAGGCGGTCTTGCGATCTTGTTCCCGAACTGGATGAAACATGTGATTCAAGAAAACCCAGGCCGTTTTAAACAATTAGCGGTGCGTGTATTCGATGTAGATCCTGCGGGCAAAACAGACGAAGAAGTTGGCTTAGAAGGAATCGACAAGCTGTCAGCTTTCTGGACAAGTCTTGGTGCACCAAGCCGTTTGGCGGATTATGACATCAACGATGAGAAAATTGATTTAATTGCAGACCGTGCAATGGCACGCGGTGAATTTGGTCAATTTAAAAAGCTGAACAAAGAAGATGTTTTAGCCATTTTGAATGCTTCTTTATAATTGAACAACAAAGGGATAGCTGCTTGCGGGCAGTTATCTTTTTTTGAGTTCATCGTGTACATATGTTACAGTAGTCTTTCATGTTTTTGGATATATTCGTTGTAAGGAGATGTTTCAACAGATGGAGAATTTTATTTACTATAATCCAACAAAATTGATGTTTGGAAAAGGACAGCTAGAAGGACTCAAAAGCGAACTCGCTCGTTATGGAAAACGAGTGTTACTTGTATATGGCGGAGGCAGCATTAAGAAAAATGGTCTTTATGACAATGTCATCAGTGCGTTAAATGAAGCAGATGCAGAAGTGTTTGAGCTGTCTGGCGTTGAACCAAACCCGCGCCTCACAACAGTGAAAAAGGGAATCGATATCTGCCAAAAGGAGAACATTGATTTCTTATTAGCCGTTGGCGGCGGAAGTGTGATCGACTGTACAAAAGCAATTGCAGCCGGAGCAGAGTATGACGGTGATGTGTGGGATATTATTTCAAAAAAAACAACCGCTCAAAAAGCACTGCCGTTTGGCACAGTGCTGACACTTGCAGCAACTGGTTCGGAAATGAATCCAGACTCTGTCATCACAAACTGGGAAACGAATGAAAAATATGTGTGGGGCAGCTCTGTCACTCACCCTGCTTTTTCAATTCTAGACCCTGAGCATACGTATTCTGTGCCAGAAAACCAGACGGTGTATGGTATGGTCGATATGATGAGCCACGTTTTTGAGCAATACTTCCATAATGTGAAAAACACGCCTTTACAGGACCGGATGTGTTTTGCTGTTCTTCAAACAGTCATCGAGACAGCACCAAAACTGCTGGAAGACTTACAAAACTATGAGCATCGTGAAACGATTCTATATGCAGGAACGATTGCTTTAAATGGCACGCTGCAAATGGGTTACTTTGGCGACTGGGCGTCCCATACGATTGAGCATGCTGTATCGGCTGTCTATGACATTCCGCATGCAGGCGGGCTTGCTATCCTCTTCCCAAACTGGATGCGCCACACGCTCGATCATAATGTAGAACGTTTTAAAAACCTTATGCTGAACATGTTTGACATCGAAACAGACGGAAAGTCAGATCGTGACATCGCATTAGAAGGGATCGACAAACTGTCAGCGTTCTGGACAAGTCTCGGTGCACCAAGCCGTTTAGCGGATTATGATATTGGTGAAGATCAGCTGGACAAAATTGCCGACATTGCAGCAAAAGAAATGGAATACGGTGGTTTTGGTAACTTTATGAAACTTAACCGTGATGATATTTTATCCATTTTGAAAGCTTCTTTATAATCCAGATTGCCGCTTCTCATCAAGAGAAGCGGCTTTTTGCCATGCCAGTGACGATCACTTGATTTCAAAAGCTAGTTCCGCTAAAGTGAAAGGGACAGAACTAACGTAATGGAGGGCTTACAAGCGATGACACATATTCAATTTGACTACTCGAAAGCGTTACCTTTCTTTCAAGAACATGAGCTTACATATTTAAAAGATTTTGTGAAGGTAGCCCATCATAATATTCATGAACAAACGGGTGCAGGCAGTGACTATTTAGGCTGGGTGGACTTGCCGAAGCAATATGACCGCGAAGAATTTGCCCGCATTAAAAAAAGTGCAGACAAAATTAAATCTGACTCTGACGTCCTGCTCGTTGTCGGAATCGGCGGGTCATATCTAGGGGCACGTGCGGCGATTGAATTTTTGAACCATTCTTTCTATAACACTTTGCCAAAAGGCAAGCGCAAGACACCGCAAATCATTTTTATTGGAAACAACATCAGTTCTTCTTATTTAACAGATGTAATGGATCTATTGGAAGATGCAGATTTCTCCATTAACGTGATTTCAAAATCTGGTACAACAACAGAGCCAGCCATTGCGTTCCGCATCTTTAAAAAGCTCCTCATTGAAAAATACGGTGCTGAAGAAGCGAAAAAACGTATTTATGCGACAACTGACAAGGCACGCGGTGCACTTAAAACATTAGCAACTGAAGAAGGCTACGAATCATTTATCATCCCGGATGATGTTGGTGGACGCTATTCAGTATTAACAGCAGTCGGTCTTTTGCCAATCGCTGTGAGCGGTGCAGATATTGATCAGATGATGGAAGGTGCAGCAAAAGCAAGCGAAGACTTCGCTTCATCGGAGCTTTCTGAAAATGCGGCTTACCAATATGCTGTCGTCCGCAATGTCCTTTACAATAAAGGCAGAACGATTGAAATGCTGATTAACTATGAGCCAGGTCTGCAATATTTCGCAGAATGGTGGAAGCAATTATTCGGTGAAAGTGAAGGGAAAGATGAAAAAGGAATCTATCCTTCATCTGCTAACTTCTCAACAGATCTTCATTCACTTGGCCAATATGTTCAAGAAGGAAGAAGAGACTTGTTTGAAACAATCGTGAGTGTAGACAAGCCTCGACATGAGCTTGTAATTGAAGCAGAAGAACAAGACCTTGATGGCTTGAACTATCTGGCAGGAAAAACGGTTGATTTCGTCAATAAAAAAGCATTTGAAGGAACGATGCTTGCCCATACAGATGGAAAAGTACCGAACCTTATCGTGACAATTCCTGAGATGGATGCTTATACATTCGGATACCTAGTGTACTTCTTTGAGAAAGCATGTGCGATGTCAGGATATTTACTAGGCGTCAATCCATTTGATCAGCCTGGAGTAGAAGCTTATAAAGTGAATATGTTTGCTTTACTAGGAAAACCAGGCTTCGAAGAGAAAAAAGCTGAGCTTGAAAGCCGTTTAAAACAATCATAAGAACAAAAAGCACACCTTTTCATAAAGGTGTGCCCAGCGTGTAGACAAACCCTCGCATTCGTTGTCAGTCCTGCGCGCTGGTGCTCACGAATGTTCAATTCGCTCCAGTGCTCGTTCTTCCTAGACTTCAAAGGTTTTCTATCACGCTGAAAAAAGAAGACACAGGGCTAAAATAAAAATCATTTTAGCCCTGTGTCAACAATCTGAGCACACCTTTTCAAAAAGGTGTGCCTTTTTTGTTTTCTTCAGGTTCCTGTGCAAGCTTTCCAGTGTGCTGTACATAGAATAATGAATAGAGGAGGGTGAAAAATGAGGACGAATCATATATATATTCATGATATTTCTGGTCAGGCGATCGTTAACTTTGGCAATGTCGGACGCATTTGTTCTAAGAGTGCTACGAAGGAAACAGCGGGTTCCGGCAGTGATAACGAGACGAATCAATCATCCAATCAAAGCCTGTTTGATGCCGCGTTTACAAACAATGTACAAATCACGAGGGGGAAATGTATGAATTCTTCTCTTTAACGAACCCTATACAAAAAGGAGGGTTTCGTATGATTCATGTACCATCCAGGCTGCCTGGTGAAAGCTTTTCACTTTACCATTTAGAAGAAACGATGAAGCCGCTCGGTTATGTCATTAATGGCAACTGGGATTATGATCACGGGTATTTTGATTATAAAATTGATAACCGTGATGGCTATACCTTTCTCAGAGTTCCTTTTACAGCCGAGAAAGGCCAGCTCGATCAGCCAGGTGTTGTGGTGAAAATGGGACATCCATTTCTCTTAAAGCATGTCTATCAAGACAAGTTAGATGATCATGCGATGGTTGGAAATGTGGGTGCATCCTTTAACCAATTCCAAGAACCAAAAGAGAAAGATGGGGATGTATCAAAGGCTTATGCTGAGATTGGCTTTTCGCTCGTCAAGGAATTAGAAGACGCACTGCTTTAAAGGCTGATCAATTCATCCTCTGGATGAAGCTCATAGCCAAAGGGAGGATTCATCATGGGTCCTTCTTTTTTTTGTACGCCAACGATAATTACATGATGCTCTAGAAAGTGATGGAGCGCCGTTAAGAATGTTTCTCCAGCCAATGAAGCCGGTACAGGTATGATGGTGACGTGTTTATGCAGCGTCATATGTCGTTTTTTCTTAAACGCCGTAAGCTGTTCCTTTATCAGAAAATGTTCAACCATTAAATGATTGACAGCATCAGAGGTATGAATGACTTGGTTGGCGCCAGCACGCTCGGCATTCTTCACGTAACGATCTGTTAAGATTTCAATTAAACAATATAGAGAAGGGTTTAATCCTTTTGCTGCAAGTAAGGTTAAAACACTCTGCATATCGGCTGTCACTTCATTTTCATGCTGATCTGCGGTAATCATGATTGCATCTGCACCGGTAATGTTGGCTTTACGAAGTGTGACATCTTCGGTCCCATGTCCTTTAATAAAATGAACATTTTCCAAAAGAGGCCCTTCTTTCAAGGAGTCATCAATCAGCACAATCGGCATGGCTGGATCAATCGTTTGAAACGACTGAAGCAGTTTGTTTGTCTTCTCATTCCAGCCGACGATAATGAGGTGTCCATTCCCCTTAAAGGCTACCTTGCCCTCAACATAATGGTGCTGCTTGCTGAACACAGCGGCGGCAAGTGTGGCGAAATAAGCGGTGACAAAGCTGGCTCCGATAAAAATGAGCGCCATACCTGCCACCTGCCCTGGCATGGTTTGCGGCACAAAATCACCGTAGCCAACCGTAGAGACTGTAATGAGTGCCCACCAGATCCCATCAAAGATTGTATGATACTGCTTCGGTTCAAGTAAAACGATTAATTGTCCAAAAAAGAGAAGCAAGAAACAGATGATAATGGCAATTCGAAGATAAAGTGGCCACCTTAGCCAAGCGATAAAGATACGGTTTGATTTCATCGGACTCTTCCTTTCAGGAGACTGCTAATGTCAGTATGCCCGATTGAGGAAACATTTTTTCATCTTCGTCATGTATTGAAATAGAACCCATATCTTAAAATAAGGGAGAAGAAGGAGGGAATTCGAATGTCGTTTGTTCAAAAGACCGTACTTCTTTTTATTGGTGTGCACTTTTTATCATCAGCTGTCATCTTACTCGTGTTTGATTTAAATGCTGTGAATCATTTTATGAATGATTTTTCATGGCTGCACTTTTTTCAAGACCTTTATGGTACAGGGACCTTTTATACAGCTTGCTTAGGTGTGTTCTTCTTTTTCATTGGTGCGGTTATCCCCCTGAAAAAGACCTAGTGCTTTTTGCTGTACATGGTACATAAAAGTCATTAAAATTGTAAATAAATATATAAAATAAAAAGGAAGCTGATGAGCATGCTGTTTTTTTATTTTTTAACGTTTGCCGCATTGGGTTTATCATTTTGGGCACAATTTAAAGTGAAGAATAATTTTGAAAAGTATTCAAAGGTGGAAGCATCCAGTATGAAAACAGGTGCTGAAACCGCTCGATATATTTTAGATCGCAACGGGTTATACGACGTGCCTGTTGAACCGGTAAGAGGAACTTTGACTGATCATTACGACCCGACGCAGCGTGTGGTTCGTTTATCTGAACCTGTGTACTACGGCCACTCCATTTCGGCCATTTCAGTCGCATCACACGAGGTTGGACATGCCTTGCAGCATCAGGAATCCTATGGTGCGCTTGTTTTGAGACATAAGATCTTTCCTGTCGTGAACTTTGCATCTGGTGTTGCTCCGCTTCTTTTCCTTGGTGGAATTTTGCTCAGCAGCCTTAACTTAATCGGGCTTGGGATCATTTTGTTCTCAGCAGCTGTATTCTTTCAGCTTGTGACATTGCCTGTCGAGTTTAATGCAAGTTCTCGTGCAAAAGATATCATTGTTTCAGAAGGAATCATTAGAAGCAGTGAAGAAAGAGGCGTGAACAAGGTGTTAAATGCTGCAGCTCTGACGTACGTAGCAGCGGCCCTTGTCTCCCTGTTTGAATTGCTCCGTTTTGTAATGATCTTCCTAAATGGCCGTAATGATTAATTGATGCCAGAGGAGGTGAGCCCTTACCATTGTTAGGTAAGGGTTTTTTTGTACATTTTAAACGTATTTTTAGTCATATTACTCATTGCTGCGACAGCATTTTTTGTTGTCACTGAATTTGCGATTGTGAAAATTAGAGGCTCTAAAATCAACCAGCTGATCGAAAGCGGGGATAAGAGAGCCATTCATGTTCAAAAGCTGATATCAAATCTTGACGAGTATTTATCCGCCTGCCAACTTGGCATTACCATCACGGCTTTAGGTCTAGGGTGGCTGGGTGAGCCGACGGTGGAGCATTTTCTGCATCCGCTGTTTGAAAAAATCGGGCTTCATTCTGCATTGACTGACATCCTTTCGTTTATCATCGCATTTGTGATCATTACATTTTTACATGTCGTTGTGGGAGAACTCGCGCCTAAAACAATTGCCATTCAAAAGGCAGAGGCGGTCAGCCTTGTGACAGCAAAACCACTCATCTTTTTCTATAAAGTCATGTACCCGTTTATTAAGGCATTAAATGGGGCTGCACGAAGCATCGTGAAATTATTTGGTTATCATTCTGTCAAAGAACATGAAGTGGCGATCAGTGAGGAAGAATTGCGTCTCATTTTATCTGAAAGCTATGAGAAGGGTGAGATTAACCAATCTGAGTACAAATATGTGAATAAAATCTTTGAATTTGATAACCGAGTGGCAAGAGAGATCATGATTCCGCGTACAGAAATTTCAGCTATAGAGATTGAACAGACCTTAGAAGACGTGACCCATTATATGCTGAACGAAAGGTACACACGCTACCCTGTTATTAAAGAAGACAAAGATCATGTGATTGGTGTTATTAACAGCAAAGATGTATTTAAGGCCAGCTTTCTAAATCAAGATGTATCGATTGAAGACTTAATGCGTCCGGTGATCCGAGTGATTGAAAGCACCCCTGTTCAAGAATTGCTCATTTTGATGCAAAAGGAACGGATTCATATGTCAGTGCTCGTAGACGAATACGGAGGTACAGCGGGACTTGTCACAGTGGAGGACATATTAGAGGAAATTGTCGGAGAGATTCGAGATGAATATGATCAGGATGAAACACCTCACATCGTTAAAAAAGGTGATTTTCATTATGTGATGGATGGGAAAGCATTGATTGATGAAGTAAATGATTTATTGGATTTAGCCATTGAGAATGATGATGTTGATACAATTGCTGGCTGGATGATGACGCATAAATTTGATTTTGACATTGGGGATACGATTGAAGCAGAAGGCTGTGAATTTACGATCATTGATGCTGAAGACCACCATATTCGAACCATTGAAGTCAAAAAGGTTCACTTTTCTTAAAAACCTCGCATTGCTTGACGAGGTTTTTTTGCTTGGTAAACTTTAGATAAGAAGATTTGTTTCACATAAAAAGGGTATGGTTTTTATAGAAACGTGAAAAAGGAGCAGCTCATATGAAAAAAATCAATCTACAAACAAACAGACGCGATGATATGATCGACGTCACACATGAGGTTCTCCAATATGTCAGGGAAACAGGCATACAAAACGGAACTGTCATCGTCTATTGTCCACATACGACAGCAGGGATCACCATTAATGAAAATGCGGATCCAGATGTGAAACGAGATATGCTTCGCCGGCTTGATGAAGTTTTTCCGTGGGAACATCCAAAGGATCGCCATATGGAAGGAAATACGGCTGCACATATGAAAGCGAGTTATATGGGGGCGTCTCAGCATGTTCTCATTCATGATGGAGATCTTGTGCTTGGCACGTGGCAGGGAATCTATTTCTGTGAGTTTGACGGGCCGAGGCATCGTCATTTTTATGTACAAGTGTCGTCAAACGAGTAAGAGATGGGGGAAATAAATGGGGGACATCAAAAAGTTACTGCAAATCGAACATGGAATCATCCAAGCACCAATGGCAGGAGGAGCTGTGACACCGCAGCTGGCAGCCGCTGTTTCAAATTACGGAGGGCTTGGCAGCTTGGCAAGTGGATATGTGCAGCCTGACGATTTGAGACAGCAGATTAGACAGGTCAAACAGCTGACATCTCGCCTGTTTCAGGTCAATGTGTTTGTACCAGAGCCAATTCCAGATGTGAAAAAAGAGGATGTGGCGTTTTGGGAGAAGAGACTGCCTGTATGGCCCGAAGCTCATAGGATGCCAAGCGAAGAAGAGCTGTGGGATGATTTTGAACGGAAAATCAACATTCTTCTGGAAGAAGACGTTCCGATCGTTTCCTTTACATTCGCCTGTCCAAATGAACAAACGATTCACCACCTAAAACAAAAGGGAATCTTTTTAATCGGAACGGCGACAACAAAAGAGGAAGCACTGCTTCTAGAGGAAAAAGGAATGGATGCCATTGTGCTGCAAGGAAGTGAAGCAGGGGGACATCGCGGCACATTTTTACGTGCAAAAGGAGACGCCTTGGTGGGGCTGATCAGTCTGATCTCTGACGTCAAACCGCTCTGCCGTGTGCCTTTTATAGCAGCAGGAGGCATCACGGACCGATTAGGTATGAAAGCAGCGCTAGCGCTTGGAGCGGATGCGGTTCAAATCGGCACACGATTTTTAGCCAGCCAGGAAAGTGCTGCGGCAGAGGTATACAAGAAAGCCATTTTACAGGCAGAAGGCAGTGAAACAAGGGTGACAAGGCTTTTTTCTGGGAAAAGAGCGAGAGGTATTGTGAATCAGTGGATGGAGGATGAAAGTCGGCATGAAGATAGGGTTCTTCCTTACCCAGTTCAGCATCTATGCACAACACCGATGCGAAAAGCAGCTGCTGCCGGCGGTAACCCTGATCAAATGGCTCTGTGGGCAGGACAGGGCGTTGGACGTATTCACTCGATTTTAAGCGTTGAAGACATCATGCACGAACTGACGCAGACATAAAATCATGATGGGTGGTGTGACAGGATGGACATCTTAAAACATTCCTACCGAAAAAAAGGCCAGATTGAATTTTGGTTTGATGAT
This sequence comes from Bacillus sp. FSL P4-0248, assembly GCF_038593305.1. NCBI lineage: Bacteria > Bacillati > Bacillota > Bacilli > Caryophanales > Bacillaceae > Bacillus > Bacillus sp. FSL P4-0248. Next base: position 2,806,334 of record NZ_CP151983.1, on the reverse strand, counting down.
TTCCCTCATTCTCCTGCCGTCCTTACGCCCATTCGTCATTACTATTTTGTTCGATACGTGAAATGGAGCCGGCACGACTCGCCGGTCACAAGAAAAGATTTAGAAGAAATGGAGATCCTTGCGAACACGATGCTTGGCACACTCCAAAATTATCGTAAACGCAAGGCATACAGAAGCCCCTTGTCATAACCAATAGACAAGAGGCTTTTTTTAGCTGCCAAACATTTGCCTGAGATAAATTACATCCATCCGGGTAGTCTGCGGTAATAAATAAGCGGATTGAACCGCACCTGGCCGTCTTCTCTTATTCAGTTTGTCGATAATTTCTGCTGCTGTTAAAATTCCAAGTCCATGACCGTAATATTGATCTTCTCCTAAGTAAATCACATTTTCCCCGCGCCATTGCGATTGCTGATAGCTAAACTCTGGATTTTCGAAATATAAACAATCCCCATAGATAAAATCATTCCCGCGCTCTGTATAAATCGACAAAGTATCATAGTGCCAGTCATACAGTGTTAAACTGCGAAGTCTTCGATTAAACTTCTCCTCTCCTACTGTTTGCAAAACCCCCATATAAAACACAATGACAATCGCTGTTGCGCATTCAAATGCATATTTTGAGCCATTTTCAAAAATGTCTTGAATGCCTCTTGATGGCTCCACTTGATAGCGCAGCTCTAGTGCTCCTGCTTCCGACACACGCCAAAACGCATCATTTGCACGCGACCTTTGAAAGATGGCGAATGAGGCACCGCTTTTATTCAAATCTCTTGCAGCATTCATAATGTTCGATCTTAAAGTGACCTCAAATAACAAATCAGATGCTTGCTTATAGCGGAACGTATCATTCGAGGCCTGTAACTGCATCAAAATGATCCGCTTTTGTCCCTCTAGCTGAAACGATGCCAGCTGCTCATTTGTCACTGGCTGTCCTGAAAGGATAATCATATGAAAAGCGCCCCCTTTTGTATTAGCGTATGCAGGGTGCTTGGGCAAGGAATCAATTTGTGAAAATAAACAAAATAGCATCCTTTTTATTTGAAAAACATGAAAATACTATGAAGATGTCCGATATAAAACATATCGTTTAAAAGGAGGAAAAACATGAAAAGTGCAATAAAATGGTTGAAAAAACCATCGATTTCCAAAAGACTGATTATTTCATTCACACTTGTTCTCGTCTTGCCAATCATTACACTCAGTACGATTTCATATCAGATTGCCAAAGAAGAATTAGATCATGAAATCATGTACGGAGCAAAAGCAAGAGTCAATGATATGAATGACATGATCGAGCAAAAGCTTTTGAATAAAGAAAACGCGGTGAAACTTTTTACTCAAACAACTACTGCTGCAGACTTTAAAAAGAAAAACCAGGACGAACTGTATGAGCATTTTGAAATATACAGCAAAATCAACGAAGATGATGTAGTTGGATTTTATGCAGCAAGTAAAAATCGTGATTTCATTCAGTTTCCTAAAGTAGACATGCCAAAAGGCTATGACCCAACAACACGCGATTGGTATCAGCAAGCGATGCAGGATGAAAAAGGTGAGCCAGTTGTCACCAATCCATACATTTCTGCTACAACAAACGGCATGGTGGTCACGATTGCCCAGCGCCTGAAGGACGGGTCGGGAGCGATCGGAATCGACATTGATGTGCAAGACATTGTTGATAAAATCAAAGAAATTAAAATTGGACGAGAAGGATATCCAATTATTTCAAATAAAGACAAACAAATTGTAGCCCATCCAGAAGAAAAGTCAGGATCTGAGGTCACAGGAAATATTTCATCAATCCTTTACAGCGGCAAAGAAGGAACATCAACTTATGAGAATAAAGGAGAACAAAAACGTATCGTTTTTGTCACAAATGATTTAACAGGTTGGAAAATTGCTGGAACGATGTTTGTATCAGAAACAGAAGAAGCAGCACAGCCAGTTTGGAATTCTGCCATTATTCTTTTAATTTCTTCATTTATCCTTGGCGGTGTCGCTATCTTCTTCATTGTTCGCTCGATTACCATTGGACTGAGAAGGCTTGTTGATTTCTCAGAAAAAGTGAGTGAAGGGGATTTAACAGAAACCCTCGAAACCAAATCGAAGGATGAAATAGGAGATCTCACAAGAAGCTTCAGCAAGATGAGTGAATCTCTTCGTGACGTCATTCGCGCTGTACAGCAATCTGTCGACAACGTGGCTTCGGCTTCAGAGGAGCTGACGGCAAGTGCCAGCCAAACGAGTCAAGCAACAGAGCATATCACGATGTCAATTGAACAATTTTCAAATGGAAATGAAGCACAAAACGAGAAAGTCGAATCTAGTACGAATCAGCTTGAGGCAATGAACGAAGGATTACAAGATATGTCACAAACCTCATCTGAAGTGGCTGCTGTCTCTATTCAATCAACAGAAGCTGCTGGTCAAGGCGGCCGAATTGTTGAAAGCACAGCAAGCCAAATGAAACATATTGATACATCTGTACAAGAAGCAGAGCAGGTCATGAAAGAATTAGAATACAAGTCTAAAGATATTACGAGTATTTTAAATGTCATTAATGGCATCGCGGATCAAACGAATTTACTTGCGCTTAATGCAGCAATTGAAGCAGCAAGAGCAGGTGAATCAGGACGCGGATTCTCCGTCGTTGCAGAAGAAGTGAGAAAACTAGCAGTCCAATCCGCAGATTCAGCGAAAGAAATTGAGAAGCTCATCCAAGAAATTGTACTAGAAATTGCTAAATCTCAAGATATGTTCAAAGCAGTCAATCGAGAAGTAAACGCAGGACTCGGTATGACAGAGGAAGCAAAAGAAAGCTTCCAGCACATTTATGAGGCAGCAGAAGGAATGTCGAAAAAACTGTCGCAATTAAACGATACAGCCATTGACCTATCAAGCGGTTCAAAGCTTGTTTCACAAGCGATGCAGGAGATGCGCCAAGTCTCGAGAGAAAGCGCAGCAAACATTCAGGACATTGCGGCTTCTGCAGAAGAGCAGCTAGCATCTATGGAAGAAATCACATCTTCCTCTGTGACACTTGCCAACATGGCAGAGGAACTAAAAGAGCTCACAAGTCAATTTAAAATTAATTAAATGATGATGAAAAAGTATCCAGAATTGTCTGGGTATTTTTTTTATTTTTAAACGTCATTTCCAGCCTCTAAAAATACACCTTTCATCCGATAATAACTTTAGAGAAGTAAAGGGGGAAAGTTAAAATGGGAAAAATGATCCAATGGTTCAAAAAACCATCCATTTCAAAGAAATTAATCATTGCCTTTTTGGTCGTCCTTATTCTGCCAACTGTGGCACTGACAATTAGTGCGTTTTTTACATCAAAGACAGAGCTAGACAAACAGATTATGGGCAGTGCGATGAGTCAGGTTAATGCATTTGATACCTTAATCAATGAGAATATTGGCAACAAATCAGATGCTGTGACACTGTTTTCAGACTCGCTCAAAGCGTCTAATCTTCAAGAAAAAAATAGAAATGCGACCATTAAAGAATTACAGCAATTTGGAAAAATTAATGAAAAAGATGTATCCGCAATCTATGCAGGCTCTGAAAAGGGATTGTTTATGCAATATCCAGTTCAAAAGATGCCAGATGGCTACGATCCAAGAGAACGTCCATGGTATCAAGAGGCATTGAAAGCAGAAAACGGCAAACAAGTCATCACAAAACCATATGTAGCAGCATCCACAGGCAAAATGGTTATCACAATTGCCCAAAAAATGAAAGATGGTTCAGGTGTCATTGGTCTTGATATGGAAATTGACAGCCTGCTCCAAAAACTAAAAGAAATCAAAATTGGGCAAAAAGGCTATGCTTTCATCATGGAGAAAGATAAAACAGTTTTAGCAGATCCAACCCAAAAGCCAGGAAGTCAAGTCAATGAAAATCTGGCCAGTATTATTTTTAAAAATAAAGAAGGAAGCGGCAGCTATACCCTCAAAGGAACAGATAAAAAGGTTGCATATGTCACCAATGAATTAACCGGCTGGAAAATTGGTGGAACGATGCTCGTATCTGAAGTAGAAGAAGCGGCAAAGCCCGTTTTCAATACAGCCATTATCGTATTCAGTGTCACACTCATTGTTGCAGGAACCCTCATTTTCTTTATCGTCCGCTCTATTTCAAAAAGATTATCCAATCTTGCCCGCTTCTCGAAAAAAGTCAGCGAAGGTGATTTACGCGATAAGCTTCAGATCCAGTCAGATGACGAAATTGGACAAGTTGGTAAAGGCTTTAATACGATGATTGACTCATTGCGATCTCTCATTGGAGCCGTTCAAACTTCAGTCGAGAATGTCGCATCTTCATCAGAAGAACTGACTGCCAGCGCAGGACAAACAAGTAAAGCAACAGAGCATATTACACTAGCCATTGAACAATTCTCCAGCGGAAATGAAAGCCAAAATGATAAAGTCGAATTGAGCTCAGAAGAGTTAGAGGAAATGAACCGCGGTCTTCAGAATATGAATGAATCGGCTGAATCCATTACTGCTTCATCGATCAAATCAACAGATATCGCAGGGGAAGGCGGCCAGCTTGTTGAAAAAACCGCTTCTCAAATGAATGTCATTGATCAGTCCGTGAAAAAAGCAGAGAATGTCATCAGTGCACTTGAAAGTAAATCGAAAGACATTACCCAAATTCTCGGTGTCATCAATGGAATTGCCGATCAAACGAATTTACTTGCGCTAAATGCAGCGATTGAGGCAGCAAGAGCTGGTGAATCTGGCAGAGGATTCTCCGTTGTAGCAGAAGAAGTAAGAAAACTGGCGGTTCAATCTGCCAACTCGGCAAAAGAAATTGAGAATTTGATTAAAGAAATCGTACAAGATATTGACGTATCACAGGAAGTATTCACTGCGGTGAATCGAGAAGTTCAATCAGGCCTAAGCTTCACTGAACAAACGAAAGTAAGCTTCCACAATATTTTCGAAATGACAAAAGAAATTTCTGACCAGCTTCAAACAATGAATCAAACCGTTGTTCAGCTTTCAAAAAGCTCGGCACATGTGTCAGAGGCTGTTCGTGAGATCGCAGACGTATCACGTGAAAGCTCGGCAAATATTCAAGACATTGCTGCTTCAGCAGAAGAACAGCTGGCATCAATGGAAGAAATCAGCTCGTCCTCTGCCACACTCTCTTCGATGGCAGAAGAATTACGCGATTTAATTAGCAAATTTAAGGTTGAATAGACAGGAAGAAAAGAGCCTCCAGATAGAGGCTCTTTTTCATTGAGTAAATCAAAAGAAATGGGTAATTATACTTATTTTTTGGATTTTTTGAACATTATTCCTTGAAAAATAATTCATATTACCTAAGAATAGAAGAGGAAGACCACAAATCATAAATCAAAAGGAGTAGAGTCATGAAAAAAATCAACTTTTTTAAGCACTTTACGATGTCGAAGAAATTAATTACTGCATTCTTAGCGATTCTCCTAGTGCCAATTCTCGTATTGGCTGCATTTTCTTATGAAGTGGCATCAAAGTCTCTTAATGATGAGATTATGTCTAGTGCTGCAAATGGTGTTCAACAATTAAACGAACTCATTAATAAAGATATACAGCCTAAAATTGACATGGTTTCATACTTATCTAAATCGATCAAAAAGGGTGAATTGACTGCTAAAAACAAAGATTTACTCAAAGTGAAATTAGAGCAATTATCGGAAACAGATGACGATGTAGTAGAAGTATTTGTTGCAGATCAAAATGGTAAACTAACTGAATATTCGGAGATTCACAAAGGTAATGCAAAGAGCGCAAAAAATGAAACTTGGTTTCAGAAATCGATGGGAGAGAAGAAACTCATCATTTCAGATCCTTTTGCCGATAAGTCATCAGATGACCTGCTCATCACAATATCAGAACAGCTAGCAGATGGATCTGGTGTGATCGGGGTGAATGTACGCTTAAATACGGTTGTAAAAGATACAAACAGCATCAAAATTGGCCAAGAAGGCTATGCGTTTATCGCCACATCAGATCAGCGTTATGTGGCCCATAAAACCGATAAGGCTGGGACAAAGCTGACTGGTGACTTCATCTCAAAACTATATGATAAAAAAGAAGGCAGCTTTGAATATGAATACAATGGCCAGCCGAAGCAAATGTTTTTTGACACAAATGAAGCAACCGGCTGGAAGCTTGCTGGAACGATGTATGTGAATGAAGTAAAAGAAGCCGCACAGCCAGTGCTCGACTTAACAATGATCATTCTTGCGGCTGCGATTGCCATTGGCGGAATCGCGATTTATTTTATTATTAAATCGATTCGAAAGCCACTGATAGAGCTCTCTGAATCGGCTGAAAAAATCAGTCAAGGTGATTTGACCCAGCATATTGAAGTTCGTACGCACGATGAAATTGGTAAGCTAGCGCAGAGCTTTAACGACATGTCAGCAAAGCTGAAACAAGTCATTCAAGCTGTCCAAAATTCCATTGAAAATGTTGCTGCTTCGTCTGAAGAGTTAACGGCAAGTGCAGGACAGACAGCTCAAGCGACCGAGCATATCACATCATCTATTGAACAGTTCTCAAACAGCACTGAACATCAAAATGATATGATCGAAAAAAGCTCAGTTCAGTTAAACGAAATGGATCGGAGCTTATCACATATGGTCGACACGACCTCTCATATGATGGAATCGTCGATCGAATCGAGCAAAACTGCTCAGGCTGGAGGAGAACTCGTTCAAAAAACAGCAGGTCAAATGCAAACCATAGAGCAGGCAGTAAAAGAAGCAGAGCTTGTCATTGCAGGCTTAGAGCAGAAATCAAAAGATATTACAAACATTCTTGGGGTCATCAACGGTATTGCGGACCAAACGAATCTCCTTGCTTTAAATGCTGCGATAGAAGCCGCACGAGCAGGTGAAGCAGGCAGAGGCTTCTCTGTTGTCGCAGAAGAAGTCCGCAAGCTGGCAGAGCAGTCAGGAAGCTCATCAAAAGAAATTGAAAGCCTGACGAACGAAATTGTGGAGGAAATAGAAAAATCGCAGAAAATGTTTAAACAAGTAGCAGGTGAAGTACAATCTGGATTAAACATTACAGATGAAACGAAAGTGAGTTTTGAGAAAATCACTGATAAAACATTAGAAATGACAGAACAAATGAAACAAATGAACAGATCAGCCGAAGAGCTATCGCATGGCTCAAATGATATTTCTCATGCGGTGAATCAAATCAAAGAGCTCTCAAGAGAAAGCTCAGCAGGCTTCCAAGATATCGCGGCATCAGCAGAAGAGCAGCTGGCATCTATGGAAGAGATCAGCTCATCCTCTGCCACTTTATCTCAGATGGCAGAAGAACTAAGGGAGCTTATTAAACAATTTAAAATGTAAGAGAGTAGCGAAACACCTGACGGCAAAACGTCAGGTGTTTCAGCGTGTAGACAAACCTTCAAATTTGGTGTCAGGTCTGCGCGCCGGTGCTCACGAATCTTTTATTCGCTCTGGTACTCGTTCTTCCTAGACTGCAAAGGTTTTCTATCACACTGAAAAAGAAGACAAAGGGCTAAAATCAAGAATCTCTTAGCCCTTTGTCAACAATCTTAAGCACCTGACGCCAAAACGTCAGGTGTTTTTCCATTCGATGCATATAAATTGGGTAATTTGGACTTATTTAGACTTTAATAAGTTAAAAAAGTAAAGAACCTAGTAGTACTTCCGATATATATACTATCTTACTAAAAGGAGTTTTCTTTTTTATGAAATTCATACAGTATTTCAGAAAGCCATCTATTTCAAAAAAGCTCGTATTCTCTTTCTTATTTATTCTTTTATGTCCAATCATTGTATTGGCATTCTCTTCATACCATACGGCAAGCACCTCATTAAATGATCAAATTATGCAAAGTGCAAAGGAAAACGTAGAGCAGCTAGATAAAAATATTACGAAGGTTGTCAAAGTGAAAACAGACGCAGCCGATTTCTTTAGCAAATGGATCACGGAGAAAAAGCTCAAGCAAAAAGGAACGACCGATATTCAAGGACGCTTTGAGCAGTTCATGAGTATGAATGATGACACAGAAGGCATTTTTGTCGCTTCAAGTGACGGCAAAGTGTTTTCAAGATATCCTAATCAAAAAATGCCTGCAGGTTATGTCGCTACTGAGCGGGATTGGTACAAAGACGGCTGGGCGAAAAACGGTGAGCTGTCTGTTTCAGCCCCATATGCAACGGCTTCAACCGGTACACTTGTGGTAACCATTTCTAAAAAACTAGAGGATGGATCAGGCGTCATCGCGATGAACCTAGACATTGCGAATCTAGTTAAAGAGTCCAATAGCATTAACATTGGGAAACAAGGCTATGCCTTTATTGGAAGTCCAGACCGTACATATGTGGCACATCCAACGAAAAAAGCAGGAACAAAATTATCTGGTGAATGGTTAGAAAAAATGTATTCACAAGATAACGGATCTATGAGCTATATGTTTGAAGGAAAAGAAAAGCAAATGGAGTTCACCACAAACAAGGCGACTGGCTGGAAAATTGTCGGGACGATGTTTGTCAGTGAAGTAGAAGAAGCTGCACAGCCAGTCTTTAACATGGCCGCCATCATTTTAGCCGGCGCGCTTATCATTGGCGGGATTCTGATCTTCTTTATCATCCGTTCCATTACAAAACCACTTTCCACTCTTGTCTCTTCTTCGAAGAAGATCAGTCAGGGAGATTTAACAGAAAAAATTGATGTCCGCTCAAAAGATGAAATTGGACAGCTTGGCACAAGCTTTAATGAAATGAGTGAGTCCCTAAGAGATGTCATTCAAGCAGTACAAACATCTGTTGAGAATGTTGCTTCATCATCTGAAGAACTGACGGCAAGCGCAGGTCAAACAACTAAAGCAACCGAACATATCACATCATCTATTGAAACATTCTCAAACGGCAACGAAAATCAAAGCGAAATGGTGGAACAAAGCGCGGTTCATTTAAAACAAATGAATGAAGGACTGAACGAAGTTGCCGAAACGTCTGATGTCATCACAGCGTCATCTGTTCAATCAAAAACAGTCGCAGAAACAGGCGGACAGCTTGTGGAGCAGACTGTTGGCCAAATGAAGACGATTGACCATTCAGTGAAAGAAGCTGAAGGCGTGATCAACGGGCTAGAGCATAAATCAAAAGATATCACAAACATCCTCGGCGTGATTAACGGCATTGCGGATCAAACGAATTTACTTGCACTAAATGCTGCCATTGAAGCAGCACGTGCAGGTGAATCAGGCAGAGGCTTCTCTGTTGTTGCGGAAGAAGTGCGTAAACTAGCGGTTCAATCATCGGATTCAGCAAAAGAGATTGAAAAGCTTGTGAATGAAATCGTTACTGAAATCGAAACATCTCAAAATATGTTCAAAGCAGTGAATGAAGAAGTGAAAAATGGTCTTACTATTACAGATCAAACGAAAGAAAGCTTCTCACAAATAAATGAGCAAACAGCGGAAATCGCAGCAAGAATGAATGAAATGAATACAACGGTGCGCGAGCTGTCGAAAGGATCTGAGCAAATTTCTAAAGCAGTAAATGAAATTGCAGATGTATCAAGAGAGAGTTCAGCAAGCATCCAAGATATCGCAGCATCTGCTGAAGAGCAGCTTGCTTCTATGGAAGAGATTAGTTCTTCATCCACAACTCTTTCCCAAATGGCGGAAGAATTACGTGATTTAATTAAAAAATTCAAGATCAGCGAATAAGGTCAAGTGGTTCTCCTCAAGGGGAACCGCTTTTCTTTTTAAGAGGACATCTCGTACAATAGAGGAAATCGAAAGAAGAGGAGAGATAGTATGCGTTTATCAGATAAGAAGGTCATTGCGTTTGTCAGCGATGATTTTGAAGATTTAGAGCTGTGGTATCCGGTTCTGCGTTTAAGAGAAGAAGGGGCGACTGTCCATCTTGTAGGTGAAAAAGCAAATCATGAGTACATCGGGAAGTATGGTGTGCCGGCGGTATCTGATGCAGATTTTTATTCCATTCAAGCTGATGATTATGATGCTGTGCTAGTCCCTGGCGGATGGGCGCCTGATAAACTGCGCCGTTATCCAGAAGTATTAGACATCGTCCGTACATTTGATGCGAAGGCAAAACCAATCGGTCAGATTTGTCATGCCGGCTGGGTGCTGATATCAGCAGGAATCCTGAAAGGCAGACAAGTGACAAGTACACCAGGTATTAAAGACGATATGACAAATGCTGGTGCGGACTGGTTCGATGAGGCAGTTGTCACAGATGGCCACCTCATCTCCAGCAGACGCCCGCCGGACCTTCCGCCGTATGTGAAAGCATTTGCGGATGTGTTAGCCGCAAAATAAACGACTGACACGAAACAAAGGGCGAACAAAAAAATTTCGCCCTTTGTTCATCATTTCATGCCCTATACATTTTGTCTGTCGGCAGGATACAACACACCCATTTGTCTTCTCGCTTCGTCCATGACGGACATGGTTTGAACAGATAGGGCAAATGTATTGACAGGAGACTGCCCCATTCCCTGCTGAATACACTCAATAAAATGATTGATTTCATAAGACATAGCTGGCTGATCATCTTTGAGAGAGATGTCAGTTTGATGTCCGTCACGGTCGTGTATCGTGATTCGTGAAGGACGGTGGAATTGATCAATCACCATGGTGGCATCCTCGCCTTGAATTTCAGCCGATAAATGAGACGTTGAAATTTTAGAATGAAAAAGAAGTGCTTGATGCCCGTCATACTGTAAAAGGACTGAACCGTTCCCATCCACACCAGAAGAAAGCTTATAGCCTCTTGCGGTGATTTGATTCGGCAGACCAAATAAGTATATGACTGGGTAAACGAGGTACACCCCGATATCCATTAAAGAACCGTTGGATAGCTCAGGCTTAAAGGCATTTGGAAGCTCGCCGCTTCGATAGGCATCGTATCTTGAAGAATATTTACAGTAATGCGCGACCACTTGCCTGATAGGTCCAAGCTGATCAAGATGCTGTTTGATTTGAAGGAAATTAGGCAGAAAGGTCGTTTTCATCGCTTCCATCAAACACACTTGATGTTTTTTCGCTGCGGCAATCATTTCTTCCACTTCTTTTCGATGAGAGGCGAATGGTTTTTCGCATAAAACATGCTTTTGATGCTCCATCATTAACATGGCCTGCTCTTTATGAAGGGCATTTGGACTCGCAATATACACGGCATCAAACGTATCACTTTCCGCCATTTCTTGTAAGTTCGTAAAAACCGTATCAATCCCATATTTTTCGGCAAAGGCCTGTCCTTTTTCAGCGGACCGTGAATAGACGGCTGTACATGTAAAATCAGCTAGTTCTTCACCAGCTTGTAAGAACCGATCTGTAATCCAGTTCGTTCCGATGACAGCAAATCGAATCATGTGATTCCCTCCTTCTGCTTTTCTCTGATTATACATGCTTTGAAAGCGTTTGTATGAAAGAATATTCTTTTTATTGCAAAGCGGATGAAACCTTTATATAGGCTGAAACGTCTTACATAAAGGATATAAATGTACGAAAAGTGGGTAGTTTCTTCCTTCTTCGGGTAATACTCAGGATAGAAGGGAGAGGAGGAAACATGAAGCGCGTCCTGCATATAGGAAGTACATACATCTTTGCGCTTTTATTCATAGCGGCTGGTATTTTTCATGTGATAGAGCCGAGCGGCTTTGCCCGCATGATGCCAGGCTGGCCATTTCCATATGTAATGGTCTATGCGACTGCATGTCTTGAATGGCTGCTGGCCGTGCTGCTGCTTTTGCCAAATGTCAGGATTGCAGCGGCAAAATCCATTGCTGTCTATCTTGTACTCATTTTCCCTGCAAACTTATTTGCTGCTCGTGAGGGAATACCATTTCCAGGTCAAGAAAATACAGAACAAGCCTTGCTATGGATAAGGCTTATTGGACAGCCGATTCTCATTGTATGGGCAATGTCCATTGCAAAATGGGAAAAAAAGCTCAAACAATGACGACCATAATCATGATCAAGTAGTGTACAATTTACTCATAAAATAGCCCGTGTTTGGAGGAACAATATGAATTCTATGCAAATGTGGAGCAGTCGATTTAGAAAATTTTTTCTTGATAACAAGTTTGTTCTCTTTTTACTCGTCCTGTTATTAATTGGATTGAATATCCTAGTTTTCATGAAAACATCATTTATTTTCACACCGCTCATTGTACTCGTCAAAACCATTGCCTTACCGATTATTTTAACGGGAGTCGTGTATTATTTATTAAATCCAATTGTTAACTTGTTAGAGAAAGCAAGAATCAAGCGGATCTATTCCATTTTGCTTTTATATATTGTCATTATTGGGATTATTACAGTGACCATCGTGTCCATTATTCCTTTTTTACAAGCTCAAACCATGAGTCTATTTCATAATCTTCCGAAATACGTCGATACGGTAGAAGATCAAATTAGACAATTAACAGGAAGTAACTTTATTAATCAAGTGCAAAACTCGATGAACTTTAACGTGTCTGAATTGGTAAGTAAAGCATCCAGTCAAGCGACGAAGATTTTGGAAAGCACCTTTACCGGTGTAGGAACATTCTTAGGGGCGCTCACAGAAGTCATCATCTCGATCGTGACTGTGCCGTTTATTCTGTTTTATCTATTAAAAGACGGCAAAAAGCTGCCTGACTATCTATTGAAATTTTTCCCAAGTAAAATGAGGGAACATACACATATCATGCTTCACGAAATGAACCACCGTCTAAGCTCGTATATTCGCGGACAGATCATTGTCAGCTTCTGTATCGGTGTTCTTCTGTTAATCGGTTATATGATCATTGGACTTGACTATGCGCTGCTGCTCGCTATCATTGCAGCATGTACAAGCATAGTGCCTTACCTTGGTCCAACAATTGCGATTACTCCAGCGATTGTGATTGCACTTGTGACGTCACCAGTAATGCTGCTAAAACTCATTATAGTCTGGACAGTGGTTCAGCTCGTTGAAGGGAAATTCATTTCTCCTCAGGTGATGGGGAAAAACCTTCATATTCATCCCATTACGATTATTTTTGTTATATTAACAGCTGGTAAATTGTTCAACGTGGTCGGCATCATTGTCGCTATTCCGACGTATGCCGTTCTGAAGGTCATCACGACTCACTTATTTGATTGGTTCAAAATGCGGTCTAATTTGTATAAAGAAGAAAAGGTTTGATGTCATAATCTTTTTTTGAAAAAAATATAGTATCATAAAGACGAGCTTTCGATGAAGGAAGCTTGTCTTTATGTGGACATAGATGTTTGGCGTGTTCAAAAGATCAGAATTGAAAGGAAAGAAAATCATGAATCTATGGGATTTATTCGTGGCACTGGTTTTAGGAATTGTCGAAGGATTAACAGAGTACGCACCTGTTTCATCTACAGGTCACATGATCATTGTCGATGATCTTTGGTTAAAATCAAAGGAAATTATTACGCCAGAAGCGGCCAACACATTTAAAGTCGTGATTCAGTTAGGCTCAATTTTAGCTGTCATGATCGTGTTTAAAGATCGTATTTTAAACTTATTGGGCTTAAAGAAAAATATCACCGAAGAGCAAAAGCGCAGCGGGCATAAACTGACCATCGCCCAAATTGCAGTTGGACTTGTTCCAGCCGTCATTTTAGGATTCTTATTTGAAGATTATATTGATAAATACTTATTTGACGTCAGAACAGTCGCTGTCGGTTTGATTTTAGGGGCAGTTCTGATGCTTGTCGCTGACTGGATCAATAAACGGAAATCAGAAACAAGCTCTGTCGATAACATGACTTACAGACAGGCGCTTTATATTGGACTGTTTCAATGTTTAGCATTATGGCCAGGATTTTCGCGCTCAGGTTCGACGATCGCAGGCGGGGTTATTCTTGGTTTGAATCACCGTGCTGCGGCAGACTTTACATTTATCATGGCGATGCCGATTATGGCAGGAGCAAGCTTGTTAACCCTTGTGAAAAATGCCGAATATTTAACACCGGATATGCTGCCATTCTTTATCGTCGGCTTTGTGAGTGCGTTTGTTGTGGCTCTCTTTGTTGTTCGATTCTTCCTAAAACTGATCAATAAAATCAAACTGGTGCCTTTTGCGATATACCGAATTATCCTAGGTGTGATTTTATTTATCCTGTTCATGTAATACTGTAAACTACTCTTTTATAAGAGTAGTTTCAGCGTGTAGACAAATCCTCGCATTCTTTGTCAGTCCTGCGCGCTGGTGCTCACGAATGTCAAATTCGCTCCGCGCCAGTGCTCGTCCTTCCTAGACTGCAAAGGTTTTCTATCACGCTGAAAAAAAGACAAAGAGCTAAAATAAACATCATTTTAGCCCTTTGTCAACAATCTGAAAAAACTACTCTTTTATAAGAGTAGTTTTTTTGTGATTTCGCCTAATTAAACAGTAAAAATACCCTCTTAATTGGTAGAATAAGAATTTTTTTCATAAATTAGTGTTTAAGAGACAGATGAAGGGGTAGTACATAAACATACCAATTAAAGGAGGAGTTAGAAATAATGAGAAAAACAAGCAAAATGTTTGTTGGTTCTGTCATCGCTACGTCAATGATTGCTGCCCCTCTATCTCTTACGCCTTTTGGTCAAACGGCTGAAGCTGCTACAACAACAGGTGTTGATGGAAGTGTCTCAATTGATCCAGTAGCCATTGCCGATAAAATTGAACAAGCAGTAAAATCATCTCAAAATCGTGATGGATTCGTAAAAAATGCGGCATACAGTGCGTTCTATGAAGCAGGTCAAAACTACAACGTAGTTGTCCAAAACTTAAGCCAAGACCACGACTTTAGCGGTCTGAACAATGTTGTCTACTATGATAGTGTTGAATATGACGGTATTACGTTTGGTATTTGGGTATTTGAAGATGGTACGTTTGTCAACAATGGTGACGGTGGATATATTAACTGGACGTTTGTTGGCAGCTTTGACCGAGAAGATGGAAGCGGAACTGTCGATTTTCATAAAAGATTCTAATCTTAAAAGTCTGCCGGTGAATCGGCAGACTTTTTTTATAACGCACATTCTTCTATTTCAAACCCTAAATCCTCAATGATGTGATGATCCGTTTGGACTTGCTGGCCTTTTGTTGTTAAATAATCACCAATAAAAATGGAATTTGCGGCATACAGTGCGAGCGGCTGGAGTGTCCGTAAATTAAACTCTCTGCCTCCGGATACCCGAATTTCCTTTGTCGGGTTGACAAATCTCATCATTGCCAGCACTTTCAATGCTTTGATCGGGTGTGTTCGTTTTTGATGCTCAAGCGGTGTTCCTTCAATGGCATGAAGAAAGTTGACTGGAATTGAATCCGCATCAAGTGCTCTGAGCGCAAAAGCCATTTCAACAATTTGCTGATTGGTTTCACCCATTCCAATAATGACCCCTGAGCAAGGTGACATGCCAGATTGTTTGACCTGCTCAATGGTCGACACGCGGTCATCGTATGTATGAGTTGTCGTAATGTGAGCATGGTGATCATGATGTGTATTGATATTGTGATTATACCGATGAACACCCGCTTCCTTCAGCCGCTTCGCTTTTTCTTCATTTAATAACCCAAGACAGGCACACACTTTCAAAGGCATCGTTTCAGTGATTTCCTTGACTGCTGCTGTGACTTCATCTAATTCCCTATGAGAAGGCGCTCTCCCGCTTGCCACAATACAATAAGTCCCGGCTTTTCTTTTGAGAGCCTCACGCGCACCAGCTACAATGGTCTTTTGATCAAGCATTGTATATCTTTCAACTGGTGCTTTTGAAATCATCGACTGTGAACAATATCCACAGTTCTCAGGGCAATATCCACTTTTCGCGTTAAAAATCATATTTAATTTCACCTTTTTTTGAAAAAAATGATATCGCACTTGATAGGCTGTATGCATAATAGGTAACAATTCTCTATCGTCAGCTTCAAGAATGTCTAGACCCTCTTGCGCCGTGATCGGTTCATTTTTCATCGCCTTCTCCGCTATTGCTTCCCAAGACAAAGACAGCTGCTCTCTCATCATGAATGCCTCCTTAATATGTTAACTTATTTTTATTAAAAGTTAACATATTGTACGGATGTTGGCAATCATGATTCAGATGAAACCAACACTAAACACCAAAAGGCGATGACTTCATGTCATCGCCTTTAGATATGTAAAGCTAGATTGCTTATCGAACAGTAATATAGTTAATCACAAGCTCGCCTAGTGAATTATAGTAGGAAACTGTCACAGAACCGCGTTGTACAGCGCGAATCCAAGTGAAGTTTGGAGCCGTTTGATCTAATTGAATCGCATACGTTGCACCCGACACAGAAATTTGGCTTGCTGGAAGAGAGACGGCGATTGAAGAACCTACAGAAAGCGTACGGTTCACCGTAATTACTTTATTCATAATAGGAGCTTTTGCTATGACTGGTTCTTTTGGCTGTGCAGCTGCATGAGCACCTTCAATTTGAGAGAACGTAAGAGCACCTACAGCAGCTAAAGACAATGTACAGATTTTCATGAATTTTTTCATCGGTAACACTCCTTTTTTTGGTATATACATATATTAATAATAATAGAATTATTTGTCAATTAATATATATGAAAAAAAGAGTAATTATGGTTAAAATTGTCACATATTTGTTGGAAAAGACATGATTTTTTATTCATATGCTATTTCTTTTTTAAGGGAAAAAGAGGTATAAAAAAAAGCTGGGTTCGTCCCAGCGTAAAGCAGATGAAAAGAGATGATCAATTGTCGTCTCGCTTTTTTGGCTGACGACCTTTTTGCTTCTCTTTCTCTCTAATGTAGTTAATAAAATCGATGGTTTGTCTTCGTGCTTCTTCGGAAAAATCTGATGCTGCTTTAAACGCAATTTGCAAATCAGGATCGTCTGCAAGATCGTCATCGGGCCTGCCTTTGTCCTTACCTGTGAGAAGATAATCGGTTGAGACCCCATATAATTCGGCAATTTTCACAATCATTTCACCGTCGGGTTTTCTCAAGCCGTATTCCCAGTTTGCATAAGTGGACATCGCCTTTAATCCGAGTTTTTTAGCAACTGTTGACTTGCTCCATCCATTCTTCTCTCTTAATTCAGTTAGAATCTTCCCAGTCAAATTATCCATCAGAAACACCTTTTTTCATGTTATGAGTAAATTTTATCATGAATTACACGGAAAAGATAAATAAATACACAAAAAGAATAAAAATGTGGTTGACTTACTCGTTTTGTGTATATTATCATAATGAATATAACTTACACATATTGAGTAAGAGGTGGAAAGATGAAACTTGAAAATTTACGAGAAGAGCGCATATTGCAAGGAAAAACACAAACCTATATGGCGAAAAAATTGGGATATAAGTACACAAGCGGCTATGCGAATATCGAAATGGGCAGAACGAAGCCTAGCTTAGAAATAGCAAAGCATATTGCAGATCTGCTGAATACCGGGGTTCAAGAGCTTTTTTTTGGCCAAAAGTTACACGGAAAGAGTAATTCTTTAAAAGAAGATCGGTTCTTAGAAAAGGGGAGACGAGCAGAATGAATATTGAACATCCAATGGTGACTCAGATAAGTGACTTTGGTTATCCAAAAAGTTATTGGGTATATGACATGAAACGATATGGATACCAAACAGAAATTGAGGACAGCTTGGAGGGAGCTGAAGAAGATGAGACATCAGCTGACGTTTGATGCTAGAAAAGAAGCGCAGCTTTGTTTAGACCAAGCTGGCGGCTGGATCGCCTTTCATCATCAGACACCGATGTTTGTTTTTGCCACATCAGAAGAGAAAGAGACATATATGACCCTCCTGGAAGCTAAGGTTGATGATACAAAAAAGGAGGAATCAGGTCAACGTGAAACGATGGAAGCAAATCATGACATTTTTGAAATGCTTGCTCAAAGCGAGTAAAAACGAACAAGACATCCGCCAGTGGGCAAAGGATGACGGGAGATCATAACATGGTCATCCATTTAATCATTGAACATGAGCATTTGTTAACAAAAGAGACATTGATGAAAAGAATACGATCAGCTGCAAAAGGGCAATGCCCGCAAAAATTAAAAGGCGCACTATCACTTGAAATTCGTTTATTTGATCACATGCCGTTTGATATAGCTGACTGCCAAAAAAAGCGTACATACGCAGAAAAAGGGTTGATACGCCCAGTACACGTCAGCATCTTTCAGCCGAATCTACAGCATATTCAAGAAGCACTTCATTCTATAGCCGATGAAGTCCCTCTGCAGATGGTCGATTTAAGAGTTTCTCAGTTTTATAGTATGTGTCCAAGAGTTGAAATCATTATCAATACGGTAGGTGGTGGCACGAGGCCAACACCAAAAAAGGAGACAAGCAGATGAACGAGCCAAAACAACTATTCATTCAAGAAAACCAAACATTTGTCGGTGAGATGGAAAAAGGAAAAATTCAAGTCATCGTGTTAGATGGGAATGTAGGAACGGCTTATAAAATGGATGTACCTGAACATGGAAAAACCATTATTCAAACGGCAAAAGGTCATTTTGCAAGAGTAGATCACGAGATTGGTTTTAAAATCAGCTAACTGACTGAACACATCAAAGCACAATATGTCCAAGACGGAAAGCCTGCGGACACTGATCAAGACCCTGCTAAAAGGGGACTTGATTGGTGTCCGTTTTTTATTTTCTTAAAAAGGGAGAGAGCCAATATGCAAGATTTACTCATTGAATATAAAAGAGCTTTAAAGAATGCTAGAAAACAATATGAACCATTTAAAGAAAAAGAAGAACATCAGCTGTCCGTTCAAGACAAGCATGATAAAAAAATGATTGCCAGTATGGTAAGCGATCTGGAATACGTAGTAGAATGGCTTCAAATCGGAAGAGAGCCAGGCGCGCGCAGAGGATTAGACAGACGTTCAGTCTATCAGCGTACCATTCTCGCAAATCCAGAAGTGTTAGAGGCTTTATCACATGAATATACCCTTATTCAAGAGAAAGAAAGAGAAGTCAGTGAGAGAGACAAAAAAAGAATTGATGACGCTTTGTCTGTTTTAACAGATCGAGAAAAGGACGTATTCTTTATGCACACAACACAAGGGTTATCGTTTAGCGAGATTGCGGACATGCTGGATGTCAAAAAAGGAACTGTGCAAAAACATATGGAAAGAGCGCGGACGAAAATGTCCAAAAAAGTACAAGAACGCCTATTCAGAGCTGCTGAATAGGTGTTTTTTCTGTTCAAAAATAAATCAGCTAAAGCTTGTCTTACAGTTGCCACCTATAGTTAGAAAGACCAAACGAATGTTTGCTAGCCCTACACAAATGATTCCTTCAGAGGGAATCATTCGAATTAAAAGGAGGCGGCAGGTGAATGTAAATGAAAGATAAACGGATAGAGGCCAAGCAGGATTATATGAAGGGGATGACGTACCAGGAAATTGCTGATCATTACAATGTCTCGATCCATACCGTCAAATCGTGGAAAAGACGATACGGATGGCAAAGACAAAAAACTTCGTCAAAGCAAGCACACTCGATTTTCAATCAATTTCTTTCAGATGAAACGATTGAAATCATGGAGAAAATGGATGGACGCACATCGCTTGATTTAATCTGGGACCAAATTCAAATTCAATATGCAGCCATTATTCGGGCGCAGCGAATCATGTATGTAGCAGATCAAGAGGACATGATCAAAGAGGTGAAAAAGGCGGCATACATGCCTTCTTCATTAGAAGAAACAGGCGAAGGCATTCAGACAGAACTAGACATGACCTCAGAAGAATACTCGTTTCAATTTTCATGGGATCGGCATGCGACGTTTTTAAATGCACAATCCCGTGCAATGGGTGAACTCAGGCGTTTAATAAAACAGTTTGAAGAGCTCGCACATGCGAAGGATGAACGAAGATTAAGGCTGAAGCAAATTGAACTGACGATCGAAAAAACGAAAAAAGCAGTGCGTGAAGAAAAAGAGGAAGATCTTCAAATCATGATCAAGCGAAAAGAGGAAGACTCATGACGCCATTGATTGAAAAAGAAGTCAACCCTCACTTTGAACACTTTCTATTCGATTGGAATCAAAAGTTTCAATTTTTAGTAGGAGGCTATGGCTCATCCAAAAGCTATCACATTGCTTTAAAGCTTGTCTTAAAACTGCTGGAAGAAAAGCGGACAGCACTTGTCATTCGAGAGGTGTATGATACGCACCGCGAATCAACCTTTTCTTTATTACAAGAAATCGTTAGCGACCTCGGCATCGACCACGTGGTGAAGTGCCGAAGTTCGCCGCTTGCACTAACGTTTCGAAACGGCAGCAGCATCTTATTTAAAGGACTGGACAAGCCTGAAAAATTGAAATCGATCAACAACATCTCGATCATTTGGATTGAGGAATGTTCAGAGGTTTCTTATGAAGGTTTTAAAGAGCTGCTTGGAAGGCTGAGGCATCCATCCTTACCGCTTTATATGATGTTATCGACGAATCCCGTTGGTCAGGATAATTGGACGTACAGACATTTTTTTCGAGATGAACAGCTGAAGCGATTTGTTTTAGATGACGAAACATTATACAAAAAGCGAACCGTTGTCATCAAGGATACGTATTACCATCACTCCACGGCGGAAGATAACCTATTCCTTCCTAAAAGCTACGTGAAGCAGCTGGATGAGCTGAAAGAGTATGACCCAGATCTCTATCGTATTGCGAGGAAGGGGTATTTCGGCATTAATGGCACAAAGGTTTTTCCTCAATTTGAGGTGAGAAGCCATTCTGATGTATTAGAAGCCATTCAGCAGATTGACAGACCGCTGAAACGAGCAGGCATGGATTTTGGATTTGTTGAATCATACAATGCGCTCATTCGGTTAGCTGTCGATCATGAAAAAAAGTACTTATATATTTATTGGGAATATTACGACCGCGGGAAAACAGATGATGAAACAGCCACTGACCTGCAAGAGTTCATTGAATCACAGGAACTGATTAAAGCTGACGCAGCCGAACCTAAAACCATTCACTATTTTCGGCAGCGCGGATTTCAAATGGTAGCGGCACATAAGTTCCAAGGCTCACGTTTGCAGTATACAAAAAAAATCAAACGGTTTAAGAAAATTATTTGTTCTGATGCTTGTCCATATACCATCTATGAACTTCAATCACTAACCTATAAGGCAGATAAGGATGGACGTCTAGAGGAAGATGAATTTCAAATCGATCCGCACACTTTATCAGCCATCTGGTATGCGCTGGATGATTATGAAGTGACAGATTTGAAACAGACCGCCTCAGAGCGTGTCCGTCCAAACAGAGAGAGGAGGTCCATACAATGAAACAATTGAAAGCAACCATTATGAAGGCAAACATGTCTGATCATACAAAACAAATGTATGCAGATGAATTTTCCTACGAAAAAGATGACATTGTTCCCCCGCCTTACAATATCAATGAATTAAAAAGCATGGCAGAATATTCAACCATTCTTCAGCAATGTATTGATGCGTATAAGACCAATATTTTAGGCTTTGGTTTTGGCGTAGAATATGCCTTTGACTATAATGCAGAAGGTGTGAAACCGGCAAAAAAGAAAGCAGCAGAGAAGGAATGGACAAGACTTGAAGAGTTTACGAAATACATGAACTATGATGAGTCTGCTGATGTGGTGCTTGGCTATGTCATCGAAGACCGGGAGAAAACGGGAAATGGTTTTTTAGAGGTTCTCCGAGATGGTCAGGGAAAGCCGGCAGGAATCGAGTATTTAGATGCGCTCCATATCCGTATTTGCAAGCTTAGTGAGCCAGTTGATGTTGAATTCCGGTATACAGAAAACGGCGAATTGAAAACAATGAATCGAAAGAAACGATTCCGTAAATATGTGCAGGTGATCAATGAAAAGAAAGTCTTCTTCAAGGAGTATGGTGATCCGCGCATTTTACATTGTGAAACAGGCAAATACGATGACACCACCCCAGAGCCGCTGCGCGCAACAGAAGTGATTCATTTTAAAATCGGCAGTGGAACGTATGGGATTCCCCGCTGGATTGGCAACATCGTCAATATGTATGGGGCACGCAAGGCAGAAGAGCTGAACTATCTTTATTTTAAACAAGGGCGGCATGTACCTGGTGCCATCATTGTCGAAAATGGAATGCTCTCTGAGTCTTCCTATCAGCAGCTTCAGGATTATATGGACGATATCGAAGGCTCTGATCATGCACATAAATTTCTATTGCTTGAAGTCGAAGGTCTCCCGACGGAAAAAGGATTAACTGGAGAAGAAGATGTCTCAAATGTCAAAGTGAACTTCAAATCTCTAGCAGAGATCTTGCAAGAAGATGCACTCTTTTTAGAATACGATGAAAAAACAAGAAACAAAATCCGCTCTGCTTTTCGCCTGCCGCCTATTTACACAGGTGAGTCTCAAGACTATAACAAAGCGACAGCCGATACGGCGCGAAAAACAACAGAAGAACAGGTATTTCAGCCTGAACGGCATCTCATCACAGGAAAGCTCAATACCCTTTTCCTGCCGGATCTTGATATTTGGCATGTTCGTTTCCTATTAAATGGTCCTGACTTTAGAGATCCATTAGAGATTGCCAAAGTTCTGACACCGTTTATTCAGGCTGGGGCAGTGTCACCAAACGATTTGCGAGATCTAGCAGGACGTATCCTTGGGAAAACGTTAGAGGAATGGCCGGAGGATCTCTATCACAGACCTTTAGAAAGCCGCATGACATCAGCCGAACAAGAGCCTCAACGAGAGGCGAATCAGCTGAAGAAATAAACCGAAGCGCATGCGCTTTTTTGAAAGGGGGTGAACATATGCCAAGAGAATTAAAAAACGCAAAAATTACGCATGTTTCCTATGTGGACAGAGCCGCAAACAAAAAGAAATTCTTTTTGATGAAGGCAAAGAAAAGCCAGCCTGACTTTCAAAAGGAGGTTAGTGTGCTGACAAAGGCAGAAGATGCTCATCGTCTTGTGTATGGTGTCGTGTATGAACCGAATACACCTGATGCACACCAAGACTTTATGTCTGCCAAAGAAATTGAAAGAGCGGCACATGGTTTTATGAAGGATGCCCGCCACATTGACAAGCAGCATGATTTTCAACATGGTGTGGGCGAGGTTGTTGAATCATACATTGCCCCCGCTGATTTTGAGGTAGGCGGTGAGCTGATTCGAAAAGGATCTTGGGTACTTGTAACAAAGGCTTCCCAAGAGATTTGGGATCAAATCCAGAAAGGCCACATTACAGGGTATTCAATGGCTGGAACGGCGGACATCGTAGCAATAGAAGAACAAGATCAGCTCCTATCTCAAAGCACAAATGAGAGAGGGCTTTTTTCTTTGCTGAAAAATTTCTTTTTGAAAGAGGAAGGTGCAAACATGTCACAACAATTTTGGAGCGTTTTAGACCATCTGCTGGAAGCCTTACAGTCAAGTGATGGTGATGAGGCGGGTGTAAGATCAGCGCTTGAGCAATTGCTGCCAATCGTGCAGGACATTTTGAAGACAGAGGATGTGCTTCAAACGATTGGTGAAAGGCCAGCCTCCGTACAAAAACAAGATGCCGCTCTGACAACGGAGCAAGTACAAGAGCTTGAAAAAGCAAAAATGGCCATTGAAAACGTCTTACAGCAGGCAGAACAGCTAGAAACAGATCAAACAGAGGAAGAACCTGTCCAAAAGGTGCTTGAGCAAGTCGTTGCACCGATTCGTCATCAGCTTTCTTCCTTAGAGAAATCAGCCAGCAGAGAAAAAGCAGCGCTTGAGCAAGTGCTTCAGCAGCAGCTTTTGCCTATTTCAGAGCGGATTCACATGCTTGAAAAAGCGCGCGGCATGTCAAAACAAACAATCCACGATACACAAAACGACAGTACAAAGCCCATATGGGATGGCTTACTATAAGCCTAAATAAGGAGGAACCAGTGTGAGAAATCAAGAGTTGATTCGCAAGGCCGAAATGACACTTGCCAGCTTAAAAACCGGCGGTCTCATGAACGCAACCCAATCCAACACATTCATTAGAATGATGCAAAATACACCAACCGTTTTAAATGATGCACGTATCATTCCAATGGAAAGTGATTCACAAAAAATCGAAAAAATCGGCTTTGGCCAGCGTATTTTGCGCCCAGCAGAAGAAGGCAAAGCACTTGATGCGAAAGACCGTGTTGTCCCAGCGACAAGCACTGTCCAGCTAAATGCGAAAGAGGTCATCGCAGAGATTCATATGACCTATGACAGCATTGAAAACAATATTGAGAAAGACGGAATTCAGCAGACGATTATGCAAATGCTCGCTGAACGAGCAGCCGTTGACATTGAAGAGCTCATCGTCAATGGCGATACGGCTTCAGCAGATCCATTTTTAGCCCAAATGGATGGCGTGAGAAAACAAGCAGTCTCTCATATCGTAGATGCAAACGGAGCGGAAATCAGCCGCCAAATGTTTAAGCAAGCCTATAAAGCGATGCCGTCAAAATATTTACGTGTACCTCAGGATTTCCGTTTCTACACATCCCCAAGCTTAGAGGTTGAGTGGAAGGATCAAGTAGCAAACCGTCAGACAGGCCTTGGAGATGCGGCCATTCAAGGCGGACTTTCTTCTGCATTCGGTGTGCCGGTCAAAGGTCTTGCCAATATGCAGCCATATGACGAAGCGGGAACAGACGTATCAGATATTTTGCTGACACACCCTAAAAATATTATCGTAGGTTTCTCTCGTAATATTCGAATTGAAGTAGAAAAAGATATTCGCAGCCGTAAATTTATTATTGTCCTCACAGCGAAGCTAGACAGCAAATTTGAGGAAGAGGATGCTGTAGCAAAAGTGATGAAAGTGAAAGAGTAGGTGACGGCAGGCCATGATCATTTCTGCTGAAGAACTGCAAGCCTATTCTGTATTTGATCGTGTGAAAAATCGATCTGTAGAAAGACTGACAGCAGATATTATCGAAGCAGAAGCTGCGGTATTTCAGATCGTAGGTCACGATTTCTCAAGTGAAAAATATCAGCCCCTCCCTGAAAAAGCAAGAATCGCATTATTAAAAATGGCTCAATATTTTGCCATGCTGAATGATGACGAATCTATGATGAAAGGCTTTACGTCAGAAAAAATGGGCGATTATTCATATGCGAAGGCAGCTGATCAAGTGAAAGGCAGACCCTATGTATATGCCCTGCTTGTAGATTACATTGAACCAACATTGACCGGCGGCAGTGCCAAACTAAAGGTGAGATCATTATGAGCTATCAATCTCTATTAACAGATCGCTGTGATCTTTTTCACCTTGAGCATAAGGAGTCTGCCCGCGGGAAATACGGGATTCCAGCTGATGATTTACAAATGACACTTTCCTATCCCGATGCTCCCAGCCTGACCGATCTAGCTTGTTATGTCATAGAAAAGAACCAGTCACTTGTGCAAGAAGAGCCGAATACAGTCATTTATCAATCCTATCTTGTCCATTTTCCTTTAGCAACTGATATTCGCTTGCATGACAAAATAGTGTGGAATGGCGTGTCACTCAAATTACAGCAGCCTAAAAAAGTGAAAAATCATCACATCGAAGTGATGGCAGTCAGGAAGGAAAATCTATGAAAATTGATGGACTTGACCGGCTGCTCTCACAGCTGCAGACAGCGTATGATGGCGGCTTAAAGGCAGAATATCAAGATTGGCTGGAGGACATGGGCCTGCAGTTTTTAGACATCATTCAGGATGAATTAATCAAGGAGAATGCTGTCGATACAGGCCGGCTTCTAAACTCCTTTAAGCAAGGCGGCAAGGAGAATCATTTTCTCATTTCAAAAGGCGGTCTCACACTTGAAGTGGGAACGCAGCTTGAATATGCCTCCTATGTCAATGACGGACATGCCACTTCTTCAAGTGGAGAGCGAAGATGGGTGCCTGGCAGATGGACTGGCAGCCGCTTTGAATATGATCCGAATGCAAGTACAGGAATGATGCTTGCCTCTCAATGGATTGATGGCAATGGCTACTGGGATCATGCTGTCATGCTCTATGAGCAAATGTTTGACCAGGCGCTGGATCGAAAGCTGCAAAGCTGGTTCGATCGACATTTTGGGAGGTGATGGAATGAATCAAGAAGTCGGGGCAATCATGCATTATATCTACACACACTTTCCTGTGACAATGTATGATCGTCTTTTGCCAGAACGCTTTCAAGTGCCATCCGTTTATGTGCCGCCTGTGACAGTGATCAGTGGTCCAGATACGGTCTCTACCTTTATGAAATCTTATTCGCTGCAAGTGAAAGTCTTTCATATTGATACAGAAAAAGCACATGATGCGGCAGAATCAATCGTTGATGCATTGCTTGCTGATCGTCAAATCATTCAGATGATGAGTGAAGACGGAGAGGTGCTTGATGATTATGTCCGCATAAAAAGAGTGGAAACAAGAATGATAGATCAAGGCGTAGCAGCGATTGTCCTGACGTGGGATAGCAGCTATTGGTATAACCGTGACAAACAGGCAAGCCTTGAAGATATCAACTTTTCAGATGGGGTGATCAAACGTGAGCAAGACTAAACATGCTCAGCCTGCTCAAACAGCCGGCGAAGAAAAAGAATTTGGCTTTTCATTTGAAGCCTTAAAGGAGCACAGTAAGGATCTTTTTGGGGTCAAACCAGAAATCCTTGAAGGGGCTCTTTTTTATATCAAACATCAACCAATTACAAAAACAGAAGCGAAAAAGCACATTGATGCTTTTTTGTCCAAGGAGGTTTAAAGGATGAACGGAGGCACTTTTACACCAGGTACAGAGAAAAAGCGTCCTGGTATTTACTTTAATTTTAAAACAACAGCAGAGCAGCGAATTACTTTAGGCGATCGAGGTACAGTAGCACTTCCCCTTGTGATGAGCTGGGGAGAACCCAAAACCTTTATTTCCGTTTCAAATATGGAAGATTTAAATAAAAAGGTTGGACTCAACATTGATGATAAGTCACTTCTTCTTTTCCGTGAAGCAAAGAAAAAAGCGCAAACGGTCTTGCTTTACCGCCTAAATGAAGGAGAGCCGGCCAAAGCCGAAATTGCTGAAAATTTTGTCGTCACAGCAAATTATGGCGGCCTAAAAGGAAATGAGATCACAGTACAAGTCGCAGAAAATGTACTTGATAGCACAAAACGCGATGTGATCACTTATCTTGGAACAGATATTGTGGATAAACAGGTCGTCACTGATGTCAAAGACCTTGTGAAAAACAAATACGTTCAATTTTCTGGTGAAGGTGAAGCCGTCATCACAGCAGGTGTGGCACTAAGCGGCGGGAAAAACGGCGTGGCAAGTGTCGCAGATTATACAGCTTTCCTAGAAGCAGCAGAAACAGAATACTTCGATGTCATTGCTCTTCCAGTCGATAATAGTGAGCAATTAAAAGCAACCTTCGCTTCATTTATCGAGCGTCTACGTGATAAGCAAGGACGTAAGGTGCAAGGGGTTGTGGCTAATTATGCAGCTGACCAAGAAGGAATCATCAATGTGACAAGCGGTGTTGTACTCGAAGATGGAACCGAACTAACACCTGCACAAACAACAGCATGGGTCGCAGGTGCAAGTGCCGGAGCAAATTTCAATCAGTCACTGACCTTTGTTGAATACGAAGGAGCGGTCGATACATTAGAACGTCTTGACAATGATCAAGTAGAATACCGATTATCGCAAGGGGAGTTCCTTTTCACCTTTGATGCGAGAGATCGTACCGTGAGTGTTGAAAAAGATATTAACTCCTTGACAAGCTTCACAGCTGAAAAGAACCAGCAAATGGCGAAAAACAAAATCATTCGTGTGCTTGATGCGATCAACAATGATTTAACATTCGAATTAAAAAATCTGATTAAATTACGCAAAGCCAATGGCAATGACATTCCAGCATCAGATGATGGAGTACAGCTTGTGAAAACACTGATTACCCAGTATCTCACACAGCTTCAAGATGGCAGCGGCATTACAGGCTTTAATTCAGAAACAGATATCGTAATCGGGCTCAATGAAGATCGTGATGGATTTATCATCGATTTAGCGGTTCAACCAGTAGATGCAGCAGAAAAATTCTATTTCAATGTGGAGGTGAAGTAAGATGGCTTTTAAAGCGCAAAATACAATTTCAGGTAAAGAAGGTCGTCTTTTCTTAGAAGGTGAGGAGCTTGCATTTATCAAAACCTTCGAAGCAAACGTGGAGAAAAACAAATCAGAAGTCAACGTCATGGGCCGCCGAATGACTGGACATAAAACAACGGGAGCAAACGGAACAGGAACGGCAACATTCTATAAAGTTACGTCCCGTTTCGTTCAATTAATGCTCAATTATGTGAAAAAAGGAGAAGATCCATATTTCACTCTTCAAGCTGTCATTGACGATAAATCATCAGGCCGTGGCACTGAGCGTGTCACATTATTTGATGTCAACTTTGATTCTGCTAAAATCGCTGGATTGGATGTTGATTCAGAGGCGCTTGAAGAAGAAGTTCCTTTCACATTCGAGGACTTTGATCTGCCTGAAAAGCTGAAGAATACATTCTAAGAAAAGTGGAGGAAATTAGCTAATTAATTAGCAAAATAATAACTGAATATGCTATAATGCAGTTGTAATACAACCGTCTTGAAGCCTTTTTAATTTCGTCTGGTGACGTCTTGTATTCGATTCATTAAAATATGTTTACATGCAAAGCGATTTGCATAAAATAAAAAGAAGCCAGGATGCTCTAACATCCCGGCAATGTACAATGAGGCCCTTCAAGGGGCTGGCTTTTCGAATAGGTTCTTTAGGTAGACTTCCCTTTAACCTTCCACAGCTCAAGGGGAGTCTATTTTTTGTCTATATACGTCAACAAAGTAAAGATAAACATCCCGAATAAAAGCATAAGGGAAATCGCTTCAAATGTTGACATATGCATCACCCCCTTCCTATCGGGGATGAGCCAGACGCCCTTGAGCAAGCCGTTCAATTGTACAATTTAAATTATACATGAAAAGATTAGAAAGCACATTCAAAAAATGGATGTGCTTTTTTGCATTCAAAAAAACATAACAAAGGGAGTTTTTAAACATGAGTGAAAAACAAACATTTGATCTTTCATTTTTTATGCCAGGACAAACAGTAGAAGCGGAAGAAGTCAAAGTACCGATTTCTAAGCGTTTTGTTGATAAAAAAGGGAATGTCATTCCTTTTGTCTTTAAAGCCATTACAACTGAACGTATTGATGAATTGGAAAAAGAAAACACAACCTTCAAAAATGTCAAAGGCAGAGGACGTGTGAAAGACTTAGACAGCCAGCGCTTCTACGCACGTATTGCGATTGAATCGACGATTTACCCAGATTTCCGCTCAAAGGAATTAAGAGAAGCCTACAGCACACAAGATCCAGTTGAAGTAGCAAAACGGGTCCTGTCAGTCGGCGGTGAATATGCGAACTGGTTAAACAAAGCGATCGAAATCAACGGATTCGAAGATGAAATTGAAGATTTAGAAGAAGCAGCAAAAAACTAATAAAAGATGGGGATAAAGAAGCGGTGTTTTTATATTACGCAATGCACGAGCTTCACTACTCCCCATCTGAACTCCTGGAATTATACGAATCCCCAAGACCGTTCAAAGCATTCCTTTTCGGACTCATCAGCTACAAGCTAGACATGCTAGAAAAAGAAGCAAAGAAAGGAGGTAAATAATTGGCGAAACTTACAGCACGATTTGAATTAGAAGACCGGGTGTCGAAGAAGTTATTACGCATTCAAAAACGATTTCAAACGTTTGAGAAGCAGCTCAAACCATTTAGAAAACCAGTGAAAATAAGTCTGGAAATGGATGAAAAGAAATTAAGAAACCTCACTTTATCGCTGCGGAAAGTTTCAGTATTTTCTATGAGGCTGGATCAAGGAATCTATCGGGATCTAAAAGCATTGAACAATCAGTTAAATATGATTCCAAATCATCTGGTCATATCCTTTCAAGCGAAGGGGCTGAATGTCATTAAATCCAACATAGATCGTTTGAAACAAATGGGGACAAGTCCCATTATGCTGACGTTTAAACTAAACGATCAATTGTCAGCGAAAATGTCATCGATCAAAAAATCAATACTTCAGCTCATCAACAGAACGTACTATATGAGATTAAACATGGTTGACCAAGCCACCGCTGCAATTCAACGAATCAAAAAGACACTCAAAAGCTTGACGATGTCCAAACACGAAATCAGAGTGTCTGTTCAAGACAATGCAAAAAGTAAGCTGAAAAAACGAGATCAGGCAGAGTCTGTTGTGAAAGAAAAGAAAGTAAAAAAGCAACCTAATGCAACTGCTGCTACAAAAACGAATGAAAACAAACAGAGCTGGTTAGGTAATTTGGGAAATAAGGCCCTAAAAGAAATTGAAAAATATGCAGGTGACGTTTCAGATAAATTGAAAGAAAAATTGAGTCCTAGAAACTTTTGGGATAATAATGCACTCCCTTGGATTGAAACGAAAATCGACGCTTACAAACAAGAAGTGATCGGACGAATTAGTGAGAAGATTAAAATCAATCCTGAGGAGTATTTAGATAAATGGTTTAACAAAGGCTTAGATTTGATCCTTGGCCCGAAAAATCCATCAAGCGAGAACAACAGTAACTCTTCAGCTCAAAGTCCAACGACTGAAGCATCAACAAATCCAACTCCTAATACGCAGCCAAATAAACAAAAAGGAAAAGGTTTGTTTCGTAATAGCTGTTGCCCTTGTTGTGCTCGAGGGTTAAGCAGGCGTGGTTCTAATAGAACTAGAAATAGAAATGGCCGTGCTCAAAGGCAGCCCACAAATCCTACCGCCATTTCTAGAGCTGAAAGAAATAGAAGACCTTCAGGTAGACTAGGAAAACTGAAAACAAATGCAGGTAAGATTTTTGAAAAAATCCCTAGTGGATTGAAGAAAACTACAGGCATAGTAGCCTCAGTTGCGGGACTTGCTGGACTGATGAAAGGTAGCGGCGGGTTAAGTAGTTTAGGCGATTCATTAAAAAATATAGGTAGAGGAAGTAGTAAGTTATTAAAAAGAGTGCCTGTATTGGGGAACTTATTAAGTGCAACAGATTTAATAGGAACAACCAAAGAAAACGTTGGGGAAAAAGTAGGTGGTTTCTCTGGAGGTCTTGCAGGAGGAGTTAGTGGAGCTGCAATTGGTCAGGCTCTAATTCCAATACCATTTGTAGGAGCTGCAATTGGTGGTGTTGCTGGAAGCATGGCTGGCACTTATGGTGGATCAAAATTAGGGGAGATATTTGATACTTCAAAACTTAAAGAGAATATTTCAAACACTTTATTTAATGGCGAATGGTGGAGTGAAAAGTGGGGGAGTGTTAAAACTTCTGCAGAAACGTCTTTAGGAAACTTAAGTGAGAAATGGGAAGATATAAAAACTACAGCATCGAATACACTGTTCAATTCAGAATGGTGGGCAGAACAAGCTGGATACGTTACAGGAGTTTTAGAATCTACTGTCTTTAATGGCGAATGGTGGAGTGAAAAATGGGATGCTATCAAAGACTGGACTCAAGAAAAGTGGGATAGTGCAGTCGAAATATGGGATTCTATTAAGGGGAAACTTAGTGAGACCGTTTTCAACGGAGATTGGTGGGGAGAGAAGTGGGATAATGTAAAGGAATGGACCAAAGAAAAATGGGATGGTGCAGTCGAAATATGGGATTCTATTAAGGGGAAACTTAGTGAGACTGTTTTTAACGGAGATTGGTGGGGAGAGAAGTGGGATAATGTAAAAAAATGGACCAGAGAAAAATGGGATGGCGCAGTCGACATATGGAATTCAATTAAAGGGAAAATTCGTGAAACGGTCTTTAACAAAGATTGGTGGGGGGAAAAGTGGGATAACGTAAAAAGTTGGTCAAAAAGTAAATGGGAACAATCAAAAACAATTTGGTCAACTGCAAAAGCAACTATTTCTTCAACTTTATTTAATAAAGACTGGTGGTCAAGTAAGTGGAGTAATGTTCAATCTTGGGGTAAAAATATTTTAGGAGATTCATGGGATTTACTCAAAAGTGAAGGCGCAAAATTCGTTGGTAGGCATATTGTGAAATTTGAAAAAGGTCGAGAAAACGGGAAAAAAGATTTTAAACCTGGTAAAAAAGCCACAGGCGGTTATATCACCCAGCCAACCTTATCATGGGTCGGTGAAGCTGGTAACGAATTTGTTATTCCAACTCAAAATAACCGAGGACGCGGAAAAATGCTGCTGGCACAGGCAGCTTCTCAACTTGGAATGTCTGTTGTACCAAGCGGAGCGGCAGGAAACTCAGTGTCAAGCTCTCCAGCTCCTACAGCAGTAGCTTCATCATCTTCTGTCGGTTCAATAGATGGATCGGTCTCGATGACTGGGGACATTCAAGCCTCTAGCATTGGCGAGCAATTTAATAACGATTTTGAACAAGGATTAAATCGTAAAGTCATCTCTCTTGATCAATGGAAACAAAAGAATATTCAGCAGCCTTTTGGTCAATTGACATCAGACTCAGGAAAGTATGGTCAGCAAACGGTTTCTGCCTTTGCAAACGGTCAGCAGATGACACCAACTGGAACAGATAGCTTTTTACAAAGTCGTGTAAAAGCACCCTACCAACAAGTGATGACAGCATCACCCACTTGGGGTTCTGGAACGGTTAGTGGTTTTGCAGCAGGCCAAAATGCCACATCAATTGGCACGAGCCAATACGTAGATCAAAACATCAAACAACCATTCCTGCAAGCAAAACAAGAATCACCAGGCTGGGGTTCTGGAATGATTGACGCCTTTAACAGCGGCATGCGTTCCAAAGGAAGCGAAGTCACGCAAGCAGCCAAAGAAATGGCGAAGAAAGTAGAGCAGGCGTTTAGAGAGGAATTAGACATTCATTCCCCTTCACGCGTCATGATGAGTCTTGGGAAATTTGCATCGATCGGTGTCGTCAAAGGGCTCGACTCAGTTGATGTGAAAAAATTTGCTGAAAATCAGGCTGGTTCATTAATCGGTGCCTTCAGCGGTATGGGAGCTTCAGGTCTTAGTGTTCAGCAATGGCTCATGGCAGCTCTCATGGCAACTGGCACATCTATGAACTGGCTTCCAGGTCTGATGACTATCGCGCAACATGAATCAAATGGAAATCCGAGAGCAATAAACTTATGGGATTCCAACGCCAAAAAGGGAACCCCTTCTAAAGGCTTAATGCAAACCATTGGAACGACGTTTAACGCCAATAAAGGCAAGGGCATGAATGACATTTGGAACCCAATTCATAATGCCGTAGCAGCCATTAACTACATTAAGGGAAGATATGGAACAGTCTTCAACACACCGGGATTACGAAGTATGAGAAGAGGCGGCCCTTATAAAGGCTATGCAAATGGCGGATTGATTACTCAAGAGCAGGTTGCTAGAGTCGGTGAAGGAAACAAGCGCGAATGGATTATTCCTGAGGAAAGAGGCATTCGCGGAAGGTATTTATTGACGCAGGCAGCTAAAGCACTTGGGATGCAAGTATATGATCCATCAAATGCATCTGCTCCTTTACCGGAAGCACAGATGCAGCAAGTTACCTCACCTCAGTCTACTGGCAGTACAACTTCGCCAGGTAATAAACAGATTACGATTCAATTCAATGGAGATCAGCATTTCCATAATGGACAAGATCAGCAATCGCTAGTCGAAAAAATTAAACAAATGCTTGTAGATGAACTAGAAGTAGAGATTCATACAGGAACGAAGGGGGTCGTAATTGATGGGTAAATCAGTGTATCAATTGTGGATTTCCCAAGGAAAGGACAAGTTGCGATTCCCTGTCCTTCCATCCGAACTCGAAATCACAAATAATGTACAAAATGAAACAGTGAAGGTCGCCTCTTTTGGAGAATTGACTTTTATTGACGTACCATCGGCTAAACAAGTATCATTCACCTCATTATTTCCTAAGAAATATTCGCCGATTGCTGAATATAAAAGCATTCCATCACCAGAGAATGCGATCGCGAAAATTGAACGAATGATGCGTTCAAAGAAATCCGTGCGGTTGATTGTAACTGGAACAAAAATCAATATGACGTGCAGCATTGAAAGCTTCACCCACAAGGAAGGGTCATATGATATTGGAGATCGTGAATTTACGATCGAGTTAAAGGAATACAAAACTGCATCTCCTAGGAAAATAAAACGTAAGAAAAAAGCAAAACAAACGAAAAAGAAACGGCCTTCAAAAACACCACCAAAAATGTACACCGTCAAAAAAGGGGATACACTATGGGCCATTTCTGGCAGGTTTTATGGAGACAGTACAAAATGGCGGCGTATTTGGAATGCCAATAAATTAGCGATGATTAAACGTAGCAGACGCAATATTAAGCAGCCGGGGCATTGGATTTTCCCTGGACAAAGGTTAAAAATACCACAATAGGGGGGCTGGCATTGATCGAGCTTTTTGCCATCAGAAGCGGCACCATGTATGAGCTTGTCACAGAGAGTGTGACACTTCAGGGGCAAAGGTATCAAGCCCCTCGCTCAATTCAGGCAAATATTATCACAAAACAAGGCAGTCAAACATATTACCGTGTCTCGGAAGGGGACACGGTTCTTTTTAAATGGAAAGGAAAAGAGCTGTTTAGAGGCATTGTTTTTTCGCGGACGCCAGTTGAAGGAAAGCTGACGTTTACTGCATACGATATGCTCCAATATTTGGTGAAAAACCAAGATGTCTATGTTTTTTCAAATCAAAGAGCAGATCAAATCTTAAGGCGGATTGGAGCCGACTTTCAAATTCCAATGACTTCTATCTCCAATACAGGACATGTCATAAAATCACTAGTCTTTAAAAATGACACGAGCCTGTATGACATGATATTGAAAGCATTGAAAGAAACGAAGCGGCAAACAGGAAGAAACTATCAAATCTTTTCTGCTAAAGGCAAGATGGGGCTGAGAGCCTGGCCTGATCCAGAGGACGTCTGGGTCATTGAATCAGGCGTCAATCTCATCAGTTATCAATACAGCACCTCGATTGAAGAGACAGCCACTCGTGTCAAGATGCGTACGTCTGCTGATGAACAGGGGAAGAATAAGAAAAAAGGCAGTAAATCCGAGATTGTGGTGATCGAACAGGATAAAGCAGGTCAGAATAAATACGGTATTTTACAGCATGTTGAGACAGTCACTGGGCAAATCAACCAGCCGCAGCTGCAAAAAAGAGCCAAAGTACGGCTGGCAGAGAAAAAAGGCGTCAAACAAGAAGTCAAAAGCATACAAGCGTTAGGAATTCCAGAGCTGCAAAGCGGTCTCCCAATCTATTTGAAAATTCCTGAAATCAACGTGAAAAAAACTTACTGGATCGATCAAGACAAACATGAATTCAGTGGGGTGAAACACACCATGACCATTGATGTTGTTGAGAAAAATTCCATGCCAAAGGGTGATCAAGCGTGAGATTAAGTGAAGCGATTAAACGATTGGCAGTGAATGCAGTAGACGCAGAGTCGCCAATTGATCTTGTCATCGGAGAAGTCACGGCAGTTTCCCCTCTGAGCATCCGATTAAATGAAAATCATAAGCTGATCATTCCAGAAGAATTACTGATTTGGCCGAAGCGCTTAAATAAGGGTGAGGATGATGAGCTGAAAAGGGGAGACAGTATTATGGTGCTTGCAATGGCAGGAGGCCAGTCCTTTTACATCATCGACAAATTTTAAGGGAGGTGATGAACGTGGCACTTTCACCAGAGGAAGAAATCGAGGAAACAGAAGAAGATGAAGAGGTCGAAACCTCGACGACGTATCGAATAGATTTTGAAACTGGCAGGCTGACAGGCGAAACCATTTCAGGCATCGAGGCAATTCGGCAATTCGTTTATATGACACTTAGGACAGAGCGGTATGCACATCCTATCTACAGCCACGATATTGGTACTGAAATTCAGGAGCTGTTGACGGATACAGAAGCCACGGATGAATACAAAGAAATGGAGATACCAAGGCTGCTAGAGGAAGCGCTGCTTGTTGACGAACGGATTGATCATATTGAAGAGTTAGAGGTCACAAAGCAAAATGACTCATTTCATGTCAAACTAGCGATTGTCACAGATGAGGGCACATTAGAAATAGAGGAGGTGATGGAGGGCGATGTTTGAGGAACAAACGTACGAAGCATTAATGGAAAGAATGCTGGATAGACTGCCAGATGATATAGATAAAAGAGAAAACAGCGTGATTTGGAATGCCTTGGCACCTGCTGCCGCTGAATTGGCCCAGTCCTATATTTGGCTTGATCAAGTGTTTGAGCTGGTCTTTGCAGATACAGCACAAGGAGAGTTTCTAGATCGGCGGGCTGCTGAAGTAGGAATTGAAAGAAAACCAGCCACTAAAGCAGTTTGGTCAGCGGCCATTCAGCCAGAAAATATCAACATTCCAGCTGGTTCACGTTTTTTTATTGAAGACGTTTATTTCCAGTATTCGAAGGATGGCACGCTAGAATGCGAGACACCTGGTAAAGCCGGCAATGTTCAGTTAACAGATCAGCCGCTGCTGTCACTTGATACAATTCCAGGACTTGAATCGATTAAGATGAAAGAACTGGTGATACCAGGTCAAGAGGAGGAAGATGACGCTTCTTTATATGATCGATATTTAATACGTGCGAGGCGGGAGGCTGTCAGTGCCAACAGGGCGCATTATAAAAAATGGGCTGAAGAAGTGCCCGGTGTTGGCAGAGCGAAAGTGTTCCCGCTTTGGAACGGAGAAGGGACGGTCAAAATTGTCATCACAGATGGCAATCTAGATGTTGCATCAGACCTTCTTGTCAAAAGAGTACAGGAATATATCGACCCAGTGCCAGGTGAAGGAGAAGGACAAGCGCCTATAGGCTCAAAAGCAACCGTTGAAAGCGCCAAATGGCTGGATATCGACATAGAAGTGGCTGTCGAACTTCAAATGGACTGGACCCTTGAAGGAGCTCAGAAAGAAATAGAAGAAAAGGTCAAGACGCTGTTAAAATCAATCGCATTTGAAAAGAGTACCATTCGAATGTCTGCCTTAAATGATATTCTGTACCATTCAGAAAGTGTGTCAGATTATGCAGATGTGTTATTGAATGGGGAGTCGAAAAACTTAGTATTACAGGACATTGAGATTCCGCGTCTTAGGCAGGTGAAGGTTATTGAGCAAACAGGATGAAATGAAAAACTACTTGCCGCCATATTTTACAAAGATTTATGAAGTGGATCACCTGCTCAAGACAGAGGCACCGGAATTTGAGCAATTGGACGAATCCATTTTCGACTTAACGGATCAGTTCTTTCCTTTAACTGCGACATGGGGATTAAACAGATGGGAAAGAATGCTGAAGGTGCAGCGGGAATCAGATGATTCAATTGAACTGCGAAGGGCACGCTTACTCAATATGATGTCAAATATTCCGCCAATCACGTATCTTTCATTAGAGAAATCAGTCAATCGCTTTCTCAAGAATCCAAGTGCTGTCATCCGTCTCACAACCAATCGGTATCATTTCGCCTTACGTGTGAACTTAGATGATCTGCAAAACACGAGATATATTGTAGAAATACTTGAAACGTTAAAACCTGCACACTTGGCTTATACGTTCACAGCTTTTCATCATACCGACGTACATGAAAAAAATGATCATCACGGGAGGCTCACACTGCGCAGCAGAGTGGGTTTTTTCGATCATATCCCGATTTTACTCAATGGTGAATTTGTCTTAAATGGTACGTTTTATCTCAGCGGAACGCGAGGTGCAACGGATGTGCCTGCTCGTTTTCGGCATTCATTAAACATGAGGATGCCTCTTCAACATCAGTCAGAAACAGCATATCGCATGAACTATGTCATGACTGGAGCGGTACTTGAAACGAAGCAAGGAGCGGCATTGACATTACGCGCAAAAAATCAGCTCCAGCATCAAACAAAGAAGAAGATGACGTTCCGTCTGCCAGTACATGTCCAAACTGAGCAGGATGGAAGCTTACTGATCAAGGATCATTACTGGATTCTCGATGGATCTGTTCCGCTGGACGGATCAAAAATGCTAGCAGCAACTTCTAAAAAAATAGATTTATAAGGAGGATCACAATGGCTGATCAATTAACCGTAACAACACTGTATGCACGTCAACAAATGGCAAAGGCAAGAGCCGAAGGAACAAAACTCACAAAAGTCGTCAAAATGGCTTTTGGAAATGGGGGAACGAAGGATGGAAAACCGATCTCACTAGACGGCACTGAACAAAAACTCAAAAAAGAACTAGTCCAAAAAAATATTGATTCGTTTACCTTCATGGAACCAGCAAAAATCCGCTACACCTGCACGATCGCCGAAGGAGAACTGGCAGGAGAAGTGATCAACGAACTAGCACTTGTCGACGAAGACGGCAAATTCACCGCCATCCGCACCATGACAGACAAACAAAAAGATGGGGACATCGAATTTGTTTTTGAGATTGATGATATTTATTAATGGAGGGGGAAGAAGTGGACATAGTCCTTTGACTCATCAAACAAGCAATTGAACTAGGTGATTTTTCAATGGAAGATCTAAATTTAGGGTCCGAGCAAAGGATGCTCACTTTAGAGTAGTTGCAAGAGATTGAATCAAATTTCAAGGCAAGGGAGTGAAAGCCGAATGGAAATAAAAGAACCAAAAGCTTTTGAAGTGAATGATAAAGCGCATGCAGATCTGTTTAATGACATGGTCAAAGTACTACTTGAAAATGATACTGGACTATTAGAGCATCTCTTAAAACATACAAATGATGGGGGAGTACACGCATCTGAAACAGAAAAGAAAAAATGGAATGATTCCCAGAGCTATAAGATCACGGCTGATAGTGGAAGACAGCTTATCAATGTGTCAGCTGGTGGAAGCATATTTGATGCGATAAAAGGGAAAGGAACGTGTACTTTTTACGCAGCTTCTGGAGTAGAAGATTCCCCAGCAAATATTTCATTGAGAGGATTACAGACAGTAGGTCAAGATAACATTGGTACTGGCTTTGCTGTAGATATTGCTGGTAATTCTTATAGTTTTTACTATAATGCTGCAGATACCGCTATTAACTGGACAAAGCTCCCTTCAAATGCTGAAAGAAATAAATGGAACGATGGACAATTATCTAAGATCACCTCAGATAATGGAGGGGTGATTCTATCTGTTTCTGATGGTGAAGATTTACTTGAAAAGGTTGTTTCTTTAGGCCCCAAGCATGGTACATTTTATGCCACAGGTAAAGCATTAAACAGCCCAACAACAAGATCGTGTCGTGGTATGTATCATTTTACTTCTCAAGATAGTAATGGAAAAGGTACATTTGGATGGGTCATAGCAATAGATTATAACAATTACATGTATACAAACTATCTTGATTTAAATTTGGGGTGGCAAGGCTGGAAACGTGTTTTAACAAAGGAGGATATGGATAATACTTCTTTTGTTGATACGTATGATCTCGATAATTCTTCTGTATCAGCCGTTGAAAACGTTCCAACAAAACTGAATTTTGGTGATACAAGATCAGACGATCTAGGAGAGTATAATCGTTCGCGCGCTGAAATTACACTGAAAAACAATGGTCTGTATTTAATTAGGCTTTATCTTAATAGCAATAACATTCCTGTTGGATCAGATAGTATTTTGTCATGTTATGTGAATGGTACAGAATTTCAACGATTAGGTAACTGGAATCCTGTGGTCTCATCAAGTGTATGTGTATTATACCTTCAACAAAAGTTTAAAGCAGGAGACAAATTAACATTTTATATTACACCCAAAAACACTGGGAGAACCATTACGGTAAATAGAGCTTATGTTACCTTGTCACAGCTAAGATAGGATTATTTGAAAAAGAAAGTGTGTGAGCAAATCGGAGGTAGCTCTCGTTCAAAACTTAATGACACAAGGCCCATTTACCGTTCACTCATACTGGATTCTGTTTTATGTGCTTAATATAACAAATGAACGGGAACATAAGTTCAATGCATAACATCGCCTAAATAATAATGGTTTTTTGAAAGGAGAAAAAGATCATAAAAACACCTCAACCTTTTAGGACGAGCGATAAGGCTCATGCAGATATCTTTAACAATCTAGTGAAGATTTTGATTGAAAATGACCAGGAACTATTAGAACAATTCAATCTTCATACGGGAGATACAAATCCTCACGTCTCAGGTTCAGAAAAGAAGAAATGGAATGAATCTCAGCTATATAAACTGACAAATGATAACGGCTCCCATTTGGTCAGTATTCCTCCAGGTGGCAGTATCTATGAGGAAATTAAAGCGCTAGGTGCTTGCTCATTCTATGCCCCAGGAGGTTCTGGAGTAGTTGATTCTCCTGCTATTGGGAACGCTGCATTAAGAGGCTTCCAGCTTGTAGGACAAAACAATATTGGTGTAGGAATCTCAATTGACACATTAGGCAATGCATTTTGTTTTTCCTATTATGTAAAAGACATTGGAATCAACTGGGTGCAAATGCCGACTCAAAATGAAAAAAACAAATGGGATGCAGGACAATTGTCTAAAATCACTGCTGATGATGGAAAAGCTTTTGAAAGAATTAATGCAGATGATCCTAGCATTTTAGATAAGCTGTTAAAATTGCCGGGAGTTCACTCATGGTACATCCATGAAGCACATCCAGATCTTCCGACAAGAAGTTCCATGAGGGCTTTGTCTGTTTTTAGTGAAAATACCTACGGCTGGGTCATCGGTGCAAACAATACAGGAGATGTCTATATTAACCGTTCAACAACTGATGTAACAGGCACCCAACAAGAGTGGAGCGGTTGGAAGCGTCTCAATGACCATCACCTATTAAACTCAAAGGGATTAAGACTTTCAATGCCAATAGGTACTGATATTTTAACGCTGCCATCCGGATTTTACTTTGCTGTTGGATCTAATGTTTTAAATATGCCTGTCGATAATGATTCTTCTTGGTTTAATATCGATATCTTAGAAACTGTAAATGGTAGAAAGACCATTCATGTCATCAGAAGTTTCGACAACACTCATTGGTTCGGGACTGTTCATACTGATGGAGTCTTTAAAGGGTGGAAAAAATTAGTCACTGATGCTGATTTTGAAAATGTTAAGTGGCTAAATGTTACCTTAGGCAGCGGTTCTTCTATTGGAGATAGACCAGTTGAATATACTAGATGGGGAAATTTATTATTGTTGAGAGGTCACCTAAAAGCAAATAGAGAAGTTATCTGTGGAAGTATTCCAAGTGCGGGCTTACCAGATAAAGGTCTTGTGGTGTCAGTTCCCGTATCAGGTACAACGGGTCATAGTAAATTACTTATATATAAGACAGGAGAGCTAAAGCTAACTGGTTTACTGGCAGCGAATGAAAGTGCAGTAACTGGCTACTATTTAGACACAGTCGTCCCATTAAATTAAGGAAGTGATAGTATGATACAAGTTTATGAGTACAATCATCAAAATGAATTGGTCAGACCTATAGTAGTGTTTGAGAGGGATGATGAAGGAAATTATATCATTCCAGATCAATGCACAACAATTGCTCCACCCAATAATCCTTCTTTTTATAAAGCAGCTTTTGATGTGGAAAAACAGCAATGGTATGAATCTGCGACACAGGAGTATATAGATAGCCTAAAACCAGCCCCTCACCAGCCAAATGATATAGAACTTTTAAAGAAACAAAATGCTTTATTATCAAAACAATTAACGCAGCTATTTGCTATCTTTAAAGGAGCTGAATCAGAATGATGTTTCCAACTGTAGCAGATATCAAACAATTTTGGGACTGGCAGTGTTACGGCCCAGAGGACATTGCATTTTATGTAAGCATCGGCTGGATCTCGGCAGACGACTATCAAGACATAACAGGAGACAAATACGAAGCCTAATGGCTTTATTTTTTTGCCGGAAAGAAGGTGATTCCAATGGAAGTAGATGTCGTTCAAAACTTAATGACACAAGGCCCATTTGCCGTTCTCTTTTGCTGGATTCTGTTCTATGTTCTCAACACAACAAAAGAACGAGAAAACAAGCTCAATGCACAAATCGAGGCGCAAAATGATGTGTTAGCAAAGTTTAGTGAAAAGTATGACGTCGTGATCGACAAACTCGACAAAATTGAACGAAATTTAAAATAGGAGGAAAGATCATGAAAACATTCGACAAAGGCACTGTGATTCGCACAGTGCTTCTTTTTATTGCTCTGATCAATCAAACGCTTGTCATGTTTGGACAGACGGTGCTGCCGATTAGTGAGGAGCAAGTACAAACCGCAGGTGAGGCACTATATGTGGCAGGTTCTACAATTTTCACTATGGTCACAGCGGTAACAGCTTGGTTTAAAAACAATTATGTGACCTACAAAGGCAAATTACAAAAAGATGCTCTGAAACAAAGAGGGCTAACAAAATAATACTTGAAGGAGAAACGACATGGTAAAAATCATTCAAGCATTGATTCCAAAACAACATCGCAACAGACCAGGAAACACGATGAAGCCGCTCTATATTACAGTGCATAATACGTCTAACAGTGCAAAAGGCGCTAATGCGGCCAGTCATGCAGCGTTTGTTGCACGTTCAAGTACCGGGGTCAGCTGGCATTACACCGTTGATGATCAGGTGATTTATCAGCATTTACCGTTAAACGAAAACGGCTGGCACGCAGGGGATGGCAGAGGCACCGGCAATATGAAATCAATTGGTATTGAAATTTGTGAAAATGCAGACGGCAGCTTTGAACAAGCAGTCGAAAATGCCCAATGGCTCATTCGAAAGCTGATGGGAGATTTCGGAATTCCCTTATCAAATGTAGTGCCTCATAAACATTGGAGCGGGAAAGAGTGTCCAAGGAAACTTCTCGGACGGTGGGATCAGTTTAAAGCTGGAATAGCCACAGCGCATACCGGCAGCAAAAGCACAAGAAAACCAGTTCAGACAGAAAGCTTGAGCCACAAAGCACCCGTTCCCAAACAGAAATCGTCAAACCTGCCATCTGGCATTTTAAAAGTCACCAAGCCCTTAACAAAAGGCCCTCAAGTCACAGCCGTGCAAAAAGCCTTATCTACCCTCTATTTTTACCCAGACAAAGGGGCAAAAAACAACGGGATTGACGGCTATTATGGACCGAAAACGGCGAACGCGGTCAAGCGGTTCCAGCTCATGAACGGCTTAGCTGCAGACGGGATTTACGGACCGAAGACGAAGAACAAAATCGAACAATTACAGAAGAAATGATGATCTATAAAAAAAGCTATCAGCAAGTGAGGAAATGCTTCCTTGCTGATAGCTAACAAAAAATGACATCAT
Organism: Bacillus sp. FSL P4-0248; assembly: GCF_038593305.1. NCBI lineage: Bacteria > Bacillati > Bacillota > Bacilli > Caryophanales > Bacillaceae > Bacillus > Bacillus sp. FSL P4-0248. The sequence continues at coordinate 2,762,991 of NZ_CP151983.1, read as the reverse complement.
TTGTGATATAATTGGCCAAATCCCTATCATGAGAGGAGAGAAAAATGAAAAAAGAACTGCTCCAGATCATTATGCTGTCAGTGCTGCTCATCTATTTCATTTATCACGAAATGACGAGCGACTTCCCTGTGTCCTATACAATCATTCTCATCCTAACTTATCTTTCTGTGATCACATACCGCATCATAAAGTTATTAAGAAAAAACAAAGAACAAACAGAACTGTAAGAGATATGTACATAAAAAAACCATCCTTGATTTTACAAGAATGGTTTTTCGTATGGAGCATAGCGGGATCGAACCGCTGACCTCTACGCTGCCAGCGTAGCGCTCTCCCAGCTGAGCTAATGCCCCGAGGTATGACGACATAATTTATTATAATCAATCCTCCTCTGAAATTCAAGCTGTAAAACGTAAACACATCGTCTATTTTTCCTTCTGCTCAATCGGAATATAGTCAAAAATTTCGCCAGAATGAACAGAATGCGCTAATCGTCTCAGCCAGTCATAATAGGCCTTTGAGCTTTCAAGCTGCTCAATGAGCTGCTGCGCTTCTTCTCTTACATGTTCCTCCAGCTGATCATCACGCGACACCTCTTGAAGCCGCTCTTGCGCTTCTTCAATTGCCGCTAAATTGACCTCGACCTCACGTTCCCATTTTTGCGGAAAGAAGTTCGTGAAAAACTTAAAAAAGTCTTTTTCCGCAACAAAGCTGTGTTTTCTTCGGCCACGGTGAAACGTCTTTTTGACAATATTCATGTCTTGCAACTTTTTCACACCCGTGCTCATACTCGGCTTACTCATTTGCAGCTCTTCACGCATTTCATCCAGTGTCATTTCCTCATTTAAATACATCGTTCCATATAGAATACCTGCACTTCGTGTAATGCCATAGAGATCCATCGTTTCAGCTATGGAATCAATGACTAGATCTTTAGCAGCTAAAATACGATCTTCTGCTTGCGGCTTTTCCTGCTTTTTCATTTTGTCCCTGCTTTCTATTAAGAAAATTCAATCCGTTCAAAAAAATCTTTATGGACTATATGTTAACGAAAGAATACAAAATGTCAAAATAAATGAAGCATATCTCCCTTTGACAGAAAAATTTGAACATGATAAGTTAATTATGTTCAAAACGTTAAATTTTTATTTAACAAACTTACCAAAGAGAATCAGAGGAGGTTCCTTCTATGAGTCAAACACTATTTATAGACGGACAATGGGTTGGCGCTAAAAGTAGCGACACACGGGATATCATCAATCCGTTCAATCAAGAAGTGATCGCGACAGTCAGCGAAGGATCTAGAAATGACGCGCAGCTAGCCATTAAAGCAGCGAGAAAAGCCTTCGATCAAGGGGACTGGGCAAACCTGCCTGGACTTGAAAGAGGAAATATTGTGTTTAAGATAGCTGAATTGATTAGACGTGATCTTGATGAACTAGCCAAATTGGAATCGCTTGATACAGGCAAAACATTAGAGGAAAGCAAAGCAGATATGGACGATATTGCGAACGTGTTCCAATATTACGCAGGTCTGGCTGATAAAGATGGCGGGGAAATCATAGCATCGCCAATTCCAAACTCGAAAAGTGAATTAGTCAGAGAGCCTGTCGGTGTATGCGGACAAATCACTCCTTGGAACTATCCATTGCTTCAAGCAAGCTGGAAAATCGCTCCTGCACTTGCGGCGGGAAATACAATCGTTTTAAAGCCAAGTGAAATCACACCACTCACCACAATAAAAGTATTTAAACTCATGGAAGAAGCGGGCGTTCCAGCAGGCGTTGCAAACCTAGTGCTTGGACCTGGAGCAACGGTTGGAGATGAGCTTGCTGTGAATGATCAAGTAGATCTGATTTCATTTACAGGCGGTATTGAAACAGGGAAGAAAATTATGCAGGGAGCCAGCGTGAATGTGAAAAAAATAGCCCTTGAGCTCGGCGGAAAGAATCCGAATATTGTGTTTCAAGATGCTGATTTAGACGTAGCGGTTGACCAGGCGATGAATGCTGTGTTTTTCCATGCAGGGCAAGTGTGTTCAGCAGGTTCACGTTTGCTGGTGGAAGAATCTATTCATGATGAATTTTTAGAAGAACTGGTGAAGCGTACGAAAAAAATCAAGCTAGGCAACGGCTTTGATGAAGACACCCAGAGCGGGCCGCTCATCTCAGCTGAGCATCGAGAAAAAGTAGAAAAATACGTCAGCATCGGTTTAGAAGAAGGCGCTAAGTTAGAGACAGGCGGAAAAAGACCTGACGCAGAGGAGCTGCAAAATGGGTTCTTCTACTTGCCGACCATTTTCTCAGGCTGCACGTCAGATATGCGGATTGTACAGGAAGAAGTCTTTGGACCTGTCCTGACAGTCGAATCCTTCCGTACAGAGGAAGAAGTCATCAAGCTGGCAAATGATACGATTTATGGATTAGCAGGAGCTGTGTGGTCTTCTGATATCAGCAAGGCCGAAAGAGTGGCTCGACAATTAAGATTGGGCACGGTTTGGATCAATGACTTCCATCCTTATTTCGCTCAAGCACCTTGGGGTGGCTACAAGCAATCAGGCATTGGGCGCGAATTAGGACGCACGGGACTTGAAGAATATACCGAACTGAAGCATTTATATCGAAATACAAAACCTGAAGCGGTTCATTGGTTTAAATAAAAATTAAGCATTTGGAGGAGATTCTTTATGACACTAAATATGAAAATTGAAAGCATGCAGAAATTCCACACATTTGAAATTCCAACTGTTATCAAACATGGCATTGGTGCAGTGAAACATGTTGGGGAAGAAGTAAAAGCATACGGCGTTTCAAAGGTATTGCTTGTAACAGACCCTGGTATTTATCAAGCCGGCGTGGTGGACCCAGTAATTGCTTCATTAAAAGAAGCACAAATCGATGTCGTTCTATTTGATAAAGTAGAGCCAAATCCGCCAGTCCGTCTAGTGAACGAAGGATCTGCTTTATATGAAAAAGAGGGCTGTAATGGATTAGTCGCAGTAGGCGGCGGCAGTTCAATGGATACAGCAAAGGCAATCGGAGTAGAGGCGACTCATGAAGGCTCAGTCCTTGATTACGAAGCGGCAGAGGGAAAAAAACCGCTAGAAAACAGAATCCCTCCTTTAACCACTATTCCGACAACAGCTGGTACAGGTTCAGAGGTAACGCAGTGGGCGGTCATTACTGATGAAGAAAGAGAATTCAAATTCAATACTGGTGGACCTCTCATTGCAGCTCATCTAACAGTCATTGATCCAGAGCTTCATGTGTCCATGCCGCCTCATGTGACAGCAATGACTGGAATTGACGCGCTTGCTCACGCGATTGAATGCTATACGATGAAATTTGCTCAGCCGATTACAGATGCGGTAGCGCTCATGGCAATGGAATATGCAGCTCATTATATTCGCCGTGCCTTTGCTGATGGCGAGGACTTAGAAGCAAGATATGGAATGGCACAAGCTGCGATGCTTGCCGGGCTTTCTTATGGAAGTGAATCAGCTGGAGCTGCACATGCGATGAGTCAAACACTCGGAGGTATTATTCCTGTCGCTCACGGTCAGTGTGTTGCAGCGATGATGGGACCAGTGATGGAGTATAACTGGAAAGGGTATCCGGAAAAATTCGCTCGAATTGCGCAAGCGTTTGGGATTGATACAAGCAGAATGACAACAGAGGAAGCAGCCAAAGCAGCTGTGAACTGGATGTATGATTTAGTAGAGGATTTAGAAGTTCCTTCATTAGAAGAACAAGGTGTATCAAAAGATATGATTGATCGTTTATCTAAAGAAGCAATGAAAGATCCGCAAACAGTTGGAAACCCAAGAGATTTAAACGAAAAAGCGTACAAATGGATTTATGCTCGCTGCTTTGAGTTAACACCTAAAACGGTGTAACAATGAAAAAAGGCTCCCAAAAGGGAGTCTTTTTTATGCCTATAGTTGTTCTTTAATTTCTTTGATTTGATGAATATGGCGTTTTTCGTGTGCGCCGATAAAATCAAGGTATTGCTTAAGGGATAGCTCTTTAAACACAGGATGTGCAATGACGCGTTTGAAATCTTCCTCAGTAAATGTGGATAAAATTTGATTGAGCTGCTCACGTGCAGTATCGAGCTCATCCTTTAAATGTGTAGGTGTTACATGCTTGCGTTCAGGCTCAACAATACTAGGCGCAGTGGCTTTTTTCGAACGGTCCTCTGCCATTTCTACCGGCTTTGGTTCATATTCTTTAATCGGTGCTTTTTTACCCTCAGCAGCTAGATGTTTTGCTGCAACTAGGTCCATTTTCTTTAAATGATCTGCTACCTCTTGAATACTCCAAGTATCATCAGATAATTTTTGGTTCAATTGTTCTTCGCTCAAACCTTGCAGCTCGTGCCACAATTCTTGTCTCGCTTCATGTAATATACTCATTTTCTCATCACCTCAAGATCAAATTTTAACATAATGGTACATGACAATCATTCTTGAGCTATCCGAAAATCCCTTTGAAGAATTGTGATGAAATATGAAACCTTTACAAAAGTGGTTCGTATTACCTGTTAGAAGGAATACATTGGAGGTGGGTGTGGTCTAAATGAAACAAAAGATGTTCATTTCATGAAGAAAGGATGAGGAAGATGGATGTGTTCGGGCTGCCTCTTCAGACGCTGTATTTATACATATTAATGATATCAGGAATCCTGACACTTGTTTTCGTCTTTTTCGGCGATGTATTTGATGGATTATTTGAAGCGATCCCTGTTCCATTCCTTCAACCAACATTGATCCTCGCATTTCTTACCTTTTTCTCAGCTGGAGGGTTTATCTCTGAAAAAACAGCAATTGTAGGAAGTGGACTTGGCGCAGTATTATCTGCCATCCTCGCAGTGATCCTTGTGACCTGTTTGAATGTATTTGTATTAGTCCCGCTTTCCTCTGCTGAAGAATCTCTCTCTTATACGGAAGCCGATTTAAAAGGAAGAACTGGGGAGATCATTGTATCTGTTCCAAAAGACGGATTTGGAGAAGTGCTGTTAATCAGTAATAGCGGGAAAATCTCAAAGCCAGCTGTCAGTTTCGACCAAGAGGAGATTCCATATGGAACCCGTGTGCTAGTTGTCGAAGTGAACAAAGGCGTCTTATCTGTTATACCAAATGAAGAAATCTAGGAGGGAATGCTATGCCAGGAACAACTATTTTAGTGATCATTGGAATTGTGCTTGTGATTCTTATTGCACTTATTGGTGTATTTGTTTCTAAATACCGGACAGCAGGTCCAGATGAAGCATTAATCGTTACAGGAAGTTACCTAGGAAGTAAAAATGTCCACGTGGATGAAGGTGGAAACAAGATTAAGATTGTAAGAGGCGGCGGTACCTTTGTACTTCCAGTCTTTCAACAAGCAGAGCCGCTCAGCTTACTATCTAGCAAGCTAGATGTTTCAACACCTGAAGTCTATACTGAACAAGGTGTACCAGTCATGGCGGATGGAACGGCCATCATAAAAATTGGCGGATCGATTGAAGAAATCGCGACTGCTGCAGAGCAATTTTTAGGGAAAACAAAAGAAGACCGCGAAAACGAAGCGAGAGAAGTATTAGAAGGTCACCTTCGTTCCATCTTAGGATCAATGACAGTTGAAGAGATTTATAAAAACAGAGAGAAATTTTCTCAAGAAGTACAACGTGTCGCTTCTCAAGATTTAGCGAAAATGGGTCTTGTCATTGTATCGTTTACGATTAAAGATGTTCGTGATAAAAATGGCTATTTAGAATCTCTAGGTAAACCAAGAATTGCCCAAGTAAAACGCGATGCAGATATTGCAACAGCTGAAGCAGATAAAGAAACACGTATCAAACGTGCCGAAGCAGATAAAGATGCGAAGAAATCTGAGCTTGAGCGTGCTACTGAAATCGCTGAAGCAGAAAAGATCAATGAGCTGAAAAGAGCAGAATTTAGACGTGAACAGGATACGGCGAAAGCAAGTGCTGACCAAGCGTACGATCTAGAAACAGCTCGTAACCGTCAGCACGTAACTGAACAAGAAATGCAAGTCAAAATCATTGAGCGTCAGAAACAAATTGAATTAGAAGAAAAAGAGATTCAGCGTCGTGAACGTCAATACGATTCTGAAGTGAAAAAGAAAGCAGATGCGGACCGTTATGCTGTTGAGCAGTCGGCTGCGGCGGAAAAAGCGAAACGCCTTGCTGAAGCAGATGCGAAGAAATACAGCATTGAAGCAATGGCCAAAGCAGAAGCTGAGAAAGTTCGTATTGACGGACTTGCCAAAGCGGAAGCGGATCGTGCAAAAGGGGAAACAGAAGCGGAAGTCATTAGACTAAAAGGACTTGCAGAAGCGGAAGCGAAAGAGAAAATCGCTGAAGCATTCGAACAGTATGGTCAGGCAGCGATCCTTGATATGATTGTGAAAATGCTACCTGAATATGCGAAGCAAGTATCTGCACCACTTTCTAACATTGATAAAATTACTGTTGTGGATACGGGCGGTAACGGGGAAGGCAGCGGTGCCAATAAAGTTACAGGCTATGCCACAAACCTCATGTCCAGTCTGCAAGAAAGTCTGAAAGCATCCTCTGGAATAGATGTGAAAGAAATAATTGAGAACTTTTCCGGCAAAGGAAATGTGAAGCAAAGCATTCAAGAGCTGACAAACGAAATCAAACAGCCAAGAAAAAAAGAGATCGCTGATACTCAAATAGAAGAATAAAATCAATAGACACCTTCCAGCAGAAGGTGTCTATTTTTTATAGAAGAAGTTTTAACCATTGAAATACAGACCATTGAATTCTACGTAATAGGAATTTATGATAATGAAGATAGGGTGTAAAAAACTAAAAGGAATGGTGCGGATGAAGGTGAGACATGCTGTACATCAAGATATTCCTAAAATCGCCGAAATACATGTGAAGAGCTGGCAAACGACTTATCAAGGCATTATTAATCAGGATTATTTGGATGGTTTAAATATAAAAGATCGGAAAGAGAGCTGGAGAAAAAGATCGCTTGAAGGCACGTTTGTCGCAGAAGATGCGGATGGCGTATTTGGTTTTGCTTCTTTCGGAAAACAACGTGACGAACGTTATTCTACATATGATGGAGAGCTGTATGCCATCTATTTATTACAACAGAGACAGAAATCAGGTGCGGGTATTGCTTTAATTGCTAAAGGTGTCGATTATTTAATAGAAAAAGGATATCAGAGGTTGATGCTATGGGTGTTTGAACAAAATTCGGCAAAACAATTTTATCAAAAACTTCAACCTAGTTTTGTCGTTACCAGCCAGTTCGAGCTGGCTGGCGAGAACCATAATGAAATAGGGTATGGATGGGAGCTGTCTATATTGAATAACCATGTACAGAGGATTAAATCGTCAGCTTCCAGTAATAATGAGAGAAAAAAGTGAAGAGCACAGCAAGCAGCATGTAAGAAATAAACGGTGAAGCTTCTACTTTTCCTTTCACGCCTGCTATTTTTAAAGCTTCATAGAAACCTGCCAAAAAATAAGCAAGACTGAGAATATAGCAGCACAGCATAATGGAGTAAGGGCTCATTGTCGTACCTCCAGCATGAAATCTTCTATTATTAATAGATTCCATAGAGCAGCAAATTATGCATAAAAAAATAACCAGCTGAAATCAGCCGGTTATTTTTGATGAGGAAAAACCAAACGAGATGCACTTGGGATGAGTATACAAAGAACGATACTGCAAATAATAAATGAAGGAACCATATATGTGCTGTTATAAATTAAAGAGTAGACCCATCCTGGTGTTCCTTTCGGTGCATATTGAGAGAAGAAAACGACGCCAGAAATAAAGAACGTCAGCAGTCTGAATAAACTAGCAACAAAAACAGCTAAGGTAATATAGAAGAATTGCTGTTTTCGCTTTTGATCCTGAATGGCTTTTTTGATCAGTCCAGAAAACAGGCCGCTTAAAGAAATGACAACAGATGCAACGAAGTAATCGAGGAATCCTTGAACAGGTGTAGCGATGATCGGGCTATTCATCAGCTGAAGACCTGCGATTAACACACCGATGATAAATCCGGTAGATATTCCCCATCTAATAGACATGAGAATAACGGGAATCATAATCAGCGCAAGAGAACCGCCATTGGGCATTCTTAAAAAGAGACCTGATAAGTAATCTAATACAAGAGCAAGTGAAGTCATAATCGCGATTTCCATCAGTCGTACCAATTGATTTGATTGCTGCATAAAAAAATCTCCTTTTTCATGAATTGAGCAAGGAGAGACCGTGTAAGGATGAGTATGTTATTCATAGAAAAACATATCGATTTGAATACACCGTATGTATTCAAGTGATTCCACATTCCTACTTCAGTATTAACTGACAGGTTCAAAGGGTCAGAACAACGAATGTTCACTCTCAGCACAAAGCTCCCCCTGCGGTTATTTAGTTTCAATCTATTATAAATATACTAAAGACCTGCAGGATCAACAATAGACAATTCCCGAGATAAGCAGCATTTGTATCAATATATAGGAAGAGATAAGGAAAAATAAATTATTTAGAAAAAATACTTGTTTCTTCTTTCAAAAGGTGTTATATTTGTATTCGCCGCTGAAACAGCGCGGTTGATAAATAACATTAAGAAAAAAGTTGTTGACTTTATCTTGATAGAATGTTATATTAATAAAGTCGCCTCTGAGAGACGACGAAGATGATCTTTGAAAACTAAACAAGACAAAACGTACCTGTTAATTCGAGTTTTTAAAAAAATCCTATGATACTTCATAGGTAGTCAGTCAAACTGGCGAGGCAGGAAGTGATCACATGCTAAGTTCGCTACATCGTGTAGCAACGCATGTGTGATATGCATCCTGCATACCTCGGAGAGTTTGATCCTGGCTCAGGACGAACGCTGGCGGCGTGCCTAATACATGCAAGTCGAGCGGACAGAAGGGAGCTTGCTCCCGGATGTTAGCGGCGGACGGGTGAGTAACACGTGGGTAACCTGCCTGTAAGACTGGGATAACTCCGGGAAACCGGAGCTAATACCGGATAGTTCCTTGAACCGCATGGTTCAAGGATGAAAGACGGTTTCGGCTGTCACTTACAGATGGACCCGCGGCGCATTAGCTAGTTGGTGGGGTAATGGCTCACCAAGGCGACGATGCGTAGCCGACCTGAGAGGGTGATCGGCCACACTGGGACTGAGACACGGCCCAGACTCCTACGGGAGGCAGCAGTAGGGAATCTTCCGCAATGGACGAAAGTCTGACGGAGCAACGCCGCGTGAGTGATGAAGGTTTTCGGATCGTAAAGCTCTGTTGTTAGGGAAGAACAAGTGCGAGAGTAACTGCTCGCACCTTGACGGTACCTAACCAGAAAGCCACGGCTAACTACGTGCCAGCAGCCGCGGTAATACGTAGGTGGCAAGCGTTGTCCGGAATTATTGGGCGTAAAGGGCTCGCAGGCGGTTTCTTAAGTCTGATGTGAAAGCCCCCGGCTCAACCGGGGAGGGTCATTGGAAACTGGGAAACTTGAGTGCAGAAGAGGAGAGTGGAATTCCACGTGTAGCGGTGAAATGCGTAGAGATGTGGAGGAACACCAGTGGCGAAGGCGACTCTCTGGTCTGTAACTGACGCTGAGGAGCGAAAGCGTGGGGAGCGAACAGGATTAGATACCCTGGTAGTCCACGCCGTAAACGATGAGTGCTAAGTGTTAGGGGGTTTCCGCCCCTTAGTGCTGCAGCTAACGCATTAAGCACTCCGCCTGGGGAGTACGGTCGCAAGACTGAAACTCAAAGGAATTGACGGGGGCCCGCACAAGCGGTGGAGCATGTGGTTTAATTCGAAGCAACGCGAAGAACCTTACCAGGTCTTGACATCCTCTGACAACCCTAGAGATAGGGCTTTCCCTTCGGGGACAGAGTGACAGGTGGTGCATGGTTGTCGTCAGCTCGTGTCGTGAGATGTTGGGTTAAGTCCCGCAACGAGCGCAACCCTTGATCTTAGTTGCCAGCATTCAGTTGGGCACTCTAAGGTGACTGCCGGTGACAAACCGGAGGAAGGTGGGGATGACGTCAAATCATCATGCCCCTTATGACCTGGGCTACACACGTGCTACAATGGACAGAACAAAGGGCTGCAAGACCGCAAGGTTTAGCCAATCCCATAAATCTGTTCTCAGTTCGGATCGCAGTCTGCAACTCGACTGCGTGAAGCTGGAATCGCTAGTAATCGCGGATCAGCATGCCGCGGTGAATACGTTCCCGGGCCTTGTACACACCGCCCGTCACACCACGAGAGTTTGCAACACCCGAAGTCGGTGAGGTAACCTTTATGGAGCCAGCCGCCGAAGGTGGGGCAGATGATTGGGGTGAAGTCGTAACAAGGTAGCCGTATCGGAAGGTGCGGCTGGATCACCTCCTTTCTAAGGATATATGGAGCAGCGTACGTTTTCGTCTTGTTTAGTTTTGAAGGATCATTCCTTCAAAACATGTCTCTAGCGAGACAGGATTGTTCTTTGAAAACTAGATAACAATAAGTAATACATTCACATTGAATGCAATGCAAAGTTCATCACACATAGTGATTCTTTCTAAAGTAAGAAATGGTTAAGTTAGAAAGGGCGCACGGTGGATGCCTTGGCACTAGGAGCCGATGAAGGACGGGACGAACACCGATATGCTTCGGGGAGCTGTAAGCAAGCTTTGATCCGGAGATTTCCGAATGGGGAAACCCACTGCTCGTAATGGAGTAGTATCCATACTTGAATACATAGAGTATGAGAAGGCATACCCGGGGAACTGAAACATCTAAGTACCCGGAGGAAGAGAAAGCAAATGCGATTCCCTGAGTAGCGGCGAGCGAAACGGGAACAGCCCAAACCAAGAGGCTTGCCTCTTGGGGTTGTAGGACACTCTATACGGAGTTACAAAGGAATGATATAAGCGAAGAGGTCTGGAAAGGCCCGCCAAAGAAGGTAACAGCCCTGTAACTGAAATGTCGTTCTCTCCAGAGTGGATCCTGAGTACGGCGGAACACGTGAAATTCCGTCGGAATCCGGGAGGACCATCTCCCAAGGCTAAATACTCCCTAGTGACCGATAGTGAACCAGTACCGTGAGGGAAAGGTGAAAAGCACCCCGGAAGGGGAGTGAAATAGATCCTGAAACCGTGTGCCTACAAGTAGTCAGAGCCCGTTAACGGGTGATGGCGTGCCTTTTGTAGAATGAACCGGCGAGTTACGATCCCGTGCAAGGTTAAGCAGAAGATGCGGAGCCGCAGCGAAAGCGAGTCTGAATAGGGCGCATGAGTACGTGGTCGTAGACCCGAAACCAGGTGATCTACCCATGTCCAGGGTGAAGTTCAGGTAACACTGAATGGAGGCCCGAACCCACGCACGTTGAAAAGTGCGGGGATGAGGTGTGGGTAGGGGTGAAATGCCAATCGAACCTGGAGATAGCTGGTTCTCTCCGAAATAGCTTTAGGGCTAGCCTCAAGGTAAGAGTCTCGGAGGTAGAGCACTGATTGGACTAGGGGCCCCTACCGGGTTACCGAATTCAGTCAAACTCCGAATGCCGATGACTTATCCTTGGGAGTCAGACTGCGAGTGATAAGATCCGTAGTCGAAAGGGAAACAGCCCAGACCGCCAGCTAAGGTCCCAAAGTATACGTTAAGTGGAAAAGGATGTGGAGTTGCTTAGACAACCAGGATGTTGGCTTAGAAGCAGCCACCATTTAAAGAGTGCGTAATAGCTCACTGGTCGAGTGACTCTGCGCCGAAAATGTACCGGGGCTAAACGTATCACCGAAGCTGCGGACTGTTCTTACGAACAGTGGTAGGAGAGCGTTCTAAGGGCTGTGAAGCCAGACCGGAAGGACTGGTGGAGCGCTTAGAAGTGAGAATGCCGGTATGAGTAGCGAAAGACGGGTGAGAATCCCGTCCACCGAATGCCTAAGGTTTCCTGAGGAAGGCTCGTCCGCTCAGGGTTAGTCGGGACCTAAGCCGAGGCCGAAAGGCGTAGGCGATGGACAACAGGTTGATATTCCTGTACCACCTCCTCACCATTTGAGCAATGGGGGGACGCAGGAGGATAGGGTAAGCGCGGTATTGGATATCCGCGTCCAAGCAGTTAGGCTGGGAAATAGGCAAATCCGTTTCCCGTAAAGGCTGAGCTGTGATGGCGAGCGAAATTTAGTAGCGAAGTTCCTGATTCCACACTGCCAAGAAAAGCCTCTAGCGAGGTGAGAGGTGCCCGTACCGCAAACCGACACAGGTAGGCGAGGAGAGAATCCTAAGGTGATCGAGAGAACTCTCGTTAAGGAACTCGGCAAAATGACCCCGTAACTTCGGGAGAAGGGGTGCTTCTTAGGGTGTTAAAGCCCCGAGAAGCCGCAGTGAATAGGCCCAGGCGACTGTTTAGCAAAAACACAGGTCTCTGCGAAGCCGTAAGGCGAAGTATAGGGGCTGACGCCTGCCCGGTGCTGGAAGGTTAAGAGGAGCGCTTAGCGTAAGCGAAGGTGCGAATTGAAGCCCCAGTAAACGGCGGCCGTAACTATAACGGTCCTAAGGTAGCGAAATTCCTTGTCGGGTAAGTTCCGACCCGCACGAAAGGCGCAACGATCTGGGCACTGTCTCAACGAGAGACTCGGTGAAATTATAGTACCTGTGAAGATGCAGGTTACCCGCGACAGGACGGAAAGACCCCGTGGAGCTTTACTGCAGCCTGATATTGAATGTTGGTACAGCTTGTACAGGATAGGTAGGAGCCTTGGAAACCGGAGCGCTAGCTTCGGTGGAGGCATCGGTGGGATACTACCCTGGCTGTATTGACCTTCTAACCCGCTGCCCTTATCGGGCAGGGAGACAGTGTCAGGTGGGCAGTTTGACTGGGGCGGTCGCCTCCTAAAATGTAACGGAGGCGCCCAAAGGTTCCCTCAGAATGGTTGGAAATCATTCGCAGAGTGTAAAGGCACAAGGGAGCTTGACTGCGAGACCTACAAGTCGAGCAGGGACGAAAGTCGGGCTTAGTGATCCGGTGGTTCCGCATGGAAGGGCCATCGCTCAACGGATAAAAGCTACCCCGGGGATAACAGGCTTATCTCCCCCAAGAGTCCACATCGACGGGGAGGTTTGGCACCTCGATGTCGGCTCATCGCATCCTGGGGCTGTAGTCGGTCCCAAGGGTTGGGCTGTTCGCCCATTAAAGCGGTACGCGAGCTGGGTTCAGAACGTCGTGAGACAGTTCGGTCCCTATCCGTCGCGGGCGCAGGAAATTTGAGAGGAGCTGTCCTTAGTACGAGAGGACCGGGATGGACGCACCGCTGGTGTACCAGTTGTTCTGCCAAGGGCATCGCTGGGTAGCTATGTGCGGACGGGATAAGTGCTGAAAGCATCTAAGCATGAAGCCCCCCTCAAGATGAGATTTCCCATTCCGCAAGGAAGTAAGATCCCTGAAAGATGATCAGGTTGATAGGTCTGAGGTGGAAGCGTGGTGACACGTGGAGCTGACAGATACTAATAGATCGAGGACTTAACCTATATTCTAATGTGAAGCATGAACATTGTTATCTAGTTTTGAGAGAACATTCTCTCCATCAGGTTTGGTGGCGATAGCGAAGAGGTCACACCCGTTCCCATACCGAACACGGAAGTTAAGCTCTTCAGCGCCGATGGTAGTTGGGGGTTTCCCCCTGTGAGAGTAGGACGCCGCCAAGCTTCTATTAGGATCAGTTCCAGTCGGAACTGGTCTTTTTTGTGCAAGTTGAGGGTACATACATTCACTTGTTTGATAAAAGATCGTGGCTTCATTTTATGTCCACAAGCAGCGTGTGAAATACTTGGATATAAAGAGAAAAAGAGTCTATCGCATAAACCATTATCTATAAAAAAACAATAGAGAGACAGAGTATCAGCTTATATAGAGAAATTAAAAATGTATAAGCCTCTATGATTTTTTATAAATGCTTACGGCTAAAGAGATACATATATCATTAAAGTATAAAAATGAGGGACTGCTAATATTTCTGAAGGAATCGAACGTTTTAAAAGAGAATATAGAAGAGAGAAGTTCAGCTGCAGAACGTGGAACAGCAGCTGTTTGAATAGGAGAAATGACGATCATTTGTTAAAAGAAATACGCAATGAAAATTGAAATAAAATTTTTTTAATATAGCCTTTACAAATGATTAAAACCTGTATATAATAATCTTTGTCGGATCGAGAGATTCCTACATAGTGGAGGATTAGCTCAGCTGGGAGAGCATCTGCCTTACAAGCAGAGGGTCGGCGGTTCGAGCCCGTCATCCTCCACCATATTTATTCTTACATAATGTTAGGATAGATAAAGCCGGTGTAGCTCAACTGGTAGAGCAACTGACTTGTAATCAGTAGGTTGGGGGTTCAAGTCCTCTTGCCGGCACCACTTTCATATGGTAAGATAGACAAGTCGCTTTTAAAGCGAGCCATTAGCTCAGTTGGTAGAGCATCTGACTTTTAATCAGAGGGTCGAAGGTTCGAGTCCTTCATGGCTCACCATGTTTCATGCGGGTGTGGCGGAATTGGCAGACGCGCTAGACTTAGGATCTAGTGTCTTTATGACGTGGGGGTTCAAGTCCCTTCACCCGCATTGCCAAATAAAATAAAGAAATCCTGTAATGCGGAAGTAGTTCAGTGGTAGAACACCACCTTGCCAAGGTGGGGGTCGCGGGTTCGAATCCCGTCTTCCGCTTATACCATCCACGCCGGGGTGGTGGAATTGGCAGACACACAGGACTTAAAATCCTGCGGTAGGTGACTACCGTGCCGGTTCAAGTCCGGCCCTCGGCATTATAAATAAGCGCCCGTAGCTCAATTGGATAGAGCGTTTGACTACGGATCAAAAGGTTAGGGGTTCGACTCCTCTCGGGCGCGCCATTAAGATCGGGAAGTAGCTCAGCTTGGTAGAGCACTTGGTTTGGGACCAAGGGGTCGCAGGTTCGAATCCTGTCTTCCCGACCATCTTTTATGGGGCCTTAGCTCAGCTGGGAGAGCGCCTGCCTTGCACGCAGGAGGTCAGCGGTTCGATCCCGCTAGGCTCCACTTTTTAAAAGATTATTTTGATCATGGCGGTGTAGCTCAGCTGGCTAGAGCGTACGGTTCATACCCGTGAGGTCGGGGGTTCGATCCCCTCCGCCGCTATAAAGGACCTTTAGCTCAGTTGGTTAGAGCAGACGGCTCATAACCGTCCGGTCGTAGGTTCGAGTCCTACAAGGTCCACCATCTATACGGAGGAATACCCAAGTCCGGCTGAAGGGATCGGTCTTGAAAACCGACAGGGGTGTCAAAGCCCGCGGGGGTTCGAATCCCTCTTCCTCCGCCATATTTTTTAAAACCCATATCATCGCGGGGTGGAGCAGTTCGGTAGCTCGTCGGGCTCATAACCCGAAGGTCGCAGGTTCAAATCCTGCCCCCGCAACCAAAATGGTCCGGTAGTTCAGTTGGTTAGAATGCCTGCCTGTCACGCAGGAGGTCGCGGGTTCGAGTCCCGTCCGGACCGCCATTTTTCAAAAGAATACTTGGCTCGGTAGCTCAGTTGGTAGAGCAACGGACTGAAAATCCGTGTGTCGGCGGTTCGATTCCGTCCCGAGCCACTTTTATCAAAATATTCATAGTATGGCGGTTGTGGCGAAGTGGTTAACGCACCAGATTGTGGCTCTGGCACTCGTGGGTTCGATTCCCATCAATCGCCCCATACATATTTTTGCGGGTGTAGTTTAGTGGTAAAACCTCAGCCTTCCAAGCTGATGTCGTGGGTTCGATTCCCATCACCCGCTCCATTTGTATATCTGTTCATGGGCCTGTAGCTCAGCTGGTTAGAGCGCACGCCTGATAAGCGTGAGGTCGGTGGTTCGAGTCCACTCAGGCCCACCATGATCTTCCGCAGTAGCTCAGTGGTAGAGCTATCGGCTGTTAACCGATCGGTCGTAGGTTCGAATCCTACCTGCGGAGCCAAATGGAGAAGTACTCAAGTGGCTGAAGAGGCGCCCCTGCTAAGGGTGTAGGTCGCGTAAGCGGCGCGAGGGTTCAAATCCCTCCTTCTCCGCCATTGATCTGGCCCGTTGGTCAAGCGGTTAAGACACCGCCCTTTCACGGCGGTAACACGGGTTCGAATCCCGTACGGGTCATTTTTAAAAGAGATCTTGTCAAAGATCTCTTTTTTATTTTCTCCAAACGAAAGACCGCATCATGGCGGTCTTTTTTTACATATTCATGGAATAGATCGTATAAGACAAGTATGTGGCAAAGAAGCCCCATAAGACATAAGGAATCAGTAAAATTGGAACGACTTTGCTTAGTTTACGTGAGACGATGACAAGTGCAAGTGCTGTCAGTGCGACGAGCAGGCAGTCGATTGTAGCTGCAAACAAATCCTTTTGTGTAAATTGAAAAAAGCTAAAGGCTTGATTGAATACATAATTTAAAAGAAAAAGAATCCAAAATGGTAATGTAATTTTTTGAAATCCATACTTTCCATAAATGATCGCTGCGGACAATGAGATGAGTGCAAATAAGACAGCCCACACAGCAGCAATGACACCGCCACCAGGCGTCCATTCTGGTTTATTCAATGCGTCATACCATTCTCTGTCGATGGGGAACAAGAATCCGGCAATAGAGAATAGTGCGTATGTAATAAAGAAGACGACAATCGCCCAAATGATACTTTTTCTAGCCATCAAGAATCTCCTCCAATCAAATTCACTCTTAAAATGATTTCCCAATAATTACATGATATAAACATAAAGCCCCCAATATGAGGGGACTAATGATTTTCTTCTGTATAAGGTTCTTCCTCGTACGGTTTCAAGTCACCAAATACCGTCATGACACCTTCTTCGTCTAATGCTTCTTCATAGGCCTCGTGTGCTTTGTTCGGATACACCTTGCTGGCTTTTCCTTCAATATCAGCAGCTGCGAATCCTTCGTAGTCCTCCACATAATCTTCATCTTCTGATTGTGTATACACATCATCGTATGTTAGAGGAGGGAATTCCATATCAGAGGGGGTCTCAGAGTTTCCGTAGCGTTCTACGTCTTGGTAGGCATCCTCTCCATCGTACGCAGCACTTTCTTCATTTTCAAATTGTCCCGCGGGAGGACTTAATAAATCCTCTTCAATCGGACGGTTTTGTGAAACGGTCTGTTCTTTTGAATGCTCTGTGCATGTGACGGCAGTAGGCAGGGCTTCTAAGCGTTCCTTTGGAATAGGGGCTTTACAGACCTTGCACAGACCATAAGAGCCGTCTGCAATGGCTTGGAGTGCTTCATTGATGTCTAACATATGTTCATGTTCCAAGCTGTTTAAAGCAATATCTTTCCCCCGCTCGAACAGCTCTGTCCCTTGATCACCCGGGTGGTTATCATAGGCAGACAATTCACCGATCGAATCGTAAGGAAAGGATACTTTCTGTTCATCGTCATGGCTTTTGGCTTCAAGTTCTTTCTTTTCATCAAGAAGGCGCTGCTTCAAATGATGTAATTCGTCTTTAGACAACAAAGCGATCATCCTTTCATATCAAACATATTGTTAGTATGAGCAATTTTGTATGTAAGACTAGTTCCAATTTGAAGCAATTCCTTATTAAAAAAACGCCTGCGGCTGCAGGCGTTCTTTGTTACGCGATATAGTATTGTATGATTAAAGCGATCGTCAGCAGAAAACCAAAAAATGTATTGGTTTGAGCTGTAGATTTCATGGCATTCATTAATTCAATCGGTTTTTCTTTTTGCTTAAACTCTTTAATGGCTGTATAGGCTTTTGGCACACTCAGTAAAACAAGAAGACTCCAAAGACCGACGATATCTGTGAAGATATAAACAAAAATGAGTACATATGATACCAAAAACATGGAAAGTAAAATGTTCACTGCAGCTTTGCGTCCAGCAAGAATGGCAAGTGTTCTTCGTCCATTTTCCTTATCCCCGTCTAAATCACGGATATTGTTCGATAGTAAGATGGCACCAACTAAAATAGAAATTGGTAGTGAGATGAGAACCGCTTTAGACGTCAGTGTGCCTGTTTGGATATAGAAACTAATCAGGATGATTCCTAATCCCATAAAAGCACCTGAAACAAGTTCTCCAAACGGTGTATATGCAATTGGTACAGGGCCGCCAGTATAGAAATAGCCTGCTGCCATACAAATAAGTCCTATTAGTGCAATCCACCAGCTAGACATCATGCAAATATATACCCCAAGTAATAAAGAAAGCGCAAATAGTGCATAAGCGAGGCTGAGGACTGTCTTTGGCTTCACACCGTTTCTTACAATGGCTCCGCCGATGCCGACAGATTTCTCGTTGTCAAGCCCGCGAACATAATCAAAGTACTCATTAAACATGTTTGTTGCGATTTGGATAAACATAGATGCAAACAGCATGGCTAAAAATAGCCCACCATGTATTTGACCACTTGGAAGTGCTAAAACAGTTCCTAAAGTAACGGGAATAAATGCCGCTGTTAGTGTATGCGGTCGTAGTAAATTCCACCAGATTCGCCAGTTTTTATCAGGCTTTATTGGTGAAAGCTGATCTGATATCGATTGATGCTGCATAAAATATACTCCTTTAAATAAAAAAATACGTACACGTCCAAATTCCAGTTTAGCAAAGTTCAAAAAGGTGTCAATATATTGATGCGATGAATCGGGAAAAAGATGTTTGCTAATCGTTGCCATATCGAAGAAAAGCTTGATTTTAGAACAGGTCCTGCCATTTTATCTTTGATGCTCTCGTTTCAATAAGCAGGAGCGAAAAAATCTTGAAAGCGTGATATAATAAGGATTCGAGGTTTTAAAAGCTGTTTTCTTTACTAAGTTCATCTGTTAAGGTTTATAATAGAAAAGCAGGTCATTCGACATATTCGAATGTTCATGTATTTTTTTGTTATGGTTTTATTTTTTATGTTATTTCATGGATTTTGGAGGAATGTATCATGGTGACAACAGTGCAAAGTACTTTCCGGCAGGAAGCGCTCGCGACATTAGAAGAAGCGAATAACGTCAACCATGCTGTTTTGATAAGCTACTCCAGAAGAGTTGACGATCTGGATCCTCTTGCCTTTTTCCAAAGCGGAGAAGCGGATTTTTTAGGCGAGCGGTTTTTTTGGTCTGATCCAGAAAGCCAAATGATATTTTCTGGACTTGGCAGAGCGGCCGTCATTAAATCATCTGAGCAAGGCAAGGAACGATTCGATATAGTCCATCAAGAATGGGAACAGCTAAAGCAGCACATGTTCCATTTTCATGATGAGAAGGAGTTAAAGCAAGCGGCTGTTGGTCCGCTTTTATTTGGAGGATTCTCGTTTGATCCGCACGAAGAGAAGGCGCGTCATTGGGAAGCATTTGGCGAGGCTCATTTTTTTGTGCCATCGATCATGCTGACTGTCTCAAAAGAAGGCAGTTTTCTTACGATCAATGAGTGGAAGCAGGTGGACGGGAATGTTCATCAGCTTATTCAAGAATTAGAACAAAAAGCCTCCCGTTTCGAGACATTGCCAGTACGGACTGGTGGACAAGCTGAACTTGTTCATATGGAAGAGCTGGATGTGAACGAATGGATGAAGGCGATCCAAGAAGCGACAGACCACATTCGTGCAAACGAATATGAAAAGGTTGTTTTAGCAAGAGAAGTCTTGCTTCACTATAAAAATCAAATTGAACTTGCTCCACTATTAGCAGAATTATTAAAGCACCAAACAACGAGTTATGTATTTGCGGTTGAACAGGGAAGACAAGCATTTGTCGGAGCCACGCCGGAACGCTTAGTGAAAAAAAGCGGCGGAGAGGTCTTTTCATCCTGTTTAGCAGGTTCCATTGTTCGCGGAAAAGATGAAGCGGAGGATCACGCATTAGGCGAGGAACTGCTGCATGATGAGAAGAATTTGATTGAACATCAAATTGTCGTCAATATGATTGAGCAAGCATTTAAAGCGAATTGCCTTCATGTGCATAAACCAAATCAACCAAGTCTTTATAAAACAAAAAACATTCAGCATTTGTTTACACCGATTGTGGGAGAAATCAAAAGCAGCTGTTCCCTCTTTTCATTAATTGAGCAGCTTCATCCGACGCCAGCATTAGGCGGATATCCTAAGGAAAAGGCGGTTGAAGTGATTCGTGAAATCGAACCGCTTAAGCGCGGCTGGTATGCAGCGCCGGTAGGCTGGATTGATTCTCAGGATAATGGAGAATTTGCTGTAGCCATTCGGTCAGGTCTTATTGAGGAAGATCGTGTTCGTTTGTTCGCTGGCTGCGGAATTGTAGAGGATTCCCTTGCAAAGCAGGAGTATGAGGAAACACAAGTGAAGTTAAGACCAATGCTGTCTGCTCTTGGAGGTCATCCTATTGAATAATCACATCATGACAACATATATAGGCAGATTGATGGATGAATTCGTCCAAGGTGGTGTGAAAGAGGCAGTTGTCTGTCCTGGTTCTCGTTCAACTCCGCTTGCGATGCTGGCCCTTGCTCATCAAGACATCCATGTCCATGTTTTAGTGGACGAACGGTCTGCTGCTTTTTATGCGCTTGGTCTTGCAAAAGCAAGTCAATCACCAGTGCTGCTCATTTGTACATCAGGTACAGCAGCTGCTAACTTTTATCCAGCCATTGTAGAGGCGCATTATTCTCGTGTACCTCTTATTGTGTTAACTGCTGATCGGCCGCACGAATTGAGGGAAGTGGGGGCACCTCAAGCGATTGATCAGCAATTCTTATTCGGTAAGTTTGTTAAATGGTTCACAGACTTAGCATTGCCAGAGGAAAGTCAAACGATGCTGCGTTATGTTCAGACAGCAGCTGCGAGAGCAAATCACATGTCGATGCAGGAGCCAAAGGGGCCTGTTCAGATCAATGTACCTCTGAGAGAACCATTGCTTCCTGATCTGTCTATTGACCCTTTCGCGCGAGAAGAATCAGACACGAAAAAGGTATTAGCATCAGGTCAGGCTTTCCCAAATGATCGAGTGATGTCTGAAATCGTAACCGTCATAAACCAATCCAAAAAGGGACTGATTGTGGCCGGTGAACTTCATACACAGGAAGAAAAAGAGGCAGTTTTACGCCTTTCAAAAGCCCTGCATTTACCTATTTTAGCTGACCCGCTTTCTCTTTTGCGCAACGGGCATGAAAATGAAGATCTGATCATCGATGCGTATGATTCTTTATTAAAAGATGAAGCATTACAGCAGCACCTATTGCCGGATATGGTCATTCGTTTTGGACCGATGCCTGTATCTAAGCCCTTATTCAAGTGGCTGGAAAAACATGCGGAAGTGAAGCAGATTGTTGTAGATGCAGCCGGAGGTTTTCGTGATCCTGGGTTAAGTGCTTCATACGTCATTGAAAGTACTGTCTCTGCTTTTGTAGAAGCAGCATTAAATCAAGCAGT
The DNA here is from genome assembly GCF_038593305.1 of Bacillus sp. FSL P4-0248. Taxonomy (NCBI): domain Bacteria; kingdom Bacillati; phylum Bacillota; class Bacilli; order Caryophanales; family Bacillaceae; genus Bacillus; species Bacillus sp. FSL P4-0248. The sequence goes on along the minus strand of NZ_CP151983.1, from coordinate 2,741,582 downwards.
ACAACGTAAAGAGACAAGTTTCTTAAACTGCTGGCAGAATGCTAATTCTTCATTCAGAACGCATGCAGCCCGCTATTCAGATGAGGATTTGTCCTTTGAAGGGAATGTGTACCGTCAGCTTCAGCACCTCTTGCCAAAGGAGAGTGTCCTTTTTATCGGAAATAGTATGCCGATTCGTGATGTAGATACATTTTTTGAAACTCAGTCCAAGCCTTTTCGAATGATGGCGAATCGCGGAGCAAATGGCATTGACGGCGTTGTGTCCACAGCACTTGGCACGTATGCAGCATTGAAGCAGCCAGTCACTTTAGTCATTGGAGATTTATCATTTTACCATGATATGAACGGTCTGCTTGCAGCTAAGCTGATGGACATTCCGCTGACAGTTGTTTTGATAAACAATGATGGGGGAGGTATCTTTTCTTTCCTTCCGCAGGCGTCTGATAAACCTTATTATGAAAAGCTCTTCGGTACGCCGACAGGACTGAATTTTGAGTATGCATCGAAGTTATATGGGGGAATCTATTCGAAACCGGCAACGAAACAAGAGTTACATGATGTGTACATGGCGCATATCGATGAACCTGGGCTTCATTTAATTGAAATTGAAACAGATCGTCATTCCCGTGTAGACAAGCACCGTCAAATGATGGATGACATATTGGAAGAAGTGAAAAAAGAATGCCTTCGCTCATCATAAGAATGCGTGATGGGGTAGCGTACGAAGTGGTGGACCAGAACCCTTCGGCAGCAAATGCCACATTATGCTTACACGGCTTCACTGGAAGTGCAGCGTCTTGGACGTTCTTGAATGCTTATTTGAAGAATACAAGACTGATTCAGGTCAGCTTGCTTGGACATGGGCGTACGGACTCGCCAGAAAGTGTGAGAAGATATGCCATGTCTCAGCAGCTGACAGATCTTGTAGAGATTTTAAACCAATTAAAGCTTCACAAAGTGAATATTCTCGGATATTCTATGGGAGGACGTATTGCTTTATCATTTGCCGCTCGTTATCCAGATCGTGTCAATAAATTGATTCTTGAGAGTACATCTCCTGGGCTTCGCACTTTTAAAGAGCGGATGTCAAGACTAAAGCATGATCATCAGCTTGCTCAAAAGATTAGACATGAAGGCTTAGTGAAGTTTGTGGATTTTTGGGAAAGCATTCCTTTGTTTGCGTCGCAGAAAACTTTATCAGCGGAAAGGCAGACTGAGCTGAGAGAGGGAAGACTAAAAGCCAATCCTCTTGGACTGGCTCGCAGCTTAGAAGGAATTGGAACAGGTTCACAGCCGTCTGTTTGGAAGGCGTTAAAGCATATTCATTTGCCTGCTTTGTTCATTTGCGGAACGCTTGATGAAAAGTTCTGCCATATCGGCAAACGTATGCAGCAGGAGCTGAAAGGAAGTCAATTTATAGTGGCTGAGCATGCTGGGCATACAGTTCATGTGGAACAACCACATTTTTTTGGTAAAATAGTAAGTGAGTTTATTTTAGCGCAAGATTAGAGGAGGAAATATTGATGGCTATTGAATGGCAAACTGAGCGTCAGTATGACGAAATTTTATATGAAACGTACAATGGGATCGCAAAGATTACGATTAATCGTCCGCACGTACATAACGCGTTTACCCCGAAGACTGTTAGTGAATTAATTGATGCATTTTCACGGGCTCGTGATAATTCAGAAGTTGGTGTGATCGTACTTGCAGGTGCTGGCGGAAAAGCATTCTGTTCTGGTGGAGACCAAAAAGTTCGCGGCCATGGCGGTTATGTAGGAGACGATCAAATTCCACGTCTAAATGTATTAGACTTGCAGCGTTTGATTCGTGTCATTCCAAAACCAGTTATCGCAATGGTAGCAGGTTACGCGATTGGCGGAGGCCACGTTCTTCACGTTGTGTGTGACCTGACGATTGCAGCAGATAATGCGATTTTTGGACAAACAGGTCCAAAAGTAGGCAGCTTTGATGCTGGTTATGGTTCAGGCTACCTTGCACGTATTGTTGGTCATAAGAAAGCAAGAGAAATCTGGTACTTATGCCGTCAATACAATGCACAAGAAGCGCTTGATATGGGACTTGTTAACACAGTTGTCCCATTAGATCAGCTTGAAGAGGAAACGGTGAAGTGGTGTGAGGAGATGCTAGAAAAGAGCCCGACTGCTTTACGATTCTTGAAGGCTGCATTTAACGCAGATACGGATGGATTAGCTGGAATTCAGCAATTTGCAGGAGATGCGACACTTCTTTATTACACAACAGATGAAGCAAAAGAAGGACGCGATTCCTTTAAGGAAAAACGCAAGCCGGACTTCGGCCAGTTCCCGCGTTTCCCTTGATTCAATGATATCAATGAACAACAGCTTAGTGCATCAGACTAAGCTGTTTTCTTTTACAAAAAGGAGGTGTCATGATGAAGCAACCTAATTGGCTGCTGCACCGTGCCTATTTAACGCCAGATCGAGTCGCACTCATTTATCAAGAGAAAGAGTGGACATTTCACGAATTAGCTCAAGAAGCGGAAGAGCTGTCAAATAGACTTACTCAGGCATCATTGAAAAAAGGGGAAACGGTTGCGCTTTTGATGAACAATCATCCTCAAATGGTGATGCTTGTACATGCCTGTTTTTTATTAGGGTTAAAAATTGTGCTATTGAATAATAAGCTGACAAAAGCTGAAAGGCGCTATCAGCTAGAAGATGCAAAAGCCGCGGCGTTATTAACAGAATCTAGTTATGCAAGCGATCATGAGGGTGATTTACCCGTTTATACAATGGAAACTTTACCTGAACCAGGGCAAGGCCATGTCAACAAGATCGAGAGTGAATTTGATTTGAATGAAACAGCGACCATCATGTATACATCTGGGACAACAGGACGTCCAAAAGGGGTAGAGCAAACGTTTGGTAATCATTTCCATAGTGCTGTTTCCTCTGCACTGAATCTGGGTCTCAGAGAGGATGACCGCTGGCTCATTGCCCTGCCTCTTTTTCATATTAGCGGCTTATCTGCTTTATTTAAGTCTGTGATATATGGAATGACAGTCGTGCTTCATCAGAAGTTTGACGTCGATGAAGTAAAGGATTCTATTGAACGGCATCGTGTAACGATGATTTCTGTTGTGCAGACGATGTTATCTCGTTTGTTAAGCAGATTGGCAGAATGTCCGTCTTCTTTGCGCTGTCTTTTATTAGGCGGAGGACCTGCGCCTTATGCGATGCTTCAAGAAAGCAAAGAGAAGGGCTTTCCTGTCTTTCAATCGTACGGGATGACGGAAACCTGTTCACAAATTGTGACCCTTGCGCCCGAATTTAGTGTAGAGAAGCTTGGATCAGCGGGAAAACCTCTTTTTGGGTGTGAGCTGAAAATTCAAGATGGTGATCGCATTTGCCGTCCTTTTGAGCATGGCGAAATTATGGTGAAAGGTGCAAATGTGATGAAAGGATACCTTTACCGTGAAGAAGCGACCGCGGCTGCCTTTGATGAGGGCTGGCTGAAAACGGGTGATATTGGCTATGTGGATGAGGAAGGGTTCTTATTTGTGCTTGACCGCCGTTCAGATTTAATTATTTCTGGCGGAGAAAATATTTATCCTGCGGAAATTGAAGCGGTTCTGCTAACACATCCGCATGTCAAGGAAGCCGGAGTAACGGGTATGTATGATGATAGATGGGGAGAGGTACCTGCTGCTTTCCTTGTAACAGATGATAAGATACCGGAGAATGAGCTCTATGCTTTATGTGAGTCGCATTTAGCCAAATATAAATGGCCCGCCGCTTTTCACTTTGTGGACGAGCTGCCAAGAAATGCGTCGAATAAATTGCAAAGGCACAGACTCAGATCAAAGGGGTTTTCAAATGATTCAAATTGAACGAGTAATTTTATATCATGTCACGATGAAGCTTAAACAGCCATTTACAACAAGTCTTGGAACCATTTCAGAGCGTGAGTTTATTATTGTTGAAGTCAAAGATCAGACAGGATTGACTGGATGGGGAGAAGTCTCTGCTTTTTCTTCTCCGTGGTATACAGAAGAAACAATTGAGACTTGCTATCATATGCTGAGGGCTTTCTTTATCCCGAACGTGCTGACGCGCACCTTTACACATCCTTCAGAAATCCCTGACAGTCTGTATCATTTTAAAGGCAATAGGATGGCGAAAGCAGGCATTGAAGCGGCTGTTTGGGATATTTATGCGAAGCGTGAGAATAAGTCTTTACGCGATGTATTTGGCGGTACAAAAGATAAAATACCATCTGGCGTTGTGGCGGGGTTAGGCCCTATTGACGATATGCTTGAGCAAATTCAGCAATTTGTTGACCAAGGATATCAGCGGGTGAAGGTGAAAATTAAACCAGGACAAGATATTGGACTTCTTCAAAAGATCAGAGAGTCTTTTCCTGATCTGCCATTAATGGCAGATGCAAACTCTGCATATGAATTAAAAGATATTAGCAAGCTTAAGCAGCTGGACGATATTCGTTTATTAATGATTGAACAGCCTTTAGCAGCAGATGATATTGTGGACCACCGCCATTTGCAAAAGCATTTAAAAACGCCGATTTGTTTAGATGAAAGTATTTGTTCTTTAGATGATGCTAGAAAAGCTGTAGAGCTTGGCAGCTGTCAAATTATTAATGTGAAGCCTTCACGAGTTGGCGGATTGACAGAGGCTCTTAAAATTCATACGTTCAGTAAGGAGCATCAAATTCCGTTATGGTGCGGAGGGATGATTGAAACAGGTATTTCCCGAGCGCAGAACGTAGCACTTGCTTCGCTTCCTCAATTTACGATTCCCGGTGATATTTCAGCTTCGTCAAAATTTTGGGAGCAGGATATCATTTTTCCTGAAATTAAGGTTGAAAATGGGTTTATTGAGGTGCCTCGCTCCCCAGGAATGGGCGTGGAGGTTGATTACCAAGCGCTCCGTTCGTTTTCAGATAAAATCGACGTGTTTACAAAACATGATTTTGTGAGATAAAAACGAAGGAATCACCTTTTGCATCCCAAATAGAATCTAGATATAGTGAGAGAAAGTTTTTCCTTCCTGTCTGAACAAAAAAGAAAGAGCGGTGATCCGCTCTTTCTTACTCTTCAACCCACTCGCTGTCATAAGCAAGCTGTCCGATATACTGATGAATTTCACTTGGCATGTTTGATGCATGTCCATATTCATAATCCCAAAGATTTAAAAAGGAGTGAGCGGCTTGGTGGAATGCGGCTTCATCCGCGTCATGAATTTCGTCAAAAAACGTTTGAAGCAGCCGATCGTGTTTCAAATTGAAGCGCCTCCTTTAATGAGACTTAAAGGTCTTGTGGTTTAAACGTTTTACAATCCGTTTCTTCACTTTTCTCAGCCGTATTTCCTGTGTGGCTGACGACATAGATTGCATCTGCACCACAGCGGTTTCCAGCATTCCAATAGGAACAGTTATTGACTTCACAAAGGATTTTTTGACTCATACAGATGACCTCCTTTTGAGTATGTCTTTCATCTATAATGTAACCGAAATGGGGCTCGTCCATTCATGTTAATCTTCCTGACGAATATAGCGCTTATCCTTCATAAATAATTTCCAGAAGAAATAAAATCCGGGAAACAAGATGATAAACCCTACAATATAGGTGATAAATAATGCCCTAAATGTGACAGGGTCTGTAAATCCAGACATGATTGTAATATCTGGATAAGCCATGTAAGGCAAATGGGCACGCCCATACACATAGCTTGCTAAGAAATATTGAATGGTAATCGCAATGACGGCAAGGCGTGGTCTCCCTTTCCGATGCTTAAACCGGCTGTTTGGTAAAAATAGAGCCAGTCCTGCGAGCAGAAACATTAAGAGAGATACAAGAAGAATAGGAATGTTCTGCATCATTTTTGTGAACAGCCAATTGGCCTCGCTTCGTAATGTCAGCATGATAAAAAAGGCCATCATGAGTGAAAGTGGACCTGTAATGAGCGCCCCTCTTCTATAAATGCTGTAAGCTTCATCTTCATTAGCAACATTAGAGAAATCAGCTAAAAGCAAGGACGAAAGAAAAAGGGTGCTGAAGATGGCAAAGCCGACAAAAGAATAAACATTTGCACTTGTAAAGACCAGTCCTAGATCTAATGAGTAGACGTTGTTCTCCTGAAAGATAAATCCACCATGGGTGATTGGGAGAACCATGATCAGGATGGACGGAATGATAAAGCCGCTGATCCCTGAAATATACGTGACCGCTTTTCGGTATTTCTTAGGCAGTGAATGAGAAAACACGAGAAACCCGCTTCGCAGTGCAAGAAGCAATAATATGATGCTGCCGGGTATTAATAAAACGGTACCAAGTACAAAGGTCGCACCTGGAAACAGGCTGAACAATGCGACAACGATGGCGACAATAAAGACATTTGTCACTTCCCATGTCGGAGAAAGGTACTTATTTGCGATATTAGCGGCCTTTGTTTGTTCTCTATTCATATAAATCATCGACCAAAATCCTGCGCCGAAATCCATTGATGCCATCACTGCATAGATAAAAACGAATCCCCATAAGATGGTGATTGCAATGAGCGCATCAGTTGTAACATCCATTTGCATCAAGATCGCTCCCTTTTTAAGATTCTGTTAACCGTAGGTCTTCTTCAATCGAATGTTTTCTAAAGTAGTACGTCAGCACAATAACGGTTGCTATGCCTAAGATGAGATAGACAATGGCAAAAAGGATAAAAAGTGTCCCGATCGAGCCTGATGATGTGACAACCTCTGAGGTTTTGAGCATTCGATAAATAACCCATGGCTGGCGGCCTGTACAAGCAAAAATCCAGCCAAATTCAATAGCCAAAAGACTAAGAGGCCCGCCGAATAAGTAAAGAAAAAGAAGCCACTTCGGAAATTTGTCCCGTTTTAAAATTTTACGGTAAAGCAGCGCTAATACCGCAAATAGAATGAGCACCGATCCAATAATGACCATGCCGTTAAATAATGTGTGTATAAATAAAGGCGGCCACTCGTCACGAGGAAAATCATTTAAGCCTTTGACCACTGTATCAAAGCTATTTCCTGCCAGAAAACTGAGCGCCCAAGGAATTTCGATCGCACCTTTAATTTCCTGCGAATCAGCATCCGTAAAACCACCTATTGCAAGAGGCGCATGTGATTGCGTTTCAAATAAACCTTCAGCTCCAGCCAGCTTTTCAGGCTGATATTCATACAGAAGCTGAGCGGATTCGTGGCCATTTAAGGCTGTTAGAAAAGAGAAAAGTCCTCCTACAATGAGTCCAAGAAAAAGGGCTTTTCGATGAAATGTATAGAGCTTCTCATTTTTTCTCGTTTTGAGCATTTTAAAAGCTGCAACTGAAGCAATCACAAAAGCACCTGTTGTAAAAGCAGACAGCACAACATGTGTAGCAGTTACAGCAAAGCTTGGATTGAAAAAGGCCTTCCAAGGCTCGATATTTGTGATTTCTCCATTCACCATCTGAAAGCCGGCAGGTGTCCCTTCAAAAGCATGTACGTTTGTAATTAGAATCGCTGATGCAGCTGCACCAATGACGATAAAAATAACCGTAATGATGCGCATTGCATTTGATAGGCGATCCGCTGCGTACACATAAATAGACATAAATAATGCTTCTATAAAGAACGCATAGATTTCAATCTGGAATGGCAGTGACATGACCTTTCCGATGACCTCCATAAAACCTGGCCATAAAAGGGCAAGCTGCGTACCAGCAATAGTACCTGTTGGAATGGCGACCCCTAACAGAACAGCCTGTGCTTTTGTCCACCGCTTGGCCATGATGGCATAATGCGGGTCCTTCGTTTTTTGAAAGATGAGTTCAGCTAACAAAATCATTAGCGGGATGCCAACGCCAAGCGAGGCATAAATAATATGAAAGCCCATGGTTGTGCCGAACAGGCTTCTAGCTAAAACGAGATCAGTCAATTTTTTCTCCGCCTTTCTTATCGCTTCTCTTTTTCATGATGCTTATTATTCTCCACCATTTTTAGATTATTCTTCCTGACTAAGAAAGCTTGTTTTTTGACAAGTTGTAAAAGAGGGAGTAGAATATGAATATAAAACGTAACCGTTACGTTTTATTAATGAAAGGAGTTTTGACATTGAAAAGAGATATTCATCCAACCTCACATGAAGTTGTATTTATGGACGTAAACAGCGGTTACCGCTTCTTGAGTAGATCAACAAAGACATCAAATGAGACAGTAGAGTGGGAAGATGGGAAAACGTATCCTGTCATTAAAGTAGAAACAAGCTCTGATACGCATCCTTTTTATACAGGACGTCAAAAATTCGGAGAAAAAGGCGGAAGAGCTGAGCAGTTTAAGAAAAAATATCAAATGTAATCAAAAAAGCACGCCTGATAACGGTGTGCTTTTTTTTACAGCAAAAAACCCCGGTTGATCACCCGGGGTTCAAAGCATTAATCATTTAATGCAGTTTTTAAGGTCTTTAAGTTTTGTTTCATTAAGCTGACGTAGCTTTCGCCATTTTTGACATCATCCTCAGTAATGGATTCTAGATTTTTAAGGGTCAAGCTTTTTGCCCCAATTTCACTGCGGATTGTATCTGATACTTTGCTGCTGACGTTGTTTTCAAAAATAACGTATTGAATGTGATGCTTTTCCGCTTTTTGTACAATGTTTTCGAGCTGTTTTTGTGATGGCTCCTCAGAAGCGGATAATCCTAAAACACTGATTTGCTCAATGCCATAGCGCTTTTCCCAATAACCATAAGCTGCGTGAGAAACTAGGATTTCTTTATGTTTCGCTTTAGATAATGTTGTTTTGAATTCTTGATCTAATGATTGCAAATCTTTTTTTAGATTTTCATAGTTTTTTGTGTATTCGTCTTTATGATCTGGATCTAATGAGACGAGTGTGTCTTTAATGTTTTTCGCCATTTGCTGCGCATAAACAGGATCTAACCATGCATGAGGGTCTTTATCTCCGTGATCGTGCCCATCATGGTCGTGATCTTCTCCTTCGTGGTCATGATCTTCGCCTTCTTCATGTGCATGTTCTTCTTTTGTCGATAACAATTTGATGCCTTCGGCTGCTTTGACTGTTTTCACACCTTGGTTTTTTAGTGTGGCAGCAGTTTTGTCTGCGAATGCTTCAGCCCCTGTGCCGCTGTAGATAAAGGCATCACCTTCAGCCATTTCAACCATTGTTTTTGAACTTGGTTCAAAGCTGTGTGCATCTGCATTTTCAGGATACACGCTTTGAGCATGAACGTGAGAGCCGCCAATTTTTTCAGTAAAATCTTGGATTGGGAAGATCGTGGTGTAAATGATTAGTTTCCCGTCTGCCTTACCTTTTGTAGCATTAGTGCCCGCACTGCTTGAGCAAGCGGCAAGACCGATCGCGAATAAAGCAGCTGTTAAAATAAAAAAGATTTTTTTCATGTAGAAAATGTCTCCTCTCAATCTAATAGATAGAAATGATTACGATTTAATGTCCTGAGTTATTATATCGTAATAGTTACGATTTGAAAAGAGGAAAATAAAAAATTTTCGTCAGCAGATGTTTCCTCTAAAAAAATAAGCTGCAAAACGTGACGAAATTTCTTACATTGTGCTATATTTATTTTTAAAAAAAGATAAAGGAATGGACAAACGTATGAAACTTTTAGATGAAATCATCGAATATAATCAACAATTTATTGAAGAAAAGAAATACGAAGAATTTACAACAACAAAGTTTCCACAGAAAAAAGCTGTCATTCTATCGTGTATGGATACAAGACTTGTTGAACTGCTTCCGCGTGCCATGAACATGAAAAATGGTGATATTAAGATTGTCAAAAGTGCTGGGGCGCTTGTTTCTCATCCATTTGGAAGTATTATGCGAAGCATTTTAGTTGCTGTTTACGAATTAAATGCTGACGAGGTATATGTCATTGGGCATCATGATTGCGGGATGAGTAAAATAGACAGCCAGACACTTTTAAATAAAGCCGTTGAGCGCGGTATTCCAGAAAAACGTATTGAAGTACTGGAATACTCAGGAATTGATTTTAAACAGTGGCTCAAAAGCTTTAGTTCAGTCGAAGAGAGCGTGAAGGACAGTGTGTCCGTAGTGAAAAATCACCCGCTTCTTCCATCAGATGTACCTGTACACGGGCTTGTCATTGACCCTGGAACAGGGAAGCTTGACTTAGTTGTCAACGGATATGAAGAAAAGTAAGTTATTTTTCCTTTTTAGGCGGAACAGGATCGATGCCGCCAGGATGAAGCGGATGACATTTCAAAATCCGTTTTATGGTGAGCCAGCCGCCCTTGACCGCGCCATGCGTTTTGATCGCCTCTAGTCCATAGTTTGAGCATGTTGGATAAAACCGGCAGCTTGGCGGTGTAAGAGGGGAAATACATTTTTGATAAAAGCGTATCATGCCGATAAAAATTTGTTTCATAGAGGTTCCTCCTTGTCTGTCTTCCACAGTATAAGAAAAAAGGACAAGGAAGGAAAGTTTTATAAACTAAACTGGTCGGAGAAATATGTTATAATATAGGAAATTGCAATTATAGGAGTGGTGATTATGCCTTCAGTCGAAAGCTTTGAACTTGATCATAATGCTGTAAAAGCGCCATATGTTCGTCATTGCGGCGTTCATAAAGTGGGATCAGATGGGGAAGTAAATAAATTCGATATTCGTTTTTGTCAGCCCAACAAGCAGGCGATGAAACCTGATACGATTCATACATTAGAGCATTTGCTTGCGTTTAATATTAGAACACACTCAGAGAAATATGATCATTTTGATATCATCGATATTTCTCCAATGGGCTGCCAGACAGGCTACTATTTAGTTGTCAGTGGTGCACCAACTCCAAAAGAGATCGTTGAACTTCTTGATGCAACATTCAAGGATGCGGTTGAAGTAACAGAAATTCCTGCTGCAAACGAAGAGCAATGCGGACAAGCGAAGCTTCATGATCTTGAAGGGGCAAAACGTTTAATGCGTTTCTGGCTTTCTCAGGATCAAGAAGAGCTTTTAAAAGTATTTGGTTAATAGAAGGATGAACCGGACATTTAGATGTCCGGTTTTTTATTTGAATTTAAACAGAGATGTCAAAATAGGGGATATTTGTTAAAATGGACATGTCAGTAAAAGAAGGGGGAAACGCAGGATGCGAAAAATGTTGGGAATGATTCTGATGCTCACGTTATTAAGTGCATGTGGAAACTCTGCAGCAAATAGCGGCAAAGGGGAAGTGCCTGAGTTATTAGAAGTAAAGCTCACAGGACCTGAGCAAGTGGAGAAAAATGAAAGCGTTATAGTAAAAGCAGCTGTCACATACGGTGATAGGCCTGTTGATGATGCAGATGATGTTCAATTTGAAGTGTGGAAAGATGGCGACAAGGATAACAGCAAGATGATTCAGCCAAAGAAAGAAAACAAGGGTGTATACGAATTGCACACAGCCTTCAAAAAAGATGGCCTTTATATCATACAAGTCCATGTGACAGCTAAACAGCAGCATAATATGCCAAAAACGAACATCCACGTAGGTGAGGTGAAAAAAGAGAGTTCATCTACTGAAGAAGAAGAAACCTCACATCATTAAAAGCGGATTTATTTTGGATTAGGACGTTGATTTGGTTCTGCATCCTGTGGTGAATCGACTTTATGCTTATATTCATAAGCCTTCGATGTCGTCCACAATGATAAAAAGACAACGATTGAGATAATGATAAAGCTGATAATCCCAAGTAACAGCATCTAACTCCCTCCTTATTTCCATATTAACATATATTTCATGCAGTCAAAATAGAAGAAATTGACGGCAGGTTTCAGTATAATAAGAAAAGGGTATTCTCATACTAAACGCAATTACATAAGGAGGAATAAATATGTCTGAACAATTATTAAACGTCGTCAATAAACAAGTAGCTGATTGGACTGTGCTTTACGTGAAATTACATAACTATCATTGGTATGTAAAGGGGAAAGATTTCTTTACACTCCATGAGAAATTTGAGGAACTATATACAGAAACAGCTACATATATTGATGATTTGGCTGAGCGTATGCTTGCTTTAAATGGACAGCCTGTTGCGACAATGAAAGAGTGCTTAGAAATTTCCAGCATTCAAGAAGCAGAGGGCAAAGAATCAGCGGAGCAAATGGTGAAAAATCTATATGATGATTTCTCCAATATCGCTGAGGAATTAAAGCAAGGAATGGAGCTGGCTGCAGAGGTTGGCGATGAAACTACAGGTGATATGCTGCTTGCGATTCATCAATCCATTGAAAAACACAACTGGATGCTTAAAGCATATTTAGGATAATACACGTATGTGAAAAGAATGTCGGTCATAAATAGACCGACATTCTTTTTTATTGGAATCGGGACAGACAGCCCATTGAAATCATAGGGCTTTCAGCCGAAGAGAAAAGAGAAGGGAGGGAAGTAGATGTCTTCTATTGCAGGAATGATGAGTCAGCAAGTAGCGAGCATTCAAAAGACACTCAATATTAGTTTGTTGAATTCACAGCTTGCTACGAATACAGCACAAGCTATGGTGATGCTGGATCAAGTGCAGCAGCAGCCTCAAGCTGTTCAGCCAAAGGATTCAGATGCTTCATTTATTGATGTCAGAGTCTAAAAAGAGAAGCCGCCTTATGGGGCGGCTTTTTTGGTTTCATTCGTCTCCCTGAGGACATAACAGCGCCTTTTATTTTTTGTCGTCCAAGCTATTGCGAGAATTCGGCATATACTATTGAGGTAAGGAGTTCCACTTTGAAAGGATGTTGATGCCAAGTGAGCAAGGATTTAGGCATCTTTTCGTTGGTTACAGTGAGTTTGTCGGCGATGGGCTTTCTGTTTGGTGGAGCAGGATATTTATTGATGATTTTAGTGACGTTGATGGCTATTGAATTAATTTGTTCAAGCCTAAGAGAATCTTTGACTGGGCAGCTCACAATGAAGCGGTTTTTTACGCGGCTTGTTCGAAAGATCGTGACAGTCTCCTTAATATCGATGGCGCATTTCTTCGATGTCATGCTGAAGACAAATGGGACGATTAAGGATTTAGCGATCATCTTTTATATTATTTATGAATCTTACCAAATCGTCTCGACAGCCAGAGCCCTTGGAGTTCCCATTCCACAGTTGTTTATTGATGTATTGGACATGTTGAAAAATAAATTGCGCAAAAAGCCGTAATTTCCTCATATCTGGTCATACTAAAGGAAAAAGGATGATTCAGATGGCGAGACACACGTACTATGTATCCGTACAAGATGGATCGATATCGCAGCATAGAGATGCAGCGGCTTGGCAATTTCAAATAGAAGCAGATGATGATCAAATTTTGCAGCTGAGAGACTATTTCGATGAACAGTATATGACAGATTGGAAAGGCTTCTTTCGGGCGCATGTTCCGTTTCTTGAATATCATTATGATAGTCCAAATGATGAAATGGATAGAAAAAGAAAAGAGATTTACACAATGATTTATGAGCTCGGCAATGAAGAGACAAGGAGCTTTATTGAGACAAATGGTTTGATGAATTGAAAAAGCATGTAGAGATTCTCTACATGCTTTATTTTCGCGGTTGTAAAATGCCTCCGATCAAATCGCTGATCCCGCCGCCTCTATTTTCCTGCTGTGAATTGGTGAACTCATGAGAGGAGCTCTGGCTCTGAGGTTTGTAGCGATTATCATCTAAGCCCACCCGTAACCCAGATGTGCGCTCAGATGGCTGGATAATGACGATTTGATCTTGTTCCTGGAACTCAAATAAGTAGGATTCGCCAGATGTTTGTCCAATGAAAGTCTTCCAGTTCACATCTAGTTTGACCTTCGGTGCCTTGCCTGTCCAAGCAACAATTGCGTCAGGGTCTACACGGCAGGGGGCTCTTAAAATGAGCGGATTTCCATTCGTTTTGATGGCTACCTGCGCTCCGTGCCCTTGATAAGAGAGTTTTGATGTAAACAGACCTTTCTGTGATAAAATACCAACGCCTACTGGTGTGACGCCGTAATGGCATTCCTCAGTAAAGGCAAGTAAATCTTCACTTTCTACACTTACATGCTGCCAAGGACCGCTTGGCTCAAGGTTAATCACTGTTACATGCTCGCTTGCATCCGCCAAGTAGCAAGTACCTTGTCCACTCACTTCCATCATCTCAAGGTTTTCCCCTGTGAATTTCCTGCTGATATGGTTAAATACTTGGCTGACCATATTTCCTTTATTCGTTCCAAGTAATCGCTTGCGGTATTGGAAACTTCCTTGATCCGCAATCATGGCGCCTTTTTTGGCAAAAAAGATTCCGCTGCCTTCTGCTTGTAAGGTAAGTTCTTCTATTGTGTTGAAATGAAATCCCATAGGTGCCGGCTCCTTTCCTGCGTCAAGATGTAAATCCGTAGATGCGGCATAAATCATTTAAATCTAGAGTAGTCCCTTGCCCGGTCGCGGTGATTTTCCATTCTTCCTGATCTCTCGTGAGTTCAGCGCATATAATGGATGTACAATACGAATAATCCTCTGTTAACTGAAAGGTACAAATCTCTTGCTGCGAGATTTGATCCGTAAGTCGCACGTAGGCATTGGTGACTTGTCCAAAATGATGCTGTCGTTCGTGTGCATCATGTATCGTGGCTGTGACGACAATTTTATGAATATCAGGTGAGACTCTGCTTAATTGCATAATAATCATTTCATTGTCTCGATACCCTCCGCCAAATTGATGATCCCCAAGATGACGCACAGCTCCATCTAAGCTTTGCTGCTGGTGATAATAGATCAGATGCTTAGGAGACAACAGCTTGTCCTCTTCATTTAAAAGAAACACTTGCGTATCTAAATCAATTGGCTGACCAGCAAGGTCCCAACCAAGCCCGATATGAATTTGGTCGACCGCTGGATTGTCTTTTGTTAAATCTAACTTTTGCCCTTTCACGAGGTGTTTCTTGATCACCTCATGGGGTGCGTTTTGTTTTGACCCATTTTTTATACTCATGCTGATTTCCTCCTCGTTGTCATAGGACAAACACTGATTCATTTACGTCATATAGGGATAAAAGGTTTCATGATTAAAATTGGGTGAAGTTGGAGATGATAAAAAGGTTTTAGAAACAATACCTCATTTTAGATACAGACGAGTTGGAACTACTCGTTTGTTTCACTTTTGATAAAAATTCTTCAGATAAATGTGATCTGTGGTATGATGTTTTACAAGAAGCAAGGACAGGATATGAGGGATTTCACATGCATGTATTTAAAGACTATTATCATAATACGGTCAAGCTCTCTTTTGAGGAGAAGCCTTTTTCAAGTCATCCTAAGCATGTTTGGGCCATCTGCCGCTACCAAGGGAAATGGCTGCTCACTGAACATGAGGATCGGGGCTATGAGTTTCCAGGAGGGAAAGTTGAGCCGGATGAAGAAGCAGACCAAGCCGCTATACGGGAGATTCAAGAAGAGACGGGTGCTGTTGTTCGTGAATTAACGTATATTGGTCAATATCAGGTGCTGGGCAGAGAAAAGGTCATTGTCAAGAATATTTATTTCGCTGATATTGAAAAGCTAGTGAAGCAAGACACGTATTTTGAAACGAAAGGACCCGTTCTTTTCGCAGACTTGCCAAGATCCATCGCAAAAAATAAGAATTTCAGTTTTATTATGAAAGATGATGTGTTAAGACAAAGTCTTGCTTATTTAGAAAAGAACGGTTTGATTCGTTAAAAAAAGCGCAGGGTGACAATCCCTGTGCTTTTTATTTTTGAAGAAAACGGCGTTCGAGCCATTCCACAAGCTGGTACATGATGGTCGCAAATACGGCAATAATGAAAAGACTTAAGAACACGAGTGTAAAGTTGAAGACTTGAAAACCGTAAATGATCATGTAGCCGAGCCCTTTTGAGGAAACAAGAAATTCCCCTACGATAACCCCAACCCAAGAAAGGCCGACATTGACTTTGATCGCAGAAATCATCGTTGGAATACTAGCTGGCAAAATGACCTCGCGAAAGACGACGCTTTTTTTCGCACCAAAGGTTTTCATCACCTTTAAATAATTCTCATCGACCTCTTGAAAGGCTGTATAAATGACGATTGTCGTAATGATCACACTAATGATTGCGCCCATGGCAACGATGCTGATCATGCCAGGCCCAAGGGCAACAATTAAAATCGGGGCGAGGGCAACTTTTGGCATGGCATTTAAAATGACTAAATAAGGATCAAGAACGTTTGCCAGGCGGGTGGACCACCATAAGGCGGCAGCGAGCAAAATGCCGCAAAAGGTACCAAGTAGAAAACCGAGCACCGTTTCAAATAATGTAATACTCATATGATTCACTAAAGACCCATCGGATATTTTTTGTACAAACAATTGGCAGACTGCTGATGGTGAACTAAATATCAGTGGATCGATAAGGCGATAATGACTGGCAAGCTCCCAAAGCGAAAAGAAGCTGGCGAAAATAATGAACTGATAGATTCGGGTCATGCGTTTTTCCATTCGGTATTTTTTGCGATAGGCTTCATGTAAAAGATCACTGTGTTTCAACTGTTTTCAGCTCCTTCCAAATCGTTTGAAAGAGCTCTTGGAAACTCTGGGTCTGTCTCGCTTTGAAAGGAGAAAGAGTCCTCAGATCATCTGGAACGGTAAAGATTCGCTGGATCGAGCCAGGATGCTTTGAGAATAAGAAAATGCGGTCACTCATCGCAATGGCTTCGCCGATGTCATGTGTCACAAGGACCGCTGTTTTTTGATAGTTTTTGAGTGTATGAAAGACGAGATCCTCTAAAGTGAGTTTGGTTTGGTAGTCTAGAGCTGAAAAGGGCTCATCTAGTAAAAGCAGACCGGGGTTCACTGCAAGCGTTCGGGCGAGAGCCGCACGCTGCCTCATACCGCCTGACAGCTCCTTCGGGTATTTTTCCTCTACATCATGAAGGCCAAGCTTAGGCAGTAAGCCAAGAGCGGCGGAGGTGGCTTCATGTGAATCTTGCTTAGTAATTTTTAACCCGAGAATGATATTTTCCTTGATGGTTTTCCAAGGGAACAAATAATCTTGCTGGAGCATGTAGCCGATTTGATGCTCCTTTTGATTCGGTTCTTTTCCTTCGATTAAAATTCGGCCTTCAGAGGGCGGCGTTATTCCTGCAATGATAGACAGCAGGGTGGTTTTCCCGCAGCCGCTGGGACCAATAAATGAGATAAATTCTCCTTGGTCTATCTCCATATTGATATGCTGTATGGCCGTTGTTTTTTCTTTTAAAGAGAAGTACGTGTGGGTCACATGGTCAATTTGAAGGAAAGACATGTGCTACCTCCTATTCTATTTGTGTTCTGTGACCTTCTTTGCAATGGATGAATCGACAAGTTGTTTGTACGGGATAAATTTCGGCAATTCATCGCTCTCCTTCATGATTTCCTGCAATTTGTTCCATTCCTCTTCATTCAGAAGGGGATCTGCTGCATAGGAGTCCTGCTGTTTGTAGCGTTTAATGGCAGTTGATAAAACATCAAGTTCTGTGTCAGGAAAATGAGATTGAATGGTTTTGGCAATCTCCTCAGGCTGCTTGGATTCTACCCATTTCTGCGCTTTGTAAATGGCGCGAGTGAAGGCTTCAGCTGTCTCTTTGTTTTCCTCTAAGTAACTCTTCTTTGCCATGAAGGTGGTATACGGCACCTTTCCGGAAGCCTCTCCAAAGGAGGCGGTAATGTACCCTTTGCCTTCTTTTTCAATTAAGGATGCTGTCGGTTCGAATAACTGCACAAAATCGCCAGTTCCAGAGGAGAAAGCACCTGAAATGTTGGCAAAATCAATATTTTGAATCATGCGAAGATCCTTTTTTACATCAATGCCTTCCTTTTTCAGGACATATTCACCGACCATTTGCGGCATGCCGCCTTTCCGCTGTCCAAGAAAGTCTTTTCCTTTTAATTGATCCCAAGAGAATTCGCTCACTTTCTCCCTTGAAACAAGAAATGTACCGTCTGTTTGTGTCAGCTGTGCAAAGTTGATGACAGAGTCTTTTGTGTCTTGAGCCTCTACATAGATAGAGGATTCAGATCCGGTCAGGGCGATATCTGCACCGCCGGATAAGAGAGCTGTCATCGTTTTATCGCCGCCCCAGGTCGTTTTTAATTCAACCTCTAGCCCTTCTTCTTTGAAGAAATCCTCAGATAAGGCAACATAGAGCGGAGCATAAAAAACCGAATGGGTCACCTCGGCTACTTGTACGGTCTGCTCTTGTTCTTTTTTACAGGCGACAAATGGAATAAAGAGCAGGACAACGACGATGAATGCCAGTCTGACTTTGATGGAACGATTCAAGAGTAATTCGCCTCCTTTGTTCTAGATCACTAATTAAAGTATGTCAAAAGGGATTTTTGGTGAGTGCCTAGATGAAAATAAGAAGCGCATTGTTTATTTATAGAACGTGTCTTTTTTTCTATACTAGAAGCATGAATACTTTCTTGAATTTGGAAGAAATAAAGGGGCGGTTTCGTGTATAGAGTGAGTTGGGTATTTCTTGGCTGGTATTTAGTAGGGCTCATATTAATGGTCTCTTTTGAAGTGCCAGCATGGCTTCAGTTTGCAAATGGCATTTTCCTTGTGCTGTATGCCTGCTGTGTGATAGAGATTGGGCGAAATATTTATGGTTCATGGGGGTTTGTGATCAAAAGGGCAGCTATTGTCGGGGTGCTGACATTTACGGTTGAATGGATAGGGATCACAACCGGTTTTCCTTTCGGGGCCTATGACTATTATCCGACGTTAGGTTTTCTAGTGGCAGGGGTGCCTTTAACCATTGCTTTTGCATGGGTTGGTGTGTTTTTAAACAGTCTTTTTTTAGCCAATCAGCAGTCGAAATGGAAACGAGCTGTCGAAACGGGGATATGGATTGTCTTGCTTGACCTCATATTAGACCCAGTAGCGGCTGAACGGAAATTTTGGGTGTGGTATGACGGCGGTGGTTTTTATGGTATTCCTTTTGAGAATTTTGTGAGCTGGGGTATGATTGGAGCAGGACTTTCCTTTCTCTTCCCGCTTGTTCAGGTTGGTCAAAAGGCCCTCAGCTGGACGAGCCGTATTTATCAGGCAATGGTGTTCTTTTTTGGTGTGCTGGCATTAAAGGGCGGGCTCGATGTCATTTTTTATTTAGCGCTAATCATTGTTATTTTGTGTGAAGGAAGGGTTCAATTTGAAAGAAAGCGACAAAAGCCGATCGTTTAGACGTATATTTTCTCTTTATCTTGAGCGGTATTTACTTCATAAACATTTCCGCTGCGTGATGATGAAAGGCGCTGTGGACCCAAACGAGAAGCTGCCTGTTCTTTATCTCGCTAATCATAGCTCCTGGTGGGATGGACTGATTATCTTTCTTTTAACAGAAAAAGCGTCCGAACTCGATCACTATATGATGATGGAGGAGAAACAGCTGAAGCAATATGCCTTTTTCCGAAAGCTTGGTGCCTTTCCGGTTCAGAAAGAGAATCTGAAAAGTGTGAAGCAAGCATTAATGATGGCAAAAGAGAACATGCAGGCTGGCAGGGCTGTATGGCTTTTTCCACAGGGGAAAATCATGCATCAGGATGTGCGGCCGCTTGAATTGGAGGGCGGGGCTTCTTTTTTAGTGAGACAATTTGAGCAAGTCGTGGTGAAGCCTGTGACCTTGCATTATACATTTAATCAATTTCAAAAGCCGACAGTATCTGCTGTGTTTGGTGAAGATACCTTTGTATCTGGCGGAGAACTTCGAAGCAAGGACGTGACGCATCTGCTTAGGGATCTCCTTGAAACGCAGTTAAACGCACATCAAGCACAGGTCATCGCTGACCCTGATTTTTCAACCAATCAAGAATTTAGACAGATGACAAGGACAAGTCAATCAACAAGTGATGCGTTTGATTCCTTTAAAAAGTGGGTGAAAACATGGCGGTCTTCTTAACCGTGATCAGCGTACTCTTGCTCTGTCAGTTTATTTTCACCATATGGAATATGAGGCAGCTTCCTGTTTTAAAGCCAGCATCCTTTTCGCCGGGTGAACCTATTTCGTTATCGATTCTGATTCCAGCGAGAAATGAGGAAAAAAGGATAGAAGCCTGTCTTCAGTCGATCGTTGATCAACGTCTTTACCCGAAAGAGCTTATCGTACTTGATGACCATTCGACAGATCAGACAAGAGCGATGGTGGAGCGCTTCGCAGAAACATATCCGTGGATCCGTCTCCTTTCAGGTCAGCCATTAAAGCGGGGCTGGCTTGGTAAATCATATGCCTGCTCTCAGCTCGCTGAGGCAGCAGCTTCTGACTGGCTGCTATTTTTAGATGCGGATGTCCGATTAAAAAAAGGGGCAGTTGAATCAGTATACAAGCAGTTATGCATGCAAAAAACGGGCATGCTGTCAGGTTTTCCAGAACAAAAAACAGGCACATTGTTTGAGCATCTTGTGGTTCCTATGATGATGTTTACCATTGGCTGTCATCTGCCAGTGAAATGGATAAGAAAATCTAAGAATCCCGCTTTTGCCGCAGCACATGGCGGTTTTATTGCCATTGAAAAGAATTGTTATCACGACATTGGCGGGCATAAAGCGATCAAGGATTCACTCGTTGATGATATGGCTTTGGCTAAACGGGTGAAGGAAAAAGGCTTTCCGTTCACACTTGCAAGCATTCATCCATTTGTGTATATGAGAATGTATGAAAGTGGACAAGAGGTTTGGGAAGGTTACCGGAAAAATTTGTTCCCGGGTGTGAATCGAAGCATTCCTCTGTTAAGCAGTGTCTTTTGTTTATACACCCTCCTTTATTTGGTTCCTGTCATTTGTTTCATGATCGCATTGTTTCAGCTGGATGTTTTGAGCATATGCTTAGCCATTCTTTGCTATGGGCTGGGTGTATCGATTAAAGCGGCAATTGATATTGAAAACGGGCGGACCTCTGCAATGGCTTTTTTATTGCCGGTCAGTATTTTAAGCCTGATCGCCATTGGCTTTGCTTCTGTGAAAATCGGTCTGAAAAAAGAAGGGTATGAATGGAAAGGAAGAAGGTACCAATGAAAAAAGTGATCATCATCGGCGGCGGACTTGGCGGATTATCAGCCGCGATCCGTCTACAGTCACGCGGGGTTCAGGTCACCATTTTAGAAAAAGAAGCGGCTTTAGGCGGGAAATTGCAGCGCCATCACGGAGCAGGCTACTCTTTTGATTTAGGACCGAGTACCATTACAATGAAGACATATTTTGAAGAAGTGTTTACAGCCTGTCATAGACGGATGGAGGATTATGTGACCTTTTATCCGATTTCTCCGCTTACCAAAAATTTTTTTCCAGATGGACATACGGTCGAGTTTACGCCGAATATGGAGCAAATGGAATCACAAATTGCTGCATTCAGTCCTGAAGATGCGAAGCAATACCGTGCATTTTTGCAGGAATCAAAGGCGCTTTTTCAAAAGGCAGAGGAGCAGTTTTTAAATCGTCTGTTATTGAGCTGGAAGGATAAGGCGGATTTAAAGCTGATGAAAGCACTTCTCGCTGTCAAACCGTTCACATCGGTTCAGCGCCTGCTGCGTCAATATTTCCGTCACCCCCATACATTGGCGATGTTTGGACGGTATGCTACTTATATTGGCTCCTCTCCCTACGAGGCGCCGGCTATTTTTAATATGATGGCGTATTTAGAAGGGGAGAAAGGGATTTATGGAATACAGGGCGGTACATATCGTTTAGTTGAGGCATTTGAGACACTGGCAAAAGAATTAGGTGTTCAGATTCACCTCAATGAACAAGTGAACAAGATTCATGTGAAGGATCGGCAGGTCAAAGGAGTGGAAACGGATCAGCAGATGTATGAGGCAGATCAAGTCATTGCAGGAGCAGATGCGCTGACCGTATACCGTCATCTCATAGATGAAAAAAACCGTCCTCGTTATTTAAATCAAAAACTGTCTGACATTGAACCGTCGTTGTCGGGCTTTGTTCTCTTATTAGGTGTACCTAAAGTCTATGAACAGCTGGCCCATCACAATGTGTTTTTCCCTGAGGATTATGAGCAAGAATTCAAGGATATTTTTCAGAAAAAACAGCTGCCTCAAGACCCGGCGCTATACATATGCTATTCAGGTCATTCAGAACCAGCTTTAAGCGGAGGACCGGGAAGAAGCAACCTGTTTGTACTGGCCAATGCACCTTATGTGACAAAAGAGCAAGATTGGGACATGCTAAAGGAGACATATCGTCAGCATGTAAAAAACAAATTAATGGAAAAAGGTCTTTTTGATTTGGATGAGCTTATCGAATATGAAGCGGTTCAAACCCCGCTCGATCTGCAGCAGAAAACGGGGGCATATCGTGGAGCCATTTATGGTATGTCTTCAAACTCGTTCAAACAGGCATTTTTTCGCATCAATAATCAGTCAAAGGACATTGAAGGACTTTGGTTTGTTGGGGGAACAAGTCATCCTGGCGGCGGCACGCCGATGGTGACAAAATCAGGCCAGCTTGTCGCAGAAGCGATGCTGAAGCAATGGACGTAATCAAAGATGAAAAGGAGAGAAATCGAGTGATTGTGGAAAAAAGAAGGTTTCCGTCGCCCCATCCGCATATTCACTTATATACAGTGACCTATGAGGCAGATGGACTTCGGATGAAAGGGCTGCTCGCTGAACCAGCCGGAGAAGGTTTCTACGACGGCTTTTTGTATTTACGAGGCGGCATTAAAAATGTGGGGATGGTCAGACCGGGCCGGATTGTGCAATTTGCCGCGCAGGGCTTTGTCGTCTTTGCTCCCTTTTACCGGGGAAACCAAGGAGGCGAAGGGAACGAAGATTTTGCCGGAGAAGATCGAAAAGATGCGTTCGCTGCCTTTCAACTGTTAAAACAGCACAAAAAAGTGAAGAAGGACCGCATTCATATCTTTGGTTTTTCGCGAGGCGGTATTATGGGCATCTGGACCGCTGTTGAAATGAAACAGGAGGCAGCTTCCTTTGTCACATGGGGAGGCGTCAGTGATATGAAACTGACTTATGAAGAGCGTGTGGATATGAGACGGATGATGAAGCGTGTGATTGGCGGCCCGCCGCATAAGGTGCCAGAGGCATATGAGAACAGAACCCCTTTAAATGATGTGGACAAAATTGAAGCACCTGTCCTTATCATCCACGGAGAAGAGGACCAAAATGTATCGATTGAGCATGCGTATTTGTTAGAAGATGCGCTGCGCCAGCACGGGAAATCCGTGGAGACATGGTATTTCCACGGATACAACCACTATTTCCCGCCGCAGCATAATCGAGAAATTGTGAGAAGGCTGACCACATGGATGCACAGCCGAAAAAGCGGAAATGTGGTAAAATAAGCAGTATAACGAAATATAGAAAGTAGGGGGATTTTCATTATGGGAATGCCTGTTGAATTTAATACAATGATTGTCACAAAGGGAAAAGAGACAAGAATTGAAGAAAATGTATTTGAACTCATGAAGGATGGATACCGCATTTATCCATTAAATATTCCACTTGAGGTGCGCAAAACGAAAGACGGAGAAAAAACAGGGACTGCACATGTTGAAAAGCTGGAGCTGACAGACAATGTCACGAAGGTGACGTACCGTCTTGTGTCCTTGCATTCAACAAACTAAAAAAGCTGAGGGATTTTATTCTCCTCAGCTTTTTTCATTTGGTTATACGAGTGGACCGCCTTTGGCTTCAATGTCACTTGCCGCGTGGCTGAATTTTTGGAAGTTCTTTTTAAATTCATTGGCAAGGAAGTGTGCTTTTTCTTGATAAGCCTCTTGGTCATCCCATGTTTTAGCAGGTTGAAGCACTTCATCTGGTACACCAGGAATATGAAGCGGGATGTGTAAGCCAAAGATGTCATCAGTAATCATCTCGGCATTGTCAAGGTCACCTTCGATTGCTGCCTGCACCATTGCTCTTGTATGAGCGAGATTCATTCGTTTGCCTGTACCGTAGCCTCCGCCAGTCCAGCCTGTATTCACAAGGAATACTTTTGCACCGTGCTCATCAATCTTTTTGCCAAGCATTTCAGCATAGACGTGAGCTGGAAGCGGAAGGAATGGTGAACCGAAGCAAGTAGAGAATGTCGTTTCTGGTGATGTGACACCGCGCTCAGTTCCAGCTAATTTACTTGTGTACCCGCTCAAGAAATGGTACATTGCCTGCTCTTTTGTTAAACGGCTGATTGGAGGTAAGACGCCAAACGCATCAGCTGTTAAGAAGACAATGGCAGATGGATGTCCTGCGATACTTGGTTTCACGATGTTATCAATCATTTCGATTGGGTAAGCAGCGCGTGTATTTTCAGTAAAGAAAGTATCATCGTAATCCGCTTCACGTGTTTCTTCATCAAGCACAACGTTCTCAAGAACTGATCCGAAGCTGATCGCTTTGTAGATCTGAGGTTCTTTTTCTTCACTTAAGTTCACACATTTCGCATAGCATCCGCCCTCGATATTGAAGACCCCTGTGCCAGACCAGCCGTGTTCATCGTCTCCGATCAGCTTGCGGCTTGCGCTTGCAGAAAGCGTCGTTTTCCCAGTACCTGAAAGCCCGAAGAATAAGGCTACATCGCCTTCTTGACCTACGTTTGCTGAGCAGTGCATGGATAAAATATCTTGCTCAGGAAGCAGGTAGTTCATCACAGAGAAAATGGACTTTTTCATTTCTCCTGCATATTCTGTTCCACCGATAAGAATCGTGCGTTTTTCAAAAGAAACGATGATAAACGTTTCAGAGTTTGTGCCATCTGTTGCAGGATCTGCTTTAAAGTGCGGTGCAGATAAGATGGTGAAAGGTTTTTCGTTTGAAGAAGGTGTTGACCCGTCAGGTCTGATAAATAGCTGCTTGGCAAAAAGATTGTGCCATGCGAATTCGTTTACAACTGTAATCGGCATACGATATCTTTCGTCAGCGCCTGCAAACCCTTCAAAGACGAATAGTTCATCACGTTCTTTTAAGTATGACACAACCTTTGTATATAAACGGTCAAATGCTTCTTTGGAGATCGGCTGGTTTACTTGACCCCAATCGATTTTATGTTCAGAGCTTTCTTCTTTGACGATAAATTTATCTTTAGGCGAACGTCCTGTGTAGGCTCCAGTTGTAGCGCGGACAGCTCCAGTTGATGTTAAAACGCCTTCATTACGTGCCAAAATCTTTTCAACAAGTTTCGGAACAGATAAATTTTGGTGCGTATTTTCTAATGAGAGCAATGACTGCAAATCTTCTTTTAAATCCACTGAGTTCATAAAAAAACCCTTCCTTTACCGTTGAATTTGTTTGTTTCGATTAGTATAACACATTAATAATAATAGTCTATACTATTTAAAAATTTTTGTGTGTGTTTTTTCATTTCTGCTATGAAAATATGCTTTTTGGTGATGCTAATGGTGAGGAGAAAAAAGAGGGAGATAATTTCTATGAAGCATTGACATGACGCAAGGGTTTAAGATAAGATATCTTATTGAACGGATACTCTTATCCCGAGTTGGTGGAGGGACAGGCCCGATGAAGCCCAGCAACCGGTTTCTTATTTAAAAGGCATGAAAATGCTGAGAAACCAAGGTGCTAACCTGATGCAAGGTACAAGAACACCTTGAGCGATAAGAGTGAAAGGCATGCGATCTCAGACCCTTTCCTCGCAATGAAGGAAATGGTTTTTTTATTTTTGGGATATCATATGAACAAATTGCCAATAACATCTCTAATATAAACGTTTTCAAATATAAGAGGGAACGAGTTCCGTATCATATTGGAGGCCTCATCTTGGGATGATGTGGTCTTGTACAGGAGGAAATAGCCATTATGAGTCAAAATCGTCGTTTATTTACTTCAGAATCAGTGACAGAAGGACATCCGGATAAAATCTGTGATCAAATTTCAGACAGCATTTTGGATGAAATTTTAAAGAAAGATCCAAATGCACGTGTTGCCTGTGAAACTTCTGTTACAACCGGTCTCGTATTAGTAAGCGGTGAAATTACAACGTCTACTTATGTCGATATTCCAAAGACGGTGCGTGACACAATTAAGGAAATTGGCTACACACGTGCGAAATATGGTTTTGATGCGGAAACATGTGCTGTACTTACATCAATTGATGAACAGTCTGCTGATATTGCGCAAGGTGTAGACAAAGCACTTGAAGCACGTGAAGGAACAATGACGGAAGAAGAAATTGATGCGATTGGTGCAGGTGACCAAGGATTGATGTTTGGTTTTGCCAATAACGAAACCGAAGAGCTCATGCCGCTGCCGATTTCACTAGCGCATAAATTATCTCGCCGTTTAACAGAAGTACGTAAGGATGAAACACTTGCATACCTTCGTCCAGACGGAAAAACACAAGTCACAGTTGAATATGATGAGCAAAACAAACCAGTTCGTATTGACACAGTGGTTATTTCTACGCAGCATGCACCAGAAGTGACGCTTGAACAAATTCAAAGTGACTTAAAAGAGCATGTCATCAGTCCTGTCGTTCCAAGTGAACTGATTGATGAACAGACAAAGTACTTCATTAACCCAACTGGCCGTTTCGTGATCGGTGGACCTCAAGGGGATGCTGGTTTAACTGGACGTAAAATCATCGTTGATACGTATGGCGGATACGCTCGTCATGGAGGCGGTGCTTTCTCAGGTAAGGATGCAACGAAGGTTGACCGTTCTGCGGCATACGCTGCTCGTTACGTAGCGAAAAACATCGTAGCTGCCGGCCTTGCAGATTCTTGTGAAGTACAGCTTGCTTATGCAATTGGGGTTGCACAGCCTGTATCAATTTCAATTGATACATTCGGGACAGGAAAAGCTTCAGAAGAAAAATTAATTGAAGTGGTTCGTGCAAACTTTGATCTTCGTCCAGCTGGCATTATTAAAATGCTAGACCTGCGCCGTCCGATCTACAAACAAACAGCTGCATACGGACATTTCGGCCGTCACGACTTAGATCTTCCGTGGGAAAAAACGGATAAAGCCGATACACTTCGCAAAGAAGCATTGGGACAATAACAACATAAAAAACCGCTTATTTTAAGCGGTTTTCCTTTTGATTAAAAAAAAATCTTCAAAAAGCGAAAAAATGTGAAACAAAATCGGACAAAATACTGTCTAATTATAGGTCTACTTTTAAGAAATAACATAACGTGGAGGCAATAATATGTGTGGGTTTGTTGGTGTATTTAATCACCGTCCATTGTCCGAAACTACTGAACAGGAAGAGCTAATTAAACAAATGAATCGTCTCATCGTTCATCGTGGTCCGGATGATGAGGGTTACTTTCATGATGAGCATGTAGGATTTGGATTTAGACGTTTAAGTATTATAGATGTTGAGCACGGAAAGCAGCCGCTTTCTTATGAAGATGAAAAGTATTGGATTATTTTCAACGGAGAAATTTATAACTATGTGGAGCTGAAGGAAGAGCTTGTGAAAAAAGGCTATACGTTCAGCACAGATTCTGATACGGAAGTACTTCTTGCTACATACCGTCATTATAAAGAAGAAGCGGCTTCTAAGCTTCGCGGCATGTTTGCATTTTTAATTTGGGATAAAGAAGCGCAATTATTATATGGCGCAAGAGATCCTTTCGGCATCAAACCGCTTTATTTTACACAATTGGATGAGCAAGTGTACTTTGCATCTGAACGCAAAAGCTTGATGGCAGTGAACGAGAACATTTTATTTGATGAGACTGCTTTGCAGCAATACATGTCATTCCAGTTCGTACCTGAGCCAAATACACTTGATCAAAAGGTGCACAAAGTAGAGCCAGGTCATCAGTTTACTTTACGCCCAGGACAGGAGATTGAATTTAAGACTTACTGGAAAGTTCAATTCAAGCCTGAGCAAACTCAAGAACAAAAGCTGATTGAAGAAGTCCGCGATGCAATCTATGATTCTGTGAAAGTTCATATGAGAAGTGATGTTCCTGTTGGTTCATTCCTATCAGGTGGTATCGATTCTTCTTTCATCGTATCTGTTGCAAAGGAATTTCATCCTGAGCTGAAGACGTTTTCTGTTGGTTTCCAGCAGGATGGCTTTAGTGAAGTTGATGTAGCGAAGGAAACGGCTGATAAGCTGGGCTTACAAAACTTCAGCGCGGTGATTTCTCCTGAGGAATATATGAATGAGCTTCCGAAAATTGTTTGGCATTTAGATGATCCTTTAGCTGATCCGGCGGCGATTCCATTGTACTTCGTGGCAAAGGAAGCGAAGAAACAAGTGACGGTCGTTCTTTCTGGTGAGGGAGCAGACGAGCTGTTCGGTGGATATAATATTTACCGTGAGCCGCTTTCTCTTAAACCATTTGAATCTGTTCCATCTATGCTGAAAAAGCTTCTTCTTCGTCTGGCGCGCTTAATGCCAGAAGGAATGAAAGGAAAAAGCTTTATCGTCCGCGGCTGTACACCATTAGAGGAACGTTATATCGGTAATGCGAAAATCTTTGAAGAGCCAGTAAAGAAAAACCTCTTAAAGCAGTATGATCCGAACATTACGTATCGTGATGTGACGAAGACATACTTCGAGGAAAGTGCAGGCTACAGTGATATTAACAAAATGCAATATGTTGATATTCATACGTGGATGCGCGGGGACATCTTACTGAAAGCAGATAAGATGACAATGGCGAATTCTCTTGAGCTTCGCGTTCCTTTCCTTGATAAGGTCGTATTTGAAGCGGCTTCTAAAATTCCAGAAGAGCTGAAAACAAAAGATGGCACAACGAAATATTTATTGCGTAAAGCAGCAGAAGGCATTGTGCCTGACCATGTGTTAAACCGCAAGAAGCTGGGCTTCCCTGTTCCAATTCGTCATTGGCTGAAAAATGAGATGAACGCTTGGGCGAAAGACATCATTAAAAACAGTCAAACTGACGAATATATTAACAAAGCGTATGTGCTTGATTTATTAAATGAACATTGTGCTGGTAAAGCAGATCATAGCCGTAAGATTTGGACCGTCCTGATTTTTATGATTTGGCACAGCATTTATGTCGAGCGCAGTATTGATCCAGAGCAATTGAATCATCAACCGAAAGAAGTCATCTTCAGTTAATGAAAAAAGGTTTTCAGCTTTGTGCTGAAAACCTTTTTTGTCATGATAGAAAGTGGCGGAAAAGGGTAAAATAACAAGCGGTTCATAGTTATTGCTTAATATCCTGAAAAAAACATGATAAAGTGAAGATACACGTATGATGTTAACGAGGTAAAAGGGAACGATAGTATTGTCCTTTTTCTACATATTCTCTGCGGATTCGGTCCATGTCTTGGATATCTTCATCTGTTAACAGCCGAACGACTTTGGCTGGACGGCCAAAAGCGAGTGATCCTTTTGGGATGACCTTTCCTTGAGGGACAAGACTTCCTGCACCGATAAAGGCGCCTTCGCCAATCTCCGCACCATCGAGAATGATAGACCCCATGCCAATGAGGGCATTTTTTCGAATGATTGAGCTATGTAATGTGACTTGGTGTCCAATGGTAGCACCATCTTCAATAAGAAGTGTTTTTCCAGGACTTTGATGCAGGCACGATAAATCTTGAATGTTGACGTTTTTTCCAATTCTCACAGGTGCAACATCGCCTCTGATGACGGTTTGGAACCACACGCTCGAATATTCTCCAATTGTGACATCACCGGTAATGGTGGCGTTATCTGCGACAAAGACCGATTCATGAATCTCAGGTGTAAACTGATGATATGGATAAATCACTTTTTCGACTTCCTTTCTTAATACAACATTTGTGAGGTGTTTACTTTGTGGACTTGGCATGCTGAAAGACCAGTTGGTACAATTGTCATTGTACATGGTGCGAGTGAATATCACGGCCGATATAAATGGCTGATTGAAATGTGGCGGAATGCAGGCTATCACGTCGTCATGGGTGATTTGCCTGGGCAAGGCACATCGACACGTGCGCGAGGCCACATTCGTTCTTTTCAAGAATACATTGATACAGTCGATGAATGGATCGAGCATGCGAAATCATTCAGGCTTCCTACTTTTTTACTTGGACACAGTATGGGTGGACTCATTTCAATTGAGTGGATGAAGCAGTATACCCATACGAAGTTGAATGGCCTTATTTTATCATCACCTTGTTTAGGTCTGCAATTTAAACCGAAGAAGCTGATGGATTTTGCGTCAAAAGGTCTAAATGTGCTCGCACCGTCTTTTAAAGTGGAGTCAGGGCTGTCGATTGAACTAGCCACACGAAATCAGGCGGTCATTGAGGCAGACTCAAATGATTCTCTTTACGTGACAAAGGTGTCGGTTCGCTGGTATCGAGAGCTGATCAAAAATATCGATGCGGCGATGCAGCCGACGAATGTCTTTAAATCGATCCCGCTCCTTTTAATGCAGGCGGGCGATGATAAGATCGTGGATAAAACGAGGGTGATTAAATGGTTCAATGGCATAGAATCAACCAATAAATCATACCGTGAATGGGAAGAGCTGTATCACGAAATTTTTAATGAACCAGAAAGAGAAGATGTGTTTAAGGCGGCAAGAGCCTTTACAGATCAATATATTTGATTGTGAGCTTTAAGTTGGGGGTGGAGTGATTTGTCAGTACCAGAGCGTCCTTTTGCACTGATGACAAAGGTGTATAAAGATATTTTTCCGCTTGTTCATCAGGAGCTGAAAAAGTGGCGGGCTCATGCCGAAATGATTGAAAATGAAGAACTGAGAACGCAGGCACTAGCGAGCATATCGAGTAAAACGTTTCACTGTGAAGGCGGAGGTATTTTATCTCTTCTGGCAGGTGAAGAGAA
Organism: Bacillus sp. FSL P4-0248; assembly: GCF_038593305.1. Taxonomy (NCBI): domain Bacteria; kingdom Bacillati; phylum Bacillota; class Bacilli; order Caryophanales; family Bacillaceae; genus Bacillus; species Bacillus sp. FSL P4-0248. The sequence continues at coordinate 2,710,808 of NZ_CP151983.1, read as the reverse complement.
AGAAACGTGCATTGAATTCATTGTGGCGTATCAAACCATCAGTGATTACTTAGATAACCTTTGTGACCGCAGCACGTCGCTTGATCCAAAGGATTTCCATATGCTGCATCAAGCGATGAGAGATGCGCTTGATATTCATGCTGAGCTCAAGCCATACTATCAATTCCGTGATGATCAAGAGGATCATGGATATTTACATGCGCTTGTCCGCACATGTCAAGATGTGCTTACGCGTGTTCGGCATTATCCGATCATTCAGCCATATTTACACACGCTGTGTGATTACTATAGTGACCTGCAAGTACATAAGCACGTTGTTCCCCATGAGCGTGTACCACGGCTAGAGTCATGGTTCCGCCAGTATGAAAAAGATTTGCCGAAGATGGAATGGTATGAGTTTTCAGCTTGTGCGGGATCAACGTTAGGGATATTCTGTCTTGTGGCGTATGCGCTGCAGCCTGATTTTACAGAAAAGCAGGCGAAGCAAATTTACGAAAGCTATTTCCCTTATATTCAAGGTCTGCACATTTTACTCGATTATTTAATAGACCAAGAAGAGGACAGGCTTGGGGGAGATCTGAACTTTTGCTCATACTATGATTCTCATCATGAGATGATGGATAGACTTCAGCATTTTATTGAAAAAGCGGATGAGCAGCTGAAAGGCATTCCGCATGAAAACTTTCACAAATTGATTAACAGAGGATTACTGGCGGTCTATTTGTCCGATGAAAAAGTGACAGCCCAAAAAGAGATGAACAAGCTGGCAAAAAGGCTGATCAAATCAAGCGGGAAAACATCGTTCTTTTTCTATATTAACGGAAGAGCCTATCGGACTTATCAGAAAATGCCTTGGATGAAATCATCATAAAAAAGCTCAAATCCATTAGGATTTGAGCTTCAGCGTGTAGACAAACCCTCGCATTCGGTGTCAGGTCTGCGCGCCGGTACTCACGAATGTCGAATTCGCTCCGTTCCGGTGCTCGCCCGTTCCTAGACTGCAAAGGTTTTCTATCACGCTGAAAAGAAGAAAAAAGCTAAAATGCACATCATTTTAGCTTTTTTTCAATGGCGACCACAAAAGGCGGGTCGTTTTGAATATTCATGTATTGATATGATAAAACTTGTACCTCTTCATGAGGGAGTGATCTGCAATAGTCGAGAAGCACTTCTTTTTCTCTTTTACCTTCGGGATGTCCATGGTAGATCACAAGGACGATCAGTCCTCCGGGTTTGAGCCATTCGAGGAGCTGCTTGATGGCTTCAATGGTTGTATGAGCCTGAGTGGTGACGGCTTTATCGCCTCCTGGCAGATACCCAAGGTTAAACACTGCACCAGATATATGTCCATAAACATCCTTCGGAAGATGATCCGCCAGTTTTTCATGTCCATCATGGATCAGGTGAACGTAAGGATATTGACCGCCAAGCCTTTTGCTTGTCTGCTGCAAGGCTTCCTCTTGCACGTCGAATGCAAACACTTGTCCTTCAGTTCCTACAAGGTCCGCTAAATAGAGTGTATCATGGCCGTTTCCCATTGTTGCATCTATGACGATGTCGCCTTTTTGACAAGCGCGTTCTAACAGCTCTTTACTAAAAGGAAGCATGCGTTTCAAAATCATTTAGCTGCTTCTTCCAATCTGACGAAACGTTTCCCTTGGTAGCTGTTACGTCTTTCGAGCTCAGCATTAATGGCATTGAGCACTTCCCACTTGTTAACACTCCACATTGGACCAACCATTAATTCAATTGGGCCGTCCCCTGTAATACGGTGAATAATCATTTCTGGCGGCAGAATCTCCAGCTGATCACAAACAAGCTGAACATATTCCTCCTGGCTTAAAAACTCAAGCTTTCCTTTTTCATATTGCTTGACCATTGGAGTCCCTTTTAAAAGGTGAAGCAAATGAATTTTAATTCCCTGCACATCTAAATCCGCAACAGCTTTTGCTGTTTCCATCATCATGTCTCGGTTTTCAAGAGGCAATCCATTGATGATATGTGAGCAGACACGAATTCCGTGTTTTCTCAGTTTTTCTACACCTTCAACGTAGCATTCATAATCATGAGCACGGTTAATGAGCATAGCTGTCCGTTCGTGTACCGTTTGAAGACCAAGCTCTACCCATAGGTAAGTGCGTTCGTTTAATTCGGCTAAATACTCCACTACGTCATCCGGCAGACAGTCAGGTCTTGTTGCAATGGATAGACCTACGACACCATCCAGATTCATGACGGTTTCATATTTTTCTTTTAGGACAGGAAGCGGCGCGTGTGTGTTTGTATACGCCTGGAAATACGCCATGTATTTTCCGTCTTTCCATTTTGTATGCATCCGGTCTTTGATTTCGTTAAATTGAGTGATGAGATCATCAGCCCGGTTTCCTGCAAAATCACCAGATCCAGCGGCACTGCAAAATGTACAGCCGCCGTGGGCTACAGTACCATCACGGTTTGGGCAGTCAAAGCCGCCGTCTAAGGCTACTTTAAATACTTTATGACCAAAGTGTTCACGCAAATGGTAGTTCCACGTGTGATAACGTTTTTCGCTGTTTGAATATAAAAAAGGGTTATGCTGATCCAAGTCAGTAACCTCCTTGCATAATAATAGGCATCCTTAAAGTTTAACAAAAATCACGAAGGAGGACAATTGAATCTGTCCAACATTTTCTTTAGTGAAAAAGCTTTACATGGGCAAAATAGGCGGGAGCGATGATGAAATGGAGGGAATGTAAGATGGCAACAAGGCAGTCGATTGATGAATTTATTCAAAAAAGTACGGAAACCCTTGAGTTTGCAAGTGAACAATTTGATTTGAGTTCACGTCAGGAACATTATAATGAGGAAGAGTTTTCTAAAGCACAGCTCATGCTTGAGAATACGGTCAACGAATTAGAAAAATTAAAAGATGTCGCCAATGACCAGCAAAGAGAACGATTAGACAGGGCACGTGTTCAAATTCAGAGCTTACAAAATCAAATGATTTTAGGGATTTCTTACGATAATGAATGATGAACAGATCCTTCTTTTAAGGGTCTGTTTTTTATTTTCTTAATAAGTTATTGACTTTTATGCTGGGTGTCTATATTGTATTAAGTGTACTACATCAACTAATACACTACAGACACTTAAAGTGAAGAAAGGTGTTCAACCATGAAAAAAGAAAAAAACCCAATTAATTTGAAGTGGATGGTGCTGGCTGTTGCGTTAGCATGTACATTTTTTTTCGTTCTTGTTTTCATTGGTTTTGAAGTTCAAAAAGATTTGATACCCAATTCAGTTCCTTTAATGCAAGGACATGAACAAGCGATAGGACTGCAAAAGCATGAATGAGGAAAGAGGGAGTCATCATGATTCAAATAGATCCAAGAAGCGCTGCGCCAATATATGAACAAATCATTGAGCAGCTCAAAATTTTATGTTTAAAAGGCGTGATGAAGCCAGGTGACAAACTGCCCTCTGTCAGAGAGCTCGCCACCATTATCATTGCCAACCCAAACACCGTCAGTAAAGCGTATAAAGAGCTAGAGCGGGAAGGGATTATTGAAACTCTGCGGGGCCGCGGTACGTATGTAACAGAAGGTGCTCAGTTAAAGCTGAATGAAGGGAAGGTGCTCCAGATGAAAGAACAGTTAAGACAACTCATCATAGAAGCTCATCATGCTGGTATTGATATTCATCAGCTCAAGGAATGGCTGGAAGAGATCGGCTCAAGTCTAAAAGGAGGAAAACAAGTTGATTGAGGTTAGAAATGTATCAAAGAAATTAAATGGACGCGAAGTACTCAGCGACGTTTCCTTCAAAATAGGCGAAGGTGAGATCTTCGGTCTGCTTGGCCGGAATGGCTCTGGGAAAACAACACTTCTCAGATTGATTCAGCAAATTCTTCTTCCAGATGAAGGAGAGATTTATTTTAAAGACGTACTGGTGAAAGACCACCCTTTAGTAAAGCAAAATATTGTATTCATGCCGGTCGTGAATCCTTACTTTGACAGATACAATTACGGACAGCTTGTCCAGCTGTTAAAGCATATATATCCAAAGTTTGATGTGACCTATGCAAATGAGCTTGTGAACCGCTATGAAATTCCGGAAAAGGTAAAGTATCGTGAATTGTCGACAGGGTTAAAGAAGCAGCTGTCATTAATTTTAAGCTTTGCCATCAAACCAGCTGTCATTTTATTAGATGAGCCAACTGATGGAATTGATGCCGTCACAAGAAATGACGTTCTTCAGCTGATGATTGACGAGGTGGCAGAACGACAAACAACGATTTTAATTACATCTCACCGCTTAGAGGACATTGAACGCATGTGTAATCGAATTGGATTTTTAGAAGGAAATCAGCTCACAAGTGTCATGGATTTAGATGAATTAAAGAATGACTATGTCAAAATCCAAATGGCTTTTGAAGAAGATGTGAATTTAAGTATTCGAAAAAATGGCGTTGCGATTTTGGATCAAGCGGGCGTTTTCTATACAGCGCTTGTTCTAAAAACCGACGAAGAAGCTAAAGAGTACTTGAAGTCACTGAAGCCAAAAGTATGGCATGAACTGCCTGTGAATTTAGAAGAAGTATTCATTGCGAAGTTTGGAGGGAAACGCAGATGGTAAAGCGGCAATTATTATATAAGGAGTGGAAGCAATCAGAGCTGACATTCATTTTAGTGATGATTGTTGCTGCGCTTGCGACGCCCTTTGCATTCTTAATGGAATATTCGTCTTTTCAAACGTGCCTAAACGATACAGAATGTATTACGGATGCACCACGTTTTTCTTATATCTTTAAGACGGATCCTTTCCTCTCCCTTTCATGGCTAATGGGAATTTTCTTTGCTGTCATGCAGCTTGGATTTGAGAGAAATAAAGGGCAGATGGATTTTACCTTATCCTTGCCATTTAGCAGAAGTACAATCTATCACACAAAGTTTTTCTTAGGTGCTGGAATCATAGCAGTCGCTCATGCCGTTTCTTATGTTCTTACTTATTTACTTATTTTAGGACTTAACCCACTAGAGACACCTGGCTTTCATAGCGTTTATATCATTTCGCTTGTGTCCTCCTTGATGTTTTATAGTTTATTTTTTGCAGCGGGTACTTTAACCGGAAGTTCCATTTCGCAAGCAATTGTTGGGTTCAGCACAGCTATTTTACCTTTTTTAGTGATCGGATTACCGATTGTTCATTTAGATTTTATTATAAAGACAAGTGGGAGCTGGGTAGATAAGAGCTTGGCTCATTTGATATCGCCTATATCTCCAATCACTTATATTATAAATGATTCTTTCCAATCTGATTATCCTCTTTGGTTCTCAGGCGAAAAAATCATTATACCTATTGTCATGGTGGTTCTGTTTTATCTAATTGGCTTAATTAGCTTTATAAAACATCCAATTGAACGAAATGGCCGCTTCTTTCTTTATTCAAATCTGAATAGACCTATTCAGATTATGGTCATTGTCTTCGGTGTTCTAGGGTTTGGATGGTTTGGTTTTTCTTCAGATAATTCCATATTTGGTTATATCGTTGGCATGCTCATCGGTGGAGCTGTGGGCGCACTAACGAGTTATTTCTTAATCTATCGAAAAAGATAAACAGAGAGCAGGGGAGTAGAGATGATTCAGATTCAAGCATTAGATCATGTATTTAAAATTGGTAAAAAGGGCAGGGAAAATGAAATTCCTGTGCTGAAAGGGATTGACCTGTCCATCAAAAGAGGCGATATTGCTTGTATTGTTGGACGAAGTGGTTCGGGGAAATCGACTTTATTGAACTTAATATCAGGCTATATTACGCCAACGAGCGGAAAAATTGTCATTGATGGTACCGATGTGACTGGCTTTAATGAAAAAGAATGGGCAGACTTTCGCTTAGATCACTTTGGCTTTATCTTTCAAAGCTTTCAGTTGATCGGGAGCTTAACAACGTATGAGAATGTTGAACTTCCGCTCACTTTAAAAGGGGTGAAGCCGTCTGAACGAAAGGCGAAAGTAAAAGAAATGCTGAAACGAGTAGGACTTGAACATCACGCAGGACATTACCCAAATGAGCTGTCAGGCGGACAGCAGCAGCGTGTGAGTATTGCAAGAGCCTTGATTTTAAATCCATCAATTATTTTAGCAGATGAACCAACAGGCAGTCTGGATTCAGAAACTGAAGGAGAAATTTTAGCCTTTATCCAGCAGCTCAATCGCGAAAAAGGAATTACATTTGTCATCATTACACATGACGATGAAGTCGCTTCAATCGCAGACACAACGTTCCAGCTTCACGACGGTGTATTAAAGAAAGGGGAACAATCCATTGAAATTTAGAGATCAGGTCAAATTCATTAGAAGAAATATGAAGAAAAATAGATTGCGTGTGTTTATGACCATTCTTGCGACGACAATGGCATGCTCTTTCTTAATCGTTCTAGCGTCTGTCGGTTTTGGTTTGCAAAAATCAGCTCAAGATGAAATTATGAAGCAGCAAATCATCACAGAAATTAAAGTGTTAGGAAAAGAAAAAGGAGACGTTAAGATTGATGATTTAAAGAAATATGATCATGTGAAATCTGTCGTCTCAAGAACGGCAATCAATCCTTCGGTTAACGTCGAGCTCGATAACCGTTCAAGTGAAACGCAGGCTGCTTTGACTGATATGAAAGAAGAAAAAGAAGCAGGGCTTGAACTAGACCGAGGAAAAGTCCCAACATCAGCGAACGAAATTGTGGTTGGGTATCATATGGCGCAGCAACTGTGGACAAAAAAAGAACGCGAAGCCTATGAAAAAGAATTAAACCAGACGTCAAATGGGGAAGAAACACCGAAGGAGCCAAAAGGCTACACGAAGGATATTTTAAATAAAGTGATTCAAATCAAAGTGCCAAAACTAAATGAAGAAGGGGAAGTCGTTAAAGAAAAAACATTTGATTTCCGTGTAGTAGGCGTTTTGAAAAAGCCGAATTTGGAGTGGCAGGAGGATCATAAAATTCTGATTCCGAATGCTTATGAAAAAGAATTTGGTCAAATACTCGACCTGTCTCCTGAAGCAGGAAATGTCGAGAAAATGACCTCTGTTTATGCAGATAAATTCGACAATGTCGGTACGCTCACGAATAAACTGACAGATGAGGGCTATCAAGTCATCTCTGTGACGAACCAGCTTGAAGGAATGGATATGTTCTTTACGGTCTTCAAAATTGGACTCATTTTTGTCGGATGTATTGCAGTCATTATTTCTGCCATCGGAATTTTCAATACGATGACCATGGCGGTAACAGAGCGAACACAAGAGATTGGGATTATGAAAGCCATTGGCGCGAATCCATCCATTATCAAGCGGATGTTCCTAATGGAAAGTGCTTATATTGGAGTCATCGGATCAATCATCGGTATTATCATCTCATATTTGATTAGTTTCGCCGTTAATTTAATCATCCCAGCCATTTTGTCGTCCATGTCTGAGGGAGGATCAAGCGATCAATTCTCGATTACTTTTTCCTATATTCCGCTCAGCCTTGTCATTACAGCGACAGTGATCAGCGCAGGAGTAGCGATCATTTCAGGGCTTAACCCGGCACGTAAGGCAACAAAAACGAATGTATTAGCAGCTTTAAGAAGAGAAATCTAAAAAAGAACCTCCTGTAAACCCGATTGGGCGCTCAGGAGGTTCTTTTTTATCTTAATTAAACATCGCTATTGCTTAGGTGCCCTGTATCCGGCACGCTCTGCCTCTTCAACAGAGCAGAACATTTTGGTTATATTCTTTGTTCTAGAGTAGTATCTGCTGCTTGGTGTGTGGTAAATACCGTTGACACTCCCTTTAATGTTACAGGCAGCCGATTCTTTTTTTGTTTCCTTTTGTGATTCATGACCGCCTGTGCTTTTTCCTTCATCTTTAGGTGCGGAGCGCTGGACGGTGGAAGAACTCGTATCGTTGGTACTATTCTTGATTTCTTGTTTGAGTGTTTCATTGCTGGAGGTGAGCTTGTCTATTTTCTCTTCAAGCGATTGAATGGTCTTTTCTTGCTGTTTGACCGTTTCTTTTTCTGAGATGATGGTTTCTAGCTTTTTTTCCAGCTTTTCTTTTTCCTTCTCCGCGTCTTCTAAAGAGGAGGTAAGCGACTCTTTATCAGCTGTTAAGCGCGAAATGTCAGATGAGAGTTCCTTTTGATCCTTTAACAGCTGTTCGGAAGATGGATCGGCTTGTGCCTTTGGCGCATTTCCAGCAGTAAGCGGTAATGACATAATGGAAAAGAAGAGACCAATGATCAAAAAAGGATAAAAAAGTTTCTTTGAAAAAATCAGCTCGTTCTGGTGTTTAAGTAAGAAGAAATTAACAGCATATCCGATGGCAAAACAAACACATAAAAGACCCAATATGAGTAACAGCATATCTAACAGCCCCCCTAAATTGCTATTTACACCTATCATACCTCATTTTTCCATTTTGGGGAGCGGTTCAATTAAAAAAAACCTGTTTACACAGGGTTTTCCAGCGTGTAGACAAACCCTCGCATTGGTTGTCAGGTCTGCGCTCCGGTGCTCACGAATGTCGAATTCGCTCCGCTCCGGTGCTCGCCCTTCCTAGACTGCAAAGGTTTTCTATCACGCTGAATAGAAGACAAAGGGCTAAAATAAAGATCATTTTAGCCCTTTGTCAACAATCTGAAAAACCCTGTTTACACAGGGTTTTCAGCTAATGGTAATCCTTTTATGGCTTCTTTTACTGTCAAATAAGTGATCGTATTCTGGAAATCTGTATCGAGGTCTTTCATTTTCAGCGCAAGCTGCGGCTTAATCCCAGTGATGATCAGTTCGGTTCCAGTTAGATTGAGAAGATGATGCAGTTTGAAAATACGTGCTGCGACGGAATCATCGACTTCGATTAAACCAGAAAGGTCGACAATTAAATAATCATCCTTTGAATCATCTAATATACAGGTTAACTTAGCGACAATAGCATCAAAGCGTTCTTCAGATAATTTTCCGATAAGCGGAAGAGCAGATACACCATTTTTGATTGGGACGATTGGCGTCGAAAGAGAGGTGACTTCCTGTAAGGAATCTTCTAGGAGCTGTTCATATTCTTTCTGTTTCGTAATATCCTTTTGAAAACCAATGAAAAATGTTTTGTCATCTTGTTCAATGTATAGAGGATCTATATTGAGTTCATTCCAAAAAAAAGTGCCGTCTTTTTTATAATTTTTTAGCTGTGTAGTAATAGGTGTTTTGTTTTGAATTCCATGACGAATTAAAGCAAGCTGCTTTTGATCCGTGTCTTTTCCTTGAAGGAATCGACAATTACGACCAAGAATTTCATCTGGTTTGTATCCAGTCATTTGTGTAAAGCCGTGATTCACATAAACGATAGGGTTATCCTCTAAGGAAGGGTCTGTAATGACAACACCGATCCGCGCATGATCCAGCGCTTTTTTGATGAGTTCAAGCTGTTTTTGCAAGCCGAAAATGTTCGAGCTGACCATATTACCCTCCTTTGCTGCTATAAGACATATCAAATGGTTGTCTTTTCAATCAAATGAATCCTTTTAAACGTAACATAACATATGTTCTGTTTCAACGATTGCAAACGCTTTGTTAAATTTGTCATCATAGTTTGTCCTCCATTAGAATAGAGTAAGTAAGGAGACTTTTCATTAGAAAAAGAAGGAATCAATTACTCATCATTCATAAAATGACAAAAATAGTTAATATGGATTAGGTAAAAATGATTCCAATGCATCAAGATTGTTTTTAGGTCATTCACATATAATGGAAGAAACAAGCTTTTTTTCTTCGTTAGAGAGAATAGACCTTTTACATGGATTATGACGGAACAGCAGAATGGCATTACAGGGGGCTGGACAGCCTGAAGTCGCTTTACTATTCTAAGGGCTTTAGGAAGGTGATGAAAATGCTGCAACAAGTCATTATTGCTTGCGCCATTGGAGGGGTCATGGGCATTCTCGGTCACGTAAAGAAAAAAGGCAGGCTAGAGAAGCCCAGAATGACAAAAAAGTTTATTTACTTAGGGTTTATTGAAGATTGGCTCGTTGGGATGATTGCCGCTACACTGCTTGTCTTATCCTCAAATCCCGAATCTAGTCTGCACTTGATCATCTTATCCATTATTTCAGGTTACGGAGGAGAAGCAGTTCTGCGAAGCTTCGATTTTGTGAGAGAAGAACGTTCACAGGATGCAGGCTCCAACCGTCATAACCGATCTCCACACGAATAATATCCTCACTTTACCCTAGTCTAGGGTACATTCCCATTGTATACAAACCTGCTTGCACTTATGATCATAATTCTATAAAATACTACTTAGATGACGGTTACGATAAGAACAGTGAAGAGGAGTAGTAGGAAAGCAGTATTTGTCTTTAGAGAATTGACGGCTGGTGAAAGTCAATCAAATCTGCTTCTGAACTCGCCTCAGAGTTGCAGTTGCGTTAAAGCTTCTGTCGCATGTCTGCGTTAAAGATATTAAGTGAGCGTACGAACAGCATGTTACGCTAACAAGGGTGGTACCGCGGGAACCAAAAAATCTCTCGTCCCTTTCCAGGGATGAGGGTTTTTTGTTGATTTTAGAAAAATCTGAATTCTTGCAGTGGTCATCTAAGCAGATAAAGCCGTACATATTAAAGGAGGTTTTCACATTGAGTTTTCAGCATCGGGAAATTGAAAAGAAGTGGCAGGATTATTGGCTGACACATAAAACATTCGCCACATCTGACTCGGAAGATAAACCGAAGTTTTATGCACTTGATATGTTTCCATATCCATCAGGAGCAGGGCTTCATGTCGGGCACCCTGAGGGCTATACAGCAACGGATATTTTATCACGCATGAAACGCATGCAGGGATATGATGTTCTTCATCCAATGGGATGGGACGCATTTGGTCTCCCAGCAGAACAGTATGCACTTGATACAGGAAATGATCCGGCGGCTTTTACAGAAGAGAACATCAATAACTTCCGCCGCCAAATTCAATCACTAGGGTTCTCGTATGATTGGGATCGAGAAATCAACACGACAGATCCGAATTACTACAAATGGACACAATGGATTTTCTTAAAATTGTACGAAAAAGGATTGGCCTATATCGATGAAGTACCAGTGAACTGGTGCCCAGCGCTTGGCACAGTGCTTGCAAATGAAGAAGTCATTGATGGAAAAAGTGAACGCGGAGGGCATCCTGTTGAAAGACGTCCTATGAAGCAGTGGATGCTAAAGATTACAGCATATGCGGACAGGCTGTTAGAAGATTTAGAGGACATTGATTGGCCTGAAAGCATCAAAGATATGCAGCGTAACTGGATCGGACGCTCTGAAGGTGCGCACGTTCATTTTGAAGTAGAAGGACATGACGAACAGTTTACGGTTTTCACAACGCGTCCTGATACACTATTTGGCGCAACATATGCAGTGCTTGCACCAGAGCATGCACTTGTTGAAAAAATTACATCAGATGCTCAAAAAGAAGCTGTCGAAGCGTATATCAAAGAGATTCAATCAAAGAGTGACTTAGAGCGGACAGATCTTGCTAAAACGAAGACAGGTATTTTCACAGGAGCGTATGCCATCAATCCTTTAAATGGTGAAAAGATGCCGATCTGGATTGCCGATTACGTGCTGGCGACTTATGGAACTGGAGCCATTATGGCGGTTCCTGCCCATGATGAACGTGACTATGAATTCGCCAAAACCTTTGATCTTCCAATTAAAGAAGTTGTAGAAGGCGGAGACATTGAAAAAGAAGCCTACACAGGTGATGGAAAGCACATTAACTCTGATTTCCTAAATGGCTTAGGAAAAGAAGAAGCGATTGAAAAAGCGATTGCATGGCTTGAAGAACATCAAAAAGGTGAAAAGAAAGTCACATATCGTTTAAGAGACTGGCTGTTCAGCCGTCAGCGCTACTGGGGTGAGCCGATTCCAATCATTCATTGGGAGGACGGAACATCTTCAGCTGTTTCAGAAGAAGAGCTTCCACTGATCTTGCCTAAGACGACAGAGATTAAGCCAAGTGGTACAGGTGAATCACCATTAGCCAATATTAAAGACTGGGTTGAGGTTGTAGATCCTGTTACAGGTAAAAAAGGCCGCCGCGAAACGAATACAATGCCGCAATGGGCAGGCAGCTGCTGGTATTTCTTACGTTATATTGATCCTCATAACACAGAAGAGCTTGCCTCTCCTGAGAAGCTGAAAAAATGGCTTCCAGTTGATGTGTATATCGGCGGAGCAGAACACGCTGTACTGCATCTTCTATATGCACGCTTCTGGCATAAGTTCTTGTATGATATCGGTGTTGTTCCAACAAAAGAACCTTTCATGAAATTGTTCAATCAAGGTATGATTCTTGGGGAAAACAATGAAAAAATGAGTAAATCAAAAGGAAATGTGGTCAACCCGGATGATATCGTAGAATCTCATGGTGCGGATACATTACGACTTTATGAAATGTTCATGGGACCTTTAGATGCGTCAATTGCTTGGTCTGAAACAGGACTTGATGGCGCTCGTCGTTTCCTTGATCGTGTATGGCGTCTCTTTACAAATGAAGATGGCTCACTCAGTGATAAAGTGACAGAGCAATCTGGCGGCGCATTAGAACGCAGCTATCATGAAACAGTCATGAAGGTAACGGATCATTATGAAGGCTTGCGTTTCAATACAGGCATTTCACAATTAATGGTGTTTATCAACGATGCCTATAAAGCTGATACACTGCCGAAAGAATATGCAGAAGGCTTTGTAAAGCTTCTTTCTCCAATTGCACCGCATTTAGCAGAAGAGCTTTGGAATAAACTTGGTCATGAAGGATCTATTTCTTATGAAGCATGGCCTCAATATGATGAGTCAAAACTTGTCGACGATGAAGTAGAAATTGTCGTACAGCTTAACGGTAAAGTAAAAGCAAAATTAACCGTTCCTGCTGATGCAACAAGGGAGCAGTTAGAAGAACTCGCGAAAAATGATGCACGCGTAAAAGAACAGCTTGAAGGGAAGACCATTCGTAAAGTGATTGCGGTTCCTGGGAAGCTTGTCAATATTGTTGCGAACTAATGATGACACCCATCGGTATAAACCGGTGGGTGTTCTTTATTTCCCGGGACATAATTTTGTCGAAAACAAGGTGATTCCCGCATCGGTCTCGTATTTTAACAGGTGACCAAGAAAATGAGGAGTGACGTCAATGGAAAAGAAAAGCAAACGTGAACAACTGCTCAGTCTGTTAGGAGAAATGCCAGAACGTCATCGCGTGGAGGCTTATACGTTAAAAATGGAGGAACGTGAATCATATGTAGTGGAAACACTCATTCTCTCCATGAATGGTGTAGAGGAAGTCCCTGCTTATTTCGTGAAACCGAAGGATACAGTGAAAAAAAGACCCGTTGTGCTGTTCCAGCACTCTCATGGCGGGAATTACGTGAATGGGAAGGAAGAGTTGTTAAAGGGTGCCCATTATTTGCAAGAGCCTTCATATGCAAAAGAGTTTACGTCAAAAGGATATAGTGTACTGGCCATTGATCATGCAGGGTTCGGTGAGAGAAGAGGAAGAACAGAAAGTGAAATTTTTAAGGAAATGCTTTTAACAGGAAAAGTGATGTGGGGCATGATGCTGTATGAAAGTATGTGTGCGATTGATTATTTGCTGTCTCGATCTGATGTGCTGGCGGACAGGTTAGCTGTCTTTGGGATGTCAATGGGCGGTCTTCTTTCCTGGTGGACGGCTGCACTTGATGAGAGGGTCAGTGTGTGTATTGATCTTTGTGCACAGGTGGACCATCATACATTAATTGAAACGAACAATTTGGACAGACATGGCTTTTATTACTATGTACCGAGCTTGGCGAAGCATTTTACAGCAGCGGACATTCAAGAAATGATTTTTCCAAGACCGCATTTAAGCTTAGTTGGAAAACTTGATCAGCTCACGCCTGCTGAAGGCGTTGGAAGGATTCAAAAGGTATTGAGTCAAACCTATGAAGCTGCTTCATTGAAAGAACGATATCAGCTTACCCGTCTTCATGCAGGTCATTTTGAAACAGCCGCTATGCGTCACGAGGCGACACGATTTTTGAAAAAGTGGCTGTAATCAAGAAACACTTGGACATACTACGTCAAAAGAAAGGAGGAGACTAAATGAAAAAAATCACCATCATTGGCGGATGCGGTGTGATTGGACGTCTTTTAACAAAAGCGCTCTCTGATGAGTACAGCGTCACGATTATTGATCTAACGAGCTGTGTAGAAGGAGTCATTTTAGCCGATGCAGCGAATGAACAGAATGTATATGAGGCAATTCCGCGGGATACAGATGTCATCTTGCATCTTCTAAACATGGACATGACGCATGATGTGATGGATCATGAAGAATTTGCAAAAATGACTGATATTTTTTGGAGGAGTACCTATTATATGTTTCGTTCAGCCGCGCGGCATGGCATACGAAAAGTCATTTTTGCAAGCAGCAACCATGTGACGGATCGTTATGAAGAGGATGGACGCTCCTTACTTGGGCGGCAGATTACAACTGACGATGTGCCTGCGACTAAAAATGTCTATGGCATATTAAAGTTTGCTTCCGAACAGCTGGGACGTTTGTTCCACGATCAATCGGGAATGTCTGTCATCAATTTAAGAATTGGAACAGTTGTAACAGATGAGATGACGGCATTGCACAAAAAGCAAAGAACAAAAAGAACTCTGCTGTCACACGAGGATCTTGCAGGTATGATAAAGGCAGCGATTGAATCAGATATTCCCTTTGGGACCTATTATGCTGTATCAGAGAATGAAGAAAAGCCGTGGTCTATTGAGAAAACGAAGCAGGAGTTAGGCTATGAACCAGATGTCAATACGACGGAGATCCTCGGAGACGATGATCAAGCATAGGGCATAATCATGTCATGAGCTAATGATCTTATTCTTTTGTTTCATGAGCATAAAAGCACGGCTGATATGATCTATCCAGTTGGTCTGTCAAAATGATTATAGACGCTTTCTTCCCCCGTTTGTTACATTTTAATCACGATATCGTCACAGGCTGCAGCTTACTTTCAGATGAAATGATAACGCTTTCAAAGAAAGGGCGTGATGAACATAGATCGTTCTATTAAAGGCCGATTGTTCAATTTATTTAATTACTCTTTTCTACTCATGTTCGCATTAATATGTGTGCTTCCGTTCATCCATGTCATTGCCGCCTCTTTTGCAACAGTAGAAGAGGTCATCACGAAGAAGTTTATCTTGTTCCCGACGACGTTTTCTTTAGAGGCATATCGGTATATTTTTTCTACAGATATTGTGTATCGCAGCCTCATTGTGTCCATTCTTGTGACGCTCGTTGGAACAGCTGTCAGCATGTTTTTGTCCTCGCTTATGGCATACGGGCTGTCTCGCCAGGAGCTAAAAGGCCGAAGAACACTGATGTTTCTCGTTGTTTTCACCATGCTGTTTAGCGGAGGGATGATTCCGACGTTTATTGTGGTGAAAACACTTGGTCTGCTTGATACGTATTGGTCACTTATTCTACCGGTTGCAATCAATGCGTTCAATTTAATCATTTTGAAAAACTTTTTTCAAAACATACCGGCAAGTCTTGAGGAATCAGCGAAGATGGACGGCTGTAACGATTTAGGGATTTTCTTTAAAATTGTGCTGCCACTTTCTTTGCCAGCCATTGCAACCATTTCACTTTTTTATGCCGTGACGTATTGGAATACGTATATGACTGCCATTCTGTATTTAAATGATTCAGTGAAGTGGCCGATTCAGGTGCTGCTGAGACAGATTGTCATTGTCTCAAGCGGAATGCAGGGAGATATGTCGGATATGGGCTCATCCACACCACCGCCAGACCAGACGATTAAAATGGCTGTGATCGTTGTGGCAACCATTCCGGTTCTGCTTGTCTATCCATTTATTCAAAAGCATTTCAACAAAGGGGCATTACTAGGTTCTGTAAAGGGTTAAAAAGATGGAACAACGGAGGGATCTTATGGGGAGAAAGAAATTATGGCTGATTGCGTTTGTCCTGTTATTTGCAGCAAGCGGTATTCTGTCAGCATGTTCAAGTAAAGGGGCAAACTCATCAGATGAGAAGGTTGATCTAGACAAAAAGGTAAAGCTGACATGGATGGCGATTTTATATCATCAGCAGCCGCCGAAGGATTCCGTTTTAAAAGAGATTGAAAAACTCACAAATACAGAGCTTGATATTACATGGGTGCCTGATGCTGTGAAGGAAGATCGGTTAAATTCCGCACTTGCAGCAGGGAATTTGCCGCAAATTGTGACGATTCAAGACATTAAAAATTCGTCTGCGATTAATGCGTTCAGATCAGGCATGTTTTGGGAAGTCGGTCCGTATTTAAAGGATTATCCAAATTTAAGTAAGATGAACGAATTGATTAATAAAAACGCCTCTATAGACGGGAAGCTTTATGGCATCTATAGAGAGAGACCACTTTCAAGACAAGGGATTGTCATTCGAAAGGATTGGCTTGAAAATTTAAATTTGGATACACCAAAAACATTGGATGATCTATATGAAGTAGCCAAAGCCTTTACTGAAAAAGACCCGAATCAAAATGGAAAAGCGGATACAATTGGCTTTACGGATCGGAACGATTTAATTTATGGCGCATTTAAAACACTTGGTTCATATGAAGGAATGCCCACAGACTGGAAAGAAGAAAACGGGAAATTCACGCCAGACTTTATGACAGATGAGTACATGAATACAATGAAATACATGAAAAAGCTGCGCGACAATGGCTATATTAACAAAGACTTCCCAGTGACAAGCAAAACACAGCAGCAGGAATTATTCTCACAAGGAAAAGCAGGCATCTATGTTGGAAATATGGTAGATGCCGTGAACCTGAGAGATGATGCGACAGATAAAAACATGAAAGTAGATATTATCAACCGAATCAAAGGCCCAGATGGCAAAGAACGTGTGTGGGCATCAGGTGGTCATAATGGCATCTTCGCATTCCCTAAAACAAGCGTGAAATCAGAGGCAGAATTAAAGCGGATTTTGGCCTTCTTTGACCGCATTGCCGAAGAAGATGTATATGGTCTCATGACGTACGGTATAGATGGCCAGCATTATAAGAAAGAAGAAGGAAATACATTTGTCAGGGAAGAAAGCCAAGTGAAAAGCTGGCAGACAGATGTACAGCCGCTTGTCAGTCTTGTAGGAATTGATAAACGTTACTTGAAAAATAAAGGGGATGCAGTTCGTTCTAAATATGAAGAGCTAGAAGAAGACAATCAAAACATCATCGTTGCCAATCCTGCTGAAAGCCTGTATTCAGAAACAGCATCAGAGCGTGGAAACGAATTGAAGAAAATCATCGATGATGCGACGTATAAGTTCATTCTTGGAGACATCAGTGAAGATCAATTTCAGAAGGATGTAGAGAAGTGGAAATCCAATGGTGGGAATAAAATCATAGAAGAATATGAAGCTTCCTTTAAAAAATCAAAATGACCAATAGGAACACCCCCGCAAAGCAAAAAAGCGGGGGTGTTTTCATTAAAAGTCGAAGTTATCTGGATCTGGACCTATACGTTTGTTTTCATTTAAGTCAGAAAGACGTTTCATATCTTCATCAGATAAGACAAAATCAAATATATCAGCGTTTTCCTTTAAACGATGTGTTTTCGTTGATTTTGGGATGGTGATGACACCTTTTTGTACATCCCAGCGCAAAATAATTTGAGCAGGTGTTTTACCATATGTGTTTGCGAGCTCTGTAATCAGCGGGTGATGCAGCAGTTCACCCTGCATCAGCGGTGACCAAGCTTCCATTTGAATGCCATGAGAGTTCAAATACGTAGAGAGTGTTTCCTGCGTTAGTTTTGGATGAAATTCTACTTGGTTGATCGCTGGTTTGATGTCTGCATCTTTTAATAGTTCGTCTAGGTGATGCGGCTGGAAGTTGCTCACTCCGATGGCTCTGACCTTTCCTTCACGATACAAGGTTTCCAGTGCACGCCAAGCTTCTTTGTATTTTCCTTCAACCGGCCAATGGATTAAATACAGATCAAGGTAGTCAAGCTGAAGCTTTTTTAAGCTTTCTTCGTATGCATTTAGGGTAGATTCATATCCTAAATCGGCATTCCACACTTTTGATGTGACAAAGATATCCTCGCGGCGCAGTCCTGTTTCTGCTAAACCAAGCTGTATGCCTCGTCCAACACCTTCTTCATTTCCATAAATAGCCGCTGTATCAATACTGCGATAGCCTAATTGAATGGCTGTTTTGACAGCATCAACTAATTCTGCTCCATCTTCCACCTTGAATACACCAAGGCCAAAGCCTGGCATGAGGACCCCATTGTTTAATGTTTTTGTACTTTGTAAATGTTCCATCATAAAAACTCCTTTAAATGGTTTGTGTTTGTTCTTTTTGTTCCATTTGATAACTGATCATCGTAAGAATGGCTGCGATGAGGACCATGATGCCGCCGACCCAGCCTGTATGCACAAGACCAAGTGTATCTGTCACGATGCCGCCTAAAAATGAGCCAATGGCAATCCCGGCATTAAAGGCAGCGATATTCATAGCAGATGCGACGTCGACCGCTCCGGGTGTGTATCTTTCTGCAAAATCAACGACGGCTACTTGCAGCCCAGGTACATTCATGAAAGCAAACAGTCCCATCAGCATGACGGTTCCAATGCCTAACACTGTGAATCCAGCAGTGAAGCTAAGGATAAACAAGATAATGCTTTGGATGATAAACATATAGATCAGTGCTTTCATTGGCTGTTCATTAGCAGCTTTTCCGCCAATGACATTTCCGGCTGCGATCGTGATTCCGTATAAAAGCAGGATCAAGGCCACAGCCCCAGGCGCAAGACCTGTCACATGCTGCAAGAGAGGAGATAAATACGTGAAGACGACAAAGGTTCCTCCATACCCTGTGGCTGTAATGACGAATAAAAGCAGAATTCTTTTTGTTTTTAATAGAACAGCTTGATCCTTAAAAGATGTTTTCACCCCCTGCTTTAATTGAGACGGCACAAGAAAATAGTTGGTTATCAGTGCGATCAGACCAATGATCACAATCACACCAAATGATGTCCGCCAGCCGAGCTCATGACCAAGAAATGTCCCGAATGGCACACCTGTCACAGTCGCTACTGTTAAACCAGTGAACATAAAGGCAATGGCGCTTGCCCGTTTTTCTTTCACGACAAGGCTTGCAGCAATCGTAGAACCGATGGACATGAAGATTCCATGGGACAAGGCTGAAATCACCCGGCCGATTAACAGCACTGAAAAAGTCGGGGCAATGGTGGCAAGTGTATTACCAATCAAAAAGACGAGCATAATGAGCAAAAGCAATGTCTTTCTTTTCATCGTGAAAGTAAGGGAAGTCAATATAGGCGCGCCAAATGTCACACCAAGTGCATATAAAGAGACAGTCCAGCCTGCCTGACTGACGCTCACTCCAAAGTCCTCTGAGATCATTGGCAAAAGACCGACACTAATGAACTCAGTTGTTCCTATAGCAAAAGCACTAATCGCTAGTGCGAGAAGAGCAAAATGGTTTTGCTTTTTCTTCATAAGTAAGTTCACATCCTTCTGTGATGACATTTTGATAGACGAAGCCGATCGGCAAGAGTTATTATCTAACATAGATGACGAAAAAAAAAGTACGTACTTTTTTGTAATATAGGTACTAAAAAGTGCCTGTTCGTACAGAGAGGAGTGAACATTCGATGGAAAAGAAAAAATATAATATCTCTGTGGAAGCAACGCTTGAGGTCATAGGCGGGAAGTGGAAGTGTGTGATTTTATGTCATTTGACACACGGGAAAAAACGGACGAGCGAATTGAAGCGGCTCATGCCAAACATCACACAAAAAATGCTCACGCAGCAGCTGAGAGAGCTTGAAAGTGATGGGGTCATTAACCGGATTGTCTATGAACAGGTGCCGCCTAAAGTGGAATATGAATTAAGTGAATACGGACAGTCGCTCGAAAGAATTCTCAATGCGCTATGCGATTGGGGGGCAGCTCATATTGAACGTGTGTATGGAGAGCCGCTTTCCGTGCTGGAAGACAGCATCTTAAATGAACAGTTTAAATAAAAGAGTCCCGCTTTCTTGTGAGAGCGGGACTCTTTGTCTTACATGCCTTTTTTCTGGTCGCGGTATTTCCCAGGAGTTGTACCTTCCAGCTTTTTAAAGGATCGGATGAAATTTTGCGGGTTTTTATATTTCAGTTTTTCCGAAATTTCTTTGACGGACATATCGGTTTCTACAAGCCAGTTTTTAGCGACATGGTGTCTGTAGGAAGAGAGATATTCACTAAAGGAGATATCCATTTCCTTTCTGAAAATGCTGCTTAAATAATTGGGATTGTAATGCAGGCGGGTGGCGATTTCATCCAATGTGAGATCTGAGTCGAATTCTTGATGAATGATATGAATGATTTTTTCTGAGATGTTTTTGTATTGTGAGTCTTCACGTGCAGCAAGCTGGTCAATAATTGGCCGAATGATTTCATGTTTCAGCCATGCTTCCGTATCTTCAAAGGTTTTAAATTCAAAAATCGTATCATAGAGCATTTTGTTATCTTCAATCTCAAATAATTCAATGCCCAGCAAATGCATCAGCTCAATTAAATTGTTTAAGAAACGAGCGAGGGCGATATGGTATTCGTGCGGTCCTGCATTTTTAGAAAAAATGGATTGCAGGAGCACATGTAAATAGTGATCCGCTTTGCCTTGATCGCCAGCTTTCATCGCATCAAATAAATCATGCTGCAGCTGCTTTGGAAAATGGGTTTTGAACGTCTTTCCTTGCTGGATATGCTCATATAAGATAATGGACTTTTTCTCTGCTTTGAGTCTGTATTTTAAGGCTTCTTTTCCTTCAATGTAAGCATGTTTTGCCATCGTGAGTTCCTTAAACTGGCGGCTGATCCCAATGCTGATCGATAAACCGAGCTCTTCTTCAATACGCTGCTGAATGCTTTCTGCTAATTGATTTAAATATTCAGTAAACTCTTCATCTGACTTTGAGTGGTTGAGGATAATCGTTGCTTGATGCTGATTGACAACGGTTGGCTGAAGGTGCTCCTCTTGCGGAATAATCTGCTCGATCAATCCATTGATCGCAAATAAAAGCAAGTCAGCATCTTTTTTTTCATAAGGTGTTCCTTTTAACGTATCGATTTGGGTCACAAGCATAGACAAATGAGACCAGCCCTGAGGAAAGCCTAAGCTTTGGAACCGGTTGTTAACTTCTTCATCTGTCAGCTTTCCAAGTAGCAGCCGTACCATAAAGTATTGCTGTAAGTGTGTCACTTGCTGCTCAATCCGTTCCTCTAAATCATTGTTTTGATCTTTCATTTGTTTAATACTCGATTCAATCAACTCAAATTCATTTTGAAAAGGCTGTTTTTGCAAAAATGATTCATTACGTGCAAATGACTCGTATAATAAGCGGATTGGTTTATAAAAGTGTCTGGAACCAAACCATGAAAATAGTAATGAAAGCGCTAACAAAATAGTGCAGATAATAAAGGTAATCCACCCAATTGATTTCGTTTGCTGTTTAAGCTCTGGAATAGAAACGAAGGATAGGTACGTCCATTCATTATAATCTGATTTTTGAAATGTGATTTGATAGTTGAGTTCGTCGATCTTCATATCAAATTGCCCTGATCGTTTTTCAAGTGAGAGCACATGCTTGACGAAATCCTGATGTTTCAGCGATTCACCAATTTGTTCTTTGCGGTTATGTAGCAGCACTTTTCCGTTGGTATCGATGACAAACATACTATCTGATTGAGAGAAGTCAGGCATGTTATCAGCAATTACGCAGCTTGGAATGCTGGCGACAGCGATTCCCTTTTTTTGAACGCTGTTCATAGGCAGTTGTTTGATTAAATTCACATTGTACTTACAAAAGGATGCTTTTCCTTCTTTTGTCGCAACAAGTGGATTATTCTCTTCAAGTGCCCAGCTGGAGTGACTTGGTATATTGAGGTAAGAGGTCAGCGCTTTTTCTTGGTCTTCGCTTGTGACATGATAAAGCCCCGAATTGTTCATGTACCAGTCTTCCATTTTACTGACGAGTGTAATATTGGAAAGGTCGGTGTCAAAGGTTTGCAGGTAGTTCAGTTCCTGCTGTACTTGATTATAAAGCTGAAATTGGTCTGGATTTAAAGGTTCTGCCAGTGTTTGAAGGAGAGGCGGCGAACTGACATAGTGAGTGAGAGAATGATCAACAGTTTTTAAAATATGCTCAATATTGGATTGCGTTTGTTTGACGCTGTCGAGCTTTTCATTTGAGATATTTTCAAGTGCTGTTTTTTGCGAATGCTGATAAGAAAAAATGCCGACAATGATAACAGGAATCGTACTAAGTATGAAAAAAAACGTCACTAGCTTGTAATAAAATTTGTACTGCCTTCTTTTCATAAAACCCCCCATTTCAAACAAAACAATCTTTTCCCCTTAATTTATTAATCCAAAAATCTGGTAGGTTTGTCAATAATCATTTTCTGAGATTAGGATCATTTTCTTATGTTTTATGTAACGTTTTGATCAGCATCACCTATGAAAATATGATCTGTTGATATGATTGTAGACGGATTTTTCATCCTTAAGATACAGTTAACACATGCATTAGCATGAGGGGAGGCTTTATCAATGAAAACAGAGGATGTCACTGCCAAGGGTGTGCCTGCGGCAGCTTTGAAAAGTGAAAAAAGAAAGCGCTTACTTAATCAATTGCTAAGTCAAAAGTTTTTGTATTTAATGATTTTGCCGGGGCTCATTTATTTTATTGTTTTTAAATATGTGCCAATGTGGGGGCTCATCATTGCCTTTCAAGATTACCAGCCGTTTCTCGGCATTCTTGGCAGTGAGTGGGTTGGCTTCAAACACTTTATTCGATTGTTTACAGAACCAACATTTTTCATCTTATTAAAAAATACACTGATTTTATTTGCCATGAATGTCGTGATTTTCTTTCCAATTCCGATCTTATTAGCGCTTCTTTTAAACGAAGTGAGATTGGCATTGTTTAAGAAATTTGTACAGACGATGATTTATATTCCTCACTTCATGTCATGGGTGATTGTCGTGTCCTTATCTTTTGTTTTGTTAACAGTAGATGGCGGGTTAATGAATGAATTGATTGCTTTCTTTGGTGGAGAAAAGATTAACTTCCTTCTTAGTCAGGAATGGTTTAGACCGATGTATATTTTACAGGTCATCTGGCGGGAAGCAGGATGGTCAACAATCATTTACCTTGCGGCGATTACAGCGGTAGATCCGCAGCTATATGAAGCAGCAAAAATGGATGGGGCCGGGAGACTGAGACAAATGTGGCACATCACACTTCCTGCCATTAAAAGTGTCATTGTGGTTCTGCTTATTTTAAAAATCGGTGATACGCTTGAGCTTGGCTTTGAGCATGTCTATCTATTACTGAACGCAACGAACCGGGAAGTAGCAGAGATTTTTGATACGTACGTTTATACAGCAGGTCTTAAGCAAGGACAATTCAGCTATAGTACCGCTGTTGGTTTATTTAAAGCAGCTGTTGGACTTATTTTGGTCATGCTGGCAAACCGTTTAGCGAAGAAATTCGGGGAAGAAGGTATTTATTAAAAAGGGAGATGAGGAAGAATGACTTTATCGATTGAAAAGGGATCACCGCTTGAGCATGCAGAGAAATTAGCACAAACCATTATGAAGGCGTATACACCGATTGAGCTGCCGCCAGCTGGAAGGTGGCATTATCATCAAGGCGTTTTCCTTTGCGGCGTCATGAAGCTATATGAGGCAACAGGGAACGAGGCGTATTTCGATTATGTGAAAAACTATGCGGACTCCCTCATTGATGAGTACGGTAATCTGTTATTTCGCAGGGATGAGCTTGATGCCATTCAAGCAGGACTCATTTTATTCCCTCTTTACGAACGAACGAGAGAGAAGCGGTATGTGCTGGCGGCGGAGAAGCTGCGCGGACTATATCGTACGCTAAACCGCACGTCTGAGGGCGGATTTTGGCATAAAGACAATTATGCTTATCAAATGTGGCTCGATGGTCTCTACATGGGCGGTCCTTTTGCCTTAAAGTATGCTCAGCTTAAAGGTGAAGAGTCGCTAGTGGATATGGTCATCCATCAAGAGCATCTCATGAGAAAGCATACGAAAGATGAACAAACAGGTCTGTATTATCACGCGTGGGATGAACGAAAAACGATGCCATGGGCTGATCAAAAGACAGGCTGTTCCCCAGAGTTTTGGGCAAGATCGTTTGGCTGGTATGTCCTTGCATTAGCAGATATGATCGAGGACTTGCCCGAGCATTATGAAAGGCGGAAGGTGTGGAAGGAAACGCTGACAGACATGCTGGAAAGTGTGGCAAAGTACCAGGATCAAAAGACAGGTCTCTGGCATCAAATCATTGATAAAGGAAATCACAGTGACAATTGGCTTGAAAGCTCGGGATCGTGTTTATTCATGTATGCCATGGCAAAGGCCATGAATGAAGGGTATGTAGGTCTCCGTTATGTTGATCATGTGGTCAGAGCATATCAAGGCTTGATTCAGCATAAGACGGCTGAGAAAGAAAATGGTGATTTTACCATCAATGATATTTGTATTGGAACATCTGCGGGATTTTATGATTACTACGTTGGAAGAGAGCGGAGCACTAATGACTTGCACGGGGCAGGCGCTTTTATTATGGCGTTAACTGAGCTAGAAAAGCTGTCTGTTTTTCAAAAGGCATGAGGAGGCAAAAAAGAGCCGCCGTATGGCTCATCAGTATCATCGCTGCCCTTTGTTTATCTGCCTGTCAGGGGAAAACAAACGGGATCGATGTTCTGATTTTTTCTGATATGTCAAAGGGGATGAAGGATCAATTAGTGGCGAAGGCTTTTCAGCCGGAACAAGAGACGTATAGCGTCCACATCTTTCCGGCGATTCCTGAAAAGCTTCTTGTTGAAATTACCTCAAAAGAGGGGGACGTGATGCTTGTTCCAGAAGAAATGTTTAGAACATATGATGATCCTGAAAGCTTTCAGCTGCTTGAAGAGATGGAAATAGGCGGTCAAGCAGCAGGACCATATACGGTCGATGACAAAAAGACAGGGAAAACGGTCGATTATGCGGTTCAAATCAATAAAGGAAAGAAAAAACTAAACGGCTATACCTTTCAACTACACCGAGATATGGTCGCTTTCATTCCCGTGTATGCTGATAAGACGGAAGAGGCGCTGTCTCTTATGAAACAGTTTCGTGAAAACCAATAGAAAATGGGGTGGGGAATGTGAAACGGGTCGTGATTTGCGGGCTGAGCCATCGTGCGTTCAATATGTTTATTAAACCGCTCACAGAGGATTTCAATGAGCATTATCGGATTACAGGGCTCCTAGATATAGATCATCAGCGGTATATACTTTGTCAGGAGCGTTTTCCATCACTCCGGGGCGTTTCGTTTTTTCATGAAGATGCATTTGATCAGATGGTCAAGGAAACAAAGCCAGATATCGTCATTGTGGCAGGCAGGGATGACACCCATGTCACATATATCATGCAGGCACTTGACCATGATCTAGATGTCATCACTGAAAAGCCGATGGTGACAACAGCAAAAGACGCCAAAAAAGTAATGGAAAAAGAGGCGGAAAGTAAAGGGAAGGTCACGGTCACCTTTAATTATCGCTACAATCCTTTCCATCGAAAAGTAAAAGAACTTATTTTAGACGGGAAAATTGGAAGGGTCACATCTGTTGAACTGAGCTGGCTCATTGATACGTACCATGGTGCTAGTTATTTCAAAAGGTGGAATCGCACACGTCAATTTTCTGGCGGGCTGTCCATTCATAAGTCGACGCATCATTTTGATTTGGTCAACTGGTGGATTGATCAAAAGCCGAAGCAAGTATTTGCTTACGGGGCGCTGAACTATTACGGCAGCGAAAGCCCTTGGAATCCCTTGCAGGGGGAGGAAAATAGATTTTGCGGAACATGCCATGTGAAGGATATATGTCACTATGAAGCAAGGTGGAATCCGCGGGTTGAGCGCTCGAAGGTGGAGGACGACCATATTGAATCCGGTCAGGAGCAAACGCAGCAGTACTCAAACTATCGCCCTGATGCCTGCATTTTTGATCAGGAAATTGATATTGAGGATACATATGTGGCGTCAGTCGCTTATGACCAAGGGGCTTTGCTCAGCTATTCGATTCAATTCTCAGCCCCATATGAAGGCTATCGTCTTGCCATTAATGGGACGAAGGGGCGTATTGAAACAAATGAGTTTCATGTGCCATCAAGAATTCCTTTTCAATTCCCAGAACAAACAATTTCTTATTACCCGATGTTTGGATCAAAGGAGACGATTGAAGTCGTAAAGCAGCCAGGCGGACATGGCGGAGGAGATCCTCTGCTTTTGGCTGATTTATTTATAGGAAAAGATCCCTTGATTCACTATGACATCTTAGCAGGAGCAGAGGCTGGTGCTTATTCGATTGCTCTTGGGGAAGGCATGTGGCGCTCTGTCGTAGAAAAGCGCCCAATTGAAATCGATGAATTGTTTCATAAAGAGACGGTGTAAAGAGAAAGAGAGGAGGGGAAGGAGATGGATCATGATGGTTCAATGAGCAGAATGCTGAGGATGTGTGAGTGGGTGATGAGGCTCGCCTATACGAATTTGTTATGGCTTTTGTTCACCATCCTGGGGCTTGGCGTATTTGGCTTGATGCCTGCGACTACTGCATTATTTTCCGTGATGAGAAAGTGGATTCAAGGGCATGAGCAGGTCAATGTATTCCGCACTTTTTGGAAGGTATTCAGGGAGGAGTTTATACGCTCTAACATCATTGGAGTGGTGCTGTTCATCATTGGAACGATTATTTATGTCGACCTTGCTTATATCTATCCGGCGAGCTGGCTCTTACATGTGCTTCGCTTTGCTATATATATTTTCGGTTTTCTGTTTATTGTGAGCTTATTTTATATTTTTCCGCTGCTTGCGCATTACGATTGGAAAAAACGTCTCTATCTGAAATTCTCTCTTCTGCTCGGTATCTCATATTTGCAATATACACTCTCTATGCTTGTTTTCTCTGCTGTGCTGTTTATTCTGTTTGCTTATTTACCGGGAATCGTGCCGTTTTTCAGTGTGAGCATACTCGCCTATGGTCATATGTGGCTGGCCTATCAAGTCTTTAAAAAGGTAGAGTTTGAAATTGAGTACGAGACAGCCGAAGTAAAGAAGCGGCTGCCGTCTTTCCTTCAATCAAAGCGGGTGAATACGCAGTGAAGTGAATCATTTGCTATAATGGTGTCACCGTAATGAAAAGGAGAGATGAGAGTCGTGTCAGTGAAAGAAATTTCAATAGAAGAATTAAAACAAAAGCTGGAGCAGGAAGACGCCATTCAGCTTATCGATGTACGTGAGGATGAAGAGGTAGCAGAAGGGATGATCCCGGAAGCCATCCACATTCGAA
The DNA here is from genome assembly GCF_038593305.1 of Bacillus sp. FSL P4-0248. Taxonomy (NCBI): domain Bacteria; kingdom Bacillati; phylum Bacillota; class Bacilli; order Caryophanales; family Bacillaceae; genus Bacillus; species Bacillus sp. FSL P4-0248. Next base: position 2,683,310 of record NZ_CP151983.1, on the reverse strand, counting down.
TGGGCGATATCCCTGAGAAGCTGGATGCATTCGATCAAACGCAGGAATATTATATTATTTGCCGCTCTGGTAAACGTAGTGAAAATGTCTGCTATTACCTAGAAGATCAAGGCTACCAAGCGACAAATGTAGTTGGCGGGATGCTTGCTTGGACAGGAGAAACAAAACCGAAGCTGTAAATAGAAGGCCTTTCATCTTAACGATGAAAGGTTTTTTTGTTCATATGCCTCTTTCTATGTGCATAAAGATAGAGTAGCGAGAGAAGGGAGAGTGGCATAGGTGCTAAAGGTAGCTGTATTTGATGAAGAGCATGAGAAAGATTTGCAGAGTGAAATCAATCATTTTTTAAAAGGAATGGATGACGACCAAATCATTGACATCAAGTACAATGTAGCGGTGATCTGTGAGCAGGGAGGGGAACAGCTCTACTGTTTTTCTGCACTCATTTTATATAAAAAATAGACGGCTTCAAAAAAGGACCTGCTTGAAGGGTCCTTTTTCTTTGGTTAGCTGGCGTCAATATATAAACGATGCTTGTGGCAGTGAACACATTGAAAGAGGTAGCCTTGTAAGTCTCCTCCGTTGACGAGCCATTGCTTTAGGTTCTCTTTTGTTAATCCTTCGCCGCTGCAAATGTCTTCGATATCCTCGGCGAGTTCTTCCTCTAGATGTACAATCTCTTTCCAGCCGACATACTGGACGATTGCGCAAAAATCTCCGCAATGACTTAACCAATATTCCTGCTGCCATCCGCGATAGCCTGGCGTTCTGAAGATCAGCTCATCTATATATTCCTCTTGATCGACATCATCACAGCTTGCATCATCTTGAAAGGTTCCATTGTATTTTTTCGCTGCTGATCCATCTTTAATGCACCAAGGACAAATTCCCTCCACATCTTCCACAGTATAAAAAGGGCCATGGTACACATAATCTCTTTCTTTCTCACAAACAGGACATGTCGTATGCTCTTTTTTGATCACGTTTAACGAAACTGGATCTGGGTTGTACTTGAACGTAGGTAACGTCATTTAAACCTCCATTATGTAGAAAGTGATGATTCATCACTATTTTAAAGGAATCCTCAAGCTCGCGACAATCTTAAATTGTATATATAGAAAAAAGCCGTTCGGATAAGGAACGGCTTTTTCTCGCTTGCGATTATGCTTTTTTTACTCTTGGACTTCTTGGTTTATTGACTTGATTGGTTTGTTTGATGATTCTTCGTTCATCATTTAGTGATTTATACAGCGAGACAATCATCAATATAATGACAACGGAGAACGGTAAGGCTGCGAGCTTGGCTGTATTTTGCAGGGCTTCAAGTCCCCCTGAAAATAAAAGCACAGCAGCAACAGCCGATTGTATAATGCCCCAGCTGACTTTGACACTGCCAGAAGGGTTCAATGATCCGTAGGTTGTCTGCATTCCAAGCACAAATGTAGCTGAATCAGCCGATGTAATAAAGAATACGGCGATTAAAATGAGTGCCAGTATCGATGTAATCATCGCCAGCGGATATTCATTCAGTACACCGAAGAGCATCGTTTCAGTTGAAAGACCTGCAACATCGACAATATTCTTTTGCTGTAAGTCCATTGCAGATACACCGAAAATCGAGAACCATAGGAATACTAGGATGGAAGGAGCGACTAAGACACCCACTAAAAATTCGCGAATTGTCCGCCCGCGAGACACTCTAGCGATAAAGATCCCGACAAATGGAGCCCAAGAAATCCACCATGCCCAATAAAAGATCGTCCATCCATTAATCCATTCTCTCTTTTCAGGATCATTGGGAGATAGACGAAAGCTCATTTGAACGATATTGGATAAGTATTGTCCAATCGAATCAGTAAAAGAATTTAAGATAAAAACAGTTGGACCTACCAAAAGTAAGAAAAACATCAGAACAGCTGCTAATACCATATTGATATTACTTAAGTATTTAATGCCTTTTCCAATCCCGCTTAAAGCAGATGCAAGGAAAAGCACTGTCACAATGATAATAATGATCAATTGTGTGCTAAAGGCAATTGGAATATGAAAAAGGTAATTCAATCCACCATTTATTTGTGCCGCGCCTAATCCTAGGCTTGTTGCAACACCAACCACAGTTGCAAATACTGCAATACAATCGATGGTTTTACCGATCCATCCGTGAATTTTATTTCCTAAAACGGGCTGCAGCGTTGCACTGATTAAGCCAGGTGCATCTTTTCTAAATTTAAAGTAAGCAATGCAAAGTGCAACAATGGCATAAATAGCCCATGCATGAAGCCCCCAGTGGAAAAATGTATAGCGAAGGGAATCGCGGAAGGCCTGAGCTGTTTCAGTCTCTCCTGTTGGTGACTGAATAGCATAGTGGCTGATCGGTTCAGCTGCTCCGTAAAAAACAAGACCAATTCCCATACCGGCACTAAATAGCATAGCAAACCAAGAAAATAAACCAAATTCAGGCTCTTCCCCGGGTTTTCCTAGCGTAATCTTACCGATTGGGCTAAAGATAAAGAATAGACAAAAGCCGACAAGCAGTGATACCACTAACAAGTAATACCAGCCAAAGTCATTTGTAATGTATGTTTGAATTTGATCTGTGACATTTTGCAATGTGTCTGGAGAAAACGCTCCCCACATCACGGCAACAAATGTGATCGCAATCACAATCCAAAATACACTTGATACGTTTTTCACACCATCTCACTCTCCTGTTGTTCTACACGTTTAAGCAGAGGACTTCGCTTAATATCCCCTAACTCAACTTATTTCAAACAAAAAGAGGCGAGCTTCTCACTCGACCTCTACTTTACCGTAACATGTTTTGCTTTCATTTATCAACTATCGATATGGGAAGACGATTTTTCCTCAATTCGTTTACGAAGACGGTAGACATATTCTTTTAAACATACTGCGAAAATGGTAAACGCCAAAACAATGGCGACTTTTAACGGGGTAATGGACAGCTTCAAGAAAACAGCAGCTGTCAAACTGATAACGACCGCAAGAACAATCGGTAATGCACGTCTGATCATTGATCTCTCTCCTTTGCTTCTAGTGCAGCATTCATGCCGGCAAGCCTGCCTGTCACAAGTGCTGATGTGATATTGTAGCCGCCTGTGTAGCCATGGATGTCTAAAATTTCTCCGCAGAAATAAAGACCGGGCATTTTTTTAGACGCCATTTTCTTCGGTTCAATTTCCTTCACAGAAACGCCGCCTCCTGTCACAAACGCTTTGTCCAAGGATAGCGTACCATTTGCATGCACAATAAAATGTTTGCAATCATGGGCAAATGCACGCAGTTTATCCTTGGCTAGACCAGAGAATGTATCTTGTGGATCAATCCCGTTCCGTTCTAACAGAAACAATAAATAGCGTTCTTGCATCCAAGACTTGAGGACATTTTTAATGGCTTTCTTCGGTTCATCTTTTAGGTCACGATGAAGCTTTTGGAACAGCTCCTCGTCATTCAGCTTCGGATATAAGTCAATTTGAAGACGTACACTCGGCTGTTTTTTCAATTCCTTCACAACAAATCCACTGCATCTAAGAACAGCTGGACCTGATAAACCAAAGTGAGTAAAAATCATATCCATGACGTGTGTGACGACGGGTTTCCCTTTTTTATTTAAAACACTGACAGCCACACTTCTTAAAGAAAGACCTTGAAGCACTTTTTCTTTAATAAATCGTTCATCGGATGTGACCGGTACCTCTGTTGGGAAGAGCTCTGTAATGGTATGACCGGCTGCTTCTGCCCATGCATAGCCGTCACCAGTAGAGCCGGTATGCGGCACACTTTTTCCGCCGACAGCAATGACGACAGACTTACTTGAAATTTTTTCATCATTATTTGTAACAATTCCAGCTGCTTGTCCGTCTTGATACAGAACTGTTTTAATTTTTTCGTTCGTTCGAATGGTGACATTGAGGGCTCGGAGCCTGTCTAGAAGGGCATCCACAACAGATTGTGCTTTGTTTGAGACAGGGAACATACGTCCATGGTCTTCTTCTTTTAGTTCAATGCCAAGGTTTTCAAAAAACGAAATAATATCCTCGTTGTTGAACTCAGAAAATGCACTATATAGAAAACGGCCGTTTCCGGGTATATGCTTGATGATTTCTTCTACTGGAAGGCGGTTGGTGACGTTACAGCGTCCGCCGCCAGAAATGGCCAGCTTTCTGCCAAGTTTGTTTCCTTTGTCAATTAACAAAACAGTCGCACCGTGCTCTGCTGATGCAATCGCGGCCATCAGCCCAGAAGGTCCGCCGCCAATGACAATGACATCATAATGTTTCATGTTACATTCCTCTTTCTACTTTCAGTCATTTTTCTATTATAACGAAGATTAGGGAAGGCTGAAATATGAATTGATTGGTTTTGTGACTTCCGTATTGGATTTGTTACCTGTGTGTTGAATTGATGTGGTAAAATAGTTAAGTTGAATATTCATTAGAAAAATGGTGGTTAAGCGCATGTCTAATAAACTGCTTCGTGGTACGTTGGTTTTAACGATAGGGACGTATCTCTCTCGTATTCTGGGTATGATTTATTTAATTCCATTTAGCGCAATGGTTGGAGCAACTGGTGGAGCGTTATTCCAATATGGATACAATCAATATACGATCTTTTTAAGTATTGCTACGCTTGGTTTTCCAACAGCGGTATCAAAATTTGTTTCCAAATATAATGCGATCGGCGATTATGAGACAACAAGAAAAATGTTCAGGGCGGGTATGTCGGTCATGCTTGTCACCGGGATTATCGCCTTTTCTATTTTATATTTGTCCGCACCGATTTTTGCCAAAATTCAGCTTGGCGGATCAAATGAAACAGGCGGTTTGACTGTCGATCAAGTAGTATATGTGATTCGAATGGTCAGCTTAGGTCTTTTGGTTGTACCGATCATGAGTCTTGTACGCGGGTTCTTCCAAGGACACTCCATGATGGGACCGACAGCTGTTTCCCAAGTGATTGAACAGCTTGTCAGAATCATCTTCCTATTAACGGCGACGTTTATTATTTTAAAGGTGCTTGACGGCGGGCTTGTCATTGCTGTCGGATATGCAACATTTGCCGCACTGATCGGTGCATTTGGTGGTTTATTCACGCTTTATTTATATTGGCTGAAGCGGAAAGACCGGCTCTTATCTATGCAGCCGAATACAGGCGCTCACTCTGAATTATCTTATAAGCAAATGTTTACAGAGCTGTTTAGCTATGCAGCGCCGTATGTATTTGTTGGACTTGCGATTCCAATTTATTCTTATATCGATACAAACACAATTAACAGAGCCATGATTGCATCAGGACATCAGGATATTAGCACAGCGGTATTGTCCATTGTGACGTTATATTTACCGAAGCTCGTGATGATTCCTGTGTCACTTGCAACAGCGTTTGGCTTAACCTTGATTCCGACGATAACGGAATCATTTACAGCACGTAATTACAAGCTGCTCAATAGACAAATTGATCAGACGATGCAAGTCATTTTATTTTTCGTGCTGCCTGCATCATTTGGTATCTCAGCATTGGCTGGACCGGTTTATTGGTTTTTCTATCCATCGGTTCACCCTGAGATTGGGATCTCCATTTTGTTCTGGTATGCACCTGTTGCATTATTGTTTTCTTTATTCACCATTAATGCAGCGATTCTGCAAGGGATTAACAAACAAAAATTTGCCATCGTCAGTCTTTTGTTAGGGATCATTATTAAAACGGTTCTGAACATCCCGCTGATCAGCTGGCTGCAAGGAAATGGTTCTGTACTTGCAACAGCATTAGGCTACAGTGCGTCCATCTTGTATATGTTTATCATGATTAAACGCCATGCCGGCTATTCGTTCCGTAGAATTTTCAAACGTTTTATTCTCATTGGTATTTTAACGGCGATCATGGCTGTCGTGGCATATGTGACAAGTCAACTTGTGAGCCAAGTGATTTCTTATGAAGGCGGAATTGTACAAGCGGGTATCGTCATTTTGATTTCCATGATCACTGGCGGCGGTGTGTATATGTTCTTGTCTTATAAGGTGGGATTACTAGAGCGTGTACTTGGCAGCCGTATGCCGAAATTTTTAAGAAAAAAGAGTTAAGAAGAGGTAGATATTCATGAGGCTTGATAAATTACTTGCTAACAGCGGCTTTGGTTCAAGAAAAGATGTGAAAAAGCTTGTCAAGGCCCGGGCGGTCACAGTGAATGGAGAAGTGGCAAAGCAGGTGAAAGATCATGTTGATCCATCAAATGATGAAGTGCTCGTACACGGAGAGCGTGTAGAATATAAAGAATTCATTTACTTAATGATGAACAAGCCAGACGGGGTGATCTCAGCAACTGAAGATCTGCGGGATGAAACGGTTGTCGATTTACTTGAGCCGGAGGATATCGCAAGGGAGCCATTCCCTGTGGGGAGACTGGATAAGGATACGGTCGGTCTCCTTCTCCTCACAAATGATGGACAGCTTGCTCATCAATTACTTTCTCCAAAAAAGCATGTGCCAAAAACGTATGAGGTTCATTTGAAATATCCTTTAGGAGATCAAGACATTAAGCGTCTTGAAGAGGGCGTTGTCATCTTAGATGATTATCACACGAAGCCGGCGAAGGTGGAAGTAGATGCGAATGAAGACGAAGATACACGCATCCGTCTAACGATTACTGAAGGGAAGTACCATCAAGTGAAGCTGATGGCGCAAGCGGTGGGAAATGAAGTGATCTTTTTAAAAAGGCTCTCGATGGGGGCTGTCTCTTTAGATGAAGATCTAGCACCTGGAGAGTACCGTGAATTGACGGATGAAGAATTAGACAGCTTAATGAATCGCGAATAACATAAGAACAAAAGAAAAGAACCGGCATATCGCCGGTTCTTTTTGTTATATGGACAATTCATTATACGCTTAAGATGATATTTTTACTTTTTTTCTCGTTGTTTCCCATTTGCCTCTGCTTGGACTATGAACAAGATCGTTATAGGCAAGCACGTTTAAGTCTCTTTGAATGGTTCTAGGTGTGATCCCGAATTCATCAACCAGCTCTTGTGTCGTCACAAGACCTTTCTCTTGAATGAACATATAGACTGATTTGATTCGAGTCATCATACGGTTTGTTGAAGGTTTCAAAAAACCACTCCCTATCAATAAGATCGGATGGACTTGACTAACCACAACTTACTACACTAAAACTGCGAAATAAGGACATGCAACAATGGTAAATGTTCGTGTTTGTTAATGTTTTATTCTATTATACACGTTATTATGCATCTAGTTCCACCAAAAAGTCAACTTTACGTGTTTTTAAACTTGTCTTCATGAAATGAAATATGGTATATATCATGATTTGAATCCGGTTACAACCCAATAATGATAAGGGATGCGATTGGAGCTGACATTTTCAAATGTCCAAAAAATAAACACAGAAAATTTACAAAATAAAAAATTCAGTGAAAAGCAAAAAGACACATTCCATGTGAGGATGTGCCTTTTTTGTTTCTGTTATCCTTCTAAGAAAAAGAGCTGAATGAAAAATAAGACCGCAAAGATGAGAACAAGCACATGTACTTCTCTCCATTTCCCTTTCGCCAATTTCACAAGCGGATATGAAATAAATCCAAGTGAAATCCCTGTAGAAATACTAGAAGTCAGCGGCATCGAAAGAATGACAAGAAAAGCAGGGAATGCTTCGTCTAGTTCGTTCCAGCGAATGCGTGACACTGAGTTCATCATCAAACAGCCAACAATGATTAAAACAGGTGATGTGATGGATGGTAAAGAAGAAATCGCTTGAACGAGCGGGCCAAAAAATAATGCCACAATAAACAGTGCAGCGACCGTTAGAGACGTCAGCCCAGTTCTTCCGCCAGCAGCAACTCCTGATGATGATTCAATATAAGCAGTGGTTGGGCTTGTACCAAACATAGAACCAACCGTCGTTGCAGCCGAGTCAGCGAGCAGGGCTCTGCGCACTTTTGGCAGCTGGCCATTTTTCATTAATCCGGCTTGTTCTGCAACGCCGATCATCGTGCCTGTTGTATCAAAAATCGTCACCAGTAAGAAGGAGAAGACGACGGCATACAAATGATGAGAGAACACGTCACCAAAGGCAGAGATCGGATTTGTAATCAGCATGCCTTCAGGCAGTGCAGGGATGTCCATCAGTGTTTTAGGGAAATGAAGCTGGCCAGTTGCGAGCGCAATCAATGTGGTCGCTAACATACCGATAAACAGTGCACCATTTATTTGCAGAACCATTAAAATAACCGAAATCATTAAGCCGACAAGCGTTAAAATGACAACAGGCGAGCTTAAATTGCCAAGCTTCACAAGGTTTTCTGGATCAGCAGCGATGATCCCAGACTGACGGAGGCCGATGAATGCAATGAAAAGCCCAATTCCTGCTGTAATGCCGTACTTTAAATTGTCTGGAATGGCTTGAATCAGTTGTTTTCTAAGGGATGTTAACGATAAAATAATAAAGAGTATACCAGCAACAAATACCGCACTAAACGCTGTTTGATAGCTGATGCCGCCACCGCCGACAACGGTAAAGGTGAAATAGACATTCAGCCCCATGCCTGGTGCAATGGCAATCGGATAGTTTGCAAATAGTGCCATCCAGAGCGTACCGACAACAGCAGCGATGATTGTTGCAGTAAAGACTTGGTCAAAAGGAATACCTGCTTTTGAAAGAATTCCCGGGTTGACGGCAACAATATAGACCATAGTAAAGAATGTCGTCATACCAGCGATTATTTCTTTCTTTATGTTGGTTTGATTTTCTTTTAACTGAAACATAAAATCCTCCATTTACGAACATTATTACAAAACAATTAATATAATATTCGTTTTAAGGGTGGATTGCAACCTTTTTTCAAGGAGGAATGGAAAAATGAATTGGGAAGCTGAAGTAATTCGAAAAAAAGACGATTTGATCAAGGACACACAATCTTTTTTACAAATTGAAAGTGTCCTTGATGAAGAAGGCGGCAAAGAAGGAAAGCCATTTGGTGAAAAAGTCGATGATGCCCTGCAGTATATGCTGAAAAAAGGAGAAGACGAAGGCTTCACAGTCAAGAATGTCGACGGCTATGCGGGTCATATTGAATATGGGGAAGGCGATGACATTGTAGGTGTGCTTTGCCATGTGGACGTGGTGCCTGCTGGTGACGGCTGGACAACCCCGCCATTTTCAGCTGACATCAGAGAAAATAAAATCTTTGCACGCGGGGCTATTGATGACAAAGGCCCAACCATGGCGGCATTTTATGCGCTGAAGATCTTAAAAGATTCTGGTCTGCAGCTGTCGAAAAAAATCCGAATGATCATTGGAACAGATGAAGAAAGTGATTGGCGCTGTGTGGATCATTATTTCAAGCATGAGCCAATGCCGCAAATTGGATTTGCACCAGATGCCGATTTTCCGATTATTCATGCGGAAAAAGGGATCATTGATGCGGTTGTGTCATTTACATATCAACAAACAGCGAATCATCAGCGCTATACGCTGAAGCAATTTACATCGGGTATGAGGCTCAATATGGTACCAGATGAGGCAGCTGCTACTGTGACTGCTGCACAGGAACACGATGCTGAATCATTAAAAACAGCCTTCGAAGCCTATCTTGCTGATCATCAATTATCTGGCGAGGTAAAGAACACAACAGATGGACTGCATTTTACATTAAAAGGGGTGTCCGTTCATGCTATGGAGCCAGCGCATGGGACAAATGCGGGCATTCATATGGCGAATTTCTTATGCGGACACGAATTAGATGAGCAGGGACTTGCCTTTACTTCCCAAATCAACGCTTTATTTGATCAAGATACAAGAGGACAAAAGCTGGGAATTGCTTGCAAAGATGAGATTAGTGGAGATTTGACGTTGAATGTTGGGACAATCCGCTTTAAACAGAATGAGGAAGCAAAGCTAGGGTTAAATGTCCGCTATCCAGTAACAGCAGACGGCAAGGACGTCAAAAAAGGAATTGAAAGCATAAAAGGGGCGTCCGTTCTAAAATTCGAAGACAGCCCTCCGCATCACGTCTCAAAAGATCATCCGCTTGTGAAAACCTTGCAGCGGGTATATGAGGAACAAACGGGAGATCCTGCAACCCTTATTGCCATTGGGGGAGGAACGTATGCAAGATCTTTAGAAGCAGGCGTTGCCTTTGGACCTTTATTTCCTGGCAGGCCAGACTGCGCCCATCAAAAGGATGAATATATTGAAATTGATGACTTACTGAGAGCAGCTGCTCTTTACGCACAAGCTATGTATGAATTAGCAAAATAGAAATGGAAAAGAGAAGAGGGGATTCATAGTGAAAAAAATGTTCTTATGCTCTTCATTCAAAGACAGCTATTCTCTCTTATCTGACTTTGCGGGGGAATCATTAAAAGGAAAGCACGTGACTTTCTTTCCAACGGCAAGTGCTGTAGAAGAAGTCACGCACTATGTAGAGGCAGCGAAGGAAGCCTTTCAGCAATTAGGGATGCAGCTTGAGACTGTGCAGATAGATGAACAGTCCGCTGAAGAGATCTCGCAGATGATCAAACAAAATGATGTGATCTACGTGTCAGGAGGCAACACGTTTTATTTATTGCAGGAATTAAGAAAGCATCGTCTCGATGACGTGTTGAAAGAAGAAATCAACAACGGCAAGCTGTACATCGGAGAGTCTGCTGGGAGTATTATCATGGCGCCAAGCATTGAATATATCTCTCTGATGGATGATCAAAAGAAGGCACCGGAGCTTTCATCATATCAAGCTTTCAATGAAATAAGCCGCTATCCAGTACCGCATATGCACAATACCTATTTAGGCGAGGCTGCGCAGCAAATCACAGAGAAGCATCAGCAGACGCTTGATTTATGTCCGCTTACTGATGAACAGGCTTTACTTGTCACAGGGGAGCAGGCTGAGGTGAAATCTGTCAAAGCATCTTAACCAATAAACGAAGAAAAAGGAACAGGGATTCATCGCCCTGTTCCTTTTTTAATCTTGAAAAACATCACTTGATAAGTATCGTTCGCCCGTATCTGCTGTCATACAGATCACAATTTGATCTGCCGGCAATTGCTTGGCTGTTTCAATGGCTGCATAGCAAGCCGCCCCAGAGGATGGGCCTACTAAAATTCCTTCAAGCTGAGCGAGCTGCCGTGTGATGTGATAAGCATCTTCATCACTTACCTGAACGATGTCATCATAGACGTGCTCGTTTAAAATATGGGGGATAAATCCTGGGCTTGTGCCAACGAGCTTATGCTTCCCAGGTTTCCCGCCAGATAAGACAGGGGAGCCCTTAGGCTCTGCCACACGGATGGTTAAATGAGGGAATGCTTTTTTTAATTCCTCTCCAGTTCCTGTAATAGTACCGCCAGTTCCAGCTGTTGCGACAAAGGCTCCAAGTGGCTGTCCAAGTTGTTTCACAGCTTCCATAATTTCGACTGCTGTTGTGCCTCTATGTGCATCTGGGTTCGCTCTATTGTCAAACTGCATGGGAATAAAGCTGTGAGGAATTTGAGCAGCCAGTTCCTCAGCCTTGCGGATGCAGCCTGGCATTTTTTCTTCTCCTGGGGTTAAGACGACCTGCGCCCCGTATGCCTTCAAAATATTGATTCTTTCCTTTGTCATCGTATCAGGCATGACAAGGATGGCTTTGTAGCCTCTTGCGGCGGCATTCATGGCTAAACCAATCCCTGTATTCCCGCTCGTAGGCTCAATAATGGTTGCTCCTTTTGTGAGCTTCCCTTGTTTTTCTGCTTCAATGATCATATTGTAAGCCGCGCGGTCTTTTACACTTCCGCTCGGATTAAATGATTCCAGCTTTAAGTAAACAGCCGCCGCATTTTCTGGCTGGAGCCGCTGTAATTTGACAAGCGGTGTATCGCCAATCAGCTCAGCTATATTTTGTGCAACTTTCATCAGATGACACCCTTTCTTCTCATTCCGCATTTCTTTAGTTATACTATCATCAATGGGGATTCGTAAAGTTTGTTAAAAAAGGACAGGTGATATTGTGTCAGAAAGCCGTCATTATTTTATAGGGATTCACATCCCTGAACAACTTGCGCATCAAATCAAACAAGACATTGATCAAAGGAGCGGACTGTTCTTTCAAAAATGGACAGCACCACATGATTATCATGTGACCCTTATCTTTTTAGGCGCCATTCCAGAAGAGCGTTTAAAAAAGATCATTCACCTGCTTGACATCCTTTCAAATGAAGCGTCTGCATTTCCACTAGAGCTGAATGAGGTAGGGCAGTTTGGTGCGAAGGAACGCCCAAGAGTCTTTTTTGCAAAGCCTCATGAAAGTGAGCCGCTCATGCACTTAAGAGAAAAGGTAAAGGAAGCCGTCTTGTCAGCAGGACACCCTGTTGAAAAGAGACCGTTTCATCCGCATATGACGATTGCGCGCAAATGGAATGCGGATGACCCTTATGAAAAGCAAGCACCTTTACGCAAAGAGCCATATGTGATGGAGGTTTCTCGTATCACTTTATTTGAAATACGTCCGAAGGAAACCCCTCGTTATCACGCAATCAAACAATTTACACTACATAAATGATTCTAGAAGTTGGAGTGAGCAGCAGATGGCGCAAATTATCAAAATTCAAGATTATATATCACGATATGAACAAGACCCGCATCACTATATCAATCAATTCAATCGGTTGAAAAAACAAAGATGGGACGAGTTAAAAAAGGCTTCAAAAGAGGAGGCGCAGCAACCGTTTGATCAAATTCCTCAACAAGCGCCAGAACAAGAGGAAGAAAAGAGAAAGAAATTCTCCTTAAAGAGAAAGCAAAAAGAAGCCGATATGAAAAAGGAACGGGACCTGAGTCTTTTTAACGAGCCGACAGATATAGAGCAAGGGGTTTTCAGAAACGTTCCTACCGATGAAACGAAGCTGATTCACTTTTTTAAGGATCATCTCTTTGAAGTGCAATTAAAATGGGCGAGTTCGACGATTTCACATATTTCAACCGTTTCCCATCATATTCGGTATGATGAAAAGCTGCGGATGCTTGCAAGGCAGCTTCCGGATTCTTATTTTGTGATGTACAAGCCGGTGCTGCTCATTCAAAAAGCTGAGATGGAATTATGTCCGATACTCATCACGCCGCTCGAAGTGATCTGTTTATCTTTCTTAGAGGCTGAGCCAGACAGCGTCTATATCGGAACGAAGGAACGTTTTTGGGAAAAACGGGCGACTGGGAAAGCTGTTCAGTCCGTCTTGAATCCTTGTGCAAGCCTTTTGCGATCTGGCACCGTCGTGTCAAAGATCTTACAGCAAAGTGGTGTAGACCTTCCTGTGAAAAAAATCCTCATCAGCCGAACCTCTTATATTGATTTACCTGAAGTTCCATATGGGATGGAGGTTATCGATAAGAAGAAGGCAGAAGAGTGGTTTGAAAAGCAGCGGAAAAATACGGCGCCGACAAAGCATCAGCAATTTAAGGCGACAAAGGCATTGCTTGCTTATGGTGAATCAGACAGCAAAAGAAGACAGGAATGGCTCGATTAAAGGCATGATGGAAGGTCACGAAAAATGAGACCTGAGTGGAGCTAATATATGAATGAATGGTACTTTATCGTTAATCCAGAAGCAGGACATGGAAAAGGACTCCGCACATGGAGGAGCATAGAGAAAGAATTACAAAAGGTGGAGGTCTCTTATCGATCATTTCTCACCCAGCATGAAGGCCATGCAGAAGTTTTGGCAAGACAAATCAGTGCCATGCAGGATGACAGGCTGAAGCGCTTGATTGTTATTGGCGGTGACGGCACCATTCATGAAGTACTGAATGGCTTAAAGGAAATCGATCATGTGCAGCTTAGTTTTGTCCCTGCTGGTCATTGGAATGATGCTGCGAAGGGTCTCGGTATCCATCGTCATGATGTCCTAAAAGAAGTGAGAAAGCAAAAGAGAATGCTCACCAAAACATTTTCTCTCGGCTCCTTTCAAGATCATGCCGAAAGTCCGCAATCTGTTCTCTTTCTCAATCATATCGGTGCGGGGTTTGACGCACATGTACTGAGGAAAACGGTGCATTTTAGAGGGAAAAAGTGGCTGAAACGGCTGGGGCTTGGCTTTATCATCTACCCTCTGTCATTTCTCCATTCTTTATGGTCGTTTAAGCCGTTTGATCTTGCGTTATTTATTGAAAATGAGAAGAAAGTCTTTCGCCAAGTGTGGTTTGTGATCGTCTGCAATCACCCGTATTACGGGGGAGGGCTGGAAGCGGCACCGGAAGTGAGTGCGAGGCAGCCAGGTTTTCAAACGTTGGTTGTCACAGATTTGAATCCATTCAAAGTCCTCTTGTTTCTAAGCGCGATGGTGTTCCGAAAGCACCTTGGGATGAAGGGGGTTACCCTGTTTCAGCATGAGGAAGCGTTTTTAGAAGCAGATGAAAAAATCTTATTTCACGCAGATGGAGAAGTGATCGGCGCAACGCCTGTCTTTGTAAAGGCAAGTGAACGATCCTTAAAATTACGTGCTTAAATAACTTGCGGTATATCCTTAGTCAAAGAACCATGAAAAAAGCCTTCTTTTTCGTAAGGTTCTTGTCCTGATTTTTTAGTTTTGCTTGACGAGTATAAGAAGGTAACGATAAAATCTATAGGACGGCTATTGTTTAGCATCTCATTCTCAATAGCTGTCCTTTTTGTTTTTATGATCATATAAATAAAAAAAGAAACAGCCAATTGATCCTCAATCGGCTGAATTTTGTCGACTAAAAAAGCAAGATTTAAAATATTTTAAGAAATGATGGGTTGAAAATTGATATGAACTGGTTGGGACAAATATTAGGTAGCGAATGGCACATCTCTCCGGCTGGAGGCGCTACGGGAGATGCGTACTTCGCAACACACAATGACCAAAAGCTATTTTTAAAACGCAATACGTCACCGTTTCTTGCGGTTTTGTCAGCTGAAGGCATTGTGCCGAAGCTTGTCTGGACAAAACGGATGGAAAATGGAGATGTGATTACTGCACAGCACTGGCTGAGCGGCAGAGAGCTGAAGCCAAAGGACATGAATGATCGTCCTGTAGCAGAGCAGCTAAGAAAAATCCATACATCAAAAGAATTGCTCGATATGCTGAAACGATTAGAGAAGCACTCTCTAGACCCAGAATCCATTCTGATGCATCTGAAACAGTCCATATTAAACGAGCAAATTGATTCACAAGACATTTCGCGTGCCATCCAGTATTTAGAGAAGCATGTGGAGGCTGTCTATTTTGAGGACAAGGTCGTCTGTCATTGCGATCTCAATCATAATAATTGGCTGCTGACAGATGAAAACCAGCTCTATTTGATCGATTGGGATGGGGCGATGATTGCAGACCCAGCGATTGATCTTGGACCGCTTTTATACCATTATGTTGAAGAAGAGAACTGGGAAAGCTGGCTCTCTATGTACGGCGCCCCGCTGACGGACAATTTGCGAAAGCGCATGGCGTGGTACGTGCTCGCTGAAACCGTATCGTTTGTCGTTTGGCATAAACGAAAAGGGAATGAAAAGGCGCAAAAAGAAGTGCAAGCGGAGCTAAATGCACTCTTAAAACGGTTAAACATCCATTAAGACAGTGGAATGTTCTCGACCCACTCAGACAGATGTGATTGATGCTCCTCAATATGTGCATCAATTGAACTGACAGAGGTGCCCTTTTGGCTGTAATCATAAATATCTGTTAACAGCTGACGAATGTCGGCATCCAGATCTTCTTTTGCCAGCATTAATTGAATCACGCGTCCCACCTGTTCATATTCTGCAACAGTCCCGCAGCAATCCAGCTGGTGATCGGTTAAAATATCTTTGATTAATTGAAGCTGATGTTGACGGTTTAAACCCATACAAATGCTCCTTTCCTGCGTGTCATTTATGAGGTTAAACTGTGCATTCAGCGTCCAATTTATACATGCGGCAGACCAGCTCAAGCGAGGGCTGGTCTTTTTATATGGACATAGAAGATGCTGTCTTGCGGGTCTTTATGTTTCATGGTATCTTGATAAAATGTAAAGAAAATAGAGGTGTATCAAATTGAGAATGCGACATAAACCATGGGCGGATGATTACTTAGCTGAGAATGCTCATATTGCTTTAGCAAGTCCCGAGCAATATAAAGGGAAATGGCATGAGCTGTTTGGAAATGATCATCCAATCCATATCGAAGTTGGGACAGGAAAAGGGAGCTTTATTGCTGGAATGGGCAAGCTTCATCCTGATATCAACTATATTGGCATTGAATTATTTAAAAGTGTTATTGTGACGGCAGTAGATAAAATCAAAGAGACAGATGTTGAAAATGTAAAGCTTTTGAACATCAATGCTGAGACGCTGACAGATGTGTTTGCGGAAAATGAGATTGACCGGGTGTATTTGAATTTCTCTGATCCGTGGCCAAAAGCAAGACACGAAAAGCGCAGATTGACGTTTAAAACCTTTTTAGAGCGATATGAACATATACTCCGTCCAGGCGGTGAGTTACATTTCAAAACAGATAACCGCGGGTTATTTGAATATTCCTTAAAAAGTTTTTCTGCATATGGCCTTCTTTTAACGTATGTCAGCCTAGATTTACATGAGGACGGCTTAGAAGGAAACGTGATGACTGAATATGAAGAGAAATTCTCGGCTATGGGACAACCGATCTATCGATCAGAAGTCAAATTCCCAGAATAACAAGTGATATCAAGCTGGCTGCAATAGAAAAATGGCAGTCAGCTTTTTTTATGAAAAGATTGGTGCATGCGATTTTTGGCTGTATTTGCTACGATAGAAAAAGGAGGGATGACAGCAATGGAGACAATGAAAATAGGTGAAATGGAACTGTTTTGGTTAAACGGGGGAGATACGCACATGGACGGCGGAGCGATGTTTGGTGTCGTGCCAAAGCCATTATGGTCAAAAAAATACCCGGTAAATGACCGCAATCAAATTGAATTACGATGTGATCCAATTCTCATTCGGTGGAAGGGTCTTCACCTGTTAGTGGATTCCGGCATCGGATCAGGGAAGCTGACAGATAAACAAAAACGCAATTACGGCGTGACAGAGGAAACCAAATTGGAAGAATCTCTAGCGGCGCTTGGCCTGCGCCCATCAGATATTGATTACGTATTGATGACACATCTGCACTTTGATCATGCCAGCGGATTAACAAAACGTGAAGGCGATAAGCTCGTGTCTGTTTTTCAGCAGGCAAAAATCATCACATCGAAAATCGAATGGGATGAAATGAGAGCGCCAAACATTCGCTCAAGAAATACATATTGGAAAGAAAACTGGGAGCCTGTGGCAGATCAAGTCGTCACATTTGAAGAAAGCATCGAAGTGACAGAAGGAATCGAGCTGCATCATACAGGCGGCCATAGCAATGGTCATAGCATTTTAACGCTCACAAGTGAGGGCGAAACAGCGATTCATTTAGCTGATATCATGCCAACACATGCTCATAAAAATCCACTTTGGGTTTTGGCATATGATGATTACCCAATGACCTCGATTCCAGCCAAGCAAAAGTGGCAGGCATTTGCAGAAGAAAAAAATGCATGGTACTTGTTTTATCATGATGCCATTTATCGTGCTGTAAAATGGGACGAAGACGGGCAGATCACACACGACATCAAAAGAGAAACAGGAAGATAAAAGATCATCTGTATGTTTTTTTCGCCTTTCACACAAAATAACGACAAAATGAACTTGTGAAAGGAAGAGTGCAGGTGAACCAATTTTATCGTGTACATGGTGATGTGATCGAAACACCATTAAGAGGGTTGGAAGTCATGTCAGTCCCTTATTTAAACAAAGGGGTTGCATTTACAAAGGAAGAGCGGGAGGAGCTCGGGTTAAAGGGATTTCTTCCGCCTAAGGTCTTAACCTTAGAGGATCAGGCAAAGCGTGCATATGAACAGTTCAAGGCACAGCCTGATGAACTGGGGAAAAATGTGTATTTAACAGCGCTTCATGACAGAAATGAAGTGCTTTTTTACAAACTGCTAAATGAGCACTTGGCGGAAATGCTTCCGATTGTCTACACGCCGACTGTTGGAACGGCTATTCAGCGTTATAGCCATGAGTATCGAAAGCCGAGAGGGCTCTATTTATCGATTGATGATCTGGAAGGCATGGAGGAGATTTTTGCCTCTTATGGTGTCGATGAATCAATCGACTTAATCGTTGCAACGGATGCAGAAGGCATTTTAGGTATTGGAGACTGGGGCGTTGGCGGGATTGCCATTTCAGTTGGAAAACTTGCTGTTTATACAGCTGCAGCAGGCATTGATCCCAGCCGCGTGCTGGCAGTAGTGCTTGATGCCGGAACGAACCAGGAAAGTCTCTTGAATGATCCGCTTTATGTTGGAAACCAGCACTCCCGCGTTCGAGGAGAGCGCTATGATCAGTTCATTGATCAATATGTCGAGCTTGCCCGCGCTACTTTCCCAAATGCACTCCTTCACTGGGAAGACTTTGGGACAAAGAATGCCCGTGCGATATTGGAAAAATATAAGGACCGTATTTGTACATTTAACGATGACATTCAAGGGACTGGCGCCGTTTCACTTGCTGCAGTTCTGGCATGTGCAAAAGCTTCGAAGGTTCCGCTGAAAGATCACCGTATTGTCATTTTTGGAGCGGGTACGGCAGGTATTGGCATAGCCGAGCAAATCCGTGATGCCATTGTCAGAGATGGAGTCAAAGAAGAGGAGTCCTACGATCATTTCTGGTGTATTGATAAAACGGGGCTGCTCACAGATGATTCACCTGACATTCAGCCATTTCAAAAGCCGTATGCAAGGCGCTCTGACGAAGTAAAGAATTATGCCCGTAATGGTCCAAAGCATTCGATTGATCTATTAGAGGTCGTCAAGCAGGCGAAACCAACAATCTTAATTGGCACTTCGACGGTCGGAGGAGCATTTACAGAGGAAATTGTAAAAGAAATGGCGTCACACGTGGAGCGTCCTGCAATTTTACCGATGTCGAATCCGACACCTCTTTCAGAAGCAAAGCCGCAAGATCTGATCGAGTGGACTGAAGGACGTGCCCTTGTGACAACGGGAAGTCCATTTGATCCTGTCGAATATGGCGGTGTCACATATGAAATTGGACAAGCGAATAATGCCCTTGTCTTCCCAGGCCTTGGTCTAGGCACAATTGTGTCAAAAGCACGCCTCATGACAGACAGTATGTTTGTTGCGAGTGCTGAAGCCATTGCAAGCATGGTCAATGTTGGGAAGCCGGGTGCAGCGATGCTGCCAAGTGTCGATCAGCTTCGAACCGTTTCAGCGACAGTAGCCGTCCGTGTGGCGCAGGCAGCAATTGATGAAGGAATTGCAGAAGAAACGCCTGATGATCTCATTCAGGCTGTGCAGGACGCTATGTGGCATCCTGTTTACAAAAAAATCAAAGCCATATAAAAAAAGCTTCGCAAGGACATGTCTTTGCGAAGCTTTCT
The DNA here is from genome assembly GCF_038593305.1 of Bacillus sp. FSL P4-0248. Taxonomy (NCBI): domain Bacteria; kingdom Bacillati; phylum Bacillota; class Bacilli; order Caryophanales; family Bacillaceae; genus Bacillus; species Bacillus sp. FSL P4-0248. The sequence goes on along the minus strand of NZ_CP151983.1, from coordinate 2,663,842 downwards.
TGATCAAGCAACAGAATCAATTACATCCACGATCATGCCAGTTTTGGCATCAATCATCACTTCATACTGTTCAAGCTCACCAAAGGCAGAGCGGGTAATGCCAGATTTGTATACATCAATCGTTTCGCCATTTACGGTATACGGTTCTGGTACAGTATAAATCCAAGAGCCATCAATCGGGCCGCGCTGTTTAAAAGCAGATTTCACAATTTTTAATGCTTTTTCAGATGAGATATACGTAGGGAAAAATACTTTCTTTGCAACAATTGCAGCGGCTACGCCAATACTCGCACCAATCAGAACATGTTTTAACTTCAACGTGCTGCACCTCCGTATTGCTGTTTTTTCCATTATACAAAACTTGTCCAACGATGTTAAGGAATCCGAATACTTGAAAGCATATTCAAAATTTCTGGAGAGATACTTGGAAAACCGAAAGAATTCTTATAGTATAAAGTGAGTGTTATTTTTATAGGAATATATATGGTCATTACATAGAAACGAGGTAAACTGTAGAATGAACGAAGAAACATTGTCGCTTTTCCGAAATTTAACAGAATTACAGGGAACTCCAGGAAATGAGCACCATGTGCGTGCTTTTATGAAAAAGGAACTTGAGAAATATTCTGATGAACTCATTCAAGACCGTCTTGGCGGAGTGTTTGGCGTACGCAAGGGACCGGAAAACGCACCGAAAATTATGGTAGCGGGTCATATGGATGAAGTCGGATTCATGGTCTCATCGATTACGAAAAACGGGATGATTCGTTTTCAAACACTTGGCGGCTGGTGGAGTCAAGTCATGCTGGCGCAGCGTGTGGACGTCCATACCGATCACGGGCCAATTCCTGGTGTCGTCTCTAGTACACCTCCTCACCTTCTCACGCCAGAACAAAAAAGCAAACCTGTGAAGCCGTCAGATATGCTCATTGATATTGGTGCAGACAGTGAAGAAGAGGCAAAAGAGCTTGGCGTTCGTCCAGGACAGCAAATCGTTCCTGCAACGGTTTTTACCCCAATGGCGAATCCAAAAAAGATTTTAGCGAAGGCTTGGGATAACCGCTATGGCTGCGGCCTTGCAATTGAATTATTAAAAGAATTAAAAGACGAATCACTTTCATGTCAGCTGTACTCAGGAGCAACTGTTCAAGAGGAAGTTGGGCTTAGAGGAGCTGAGGTAGCTGCGAATATGATTCAGCCAGATCTTTTCTTCGCTTTAGATGCGAGTCCTGCAAACGATGTGACAGGTGACAAAACACAGTTCGGCCAGCTTGGAAAAGGTGCACTTCTGCGTATTTTTGATCGGACAATGATTACGCACCGCGGAATGAGAGACTTTGTACTTGATACTGCTGAGACAAACAACATTCCATATCAATATTTCGTATCACCGGGTGGTACGGACGCTGGACGTGTTCATATTTCAAACCAAGGTGTGCCTTCTGCTGTCATTGGAGTTTGTGCACGCTACATTCATACAAGTCATTCTGTTTTGCATGTGGATGATTACGCAGCGGCAAAAGAGTTAATTGTCCGCCTTGTCAAAAATTGTGATCAAAGTACAGTGGATTCTATTTACCAACAAGTATAAATAGAATAGAAAAAGGCTGCTTCTTCAATGAGAGCAGCCTTTTTTCTTATTGCTGTTCAAACACATAAGATAACGCCTTGATCGCTTGGTTTACGGTTTCCACAGTGATATTTGCTTTGTTTGATAGTTCCTTTAATGGATGGTGCAGCTCTTTTGGACGGATTAAAATAAGAGGTTTACCTTTTGCAATCGCAGCAGATGCATCCATGGCTGTGTTCCACTGCTTATATTTCTCACCAAAGCGAGCAATGACGACATCTGCTTTGTTTAATAAAATTTCAGTACGAAAATTATTCAAATCAGAAGCTGCATCATCTTTGAAAATGGCATTCGGCTGCTCACCTAAAATATCCTCACCGATGTTATCTGAGCGGTCATGATTTTCCATTGGACCGACAAATGTCACCGGCAGCTTCAAAGATTGGCTTTTCTCCTTGATTTCATCACGCCACTGGCTATGAATTTCTCCAGCTAAATAGACAGTTAATTGCATAACGATCTCCTCCTTTTGTACAAACTTAGTAAAGGTTTGTCCTGTTTCTTTTCATGTTACACAAGAAGTGCTTGATAAAGCAAAAAAAATATGATTATGATATTCATGGTAGAGACTATTTTTCATCGCAAGAATACTACATATAATGGGAAGGACAGGCCTCTTCGTCTTTCCTATGAGAAAGCAGGAAGACGACGTTGATGACTTATTTAAAAAGAAAGGGGATCTCCCTTTCGTCAAAGGTGTATTTCATTGATGCACTTTCTTATATGGCTTTAGGTCTATTTGCTACATTAGTGGTAGGTCTGATTTTAAAAACAGCAGGCGGTCTGTTATCACTTCCACTCATCATTAAAATGGGAACCCTTGCCATGGGGCTCATGGGACCGGCGATCGGCGTAGCGGTTGCGTACCGTTTACATGCATCTCCTTTGATCATTTTTGCAAGTGTTGTCTCAGGCGCTGCAGGAGCAGAGCTTGGGGGGCCTGCTGGAAGCTTTGCCGCAGCATTAATTGGTGTGGAACTCGGCAAGCTGGTCAGTGGTGAGACAAGAATTGATATTATTTTAACGCCGTTTGTCACCATTATCACTGGCTTTTTCACCGCTGCCCTAATCGGACCTGGAATTGAAGCCATGATGACAGGGCTCGGCAGGCTCATTATGTGGGGGACAGATCAAAGCCCGCTGATCATGGGCATGCTGGTAGCGACCATTGTTGGACTTGCTCTCAGTTCTCCGATCTCAAGTGCTGCACTTGCGCTCATGCTTGACTTAAGCGGGACAGCTGCTGGTGCTGCAACGATTGGCTGCTGTGCTCAAATGGTCGGCTTTGCCGCTGCAGGCTTTAGAGAAAATCGCTTTGGCGGTCTTGCGGCTGTCGGCATTGGAACGTCAAAGTTGCAGCTTTCGAACATTGTGAAAAATCCCCTCATCCTGATTCCGCCGACAATTGCTGGTCTGATTCTCGCGCCAATTGGTATTATTGGCTTTGGGATGGTCAATAATGCGGCAGGAGCGGGAATGGGAACGAGCGGGCTTGTTGGACAACTCATGACGCTGACCGTCATGGGGTTTCATCCATCTGTATTTCTGGCGATCGCTCTCTTGCATATCGTTGGCCCGGCAGTGATTAGTTTGGTAGTATCAGAATGGATGAGAAAGAAAGGCTATATACAATTCGGAGATTTAACCATACAAACTGGAGGAATGAAACATGAAAAAAATTGAATCAAACGAAGAATTACAAAAAGTGATTCAAGAAGACTTAACGGTATTGCTATTTTCAGCTGACTGGTGCCCGGACTGCACATTTATTGAGCCATTCTTGCCAGAGCTTGAAGCAAACTACCCAGAATTTGAGTACTTCTATGTCGATAGAGACAAGTTCATTGACACTTGTGCAGAGTGGGAAATTTACGGTATTCCAAGCTTTTTAGTCTTTAAAAACGGACAAGAGATTAACCGCTTTGTCAGCAAAGATCGTAAGACAAAGGAAGAGATTGAAGCATTTTTAACAGATTCTCTTTCTAAATAACGAAAGGAGAGTCTAAAACGATGGCAAAAATGACATCAAGACAGCTTGCGAATGAACTCAAAAGCCGTCTGACGAACGACAGCTGGTCACACGAGTTTGACCGGGAAAAAGATACGCTTCGTATTGAAGATAAACAAACAGGCAAAGGCATCACACTAGAGCTCCCGCCAATTATTGCAAAGTGGGAAGTAAAGCCTGATGAAACCATTGATGAGATCGTCTATTATGTGAAAGAAGCGCTGAGTGCCATGAAAGGCGAAGCGCAGCACATTTCAGGAAAAGAAAAGCAGATCTATCCGGTCATTCGTTCCACTTCCTTTCCTGAGGCATCAAGTGATGGGATTCCGCTCGTGTTTGATGAGCATACAGCAGAAACGAGAATCTACTATGCGCTTGACCTTGGAAGCACCTACCGACTAATTGATGAAAAGATGCTCCAAAAGGAAAACTGGACAAAAGAGCGAATCAGAGAAACTGCAAGCTTCAACGTCCGTTCGCTAGAAACAGTAGTGAAAATGGATGAAGTGGCAGGCAACCGGTTTTATTTCTTCCGTGCAAATGACGGGTATGACGCCAGCAGACTTTTAAATGAATCGTTATTACAAGAATACGCGCAAAAAATAGAAGGGCAGATGGCGATTTCTGTTCCCCATCAAGACGTTTTCATCATTGCAGATGTTCGCAATGATTCAGGCTATGATATTTTAGGGCAGATGTCGATGAGCTTCTTCGCCAGCGGCACGGTTCCGATTACCGCATTGTCATTTTTATATGACGAGGGTAAGCTTGAACCGATCTTTATACTTGCAAAAAGCAGACCAAAACAGCAGTAGAAGGGAATTTTGAAGAATGAACGTTTTTTATAATGCAGAAGGTGTAGGCGACACACTCCTTATTTCATTGAAAGATGTGACGAGAGAAGAAGTAGGTCATGAGACGTTTGGAGATGTTGTACGAATCTTCAATCAAGAAACAAAAGAAACAACAGGCTTTAATATCTTCAATGCATCCACTTACATGAAAATTGAAGAAAACGGATCTGTTCCGCTTTCTGAAACCATTGTTCAAGATATCAATGAAATTTTAAACCGTAACGGTGTCAGTGAAACGTTGACTGTGGATTTATCACCAAAATTTGTTGTCGGCTATGTAAAGGAAAAAGAAAAGCATCCGAATGCAGATAAATTAAACATTTGCCAAGTTGATGTGGGCGATGAAACCTTACAAATCGTGTGCGGTGCACCAAACGTTGACCAAGGTCAATATGTTGTGGTGGCGAAGGTCGGTGCAGTGATGCCAAGCGGTATGGTCATCAAAGATGCTGAGCTAAGAGGCGTTCCATCAAGCGGTATGATTTGTTCTGCAAAAGAGTTAGATCTTCCAGACGCACCTGCTGAAAAAGGGATTCTTGTTTTAGATGGAAGCCATCAAGCTGGCGAACCCTTTAAAGCGTAACCTCCCATAAACGGGCACATAGGAGCGAAGAATGTGTTATACCAAAAGTCACTAAGTACGTACTTAGTGACTTTTTTTCATCTACAACAGCATGAACAGCATAAAGCGGCACTTTTCTCGCTTTTCTGCATGAAAAAGCAATGGTATACTAAAAATCGCCCAAGAAAACGTAAGGGGAGTTAAAGTGAGTGATAAATGATGAGTTGGTTAGATAAATTTTTTAGTGTATTTTTAGGAGAAGAAAAGAAAGAAGAAAAAGCTGCAAGACCTGAAGAAGATCTAGCTGCACCAAAGCAGCCAGCTTTTGAACCGCATAAAGAATATAAAAAAATCGAAGATACGAAAGTGTATTATGAATATCCAAAAGGGAACTTTCGCTTTCCGCTCGTTCCAGATGAACCCCAGCGTGATGGAGTGAAGCAGGAGAGAAGACGCGTGAAACCAAGCCAGCCAAAGGCAAAGCAGAAAACCTATCAGCCTAAACAAACGCTTCAGCCTGATATAAATAAAAAGCCATTCAAGCCAGAGCAAATTCCATCACCGATCTATGGCTATCATCAGGATATGCGTCCAAAACGGGCAGATTCAAAAGAAGGAACAGCTTCAGTTCAAAGGAAAGCAGCAGAAGAAACGGCGCAGCGTGTCACACTGTTATCAGAAGAGGCAGAGCGTGAACGGAATGTCAGACAGCAAATGAACATCCCGTCTATACAGAAAGAAAAACGTATCGAGGAAATGGCTTCAGTGTCAGCAGAAGAGAGAACGGACAAAGAGCCAGCAGTAACCCCGCATACATTGCAAGAGGAACTCGCTTATCAAGATCATGTTCAATCGACACTGGAACGTTTAACTGACGAGCCTTTCATCGAGCCAGAAGAAAACGATCCAGAAGATCATCATGAAGCTGATGTACATAAGCAGCAAGCAGAAGTCTATCAGAAGCAGCCCGTTGAGTCTGAGCCGGAACAGACTGTCTCCGGTGATGAAGAAGAAATAAAGGACGATCCTGTCCATCAGTTTGAAGATCATACTGAGGAAATAGACATGTTGACCTTCGAAACACCGGAACCTTCGCAGCCAGCGATTGAAATGGAAGTAGACATGCCATCAGAAGAAGCGGCGTTAACAGAAAACATTTCAGCAGAACCGGTGGAAGAAGTAGCGGCTGATCCAATAGAAGACAAACAAGAAGAAGCGCCTGCGGCAGCATTTGAAGAAGCTGAGCCAGTCAAACATGACCTGCAGGAAGATCAGCTGGTCCAAGAAGCTGAAATTGAAGAAGATCAAGTGATGCCAGTAGAACAAGTAACAGAGGAACAAACTGCATCTGAAGCGGCAGAAACCGTTATAGAGCAGACAGAGCAGCAAGAACAAACGCATGAAGTCAAGAAAGAAGAACCAAAACAGACATCTCCGCAGCCACAACGCACAAGCGGGCAAACCTCTACGGTTCCGTTTAATGTCATGATGTTAAAAAGCGATCAGCGCGTGCAAGGACAAAAGAAAGCAGCCGATACACAAGGGTATGTTTTTCCAAGCCTTGCCCTTTTAGACGTACCGCCAGCTCAAAAAGAAGAGGACGGCACATGGGTGAAAGAGCGGGCAGAGCTGCTCAATGCGACGCTTAAAAATTTCAACGTAAGAGCAAGTGTTGTTCACGTCACACAGGGACCTTCTGTGACAAGGTTTGAAGTACATCCAGAACCAGGTGTCAAAGTGAACAAAATCACGAACCTGTCAGATGATATTAAACTTAGTTTGTCCGCAAAGGATATTCGAATTGAAGCCCCGATTCCAGGGAAAAACACGATCGGAATCGAAGTGCCAAATCTGCACAGTAAAATGGTGTTCTTAAGAGAAATGATCAGAAGCAGTGCGTTTAGAGACAATCCATCTCCTTTAACAGCGGCACTCGGATTAGATATTTCAGGCCAGCCTGTCGTGGTTGATCTGCAAAAAATGCCGCATGGATTAATTGCCGGAGCAACTGGTTCAGGAAAAAGCGTCTGCATTAATACGATTTTAGTGAGCCTCATGTTTAAAGCATCACCAGATGAAGTGAAAATGCTCTTAATTGACCCTAAAATGGTTGAATTAGCGCCGTATAATCACATTCCGCATCTTGTGAGTCCCGTCATCACTGATGCCAAGACAGCAACTGCTGCTCTGAAATGGGTAGTGGATGAAATGGAAAGACGCTATGAACTATTTGCACACTCTGGCGTGAGAGAAATTAAACGATTCAATGAGCTTGTGAAAGAAAAACAAATGGGAGAAAAACTGCCTTATCTCGTCGTGGTGATCGATGAGCTGGCTGATTTAATGATGGTCGCACCAAATGAAGTCGAAGAAAGCATCTGCCGAATTGCGCAGAAAGCAAGAGCATGCGGCATTCACTTATTGATTGCGACACAAAGACCTTCTGTTGATGTCATTACAGGTCTCATTAAAGCTAATATTCCAACAAGAATTGCGTTTTCTGTTTCAAGTCAGGTGGATTCAAGAACGATCATTGACATGGCAGGTGCAGAAAAGCTTCTCGGAAAAGGAGACATGCTCTTCTTAGAAAATGGCTCCGGCAAACCGACAAGGCTGCAAGGGAACTTTGTATCAGACCGTGAGATTGATCAAGTGGTGGCACATGTGAGAAAGCAGCGCAAGCCAGTGTTCCTTTTTGAACAGGAGGAACTCATGCTGCAGGGCTCTGCGATTACAGACGAAGATGAATTGTTTATGGATGCCTGCCGTTTTGCCATCGAGCAGAATAGCGCTAGTACATCAAGTTTGCAGCGAAGATTTAGAATTGGCTACAACCGTGCAGCCAGGTTGATTGACATGATGGAGCGAGAGGGCATGATCTCTGGTGCGAAAGGCAGTAAGCCAAGAGAAGTGCTCATGACACTGAGTGACTTAGAACAGTTGATCTAAACAAACCACTTCATTTTTTTCATAAACATGGTATGATAGCACATAGGTGCAATTTTGTAATTGGACGCTTTTCGCATGTCTGTCAGAGCGCTTTTTTATGTAAAATAAGCGGAAACAGGTGTTAGAAATGGGAAGGTTGTCGGATACTAATCATAGTTAATATTGATTAGAATAGGAAGATCGGAAAAAATCTTTATTTGGAGCTGCGATCTGTGATCAGCTAGAGGCAAAATCACAAGTTGCAAATTGAAATGAGCGTCATATACTGTAAGTCAGATAGACGTTTGTTGGAGGTACAATTATGACTGTTTATCATTTTGTTGGAATAAAAGGGACAGGTATGAGTCCACTGGCCCAAATTCTTCATGATACTGGGTATACTGTCCAAGGATCGGATATCGAAAAACATATCTTTACACAAAAAGCATTAGAAGAACGAAATATTAAAATTCTACCATTTGACCCAGATAATATTCAGCCAGGGATGACGGTCATCGCAGGAAATGCATTCCCTGATACACACCCTGAGATTGAACGTGCCCTTTCTGAAGGGATTCCTGTCATTCGTTACCATAAATTCCTTGGAGAATACATGGATTCATTCACAAACGTTGCGATTACTGGTGCTCATGGCAAAACATCGACAACAGGACTGCTTGCTCACGTCATGCAGGCAGCCAAACCTACTTCGTACTTAATCGGTGATGGATCTGGAATGGGGAAAGAAAACAGCGAGTATTTTGTTTTTGAAGCATGCGAATACCGCAGACACTTCCTCAGCTATCATCCAGATTATGCGATCATGACCAATATTGATTTTGATCATCCTGATTATTTCTCGGATATTGATGACGTGTTTGATGCGTTTCAAAACATGGCGCTTCAAGTGAAAAAAGCCATTATTGCCTGCGGTGATGATGAGCATCTGCCAAAGATTCAAGCGAAGGTACCTGTTGTGTACTACGGTTTCAACGAAGAAAATGATTTCCAAGCACGCAATGTTGTGAAAAATACGGAAGGTACCACATTTGATGTATTTGTACGCAATACGTTTTATGATACCTTCTACATTCCTGCCTACGGAAATCATAATGTCCTCAACTCGTTAGCTGTCATTGCATTATGTCACTATGAGTCCATTGATGTAGAGCTTATCAAAGGCGCATTAACGACATTTGGCGGTGTGAAACGACGCTTTAATGAAAAAGTGGTCGGTGAGCAGGTCTTAATTGACGATTATGCACATCATCCAACTGAAATTGAAGTCACGATTGAAGCAGCTCGCCAAAAATATCCGGACCGTGATATTGTGGCTGTCTTCCAGCCGCATACGTTCACACGTACACAGCAATTCTTAAGTGAATTTGCTGACAGTCTAAAGAAAGCCGACTATGTCTACCTTTGTGATATTTTCGGTTCAGCCCGTGAAAACATTGGGAAGCTGAGCATTGAAGATTTACGAGAAAAAATCCCGCAGGCCCAATTAATTGAGGAAGAAGATACATCTGTGCTGAAAACGCACGAAGATGCGATTCTGATCTTTATGGGAGCAGGAGACATTCAGAAGTATTTGCGTGCTTATGAAAAAGTCGCTGTATAAATGCTTTAAAAAAGTGCCGTTTCACATGGCACTTTTTTATTTTGAATAAAATGTGACAAAAGGGCTAAATGTGTCAACATGCGGCGCTTTTTTTCGTTCGCTGTGGACAGGAATTAGCGAATAAGTGTAGAATTATTATTCAATCGGTCATTCTAGGCGATGTTTGAATGATACAACGAGAGGGTAATGAATTGAATATGCCCGCAGCAAAGGAGGTATCAGATGATTATTATTCTATATCTAAGCGTTGCACTGATCGCAATTGCTTTCCTCATTCTTGTCATCTATTTGTCCAAAACATTAAAATCCTTACAGCTGACATTAAAGAATGTTGCATCAACTTTAGAAGGTCTTGAAGGTCAGATGCAAGGCATCACCACAGAGACAGCACAGTTGCTACATAAGACGAATCAGCTTGCTGAAGATATTCAAGACAAATCAGCAAAACTTAACACAGTTGTGGATGCGGTGCAGGGAATTGGTGGCTCGATCAACCAATTTAATACAAGCATAAAGCAGGCAGCTGGTGCGGTTTCTTCATCCGTTGAAAGAAATCAAGAAAAAGTGACGGATGTGGTAAGCTGGAGTAACGCAGCACTTGAAATTTATAAAAAATGGAAACAGCGTAAACATCAAAAATAAACCATATTCGCATAGGAGGAATAATCATGAGCAAAGACGGAATCAATAGCAAAGACTTTTTGATCGGAACACTTATTGGTGGAATTGTTGGTGCAACAACAGCATTATTTTTAGCACCGAAGTCAGGGAAAGAGCTTCGCGATGATTTGAACACCCAAGCGAATGCGTTAAAAGAAAAAACAGACCGGCTCACAACAGATGCAAAAGAAAAAGGCACTGAATATGTGACGATTGCAAAAGATAAAACGTCTGAATTGTCTCAGCTTGTAGCAGAGCAGTCAAACCAGATTTTAGACAAAGTGAAAGACATAAAAGAGCGTGCGGCTGGAAAAGCTAATCATGTGAAAAATGAAGCAGAAGATGCGGCAGCGGATTTGGCAAGCGAAGCATCTGATGTAGCAGATGAAGCAAAAGTAAGAGCACAAGAAGCAAAATCAGAAATTGAAGACGGCATCAAAGATGTCAAAGAAAAAGTAGAACAATCTACTAAAGGCTAACTCTCACTGCTCGAAGTGAAGAAGGAGAACATCATGTCAAAACAACTCATTGAAACAGAAGAACAGTTTGATCAACTAACGAATCAAGATGGGACCTTTGTCTTTTTTAAGCACAGTTTGACATGTCCGATCAGCCAAGCGGCTTTTCAAGAGTTTGAAGCATTTGCGTCTGCACATGAAGACGTGCCAACGTATTTCTTGCAAATTCAAAACACGAGAGAGCTTTCATCCTACGTGGCTGAAAAATCAGGTGTAAAGCACGAAAGTCCGCAGGCACTCGTCTTTAGCGGTGGAAAAGTAAAATGGCATGCTTCTCACTCAAGCATTACAAAAGAAGCGCTTGAACATAATCTGTAAAAGAAAGAAACGTCAGCAGCGGCTGACGTTTTTTTTATAAAAAAGGTTTACTTGAACGAAAAGTATGCTATAATCTTACATACAATACTTTATCGCTTAAAAGCGTTTGGGTAATAAAGAAAATTTTCGTGACAATTCCGAAATCTTTGTTTATAATAAACCCTATCATGCAAGAATGAAAAAATAAAAAGCGAGAGCAGGCAGAGGAAAGGATGACAAAAATGAGCAACAATGAACTAGAAAAATTGAGGCAGCAAGCAGATGAACTAAATCTTCAAATTCTAAAACTGATCAATGAAAGAGGAAACATTGTCAAAGAAATTGGAAAAGCAAAAGAAGCGCAAGGTGTCAACCGTTATGATCCTGTCAGAGAGCGCACAATGCTGAACCAAATTCTTGAAGAAAATGATGGGCCATTTGAAAACTCAACGATTCAGCATATTTTCAAAGAGATTTTCAAAGCAGGTCTAGAGCTTCAAGAAGATGACCACAGCAAAGCACTTCTTGTTTCTCGTAAGAAAAAGCCAGAAAACACAATCGTGAATATCAATGGGGAAGCGATCGGTGATGGAAAGCAGCGTTTCATCGTTGGACCATGTGCCGTTGAAAGCTACGAGCAAGTCGCAGAAGTAGCGGCAGCAGCGAAACAGCAGGGATTAAAACTACTTCGTGGTGGCGCATTTAAACCTCGCACAAGTCCATACGACTTCCAAGGACTTGGTGTAGACGGACTAAAGATTCTAAAGCGTGTAGCGGATGAATACGGTCTTGCTGTCATTAGTGAAATTGTCAATCCTGCTCATATTGAAGAAGCGATTGAGCATATCGATGTTATCCAAATTGGGGCACGTAACATGCAAAACTTCGAGCTGTTAAAAGAAGCCGGTTCCGTGAAGAAACCAGTTCTTTTAAAACGCGGTCTTGCAGCGACCATTTCAGAATTCATCAATGCAGCTGAATACATCATCGCCCAAGGAAATGATCAAATCATCCTTTGCGAGCGCGGTATCCGCACATACGAAACAGCGACAAGAAATACACTAGATATCTCGGCAGTGCCAATCTTAAAACAAGAGACACATCTACCAGTCTTCGTTGATGTGACGCACTCAACTGGACGTAGAGATCTTCTCCTTCCAACAGCAAAAGCAGCTCTTGCGATTGGAGCAGACGGTGTCATGGCAGAAGTACATCCAGATCCATCTGTTGCACTGTCTGACTCAGCGCAGCAAATGGACATTCCACAATTCGAAAAATGGTTAGATGCGTTAAGACCACTTGTGAATATTCACGCGTAATCATAGATAGAAATAGCCGCCGGATAACTGCCCGGCGGTTTTTTTATGGAGAAATACCATGGAGTTTGGGAATGAAAGGAAGAAAGCACATTGCAACCCTAAAAAGTGCTTGTTCACAATGTTTTCATTTTTAAAATTCGATAGAATCTGCTAAGATCATTGTCATAGCTGGCGTTCTCAATGTTTTTTTATGAAATATGATTCAATTTACAGGTAACAAGCTGATTAAAGTTTGTTTAATTTAGTTATAAAAAGAAAGGGAACGTTTTCATATGACAAAAAAACGTGTATAATTTCATAAAAGAATGTCATTTTGATGTAGATTGAAAAATTATGTGTCTCTTTTCATCGTTTTAATGACAAATAGGATATTATTTTCCTCGTATCTGACATGTCTCTATCCAATTGGTGAATGCTATAGATATGAAGTGTATTTGAAGGAGTGATTTATGTGAATAATGTTACAATATATGATGTAGCAAGAGAAGCAAATGTAAGTATGGCAACGGTATCACGCGTAGTAAATGGTAATCCAAACGTAAAACCAACAACAAGAAAAAAGGTACTTGAAGCAATTGACCGCCTTGGCTATCGTCCGAATGCAGTGGCTCGAGGCCTAGCAAGTAAAAAAACAACGACAGTCGGGGTCATCATCCCTGATATTTCTAGTATCTTCTATTCGGAATTAGCACGCGGTATTGAAGACATCGCTACGATGTATAAATACAACATTATTTTGAGCAACTCAGATCAAAATACAGATAAAGAGCTTCATTTGTTAAATACGATGCTCGGCAAACAAGTAGACGGAATTGTCTTTATGGGCGGAAATATCACAGATGTGCATGTGGAAGAATTTAAGCGCTCTCCTGTGCCGATTGTTCTTGCAGCATCTGTTGAAGAGCAGGCTCAAACACCATCCGTCAACATCAACTATGAGCAGGCCATTTATGACTCAGTTCAGCTGTTAGTTGAAAAAGGACATAAACGAATTGCATTTGTTTCTGGTCCAATGTCAGAACCAATTAATTCCGTGAGAAAGCTTGCAGGTTATAAGCGAGCACTTGAAGAAGCGGGCATAGCGTTTGACGATACGCTCGTCGCTGAAGGCGATTACTCGTATGATTCTGGAATTGAAGCACTTGCTCATCTGCTTGAGCAGTCTGACAAGCCGACAGCTGTTATCGCAGCTACAGATGAAATGGCTCTAGGTGTCATTCATGGAGCACAAGACAGAGGGGTATCTATTCCTGAAGACTTAGAAGTGATTGGCTTTGATAACACAAGACTTTCTCTCATGGTGCGTCCTCAGCTGACAACAGTTGTACAGCCGACATATGATATTGGTGCTGTTGCGATGAGATTGCTCACAAAGCTGATGAACAAAGAACAAGTGGACGATCAAATTGTTGAGCTTCCGCACAGAATTGAAGAAAGACAATCAACGAAATAAAGCAAAAAAAGCAGGCTACCTTATGAGGGATAGCCTGCTTTTCTTATGCCTTTTTCTTTTCTCTTCTAACAGGCATAAGTGCTTTTTCTACTGTTTGTGCATTTTTTTCTGTGATTTCTGCTTTTCTTGGGATCGGTGGATATAAATCGTCAGGATCTTTCCATGTAGGTGGAAGGGTAACAGGCGATTGCTTATTCCATGCCTGAATCCAGTCCTGAGGGAGCTCATCTGGCGGTGTAATGCCTTTCATCTCAAGCCAAATGCGGCTCCACGCTCTTGGAACGACGCGCCAAATATCATATCCCCCTCCGCCAACAGCGATCCACTTGCCGTCACAATATTGATGTGCAAGCTCATGAGCAAGTCTAGGAATTTCTTCATATATTTTCATGGTGGCAGATAAATGAGTTAACGGGTCATAGTAGTGTGCATCTGCCCCGTTTTGCGTCAAAATCACATCTGGTTTAAAAAAAGCAGCAATCTCAGTCACTGCTGTTCGGTATGCTTCGAGAAACGATTCATCTTCCGTAAATGCATCTAGTGGAATATTATAAGCATAGCCATAGCCTTTATCGTGGCCTCTTTCCTGTACTTGTCCGGTTCCAGGGAATAAGTAGCGTCCCGTTTCATGAATGGACACCGTACATACCTCTGGGTCGTCATAGAAGCTGAACTGGACACCATCGCCGTGATGAGCATCCGTATCAATATATAAAATTCTAGCGCCATATGTCTTTTGAATATATTGAATCGCCACAGAGCTGTCATTATAAATACAAAAGCCAGATGCACGCCCTTTGAATCCGTGGTGAAGCCCGCCGCCGAGATTGAGGGCATGCTGCGAATGACCGAGCATCACTTGGTCAACCGCTGTTAATGTTCCGCCAACAAGGAGAGATGCCGCCTCATGCATGCCTGCGAACATCGGTGTATCTTCAGTGCCAAGACCGTATCGTTCACCCTCTGCCGTAGACAGCTTTCCTTCACTTGCCCGCTGCACAGCCTGGATATAATCTGCTGTATGGACGAGCTTTAATTCCTCCAGAGTAGCCATACGCGGTGCAACGATTTCATCCTCTGTTAACGCCTTCATTTTTTGAAGAAGATCATAAGTTAAGTAGACACGAAGCTGATTGAAGGGATGATCTTGGTTAAATTGGTACGTTTGAAAAGATGGTGAAAAAACAAAGGTCGCTTCCTTCATTTGATCGTCTGCTCCATAGGCCAGAGCACTTTATAGCCTTTTGCGCGAATCAGCTTCGTCACATGATCTGCATGAATGGTTTGAAGGCGGAATACGAGCACTTTAGATGCCTCATTGGCATGCGGGTACACGAGCACACTCAGCATTTGAATATGCTGCTCCTTTAAAATGGCTGTAATATCTGCGAGGCTTTCTGTCATCTGCTCCACTTCAACCTCTAAGTGCGACCCAGGCTGATCTGCACCTGTCAGTCTTACAAACGTACGAAGCAGATCTGTTTTTGTGATAATGCCTACAAGCTTGCCGCGTCTCACCACTGGAAGACAGCCAATTCCGTGCTCAAAAAAGACACTTGATATCTCCTCAACGAAATCAAGCGGGTGAGCAGTGATCGTCTCTAATACCATGATCTCTTCTACTGGCCGCTGAATAAAGAGCTTCCTTTTCTCTGTTTCAAAAATACTTGGACTGGCATTTTTAATATCCCGATCTGTCACCATCCCAATGACAGACCCTTGATCAGATACGATCGGGATATGCCGGATGTGGTGTGCACTCATTTTTTGAATGGCTTCTTCAATCGTATCGGTTTTTCGCAGCGTGATCACATCACGCTCCATAATTTGTTCAATCATCATTGTTTACCAATCCCCTTTGCCAAAAAAACGAATTGAACGTTAATACATAAAGCGCTGATGGAAGCGAAGACGATCGAAACGCTCGATCGAATCAGGACTCACATGTTTCCCAATTCTGGCCATTAAACAATTGGCTGGATGTGAGCTGATTTCTGGCTCGTCTGTTGCAAACCAGACAAGACCGCCTGCGTTCATCATTTTCTCCATCATTTTGCGGTACTCCCAAACGTTTTTCTTTGTCCCCTTTAAATCCCAATGCCAGTAATATTCAGTTGTAATGATGATGTAATTCTCCATTTGCTCATCCATCATGCTCACATCAAGCAAATGCTTGCCAAGTGAGCATCCTCTAAATGGAGGAGCGACCTCAATCGCGCCAAGCTCAATTAAATTGTCCATTTTGCCCTCTGACCAACGCTCAAGTGGATCAGGATACAAATACGTGACATAGCCTACGACAAGCTCATTCGCTCTTGCAATGATAATACGTCCTTCTGGAAGATCTGCTATTTCAACAAGTGCTTGTTTCTGTTCCTCAGGCGTGCGAAATGCCGTTAGTCCTTCATGAAACGTATAGTTCGCAAGCTCTGATGCAGGTACCGGTCCTTCAACCAGGATGGAACCTGTTTCGCGCTCAATGGTTTTTGAATAATAAGTTTTAGGATGCTCCACGTATCCACCGCCCCTAATTCTAGTGAGTCGTCTCTATTCTATCTTAAAACTTGCAATAATTAAAACGGTTTCATCAGAAGTTTTTTAAAAATTGAGAAAAAAAGTCATCTATACTATAATGGTCATTGTAAACGTATGCAAAGGGGGACTGTTTGATGAAATTGGAAACGCTACCATCAGTAAAAGGGGATTATCATTTAAATGATTATGAGCAGGCATACAAAGATTTTTCATGGGAGGAAGCTAGAAAAAACTTCTCCTGGTATGAAACAGGAAAAATAAATGCAGCCTATGAAGCGATTGACAGACATGCGGACTCGTTTCGTCAGAACAAGGTGGCGCTTCACTACAAAGATTCACAGCGGGATGAAAAGTATACGTTCAGGGATATGAAAATCAACACAAACAAAGCGGGGAATCTATTCAGAGAAAAAGCACATGTAGAAAAAGGGGATCGCGTGTTTATCTTTATGCCAAGATCACCTGAGCTCTATTTTCTTTTGCTTGGTGCAGTTAAAATTGGAGCGATCGTTGGCCCATTATTTGAGGCATTTATGGAAGGTGCCGTCAAAGACCGTTTAGAAAATAGTGAGGCAAAGGTGATCGTGACAACACCAGATTTGCTTGAGCGAATTCCATTTGCAGAGCTTCCGAAGCTTGAATCTGTCATCATTGTCGGCGGTGAAAACGAAGACGTCGATGGAGTGCGGACAATTCACTATGAAAAGGCGTTTGAGGAGGCAGCAAAGGAGCTTGAGATTGAATGGATGGATGAAAAAGACGGCTTCCTGCTTCATTACACATCAGGATCTACTGGTACGCCAAAAGGTGTGCTTCATGTCCATGGTGCAATGGTCCAGCAAGGCCAGACTGGTAAATGGGTGCTTGACTTGAAAGAGGATGACGTTTACTGGTGTACAGCTGATCCAGGCTGGGTTACAGGCACAGTGTACGGTATTTTTTCACCGTGGTTAAATGGGGCGACGAATGTGATTTTAGGCGGCCGGTTTAATCCTGATACGTGGTATGAAACCATTGAATCACTCGGTGTAACCGTTTGGTACAGTGCCCCGACCGCCTTTAGAATGCTCATGGGGGCAGGGGATGATCTCATTCAAAAATATGACCTCAGCTCGCTCCGCCATGTCTTAAGTGTGGGAGAGCCGCTTAATCCAGAAGTCATCCGCTGGGGAGATGCTGTTTTTGGCAAGAGAATTCACGACACTTGGTGGATGACAGAAACGGGTGCACAGCTGATTTGTAATTATCCATGCATGGACATCAAGCCAGGCTCGATGGGAAAACCGATTCCAGGCGTAGAAGCGGCAATTGTCGATAATGCAGGAAATGAACTTCCGCCATACCGGATGGGCAACCTTGCGATTAAAAAAGGCTGGCCTTCTATGATGCATACGATCTGGAACAATCCTGAAAAATATGAATCTTACTTTATGCCGGGAGATTGGTATGTTTCAGGAGATTCAGCTTA
This sequence comes from Bacillus sp. FSL P4-0248, assembly GCF_038593305.1. Lineage (NCBI taxonomy): Bacteria > Bacillati > Bacillota > Bacilli > Caryophanales > Bacillaceae > Bacillus > Bacillus sp. FSL P4-0248. The sequence goes on along the minus strand of NZ_CP151983.1, from coordinate 2,645,989 downwards.
TATGGACGAAGACGGATACTTTTGGTTCCAGGGACGTGTCGATGATGTCATCATGACGTCAGGAGAGCGGGTCGGTCCATTTGAGGTGGAAAGTAAACTGGTCGAACATCCAGCTATTGCGGAGGCTGGTGTCATTGGAAAGCCAGATCCGGTCCGCGGTGAAATTATTAAAGCATTTATAGCGCTTAGAAGTGGATATGAGCCGACAGATGAGCTGAAAGAAGAGATTCGTACATTTGTGAAAAAAGGACTCGCAGCACATGCGGCACCGCGAGAAATTGAGTTCAAAGACAAACTGCCCAAAACGAGAAGCGGAAAAATTATGAGACGTGTGCTAAAGGCGTGGGAGCTGAATTTACCTGCTGGCGACCTTTCGACAATGGAAGATTAAATTTTTTCATCAGTTGACTTGATATCAAAAGTGTGTTAAAAATGACATTAGTTGAATATGAAAAGGTTTTGACTGAGATTCAGTAGAATGATCTTTCCCTGTTGAAGAGAGCTGACGGCTGGTGCGAGTCAGTACAAAGAGATATTCGAATTACCCTCACGAACCGCTTTTACGAAAAGGAGCATGCCCTGATTAGTGAAAGAACGGATCTGTCCGTTATCAGTGTAAGTGAAAAGACGAGATTTTTTGTCTTTTAAGCAGGGTGGTACCGCGATATATATCGTCCCTTCGTTCATTCGAAGGGGCGTTTTTTTGTTGAATTGTAAAAAAAGGAGATTTGGAAATGAGTCAATTGATGGAAGAGCTATCGTTCAGAGGATTAATCCAGCAGCAAACAGATGAAGAAGGTTTAACAAAATTATTAGCAGAAGAAAAAATCAAACTATACTCCGGCTTTGATCCGACAGCTGACAGCTTACACATTGGTCATCTATTGCCAATTTTAACATTACGCAGATTCCAAGAAGCAGGTCATCATCCGATTGCTCTTGTTGGGGGCGCAACTGGACTAATCGGCGACCCTAGCTTCAAGAAAGCAGAACGTTCACTCAACCCAGCAGAAATCGTCGAACAGTGGTCAGAAAAAATCAAAGGACAGCTGTCTCAATTTCTTGATTTTGAAGCAGGCGAGAATCCAGCCGTCATCGTGAATAACTACGACTGGATCAGCCAAATGAATGTCATCACGTTCCTTCGTGATATTGGAAAGAACTTCGGTGTAAACTTCATGCTGGCAAAAGATATCGTGAGCTCACGTATCGAAACAGGGATTTCTTACACAGAATTCAGCTACGTCATCCTGCAGTCTTTAGACTTCTTAAACCTTTACAGAAATGAAAATTGTAAGCTGCAAATTGGCGGAAGTGACCAGTGGGGAAATATCACATCTGGACTTGAGCTGATCCGTAAGTCTGAAGCAGAAGGGGCAAAAGCATTTGGTCTGACGATGCCGCTTGTCACAAAAGCAGACGGCACAAAGTTTGGTAAAACAGAAGGCGGCGCCATCTGGTTAGATAAAGAAAAAACGTCTCCATATGAGTTCTACCAATTCTGGATCAACACAGATGACCGTGATGTCGTGAAATACTTAAAATACTTTACGTTCTTATCAAAAGAAGAGATCGCATCGTACGAAGAAAAAGTGAAAACAGCACCTGAAAAGCGTGAAGCGCAGCGCCGTCTAGCAGAGGAAGTGACAACACTTGTACATGGCCGTGAATCACTAGAACAGGCTGTTAACATCTCAAATGCACTATTCAAAGGTGAGATCAAATCTCTTACAGCTGAAGAAGTGAAAGTAGGCTTTAAGGATGTTCCATCAATGGAGAAAAGCAGCACAGAAGAATTAACACTAGTCGATATCCTTGTGGAATCAAAGCTGTCTCCATCAAAGCGTCAAGCACGTGAAGATATTACAAATGGTGCTGTCTCCATCAACGGAGAGAGACAAACAGATAAAGATTATGTTCTTTCAGCTGACGACCGAATTGAAAACCAATTTACCGTTTTAAGAAGAGGGAAAAAGAAATACTTCCTCGTAACGTATAAATAAATCTTTATGAAACAGTAAGCATCATGGAAAAGCACCCCAACATTGAGGTGCTTTTCTTTTTTTATGTAGAAGTAGCTCATTCGTCTGCTTCTTGTTCAAGGAGTGAATCTTTGTTTGTATAAGCATGTTCTACCTTACAAATTCGGGTTGTATAGGATTCATACCAATCTTTTTTTCCCTTTTTTTGGACACGCTGATGTGCTGTATGTGCTTTCCATTCTTTGATGGCTTCTAATGAATCCCAGTAAGAGACAGTGATTCCAACACCATGTTCATCTCGTACACTTTCCATTCCAAGAAACCCATCTAGATCTTTCGCTAATTCTTCCATTTTTTGAGCAGCAGCAGCGTATTCTTTCTGCTCGACATTTGTTCGTTTTGATGTGAAAATCGCGGCGTAGTAGGGTGGTGCAGGTGTTTGAGTAAATAGCATCTAGTAGAACCTCCTTAGTCTATTGATATTATATATGAAAGAAAGAAGGTCTCGTAGTCTTTTTGTTTTAATTTAAAAAAGTCCAAGGTGCTTTTTGATTATTTATATTTTTGTAAAATCATCTCATAAACATTACCTTGTTCACTTTTCTGACATATTTTTCTTGTATAAAATAGAGTCGTATAAGATGAATAAGGGGGAATGAAAGTGATGTTTGTTAAGAAAAGGAGTTTGCAAATTCTCATTGCGCTTGCATTGGTGATTGGTTCAATGGCGTTTATCCAGCCGAAAGAGGCGAAGGCGGCTGAGCATAATCCGGTTGTGATGGTGCACGGCATTGGCGGTGCCTCTTATAACTTTTTTTCTATTAAAAGTTATTTGGCCACACAAGGCTGGGATCGAAACCAATTATATGCTATTGATTTCATAGACAAAACAGGAAATAACCGCAACAATGGTCCGCGTCTATCGAGATTCGTCAAAGATGTGTTAGACAAAACGGGTGCCAAAAAAGTAGATATTGTGGCTCATAGTATGGGTGGAGCGAACACGCTATACTATATCAAGAATCTAGATGGCGGCGATAAAATTGAGAACGTTGTCACAATTGGTGGAGCAAACGGACTCGTTTCAAGCAGAGCATTACCAGGCACAGATCCAAATCAAAAAATTCTTTACACATCCGTCTATAGCTCAGCAGATCTTATTGTCGTCAACAGCCTCTCTCGTTTAATTGGCGCAAGAAACATCCTGATCCATGGCGTTGGTCATATCGGTCTATTAACCTCAAGCCAAGTGAAAGGGTATATTAAAGAAGGACTGAACGGCGGAGGACAAAATACGAATTAAAAAACGAAAAAAGACAGCGGCATATGCTGTCTTTTTTGATGTCAGCTGGCATATGGCAGCTAGAGATATTGAAAAGAATGGCAAAACGATGATACAGAAACAGACCATCGTACATAGCTGAATAAAAACATGTACAAAACGTTCACCATTCCTTACACTACATGTAGTGAATGTGAATATTCGGAGGTGGGCGTTTGTGAAAACGAATCAAAAGGTTTTCATCATTGTCGATGTACAAAAGGCGTTCGAGCATGAAAAATGGGGAGAACGCAATAACCTAGAGGCAGAGGAGAATATTAGCCGGCTATTAACGTTTTGGAGAGAGAAAGGCTGGAAAGTGATTCATATTCAGCATACATCCGACAATCCGGACTCTGTATTTCATCCAGCAAATGAAGGGCACCTTTTCAAAGATATGGCTAAACCGCTAGAGGAAGAAATGGTGATACAAAAGAAAGTCAACAGCAGCTTTATTGGTACTAACTTAGAGGAACATCTAAGATCAAACCAGATTGACACGGTCGTCATTGCAGGATTAACAACCCCTCACTGCGTATCAACAACCACAAGAATGAGCGGAAATCTTGGCTTTGATACGTATCTGATCTCAGATGCAACAGCCGCCTTTGGACTAACAGATCAAAATGGTACATATTTTGACCCAGAATCGATCCACCGGCTCTCACTTGCAACCCTGCATGATGAATTTGCGACTGTCATGACAACAGAGCAGCTCATCGCAAAATGGACAAGTCAAGAATAAAAGTTTGAAAGCTCCTAGAAAGAGATCTAGGAGCTTTTTTTATGCTAATGATATGTGTCCAGCGATTGTTTTCGTTGTTTCTTACGTGAGTAAACGAGATCAATCTCAATAAATAAAAAACTGACAAAGAATGATAAAATCAATACGCCGGAATCCTCTATCGATACATTCATTAAGTTTAAGTAAAGGACATACTTGATAGAGAAATGTAAAACGATCCAAGAACTCACCCATTCCAAAGCATAAGTGAGCCATACAGGAAGTTTAAGGAGATAAGCCAGTCCTTTTCCTATGAATAGAAGGACAGGTGACCAAAAAACGACGATAACACTCACGAACAAAGAGAAAGAGATCAAAGAAAAAAACGAATCATACGTGATGGTTTCTCCAAAAAGAAAATTCACGCCTAAAACGGTGATGTATAGCAATACACTTGGAACCGCGATCACAAAGCAGATAGAAAAAAAGAGCAGGAAGATAAACAGACTTGCAGCAAATCTATTGGGCGGCTCATCGATAATCTGTTTTTTTCGTAGAAGAGAATAGGCAATCACTGATAAGGTTAAAAGTAAGAATAGAATGATCGTGATACTATACATGGAACTCCTCCATCTAAGTACTATAGAAGACCATACGACTGATATGTCATCTATCATGATTGTACCAATAGAAAAAAGGCACTTCAATGAAATGTTTCCTATATTTGTATATAAAAATAGAGACAGGTTTGATTGAAGTAAGAATGGAGCAGGCAGCCGGGGAAAATAAGTGTTGAAAATGGAAGATGACTTCAAATGATTTCATGTATAATTGAGAACATACAAAAAACCCTAGAAATCCTTGAACAATCAAGGGATCTAGGGTTTGTTTGCTCTCTCTTAGAGAAGTAAAGAAATTAACGAGAGTAGAACTCAACGATTAGTTGTTCGCTGATTTCAGGCGCTAATTCAGAACGCTCTGGAAGACGAGTGAAAGTTCCTTCAAGCTTTTCAGCATCGAAAGAAAGGTATTCAGGAACGAAGTTGTTTACTTCAACTGATTCTTTCACTACTGCAAGGTTTTGAGATTTCTCACGAAGAGCAATCGTTTGACCTGGTTTCACAGAGAAAGATGGGATGTCTACACGGCTTCCATCAACAAGGATGTGACCATGGTTTACTAGCTGACGAGCTTGGCGGCGAGTACGAGCAAGGCCAAGACGGTATACTAGGTTGTCAAGGCGAGTTTCAAGAAGGATCATGAAGTTTTCACCTTGTTTACCAGGAAGTTTAGCAGCTTTATCATATAGTGTACGGAATTGACGTTCGTTGACACCGTACATGTGACGAAGCTTTTGCTTCTCTTGTAATTGTAAACCGTATTCAGATAGTTTTTTGCGTTGTCCTGGACCATGTGGGCCTGGAGCGTAAGGGCGTTTTTCAAGTTCCTTACCTGTTCCGCTTAATGAAATGCCTAAACGGCGGGAAATCTTCCAACTTGGACCTGTATAGCGAGCCATAATGTGACTCCTCCTTATTGTTTTTATTTGTGAAAAATAAAAACCGTCTGTTCTTCCTCTTTTTCGTCATTATGTTTTCATGCATCCTCGCTCCAGCAGCAGGGAGTTACAAGATGCACCTTCATAATATAGAAGGAACAAAATGATACAAAAAAGCCGAACAAAAAGGCTGCCATATTTCACACAAACTCTATTATATGACGCTGGATAGGAGAAGTCAACCTATTTAGAGGCAGAGGTGACGTTCTCCATTATATAAAGAAACATAAAAAAGCAGACAATGTGCCTGCTTTTTCTGCATGATTACGCATCCGTAGAGACGGATAACGCCTGTTGGAGAATTTCTGTAAATTGAATAAGGTAGGACTCATCTACTTCACTGAAGCGGTCTTTCACAGGGCTGTCAATATCGAGGACCCCAATGATCCGTCCATTGACCTTGAGCGGAATGACTATTTCAGATTGCGATGCTGCGTCACAGGCAATATGTCCAGGGAATGCATGGACATCAGCGATACGCTGCACTTCACCTGTCGCAAACGCTGTACCGCAAACGCCTTTTCCAGAAGGGATGCGCACACATGCAGGCAGTCCGTTAAACGGTCCAAGCACAAGCTCGCCGCCCTTTGCTAAATAAAACCCTGCCCAATTGACTTCAGGAAGTGAATGATAGAGCAGCGCAGCTGCATTTGCCAAGTTGGCAATCAGATCAGGTTCACCATCTGTAATGGCTTCTACCTGTTTGACTAGCAATTGATAGTCTTTTGAAGGATCGCCAGACTGTTTTTCGACATGAAACATGAAAATCTCCTACTTTCTATCTTAAAAATACATAACTTGCGTCTCGCATGTGGGATTTGTCGAGCAATTGTAAAAGGAACTTCCGCCTTCATCTTGAAGTATGTACACATGAAGAGGGGTGAGCGGATGAAAACATCAACAACCGTGCAAACAAAAGACCGTATTATGGATGCTGCCATCAGACTTTTTAACCAAAAAGGATTTTCTGGAACCTCTGTCCGTGAGATTGCGAAGGAAGCAAACGTCAACGTTGCCCACATTTCTTATTACTTTCAAGGAAAAGGAGGGCTGCTTGAGCAGCTCGTATCCGATTTTTATGAAGGTTACATTCACATGATTGAATCACATCTCCATCACATGGAAACCCGTCATGCAAAAGAATGCTTACTACATGTGGTTTTTGATATTTTATCTTATCAGCACAAGCACCGTCAATTAACCCGTTTCGTTTATCGGGAGGTGACGATTGATTCGACACTCATCAGAGAAATCATGTCGACATATTTAACGAAAGAAAAATATTTGTTTCAGCTTATCATTGAAAAAGGAAAAAGCACCCATGTTATTTGTGAGCAGCTTTCACTCGCATCCTTTATGATTCAGCTTAAATCACTTCTCATGATGCCATATTTACAACCGCAATATTTAACAGAGGTGCTTTATTTGAACCCAAGTGAGCCGTATTTCTATCAAATGTACTTTAAGGAGCTGAGCCGCTCGCTTCATTATTTGTTAGAACCAAAAGAGCCGGCACTAGATTCTTATCTGAACCTCATGATGTCCTCGAATTGATCATACGCATATCCGAGATCTTCCGCTTGATGGGCATCAGAGCCGAATATGAGCGGAATTTTTTTCTTTTTTGCAAGGTCTATCATCCATTGATCTAAATAGATACTTCTGGCATATGTTTTCCGAAGACCTGATGTATTAAAATCTAAGGACATGCCTTTTTTTGCCGTTTCTTCAAGGCAGAGGGTGACCTTTTGACAAAGTTCAGGTGACATTTCATATGGAAAAAGCTGTTTGAATTTCTGGACAAGGGTGATATGACCGATTCTCTTTGGCTTATATTGGCCTAAAGATGATAGAATAGAAGAATGAATTTGGTCATAGTAGCTTTGATAGACCTGTTCGATGCTGCCATAGATGCTTATTAGCTGCTGGAAGGCATGCTCGTCAAAATCAAGGCAAATATAATCATCGCCAGCAGGAAGAAAGTGAACAGATAAAATGGCGTCGTCTAGTTCTGGACCGTAGCAGTCTAAAAAGGTTCTTGTTTCCTCTTCATACGCTTTGATAAAGTCAACCTCAAGCCCAGTTTTTACTATTAATTGTCCTTTGTATTCTTGTTTCAGCTGAGCCAGTTTCGTTATATACGCTTCAAGGTCTTGGAGCTTCATGGCACTATCCTGCTCAGGTGTTGGATCTTGAAACGATGGAGGCAGCGGGGCATGCTCGGTAAAGGTTATGGAATCAAATCCCTTTTTAATGGCTTTTTCAATATAAGAATGAAAAGAATCAAGCGAACCGTGCGGGCAAAACGGTGTATGTAGATGTGCATCTTGTTTCAGCATGTCGTCACCTCTTGTCGATATTTTGAAAAACGTGATGTTTATCAGCGAAAATAATGAAAAATCATGACCAAAAATGCTGGTTACATGGTATCATAATAACAATGAAAACGACAGCTTCCGCATACATAAAAGCAGGTCACATTGATACGTGTGATCAAATGATAGAAAGCGCACAAATACTTTCTTGAAAAAACATACATAAAACCGTGAATGGATGGTATTGGAAAACATACGATCCTGCTTATAAAAAAACAAATGCAAAGCGGACACGAAAGGGTTCTCAGGTCTACTCGGGACACTTTTACCCTGACATCACTTAGATCACAACAAGGGGGCTCATTATGGAGTTAATCATCGGTTTAATTGTCATTTTGCTTGCTTTGTTTTCAGTCGGTTATTTCCTGCGAAAAAATATATATAAAGAGATTGACCGATTGGAAGCATGGAAAATTGAAATTTTAAACAGATCAATTGTAGAAGAAATTTCAAAGATCAAACATTTAAAAATGACCGGAGAAACAGAGCAATTTTTTGAAAGATGGCGTGCAGAGTGGGACGATATCGTCACAGCCCATCTTCCAAAGGTAGAGGAGCTATTATATGATGCAGAAGAGTATTCTGATAAATATCGATTCTCCAAAGCCAAGCAGGTTCTTACGCACATTGAGGACTTGCTGAGTGCTGCTGATTCGAACATTGAAGACATTTTAAAAGAGATTGCAGACCTTGTCACAAGCGAGGAGCAAAATCGCAAGGACATTGAAAAGGTCAAAGAACAATATCAAACAGTTCGAAAAAATCTGCTTGCGTACAGCCATTTATACGGCACCCTTTATGACAAAATGGAGCAGGACTTAGATGAAGCCTGGGAAGGGATCAAGCAGTACGAAGAAGAGACAGAAAACGGCAACTATATGAAAGCAAGAAAGATTTTGCTTGAGCAAGACCGCAGACTCGATCAGCTTCAGCTGTATATCAATGATGTACCGAAGCTCATTGCAGACTGTAAACAAACCGTACCAGGCCAGCTGACGAAGCTGAAAGACGGATATAAAGAAATGACAGACAAAGGCTACAAGCTCGAGCACATCCAGATCACTAAAGAGCTTGAGAACTTAAACAAACAGCTGACCCGTGCGGAAAAACTACTGATTGATGAACTCAATCTGGAAGAAGCATCAAGCATTTTGCAAATGATTGATGATGCCATTCAGACGCTGTATGATCAGCTGGAAGCGGAAGTAGAAGCAGGTCAGGAAATCAAAAGTAAAATGCCTGAGCTGACGGAAGCATTTGAAAAGCTCGAGCAGGATCACACCCAAACCAAGGCAGAAACAGCTCTTGTAAAAGAAAGCTACAAACTGACAGCCGGAGAGCTTGATCAACAGAAGGCGTTCGAAAAACGCTTAGAAGAAATTGAAAAGCTCATGAAACAAATTCGCGAGAAGCTTGATCGTGATCATGTCGCATATTCACTATTAATGAATGAAATCAATCAGCTTGAGACCTTTATCGATGATGCAAAAACATTGCATGATACATTTAAGGATCATCTTCAATCATTAAGAAAAGAAGAGCTGCAAGCGAGAGAAACACTGGCTGAGCTCAAAACGATGCTGACAGATACAGTGCGTCAGCTGCAAAAAAGCAATATTCCAGGTGTACCTGCTGACATGAAAGAGCAGGCTGAAAAAGCGCAGGAGATGATTCAGCAAGTGCACGAGCAGCTGGAGAACCTGCCGCTCAACATGCCAGCTGTGAATGAGCAATTAAAAGAAGCCTCTGACATAGTGAGACATGCTGTGAATGAGACGGAAGAAATGCTCACTAAAGTGGATCAAATTGAACGAATCATTCAATATGGCAATCGTTTTAGAAGCCAAAATCATATTCTTTCAGAACAACTAAAAGAGGCAGAGCGAAGATTTTATGCGTATGATTATAATGGCTCATTTGATGTAGCAGCCTCAGCTGTTGAAAAAGCATCACCTGGAGCCGTTCAGAAGCTATTAGCTCAGCACGAAAAAGAATATCAGCATCAATAAAAAAGCTGAAGTCCATTGATAGGACTTCAGCTTTTTTTGTATTATGATGCCTGTTTCTGGCGTTCTTCTGAAGCAGAAGAAGTGAAAAGTGAGATCACGAACCCAATGGCGACCCCAAGTATCGCAGGGACAAGCCAGCCAATGCCAAGGTCATAAAAAGGCAGCACTGTTTGGAAAATGTCTTTTACTGGACCGATTGGAAGCTTTGCTGCTGCTAAGCCGTCAAATAAGCTGATGCACCCTGTTAAAATTAACGAGAGGACATATACTGGTCTTCTATGTCCAAGCCATTTATCAGCAAGTGATAGAACGATGATCACAATCGCCAGCGGATAAATCGCTGTTAAGACTGGAACAGAGAAAGCAACAATATGAGCAAGTCCAAAGTTAGAAATGATGAAACTAAATAATGTAACAAGTGTCACGACCATTTTATAAGAAAGTTTAGGAAGTAACTTTGAGAAATACTCTCCGCATGATGTGACAAGACCGATACTTGTTGTTAAACAAGCGACTGTGATGGCAGCACCTAACACAATATTTCCTAGACTGCCGAAAAGGAACTGAGAAGACTGAGCTAAGATTTTGCTTCCATCTCCAACGAATCCAATGGCATGTGTACTAGAAGCGCCTAGATACGCAAGCGACAGGTAAACGAAGGTTAATCCAGCAGCTGCAATCAAACCCGCTTTGATACAAGCAGAAGCCAGTGCCTTTTTGCTTGTCACACCGCGTCCTTTAATCGCGTTGATGACAACAATTCCAAATACAATAGAAGCAAGAGCATCCATCGTTTTATAGCCCTCTAAAAATCCTTTGAAAAACGATCCGTTGCTATAAGATACATCTGGTGTACCAATCACGCCCATCGGCGTCAAAATGGCTTTTACAATGATAATAAAAATAATCGTAAATTTAATCGGTGTTAAAATTTTACCTACACGATCCACGATTTTCGTTGGATTTAAAGCAAGGTAATACGTAATACCAAAAAAGACGAGTGTAAATAAAAGCAGAGACAGCCAAGCTGGTACGCTTGATAAAAATGGTAATGCGCCAATCTCATACGAAACCGTTCCTGTACGCGGAATAGCGAAAAGCGGCCCAATGGATAAATATAAAATAACGGTAAATGCTGTTCCAAACACTGGGTGAGCCTTATCCGCAAGTCCTTTTGCATCACGTCCTGTAATAGCGATCGCAATAATACCTAGTAGAGGTAAACCGACACCTGTTAATAAAAATCCGCCCATTGCTTTCCATACATTTGTTCCGGCATATTGCCCAAGCTCTGGTGGATAAATCATATTTCCGGCGCCGAAGAATAAAGCAAATAACATAAAACCTATAATAATCGTATCTTTCGTCGACAATGTTGCCTTCATTGAATATAAAGCCTCCAATATTATGTTGAAATATTCTGTTAATTAGCTGCTAAAACGGTTCTTCATTAACATTCACTAATTATAAAGGATGTACGCCTGATGTCAACATGTGTTTTCATACAAAAGTCATGAATTTTTCTATTTTAGTATATGAAGAACATAAAAAAACATCCCTTTCTCTTATGGAAAGGGATGTTTTTAGTTTTGATGCTTGATTAAGCAGGCTGTTTAGGTGGACTCGTAAACAAAGAAATAAGAAGACCAATAATGGCTCCAAGTACGGCAGGGATGGCCCAGCCGATCCCAAGTTTGTATAAAGGAACAGTAGCTTCTAAAATTTTATTTAATCCGCCAAGAGGAATCTTCGCTGCCACTAACCCGTCGATTACGGCAAAGATACCTGTAAAAATGAGTGAAGCGATATAAATAATCCGTCTTCCGTTGATCCAGCGATCAAGAAAAGATAAGAGAATGATCACGATGGCTAACGGATAAATCGCAACAAGAACCGGAACAGAGAGCGAAATAATTTGTGCCAGTCCAAGGTTTGCTACAACTGTACTGAATAAAGATACAACTAAAACAACTGTACGATAAGAAAAGCGTGGAAATAGTGAAGAAAAATATTCCCCACAGGATGAAACCAGTCCAATACTTGTGGTCAAACATGCAAATAAAATCGCAGCCCCTAGCACAATATTACCAGCAGAACCAAATAAAAAGTTCGCCGCAAGCGAAAGGAGTTTTCCGCCTTCATTTGCCCCGACCATGCCTGTAGCCTCAGGACTTGACGCTCCGACATAAGCGAGTGATATGTACACAAGAGCTAGTCCAGCAGCTGCGACAAGCCCAGCTTTAATACAGGCTGCGGCAATCGATTTACGATCTGTCATACCGCGCTCTTTCACAGCCGTGACAACGACAATTCCGAAAACGATCGAAGCAAGAGCATCCATCGTTTTGTAGCCTTCTAAAAAGCCGGTAAACAGCGGGCTTCCTTCATAGGTTGGATGCGGACTGCCAATTCCACCCATTGGTGTCGCGATCGCTTTGATCACAATTAAAGCAATGACAGCGAGTAAAATTGGTGTTAAAATTTTACCGATTCGGTCAACGAGTTTCGATGGATTTAAAGCAAGAGCATAAGTAATGCCGAAAAAAGCAATCGAAAACAAGAATAATGGAATCCATGATTCAGACTGCGCTTCAGTCAGAAACGGCGCCAGCCCAATTTCATAAGAAACCGTTCCAGTACGTGGGATCGCAAAGAAAGGCCCAATGGATAAATATAAAATGACGGTGAAAATGGTACCGAATGTTGGATGAGCTTTGTCAGCAAGCCCTTTTGCACCAGTTCCTGTCAGGGCAACGGCGATGACACCTAAGAGCGGAAGTCCAACTCCTGTCAGTAAAAATCCACCGATCGCAAGCCATACGTTTTCACCTGCGTACTGTCCAAGTACAGGAGGGAATATCATATTGCCTGCGCCGAAAAAGAGTGCAAACAACATTAAGCCGATGGCTAATGTGTCTGTTTGACTTAACTTATTATTCATAAGGTTATCCCCCTATTATTTTATTTTTCCGCCATGTTTAAATATTCTGTCAATTTAGGAAAAAATATGACAATGGCACTATGCATGATATAGTGAATTGATGAGGTTGTCAATATACCGCTTTATATTGAAATAAAAGGGAATTCGGATCATATTAGTTAAACGCAAGAGGATAAGGAGTTTCGCCATGATGTATCTTGATAATAGTGCAACCACAAAACCGTACCCTGAGGTTTTACAAGTATATCAGCAAGTGAGTGAACGTTATTTTGGAAATCCATCTTCGCTTCATCAGCTCGGAATTGATGCAAGCCGGCTGTTAAATGAAACGAGAAAACAAATGCTTCACTACACGGGCTTGAAACAATATGAGATTATTTTTACTTCTGGTGCAACAGAAGCGAATAACATTGCCATTAAAGGGGCAGCACTTGCCAAAATGAACCGGGGCAAGCATATTGTGACCACAGCAATTGAGCATCCTTCTGTTATTGAATCGTTTGAACAGCTGAAGGCGTTATTTGGCTTTGACATCTCCTATATTCAAGTAAATGAGCATGGCCATGCAGATATGACTCATTTAAAAGAAGTGCTTCGCCCTGATACAGTGCTTGTCAGCATGATGCACGTCAATAACGAAACCGGTGCCATCCAGCCAATTGAAGAAGCTGCTGGCATTATTCGCGAGCATGCCGAAAACGCACTTTTCCATGTCGACGGGGTGCAGGGAATGTGCAAGGTAGCACTCAATAAACAGCTGGATGTAGACCTTTTGACGATGTCAGGCCATAAAATTCATGGTTTAAAAGGCACTGGAGCACTCTTTTTAAAGAAAGATGTCACTCTCGCCCCTTTCATTACTGGGGGAGAGCAGGAATTAGGACTTCGTTCAGGTACTGAAAACCCTGCTGGAGCTGTCAGCTTAGCAAAAGCCATGAAACAATCATTTGAACAGCTTGACAAGTATCATGATGAGATGCTGAACTTAAAAACGCAGCTGCAAAAACAGCTTGGAGACATAGAAGGTATTGTGATGAACACACCGCAGGCGCTAAGTGCGCCGCACATTGTGAATTTTTCAGTGCCGGGTATTCAAATTGAGGTCCTCCTCCATATGCTTGAAAAAGAAGGCATATATGTTTCTACAACCTCTGCCTGCTCAGCTAAGAAAAAAGAGCCAAGCCGTGTCCTGCTGGCAATGGGAAAACCAGAGGAAGTAGCCAAAAGCAGTATGAGAATCAGCTTGACGTATGGACTAGGACCAGAGCTAACGCCGCAAATCATCACATCGATCGCACAAAGTGTGAAAAAATTAAAAGGAATGAGATAACAGCATGAAATATGATCATATTTTAGTCCGTTTTGGTGAGATCTCAACAAAAGGGAAGAATAGAAAGAAATTTATTGAAAAACTAAGACAGCACATTCGGTTCGTCTTAAAGGATTTTGAAGCATTAAAGGTTGCATCTGATAGAGACCGCATCACGATTATGCTGAACGGAGAAGACCCTGAACCAATTTCAGAACAGCTCAAAAGTGTATTTGGCATTCAGAGCTTTAGTCTTGCGGTTAAATGTGAGACGAATCTAGATGCGATTAAAGAAGCGGCACTAACAGCGGTACAGGAAGTGTATGAACAAGGAAATACATTTAAAGTCTCAACGAAACGCTCTTATAAACAATTTGAACTTGATTCAAATGAAATGAACCGTGAAATTGGCGGACATGTTCTAAGGAATACGGAAAACTTAACGGTCAATGTGAAACAGCCGGATGTGCATTTACGCATAGAAATCAGAGAGAACGCAACGTACATTACATTTAAAGATGTTAAAGGTGCAGGCGGCCTGCCGGTCGGTTCTAGCGGAAGAGCGATGCTCATGCTTTCCGGCGGCTTTGACAGCCCGGTTGCCGGCTATCAAGCAATGAAACGCGGAATTGAAATTGAAGCTGTGCATTTCTTTAGTCCGCCGTATACAAGTGAACGTGCCAAACAAAAGGTCATTGATCTTGCAGAATGCCTGGCAGCATATGGAGGCGAAGTGAAGCTTCACATCGTACCTTTTACAAAAATTCAAGAGCTGATTCACAAACAAGTACCTGAAAACTATACGATGACATCAACAAGAAGAATGATGCTGAAAATAGCTGACAAAATAAGAGAAAAGCGCGATGCCCTTGCGATTATTACCGGAGAAAGCCTTGGTCAAGTGGCAAGTCAGACACTTGAAAGCATGTATGCCATTAACCATGTGACCAATACACCAATCATCCGCCCGCTCATTGCTGTCGATAAAAATGACATTATTGATGAAGCGAGAAGAATTGGCACATACGATACAAGCATTCAGCCTTTCGAGGATTGCTGTACGATCTTTACGCCGCCGTCCCCTAAAACAAAACCAAAGCTTGAGAAGGTAGAACGCTACGAAAGCTTTGCTGATTTCGAGCCGATGCTGGACGAGGCAGTAGAGCAAATTGAAACAATTATTGTGACAAATGAAAAGAAAGCAGCAGACGAATTCGCTGATTTATTCTAAAACGAAAATTTCATAATAATTACCATAAAATCAATCGCATGAAGTCATGTGTTTCTACACATTCTATATTCACAAGGAGGTGAGAACACATGGCTCAACAAAACAGACAAAGCAGTTCTAACCAATTACTAGTACCAGGCGCTGCACAAGCTATCGACCAAATGAAGTACGAAATCGCTTCTGAATTTGGTGTAAACCTTGGTGCAGAAACTACATCTCGCGCTAACGGATCAGTTGGTGGAGAAATCACTAAGCGTCTTGTATCTTACGCTCAACAACATATGGGTGGCGGATCTTTCTAAGACACACAATTTAAAAGCTATGGCTTATGAGCGGGATCCTTCCCGCTCTTTTCTTTTTGTACATATAAATAGTTAGAATATTTTTAAAAAAGAAGACGGATGAAAAAAATTATGGCATAATACTAGGAGTAGGTCCTAATTCAAGCATTTTTCAGTTATGAGTGTTAAAATAGGTAAATTGAAACATGTTTCGTTTCATAAGAAAGAGGCTAAAAGGAGCTGTACCATGAAAAGAGAAGACTTAATTGCACCAGAACAATATAACTTAGTCAGCGAGATTGAAGCGTTCAGTCATGACAAGGAGAAAATGGCCCTGCACTGGCAGGATGGCAATGGCCACGAAGCGCATGTGACGTATGCAGCATTAGTGGAAGAGGCAAATAAAATTGGACATGTTTTATTAAAAGCAGGCTTCAAAAAAGGCGATAAAATCATTGTGATGGTGCCGCGCATGCTCGAGGCATACAGCATTTATTTAGCGATTTTGAAAACAGGAATGGTCGTGATTCCTTGTTCAGAAATGCTGCGTGCAAAAGATATAGATTATCGAATTGAACATGCAGAAGCAAAGGGAGCGATCGTTTACTCTTCATTCATTCAATCGTTCGACGGAACCAAACAGCCAAACGATTTTAAAACATTCTCAATCGGTGAAAACGATCATGGCTGGAGAAACATTCTAGCGCAAAAAGAAGAGCAATCAAACGAACTTGAATTGGCAGATACAAAGCGCACAGACATGGCGTTTTTATCCTACACATCAGGTACAACAGGGAACCCAAAAGGGGTTGTTCATACACACGGATGGGCGTATGCACATTTACGCACAGCTGCAAAAGCATGGCTCTCCATTAGTGAAGGAGATAAAGTATGGGCAACAGCAGGACCAGGCTGGCAAAAATGGGTGTGGAGCCCCCTCTTATCTGTGTTAGGAAGTGGAGCAGAAGGCTTTGTGTATGGAGGGAAATTCAATCCAAATACATACTTAGAGCTGCTTCAAAAAAATGAAATCAATGTCCTATGCTGTACACCGACAGAATACCGCTTTATGGCAAAAGTAGATGATTTAAGTCAGTACGAGCTGCCAAAGCTGCATAGTGCTGTTTCTGCGGGAGAGCCGCTGAACCGTGAAGTCATTGATACATTCAAAAAGCATTTCGATATAGAAGTACGAGACGGCTATGGCCAAACTGAAAGCACACTGCTCGTAGGGGTGCTAAAAGGAATGGACATCAAGCCAGGCAGTATGGGAAAACCAACCCCTGGCAACGAAGTAGATA
The DNA here is from genome assembly GCF_038593305.1 of Bacillus sp. FSL P4-0248. Taxonomy (NCBI): domain Bacteria; kingdom Bacillati; phylum Bacillota; class Bacilli; order Caryophanales; family Bacillaceae; genus Bacillus; species Bacillus sp. FSL P4-0248. The sequence continues at coordinate 2,628,957 of NZ_CP151983.1, read as the reverse complement.
TCATTGATGAGGATGGAAACGTCTGCGCACCTGGAGAAATTGGTGACATTGCGGTCCATCTTGAAACGCCGGCTTTATTTAAGGAATACTATAAAGACGAAGAGCGTACAAAGGCGCAGCGCCGCGGAAATTACTTTATTACGGGTGACCGCGCGAAAAAAGACGAAGATGGGTACTTCTGGTTTGAAAGCCGCAGAGATGACATCATTGTCAGCTCAGGCTATACAATTGGACCGTTTGAAGTAGAGGATGCGCTGATCAAGCATCCAGCAGTGAAGGAATGTGCAGTTGTGGCAAGCCCGGATGAAATCAGAGGATCAATCGTGAAAGCATACGTCGTCCTTCGTGATGGAACTGTGCAAAGTGATGAATTGATCAAAGAGCTGCAAACACATGTGAAAAACACAACAGCACCATACAAATACCCAAGAGAAATCGAATTCATTGACGAACTGCCAAAAACACCGTCAGCGAAAATTCGCCGTGTAGAGCTGAGAGAAAGAGAGCTTGCACGAAAAAGTCAATCATAAAGAAGTGAGAAGCGTATGGATGGAAGCATCCAGCGCTTTTTTGTATGGAAAATCAAATTCGTTGAAAGTGAGCATAATGTTTTATGTTAAAATGTGTAGGAATTTCTGAAAAAGGAGAATGTTAGTAGATGTCCATTGCGATCATTCATGGAATTGTACTTGCCTTTGGTCTCATTTTACCTTTGGGCGCACAAAATGTATTTGTATTTCAACAAGGAGCGCTGCAGCCTCGATTATATCGAGCATTGCCTGTCGTCATCACGGCTGCTCTTTGTGACACACTTTTAATTGCTTTAGCTGTCATAGGTGTTTCTGTTGTGGTGTTTACCATTCCAGTGCTGCAAATCGGTCTTTATATCATTGGTTTTTGTTTTTTAGTTTATATGGGATGGTCTGTATGGAACACAAGCTCATCAGCAGGGGATCAAGAGAAGCAGAAATTAATGCCTGCAAGAAAACAAATTTTATTTGCTTGTTCAGTTTCTCTTTTAAATCCCCACGCGATTCTCGATACGATTGGTGTCATTGGTACGAATTCGCTGCAATATAGCGGCGCAGAAAAGCTGGCGTTTACACTTGCCTGTATCATCGTGTCCTGGTTATGGTTTATTGGGCTCGCCCTTTTAGGGAAGATGTTAGGAAAGTTAGATACAAACGGCAAATGGATGAACCGTATTAATAAGGCTTCAGCGGTCATGATCTGGCTGGTTGCGTTATACATTGCGTATCAATTGATTGTGTAAAGATACATAGAGAATTAAACAAAGAAGCGTTTGGACGTAATGATCCTGCGCTTTTTTTATGTTGGAAGTGTAGCAGTCTTACAATATATCGGAATCAAACCTATGAAATTCTTTGAGTTTGGGATGGTCGAAAGAACTATTTCAGAAACGTCTGCTCTTCATATGTTGAGATAAGTCACTTTTCTTCTAATTTGATCCTGTTCTGTTTTAAAATGACATTGAGACGGGGTCACTCATCCTCGTCATTTGAAAAGGGGGATATGGATGAAAAAAACATTGTTTAAAGATGCAGCTCTTTTAACACTGGATCCATCTTTAGGTTTTCTTGAAAAGGGAGATTTATTAATTGAAGGGAAACATATTTTAGAAGTTGGACCTTCAATTGAAGTAAGTGATGCTGACATTGTTGATGCATCTGATATGGTCATCATGCCAGGTCTTGTAGATACACATCGGCATGTGTGGCAGTCTGTCATCCGGGGCATAGGAACAGATTGGTCTTTGCAGACATATTTGAGCAAAATCTATTATGGCAACTATGGAGCGATGAGACGCCCATCCGACGATCGAATCGCCAATTATTTAGGGGCATTAGAGGCTTTAGATGCAGGTGTGACCACGTTTTTAGACTGGACGATGATCAATTCAATGGATCATACAGAAGAGCTCATTGAAGGATTAAAAGATGCGGGCATACGAGCTGTTTTTGCTTTTGGGTCCTCTGGAGATGCTGAATATTGGGATAGAGAGAGTACGCTCACCAATATGGAGGACGCAGCACGTGTGAAAAAAGCACATTTTCAATCATCAGATCAGCTTTTAACAATGGGACTTGCGATTCGTGGACCAGAGTTTTCTTCATGGGAGACGTCGGTATTTGAAATTGAAACAGCCCGGTCTCTAGATGCTCTATGCAGTATGCACATCGGCTTTGGGAATTGGGGAGCGGAGGATCGATCGATTGAGCGGCTTCACAAAGCAGGGTTACTCGGACCGGATTTGAACATGGTGCATATTAATGCAATAGATGCGGATCAAATGAAGATGCTGGCAGACAGCGGAAGCTCCATATCCATTACCCCTGAAATTGAAATGATGATGGGTCACGGTTATCCTGTCACAGGACTTGCGATTGCACAAGGTGTTCTTCCAACGCTCGGTGTAGACGTAGTGACAGCGACAGGAGGAGATTTGTTTGCCCAAATGAAATTCGGACTTCAAGCAGAGCGCGCGATCCAAAATCAATCGTTGTTAATGGATGGGATCATGCCGGGGCCTGAACTTGGGCTGTCTGCTCATCAAATGCTTGAAGCTGCGACGATCAATGGGGCTCGTGCATTACAGCTCGATCATAAAATTGGGTCGCTTACACCTGGGAAAGAAGCTGATTTCATCCTAATCGACCGGACAAGCATGAATCTTCTGCCGATGACAGATCCGGCTGGCGCGGTTGTCCAAACGGCACACCCTTCAAATGTTGATTCTGTTTATGTGGCTGGGAAAGCAGTGAAACGAAACGGAAAGCTTGTTGATGTGAACCTAGAAGAGGTCAAACGAAAAGCTTATGCAGCAAGAGACCATATTTTATCACACAAGTTTGAATCAACACCTTCGTAAATAAAATAACCCCATAGGCGATGCCTATGGGGAATTGTTTACAAGGATTCTTTGATGACCTTTTTATAATATTGGACAGACAGAAATCCGAAGACAGAATAGAGGGCAGTGTAAATCGACATGACGATGAGCATTGGAGTCCACAATTCTCCACCGAACAAAAACCAGCCTGATTGTACAGCAAAGTAGCTGTGCAGCAATCCGATGATGAGCGGAATCCCAAAGTTAAACAGCTGTTTAAGCCGGATGCCTTTTAATAGATCCTTCTCAGTAAAACCAAGCTTACGTAAGATCGTGTAGGAGCTTTGTTCCTCTTCACTTTCATTCATTTGTTTAAAGTATAAAATACAGCCTGATGTGACAAGGAAGCTGAGACCTAAAAATCCGACCACAAACATCATCAGTCCTATTGTTTGTTTTTGCTGCTGAGCTGAAGCTAATTGAGACATGCTTTTGTCACTTAGTTTTAAAGATGTAAACACGCTATTTGCTTGTTCAAGATTTTTATCATCTTTTATATTGACTGCGTTATATTGGCTATTCTTAAGCTGCAGCTTTGAATCTTTCTGCTTGTCGAGCTGCTCAAAAACATTTTGACTCACGACGGCAACAGGCAGACCGCCAAAAGTGAAGTTGTAAGAAATGAGATAATCTTTCTTCATATCCATGACTTTCAAATCAACAGGCTTTTTGATGAGAAGTTTCACATTGCCTGAGCTTTGAATCGGCATGAATTTCTTTAATAGATCACTGTAGCCGCTTAAAATCACTTCGCTTTTCTCCACATGAATATTTGGTGCGTTTTTCTCACTGATCACAGGCAGTGTCAATACGCCTGGATCATTATTCATATTTTTCAACTCTGAATCCATGATTTTTTTCGCATCAAATTTTGCTTGAATCACTTTGACCTGCTTTTGATCATAAGCAATATGTTTGTCAGAAAGTGCACGAGTGAAGGTTGCTGCTTCTTTTTCTGAGCCCATGACGAAATGAGCTGGAATTTGCTGCTCAGCGGTTTTTTCTGCTGAGTAATAGGAAATGTAGCTAAGAGCCAGCAAACCGATGGCAAGTGCAGATACGGTTGTAATAATCGTTAAAAGCAGTGCATTTGATTTTAGCCGGAACATAATGGATGACAAAGATAACACTTCGTGAATGGCGAGATAGCCATTTTTTCTTTTGCGTACGATATTGGCAATGAAAGAAACAGAGCCTTTGTAAAAAAGAAAGGTACCGATGATGACAGAGGCTAAAATATAAATCATGGCTAAAAGTAACTCAAGCATCGACGTATATGACCCGGTAAAAAGCTTAGAAGAAATATAATAGCCTGAGCTGATCAGGACAATACCGAAAACCCCAATGATGATTTCAAACACAGAGATCTTTTTCACACGCTGTTCTGTCGAAGATGTTGTTCTAAACAAAGATAAAATCGTCTGTCTATTAATAAACCATCTATTTCTTAACATGATTAATCCATAGATGATGAAAAAGACGATAAGTGTCTGTAAAAGGGCCATGCCTGAAAAGTGCAGGTTGGCGATGGCGCTGACGCCGGTTACTTTAAATAGCACCATCAGCATGAGTTTTGAACCGATAAATCCAGCTATGATGCCAACACCCATGGAGAATACGTATAGAATAAAATTTTCTGCATTAAGCAGTTTGGCAATTTTTTGTTTCGTCATGCCAATGAGCTGAAGGAGGCCTATTTCTCTTCCTCTGCGTTTAATAAAAATGCTGTTCGCATATAACAGGAAGATCCCAACAATGGCAATGAGTAGTACAGAAGCGGCTTTGATCGCCGCACCGCCCTTAATGGAGCCTTTTACATCATCAAGTGCTGGTGAGTACTGCAAGGTGACAAAGGAAAAATAGAGCGCGACACTAAACACGAGAGCAAACACATACAAATAGTAATTCTTCAAATTTTTCTTCAGGTTACGGAAGATGAGCTGATTAATGTTCATGCTTCACACCGCCTAAGACACCTTGCGTTTTCATAATATCCTCGAAAAACATTTTTCTTTCTAAAGCGCCTTTATTCAACTGTGTATAAATCTGTCCATCCTTGATAAAAATGACGCGGCTTGAATAGCTGGCTGCGACAGGATCATGTGTCACCATCACAATGGTCGCTTTTCGTTTACGATTGAAATCTTGCAGCTTGTTGAGCAGGTCAGATGCAGATTTTGAATCAAGTGCGCCTGTAGGTTCATCAGCGAAAATAAGACTTGGTTCATGAATGAAGGCACGAACCGCCGATGTCCGCTGCTTTTGTCCACCAGAGAGTTCATTCGGGTATTTGTCTCTTAGTTCATAAATCCCCATGTCTTCTGCGAGCTGCTGAAAACGTTCAAAAGCTTCTTTTTTTGGTGTTTTGGAGATGGATAAAGGCAAAAGAATATTTTCTTTGACCGTGAGTGTATCAAGTAAATTATAATCTTGAAAAACAAAGCCAAGCTGCTTTTTTCTAAATTCCGCAAGCTGCTGATCCTTCATTTGCGTCATCTCAGCATCTGCAATACGAATGGATCCGCTGGACACATGATCGATAGACGACAATACGTTCAGAAGGGTTGTTTTCCCCGAGCCTGATGGCCCCATGATACTGACAAATTCCCCGGCTTCAATGGTCAAATCAATACCGCTCAGCACCTCTTGTTTGTTGAATTTATTTCCATAGCTTTTATAAATTTTGCGAGCTTCTAAAATGTTCATTTGCTGAACCCCTTTTTCTTTTAATTGATATCTCTAGTATAAAAAGAAGCCTGCTAGACGTCCTTCGATTTGGCGAACAAAATAGACGAGCATGTGACATTGTTGTCACATGCTCGCAATATGAACAAAATCATTCTTTTTCGGAAAGATGAAGGTGAAGGTTGTACCTTGATCTATCGTGGAGTTGACCTCGATCGTGATATGAAGAGCGTCTGCTCCTTTTTTCGTTAAATAGAGCCCCATTCCCGTTGAGGCGGTGTCATTGTGATGTCTTGTTGAGGTAAAGCCTTTTTCAAAAATACGAGAGATGTCTCTTGGATCAATTCCTCTGCCTTGATCTGTGATCGTCAGCATGACTTTTTCATCTATTTGCTTGCTTTCAATGACAATATCGGAAGAATGGCTGTATTTGACTGCATTTGTGAGTACCTGTCTGATCATAAAGGATAACCATTTTATATCACTTAATACGGTACGTTCCTCCAGCGTCAGCTCAAAGCCGATTCCTTTTTGCATACACCAGGATTGGAGCGCTTTGATTTCTTTCGCTATGATGCTTTGCAGGTCCAGCTTTTCAATGAATAAATCATTTTCGATATGACGTACTCTGCTTTGGTGCAGCTGGGCATCAAGTAATAAATGGATTCTGAGCCACTCATACGTCATATTTGATTTCAGCTGCTGATCTGTTAAGCGGTCAATCATTAAGCGCATCGCTGTAAGCGGTGTTTTGACCTCATGTATCCAAGAGAGCAATTCATCTTTTTCTTCTTCAAGAGCGATTTTCTGCTCTGCTGCCATCCGCCGGTAGCGTGCAATTTGCTCTGACGTCGCATCATGGATGAGCTGCTCAAATGGGGAAGAGGGGATTAGCCGCATTTGATGTTCAATGTCATCATCCCATTCTTTGAGCCTCTCATAATAAGCCGTTTCTTTTCGATATCGAAAAAAGAGAAAGACAATCATGAGAAATGTAGACAATAGCACAATATAAAAAAGAGAAGCGATTGGAATGGTCGTATCCAAATAAGCAACAAACAGAATGAGGAGCTGCAAACTAAGAAAGAAAAGAATCCAGCTTCTTCGTTCTTTTAAAAATGCTTGCAGCATCATTGATCATCCTTTTCCTTTGCAAGATAGCCTTGACCCACTTTTGTCTCAATGAAGGCACCAAGGGAGATCTCGTCTAGTTTTTTTCTGAGGCGGTTGACGTTTACAGTCAGTGTGTTGTCACTGACAAAACGTTCATCCTCCCACAATGCTTGAATGAGTGATTCACGGCTGACGATATGATTTTTATGCTGAATCAATTCCTTGAGAATAAATAACTCATTTTTCGTTAATTCAACCTCACCATGATCATTTGTTACGGTGTTTTTTTCTAGGTCAATCGCAGCGCCGCACCATACCTTTAGGCTGGCCTGTTCTGCATTATAATCATGCACGCGGCGAAGAACAGCACTAATTTTGGCAATGAGCACGTCAAAGTGGAAGGGCTTTTGCACAAAATCATCGGCTCCGAGCTGCATCGACATGACCATATCAGCAGGGTGGTCTCTTGAGGAGAGGAAGATGATCGGAACATTTGAATGATGCCGAATCATCCGGCACCAGTGAAAGCCATCGTATTTTGGCAGCTGTATATCAATAATGACGAGATCAGGCTGGACAGACGTGAATTCCTGCAGCACCTGATGAAAATCTTGAATCCCATAGACATCATAGGACCAGTTGACTAGACGTTCTTTGATTTCTTGGAAGAGGGTTGTATCATCTTCAATCAGTAGAATCTTAAACAAAATCAGCACCACACTTTTTGTATTCGCTTGTTGTCATTGTAGCGGAAAAAAGTCCCTGCCGCTAGAAGCAGACAAGAAAAAAGCAAGGGAAGAGGTCCCTTGCTTCAGCTTATTTACCTAAAAAGTGCTTTTTAAAGAATGATAGTTGGAATTCAAGTGTGAGTGGGTCATTAAAATAGAATTCCTCTGCATTGGCTTCATACACACGATGTTTTTTGACAGCCGGGATGGACTTGTAAATTTCACTGTTTTGATAGGAATTGTCCATTTCGCTGTTTTTACTAATGATCATATAGTCTCCTGCAAATTCAGGGATGACCTCCTGTGAAACTGCGTAGTAGCCGGCTTTTAATGCTTTTTCTTTCACTTTCTCAGGCATTTTCAGTTTCATGGCTTGATAGAGAATTTCTGTTCCGCGGCCCCATGCATCTCCAAAGACGTAAAGATCTTTTGTGCCACTTTCAAAGACAGAAACGGTTGCATCTTCGCCGATTTTTGCTTTGATTTCTTTTCCAGCTTCAGCTGCGCGTTTTTTGAAATCTTTTACCCAAGCTTTTGCTTCTTTTTCTTTGTTTAAAACTTTTCCAATTTCAATGTGCTGCTGAAGGTAATCAACTTTGTTATACGTAAATAAAACGGTTGGTGCGATTTTTTTGAGCTTTTCTACATTTTTAGTATTGCTTAAGCCAATGATGACATCAGGCTTTAGCTTCATGATTTTCTCTACATTTGCATCAGATACTTCTTCCACATTTTTTAATTTCTTTTGGAAACGCGGATTCTTTTTGGACCAAGAGTCAACGCCGACAAGGTTCACACCAAGTGACATGACATTCCCTGTGTAAGAACCGAGCACAACGACACGTTTTGGATGCGCTGGCAGCTTCACAGGACCATTTTCTGATTGATATGTAATTTTGTCTGATGATGTGGATTGATTTCCTTTATTTGAGGAAGAGGTGCTGCTATTGCCACATGCGCTCAATGCAAGTACAAAGATGAGCATCAGAGGGAACAATATTTTCTTCATGAATGTAGACTCCTTTGAAATCGGCACATAAGCCGGATATTGGTTGTATTAGTGATAATGATAATTATTATCACTTGGATATCATATCATAGAACTGTGGGCTGTTGTCAATGACATTTTGATAGCTGGTGATAAAAAATAAAGAGGGGATTTTCGATAAAAAAAAGATCAAGGCAGCATGTGTCCTGATCTTTTTTTTATTTAAACCAGCCTTTTTCTTTTGATCGTGTAATGGCTTCGATGCGGTTTTTCACTTCCAGCTTATCTAAAATAATGGAAATGTAGTTCCGGACAGTGCCGCTTTTAATGCTCAGTTCTTTTGCAATTTCTTTTGTGTTTTTACCATCTGCGACGAGTTCAAGAACCGATTTCTCCCGCTCCGTTAAAGGGTTTTCGTCACTATATAAGTCTTCCATCAATTCAGGTGCGTACACCTTTTTCCCTTTCATCACACTGCGAATGGCACTTGCCAGCTCCTCGCTTGGGCTGTCTTTCAGCATGTAGCCGCTGACGCCAGCTTTTAGCGCCCTTTGGAAATAACCGGAGCGGGCAAAGGTCGTTAAAATGATGATTTTCACATCTGATCCTTTAAGCTCTTCCGCTGCATCAAGCCCGGTTTTTCCCGGCATTTCAATATCCATTAAGAAAATATCAACAGGGTGTGTTTTGGCAAAATCGATGGCATCTTGGCCGTTCGTACCTTTCCCAACAACCGTCATATCGTCTTCTAAATCGAGAAGTGAACCGAGTGCACCAAGCAGCATTTGCTGATCTTCTGCGATAAAGATGTTGATCATTTCATCCCCTCCTTTTCTTTTGCTGCTGAATCATTTGGAATGCTCATAATGAGCTTTGTCCCGTCTTTTGTTTCAATACGCAGGCGGCCATTTGCAAATTCCAATCTTTCTCTTATTCCTAAAAGGCCGTGACCCTTCGTTTGAGAGGGCGGATAGTCGCCTTTAAATGTTCCGTCGTCCTCAACGGTGATGATGGCTTCCTTTGATTTTTGGTGAATGGTGATTTTACAAACAGTCGCGTCACTATGTTTGACGACATTTGTCACCGCCTCTTTGATGCACATGCTCACAATGTTTTCGTTCAGAAGTGAGATGTGTTTCGGTGCTTCCTTTTCATCATAGATCAACTCAATGCCAGCTGCATCGAGAATTTGCTCGATGTTCGACATTTCCTCTTTGATTCGGATCCCCTTCATGGAGGAAACAATCTTCCGTACTTCATTGAGAGACGTTCTGGCGGTCTGCTGGACGCTTTTGAGTTCGGCACGGGCCTGTTCAGGGTCTTTATACACGAGTTTACGGGCAAGGTCACTTTTTAACCCGATCAAAGAAAGCTTTTGTCCAAGGGTGTCATGCAGGTCGCGTGCAATGCGCTGCCTTTCTTCAAGCTTCACAAGATCAGCAATCCGTTCATTGGCATATTCCAATTTCTCCTCAAGCCGTTCACGTTCCTTCCTGCTTCGAATGCTGAGAGGAAGAAGAATGGCACTAATCAGGGTGATCACGACAAAAGGAATTTGTGTGAGAAACCAGCCCTTTTTTAAGATCAAACTAAAGTTCACCGCTATAGCAGCGCTCCCTAGATGAATATAGTATAAGATATAAAAAGGTACTTTTCTTTTAATATGCCCATTGAAATAGGCGATGCAAAAAGCGAAATAAATATAGCTGTAGAGCATCACATAACCAGTTGAAATACCGATCAATAAAAGACCGAAGACATATAAAGACCAGCCTTTTGCGACAAAGGCAAAACGATACACAGCGAAAAAGACGACGTTCAAAATAATGCCGATCACAATACCTAAAGTCGAAGGTGTCTTAAAGATAAAATAGAAGGGCAGGATGAAAAAAATGGCCCATATATAGGGAGAAATCCCATGCAACTTTTGAATTTTAAACTGTTTTTTCATCCGTGTGCCACCTTTTCCGTTTTCGTTCTTTTTCCTTACTTTATCAAATTCAACTTATGGTTGCATCCTGTAAATGACAACAAGCTCCTTCTAGTGTAAGAAAGAGCTTGCACCAATTATGCATTTTTCTTTAGAATGTCTCCTTTAATGACAGGTGCGGGCATCTTCTTAGATTGCCGTGCTTCTTTAAAGGTAACGAATGCTTTCGTTTCTTCATCCCAAAGTCTAAATTTCATTGATTCAATACTTGTTTTTAAAGTGATGGTTGGAACATTTTGAAGCGGCTCACTATGATCATGTGCATGCTCCAAGTGATAATTCGGTACCCTCGGACTTAAATGATGGACATGGTGATAACCGATATTGCCTGTTAACCACTGAAGAAGCTTTGGCAATTTGTAAAAAGAACTGCCTTCTACCGCTGCCTGCACATAATTCCAATGTTCATCTGCTTCAAAGTAAGAATCCTCAAACGTATGCTGAACATAAAACAGCCATACACCGATTGATCCTGAGATCAGGAAGATTGGACCTTGGACAAGCAGGAACTCCTGCCAGCCAAAAAGAAGACACGTTGCAGCTGCTAGCGCAATGATGCTCACGTTTGTGAAATACGTGTTCCAGCGCTCTTTTTTACGAGCATTTTTGACGTTGAAACGGTTTTTTAAGAGAAAGACAAAGATCGGACCTAAAATAAACATCACAAAAGGGTTACGGTAAAATCTGTAGCGAAATTTTGTCCATGCTGATGCTTCTTGATATTCTTTGACTGTCAGGAGCCAAATGTCGCCAGTACCTCGTTTGTCTAAATTACTACTTGTGGCATGGTGAATTGAATGATCTCTTTGCCATTGAAGATAAGGGAAAAGGGTGAGTACGCCCGTTAAAAAACCGAACAGGTGATTCAGCGGCTTCTGTTTGAAAAAGGATTGATGGCAGCAGTCGTGAAAAATAATAAAGACACGTACTAAAAAACCAGCTGCAATAACCGCAAAGAAGAGGGTTAAAAGGTAGGAGATGTTCAGGCTATAATAGGCAAGAAACCAAAGCCCCAAAAATGGGATGAATGTATTAAAGAGTTGAATGATACTTTTTTTCGAATCAGCACCAGAGAATTGGCCAACTTGTTTTCTTAAAGAGGCTTGCTGCTGTGTGTTTGTTGAAGTCGTCATGAACGTTCAAGTCCTTTCCGTTTCTTTCTTCTTCAAAGTATAGAAGGAAAGGTGTCATACTCATAGTAGCACCCATCATGTATTCAATATGACATTTGTCATGTTTGACCTCAAAAAGGCTGATGGGATCACGGTTTTGAGTTTATTTCTCATCAATAAAAAAAGTAAAGGCGCTGGGCCTTTACTTTTTATGAACGAGCTTCATGTACTTTTAACTGCTTGCCTTTAATGGTTGTGTGGCGCATAGCATTCAGCACAAGAGGGCCTTTGCCGTTTAAAATATCGACATATGTTTTCGTGTCTTGAATCGTAATAATCCCAATGTCATCGAATGCAACGCCTTCTATTTTGGCAATGGTCCCAACGAAATCAACAGCCCGCAGTTTCTTTTTCTTTCCGCCGTTAAAATAAAGCTTCATAATATCCTTCTCAACGCCTGCCTGTTTATTTTCCTTTTGAATAGGCGTTTCAATCTTTTCTTCAAAGCTTTCTACATGCTTTTCTGCTTCTTCCTTTGTCGGATAAGGCTGAGTTTGAAAATCTATGCCGGCATCCTGCTTTAATTCATCAATAAGCGGCTTTGCATTCTTTGTCATAAACGCAATCGTTTTCCCGCTTTTCCCCGCTCTGCCTGTTCTGCCAGTCCGGTGAATATAGCGCTCTTTTTCATAAGGAAGATCATAATGAATGACATGTGTCATATCACTGACATCAATTCCCCGGGCTGCTATATCTGTTGCGATCAGATATCGGAATTCACCTTTTTTAAATTCATCCATCACATCAAAGCGGTCTTCCTGTCTCATGCCGCCATGAATTTTGTCACAGGGCACATCCCATTCGTCCAGCTTCATCGTGAGTTCATTCACCCGGTCTTGTGTATTACAGAAAATAATGCAGCTATCTGGATTTTCAATGACGATCGTACGCTGAAGAAGGGAGAATTTCGATTCTTCTTCTGTTTCAATCACGGTGTGAGTGATTTGCTGTACAGACGTTTCTTCACGTGCGATCTCAATGACTTTGGGTGATTGTAAAAACTGTTCGCTCAATTTCTTCATGTCATCAGACATTGTCGCTGAAAACAGCATCGACATGCGCTTTGGCGGCAGATACTGAATAATAGAAGAGACTTGATCGATAAATCCCATGTTCAGCATTTCATCCGCTTCATCTAACACGAAAAATTTGAGATTTTCTAAAGAAAGGGTGCCTTTCTCAAGGTGATCCAAAATGCGGCCTGGTGTCCCGCACACAATATGGTTTTTCTGTGAAAGCTCTACTTTCTGCGCTTGAAAAGGGGCTTTTCCATAAATGGCTGCGGCTTTGATTCGTTTGAATCGCCCGAGGCTTGTGAGGTCTTGTTTGACCTGCATGGCGAGCTCTCGTGTTGGAACGAGGATGAGGGCTTGAGGTTTATTTTCAGCCCAATCAACCATTTCACAAATCGGCAGACCATAGGCTGCAGTCTTGCCGCTCCCAGTCTGAGATTTGACGATTAAATCCTGCTTTGAAAAAGCAATTGATAAAGTCTCGTGCTGAACAGGTGTAGGTGTATGGAAGTGAAGCGCTTCTAACGCTTGTTTCAATTCATCACTTAATGGATATTGATCAAAATGTTGTAATGTCATCGTGTTCTCCTTTTCGTACATTCATACTTGTGACATCATACCATAACCATGACCGTGAATGAAAAGACATAGAAAAAAGCCCCGTAAAGGAGCTTTCAGCGTGCGGACAAATTCTCAAAGGAATCTGCGTTTTACTTTTTCCCAGTAAGAGTTGTCTTTTAATTTCACCGTTTTAATGACTTTTCCTGAAAGGCCAATGTCAATTTGTTTGACGTGTTTTGTGCCGAGTGCTTCGTTATCAAGCCCGATAATTGGATGATCGTTTCCATCCTGCACTACCTTCAGCGTCAGCTTGCGGTCACTGCTCAAGATGAAAGGAGCGCCTAATGTACGGTAAGAGTTGTTATTCAGCGATGCAAGTTCTGTGACCTGCATACAAGGAAGCATCGGATCAACCACGGCGCCGCTCACGGATTTATTGTAGGCCGTTGAGCCAGTCGGAGTGGAAATAATCATGCCGTCGCCTCTAAAAGTTTCAAAGTGGAAATCATCTATATACACATCGATCACAAATGTTTTAATAATGCTGGAGCGGATTGACAGTTCATTTAAGCAATGGAACTGGTTTGTGCTGTCAACGCTTACATCGATGATCGGATATTTTCTCACTTCAAGCTGTTCAGTATTCATGGCATCAATCATTTTATCAAAATGTTCTAACGAGAAATCGCAGTATAGGTGCGTATTCTCTGATTTTGATACCCCTACATACAAGCAGTCATCCCGGAATTTTGTTTTACGTACTGCTTGAAGAAATGTGCCATCCCCGCCAATTGAAGCAATAATGTGGGCATCCTCTGCACGCTTGACGACGTGAAAGCCTTGATCAGTAGCGAGCTTCTCGAGAGAAGAAATGTGTCCATCCAATTCATGATCTTTTTTGTAAAAGAAAAATACATTGCGACGATTGTCTGTCATTGACGTTCTCCCCTTTGCTGTCAAAAATAAATTTCAATGATAAAGGGCTTACATGAAAACCCTTGCTCACATTTTACACTTTTTTCATATGAAAGTAAAAACTTTAGAAAGAACCATCTGATGATCGGATTGCTTTATGAGAAATGAGTCGATGTGAGTGATTTGAAATGGCTGAATCCTGAGCATAATTGAATAGCCGTTTTCTCATGAAAGAATGGTTTAGGTGTTTCGTTGCGGTGAAGATCTAGCCTATTAGGTGCAGGGAGAGGATAAAAAAGCCAATTTTTCGTCATGCGCATATCTAAGTAGACGATGTAAAGTTGATCGTTATTTAAGAGAGGTGCTATCATATGCCTACATGAAATGTAAAAAAACCACAATTCCTGTGAAACATTTCGTGCGGGCATTCGTATGAATGAAGTGAGATAAAAAGGAGGAGAAAAAGATGAATGCGAAAAGATGGGTAGCACTAATTATTGCACTTGGTGTTTTCGGATTTTCAATTGTGATTAGTGTCACGATGGCCTTGTTCGATAGCTTCAATGACAATAAAATGATCTATCAATTCGGGGATGAAATAGAAGAGAAGGTACTAGAGAATGGCAGCGGTGCAGGCAAGATTGCTGTTCTTGAGATTAATGGAACCATTCAAGATAATGGCGGCGCATCGAGCCTATTAGGCGGAGAAGGTTATGATCATCGTGCATTCCTCAAGGAACTAGATAAAGCGAAAGAGGATGCTTCTGTAAAAGGTGTACTTCTGCGCGTAAACTCTCCTGGCGGCGGTGTCTATGAAAGTGCTGAAATACATAAAAAATTAGAAGAAGTGAAAAAAGCGAAGAAGCCGATTTACGTATCTATGGGATCAATGGCAGCTTCAGGCGGCTACTACGTGTCAACTCCAGCGAAGAAAATCTTTGCTTCACCTGAAACATTAACAGGATCGTTAGGTGTCATCATGCAAAGCTTGAATTATTCAAAGCTCGCAGATAATCTGGGTATTAAATATGAAACGATTAAGAGCGGGAAATTCAAAGATATCATGTCTCCAAACCGTGATATGACAAAAGATGAGCGCAACATCATGCAAAGCATGGTCGACAACTCTTATGAAGGATTTGTCAAAGTGATCTCTGAAGGACGCGGCATGTCAAAACAGGAAGTCAAGAAAATTGCTGACGGCCGGGTATATGACGGGACACAGGCAAAATCGAACGGATTAGTCGATGAGCTTGGGTATTATGAAGATGCATTAAAAGCGATGAAGAAAAATGAAAAAGGCTTAAAAGGAGCAACAGTGGTCAGCTATTCTCAAAGCTTTGGCTGGAACTCTCTTTTCAACATGAGTGCAAGCAAGCTCTTTAAAAGCGAAATTGATTTTCTGAATTTAAAAGAAACACTGGCTGGCTCAAATGGGTCTAAACCGATGTATCTCTATTCAAAATAAAGGAGGGATCATAGATGGATTCTACATTCGATGAAGTAAGCGAAAGCCGCAGCCAAGAGGAAGAATCGAAGCCGGCCTTTGTGAAGCGCGCTTCAATTGAAGCACAGGCGTTTGCAGGTTTTTGGATTAGATTTTGGGCATTTATTCTTGATTGGCTCGTCGTCTGGGGTGTAAACCATTTGACGGTTTCTCCAATCTTTAGTCTGTTTGGCTGGTCCAAAGGAGGGGGATGGTTTTCTCCATTTTCCGTCACAACGACGATTGTATTCCTCCTTTATTTCGCCATCATGACGAAAATCTTTCAACAAACACTTGGCAAGATGGTGTTTGGGATTAAAGTGGTCTCACTTCAGCCTGAGAAGAAGCTGGCATGGGATGTTATTTTCTTTAGAGAGATTGTGGGACGCTACATTAATACGATCTTTATTCTCTATGCTATCGTTGGGTTCTCACCGAAAAAGCAAGGGGTTCATGATTACTTTGCCGATACGGTGGTCGTCCATGAACATTTATATGAAAAAACAGAATCAAACGTATAATCAGAGGGAGTTTGGCCGTAACGGTCAAACTCTTTTTTGTTGATTGGGTATAAAATCCAGAATGAGAGCCATAATCGTAGGGGAAGCATCATTTGTTATGGAGGAAGTGAGCACAGTGCTTTACGTTTGGATCGCAGCGTTTTTGTTTCTTGTGATCTTGTTGATTTTCATGAAAGTAACCATTTCGCTGGACTATTCGCATACAAACGACAATGACCACATTGCACTGAAGGTCATCACCTTATATGGATTGGTCAGACTCAAAAAAGAGATTCCGATGGTGAGGATCAATCCAGAAGACCAAACGATTGATATTCGTGAGAAGAAAATGAAGAGCGCCAAAACGCCTGATCACGAAAAAGAATCGATGCATAAAAAAGTAGGAAAACGTGATATGAAGCAGATCCTTCATCAAATGGAGCGCATCACAAAAGAGATTGTCGATTTAAACCGGATCATGCGCAAGTTCTTCATCCACGTAAAGATTGACTCGTTTCACTGGTCGACATGGATCGGCTTTCAAGACGCCGCTTTAACAGGTGTAGCAGCCGGCGGTGTGTGGTCAGTTAAAGGAGCACTGCTTGCCTTTATGCAGGAGCATCTCACCTTTAAGCATAAACCGATATATGAAGTCATTCCGGCCTTTCAGCACAATGTGTCACAGACTCAGTTTACATGTATAGCTTATTTCCGTATTGGACATGCTATGCTTGCAGCCATTCGTTTACTTGTCCATTGGTTAAAAGGAAGAAAGGCGAGAAAAAGTGCCTCTCTTCAAGCAACGAAGAATGAATCATCTGTTTAAGGAGGAACCCGAAAATGGCAGATCATCCAATCCAAGGTCTCATGAAGACAGCGATGGAAAACTTAAAAGAAATGATAGATGTGAATACAATCATCGGCGATCCAGTCGAAACCCCTGACGGCAGTGTCATTCTCACTGTGTCAAAGGTTGGTTTTGGATTTGCAGCCGGCGGCAGTGAATTTAACGGGAACCAAAAGAAAGAAAAGCGTTCTGATGAACAGGAACGAAAAGAGCCGAGACTCCCATTTGGCGGCGGAAGCGGCGGCGGGGTGTCGATTACACCAATCGCCTTCTTAATTGTAGGAACAAACGGAGTTCGAATGCTTCATTTGGATGAACACACCCATCTGCTCGATAAAATATTGGATTCTGCTCCTCAAGCAATTGAACGTCTTCAGCACATGTTTAAGAAGGATGAGCGGGAGCACCGTCACAAAGAACGAAAACTAGATGACATAGACCTTTAAAAAGTTAGCTGCGCTGCAGTTAACTTTTTTTGCAAAATGGACGATTAGGCTTTGCAGTTTTTTGCTTTCTCTACTATGATAGAACCATACATTTGAAAAGGGAGGAATTGTTTTGGCATCGATCACATTTAAAGGAAGTCCTGTCACGCTTGTAGGAAATGAAGTAAAAGTAGGCGAGCAGGCTCCTGATTTTACGGTATTAACGAACTCACTTGGAGAAGTTTCACTTTCTGATTTAGCAGGAAAAGTGACGATCATCTCAGTGATTCCTTCTATTGATACAGGTGTGTGTGACGCACAAACAAGACGTTTCAATGAAGAGGCAGCGGGTTTAGGTCCTGTCAATATTTATACGATTAGTGCAGACCTTCCATTTGCACAAGCACGCTGGTGCGGAGCAAACGGAATTGAAAATGTCGAAACATTATCTGATCACAGAGATATGTCATTTGGTGAAGCATTCGGAGTGTATATGAAAGAATTGCGTTTATTGGCGCGCGCAGTCTTCGTATTAGACCCTAACGGAAAAGTGGTTTACACTGAATACGTAAGTGAAGCAACGAATCACCCAAATTATGAAAAAGCCATTGAAGCTGCAAAATCACTGTTATAAAAGCAGCATCGACAAGAGCTCCGGCTTCATCCTGGGGCTCTTTTCAATGAGAACATATAGCTTTTAACAAAGCGAGGAGAGAAAAGCATTGCAGAAAGATCAAGTAAGTACGATTTTTGAACTGCTCGATACAGCTTCTATTCGATTAAAAAAGGAACAGAGCATTTCTTATATTGAAGCATTGGCAGAAGCAGGAGAAGCCTTTTTCCAAGCAAATGATCGAAACGGTTTATTAAAGGATTTAATAGAGAAAGCAGATTTTGCTTCTTATGATCATGAGCAGATTCGTAAAGCGTTTCAGCTCGCCGTATTGAAAGGTCAAAAGGATATTTCTCATCCAAATCGCCAGATGACACCAGATACGATTGGACTGTTTGTCAGCTATTTGGTGAACAAATTTTTAGATGGTCAAAAAGAGCTTGTAGTCTTTGATCCAGCAGCGGGAACAGGAAACTTACTTCTTGCTGTTTTAAATAATCTCACTGCAGAAACAAAACGCGGCTTTGCGTCTGAAATTGATGATGTGCTCATTAAAATTGCTTGGGCGCAGGCGAATTTAGAGGAGAAAGAAGTTGAGCTTTTCCACCAGGACAGTCTTGAGCCGCTTCTGATCTCACCGGCAGATGTCACTGTATGCAGTCTCCCAGTCGGCTATTATCCAAATGATGAGCGTGCAGCAGACTTTGAATTAAAGGCAAAAGAAGGACATGCTTTTGCCCATTATTTATTCATTGAACAAAGCCTTCGCTACACAAAAGAAGGCGGCTTCCTATTCTTCATCATTCCAAATGATTTGTTTGAAGGAAAAGAGAGCGTACAATTAAAGGATTTCATCAAAGATCATGCGTATATGAATGCGTTAATTCAGCTGCCAGTGTCCATGTTTAAGGATAAAAAACACGCCAAAAGCTTATTTGTGATGCAAAAGAAAAAAGAAGGGCTGGAAGCACCAAAACGAATGCTGTTTGCCAATCTTCCATCTTTCTCACAGAAGGAAGCAATGGTCGGTGTGATGAGAAAACTAGACCAGTGGTTTATAGAAGAAAAAGAAACGAAAGAATAGCCAGAGTGATTTCTGGCTATTTTACTATTCAGAAAATAACGACTTATTGATGTAAGCGATAACAGTTTGAAGGTGCACTTGAAATGCAAAGTTTTCAATGTTTAAATGAAAAAGTCAGATATTTTTCGGACTTATCGTTAAACTATAAAAGACCCGTCAAACAGGTTGAATATAGCACCGGAAAAAACGTGAAACCTTATATAACAACTGAGTAAAAGGAGCGACAGTAATGTCCAAAATTATTGCAATTAACGCAGGAAGCTCATCTCTTAAATTCCAATTGTTCGACATGCCAGAAGAAACCGTTTTAACAAAAGGGCTTGTTGAAAGAATCGGAATGGACAACAGTATCTTCACGATCTCTGTAGATGGAGAAAAGAAAACAGAAGTGACAGATATTCCAGATCACGCAGTAGCGGTCAAAATGCTGCTTGAAAAACTAACTGAATTTCACATCATCAAAGACTTTAATGAAATTGATGGCGTAGGACACCGCGTTGTTCACGGCGGAGAGAAATTCAGCGATTCTGTTCTTTTAACTGATGAAGTGATCAATGACATTGATCAGCTTTCAGAGCTTGCACCACTTCACAACCCTGCAAACGTTGTAGGAATCAAAGCATTCAAACAAATTCTGCCTGACGTACCAGCGGTTGCTGTGTTCGATACAGCATTCCACCAAACTATGCCAGAGCAGTCTTACCTATACAGCCTTCCGTACGACTACTACAAAAACTTTGGTATTCGTAAATACGGATTCCACGGGACAAGCCACAAGTTCGTTACAGAGCGTGCAGCAGAGCTATTAGGCCGTCCACTAGAAGAGCTTCGTCTGATTTCTTGCCACCTTGGAAATGGTGCGAGTATCGCAGCAGTTGAAGGCGGAAAATCAATCGATACATCTATGGGCTTTACACCACTTGCTGGTGTTGCAATGGGTACACGTTCTGGTAACATTGACCCTGCCCTTATTCCATTTATTATGGAAAAAACAGGACATACTGCTGAAGAAGTGCTTTCTACTTTGAATAAGAAGAGTGGTCTTTTAGGTGTGTCTGGTCTGTCAAGTGACCTTCGTGATATCGAAGAAGCAACAGAAGAAGGAAACGACCGTGCAGAAGTTGCTCTTGATATTTTTGCGAGCCGTATTCATAAATACATCGGTTCTTATGCAGCTAGAATGAATGGCGTAGATGCGATCATCTTCACAGCTGGAATCGGTGAAAACAGTTCAGAAGTTAGAGCACGTGTACTTCGTGGTCTAGAATTCATGGGCGTTTACTGGGATCCATCCCTAAACAACATGAGAGGCGAAGAAGCATTCATCAGCTACCCGCACTCACCTGTAAAAGTAATCGTCATCCCAACAAACGAAGAAGTAATGATTGCAAGAGACGTTATGCGTTTAGCGTAATCAAGTTTGAGAAGCTCTTTTCCAATAAGGAAAAGAGCTTTTTTCTGTTAAAAGCAGCATGCTATAATGTTGTCCAATACGAAGCAAAAGGGAGCGGTGCGAAAGATGAGCGTGACAGAACATAAACGTGAGGCGAAAGAAAGGCTTTATGTGAAAGTCATTACGGTCAGTGATACAAGAACGAAAGATACAGATAAAAGCGGCCGTCTGATGATTGATTTGCTCAAAGAACAGGGACATCTTGTTCTTGCATACGATATTGTAAAAGATGATATAGGATCGATTCAAGACGCTGTGCTGGAGGGAACAAGCGAACCGAAAATAGATGCCGTCTTGTTAAATGGCGGCACAGGAATTGCTGCAAGGGATGTGACCATTGAAGCGATCACCCCTCTTTTTTCCAAGGAACTGCCTGGCTTTGGCGAAATCTTCCGCATGCTCAGTTATACAGAAGACATAGGTTCAGCTGCTATTTTATCCAGGGCAACGGCAGGGGTCGTCAATCAAAAGGCTGTCTTTGCCACGCCGGGATCTACCGGAGCCGTTCGTTTAGCCATGACCAAACTCGTGATTCCAGAGCTTCCTCATGTCTTACGAGAGCTTGAAAAGGATCAAAAATAGCCCAAAATGACTCTGCCAAGAAAATTTGGCAGAGTTTTTTTCATAAAGGGGTTGAAAAAACAATTTTTCCTTGTTACAGTGTATACATACTAAATGCATGTTTATAAATTAAAACTTATTTTTATGCAAAAACATTCACAGAATCAAAACAAGCGAGAGGAGCTTTTCAATCATGTCACAAAATAAAAAAGTCGTATTAGCATATTCCGGAGGTCTTGATACCTCTGTTGCAGTTAAATGGTTACAAGAGCAAGGATACGAAGTCGTTGCTTGCTGCTTGGACGTAGGTGAAGGAAAAGATTTAGCATTCGTTCAACAAAAAGCACTTCAAGTCGGAGCTGTTCAATCATACATGATTGACGCAAAAGAAGAATTTGCTGAAGAGTTTGCGCTCACTGCATTACAAGCACACACAATGTATGAAGGAAAATATCCACTAGTATCTGCCCTATCCCGCCCGCTTATTGCAAAAAAATTAGTGGAAGTGGCAGAAAAAGAAAATGCAGTAGCAGTTGCTCATGGATGTACTGGAAAAGGGAACGACCAAGTTCGTTTCGAAGTATCCATTAAAGCATTGAATCCAGACCTAGAAGTTCTTGCACCAGTGCGTGAATGGAAATGGTCTCGTGATGAAGAAATCGATTATGCACAAAAACACGGTATTCCAATCCCGATTAACTTAGACAGCCCATATTCAATCGACCAAAACCTTTGGGGCAGAAGTAACGAATGTGGCATTTTAGAAGATCCTTGGGCTGCGCCGCCAGAGGGTGCATACGATCTGACAAATCCACTTGAAAAAACGCCTGACACACCTGAAATCATTGAGATCACGTTTGAAAAAGGAAAACCGACTGCGATTGATGGTATCCAATATTCATTATCTGATCTCATCCTTCATTTAAATGAAGTCGCTGGTCAGCATGGTGTAGGCAGAATCGATCACGTTGAAAACCGTCTTGTCGGCATCAAATCCCGTGAAGTGTACGAGTGCCCAGGTGCTGTCACACTTCTTAAAGCACATAAAGAGCTTGAAGACTTAACGCTTGTCAAGGAAGTGGCACACTTTAAACCAATCGTTGAACAAAAAATGGCTGAATTAATATACAACGGCTTATGGTTCTCACCGCTTAAAGAAGCACTAGATGCATTCTTACAAGAAACACAGCAGAACGTAACGGGTGTTGTACGTGTGAAACTATTTAAAGGTCATGCCATTGTAGAAGGACGTAAATCACCATATTCACTTTATGATGAAAATCTAGCAACTTATACAAAAGCAGACGAATTCGATCATGATGCAGCTGTAGGATTTATTAACCTTTGGGGCTTACCGACAAAAGTAAACAGCATCGTGAATAAAAAGGAGCAGGTTAAAGCATGAAAAAGCTTTGGGGAGGCCGATTTCAAAAAACACCAGAAAAATGGGTCGATGAGTTTGGCGCGTCCATTCATTTCGACAAACAATTAGTCAAAGAAGATTTGACCGGCTCCCTTGCTCATGCAAGTATGCTGAATAAATGCGGTATCCTCGGCGATGAGGAGGCCGCTGCCATCAAAGACGGACTAAATACACTCATGAAAAAGGCAGAGGCGGATGAACTGGAATTCTCAGTAGATTATGAAGACATTCATTTAAACCTTGAAAAAATGCTCATTGATGAGATTGGTCCGCTTGGCGGCAAATTGCACACAGCGAGAAGCCGGAATGATCAGGTTGCAACCGATATGCACTTATATTTGAATAACCAAGTCGAGCATATTATTGAGCTGATCTCTTCTTTTCAAACGGTGCTTGTAGAAAAGGCAGAACAGCACGTTGAAACAATTTTTCCAGGATATACGCACCTGCAGCGTGCACAGCCTATTTCGTTTGCCCATCATATGCTCGCCTATTTTTGGATGCTTGAGCGTGACAAAGCGCGCTTTCAAGATTCATTGAAGCGAATTAACGTGTCTCCACTTGGATGCGGAGCGTTAGCAGGAACGACATTCCCGATTGATCGTGAATATACAGCAGAGCAGCTTGGCTTTGACCACATTTACGAAAACAGCCTCGATGGTGTGAGTGACCGGGACTTCATTTTAGAGTTTTTATCTAATAGCAGTCTTGTGATGATGCACCTCTCACGTTTTTGTGAGGAAATCATTTTATGGTGCTCGCAAGAATTTAAATTCATTGAACTCGATGACACGTATGCAACAGGCAGCAGCATGATGCCGCAGAAGAAAAACCCGGATATGGCTGAATTAATCCGCGGGAAAACAGGCCGCGTGTATGGCAACCTGATGGGGCTTCTCACGATTATGAAAGGCTTGCCGCTTACGTATAACAAAGACCTGCAAGAAGATAAAGAAGGCATGTTTGATACAGTGAAAACCATCGCTGGCAGCCTGCAAATTTTTACAGGCATGATTCAAACGATGACAGTGAACGAAGATGTCATGAAAAAGGCAACAAAAGAAGATTTCTCAAACGCGACAGAAGTGGCAGACTACCTTGCGAAAAAAGGCATGCCATTCCGTGAAGCACACGAAATCGTTGGCAAGCTTGTGTATACATGTATTCAAAAAGGCATCTATCTAAGTGATCTTCCTTTTGAAACATTTACAGAAGCAAGTGAGCTTTTTGAACAAGACATTTACACAGTTCTTGATCCATATGTTGCTGTTGAAAAAAGAACAAGTGCAGGCGGAACTGGATTCAAACAAATTCAGCTCGCTTTAGAAAAAGCAAAAACCTGCCTGGCATAACTTATCAAAACCATTCATTTATACGGATGGTTTTTTTGTCATGGAAAAAGGAGATTGATGATCATTGGAGAAATGAAAGCATACCTGCGTCAAGCAGAAGAGGGAGTGACAGCAGATCATGAAGAAAACGCTTGAGGCTTTGTTTCATCAACCAATCGTATCAGTGAAAACGTTAGGAGAACAATATGACGGACGGGTTAATGATGTGTGGCTGATCTCCTTACAAGATAAAACGGAATATGTAGTCAAATCTCCTAAAACTGCAAGAGAAGAAAGTGAATTTGTATTTGGGATCAAGATGATCTATGGAGTAGATGACCGTACTGTACAAGAGCATATCGATCAAATCAATCAAAAGCTGTCTCATATGAATTCCTTTCATATTCCAGAAGTTGTTCGTAAAGTGAAGAAGGCAGGGAGACATTTTTATGTAATGGAAAAAGTAGAAGGAACACCTTGTACATCTTTTGAGGGACGTTCATCAGACTTTTATAAGGATTATGGGAGGAAACTAGCACAACTTCATTCATATCGTACTGACTTTTTTGGTGCAGTCTACGGAGCTGAAAAGAAGCATTTGAGAGAATTCCATGCTGTGTTAAAAAAGGCTGTATCCAAACTCATAGACCGCTATTACGCTGATCAGCCTGAATTTCACTGTTATGCAGAAATTGTGCTGCAAAAGATTGAAAAGCTAAGGACGCCTGATTCAGCCAGTCTTATTTTAATTGATTTAGATCCGTCTCAATATATTGAAAATGATGATCTAGTGACGAGTTTAGTTGATACAGAATATGTCGTATATGGACCAGCTGCGTTTGATTTTATTGCATTGGAATACCTTTTGACGAAAGAAGCTGCCCGCAATGTTCAATTGGGTTATGAAGAGATTTGCCCGCTTCCTCGTGATCTTCATGAGGTGAGAGAGTGCTATCGTTTTGTTTCGCTGCTTCTCGATATCCATGGCTCATGGGATTTGAAAAAGTGGATGAATCACCCTATACTGTTTGACTCATATCGATAAAGGGTTCATAAGTGCGCCAGATGCCGGTTTATAGTAAAGTAAAAGATAAGATAAGAAACACGTGAACTTGCAACCTTTGCTTTAGGAGGAGATTGTGTGCGACACGCATTAATAACAGCGGGTTCTAAAGGACTTGGCCGGAAAGTCACCGAGTCTTTACTGAATATGGGGTATTCTGTGACAGTGAATTATCGAAGTGATGATGAAGCTGTCCGGCAGATGAAAGAAGAATTACAGCAGTACGAAGATAAGCTTCAATTTGTCCAAGGTGATGTGACAAAAAAAGAAGATTTAAAAAACATGGTAGAGCTGGCAGCAGAGCGATTTGGGCGGATTGATGCCCTGATTAACAATGCTGGCCCTTATATTTTTGAACGAAAAAAACTGGCGGATTATTCTGAGGATGAATGGTATCAAATGATGGAAGGCAACCTATCAGCAGTATTCCATTTGTTCCGAATGGTCATCCCAATGATGAGAAAACAAGGCTTTGGCCGCATTATCACTTATGGCTTCCAAGGTGCAGACCATGCGCCAGGCTGGATGCACAGATCAGCCTTTGGAGCGGCAAAAGTGGGTCTTGCGTCATTGACGAAAACCATTGCGATTGAAGAAGCCGAAAATGGTATCACGGCCAATATGGTGTGTCCAGGCAAAATCGTTGGAGACATGAAAGAATCGACAATAGAGGAAGCCCGCCAAATCAAAGACGATGAAACGCCGATAGGCAGGTCTGGCACTGGAGAGGATATAGGACGTATCATCTCATTTCTATGCGATGACCGTTCAGATCTTATTACAGGGACCGTCATTGAAGCAACAGGTGGTCTTAACGTGATTCACAGGCATTAAGTTTTTCAGCTTTTTATAGAGGGAATAAATGATATGAGATCAAAAATTGAAAGGTGGATATACTCACATGAAAGCTACATATCATGGACATTCAGTTGTACACATTGAAACAAACGGATACCATATTTGGATTGATCCATTTTTAAATGGAAATAAGCACACAGATATCAAACCGCAAGATGTGAAAGCGAATGTCATTTTACTGACACATGGACATGGAGATCACATCGGCGACACCATTGAAATTGCTAAAAACAATGATGCACTTGTTGTCGCGCCTTTCGAACTTGCCACGTATTTAAGCTGGCAAGGGGTGAAAACGCACCCGCTTTCTATTGGAGGCGGCCGTGAGTTTGAATTTGGTAAAGTGAAGCTCACGCAAGCGTTCCATGGTTCAGCTGTCATTGATGAAGAGGCACAGACGATTACGTATACAGGGATGCCATCAGGTATTTTATTTACCGCAGAGGGCAAAACCATTTATCATGCTGGAGACACTGCACTCTTTTCAGATATGAAGCTGATTGGTGAACTGAATCATATTGAGCTCGCATTCCTTCCAATTGGTGATAACTTCACGATGGGACCGGAGGATGCAAGAATCGCAGCAGAATGGCTGCGGGCAAAACAGGTCGTTCCGATTCACTACAGCACATTCCCGCCAATTGAACAGGATCCGCATGCATTTGCAGACAGCCTGCATGGCGGCGTCGGTCATGTGTTAAACAGCGGGGAATCAATCGAGATTTAATCCTCATATGAATAAAGCTGGCACACAAATGCCGGCTTTTTTTATTTGCCTTCATCTGCTGAAAGAAAAGACAAATTGCTATTAAAAGCCTCCTGCCCTTATAATGAAACATAGATGAAAACGCTGAAAACAAAAAGGGTGAACGGGATTGGCGACAAAGCATGAGCAAATTTTATCGTATATTGATTCATTAGATGTCGGGGAGAAAATCTCTGTCCGGCGCATAGCGAAAGAAATGAAAGTGAGTGAAGGCACCGCTTACCGGGCCATCAAAGATGCTGAAAATAAAGGATTCGTCAGTACCATTGAACGAGTCGGCACCATTCGAATTGAACAAAAGAAAAAAGAAAATATTGAAAAACTGACATATGCAGAAGTGGTCAATGTCATTGATGGCCAGGTCCTTGGAGGACGCGCCGGATTACATAAAACGTTAAACAAATTTGTCATTGGAGCGATGGAGCTGGACGCAATGATGCGCTATACGGCTGCTGGCAACCTGCTCATCGTCGGAAACCGGATCAATGCCCATAGGCAGGCATTAGAGGCAGGAGCGGCTGTGCTGGTCACAGGCGGATTCTCAACAGATGATGAAATCATTCAGCTCGCAGATGAGCTGGAGCTGCCGATTTTATCGACAAGCTACGATACATTTACCGTAGCGGCCCTCATTAACAGAGCCATTTATGACCAATTAATTAAAAAAGAAATTGTGCTTGTAGAAGATATTTTAACGCCGATTGAACGCACCGTGTATTTATCACCAGAGGATAAGCTTGAAAAATGGTATGAAAAGAATTATGAAACTGGCCACGGTCGTTTCCCGGTCGCAGATGATCAAATGAAGATTCACGGAATCCTCACCTCAAAGGATATTGCGGGGCATGACCGCTCCACACCGATTGAAAAAGTGATGACGAAAAATCCACTGACGGTCATTGGCAAAACATCTGTCGCCTCAGCTGCACAAATGATGGTGTGGGAAGGCATTGAGGTGCTGCCAGTTGTGGATGATCATGCGAAGCTGATCGGTATGATCAGCCGTCAGGATGTGCTCAAGGCGCTCCAAATGATTCAAAAGCAGCCGCAGGTCGGAGAAAAGCTGGATGATGTTGTCTCAAGAGGGTTTAAAGAAACCGATACAGAGAAACCAAAAGCGGATGCGGTTTATCAATACGAGGTTACCCCGCAAATGACGAATCAGCTTGGAAACATTTCATATGGGGTGTTCACACAAATTTTAATCGAATCTGCCAACCGCTTCTTAAAATCTCATAAAAAGGGCGAACTGATCGTCGAGAGTCTCTCTGTCTATTTCTTAAAACCGGTCCAAATGGAATCCACAATCCAGATTAAGCCGAATATTTTAGAAGTAGGGCGCAAGTTTGGAAAGCTGGAAGTGGAGGTTTATCACCAATCGAATATCGTAGGCAAAGCGATGCTGATGGTGCAGCTGATGGAGAGGGGATAATGATAAAAAGGGCGAACTTATGTCGCCCCTTTCCTTATTACGCGTGATCTTTTTCGCCTTCCTTTAAGAAGAGCGGAAGGTAATGCTTGTAGGCTTTATACCCAGCCCACGTACTGCCGATACCGACGGCAACAAAAATAAATCCGATGACAAATGCGAGTGACGAGCGGTTTAAAAATAATTGATTCACACCGAAGAGCAGGACAAAGCAGCCAAGTGCCATACTGGATTTCGCCGACCAGAATTTTTTCTCGACTGGCCGGTTCGTACGGACATTTTTTGCTTTGTAGTATAAATAAAACATGGCAGAACAAATAATAAACACAATCAAAACAAGCATGTGCCAAGCCTCCATTGTAAGTGGTTACAACCCTATTTTAAACGTAAATAGGCTTGCTTACTAGAATAAATTGTCTATTCCTCACTTTTCCGTCACGATAGATTATGATTTAATAATAAAAAGAGTATCGCATGAGAAGGAGTTTTTATGAAAAAAGAACTGATTAGAACCATATCATTATATGACACCATCATCATCCATAGACATGTAAGACCAGATCCTGATGCGTATGGATCGCAGTGCGGCCTTACGGAAATCTTGCGTGCCACCTATCCAGAAAAAAATATTTATGCGACAGGAACGCCTGAGCCATCCCTTTCATTTTTATATGAACTCGATGAGGTACCAGACGACGTGTATAAAGGGGCCCTTGTCATTGTCTGTGATACGGCCAATCAAGCAAGAATCGATGATCAGCGCTATTTAATGGGCGATAAGCTGATGAAAATCGACCATCACCCAAATGAAGATCCTTATGGTGATTTGCTTTGGGTGGATACAGAGGCAAGCTCTGTGAGCGAGATGATTTATGAATTGTACTTAGAGGGGAAAGAAGAAGGATATCAGCTGAATACAAAGGCGGCTGAATTGATCTATGCCGGCATTGTAGGAGACACAGGCCGCTTCCTTTTCCCAAACACAACGAAAAAGACACTCAAATATGCAGGTGAACTCATCGAATATCCATTTTCATCTTCAGATCTTTTCAATCAATTGTATGAGACAGATTTGAATGTCGTGAAATTAAATGGTTATATTTTTCAACATATTTCTTTGTCAGAGAACGGGGTTGCATCTGTTTTCATTAAGCGTGAAATTTTGGAATCGTTCCAAACAACAGCGCAGCAAGCCTCACAGCTTGTTGGGACACTAGGAAATATTGCAGGCATTAAGGCATGGGTCTTTTTTGTGGAAGAAAACGATCAGATTCGTGTTAGATTCCGCTCTAAAGGAGTCGTCATTAACACCATTGCGAAAAAATATCATGGCGGCGGCCACCCGCTTGCAGCCGGTGCGTCCATTTATGATTGGGCAGTAGCAGATGAGATTTTGCGTGATTTAGAGGAAGTATGTAAATCATCATCATAAGAGAGGAGGGATACTTAAGTCCCTTCTCTCTTTTTTGTCATGGAGAAAAGGGTTACTTGCATACAGGGATAAACCAGCAGCCGATGTCTGTTGAATCTTCATAGGCTTGGAGATTTTGATGCTTTAATTCTTTTTTAATTAAATGAGCCATCATTTCTGTCTCAGCATAGGCGCACATGCCGTCTTTGATCCGGCTTGCTTTGTCTCGTGCCATTTGACGATAGCTGTAAACCTCCATTGTCCTCACCTCTTTCTATTTAAGATTTCATTCTACTTTTAGTGTATAAAAATGAAGCGTGAAAAGCGATCATTGAGGGCAGAAATTCATAAAAATTCCACAACCTCCTTATTCAGCAAATGAAATACGTACTTCAAGTGAAAGCTTCGTATAAATTGTCAGCTCTGTCACTTTCGCGCGATATGCCTTTTCCCGAATGGTATATTCTTTATTTTCCACTGTCCGTTTTAGTAATTCCTTTGTTTTATAGACACTTTCAATATCCTTTGTAATGACTTCTGAGATATCCTCCTTGACCTGATCTTCAAACTTTAGCGTATCTGGCTCTGGGATTTTATACTGCTCACGATTCACGAGATGAACATCTACGCTTTGAATCAGCAGCCGCTTCTTATTATCCTCATTTAACTTATGCAAATCTTCCCGATAGAGTGTGATTTGTTCTTTTAGACTGTCCATATGATGCTGCTGGCTTCTCAGCAGTGTCACTTGCTTTTCCTGAAAGGTTCCGTATGTAAAGAGAAAAATGAGCCAGCTTACAATCGCACCAAACATCATTCCTGCAAAAAAACGCTGCCAGCCTGGGCGTTTATACAGCTCCGGCACCCTCATGATGACACATGCTCCTGGGTGAGCCACGTAATAATGAGATACCCCGTTTGTGCACCGCCCATGGCAGAGATAATTAATAAAATCTGCTTGAAAATATCACGCGTGTTTCCTTCGAAAATGCCTCGTTCAAAGCTATAAACAGCATCAAATGTTCCACCGATAGCGGCGACAAGCGCCCAAATCTTTAAACGGTTGGCAAGACTAGTAATAATGGATAAAGGCGGCTGACCAGATAAATACGCACCAACACCGCCTATGATAGCACCACCCAAAATGACTCCAAGGGCGATAAAATAACAGCTGATAAAATTCGGAATAAAAGCTTCCTTCACATCCATTTTGTCCACCTCACTCTATTCAATATATGGCGTGTGCTGGACAAGTATGAACGGTCAGAAAAGAAAGAACATTTGTTTCTCATCGCATCGCGTTTTATAATGAAAGAATGACTTTAGACGAAAGGAGTGGATTAAGCATGTCTTATGTTCATCTTCAGGTCCACAGTGGATACAGCTTGTTAAGCAGTGCAGCTAAAGTAAAGGAGCTTGTGCTGAAAGCAAAAGAACTTGGCTGCAAGGCGCTTGCTCTTACCGATGACCATGTGATGTATGGCACGGTTGAATTTTATAAGGAATGTAAAAAACATGGCATCAAGCCGGTTATCGGTTTAACAGCTTCTGTCTTCATAGATGAACAAGAGACAGAGGCTTATCCCTTGGTACTCCTTGCAAAAAACAATGAAGGCTATCAAAACCTGATCAAAATCAGCAGTGTGCTGAAATCAAAATCAAAAGCCGGATTGAAAGAGAAATGGCTCAAAAGCTATCACCGCGGGCTCATTGCCATCACACCAGGCGCATCTGGGTATATTGAAACGCTTTTGCAGCATGATCAGTTAGAAGAAGCGCGTGAAGCCGCCAAACAATTGAAGCATATATTCGGCGAGGGACATGTGTATATCGCACTTCAGCCATTTCAGCAGGACGAATCGCTCGCCGGCAAACTGCGGGACGTCTCACAAAGTACGGACATTCCTCTTGTTGCGACGGGTGATGTTCACTATATCAATCGAGAAGACAAAATGGCTTATACGTGCTTAAAGGCGATTAAAGCAGGTAAGCAGCTTTCAGAGATAGAGGAAGACCGAGGAGAAAAGCATTTCAAATCCTTTGATGAAATGTTGGAATGGTATAGAGATGATCGAGAGCTGCTGACAAGAACGGTGGAGATTGCAGACCGCTGTGAAGTCGATTTAAATCTTGGGCAGACAAAACTTCCATCCTATCCAACTCCTGATCAATCAACAGCAGATCAGTTTTTACGCAGAGTGTGCGCAGAAGGGATGAAGCAAAGAAAGATTGCTTCAAATGACATGTATGTTAAAAGGCTTGAATATGAGCTGAGCATTATCCAAAAAATGAATTTCAGTGATTATTTTCTCATTGTGTGGGATTTTATGAAGTATGCGCATGACAAAGGGATTGTCACAGGCCCTGGACGGGGATCAGCAGCGGGTTCACTTGTTGCTTATGTTCTGTTTATTACGGATGTCGATCCGATCCGTCACGGTCTTTTATTTGAGCGTTTCTTAAATCCAGAGCGGATCAGTATGCCAGATATAGATATTGATTTCCCCGATACGAGAAGAGATGAAATCATTTCTTATGTAAAAGACAAATACGGAGACATGCATGTGGCGCAAATTGTCACGTTTGGAACACTTGCAGCAAAAGCTGCTTTAAGGGATGTTGGACGTGTGATGGGAATTGATTCAAAAGCAGCGGACCGTCTTGCCAAGCTGATTCCATCAAAGCCAGGAACGACGCTGAAAGAAGCGGTGACTGCATCTTCTGAATTAAAAACGATGCTTCAGCAATCCGAAGAGCTTCGAAAGGTCTTCCAAACTGCTTTAAAAGTAGAGGGCTTGCCAAGACACACCTCGACACATGCAGCCGGCGTGGTGCTGAGCGAAGAGCCGCTGACAGAGGTCGTTCCGATTCAAGACGGCCATGAAGGTGTGTATTTAACGCAGTACGCCATGAATTATTTAGAAGACCTTGGACTTTTAAAGATGGATTTCTTAGGGCTCAGAAACTTAACATTAATTGAATCCATTAAAAACCAGATTGAAAGACAGGAAAACGTCCACATTAACTTTAGTGACATTTCATACGAGGATCAGAAAACGTTTGAATTGTTATCCGCCGGAGATACAACTGGAATATTCCAGCTTGAATCACAGGGAATGCGACAGGTGCTGAGACGCCTGAAGCCGTCTAGTTTAGAAGATATCGTGGCGGTCAATGCCCTCTATCGTCCAGGTCCAATGGAAAATATCCCGCTTTTTATCGACCGAAAGCATGGCAGAGTCAAGGTCTCCTATCCTCATCCTGATTTGTATGACATATTAAAGGATACATATGGGGTCATCGTCTATCAGGAGCAAATCATGCTGATTGCAGCGAAGATGGCTGGTTTTCAGCTGGGCGAGGCAGATCTATTAAGAAGAGCTGTTTCGAAGAAGGATAAAAAGGTCCTTGATGAAGAGCGAAGCCATTTTGTTGAAGGATGCCTAAAAAAGGAGTATCCTGTTAACATTGCAAATGACGTTTATGACTTAATCGTCAAATTTGCAAACTATGGTTTTAATAGAAGCCATGCTGTTGCATATAGCATGATTGGCTTTCAGCTTGCTTATTTAAAAGCGCATTATCCGTTATATTTTATGTGCGGTCTTTTAACGAGTGTAATTGGAAATGAAGACAAAGTTGCTCAATATTTCTATGAGGCGAAGGAAAAAGGGATATCTGTGTTGAAGCCTTCTATTAATAAGAGTGAGTTTCCATTTACGGTTGAAAAAGGGGAGATCCGCTACAGCTTAAGAGCGATCAAAAATGTCGGAGTGTCAGCTGTAAAGGATATATACAGAGCAAGACAGGAAAAGCCGTTTGAAGATTTATTTGATTTTTGCGCAAGAGTATCACCAAAGAGTGTCAACCGAAAAACGATTGAAGCGCTCATTTTTTCAGGGGCGATGGATGAATTTTATCCCAATCGTGCTTCGTTATTAGCATCGATAGATATTGCGTTAGACCACGTGTCATTTTTAAATCCAGAGGATCAGCTGGACTTTCTTGGGGATACAACCTTCTCCATTAAGCCAAAATATGCGGAGATAGAAGAAATGCCGCTTGTTGACCTCCTGCAATTTGAAAAAGAGGCACTCGGGTTATATTTATCAAATCATCCAGTACAAGCGTACCGAGACCGCTTAAGAGAGAATGGTGCAGTGGAAATCATCAGACTTTCTTCCTATATAAAGCGTAAAATCTCAATGGGTGGTCTTTTGACAAAAGTGAAATCGATTCGGACAAAAAATGGACAATCGATGGCATTTGTTACATTTGGGGATGAAACGGGAGAAATGGAAGGCGTCGTCTTTCCAGAGCAATTTAGAAAGCTGTCCCCCTTACTTGAGGAGGGCACCATGCTTTATGTTGAAGGCAGAGTAGAGGTCAGAAATGACAGCAGTCAAATCATCGTGCAAGAAGCTGCTTTGCTGGAAGAGATGGACGCAAAAAGAAAAGAGTCTGTCTACATTCGGGTCAAAGAAGAGAATCATACGCAGGAGCTGCTAGAGCAAGTAAAACGAGTCCTCTCGATGCACAGCGGAGAAGCAGATGTCTATTTGTATTATGAGAAGCAAAAAAAGACGATGAGACTTCCAGATGCATACAAAGTTCATGCAAATCATGCTGTGATTTTCCAGTTAAAAGAGCTGCTAGGTGAACAAAACGTTGTGATTAAATGATGACAAATCGCCTGAATATGTTTTACAAATTCACCTATTGTGTTATCATTTTAAAGATTCTGTGTATTTAAAACTGCCAGTATGTGCTTATCAACTTAGCAAATCATTAAATCATTTTCCACTTGAAGGAGTGTTCATCACATGTCATTAAGAGAAGAAGCATTACATATGCACAAAGAGAATCAAGGCAAACTCGAATCAAAATCAAAAGTACAAGTGAAAAATGCGAAAGACTTGAGCTTGGCTTATTCACCTGGTGTTGCAGAACCATGTAAAGATATTTATGACGACACAAGCAAAGTGTATGATTATACAATGAAAGGCAATATGGTCGCTGTTGTCACAGACGGAAGCGCTGTTTTAGGGCTTGGAAATATTGGTGCAGAAGCATCTCTTCCAGTAATGGAAGGGAAAGCTGTATTATTCAAAAGTTTTGCAGGCGTGGATGCTTTCCCAATCGCGCTTGCAACGAACGATGTTGACAAAATCGTTGAAACAGTGAAGCTTCTTGAGCCGACTTTTGGCGGTGTGAACCTTGAAGATATTGCAGCACCTAACTGCTTTATCATCGAAGAGCGCTTGAAAAAAGAGACAAACATTCCAGTTTTCCACGATGATCAGCACGGAACAGCCATTGTGACAGTAGCAGGACTTGTGAATGCACTGAAGCTATCTGGAAAATCCATGTCTTCAATCAAAGTAGTGGCAAACGGCGCCGGGGCAGCAGGAATTGCGATTATCAAACTTCTTTATCATTTCGGTGTACGTGATATCATTATGTGTGATACGAAAGGTGCTATTTACGAAGGCCGCCCGAACGGTATGAATGCAGTGAAAAACGAAGTAGCTAAATTCACGAACCAAGACCGCAAAGAAGGTTCATTAGAAGAAGTCATTGAAGGTGCAGACGTCTTTATCGGGGTTTCTGTAGCAGGCGCTTTAACAAAAGAAATGGTTGGAAAAATGGCAAAAGATCCTGTCATCTTTGCTATGGCTAATCCAAATCCAGAGATCATGCCAGAAGATGCACATGCAGCAGGTGCAAGTGTTGTAGGAACTGGCCGTTCTGACTTCCCGAACCAAGTGAACAACGTACTGGCATTCCCAGGAATTTTCCGCGGAGCATTAGATGTACGTGCGACTCACATTAACGAAGAAATGAAAATCGCAGCTGTTGAAGCGATTGCGTCTCTTGTTTCAGATGAAGAATTGTCAGCTGAATATGTCATCCCTGCACCATTTGATGCACGCGTAGCACCAGCGGTAGCAAAAGCGGTGGCAAAAGCAGCAATGGAAACTGGCGTTGCAAGAATCAAGGTCGACCCAGAAGCTGTCGCTGAAAAAACAAGAAAATTAACGATTATCGGCGAATAATCAACTGGAAAAGTGTGCACGTTCTTTCTGAAACTGGAGGAAAAACGTGCACCATTTCCTCTCTTATGCGAAAAATTTTTCATCCGGAATGAGATTTTTTTGTAGACGTTCACAATTCAAACATATCAACTGCTCAGCGCCCCAAACACATACTCATTTCTCATCAATTCCCCACTGAAAAAATTGAATGAAGGATGACAGCGTTTGACAAAAAAAGTACAATAGTTTCGGTACAGTTATGACATGTCCTATAATAGTGGATGTGCGTGTAAAGAAAAAACCCTTCAAAAAGGGAGGTAGTCATTTGTCAATCAAGAATATTTTCAGTAAAAAGAAAAAATATGCATCTGTACCCTCTGAACAGGCAAGTCAAGATGTGCCTGAAGGCATCATGACCAAATGTCCGCAATGTAAAAAAATAATGCTCACCAAAGAACTAGATAAAAATTTACGTGTTTGTATGAATTGCGGCAGACATTTGCAAATGAATGCAAAACAGCGTATTGAAAGCCTTGTAGATGAAGGCACATTTGAAGAATTTAACGGGCACCTCATTTCAGCAAACCCGCTCGGTTTCCCAGGCTACGAAGAAAAGCTTGAGAAAGACAGAGAAAAGACATCTTTGAATGAAGCCATTGTCACAGGTAAAGGTGAAATTGAAGGCCAAAGTGCTGTGATTGCTGTCATGGATGCCACGTTCCGTATGGGCAGCATGGGATCCGTTGTTGGTGAAAAGATCACGCTGGCGATCGAGAAAGCAAAAGCGGACAAGGTGCCATTTATTATCTTTACTGCATCTGGCGGAGCGAGAATGCAAGAGGGAATTCTTAGTCTCATGCAGATGGCAAAAACAAGTTCAGCATTAAAACTGTTCAGCGAGGATCAAGGTTTGATTATCTCTGTGATGACGAACCCAACAACTGGCGGTGTATCAGCTAGTTTTGCGTCTCTCGGTGATTACAATTTTGCAGAACCTGGTGCTTTAATTGGTTTTGCAGGACGAAGAATCATTGAACAAACGATTCGTGAAGACCTGCCAGAGGACTTCCAGACGGCTGAATTTTTAATGAAGCATGGACAGCTTGATGCTGTCATCCATCGTGCAGAAATGAAAGAAACACTAGGCCGAATCTTAGCACTACACAGCACAGGAGGTGAACGAGAGTGGCTGGAGAACTAGAATTTGAAAAACCTGTCATTGAACTTCGAGCGAAAATTGATGAACTGAAAAAGTTCACACAAAACTCAGAAATGGATTTAAGTGCAGAAATTGAGCGCCTTGAAACACGTCTGAGCAAGCTTGAAGCAGACATTTATACAAATTTAAAGCCGTGGGACAGAGTGCAGATTGCTCGGCATGCGATGCGCCCAACAACTCTCGATTACATTCAAGAGCTGTTTGACAACTTTTTCGAATGTCACGGTGACCGTTTTTATGGTGATGATGAAGCGATCGTTGGAGGAATTGCCACGTTTAAAGGGCTTCCTGTCACTGTTATTGGCCATCAGCGCGGTAAAGATACAAAAGAAAACTTGCGCCGTAATTTCGGAATGCCTCATCCAGAAGGCTATCGTAAAGCGCTGCGCTTGATGAAACAAGCAGATAAATTTAATCGCCCGATCATTTGCTTTATTGATACAAAAGGAGCTTATCCTGGTAAAGCAGCTGAAGAGCGCGGACAAAGTGAAGCAATTGCGAAAAACCTATTCGAAATGGCAGGACTTCGTGTACCAGTTGTCTGTATTGTCATTGGAGAAGGCGGAAGCGGCGGCGCACTAGGCTTAGGCGTAGGAAACCACCTATTCATGCTAGAAAACTCAACGTATTCAGTGATTTCACCTGAAGGTGCAGCAGCGCTGCTCTGGAAGGACTCATCACTTGCGAAAAAAGCTGCAGAATCAATGAAAATTACCGCTCCAGACCTAAAAGAATTAGATATTATAGATGATGTTATTAAAGAAGTGCAAGGTGGAGCACATCGAGACGTGAAACAACAAGCAGCTTACATGGAAAAAACATTAAAACAGTCACTTACATCTTTGCTCAAACTAACACCTGAAGAACTAGTCGAACAAAGATATGAAAAATATAAAGCAATCGGGAAAGTATCGATTGAAAATCAATATATTGGGGTAAACTAAATAAACGTACAGCCATTTTGGCTGGCGTTTATTTTTTTTCATCTTTTTTCATGAAAACCGACTTCATGTAAGCGCTATTTGAAAATAATTTTCTTTTGTTTTCATAAAATTTGAAACGTCTGAAAACCTTGATATGATAAGGTTTATAGCACCTCCCTTCACAGATTTCAGAGAGATTTGCTTTCATGACGTTCTTAACTTTTGTTTAAAAACGGTTTATTTAATTGTATAATAAGTACGGTTTTAGAAATTCGTATTGAAAACATCCAAATTTGCTCATGATTGTTTTCAAGCAGTGGAAATGGTATGTTTAATTCATATATGGTCTCTGAGGTGAAAAAGATGAAGCGTATAGGAGTTTTAACAAGCGGTGGGGATTCCCCAGGAATGAATGCAGCTGTGCGCGCAGTTGTAAGGAAAGCAATTTACCATAATGTTGAAGTTTACGGTATTTATAATGGATACTCAGGTCTAATTAACGGTAAAATTGAGAAACTCGAAATAGGTTCAGTAGGCGATATCATTCATCGTGGAGGAACAAAACTTTACACGGCAAGATGTCCTGAATTCAAGACAGTTGAAGGTCGTGAAAAAGGAATTGAAAACTTAAAAAAATTCGGTATTGAAGGACTTGTAGTCATTGGTGGAGACGGGTCATTTATGGGAGCGAAGAAATTAACAGAGCTCGGTTTTCCATGTGTAGGTGTTCCAGGCACGATTGACAACGATATTCCAGGTACTGATTTCACTATTGGCTTTGATACAGCACTGAATACTGTCATTGATGCCATTGATAAAATTCGTGATACAGCCACATCTCATGAACGTACATACGTAGTGGAAGTAATGGGAAGACATGCTGGTGATATTGCCCTTTGGTCAGGTCTTGCGGGCGGAGCCGAATCTATTTTGATTCCTGAAGCAGACTATGACATGGACGAAATTATTGCTAGGTTAAGAAGAGGTCACGAACGCGGCAAGAAGCATAGTATCATCATCGTTGCAGAAGGCGTAGGCAGCGGTGTTGAATTTGGTAAGCGGATTGAAGAGGAGACAAGCCTTGAAACACGTGTATCTGTCTTAGGGCATATTCAGCGCGGAGGTTCTCCGAGTGCGTTTGACCGTGTACTGGCAAGCCGTTTAGGAGCATATGCAGTTGAGCTTCTTCTTGAAGGACAAGGCGGACGCTGTGTAGGCATTCAAAGCAATGAACTCGTTCATCACGATATTTTAGAAATCTTAGATAAAAAACATACAGTCGATAAAAATATGTACCGACTTTCACAAGAGCTCTCTATATAAAACGAGAAGACCTTAGGAGGAACAGTAATGAGAAAGACAAAAATCGTTTGTACAATCGGTCCAGCAAGTGAAAGCATTGAAAAGCTGACTGAATTGATTGAAGCAGGAATGAATGTAGCCAGACTCAACTTCTCCCATGGAGATTTTGAAGAGCATGGTGCACGCATTGAAAACATACGTAAAGCAGGTAAAACATTAGGCAAGGACATTGCGATCCTTCTAGATACAAAAGGTCCAGAGATCCGTACACGTACAGTTGAAAACGGCTCAATTGAGCTAGTCGCTGGTGCTGATCTTATCGTGAGTATGGAAGACATTGTTGGAAATACGGAAAAAATTAGTGTGACATACGAAGATTTAATTCATGATGTAGAAGTAGGCTCAACGATTCTATTAGATGATGGTCTGATTGGTTTAGAAGTAAAAGAAATTAACAAGGACCGCAAAGAAATCGTCACTAAAGTCATGAATACAGGCACGCTCAAAAACAAAAAAGGCGTCAACATACCTGGCGTCAGTGTGAACCTGCCAGGTATTACAGAAAAGGATGCCAATGATATTCTGTTTGGAATTGAACAAGGCGTCGATTTCATCGCAGCTTCTTTTGTGAGACGAGCTTCTGATGTTCTTGAAATTCGTGAGCTTCTTGAAAAGAACAATGCGACTGATATTCAAATCATCCCTAAGATTGAAAACCAAGAGGGTGTTGATAACATCGACGAGATCCTTGAGGTATCTGACGGTTTAATGGTTGCGCGTGGAGATCTTGGTGTAGAGATCCCGGCAGAAGAAGTACCGCTTGTTCAAAAAATGCTGATCAAAAAATGCAATCGTTTAGGCAAGCCTGTCATCACAGCGACTCAAATGCTGGACAGCATGCAGCGTAACCCACGTCCTACCCGTGCGGAAGCAAGTGACGTGGCAAATGCTATTTTTGACGGCACAGATGCGATAATGCTTTCTGGTGAAACAGCAGCAGGAACATATCCAGTAGAAGCCGTACAAACAATGCATAACATTGCATCACGTTCAGAAGAAGCACTAAACTATAAAGCCATCCTTTCTCGCAGAAGCGAAGAAGTAGAAGTCAGCATTACAGACGCGATTGGTCAATCTGTTGCACATACAGCAATGAAGCTTGATGTAGCAGCCATTGTGACACCGACAGAAAGCGGACATACAGCAAGAATGATTTCAAAATATAGACCAAAAGCACCAATCGTAGCAGTTACTGCAAACGAATCAGTGGCGAGAAAGCTTTCACTCGTATTCGGTGTATTTGCAAAGAGCGGATCAAAAACGACATCTACTGATGAAATGCTTGAGAATGCGGTAGAAAAGTCAATTGAAACAGGCTATGTAAGACACGGCGATTTAATCGTGATTACAGCAGGTGTGCCAGTTGGTGAAACAGGTACGACGAACTTAATGAAAGTATATGTTGTCGGTGACATCATTGCGAAAGGTCAAGGTATTGGCCGTAAATCTGCATTTGGACCGGTTGTCATTGCACAAAGCGGAAAAGAAGCAGAAGAAAAAATGTACGATGGTGCGATCCTGGTTGCAAACTGCACAGATCGTGATATGATGGGAGCTTTAGAAAAAGCATCTGCCCTTATCACAGAAGAAGGCGGTTTAACAAGCCATGCAGCAGTTGTTGGACTAAGCCTCGGCATTCCAGTGATTGTTGGTCTTGACAGCGCAACGACACTATTAAAAGAAGGCGAAGAGATTACAGTAGATCCAGCACGCGGAGCGATCTACAAAGGCCGTGCAAGCGTCCTTTAAATCATACTAGAGGGGAGTTGTCTGACTCCTCTCTTTTTTTATGTTACACTAAAAAAAGTAAACAGCTTTCGATGAAAGATACCCCATGAGGTGATATGGTTGAAGAAATATTTTCTACTATTATTAATTCTGTTCCCTGCGGTGGAAATTAGTTTATTTTTAATCTCAAGTAAAATCATTGGCATTTTGCCAACCATGCTGCTCATCGTGCTGACAAGTGCCTTAGGTGCTTATTTTGCAAGAAAACAAGGTATAGAAGCCTTCCAAAAAGTGCAGCGAGATTTACAATATGGCAAGATGCCAGGGGGAGCGATTGTCGATGGTTTTTGTATTCTAATCGGCGGTCTGCTGCTGCTCATTCCAGGCTTCTTATCGGATCTCATTGGGGCTTTGCTGCTCATTCCGGTGACGAGAAAGGGAATCAAGCCGCTCTTTGAACGCTGGCTTAGAAACATGTCTAATCGCAACCGCTACACGATCATTCGTTAAAGAGACCTTCAGCTGAAGGTCTCTTTTATTTTTGCATTCCATACCGAATGTACTCATAAATATCTCTGAAAACTCCTGCATTACGGAATGCCTGCCACACGACAAGGGAAGCAGGGCCAATCACAAGTCCTAGAAAACCAAACCATTTTAACCCGACAAATAGCGCCACAAGCGTGGCTAAAGGATTAAGTCCGATGGATTTGCTTAAGACTTTTGGCTCTGATATTTGTCTTTGAATGAGGACGACAATATACAAAATGCCCAGTCCAATGGCGAGGGAAAGATTTCCTGTCATAGCAGAATAAATGATCCACGGTAGAAAAACAGTGCCGCTCCCGATATATGGAAGTAAATCGACGAGCCCGATACATAGAGCGATAACGAAGGCATGCTTGACCTTTAAAATGATGAGTCCAATCAATACAATACCAATCGTCATGGCAACAAGCAGAAGCTGAGCCTTCATAAAGCCGGTAATGGCTTTTTTGATTTCAGATAAAATAGCGCGTGTATGCTGCATCCATTTTGCGGGAAAGATACGTGAGCCATATGTTTTTAACGTAAACCAATCTTTCGTGATAAAAAAAGTCGCCAGAGCAGAAAATAACAGTGTGGCTGCTGCATCAGGCAAAAGACCTAAAAAAGCCGGAATAAGCTCGAATGTTTTTGAAAGAAAAGACCCGATTTTTGCGGCCGCTTCATCACCAAGTGCTTGAATTTGTCCCAAAATCGATTCCTTTTGACCTGCTTGAAGCGTATTAAATTGGGCCGTCACATCATGATATAAAGGCAGAATCTTGTCTGTGAAAAATTGCTCTACAATCCCAATCATTTGATCAAGATGACGGGGCAGCACCTTTGCCAAATAAGCACTTCCTGAAATGATTTCCGCAACTAGAAGCGTCATTAAGCCGGCGGCTGCGACTAAAAAGAGCAAGAGCACAATGACCACAACAAATCCTCTTGGCATCCCGGTGATCTCTTCGATTTTGCAGACGGCAGGATGAATTAAACAAGACACGATAAGGGCGATCCAAAAAGGATATAAAAACGGAAAAGACTGATATAAAAAGACAACCGCAAAAACAGCAATGCTGATCATCATCAAACTTCGAAGAAAAATGGCCACATAGGCGTGATTCACACAATCCCCTCCAAAAAACAAGCATGTCCGATACTTCATTTTATTCAAAAAGATTAGTAATATGAAAAGGTCGCAATAAAAAGAAAGAAAGGAGCGGCGTATGTTTACTCAAGCAAATTTGTTTTTGGTTCTTTTACTCGTTATTGCACTTATTGCAAAAAACAATTCGTTAATTGTAGCAGTCTCTGTGCTGATCGCGATTAAGCTGATTGGCCTGGATCAAAAAATTTTCCCGGTTCTCCAATCTAAAGGCATTAATTGGGGGGTCACCGTTATTACCATTGCAGTTCTGGTCCCGATTGCAACAGGTGACATTGGATTTAAGCAGCTTGGAGAAGCGATGAAATCTTCCTATGCTTGGATAGCTCTTGGAGCGGGTATATTAGTAGCATTAATTGCAAAAAACGGGATTGTGCTACTCGAAAATGATCCGCATATTACGGCAGCGCTTGTGTTCGGTACCATTTTGGCAGTCAGCTTATTTAAAGGTGTGGCAGTTGGACCGCTTATCGGGGCTGGAATTGCTTATTTGGCGATGCAGGCTGTGAAATTTTTCAGCGGGTGAAAAGAGAGTGGTTCCTGCCACTTTCTTTTTTAAATTTTTTCTTGCGTGAGCTTTTGCAAAAAAACATAATTAAATATATTAAAAGAAGCAAAATCCCTTTATTCCATGCCTGATATGGGAGACTGGAAAAAAAAATATCAAAAAAAATTATAGTTAAACATTTAACAAATGTCTGATTATTGTTTATAATGGGAATAGGCTTAATTTTGAACTCATTGATCACACAAGAGATATGAGGCTAAAAGCGCTCTAACCGTATAGGTAAATGTAAGCATTTTCTTTTCTGAGCCTGCTATCTTATCCGGATTGGATAGCGCTTTCAAAAAGTGAGAATTCTGCAACGAAGGGGAATCTTTTTAAAAAGGGGAGATTGAACATGACAGCAACAAGAGGTCTTGAAGGTATCGTGGCAACAACTTCATCCGTAAGCTCAATTATTGATGATACTCTTACTTATGTAGGGTACAATATCGATGATTTAACTGAAAAAGCTACATTCGAAGAAATTGTCTACCTGTTATGGCACTTAAAGCTGCCGAATGAGCAGGAGCTGAGTGAATTAAAACAGCAGCTCAATGAAAATGCTCAGATTCCGCAAGAAATCATTGAGCATTTTAAATCTTATTCGCTTGATGGGGTTCATCCAATGTCTGCGATTCGTACAGCAGTATCTTTACTAGGTTTACTTGATGACGAATCA
The DNA here is from genome assembly GCF_038593305.1 of Bacillus sp. FSL P4-0248. Lineage (NCBI taxonomy): Bacteria > Bacillati > Bacillota > Bacilli > Caryophanales > Bacillaceae > Bacillus > Bacillus sp. FSL P4-0248. The sequence continues at coordinate 2,585,445 of NZ_CP151983.1, read as the reverse complement.
GAGATTATGGACAAAGAAGCGAATTACAGAAAGGCGATTCGCTTACAGGCGAAAATTTCTGGACTAGTCGCTGCGTTTTCACGCATCCGCAAAGGGCTTGAGCCTGTACAGCCAAAAGAAGAATACAGCTATGCTGCAAACTTCTTGTATATGCTAAATGGCGAAGAGCCGTCACCAGTAGAAATTGAAGCCATTGATAAGGCACTTATTCTCCATGCGGATCATGAATTAAACGCATCGACATTTACAGCACGTGTATGTGTTGCTACACTATCAGATATCTACTCTGGTGTGACAGCGGCTATCGGTGCGCTGAAGGGACCGCTTCATGGCGGCGCTAATGAAGGCGTGATGAAGATGCTTTCAGAAATTGGCGAAGTTGAAAACGTAGATTCCTATATTCATGGTAAGCTAGAGAAGAAAGAAAAAATTATGGGCTTTGGCCACCGTGTATACCGTCAAGGTGACCCGCGTGCAAAGCATCTAAAAGAAATGAGCCAGCGTTTAACAAACCTCACTGGCGAGCCGAAATGGTATGAAATGTCTGTTCGCGCAGAGGAAATCGTGACATCAGAGAAAAATCTTCCACCAAATGTTGATTTTTATTCTGCATCTGTATATCACAGTCTTGGGATTGATCATGACTTGTTTACACCAATTTTCGTGATCAGCCGATTCTCTGGATGGATTGCTCACATTCTAGAGCAATATGACAACAACCGTCTTATCCGTCCAAGAGCTGACTACATTGGACCTGATCTTCAAACCTTTGTTCCGATCAGTGAAAGAGACTAATGTTTATAGAATAAGCGGGGGCTGATTTCAAAAGGCCAATCAGCCTCCATATCAACAAAAAAACGAATCACGTGAAAAACTTCTTTGTTTGCAGACATCAAGCCAAGAAGTTTCAAATATTCACTACATAACCTGGGAGGTAATATCATTGTCACAAGGCGAAAAAATTACAGTTACTGGCGGCGTATTGAATGTACCAAATAATCCAATTATCCCGTTTATTGAAGGGGACGGAATCGGTCCTGACATTTGGAAGGCAGCATCAAGAGTACTTGAAGCAGCTGTAGAAAAAGCATATAAAGGTGAAAAGCAAATCACTTGGAAAGAAGTATATGCAGGTGAGAAAGCTTACAATAAAACTGGAGAGTGGCTTCCTGAGCAAACGCTTGAAGACATTCGCGAATACTTAATTGCGATTAAAGGGCCACTAACAACACCAATTGGCGGAGGAATCCGTTCATTAAACGTGGCACTTAGACAAGAGCTTGATTTATTCACATGCTTGCGTCCTGTTCGCTGGTTCAAAGGGGTACCTTCTCCTGTGAAACGTCCAGAAGACACAGATATGGTGATCTTCCGTGAGAACACAGAAGATATCTATGCTGGTATCGAGTATGCAAAAGGTTCAGACGAAGTGAAGAAGTTAATTGACTTCTTGAAAAACGAATTAGGTGTGAATAAAATCCGTTTCCCAGAAACGTCAGGTATCGGAATCAAGCCAGTTTCTGAAGAGGGAACATCCCGTCTTGTCAGAGCGGCTATCCAATATGCAATTGACCAAGGCCGTAAATCTGTGACGCTTGTTCACAAAGGAAACATCATGAAATTTACAGAAGGTGCCTTCAAAAACTGGGGCTACGAAGTGGCTGAAAAAGAGTTTGGCGACAAAGTCTTTACATGGGCACAATATGATCGTATTGTAGAACAAGATGGAAAAGATGCGGCAAACAAAGCGCAAAGTGAAGCAGAAGCTGCTGGCAAAATCATTGTCAAAGACAGCATTGCAGATATTTTCCTTCAACAAATCCTAACTCGTCCAGCTGAGTTCGATGTTGTGGCTACAATGAACTTAAATGGAGATTACATCTCTGATGCACTTGCAGCACAAGTTGGTGGAATTGGTATCGCACCAGGTGCAAACATCAACTACGAAACAGGACACGCTATTTTTGAAGCGACTCACGGAACAGCACCAAAATATGCTGGTCTTGATAAAGTGAATCCATCTTCTGTTCTTCTATCAGGCGTGCTTTTACTTGAGCACCTTGGCTGGCAGGAAGCAGCTGATCTAGTGATTCAATCTGTTGAAAAAACAATTGCATCTAAAGTCGTCACATACGATTTTGCTAGATTAATGGATGGCGCAACAGAAGTGAAATGTTCTGAGTTTGCTGACGAGCTCATCAAAAACTTGTCTTGATTCTTAAACTTTAAAGTTAAAGGGGAAAAAGGAAATGGCAAACAAGCGTAAAAAAGTATCTGTCATCGGAGCAGGTTTTACAGGAGCAACTACAGCATTTCTAACGGCTCAAAAAGAATTAGCGGATGTCGTATTAGTTGATATCCCGCAGCTTGAGAACCCAACAAAAGGGAAAGCTCTTGATATGCTGGAAGCAAGCCCTGTTCAAGGCTTCGATGCGAACATTACAGGCACTTCTAACTACGAAGATACAGCCGGTTCTGATGTCGTGGTCATTACGGCAGGAATTGCAAGAAAGCCGGGAATGAGCCGTGACGATCTCGTGTCAACAAATGAAAAAATCATGCGCAGCGTGACACGCGAAATCGTTAAATATTCTCCAGAAGCCATTATTGTTGTGTTAACAAACCCTGTTGATGCAATGACATATGCCGTTTATAAAGAATCAGGATTACCAAAAGAAAAAGTCATTGGACAATCGGGCATTCTTGATACAGCACGCTTCCGTACGTTTGTTGCTCAAGAATTAAACCTATCTGTCAAAGATGTGACGGGCTTTGTGCTTGGTGGACATGGCGATGACATGGTTCCGCTTGTTCGTTACTCTTACGCAGGCGGTATCCCGCTGGAAACATTGATTCCAAAAGATCGTATTGATGCGATTGTTGAAAGAACAAGAAAAGGCGGCGGCGAAATCGTAAACCTATTAGGTAACGGTAGTGCCTATTATGCACCTGCTGCTTCACTAGTAGAAATGGTTGAGGCGATTCTAAAAGATCAGCGCCGCGTGATCCCAACGATTGCATACCTTGAAGGTGAATATGGCTACGAAGGCATTTACCTTGGTGTACCAACAATCGTAGGTGGAAACGGCCTTGAGCAGATCATTGAGCTTGAGCTGACAGAAGAAGAAAGAAGTCAGCTTGACCGTTCTGTTGAATCTGTTAAGAACGTCATGAAAGTATTGTCTTAATATGAAAAAAAGAAGGCTTCTCTTATGAGGGGCCTTCTTTTTGTTTACAAAACCAATCTTGTCGAAATTTTAAATTGTCCTCTTGTTAAGCTTTCGTTAAAATGAAAGAGAAAGCATGACTTCTCGCTTTTCACATAAGATACAAAAAAACGGATGCAGGGGAAATCACTAATTGGAGGCACAACATGAATAAAAAAATATTAGTTGTGGATGATGAAGAATCAATTGTAACACTTCTAAGCTATAACCTTGAAAGGGCGGGCTATGATGTCGTCACAGCAAGAGATGGGGAAGAAGCGCTTGAAAAAGCAGCAAGTGAACAGCCTGATCTCATTGTATTAGATTTAATGCTTCCGAAAATGGACGGTATTGAAGTGTGCAAACAACTGAGAATTCAAAAAATGATGTTCCCTATTTTAATGCTGACAGCAAAGGACGATGAATTTGATAAGGTGCTCGGTCTTGAACTTGGAGCTGATGATTACATGACAAAGCCATTCAGTCCTAGAGAAGTGGGTGCTCGGGTAAAAGCCATCTTGAGAAGAGCGCAGCAATCTCAGCCTGTCCCCGCGCAAGAGGAGAAGGAAGAGGTCATTGCAGACCAAATCAAAATTGGTGAACTGCGCATTTTACCAGAACACTACGAAGTCTACTTCCAAGAAGAACGCCTAGAGCTTACGCCGAAGGAATTTGAACTGCTGCTTTATTTGGCCAAGCATAAAGGACGTGTCCTCACACGTGATCTGCTGCTAAGTGCCGTTTGGAATTATGACTTTGCAGGTGACACTCGTATTGTGGATGTACATATCAGCCACTTGCGGGACAAAATTGAAAAGAATACGAAAAAACCAACATACATTAAAACCATTCGCGGCTTAGGCTACAAATTGGAGGAGCCAAAGCCAAATGAGTAAAATTCGAACCCGCCTGTTTTCGGGACTTATTTTTCTCCTTTTTATTGTGTTTGTTGCACTTGGTCTTTTTTTGGATCACATGTTCCATGTTTTTTATGAAACTAAATTAACGGAACGAATGGAAAATGAATCGAGCTTTCTTCTTTCTTCCATGGATGGTGATGATCTGCAGGCGAAGCAAAACAAGGAGATCCTCAATCAGGCAAAGCAGCATCTCGATATGAATGCGTCAATTGTGGACCTGAAGGGGAATATCATACATACAACAGGTCAAGCGGAGCAAAGGGGCATCATTCAAAACACACTGAACAATGAACGCCTTCAAACAAAAGGAGTCGTCATTGAGGATGAAAAGGATGCGCTGTTTCATTACGCAGTCCCTATCCTGAAACAAAACGAACCGGCAGGCTATTTATTTCTCCATGCGTCATTCCAGCCTTTAAATGAAATTGACGGCCAGCTTTGGCTCGCATTAGCCGTTTGTCTTGGAACGGCGATTATTATTATCGTTTTCTTTGGATACCGCATGTCGATGAAATATGTAAAACCGATAGATTATGCCACAAAGGTAGCCAAACAGCTGGAACGCGGGAACTATGATACCAATCATTATGAAGAGCTCATCATTGAAACAAGTGAGCTTAATACATCAATGAAGCGCCTGGCAGAAAGCCTTCAAGAAATGACAAGCACTGGGGAGATGCAGCGAGACCGTCTGCAAACAGTCATTGAAAACATCGGTGCAGGAATTATTTTGATTGATAAGATGGGATATATCAACCTAGTCAATCGAACCTTCCGCAAGCAGTTTAAAGTGCAAAAGCACATTTACATGCACAAGCTGTATCATGAAGCATTTACTCATGAAGAAATTATTGAGCTGATTGACGAAATTTTCATGACAGAAACGAAGGTGCGGAAGTTTTTACGCCTGGCCGTTGACATTGAACGGCGCTACTTCCAGGTGGATGGTGTTCCCATTTTAAGTACAGACGATGAATGGAAAGGAATTGTCCTTGTATTTCATGACGTGACAGAAACAAAGCAGCTGGAGCAGATGCGAAAAGATTTTGTCGCCAATGTGTCTCACGAGTTAAAGACACCGATTACGTCGATTAAAGGATTCTCCGAAACTCTTCTAGATGGAGCGATTGATGACAAAGTAGCGCTGACACAATTCCTTTCCATCATTCTAAAAGAGAGTGTCCGTCTCGAAACACTCATTCAAGATTTACTCGATCTTTCCAAAATCGAGCAGCAGCATTTCAAACTGAATATTCAAGACGCCAATGCGACAGAAATCATTCAAGAGATTGAAGTACTTTTAAAACAAAAGGCCGCAGAAAAAGGCATTCAACTACAAGTGCGTATCCCGAAAGAGCCTGTCTATGTGATGGCAGATCCGCTGAGGTTAAAACAAATCTTCCTCAATCTCGTGAACAATGCCCTTACCTATACACCAGAGGGAGGGAGTGTCACCATTTCGGCAAGACCGCGGAAAGGCGCCTATGAATTTGATGTAGCAGATACAGGAATCGGCATGAAGAAAAGCGAGATTCCAAGAATATTTGAGAGATTTTATCGAATTGATAAAGATAGAAGTAGAAATTCAGGCGGTACAGGACTTGGTCTTGCCATCGTCAAACACCTTGTGGAGGCGCATGAAGGGACGATTTCGGTCCATAGCAAACAAGGTAAAGGAACGACTTTTACAGTGAGCCTGAAATCAAAATAGGGAAAAAAGGAAAGTCGCGTTAAAATTTACATGATCTTTACAATGGATTCATGTTTAGTTAAACAATCATTGGTAGGATGAATAGGAACCCCTTCATCCAAGGAGCCAATTTTGTAAGGACGAAAACACTTGTTGTTTTCGTCCCTTTTTTTATGCAGGTTCGACTATTTTCTTTTCAAAATAAACTTTGATAAAATGATGATACAATGTGTGAAAGAGACGGCTGAAATGGCTCAGCCGATGGAGGATTAAAACATGACAGACAAAAAGAAATTAGTACTAGTGGATGGAAACAGTCTCGCTTATCGAGCCTTTTTTGCTTTGCCGCTATTATCAAATGATAAAGGCGTCCATACAAATGCCATTTATGGCTTTGCGATGATCTTAATGAAGATGCTCGAGGACGAGAAGCCAACCCATATGCTTGTCGCATTTGATGCGGGAAAAACAACGTTCCGCCACGAGACATTTAAAGAATATAAAGGCGGAAGACAAAAAACGCCGCCAGAGCTATCAGAACAAATGCCGTTTATCCGTGAGTTATTAGATGCCTATCAGGTGAAAAGGTACGAGCTTCCTCAATACGAGGCAGACGATATTATCGGGACATTGGCTGTGGAGGCAGAAAAAGACGGCTTTGAAGTCAAAATTTTCTCAGGAGATAAGGACTTAACGCAGCTCTCAACAGACCATACGACGGTGGCAATTACGAAAAAAGGCATTACAGAAGTAGAATATTACACACCGGCTCATATTGAAGAGAAATATGGCCTGCGCCCAGATCAAATCATCGATATGAAAGGTTTGATGGGAGATTCCTCAGATAATATCCCAGGGGTGCCGGGTGTAGGTGAAAAAACAGCGATTAAATTGTTAAAGCAGTTTGAAACGGTTGAAAACCTGCTTGAACATATTGACGAAGTCAGCGGTAAAAAACTCAAAGAAAAGCTTGAAGAATATAAAGAGCAAGCGGTGATGAGTAAAAAACTCGCAACGATTCTTGTAGAAGCGCCAATTGATGTATCAAGCAAGGATCTCGCATATGAAGGTCCTCATATGGATCAAGTGATCTCTCTTTATAAAGAACTAGGCTTTCAAACGCTGCTAGAGCGTCTAGGAGAAGCACCAGAAACAGGTGAACAGGTCGAAGTAGAAGCATTAGAAGTGAAAAAAATGACCGAAGTAACGGATGAGATGCTGACAGATCAAGCTGCTCTTGTGGTAGAGCAGCTTGGAGATAATTATCATGAAGCAGATTTGATTGGGTTTGCGATCCATAATGAAAATGGTGCGTTTTTTATCACGAAAGAAGATGCGCTTCAATCAGACGCATTTAAACAATGGGTACAGGATGAAACGAAGAAGAAATGGGTCTTTGATTCAAAAAGAGCAGTTGTCGCCCTCAGATGGCATGATGTCGATCTAAAAGGTGTCGATAACGATGTCCTGCTCGCTTCCTATGTCGTCAACCCTCAGAAATCGTATGAGGACGTCGCAAGTGTGGCGAAGGAATATGGTCTTAACATCGCTCTTTCTGATGAAAAAGTGTACGGAAAAGGAGCAAAGCAGGCGATTCCACCTGAAGATGAACTGAAGGAACATCTTGGACGAAAAGCAGCAGCGATCTCTGCTCTGCATGATTTAACACTTGAAGCGTTAGAAAAAAATGATCAGCATGAACTATATGAAGACTTAGAGCTGCCGCTTGCCCTCATCCTAGGTGAAATGGAATCCCTTGGGGTAAAGGTAGATATTGAGCGCCTAGAGAAGATGGGTGAAGAGTTAACGAAAAAGCTGAAAGAATATGAAGAAACCATTCACCGCTTAGCAGGTGAAACATTTAACATCAATTCTCCTAAACAGCTTGGCGTGATTCTTTTTGAAAAATTAGGACTGCCGATTATTAAAAAGACAAAGACGGGCTACTCGACATCTGCGGATGTTCTTGAAAAGCTTGAAGATAAGCACGAGATCATTCGGTCCATTCTGCATTACCGCCAAATTGGAAAGCTCCAATCGACCTATGTGGAAGGCTTAATGAAAGTAACGCGCAAGGATACCCATAAAGTGCATACACGATTTAATCAAGCGCTCACGCAAACAGGAAGACTAAGCTCAACAGACCCAAACCTGCAAAACATCCCAATTCGTTTAGAAGAAGGACGAAAGATTCGACAAGCATTCGTTCCATCAAAAGAAGGCTGGCTCATGTTTGCTGCTGACTATTCACAAATTGAACTGCGTGTACTCGCTCATATTTCTCAGGATGAGAATTTGATCGAAGCGTTTACGCAAGATATGGATATTCACACGAAGACAGCGATGGACGTGTTCCATGTCTCAGAAGAAGAAGTGACTTCCTCTATGAGAAGACAAGCCAAGGCTGTCAACTTCGGTATTGTATATGGGATCAGTGATTATGGGTTATCTCAAAACCTTGGGATCACAAGAAAAGAAGCAGCTGCCTTTATCGAACGCTATTTAACAAGCTTTAAAGGCGTGAAAACCTATATGGAAGAGATCGTGCAGGAAGCGAAACAAAAAGGATATGTCACGACACTTCTCAAACGCAGACGGTATATCCCGGATATCACAAGCCGTAATTTTAATATCAAAAGCTTTGCCGAACGAACAGCCATGAACACACCGATCCAAGGAAGTGCAGCTGATATTATTAAAAAGGCCATGATTGATATGGCGCGTAAATTAAAAGAAGAAAACTTGCAGGCAAATCTTTTATTACAGGTGCACGATGAATTGATTTTCGAAGCGCCGAAAGAAGAAATTGCCATACTCGAAAAAATTGTTCCTGAAGTCATGGAAAATGCACTTCAGCTAGATGTGCCGCTAAAAGTAGATTTTGCTTCAGGGCCATCTTGGTACGACGCAAAATAATAGAGAGAGAAAAAGGAGCGAGGAGCATGCCGGAATTACCAGAAGTTGAAACCGTCCGGCGCACACTCAAGCGGTTAGTCGAAGGAAAGACGATTGAAACGGTCGATATCAAATGGCCAAATATCATCAAACGTCCTGGGGAGCCGGAAGAGTTCGCAAGAAGGATGGTAGGAGAAACGATACAAACCATTGAAAGAAGAGGAAAGTTCCTGCTCTTTCATTTAGACCACTACGTAATGGTCTCCCATTTAAGGATGGAAGGGAAATACCGTGTACATGAAGCGCATGAGCCATACGATAAACATGTACACGTCGTCTTTACATTTACAGACGGTACTGAGCTTCGGTATCATGATGTGCGTAAATTTGGCACGATGCATTTATTTCAGCCGGGTGAAGAAAAAAAGGAACTCCCGCTCTCGCAGCTGGGGTATGAGCCTTTTGATGATCAATTCACTCCGGAATATTTATGGGAGCAATTGAAAAAAACTTCCCGTGTGGTCAAAACAGCGCTGCTTGATCAAAAGATTGTCGTGGGACTAGGTAATATTTATGTAGATGAGGTTTTGTTTAAAGCAGGCATTCATCCAGAAACAAAAGCGAATCAGCTCAGCCTTGAATCGTGCAAAGTGCTTCACAGGCATATTATCGATACACTTCAAGTAGCGGTAGATGCAGGAGGAAGCACGATTCGCTCATATATCAATTCACAAGGTGATATTGGCACATTTCAGCTGCAGCTTCTTGTGTATGACCGGCGGGGAGAGCCTTGTCAAACATGCGGAAGCATCATTGAGAAAACAGTAGTCGGAGGGCGCGGCACTCATTTTTGTGTGATCTGCCAAAAGCGTCCTCAATAAAAATCAGCCATCAGCATGCTTCCTTTTTGCTGTGCATACGATAAAAAACATTCATTTTTCAGCAAGGTGTAGACTGACACACAGCCCACCTGCTCTTCATATAGTGAAGAAGAGTCTAAGGACGCCTAGAGACTCTTGATCATCGTTGCATGAACAGAAAGGAAGAGTTCAGGTATGATTTCGATTTCGCTCCTGTTTTTAGCTATTGCAGTCAGCATTGACAGCTTTTCTGTAGGATTTACGTATGGACTTCGTAAAATGAAGATTCCATTTAAAGCGATTGTCATTATTGCGTGCTGTTCAGGGATTGTGCTGCTCATTTCCATGCTGATTGGCAGCCTGCTGACGACATTCCTCCCTGTCTCAGTGACAGATAAACTTGGTGGAGGCATTTTAATCGCCATTGGACTTTGGGTCCTTTATCAATTTTACAAACCAGCGAAAGAGCGTGATTTGCTTCTTCATGAAAAGACATTGCTCAATGTGGAAGTGCAATCGCTTGGTCTTGTCATTCAAATTTTGCGAAAGCCGACAAGTGCAGATATTGACCGTTCTGGGACGATCAATGGAATAGAAGCGGTGCTTCTTGGGATTGCTTTATCCATTGATGCATTTGGCGCAGGGATTGGCGCTGCGATTCTAGGCTTTTCTCCAATTGTCATGAGTATCACTGTGGCCGTGATGAGCTCACTTTTTGTGTGTATCGGGATCCGTTCCGGTCATTACTTGGCCAATTGGCGCTGGATCGATAAACTTGCATGCTTACCAGGGCTCCTGCTCATTTTAATTGGGGTGTGGAAGCTGTAAAGGAGGAAATCAATTGACGCTTGTCATTGGATTAACAGGCGGGATTGCTAGTGGAAAAAGCACCGTCTCGCAAATGATAAAAGAGCAGGGCATCCGGGTCGTGGACGCAGATGTCATTGCAAAAGAAGCAGTTGCCAAAGGAACACCAGCTCTTCAACAAATCGTTCAAACCTTTGGTGAGGATGTTCTCCTGCCAAATGGGGAGCTGAACCGGCAGCAGCTTGGAGCCGTCATTTTTTCTGATGAAGAGAAAAGAAAGCAGCTGAATGCGATTGTTCATCCTGAAGTGAGAAAAGAAATGCTCAAACAGAGAGATGAAGGGGTTAGTCAGAAGGAAACCTTCGTTGTCCTCGATATCCCGCTTTTATTTGAAAGTCAGCTGGAAAGTCTCGTCGACCGCATCATTGTGGTGTATACAACGCCCGAATTGCAGCTGTCGCGGCTCATGAATCGAAATGACCTCAGCGAGGAAGAAGCGCTGAATCGTATTCACTCTCAGCAGTCTCTTGAGGAGAAATGTAAAAAAGCAGACCGCGTGATAGAGAACACACAAGATCTCGCGTTTATTAGAAAGCAATTGCAGAACATATTAAATGAATGGGAACATACAGATAAGTAAGAGTACATACACGTACTCTTCTTTTTTTATGCTTTATTCTGATTTCCTTTGAAAAGAACAGCCCTTTTTAGAAAATATACGTTTATATACTGGCAATTACATTCTAATGTGATATACTAATTTCATAAATAAATTTATTGAGTATAACACATAATAGAGGAGTGACCTGTTCATGAAGGTAAAAGCAGCGATCAATGGGTTTGGCAGAATTGGACGCATGGTCTTCAGAAAAGCAATGCTTGATGATCAAATTCAAATTGTAGCGGTGAACGCAAGCTATCCTGCCGAAACGCTAGCACATTTAATTAAATATGATACAAATCATGGACGTTACGAATGTGATGTGACAGCAGAAGATGACGCCTTGATTGTGAATGGCAAAAGAGTTCTTTTGCTTAATAATAGAGACCCGAAGCAGCTTCCATGGGGAGAGCTTGGGATTGATATCGTCATTGAAGCAACAGGTAAATTTAATTCAAAAGATCAAGCGATGGGCCATATAGATGCCGGAGCGAAAAAAGTCGTTCTAACAGCTCCAGGTAAAAATGAAGACATTACGATTGTGATGGGTGTCAATGAGGATGATCTTGATCCTGAAAAGCACGTCATTATTTCAAACGCATCTTGTACAACAAACTGTTTAGCACCAGTTGTGAAACTGTTAGATGATGAATTTGGCATCGACAATGGTTTAATGACAACGGTTCATGCTTATACAAATGATCAAAAAAATATCGATAACCCGCATAAGGATCTGCGCCGGGCGAGAGCATGTGCTCAGTCCATTATTCCAACTACGACGGGTGCCGCTAAAGCGCTTTCTTTAGTGCTTCCGCACATGAAAGGGAAATTACACGGACTTGCACTCCGCGTACCAGTTTCCAATGTGTCGATGGTTGATCTTGTCGTTGACTTGAAAAAAGATGTCACAGCAGAAGAAGTCAATGCAGCCTTCTCGAATGCATCTAAAACATCTCTTGCTGGTATTTTAGATTACACAGATGAGCCGCTTGTCTCTACGGACTTTAACACAAACCCTTATTCAGCAGTCGTTGATGGACTAACAACGATGGTAATGGAAGGGAGAAAAGTGAAAGTTCTTGCATGGTATGACAATGAATGGGGTTATTCATGCCGAGTGGTTGACCTTGTAAAGTTTGTCGGCGCACAGATGAAAGAGCTGTCTGCTGTTTGAAATGAAGAAGACGATCGTCCCTTTTCAAGAAATGAGAGAAAATCCCACTAAAAACACAGCTTGCAAAATGGGTCTAAACAAAGTATACTATTTTTCGTGAACTTCTTGTTCGCAGACTCATTCGGGTATACTTAAAGGGTTAGGACCTCTTAGGACTAACTTTCCCCCGTGGTATATGTCCGGTCCGGCTGCTTAGAACTTCACTCTTTCATTCTTGTTTAAAGGGGGGTCCATGATGGAAACAATCGGACGTCACGTTATCTCCGAGCTATGGGGATGCGACTGTGATAAACTGAACGACATGGATTTTATTGAAAAAACGTTTGTAAATGCAGCTTTGAAATCAGGAGCTGAGGTAAGAGAGGTTGCTTTTCACAAATTTGCACCTCAAGGAGTAAGTGGAGTTGTCATTATTTCTGAATCTCATCTGACAATTCACAGCTTTCCTGAACATGGTTATGCGAGCATAGATGTTTATACTTGCGGTGACCTAGATCCGAATATTGCAGCAGATCATATCGGAGATGAATTAGGTGCTGAAACAAGAGAAAACATCGAAATTCCTCGAGGCATGGGACCTGTACAAGTAAAACAGGCACAAGCCAAAGCACTGTAAACATAAAAAAGATTGCAATGGGAGCTGGCCAAAAGCATTGAATGCCTTTGTGTTATGCTCCTTTTTATATTTTTTTGATAAAAAATCCAACATTCCCCAGCTTGTCTATACTTTTGTTCTAGGAAAACAAAGGTTTTTTTTATAAAATAAAGAAAGAGGCATTATGGCAAAGGGGATACGTGTATGACTTTAAGACAAAAGTTTAAACGGTTCATGTCAAACCATACAGAAACATCTGACGAGCATCCAGTGTCAGAACTGAAAAGCCATTACTACAAATCGACGAATGCACAAGTTTTTCAAGCGGTGGAAACCATTCTTTCCCAAAGCGATTCTTATCAAGTGACATCTGTTTCAGCAGAACGAGGTGAAATCAGCGCAAACATACGATTGCCGAAAAAAGCCTTTCTCGTGGCGACTGTCATTTCAATTCGTCCTTTTGAAACAGCTGTCGATTTTAATGTAACAACAGAAACGGCCCTGCCAACAGATTTCGGCTATAGTCAAAAGACCGTTCTGTCCCTTTATGATGAACTAGACAAACAACTTCCAAGAATAGATCGGAGCTGATGAAATGAAATGTCCCACATGTCAGCACCTTGGCACAAGGGTGCTTGATTCAAGACCAGTAGATGAAGGGAAATCCATCCGTCGCAGAAGAGAGTGCGAAAGCTGCCAATATCGCTTTACGACGTTTGAAAAATTAGAAGAATTACCGCTGATTGTGGTGAAAAAAGAAGGAATTCGAGAAGAATTCAGCCGCGAAAAAATGCTGAGAGGACTCATCAAAGCGTGTGAAAAGCGTCCTGTCGCTTTAAAGCAGCTGGAGGATGTCTGCTTTAATATTGAAAAAGAACTGCGCAATCAAGGCATGTCAGAGGTGAAAAGCGAGCTTGTAGGTGAAATGGTCATGGACGAGCTGGCGAAAATTGATGAAGTGTCATACGTCAGGTTTGCCTCGGTTTACCGGCAGTTTAAAGACATCAATGTCTTTATTGATGAATTAAAAGACCTATTAAAGAAAGAACGCTAAAAAGAGCTGGAGATTCTTCATGCTCTTTTTCCTGCGTAAAGCGTAAAACGCAAAAAGAGTGTACAATGGAAACAATCGCAATTCATGGGGAGGATCAGCATATGACAGAGCATTGGAAGGAAGTGCTAGCCGTCGATCCGTATGTCGTCAAAAGCGCTTCATTGCTCGGTGACATCGATAGACAGCTCATCACTCTTTTATATCAGCCGCTTATTGGCATGTCCGCTTTCAGCTTATACATGACGCTGTGGGGAGAGCTGGAACAAAATCGTATGTGGGGGAAACCTGTACCTCATCGGCAGCTCATGGTCATGCTGCAAACGAATTTAAATGATATTTTTGAGGAACGTTTAAAGCTTGAAGCGATCGGCTTACTCCGCACATATGAACAGGAAACGGAAGAAGGCAGACTGTTTACATATGAGCTTGTACCGCCGCTAAGACCAGATGAGTTTTTCCAAGATGGTATGCTGAATGTCCTGCTGTACCATCGTGTAGAAAAAGCAAAATATATGCAGCTGCGTGATTATTTCTCTTATCCGGGTGTTCCTGCAGAAGCAAAGAACATTTCACGGTCATTTGAAGAAGTGTTTCACGTATTGCAGCCAGGCGAGCGCAAGATGACAGAAGAAATTCATCAGGCGTCATCGCTTGATCAAGGCTATGAATATGTGACCGTTGGATCGAGTCAGCCGGCACCGCTCTCGGACGAATCCTTTGATTTCGATCTATTATTAGCCGGTATGTCTGACATGATGATTCCAAGAAAGGCTTTGACAAAGCAGGTAAAAGAAACAATTAAGAAGTTAGCTGTTGTATACGGCATCACCCCGCTTCAAATGCAAAATATTGTAGCAGGTGCATGCGGTTCGGATCAAATGATCTCAACAGAAGAGCTGAGAAAAGCAGCAAGAGACTGGTACCAAATTGAATACAGAGGCGAACAGCCAAAGCTGATTGATCAAAAACAGCCAAGACACTTGCGCCAAGATGCTTCAAAGACGCAGGCGGCAGATACTCCAGATGCAAAATTGATTGAAAAGCTGGATCATATTTCGCCTAGGGAGCTGCTAAAAGACATGGCAGATGGCATTGAGCCAACATATGCCGACTTAAGAATTGTCGAAGATATCATGATCGAGCAGCAGCTAGAGCCAGGTGTCATGAATGTTCTCATCTACTATACATTACTCAAAACAGATATGAAGCTGTCGAAAGCATATATGCAAAAAATCGCTTCTCATTGGGTGAGAAAGAAAATCAAAACCGTTGCTGCGGCCATGAAAATTGCCAAAGAAGAGAACAGACAAATGACAGAGTGGGCGCAACAGAAAAAGCAGCGCAGCCCATATGGTTCAGGAAAAGTCGTCCGGGAAGAGAAACTGCCTGACTGGATGAAAGAAACCGAAACAAAAGAACAGCCGGCAAAAGAGCAAACGGACAATCTGTCTACAGAAGACCTTGAACGAGAAAAAGAAAAACTGTTAGATCAGTTTAAAAATATGAAAAAGTACAATGCACATTAAGGTGAGGTGAGTTGGGATGAAACCGATCGGTCGTTCATTTGAACAGCTAAAAGGACGAGTAGATTTTCGCGTGAGATACAATCAGATTAAAGAAAGTGTGTTGTCTGATGAAGATGTGAAGGCATTTTTACAGAAGCATCAAGAAGAGATACATGAAGACATGATCAATCGCAGCTTGAACCGGCTCTTTGAATATGTGCAGCAGTCGAAGGGCTGCTCTTACTGCTTAGATGACGAAAACGTCAATGCCATTTTAGATGGGTATCACCCGAAGCTTGTGATCAAAGGTCAGAGTATTGATATTGAATATTCCCCTTGCCTGGTCAAGCTGCGGCTCGATAGACAGAAAAAACAGCAAGAGCTGATGAAAAGCATGTATATTCCGCAAAATGTCCTTCAAGCGACGTTCGCTGATCTGAACGTTGTGGGAAGACAAGAGGTCATTCAAAAAGTAGGTCAATTCCTCCAAAGCTATGATGAGACTGGAAAAGGAAAAGGCTTGTATTTACACGGAAAGTTTGGAGTAGGAAAAACGTATATACTAGCAGCTATTGCGCAGCAGCTAGCGGAAAAAGAGTACCCATCTCTCCTTGTTTACGTGCCTGAATTTGTAAGAGAGTTAAAAAATTCATTAGCTGATCATACGCTAGAAGAAAAGCTGAATATGGTTAAATCCACTCCTATTTTAATGCTTGATGATATTGGGGCAGAATCGATGACAAGCTGGGTGCGGGATGAACTGCTCGGTACGATCTTACAATACCGTATGGCAGAACAGCTGCCGACATTTTTCTCTTCTAATTTCTCACCAAATGAGCTGAAGCATCACTTTACGTACTCACAGCGGGGGGAAAAGGAAGAGGTCAAAGCCGCTCGTTTAATGGAACGGATTCTCTATTTAGCAGAGCCTGTCTTGCTCGAAGGAGAAAACCGCCGTCATTTATAAAAGCGTATGTCACCTGAAGGAGGAGCAAATGAAATGAACAAAAGAAAATGGCTGCTTTTTCTTGTGATTGGCATTCTTGCTGCTGCGCTGTGGTGGCTGAATAAACAGCATCTTCAGCTGGCGCCGAAAGATGTGAAGAATTGGGTGCTTCAATTTGGAATGCTGGCTCCCTTTGTTTTTCTTTTCTTATCTCTTTTCCGCCCGTTTGTTCTCGTCCCGATTACGGTCTTTTCGCTTGCGGCGGGTTTGGCATTCGGCAGTGTCCTTGGGACGATTTATGCCCTCATTGGAGCGACAGCCGGGGCAACAGGCTCCTTCATGATTGCTTCAACCTTTCGAGCAAAAAAGAAGGAAACGGAATCAAACAGCCGGAAGCTGAAAGCGGTGACGTCCCGTATTCAGGAGCATGGATTTCTTTATATTTTGTTATTGCGTATTGCACCGATTCATTTTGATTTTGTCAGCTATGCGGCAGCTGCTTCACGTGCAAATTATCGTGCATTTGTGACAGCCACCTTTTTAGGCTTAATACCGGGTACAATTGCGTTAAATGTTCTCGGCTCAAGCTTTGTCAGCGGCAATTATGCCGCCTTAGCGGTTGTTTGTTTGATTTATTTGATCTTTATCTCTGTTCCACTCATTTTAAAAAGAAAGATGCCTGATTTATTTTAGGCGTCTATTTTTTATGTTCCCCCCATATATATGTAACAGATGTCGTTAGGGGGGACAAACATGCTTGAAATAATCTTTGAAGATGAATATGATACCGCCGCTTTTTTACATCTTGCTGAACACTTAGACAGTCGGCATCACATGTCAATTCAACAAGGGAAAGACCGGCTTCTCATAGAGGCGAAGGAATCCGAAGAAGCACTTGAGCACATTGTGCGGCCATTATTGGTTCACTTTTTTTTGGAATGCAAAGAAAATGAGCGCATGCGCAGCATCCTTGAAAACACCTATTTGTTTAAAGATCCCGAAGAGCAGCACCAAATTCTTTCCATCGCACACAGTATCATGAATGGGGACTTAGATGATATTCCCGGCATTCAGCAAGACCCGTCAAGAGAAGCCCTTTTAAAAAAGGAGCTTGAGGCGATTTCTTTACAGCAAGGTGTTTTTTCAATTGGTTCATTTATGACATTTAGGCTGTCAGAGTATGACCGAAGGCTGAAGAACTATGTTGAAGTGTCCATTGAAGAATACAAAATGGAGCAAGAGTATCAAAACTTCATTCAATCGCTTCGAGACTATGTGATGGCAAGAGAGCCTAGGCTCGAAAAAGTACATGTTGTGCATCAGGACCGCCTGGTGATTTGGGAATTTCGCTACGCTTCTGAGCGTGATCAAAAACAATACATAGACAGACAGTTTGTAAGAGAGCATCCAATGTATATTGATTCGCAGCTGATTGCACCGCTTGTCTCCATTGCACCGCAAAAAATTGACCTGTTTACAAATGATACAGGTCACTCGATGGTGCAAACCATTCAAAATATTTTTCAAGAAAGGGTCGAGGTGTTCCCGTCTCATTCATTCCAAGAGCAGAATGTTCAATTTGTACATGCTCATTTCAACAAGAAAAGTGAAAAGCTTTCTTGATTTTCACGAAAAAACGTTTTATAATACGGTGTAACTTCATACAGAGACCGTATTGATAAGGACATGAACAAATGAACACCCGCTTAAAGAGAGGGAAGCCGCGGCTGAAAGCTTCCTAGCAGAGGACCATTTGCTTTACCACCTTTGAACATCAGCTGTGAACATTTTAGTAATGGCTGACGGGAATTCCCGTTATCGAAACACAAGCCGTATTTGCTTATGAAAAAGCAAGCTGCAAGTACGGGAAAAAGGGTGGAACCACGATTCCGTTTATTCAACCTCGTCCCTTTCCAGGGGGCGGGGTTTTTATATTGCCAAAAAAAGGAGTGACCAGAGATGTCAGAACAAATTCAACTTACATTTCCAGATGGAGCAGTCAAGGAGTTTGACAAAACAGCTACAACAGAAGACATCGCGGCATCAATTAGCCCGGGCCTAAAGAAAAAAGCACTTGCCGGTAAATTGAACGGTAAAGAAATAGATCTGCGTACGCCGCTATTAGAAAGTGGAACAATCGAGATCATCACAGATAAAAGTGAAGAAGCACTCGACATTATGCGCCACAGCACAGCACATTTGCTAGCGCAGGCGATCAAACGCCTTTATGGAAAAGAGCATCACGTTCAGTTTGGCGTAGGTCCTGTCATCGAAAATGGTTTCTACTACGATGTGGACATCGATGTTGCCATCACACCTGAAGACTTACCAAAGATTGAAAAAGAAATGAAGAAAATCATTAACAGCAATCTGCCAATTGAGCGAATTGAAGTATCAAGAGAAGAAGCGAAAAAGCGCTTTGAAGCGATTGGTGATGAATTAAAGCTTGAACTGTTAGAGGCGATTCCAGAAGGTGAAGCTGTGACGATTTATGAGCAGGGGGAATTCTTTGACCTCTGCCGCGGGATTCATTTGCCGTCTACAGGAAAAATCAAAGAGTTTAAACTGTTAAGCCTTGCCGGTGCATACTGGAGAGGCGACAGTAACAACCAAATGCTTCAGCGTATTTACGGAACAGCTTTCTTCAGCAAAGAAGATTTAAATGAGCACTTACGTCTGCTGGAAGAAGCGAAAGAACGCGATCACCGTAAGCTTGGAAAAGAGCTGAAACTGTTTGCGAATTCCCAAAAGGTTGGTCAAGGACTTCCGCTTTGGCTGCCAAAAGGCGCTACAATCCGCCGCGTCATTGAGCGTTACATTGTCGATAAAGAAGTGCGTCTTGGCTATGAACATGTGTACACACCAGTTCTTGCAAGTGTTGAATTGTATAAAACATCAGGACACTGGGCGCATTATCAAGAAGACATGTTCCCAGTAATGGAAATGGACAACGAAGATCTTGTTCTTCGTCCGATGAACTGTCCGCACCATATGATGATTTACAAAAACGAGCCGCACAGCTATCGCGAATTGCCAATTCGTATTGCAGAGCTTGGTACAATGCACCGCTATGAAATGTCAGGTGCCTTATCCGGCCTTCAGCGTGTTCGCGGTATGACATTAAACGATGCACACATCTTTGTTCGTCCAGATCAAATCAAAGACGAGTTCATCCGTACAGTTCGCTTAATTGAAGAAGTGTATCAAGACTTTGGTTTGAATGACTACACATTCCGCTTATCTTACCGTGATCCGGAAGATACTGAGAAGTATTTCGATGACGATGCGATGTGGAATAAAGCACAATCGATGCTGAAGGATGCAATGGACGAGCTTGGTCACGACTACTATGAAGCAGAAGGCGAAGCGGCATTTTATGGGCCGAAGCTTGATGTACAAGTAAAGACAGCTCTTGGAAAAGAAGAGACATTATCCACTGTACAGCTTGATTTCTTACTTCCAGAACGCTTTGATCTCACATATATCGGAGAAGATGGAAAGCACCATCGTCCAGTCGTGATTCATAGAGGCGTTGTTTCTACAATGGAACGTTTCGTTGCCTTCTTAATTGAAGAATACAAAGGAGCCCTTCCAACATGGCTGGCACCTGTACAATTCCAAGTCATCCCAGTTTCACCGTCTGTTCATTTAGACTATGCGAAAAAAGTACAAGAACGTTTGCAGCTTGAAGGCCTTCGTGTAGAGCTTGACAGCCGCGATGAAAAAATTGGGTACAAAATTAGAGAAGCGCAAATGCAAAAGATTCCGTACATGCTTGTCGTCGGAGATCAAGAAGCAGAAAATGGCGCTGTCAATGTAAGAAAGTACGGGGAACAAGATTCAGAAACAATGGATCTTGAAGGCTTTGTGAAACATGCAGTAGCAGAAGCAAAGAAATAATAAGCACAGCCAGTGATTCTCTTTAGGTCACTGGCTTTTTTCTTTTTGGAAAACACCTCCACTAGTGATCCAATTCCTAAAAAGAGACGTTTAGATAGTACAAAAGTAAGGGTAAGTATGTACTATTGGTTCGAGACAAATTGGGGGAATGAAAGCGATGATGCAAACAACAAACAATTTATCGTCACATGTATTGGAGCAATCAGCTGTTCTTCGTGCATTAGAGCACTCGCTGGCAATGATTGAATTTAATGTGACAGGTGAAGTTCTATGGGTGAACGATATTTTTGCAAAAGCCATGGGATATTCTAAAGAAGAGATGATCGGTCTTCAACATAGACAGCTCTGTCCTCCGCATATTACAGAACACACGAGCTATCACATGTTTTGGAAGCGTTTGAGAGAAGGTCAAGTTTTTCAAGAAAAAGTGCAGCGGATCACGAAAAACGGCAGCAGCTTATGGCTTGAAGCGACATATTCACCTGTTCGAGATGAAGAAGGAACTGTAGTAGGTGTTGTGAAAGTGGCGACAGATATTACGGAGAGAGAACATACAATGAAGCAAGTCGTAGAAGACTTAAAGGAGATGTCTGCAAAATTAATGGAACGAGCAGAAGTTGGCATTCAGCATAGTCAAAGTGTCAATGCCTCCTTTGATCATATAGCAAACGAAACCGATCAAAATATGAGCTTGCTAAAAGGATTAACCGAGCAGGTAGAGTCCATCAGCTCCATTGCTGCAAGCATTAACAGCATTTCTTCACAAACCCAGCTGCTCGCCTTAAATGCGGCAATAGAAGCGGCACATGCGGGTTCCTATGGAAATGGCTTTAGTGTAGTGGCAGCAGAAATTCGAAAGCTAGCGACAAATTCAAAAGAAGCGATCGTCAAGGTAGATCAATACGTGAAGGCGATCCATGCAGAAGTAGAGAAAGTCAGCAGCGGAACAAGCCGGGCAAAGACAACCGTGTTTACTAACCGGGATCTTGTAAAGCAGGCAAGTGAGGAATTCATCATTGTAGGAGAAGCAGCACGCGGCTTAGACCGGCAAGCGCAAAGTCTAGCGGCAATCATATAGCTCTAAGACTACAAAAACACCCAATCTCGTCGTCAGGAGAAGGGTGTTTTTTTGTTCTATTTTAATATATCAAACAATTCATGTAAGTCTTTGATTTCATAATCAGGCGTCACATCTGTTTCGTTTTTCTTGCCATGGCGATTGATCCAAACGGTTTGGATGCCAGCGCGAGATGCGCCGAGAATATCTGTTTTCGGATTATCTCCAACCATGATCACTTCGTCTTTTGTTAAGTTTAACAGCTGAAGGCAGTGCTCAAAGATACCCGGATCAGGTTTGCCTTTCCCGTAGTCTCCTGAAATCACAATTTCGTTAAAATAAGGGGCAAGCTCAGGAACACCTGCCAGTTTTTCCTTTTGAAGGCTAGGATCTCCGTTTGTTAAAAGGAGCAATTCGTAGCTGCCTTTCAGGCGGTTTAAAACAGGGTATGTTTCTTCATAGACATATGGGCGTTTTCTGCGCTCTGCTGCAAAGAAATCAGCCAAATATTGTCCAAATGCCTCATCGTCAATTCCCGCTGCCCTTAAGCCATTGGTCCAAGCGTTTTTGCGATACTCAGGTGCAAGGGCGTTCAGCTTTTGAAAGCCTTCGCTAATCGGTTCACTAAAATTCGACCACAGTCCTTCGAAAGGATTAATGCCGATCATGACAGTATAATCATATGTTTCATAGGAAGAGTACAGCTTTCTTGCTTCTTCACGTACAATCTGTTCAAACGATTCTGGATCAAGTCCATATTTCTTTTCCGCTTCCCGGCAAGTTTCCTGAAAAGTTGTGTGAATGCTTTTTTCATCCCAAAGCAAAGTATCATCTAAATCGAAAAATACGGCTTTCATGATCTTCTCCCTTGTTATGTATGTGTTACCTTCAATTGCAAGTGACAGGCTCATGTTCATTTTACAATAGAAGAAGAGGGCAATAAAGAAAAGATTTGAGAGATATTTGATCATTGACCGCACATGATAGAATAGAAAGACAGTAGATATGACATACATCATTTGAGGTGGCCGGTTTGCTTCATTTAATTATCATGATGATCGAGCGTGTGGGGATCATCGTTATTTTAGGATTTGTGCTTGCCCATGTGAAGGGTTTTCGCAATCTATTGCTACATAATCAAGGGTTTCGGAAAAAGGCAATTCTTGTCTTCATTTTTGCTTCTTTTAGTATTATCAGCAATTACACAGGAATTGAAATTCAGCAGCAAATTGTCATGAATCATGAGTTTTCTTATCACCTTGGCTCGTCAAGCTCTATCGCCAATACGAGAATTATGGGGATCGAAATGGGAGGTTTAATCGGGGGGCCGTTTGTAGGGATTGGCGCAGGGCTTTTAGCTGGAATTCATCGCTATTCCTTAGGAGGAAGCACCGCGCTCAGCTGTGCGATTTCTTCCATTTTAGCGGGTGTCATTGCAGGCTATGTCGGCAGCAGGTTTAAGCGGAGGAATCGAATGGTGACACCTCGCCAAGCAGCTCTTTTTGGGGTGGCGATGGAATCATTACAGATGATCATTATCCTTCTGTTTGCAAAGCCATTTGCGGATGCATGGGGGCTTGTCAGTATCATCGCCCTGCCGATGATCTTTGTGAATGGAATCGGCAGCTTTATCTTTTTATCTATTTTACAGTCAGTCATTCGGCAAGAAGAGCAGGCAAAAGCGATGCAGACACATCGTGTATTTTCGATCGCCGATCAAACACTGCCTTTTTTCCGCCAAGGGTTAAATGAACAGTCATGTAAAAGTGTGGCGGAGATCATTCATCGGTTGACTGAAACAGATGCGGTCTCCTTAACAGACACAGAAAAGATTTTAGCACATGTCGGAGATGGAACAGATCATCATATTCCATCTAAAAGCCTGATTACAGGGCTGTCGAAACAGGTTTTGATGAGCGGCAAGATTATGAAGGCGCATTCGAAGGGCGAAATCAATTGTTCAGTCGCCCATTGCCCTCTTGAAGCGGCCATCGTGCTGCCGCTCACTTCTAACGGTCAAACGATTGGAACGTTAAAAATGTATTTCAATTCTCCGGTCGGATTAAGCAGGGTGGAAGAGGAGCTTGCAGAAGGTTTGGCGATGCTGTTTTCCACACAGCTTGAGCTGGGGGAGGCGGAAACTCAAAGCCGCCTCTTAAAAGATGCAGAGATCAAAGCACTTCAAGCACAAGTGAACCCGCACTTTTTATTTAACGCTATTAATACCATCTCTGTTTTATGCAGAACCAATGTGGAGATGGCAAGGAAGCTGCTGCTTCAGCTAAGTATTTATTTCCGTTCAAATATGCAAGGCGCCCGCCATTTGCTGATTCCAATGCAGAAAGAGATTCAGCATGTGGAGGCATATTTGTCACTTGAACAAGCAAGGTTTCCAAATAGGTACCATGTGACCTTTCAAATCGAAAAGGAGCTGGAGCAGGTGATGATTCCGCCCTTTGTGCTTCAGGTGCTTGTTGAAAACGCAGTGAGACATGCTTTTCCTAAACATCAAAAGAATTGTGAAGTCATCGTATCTGCTTTGATGAAAGATGGGCATGTTTATATGGAAGTGACAGATAATGGACAAGGGATCGATGATGACAAGATGGCTCAGCTATTAAAAGCGCCTGTCGAATCACTAGAAGGAACAGGGACAGCCCTTTTTAATTTAGATCAGCGGTTAAGAGGGATTTTTGGCAGACAAGCCGCTTTATCCATTCATAGTGACAAAGGCACTGACATCTCATTTCGCATTCCGATGGACTATGTAAAAAAGGATGATTCTCGTTGATGAAAGTATTAATCGTAGATGATGAAGTGTTAGCAAGAGATGAATTAAAATACTTATTACGAAGAACGAAAGAGGATGTTCAAATACAGGAAGCAGAAAATATAGAATCTGCTTTTGACCGGATGGTCGATCATAAGCCGGATTTGCTCTTTTTAGACATTGATTTATCTGGTGAGAACGGATTTGATATTGCCAAAAGGCTCAACCGGATGTCTGATCCGCCAGCGGTTGTATTTGCGACAGCCTTTGATCAATATGCGCTGAAGGCGTTTGAGGTAAGTGCCCTTGATTACTTAACAAAACCATTTGATGAAGAGCGGCTGCTCCAGACGATTCAAAAGTTTAAAAAGTGGAAATCTGTTGAGACGCAAGAGCACCAGCTGTCAGATGAGAAAGCGCCCCGCCAGCAAAAATTAGCGATCTCAGTTGATGACTCAATTGTGATCCTGCGAGTTGAAGAGATCATGTATGTAGGACTCAGCGAGGGGAAAAAGGTCGTGAAAACAAAGGATCACATGTATGAGGTCTCAGAACCGCTGGTGGTCATTGAAAAGAAACTTCCTGAGGCTTACTTTATGAGGGTCCATCGCAGCTATATCGTGAATACCTCTCATATGAAAGAAGTACAGCCGTGGTTTAATTCGACGTATAATCTGCATATGACAGACGGGTCTATCATTCCTGTCAGCCGCACATATGCCAAAGAATTAAAGAAGTCACTCCTGCTAGAGTAGGAGGGCTTTTTTTGTTTGTATTTCAATACTCGTTTTTTGCATTTCAGTCATTGAATCGAGCGAGTTTTATTGTAAACGCTTCATTCGTTTATTTCATGCCTTATACTGAGGGCAGTCGAAGAAAGAGGTGAAGCGGCATGAGTGCCACGAAAGTATATGGATTTCTATCTCAAGCATTTATTTTTGCAACCGTAATGTTTGTTTCTAATCTCATTTCAATGTATTTACCGATTCCGATGCCCGCATCCGTCATTGGTTTGGTTCTATTATTTGTTTTGTTAACAACGAAAATCGTTAAACTGGAGCAGGTGGAGCAATTAGGAACATCATTGACAGGACTCATTAGCTTTCTATTTGTTCCCTCTGGAATCTCAGTCATTCAATCACTAGGTGTCATGCAAGAAGTAGGTGTGCAAGTAGTCGGCGTCATTATCATTGCAACCATTATGCTACTTGCAGCGACAGGGCTGTTTTCGCAGCTTCTCATGCAATTATCAGAAAGACCGCAGAAACGTAAAGAGACAAAGGAGAGTAAATCTGCTCCTTCTCATTCAAATAAACCAGCTTCAAGTACGCATTAAAGGAGAGATGCAAAATGGGTACAAGTACAATGAGTCCTTATTTTGGCATTGTCGTCTCATTAGTCGCCTTTGGGATAGGGACATTCTTATTTAAAAAATCAAAAGGTTTCTTCTTGTTCACCCCGCTGTTTGTGGCGATGGTACTAGGCATTTTATTTTTGAAAGTTGGCGGTTTTTCCTACGCAGATTATAATGAGGGCGGCAAGATTATCAAATTTTTCTTAGAGCCTGCCACGATTGCTTTCGCTATCCCGCTTTATAAGCAGAGAGCCTTGCTTAAAAAATATTGGTGGCAAATTTTATCCGCTATTTTTGTAGGTTCACTTTGTTCCATTACGATCGTATATCTCGTAGCGAAAGGGATTCATTTAGATGCGGCTGTGATGAAAAGCATGCTTCCACAAGCAGCGACAACAGCGATTGCTCTTCCGATTGCAAAGGATATTGGCGGAATCGCAGATATCACAGCCTTTGCGGTCATATTAAACGCAGTCATTGTCTATGCACTAGGTGCCTTCTTCTTAAAATTATTTCGCATTAAAAACCCAGTGGCAAAAGGTCTTGCACTTGGTACATCAGGACATGCGCTTGGGGTTTCTGTTGGAATTGAGATGGGAGAAGTAGAAGCAGCGATGGCAAGTATCGCCGTTGTGGTCGTAGGAGTTGTGACCGTTATCGTCATTCCAATCTTTATGCAGTTGATTCTTTGATGGCGTCATTGTGTGAAAAAGTCTTGCCCAATTCGTCTCATCATGTTAAACTGAAAAAGTTGTTTCAAGAGTTCGGTTACTTGACGGACGAATGAAAATTGTGTAGAATAATTAACGAATTGAATAGATATCACAAGCAGAAGCACCCGCTTCTCACCTGATTGACACATGTTTGTAGTTGACAGGTTGACCGTACATTTATTTTTTCATGCAAATGTTCGCAGTGTGGGTGTTTTATATGCCCACACTTTTTGTTTGCCTGTAAAACATACAACGAAATGGTCAAATGAATTGTGAACTCAATTCAAAATCTCATGGAGGTGGCTCACTATTAGCAAAGATCAATTAGTTAATGAAGGTATTCGTGCGCGTGAAGTTCGTTTGATCGGACAAAATGGCGATCAGCTTGGGATTAAAACCCGCCAGGAAGCTCTGGAAATTGCTGCTAAAGCCAATCTTGACCTTGTGTTAGTTGCTGCAAATGCAAAACCACCTGTTTGCCGAATCATGGACTATGGTAAGTTCCGATTCGAACAGCAGAAGAAGGAAAAAGAGGCACGTAAGAATCAAAAAATCATTAGCTTAAAAGAAGTTCGGTTGAGCCCGACAATCGATGAACATGATTTTAACACGAAGCTCCGTAATGCAATCAAATTCCTTGAAAAGGGAGATAAAGTGAAAGCTTCTATCCGCTTTAAAGGCCGTGCGATTACGCATAAAGAAATCGGACAGCGCGTGTTAGACCGTTTCTCTGAAGCCTGCGCTGAAGTAGCAACAGTAGAAACAAAACCTAAGATGGACGGACGCAGCATGTTCCTCATGCTTGCACCAAAAGTCGAAAAGTAAAGTAACAGAGGGAGGAAACATCCAATGCCAAAAATGAAAACTCACCGCGGATCTGCTAAACGTTTCAAAAAAACAGGTTCTGGTAAACTTAAACGTTCTCATGCGTACACAAGTCACTTGTTCGCTAACAAATCTACAAAGCAAAAACGTAAATTGCGTAAGAGTGCAATCGTAAGTGCTGGAGATTTCAAACGTATCAAACAACAACTTGCAAACATTAAGTAATTTGGAATAGGAATCATAGGAGGGAATTACAATGCCAAGAGTAAAAGGCGGAACTGTGTCGCGTCAGCGTCGTAAAAAGGTTCTTAAATTAGCAAAAGGTTATTTCGGTTCAAAACATAGATTATACAAAGTAGCAAACCAACAGGTGATGAAATCTGGAAACTACGCTTTCCGTGACCGTCGTCAGAAAAAACGTGACTTCCGTAAACTATGGATCACTCGTATCAACGCTGCAGCTCGTATGAACGGTCTTTCTTACAGCCGTTTAATGCATGGCTTAAAGCTTTCTGGTATCGAAGTAAACCGCAAAATGCTTGCTGACCTTGCTGTGAATGACCTAAATGCATTCAATCAGCTTGCTGATGCTGCAAAAGCACAACTAGACAAGTAAGTTCTATAAAAGATCATTCCTTCGAGGGGTGATCTTTTTTTCTCATCATGTGAGGTGAAATGAATGAATATGGCTTTGATCCTGCTGCTTATTTTGGTGAATGGCTATGGCTTTTTTCTCATGGGTGAAGACAAACGCCGCGCCAAAGCACATAAATGGAGAATTTCAGAGGCGCATTTATGGAGTGCTGCGGTTCTTTTTGGCGCTGCCGGGTCATATCTAGGAATGCAGTATTTCCGGCATAAAACAAAGCATCCTGCCTTTCAAATCGGCATGCCTTTATTAATTATTTTGCAGTTGATCCTATTGGGATATATCCAAGTTATTTGAAAAAGGAGCAGACGCCATTAGGACGGCGTGTCTGCTCCTTTTTTTTGTTTGATTTTTTTTATGGGCTGATCCCAATCAATTTTTGTTTGAGGATAACGCTCGATAATGTTTTCCTCCAGTTTTTCAAAGTCTTCTAATGTAAATTCACTCAGCTTCTCAGGTGACTCCGTCCAAACGTAAATGGAGTGGACAAACAGAGGATGATCCTTAGAAGGAACATGCTTCTCCCCTTCAAACAAGACACCTTTATAGACGAAATTAAAATTTTTGCGCGCATTTTGCTGTTCGTCCATAAAATAAAAGCCTTCTTTTAATTGTGCTTGTTTCAGCTTTCTTCTCGGATTTGAGAAGAATTTTACCGCCATGTAGAAGATGTAGACAAGCAGTGCAACAAGAGCTAGTCTCATGAGGATTACAAACATGACAGGATGCACCTCCAATACCGTTATCTGATGTACTACGAATGAAAACGCCAAAAGGTTTCAACTTTTTTAAAAAAAATATTTCGTAAAACGAAAAAATATTCATAAAAAGATCGTATTGAACGAAAGAGGTTTTGTATAATAAGAATGCACCATGAAGATAAAGGAGGATAAATGGAATGACAAAGCTCGATCAAACATTAACTATGCTGAAAGACCTAACGGATGCAAAAGGGATTCCAGGAAATGAACGTGATGTCAAAAAAGTCATGCAGACATACATAGAATCATATGCAGATGAAGTCTCTACAGACCGCCTTGGCAGCTTGATCGCTAAAAAGGAAGGAAACGCTAACGGACCTAAAATTATGCTCGCTGGTCACTTAGATGAAGTAGGATTCATGGTGACAAAAATTGATGACAAAGGCTACATTCGTTTTCAAACAGTCGGCGGCTGGTGGTCACAAGTCATGCTCGCCCAGCGTGTCACCATTGTGACGAAAAAGGGAGAGATCACAGGGGTAATTGGTTCAAAGCCACCACACGTCTTGTCACCTGAAGCTCGTAAAAAGTCAATTGAGATTACGGATATGTTTATTGATATTGGGGCGTCAAGCAAAGAACAGGCAATGGAGTGGGGCGTGCTGCCTGGAGATCAAATCGTTCCTTACTTTGAGTTTACAGTCATGAATGATGAAAAAATGCTCCTTGCAAAAGCATGGGACAACCGCATTGGCTGTGCAGTCGCCATTGATGTCATGAAAAATTTGCACAATGCTCAGCATGAGAATATTGCTTACAGCGTCGCAACTGTCCAAGAGGAAGTAGGCCTGCGCGGAGCTAAAACAGCAGCGGCTACGATTCAGCCTGATATTGGATTTGCCATTGATGTAGGTGTAGCAGGAGATACACCGGGCATCACTGAGAAAGAAGCAACTAGCAAACTTGGCAAAGGCCCAACGATTGTTGTATTTGATGCTTCAATGGTCTCTCATAAAGGACTTCGTGATTTTGTTGTCCAAACAGCTGATGAACTAAACATTCCTTATCAATATGACTCAATGCCTGGCGGCGGGACAGATGCTGGCGGTATTCATTTAACAGGCCATGGTGTTCCATCACTATCTATCGGAATTCCGAGCAGATATATTCATACCCATGCCGCAATGATTCACCGAGATGATTATGAAAATGCAGTGAAGCTTTTAACAGAAGTGATCAAAAGACTTGATCAAAAAACCGTTGAACAGATTACGTACGGTTCTTAAGTAAGAAAGCCTTTCCTCAGTACAGGGGAAAGGCTTTCTTATTGAATTTCCCAGGAAATGAACGGTGTGTTCAAAGTGAGTCGAAAGAACTATTTTCAGTAAAAGAGGAGAATGTTTCCTAGTGAATAAGGCACATGTGATCGAGCGTTTATTTTTGTAAGATGAAAGCAATAAAAAGGACAGAGCCATAGAATGCCCTGTCAAAAGAGAGTTTATGGAAGTAGGTGAAGCTACCTTAAGAATAAACATATTATTCTTATTTGTCAACTTGGTTTTAAAAGAAAGAAAAATCAATCAATTTATGTTATATTTGTAACAAATTGTTTATACAAAGGGG
Source organism: Bacillus sp. FSL P4-0248 (assembly GCF_038593305.1). NCBI lineage: Bacteria > Bacillati > Bacillota > Bacilli > Caryophanales > Bacillaceae > Bacillus > Bacillus sp. FSL P4-0248. The sequence continues at coordinate 2,555,540 of NZ_CP151983.1, read as the reverse complement.
ATGGTTAAATGAATGCGGTTACAATTGTAATAGGATCTATGTGTATTTTAGCGATTGCCTATCGTCTTTATGGCACATTTATGATGGTCAAGGTATTAAAGGTCACAGATGATCATCCTACACCGGCTCACACGCTAGAGGACGGGAAAGATTATGTGCCGACAAATAAATGGGTCACATTTGGGCATCACTTTGCTGCCATTGCAGCTGCTGGTCCGTTAGTGGGTCCGATTTTAGCCGCTCAATTTGGGTATTTACCTGGTCTCCTTTGGCTTTTAATTGGAGCAGTCATAGGCGGAGCTGTACATGATCTAGTCGTCTTATTTGCATCGATGCGAAAAAAGGGGAAATCATTATCAGAGGTCGCGAAGGAAGAGCTGGGACCTGTTGCCGGGTTTTGTACAGGACTTGCGATGCTGTTTATTATTACAATTACAATGGCAGGTTTGTCTATGGTTGTGCTTCATGCTTTAGAACGTAACCCTTGGGGGACATTTGCAGTTGGAATCACGATTCCGATTGCGATGGGGGTTGGTCTGTATTATAAAAAAACAGGCAATTTAAAGCTGGCGACATCTGCGGGATTTATTTTGCTGATGTTTGGGGTATTCCTTGGTCCAAATATTCAAGGAACGGCACTAGGTGATTTTTTAACACTTGATACAAAAACGCTTGCTCTTGCCCTGCCGATCTATGCCTTTTTTGCTGCGGCTCTGCCAGTTTGGCTGCTGCTTGCACCGAGGGACTATTTAAGTAGTTTTATGAAAATTGGTGTATTCATTGCGCTGATTGCTGGTATCTTTGTCGTGAATCCGTCCATTCAATTCCCCGCGTTTACAGAGTTTGTGAATGGAGGAGGACCTGTATTAGCTGGTCCTGTCTGGCCATTTATTTCGATTACCATTGCTTGCGGTGCCATTTCTGGTTTCCACGCATTTGTTGGTTCAGGGACAACACCTAAGATGCTGGACCGATGGAGTGATATGAAGCCTGTTGCGTTTGGCGCAATGCTTGTGGAATGCTTAGTTGGGATTATGGCTTTAATTGCGGCTACTGCTCTGCATCCAGGAGATTATTTTGCGATAAACAGTACACCCGAAGTGTTCCGCACACTCGGTATGAGTGTCGAAAACCTTCCTCAGCTGAGTAAGGAAATCGGCCTTGACTTAGAAGGAAGAACGGGTGGTGCCGTAACATTAGCGGTAGGGATGGCGTATATCTTTACGGGGATTCCGTTCTTTAGTCATTTGGCTTCTTACTTCTTCCAGTTCGTCATTATGTTTGAGGCTGTCTTTATTTTAACTGCTATTGATGCGGGGACACGTGTGGCACGCTATTTGATTCAAGACTTCTTAGGTGAAGCATATAAACCGCTTAAACGAACTGACTGGATACCTGGTTCGGTGTTTGCAAGTGCGCTTGCTTGTTTTATGTGGGGATACTTACTTTACTCAGGGGACATCGGGTCTATTTGGGCGCTGTTTGGGGTTTCAAATCAGTTAATGGCCTCGGTTGGGTTGATCATCGGGGCAACCGTTGTATTAAAAATTGCAGATAAAAGACGATATATGCTGACTTGTTTAATTCCGCTTGCTTACTTATATGTGACGGTGAATTATGCAGGCTATTGGATGGTAGCAAATGTATATCTCAATCCTGAAGCATCCGGTTACAGCGTGCTGAATGCGGTGCTGTCGATCATCATGCTGATCTTAGGTTTTGTGATTATTGTGTTTGCGATAAAAAAATGGGTCGAAATCTGGCGTGATCCAGCGCTTCGAATGGAGACGCCTATCACTGGTTAAATGAAAAAGGCCGGCTTGCTTATATAAGCAAACCGGCTTCTTTTATTGCTGCTGCTGAGGCTTTAAGCCTTGCTCTAATGTTTCAAGGATCTCATTTTTCTCGTTTTCTGATGCTTCTTGCCATAGCACTTCGAACAACACGCCAAGGCCTGGCAGCATTTTTTCCTCGCCGCTTTGAATAGCATCTAAAATCGTATGTTCAAGCTGTTCTTGATTATGGCCAGTAATGTTTTGAATGACTGCGCCTCTTAAATTAAAATCCATTGCCCACACTCCTTTTTTGATGGTAATAGCCCTATTCTGTCTCAAAGACAGGTTTATTATGTAGTGTGCATGAGATATAATAAATTCATGATAATTAAAGGAGTTAACGTCGCTTGAAATATATAGAATCAGCTAAAAACACAAACATTAAACAATGGAAGAAGCTCCATACGAAAAAAGAACGAACGAAAACGGGGCTGTTTCTCGTTGAGGGAATACATTTAGTCGAAGAAGCATTAAAGAGCGGGATCGTGAAAGAATTAATGGTCACCTCGCCCGATATGCTTCCTTCTCATATCCAGCCTGACATTGAGCTTTATGAACTGAGCGAAGAGGCCTTTTCTGCCATGACAGAAACGGAAACGCCTCAGCACATTGCCGCAGTCTGTACAGTTCCTGTTTTTGAAGAAAAGAAGGTTGAACGAATTCTTTTATTAGACGCAGTGCAGGACCCGGGGAATTTAGGCACACTCATTCGAACAGCAGATGCCGCTGGTCTTGATGCTGTGATCTTAGGAGAAGGAACAGTTGATGCGTTTAACGGAAAAACGCTCCGTTCGGCACAAGGGTCTCATTTTCACCTGCCTATCTTAAAGCAAACTCTTCAACAGGCGATCACCGAACTGAAAGAACGAGGCATACCTGTATACGGGAGTGCCTTAAAAGATGCGAAAGAGTATAGAAGCGTAACGGCAGAAGGTCCGTTTGCATTAATTGTTGGAAATGAGGGAGCAGGTATTGATCCAGCGATTCTGCAAATGACAGATCAAAATTTATATGTGCCAATGTATGGGCAGGCAGAATCATTAAATGTCGCTGTTGCAGCAGCTGTTCTTGTCTATCATTTGCGCGGATAGTGTTGCATCAAGTGCTCATTTTCACTATAATGAAACTAATATTTTAAAAACCATGATAGAGGAAGATTGTTTCAAGAAGCGGCCTTTTAGGGAGAATGCATCGTAGACTGAAAGTGCATTTAAGGAATGCTGAAACAGGAATTCACCTCTGGAGTTGTCACCGGGACCGCAGGCTTTGCGTAAAGGTGAACCGGATTCGTTTGATTCCGTTATGTCAATGAAGCTTATTCGCACATGCATTTGTGCTTAACAAGGGTGGTACCGCGACCACAACTCGTCCCTTCTTTTATGGAGGAACGGGTTTTTTTATTGTCTTCAAACGATCAAACAGCCGTTTATCCGAGCGGTTTTGTATATCAAAAGGAGGATTACACTCATGCAAGAAACGTTAAAACAGCTTGAAACAGAGGCGATAGCGAAGGTTGAAGCAGCTAGCTCGCTCAAAGAGGTCAATGACATTCGTGTTCAATACTTAGGGAAAAAAGGACCGATTACAGAAGTACTTCGCGGAATGGGCAAGCTCTCCGCAGAAGAAAGACCGAAAATGGGTGCACTTGCTAACGAAGTAAGAGAGCAGATTGCTGGTGCCATTGCTGAAAAAAATGAACAGCTGGAAAAAGAAGAAGTGAAGAAAAAACTTGCGTCTCAAACGATCGATGTTACTTTACCGGCAAGTCCAATCAAAATGGGAGCAAGACATCCATTAACGATTGTTGTCGAAGATATTGAAGATTTATTTATTGGCATGGGCTATACCGTTGAGGAAGGTCCTGAGGTAGAAACGGATTATTATAACTTTGAAGCGCTGAATCTTCCAAAGGAGCATCCGGCACGTGATATGCAGGACAGCTTCTATATTACCGAAGATACACTGATGAGAACACAAACATCACCAGTACAAGCACGTACACTTGAGAAATATAAAGGACAAGGTCCTGTGAAGATCATCTGTCCTGGGAAAGTATATAGACGTGACAGTGATGACGCGACTCATTCACATCAATTTATGCAAATTGAAGGGCTTGTCGTCGATCACAATATTAGCATGAGTGATCTAAAAGGAACGCTGGAGACAGTCGCAAGAAAAATGTTTGGTGAAGATCGTGAAATTAGACTGCGTCCAAGCTTTTTCCCATTCACAGAACCATCTGTCGAAGTCGATGTGTCTTGCTTTAAATGCGGCGGGAAGGGCTGCTCCGTATGTAAAGGAACAGGCTGGATTGAGATTTTAGGTGCAGGAATGGTTCATCCGAATGTCCTGAAAATGAGCGGATTTGATCCAGAAACTTACCAAGGCTTTGCTTTTGGAATGGGTGTGGAACGGATCGCGATGCTGAAATACGGCATTGATGATATTCGCCATTTCTACACAAATGACATTAGATTCACAAAGCAATTCAAGCAGGACTAAGAGGAGGAAATCAACATGTTTGTTTCATATAAATGGTTAGAAGACTATGTCGATTTAGAAGGCATCAAGCCGGATGAATTAGCAGAAAAAATCACAAGAAGCGGAATTGAAGTGGAAGCCGTTGAATATAAAGGCGAATGTATTAAAGGAGTTGTCGTTGGACACGTCATTGAACGTGAACAGCATCCGAATGCGGATAAATTAAACAAATGTCTTGTTGATATCGGCGAAGACGCACCGGTGCAAATTATTTGCGGAGCTCCCAATGTGGAGAAAGGACAGTATGTGGCCGTCGCAACGGTGGGTGCAGTCCTTCCTGGCAACTTTAAAATTAAAAAAGCAAAACTGCGCGGTGAAGAGTCTCATGGCATGATTTGTTCTCTGCAAGAATTAGGCGTAGAAAGCAAGCTCGTACCAAAGGAATATGCAGAAGGCATCTTTGTTTTCCCGAATGACGTGAAACCAGGGGATGATGCCCTTCAAGCACTTCAATTAGATGATGCGGTACTTGAGCTTGGCTTAACACCAAACCGTGCCGATGCCCTGAATATGCTGGGTGTCGCTTATGAGGTTGCCGCCATTTTAGGAAGAGACATCAAGCTTCCTGATACAGCACATGACACTTCTTCCGAAAAAGCAGCAGACTATATTTCTGTTAAAATTGAGGATCAAGAAGCGAATCCACTTTATGCAGCGAAGATCATTAAAAATGTAAAGGTTGGACCAGCACCGCTTTGGATGCAAACAAGATTGATGAATGCAGGCATCCGTCCAATTAACAACGTTGTGGATATTACAAACTTTGTACTGCTTGAATACGGCCAGCCGCTTCATGCCTTTGATTATGACCGCTTTGGTTCAAAGCAGGTGGTCGTTCGTAAAGCGTCTGATAGCGAAATCATTCAAACACTGGATGAGCAAGAGCGCACATTGTCATCAAAGCACCTTGTCATCACGAATGGAACGAAAGCGCACGCGGTAGCAGGCGTCATGGGCGGCTTTGAATCAGAGGTACGTGATGAGACGACAACGATTCTTTTAGAAGCGGCATATTTCAACGGTCAAACAGTCCGTCAAGCATCTAGAGACTTAGGGCTTCGCAGTGAATCAAGCACACGATTTGAAAAAGGACTCGATCCGCAGCGTACGAAACCGGCAGCAGAAAGAGCAGCTCAATTGATCAGCTTGTATGCAGGCGGTGAAGTGCTAAGCGGTACAGTTGAGGAGAATCACCTTGAAGCAAGTATGAATGTCATCCACGTATCAACTGAGCGTGTGAACAAGGTGCTTGGAATGAGCATTTCAAAAGAAGATATGATTCAGATTTTCAACAAACTAGGCTTCACAGTGGGCGAATCAAATGATGTTCTTGTCGTAACGGTTCCTTCCCGCAGAATGGATATTACGATTGAAGAAGACCTCATTGAAGAAGTGGCAAGATTATACGGCTACGATAATATTCCATCTACACTGCCTAGGGCAGCCGGCACCGTTGGCGGTCTCACGCCATACCAAGTGAAGCGCAGAAAGGTAAGACGTTTCTTAGAGGGGGCAGGACTTTCTCAAGCGATTACGTATTCATTGACGAATCAGCATAAGTCCACAGCTTTTGCACTGCATCCAGCCTATGAAACGAGACTTTCTCTGCCAATGAGTGAGGAACGCAGTGTGCTGAGACAAAGTCTTCTGCCAAACTTACTTGATTCTGTTGCATATAACTTGGCAAGACAAGCTGATTCATTTGGATTTTATGAAACGGGCTCTGTTTTCTTAGCAGAAGCTGAAGGGGCAAAACCAGTGGAAAAAGAACATGTCGCTGGTGCGCTGACAGGCTTATGGCATAAAAATCTTTGGCAGGGCGAGAAAAAAGCCGTCGATTTTTATGTAGCGAAAGGAATTGCTGAAGGATTGTTCGAAAAGCTTGGTGTGTCAGGCCAAATCACTTATGTTCAAGCAGAGCGTGAGGGTCTTCACCCAGGGCGAACTGCAGATGTTCACTTAAATGGTCAAGTCATTGGCTTTGTTGCCGCACTGCATCCAGTCGTTGAAAAGGAATTGGATTTAAAAGAAACGTATGTCTTCGAGTTTGATTTAACAGATGTGATGACATCTGAAACGAAGGATATGAAATATACAGCGATCCCGAGATTCCCTGCTGTGACAAGAGATATCGCACTTGTTGTCGATCAGCATATCTCAAGCGGACAGCTGGAGCGTGTCATCTATGAAGCAGGCGGTCATCTACTCACAGACCTATCTGTATTTGATGTGTACGAAGGGGAACATATGGAAGAAGGCAAAAAATCTGTTGCATTCTCTCTTCAATATTTAAATCCTGAACAAACGTTGACCGAGGAAGAAGTCACAGCTGTTCACACAAAAGTTTTGAAAGCACTAGAAGATACGTATCAAGCCGTCTTACGCGGTTAAAGAAAAAAAGCTAAGGCCTCATGGCCCTAGCTTTTTTTATAACATTTTTTTCGCTTTTTGTGTGTTGGCAAAATGCAGCTTTGTAAATTGACGTAAAGCATCTTCACCGTGCAGCTTGATGAGCTTGGCGGCGGCCTTGTCTACATGAGGACCGGCTCCTTTTGGGATGTCAAAGCCTGCAGCCTGTGATAATTTGTCCATTTCAATTAAAAAGGCGTACCTTGCGATAATGGAAGCTGCAGCGACTGACAAATGGATGCCTTCTGCTTTTGTACTAAAATACGTCCGCTCCCGGATGATTTTTTTCCCGGCAAGATGCTTGAAATAAATCCCTGGTTCTGCAAATTGGTCAATCAAAATGGCTTCAGGCTGCTGTCCGTCCAGTTTTTCTAGCACAGAGGTGATGACTTGGTTATGAAGCAGTGCCTTCATTTTTCCTTGACTCATGCCCTTTTCCTGCATTGTATTGTACTTTTCATTTCGGAGAACGAGAAGGCTGAACGGAATGGTTTTGATGAGATCCTTGGCAATGTTGAGAATTTGCGGGTCCTTTAGCCCTTTTGAGTCTTTTACGCCAAGCTCTTTCATTAAAGCAAGCTGGCTGGCATCAACATAGGCCGCACAGACTGTGATCGGTCCGAAATAATCACCTGTACCTACTTCATCTGAACCGATGACCGACATGGAAGCAATGCCGGGCGGCGGACTGTATTTTGTAACAGCAGGTGATTTTTGACTTTTCGTATCAGCTGCTTGCAAGTGGCTGAATTGACTGGCTTCAGCTTCTGCCTTTTGTCCTTGAAACAATACTTTTCCAGATCGATAGGCTGTAATCGTACAGCCAGGGACTTTTGCTTGAAAGAGGGCGCCTGGCGGCAAATTGTCTGTTAAATGGTGCGCATACGCGCTCTTCATCTTTTTGAGGTCTTCTGATGTTGCTTTTAAAACGGATTGGGGCACAGTGGATAACTCCTTTTTACCTTGATATCATTGATTTCTAAAGTGTACCATAACAGGGAAGGGCTCGTCTTTCCATTCAATGTCTAAACATGTTATGATAGAGACTAGGATTCTCGTGGAATGGAGGAGAAACGTTGTCTGACGGCGGTAAAACGAAAACAACAGTTGAGATTTACGGACAGTCCTATACGATCATCGGACAAGAAACGAAGATGCATATGCGACATGTTGCGTCAATTGTTGATGATAAAATGAGAGAAATAAATGAAAAAAATCCATATCTTGATATAAACAAATTAGCTGTACTGACAGCAGTCAATGTCGTCCACGACTACTTGAAATTAAAAGAGCAATACGAAAAATTAGAGATTCAGCTAAAAGAAAAGGAATGAAATTACCGTGATCGATATCATCATTTTGTTTTTGCTTCTTATGGGAACGCTTGTCGGTCTAAAACGCGGGTTTATTCTTCAATTTATTAAATTGATCAGCTTTGTTGTTTCTATCTTAGTGGCTTCCATGTTTTATCAGTCACTTGCACCACAGCTTACGTGGATTCCGTCACCTAATTTTAACGGCGGTCAACCGCAGCTCGCTTTCTTTAGCGGGAATCTAGAAACAGCTTATTATAATACCATTGCGTTTATCATTCTGTTTATCTTGACCAAAATCCTGCTCGCCATCATTGGCGGATTGCTCACAACCATTGCAAGTATACCTGTGATTAAACAAGTGAACAAACTGCTTGGCGGTGTTTTAGGATTTCTGGAAACCTATTTATTTGTGTTTATTCTATTGTTTGTCGCTGCATTACTTCCAGTAGATGCGCTCCAAACAATGATGAGCAAATCAATGTTAGCAGATGTGATCGTAAACAACACCCCTTACCTGTCCGGTCTTGTCAAAGACCTATGGTCGACGTATGGAGTTTAAAAACTTCTCCTTTTCTGGAGAAGTTTTTTCTCATTCCATGACAGAAAGTTGTAGGATGAAGGGAAAGTTTGTATATTTATATAGGAAGATGCCAAAGCGGCTGGAGGATGAGAGATGAATAAAAAAGATATTATCAAACTTCTTGAAACAATTGCAGTATATATGGAACTAAAAGGAGATAATCCTTTTAAAATTTCTGCCTTTCGTAAAGCAGCAGCGGCACTGGAACAAGACGACCGCAGCCTTTCTCAAATAGATGATCTATTAGCATTACCCGGCATTGGAAAAGGAACCTTTGCTGTGATCACAGAGTATATCGAAAAAGGACAATCAGAAACACTCGAACAATTAAAAAAGGAAGTGCCTGAAGGACTTGTTCCGCTCTTAAAGTTGCAAGGGCTTGGCGGGAAGAAGATTGCGAAGCTTTACCAAGAGCTTGGTGTCCATGATGCCCAGTCATTAAAAGAAGCATGTGAAGCGGAAAAAGTACAAGCGCTTGCAGGCTTCGGTAAAAAAACCGAAGAAAAGATTCTCGCAGCTCTTGAGGAGGCCGGAAAGCAGCCAGAACGACTGCCAATTGGCTTTGCATTAGATGTGGCAGAGCGGATTGATCATGCGCTTGAACAGATGAAGGGTATTATTCGTTTTTCTAGAGCTGGCAGTCTAAGACGTGCACGGGAAACTGTCAAAGATTTAGATTATATCATTGCGACCAGCGATCCTGAACAAGTCAGAGAGCAGCTCGTTGCACTTGATGATGTCAAAGACGTCATTGCAAGCGGTGATACGAAGGTATCTGTCATTCTTGCCCTTGATTTTGAGATCAGTGTAGACTTCCGGCTTGTGACAACAGATCAATTTGCAACAACGCTGCACCATTTCACTGGCTCAAAAGATCACAATATTCGCATGCGTCAGCTGGCGAAGGAACGCGGAGAGCGTATTAGTGAATATGGTGTGGAAACAATTGAAACTGGAGAAGTCAAAACGTTTGAAGACGAGGCCGCTTTTTATGCGCATTTTCAACTTCCGCTCATTCCGCCAGAAATTCGTGAAACCGGAGCGGAGATTGATACGTATAAAGAAAGTATGCAATTTGTAGAGTTAAAAGATATCAAAGGCGACCTTCATATGCACTCAACATGGAGTGACGGCGCATTTTCTATTCGCGAAATGGCAGAGGCATGTATCGCAAAAGGCTATGAATACATGGCGATTACAGACCACTCGCAATATTTAAAAGTAGCAAACGGTTTAACAAAAGAACGTTTACGTCTGCAAGCAAAAGAAATTGACAAGCTGAATCAAGAATTCGAGCATTTTCACATTTTCAAAGGGGTCGAAATGGATATTCTCCCGGATGGATCATTAGATTATGATGATGACTTTTTAGCAGACATGGATTTTGTCATTGCGTCTATCCACTCGAGCTTTTCTCAGCCGGAAGAAGTCATTATGGAGCGCCTTGAAAATGCCCTGCGGAATCAGCATGTGGATTTAATTGCACATCCAACAGGCCGTTTGATCGGCAGACGGGACGGCTATGCCTTAAATATAGATCAGCTCATAGAGCTTGCGAAGAAAACGGGAACTGCACTAGAGCTCAACAGCAACCCGTCAAGACTGGATTTAAAAACAGAGCATTTAATGAAAGCAAACGAAGCAGGTGTGAACATCATGATCAATACAGATGCGCACAATATCGCCATGCTGGATCATATGGAAGTTGGTGTAACAGCTGCAAGAAAAGGCTGGACACCAAAAGCAAATGTCGTGAATACTTTTTCTCTAAGCGAGATCAAAAAGTTTTTAACGCGTGACAGGTAGTCGTTAGGAGGCTGGACCATGCTGCAACAAAAAGTGTTAGCATCATTAGAATTTCATAAAGTAAAAGAAAAAGTCATGTCCTATACCGCATCCTCATTAGGAAAAGAAAGAGCGCAGGATTTAACGCCGCTGACGGATATCGAAACCATTCAGCATTTGCTGGAAGAGGTAGCAGAAGCACAGGATGTCATCCGCTTAAAGGGATCGGCGCCATTTGGCGGGCTGACGGATATTAGACGCGGGGTCAAACGGGCAGAAATCGGCAGTACATTAAGCCCATCTGAGCTCATGGAAATTGCAGCGCTGTTATACACTGCGAAAAACATGAAGCACTTTCTCACGTCCCTGTATGAAGATGGTGTAGACATACCTCGCCTTCATACATATGCAGAGACGCTGATATTACTGCCTGAAGTCAGAAAAGAAATCGAAAGCTGTATTGGTGATAATGGAGAAGTGCTTGATCATGCAACTCCGGCGCTACGAACAATACGTACGCAATTACGTTCATTAGAATCAAAAGTGCGAGATAAATTAGAATCCATGATTCGCTCACAATCTGCTTCAAAAATGCTGTCAGACACGATTGTTACCATTCGTAATGACCGGTTCGTGCTTCCAGTAAAGCAGGAGTACCGCTCGAATTACGGCGGAATTGTTCACGATCAGTCATCATCAGGAGCAACCCTATTTATCGAGCCGCAAGTGGTCGTGGATTTAAATAACACCTTGCAGCAAACCCGTTTAAAAGAAAAACAAGAGGTCGAAAAGATCCTCCAAATGCTGACAGCGAGCGTGTCAGAACACATTGAGGAACTTCTTCACAATGTAAAAGAGCTTCAGACGTTAGATTTTATTTTTGCTAAAGCCAAATATGCAAAGGCAGAAAAAGCCACAAAGCCTGCTGTGAATGATCAAGGGGAGATTTATTTAAAGCGGGCAAGACATCCTCTATTGCCTAGGGATCAGGTTGTGGCAAATGACATTGAGCTCGGCAAAGATTTTTCAACCATCGTTATTACTGGCCCAAATACAGGGGGTAAGACAGTTACCTTGAAAACGCTTGGTCTTCTTACGCTGATGACGCAGGCAGGCCTTCATATTCCAGTTGAAGAAGGCTCGGAAGTGGCTGTATTCGACCAAGTCTTTGCTGATATTGGAGATGAACAATCTATTGAGCAAAGCTTGAGTACGTTCTCATCTCATATGGTCAATATTGTAGATATCTTAAAGAATTTGACATCTAACTCACTCGTGTTATTTGATGAATTAGGGGCAGGAACAGACCCTGCAGAAGGTGCCGCGCTGGCCATGAGTATCTTAGATGAAGTGCATCAAACAAATGCACGCGTCATCGCAACGACCCATTATCCTGAGCTGAAGGCTTACGGATATAACCGGGAAGGTGTCACAAATGCGAGCGTGGAGTTTGACATTGAAACCTTATCACCAACGTATCGCTTGCTCATCGGTGTGCCCGGACGAAGTAATGCATTTGAAATTTCTAAACGTCTTGGGTTGCCAGATCACCTCATTGACCGTGCAAAAGCGGATATGCATGCCGAGCATAATGAAGTAGACCAAATGATTGCTTCATTAGAAGATAGCAAGAAACAAGCAGAAGAAGAGCTGCATGAGACAGAAGTCTATAGAAAAGAAGCAGAAAAGCTTCATAAAGAATTGCAGAGACAAATTCTTGAATGGAATGAGCAAAAGGACAAACTGCTTGAAGAAGCTGAAAAAAAAGCGGCAGAAAAAATTGAACAAGCCTCAAAAGAAGCAGAAGACATCATTCAAGAGCTTCGTTCGATAAAAAATGAGCATCGATCATTTAAAGAACATGAACTCATCGATGCGAGAAAGCGTCTTGAAGAAGCAGTCCCTGAGTTTGACCGGAAGAAAAAGCCAGAGCCGGTGAAAAAAGCAGCAAGACAGCTAAAATCAGGCGACGAAGTGAAAGTGCTCACCTTCGGGCAAAAAGGAACGCTGCTTGAACAAACAGGTGACAAAGAATGGAGTGTCCAAATGGGCATTCTGAAAATGAAAGTAAAAGAAAAAGACATGGAATTTATCAAATCAGCACCTGAATTTAAGCAGGAGAAAGCCATTACGGCAGTCAAAGGAAAAGACTATCATGTATCGCTTGAGCTTGACTTAAGGGGAGAGCGTTATGAAAATGCCTTAAGCAGAGTCGAGAAATATTTAGATGATGCTGTCTTAGCTGGTTATCCGCGTGTGTCAATCATTCACGGAAAAGGAACTGGCGCCCTTAGAAAAGGGGTTCAGGAATTACTGAAACAGCACCGAAGTGTGAAAAATGCTCGTTTTGGGGAACAAGGCGAGGGAGGATCAGGCGTTACCATCGTCGAATTAAAGTAAAAAGGAGAAAACGCATGAAAGCCTTTTGGGAAAATGAACTTGTGGAAATTGCCGCCTATTACAGCGTGGCCGTCCTATGTCTTGTCTTATTTCTAACCATTTTTGAACTCGTTACCTCCTATAAAAACTGGGAAGAGATCCAGCGGGGGAACTTAGCTGTTGCCATGGCAACAGGCGGAAAGATTTTTGGGATTGCGAATGTGTTTCAGCATTCTATCGCACAGCACAATTCCCTTCTGCAAATGATTGGATGGGGCGTATACGGCTTTGTGATGCTGCTTGTCAGCTATTTCATTTTTGAATTTTTAACACCACGATTTAAAGTAGACAAAGAAATTGAGAATGATAATAGAGCGGTCGGGTTTATTTCACTCATTATTTCAGTTGGGCTGTCTTATGTAGTAGCAGCCGGCATTTAAGGAGACGACATGGAAAAGCTAGCAAAAGTATTAATCGTAGTTGCCTGCACTTTTGCGGTCATTGGTGCCGTTTACATGTTCCTGTGAAATGAAGAAGACAAAGTGAGAAAGCTGTCAGGGATTCCTTGGCAGCTTTTATCTCACCAGAAGGCGGTGAATCACATGAAGCAAATTCTGCAAAAAGACGAACTCATAAAGCGAATTGATACTTGTCTCCAAATGACTTCCCTGCCACGAGACATATACGAACCGTATATTGCACGTCCATTTCAAACAACTGGATTTTTTGATGATTTGAGCCCTTATATTCAAATCGATCCGAGTGGCTATATTCTTATTCAATATGAACGAGGAATCCAAATGCTGCATAAAAGAACAAAAGCGGCGGATGAAGTCATTTACTGGATTTTAGAAGACACAATCTTTCTTACAGTCTACATAGATATGATGAGGCAGTATCAAGTCGACAACATCCAGACGCATTTACCTAATGACCCGAGTATCCATCAACAGATCGTGGAGAGAGTAAATGAGTCATTTCGTGCAATCGGTGGATTATATGAACAGTGGCATCATGAAGGAAAAAGAGCATCGATCGAAACACCGGCAAAGAAGTAAAGATGCCATGGAACCAAGCTCTATTTGAAAAAAGAAAACTGCCTTAAGGAAAAGTTTGCTATAATAAAATAGTACGAAAGTTCAGGAAGGAGGGTTTTTATGCAGTCAGATAAACGTTGGCTTCTGCATTACCCGAATCAAATTCCCCACGAACTCACCATTCCAAATGAGACGTTACAATCTTACTTATTCAGCTCCGCAGAGGCTGCACCTGAGCATACAGCCATTCATTTTCTAGGAAAAAACATCACCTATGAACAGCTCCAGGAAGAAGCATTGAAACTAGCTGGTCACCTGATGAAAATTGGCGTGAAAAAAGGCGACAGAGTAGCAATCATGCTGCCAAACTGTCCTCAATCTGTCATTTCTTATTATGCTGTTTTAATTGCAGGCGGCATCGTTGTTCAAACGAACCCGCTTTATACGGAGAAAGAACTGGCATATCAAATGGAGGACAGTGGCTCAAAAGTGCTGATTACACTGGATTTATTGTATCCAAAGGCCTATAAAATGAAAGCGCTGACAAGTATGGAGCACTTGATCATCACCAAACTGCAGGATTATTTACCATTTCCGAAAAACATTCTGTTTCCTATCGTCCAAAAAAGAAAAAATAAAATGGTCATCCAAGTAGAGAAAAGCGAGACCATTCATCACTTCTCACAAATTATGAAAGAATCGTCAGAAGAACAGATTCCGGCGCTTGCCTTTGAACCGAAAGAGGATGTCGCTGTTTTGCAATATACAGGCGGAACGACTGGTTTACCAAAAGGGGTCATGCTGACGCATGAAAATATTTTAGCGAATACTGAAATGTGCGCTTCTTGGATGTATAAAACGACAAGAGGAAAAGAACGAATCCTTGGCATCATTCCGTTTTTTCATGTATACGGAATGACGACCGTATTAAACCTTGCTGTGAAAGAAGGGCATTCAATGATTCTCCTTCCGCGATTTGACGCAGCTGATACCCTCAAAACGATTGAAAAACAGAAACCGACACTCTTTCCAGGTGCACCCACCATGTATATTGCCTTGCTGCATCATCCGAACATTGAAAAGTATGACTTGTCGTCCATCACTGCATGTTTAAGCGGCTCGGCGGCTCTTCCTGTTGAAGTCAAACAGAGCTTTGAGAAATTAACAGGAGGTCGTTTAGTTGAGGGGTATGGTCTTTCAGAAACTTCGCCAGTGACCCATTCTAACTTTTTATGGGGAGCGAACAAAACAGGCAGCATTGGCTGTCCGTGGCCTGGGACAGACGCAGGCATTTATTGCGAGGAAACGGGTGGCCTTAAAGAGCCGTATGAGCACGGAGAAATTATCGTCAAAGGGCCGCAAATTATGAAAGGCTATTGGAATCAGCCAGAGGAGACAGCAGCTGTATTAAGGGATGGATGGTTTTTCACCGGAGATATTGGGTATATGGATGAGGACGGTTTTTTCTATATCGTTGACCGGAAAAAAGATGTCATTATTGCGAGCGGTTATAATATTTACCCAAGAGAGGTCGAAGAAGCCCTATATGAGCATGAGCTTGTACAAGAAGTCGTTGTCGCAGGTATACCAGATCCTTATAGAGGAGAAACAGTAAAAGCGTTTGTTGTGCCGAAAAAGGATGCTTATTTAACAGAAGATGAACTCGATCGCTTTGTCAGAACGAGAATTGCTTCATTTAAAGTACCGCGCGTGTATGAATTTAAAGAATCACTGCCTAAAACGGCCGTCGGAAAAATTTTGCGCAGAGTATTAATTGAAGAAGAAAAAAGAAAGCAAGCTTCATCATCTGAGACACCTGTCGATCAATTGAAGAAATAACGTCCTTCATCATCCGGTCGAGCGGCCGGATGATTTGAATGATGACCATCTGCTCTGGTATGATAAAGGTTGAAAAGAAAGAAGAAGATCTCTTGACAAATCACCCGTTTCTTTTTAACATAAAGTTATGAATGAATGCTCATTCAATTTAGAAAGGGACGAAGCACATTGAAGCAGAAAAGACCGAAGTACATGCAAATTATTGATGCAGCAGTTGTGGTGATTGCGGAGAACGGCTATCATCAATCACAAGTTTCAAAGATTGCGAAACAAGCAGGGGTGGCAGACGGAACCATTTATCTTTATTTCAAAAACAAAGAGGATATTCTCATCTCATTGTTCAAAGAAAAAATGGGACAATTCATCGAACGGATGGAAACAGATATCCAAAAGAAGCCATCTGCCAAAGAAAAGCTTCTACTGTTGATTGAGGAGCATTTTCGCATGCTGGCGCAAAATCATCATTTGGCTCTTGTGACACAGCTTGAACTCAGGCAGTCAAACCTTGAGCTGCGGCAAAAAATCAATGAGGTGCTAAAAGGGTATTTAAATATGCTCGAGTCGATTTTAACAGAAGGAAAGAAAACAGGAGAATTTAGACAAAATTTAGATGTCCGCTTAGCGAGACAAATGGTATTTGGGACGATTGATGAAACCGCAACAACATGGGTCATGAATGATCAAAAGTATGATCTGCCTGCACTCGCAGAAAATGTACATGATCTGCTGTTAAACGGAATACATCAATCCTAAAGACAATGTGAAAAAGGATGATTGACATGGAAAAAATACTCAGCTTACATCATGAAGGACAGACAGCGCTCATCACGATTCAGAACCCGCCTGCAAATGCCTTATCCTCTCAGCTGCTCACTGAGCTTAATGACATGTTCGAAGAGATCGAACAGAATGAAGAAGTAAGAGCGATTGTGATCCACGGGGAAGGCAGATTCTTCTCAGCAGGTGCTGATATTAAAGAATTTACGACTTTACAGGAAGAGTCTGATTATGCAAGCCTCGCTGATAGAGGACAGCAAGTCTTTGAACGGATTGAACAGTGTCCAAAGCCAGTCATTGCCTCGATTCACGGAGCAGCATTAGGCGGAGGCCTTGAGCTTGCCATGTCTTGTGATATCCGAATCGCAACAAAAGATGCGAAGCTTGGACTGCCGGAATTAAATCTTGGCATTATTCCAGGATTCGGCGGCACGCAGCGTCTCCCGCGCTACGTTGGTTCTGCTAAAGCGCTTGAAATGATGGGAACAGCTGAACCGATTACAGGTGAAGAAGCATTTACGTGCGGCCTTGTTACAAAGCTGGCAGAAACAGAGGAAGAAGCGCTCGAAGCGGCCAAAACACTTGCGGGGAAATTTGCCGCAAAAAGCCCTAAATCACTTGAATATGTGCTTGATTTATTGAACGCAACAAAACTGTATTCATATGACGGCGGAATGAAGCTGGAAGCCAAAAAATTTGGTGAGGTTTTCCAATCAAATGACGCCAAAGAAGGCATTCAGGCCTTTATCGAAAAGCGCAAACCGAACTTTAAAGGGGAATAAAGGATAAGTACGACACAAGGGGGAGAAATAAATGAATATATTTGTTTTGATGAAGCGTACGTTTGACACGGAAGAGAAAATTTCGATTCAGTCTGGTGCAATTCAAGAAGATGGAGCAGAGTTCATTATTAATCCTTATGACGAGTATGCCATTGAAGAAGCCATTCAGCTTCGCGATGAGCACGGGGGAGAAGTGACCGTTGTGACAGTTGGCGGTGAGGATGCAGAGAAACAGCTGAGAACAGCGCTTGCTATGGGCTGTGATCAAGCTGTCTTGTTAAACGTCGAAGATGACTTAGAAGAGTGGGACCAATATTCAGCTTCTACCATTCTTTATCACTATTTAAAAGACAAAGAGGCTTCCTTGATCTTAGCAGGGAATGTAGCAATTGACGGCGGCTCTGGACAGGTAGCCCCGCGTCTTGCTGAATTACTCGGTTTTTCATATGTGACTACGATAACAAGTATTCAAATTGACGGCGGCTCTGTATCGATTGAACGAGATGCAGAGGGGGATGTGGAAGTCATTTCTGCCGAACTCCCGCTTGTCGTCACAGCTCAGCAAGGACTCAATGAGCCTCGCTATCCATCATTACCAGGCATTATGAAGGCAAAGAAAAAGCCTTTAGAAGAATTGGAACTTGATGATTTAGATCTGGATGAAGACGATGTACCATATAAAATCAAAACAATTGAACGTTTCTTACCGGAGAAAAAACAGGGTGGCAAGGTGCTGAGCGGCGAGCTTCAGGATCAAGTCAAAGAACTGACAGATCTACTCAGAAATGAAGCAAAAGTCATCTAAACATCCACTTTACGATATCACGAGAACAAGGGGGAGCTTGAAGATGAGTAAAAAAGTTGTTGTACTTGGAGAAAGTCGTGACGGTAAGTTAAGAAATGTAACATTTGAAGCCATTGCTGCCGCTCACAAAGTGGCAGATGGCGGTGAGGTCATTGGCGTGTTAATAGGGGATGACGTCAAAGGGCTAGCGGATGAACTGCTTTACTATGGAGCGGATCATGTCATGATTGTGGAGCATCCGCACCTTTCATATTATACGTCAGATGGTTTTGCGCAGGCGCTTCAAGCCATATTAGATCAGGTTGATCCAGATGCTGTGCTCTTTGGCCATACATCTATCGGAAAAGACTTGTCGCCGAAAATAGCCGCACGTCTCCAGACTGGCTTGATTTCAGATGCGATTGATGTAAGCGTTACCGGTGAACATCTTGTTTTCACTAGACCGATTTACTCTGGAAAAGCCTTCGAAAAAGTCATTTCGACAGACCGTCTGCTTCTAGCAACCATCCGGCCAAATAACGTGGCACCACTTGAGCGGGATACGTCACGAGGCGGAGAAGTCACACCAGTTTCTGTCGACATTCAAAATCTTCGGACGATCGTGAAGGAAGTCATTAAAAAAACGTCAGAAGGTGTAGATTTATCCGAAGCAAAGGTCATTGTTGCTGGAGGGCGCGGGGTTAAGAGCAAGGAAGGCTTTGAACCGCTGAATGAACTCGCTGAGACGCTGGGGGCAGCAGTCGGAGCCTCGCGCGGCGCCTGTGATGCCGACTACTGTGATTATGCCCTGCAAATTGGCCAGACAGGAAAAGTCGTCACACCAGACCTTTATATTGCATGCGGGATATCAGGAGCGATTCAGCATTTAGCGGGAATGTCTAACAGTAAAGTCATTGTGGCCATCAACAAAGACCCAGAAGCGGAAATCTTCAAAATCGCCGATTATGGAATTGTTGGTGACTTGTTTGAAGTGGTACCGCTTTTGAATGAAGAGTTAAAAAAGATGAATATCCACTCGTAACGCTCATACACTCAGAATGCCTAGGTATTCTGGGTTTTTTTGTATGTTATTAAGAAGAAAAGGAGCGGTTGACAAGTGAAGGGGACAGTAAAAGTCAATGACGTGATCGGACGCATTTCTAAACACATTTACGGGCACTTTCAAGAGCATTTAGGAAGAGGGATTTATGACGGGATTTGGGTAGGAAAAGACTCAGAGATTGATCATATTGAAGGGATTCGTACTGATGTACTGAAGGCCCTTCAAGCATTACATATTCCGGTGCTGAGGTGGCCGGGGGGCTGCTTCGCAGACGAGTATCACTGGGCAAATGGTGTAGGTGATCTGAGTGAACGAAAGCCGATGGTAAACACCCATTGGGGTGGTACGGTTGAATCCAATGCATTTGGTACGCATGAATTTATGGCATTGTGTGAGCTGCTTGAATGTGAACCTTACATTTGCGGCAATGTGGGAAGCGGGTCTGTTCAAGAATTAGCCGATTGGGTCGAATACATGACATTTCCAAAAGGGACACCTATGTCAGACTGGCGCATTAAAAATGGAAAACAAGAACCTTGGAAGCTGACCTATGTTGGTGTAGGCAATGAAAGCTGGGGCTGCGGCGGGAATATGACGCCTGAATACTATGCAGATTTATATAAACGCTATCAAACGTACGTAAGAGAGTTTGCAGGGCAGCGTATTTATAAAATCGCCTGCGGCGCGAACTCTAATGACGTGAATTGGACGAAAGTATTGATGGAGCGGGCCGCACCGTGGATGGATGGGCTCAGTTTACATTATTACACCGTACCGGGTACATGGGAGAAGAAAGGATCAGCGACTGAATTCGATGAGGATGAATGGTTTATCACGCTGAAAAAGGCCTATGAGATGGAACGGCTTGTCGAAGACCATGGAGAAATCATGGATCGTTATGACCCAGACAAGCGAATCGGGATGATTATTGATGAATGGGGGACATGGTATGACCCAGAGCCAGGGACAAATCCTGGGTTTTTATATCAGCAAAACACACTAAGAGACGCCCTTGTGGCCGCACTCCATTTTCATATTTTTCATCGCCATTGCGAGCGGATTCATATGGCAAATATTGCTCAGACGGTCAATGTGCTGCAAGCGATGGTATTAACAAAGGACGAAAAGATGCTTCTGACACCTACGTATCACGTATTTCACATGTTTCAAGTGCATCAAGAGGAAGAAGCGCTTGAAGTGGAGTTCGTTTCACCGCCGTATGAACGAAGAGGTGAAAAAATTCCTCAGGTCAGTGTGTCAGCCTCGCGTTCATCAGGTAAGATGCATATTAGCTACTGTCACTTGAATCCGCATGAACAAACAGAGATATCCCTTGCCATTGCAGGGATTGAAGAACAAACGAAAGTCACTGGACGTGTACTGACGGCTGATCGCATGAATGCCCATAATACATTCGATGATCCTCATTCTGTTCAGCCAAAAGACTTTCAGCAAATGGCTGTAAAGTCCGGCGAATTAACGGTGGAGCTGCCGCCAATGTCAGTGGTCATGATAACTGTCGACCTCGCTTAATTGCATATTTCGATGTTTGATGAGAAGAATGTTGGGGCATCATACATTGTAAATGAAGCGGAAAGGGTGTCATGTCATATGCTTAGAACCATTCTTATGATCATCGGTGCGATTGTTGTTATTGGTGCGATTATACGGTTTGTTTTTTAATTCATTTCCTAAAAAATGATTCGTAAGCATTTCATTCGCAAGTCACATTGGTAGATGCTATACTAAAAAGCATAATTTACATTGGAGGAATGAATAATGGCAATCGTAAAAGCTACTGACGCAACATTTTCACAAGAAACTGCAGAAGGTGTTGTTCTTGCAGACTTTTGGGCACCATGGTGTGGACCTTGTAAAATGATTGCTCCAGTTCTTGAAGAACTTGATCAAGAAATGGGCGACAAAATGAAAATTGTAAAAATTGATGTAGACGATAACCAAGAAACTGCTGGTAAATACGGCGTTATGAGTATCCCAACACTTCTTGTTTTAAAAGACGGTGAAGTTGTAGAAACTTCTGTTGGTTTCAAACCAAAAGAAGCACTTGCTGAGCTTGTCAACAAACATCTATAAACCGATCTATGTCCAAGCGGCATAATCATTGAAGCGGTTCTCGTAAAGACGAGAGCCGCTTTTCTTTCAACATGGTATAAAACAAATGTTCGTGATACACTAGAAGGAGTGAAAGAGGAAAACAAGGACGGATGAAAATATGAACAAACTAATCAAAGAAAAGCTGTCAGTCCTGCCGGATCAACCAGGCTGTTACTTAATGAAAGATAGACAAAATACGATCATTTATGTGGGAAAGGCAAAGGTTTTAAAAAATAGGGTGCGCTCTTATTTCACTGGATCACATGACGCCAAAACGCAGCGGCTTGTCAGTGAAATTGAAGACTTTGAATACATTGTCACCTCTTCTAATATCGAGGCGCTCATTTTAGAGCTGAATTTAATCAAAAAATATGACCCAAAATACAATGTCATGCTCAAGGATGACAAGACGTATCCATTTATAAAAATTACGAATGAACGCCATCCCAAGCTGATCGTCACCCGCAATGTAAAAAAGGACAAAGGGAAATATTTCGGTCCATACCCAAACGTACAAGCAGCTCGAGAAACGAAAAAGCTGCTCGACCGCTTATATCCACTGAGAAAATGCGCCACCCTTCCTGACCGCGTCTGTCTTTATTATCATCTTGGGCAATGTCTTGCGCCATGTGTGTATGACATTTCCGAGGAAACGAATAAGCAGCTCGTGGATGAAATCACAAGGTTTCTAAACGGAGGACATCAGCAAATTAAAAAAGAACTCACCGAAAAGATGCAGGAAGCTGCTGAAAATTTAGAGTTTGAACGGGCAAAAGAACTAAGAGACCAAATCGCATATATCGACTCAACGATGGAAAAACAGAAAATGACGATGAGTGATTTATCAGATCGAGATGTCTTTGCCTATGCCTATGATAAAGGCTGGATGTGTGTCCAAGTTTTCTTCATCAGACAGGGGAAATTGATTGAACGTGATGTCAGCCTGTTCCCTATGTATCAGGACCCTGAGGAAGAGTTCCTCACGTTTATGGGGCAATTTTATGAAAAGAACAACCATTTTCTGCCGAAGGAAATTTTGGTGCCTGACAGTGTCGATCAAGAGATGATTGAGCAATTGCTTGAGACGAACGTTCACCAGCCGAAAAAAGGAAAGAAAAAGGATTTACTTTTACTTGCCCATCAAAATGCCAAAATCGCCTTAAAAGAAAAATTTTCGCTCATTGAGCGTGATGAAGAGCGGACAATTGGTGCGGTGAAACAGCTCGGGGATGCACTTAATATTTATATGCCATACAGAATCGAGGCATTTGATAACTCAAATATTCAAGGAGCAGACCCGGTTTCTGCCATGGTCGTCTTTCAGGACGGAAAACCCTATAAAAAGGAATACCGAAAATACAAAATTAAAACCGTCTCAGGTCCAGATGACTATGCATCCATGCGTGAAGTCATTAGAAGACGATATACCCGCGTGTTAAAGGATGAACTGCCGCTGCCAGATTTAATTTTAATTGACGGAGGAAAAGGACAGATCAACGCAGCCATCGATGTGCTTGAAAATGAATTGAATCTGTCTGTCCCAGTCGCAGGTCTTGTAAAAGATGAAAAACACCGGACATCGAATCTCATGATGGGAGATACACTTGAAATTGTTGCGCTGGAGCGGAATAGCCAGGCTTTTTACTTATTGCAGCGCATTCAAGATGAAGTGCACCGGTTCGCCATTAGCTTTCACCGGCAGCTGCGCGGAAAAAATGCATTCCAGTCTATTTTAGACGATGTACCAGGTATCGGAGAGAAGCGTAAAAAGCAGCTCCTCAAACATTTTGGCTCTGTGAAAAAGATGAAAGAAGCCTCTCTCCAAGATTTTCAGGAGGCTGGCATTCCAAAACAGACGGCTGAACTTTTAATGGAAGCATTAAAAAAATAGATTGTACTTTTACCAAAAGTCTGTTAAGATGTGACTAATTTAATAAATGAACGTGTTGTTTGTTGAAGATAGAGGTGCGAACTTCAAGAGTAAGCCTTCGGAGATCGATGGGATCTAAGAAGAGGGCTGAAAGGGGAGCGTCGCCGAAGTGAATAAAATCCACTCATTTTATTCGCTGGCTGTACATTGAAAAAATGTAGGGCTGTCAAGAATTCATTTCTTGGAGGGCTATCTCATTGTTTGCATCGTTTAATGATGATTTTAAAGCAATGGGAGATTTGTTCTCTCATTGCTTTTTTATTTGCAGTGAGCGGACAGTCTCCAAAGCTGCCTCTTCTCTCACACGTGAACTTTTGAAAAAGGGTGGTAGACATGGGACTAATTGTACAAAAATTTGGCGGAACTTCCGTTGGATCGGCAGAAAAAATTCGCAATGCCGCAGAGAGAGTGATCGCTGAACGCGAGGCAGGACATGATGTGGTTGTGGTTGTATCAGCGATGGGCAAATCAACGGATGTTCTAGTAGACTTAGCGAAAGAACTCACAGACGATCCAAGCAAAAGAGAGATGGATATGCTGCTCGCAACTGGTGAGCAGGTGACCATTTCATTATTAGCGATGGCGCTCCAAAGAAGAGGTTATGGTGCCATTTCCTTTACAGGCTGGCAGGCTGGTATGAAAACAGAGCATGTACACGGAAATGCAAGAATCGTGGACATTGATGAATCAAGAATAAAAGAGGAATTAAGTGCGGGGAAAGTTGTTGTTGTGGCAGGCTTCCAAGGAATTGCAGATGACTTACATATCACAACTCTTGGCCGCGGCGGATCAGATACAACAGCTGTGGCACTGGCTGCCGCACTGAAAGCTGATAAATGTGATATTTACACAGATGTACCAGGAGTGTTTACAACAGATCCGCGTTATGTACCATCTGCGCGGAAACTTGCAGGCATTTCATACGATGAGATGCTTGAGCTGGCTAATTTAGGAGCTGGCGTTCTGCATCCAAGAGCTGTTGAATTTGCGAAAAATTATCAAGTCCCGCTAGAAGTCCGTTCTAGTATTGAAAATGAATCGGGTACGTTAATTGAGGAGGAATCATCCATGGAACAAAATTTAGTCGTCAGAGGCATTGCATTTGAAGATCAGATTACACGTGTGACCGTGTGCGGACTTTCAAGCGGTTTAACAACATTATCGACCATTTTTACGACGCTTGCGAAACAGAATATCAATGTTGATATCATCATTCAGTCTGTCACAAGCACCAACCAGACGTCGATCTCTTTCTCTGTCAAAACGGATGATTTGTCCAAAACAGTTGAAGTATTAGAAGAATATAAAGGGGCGCTTGGCTACGAGCAGATTGAGACAGAAAGCAAATTAGCGAAAGTATCCATCGTGGGATCTGGAATGGTCTCAAACCCAGGCGTAGCTGCTGAAATGTTTGCTGTGTTAGCGCAAAAAGACATTCAAGTGAAAATGGTCAGTACGTCTGAAATCAAAGTCTCAACAGTGGTCGGCCGTGATGATATGGTCAAAGCGGTTGAAGCGCTGCATGATGCGTTTGAATTATCAAAGGTGAGCGCCGCTGCTCATTCTTAAAAAGGTAAAGAGGTGCTCTCATGAAAGAGGGTCGCCTCTTTTTTCTATATGGAATCGGCTGAAACGGGCGTAAACCCATTCATTAAGTATGCTATGATAGATGTAGACATATAAAAAAGGCGTGACCTGAAGTCCGCGCCTTTTATCAAGAGTATTAGCTAGGGTCTCTTAAATCCCATTTAACGGTTAAAATGACTTTCTCAGCACGCTTTTTCACTTGTTCATAGGATTCAGCCACGTGCTCATTCAGAAGCTGAATTTGTTCAGCAATAAAACCCGCTTCCATCTGAAAGCATGGCTCCTTTTGATAGGTGAGTCGATTTGATACTAGTGGACCTTCGAGCTCAAACTCAATTTCCTGTTTTTTCGAATGGACCATTGTGAGAGTCCCCCATCCGGCATCATGGAAAAATTCGGGGATCTTCTCCCATGACTCTTGAGGAAATTTACGAGCAAGCAGTTTACCCGCAAAATACATCATAGATGAATGGTCCTGACCAAGAATATCAGGCAGCAGAACTTCGCGTATCAGCTCGTAGGCAAATCCATTGACTTCAATTTCTTTTAGCTGTTCTAAGTTAGATTCGAATTTATTCATTGTACGGCTCCCCTCTTTCAACAATTTATTATAGCTTATGTGGGCATATGATGACAGAGTTTTCCCTGAAGTCTAAGAAATTCTTATTGTAGTAAAACGAATTTTGATTTAAAACTTTTAAATTTCGGAAAATTTTAATTTATGTACGCGGTTTCTTGACGCTTTTTTGACATAGGAGTAAAATGAAATTGTCAATAAATTTGAATAAAGTGCTTACAATT
This sequence comes from Bacillus sp. FSL P4-0248, assembly GCF_038593305.1. NCBI lineage: Bacteria > Bacillati > Bacillota > Bacilli > Caryophanales > Bacillaceae > Bacillus > Bacillus sp. FSL P4-0248. The sequence goes on along the minus strand of NZ_CP151983.1, from coordinate 2,529,980 downwards.
GAAAGAAGCGGGGGTAAGACAATTTTCAAGCAATTGCACTTTTTTTACTAGGGGGTAAAGTAATGTCGGGGAACAAAGAATTTTTTTATCGGAGATTGCATTCTTTGCTTGGCGTCATTCCGGTCGGTCTATTTTTAATACAGCACTTAGTGGTTAACCACTTTGCGACGAATGGACCTGAGGCGTTTAACAAAGCTGCACACTTTATGGAACAGCTTCCTTTCAGATATGCACTTGAGCTGTTCGTGATTTTCTTACCACTGATCTATCATGCTGTTTATGGGGTGTACATAGCCTTTACGGCACAAAACAACACGTCTCGCTTCAGTTACTTAAGAAACTGGCTGTTCAGACTGCAAAGGATTTCAGGTATTATCACATTGATTTTTGTCTCTTGGCACGTATGGGAAACACGAATTCAAGCTCAGCTTGGAGCTGAAGTCAACTATGACATGATGGCGAATATTTTAAGCTCTCCATTTATGCTAGGCTTCTATATTGTCGGCGTTTTATCTACTATTTTCCACTTTGCTAATGGCTTGTGGTCATTTGCTGTCAGCTGGGGAATTACTGTTTCACCACGCTCACAACGAATCTCCACATATGTGACATTAGGTATATTTATAGCGCTTTCATATGTAGGGCTAAGAGCAATTTTCGCTTTTGTTTAAGAGGAAATAGATTAGTAGAAGAGGGAGAGGGGCTACAATGAGTAATTCTAGCATCATCGTTGTCGGAGGCGGCTTAGCTGGTCTCATGGCAACTATTAAAGCAGCAGAAGCGGGAACAGCTGTTCAACTATTTTCAATCGTACCTGTGAAACGTTCGCATTCTGTATGTGCACAGGGCGGAATCAACGGAGCGGTTAATACAAAAGGTGAAGGGGATTCACCTTATGAGCATTTTGATGACACGGTATACGGCGGAGATTTCTTAGCCAACCAGCCGCCAGTAAAGGCAATGTGTGAAGCAGCGCCGTCCATTATCCATTTACTTGATCGTATGGGTGTTATGTTTAATAGAACACCAGAGGGATTATTGGACTTCCGCCGTTTCGGGGGAACACAGCACCACCGTACAGCGTTTGCTGGAGCTACAACAGGCCAGCAGCTATTATACGCACTGGATGAGCAGGTTCGCCGCTATGAAGTAGCAGGACTTGTCACGAAATATGAAGGCTGGGAATTCCTTGGCGCTGTTTTAGATGACGAGGAAGTGTGCCGCGGGATTGTCGCGCAGAACTTGACGACAATGGAAATTGAATCCTTCCGTTCAGATGCAGTCATCATGGCAACAGGCGGTCCTGGAATCGTGTTCGGTAAATCAACGAACTCCATGATTAACACTGGATCTGCTGCGTCCATCGTCTATCAGCAAGGTGCGCATTATGCAAATGGAGAATTCATTCAAATTCACCCGACAGCGATCCCAGGAGATGACAAGCTTCGTCTCATGAGTGAATCGGCTCGTGGTGAAGGCGGACGTGTTTGGACGTATAAAGACGGGAAGCCTTGGTACTTCCTTGAAGAAAAATACCCAGCATACGGGAACCTTGTACCGCGTGACATTGCAACGCGTGAAATCTTTGACGTATGTGTCGAGCAAAAGCTTGGCATCAACGGAGAGAACATGGTATATCTCGATCTTTCTCACAAAGATCCAAAAGAGCTTGATATTAAGCTTGGCGGAATCATTGAAATCTATGAAAAATTCATGGGTGACGACCCGCGTAAGCTGCCGATGAAAATCTTCCCAGCTGTTCATTACTCAATGGGCGGATTATGGGTCGATTATGATCAAATGACGAATATCAAAGGTCTATTCGCTGCCGGAGAATGTGATTACTCAATGCACGGCGGAAACAGACTTGGTGCAAACTCACTTCTTTCTGCGATTTACGGCGGAATGGTCGCTGGACCAAATGCGGTGAAGTACATTAGCGGTCTTGAAAAATCTGCGGAAGACCTTTCTTCTGCACTATTTGACAGTGCCGTGAAGAAAGAGCAGGAGAAATGGGACAACATCCTCAGCATGGACGGAACAGAAAATGCGTACGTGCTTCATAAAGAGCTTGGAGAATGGATGACGGATAACGTTACAGTGGTTCGTTACAATGACAAACTTTTAAAAACAGATCAGAAGATCGAAGAACTAATGGAGCGCTACAAGAAGATCAACATCAATGATACCGCATCATGGAGCAACCAAGGCGCTGCCTTCACGCGTCAGCTTGACAACATGCTTCAGCTGGCAAGAGTCATTACGATCGGGGCATATAACCGGAATGAAAGCCGAGGCGCACACTATAAACCGGAATTCCCAGAAAGAAACGATGAAGAATTCCTTAAAACAACGATGGCTACGTTCAAAGGGAAAAATCAAAAGCCTGCATTCCACTATGAGGACGTCGATGTATCGTTAATTGCACCTCGTAAACGAGATTACTCGAAGAAAAAGGTGGAGAAATAAGATGAGTGAAAAAAACACAATTCAATTCATTATCACACGTCAAGATACAGCAGATGGAAAGCCTTATGATGAGGAATTCGAAATCCCTTACCGCCCAAATATGAACGTCATTTCCGCACTCATGGAAATTAGACGTAACCCGGTCAATAAACAAGGTGAAAAAACAACGGCGATCAACTGGGACATGAACTGTCTTGAAGAGGTGTGCGGAGCTTGTTCCATGGTCATTAATGGAAAACCGCGCCAGTCATGTACAGCCTTGATTGACAAGTTAGATCAGCCGATCCGTCTTCAGCCGATGAAGACATTCCCGGTCGTGAGAGACTTGCAGGTTGATAGAAGCCGCATGTTCAACTCCTTGAAAAAAGTAAAAGCATGGGTGCCGATCGATGGCACATATGATCTTGGACCTGGACCAAGAATGCCTGAGAAAAAACGTCAATGGGCGTATGAGCTTTCTAAATGTATGACATGTGGTGTCTGCCTTGAAGCTTGTCCAAACGTAAATGATAAGTCTTCCTTTATGGGCCCTGCACCGCTTTCGCAAGTTCGTCTATTTAACGCACATCCGACAGGTGCGATGAATAAGTCTGACCGTCTAGAAGAAATTATGGGAGACGGCGGTCTTGCGAACTGCGGGAACTCTCAAAACTGTGTGCAGGCTTGTCCGAAAGGAATCCCGCTGACAACGTCAATTGCAGCACTTAATCGAGATACAACATTACAAGCTTTCCGTAACTTCTTCGGAAGCGATCACGCAGAATAACATCACATTCAGTCCTCTTTGCCAATCATGATGAGTGTTTACAAGAGGCTGGATGGAACACAAAATAAACGCCTCTTCCAATATGGGAGAGGCGTTTATTGATGAATAAGGAGATGATGAAGTGAGACTTCCGTCATATATTGAAGAACCGTTTGAAGAATGGAGAGCATCCTTTCGATTTTATGTCGAAACGACTGTCCGTTTTTCAGAAACGGATATGTTTGGCCATATGAACAATGTCACCCCTTTTGTATATTTTGAAGAAGCACGGATTGCCTTTTTTCAAAAAACGGGAATTGTTGATAAACGAATGAAACGAGTGAAAGAGACGATTACAGTCGTGGCAAACCTGCAATGTGATTACATCAAACAGGTGGAGATAGGGGAGCGGCTTCGTGTGTATGTAAAGCCGGAAAAAGTCGGATCAAGCTCACTCATCCTTCATTATTTAGGAGAAAACGAGCAGCAGGAACCATGCTTTACCGGCTCAGTCACCATGGTGCAAATTAATAAAGAAACAGGCGCACCTGTCCCATTTACAGAGGAAGAAAAAGAGACATTTCAAGCTCAACGAAATAAATAACATAGAGCCCTCATCATCGTGTAAGCTTCATTTTGTTATAATAAAAGGATCATATCAAGAAGAAACAAAAGGAGAACACATGAAGATTTTTCAATATGACACCATTGATAGTACAAACAATGAAGCAAAAAGGCTTTTGCAAAAAGGAGAAAAACCTTCATTTGCTGTCTATGCACATCAGCAGACAGCAGGAAGAGGCAGGCTAGGGAGACCGTGGGAAACGCCTGCAGGGAATGTCGCTGTGACCATGACAGTTTTGCCGCCAGAAGAACTCTCCACCCAGTCAACGATTGCTCCGCTGACGGCACTAGCGATCTACGATGTTCTCAAACCTCTCATGAGGGCTGAGGATCAGCTGGCGATCAAATGGCCAAATGATATTCTCATCAATGAAGCAAAGGTATCAGGCACATTGATTGAAGCGGACCGTACCGCCATTTATATCGGGGTTGGCATCAATGTGAAGACAAAGCCGGAGCATGTTCCGTACAAAACCATTTGCCTATCAGAGCTTACAGAGGTAAAAGCTGATCAGCTTGTGAAGGAACTTGCGGCGGCCTTTGAAAAATATCATACACGCTGGAAGAATGAAGGGTTTGAAGCACTCACTTCCCTCTATAACAAACGGTTATATCGTCTTCATAAACCGCTGCGGATCTCGTTAGACCGTGAAAAACAAACATGGGAAGAGGGAATTTGCTGCGGAGTCAACCGCTACGGTCATCTCCAGCTCAAAGATGAGAAAGGGCAGATAAAAGCTCATTCTGCCGGAGATATAGATGCACCGCTTCAGCATTAAAAAAAGCAGACGAGAACATCGTCTGCTTTAAGCTTCTCTTTTAATATGAGGCTGAATCACATAGTCTTGTTTTGTGAAAACAACTCCGTCTAGAATTTCTCTTGCCGTTCGAATGACTTTGACTCTGTTTTGAGAGATGTCAATTTCCGTTTGCATAATCCCGGCAGGATGCCCAATACGAAGGGTGTCATCTTGACCTTGGAACAGCTGAGAAGGAAGCGTTTCATCCAGGAAACAGCTGGCTGTCACGCAGACAGAGCCGGTAATGGCAAGTGCTTGGTGCGGTCTTTGCATTGATAGCATACGAACGATGATGTCCATATCTTCTGCTCGTCTCAAGATTCCATTTGTATCTACATAATCAGCAGGCTCGCTGATGAGCGCAAGCTTTGGAACAGCTGGAGACTGTAATGTGGCCATTTCTTTTGGTGCAAAGTGACACATTTCAGCAGCGAGAGAACGAATTTCTTCTAAATCATCCAGTAATTCATCTGTAAACTCTTCAGGTAATTCAGTTCCTTTTAATTGAATATCCTTGGCACGAATAAAGGCAATTGGATTTGCAATGTCAACGATCGAGATGGGAATCTCTCCAAATTTTGTTTGAATCGTATCCATTTTGTTTCCAGTCGGATATGTTTTACCTGTGACAGCGCCTTCAGGTTTCTCAAAGGATAAATAAATGGGAGAACCGGTTCCTTTTACGCCTGGAATTTCTGCCTGTCCTTCAAATTTAACTTCCCCATTTTCGACTTCGACCTCTGCCGTAATGACTTTATTTGTATTGGTATTGAGAATACGTACAGTCGTAATGGGCTCAACCGCTTGAACAAGTCCTTTAATGATCGCATACGGCCCAACGGCTGATGAGATGTTCCCGCAGTTTCCTTTAAAGTCGACATATCTCTCATTAATACTGACTTGTGCAAATGTATAGTTCACATCCACATCCGGGCGTGTGGCTTTATCGATAATGGCCACTTTACTTGTTAAAGAATTACCGCCGCCGATCCCATCGACCTGCAGCCGGTCAGGGCTGCCCATAATGTCTAATAGAAATGCCTCGAGCTCATCGTGTTCATATGGTGCATTGTTTGCGTGAATGAATACCCCTTTGCTTGTACCGCCTCGCATGATTGTGATTGGAACTTTTCTCATGACTCTCACCCTCAATTTTTAATGAACTGTTTATCTAACCAAAATGGTAAAGTATAATAAGGAATAAGTTAAATACATTATTTTAAGAGAAATCAATAAAAATATTTTATAATTAGTAAAAATGGAGGGCATACAATGGATGAAAAAGATTGGCGGTTTCTAAAGGTACTTTATGAAGAAAAGAACATCACAAAAGCGGCAGAAAAATTATTTGTCTCTCAGCCTGCCTTAAGCTATCGATTGAAACAGCTTGAAGAGGAGTTTGATATGAAGCTTTTCTTTAAAAGAAAACGAGGAATTGAATTTACATCAGAGGGCGAATACTTGGCTAAATACGCAAATGACATGCTCAAACAGCTGCAGCAAACGAAAGATGGCATGCTCAATATGCAAAAAAAGGTCAAAGGAACGATCCGGTTGGGGGTCTCAAGTAACTTTGCCCAATATAAACTGCCAGAAATATTAAAAGAATTTTCTAAGCAGTATCCACATGTTCAATTTATGGTCAACACAGGCTGGAGCACAAAGGTAATGGATTTATTAGGAACATCAAGTGTGCATTTAGGGATTTTAAGAGGTGATTATGACTGGAATGGAGAGCGTTTTTTGCTTGATAAAGAGCGTCTTTGCATTATTTCAAAATCAGAGATTCAGCTAAAGGATCTCCCGAATCTGCCGCTCATTGACTATCATACAGACAGTTCATTAAAACGGCTGATTAACAGATGGTGGCAGGAAACATTCACAATGCCTCCGCTTGTCACGATGGAGACAGACCGTCAGGATACATCAAAAGAGATGGTGAAGCATGGTTTAGGCTATGCCATTGTCCCAGAAATTTGCCTCAGACCAAGTGATGAGTTATTTGTAAAAGGACTTTCGTATAAAGATGGACAGCCTGTTTTAAGAGATACATGGCTCATGTACCAGCCAGACTCACTTCATTTGTCTGTGGTGAAAGCGTTCATTGAGTTTTTAAGAAATCAGCAAGGTTGATTATAAAAGAAATTTATTGAATAAACGAAAAAATCGATATTTTCATTATAAAAAAAGCTATTATATCCTTGAAATAGAAAGCGCTAACATATAGATCGCAAGTGCAAGGGGGCGCTTGGAGATCATGTAAAGAAGAGGATGGAGGGATATAAAGTGCTAGCTATTTTAGGGATCTTGATGGTCTTGACATTTACATTTCTCATTATGACAAAACGTATGCATCCGGTGGTGGCTCTAACCGTTGTACCTATCATATTTGCATTGATCGGCGGCTTTAACAAAGGGTTAGGGGACATGATGCTTGATGGACTGAAAACTGTTGCACCATCAGCTGCTTTATTGTTATTTGCGATTTTATTCTTCGGTGTCATGCTGGATGCTGGATTGTTTGATCCTCTGATTAAACTCATTCTACGTATTGTAAAAGGTGATCCTGTCAAAATTGCTTTTGGGGTAGCAATTTTGTCTATGCTTGTTGCATTAGATGGTGACGGAACAACAACGTACATGATTACCGTATCAGCGATGCTGCCACTTTTCTTAAGAATCGGGATGAACCCATTAATTTTAGGAACAATTTCATTATTATCATTAGGAATTATGAGCGGAATGACGCCATGGGGCGGCCCGGCTACTCGAGCAATCGCGGCGCTTGGATTAGATGCAGGCGAATTTTTCATTCCATTACTCCCAACGATGGTTGGAGGCGGTCTTTTTATACTTTTTACTGCTTATGTACTTGGGAAAAAAGAAAGAAAACGGATTGGGATTGCAGAAATTCAGCACAAAGAAGAGCCGTCCATTTCTCCTGAATTGGCTGCGTCAATTGAAGATGGAGTAGCCGATATCAAGAGACCGAATCTGATTTGGATTAACTTCTTCCTTACAGTTGCTGTCATGGTCACACTCGTCATGGATATCATACCAATTCCTGTACTCTTTTTAATTGGATTTGTCATCGCTCTGATGATCAACTATCCAAAGGTTGAAGATCAGCGCGAGCGAATTTTATCTCATGCAGGCAACGCATTAACGGTCATTACACTTGTATTTGCAGCAGGGATTTTCACAGGGATCTTTTCTGGAACAAAAATGGTTGAGTCCATTGCCCATTTGGTCATTTACATGATTCCGGATTCCTACAGCTCATTTTTCCCGCTGATTGTGGCTTTGACGAGTATGCCATTTACATTTGTGCTTTCAAACGATGCTTACTATTTCGGAGTACTGCCAATCTTGGCTGAAGCGGGCGCAGCTTACGGGATTGATCCGGTGGAAATTGCACGTGCCTCTATCATAGGGCAGCCTGTCCACTTACTGAGTCCGCTTGTCGCTTCAACACTGCTGCTTGTCAGTATGCTGAACAAAGATATTGGTGATTTGCAAAAATATGCACTGCTATGGACCGTGTTAACTGCCCTTTTTACAACACTTATTGCATTGTTAACAGGCGCCATTTCAATCTTTTAAATACCACGCAAAAAAAGGCGACGTCTCGGGGAGGAGACTCGTCCTTTTTTGCGTGGATGAAAGCGCAGAAATTGGACGCTGATATGCGGGATTTCTTGATTTTAACGTCACCTACCTCAGGCACCCGGCATATGATATCTCGACTATACAGAATCCCATTCTATAGAGACTAGAGCTCTCACCTTAGCAAGGAGGGTTACAATACTTGAAGGAGAAAGAGTTTCAATCCAAGCCGCTATTAACCAAAAGAGAAAGAGAAGTATTCGAATTGCTCGTCCAAGATAAAACAACAAAAGAAATTGCAAGCGAGCTTTTTATTAGCGAAAAGACTGTTCGAAATCATATTTCGAATGCTAAGCATATCTTTTACAAACAAAAACAACATTTAACAAAATTGCACCAAAAGTCATATGTAAACCTATACCACAAATGGATTATAATACAATCATTAGTCTGCCGATTCTTATTAAAAATTCATATTTATTCGACAATTTGTGACAGCTTTTTCGACTTTAGTGTGCTAAATTGATTTTGAAAGGTGATCATATGAGTGTAATTGCAAAAAAAGAAATAGGGGAAATTCTCAAAGACAGATTAATTTCATCTGAAATGACTCAGTTAGATATCGCAAAAAAAATTGGCATTACTAAGGGCTACATGAGCAAATTCTTATCTGGAAAAGAGATAGCTTTCTGGATGGTGATAGAGGCTGTTAATTGCATACTTCCAGAAAAAGAAAAAGAGTTGATGGGAGATTACTGCAAAAGCGGTATTGATAAAAAGTATTTGTTTTGTGCTTTGGAGTATTGTTATACACAAAAAATGTTTGATGTTATGAGATACTTGATTGTAGAATACTCAGCGGTTACGCCGGAACCTTGTTCACTTTACAAATGGATTCTAAATTATAGAGGAAATTTTAACATGCAACATATCAGTAAGTTACGTAATAATAATTTTAAATCCATGGAGACAAAAGCATTATTATTAATCCTTGAAACTTACGGTTACTATAATTTAGGAAAATACGATATGGCTCACTTTTATATTAGTAAAGCAGGATCATACATAACTAAAATCAAAGATCCATTTCTTAGGAAAAGCTTCAGTGCAAGAATAGATGAGGTATTAGCTAATGTATATTTAAAGCAAGAAAACAATGTTGAACTTGCAAGACTCGCAGCTAAATCACTTCTTGAAAATAAAGTGAGTGAAAGCCATGAGATAACCGCTAACCATTTGTTGGCACTCTCTTATTTCTTAACATCTTATGAAAAATCGATTGCATATTACAACATATTTTTAAATCTCATGGAGCAGCATCCAGAAAGAGTAGATGAGATTATTCAAAATAAAGAGGAAATTGCAATTCTCCAGTATTATTGGAAAGCTAGTATAGATTCAAGATATAACGTTTCTGATTTTACCAATAAATTAAAGAATCACAGTGTATTATCTGATTATTATAGTGATGGGCGTCTTAAGCCATATGCGTACTTATTCGATGGAATTAAAGAAGCTAGAGCAGATAAAATTCTTTTATCGCTTCACTATTTCTCAGAAAAACGTGAGTATTTCAGAGCTAACATTCCTAAATTAGAGTTGCAAAAATTGGAACTAGACTATAAACTCTAATAGTCAGGAGGTGAATGCATGAAAAAATTTACTAAAGTGCTGATTTTAGCCAGCGTTATTCTGTTTGTATCAGGGTACCAAACCACTATGTCAGCAAAAGAAACTGTTTATCAAACTAAAGATGTAAAAGTAGGCATGTAAAAAAGACGCTACCAGAAATGGTAACGTCTTTCGTGTTTTAAAGAGAAGTTTCCTGTTTTGCAAAATCTTAAAAACAGGAAACTCTTTCAAAAAGATAAAAAATACAATATAATGAGAATGTATGTTCTTGTTTAGGGGGATATTATGTCAATTATTTATGAGGAATTACTTAAAAAGGTATCAAAACCAACAAAAAAAGAAGAACCATCTCATTCTTCTTCTACGGAAGCACTTCCTAAAAACTTCGCTTTAGATTCTCGATAATTTTCAAGTGCATTAAGCATAAATTCTCTTTCATCTTTTGTTATTTTATTACCATGTTTATCTATAATATCTGTCTTCTCAATAAGATCTAGGCTTAATTTTCTGGAGAAAACGAGTTCTTTTTCTTCATCACTCATTTTATTAAGTTCTTCTTTATTGGTTACGAAATAAGAAAGATCAACATTAAAATATTTTGCAATTGTATTTAAATTTTCAAATGACGGCTTTTTTATTTTTCCAGCTTCTAATTTCGATAAATAACTATGAGTAACCCCTATTTCTTCTGATATTTGAGCGAGTGTTAAACTCCTGCTTTTTCTTAAATCGGCTAGATTTTGCCCTATGACTTTATTAATATCATCCATAAACAGCAATCACCTTTCTGTAGTGCTTCTTATACATACTATTATAACATGTTTTTTCCTCTGGGAAAAAAATTAGAAAAACAACTTTACAATGCGTTAGGCAGGATGTTATATTTGTCTTGTAAGTTCCTGTAGGAACATTATGAGGTGGTGTTTAAGTTTGGATTTTAAGATTATTTTCGGTAACAAAATAAAGCAAATTCGTTCAGAAAAGAAAATGTCCATTATTGAATTTGCTGAATTAACGGGATTCACAAGCTCTTATATCTCTAAAATAGAGAATTATAAAATTAACCCGACTATTAAGAGTGTTTTACAATTTTGTAATAAGTTGAATTTAAGTATTGGTTATTTTTTTTAATCACAAAGTTCCTACAGGAACAATTTCAATGAGGAGGTACGGCTTATTATGAAATTCGATATTGAATGAGTTATACAAAAAAACAATAATTTTGGTGGGTAGTCCTATCCTCCACATTGCATATTATGTTTTTGAGGTGATTTTATGGCACAAAGAAAGAAAAAGAGAAAAAGCAACCTGTTCGTCGGGGAAATTTACTTTGGAACAGAAGACAGAGAAAAGCTTTTTACCGAGGCTGTCGCACCTTATTACACTCCAGTAAAAAAAGAGAAGAGCAAAAAAATTAAAGAGGCTTGAAACTTCTGTTTCACCTTTTTTTGAAGGACAAGCTTAATCATAAAAAGAGGTGAGTAACTCGTGGCAAAATTTCGCCAAGTCTATACAACATTTTGGAATGATCCGAAGGTTACTGAAGAAATGACACCAGAGGACAGGTACTTTTATTTGTATCTCATCACTAATCCAAATACTACTCAAATCGGTGTGTACTCAATTACAAAAAAACAAATGGCTTTTGATTTAGGGTATTCCATCGAATCAATAAACAGCCTTATGGATCGATTCGAAAACCACCATAAACTAATTGTTTATAACAACGAAACAAGAGAATTAGCTATAAAAAATTGGGCTAAATACAACCTGAATAAAGGTGGAAAACCAGTACTGGATTGTGTTGCAAAAGAATTGAGAGAAATAAAAGATAAATCGCTAATCCGACTGGTTTATGTAAATGTGAAAAATTACGGTATTAGGGAGTTGTTCGAACGATACGCCGACGACTCGTCAACGATACGCCCACGACAAGTGGACAATAAGAATAATAATAATAAGAAGAATAAGAAGAATAATAAAGATATATTGTCGGGAAACCCGACTGAGAATGAATCAGAATCAGAAATCCCATTCAAACTCATAACAGATCTTCTCAATCAAATGTCAGAGAAAAATTACCGTCACACTACACCAAAGACACAGCAACTAATAAAAGCAAGATGGAACGAGGGATTCAGATTCGATGATTTTAAAAAGGTCATCTTAGCAAAGTGCTTTGAATGGCGTGATAACCCTGATATGAGTAAATTCCTTCGTCCCGAAACACTTTTCGGAACAAAATTCGAAGGTTACTTAAACAACAGTGATGAGGTGATAAAGCGTGCACAGCATAAAGGCGGTGGCAGCCGAAGTAACCGACAAAATGACCTTCCATTCTGATTACTGTAATAAGCACACATACACTCGTGGCAGTGAAGATGTTGTAAAACCTGTCCGAATGATGGTCATGAATGGGAAAGTTATTTGCCCACGATGTGAACTGGAAGAAGAGTCAAAGAAATTGCAAAAAGAATTAGAAAGTCAAATTGAATATAGCCAGCGACAGAAAAAATTTAACACGTTGGAAAAACGCAGCATGTTCAGGGATCGAACTGTCTCACAAGCAACATTTGAAAATTACAATGTTGCTGAGCCAGAAGAGACCAAGAATAAAAAAAGAATGATGGATCTTGTTAAACACTTGCAACAAGGTGAAGTGTTCAACATATTTTTGCAGGGCCACCCGGGAGTGGGGAAGAGTCACCTTGCATATGCAGCACTTAGAGAACTTAATGTGCCTCCTGATCCCGACAACCCTAAAGACAAAGGCCGATCTTGTTTGTTTATCAATATGGAAGATGCTGCTACAGCAATTAAAGATTCATTCAGCAACAAAGAGAGCAAGTACACAGAAGCATATGTGACTCAGTTGATGGGTGAGGCCGATTATCTCGTGATAGATGACATCGGTGCAGAAACAGGGTCAGAACATTCGGATAGTAAAGCCAGCGATTTCATTCATCGTCTCATCTACAAAGTAACATCTGCTCGGCAGGATAAAGTGACGATTTATACAACAAACCTTACTAGCGAAAAGCTGTATCAAATGTATGACAGCAAGCTAGTATCACGCATCACCCAAAAGCAGCAATACATCATTTTTAAAGACACATCGGACAAGCGTAAAGAAGTATTGCCGTTCTAAGGGAGTGTAAAACATGAGCAAAATCACATCTGAGAAGGTTGATAGTTTAATAGATCAGCTGGAAGTAAGTCTGAACGAATATAAAAAACATAAGGAGGCGCGCTGAATATGAAAAAAGGCGGCAGAAAACCAACACGCTCAGAAAGAAAAATCCTAGTAGTGAATGGGTTGAACCCTCGTTACTGGCACGTGGAAAAGAATCTGGCAACATCCATGCATATTGTGCATAAAGAGGTTGGGCGAAGAAAGGAAATTGCAAAGTGAGCGCTACTAGAATCATATTAGAAGATTTCAATTTTGAATGGACGATTGTTGGTCTTAAACGTTTTCTTGATTACTGGTACGAAGGCAGGTCTTTGAGTGAAATGGCGGAGCTGTTCCGCAGGCCAGAAGAAGAAGTTTTGCTTTTGATAATTGATTTCAGCAAGCGTGGAAAGATCAAGGAGCGTCCGAACGGTGTCGGCGCAAACGAGCCTATGTATATCAAAAAGAGTGTCATGATGGCCAAGAAGCGAGAATTACGCAAGTTGTTTGAAGATCAACCCGTTTACTACGCCTGCCCGTCCAGCGACTTCATCTGGTGCGAGAGGGACATCATAGCTTTTCGGGAGATGTGGCAGGATCATGAACCGATTAGACACATCGCAAATCGTTTAGCACGCAAAGTCGATGACATCCTGTTGCTGATAATTGACCAAGCAGAGTTAGGAAAGATCGAACCACGTAAAGGGGGAGTATTCGGAAAGGAGGACAAGCAGCATGAAAAGAAAAAGCATCCTGTTGCCATTTGAAAAAGCCACAGCAAGACAACTCGAAGTCATTGCGAGGTATGAAGATTGTCCAAAACGGATCAAGACAGCAGCCGTGCGCCACCTCAAAAAGAGGGGAGGCATCAAGTGATGACCAGTGATGATAGAGCGTTAATGATCGAGTGGTTGTCTCTCACAAATGTTGGTCGCGAATATTGCGAGAGTTTATCAGACGAAGAACTCGAAAGAATTTATAATCTCAATGTTCCGCAGCGTGACGAATAAGAGGAGGTGATCAGATTGAAAACTGTAGTGAATCCATACAAAGCAGGTCCAGTTAAAACGTGGGTTATGTCAGAGGAAGAACTAGCAGCTTATAGGCAGCAACACCCACCAAAACCATATAAAAAGAGACTCAGACGTGTAGACTGGCGTTGGCAGCGCACAGATCAATCCGTCGAGTCTCAGCGGTAGAATTCACATCGAAATGTGAGTAATTAAGCCCATGAATCTTAATTATATCACATGGAGTGATCAAAGTGAATGAACCACAACGAATCACATTAGAAAAAAACGATATTTTTTCAGCTGATGTTGAACCGGGGAAAATTCAAGTGATTGTCCTAGACGGTATTAACAACGCGGCTCATATAACAGAAGCACCAGAGCATGGACACACGATAATCGAAACCATTAAAGGCAAATTAGATCGAATACGTTTTGACTACGGATTTAAATTTAATAAATAAGCAGGGGTTCATCCCCTGCGGGGGAGGAATTGCAATGTTATCAAAAGATCAAATAAACGTTGACCTCTTTGATGAGGTAACACGTTTGAAAAGAGAAATAGAGAAGAAGGATTATCAACTCCGCGCATTCTCAATGTTTTTCTTAAACGAACTGGAGTGGGAGCAGCACAATTTCAAAAAAACTAAAGATGAGTTTCACAGAGGTGGAATAACAGCCATGAAAAACCTCGAAAAGCATTATGAATATGTTTTTAGAAAGCGATTGGACGGTGAAAGAGTATGAATATACCAAAACATATCGAGCTTTCGCAGGCGGTCAAAGCCTGCAAAAACAAAGCGATGACGATTGATGATGCAGCTGCATTTCTAGGTGTACCCACATTTTTTGTACCAGTGCTTGCTGATTATTGTCCTGATCTGATTATAGAGGGCAATGTCGTCATGGCAAAGCGTGAGTCAAACGGACCTGTTATCTTCACACTGTTGTTTTTCATGGGGATTATCGTGATCGCTGGGTTGATGCAATGAAACAGATTGATCTTTTTAGAGAAATCATAGTGGACAACTTTGCAGGGGGCGGGGGAGCAAGCACAGGTATCGAGCTTGCGACAGGCTTATCAGTAGATATAGCTATCAATCATGATCCTGCTGCCATTGCAATGCATGAGGTGAACCATCCTGACACAGAACATTATTGTGAATCTGTGTGGGATGTTGATCCGAAAGAAGCTGTTAAAGGTCGAAAAGTCGGTCTAGCATGGTTTTCACCTGACTGTACACACCATTCAAAGGCTAAAGGCGGCAAGCCTGTAAAACAGAGTATCAGAGGGCTTGCGTGGATTGCTGTTAGATGGGCGATAGCGGTAAAACCACGCGTCATCATGCTTGAGAACGTTGAGGAATTTAAAGACTGGGGGCCTATCTCTAAAGAAGGTAAACCGATTAAAGAGCAAAAGGGGCAGACGTTTCAATCATTCGTTAAAACCCTTGAGTCACTTGGATATGAAGTTCAGTTCAGAGAATTAACAGCTTGCGACTATGGAGCGCCAACCATACGAAAAAGATTCTTTATGGTTGCAAGATGTGATGGAAAAGAAATCATATGGCCGAAGCCGACGCATGGAGATCCTAAAAGCCTTCTTGTTCAAACGGGAAAGCTCAAGCCATGGCGAGCGTCTTACGAGATTATAGATTGGTCCATAGGGGTCCCTAGCATATTCAGTAGGAAACGGCCACTAGTTGAAAATACAATGAAGCGAATCAAACGAGGTATTGATAAATTCATCGTAAACAATCCAAGTCCTGTAATGGTGCCGGATAAGAGCAAAGCGGCATTCTTGATCAGCTATTACACTGAACAGTCAGATAAAGAGGTAAGAGGTCTTTCGCTTGATCGTCCATTACACACAATCACAGCTGGCGGCAATAGATTCGGGTTAGTGACCGTTGCATTTTTGACTAAGTATTACGGTCAAGGAGTAGGACAGCGATTAGACGAGCCATTGCATACGATTACAACAAAAGACCGTTTTGCCTTAACAACTGTTTGCACAAATGGTCAGAGAATCGCAGACATCGGATTGCGTATGTTGCAACCAAACGAATTATTTGCAGGGCAGGGGTTCCCACTTGGATATACATTCAACATTGGTAATAAATCAGACCAAATACGCAGGGTGGGGAATAGTGTTCCGCCACAATTCGCAGAGCAGCTGGTGCGGGCTAACCTCCCTGAGATGTGCGTACCTGAACATATGAACAAATATTATAGCAAAGCAAACTAACAGCCTAGCGGCTTAGGAGGAAAAAATAATGAACCTTGAAAAAAATATTAAAGATGTTATAGCACAACAATTAGAAAACGGAATCGTTGAAAATCTGATCGCAGAGCAATTGAAACAAGGCGTTTCAAAAGCGCTTGAAGACCTGTTTGCTTCATATGGTGGAGAAGCAAGAAAAGTCATTGAAAACAAGTTGAAAAGTGTCATTGTTCCTTACCTTGAAACTTACGATTACTCAGAATACATTACCAAGCTGGATCATGTGCTAGTCGAAACGATAAAAGAAGCGTCATTTGATAACCGTACAATCCTTGAAAACTTCAAGAATTTAATGATCGAAGAAAAAGAAAAGACTATCAAACTGTCTGACCTCTTTAGTGAATGGAAGAAGTATGTTGCAAAGCAAGTAGAAACTGACGACCTTGAAGTCGAATTTTATGAAAGACCAGAGTATGAAGCGGTTGAGGTTAGTGTTCAAGTTGAGCGTAATGAGGACAGATCATGGAGTAGTTTTGAATACGCCACAATATTTTTTGAATGTGAGCATGATGAAGATTTGAATTTTGAGATACCAATTTCTATCTATAAAAAAAGAGAAAAGGAATGGGATATCGACTATAGAACGAGCAACGAATTGAAGTCACTAAGACATCTAAATGACTTTGAAATCTTGCTAATGAGATTAAGTCAAAACGGTGTGAAGCTCGACCTTGATATTGAGTGGGAAGAGGATGAAGTGACGCCGGATGAAGAGCCGGAAGCGACTTTCGGGTAAGGGGGAAATCCTGTGGAAATTCGAATTGAAAAAAGAAAAGAAGCTGGTTCTTGTAATTATTGCGACAGAGCCACTGTGAACGGAAGATGGGTGCAATATCCTTACGATGAAGTTATTCATGTTAAAGGAAATCAAACAAGCACACGCTTCTGTCAGGAATGTTTCAAAAGATTATCTGATTTTAACCAATACGTTAAGCAGGAGGAAACGGAATGAACTTATTAAAAATGTTTAAAATGCAGGCGGAGTTAGACAACCGCATCATCCGAGAAAAAGGGCTGGAAGGTCAAGACCTTCTTCCCGGACTTATCTTGGCACTACAAGTTGAACTAGCGGAATGCGCTAACGAGTGGCGCGGCTTTAAGTTCTGGAGCAATGACCAGCAGCCACGCACTTGTATCATAAATAAAAAAGGAGAGACATCGAGAGACTACTATAAGAATCCATTGCTAGAAGAATATGTGGACTGCCTGCACTTCATATTGAGCATTGGAAACCACATTAAGTATCCATCAAATTATAATATGGACATTTTGAATAGAGCTATTTTCTATGACGGTGGAGTAAATGCATTTTTAGCTGTTTTATATGAAGTTTCGGCTTTTCATGTGGAGTTAGAAACTGGTGGAGAGGTTTCATCTTCATTTGTAGAGATTTTCATGAGATTTAACGAACTTGGAATAGCTCTCGGCTTCACACCTGAACAAATAGAACAAGCATACATGGAAAAAAACGCCGTCAATCACAAACGGCAGCAGGAGGGTTATTGATGAACTACTCACTATATTTGATTGACGACAGACTCGTTATTGATCTTGGAGCGGGCGAAAAGAGTCAGCATAAAGCGTTTAGCGGGGTTCCTGAATTAGTAGAAACACACACTTTCTATCAAGAACCAATCGGACAAGTTGAAATAAGTGATGAGCAACTAGCAAAGATCGAGCTTGATTTTCATAATGGCGGCTTGTGTGATTACTGCGATGAACTTTCAAACAAAGTACGTCCTTCTCCTTTTATGGGTGACATCGGCTCAAGCATGTGTAAAGACTGCTGGGACATGACAAAGAAAGAGTATGCGGCTTCACATGATGAGTATATAGGGGATTTTGAGGATTACCCTCACTGGAAGGAGCAAGCCTGATGGATATTGTAATCAGATATGTCTTTAAACACCGAGCTACCGGAAACATTGAAACTAAGGTATATTCAATCAGCCAATTAGAAGAGCGGGCAGCACAAAAGCTGTCGCCATGCTTCAATGAGACCGATTACGAATTGATTGCACGGAACTTGTTTACTGGATTGAAAGATTCAGAAGGAAATGAAATTTATGGGGGGATGTCATCTTAATCACTTATGACGAAGCCTTTTCAGAACTCCCTTACTATATTGGAGAAGTTAATTTTAGAGCCGATGACAATTACCCTGCATTTGATTTGTTACCGTGGATTGATTGCGAAATGAACGCATTAAGCTGGCTGAAAAGCGAAAGTGATCCTTCTGTGAAAAGCTATGCGGTCGTCGGCAACATCTATCAAAATCCCGGTCTTCTAAAGGAGGAAGCACGATGAACGAAAATAACCCGATCATTTCAACAGTCAGAGAAAAACTTCAAAATGTTTTAAATGAAACGCTTGATAATGTTGGATACATCGAAGAAGCGATTCAAAAATTAACGGAACAAGAACAGATTTTGCAGGATCGTTATGATTATCATATTTCGCTCAAAAATGAATGTATAGGACATGAGTACGATGATCCTGAAAATCGTGATACGGATATATTAATCCATTCCGAAAACGCTAGTGCTGTTTATCAAATAGCGAAATCATTAGGATTTATATTGAAAACGGAGGGTGAATGAAGATGAAATTTTACGAGGTGCATGATCCATATTACGCATTGATCAAAGCAAAAACCAAAGAGAATGCTATGACAATCTATACTGATGTTGTCGCCGATGATGAAGAGGGAGAACTTGCAGAGAACATCAAAGAAGTAACAGGACTATATGCAGCAGCGAAATTTAGCCGCATTCCTGGAGAAGATAAAGAATTAATACCATTTGAAGAAGTCCTTGAGGATTTAACCAGCGACGGAGAAATGATGCTGGCTGTAGACGGTAGCTTGATATGAGGAAGGGGAATGAAGATGAATTATGCAAAATTGAGCGGGGATAATGTGGTCATTAAATTACCTATTGATCTATTGGTGATCGCATTTAATGACAATCCAAACAATTGGGATGAATCAATCAAAGTGAAATTCAAAAGGCAGTTTGCTAAAGGGTTTGCTGAAAAAATTAACGGAACTTCAACGAATTACGAAAGCGGTTTAACTGTTTTCCAAGAAGCGATAGATGCAATTTTTGAAGAAATGCTTGAAGAAGCACCCAACTATATTAGATTTCCTAAGGAGTGTTTATTTTGAAAAAACTACTAATCACACTAACTATTATTATTGCGGCGGTGCTTTATGCGCCGTCTGCTCAGGCTGCTTGGTCAAACTGGCAAACGGAGGGATTTGGGCATCAAGCGAGAGTTTTCACGGATGACACCAATTACTATGCAGGAGCATCTACCGTTGATTGGAGAGCTGAAAAAAAGGGATCGAGCACGCTATATTACACCGCTGGCGTTTACAAAAAGCGAAGCGGTGGCGGCTTAACAGATACGAACCTTGTACAAAGGGGCAGCTTCAAAGCGTCCACGCCTCTAAAGTCGTTTAGTGTTAAAGAAATTCGCAAGCGTACTGGAAAGGGAACATACGTGATTCAACTGGACTGCTTCACCGATTCAGCAAAGACAAAATACATCGGGACCTTTGAGTCCTTGAAATTCAATATTCGATAGGAGGTAGCGGAATGAAAGCAGAAGAATTGCACAGCTACTACTGTGAAGAATGCGATGACTGGACATACATTGATGAACTTAAATGGCCAGAAGAAGTCAATTGCGCCCACTGCGCAACGCATGAAATTTATATGAGCGTACCGACTTACGAAAAAATCAGGCAACGGGATAAAGAACGGATGGAGAGCGGAAAATGACACAAGAAAAATTTATCACTTTATACCCCTATTTTTGCGGAGAATGTAAAAAGCCAACATATATTGAAAAGATTAAATTGTCCGAGAATGTTCATTGTGCTCACTGTGGAACGAGTGGAATTGATATGTGCCAACAAACATATGAAAAGTTTATAGAACAGGGCATAGATGAGGGGGGAGCGGAATGACAATCAAACTATCAAACCTGCCTGACGATGCGAAAATAATCAATGAGAGCGGCTTTCTGCTCCAAACAGTAGGAGAAACAAAAGAAGATATTTTAGAAAGAGGCGAACGTCATCACGAAGATAAATGGACTCTATTATTTGATAACGATGAGTTCGGTGATGAGGTGGAAATAGATGTACTTCCCGTTAAAATCGTATGTCCTCATTGCAAGAGTGCTGGCGGCTTCTTTACAAAGGAAAGAATAACTGGAACAGCTCACATATACTACAACTCTTCTGGTGATCTAGAAGAAGAACAAGGCGCTATGTATGACTACCTTTCGCACCACGGAGGGACAAAGGCATTTTGCAGAGAATGTGAAAAGCCACTTGGCAAAACAAAAGATCTGGCATCTGGAAATCATGAGGAAGAAACATGGCGGAGGTAACGGAATGAAATATAGAGTATATGACGACAGGTCCACTGTAATACTTTTTGAATCAGATGATAAATCAAAGTGCTATTTGTATATCATGGAGAATTATTCCGAAGGCGACGATGATTGGGAACATATTTTCATAGATACAATTTAATAAGTCCAAGACGGAGAGCCTGCGGACACTGATCAACACCTTTTATGGGTGCTGGTTGGTGTCCGTTTTTTATTTGTCGGAAAGGAGCGGCATCATGAAGAAGGATAAGCCGAAAAAACAACCGCAGAAGCTCACTGACAGAGATTTAAGAGAGTTGATGGGGCAAAACATGCAGAGACTGAGAAGAGCCAAAGGCGGGGCCATGCGCAGAAAATAAAGGGGGAATTATCATGAATCAAACAAGCTTAGACATTCCGCAGATCGACGAGGAAAAAACAAGATTCAAAATGGAAAAGATGATGGAAAAGTATAAAATACTTAGGTTGCAAACGCCGGAAGACTTTCTTCCAAAGATCACAACAACATACACCATTACGCCGCCGAGTTTCTCCAATCAGTTTCATTCATCGACCGAGGATGCAGCTCTAAAAAAAATGGATTGGGAAATCGAGCGTGATCAGTTCATGAAACGCATTCAGCGTGCAATTAATCGCCTTACGCAAAAAGAGCGCCGCATCTTAGTAATGCTCTATATGCAGGATGAAGAGATGTTTGATTATGAAATCTATGCAGAAATGGGTCTAAGCCAGCGGAACTATTACCGATTCAAGAATAAAGCCTTTTACCGTTTAGCCTTCGCACTTAGAGAAGAAGTGTATAAGCAGGGGGATAAATCATGAATTTTGTTCAGCCAATAAGGGACCTTGATCAGATCCATTATATAAAGAAATATCTTGGAGAGCGTAACAAAAGAAACCTGCTGCTTTTTGTGGCCGGAATCAATCTAGGCTTGAGAATATCTGATCTTCTTCAATTACGTGTCAAAGACGTTAAGAAACAATATGTGTCTTTAAGGGAGAAGAAAACAGGCAAAGAAAAAAGAATCAAGATAAACAAGACGCTTCGGAAAGCACTAGATCAATATATTAAAGATCGCGATGATCAAGAGTATGTATTTAGAAGCAGGGAGGGGCTAAACAAGCCTATCAGCCGCAGTAGTGCATATAATATATTGAGAGAGGCAGCGGAGTATGTTGGCCTCGATAGCATAGGGACACACACACTAAGGAAAACGTTTGGCTACTGGCATTATAAGAAATTCAAGGATGTGGCCTTGCTACAAGAAATATTCAACCACTCAAGCCCAGATATTACATTGAGATATATCGGGATCACACAAGACACAATGGATAGAACAATGGACGACTTCGGCTTATAGACTCATCTGTTCAATTGGCAGGTGGGTCTTTTTTTGTGCTCTTTTTCATCAACTAACCATAATGAGAAAATGTCCAACTCATTTTAAGGAAATGGCTGAAAAGCAAGAGGGACAAAGGATTCAGCGATTCCCTGAGTTAGACACAATATTAGATATGGTGAATTGGTGGATAATGTGGATAAGCGAAGATGATGATGATATAATTAGAATATAATTACAGTTCGTTAGGAGCGGGTTTAATGATTAAAAAGCATTTCACGGCATCGGATAAAATTCTTGAGTTTATAAGAGACCGTTATGAAGAATATGTAAATCGTATTGGTGGAAAGAAAGAAGATAACGATGTTCATTCAAATTTTCTGTTGTCAGAAAAAGTCGGCTCAACTGACCAACTTGTGAACAAATTAATTAGCACAAAATTCAATGTTCCCTTAGAACATGTTAGTGAAATGACTTTCGGTGATCTGAAAACCCGCTTTGAAGACGAGTGGTCTCAACCAATGGATAACAGTCATGCTCCAACAGCATTACTTAAATGGTTGAATAAAAGAACCGATAAAGATACTGAAAAGATGTTACAAAAGATGAAAGAGGGTATGGCAAATGATTAAGGCTATCACAAAAGATAATTAATTTAAGAGCGGCTTCCGTTGTGGAGGCCGTTTTTTTATTGGTAAGAGAATAGAGCATTAATAGATATGGTGAATTGTATGGTTTTTTAATATTGATGATTTGGTAAGGTAACCTAATAAATTGATTTTAGGAGAAGATAAAAATTTCTGGTTTTCTTTTAGAAGAAATAGAAAAAACCGATATAAAAATAAAAAGGGATGATTTTAATGAAGTATCATGAAGTTTATGAATTAATTAACAAACACCTTGATCCTCAAACAGCTATACCACCGCTATATCATTATACTAGTGTGTATGGGCTAGAAGGCATAATGCAAGGTAAATCTGTTTGGGTGTCCCATTCAGATTTTCTAAATGATAAAACAGAGCGTTTATACTCTGAAAAGATTTTTGTGGATATAATTCAAAAAAAGTTTAAAACTAAAGTATCCGAGGAGTTAAAAAAGTTTCCTCCTTTAATTAGTTTACTTGACAACATAATAGAAACTTTTCAACGAAAGATTGTACCAACATTTATTTTATCATTATCCACAAATAAAGATTCAAATTTATTATGGTCTAATTATTCAAAAGATGATGGGTATAACATTAAATTTGATCCTGAATTTTTAAAAAATACAGATGCGATTAAACAAGATGAAGGCTTTAAAGATGCTGTGATTTTTAAATCGAAAGTTATATATGACGAGCAAAAACATATTTTGGCTTTAAATGAATTAGCTGATAATTATGTTGAACATTTTTTTAACACGAAACAAAGTGACGAAGAATTTGGAAAAAATCTAAGCAATATGCATATTGCTTTTCAAGTATTTGCTGCATTTTTTAAAGATTCGTGTTTTCGACAAGAAGAAGAATGGAGAGTTGTACTTTTTGCGAGAACAGAAGATATTAGCATTAATCATCGTATTATGAATGGTGCATTTATTCCATATGTTAAATTGAGCTTCGATAAAAATTTAATTAGAGGAGTAACTATTGGACCGAAAAATAAAATGGATATATCTGAAAAAGGATTAAAGAGTTTTTTGAGAACATCTACATATGATTTGGAGAGTATAGAAATCAATAAATCAAAAATTCCTTATAGATATTAAAGAAACTAACTACTTTAATTTTTAGGCATGAAAATGGCACAATTTTGGCACGATCTTGGCAAAGCGTTTTGTCTCAGAGAGGTTATTATGGTATTAGGTGATAAATTAAGGGCGGCTTCCATTGTGGAGGTCGCTTTTTTATATGGAGGTGTCGGTTGTGGCTGAACTTACTGTGATGACTATGGAGCGATTTCTACAAGAGATAGAAGAATCTTTTTCTCAAGAAACGAACCATATTAAAACTGTTAAACGAGTTCCTTATGTCGTTGTACATGCTGAAATTAAACACAAGGGCAACAGGATTAAATCAGAGTATACATTCTATGATGCTGAGGATATGTCTTTCAAAGATGCGCAAGAACGTATAGTGAAGATGCAGCAAGACATTATTTCCTGAACTACAGCTAAATATAAAGACTGAAAGCACTATGCATTAGGGCGGTGCTTTTTTATATGGAGGAATAGCATTGGAACTCTTAATCTTAAAAGGATGTTCAAAACAACGTACAATGACATTCATAGTAGGGACAAACGCTTGTGAGGCAAGAGCGTTATGGCGATATTTAAAGAAGAGATTCCCACAATATAAATATCCGCAATTTGTTTCAAGGAACCCAGCAATGCTAGATGGGGTAAATCCTAGCGAAACAATTTTAATTTTACTGCCGGGCTATTATCGAAATCCAATAATCAACTGCTATGAATTTCAATGGTTAAAGGAGAATGCTATTGAAGTAATTCATATCAATGAGGAGGAAATCAGATGAAAATTTTAGTTCTAAAAACGGATTGTCTACTAGATCAGGATGCAAAGGAGAACCTTAGAGAAGAAGCAAGGAAAGCAGCGCAGAGTGGCATTATGATTCTTGATAGGGGAACGAGTTTGGAAGTTATTGAAATAGACAAGTCAGCCCTATTAGATGAAAAGGGGATTGCGGCGAGTTTTGAACAACAAATGAAAAAAGTTGGGGAAATGACGGTAGATGGAAAATATGTTCCTTACGAAGAACGTAAAATTGATACGGGGATTGAACAAGCAACAATGGCTGAAATTTTTGGAACCTTTGGACTCCCTCTCCAAAAAGGTAATATGAAATGAATGATGTTCTGTGCGAGAAATGCCAAACATATTATGCTGTGGAAGTGAGAGAGATAAAAGAAGCGAAAGGAATTGTAATTCAATTCTTCTCCTGTCCTCATTGTGGAAACTCGAATGTTGTTTCTGCTACAAATAAAGTCATCCGTCAGAAATTACGAGAATTGAGAAAGGCGCGCAGTTTTTATGAACAAGCAACGACACATAGAAGCGCACAACGACGTTTTGAAAAGTATACGCAGCTACATGAAAGTGTCAAACGTCTTATGCTTCCTCTAATTGATGAAGTGAAACAGAGATTGAATAATTCATAGCATCCTTCGGGGTGCTTTTTATTTTGGGGAGGGACACAACGTGGACAACTCACTCAGGGAACTAATCATCAACACAGCAATTGGACACGCAATAAGGACAGACCAATTGTATAACGGTCTTAAAGCCCTTAATAAAAGGGGATGCATATGGGCAGATGGGGAGATCATCAGGGGGTTAGGCATGCTTGGTTCTTACGGTGTGAGGGACAGGCAAGCTATAGACAGCTTACTACATGTCAGCCAGACTCTGTCCTATGAAGCAGCACGATCCTATCTAGCGTCATATCAAAGGCAGCATAGGAAATTTTATGCCGTACAGAAAGTAGGGCATCTTCATGCCTTTGTTTTGTTTGCAATGATAGATGAGAGAAAAGCTGGTGAATCCAATGCCACCTAAACCATTGAGAGAGTGTAAGGTGCGAGGGTGCAGGGAGTTAACAAGGGATGGTTATTGTCCTGCTCATGCTGATGGTAAGCAGCAGGAAGCGAAGTATTACAACAAACATGTTCGAGATAAACAATCAACAAGTTTTTATAAATCAAGAGAATGGAAACAGACAAGACAACTTGTTCTAATGCGAGACAATTACCTTTGTCAAAGCTGTTTAAAACAAGATCGTGTCGTTCCTGCTGTCATGGTTCATCACATAGTGGAGCTAAAACAGGATTGGAACAAACGATTAGATTTAAATAACCTCGTAAGCTTGTGTAATAGCTGTCACAACAAGGTTCATGGCAAGCGAGGGTCATAGTACCCCCCGGCATTAAATCCCTAGAAAACGGCTTCGAGAAGATCGGTGAGCCGTCGTCTGCAAACAAACACCGCTTTTCAAAGTTTCCGAAAAACAGAAAACCCCCTCGGCGAAAATGCCGAGAGGGCTTGGTACGACTGGTTTTGTTGTTAATTCGATCATATCACGAATTTGATCAAAAACAAGCATAAATTTGAAAAAATCGAAACGGAATGAGGTGAAAAATATGCCGAGACCTGCAAAATCCGCAACCCTTCAATTGATACAAGGTAACCCAAACAAGAAAAATACTGATGAATTGGAAATGCGCGCCGAGCAAGAACAGAAAATGAAAATGCGATCAAACAATATCAAACCTCCATCCTGGTTAGACAAGGTTGCTAAAAAGGAATTCAAACGGATTGCCGAGCTATTAAAGGAAGTGGACATTATAACGGAGGCAGATATCAGCATGTTGGCCGCCTATTGTAATGCCTATTCTCAATATATTTCTATTACAAAGGTGATAGAAGAAGATGGACTCATGCTGCAAAAAGATGGATTTGATGAGGACGGAAAACCAATTGAATTGATTGGACAAGAACATCCATTATTGAAAAGACAAAAGAACTTCTTTGATCAAATGAAGTCAGCTGCAAATGATTTTGGTCTCACTCCATCAGCCCGCGCAAAACTAGCGATCACCAAAACTCAGGAAATCAGAGAAAAGACGGCTGCTGAAAAGGAGTTTGATAACGTGTGACAATTAAGCAGTTTATGGTTGATTACTCAAATGATGTACTACAAGGGGAAATTGTAGCTTGTCAAAAACACATTTGGGCTTGTCAACGTTTTTTGAATGATGTTAAACGAGAAGGAACAGAAGAGTTTCCGTATGTATTTGATGAAGAAAAAGCACGCAGATTTCTTTATTGGATGACTCAGTTTAAACATACCAAAGGACCATTAGCAGGCGAGAATATTGATCCTGATCCTATTCAGATTTTCATTTTTGGCAATGTCTATGGATGGGTCCACAAAGATACCGACACTCGCCGTTTTACAACTGTGTATTGGCAAGTTGGCCGTAAAAATGCAAAGACTCAAAGCTTAGCAACTGTTGGGTCTTATGAAGCAATGGCGCTTGGAGAAAGTATGTCGGAAGTGTATATAGGTGCCACCAAAAAAGAGCAGGCCAAGATTTGCTGGAAAGAAATAGAGGCTCAAATTGAGGGGAGCGATCTTCTCAATAAACCATCAAAAAAATATAAGGTAGCATATGGGACAATTGAACATATTAAAACAAAATCAATTATCACCCCACTTGCAAAAGATGCCGGGAAAACCGGAGATGGATTTAACCCTCAATGTGGAATTATTGATGAATATCATGCTCATCCAACATCAGAAATATATGATGTTATTGAATCGGGTATGGGAGCAAGATCACAACCTTTAATGGTAATTATCACAACTGCTGGCCCTGAATTGAATAATCCGGCTTACCGTGTCGAGTATAATTTTGCTTCTCGTCTTTTAGATCCTAATATGGTAGAGAAAAATGACCATTACTTTGCAATGATTAATGAGTTAGATGCAGATGATGATATTAAAGACGAGGGTAAATGGGAAAAAGCAAATCCGATACTTGCAAAACACGAGTTTGGCATAAATTATTTAAGACGGCGTTTAGAAATGGCTTTGAATGTACCAGAAAAAATGCGTGATTTCCTCACCAAAAACATGGATATTTGGGTGAACATGCGATCAAACGGATATATGGATATGCAAGCATGGTCTGATTGCGGTTTGAGTGAAGGTCTACCAGATTTAAAAGGTAAGGAATGTTATGCGGGGATAGACCTATCAAAACGAATTGATTTAACAGCGGCCAGTTTTGAATTTCCTCTCGAAAATGGGATGTATTATGTTACAGCACACGGCTTTATGCCAGAAGATACGTTTCATGAGAGGATGAAAACTGACAAGGTACCATATGATTTGTGGGTCAAAAAAGGTTGGCTAACTCTCACTGATGGTGCTGTCGTTGACTATGACTATATTCGTGCGTACATCAAGAAAATGGAAAAGGATAAAGGGTGGAAAATCAAAGAGATTGGATATGATCCATATAACGCAACGCAGTTTGCGCAGCAGATGGAAGCTGATGGATATGTCATGATCGAGATCAGACAAGGGGTGCAAACCTTATCTGAGCCGACCAAAGATTTACGTGAGAAAGCTAAAGCACGGAAATTAATCCACGACAACAATGATCTATTAACGTGGGCGATGGGGAATGCCGTCACAAAGATTGACGCGCAGGAGAATATCATGCTTGATAAATCAAAATCGTCACAACGTATTGACCCAGCAGCTGCACTCATAAACGCTCATGTGAGAGCTAGTCAAAATGATGATCATTTAGATTTGAATGAGTATATTTTGTCAGGGGGCTTTTCATTCTAATGAAAAATATCATAAAAAAAATTATGATTTTCCTATTCTCAATCTTAAATGACCTAGTATTTTTTGCTGGGGCAATCTTTATTACAATAGCAGCTTATAAAATACATGAAATCATCGGTCTTTTAGTGACAGGTGTTTTTTTTATATTTACAGCAATTTTAATGAGCCGAAGGAGGTGATTAATTGTTATTAGAAGGTATGTTCTCTAAAAGATCAACAGATTCAGACAGTGGCTGGGGGGTGTCACAGGTCCCGCAATGGGTGTTTGATATTTTCGGTGGTGGTAAAACAGCAAGCGGAGAGAAAGTGAGTGAATCGACCTCGTTAAAACATCCTGATGTTTTTTCTTGTATAAATGTTTTGTCAGATGATATAGCAAAACTATCTGTCCATATGTTTCGGAGGCTGGGAGAGAATATTTCAGGAGAGCGTGACCATCCTGTTTTTAAATTGCTCTATTTAAAGCCCAATCAATATATGACAGCTTTTACTTGGAAAAAAGTAATGATGACGCATGTTTGTACGTGGGGAAATGCATATTCTTTGATTCTTTCAGATAAAACAGGTGATATCAAAACATTAATCCCTCTTAATCCAGCGAATACAAATCCGTACCTCGATCCAAACACAGGTATATTGTGGTACGAAACAATCATCAATAACAAACGAGCTGAATTACATGCGGAAGAAGTTCTGCACTTTAAAGGAATGACGGAAGATGGAATAGTAGGCCTCAGTCCAATTCAGGTTGCAAGGGAACATATTGGTGCTCAATCTGCTGCAACAAAGTTTAACGCTAAATTGTACAAAAATGATGCAACACCAAGAGGTATTTTGAAAATCCCAACCCTGTTACAACCAGAGGCAAAAGAGGTTGCAAGAAAAGAATGGCAGAGAGTAAATGCAGGTGAAAGTATTGCGATTGTTGATGCTGGACTTGATTATCAATCTATTTCAATGCCTCTAAAAGATGCCGAATTTGTAGAGTCTATGAAATTCAATAAGGCTCAAATCGCTTCCATATTCAAGGTGCCTCTTCATAAGATAAATGAATTGGACCGCGCTACATTCAGTAATATCGAACATCAATCTATAGAATATGTGAAGAATACTTTACAGCCGTGGATCGTTTCCTTTGAACAAGAAATTAACACAAAGCTGTTTACTGATGATGAAATAAGGCAAGGGCTATATGTTCAATTTAATGTTAATAGTGAATTGCGCGGTGATTCAAAATCAAGAGCTGAATTCTATGAAATTATGGAACGAATAGGAGCTATGAATATAAATGAAATTCGTGCTCTTGAATCGAAAAATGCTATTCCTGATGGGGACAGACACCTAGTTTCATTGAATTACACTTTCTTAGATATGTTAGATCAATATCAGATGGCTAAAGCAGGCCATAAAGGAGGTGATCCGAATAATGCCGAAGGAAATCAGACAGCTAACGACGGAAATTGAAGTTAGGTCACTTGATGATGAAAGCAAAAGTGAATATGTAGAGGGTTATGCCCTTAAATTTGAAAAGTGGTCTGAGCGCCTTGGGTGGTTTAAGGAAATCATCAGCCGTGGAGCTTTGGACGAAGCAGATATGTCCAATGTAATTGCTTTATTTAATCATAAAATTGATTATCCATTAGCAAGAAACACTGTTTCAACGGGCGCTGGTAGTCTCCAATTAACTGTTGATGCAATAGGGCTGAAATTTAGATTTGAGCCAACAGACACCACTTACGGACAAGATTTGATGAAGAATTTGAGAGCAGGCGTAATCAATCAATGTTCTTTTTCGTTTTCCCTTGATCATTCAGGTGATGAAGAACCTGATGAATGGACAAGAAATGAAGAAGAAAAGTTATATGAGCGCCGAATCAATCGAATCAATCGCATTTTTGATATTTCACTTGTCACAACTCCTGCATACAGCGACACGGAAGCTGTTGTAGGAGAAAGAAGTCTAGAAAAAGTAGAAGTTTTAAAAAGACAAAAAAACACATCAAATAAGAGGATTGAGCTGGAACTAGACTTACTAGACCTTACTATATAGTGGGTCTTTTTTTATGCTCAAAATCAAGGAGGAAAATCTATGCCAGTAATGATGAGTAAAGAGGAACGTCAATTGCGCCAGCAGTTCACACAGAAAAAGCAAGAAGCTAGGAATTTAATAAGTGAAGGAAAAGATGAAGAAGCACGCTCTATGCTTGATGATGCAAAGGCACTGCAAAAAAGAATTGAAATGATGTCTGAGGAAAGAGAACTCGATGCACCAGAAATTGAAGACCGACATTATGTCCCGGAACAGAAAAGAGATCCTGAATCTGATTCTTCTGACGAAGAACGCAGCTTAACAGGAACGCAAGAATATAGAAATGCATGGTTCAAGGTCTTGACTGGTCGTGATGATGAATTAGGTAACGAAGAAAGAAAAATGCTGCAGGAAGTTTTAAAAGAAAATAGACAGCTTTCATCTAGCAGTGATAAGGATGGCGGATACACAGTACCGGATGATATTTCGAAACAGATTATTAAGTCTATTCAAGAATTAAATTCTGTTCGTAACTTGGTACGGGTTGTACCAAAGACGGCACCAGCAGGTAGCTATCCAGTAAGAAAGGGTGCTGCAGGAAAGTTATATAACATTGCTGAAAAAGAAGCGATCAAAGAACTCAAAAATATGGAGTTCGACCAAATCACATACAACGTCAAAAAATTTGCTGGCTTTTTGCCTATCCCAAACGAATTATTGAATGATTCTTTCATTAATTTTGTGAGGGAGATTGTAGAATGGCTCTCTGAATCTGCAACTGTAACTGAAAATGATGAAGTCTTCTATGGAAAAGGCGGAGAAAACAATGTAGAGGGGATTATAACAAGTAAAAAATATAAATCTCTCAAAGCTCCTTCTCTAATTACAATTAAGTTTTTGAGAAAAGTTAAAAACCAAATCAAAAGAGGCTATCGAAAAAATGCAAAATGGGTGATGAATACAGAGGCATTTGAAACGTTAGCAAACATTGAAGATAAAAATGGCCGCGGGATTTTAGCCGAGGACCCACGCAATGAGGATAGCTTCCTTTTATTCGGTAGACCCGTTGAAGTGTATGACGAGATTGTCACAGACGATAAACAAAAAACTCATATTCTATTCGGTGATTTTAAAAATGCATACTTTATGTTTGATCGTCAAAAATTCGAGATCAAATCAACTGACATCGGCTCAGATGCATTTCTAACAGATCAAACATATTTCAGAGGTATTGAACGATTTGACGGAAAAGTAGTTGATCCCGAAGCCGCAGTAATTGTTACTGATTTAGTTGTAGGTGAGGAAGCAGTAGTTGAAACACCTTCTGAAGATAAGTCCGTAGACGCTGGAAAATAAAAATTGAAAGGAATTGATCTATCATGGCTAAAGATTATTTGTTTGAAAGTAATGGAGTATACACATCTGCAGAGGAGGGCGCAGACGGTAAACCTATCACGCCTGTTTATTTAAAAGGAAACAGTGAAGAAAACCCTCTCTTCATTCAAGGTATGCAAGGCGAAAAGGGTCCGAAGGGGGATACTGGTCCTCAAGGTCCAAAAGGAGAAAAAGGCGATCCAGGAGAGCAGGGGCCAAAAGGTGATAAGGGTGATGCAGCTGTAATTGAGGAAGGCGCTATTAAAAATGAACACTTAGCTGATAAATCTGTCAACTCTCGTACTATCGGTACTGGCAGCGTCATGTGGGAAAATCTCAATTCAGCTGTAAAAGAATTGATTACCGAATTACAAACTAGAGTCGAAGCTTTAGAAAAACCAAAATCTGAATAAGGTGATGCCAAATGACTGAGGCAGAACAAAAAGAGCTTGAAAAAGCGAAAAAATACCTCCGCATTGATGGTGATGCGGAGGATGATTTGATTTTACATTTTATCGCTTCAGCAAAAGAGTACATCACGAATGCAACAGGTCTGAAATTTCCTAATAATTCAGCCCGAGCAGAGCTGGCGGTCATGTCATTTACAACTCATTGGTATGAGAATAGGCAAATATCAGGAACGACCTCGAATCTTGATGGGGTGCTCACAACAATGGTCAATCAACTCAAATACTTGGTTGTGGACGGTGAAAAAGATGCTGAATGACATGAGACACCGCATCCAGTTTCAGCAGAAAAAAGAAAAGACTCGTTTACCTGTCGATGGTGACAACGGTTGGGAAACCGTGGTTGAGTGCTGGGCCAAAGCAGAGGGATTAAAAGGTGCTGAATATTATGCGGCAGCTGCTATCCAAAAAGAACATACAATCAAGTTCACCATTCGCCACCGGGAAGACATTGACGAACATATGAGGCTCTTATTCAAAGGGAAAACTTACGAAATTGAGTCTATATTACCGAATCATTCAAGGCTTCATTTCCTCACAGTTAGGGCAAAGGCGGTGAAGTGATGTTTAATTTACAAATTGATGGCTTAGAGGAATTAGAAAACGCCATTGGCAACATGCAAAGAAAGGTCAGCAAGATGCATAAAGAAGCTCTTACAGCTGGCGCAACAGTCATAAAAGATGAACTTCACCCAAACACACCAAGGTCCGACAAAGCCCAGAAACACATGCAAGATGATCTTGATATTACGCGGCTTCGTACTGATGGTGACGGGATGAAGTACGTGGCGGTTGGTTGGCCGAAATCGAAGTCACGTAAGGATACACAATGGAGAATTCACTTTCCTGAATTCGGCACCTTACATCAGCCTGCGCAAAAATTCTTTACGCGTACTGTAGATGCAAAATGGGACGAGGCTATTCGAAGAGTAGCAGATAAATACCGACAGGCGCTGAGTAAACTATGATCAATCAAAACTTAATAAGGCGTGCAGATACTTGCAAGAATGCCATTTTTGAAGCGTTGGAGAATGATCCAGCGCTTTTTTCTTTAATAGACAAAGGTGACATCTATGAGCTTGCAGTGCCAGAGGGTACAAAGTCGAATCCGCCGTATGTCGTGCTGCAAGAAATCAACTACAGACCAATCAAATGGGCTGATGATAAACCCATACAAGATGGCGCAACTTATCAAATTGATGTTTATCACAACGCCGATCCACAACCCATTATAGCTGCGATTGGTGATGTGATGGCGCGTTTAGATTTTGCACCAACGATACCTATTTCTGATTTTTTAGATAAAGAGAGGTTAATCAGAAAAGGCTATAGATTCGAAAAAAATATAGAAATATAAATGGAGGAATATATATGACTCAACACAGCTCGTTAGTTGGGGTTGCTGGTGTTAAATTTTCACCACTTAAACAAGAGAGTGGGCTATGGGTTGCAAAGAAAATTTACGAGTTTCCTTATGCAATCAATATGAAAGTCGAACCAGAGCAATCAACTGAAAAACAGTATGCAGATAATAAACTTGTGGATATGGTTGTCTCAACCGGGTCTACTAAAGTTGAAATGGAAATGCGTGACCTTCCACATGAAATCTCTATTATGCTGCTTGGATTAGAGGAAGAAAACGGCATGCTTTTATACAAGAAGAACAACATTCCTCCATGGGTGGCCATGTCTTTTTATGGAGTTAAAGCAAATGGAAAGAAAAGATATGTAGGTCTGGTGCAAGGTAGATTTTCTATTCCTAGCACTGATGTCAAGACTAAAGAGGAAAAGGTAGACTTTCAAACTGCAAAACTATCCGGTGAATTTTTAGATCGAGAACAAGACGAATTGTATAAAGTTGTTGCTGATGAGGATACAGAAGGTTTTGATTTGGATAAGTTCTATAAAAAAGTTTATGGAGACGCTTATCAATCAGCTGAGAAAATCAGTGCTGATTTAGGGAAAGGCGCTTAGATTTTTTCCTAAAGAGAGCTTTCCAGCTCTCTTATTTTAATTCGAAAAAGGAGGAGTCATGATGGCTCAAAAACAAATTTCAATCTCAATCTGGTTTGAGGAAGAGAAAAAACTCAAAACTTTTATTGCACCAAGAACGGATGCAAAAACACTTTATGAGGCATTTGTTTTAGATGAAGAAGCAACCAAAACAGAAAATGCTAAAGAGCTTATTAAAAGCCTGAATGAACGAATTAAATTCATAGTTCGAGTTTTTAATAACCAGTTTACTTTTGAACAATTTCAGGAGGGATTTCAGTCGTTTGAAATTGCAGAAGTGGTAAGGAAAATAATGATGGAGATCATGGGTTTTAAAATGCCTGAAACTGACGAAGAAAAGGATTTTTTGCCCGAAGTGGAAGCTTAGAAGAGTCCGTTAAAACTGGGAAGGATCAATTGAATGAAATTTATAGCACCTTGTTAAAACAAGGATGGAAAATGCATGAAATTGATCAAATGGATATTTTTCATTATTTAGAATTAGCCGCGGAGGAAAACAAGCCGAAACTCGTCCCTATTGATCAAGTATTCTTTTAATTCAGTCAGGAAAGAGGGGTGATACATATATGACACAAGCAATCGGAAATATGGTCGCCAAGGTCAATTTGGATGACTCAGGTTTTAATAAAGGTATAACAGGCCTTCAAAGGCAATTGAGATTGACCAACTCTGAAATGAAGGCATCTGCGGCCATTTATAAAAATACTGGTGATAAATCAAAGCAATTACAATCACAAGTAGAGGGACTTAACAACAAATATCGCCTTCAAGGTCGAATTGTTCAGGAACATCGAAAACGATATGAACAGCTTGTGAGAGAAAAGGGCCGTGATGCGCGAGAAACACAAATACATGCCCGAAAACTGAATGACTCCATCGCTGTTCATCAAAAGCTAGAAAAAGAATTGCGAGATGTATCTAAAGAATTTGAGCATTTGCAAAGCACCGGCAATAAAGCAGCTGGTGTTTTTTCTGTTTTTAAGAAGAACGCTGGGGAAGTATCAGAAGAGTTACAATCTGTCTACTCTGCTGCGGGAATGGCAGGGAAGGCACTAACAGGTATCGGTGTAGCAGGCACCGTTGCAATTGGCGGCGCGGTTAAAGTGGCCGCAGACTTTGAAAAAGCTATGAGCCGGGTTGGTGCTGTGGCGAACGCATCAAATGATGAAATGGGCCGTCTGACAGAAACGGCGCGTCATTTAGGGGCTACGACACAATTTACAGATGGTCAAGTAGCAGAAGGCATGCAGTACCTTGCAATGGCTGGTTATAAGACAAATAACATTATCGGTGCCATGCCGGGCTTGCTTGCTACTGCGGCAGCAGGGCAAACAGATTTAGGTGTAACAGCAGATATTGTATCTGACATCTTAACGGAATTTCACATTGCTGCAGAAGATACAAACCGTGTGGCGGACGCCATGACCTACACGTTCACCAACTCAAACGCCACGCTTCAACAGATTGGACAAACAATGAAATACGCGGGGCCAGCAGCAAAAACTGCAGGTGTCAGCATGGAAGAGTTAGCGGCCGCAACGGGTATCATGGCGAACAGTGGAATCAAGGCAGATATGGCAGGTACCGCATTACGATCCACATTAACAAGGCTTGCGGCACCACCAAAGCCAGCTGGTAACGCAATTCACGAGCTTGGCCTTAGTATTACTGACGCAAATGGCCGCATGAAACCTTTATCAAACATCATAGATCAGATAAACGAAAAGACGAAAAACTATACGGAAACTGAAAAAATTCGTATTGCAAAGCAATTGGCTGGTCAGCATGCTTTGTCTGGTTTTATTACCCTGCTTCATGCGGGCGGTGATAAGATCGACAAATTCACCAAACAGATAGAAAACAGTGGCGGTGTCGCTGAAAAAGTGGCAAAAGGTCAAATGGACAACCTTGCGGGGTCAATGGAGTACCTGCGTTCTGCAGCAAATAACGCAGTCATTTCATTGGGTAATCAGTTTATTCCAGTGATCCGCGCCACTACAGATGGATTAACAAAAATCGTGAACTGGTTTGATCACCTGCCTCCATCTGTAATGCAAACAATCGCCGTTACTGGTGCTGCCGTAACAGCTTTCAGCCTTTTAGGTGGGGCTTCATTATTGTTGTTGAGTGCCATTCCTAGAATGGCCGAGGGGTGGAGAGTGCTTAGAACTGCTGGTACGTATCTGACAGGCAGTGTCAGAGGATCATCAGCAAGTCTAGGAGTATACACGACACAAGTTACAGCTGCGGGTGTCGCTTCAAGAACTGCGGCGACAGGCATTAACACAGCTGCAACCTCAACGGCCGTTATGTCTACTCGTATGGGGCGTTTACAACAAAACACAGGTCTAGCGACTACTCGTATGGGTCGTCTAAACCAAACGGCCACAAGAACATCTAGGACAATGCGTGGACTTGGCGGCGCGTCTCGAATTGCTGGCGGCGGTTTAATGATGTTTGGTGGGCCAATGGGTATGATTGGCGGTCTTGCGCTCTCTTTTCTTCCTGAGCTACTAAAATTCGGTAAAGGTATTGTTATGACTGGGGTAAACGCCGTGAAAAGCGCAGGCGGTTTTATGAAACTTGCAAAGGGCGGTTTTGGCCTGTTTAACATCCTTAAAAAAGGTGCAGGTGTTGTAAGTTTGCTTAGAGGCGGTTTATCGTTGCTTGGTGGTCCAGTAGGTCTTTTAATAACGGGAGTCACACTTCTAGGCGAAGCAGGTTTTAAATATTATGACAACCTGCAAAAACGAGTCTTGCCAGCAACGATAGATTTTGGTGATAAAGTATCTGAATCCACTTCTAAAGCTATAAATGCTTATAAAGATATGGAGACAAAAGCCAATGCAAAATTAGACAGCCTTTATCGAAATCAAACAAAGATTACAGATGATTTAGCCAAAGATATGACAGGTAAATTCTCAGAGATGGCAGGCGCGTTGAAAAAAGGTTACCAAGACAGTGCTGATAAAGCTCTAGATGTGTTAGGGAAATTCTACGCAGAAAATGATTCCCTTAAGGGTAAAGATGAACAGAAAATTCTTAATAACATCAAAGAAGGTAATGAGAAGAAGCAAAAGGAAATAGAGAAACACGAGAATAAAGTAAAAAAAATCTATGAAAAAGCAGCTAAAGAACACCGTGAATTGACTAAAGAAGAATGGAAAGAAGTCAAAAAACATACACAAGCAATAAATAAAGAAATTAAAACAGCTCTTACAAAAAGCAAGGATGAACAAACACTCATCTCCAAAAAGTTAAAAGCAGAAACGTCTAACTTGTCGGCCAAACAAGCAGCTGCCACAGTGAAACATAGTAAAGATGCCAAGGATAAGGTTATTAGTAATGCTAAAAAGGAAGCAGCTGCAGTTATTAAAGAGGCGGATGATCAACGTTACGTTAAAAAGACAATTAGCAAAAAGCAACATGACGAAACAGTTAAAGCCGCCAAAGAACAACGAGAAAAAACAATAAAAGAAGCTGAAAAAAGTCATAAGGGCGTGGTAAAAGAAGCGAAAAAACAGGCTGCAGGACATATCGAGCAAGTTGATTGGGAGACTGGTGAAGTTCTCGGCGCTTGGGATACGTTTCTTGTGGATCTAGCTGGAGTCGTCAATACCATTACTGGCGGTATCAATAAAGTTCTCGAATTCATGAACGTGAAGACAATTCCAGAGTGGAAGCCTAAGGGATACGGTAGCAAAAAAGATGGCGCAAAGCATTCATACGCAAAAGGTACTGACTACCATCCGGGCGGTCGTGCATTGGTCGGTGAGGAAGGATATGAGCTTGCTCATACTCCTGGTATTGGAACATATATGGTCGGCGTTGGTGGTCCTCAAATATGGGATTTACCACGCGGAACATCGGTACTGCCTCATGATCAGACCAAAAAAATTACGGCACAGGAATTACCGGGGTATGCTGGCGGTGTTGGTGATTTCTTTAAAAAGGGCGCCAAAAAAGCTGGTGAAGTAGTCGGCAAGGTGAAAAATTTCGGATCAGATATTTTTGACCTTGTGATGGCTGGCCCAAAGAAAATTATCAGCAATATATTTGGCGGTCTCATCCCGTTTAAAACTGGTAAAGGGATAGACGGACTTGGAACAGGCATTTTAAAGACAATTCAAAAAGGTGCTTTAGGATTTCTAACAAAATCGTTGGGTGATTTTGGAGGAGACGGAGGGTCATTCAAAGGTGTAGGTGGTAGCGCTGCGGTCAAAAAGTGGGTCGCGCAGGCTATAAGCATCACTGGAATTTCTCCATCCTATGCAAAAGCATTAGAAACCATTGCGATGAAGGAATCAAGTGGAAACCCGACCTTAGTTAACCGATGGGATAGCAACGCCAGAGCGGGGCACCCATCACAAGGGCTCATGCAATTTATACCAAGCACATTTGCTGCTTATAAAAAGCCCGGATACGGAAACATCAAACATCCAGTACACCAAATTGTTGCCGCGATTAACTATTTAAACAAAAGATACGGCGGAATATACAATCACCCGGGGCTTAAATCTATGGCACGCGGTGGCCCTTACATCGGTTATGCATCTGGTGGTGTCATTGATAACCACCAAATCGCACAACTGGGAGAAAACGGCTGGCGAGAATATGCAATTACGACTGAGCCTAAGTATCGTAAACGCTCTTTACAGTTATACTCTAATCTCGGTAAAGAGCTTGGAGTGCCTAGTTTTGGGGATGGTATGATCTCCACGGCTTTACAGATGCTTGATCGTATTAGTAACAAAGGAGACAAGCCTCAGAGCAGGCAGCAAGAC
The DNA here is from genome assembly GCF_038593305.1 of Bacillus sp. FSL P4-0248. Taxonomy (NCBI): domain Bacteria; kingdom Bacillati; phylum Bacillota; class Bacilli; order Caryophanales; family Bacillaceae; genus Bacillus; species Bacillus sp. FSL P4-0248. The sequence goes on along the minus strand of NZ_CP151983.1, from coordinate 2,490,866 downwards.
GGCTCAGATATGAGACAAATGATTGAAAACCAAAACAAACAAATTGGTCTTATGGCGCAACAAATAGACCTGCTGTCTCAAGGATTAATGATGATGCAAAAAGGTTTTGAACAATTAATTTCAAAAGATAGCAACAACTACATGGATGGTCGAAAGCTAGACCAAACGACAGGTGAACGTTTTAGAAAAGAAGCATTTATGAGTGGGGTGAGGTAGATGGAATTATATATTGATTTTAACAATAGACTGGGTGAGCAAAGCCTAAATGACTTGCTTCCTCATTTCCATCCGTTAAGCCTGACACCTGCCTCACCAATTGTTGAATTTGAGACAGTGTCATTACCACGAATTAATGGTATTGTACTGCCGCAACACCCGAGGGACGTGAAGTACAAAGAAAGACAGATTCAGCTTGAAATATATATGAACTCTATAATAGCTGAGAATTTTTACAGCTACAGAAGCGAGCTTTATGCTTTATTAGTTAAACCGTACCCATACTATATTGCTTGCGATTTATTCCCAAACAGGCGCTTCTTGGTGACTTGTGATGGGAATTTTTCAGTTCCAAAGGAAAAAGAAAAGAATCATGTTGTGTTTACAGTAGAATTTACGGATGTTTTGGGTGCTGCTGAATCAAAAAGCACATCATTAAATCGTCAAACATTTGAGGGGGAACGGTGGAGTCCCGGAATGAATATCGAGATGCGTGACGACCTAGAGTATTCATTCAAGAACAAAAAAACGTTCAGCATCTATAACATTGGAGACTTTAGAATCAACCCATTGCGTCATGATTATCAAGTGACGTTGAAAGCTAAAGGAAAAGGTGTAACCATCATCAATCATACGACAGGAGAGCGTTTGAAAATTGAAGATGAATTAACTAAATCAAGGGAAGTTTCTTTTATCAAACAATACACCGTCGCAAATAAAAAACGTCTAAAGACATCTGGCAGGCTCCCCTCACTTGATATCGGCCGAAACGATTTTGAAATACAGAACGCAAGTGACATTGAAATTGTTTTTGACACAAGGTTCTACTATGCATAAGGAGGGATGACATGGCTGCGGCTGATTTTATCAAAAAACTGGCACCGGGAGCGCAAAAGGTTTACAAAAAATACAACGTTCTTGCAAGTCTTGTCATCGCTCAAGGGTGCTTAGAAAGTGGTTTCGGGACGAGTGGTCTTTCTAAACAAGCTTACAACCTCTTTGGAGTCAAAGGGACTTATAACGGAAAATATGTATTAATGTGGACCAAAGAACAGGACAAGCACGGCAATGAAACGAGAGTACAAGCGCGCTTTAGAAAGTATCCATCATATGCAGAGAGCCTTGCTGATCTAGGAAGTCTATACACTAGGCTTAGTCGCTATAAAGCAGTGGTTGGCGAAAAAGACTATCAAAAGGCTACTGCTGCTGTTGCAAAGGGTGGTTATGCGACTGATATCCATTATGCTACAAAATTAAACAGCATCATTTTTACTTACAAGCTCACACAATATGATAATTTGGATGATCTACCAGAAGAACCGAGTGAACCAGAAACACCAACGGGTCCTGATTACCCAAGCAAGGAATACGATGGGAAAGACATGCCACTCAATCAAAATTTACCGTCTGATGTGGATTTCCCGCAGCTGCATGTTTCAAGCAAGGATGGAAAGGAAGTCATAGAAATCACAGGTACCTCTGTTGATTTCACAGTCGATACCACAGGTAAAAAATCGTTTACATTCTCGTTAGTTCGTACACTGGAAAATGCTGCAGAGTTTGAGTTGTTAGTGGTGGATAACATTTTATACCTTGATGAAAAGAAATATAATCATCAAAAATACTACATTACCAACGTGAGTCTTCATCAAGAGAATGGAATGCTGACAAAAACGGTTACAGCTGCGCACATCTTCACTGTCCTGTTGATTAATAACAGAATTGAAAAAACAGTTTCTAAGAAATTAAGCATAAAAGAAGCGCTTGATATTGCTCTTAAAGGAACTGATTTCAAGTATGTCATACATTCAAAAGATGGTGAAATTCCTTCTGCGGAACAAGAAAACTTCGGTGAAAAAAATTCCACAGAGCTTATGGATGAAATCATTGAAGATTATGACATAGAGTTAGACGTAGATAATTACAAAATCCATGTTTACAAAAAGATGGGACAAGAAATAGACTTTGTGCTTGATAGTCGTTATAACATGCCGGGTATCACTATAACGACAGATTCCCAAAATTGTACCACTCGTGCGTGGGGATACGGCGCTCAAAAAGAAACGGATTCTGTTTCTAAATCAAAGGATGACAGCAAAACAACAGAAAATGAAAAAGAAGCATCAAAAGATGAAGAGAAAGAGCCTGAGTATGTATTTGAACCAGTTCTTTATATTCATCCCGATGAAGATAAATTTCTCATAGAAGGCAAACCGCGCTGGGCGGAGCCAATTAAAGATGAGAGATACAAGAAAGCTGGTAGCATCATTTCAGCATTAAAAAAGCATGTAAATCCATATCCTGAAATGACAGTAGAGGTGGAGTTTCAGAAAATATATGAACCAAAACTTCTTGAAATTGAGCAAGATTTCTGGTTAGGCGACACGATACATGTCATCGCCGACACAGCAGACGGAATAACCTTTGAGGATGATCTAAGGGTCGTATCAATTCAGCATAATCCTCTCGATCCTTACAGTAGCCCGACGATCACATTTGCCAACTTCCGAAAAGATATACAGCGAATAACAGTAGATCAAGCAAAACAAGTGAAAAACTTACAACGATATATAAACGACATGCTCAAGACGCTTAGATAGGGTCTTTTTATTTTTGCCAAAAAAGAAAGGAGAGTGAGAACATGGTGAGGCTTAGAAAGGACTATGACACTAGACGAAACTCGAAATACGCAGAGCAGCTGCGAGAGGATATGCAGTCTATAGAAACTCATTTGAATCAGAATGCAGATGATTTGAAACGGCATAAAACAAACGATATAGCTCATACGTCGAATCAAATCAAACATGGGTTATTCTCTGTTGCCAATCGAATAGACAACATGTGGTCAAGGATTATCAATCTAGTATTAAATCACGATGGAAAAGATGTTAAAGAAGTGATTGATATTCGTGTCGCTAGGGATGCATCCATTCATCCCACCGCAAAAGATCGTCTTGATTATGATTTCCAAATACTTGAGCAAGAAATAGAAGACGCTGCCGTTTCCCTAAACCTAAAAAGGTTTATTAAAAAGTACGGAAGTTTTACCGCAGGATTCAAGGCAGCTCTTAGTCTTGCAAAATTATACCCTGTGCACATTGTTGTTCCTCCTGGACAATACAAGCTAACGGAGACAGCCCGTATCTATAAAAACACTCACTTGACCTTACAGGCTGGCGCAGTTATAAGGCGCGGATTTGTAGGGTCAATGCTTGTAAATGGTGACAAAGAAGATCAAACCAAAGGCTATGAGGGACATGGGAATTTGCTGATTGACGGTCAGGGAATGTTTGATAGCGCAGGGGGAGAGATTAAAGAACAATGTTCAGTCATAGGTTTTGCACATGCTGAGCGCATTATCATACGGGACATCACTATCAAGGATGTGTGCGGCGGTCATGCTTTTGACTGCGCAGGCAATAAGCACGTCTTAGTTGAAAATGTCTGGTTTAAAGGTTTCGCTGATTATAAAGGCGACAGATGGTTTTCTGCTGCGATTCAGCTGGACTTAATGAGATCGGCGGGCAACTTCGGCGCCTTTGGTGCTTATGACCAAACTGTCAGCAAGCATGTTACTATTCGAGACTGCTATTTCAGCAGATCCGAAAGCTTAAAAGGATATGCACGAGGGATAGATTCTCACACCAGCACAGATGGCTTTTGGTATTCTGATATTCGTATCGAAAACAACGATTTTGAAGATACGACCGAGTACGCAATTTCAGGGAACAAATGGGAAGACGTTGTAATAAGCCGAAACAGATTTAAGGATTGTGCATCCGGCGTAAGACTAATGATCCCAAGAGTTGAATCGGTCTACACGCAAGACGCAAACGGCAATCCTACGAACAGGGTCAACAAGGTAAAGCGTCTCTCAGTCAAAGATAACACTTTTACCAATATCAAAGAGCGTCATGCTATTCAGGTATATGGCCGTAAAGGGATTCAAAAAATTGACGACGTGGATGTTTCCGGCAATAAAATCAACGGCGTAAAGGTCAAGCACGCTATCCATTTATCAGATGTGGATGGCTTTTTGGTGTCTCACAATCAATTTAGAGACATCAAGCATCATGGGGTGCTCTTAACACGCTGCAGCAATGGCAAAGCTGATCTAAACGTCGGACGAGACATCGAAGGAAACGGCGTGCGCGTAGAATTAGGGTGCAAGAACATTGATGTCACAAACACAACTTTACGTGAAGTTGGATATTCGGGGATTTCTGTTTCAGGAGATTCAGAGGACATAAACGTTGATTTCAGCGATATTCAGAATGCTGGTAAAAGGACTTCTTCATCAAACCCGTATTACGGAATTATCTTCATGGATGGAGTCACAGATTCAGCAGCAAGATTCAACAAAGTGCGTGGGAAAAAATGCAGATACGCTATGTATTTTACTAGCAAGTGTTCAAGGATTCAGCATTTCGGCAATCGACTAAAAGGAGCCGGCGCAGAAGGTTCTTTGAAAGACAACAGCGTTGATCCTATTAAATCATTTGAAAATGTAACATGAGAGAGGTGATAACATGATTCGCAAAAATGGTCCACTTGATTTTGATGTAAACGCGTATACCAGTTCAAGCGTATCAACCAGCATAAATTTTTGGACGCAGGACCGTCAGACAGCACGGTTGATATTTAAACTCATGAAAGATGGCGTGCCGTTACCTCTTGCAGCTGTCACAGGAAAACTTGTATTAGTTATGGCTGACGGCAGCCGATTCATTCGAGACGTAACAATTATTGATCGTGTCGAAGGTCAAGCTGAATACATCCTGTCAGACAATGAAGTTAAGCACTTTGGCTTAGTACAAGCTGAATTAAACTTGTACTATACAAATGATCAATCTATGTCTGTGCATCAGTTCTCTTTTAACATTTCAAAGTCACTCATTGATCAAGATATTGTACCGATCACCGAGTATTATGTAGACGAGTTTGAGGCATTAAGAGAGAAAATTAACGAACTGTATGAGGAAACAATTCAAACAATTGACGAGTTACGATCAAAATTTGAGGACTTGGAAAAGATTGAAACAAAGGAAGGCGCGCAGTCTAAAGCAGATGCAGCACTTGCGGCAGCTAAAAAATACACGGATGATCACGCGGAAACACCTGCAGGTGCAAAAGATAAAGTAGCGGCGGCACTGGAAGCGGCAAAAGAGTACGTCGATCCGCACCTTGAAAACAAAAAGATTCACGTAACAGAATCAGAAAAAAGTAATTGGAATAACGGCCAGCTTTATAGGCTTACACCTAACGACGGTAAAGTTGCAAGGTTGCCAAACGGTACTGATATTTTTTTGCTGACTACGGGTTTTTATATGGGAGCAAATTTGTTAAATCTGCCTGTAGAGAATGATTCCAGTTTCTATTACATTGAAGTTTTAGAAACATCATATGTCCAAAATGAAATTAATTACAAAAGGATTATTGCCACGAGATCATTTGATAATATGACTTGGATTGGCACGTTCCATGCACAAGGCTTTCGAGGTTGGAAACGTCTCATAACAGACGGAGATGCTGCAGTCACTTGGAAAACACCTTCATTGTCCAAAGGATGGAAACAATATGTTTCATCAGATGGATTTCCGCACACATTACGCTACTCAAAAGATGCTTCGGGAGAGGTGGAGATCATCGGGTCTATTACTGGTGGTGTGATTGGTAATGATGTCGAGGCGTTTACATTACTTGAAGGATTCTTTCCTTTGCAGTCATTTCACTTTATTGGTGTAGCATCCAGTTTGGGGACACCGGGAGTCCCGCAATATCACCGCACCTATATAGGTACTGACGGTCGAGTTTGTGTTCAATCTTGTTCTAATACGGTAAACCCAAATGAATTTATTACGTTTGGGGTCCGTTTTAAAGCAAAGTAAACGTGGGAGGTGCGAACATGATTTGGGTGTATAAATATGATGAAAACTACATTTGGCAAGCAGACAAAGACATCTTAGTTGATGTAGAAAACGGAGAGGAAATCCCCAAAGGCTATACAGATAAACAGCCACCAGATGGGCTGTTTATTGCAAAGTACGATCCCGAAAAAGAAGAGTGGTTTGAATCAGCAACACAAGAATACATTGATAGTTTGCAGCCTGATCCACCGCCACCAGATGATGTAGCGCTGCTAAAAAAACAAGTCGCTCTCCTTACATTGCAGCTTTCGCAGTTGCAGAAAGGCGGGGCATCATGATTTATCCAACAGCGAACGACATAAAAGTATTTTGGGATTGGGGCGTTTACACTCTTGAGATCATGCGGGAGTATGTCGCATTAGAAGTAATAACAAAAGAAGAGTTTAAGCAGATCACAGGCGTCGCATTCGACAAGCCAGCTGCTTCTGCAGATTTAGGAACCACAGCATCTTAACAGGTGCTTTTTATTTTGCCTTCGAAAGGAGGTGATTAAAGAAATGGAGGAAACGATAGTGTTTATAAACTTTGAAACATTGGATTTAGCGAAGACTTATTTATTTGGCGGAGTGAAATTTCTGGACTTGCTCGTACTGCTAAGTGTTATTGATGTTCTGACGGGTATCATCAAAGCGTGGAAAGTTGGCAAACTACGCAGCCGTACAGCATGGTTCGGTTACGTGCGGAAAATGCTTAGTTTTGTTGTCGTGATTGTTGCTAACATCATTGATCAGATCATGGGTTTAAATGGAGTGCTGACCTTCGGGACAGTGCTTTTCTATATTGCAAATGAAGGGCTTTCTATCACAGAAAACCTTGCACAGATCGGCGTTAAAATTCCGGCTTCTATTACAGACCGTCTTCACGTCATTGAAAACGACAGCCAAAAAGAAGAAGAGGAAAAGAAAGCTGCTGAGTAATCGGCGGCTTTTTTCTATATAAAAACAAATTAAGGAGTAGATGAACATGACAAAGAAAATTATGATTGATCCGGGACACGGCGGACACGATCCGGGCGCAACAGCAAACGGATTAAAAGAAAAAGAACTTGTATTAAAGATTGCTAAGAAAACTAAAACAATTCTTGAAAAGGTATACGGGGCAACGGTCAAACTCACGCGTTCAACTGATGTTTATATTGATCTGTCTCAAAGAGCTAGACTAGCAAATAATTGGGGCGCTGATTATTTTGCATCAATCCATATCAATGCAGCTGGTGGCACAGGCTTTGAGACGTATCGTTACGACAAATTATCTGCATCATCCGGCACTGGCAAGCAGCAAAAAATCGTACATGATGTGATTCTCAGCAAAATCAAAGATAAAACGTCAAACCGCGGGACCAAGTCTAAAAACCTTGCGGTGTTAAGAGAAACAAAAATGCCAGCAATTCTAACCGAGAATCTCTTCATCGACCGTAAAGAAGATGCTGCGCTGCTCAAACAAGAATCTTTCCTTGACTTGTTGGCTGAGGGACACGCAGAAGGGATCGCGGCAGCCGTCGGTTTAAAAAAGGTTTCATCTTCATCTAAAACAAGCCCTAAAAAAGAAACGACACCAAAAGGCGTTAAAATGGCCGTGGTGAAGCCGAATGCCGACGGGTGGCTATGGGTCTATGATAAGCCGAATTGGTCAGCAAAGCACAAAAAGGTGAAACCTGGTGAAGCATTTACGATTGATAAGACCGTTACAGTCAACGGATCAAAAATGTATAAACTTAAATCAGGATTATACATCACTGCTGCATCTAAATATATTGAAGTTAAACAAAGGTAAAGAGAAAAGCCCTTCCTTATTGGAGGGGCTTTTTTTTGTTTAATATTTAATTAACACTATCAATGTTAGTATCTACTTCTGAAATCCACTTTTTTGTTTTGGTCGTTTTGTATTTACCTTTAACATATATTTTTGTTGTTGCTTGATATTCTGCTTTGGTGTATTTCTTAATCCATCTATATTTTTGTACTGACTTTAATTTTATTTCACCTTTTGATGCGACATAACCGGTCACCATTGCAGTAAATGCAGCTGCTGCAGCTGGACCAAGTTGAAGAGTTGCAGTTAAATATCTCGTAATATGGTACATGCCGTAGGATGCGGCTGATGCGACTACATAAGACGGTATAGTGTAATTTGAAGTGAATTGACCGTCCCATTTTGCTAGAGTAGTTACTTCCGAGTTTAAAATATTTTCATTTGTAGAGAATTGAAAAGGTTGATAGTTTACTTGTTCTTTAGGGGTCGCTTCATTTTGTTGAGCAAATACAGGAGCGCTTACAGAAAACATTAAAACCAAAGACAAACCGACAAGAAACAAAGATTTAAAGATTTTCATAACAACCCTCTTTCTGGAAAAAATGTAATTCATATATCATTATAGATAAAAAAGTCTTTTAATGCCAGCTTATATGTAATAAAATGTATATGATTTATACAAAGGGGTGAGATGGCGGTGAAACATTTTTTAACGGCAATTGTAGTGGCTGTAATTGCGGGGATAATTGTTTATGTTGCAAATGATCGCTTAAGTATGTTTCCATTGATGTTGATTTTAGCAGTCGCGATCTATATCGTGAGCAGAATTAGCGAAACGCTGATTAACAAATATTCAAAAGAAAATAATTAAATAAACATGACCCCTCCACTGGAAGGGTTTTTTTATTTAAACCTCCATTCCTTCTTTTCTTTATCCCATTCTAATTCTTTTCTTGATATAAGGTTTTTAACAGCCTTACGAATCGCCAGTTCATCTTTACCCGTTTTCCTTTTTAGCTCATCGATCGTGGGATTCTTACGGAACCGGCTCATGTTATAGATGATTCGGTAAAGCTTTCTTTCAAGATCCGTCACGTCATACCCTCCTGTAAAAATAGAATGTATGTTCGATTATAAGCGTAAATAAAAAACCCTTCAAGTCGAAGGGTTACCTTAAAGAAGATACTTTATCAGTGATTATCATATGTTCTCCTGAACGTTCGTATGAGAATTTAGCTAATGTTTCATCTTCATCTATATAAGGAACTTTCCAAAATACAGCGATTTGGTTAATCCTGTTATTGTCAGTTCCAATTTTTGAAGCTAAATCATCACTAAACATTTCCACCATGTTATAAGAAGTTTGAGCAGAATTTTTAAAATCAAACGACAAGTAAACAAGAGCGATTAGTTTGTTATCTTGGTCAGTACTCATATCTTGATTAATTTCGATCTTTTCAATTGAGGCAGCCTTGTAATTATCCTCTACAATAGATTCAATTTCATATTCCGCCTCACTTTTCAAAGTAGACAGTTCTTCATCCTTCTTTTTAGTAACATCTGCAGCATTGTCCTTCTTACTTTTTTGTTTAACTTTTGAGGAGTTCTTAATTTTAAAATTAATTTCAGCAGTAGCTCTATGATCAATATAATCATCGCTTACATTAGAACCAACAAGGTTAGCTCCGTTTTCTCCAAAAATCTCTCTAACAGCATCAGTTTGATGATGATCGGGTGCGGTTTCTACATAAACAGTATAATTCCCGCCTTCAAACTCCTCTCCTTCTTCATTAGAAAATTCATATTCAAACAAACCACCATCTTTAACCGTTACACGTTGATCGTAATGAGCAGAATTTGGTGGCTCTAAGTAAATATCTATTTCTGTATTTTTAGGCAAATTGCTTTTTCCGCTAATGAGAATCTTTTTATTGTCTTTAATTTTTTTATTCAAGGTGATCTTTACATTTAATTTTTCTTTAGTTTCAATGCTTTCTTCTTTTTTACTGGAGTTACTTGTGGATGTGTTTTCTGCTTTGCCACAAGCAGTTATGAATAAGGTACATAAAATTAAAAGGAGAAAAGTTTTAATAAGATTCAATATAGACCCTCCAAAACAAATATTTTCCAAATAAGTCTATCATATTATTGAATTAAAAAGAGGATAAAACAATGTTTTTTCCAAATTAAGAATATTACGGAATTGACATTCGAGATGTTATAATTTAGTAAGAACAATTAACAATTGGGGTGTGTTATATGTATTTCAAAAAATCATCAGTTGAAGAAATCATTAAATATGACGACTACCCTTATAAAATTTATACAAGGGTTTCAACGGACAGAGATGAACAAATAAGTTCTAAAGAAAACCAGATCGACGTTTGCAGGTACTGGATCGAGCAACATAATTATGAATGGGATGACCGTTCTGTTTTGTTAGATGATGGTATCAGCGGAACCGTCCTTGAAGATAGGGCAGCCATGAAATACATTTTTTCATTGGCGGAAAAGAAAGAAATAAAAATGGTGATTTTTAAGTCCATCACACGTCTTGCCCGGGACTTAAAAGATGCGTTATACATCAGAGAGATTCTAGTGTCTAATGGGGTTCGTGTCGTTACACTCGAAGAAGACTATGACTCCCTTTACGAGAGTAAAGCGTCAATGAAATTTGAAATGTCTGCTCTGTTTGCGGAGCAGTTACCTAAGTCTATGTCAGTCAATATAAGTGGTGTACTTGCAGCCAAAGCCAGACGCGGTGAGCATTCAGGAAGAGTGCCTTACGGTTACCAAAAAGATGGTAAACACTTAGTGATTAACGAAAGTGAAGCTCAAGTTATAAGATTAATTTTTCATCTTTATAATAACGAGGGATTGGGTCATAAAAGGGTTACATACGCTTTGCAAGAAAAATGTAGGCTAGGTGAAATACCACCTCCAAAAAAACGTAGTAATTGGCAGCTCACAACAGTTCAAACCATTTTGAGAAACCCTATTTATTGCGGCGTGCATATAGCTAATAGGCATACTACGATAAAAGTTGATGGTCGAAAAAAATTCATTCGGAATCCACCCGAAAAATGGACCGTTTACGAAGACTTTTGCCCGCCGATTGTCTCAAGAGAGGATTGGGAAAAAGCAAATAATAAACCGACTGTCAATAAAAAGACTAAATTCACCCCGTGGAATGAGTTGAGACAATTACTCATTTGCGGTAAATGTGGTTCTAATATGGTCATTATTCAAACAAGCAGAGCCAAACAAACTGGAGAAAAAACGTATTGGAAATACGTTAAATGCAGTAATTACAGAAGAGCTGGTCAAGAAGGCTGTGTTAACCATGTTCCAATTACTTATGAAGAGGTCAGGGATTTAGTCATTGAGAATCTAATCGAATTCTCCAAGGATATATCACATGATTACAGAAAAAATGCACTTGAACAAAAAGAAAAACAAATGAAGTCTGTTAAAGTAGAGTTGAAATCCTTAGAAACACAGAATAAAAGATTGCTGGAACTTTATTTAGAAGATCAGATTATTTCAAAAGCCGAGTTCCAAACAAAGCGCAATGAAATTCAATCTAATATAATTAAACTTGAACAGAGTTTATTTTCCTTACAGCAGGTCCATGATGAGAAAAGTTCAATGATGGAAATGCAAGCGGTTCTTCGAGAGCTTGAAGACAAAGAGAAAGATTTAAAGCATGTGTTTGATAAGCTCATTGATCATATTGTAATCCACCCAAACGGGAAAATGAATTTTCATTATAGATTTAAATGATCCTGTAAGTTATACTCATTTGTAAAAGGTATGCATAACAAATGCCATGCAAAAGCTAGGAGTCAAAGGCCGTTCACAGGCTGTAGTCGAGCTTCTGCGTATGGGTGAGCTAGAGCTCTAAAGTCAGCCGGTTTTCCTTCCATATCGGGAAGGAACCGGTTATTTCTATATGGTTTCCATGAGTCTCTTCTTGCATTTTCTTTGAAAAACGAGGAAAATAGACATGTACGTTTTAGTCAAAGTGAGATGCTATAGTGAGGTATCAATAAAATGGAAACGAATGAGTCAGGCCATGTTGCAGAGATTGAAAAATCATTGCGTCACATTGCCGCAATTATTAAGCAAAAAGGCAGAGAAATCCTGAATCAATATACGATTACACCTCCACAATTCATTGGGCTTCAGTGGCTTTATGAATTCGGAGATATGACAATAGGCGAGCTGTCACAAAAGATGTACTTGGCTTGCAGTACAACCACTGATTTAATTGATAGAATGGAAAAAAGTGAACTTGTCGAACGGGTGAAAGATCCATCTGACCGCCGCGTGGTTCGCATTCATTTATTGCCTGAAGGCGAGCGGATCATTCAAGAAGTGATTGCTAAACGCCAAGAATACGTCAGTGAACTTCTAGAGGCTTTCTCAGAAGAAGAAGCCATCGTTTTCAACCAATCCTTAACGAAACTACAGCAGCAAATGAAAAGAAAATGAGGCGATTTTGTTGGATCAACCAATCGGCGTCATTGATTCCGGCGTCGGCGGTTTAACCGTTGCAAAGGAAATCATGAGACAACTGCCAAAAGAAAAAATCATTTATGTAGGCGATACAAAACGATGTCCATATGGCCCGCGGAAAGAAGAAGAAGTTCTTCAATATACGTGGGAAATGGCACACTACTTATTAAAACACCACCATATTAAAATGCTCGTCATTGCATGCAACACAGCAACAGCGATCGCACTGGATGAAATTAAAGCAACGCTTGATATTCCGGTTATTGGCGTCATTCAGCCTGGCGCCCGTACAGCAATTAAAGTGACGAACAACCAGCATATTGGCGTTATTGGCACAGTCAATACGATCAAAAGCGAGGCATACAAAGAAGCGCTGCTGTCACTAAAAGCAGGTCTAACAGTTCAAAGTCTGGCGTGTCCGCTCCTTGTCCCATTTGTGGAAAGCGGTACGTTTTTAGATCAGACAGCAGAGGCAGTGGTGAAAGATTCCCTTGAACCGATGAAGGAAACAGGAATTGATACACTTATTCTTGGCTGTACACACTATCCGATTTTAAAAGAGCCGATTCAGCGCTTTATGGGCAGTGATGTCAGCATCATTTCATCAGGGGATGAGACAGCGAGAGAAGCGAGTACGATTCTTTCATATAAAGGGCTGTTAAATACCTCTAAAGAAGCGCCTGTCCATACATTTTACACAACGGGGCAGCAGCAAAATTTTCAAAACATCGCTCGTGACTGGTTTGGCTACCTGCCAGGGAAGGTCGAAACTGTGTCACTTGAACACATCTACCAGCAATAACCCCCTTCTATTTTGAAGTGGGTTATTTTTTTATGAAAAGGGTCTAATCCTCTGGGGGAGCTCGTATACATAGTAGTACAAACTACTAGAGGAGGGTGAAGTATGCTGAAAAAAGGATCTACAGCAGCTGTTACGTGTATCGCGTCAGCCATGCTTTTGTCAGGATGCGGATTGTTTCAAACAGACCAAGCGAAAACAGAGATTGACCCGCCACAAAACGTCACATATGTGAAAGAAAATAAAGAAGATAAACAAACAGCCAAAGAAGGAAAAGAAGAGAAGCAGGCAGATACGGTCATGAGAGAATTATATTTAATAGATAAAAACGGGTATGTCGTATCTCAATCCATTCCATTGCCGAAAAATGAAGGGAGTGCCAAACAAACCCTTGAATATCTCGTGGATGGGGGACCTATTTCGAACTTAATGCCGAATGGATTCAGAGCAGTTTTGCCAGCGGATACGAGCGTATCTGTCGATATTAAAGACGGAACGGCGGTTGTCGATTTTTCAAATGAATTTAAAAACTATAAAAAAGAAGACGAGCAGCGCATCCTGCAATCTGTTACTTGGACGTTAACACAGTTTGATTCCATAGCCAAAGTCAAATTGAAGATGAATGGACATGAACTAAAAGAAATGCCTGTGAACGGTACACCTATCTCAGATGATTTAAGCAGAGAAGACGGTATTAATATCCAGCACGAGGCTGCTGCTGATATGACAGCGACAAAGCCAGTGACGGTTTACTATTTAGCTGAATCTGATGAACAGACGTACTATGTTCCGGTGACCAAAAGAGCGCCAAAAGACGAGGATGATCCGATTACAGCAGCGATTGATGAGCTCGTCTCTGGACCAAGCAAAAAAAGCCATCTGCTTACAGACTTCGATCAAGATGTGAAGTTGAATGATGTACCAAAAGTAAAAGATGGCCATGTGACACTTGATTTCAACGAATCCATTTTTGGCAGTGCAGATGAAAAGAAAAAGGTCATTTCACAAAAAGTTCTTGATAGCATTGTGCTCACATTAACCGAGCTGCCGGACGTCAAAAGCGTATCTGTCAAGGTGAACGGCAAGGCTGAGCTTGTGAACGAAAAAGGAGCAGAGCTTACAAAGCCGGTTTCACGACCAGAACAAGTGAATACAGGTAGTTTTTAACGTCACACATTGATATAATGGAGAAAAAGAGGCATGCATATTCGCTGCCTCTTTTTTATTCCAAGCGATTAGAACGAGCTGAGGTTGTCAAAGTTAGTAGGAGAACCCCGCTGGCACTCGCGAGGAATGTATATCGTAACGGAGGTAAAACATGAGATTAGATGAAAGACAATATGACGAATTGAGAAAAATTGAAATAGAGGCAGGCTACATCACGCACCCAGAAGGCTCTGTCTTAATCTCAGCGGGAAATACGAAGGTGATTTGTAACGCATCGATCGAAGACCGCGTACCTCCTTTTTTAAGAGGAGAAGGAAAAGGCTGGATCACAGCAGAATATAGCATGCTTCCAAGAGCAACTGCACAAAGAACGATAAGAGAATCATCTAAAGGAAAAGTCACAGGACGCACTATGGAGATTCAGCGTTTAATTGGACGAGCACTCCGCGCAGTCGTTGACTTAGAAAAGCTTGGCGAACGCACCATTTGGATTGATTGTGATGTTATTCAAGCAGACGGCGGCACACGCACAGCATCCATCACAGGTGCTTTTGTTGCCATGACACTTGCGATTCAAAAGCTACGGGCTGAAGGAGTCATCAAAGAAAACCCGATTACTGATTATTTAGCGGCGATATCCGTCGGAATTGATTCTCAGCAAGGTCTTCTGTTAGATTTAAACTATGAAGAAGATTCTTCTGCTGAAGTAGATATGAATGTCATTATGACAGGCGCTGGTCGCTTTGTTGAACTTCAAGGAACAGGCGAAGAAGCGACATTCTCAAGAGAACAGCTAAACGGACTGCTTGATTTAGCCGAAAAGGGCATCAAAGAATTAATCGAAAAGCAAAAAGCACTAACAGGAGAAGTCATCGAATAAAGAGAAGGGTTTGATCAGGATGAAAACAGCCATCATTGCAACGCACAATACGGGTAAAGCGAAAGAATTCAAAGCCATTCTTGAGCCAAAAGGATTCACGGTCAAAACACTAGCAGACATTGGCTTTACTGAAGAAATTGAAGAAACAGGACAAACCTTCGAAGAAAATGCCATCATCAAAGCGGAGGCCATTCAAGCCAAAGCAGGTGAAATGGTCATTGCAGACGATTCCGGTCTGTCAATTGATTATCTGGGCGGAAAACCTGGCGTGTATTCAGCGAGATACGCAGGTGAGCATAAAGACGATGCGGAGAATGTGGAAAAAATGCTGAGCGAACTTCAAGGCATTGAAAAAGAAGACCGCACAGCCAGATTCAGATGTGCCCTTGCTGTCAGCATACCGGGAAAAGAAACAAAGACGGTAGAAGGATCAGTAGAAGGCTTCATCGCAGAAAAACCAATCGGCGAAAATGGCTTCGGATACGACCCAATTTTCATCGTCAAAGACAAAGACCAGACGATGGCCGAATTATCACCAGAGGAGAAAAACAAGATCAGCCATCGAGCGGTCGCGCTTCAAAAGCTTTCATCACTGCTAGACGCAAATGAATAAGGGGGAATGAAGCCATGAAGATACTCATCATTAGTGACAGTCATGGACTCACAGACGAACTTCAAACCATTGCCAAACGGCATGCGGCTGAAGTTGACATGATGATTCACTGCGGAGATTCAGAACTCGAAACGAACCACCCAGCACTCGAAGGATACAAAGTCGTCAAAGGAAATTGTGACTTTATGGGCGATTTTGAAGAAGAGCTCCTGCTCCCACTTGATGGAGGCGGAAAACTATTTCTCACTCACGGACATCTGCATGGCATCAAACAATCCTTGCTTCAAGTCTACTACCGTGCAGAAGAGCTAGGCGCAGACATTATCTGCTTTGGCCACTCGCACATTCCAGGCAGTGAACTGCTAAGAGGAAAACTCCTCATTAACCCAGGCAGCGTGCACTTGCCAAGAGTGCGAAAAGAGCGCAGCTATGCTATACTGACACTAGATGGAAGCGAAGCAAACGTACAGTTTTTCACGGACGAAGGTCAGGCCATACAAGACCTCGAAAACACTGTCACATTGGAAGGTATTTCATAAGGGTGCAGCATTTGCCCCTTATGAAAAAACTTTCGAAAAACCGTTGACTTTAAAGAACAATAGTAATATAATAAATCTTGTCGCTGAGGTAATACACCGCAGCACACTACATAACAACATGTCCCAGTAGCTCAGCAGGATAGAGCAACGGCCTTCTAAGCCGTCGGTCGGGAGTTCGAATCTCTCCTGGGACGTACTAAATTAAAAGCCTAAAATCCTTGATATGAAAGGATTTTAGGCTTTTTTGCTAGTATTTATTAAATATTGCTCTGATTTTTCCTATGAACATAATTAAAATATTGATTTAGAGAGTTTTTAAAGATTTGTTTTATTCCTAGGGTAGTCATTCTTATATTAAATTAGATGAAACTTTTATTTGTTTTTTTCGTAATAGAAATAGAGGTGATGACATTTTGACTGATATAGATGATATGTTGTTTGAACTTAAACAAGAAGTGAGAAAAGTGAATACAATGAAATACTTATTAATAAATTCTCCTTTTTTAAATGAAGTGAAAGAAGAATCGGAAGTGAAGGCGCAAAAAAAGAACAAAATTTTTGTGGAATGTATATTAAAAATAGTCTCATGTTTAATTGTATTTATATTATTTATTTTCCTCTTTAATAAATTTTCACATGGAAAAGTATTCTTAATTGCAGTTGTGATTGTTTTCTTGCTATTATTATTTATAGCTATATACTGTATAATAAAAGGTTTAACTCATTTTTCTGAATTGTCAGGCTTTAAGACTTTTGATGAGTTAAGAAAAAATGTTATTTATGAAGCTTTTAACGAAAAACTAAATAAACATAATTTTTCAACAACTCAAATTGAAAAATATATATTGCCTCAACTAAAAGAAATAAATAAAGATAGAAGAGAAGCTTCTATAACAACATTTTTGAAAATTTCTATTCCTTCTATTCTAGTTTCGATGATAGCGAGTTGGTTTACTCTTATTATAAATACTGCTGTTGAAGAACCATCTCTAAAAGAAGAAGAGTTTAATCAAGTTCTAGGTTTATGGTTGATACTCGGGATTCAAGTAATGGTTGTCGGAGCTTTTTTGTATACTGGTATACATTATGCCCAAAAAATTTTAAGTTCGAACAAAAACTATAAATTATTAGAAAAACTTTTTTATAGCTATCTTTTAGAGAAAAACTTGAATGCTTCAGTAAATAAAAAAGCAAAAAAGTCTAAGAAGAGAAAATAAACAAAAAATATTTGCAACTAATCAATAAAATGTTATTAACCAAGAGCACAGAAATAATAAGCTATTTTAAGATGCTATGTATACAACAGGTTACGGTGACGGAATGTACCCAAGCTTTTGGGGGCTAGATCAAAACGGAGAACCCGCTTGCCTTGTGACAGACTTTCTTATAGTGGACTGATGAGAAACCCATGAAACCATGGGTTTTTATATTGTTCTCTGATTATAGAGTATTAGTAGAGAGATCTAGTGAAAGTAGATAAAGTTTTGAAGACTTAGGATAAGAGATCGTTTTTTCTCTCGGCAAATGTCGCTGGCTATTTGAAACAATATTTTTCTTGCCGATAAAAAGTTTAAAGCACAAAAAGATGATATGAAATTTGTTGTACAAAACCCCCATTAACTTAACTTTTTCAGTTGTGGAATAAGTCTACCTAATTTTTGTATAAATATAGTATAATAAACATATAAAACCTTTTGGGAAACGGTGATAACGATGAATAGCAATTTTTCATTTTTTCAAGGAAAGTGGGCAGTACTTTCCAATTTAGGAGAAACAGCTGAGAAAAATGTATATCATGACCCACATACAACAGTAATGAAACTACGGTTATTTGCCGAAACATTAACAAAATTTATTCTAGCCGCTGAAAATATTAAGGAAGCATATGGGACGAAACAAGTAGAGCGCATCAATATATTACGCCGAGAAGGAATACTTGAACCAGAGTTAATAGATATCGTTGAAACGCTTCGTCGCAAAGGGAATGTGGCCATGCATGAAGCAGGTTATCAAAAAACAGAAGAAGCGAAATCTTTATTGCATTTGGCTTTTCGTTTGTCGACTTGGTTTATGGAGGTATACGGTGATTGGAATTTTCAAGCTCCAGAGTACATAGAGCCAAATATACAAACAGGAATAGATACACGACAGCTCCAACAAGAGTATGTAGTGAAAGTGAGACAGCTTGAAGAGGAATTAGAGGCAATTCGTCATCAAGCTGAATTAGAGCAAGCAGATGAGAAAATGAAACGTAGAAAAGCGTCCAAAAACTTCATGCGTAGGCAGCAGCTGACTGAAGATGAAACACGTATCATCATTGATCAGAAGTTACGTGCTGCTGGATGGGAAGTAGACACGAATTTACTAAACTATAAAAAAAACAGGACTCTACCAGAGAAAAACAAACATATGGCCATTGCTGAGTGGAAGGTCGATGGCGGCTGGGTTGATTATGCATTGTTTATTGGACTCAAGCTTGTTGGTTTCATTGAAGCAAAAGCAGAAAAGAAAACGATTCCTGGGGCATTAGATAGTCAAACAAAAGTGTACGCGAAAAATGTTGTGCAAATAGAAGATGAACAGATTACACCAACAACTGGTGATTATCAAATCCCATTTTTATATGCAACAAATGGCCGCCCTTATTTAAGACAGCTTCAAGAGGAATCGGGCATTTGGTTCTGGGATTCACGCAAACCATTTGAACATGCACGTCCGCTTGAAGGATGGCATTCACCTGAAGATATACAACTTCTTCTTAGCCAAGATGATAAGGATGCGGATAAGCGTCTAGAAGAAGAGGATATAACGAAATTTGGATTGCGTCACTATCAGCAGAATGCGGTTCTGGCTGCAGAAAAGTCGTTAAAAGAAGGAAACAGAAGAATGCTTATTGCAATGGCTACAGGAACTGGAAAAACTCGTACCGCTATTGCGCTTATGTATCGCTTAATTAAGTCTAAAAAGTGTCGCCGCATTCTTTTTCTTGTCGATCGTAATTCACTCGGTAAACAAACAGAGGATTCACTGAAAGATACGAAAATTGAAGGTTACTCGTTTGCTGATATATATGATGTGAAGTCATTAGGCGATCTCACACCGGAAGTTGAAACGAAGGTGCAGATTGCAACCGTGCAGGGAATGGTTCGCAGACTTTTTTATAACGATAGCGAAAAGCTTCCAAGCGTTGGGCAATATGATTTCATCATTGTAGATGAGGCGCATCGAGGATATACAAGTGATAGAGAAATGACAGAGGAAGAATTGGAATTCCGTGATCAGAATGATTATATTAGTCAATATCGGCGCGTTATCGATTATTTTGATGCGGCATGTTTAGGGCTTACCGCAACACCTGCTCTACATACAACAGACATTTTCGGTATGCCAATTTTTAAATATTCATATAGCGAAGCAGTGTTGGACGGATATCTAGTGGACCATGAGCCCCCTTATTTGTTTAAAACAGAACTTTCACAAGTGGGCATCACCTTTGAAAAAGATGAGGAAGTAGAAGTATATGATGTTGATAAAGGGGAGATTCAACTAGAAAAGTTAGAAGATACTGTGCACTTTGAAGTGGAGCAGTTTAATAAAAAAGTCATTACAGAACCGTTTAACCGTGCAGTTTTAAATAAATTAGTTGATTATATTGACCCTGCAGGTAAAGAAAAAACGCTTATCTTTGCAGCTACTGATCAACACGCAGATCTTGTTGTTCGCTTATTAAAAGAAGCCTTTAAAGAACGTGGTGATGACATTGAAGATGATGCCATTATGAAAATTACTGGATATATCTACAAGCCATTAGATGCCATTAAACGTTTTAAAAATGAGCGACTACCTAATGTCGTTGTTACAGTTGATTTGCTCACAACAGGTATTGACGTGCCGCCGATCACAAATTTGGTGTTTTTAAGAAGAATACAATCTCGTATTCTCTATGATCAAATGCTTGGCCGTGCGACTCGTCTTTGCCCAGAGATTGGGAAAACACACTTTAACATCTACGACGCTGTTGGTATATATGACAAGTTGCAACATTATACAGAAATGAAACCAGTTGTGAAGAAACAAAACTTTCGTATCGGTGAGTTGTATGATTCTCTTGTAAATGCAACGACTGATGAGGAAGCTTCGTTTTATCGTGATCAATTAGTAGCAAAAATCCAACGTCGCAAACAAAGATTTGACGAAGAAGGCATGGGAAAGTTTGAAGAATTATCAAATGGAAAACATGTGGATGAATGGGTGAAAGAAATTCAAACATACTCACCGCAAGAAGCCACACAGCATAATATTCTATTTGAATACATGGAAACGTACCAAGTGACACGTGAAAAACGCTATATATCTGATAAGGAAGATGAAGTAACAGACGTCATTCGTGGGTATGGTGAAGGAAACAAGCGACCAGAAGATTATCTGGATGGTTTTGTTCGATTTATCCAAGAAAATATCAATGAAATTCCCGCTTTGCATCTGATTTGTACACGACCAAAAGATCTAACAAGACAAGATTTACGAGAACTAATGACGATTTTAGAAACAAAAGGTTTTAAGCAATCTCATTTACAAACCGCTTGGAAACAGACAAAAAATGAAGACATTGCAGCAGATATTATTAGTTTTATTCGCCAAGCTGCATTAGGTAAAGCACTCGTTGACCATGAATCACGTATTAAACAGGCAATGCACAAAGTGTATTCACTGCATGATTGGACGCCAAGACAAAAGAAATGGTTAGAGAGAATAGAAAAGCAATTACTTCAAGTTCCTGTTCTTGCGCCTACCGCAGAAGAGGCATTCTCGGAAGAACCTTTTAGAACGTCTGGTGGCTACAAATTACTGAAACGTGAGTTCGGTGATCATATTGATCATATTGTCAATACGATCAATGAGAACCTTTATATCAGCTAACGACGGTGCCTCTTCATTGAGGCACTTTTTTGGGTTATAATGAAAAGGTTCGCTTTCAACTAAAAATCATCAAATTTGATTTAATAGATAGAAGATTTCCAGGAGGAAAAAAGATGAATAACCAAGAAATCGTTCAAAAATTATGGAATTTATGTAATGTGCTTCGTGATGACGGTATTACATATCAACAATATGTCACGGAGTTAACTTATATTTTATTTTTAAAAATGATGAAAGAACAGCAAACAGAAAATGTAATACCCGAAGGATATAGATGGGATGATTTGCTAGAAAAAGAAGGGGTAGAACTCAAAACATTTTATCAACATCTTTTAATTAAGCTGGGTAATAGCGAGAATGCTCAATTGCGTCAGATTTACACGGATGCTGCTACAAGTATTACAGAACCAAAGAATCTAGAGAAAATTCTAAAGACCATTGATGGCCTTGATTGGTACAACGCAAAAGAAGAAGGTTTAGGTAATTTATATGAAGGCTTGTTAGAAAAAAACGCAAGCGAAACAAAATCAGGTGCTGGTCAATACTTTACACCGCGTGTATTAATTGATGTAATGGTACAGCTAGTTGACCCTAAACCTGGAGAAAGATGCAATGACCCTGCAGCTGGTACATTTGGTTTTATGATTGCGGCAGACCAGTATTTGAAAAATAAGACAGATAACTATTATGATTTAGATCCACAACTGGGCGTTTTCCAAAAGAAAGAAGCGTTTACTGGAATGGAACTCGTCACAGGGACTCATCGTCTTGCTTTAATGAATGCATTACTTCATGATATCGAAGGGCGACTGGAACAAGGGGATTCGTTATCTAGTAATGGAAAATGGATGAAAAACTTTGATGTCATTTTAACCAATCCACCATTTGGAACGAAAAAAGGTGGAGAGAGTGTCTCCCGTGATGACCTGACGTTTGCAACTTCCAATAAACAGCTTAATTTTCTACAGTTAATTTATAACGCTTTAAAAGACGATGGTCATGCACGCGCAGCAGTTGTATTACCTGATAATGTCTTGTTTGAAAGCGGGGTTGGTGCACAGATTCGACGTGATTTAATGAATAAATGCAATCTGCATACAATCTTACGCTTACCAACGGGGATTTTCTATGCCCAAAGTGTGAAAACAAACGTCTTATTTTTCACAAGAGGAACAACAGACCAAGATAATACAAAGGATGTTTGGGTATATGATCTCCGCACCAATATGACGTCATTCGGAAAACGGAATCAGCTAACAATGGCACACTTTGAAAACTTCATGAAAGCATATGTAGCAGAAGACCGCTCAAAAGTAGAGGATGAACGTTGGAATGTGTTCACAAGAGAAGATATTGCAAAAAAAGGGGATAGTTTAGATATCGGTTTGATTACAGATGAATCACTATCTTCCTATGACAACTTACCAGATCCAATTGAATCAGCAGAAGAAGCAATTGCGAAACTTCAGCAGGCTATGGGGTTGTTAAATGAGGTAGTTGAAGAGTTGCGTGCTGTTGAAGAGGATGAGGTGGTCAAACAGTGAGTAAGAAAAAGAAGACCATTGAGGAATTATTGGAAGAAGCGATATTACCAGATGAAGAGCAGTCTTATGAAGTTCCAAGAAATTGGGTTTGGACAAGAGTTGAAAATGCGATAAAACCGATGGAAACTAGAGAGCCGAAGAAATTAGATGGGGAAGCATTCCATTATATAGACGTTGATGCAATAGATAATAAAAAACAATTGGTTAGACAAATAAAGGAAGTAGAAATAACTCTTGCACCTAGTAGAGCAAAAAGAAAAGTTTCCAAGGATGATGTGATTATTTCACTAGTAAGACCGTATTTAAAAAATATAGCACATATCGATATAGAGGATAATAAATTGGTTGCGTCAACGGCTTTTTATGTTTGTACACCTAAAAAAATACTGAATTCAAGTTATTTGTATAGCTATCTATGTTCTAATTATGCTACTCAATATCTGATTGATCATACAAGGGGAGATAATTCTCCTTCAGTTCGAAGTACAGACTATGAGAAGATGCCACTTCCTCTCCCTCCTGTGAACGAGCAAAAACGAATTGCTGAGAAAGTGGAGCGGCTTTTAAGTAAAATTGAAGAAGCAAAGCAGTTGATTGAAGAAGCGAAGGAAACGTTTGAACTTCGTCGAGCGGCTATTTTGGATAAGGCGTTTCGTGGGGAGTTGACTAGGAAGTGGAGAGGGGAAAATGCTGATATAACTACGGCTAATGAATGGATTGAACAAATAAATTTATTAAAAGAAGGAACAAAAACAAAGTATAAAGACCAATTAGACTCAAGTATTTTAGAAAAGCTATATGAATTGCCAAGAGAATGGAAGTGGGTGCGCTTAAATGATCTAATTGAAGCATCCACATATGGCACATCTGCTAAAACAAATGATGACGTAACTGGAACACCAGTATTAAGAATGGGGAATATTGTTGATGGTTATCTTGAACTAAATAACTTGAAGTATCTCCCGAACAATCATGAAGATGTTTTAAAATATGATTTACAAACTAATGATTTATTATTTAATAGGACGAATAGTTATGAATTAGTTGGTAAAACGTCTGTAATAACAGAAGATGTCTCAGAGAGATTTACATTTGCATCTTATCTAATCAGAGTACGATTGTTTTATAAAGATTTTTTAGCTAGTTATGTTTCTCATTATATTAATAGCCATGTAGGACGTAAAATACTTCTATCAATGGTTACCCAACAGGTTGGACAAGCTAATATTAACTCACAAAAACTGGCTTCTTTACCGATTCCTTTGCCTTCGCAGGAAGAAGTTATGGAGATTACAAGCTGGCTTAATAATTATCGAGAACTAGAAAGCAAACAAAAAGAAATGATTCTAGTAGAAGAGAATATTGAAGCACTAAAGCAATCTATCCTCTCTAAAGCATTCCGAGGTGAACTGGGAACAAATGACCTAGGTGAAGAAAGTGCTATTGAATTGCTGAAAGACGTGCTACAAGAACAAGTAAAATAGTTATAGGAAGGCATCCAAATTAATTGGATGTCTTTTATGGTTGCATACATGCCAAGTTGTGGTATTGGGTATGTTGGTGTTTTGGTTTGATACAGAAACCACTCTCATTCACAAACTGACAATCGGTAAATTTCTGCCCACTACATCTCTCTTTCTTTACATAAAGGATATGGGGGATATTCCTACATTTTCACTGGGGACATGAAGGGGGTAAACCTATAGTCGGTTCATCCACACAGCATGAAAAGAATTGACTTTTTCGAAACGAATCTAATTATAGTCTATTTGAACGTGAACAAATAGCGGATATATAAAGTAGCTCAGCAGGATAGAGCAACGGCCTTCTAAGCCGTCGATCGGGAGTTCGAATCTCTACTGGGTCGTATGATGATTTGAAACTGTTAAAAAGCCAAAAACATTGATAAATCAAAGTTCTTTTTTTTCTATTGTTTAACAAAGTATTTTAGCGATCTTTTATGAATCCAGTCTAACAGTATGGTCAGGCTAAAATCAACTTACAAAAACATTAAAAAAGTCTATATGTCTAGAGCATTTCAAGGGAAACTAGGCACGAATGATTCTAGTGAGGAAAATGCTATTGAATTGTTCAAAGATGTTTTACTAAGGGATTTGAATTAATTATTAGAAGTGTTGAATAATCAAAAAGCATTGTATGATTGTTATTAGCTAATGAAAATGACTTTAAGAAGGGCTTTTCTTAATAAAGAGAGGCCCTTCTTAAAGTGGATTAAATATTTGGTGTTTATGAAAACGTAAGTTATCTTAAGACCCAATTAGCCCCGGAGAAATTTGTTCAACTCTTGCCCAATCAAATATGGTTTCGATTTGCATTTGATTCTTACAGTTTATTTTTAATAACCCTTCATTCTCTGTTGTGCTAATCTCAAAATGATCAATTATATTATTATTTCCTAAATGATTAATTTTTAAATCCGTTACACCAATGAATGATAATTCAACGTAGACAACATCAAAATTCCCCCAACGTTTAGGTCTATTCTTCACGGAGTCTTTTGTCATTATTCTTATAAATAGGGTAGGACCATCTCTGTTTAAATCAACGTTCATGATTTCTGCATTTTTAAAATGAGGAATCCCCCCGAAAATTTGAGTCATCGCTTGTGGGTTCATAAATTTTTCTTCTCTAATCATTTGGATACTCCTCGTTTGAGTTATTTATTGTTTCTTCTTTCAAAATAATAATGGTCTTCTACACCTTCAACTTTACCATTGCGGGTGTTATGTTCAGGTCTGACATTGTGGTGTGAAGGTTGGTTTCCGATGCCTCCTTCTCCAAAATCGTGACCATTTGAATGATCCTGAATAACAATCTTTTTACCATTAACTTCATACGTAAGTTCTCTCGTAAGGATGGGCTGGTTTTTTTCATTTAATATTCTTTTTCCATTTTTATCTGTTAAGGGCACCATCTTTTGACTTTCAGGGTTTTGTGTTCTTGGTATATTTAATTGTCGTTTAATTTCTTTTAAACTAGCTTTTCTAGATTCATGATGGTTTTTATTTAAGTTATTCTGCACGTCTAGTGTTGCTTTATTTTTTAATTTATTACTTACACCATTTAGTCCAAACGGCAAAAGCATACCCAGCGCCGCGTTCATACTCGCTTCCTGCTGTTCTTTGGAGATCTTATTCCCAAACATATCTCTACCAGTAATCGCTTCGCTGAAGCCGTTTGTTGCAGTGAGACCATATAATCCTTTTTGAGATGTCTTCAGGGCGTCAAAGGATTTTTGCGATGTCTTGTAAATGTCGACTGCCCTAACTGCGGCTGATGTGGCTTGAGTCGTTTTATAGACAGCTTTTCCGCCTTTGAAAATGCGGCCTGCCCAGCCGACGATTGGGATGTAGCCTGCTGCTGCCATGCCTCCTGCCGCGACTCGCTGGCCTGCGGTGAGTTCCTCACCCGTGATCGGATCAACACCTGTTGCGGCACGTTTTGCATCGTTCACACCAGTCAGTTCATTGACAATATTTCCACCGTAATCGAGCGCTTTTTCATACCAAGGACGGTTGGCGAGCGCTTCTTGTTCTTTTGCGATCTCGCGGGCTTCTTCTTGTTCTTTTTTGATTTTGAGATATTCAGCAGTTTGCTTCTCAATATCGCTTTTTGCCTTGTAGATTTCGCTATTTTGATATGCTTTCTTGTCAAAATTCATAGGCGAAATCGCTTTTCCATCATTTGTCGCATTCATCATTTCAGCGTACAATGCCATTGTAGCTTGCTGCTCCGTCTCTGACAAAGCATATTCATCTTTTAAATTTTGATCAAGCTCTCTTAGATCTTTGACTGTCTTTTTTCGTTCATCTTCCGCATCTTCTATTTTTTCGTCAAAGTTTTGGCTATCAAATACCTCTAGTGAAATGAGATCATCAATGTCTTGAAAAATCGTTTTGAGTGCCTTTTTTTGATCCTTTACAATGCTTTTGGCATTCTTGATTCCCATATGTACTGCGTTGTCTAAAAAGTGTTCTTCTACAAAGGTATCGCCACCAAAGCTCGTATCATCAAGTGTCCCAGAAACACCTTCATGAAAGGCTTTTTGCTTATCAATGAAATTGATAAACATGTCAACATTACCCGCTAGTTCTTTATAAAAGCTTTTAATGTTATCGGCACCTTTCCCAGTAAAATCATCACCGAGGTTGGCAACACCTTGTAATGCCTTTTTTAAATCTACCATTTGTTCGCGGAGTTCCTGATAGTGTTTTGCTCTTGTATCCATGGCACTGGTTAGTGCTTTTGCATCAAGTATCTTGCCCAGAAAGGTTCACTCCTTTCTCAAATAAGTATGTTTTATTTTAACAATATAAAAATAGGTAATGAATAGGTAAAAAGTAGCGAGTGATATGAAAGTGAATTAGAGAAGAACGCTACTATTCTAAATTCACTTCTATTTTGTGGTAGAAAATGTACAGTTTAATCCGATACATATAGAGTAAGACTATCTGAAGGAGTGATATTCTTGAAAAAATGGTTATTAGTAATGATCTTGTTTGTACTTGCTATTCTGCAATCACATCAAGTAGCACAAGCTGAAACTGCAGAATGGAAAAAGCTTGCGGACTTACCGGAGGCAAGAATTGGTGCTAGTACAGGAGTAGTAGACGGAAACATCTATGTTATAGGGGGAGGTTCTTATAATAAAGGATATTCAAATCAAACTTATATGTATGATCCCAGCATGAATAAATGGTTTGAAAAAAGTGTAATGCCAACTGCTAGGGGAGGGGCGGCAACAGTAACAATTGGCAACAAAATTTATGTTATAGCAGGGGGATCTGAAGATAGAAAGTTTAATAGTTTTGAAGTTTATGATGCAAAAAAAGATGAATGGACTAAGTTAGAAAATGTTCCGTTTAAGTCATTAAAAGGAGCATATAATGTACAGGGGGGAGCTATTGATAACAAAATTTATGTTCTAGGTGGGGGAGATGAATTTTATAGTTATAATGTAACCACACACGAATGGGTAAAAGAATCACAACCAAGTGTAATAATTAAAAATGCTACAAGTGTGGTTTCGAAAGGGAAATTTTATGCAGTTTCCGGTAATACAAAATCTATAATCTATGAATACAACCCTTCTAATAATAAGTGGACAGAAAAAAAAGACGGATTTAAAGGGGAGTATTTGTCTGCTGTTAATTATAAAGAAAATATATTAGTTACGGCAGTTGCTCCAAAATATCAATATCTTTATGACGTTAATACAGAACAGAAATCCTATGTGAATACGCCGCAAAGCGATATGCGTATTGCTCATTCTTCTGTGATTATAGATGATACTTTATATATCATAGGAGGTAGAATACCCAACAATAACTTTACTCAATTAGCTGATAGAAACTATAAATCGGTCATCTCTATCTCCTTAAAAGACCTGGAACTTCCAAACAACACAGAAACACCCGGTGACAAAGATCCAGAACCGACAACACCACCAAAAGATGATTCTACAAATCCAGGAGACAAAGACCAAGAACCAACCACACCGCCTAAAGACGATGCAACCGATGAAGATGGCGATGCCCTTCTCATCATCACAATGGTAAATGGCTTACAGAAAGAGTATGACCTTTCCATGAAAGAAGTCAACGCCTTCCTATCCTGGTACAAAAAGCGTGATGCCGGAGAAGGCCCGGGATTTTATGAGATTGACGAGCATGACAACAACAAAGGTCCTTTTGAAAGTAAAAAGGACTATGTGGTATTCAACAACATTCTCATGTTCGAAGTCAATAAATATAAGAAATAAATGAAATCAAAGCCATCTAGTCAAACTAGGTGGCTTTTGCGTTAGTTCGACAGCTTTCAGCAATTTTAAGGCAAATTTAAGATCGAATTTCATTTCAAATACATTAAATCTTTGTTACAATAAGACAGCTTTGCTCAAAAGAGACGTTCCAAGGTTCGACATTTTTTTAGCATTTCTTAAAATTTTTATGGTTTGATATGAAACTCTTTGAATGAGTCATGCGTCTCTATAAGTGTCAAAAGAAAAGAGGTTATCAATATGCTATTCAAAAAGCTATCAGAAAATAAGTCTGTAAAATGGATAGGATATACAAGCTTTTACTTACTTATTTTGCTATTATTGTTCTTTATTTACGGATTCCACACAGCAAATACGGGATCATTCATTTACAACGATTTTTAATTGGAGATTAAATTATGAAACTATTACAAACGATTCATGAATACCAGCAAACGAAACCAACACAGCCAGCATTTGTTTCTCAACATGCATCGATCACATATGATGAGCTTTGGCATTTATCAGACCAAATGGCTGGTGCGATCGATGCAGTCGCAGCTGGCAGTGAACCTGTCATTGTATACGGTCATATGGAGCCAGAGATGCTGATTTCTTTCTTAGGCAGTGTGAAATCAGGCAGACCGTATATTCCGGTCGATATCTCAATACCTGTCGAGCGTATCGTCTCAATTATTGAAAGCTCAAAAGCCAGTCTATTGATTTGTGCAAATGAGCAGAATGTATTAGATGTAGAAGAACACATTGAAGTGAAGAGTGCGGCATCGCTTTTAGCACTTGAAAAAGAAGCACCGCCATCCACGCAGTGGGTTCAACAAGATGATGTTTTCTACATTATTTATACCTCTGGCAGTACAGGAAAACCGAAAGGCGTTCAGGTAACTGCCAATAATTTAGAAAGCTTTACAGATTGGATGTGCCGTGACTTCCCAATTGGTGAGGGACGCACATTCTTAAATCAAGCACCATTTTCTTTTGACTTATCAGTGATGGATCTTTATCCAGCGCTTCAATCAGGCGGCACGCTTTACTGTTTAGTAAAAGATCTCGTCAATAAGCCAAAGGATATGTTTGCAGCACTTGGTCAATCTGACGTTGAAGTGTGGACATCAACACCTTCTTTTGTGCAAATGTGCTTAATGGACCCTTCCTTTACAGGGGAGCTTTTACCTGAGCTAAAAGTTTTCTTGTTCTGCGGTGAGGCGCTTCCTGTAGCTGTAGCAAGTGCACTTCTGGAACGTTTTCCAAAGGCGCAGGTCTTTAATACGTATGGTCCGACTGAAGCAACTGTTGCGATCACATCGATTGAAGTCACGCAGGCGATTCTTGATCAGCACGATTCTTTACCAGTCGGCTATGCCAAACCTGATACAGACATCGTCATTTTAGATGAAGAAGGCAAGACACTTCCTGATGGTGAAAAAGGGGAAATTGTCATCGTGGGGCCAAGCGTCACGAGAGGCTACTTAGGTGAACAAGCCTTAACGGATAAAGTGTTCTTTGAATACGAGGGACGCCCTGCTTACCGTACAGGTGACGCAGGTGTGGCGCAGGATGGATTAATTACGTGCCATGGCCGTCTCGACTATCAAATTAAGCTTCATGGATATCGGATGGAGCTTGAAGAAATTGAGTATCATGTGAGCGAGACAACCTATGTCAATGCTTGTGTGATTGTGCCATTCCAGCCAAACGGTCATGTCGAGTACTTGATTGCAGCGATTGTTCCAGCAGCTCATTCATTTGAAAAAGAGTATCAGCTGACAAGTGCGATTAAGAAGGAAATGGCGGATTCACTGCCAGCGTACATGATTCCAAGAAAATTTGTGTATCTTGAGCAGCTGTACATGACGCCAAACGGGAAGGTTGACCGTAAGAGAATCGCGAAAGAGGTTCTTCTATGATTCCGTTTAGTTCATTCTTTTTCTTCATTCTAATTGGTATTCTTCTTTTGCCGACGATCATTCTTGGTCTTCGCGGCAAAAGAATGCAGGGCTACAACATGTTTGCAACGGTGGTGGCGCTGGCACTTATTTTCTCAAAGGATGCCCATGGCGCGCTGCTGCTCTTCTTGTTCACGGTGTGGCAAGTCTTCATCATCCGCCTGTACCTTGCATATCGGTTAAAGGCGAATCAGGCATCTGTTTTCTATGCAGCAATGGTGGCATCTATTTTACCGCTTGTGCTGTCAAAAATTTTACCGTTCTTTTTAATTCATCATCCGCATCATCCGCCGCCAATGAACTGGCTGAGCTTTTTGGGGATCTCATACTTAACATTTAAAGGTGCTCAGTTAATTATTGAGACAAGAGATGGCTTGATTAAGAAGAAAATTCCGATTCACCGTTTGGTCTATTTCATTGTCTTTTTCCCGACGATTTCATCAGGTCCGATTGACCGTTACCGCCGATTTGAAAAGGATATGGATACGCCGCCTGAAAAAGAAGCATACAGTGATCTTCTATATGCCGGTATTCATAAAATTTTTATTGGCTTCTTATATAAGTTCATTATTGGCTATCTGATTCACACATATATTCTGATGAATATTCATCACATTAGCAGCAGTCACTTTGTTCAGCAGTTAACATATATGTATGCTTACAGCATGTATTTGTTCTTTGACTTTGCTGGATATACAGCATTTGCTGTAGGTGTGAGTTATATTATGGGGATTAAATCACCAGAGAACTTTAATAAACCGTTTATCAGCCGAAACATTAAAGACTTCTGGAATCGCTGGCACATGTCCCTGTCCTTCTGGTTCAGAGACTACGTGTTTATGAGATTTGTGTTCTTTATGACTAAAAAGAAGTGGATCAAGAACCGAATGGCTGTATCAAATATTGGGTACTTTGTCCTCTTTCTATTGATGGGTGCTTGGCATGGTCTTGCCCTTCAATATATTATTTACGGACTATATCATGCAGTTGTCATGTCCGGTTACAATTTATTTGAGAAATGGAATAAAAAGCACAAGTGGTGGCCGGATAATAAGGTCACAATGGTTGTGTCGATCATTATTACATTCCATGTGATTTGTTTCGGATTTTATATTTTTTCAGGAAAACCATTTCATCATTAATGATTAAGGGAGTAGAAAATTATGGAATTTAAAAATCAAGTATACGGTATTATTGCAGAGGTTTGTCAGGATGACGTTGTGAAAGAAAATCCAGAGATTGCGATTTTTGAAGAAGGTCTTCTTGATTCATTTGGTACAGTAGAACTGCTTATGGCAATTGAAAGTCAACTCGGAATCACTGTTCCGATTACAGAATTCGATCGTGATGTGTGGGATACGCCGAATCATATTGCTGAGCAGCTGGCAGAGATGAAGTAATGAAAAAGCGTTTTTTTGGGCCGCTTATTTTAGCGGCTGTTCTATTCATTGGTGTTCTTCTTGTACCAAATGCATGGCTCTCACACCTGATCCCAAAAGACAAATTACAAAAGTCAGCCACAGAATTAGATCCAGGGATGTTTCAAGGGCTTTATTTACAAGATGAAATGCTAAAAGATCCAACTTATTTGCCGATCTATGGATCTTCTGAACTATCACGTTTTGATCCATATCACCCTTCGAATTTCTTTCATGAGAATCCTCAAGGGTTTACACCTTATCTTATTGGAAAAGGTGGATCGCAATCATTAATTCATGCGATGAACTTTGCAGCGCATATGGATGAATTAAAAGGGAAGAAGCTTGTATTTATCGTGTCCCCGCAGTGGTTTGTGAAATGGGGATCTGACGAGAATCACTTTGCACCTAACTATTCAGCGCTTCAAGCGCTTAATCTCGCCTATAATAAAGAAATTGATCCAACTGTGAAAAAAGAGCTGATCAAAAGAATCATGAAGTTTAAAGCAGTCAAAAACGACATGGTGATCACAGAGCTTTTTAAAGCAGAGCTATCTGGGAACAAGTTCGCTTATGGCGCGATTTCTCCTATTGCGAAAATGTATTATGGCATGCTTCAAAAGAAAGACATGTACTATACGATTGGATCGGGGCATGAGCGCAAGCTTCAACCATCTCCTTCAGTCAAAGGAAAAACATGGGCTGAGCTTGAAAAAGAAGCGAGCATTTTTGGTGCGAAAAGAGCAGGGGACAACCCGTTTTATATTAACCAAAAACTGTTTGATCACAAGCTGAAACCGATCATGAAAAAGATGAAGGATTCTCGTGAAGGTCATTCTTATGCCGAATCACCAGAATACAAAGATTTTCAAATCATGCTGGATATTTTAAAACAGGCAGGGGCAAAGCCTTTGTTTGTGACAATTCCTGTCAACGGTAAGTGGTATGATTACACCGGTTTTCCGAAAGAAGGCCGTACAGGCTATTATGAAAAAATCAATCGTCAAATTCGAGATAATGGGTATGAAGTCGCAGATTTGACTAAGCATGAGTACGATCCATATTTCTTTAAAGATACGATTCATGTGTCTTATAAAGGATGGGTGTACATCGATAAGGCAATTGAAAAGTTTTACAAAGAGCAGTAGAATGCAGCAGCTTTCTGCTGCTTTTTGTTTGTCGAATCGACGGATATCTTGTATAACTATGGGAAAAGGGCTATGCTGTAGATGGAGGCGATATGATGAAGCATTCTGAGAAAAAAGAACTATTAAAGCGTTCGAAGAAGCATTTTAATGATCATGCCTTTTGGGAAAAGCTAAAAAAGACGGCACAAAAAGCTGGTGTCTCTCTTGTCTATGCTGTGCTATTACTTTACTATACATTGCAAAAACCCGAAGTGCCAGTCAAAGCAAAGACTCTGATTATTGGAGCTCTCGGCTACTTTATCCTTCCACTTGACCTCATTCCTGATACATTGATTGGTGTCGGCTATACAGATGATTTAGGGGCCATTACATTTGCTTTGCTTCAAGTAGCAATGTACATTGATGAGGATGTGAAAGGGAAAGCAAAAGACAGGCTGTCAAAATGGTTCGGAGAAAAAACCGATACGTCTTTGATTGATCAAAAGCTTGAGGATGGCGGTATGCCATCTGCATAAAGAAAAGCCTCCGTTATTGGAGGCTTCAGCGTGTAGTCAAACCCTCGCATTCTTTGTCAGTCTTGCGCGCTGATGCTCACGAATGTTCAATTCGCTCCGCGTCAGTGCTCGTCCTTCCTAGACTGCAAAGGTTTTCTATCACGCTGAAAAGAAGACAAAGGGCTAAAATGTTTTTCATTTTAGCCCTTTGTCAACAATCTGAAGCCTCCGTTATTGGAGGCTTTTTTCTTTACCCTAAAAATTTCACGCAAACTGGATGAGGGACGGTAATGTCTGATTGTAAGACAGTGAGACGTCCTGTTTCTTTGTCGCGTTTGTATAACACAAGATTGCTAGATTCTTGGTTTGAACCGACGAGGAATTCTTCTGTTGGATCAAGCACAAAATCTCTAGGCCAGTTTCCTTCAGAAGAAGCAATCTCGACTAGGCTTAATTGGCCGTCATCATCTGCTTTAAAAATCGCAATGCTGTCATGACCGCGATTTCCTGCATAAACAAATTGTCCGTCTGAAGAGACATGAATGGCACTGCCTTGATTGTTCTCTGTAAAATCGCTTGGAATGGTCGCGATTGTTTGGATCTCTTCAAAATGACCATCTTCAAAGTAACGAAGCACAATGACCTCGGAGCTTAGCTCTGTCATTACATATGCCACAGGTTTCGTTGGGTGGAATGTGATATGACGAGGTCCGCTGCCTGGCTTTGTTTCAAATGTATGAGCAAGCTCAAGTTTGCGGTCTTCTTTCTTATACGTATAAATTCCATCTGTTCCAAGGTCAACAGCCACTGCAAATTGTTCATCTGGCGTGAGACCCATAAAGTGAGTGTGCGGTTTTTCCTGACGATCTTCGTTAGGGCCAGTTCCTTCATGCTGCGCCTGTGAGAGCGTGCGGATCACTGAGCCAGTTTCAGCATCGATTTCATACATCTCTGCTGTCCCTTTATGATAATTCGCTGTATACGCCGTTTTCGTTTGACTGTCCACGCTGACGTGGCAAGGAGAAGCTCCATCGGCAAGCTCTTGGTTGATGAAGTGAAGTCTGCCTGTCGTTGAATCAATTTGATACGCAGCAAGGCCGCCCTGTGAGCCCTTTTTCACAACAGCATAAACAAACTTTTGATCCTCTGACACGGTTAAATATGTAGGATTTTCAAGTTCAGCAGCGACTTCTACTTGCTCAATCTGCTGCTTGTCCGTATTTAATGTAAACGTATAAACACCTTTACTGTCTCCCTTTGTATACGTACCAATATAACCTCTGATGTTAGCCATGTATTGCCCTCCTTCTATTAGATGCTCTCATTCTATCATAAATTCATAGGAAAACGCTTTAGAAAGGCATGTCAAAAGAAAAAACGAAGTCATTGAAATCTCACAATATTCATCAAAAATCATGTGAAAAAATATCACAAAAGTTTTCTCAAAAGAAAAGCGTTCATGTAAAGTAAATAAATTGAAGAAAAAATACAAAAAATTTTAAGTTTTTTCATTCCTTGTCTAGCAAAGGTGTAAGCGTATACATTTAATTTTGATTAGTCTAAATTGTCTAATAATTTTAAAAATGCTGTTGACACTGTATGGAAAGCGGCGTAAGATGGGTTCAACAAAAGCTAAACAAACACGCAGTGCAAGCGAGAGACACTTCAATATAAAGTGTCTGAAAATTCAACTACTTTTTGTTTGAAAGAGAGGGTGCTCACTGAAAATGGAAGACCAAAAGGAACAGTGGATCTTTTTAAACGATGAACTCGTGAAAAAAGAGGATGCGAAAATTTCAGTTTACGATCATGGCTTCTTATATGGCGACGGTGTTTTCGAAGGGATTCGCGTGTATAACGGAAATATCTTTCGAATGAAAGAACATTTAGACCGCCTGTATGATTCCGCTAGATCCATTATGCTGAACATTCCATATTCACTTGAGGAACTCACGGAAAAAATGATTCATACAGTTGAAAGGAACGGCTTAAAGGATGCCTATATCCGCCTTGTCGTCTCAAGAGGAGCAGGTGATCTTGGATTAGATCCTAACAACTGCGGGAGAGCCAATACAGTGATCATTGTAGAGCCGCTGGCCATTTTTCCAAAGCACCTATATGAAACGGGTATTGATATTGTGACGGTTCCAACAAGACGAAATCGTCCAGATGTCCTTAGCCCAAAAGTGAAATCATTAAATTATTTGAATAACATTCTTGTCCGAATCGAAGCCCATATGGCCGGTGTGAGTGAAGCGCTGATGCTCAACGATCAAGGGTACGTGGCGGAAGGTTCTGCAGACAACGTGTTTATTTATAAAAAAGGCAAGCTTTATACACCGCCAGGTTATATCGGCGCACTTGAAGGCATCACAAGAAATGCCATCATGGAGATTGCAGAAGACTTAGGCTACGAAGTGAAAGAAGAACCATTCACAAGACATGATGTGTATACAGCTGAAGAAGTATTTCTAACAGGAACCGCAGCCGAAGTCATCGCCGTTGTAAAAGTTGACGGCCGTACAATCGGTGAAGGAAAACCTGGGTTCCACACAAACAAACTTCTTGAACAATTCCGTAAGCGAGTAGTTGAAGAGGGAGAAAAAGTCGTTTTTGCAGATGAAAACATTCATGCAAGTTAAATAGATATCGATAAACGTTGAAGAGGACTAGTAGCTTTAGAGTCAGTATCTACAGAGAGCCGGTGCTAGCTGGAAACCGGTGTTACTTTCTAAAGTGAACTCACCTCTGAGTGTCTGCTTGAAATGATAGTAGGGCAGGCCGAGTGACATTGCTCACTCGTTACCAAAATGGACGAAAGATGTCCATGAGACGGCAGCAGGGTTTGCCGTGAACAAGGGTGGTACCGCGAAAAACAAAGCTTTTTCGCCCCTTTGACCTAGTGAAAAGTAGTGTCATTGTGGGGTGAGAAGGCTTTTTTATATGGTCTCATATCTCTATCTTGAATGGAAAAGGGTGAAAGGACTTGACTGAAGCAAGACAAAGAGGAGGAAATCAAATGGGGACAAATGTACAAATGGAGACGGAAAAATCAAAAGCACCACAAACGATGAACGGTGCACTCATGTTAATTGAAGCACTCAAAAGAGAAAAAGTAGAAGTCATTTTCGGCTATCCGGGCGGAGCAGTTTTGCCAATCTACGATAAAATTTACGATTCTGGTTTATTTCATGTCCTGCCAAGACATGAGCAGGGAGCGATTCACGCAGCAGAAGGCTACGCAAGAGTATCTGGTAAACCGGGTGTGGTCATTGCCACATCAGGGCCGGGAGCGACAAACCTTGTGACAGGAATTGCAGATGCGATGATTGATTCACTTCCCCTTGTTGTATTCACAGGGCAGGTGGCAACGTCAGTCATTGGATCGGATGCATTCCAAGAAGCAGATGTACTCGGCATCACAATGCCAATTACAAAGCACAGCTACCAGGTAAGGAATCCAGAGGAATTACCGGGTGTCATTAAAGAGGCATTCCATATCGCAACAACAGGCAGACCTGGTCCAGTCTTAATTGATATTCCAAAAGATGTCGCAGGCATTGAAGGAACCTTTGAATATGATCAGCCAATTGATTTACCTGGTTATCAGCCAAAAGTAGAGCCGAACTATTTGCAAATTCGCAAATTAGTAGAAGCTGTCAGCAGAGCGAAAAAACCAGTCATTCTAGCAGGAGCCGGCGTACTTCATGGCAAAGCATCTGAAGAATTAAGACAGTATGTAGAGCAGCAGCAAATCCCAGTCGCACATACACTGCTTGGACTTGGCGGATTCCCGGCAAAGCATCCTCTTTTCCTAGGGATGGCTGGTATGCATGGCACATATGCAGCGAACATGGCTCTTCATCAATGTGATCTGCTCATTTCAATCGGAGCAAGATTTGATGACAGGGTAACAGGCAACCTCAATCATTTTGCGAAACATGCGAAGGTGGCTCATATTGACATCGACCCAGCGGAAATCGGCAAGAACATTCATACCCATATCCCGGTTGTTGGAGACAGTAAGCTCGTTCTTGAAGAACTGATCAAGCAAGACGGGAAGCAAGGGGAATCAGACGAATGGAAAAATCAATTAGATCAGTGGAAGGAAGAATATCCACTCTGGTACGTTGAAAACGAAGCAGAAGGCTTTAAGCCTCAAAAGCTGATTGAATACATTCATCAATTCACAAAAGGTGAAGCCATTGTCGCAACTGATGTCGGACAGCATCAAATGTGGGCTGCGCAGTTCTATCCATTTGAAAATGCAGATAAGTGGGTCACATCTGGAGGTCTTGGCACAATGGGCTTCGGATTACCAGCAGCCATCGGCGCTCAGCTGGCTGATCAAGAGGCAACTGTTGTGGCAATTTTAGGAGACGGAGGTTTCCAAATGACCCTGCAAGAACTTGCCGTTATCCGTGAGCTGAACCTTCCAGTCAAAGTGATTGTACTCAATAATCACAGCCTTGGAATGGTAAGACAATGGCAAGAAATTTTCTACGAAGAACGCTACTCACATTCTAAATTTTCAGAGCAGCCAGACTTCGTCAAATTATCTGAAGCTTATGGCATTAAAGGAATCAGAATCTCATCAGACGAAGAGGCGAAAGAAAAGCTTGAAGAAGCCTTAACCTCTAGAGAGCCTGTTTTCATCGATGTCAATGTAGCGAGAGATGAAAAAGTATTCCCGATGGTAGCACCGGGGAAAGGACTTCATGAGATGGTGGGGGTGAAACCTTGAAAAGAATTATTGTGTTGACTGTATTAAATCGATCAGGCGTACTGAACAGAATCACAGGCCTCTTTACTAAAAGACACTACAACATTGAAAGCATTACGGTCGGCCATTCTGAGATTCAAGATGTATCACGCATCACGTTCGTCGTCCATGTAGACCAGGAGAAAGACATCGAACAGCTGACAAAACAGCTGAACAAACAAATCGATGTTCTGAAAGTAACAGACATTACAAACCAATCAATCGTTCAGCGAGAGCTGGCTTTGATAAAAGTCGTATCTGCACCAGCATCAAGAATGGAGATCACAGGGGTCATTGAACCTTTTAGAGCTTCTATTGTAGATGTAAGCAGAGAGAGTGTCGTCATTCAGGTGACAGGTGAGTCTTCAAAAATTGAAGCACTCATTGAATTACTTAAGCCATACGGCATTAAAGAAGTCGCCAGAACTGGCACCACGGCCTTTGCGAGAGATAATCAGCAAAAGCCGCAAACAAATAAAACAATTTCAATTGTCTAAACAAAAGGAGAGAGTCAAATGGTAAAAGTATATTATAACGGTGATATTCAAGAAAACGTATTAAATGGTCAAAAGGTAGCAATCATTGGTTACGGTTCACAAGGTCATGCACATGCGTTGAACTTAAAAGAAAGTGGCGTAGATGTTATTGTCGGCGTGAGAAAAGGCGGATCTTATACAAAAGCACAAGAAGACGGCCATCAAGTGTTCACAGTAAAAGAAGCAGCAGCACAAGCAGACGTAGTCATGGTACTACTTCCAGATGAGCAGCAAAAGAAAGTATATGATGAAGAAATCAAAGATCAATTAGAAGCTGGCAACTCACTTGTATTCGCACACGGATTCAACGTTCACTTCCATCAAATTGTTCCTCCAAGTGACGTAGACGTGTATCTTGTAGCTCCAAAAGGTCCAGGACATCTTGTGAGAAGAACATATGAGCAAGGCGCTGGTGTACCTGCCCTATTTGCTATCTATCAAGATGTATCTGGCCAAGCGAAAGACAAAGCACTTGCTTATGCAAAAGCGATCGGCGGAGCAAGAGCGGGCGTTCTTGAAACAACATTTAAAGAAGAAACAGAAACGGATCTATTCGGTGAGCAGGCAGTTCTTTGTGGAGGTCTTACTTCACTAGTAAAAGCAGGATTCGAAACGTTAACAGAAGCTGGTTATCAGCCAGAGCTTGCATACTTCGAGTGTCTGCATGAACTGAAATTAATCGTTGACCTTATGTATGAAGAAGGATTAGAAGGCATGAGATATTCAATCTCTGATACAGCACAATGGGGTGACTTCGTATCAGGACCTCGTGTTGTGGATGCAAAAGTAAAAGAATCAATGAAAGCTGTTTTGACTGATATCCAAAACGGAACATTTGCAAAAGAATGGATTGTTGAAAACCAAGTGAATCGTCCGCGTTTCAATGCAATCAATGCAAATGAAAATGAGCACCAAATTGAAATCGTTGGTAGAAAGCTTCGTGAAATGATGCCTTTCGTTAAACAAGGAAAGAAAAAGGAAGCGGTGAGCGTCGGTGCGGAAAATTAATTTTTTTGACACAACACTTCGAGATGGAGAGCAATCTCCAGGAGTGAACTTAAATGCACAAGAAAAGCTAATCATTGCAAAGCAGCTTGAGCGCCTTGGGGTTAATATCATTGAAGCGGGTTTTCCCGCTTCATCCCGAGGGGATTTCTTAGGCGTACAAGAAATAGCAAGAACGATTAAAAGCTGTTCTGTAGCTGGTCTTGCACGATGTGTGAAAGGTGACATTGATGCTGCATGGGAAGCATTAAAAGATGGAGTGGAGCCAAGGCTTCATGTCTTTATTGCCACTTCTGACATTCACCTGAAGCATAAACTCAAGAAAACACGTGAAGAAGTCGTAGAACAGGCAGTCGCAATGGTGAAATATGCGAAAGAACGTTTTCCAGTTGTCCAATGGTCAGCAGAAGATGCGTGCCGTACAGATCTTGCTTTCTTGGCAGAAATTGTAGAAAAGGTGATTGACGCTGGGGCGAGTGTCATTAACTTGCCAGATACAGTTGGATACCTAGCGCCAAAAGAGTACGGAAACATCTTTAAATATATGAAGGAACACGTTCCAAATATCGACCGCGTCAACTTGTCCGCTCACTGTCACGATGATCTAGGAATGGCTGTGGCAAACTCACTTGCTGCCATTGAAAATGGAGCAGATCAAATTGAAACGGCTGTCAACGGAATTGGCGAGCGCGCTGGAAATGCTGCTTTAGAAGAAATTGCAGTAGCTCTTCATATTCGAAAAGACTTTTACCAGGTCGAATCAACGATTCAATTGAATGAAATTAAGCGTACAAGTGATGTAGTGAGCAAATACTCAGGAATGATTGTGCCGCGTAATAAAGCAGTCGTTGGAAACAACGCTTTTGCACATGAATCAGGTATTCACCAAGATGGTTT
This sequence comes from Bacillus sp. FSL P4-0248, assembly GCF_038593305.1. Taxonomy (NCBI): domain Bacteria; kingdom Bacillati; phylum Bacillota; class Bacilli; order Caryophanales; family Bacillaceae; genus Bacillus; species Bacillus sp. FSL P4-0248. The sequence goes on along the minus strand of NZ_CP151983.1, from coordinate 2,449,988 downwards.
CCTCAAAGAAAAAACAACCTATGAAATTATTTCTCCAGAGCTTGTCGGTGTGACAACAGATGTGCTTGTCCTTGGAAAACACTCCGGAAGACACGCGTTTAAAGACCGTCTGAAAACACTAGGCTTTAAACTAACGGAAGACGAAATCAATAAATTCTTTGAGACTTTCAAGAACTTGACAGAGAAGAAGAAAGAAATTACAGATGATGATTTGATCTCTATTATATTAGAAGAAAAAGTAGCAGACCGAAAAATCGGCTATGAATTTGAAAGTCTGCAAGTGCACTATGGAACAGAACAAATGCCAACAGCAACAGTTTCTCTGAAAAACCAAGAAACACAGGAAGTCATTCAAGAAGCAGCTACAGGTGCAGGCAGTGTAGAGGCTGTGTACAACACGCTTGAGCGCTGTATGGAAGAAAGAATTCATTTGCTGGACTACCGCATTCAATCAAATGGAAAAGGCAGAGATGCACTAGCAGAAGTATATGTCACTGTTTCAATAGAAGGAAAAGAAACAGCAGGACGCGGTGTAGCGCAAGATGTACTTGAAGCATCGGCAAAAGCTTACGTCAATGCAGTGAACAGGCATTTAATCTTCAAATCAAATCTGATTGAAATTGAGAAACATCACGCGATTTCATAGGAAAGGAGGAAGGTTCTCATGAAAAAGAAAATTGCACTTTTGCCCGGCGATGGAATCGGACCGGAAGTCGTGACATCTGCAGTCGCAGTCCTTCAAGAGACAGCGGCTCAATTTAGACACGAATTCGAATTTGAAACTGCGCTAATTGGCGGTATCGCAATAGATGAAAAAAATAACCCGCTTCCAAAGGAAACAGTAGATGTATGCAAAGGCGCTGATGCGATTTTATTAGGAGCAGTCGGCGGACCAAAGTGGGATCAAAACCCGCCAGAGCTTCGTCCAGAAAAAGGCCTGCTCGCCATTCGTAAACAGCTGGACTTATTTGCCAACATCCGCCCTGTAAAGGTGTTCGATAGCTTAAGTGAGGCATCTCCGTTAAAACAAGATCACATTAACGGAGTTGATTTCGTCATCGTTCGTGAATTAACAGGCGGTCTCTATTTTGGTGAACCAAGCGAACGCTATACGGATGATGAAGGAAAAGAAGCTGCCGTTGATACGCTCCTTTATACAAAGGAAGAAATTGTCCGCGTATTAAAAGAAGCGTTCGATATGGCGTTAACAAGACGGAAAAAAGTGACGTCTGTGGATAAAGCGAATGTTCTTGCTTCTAGTAAACTATGGCGGGATGCAGTAGAAGAAGTTGCTGCCCAATATCCAGAAGTTGAATTTGAGCATATGCTCGTCGATAATGCTGCCATGCAGCTGATTTACAAGCCCGCTCAATTTGATGTCATTGTGACAGAGAATATGTTCGGCGATATTTTAAGTGACGAAGCTTCGATGATTACTGGATCACTCGGTATGCTGCCATCTGCTAGTTTATCAAGCACAGGTCTTCATTTATATGAGCCAATTCATGGTTCAGCACCCGATATTGCGGGGCAAAACGTTGCAAATCCTCTGGCAACCATTTTATCAGCAGCAAGCTTGCTTAGAACTTCCTTTGCATTAGAAGAAGAAGCGGCTGCAATAGAAGAAGCTGTCGAAGCTGTTCTTGCCTCTGGCAAACGAACAAAAGATTTAGCAGCAAAAGAGGGAACTTATCAAACGACTGAAGAAATCACTAATGCGGTTGTAGACGCACTCAAGCAGCGCGTGCAAACCATTGTGTAAATAGAATCTTGTGGAATTAGGTAGAGGGAGGAAAAGGGTTATGCCTCGAACAATCATCGAAAAAATATGGGATCAGCATGTAGTCAAAAGCGGCGAGGGAAAACCAGACCTTTTATATATTGATCTGCACTTGGTGCATGAAGTGACATCACCTCAAGCATTTGAAGGATTAAGACAAAAAGGGCGCAAGGTGAGAAGACCTCAAAACACGTTTGCGACGATGGATCACAACATCCCAACTGTGAATCGATTTGTGATCAAAGATGAGATTGCTAAAAAGCAAGTGAGTGCCTTAGAGCGCAACTGTGCGGAATTTGGCGTTCGTCTTGCTGACCTTCACAGTGTTGACCAAGGAATCGTCCATGTCGTTGGACCTGAGCTTGGATTGACACTTCCGGGGAAAACAATCGTTTGTGGAGATAGTCATACATCAACTCACGGCGCATTTGGTGCACTTGCCTTTGGGATCGGTACTAGTGAGGTTGAACATGTACTTTCTACACAAACACTTTGGCAGCAGCGTCCGAAAACGCTAGAAATTAGAGTAGACGGAAAGCTTCAAAAAGGGGTAACCGCCAAAGATGTCATTTTAGCCGTCATTGGTGCGCACGGCGTGAAGTTCGGCTCAGGTTATGTCATTGAATACACTGGGGAAGTATTCAGAAACATGACGATGGATGAGCGGATGACCGTTTGTAATATGTCAATTGAAGCAGGCGCAAGAGCAGGATTGATTGCACCTGATGAAGTCACCTTCGAATATTGCCGCGGCCGCAAATATGCACCGCAGGGCGAAGACTTCGAAGCAGCTATTAAAGAATGGGAAGAACTTAGAACAGATCCAGGTGCAACCTACGATAAAACCATTGTATTAGATGGAAATCAGATTTCACCAATGGTTACGTGGGGAATTAACCCAGGAATGGTACTCCCTGTGGATGCATCGATCCCAGGACCTGAGGACTTTGCACAAGAAGATGATCAAAAAGAAGCGATTCGTGCTTATGAATACATGGGTGTCCATCCGCATCAGCGTATAGAAGATATTACGATTGAGCATGTCTTTATCGGCTCATGTACGAACTCAAGAATGACTGATTTACGCCAAGCCGCTTCTATGATTGAAGGACAAAAAGTAGCAGATCATGTCAGAGCGATTGTGGTGCCTGGCTCTCAAAGTGTCAAATTGCAAGCAGAAAAAGAAGGTCTTCATGAAATCTTCCTTGAAGCAGGATTTGAATGGAGAGAATCAGGCTGCAGTATGTGCCTTAGTATGAATAACGATGTGGTACCGGAGGGTGAACGCTGCGCGTCCACATCAAACCGTAACTTTGAAGGGCGTCAAGGGAAGGGTGCGAGAACGCATCTTGTCAGCCCGGCAATGGCTGCAATGGCTGCGATACATGGCCGCTTTGTCGATGTCAGGAAGTTTAATCAAGAGAAAACAGTCGTGTAAGGAGTTGTCATAGATGGAGCCTTTAGTCACTCATAAAGGGAAAGCCGCTGTGCTTAACCGTATCAATGTAGATACAGATCAAATTATTCCGAAGCAATTTTTAAAAAGAATCGAACGAACAGGATATGGCCGCTTTGCATTTTTCGACTGGCGTTATTTAGCCGATGGCAGCCCAAATCCAGATTTCGAACTAAATCAGCCGATCTATGAAGGAGCATCCATTTTGATCGCAGGAGAAAACTTTGGCTGCGGATCATCTAGGGAACATGCTCCTTGGGCGCTTGATGATTATGGCTTTAAAATTGTCATCGCACCATCATTCGCAGATATATTTCATCAAAACTGCTTTAAAAACGGGATGCTTCCAATTCGTCTTGATTATGATGTGTGGAAAACCTTCGCTGCGTCATATGAGAACAAAGGGTATGAGATGACGGTTGATCTTGAAAAACAGCAGATAGAAGATCACGAAGGGAATATCACCCCTTTTCAAGTCGACCCTCACTGGAGAGAAATGCTCCTAAATGGTTATGATGAGATTTCATTAACATTACTATTAGAAGATGACATTCAAGCATTTGAAGAAAAGCGCAGCAGCTGGCTGCGCGCTTAAGCAACGAGAAGCTGTCCGCCCGAGGTGTGACGGCTTCTTTTTTGCATGAAAACCTCTCGTTACTTGTGTTTACTAATCTTCGTTGGTAAACTGATAAAAAATATGCGCCCGAAAGGAACGTAAGCATGAAGCATGACAAGAAGAAAGATAATGTCATTTTGTTTCCTGGTCTGAAAGAAAGACTGATTGAAAAAGGAATGGCAGCATTAAAAGATAAACAGTATCAAGAGGCGCTTCACTTGTTTTCAGAAGCAAAATCGTATGATGACGATGAAGAATCCGATATTCACCTCGGAATGGCCATTTGTTTTCTGGAGCTGGGTGAGCTGCAGGATGCAAAGCGTGTTTGTGAAAAAATGCTGCATGAAGGATATGGTCACTATTTCACTGTGCTACAAGTGTATATGACGATCTTAATTCAGCTGAAAGAATATGAAGAAGTCAAACAGACGATTGAGGCTGTGCTCGAGGAAAACCATCTTCCGGCAGAAAGCGCGGAGCATTTTTACAAGCTGCTCGAATTTAGCAGAAAAATGATCGAATCACCTGAAGAGATTTTAGATGAAGATGAGGACGCCGGAAGTGAGGTCAACATAGATGACATGCTGAAGCGTCCGGAAGAACAGGTCCAGTTCATTCATTCATTGAAAGACCGGAATATTACACCGCACATGGGTCTATTAAATACCATCTTACAAAACCCTGATGGGAACCCTTTGGTCAAATCAATGATCCTGCAGCTTCTGGCAGATCATGATGTGGCAAAGCCGGTTCATGTGACGAAATTCGGTGATTCTTTAACCCTTATTCCTTCTGAGGCTGTAAAGCCAGAGCAGATGCCGCTTCTTCAGCAAGTCCTTCGTATGCTTGATGACACGCTCGGCAATGAGAATCCGACCCTTTACCAAGGGGTGGAAGAGTTATGGCGCCGGCACTTATTTGTGCTGTATCCATTTCTTCCTAAATACACAGATCCAAGTCTTTGGGCAGCGGCACTTCATAAAGTCGGCTATGAAATGCATGGGATCGAGATTGAACTCGAAGAATTGCATCTATTGTATGAATTTAACGAACGAGAGCTGAGAGAAGCTTGCACAATGCTGAAAGATATTGAAGAAATTTCTTATTTGTAATTTGTCGATTTAGTTGAAAGACGGACTTGTTATGTTATAATATAATGGTTGTATTTGTGCATATATAGTGCAGTTGTCAGATTCCAACGGTTGAAAGACGATATGTATAATCAAGTCAAATGTTGTATACATAATGCAAGCTTCTTAGCGGAGTGCGTGGTTTTTGATTGGACGAAGTCTTTATGATGCTTTAGAATGGAGCAACGCACAATCTGAATAGATTTTTGGAGGGAAACACACATGTCAGTAAAATGGGAAAAACAAGAAGGTAACGAAGGCGTTCTAACTGTAGAAGTTGACGCTGAAACATTTAACAAAGCACTTGATGATGCATTTAAGAAAGTGGTTAAGCAAGTATCGATCCCTGGATTCCGTAAAGGGAAAGTACCACGTGGTCTTTTCGAGCAGCGTTTTGGTGTAGAATCTCTTTATCAAGATGCTTTAGATATTCTTCTTCCAGTTGAATATCCAAAAGCAATCGACGAAGCTGGTATCGAGCCAGTTGACCGCCCTGAAATCGATGTTGAGAAAATCGAAAAAGGCGAAAGCTTAATCTTCACTGCAAAAGTAACAGTGAAGCCTGAAGTAAAACTTGGTGACTACAAAGGTCTTAACGTAGAAAAAGACGACACAGCTGTCACTGATGAAGATGTACAAGAAGAGCTAAAAGGCATGCAAAACCGTCAAGCAGAGCTTGTTGTCAAAGAAGAAGGCGCAATCGAAAACGGCGATACAGTTGTTCTTGATTTCGAAGGATTCGTTGATGGAGAAGCATTCGAAGGCGGAAAAGCTGAGAACTACTCTCTTGAAGTTGGTTCTGGTTCATTCATCCCAGGTTTCGAAGAGCAATTAGTTGGTCTTGAAGCTGGCGCTGAAAAAGACGTAGAAGTTACATTCCCAGAAGAATACCACGCTGAAGACCTTGCAGGTAAACCAGCTGTATTCAAAGTGAAAATTCATGAAATCAAAGCAAAAGAACTTCCAGCACTTGACGATGAGTTCGCTAAAGATGTTGATGAAGAAGTAGAAACGCTTGCTGAATTAACTGAAAAAACGAAGAAACGTCTTGAAGAAGCAAAAGAAAACGAAGCAGAAGGAAAACTTCGTGAAGAGCTAGTTGCGAAAGCTTCTGAAAATGCGGAAGTTGACATCCCACAAGCGATGGTTGACACAGAGCTAGACCGCATGATGAAAGAATTCGAACAACGTCTTCAAATGCAAGGAATGAACCTTGAGCTTTACTTCCAATTCTCTGGACAAGATGAAGATGCGCTGAAAGAGCAAATGAAAGAAGATGCTGCTAAACGCGTAAAATCTAACCTAACACTTGAAGCAATTGCTGCTGCAGAAAACTTACAAGTGTCTGACGAAGAAGTGGAAGAAGAACTTTCAAAAATGGCTGAAGCATACAACATGCCAATTGAAAATATCAAACAAGCGATCGGATCTACTGAAGCAATGAAAGAAGATCTAAAAGTTCGTAAAGCAATTGATTTTCTTGTAGAAAACCGTTAATATGGTGCATAATAATAAAACAGGGCGCGAGTGACTCGTGCCTTGTTTTGTACAATTTTTGACTTATCATCGCTTCTTTTGGAAACGATAGTGTAAGTCGCATCTTTCTGTCATACATATCTCAATGTGCAGTGTTAGAAACACATCGTTACCGTCTTTTAGGAAAGTATGGTAAAATGCATACATACTGGACCCAGAAAGGTAGCTGACTGTTAGCTACAGGCAAGTGAAGAAGAATAAGGGGTGAAAGAATGTTTAAATTCAACGAGGAAAAAGGTCAATTAAAATGCTCGTTTTGCGGAAAAACGCAAGATCAAGTGCGTAAACTGGTCGCAGGACCTGGCGTATATATATGTGATGAATGTATCGAGCTTTGCACGGAAATAGTTGAAGAAGAGCTCGGCACAGAGGAAGAAGTTGAATTCAAGGATGTTCCGAAGCCTCATGAAATTCGGGAGATTCTTGATGAATATGTCATCGGACAAGACAATGCGAAAAAATCCTTAGCTGTAGCGGTGTATAACCACTACAAACGGATCAATTCCAACAGCAAGATTGATGATGTTGAGCTTTCGAAAAGTAATATTTCTATGATTGGACCAACAGGAAGCGGTAAAACATTACTTGCTCAAACACTTGCACGTATTTTAAATGTTCCATTTGCGATCGCAGATGCTACATCATTAACTGAAGCAGGTTATGTTGGTGAAGACGTAGAGAATATTTTACTAAAGCTGATCCAGGCAGCGGATTATGATGTAGAAAAAGCGGAAAAAGGCATTATCTACATCGATGAGATCGATAAAGTAGCAAGAAAATCAGAAAACCCTTCTATCACTCGCGATGTATCTGGGGAAGGCGTCCAGCAAGCCCTTTTGAAAATTCTTGAAGGAACAGTCGCTAGTGTACCGCCTCAAGGTGGACGTAAGCATCCGCATCAAGAATTCATTCAAATTGATACGACGAACATCCTCTTCATTTGTGGAGGAGCCTTTGACGGGATTGAGCAAATCATCAAACGCCGCTTAGGTCAAAAAGTAATTGGATTCGGTGCGGAAAATAAAGTCGAAGATCTTGAAAAAGAAGTCCTTCTATCAAAAGTACTGCCAGAAGACTTGCTTCGCTTCGGTTTAATTCCAGAATTCATCGGCCGCCTGCCGGTTATTGCAAGCCTAGAGCCGTTAGATGAAAAAGCACTTGTAGAAATCTTGACGAAGCCTAAAAATGCGCTTGTTAAGCAATATACAAAAATGCTTGAGCTTGACGATGTAGAGCTTGAATTTGAAGAAGATGCTCTTAGCGAAATTGCGAAAAAAGCAATTGAGCGTAAAACAGGGGCTCGTGGTCTTCGCTCGATCATTGAAGGCATCATGCTTGATGTCATGTTTGACCTTCCATCTCGTGATGATATTGAAAAATGTGTCATCACTGGTGCAACGGTTGCTGATGGTGAGCCGCCGCGTCTTGTGCTAAAGGATGGCACAGTCGTCAATAAAGATACAAAAACATCTGCATAAGAGAAGTTATCACTCCTGAATCATTTTGATTCAGGAGTTTTTTATTTATCGCAGAAGACGTGTTTATTCCGTCCAGCTCTAGGAAATACTAGCAGACAGAAACCAATACATACGATAGATGAAGGAGGGAGCACCGATTGAGCTGGACAGGAATCGTATTATTTATACAGCTGTTCTTTGGTATCGTCATCGGGCTGTACTTTTGGAACTTACTGCGAAATCAGCGCACACAAAAGGTGACGATAGACAAAGAATCAAAAAAAGAAATGGAAGCACTCAGAAAGATGCGGTCAATCAAGCTGAGTGAGCCTTTATCAGAGAGAGTCCGGCCAAAGGGATTTCAAGATATTGTAGGGCAGGAAGACGGCATTCGTGCTCTAAAAGCAGCGCTGTGCGGACCGAATCCTCAGCATGTCATTGTCTACGGACCCCCGGGTGTTGGTAAAACAGCCGCTGCCCGTCTTGTCATGGAAGAAGCGAAACGTCATGCTGATTCACCGTTTAAGAAAGATGCGGTATTTGTAGAGCTCGATGCCACAACCGCAAGATTCGATGAACGAGGTATCGCAGACCCGCTCATTGGTTCCGTGCATGACCCGATTTACCAAGGGGCGGGAGCGATGGGACAGGCAGGCATTCCGCAGCCAAAACAAGGAGCCGTTACGCATGCGCATGGCGGGGTTCTGTTTATAGATGAAATTGGGGAACTGCATCCGATTCAAATGAACAAAATGCTGAAAGTCCTTGAAGATCGGAAAGTATTTTTAGACAGTGCCTACTACAGTGAGGAAAACACTCAAATTCCGAATCACATTCATGACATTTTTCAAAATGGACTTCCGGCTGATTTTCGATTGATAGGTGCCACGACAAGAACACCTGAAGAAATTCCACCAGCGATTCGATCGAGGTGTTTGGAAATTTTCTTTAAGGACCTTGACCAGCATGAACTGAAAATTGTCGCTGCTAAGGCTGTCCAGAAAATCCAAAAGGAATTATGTGATGAAGGGCTGAACCTGTTAACCTCTTATGTGAAAAATGGCCGTGAAGCAGTCAATATGGTGCAGATCGCCGCTGGAATGGCCGTCACAGAAAATCGAAAAGACATCACGATCGCCGATGTCGAGTGGGTCATTCACTCAAGCCAGCTGACACCAAGATATGAACAAAAAGTACCGGAAAAGCCAAAAGTCGGTGTAGTGAATGGTCTGGCAGTCTACGGACCAAACAGCGGTGCCTTGCTCGAGATTGAAGTGAATATATGTAAGGCACTCGAAAAAGGAAGTATCAACATTACAGGCATTGCAGAAGAAGAAAGCATTGGCAGTCAATCGAAATCCATTAGACGAAAAAGTATGGCTAAAGGATCAGTTGAAAATGTATTAACAGTGCTGAGAAACTTGGGCATACGGACAAATGAATATGACATCCATATTAATTTTCCAGGCGGTGCCCCTATTGATGGACCGTCTGCTGGGATTGCCATGGCGGCGGCGATTTTCTCTGCCATTCATCAAATCCCGATTGATCATCTGACAGCGATGACAGGTGAAATCGGATTGCAGGGTCAGGTGAAGCCGATCGGCGGTGTGATACCAAAGATTAAGGCGGCGAAACAGGCCGGTGCCACAACCGTAATTATTCCTTATGACAACCAGCAGTCGATCTTAAAAGAGATTGAAGGCGTCACCATTGTGCCTGTGAAGCACTTCCAAGAAGTGCTGGATCAGTGTTTGGTCAACCCGCCAGACGAGAAGAAAGATGGACTAGAAGAGGAAATGAAAAGAAAATCTGTTTAATCCCCATCACATATGGGGATTTTTTAGTGAAATAGATCTTTTTTTCTTTTTCAAGATAAAAAGAAAGGGTATACTACGGTAAGATCATCATTTCTCAAGTCTTTTACATTGTACAAGACTGAAACAGGTATATTATAATGATTCATACTAGTGACGGAGGTGTCAATCAACATGGCAGATGAAATCAAAAAGAATGTTCCGCTCCTTCCACTGCGAGGCTTGCTTGTTTATCCAACAATGGTCTTGCATTTGGACGTTGGACGCGAGAAGTCTGTTCAAGCTTTAGAACAGGCGATGATGAACGATCATATGATTTTTCTAGCAACGCAGCGGGAAATTTCAATAGATGAACCAGGTGAAGAGGAAATTTTCAAAGTCGGCACCTACACAAAAATCAAACAAATGCTGAAGCTGCCGAATGGAACGATTCGTGTACTCGTTGAAGGCTTAAATCGAGCGCAGATCGAATCATACGTGGAGCTTGAGGACTATACGTCCGTCGATATTAAAGAATTGGCAGAAGAAGAATTAAAAGACGCAGAAGCAGAAGCACTCATGCGCACTTTGTTAGATCACTTTGATCAGTACATAAAAATTTCAAAAAAAATCTCAGCTGAAACATATGCAACGGTGACGGATATTGAAGAACCGGGGAGAATGGCAGATATCGTCGCTTCTCACCTGCCGCTCAAGTTAAAGGACAAGCAAGAAGTGCTGGAAACAGTGGATGTCAAAAAACGTCTGAATCGCGTCATCAGCTTAATCCACAATGAAAAAGAAGTGCTGGAAATTGAAAAGAAAATTGGACAGCGCGTCAAACGTTCAATGGAACGAACTCAAAAAGAATATTATTTGCGTGAACAAATGAAAGCCATTCAAAAGGAGCTTGGAGACAAGGAAGGAAAAACAGGCGAAGTCAGTTCATTAATGTCTAAAATTGAAGAGTCCAGCATGCCGGATTCTGTTCGTGAAACGGCGTTAAAAGAATTGAACCGTTATGAAAAAATTCCTTCAAGCTCTGCGGAGAGCTCTGTCATTCGAAATTATATTGATTGGCTGATCAATCTTCCATGGGGCATTTATACAGAAGATCGTCTAGATTTAAAACTTGCAAGTGAAATTTTAGATGATGAGCATCATGGGCTGGAGAAAGTCAAAGAACGTGTGCTTGAATACCTTGCTGTACAGAAGCTGACCAATTCATTAAAAGGACCGATTCTTTGCTTAGCAGGACCTCCTGGGGTAGGGAAAACGTCACTTGCCAAATCGATTGCTAAATCACTTGACCGAAAGTTTATCCGCATCTCTCTTGGCGGTGTGCGAGATGAATCTGAGATTCGTGGACATAGAAGAACGTATGTAGGGGCGATGCCAGGCCGTATCATTCGCGGGATGAGTAAGGCAGGCACTATGAATCCAGTGTTTCTTTTAGATGAAATCGATAAGATGTCCTCTGATTTTAGAGGTGATCCGTCCTCTGCGATGCTTGAAGTGCTGGACCCTGAGCAAAATCACAACTTTAGCGACCACTATATTGAAGAGACATTTGATTTATCGCAGGTGTTATTTATTGCCACTGCCAACAATTTAGCAACCATTCCAGGTCCACTTCGTGATAGAATGGAGATTATCACGATTGCAGGGTATACAGAGGTTGAAAAAGCAGAGATTGTGAAAGACCATCTTCTGCCGAAGCAGCTAAAGGAGCACGGATTAAAGAAAGGGAACTTGCAGCTTCGTGAAGCCGCGATTTATGATACGATTCGCTATTACACAAGAGAAGCGGGTGTTCGTGGATTAGAGCGTCAGCTTGCGTCCATTTGCCGAAAAGCAGCAAAAGCGATTGTGGCTGAAGACCGCAAACGCATCACAGTGACGGAAAAGAACTTATCTGAATTTCTCGGAAAAAGACTTTACCGTTATGGTCAGGCTGAAACGACAGACCAAGTGGGGGTTGTCACAGGACTTGCGTATACGACTGTTGGCGGAGACACTTTATCAATTGAGGTATCACTCTCGCCTGGTAAAGGCAAGCTCTTGTTAACAGGTAAGCTTGGTGATGTCATGAGAGAATCTGCACAGGCGGCATTCAGTTATATTCGATCCAAAGCAGATGAACTGAACATTGATCCTAATTTTAATGAAAAGCACGATATTCATATCCATGTTCCAGAGGGTGCGGTTCCAAAGGACGGGCCATCAGCTGGTATCACCATTGCGACGGCTCTTGTATCAGCACTCACAGGACGTCCTGTGTCAAAAGAGGTTGGTATGACAGGAGAGATAACGTTAAGAGGAAGAGTGCTTCCGATTGGCGGACTAAAAGAAAAAGCATTAGGCGCACATCGTGCAGGATTGAAAACCATTATTCTTCCAAAGGACAATGAGAAGGATATTGATGATATTCCTGAAAGTGTGAGAGAAGGACTAACCTTTATTCCGGTCTCACATTTAGATGAGGTGCTTGAGAAAGCGTTGGTAGGAGAGGGAAGATGAAAGTAACAAAATCAGATATCGTCATTAGTGCGGTGAAACCAGAGCAGTACCCGAGCGGCGGGCTGCCTGAAATCGCGCTTGCTGGACGATCAAATGTTGGAAAATCCTCGTTCATCAACTCATTGATTAATCGTAAAAATTTAGCGCGTACGTCTTCTAAACCAGGTAAGACACAGACGCTTAATTTCTACATTATTAATGATATGCTCCATTTTGTGGACGTTCCGGGCTACGGTTTTGCCAAAGTATCAAAAACAGAGCGCGAAGCCTGGGGTAGAATGATCGAAACGTATATTACAATGCGTGAAGAATTAAAAGCAGTTGTCCAAATTGTGGATCTGCGCCATAAGCCATCAGTAGACGATGTGAACATGTATGAATTCCTTAAATATTACGGAGTTCCCGTGATCGTCATCGCAACAAAAGCGGATAAAATTCCAAAAGGCAAATGGGAAAAACATGCGAAAGTCGTCAAACAGACGCTAGACATTGACCCATCAGATGAACTCATCTTATTCTCTTCTGAAACAAAAAAGGGAAAAGACGAAGCCTGGAATGCGATCCTTGCGAAAGTAAACGGCTAAAAAAAGCATCTGCCATGAGCAGATGCTTTTTTATTGTATAAGTTATTTCCTTTTTAAAAATAATAAGAGGAGACTGACAGCAATCAGTACATAAGGCCAGTACAATTCAAAGCCAGAAGTAGGAATCGAAAGGGAACTTAGCTGTTTTGTAATTTGCTGAAAGAAATAAAGGAACAGACCGAGTGCGATCAGCACAACACTTTCAATACGATATTCTTTTTTCTGAGATGATTTCACAAAGAGTGCAAGTCCTACGATGAACACAATCATTGTAAATGTGTCTGGCCAGTGGTCCAATTTAGGCTGAAGAATAAAGTGTAGCGAAAGGCCTGTCATAAGCATACCGATAAACACATGAGCGCTTTCTTGCTCCTTCTTTCCTTGATATAAAAAAGCGAGACCAAAAAGCAGTACAAGTGTATACCATTTCTCTTGATCCTTCCAAATGTCAAATTGACCTCCTGAGAGAATGGCATATAGCGCTACAGCCAGTAAAGTAAGCGGCAGCAAAATGGATTTCTTCTTCAAAGATGTCACCTTCTTTTAAGCAGATCATTTGTCCGCACGCGCCAAATCTGGTAAATTGCTTGAAGTGATGATATGGCATAAACAGTGTCGAACATTTTTCTACTATATCACAACATTTTTGAAATCTGTTCACAATTTTTATCCAGTTAAAAATGAATATATGTTATAATCATTATAAATAATAAATTCTATATTGTAATTATTATAAATTAGACAGGGCGTTGGGGGTGCAAGCTGAAGTTATGCATATTCTTGTTGTGGGTTTAGATTATAAAACAGCCCCTGTTGAGATACGGGAACAGCTGAGCTTTGAACCGAGTGAGCTCGGAACAGCGATGTCCAAGCTTAAAGAAGAAAAAAGCATTCTAGAGAATATCGTCATCTCAACATGTAATCGAACAGAGATCTACGCAGTAGTAGATCAGCTTCATACTGGACGGTTTTATATAAAAAGATTTTTAGCCGATTGGTTCGGTTTAGAAAAGGAAGATGTCTCTCCATATTTGAAGTTCTATGAAAACGATGGAGCGGTTGAGCATTTATTCCGTGTGGCCTGTGGACTTGATTCCATGGTCATTGGTGAAACGCAAATACTCGGTCAAGTACGCTCCAGCTTTAAAGTAGCTCAAGAGGAGAAGACCATTGGTACCGTTTTCAATTATTTATTTAAACAGGCGGTAACCGTTGCAAAACGCTCTCATGCGGAAACAGATATTGCGTCTAACGCCGTATCTGTCAGCTATGCAGCTGTTGAGCTTGCCAAAAAAATCTTTGGACGTCTTTCTGATAAGCATGTCCTGATTCTTGGTGCGGGCAAAATGGGCGAACTGGCGGCTCAAAACCTTCAAGGTCAAGGAATCGGCCAAGTAACGGTCATCAATCGAACGTTTGAAAAAGCAAAGGAATTGGCCGGTCGTTTTTCAGGAGAGCCTAAGAGCTTAAACCAATTAGAAAAAACATTATCCGAAGCGGACATTTTAATCAGCTCAACGGGTGCGAAACAATTTGTCATTACAAAAGAAATGGTCGAAAGTGCGAATAAAAAACGGAAGGGCAGACCTCTATTTATGGTGGATATTGCTGTACCCCGTGATTTAGATCCAGCTATTTCTGAAGTAGAAGGTGCTTTTTTGTATGACATTGATGACCTTGAAGGCATCGTGGCTGCCAACTTAAAAGAGCGCCGTGCAGTGGCTGAGCAGGTTGAGCTTCTGATTGAAGCAGAAATTGTGGAATTTAAGCAATGGCTGAATACGTTAGGTGTTGTTCCGGTCATTTCTGCCCTTAGAGAAAAGGCACTTACAATTCAAGCCGATACGATGCAGAGTATTGAGCGGAAGCTTCCAAACCTCACAAACCGTGAAATGAAGCTGTTAAATAAACATACGAAAAGCATCATCAACCAAATGCTGAAAGATCCTATCTTAAAGGCAAAAGAAATTGCCGCGGAGCCGAATGCAGAGGAAAAGCTTTTACTCTTTAAAGAAATCTTTGATTTACAGGTTGAAGATGAAGAGCAAAAGGTCGAATCTGCACAGGTGGAGCAAGGATCATTTCAGCTGTTCAAACCAAATATGGCACAAGGCTTTGCTACAGTTGCCAGTGAGTGATTAAGCGATGATGGAATCCATTGTAGCGAGACTCAATGAAGCGACGATCTTAATCTATGCACTAAGTGTCTTGTTCTATTTCATAGATTTTCTTCAACACAACCGGAAGGCTGGAAAAATGGCTTTCTGGTTGCTTTCTATTGTCTGGCTGCTGCAAACAGTCTACATGTTCTATATTATGATGGAAACAGACCGATTCCCTGTGTTGAATGTAGCAGAGGGGTTATATTTTTATACGTGGGTGCTTGTGACACTTTCTCTTGTCCTCACAAAGGTATTGCGCGTTGAATTTATTGTCTTTTTTACAAATGTGATCGGTTTTTCCATGATGGCGATTCACACCTTTACACCATCTGACCTCCATTCAGCAGAACTAACGGGGAAGCTCACGAGTGAACTGCTCGTGATTCATATTACGATGGCGATTTTATCCTACGGTGCCTTTTCACTTTCATTTGCGTTTTCACTGCTTTATCTCTTTCAATATCGTTTACTGAAAAAGAAAAAATGGGGAAAATGGCTTCTGAGAATTGAAGACTTATCAAAGCTCGATCATATGGCGTACGTATTAAACATTATTGGTGTGCCAATGCTCTTGCTTAGTTTAATTCTTGGCATCATTTGGGCATATATTTCGTATGATACGTTGTACTGGACAGATGCAAAGGTGCTTGGTTCGTTTATTATGCTGTTTTTATACGGCTTTTACTTATATATCAGATTGGTGAGAAATATGCAGGGCAAAATCGTGGCACTATGGAATGTCGCTTCATTTCTTGTGCTGATGATCAATTATTTTCTGCTTGGTAGCTTATCAACCTTTCATTGGTTTCAATAATGATGAGTCTTAAAGGCATTGTCGGGAGGAAGACGTATTGCGTACAATTAAAGTAGGTTCTAGACGAAGTAAGCTGGCAATTACACAAACAAAATGGGTCATTCAAAAGCTGTCTGAACTAAACCCTTCTTATTCTTTTGAAATAAAAGAAATTGTGACTAAGGGTGATCAAATTTTAGATGTGACCTTATCTAAGGTTGGCGGAAAAGGACTGTTTGTTAAAGAGATCGAGCAGGCGATGCTGAATCATGACATCGATATGGCGGTGCACAGCATGAAGGATATGCCGGCTGCTCTTCCGGAAGGTTTAGTGATTGGCTGTATTCCTGAGCGTGAAGATGTGCGGGATGCACTTATTTCGAAGGATCATCTGAGTCTCAGCGAACTGCCTAAGGGCGCAATTGTGGGAACGAGCAGCTTACGGCGCAGCGCCCAGCTTCTTCAGGAGAGACCAGATCTTGAGATTAAATGGATTCGAGGAAACATTGATACAAGATTGGAAAAGCTGAAAAATGAAGAGTATGATGCCATTATTCTAGCGGCCGCCGGTCTGTCTAGAATGGGATGGAGCAAAGAGGTCGTGTCGGAATTCTTATCTCCTGAGACGTGCCTTCCTGCCGTTGGACAAGGCGCGCTGTCGATTGAGTGCCGCGGGGATGATGAAGAGCTGCTTAAGCTTCTCGCCCAATTTACGAATGAATATACGAAGAAAACGGTCCTCGCAGAAAGAGCCTTCCTCAAACAAATGGATGGAAGCTGTCAGGTGCCGATCGCCGGCTATGCAACGATGAATGAGCATCATGAAATTGAACTAACAGGTCTTGTTGCATCTGCTGATGGGCACACGATTATTCGAGAAACCGTCACAGGCACTGACCCTGAAGCCATAGGAACAGCGTGTGCGAAGCAGATGGCCGATAAGGGAGCAAAGGATTTGATCGACAAGGTGAAAAAGGATCTGTCTCAATGAGCATAGGCAAATCGCTTCACGGACAGACGGTGCTTGTCACTCGAAATGAACGTCAAGCGGGCGTGTTTCAGCAAAAGATCGAAGCGCTGAACGGCCATGCGGTTTTAACCTCTCTTATTCGGTTTGAGCCTACGCTCACAAAAGAAAAAGCGCAGGCCTTTTTAAAGGACTTACAAAATAGCCAATGGCTTGTTTTCACGAGTGTGAATGGTGCGTCTTTTTTTCTGAATTACATAAAAGACCATCATTTACATAAGAGCTTAACCCATTTGAAAGTCGCTGCTGTAGGCGAGAAAACCTCTGCCTATCTTGAGCAACACGGCCTGAAGGTGGATGTGGTGCCAGAACGATTTATAGCGGAAGAGCTGGCAGATGCATTACTTGATCATGTACGCCCAGGAGAGCGTGTGTTTGTAGCAAAAGGGCATCTGTCACGAGATGTGGTGAAAGAGACCCTCATTCCGCTCGGCATAGAGGTAAAAGAATGGATTTTATATGAAACAGTCAAGGATGAGGAAGGAATTGTTGCTCTCAAATCAGCAATGACAAAGCAATCATTTGATTTTATTACATTTACGAGCTCATCCACTGTTCATTCTTTTATGCATGTGATGGAACCAGACGCAACGATGCTGGCTGCATCTGACACCTGTTTTGTGACGATCGGTCCTCTGACAAAAGAGGCACTGCTTCAATACGGGATTTCTTCTGAAACCCCAGATACTTATACGATAGACGGAATGCTAGATTTAATGTGCCGTTTATCTGAAAGGAAGTTGAACCATTGATGAAATTTAACAGACACCGCAGATTGCGGACAAGCGCAGGAATGAGAGAATTAGTCAGAGAAACCTTTTTAAGACCATCTGATTTCATTTACCCGATCTTTTTTGTAGAGGGAGAAAATGTACGAAAAGAAGTCTCTTCAATGCCGGGTGTATATCACATTTCTGTAGACCTGGTGAAAGAAGAAGTTCAAGAGCTTGTTGATCTTGGTATCAAATCGATCATTGTATTTGGTGTGCCGGATCATAAAGATCATGTAGGCAGTGAGGCGTATCACGATCATGGCATTGTTCAAAGGGCAACGCTTGAGATCAAAAAGCATTTCCCAGAGCTCGTGGTCATTGCAGACACTTGCTTATGCCAATATACAGATCACGGACATTGCGGAATCGTTGAAGATGGAGAAATTTTAAATGATGAATCTCTTCAGCTATTAGCGAAAACTGCTGTCAGCCAAGCGCGTGCAGGTGCAGATATCATCGCGCCTTCAAATATGATGGACGGATTTGTTGTTGCCATTCGTGAGGCACTTGATGAAGCAGGCTTTATTCATGTACCTGTCATGTCATATGCGGTGAAATATGCAAGTGCTTTTTACGGTCCGTTCCGTGATGCGGCACATAGTACACCGCAGTTTGGAGATCGTAAAACATATCAAATGGACCCTGCAAACCGTTTAGAGGCTCTAAGAGAAGCGCAATCTGATGTAGAAGAGGGAGCTGACTTCTTGATTGTCAAACCATCTCTTTCTTACTTAGACATTATGCGTGATGTGAAAAATGAATTTACACTCCCTGTTGTTGCTTATAATGTGAGCGGAGAGTATGCGATGGTGAAAGCCGCCGCTCAAAATGGCTGGATTTCTGAAAAAGAGCTTGTTCTTGAAATGCTGACAAGCATGAAACGTGCAGGAGCAGAACTCATCATTACGTATCATGCAAAAGATGCAGCAAAATGGCTCTCAGAATAAAGAACGGATAGACAGGAGGACGTTGAAATGGGACGTAGCTATGAAAAATCAAAGCAAGCATTTGAAGAAGCACAGCAATTAATGCCTGGTGGTGTCAACAGCCCTGTGCGTGCATTTAAATCAGTCAACACAGACCCGATTTTTATGGAACGAGGCAAAGGCGCCAAGATCTATGATATTGATGGAAATGAATACATCGATTATGTCTTATCATGGGGACCGCTTATTTTAGGACATACGAATGACCGTGTTGTTGAAAGCATTCAGCGAGTAGCGGAAAATGGGACAAGCTTCGGTGCTTCTACGTTAGTTGAAAATGAATTAGCTAAACTTGTATCAGAACGGGTTCCTTCCATCGAAGTTATTCGTATGGTCAGCTCTGGTACAGAGGCGACGATGAGTGCACTTCGTCTAGCTCGCGGTTTTACAGGCAGAAATAAAATTGTGAAATTTGAAGGCTGCTATCATGGCCACGGTGATTCTTTGCTCATCAAAGCGGGTTCTGGAGTGGCGACGCTTGGACTGCCGGATAGTCCTGGTGTTCCTGAAGGGACTGCAAGCAACACAATCACAGTACCGTACAATGATTTAGAAAGCATTCAAGTTGCTTTTCAAGAATTTGGAGACGATATCGCGGGTGTCATTGTAGAACCGGTTGCAGGAAATATGGGGGTTGTCCCTCCGCAAGAAGGTTTCTTGCAAGGACTGAGAGACATCACGGAGCAATATGGATCATTACTTATTTTTGATGAGGTCATGACAGGCTTCCGCGTGGATTATCACTGCGCGCAAGGCTATTTTGGCATCACACCTGATCTGACGTGCCTTGGTAAAGTCATTGGCGGCGGTCTTCCGGTCGGTGCTTATGGCGGAAGAGCGGATATTATGAGACAAATTGCGCCAAGTGGTCCAATTTATCAAGCAGGAACGTTATCTGGTAACCCTCTTGCGATGACAGCAGGCTTAGAAACCCTAAAACAGCTGACACCTGAGTCTTATGAAGAGTTTAAACGAAAAGGTGACCGTTTAGAAGAAGGTATTTCGAAAGCAGCAAAAGCATACGGAATTCCATTAACGTTTAACCGTGCGGGTTCCATGATCGGATTCTTCTTTACAAATGAAGAAGTGATCAATTATGACAAAGCGAAAACAGCTGATCTTGCTTTATTCGCTGAATTTTACAAGGAAATGGCCGATCACGGCATTTTCCTCCCGCCTTCTCAATTTGAAGGACTATTCCTGTCAACAGCTCATACAGATGAAGACATCGAATATACGATTGAGACAGTGGAAAAGGTTTTTCAAAAACTACGTCGATAAAACAAAAGGCCGATATGGGGACATATCGGCTTTTTTGCATTGGAGAAAACCAATCATATTTTCACTTCTTCCCTCATACAACTGTATTGACATCTAATTTTATTTTTTAAGGATTAGATGAAAGGAGGACACCGACTTGTCTCAAAACAATCGATTACAGTTTTCGGTAGAAGAATCCATTTATTTCAAAAGCGGACAGGAAGTCAGTGAGCTGCTGTCAATTTCTCTCGACCCTGACATTCTCGTTCAAGAAGTGAATGATTATGTTTCCATTAGAGGTTCACTCGAGCTAACAGGAGAATACAACATAAATCAAGAGGAGCTATTGGGTGAATTGAGTTCCTTTCCAACATACAGGGAAGCAGATGAGGTAAAGGTCAGAGAAGACGGAACGGCGGAGCTTCTGCATCAATTTCCAGTCGATATCACCATTCCGAAGAACAAAATTAGTCATTTAAATGATGTGTTTGTGTTTATTGATGCGTTTGATTACCAGCTGACAGAGAATCGTTTGCTCACCATTCAGGCTGATTTAGCCATTGAGGGCTTGTTAGACGAGGAAACGCCTGAAGCGCCTGTAGAGGAGCCATATGAATTTGTCCATCGTCCTGAAGAGGATTATGGCGATATGGCCTACGATTATCAGTTGCAGCCGGAACAAGAAGAACAAGAAGAGCTGCAAAGCGAAGAACGTGAGCATGATGAGATTCAGCCTGTATTCCAACATGACACGCGCGCGGAGCAAGAGGAACAGGCAGTACAGGAAGAACAAGAAGAACAAGAAGAACAAGAAGAGGAAGAAGAAATTAAGATAGAGCTGGTGAGGGAGGTAGCGGAAACGCCCGAAGAAACGCCCGAAGAAACGGAAGAATTAGAAGAACAAGAAGAGCTGGAACAGCCTAATAACCAAGAAGAAGCGGTGGCGTCTGGCTATCGATCTATTCCTGAAGCTCAGGTGCAGGAACCGCCATTTTTTGAACCGCCAAAGCTATTAGAAGAAGAGGAGCGGGAAGAGCCGTTCTTTGAAGTGGAAGTAAGAAAGGATCCGGAAGCTGCTGAAGAGCAGGAAGAAACGGTACAGTCGTATCCGGCTTTTGAATCACCTGCTGATCAAGTGGAGCCTGAGCATGAGGCGACAGATGATGAATATCAGCTCGGGCGGTTATATGAACGGGAATCACCTAAAATATATGAGTCAGCTCAAGAAGAAGAGGAACTTGAAGAAGACGTGAGAGAAACGTCTGGCAGTGAGAACTCTCTTTATTTAACAAAGCTGTTCGCTAAGCAGGAGGAGGAAGATTTTTCTCGCATGAAAATATGTATAGTTCAGCAAGAAGATACGGTCGATCGTATTTGTGAGAGATATCAGTTGAATGTGCAGCAGCTTCTTCGCACGAACTCGTTATCGATTGATGCGGAGCTTGAGGAAGGGCAGATTCTTTATATTCCTGAATATCAAAAAAGCAATGCATAGCAAACGATGACTGACCGAGAAAATGTGGTGAGTGAACGTGGATGAAATCCAATCTGTCTTATACGAATATGGGCTTGAGGCTGAATATATTGAACCTGTCAGTCCTGCTGTCATCAAGGTGTATACAAAGCAGGGTGTATTTGCTCTAAAGCGAGTAAAAGCCAGCCGGCATATGCAATTTACAGAACAAATGCTTGAACTGGAATCAAAGGGCTATCGCTCCTTTGTACCGATTTATCGGACGAAGAGCGGTTCCTTTTTCTCAAGTCATCGGGAAAGCCATTATGCATACTATCTGATGCCGTGGCTGACGAATGAAAAGAGAGAAGAGCAGGACGATAAGCACGAATATTTATTTCAAGAGATTGCGAGACTTCATAAGCGGACTGAAGTCATGATGGATATCACAGAGCAAGAGATAGAAGCGCATTACACCCAAATCAAGACCAAATGGGAAACAGAGAAAGACATGTATGAACGATTCATAGAGCGGGCAGAACAAACGTGGTATATGTCGCCATTTGAGCTGGCCGCTGCTATGTATTTTTCAGAGGCGATGTCTGCCAGTGAATTTGCGCTTGAACGTTTAGAAGATTGGCATGAAGAAATGAAAGAAAAAGAGACAACACGTGTTGTGCTAAATCATGGGCAGCTATCGATCCATCACTTTTTGTATAATGATGTAGGGACAGGACATTTCACTAATTTCGAGCGGTCTAAAAAAGCCGCCCCCATTTATGATCTTCTGACCTTTTACTTTCGGACTTTCAAAACCTATCCCACGTCTTGTCCTGAATGCACTTCCTTGTTTTATACGTATCAAAAAGGAAATCCTCTTCGGGAGGAAGAACTGCATTTGTTCTTAAGCTACCTTGCTTATCCGCAAGGTCTGTTTGATACGATAAAAGCCTATGAAGCAGGCGGACAGGATGAAATGGAAAGCTGCCAGCAGCTGTTAAGAGCGTATTGGCAGATGAAAAATTCAGAGCCGACTGTCATGAAGATTCACGAGATTGAGCAGGCTAGACGGCTTGAAGAAGAACAAAGTGCCTCGTCATCGGCGGAATGACGAGGTTATGCTGCGCTGGCTTTATATGGGCAGGTACATAATGATAAGTTTTTAAAACCAATCAAGGTGAAAGGCACAGGCGAGAAAAATAAGAATACCTAGAATGAGGACGTCAAATGTCGTAGGGAAAATGATCGTACGAAATCCTTGAAATATAGCAATCGGGAGAACGACTTGGGAAGCAACTGCCCGAATTTGTCTCAGCCAGGGGGGAAGTGTGTAAGGATTGATCTTCTTCAAATCAAACGCCCTCCTTCTTCATTTTGTTATTATCATATGGGCAAAAGGGCGAAGGGTGCCTGCCCAATTTGTATAAAGAAGAAGAAAAGCGGAAAAGATGATTGACGAAAACAAAAGGCATTTAGTAATATTAATAAAAGATGAGTATGTGCTGATGAACGTGATATATCGTAAGCGTGGATCAGGAAGAGTACGAGCAAGACCCTAAAGAGAGGGAAACCAAGAGCTGAAAGGTTTCCTAGGATGTACTTGTTTGGAAGGTCGCCTGTGAGCTTAATTTCTTGAATGAACAAGTAGAGAAATTCGGGAGAACCCCGTTATCCTTTAGAGTGTATGGGACACGTATATGTGTCTCGTGAAAAAAGGTGGTACCGCGAAAAAGCTTTTTCGTCCTTTTATAAGGATGGAAAGGCTTTTTTTATGTTTCATCAGCCGAAAAAATGTGGAGGTTACACAAATGGGAACAAATAATCAAGAAATGCCAACAAAGTACGATCCAAATGCGATTGAAAAAGACCGCTATACGTACTGGCTTGAAGGGAAATTCTTTGAAGCACAAAATGACAAAACGAAAGATCCATATACAGTCGTCATTCCTCCACCAAACGTGACAGGAAAACTGCATCTTGGGCATGCATGGGATTCTACACTACAAGACATCGTGACACGTATGAAACGGATGCAGGGCTATGACGTTCTTTGGCTTCCAGGTATGGACCATGCCGGTATTGCGACTCAAGCAAAAGTCGAGGCAAAGCTTCGCGAAGAAGGCGTAAGCCGGTATGACCTTGGCCGGGAGAAATTTGTAGAAGAAACGTGGAAGTGGAAAGAAGAATATGCAGATTTTATTCGGAGCCAGTGGGCGAAAATGGGCCTTGGCCTCGATTACTCCCGTGAACGTTTTACTTTAGATGAAGGCCTGAATAAAGCCGTTCGCCAAGTGTTTGTTCAATTGTATGAAAAAGGGCTTATTTATCGCGGAGAGTACATCATTAACTGGGATCCAGCAACGAAAACGGCACTTTCTGATATTGAAGTGATTTATAAGGATGTTCAAGGTGCGTTTTATCACTTGAGATATCCGCTTTCAGATGGAACAGGTTCAATTGAAATTGCGACAACAAGACCTGAAACTATGCTGGGGGATACAGCCGTAGCCGTACACCCTGATGACGAACGCTATCAGCATTTGATTGGAAAAACAGTGGTTTTACCAATTACAGGCCGTGAAATCCCAATCGTCGGTGATGACTATGTCGATATGGAGTTTGGTTCAGGTGCTGTGAAAATTACACCTGCTCATGACCCGAATGACTTTGAGCTTGGAAACCGCCATGGGTTAGAGCGTATTCTTGTCATGAATGAAGATGGCACAATGAATGCGAATGCACTGCAATATAAAGGGATGGACCGCTTCGAATGCCGCAAACAGCTTGTGAAGGATTTACAAGAGGAAGGCATTTTGTTCAAAATTGAAGACCACATGCATTCAGTTGGTCATAGTGAGCGAAGTGGAGCTGTCGTTGAACCGTATTTATCGACACAATGGTTTGTGAAAATGCAGCCGCTGGCAGACGAAGCCATTCATCTGCAAAAAGGGGACGACCAAGTTCAATTTGTTCCAGATCGATTTGAGAAGACATATTTACATTGGATGGAAAATATCCGTGACTGGTGTATTTCTCGTCAGCTATGGTGGGGACACCGAATTCCGGCTTGGTATCATAAAGAAACGAAAGAAGTATACGTTGGTCTTGAAGCACCAGAAGATATTGAGAACTGGGAACAGGATAACGATGTGCTTGATACATGGTTTAGTTCAGCACTTTGGCCGTTTTCTACAATGGGCTGGCCAGATGCAGACAGTGAAGACTTCAAGCGCTACTACCCAACCAATCTGCTTGTAACAGGCTATGACATCATTTTCTTCTGGGTATCCCGCATGATCTTCCAAGGTCTTGAATTCACAGGAGAAAAACCGTTTAAAGATGTCCTCATTCATGGGCTCATCCGCGACGAACAAGGACGTAAAATGAGTAAGTCGCTCGGAAACGGAATTGATCCAATGGAGGTCATCGACAAATACGGTGCGGATTCATTAAGATATTTCTTAGCGACTGGAAGCTCACCAGGTCAGGATCTTCGTTTTAGCTTTGAAAAGGTTGAATCCACTTGGAACTTTGCGAACAAAATTTGGAACGCATCCCGTTTTGCTTTAATGAATATGGATGGTTTAACGTATGATGAGCTTGATTTATCAGGGGAAAAATCAGTTGCTGATCAATGGATTTTAACACGCTTAAATGAAACGATTGAAAGTGTCACACAGCTTGCTGACAAGTATGAATTCGGTGAAGTGGGCAGACATTTATACAACTTCATTTGGGATGATTTCTGTGATTGGTACATTGAAATGGCGAAACTTCCGCTTTATGGTGAAGACGAAGCGGCGAAGAAAACGACTCGTTCGATCCTTGCGTATGTATTAGATCAAACGATGAGGCTTCTACATCCGTTTATGCCGTTCTTAACAGAAGAAATCTGGCAGCATCTGCCGCATGAAGGTGAGTCCATTACTGTAGCGGCATGGCCTGAAGTGAAGCCGGAGCTTTCTAATGAACAAGCTTCTGCTGATATGAAGCTGCTTGTTGAACTCATTCGTTCTGTTCGTAACATTCGCAGTGAAGTGAACACGCCAATGAGCAAACAAGTTGAGCTTTACATTAAAGCATCTACGTCTGATGTTCAGGAACGTTTAGAGAAAAATCGTTCATATATTGAGCGCTTCACGAACCCAAGTGTTCTTGAAATTGGCACAGACGTTCCAGCTAGTGATAAAGCGATGACGGCTGTTATTTCTGGAGCAGAACTCATTCTGCCGCTTGAAGGCTTAATCAACTTGGATGAAGAAATTGCACGTCTGCAAAAAGAGCTTGATAAGCTGACAAAAGAAGTGGAACGAGTACAGAAAAAGCTTGGCAACGAAGGCTTTATGAAAAAAGCGCCTGAAAGTGTCGTAGAAGAAGAGCGTGCGAAAGAACGTGATTATGTCGCAAAACGCGAAGCTGTTCAAAAGCGTATTGAAGAGCTGAAAGCATAAGGTTGAAAAGACGGCTCCTAATGAAATGGAGTCGTCTTTTTTGAAAATTTCGTATGAAATGAGAGATGACATTGTTTACAACCTATCATGAAGCGATTGAGTGGATTCACAGCAGACTGGCCTTTGGTGTAAAACCGGGTCTTGAACGAATGAAATGGCTGATGAACAGACTAGGAAATCCGGAACAAAGCATAAAAGCAATACATGTTGCAGGTACAAATGGTAAAGGATCAACCATTGCGTTTACGCGTTCTGTTTTACAGGCAGCCGGCTATTCGGTCGGAACTTTCACCTCCCCATTTATACTAACGTTCAATGAAAGAATCAGCGTGAACGGAGCGCCTATAGAGGATGAAGAATGGCTGAGTTTGGTGAATGAAATCAAGCCTTTTGTTGATGAATTAGATCAAACTGAGCTTGGCGCAGCAACAGAATTTGAAATCATTACAGCGTGTGCATTTGCTTATTTTGCTCATGTGCACCAAGTAGACTTTGTCCTCTTGGAAACAGGGCTTGGCGGAAGGCTTGATTCTACAAATATTGCTGTGCCTATCTTAACAGCGATTACGTCGATTGGTCATGATCATATGGCCATTTTAGGTGACACACTTGAACAAATTGCAGCTGAAAAAGCAGGCATTATCAAAGAGGGTATTCCGATGATCACGGCAGTTCACCAGCCTGAAGCTCTTGCTGTCATTCAAAACACAGCCAAAGAAAAGAATGCCGAATGTATTTCCTTACATGATACTTGTATCTTTGATGAGCAGCAGCCGACAGAAACAGGTGAACGATTCACGTTACGCACATCAAAAAGGCAGTATCCTCAGCTTGAAACAGGATTAATTGGAACGCATCAAAGGCAAAATGCTTCCCTTGCTGTTTTACTCATTGAATGGCTGGAGCAAGAAGGCTATATTAGCGTGACAGAAGGGCAAATATATGAAGGCGTTCGGCAGGCAGTTTGGGCTGGAAGGTTTGAAAAAGTCAAAGATCATCCTCCAGTGTATTTAGACGGTGCTCATAATGAAGAAGGGATCGATCGTTTAATTGAAACTGTGCAAGCTCATTTTTCTAGTAAACAGGTGCATATATGTTTTAGTGCTTTAAAAGATAAGCCGTACAAGCAAATGATTCAAAAGCTTGAAGCCGTTAGTTCTTCTATCCATTTTGTTTCATTTGATTTTCCAAGAGCCGAATCAGCTGAAAAGCTTTATGTATGCAGTCATTTAGACGCAAAGTCGTATGATGATGACCCTCGTACAGTGCTTGAGTTCATTCAGAAAAAAAGTGATGATCCTTCAGCGGTGATTCTTGTGACAGGCTCTCTTTATTTTATTTCAGATATACGAAATCGTATGATCGGGTAACAAAAAAACGCAAATGGCTTCAATGCCTCTTGCGTTTTTTTCTTTTGATACGCAGAAGGGAAGTAAAATCATATTTTCGCTATGTGCTCAATGAATACGGTCGTGGTAAAATCCGGTCTATCTTATTCTCGGAAGGGGTCACGATATATGATAGGCATTTTTGTGTTTCTTGCAGGCATCACCATGGGGTCGTTCTTTCATCTAGTTGGTGAAAGGCTGCCACTGAAGCGGTCTATTCTTTTTCCTCGTTCTCACTGCACAGCCTGTAAACAGCCGCTTTCCTTGCGCGAGATGATTCCGCTAGTTTCGTATGCATTATTGAGGGGGACTTGTAAATATTGCGGCACTCGGCTGTCTTTGCTATATCCACTGATTGAGCTGCTGTCAGGCAGTCTTTTTTTGCTCATGTATAGAATCGCTGGTATTTCGTTTGAAGGTCTTTTTCTTGTGATTCTTTGTAGTTTATTTGTGATTGCTGTCGTGAGCGATCTCCTTTATATGAGGGTGCCAAACGAGCTGTTTCTCTTCTTTTTCCCTCTTTTCGTCATATACCGCACGCTTGAACCTCTTCTTATTTGGTGGGAAGGAGCGGCTTCGCTTCTTTTTTGCTTTCTCTTGTTTTATAGTTTAGATCGTCTCAAGCCAAATAGCATGGGCGGAGCTGATGTCAAGCTGTTCGGAGTAATTGCATTTTGCTTAGGATTCAAGCCATTCCTTCTCATTCTTTTCCTCTCGTGTATCGCTGGAATCGTCTATGCGAAGGTTTTTTCCTTTCGATTAGATGAGCCATTTCCCTTTGTTCCTGCGATCTCTTTTTCTTTTTGGCTGTATCTCTATGGAGCTCATGTCATGCTCCCATTCACCGGGTCGACCGGTTGAAAAAATTGGCGAACACTTTTTTTCCCTGCCGACAAAAGTCTTGTTCTTTTTTTTATCCGCTATGTTAAAGTGTGAAACAGAAAGAAGGACGGGTTACATTCGCGCTGATTCATTGGACAAAAAGGTCTTTCTTACAAACAATGTCAGAAAGCGGGGAATGACAGTGAAAAAAAGGCAGGCAAAAAAACAAGGGTTAAAAGTCAATATTAATGGCAAAGAAGAAATGCTTCATGAAGATGACCATCAGCCGCCAAAACAACAAGAGGATGATCAAGTGACGTTTTCGAATTGGGAGGAAAAAAGGCATTCAGAACTGGAGACAGCTGCTTCCGAGGAAGAACCGGCTAAACCGAAAGAAGAAGATTTCCAGTGGGATGATGCAGCTGATCATATTTATCATTCTGATCCAAAGGTCGTCACACCTTATCAAAAGAAAAAAGGCTCCTTTGATCAGAAGTTCGGTAAAAACCGCGGCCCGTTTAAGAGAGTGATGACAACGATTGTGTTTGCAGTGGTTCTTGGGACAGGCCTAGGTGTGTTTGCACTTAGCCTAAGTCAAGATGGTACTCAGAATCCATCAGGGGGAGATATCAGCGTTTCAGCATCCGGAAATCAATCATCGATGAAAGCGGGCGGGGATGCGCCGCCAGCAGATACTGCTGATGAATCAAAAGAGAATAAAGATGAAAAAAGCGCCTCTGGCAGCTTTTCAACATATGTTGTACAGGCTGGAAAGTTTTCCTCTGAAAAAGGAGCAGATGAATTAGTTGGCAGTTTAAAAGAAGCAGGATACGCGGGGAAAAAGGTCTCAATGGATGATGGCTATTATGTTATTGCCGGGCTTGCGACAGAACAGGGCATGACAAGCGCTGTTGGGAAGAAGCTGATTGATCAGCACTTTGAGGCGTGGGGAGGCAAGGAGCTCTCATTTCAAGTACCGGAGGAGCTGACTAGTTTAATAGAAAAGGCATCTGTTTTATCCTCTAAGGTCATTGCAGGGGATGATGTGGATCAAAAGGACGTTGCGCAGCTGATCTCTGAGCTTGAAAGTGCCAAAACAACGGACGCACCAGCTAAAAGCAGTTTGCTGAAAGCGGTGCAGCTGTTAAATGAACCTACTGCTGAAAACGGGTGGAAATCTCAGCAGGCACTGCTTGATCAATTAAATACGTAAAATCATATTTTAAGAAACCAAACTAGTCAAAAAATGACTAGTTTTTTTCTTTTGCATCCAACATAATGATGAAGAAACATGAAAAATGAATTTTCGTAAATTGTCGGTAAGATGTACATTTGATAGGATGAATGGGTATCTTACTTCTTAGGCTAAACCCTGAAAGGATGAACAAACATGAACCAATTGATTCTCGCATCTCAATCCCCTAGAAGAAAAGAATTGCTTGATCTAGCAGGGTTTTCTTATGACATTCAAGCAAGTCAATTAAAAGAAGAAATAAATCGAAACTTTTCTCCTGCAGAGAACGTCCAATGGTTGGCAGAACAAAAAGCAAGTGATATTCAAAGATTATATCCCGAAGCTGTGATTATTGGTGCAGATACGATTGTTGCAATTGACGGCAAATGTCTTGGGAAACCAAAAGACAAGGAAGAAGCGGCCTCAATGCTTCAATTATTGTCAGGAAAGACACATCAAGTCTTGACGGGTGTCACGATTCAGTCAGAGAATAGAAAAGAAACATTTTATGAACAAACAGAAGTGACGTTTTGGACACTTGCGCAAAATGAAATAGACCGCTATATCGAAACGGGAGAACCGCTTGATAAAGCGGGAAGCTATGGCATTCAAGGAAAAGGCGCACTGTTTGTTCAAAAAATAGATGGTGATTATTTTTCCGTTGTCGGTCTCCCTATTGCCAAAACAGTTAGAGTGCTCGAAACATTTGGAATCACCCCTTTTTGATGACAGGAAGGAATCTAAAAGGAGTGGGCATCATGAACGATTTCCCTATGTTGCTAAAGCATTTTCCTCAAGATGAAAAGCCGAGAGAACGATTTATGAAATATGGTCCCGGCAGTCTGTCAAACCATGAACTTGTTGCGATTCTTTTAAGGACAGGCACAAAAAAGGAATCAGTTCTCCAAATTTCTGCAAGACTTCTGCAAACATTTGGCGGTCTTCGCTCTGTAAGAGAAGCCTCAATTGAAGAAATGTCGAAGATTCGAGGAGTTGGAAAGGCGAAGGCGGTCTCTCTATTAGCTGCTTTAGAACTCGGCACTAGATTACACCATCAAACGACGGACAACCGCTATGTGATCCGCACACCAGAGGATGGGGCAAAATATGTGATGGAAGATATGAGGTTTTTACAACAGGAGAATTTCGTTTGTCTTTATCTCAATTCAAAAAATCAAGTTCTTCATAAACATACTGTGTTTATTGGAAGTTTGAACTCATCCATCGTTCACCCGCGTGAAATTTTCAAAGAGGCGTTTAAACGTTCGGCTGCTTCATTTATATGTGTGCACAACCATCCATCTGGAGACCCGACGCCGAGCAGGGAAGATATTGAAGTCACACAGCGACTTTTTGAATGTGGAAAGCTGATTGGAATACAGCTGCTTGATCATCTTGTCATAGGTGATCAAAAATTTGTGAGTTTGAAGGAAAAAGGGTATTTGTAACACTTTTTTTTTCAATGTTTTACGATATAATAGAGTTTATGAGTTTTTCCCTAAGGGAATTTTGGTTTAAGAAAGGAAGATACATACATATGTTTGGAATTGGTACAAAAGACCTTGGAATAGATCTTGGAACAGCGAATACGCTTGTTTTTATTAAAGGAAAAGGCATTGTTGTGAGAGAACCTTCGGTCGTAGCCTTGGAAACTGATACGAAGTCTATAGTGGCAGTCGGAAATGATGCTAGAAACATGATTGGCCGTACACCTGGTAATGTTGTGGCATTACGCCCAATGAAAGACGGAGTCATTGCAGATTACGAGACGACAGCAACAATGATGAAATATTACATTAATCAAGCATTAAAAGGCAAAGGGCTTTTTGCTCGTAAACCTTACGTCATGGTATGTGTACCATCTGGTATTACAGCTGTAGAAGAGCGTGCAGTCATTGATGCAACAAGACAAGCTGGTGCACGTGACGCATACCCGATTGAAGAGCCATTTGCTGCGGCAATTGGTGCTAACCTGCCTGTATGGGAGCCAACAGGAAGTATGGTTGTGGACATTGGCGGCGGTACAACAGAGGTAGCGATTATTTCTCTTGGCGGCATTGTGACATCACAATCAATCCGCGTGGCAGGAGATGAAATGGATGATGCGATTAGCAGCTACATCCGTAAAACGTATAACCTAATGATCGGTGATCGTACGTCAGAAGCGATTAAAATGGAAATCGGTTCTGCGCAGCCTGATGTACATGATGAGATGGACATTCGCGGCCGTGACCTTTTAACAGGTCTGCCAAAAACAATCTCTATTACGGCAGAAGAGATTGCAAAAGCGCTTCGCGATACGGTGGAAACAATTGTCGATGCAGTGAAAATGACTCTTGAAAAAACCCCGCCTGAGCTGGCAGCAGATATTATGGACCGCGGAATTGTTTTAACAGGAGGCGGTGCATTGCTTCGTAATCTTGACAAAGTCATTAGTGATGAAACGAAAATGCCAGTCATTATTGCAGAAGACCCGCTTGACTGTGTGGCAATCGGGACAGGGAAAGCACTAGAACATATTCATTTGTTCAAAGGAAAATCAAAAGATAATCGATAATCGGTCGTAATTAAAGAGGTGTAAGACATGCCGCAGTTTTTTATGAATAAAAGATTAATGTTGCTCCTTGTCTGTGTCATCGTACTGGTGGCCATGATTGGTTTTTCAGTGAAAAGCGGCAGAGGTGCTTCATGGCCGGAAAAATTAGTGGGGGATACGACAGGCTTTTTTCAAGGTGTCTTTCATAAACCATCACAATTTATTGCCGGTATTTATGGGAACGTACAAGATTTAAAGAACACATATGATGAAAACGAGCGTCTTCGAAAAAAACTTGATGGACAAACCCAATATGAGGCGAAACTTCAAGAACTAGAAGATGAGAACAAAAAGCTTCGCAAACAGCTTGGCTATGTGAACTCTATTCGTGACTACACGCCAATTCTCTCAACTGTTATCGCAAGAAACCCATCTCTTTGGGATAGCTTTGTGATGATTGATAAAGGGAAAAAACAAGGCGTGGACAAAGATATGGCGGTCACAAATGAGAGTGGTGCGTTAATTGGGAAAATTGAAAGTGATAAGCTCAACAATTTTACTTCGACTGTAAGGTTGCTAAGCTCTACTGACCAAAATAATAGAATTTCAACGAAAATTTTTGCGAAAAAGGGCAAAGAAGAACTCAATGGAATCATTAACGGTTATGACAGCAAGAAAAAAATGCTGACTATGAATATTCTGAAATCCGATGCAGATGGGGATGTCAAAAAAGGAGATCTTGTTGAAACATCTGGAGCAGGGGGCGTATTCCCGCAAGGCTTAACGATTGGTAAGGTGAGTGAAATTGAGCCAGACCATTACGGCCTGACAAAGATCATTTACGTAGAACCAGCGGCTGAACTCAACAATTTAGACCGCGTGATTGTGGTGAATCGCAGCACAAGTACAGCAGATGCATCTGAATTGACGAAGGAGGAAGGCTCGTGAAACGTGTCCTTCTTGCTTTCGTCATGTTGTTTATCTTCGTATTTGACAGCATTTTTGTTGATTTAGTGAAGCTCCCATTTGTTTCAGAGAATCAAATTTTAGCTCCTCATTTCATTTTACTCGCACTTGTATTTATGACTGCTTTTGTGAATCAAAAATATGGTGTGATTTACGGGTTTATCTTTGGACTTTTATATGATATTTCATATACAGGTATACTTGGTGTTCATATGTTTGGCTTTGGGGCGCTTTGCTATTTGTTAGCAAAAGCCTTTAAAGTTCTGCAAACGAATATGTTAGTTGTCGTCTTTCTGTCGATTATTGCTGTTTCCGTGATGGAGTTTTATGTATACGGCGTTCAAGCGACAATTCAACCAGGGATTATGCCGTTTAATACGTATGTCATCGAACGTTTTATTCCAACGATTCTTTTAAATACTGCTGCGTCTCTCATACTTGTTGTGCCGCTAAGGCTCTTTTTCACCCATGTGAAACAAGAACTGATCGACGAATAAAAGCAGGAGTTTGTCCAATTACGGCGAAATGAGTATGTTGTTGAGGTGAGCATCTTGAAAACTCAAAAACAGCAATATGTGACGATAAAAGGCACAAAAAACGGATTAACATTACAGTTAAATGATGACTGTTCGTTTGATGACCTTCTTTCTGGCTTGCGAGAGGTTCTGTTACTTGAGCAATATACAGATGGAAGAGAAGGACATAAAGTCAATGTGCATATTAAGCTTGGTTTTCGTTATTTAACAGAGGATCAGGAGACACGTTTGACCGAAGCGGTGTCTGAAAATGAACATCTCGTTATCCACTCCATTGAAAGTGACGTCATGTCAACTGAAGAGGCGAGACGATTAAAAGCAGAGGCTGAAATTACTTCTGTAGCAAAAATTGTACGCTCTGGACAGGTGCTGTATGTCGAAGGAGATCTTTTATTAATAGGAGATGTCAATCCTGGCGGAACGATTCGCGCAGGGGGAAATATTTTTGTACTTGGCGCATTAAAGGGTGTGGCGCATGCTGGATGTAATGGCAACAAACAGGCTGTTATTGCGGCATCACATATGATTCCAACACAGCTTCGCATCGCACAAGTTATTAACCGTGCACCAGACCAAAAAGAAGATGGAAATGAAATGGAATGTGCTTATTTAGATATAGATGGCAATATGATCATTGAACGCCTGCAGCAATTGGCTCATATAAGACCTAATCTGACAAGGCTTGAGGGAGGAATGTGAAATTGGGCGAGGCTATTGTGATTACCTCAGGAAAAGGCGGCGTTGGCAAAACAACAACATCTGCAAACTTAGGCACAGCACTAGCAATTCAAGGGAAAAAGGTGTGTCTAGTTGATACCGACATCGGCCTTCGGAATCTGGATGTCGTGATGGGGCTTGAAAACCGCATTATTTATGATCTAGTCGATGTAGTAGAAGGAAGATGCAAAATTCACCAAGCGCTTGTAAAAGATAAGCGTTTCGAGGATCTTTTGTATCTTTTACCTGCTGCTCAAACAAGCGATAAAACGGCTGTAGAGCCGGAACAGATCAAAGAATTAATTCAATCATTGAAACAAGACTTTGATTATGTTGTCATTGACTGCCCTGCTGGAATTGAGCAAGGCTTTAAAAATGCTGTATCCGGTGCAGACAAGGCTATTGTCGTGACGACGCCTGAAATCTCAGCTGTGAGAGATGCGGACCGAATCATCGGTTTGTTAGAACAAGAAGATATCGAACCGCCTCGTTTGATTGTCAACCGTATTCGTACACACATGGCGAAAAATGGCGATTCAATGGATGTAGATGAAGTGGTACATCACTTATCGATTGATCTACTTGGCATCGTAGCAGATGATGATGATGTGATTAAGGCTTCAAACAATGGTGAACCGATTGTCATG
This sequence comes from Bacillus sp. FSL P4-0248, assembly GCF_038593305.1. Classification (NCBI taxonomy): domain Bacteria; kingdom Bacillati; phylum Bacillota; class Bacilli; order Caryophanales; family Bacillaceae; genus Bacillus; species Bacillus sp. FSL P4-0248. The sequence goes on along the minus strand of NZ_CP151983.1, from coordinate 2,415,362 downwards.
GATGCTAAAAACAAAGTATCGATTGCCTATCGCAATATTGCCCGCCGCGTACTAGGCGAATCAGTACCGCTTCAATCTTTTGAAGAAGAAAACAAGGGAATGTTTGCAAAGCTGAAAGCATTCTTTGGTGTAAGAGCATAATCACTGAACCGTGATAGAAAACCTTTGCAGTCAGGAAAGGCGGCTGCCTTTGCGAAGCGAATTTGACATTCGTGAGCACCGGAGCGCAGACCGACACTGAATGCGAGGGTTTCTCTGCACGCTGAGACCGATTCGATGAGAATCGGTCTTTTTGTTGCATATCAGATGGGGTTGTCACATAAAATGTACAAACTGTTTGTATGTAAAGGGTGATCTCATGAAAAGAGTGGACGAGTACCGAAAGAAAATCGCGCAGCGCCGCAAAACGATGCAGCCAGCTGCTCTCCCTAAGAAGACGGCTTTCAAGAAAAAAGAAGATATCCCGCCATGGGTTATGCTGACAGAGGAAGAAAAGCATTCTGGCTCGACCTCCTATGAACCGGCGTCCCATCAGCCAAAGAAATATCGTCATCCCTTATTTAACCCGAATACCTTTGTGCTTAAATGCTTATTATCAGCGTCCCTTGTGTTGATTGCAGCCATTTCATTTAAAGGTCAGACAGGTCCGTTTCAGCAGCTGAAGCCGATGATTACTCAGACCTTTGAGCAAGATTTTCAATTTGCTGCTGTTAACCGCTGGTTTGAAAAAACAGTTGGACATCCGCTGGCCTTTTTAACAGAGAAAAAAGATGGTCAAAAGGACGTACAAGCGAATCAAGAACTGGCTGTTCCTGCCTCTGGTAAAGTGCAGGAATCCTTTACGCAAAATGGAGCAGGTGTCAAAGTGGAGACATCCGCTGAAGCCATAGATAGTATGAAGGAAGGCTATGTGGTTGAGGTGAAAAAGAAAAGCGATACAGGGCTTACCGTGGTGGTGCAGCATGCAGATAACAGCTATAGCTGGTACGGTCAATTAAAGAAAGCGGATGTGGCCTTATACGATTTTGTCGATAAGGGTGAAAAAATTGGCCAGATTTCGCTTGATGATCAAGGGAAGGGCACGTATTACTTTGCCATTAAGCAAAATGAACAATTTATCGATCCTATTCAGGTGATGACCTTTGAATAGATGGCTGCTCATGCTGACGAAAATTCATATCCATCCGTTGCTGTGGATTGTGATGGCGTTTGCGATTCTGTCAGGCCAAATTAAGCCGCTGCTTTGTCTGCTTATCATCGTCTGTGTCCATGAACTTGGACATGCAGCGGCTGCCTGCTATTATCATTGGCGCATTCGGCGGATTTTTTTACTGCCATTTGGCGGAACGGTGGAAGTAGAGGAACATGGGAACCGTCCGTTAAAAGAAGAGCTGGCGGTCATTTTGTGCGGGCCGCTTCAGCATGTACCGCTCCAGCTCATGGCATGGCTTTTCATGGAGGCTTCTCTTATTTCGCATGACGTCTTTACGATGTTTACCTTTTATAATATGGCAATTTTTCTTGTGAATCTTTTGCCCGTTTGGCCGCTTGATGGCGGAAAATTATTCTTTTTGCTCTTATCCGTTTTTTACCCTTTCCAACGTGCACATGCCCTAGCAATAAAAGGCTCACTTGTCTTTTTCGGTCTATTGACAGGAGGGTTACTTTTGTTTGCACCGCTGCAATTCAATGGCTGGGTGCTGCTCACTTTTTTAGCTTATTCACTCGTGATGGAGCACAGGCAGCGGCATTACGTCAGGGTTCGCTTTTTACTAGAACGGTATTACGGTAAAAAAGAGCAAAAGGTAGAAAAACTGATTCCGCTGAGAGCAAGTGCAGAGGAAAAAGTATACGAAGTGATGGCACGATTTCAAAGGGGCTGCAAACATCCGATTATTATTGAAAGAGATGGCGTGAAGATGAGCCAGCTTGATGAAAATGAACTGCTCCATGCGTATTTTTCAGACCGCAGAACCACCTCCTCAATGGAAGAGCTTCTTTTACCGTACTAATGGTGAAAATACATTGACATTCTGCGTCTAGTTTGATATATTTTTTAATGTTATGGATATGTAGCACCCGTGCTACAACCGCGCGGAGCAGGTGTAAAGTGCCTATGGCCCCCTGTATTCGGCGAGTCTGAGTTTATTAGGAGGTGCAGAGATGTACGCAATTATCGAAACTGGTGGTAAACAAGTAAAAGTTGAAGAAGGTCAAACTGTTTATGTTGAAAAACTAGCTGCTGAAGCAGGTGAAACAGTAACTTTCGAAAACGTATTGTTTGTCGGCGGAGACACTGTCAAAGTGGGTAACCCTTCAGTTGCTGGAGCAACAGTAACGGCTAAAGTTGAAAAACAAGGTCGCGGTAAGAAAATTACTGTGTTCAAGTACAAACCGAAGAAAAACAACCACAAGAAACAAGGTCATCGTCAACCTTACACTAAAGTTGTTATCGAAAAAATCAACGCTTAAGGCGTGTGAGTGATATGATCAAAGCAACCATTACTCGGTCTTCAGCAGATGAAAGCATTACGTCTTTTCAGATGACTGGACATGCCGAGTTTGCTGAAAAAGGTCAGGATCTCGTTTGTGCAGGTGTATCTGCTGTTGTTTTCGGCTCAGTCAATTCAATTATTGCACTGACAGGATTGGACCCACTGCTTGATATTGGTGAAGAAGGCGGCTATTTCTCTTTTGAACTGCCAGCTGATACAGATCCAGTATCCTTTGAAAAAGCCCAGCTGCTTTTAGAAGGCATGGTCGTTTCCTTAGAGACAATTGAACGAGATTATCACGATTATGTGAGAATATCAACAAAAAAATAGGAGGTGAACTTCATGCTTAGATTAGATCTTCAATTTTTCGCATCTAAAAAAGGGGTAGGTTCTACAAAGAACGGACGTGACTCTGAGTCTAAACGTTTAGGCGCTAAACGTGCTGATGGTCAATTCGTAACTGGTGGTTCTATCCTTTATCGTCAACGTGGAACGAAAATCTATCCAGGTGAAAACGTTGGACGCGGAGGCGACGACACTCTTTTCGCTAAAATCGACGGAACAGTTAAATTCGAACGTTTCGGTCGTGACCGTAAAAAAGTGAGCGTATATCCTGCGGCACAATAATTGCTAAAAACTCCGGTCATTGACTGGAGTTTTTTTCACTTTTTACAAGCAGTACCGAAGATGATAAAAGAAGATGCACTCCATAAATATCAAAGAACGTTTGCTGACTTTGCCTCATTTTCTCCTATACGATCAGAAAAAACAACCTTTCCTCACATAACTAGTGTTTTTCTATGCTGTCTTCTCTGTTATAATTCAGGGAGACATATTGATGATAAGACTCCTAAAAGAGAGACCAAACGATTGGGAGTGCGATAATGGAAGAGATACCAAGTAAAGAAAATGAAAAATTAACTCACGTTGCATTAACAAATGAATTGATTGATCTGCTCAGTCGTTCAAGACACGACTGGATGAATAAATTACAGCTGATCAAAGGCAACTTGACATTAGAAAAATATGACCGCGTGTTTGAAATTATAGAAGAAATGGTCATTGAAGCACAGCATGAATCCAAACTCTCAAATTTAAAAATTCCCCAATTGGCCTATTACTTTCTAACATTTAATTGGGAGTCGCATTTTATCACCTTAGAATATGAAGTGCTTGGTGAAACCCGAGACTTATCAGCATATGAATCGCAGCTGCTAACGGTATCACAGGAGTTGTTTTCGATATTCGATCAATCAGTTTGCCAAAAAACTGAAAATCATTTAACGGTCACGTTCCAAACAGATCATGAAGAAAATGATGTGATCTTATATTTTGATTTCAAAGGAAAATTAACAAGTTTGGATGCGTTAAATGCGTTTCATGACGCAAACTATCCATGTATGAGTATAACGCAATTTCATGTGACGCCTCATGAGTCCATGATTGAGCTTTGTTTGAGGCAAGAACGAGATATGTGATGCAGAGAAACGGAGGAAGTTATGTTTGTAGATCAGGTTAAAGTGTATGTTAAAGGCGGTGACGGCGGAAACGGTATGGTGGCGTTCCGTCGTGAAAAATATGTACCAAAGGGCGGCCCAGCAGGCGGCGACGGCGGAAATGGTGCAGATGTTGTATTTGAAGTAGACGAAGGACTCAGAACGTTAATGGACTTTCGTTATAAGCGCCATTTCAAGGCTGACCGCGGCGAGCACGGAATGAGTAAAAACCAGCATGGCCGAAATGCGGAAGAAATGATTGTCAAAGTTCCGCCGGGTACGGTTGTGACAGATGCAGAGACGGAACAAGTACTAGCTGACTTGACAGAGCATGGGCAGCGGGCTGTAATTGCCAAAGGCGGACGTGGCGGACGTGGGAATTCACGCTTCGCAACACCAGCAAACCCTGCACCACAGCTGTCTGAAAACGGTGAACCAGGTAAAGAACGTGACGTCATTTTAGAATTAAAAGTACTTGCAGATGTTGGACTTGTTGGTTTCCCAAGTGTCGGGAAGTCAACGCTGCTTTCGATTGTCTCTTCTGCGAAACCAAAAATTGCGGATTACCATTTTACAACGCTTGTACCGAACCTCGGGGTTGTTGAAACAGACGATAACCGAAGCTTTGTTATGGCGGATCTGCCAGGACTGATCGAAGGAGCGCACGAAGGCGTTGGCTTAGGTCATCAATTTTTACGTCATATTGAGCGTACACGTGTCATTGTCCATGTCATTGATATGTCTGGACTTGAAGGACGTGACCCATACGAAGACTACGTGACGATTAATGAAGAGCTTGAGCAGTACAATATGAGATTGACAGAGCGTCCGCAAATCATTGTTGCGAACAAAATGGACATGCCAGATGCAGCTGACAATCTAGAGGCATTTAAGGAAAAATTAACGGATGACTATAAAGTGTTCCCGATTAGTGCGATCACAAGAGAAGGGCTTCGTGAGCTCTTATTTGAAATCGCCAATCAGCTTGAAACAACACCGGAATTCCCGCTCTATAATGAAGAGGAGCTGTCGGATAACCGCGTGATGTACAGGTTTGATGAAGGCGATGCACCATTTGAGATCTCTAGAGATCCTGATGGCACATTTGTCTTAACGGGTAAAGCACTTGAGCGGCTCTTTAAGATGACAGACTTCTCAAGAGATGAATCTGTTAAACGATTCTCTAGACAGCTGCGCGGAATGGGTGTCGATGATGCCTTGCGTGAGCGCGGAGCAAAAGATGGCGACATCATTCGTCTGCTTGAATTTGAATTCGAATTTATTGATTGATCAAAAGGAGGGTCCAGACCATGGGCTCTCCCGTTTTTAAAAGGGGAGAAAACAGGTGAAAGAAGAAACGTTCTATTTAGTAAGAGAGGATGTACTTCCAGATGCGATGCGAAAAACGCTTGAAGTCAAAAAGCTTCTCGATCGCAAAAAAGCGGATTCAGTTGCCGATGCTGTTCAAAAAGCGGATTTAAGCCGCAGTGCTTTTTATAAATACCGAGATGCTGTTTTTCCATTTTATACAATGGTGAAAGAGCAGATCATCACATTGTTTTTCCACCTTGAGGACCGGTCTGGGGCTTTATCAAGACTGCTTCAAATTGTGGCTGACTCTGGCTGTAATGTGTTATCCATTCACCAAACGATTCCGCTGCAAGGAAGAGCGAATGTCACCTTATCAATTAGTACAGCTGGTATGGAAGATGATATCAACACCGTCATGAATCAATTAAGAAAGCTTGAATTTGTCGAAAAAGTCGAAATTTTAGGTTCCGGGGCGTAAAAGGAGAGATCATAGCAGATGAAGCAATTAACTGTAGGTTATTTTGGACCAGAGGCAACATTTACTCATTTGGCCGTATGCTCTTGTTTTCCAAAAGATGCGGTGCAGCGTGCCTATGCAACGATTCCGCAATGTATGGATGCTGTGTCAAATGGCGAAGTCGACTTGGCGGTCGTTCCACTTGAAAATGCACTCGAAGGCTCTGTGAACTTAACGATTGATTATTTAATTCATGAAGAAGCGCTGTCCATTGTAGGGGAAATGACAGCACCAATTCGGCAGCATTTGCTTGTCCACCCATCAAGAGCCGAGAGCTGGGAGACGTTAGATGTCATTCAATCACATCCTCACGCGATTGCCCAGTGTCATCAATTTCTGAAAAAGCAGTACCCTCATATTCCTCATCGGCCAGTGGAATCAACAGGCTATGCAGCAAAATACATCAGTGAGCATCCAGATGAAGCTGTCGGGGCTATTGCTAATGAAATTGCCGCACAAACGTATGGTTTGACGATTGCAAAAAAAGACATTCATGATTATCCGCACAACCATACACGCTTTGTGATTTTACATAAAGATCCTAACGCATCGTTCCCAATGAATTCTGGTTTCTCATCAAAGCCAAAAACGACCATTGTGGTCAGTCTGCCTAAGGATGACCAATCAGGCGCATTGCACCGCGTGCTGTCTGCTTTTTCTTGGCGGAATCTCAACTTGTCAAAAATTGAATCTCGTCCGACAAAAACAGGTCTTGGACATTATTTATTTATTATTGATATTGAAAAAGAAATGGATGATGTCCTCGTTCCTGGTGCGATTCAAGAATTAGAGGCGATTGGCTGTGAGGTTAAGCTGCTCGGCAGCTATCAAACATATGAATTAACGAATGAAAAATAGTGTCCCGTGCAGGACACTATTTTTTTAGTCTTTTATTAAAAACCCAGCATCATCCAGCGCTTGAATGGCTTGGTCAAGCTGCTTTTGGCTGTAAGAAGTGAGAGTATGCAGGTGCACGCCGTCTGTTAGTTCTGACAAGTAGGAAGCGCCGGTGTTAGAAATATGATGCACAAAATCAGCGACTTGTTTCCGTGTACTGACGCGAATAGAGGCCGTCAGTTCACCATAAACAGGGTGCTCAATGATCACATCTTTCACCGTCACACCAAAGTCTACAATCAAGGTCAGTTCCTCTTCTGTACGAGCAGGATCATGCTTGCAGGCGATGATTTGTTCAATTTCTCTTTCTGGCGCATGCTGCGCTGCCATATACACATAGCCTTGGCTTGTGGCAATAATGGGTTCGTTTTTTGCTTTTAATAATGAAATATCTTGTACAATGACTTGCCGAGAGACAGCCGCCTTTTTAGCTAAAAAGCTTCCAGTAAGCGGTGTGTCTGTTTCTTTCAGCCACTCTAAAATGGCGTTTCTTCTTTCTTCGCCAATGAGTTTCCTCTCTTGCTCCACGTCCTAAGCTCCCTTCTTCTCCTTTTGCAAATGCTCAAATGTATGCAAAAGCTGATCGATGTCCTCTTTTGATGACTGCCATCCAAATGATAGTCGAATAAATTGAAGGGCATCACGATCTGATACACGCAATGCCTTCACAGCAGGGGAAGGATGGTGATAACCAGAAGCACATGCGCTTCCAGTTGAAAGACAAATCCCATGCCGGTTACATGCTAACATTACATATTGTCCTTCAAACCCTTCAAAAAAACAACCAATAATATGAGGCAGCGTGCGGCGATTGTCATTGTCCTGAAGTGTACGAACTGGCAGCTGTCTTATTTTTAACTGCTGAAGAAAATAATCACGCAGCTGCTTATCTAATTTATGCTGTTCATCCAGCCTAAGCATCGTTTGTTCGCTCGCGGCCGCAAAAGCACCGATACATGGAACGTTCACTGTCCCTGGACGTAAGCCATTTTCCTGAACTGCACCTGTATATAAAGGTTTCCAAGGAACATGTGCGCCCATATAAACGGCACCAGCGCCTTTAGGAGCATACACTTTATGACTTGAGATGGACACGGCATCGACTCCCAGTTCTTTGATGGACACACGAATCTTTCCAAATGTTTGCACAGCATCTGTATGAAAAAGAATGTTCCTTTCTTTTAAAAGAGGGGCTAATTCAGCAAGCGGCTGGATAATTCCTGTTTCTGAATTAGCATGCTGAATAGATACTAGTCCTGTTTCAGACAATAATGCTTTTTTGAGAATGTCCTTTGTTATGATTCCATCCTGATTCGGTTCAATGATCGTGACTTTTACGCCAAGACGCTCTAAGCTGCTAACTGCATGATGAACAGAAGGATGCTCAACTGAAGTTGTGATGACATGCTGTTGATGTGCTGGCAGTCCATTGATGATCGATTGAATCGCAAGGAGATTGGATTCAGTTCCACCGCTTGTAAAGTAGACCCCATCTGGTTCACCCTCGATCATGTCAGCGAGTGATTGTCTGCTGTAAGTCAATATGTCATTTGCTTTTCCCCCGGCATCATGAAGACTGCTTGCATTTCCGTAGAAATTTTTACTCAGCTGCTGAAAAACATGCAGCGCTTCCTCTGAAACAGGTGTAGAAGCTGCGTAATCTAAATAAACCAACCCATCCATCTCCCGTGTGAAAATTTTTTCTTGTATTTATTTTAGTGTTGTGTAATGATATGTGTCAAGACAGGTGTAAATGACAGGAGGGGCGATGGTGTCATCAATCAAAAAAGTCATTGTGGTGGGATCAGGCATTGCAGCGCTTTCCTTTGCAAAAACCATTTCGAAAAGCTGCCAGGTCATCATGATGACAAAAAAACAATTTTCATCTAGTAATTCCATGCTGGCACAAGGAGGAATCGCTGCTGCCTTTTCAGCACATGATTCAGTTCAGCAGCATGTGCAGGATACACTAGCTGCCGGCTGTGACCACAATGATGAAAGAATTGTACAAGAAATCGTGAAACTTGGAAAACATCTTGTGGAGCAGCTCGTAGCAGAAGGCTGTCCATTTGATCAAGATGAGACGGGAGATCCGCAATTAGGCAAAGAGGGAGCACATACTACTCATCGCATCTTGCACGCGGGAGGAGATCAATCAGGTAAAACTCTTGTACAGTTTCTGAAAAGTCAGCTCGGCTCACATATTCATTTATACGAATATCATCATGTCATTGATCTATTGATTCATGAAGGGACATGTACGGGTGTTGTGTGGAAAGACGAGACAGGACACGTACATACGATGACCGCAGATGCCGTTGTTTTATCAACTGGCGGCTGCGGCTCCCTATATGAGACAAACACAAATGATCCTTCTGTAACAGGCGACGGACTGATGATGGCCTATCGAGCCGGGGCGCAATTAGTGGATCTCGAATTTGTTCAATTCCATCCTACTCTTTTAACAATCGCGGGAAAAGCAGCTGGTCTCATTTCAGAGGCAGTACGGGGAGAGGGAGCTTATTTAGAAGATGAAACAGGCAGGCGGATCATGAAAGATATTCACCCGCAAGCTGATTTAGCACCTAGAGATGTGGTCGCTAGAGCGATTTTTCATGAGCAGCAATTAGGTCATCAATTGTATCTTAACATCCATGATATTCCGCATTTTTCAGCTCGTTTTCCAGCAATAGATGCGATGTGCCAGCGTGCAGGCGTCGATATGGCAAGCGGCAGGCTGCCAATTTCCCCAGGTATGCACTTTTTAATGGGCGGTATCAGCGTGAATGAATATGGAGAAACGACTGTTCCAGCACTATTTGCCATTGGAGAAGCGGCCTGCACTGGCTTACACGGTGCGAATCGATTGGCGAGTAATTCTCTTCTGGAAGGTCTCGTGTTAGGCAGCAAAGCGGCACAGAGAATTGAACAGCTGCCTAAACTGAAAGAAACAAGTCCACCTTTTTCTATTCAAGAAATATGGATGGTCCCAATGATTTCAACAGCTCAGCTAAGACAATGGATGACTACATTTGCGGCCATTGTGAGAGATGAAAAAGGCTTGCAGACTTTGCTTCATTCGCTGCAACATGTCAATTTTCAGCAAATTAATGTGAAGGATATCACAAATGAACAGATCGAATTAAGCAATCAATGGGCATTAGCGGTTTGCCTTGCTAAATCTGCATTACTTCGTACAGAAAGCAGAGGCGGCCATTATCGAATGGATTATCCAGAGCGGAGTGATGCGTTGTGGCAGGGCAGGCAGATTGTTCATGAAAAAGGCCACATTCACATTATGAAAAATGAAAGGATCGGTGCCAAATGGAACGTTTACAGTTAAAACAAATGCTCACTCATTTTTTCACAGAAGATATTGGCTTTGGAGATGTATCAGCAGATGCCATCTTTGGAGACAAGAAAGGAACAGCTCTTATCATTGCGAAACAATCTGGTGTATTGGCAGGGTCACAACTGATTGATACAGGGTACCGCCTGTTGAATGAACAGATTCAAACTGAGCTGTTTTTTCAAGAAGGTGATTGGATTCATTCAGGCGCTGTACTGGCGAAAATAAAGGGCCCAGTCAAGGACTTATTAAAGGGAGAGAGGGTCATTTTAAATCTATTGCAGCGAATGACAGGTATTGCCACCTTAACACATGAGGCGGTGCAGCGATTAGGTGACCCGTCTATTACGATTTGTGATACGAGAAAAACGACACCCGGCTTGCGTATGTTAGAAAAATACGCAGTAAAGACAGGCGGTGGTAAGAATCATCGCTTTGGCTTATCGGATGGGGTGATGATTAAAGATAATCATATTGCCGCATGCGGTTCTATCCGTGAAGCTGTAGAGAAAGCAAGAGCATATGCCGGTCATATGGTGAAAATTGAAGTGGAAATTGAATCAGAAACGCAGCTAATGGAAGCCATTGAAGCAAAAGCGGATGTTATCATGTTTGATAACTGCTCTCCGGACGAGGTAAAACGTTTTAAACAAATGACGCCAGAGTCCATTCTGACAGAGGCTTCAGGGGGAATCACCTTAGAGACATTGCCAAGCTATAGGGGGACAGGAGTCGATCTTATTTCACTTGGTTTTCTGACTCATTCAGCCCCAGCATTTGATTTTAGTATGAATATGGAATTCAGTCATAAAGGGGGAACAACTCATGTCCATGCTTAATGTATTAGCCAATCAACATGCAGTCATGATGCCAGATGAATATAAACACCGCTCTGATGATGAGATGAAGCAGCGAGTGTTAGAAATTAAGCGGGCTTTTGGTTCAAAGCTTTTTATACCGGGCCACCATTATCAAAAGGATGAGGTCATCGAATTTGCAGATGCCACAGGAGATTCATTGCAGCTGGCACAAATAGCTGCCGACAATCACGAGGCTGAATACATTGTGTTCTGCGGTGTTCACTTTATGGCAGAAACGGCAGATATGCTGTCAAACAAGAATCAAAGCGTCGTTTTGCCAGATATGAGGGCGGGCTGTTCAATGGCAGATATGGCGAACATGAAACAAACAGACAGAGCATGGGAGCAGCTCACTGATCTGTTTGGGGATACAATACTTCCGCTTACGTACGTCAATTCAACAGCAGATATTAAAGCATTTGTCGGCAAGCATGGCGGGGCGACTGTTACTTCGTCAAACGCTAAAAAAGTACTCGAGTGGGCACTGACACAAAAAGAGCGGATTCTGTTTCTCCCTGATCAGCATCTAGGGCGTAATACGGCTTTTGATTTAGGTATTCCGCTAGAAGAAATGGCTGTGTGGGATCAGATAGAAGAAAAGCTCATCACCGATCAGCCGCTTTCTCGTATTAAGATGATTTTATGGAAAGGCCATTGCTCCGTACACGAGAATTTTACCGTTCAGAATATAGAAAAAATGAGAAAAAAAGACCGTGACATTCAAATTCTTGTCCATCCTGAATGCACGCATGAGGTCGTAAGGGCTTCTGACCTAGCAGGTTCAACGAAATTTATTATTGATACGATCAAACAGGCATCAGCAGGAAGCAAATGGGCGATTGGAACAGAGATGAATTTAGTCAAACGGATCATAGCGCAGCACCCAGATAAACAAATTGAATCCCTTAACCCAGATATGTGTCCATGTTTGACTATGAACCGGATTGATCTGCCTCATTTGTTATGGTCACTTGAAAGCATTGAGAAGGGTCAGCCGGCCGGGGTGATACAGGTCAATGAAGACATTACGAAAGACGCATTGCTTGCACTCAAGAAAATGCTCGCCATTAAATAATGAATCAGCCCCTCCTATCAGAAAACAAGTTTTTATCATATCGGCTTGTAAATAGGCATAAATTTATGTTGAAACATATTGTACTTCTGACATAACCGTTACGTTCACGTTTTGCATAGGAGGGGAAAACGTTGAAAATTCATATTGTGCAAAAAGGAGACTCCCTTTGGAAAATTTCAAAGAAATACGGAGTCGACTTTCAAGAATTGAAAAAACTAAATTCACAGCTCAGTAATCCTGATTTGATCATGCCGGGTATGAAGATTAAAATTCCATCTAGTGGTGTTCCTGTGAAAACAGATCATCACAAAGCAAAAGAAATGCCAAAAACGAAAGAACATCCGTATGTGAAAGAAAAGCCAAAAGATGTTGTGCAAGTGCAAGATACGAAACCGAAGGAAAAGCCAAATGAACCGGTACCATATGTACCGCCAGTGCCAAAGATCGAGCAGCCAGTTTTTCCGCAAGTCGATGTGAACTATTATCAGACCAATCTCTACCAGCCATTCACGCCTCCTCCCAAAAAAGATCATCATGAGAAAAAAGATCACGTTCATCACAAAAAGGATCACAAGGATCATTTTCATCACGAAAATAAAGACCATAAAGATAACAAGGATCATTTTCATCATGAAAATAAGGAACATATAGACCACAAGGATCATTTTCATCATGAAAATAAGGAACATAAAGATAACAAGGACCATTTTCATCATGAAAATAAAGGTCATCTAAAAGAAGAAGTGGCGAAGGGGTATGATCCGTTTATTCATATTCCGCATCAAAAAGAGGAGGGAAAAGACATGGAGCATGGCAATTATCCGAACCTTCCTAACTTCCCGCAAATGCCAAATATGGGAGGGGCAGCGGTAGGGGGAGTGGCTGAAAATAACGAGCATCATCATCAGCACCATCATCATGAACCATATGATCCTTATTTTGGTTATGGTCATTACATGCCGGCGATGTATCCATATCCGCAGCAAATGGTGCCGGCATCGCCAATTTTACCGGGATCAGGCCTATGTTATCCAATCCAGCCATATTATCATCATCATATGATGCCATATCCATACCCGGCTCATCCGTATTATCCTGCGTATCAAGCGCCAGCTTACTACGGAGAGAATCATGAGCACCATGCAAACGACGGACATCACTGGCATCACCATATGCATTCAAACGCCAACGCAAATGCTAACGCAAATCAAGGGTTTTATCCAAATGTTTCAAATCCAGCATATGGAAAGGGAGACTGCGGATGCGATGATGGCATGAAGCATCATCAGCCTTGGGCAGGACATGATCCGAATCCTGTTCCTTATGGCCAAATGGGGGCTTATCCAGCTCAGCCTTATATGCAGCAATATCCAGGTCAATCCGTTTTTGCAAGGCCGGAGGAAGAGGAAGAAGATTAATGACAGAAGGAACGATCTCAATCGTTCCTTTTTTTGTTTATAACTGACAGCTTGATTTTTTTCCTAACTGTACATGCTAAAACAGAGCCTGTTTCGCGCTCATGAGATTGAATTTGTACAGGGGGTTTTTCGTTTGAGACAAAAATGGCAAAAAACAATCGCATTAGTGCTTCTTCCTATTGGTTTAACGGCATGTGGTGCAAATAATAACGCAGGTGTCGATACACGTCATAATCAATCAGGCCAGCCGGTTGGTTATCATTCAAATCAACGAGCGGAAGACAACAACCAAGATCATCAAGGACCAGTTTCTGAACTTATGGAGGGAATGAACGGGAGAAATACAACAAATGTTGATTACCGTACACGTCCTCAAACGGATGATCGAATGCCTCTCACAGGTGGAGATGGACGCTACAGTCATGGAGATATGAATTATCATAACCAAATGTCGTTCTCAGGCTATGATAAACAAGAGAACATTCAGCGTTCAAGAAAAATTGCCAACCGCGTCAATAAAATGAATCACGTGGCAGACTCTCAAGTCATGGTGACGGATGAGAATGTGTATATTGCCATTAAATCAGATGGCCGCCTGACGTCAGAAGGCGTATCACAAGTAGAAGAAGCAGCGACTCGTTATGCGGATGGAAGAGCAGTCCAAGTCATAAAAGATGAAGGTGCATTCACACGCTTTAGAGACATGAGAAGAACGCAATTTGAAACAGGCCAAACAGGCATGACCCGATAGTTTGACACAAAAAGGCTAAAGTTCATCACGAACTTTAGCCTTTTCTTAAAAATAAACCTTGATGCCTATATAAAATTCGTAAAAGAAATAACAGCCAAACCCTAGTAATAAAATACCAGCAATAATGGATGTCCACTTGATCATCGTCCGATTCATCACTTTTCTTGTTAACGATACAAGTGTGAGAAGACCGATGTCATGAAGGAAAATCCCTGCCAAGATACCGCCGGCAGCCAGCATAAATTCAGATGAATCTGTTTTTGTATACGCATCCGCAAGTACAGCACCAAAAACAGAAACCCAGAACACAAGATTTCCAGGAGATACTGCCACGAGCAAGCCGTTTCGATATGTTTTTGCGAATGATTTATTGACCTTTTCTCCTGCTAAATGGATATCTTGATCCGCGTGTTTAATGGAGTCGTATGCGAGAATCATTAAAAATACAGCTCCGATCAGCCAGAGCGGGATTTGAACAAACGGCAAAGATAAAAACTGAGCAAATCCAGCATATAAAGCCAAGATAAGTAATAAGTCTATGGTCATACCGCCTGCTCCGACAGTTAAACCATGAAAGAATCCGTTTTTGAGTCCCTGTTTTGTCATTTCAACCGTGATTGCTCCAACAGGCAGAGCAATTGAGAATCCTACGACGATAAATGTGAGAAATGTTTGCAATCGACTAGAACTTCCTTTGAATAAATTGTATAAAAATTCTCCGTTTAGATTAATTATACATAATAGGAGAAAAGGATCAACGATTATTTCAGATTTAATTGAAATGAGAGAGACAGATCATGTATAGAAATCTGTATATCAATATAATCCATAAAGCTTGTAGGGGAAAGGAACTATTTTCCTGAATTCTCTTTTTTTCATGATGTCTCTATGCTACACTGATGTGGAAATCAATAAAAGTGACTAGGGGTGCCCGTAAATGGGCTGAGAGAGTAGCATAAGCTTCTTAACCCTTTGGACCTGATCTGGCTCGTACCAGCGTGGGGAAGTTGAAGATGATGCATGTATCCTATCAATGATATGCATGTTTATTTCTGACGACGAAACCAGGTTCTTTCAATAGAGCCTGGTTTTTTGCTGGTGCTGATTCCATCCTGTCCGGTGACAAGAAGAAAAGGAGAGAACAGCAAATGAAGGAAAAGAAAAGTGTCCCATCCAACCAATCATTATTATCCAGCTTTGACGGCAGCCGAAAGGTGTATGAGAAAGGATCGAGGCCCGATATCTTAGTGCCGAAAAGAGAGATTGCGCTCTCACATACTGTGACAGAGGCGGGCGGCATAAAAAATGAACCAGTCCGTGTATACGATACGAGTGGACCGTACACTGATGAGAACGTTCATATTGACGTCACAAAGGGATTAAAGCGTCTTAGGGCAGCATGGATTGAAGAAAGAGGAGATACAGAAAGCTATGAAGGGCGTCATGTAAAACCGGAAGATAACGGATATCGTTCAAGGGAGAAGGAGTCCTTCCATTCTGTCCAAACTGATTTTCATCATAAGCCGCTCCGCGCGAAACAAGGAGCGCGCGTGACGCAAATGCATTATGCCAAAAAAGGCATCATTACGCCTGAAATGGAGTTTATCGCAATAAGAGAAGAGCTAAGCCCTGAGTTCGTTAGAGAGGAAGTAGCGAGCGGAAGAGCCGTCATTCCTTCGAATATTAACCATCCAGAAAGTGAACCAATGATTATCGGAAGGAATTTTCATGTCAAAATCAATGCGAATATTGGTAATTCAGCTGTCACGTCATCCATTGTTGAAGAGGTTGAAAAAATGACATGGGCGATCAGATGGGGGGCAGATACAATGATGGATCTGTCTACTGGAAAGGATATTCATACAACGAGAGAATGGATCATTCGGAATTGCCCAGTCCCAGTAGGAACCGTTCCTATCTATCAGGCCCTTGAAAAAGTGAATGGAGTCGCAGAAGATTTGACGTGGGACGTGTACAGGGACACATTAATTGAACAAGCAGAACAAGGTGTAGATTATTTCACAATTCATGCGGGCGTGCTGTTAAGATATATTCCGCTTACAGTCGATCGGGTGACTGGAATTGTTTCAAGAGGAGGTGCAATTATGGCAAGATGGTGTCTTGCTCATCATCAAGAGAATTTCCTCTACACTCACTTCGAAGACATTTGTGAAATTATGAAAAAATATGATATCGCCTTTTCACTTGGAGATGGACTTAGACCAGGCTCGATTGCTGATGCCAATGATGAGGCGCAGTTTGCAGAGCTGGAAACGTTAGGTGAATTAACAGAGATCGCTTGGAAACATGATGTGCAGGTGATGATTGAAGGGCCCGGACATGTCCCAATGGATAAAATCAAAGAGAATGTGGACAAGCAAATGGACATTTGCAAGGAAGCACCATTTTATACGTTAGGGCCTCTTACAACAGATATCGCGCCGGGGTATGATCACATTACATCCGCAATCGGTGCGGCCATGATCGGCTGGTACGGAACAGCCATGCTGTGCTATGTAACACCTAAAGAGCATTTAGGTCTGCCGAACAAAGAAGATGTGAGAGAAGGCGTGATCGCCTATAAAATTGCCGCACATGCCGCTGATCTAGCAAAAGGACATCCTGCGGCTCAAAAGCGTGATGATGCTTTATCGAAAGCAAGGTTTGAATTTAGATGGCGGGACCAATTCAACCTGTCACTTGATCCAGAAAGAGCCTTGGCGTTCCATGATGAAACATTGCCTGCCGAAGGCGCTAAGACCGCTCACTTTTGCTCGATGTGCGGACCGAAGTTTTGCAGTATGAAAATTTCTCATGATATCCGCAATCAATCTGAAGAAGTGAAAAGAGAGATGGAAAAGAAGGCGAAGGAGTTTGTCAGTAAAGGAAGTCAAATTTATCAGCCCTAAAAAAAGAACCTCGCACGATGCTGTGCGGGGTTTTATCAAACGGCTGAAAAGGCTTTTCTTAAAAGGTGAAAAAATGCCTTTGCTGCATATGCCATCATGTCCACACTTGGAATGAGAGCATCTGTTAAATGAAAAAAGACTGTTTGTTTTTCGGGAGATGTTCGTTTCTTTTTCTGCTTCATTAAGGACAGCCTCCTTTTTAATCAATATACTTCTTTGCAGATCTGAGAGATAGATATGTTGTGTGAATTTAAACAAAATTTAAACTTCTTGGGTTTGAATGGAAACAAGGAGGGGAAACGAGTTGAATAGAGAATGAATGAAAAGAGCTGATCTATTTGACCAGCGAACAAGAAGAGTGGAAGGTGATCTTTATGATGAAAGTATTTAAGGTAACATTTCATATGAACAATGGGGAAGTGCTTGATTTCGAGCTCAAACGTCCAGCTACCTATGATGTGTATAAAAAAATTGAAGAAGCCAATCATTGGTTTAAGCTGAATAATGAAATCATTAACCTATTAAACGTCAATAGTATCCATGTAGAAACAGAATAACGCAGAAAGCCGCTCAAAGAGAGCGGCTTTCATTATGCAGAAAAATCATTTCGATTATTAAGCTGCCCGCGGGACAGCCAGTTCTTTTTATACAAATAGGCAATGACTTCAAGCCACAGACGCGGTGCTTTTTTAGGGAAAAAAGGTTTTTGGTAATAGGCATAAGCGGCTTTTAAATCATCCCATTGATGACATGCTTTCGTTTGCGTGAATCTGGCAACGTCAATGACCCTGATCCGTCCTTCTTTTGTTAAGATCAAATTGCGCAGATGAATATCAGAAGGATTCAATCCTTTCTCACGCGCTTCCTCCAGCGCATCATCGACTTGTTCAATCATTTGTTTTTTAATAGGAATTCCTTTTGTAAGGCATTCATAGAATGTGTAGCCTTTAATATATTCCATTAAAATATACTGATCCCCAGACTCATAAATCTCAGGGTAGTAAGACGAACCAGAAAGTTTTTCGTAAATGGCAGCCTCTTTGCGGGCAATATGCTGATAAGAAGGGAAAAAAACTTTTAGTGCCATTTTCTTGCCGTCTTTTTTGTATAAAAAGACATAGGCACTTCTTCCTTTGCCGCACAGTTCAAGCTCTGCCGGTTTATAGGCAAGCTTATGAAAACGTTTCTCTTCATGATATTGAATCGATTCGGCTAATCTTTTGACATCTGACATTGACTTCACCTTCTTTGGTTTCAGTTTATGCGGCTGAAAAACGAATGATGAAAAAACCGTGTCATTCGATAAAGCAATGGATTGTATAAAACATAACATTTACGAATGAAGGATACAACGAAAGACTCTTACCATACACTTGAATGATCGATTTGGTTAATGTTTAGAAAAATGGGTCAAACTACATATGTCATGCATCGATCTCATGTTCTAAAGAGGTGTAAATAGTGAAAGTGAAGATGAAATGTTTCGTTACAGGACTTATCATGACAAGTGTGCTTTTTTTTGCTGCGGATATGGAAGGGAAAGAACACTTGCAAAAGCAGTCAAACTCTATTACCGTCCAGCTTGAAAAAGTCTATCTAGACGGCGATGTGAGTATTGAAAGACACCGGGCATCATTAGAAGACAAAGACACATTCTGGGCGCAGTATAAAGGCTGGACGCTCGTAGAACAAAAAGAGGATTTTGCCCTTTTTAGAAAGCAAATTGATGATATCTCTCCATTAAGTAAAGCAAATGGATATATCGGATTATCAGAGGACGGTGTGATTTCTACGTTTCATGGAAGGCCTGACGGCTGGGCGGAGCCTATTCATCTCTTTTTTCAAATTGATACGTCCCGTTTAGAAAGTCATGTGGAAAAGCAGCTTGAGCAAGGCATTCCTTTTCGAACAAAGGATGAATTTGAGCATGTGCTTGAAGTCATGAAGCCTTATCGAAATGAAGTATCGTTTTAAAGCGTGTAACAGCTTGCTGGTGTGAAGGCCACAAGCTGTTTTTCGTGGTTTCATCATAAAAATGTACTGAGCGAACGTATGTTAACTTTTATTGCGGTTTTCTCTTCGATTTATGTTACAATGAAGAACAGTCAAAGAGGTGAAAACGGTGATAGAGTTTGTAAAAGGGACCATTGATTATGTGTGCCCGCAATATGTTGTCATTGAAAACGGCGGAGTGGGATATCAAGTCTATACCCCAAACCCGTTTATCTATCGAGTAAATAAACAAGAAACGATTTATACGTATCATTACATAAAGGAAGACGCCTTTTCGTTATACGGTTTTCAAACACGAGAAGAAAAAGCGCTGTTCACAAAACTGTTAAATGTCACAGGAATTGGGCCAAAGGGCGCACTCGCCATTCTTGCTTCCGGGGATCCTGGCGCTGTCATTTCAGCGATAGAACGTGAAGATGAAGCGTTCCTGATTAAATTCCCTGGTGTGGGCAAAAAAACAGCACGCCAAATCATTCTGGATCTAAAAGGCAAACTTGCAGATGTGGTACCAGAAATGATTGGCAACTTATTTAATCACGAGGACCACATTCAGGTCGAAACGCAGCAAACTGCATTAGATGAAGCGCTTGAAGCCTTAAGTGTCCTTGGATACGGTGATCGTGAAATCAAAAAGGTTCTTCCATTATTAAAAGAAGAAAAGAATCTCACAACCGATCAATATGTGAAAAAAGCTTTACAAAAAATGTTGAAATAGGGTGATGTCTCATGGATGAACGGCTCGTCTCAACTGAAGCAGACAACCATGAATCAGCCATTGAGCAAAGTCTGCGGCCACAGACACTTAGCCAATATATCGGTCAGCAAAAAGTAAAGGATAACCTCAGCGTATTTATTGAAGCTGCCCGCATGAGGCAGGAAACGCTTGATCACGTCCTTTTATATGGACCTCCTGGACTTGGGAAAACAACGCTTGCGTCGATCATTGCCAATGAAATGAATGTTCAGCTGCGTACAACGTCAGGACCAGCGATTGAACGTCCTGGTGATTT
Source organism: Bacillus sp. FSL P4-0248 (assembly GCF_038593305.1). NCBI lineage: Bacteria > Bacillati > Bacillota > Bacilli > Caryophanales > Bacillaceae > Bacillus > Bacillus sp. FSL P4-0248. Next base: position 2,395,261 of record NZ_CP151983.1, on the reverse strand, counting down.
GGCGGCCATCTTAACATCTCTTGAGCCAGGTGATGTATTGTTTATTGATGAAATTCACCGCTTGCAGCGTTCAATTGAAGAAGTGCTGTACCCAGCAATGGAGGACTTTTGTTTAGATATTGTCATTGGAAAAGGAGATACAGCACGCTCTGTGCGGCTTGATTTACCGCCATTTACGCTTGTAGGTGCAACAACCCGTGTCGGGCTGTTAACAGCACCGCTTCGTGACAGGTTTGGGGTACATGCAAGATTGGAATACTATGAACAAAGAGATTTGGCTCACATTGTGGCAAGAACAGCCGAGCTGTTTGAGATTGGGATCGATATTCGCTCTGCTGAAGAGATTGCGAGACGTTCCCGGGGAACACCGAGGGTTGCCAATCGTTTGCTCAGAAGAGTAAGAGATTTTGCGCAGGTGCTTGGGAATCATGCCATTACGCAGGATATTGCGGAAGATGCCCTAGAGCGTCTTCAAGTCGACAGGCTTGGCCTTGATCATATAGACCATAAGCTGCTTTTAAGTATGATCGAAAAATTTAGAGGCGGTCCTGTTGGGCTTGATACGATCTCAGCGACAATTGGAGAAGAATCACATACGATTGAAGATGTGTACGAACCGTACTTACTGCAAATTGGTTTCCTGCAAAGAACACCAAGAGGGCGGGTCGTCACAAGAGAAGCGTATGAACATTTTCAAATGGAGGTTCCGATTCGTGACTGAATTCCCTAAAATATTAATGATTTTAGGTGGTGTCCTTTTTGCCGCAGGATTAGTATTTCAATTGGTTGGTAAGCTTCCAGGTGATATTTTTGTGAAAAAAGGAAATGTAACGTTCTTTTTTCCTGTCATTACATGCATTGTCATTAGCATCGTGCTAACCATATTACTTAATATCTTTGGACGGATGAAATAACGTTAACTAGTTAACTACAGAATAGGTGAAGGAAATGAAGCTAGAACTATTTGATTTTGATTTACCAGAAAGATTGATTGCACAAGTGCCGCTTGAAAAAAGAGATGCATCAAGACTGATGGTCTTAAACAAACAAACGGGTGCGATTACACATGATACATTCTCACAAATCATCAATTATTTTCAAAAGGGTGATTGTCTCGTTCTAAACAATACGCGCGTTCTGCCTGCACGTCTGTTTGGTATGAAAGAGGATACAGGTGCCAAAGTAGAGCTGCTTCTATTGAAACAAGAAGAGGGAGACAACTGGGAAACACTTGTCAAACCAGCCAAACGGGTGAAAAAAGGGACGGTTATCACGTTTGGTGATGGACGGCTCAAAGCAGTATGCACAGAGGAAATGGAACATGGCGGAAGAAAAGTCGAGTTTCAATATACAGGCATTTTTTATGAAGTGCTTGAATCCCTTGGTGAAATGCCGCTGCCTCCATATATTAAAGAGCAGCTTGACGACCGTGAACGCTATCAAACCGTTTATTCAAAAGAGGTTGGCTCCGCTGCTGCGCCAACTGCCGGTCTCCACTTTACAACCGAGCTGCTGGATGCGCTGAAAGCGAAAGGTGTACACATTGCTTTCATTACGCTGCACGTAGGGCTTGGCACATTTCGTCCGGTAAGTGCAGAACGTATTGAAGAACACGAAATGCACGCAGAGTTTTATGAAATGAATGAAGAAACAGCTGATGAGCTTAACCGCATTCGCAAGGAAGGCGGGCGGATTATTTCAGTCGGCACAACGTCAACAAGAACGCTTGAAACCATTGCAAGTGCACATGATGGTGAGTTCAAAGCCTCAAGCGGCTGGACGTCGATCTTTATTTACCCTGGCTACACATTCAAGGCAATTGACGGCATGATCACGAATTTCCATCTGCCAAAATCCTCGTTAATTATGCTTGTCAGCGCATTAGCTGGACGAGAGCACGTACTTAAAGCGTACAATGAGGCTGTTAAAGAGGAATACCGATTCTTCAGCTTTGGCGATGCCATGCTGATTCAATAACATCATACAACAAAGACAGGAGGGCTCATTTTTGTCGCAATTACCGATACGTTATGAGTTCATTAAATCATGCAAACAGACAGGTGCACGTCTTGGCCGCGTTCATACACCGCACGGCTCCTTTGAAACACCTGTATTTATGCCAGTAGGTACACTGGCTACAGTCAAAACAATGGCGCCTGAAGAATTAAAGGCTATGGATGCAGGCATCATCTTAAGCAATACGTACCACCTATGGCTCCGTCCAGGTCACGATATCGTAAAGGAAGCAGGCGGTCTGCACAAATTTATGAACTGGGATCGAGCAATCCTAACAGATTCAGGCGGATTCCAAGTTTTTTCATTGAGTGAATTTAGAAAAATTGAAGAAGAAGGCGTTCACTTCCGTAATCATTTAAACGGAGACAAGCTGTTCCTATCTCCTGAAAAAGCCATGGACATCCAAAATGCACTTGGCTCTGATATTATGATGGCATTTGATGAATGCCCGCCGTATCCTGCAGAGTACGATTATATGAAACGTTCTGTGGAGCGGACAAGCAGATGGGCAGAGCGATGTCTAACAGCGCACCAGCGTCCTGAAGATCAAGGGCTGTTTGGGATTGTCCAAGGCGGAGAATACGAAGAGCTTCGAAAACAAAGTGCAAAAGACCTTGTTTCACTTGATTTCCCAGGTTACGCCATCGGAGGCTTATCTGTAGGGGAACCAAAAGATGTGATGAATCGTGTACTAGAGTTCACAACACCATTTTTACCGGCAGACAAGCCGAGGTACCTAATGGGTGTCGGCTCACCAGACTCCTTAATTGACGGCGCCATTCGCGGTGTAGATATGTTTGACTGCGTACTGCCGACGCGAATTGCAAGAAACGGCACCTTGATGACAAGTGAAGGCCGTCTTGTTGTGAAAAATGCAAAATATGAGCGTGACTTTAGACCAATCGATGAAAACTGTGACTGCTATACATGTAAAAACTATACACGCGCCTATATTAGACATCTCATCAGAACAAATGAAACGTTCGGAATTCGATTAACAACTTATCATAATCTTCATTTTCTGTTAAAATTAATGGAGCAAGTGAGAGAAGCTATCCGTGAGGATCGTTTAGGTGATTTTAAAGAAGAGTTTTTTGAGCGTTACGGCTTTAACAAACCGAATGCGAAAAACTTTTAACGCATAAACGAAAGGCTTTACAATGCTTTAGAAAGGGGTGAAATAGAATGGATGGTGGTATGGGTTCAATCATTATGATTGTTGTCATGTTTGCTGTGCTTTACTTCTTGTTAATCCGTCCACAGCAAAAGCAACAGAAAGCTGTGCGTCAGATGCAGCAATCTTTATCAAAAGGCGATAAAATCGTCACAATCGGTGGTTTACACGGTGAAATCGACTCAATTGATGAATCAAAAGTGGTCATCAAAACAAGCGAAAACAACCGTTTAACTTTCGATCGTCGTGCTATTAGAGAATTAGCTGACAAAGGCTAATCCTCTGATACATAGCCATAAAAAAAAGAGCGATATAACCGCTCTTTTTTTATTTGCCTCGAAGATTGACGCCAATCATTCCCCCCAGCATACAAATGCCTAAAAATGCTCCATGATAGATAAACTGCTCTGGTGAAAACGTTTTTCCAAATCCCAAATATTGAAATAGAAATACAGTGAGGGAAAAAATGATAGACGTGACCGCACCAATCAGCCAGCCACGCTCCTTTGCTTTCCCTCCAGAAATGATGCCTCCTAATAAAAGGGCAGCAAAGGACAAAATCATAATCATCCATTTAAATGATGTTTCCTGCATACTTGTGAATGTAAGCATGAGCGACACAAGTAAACTTGTGACAACCATCACGACAAAAATGGCAATTAAGCCGGATAAAATGCCTTTTCCAATATGTTTCGTTTCCTGCATGTAGATTCGTCTCCTCTCCAATTGAACGAAGCTTGTCTTTTACTAAAATGTATTCACAGTGAAGAAAAAATAGACATGTTTCAGACGTTTCTTTTCTACATAAATAAAGTGTTTTGACACAAGCTATGTTGGAGAAGGAGGGTTTACATCACATGCAGGATATCTTGATCATTTCCATGAGAACCATCATTTTATATTTTCTTATTTGGTTTATATTTCGCTTAATGGGCAAAAGGGAAATTGGCGAGCTGAGCATTTTAGATCTAGTCATTTTTATGATGATCGCAGAAATTGCGGTTCTCGCCATAGAAGAAGTAGAGGATCACATGTTACATACGGTATGGCCAATCCTGCTGTTAACCTTCATTCAAATCACACTTGCTTACCTCTCATTGAAATTCCAAGGCGTCCGGCGCTTTCTTGACGGCAAACCGGCCCTGCTCATCATCAATGGGAAAATAGACGAGGGTGCAATGAGAAAACAGCGATACAATTTTGATGACCTTCTCATTCAATTAAGAGAAAATAACATCGACAGCATTCAGGATGTCTCTTACGCCATTTTAGAGCCGTCTGGAAAGCTCGCCGTTGTCGAAAAAGAAAACAAGCGCAAACATGCAGCGCTTGAGCTTCCACTTGTTGCAGACGGTGTCGTGCAGCATGACCACCTTAAGCAAATCAATCAAAATGAACAGTGGCTGAAAGATGAGCTTGCTAAAAGAGGCTATCATGATATCGATCAAATCTCTTACTGCAGCTTTAATCAAAAAACATTTTATATTGATTTGAAAGATGAAGTGATCAAAAAGAGATGAGCTAAAACAGCTTCCCAATGAACGGGATGCGGCGCAGCTCTTCTCGTTTCACTAGCCCTAGGCAGATTAATAGAATGACATAGAGCGTGCACGTAACAAAAATGAGCGTCACAAGTTCAATAGGAGCAGAAAAGAGTCCGTCTACTTGAGATTTCAGCCAAAGGCTGACAGCCCCTGTACCGATAATCACAAGGACGCATAGTCCATATTCCTTTAATGGTAAATGAATAGGCAGCACCTTTCCGACAGTTGCCGCATGGAGCAGCGTGACAAGGATGATGCCGATTAAGATCGCAAGTGCTGCGCCCATAATGCCAAAGCCAGGCTGGGAAGCAAGGACAAAAATCATCCCTGTTTTCACAATTGCACCTATCAGGCTGTTGGTCATCGCCGCACCAGCTAAATTGAGTGCTTGAAGCACGGCTTGAAGGGGCCCTTGAAAATAATAAAGAAGGAAAAATGGCGCCATGAATTTCACATAAATGGCCGCGTGCGATGAACCATACATAAAGAGCGTTAAATCTTCTGCGTAAACGAAAAGAATAATACATGAAATGCCTCCGCTGAGTAAACAAAGGCGCATCGCCTGCTTCAGCCGGTATTCGACCGTTTTACGTTTGTTCTGCTCCATTCCTTCACTGATCGCCGGAACTAATGCAGTGGAGAGTGAATACGTAATAAAACTAGGCAGTGTCAAAAGGGTCAGGGCAAGACCAGTCAACTCCCCGTACTGCCTTGTCGCCTCTACAGCTGCATAACCAGCAATGGCAAGACTTTGCGCGACAACAATCGGCTCTAAAAACCACGAAATATTCCCGATAAAACGGCTGCCTGTTGTTGGCAGGGCAATGCTCATCAGCTGTTTAAACGTGTCCTTCCCGTCATGAATCGCCTTAAAAAATCGTTTTCGAATACGAATCGTCTTTTTATAGCGGAAGGCGATCAGTAAGTAAGCAAGTGAAATCATCTCTCCAATCACAGATGAAATCATCGCACCTGCTGCCGCATATTCAATCCCGTAAGGAAGGAAAGCCGTTGTACATACTGCCACTAGTGAAATTCTTGCGACCTGCTCCAGAACTTGAGACATCGCAAGCGGGCTCATCTGCTGTCTGCCCTGGAAATAGCCTCTTAACACACTGGAAATGGCGATGACTGGTACGACGGGTGTAATGGCAAGCAGTGGATAGACCGTTCTAGGATCAGTCAGCATATTTTCTGCCATGATGGGCGCAAACCATAAAAAGAGCGGCGTGAATATCAGGCTGAGTGTTCCTGTTATCGCAAGGGACATGACCAGAATACGTTTTGTTTTCTGTTTGTCACCCCGGGCTTCTGCTTCTGCGACAAGCTTACTAATGGCGACAGGCAGTCCGAATTGTGTGAGCGTCACGGCGAGAAAAAAGGTAGGTGCAGCCATCATATAAAGCCCGACCCCTTCTTCGCCAATGAACCTCGCAATGACAATTCGATTGACAAAACCCAATATTCTCGTGATAAAACCTGCTAAAATTAAAATAATGGTCCCCTTTAAAAACGTTTGCTTCGTCAAATCACAGATCACCTGCCTTCTCAAACGACATAGAATCATATACAATAAGATATGCGTGTATATCGTCCAAGCATGACAAGTCTCTCGATAAAAAACTGAAAAGGGGGAGCTACGCAATGACACAACACCCAGCTGCTATATACAAAGACCATTTAAAGCCTTTTCTGTTCAGTAAGCTTGAAGAATTCATCGTTTTGGGCTATAAAGATGTAGATTTAGAGGAATTATGGTCATACTTAGAGAATAAGAAGTGGAAGAAAAAACAAGAGTATCCGATTCATGAAATGGTTGCAGATATTTTATCTGTGAAAATAGGCGAATTTATGAACTATGCAACCGTTCAGTCGTTTAAAACGTCTGCTTTTTTGGACAGTGAAGATGGCAAGAATATGCTTGATGAACTGTTGAAATAAGCCATCTTAATGGATTCAGGTGTTTAAGGAGGAAATACATAATGAAAAAAGGGCGCATTCTTGCGTTTTTCTTAGTGGTTCTGTTAATCGGAACTGGCGTGGGCTTACTGACAAAGCCTGTTGCGAAAGATATGACGCTAGGGCTGGATTTACAGGGTGGATTTGAAGTCCTGTATGATGTACATCCAGTGAAAAAAGAGGACAAGATCACAAATAGTGTTCTCGTTAGTACGGTGGAAGCTCTTAACCGAAGAGCCAATGTGCTAGGTGTAAGTGAGCCGAACATCTCGATTGAAGGCAATAATCGTATCCGTGTGCAGCTTGCAGGGGTAAAAGATCAAAACAGAGCTAGGGAGATTCTTTCCACTGAAGCACAGCTATCATTCAGAGATACGAATGATAAAGAACTTCTTAACGGGGCTGACCTAGTCGAAAACAGTGCAAAACAAACATTCAGTCAAACGAATGAGCCAATTGTGACGGTTAAACTAAAGGATGCGAAAAAATTTGGTGACGTCACAAGAAAAGTAGCGGCGATGGCGCCGAATAACCAGCTTGTCATTTGGCTTGATTATCACAAAGGAGATTCCTTCAAAAAAGAAGTCTCAAAATCAAACCACAAGTATGTATCTGCACCAAATGTGAATCAAGAGATTAACAGCAGTGACGTACAAATTGAAGGGAAATTTACTGTCCAAGAGGCAAAAGACCTCGCAAGTATTTTAAATGCCGGGGCATTGCCAGTAAAATTAACAGAAAAATATTCCACATCTGTGAGTGCACAGTTTGGTGAACAAGCACTGAACGAAACAGTGTTCGCAGGAATTGTAGGAATCGCATTTATCTTCTTATTCATGCTGCTTTATTACCGATTACCTGGTCTTATAGCTGTCATCACACTCTCAGCCTATATCTACATTACGCTGCAAGTGTTTGACTGGATGGGCGCGGTCATGACACTGCCTGGAATTGCCGCACTTATTCTAGGGGTAGGGATGGCTGTTGATGCCAACATTATTACTTATGAGCGGATCAAAGAAGAGCTGAAGCTCGGCAAATCTGTCCGTTCTGCTTTCAGGTCAGGGAACCGCAGATCATTTGCGACCATCTTTGATGCAAACTTAACAAGTATTATTGCCGGCGGAGTGCTGTTCTTCTTCGGGACAAGCTCTGTAAAAGGATTTGCAACAATGCTCATCCTCTCGATTTTAACAAGCTTTATCACGGCTGTATTCCTATCAAGATTCCTTCTTGGACTGCTTGTAGAAAGCCGTGCGCTCGACCGCAAAAAAGGCTGGTTTGGTGTCCGCAAAAAAGACATCATGAGTATCCACGAAACAACAGAAAATACCGAACCGAAAACGCCATTTGATAAATGGGATTTCGTCAGCAAACGTAAAGGCTTTATGATTTTCTCCATAGCTGTTACTATTGCGGGAATCATCGTCCTTTCGATCTTCAAGCTCAATGCTGGTATTGACTTTGCTAGTGGAACGAGAATTGATGTTCAAAGCGATCACAAGCTGACAACTGCACAAGTAGAGCAAGACTTTAAAAAGCTTGGTCTTGAAGCAGACAGTGTTGTGCTGTCGGGGCAAAAAGAAAATCAGGCAGCTGCTCGATTTGTCGGGGTGCCGAACAAAGAAAAAATCGCTGAAGTGAAGGATTACTTCAAAGATAAATACGGCACTGAGCCGAACGTAAGTACAGTATCACCGACTGTCGGAAAAGAACTTGCCCGTAATGCGCTATATGCCGTCATCATTGCTTCCATTGGGATCATTTTATATGTATCCGTCCGTTTTGAGTATAAGATGGCAATTGCGGCGATTATCTCACTGCTGTACGATGCATTCTTTATTGTCGCCTTCTTTAGTATTACGCGCTTAGAGGTGGATGTCACCTTCATTGCCGCGATCCTCACGGTCATTGGGTACTCGATCAACGACACGATCGTTACCTTCGACAGGGTTCGTGAGCAAATGAAGAAACGTAAACCGAAAACCATTGAAGATCTATCGTACATTGTGAACTTAAGCTTACAGCAAACCTTTACGCGATCTGTCAACACGGTGCTGACTGTACTTGTCGTTGTTGTCGCACTGCTTATCTTCGGATCAGCGTCGATTACAAACTTCTCCATCGCCTTACTTGTCGGCTTATTAACAGGGGTGTACTCATCCCTTTATATCGCGGCACAAATTTGGCTGATGTGGAAAGGCCGTGAGCTGAAAAAACCAGCTAAGATTGATACAGATCAAGATATTTAATCTAGAAAGACTGCCTTTTTCGGCAGTCTTTTTCTATCGGTTTTTCTGAAAATAAGATGATTTGAAAAAACATTTCGGGTTTCATTGATCTTGAAATGGTCTTTTGCTATAATGACTTACGTTTAGACCAGTATAGAAAGCAAGTGTCTGTTTAGGCATTTGGCTTTATTCATTGGAGGGGCTGTTATGAAGGTTCGGGAAACTGAACTGCCAGGTATCGGTCATAAAGCCGAAATGATCACAAGAAATAATGAGAAGCTTGCCATCATTACACATGATGACGGCAGAAGAGAAATGTATCATTTTCAGGAGGACGACCATGAAGAAACGATTTCTGGCATCCTGCTAAACGATGAAGAAGCAAGACAAATTGCGGCTATTTTAGGCGGCATGGTCTATAAGCCGAAAGCGCTTGAAACCGTAGAGGTAGCCATTGATGAACTGGTGATTGAATGGTTTAAAATTGAAAAGAATGCACCAGCTGTTCAAAGAAGCATCGGTGACCTCAATGTTCGCCAAAACTATCAAGTAACAGTCATCGCCATTGTGAGAAAATCACATGAGAAGATTTTAAATCCAGGACCAGATACCATCATCGAAGAAGGGGATACCCTTGTCATTTCTGGAGAAAGAAAAGAATTAAAGAATCTGATTAAAGAAAAACTCAGCAGCTGATGATGCCCATGCTGATAGGTTTTCTTCCACTGCTTTCTTTCGGTGTTTAAAAAAGGCAGCGAAAAGGGAAGAATAAAAGAAAAAGCTTGGGGGATATGTAGATGAACAAACAACAATGGACCATCATACTCGCATTTATTTTCGTATTAATTGTCTCAGTATTTGCCGTGATTAATGTACGGCCTGTCGAGGTACACTACTTATTTGGAACGGCTGAATGGCCGCTGATCCTTGTCATTATCGGTTCAGTTTTAATGGGCGGGCTGATTGTGGCATTTGCAGGGATCTTCCAAATTGTGAAACTGAAACGTGAACTAAAAGCATTAAAAGCTGAGCGTGCAGCCGCTGCACCTGCTGCTTCGACGAAAAAGGCAGACAGAGATATTCAAAAGAAATCTCATGTCACGCCTTTAAAAGAACAGCCAGCATCATTTGACCGGAAGGAAAAATAATCTTCCAGCACAATTTCATAAAATAAAAATTGAAACCCCTCAGGCCACTCTAGTATAATAGTGTGGTTGAGGGGTGAATTTATGTTATTATCCAAAATGCGCTGGGAATATGAACATCCAAGCGAAGAAAAAGTGAAATCACTCTCTGAAAATCTGAATATTTCAGCGCTGACTGCATCGCTTCTCGTAAAAAGAGGACTTGAAGAAGTAGAAGAGGCGAGGTCTTTTTTATTTGATCAAAAAGCCGAATTCCATGATCCATTTCTATTAAAAGGAATGAAAGAATCAGTAGAGCGCATCAACAAAGCGATCGAAGAGCAGGAATCGATTGTGATCTTCGGAGACTATGATGCAGATGGTGTGACAAGTACGTCTGTACTTTTACATACATTAAAAGAGCGGTCTGCGATAGTAGACTTTTATATTCCAGATCGATTTAAAGAAGGCTATGGGCCTAATGAACAGGCATTTCGATATATCAAGGAGCAAGGAGCATCGCTTGTCATCACGGTCGATACAGGCATTGCTGCTGTAAATGAAGCACGTATTGCAAAAGAAATAGGGTTAGACCTAATCATTACAGATCACCATGAACCAAGTGAGGAGCTGCCTGAGGCACTTGCTATTGTCCATCCTAAGCAGCCTGGCTGTGAGTATCCCTTTAAAGAACTTGCTGGTGTAGGCGTAGCGTTTAAAGTGGCGCATGCACTGCTTGGGAAGCTGCCAGTTCAGCTGTTAGATCTTGCAGCAATCGGGACAATTGCGGACCTTGTACCGCTTCATGATGAGAATAGGTGGCTCGCCAAAAAAGGCCTTGTGCAGCTTCGGCAGTCGAATAGACCGGGGCTGAAAGCATTATTGAAAGAAGCGGGAGCCACTCTAGAAGAAGCCAATGAGGAAACGGTCGGCTTTCAAATTGCGCCAAGGCTGAATGCTGTAGGACGAATTGAACAGGCAGATCCTGCCGTTCATCTTCTGATGACTGAGGATAAGGATGAAGCAGAAGAGCTCGCTCGTTTTGTACAGGAACTGAATAAAGAACGACAAAAGATTGTCAGTACGATCACAGAAGAAGCCATTCAAATGGTGGAAGAGGCAGGTGATGACCAGTCTGCGATCGTTGTAGCGAAAGCTGGCTGGAATCCGGGCGTTGTCGGAATTGTTGCCTCTAAATTGACGGATACTTTTTCTCGTCCGGCGATTGTGCTTGGAATTGATGAAGAGACGCAAATGGCAAAAGGATCAGCCCGGAGTATTCCTGGCTTCGATCTATTTTTCCATCTAAGCAAATGCCGCGACATCCTGCCGCATTTCGGGGGGCACCCGATGGCAGCAGGGATGACACTTCGAGCGGATGATGTCGCTTTACTAAGGGAAAGATTAAATCAATATGCAAATGAAACATTGACGGAAGAAGATTTTATTCCAATACAGCGGGTCGATGCAGTATGCAAGGTAGACGAATTGACGGTTGAAGCGATTGAGGAAGCGGGGATGCTGTCACCATTCGGTATGTCAAACCCAAAACCGTTCATTATGATTGAAGATGCGAAGCTTGAAGATATCCGAACGATTGGGGCAAATCACAACCATATTAAAATGTCTTTGAAAGACGAAGACAAGCTGCTTGACTGTGTCGGTTTTCACCAAGGGAAATTAAAAGAAGAAATTGTTCCAGGAAGCCGCATTTCCGTGATTGGAGAAATGTCCGTCAATGAATGGAATAACCGGAAGAAGCCCCAGCTGATGCTAAAAGATGCACGAGTTGATGAATGGCAGCTGTTTGATCTGCGCGGGAAAAAGGATTGGGAGAAGAAAGTCTCGACACTTGATTCAGAAAAATCTTTGGTTGTCTGTTTTGATGAAGCAACAAAACAGGACGTCGATATCCCCATTCATCATGTTCATGCAGAAAATGTATCAACGTTTGATGTACAGGGCAAATATGTGGTCTTTGCGGATGTTCCCGCAGATGAGCAATTGCTGAAGCAGCTTTTAGAAAATCAAAAGCCTGCCAGAATTTATACGGTTTTTCAAAGAAAAGAAGATCATTTTATGTCCTCTTTCCCAAGCCGTGACCAATTCAAATGGTTTTATGGGTTCTTGTTTAAACGGGGAAGTTTTCCTATCAAAGAACAAGGAATGGACCTTGCCAAACATAGAGGCTGGACAAAAGATACAATCATTTTTATGACAAAGGTGTTTTTTGAACTCGGTTTTGTTAAAATAGAGAATGGTGTGCTGTCAATAGTACTTGATGCCCCTAAAAAAGATTTAACGGCATCAGCATCCTATACAGCAAAACAACGATTGATGGAACTCGATCAAACACTAACATATTCCTCAGCTAAAGAGCTGAAGGAATGGCTGAATAGCATGATGAGCGAAGTCTCACCTGTGCTTTGACGTACGAGGAGGAAAAGGAAAAGATGGATTTAAAACAATATGTGACAGTTGTACCTGACTACCCAAAGGAAGGTGTACAATTTAAAGATATTACAACGTTAATGGATAAAGGCGAAGTGTACCGTTATGCAACGGATCAAATCGTTGATTACGCGAAGGAAAGAGACATTGATCTCATTGTTGGACCTGAAGCGCGTGGATTCATTATTGGCTGCCCTGTAGCATACGCACTTGGTGTAGGTTTTGCACCGGTTCGTAAAGAAGGAAAGCTTCCTCGTGAAGTCGTTAAAGTCGATTACGGCTTGGAATATGGTAAAGATGTATTAACGATTCATAAAGATGCGATTCGTCCTGGTCAGCGTGTCCTGATTACAGATGACTTACTTGCGACTGGTGGAACAATTGAAGCGTCCATTAAGCTTGTAGAGGAATTAGGCGGCGTTGTGGCAGGGATTGCATTTTTGATTGAACTGACGTATCTGGACGGCAGAAAGAAGCTTGACGGCTACGACATCATGACGTTAATGCAATACTAATGGAGTTTTCGTAAAAAGCACTCAGTAAGAAGGGTGCTTTTTTCCTATCAAAAATCTTTTAGCGGACTTCTTCTCTTTACATCTATCGAATTTTTCTTGATAATAAACTACAATACAGTTTTCATTTAAAAAGGTGATTCCATGGCGAACGAACAAGTTTTAACGGCGCAGCAGGTCATTGACAAAGCAAGAGAATACCTGTCCGCTGAACATATTCAATTTATAGAGCGAGCATATGAATATGCTGAAAATGCACACAAGGAGCAATACCGGAAATCTGGTGAGCCCTATATTATCCATCCAATTCAAGTGGCGGGCATTCTTGTTGATCTTGAAATGGACCCATCAACCATTGCAGGCGGTTTCCTGCACGATGTAGTTGAGGATACAGATGTGACATTACAGGATTTAAAAGAGCATTTTAACGAGGAAGTAGCAATGCTTGTTGATGGTGTCACAAAGCTCGGGAAGATTAAATATAAATCACAAGAAGAACAGCAGGCCGAAAACCATCGAAAAATGTTTGTTGCAATGGCGCAGGATATCCGCGTGATCTTGATTAAGCTGGCAGACCGTCTTCATAATATGAGAACGCTCAAGCATCTTCCGCAGGAAAAGCAGCGGAGAATTTCAAATGAAACACTTGAAATCTTTGCACCGCTTGCGCACAGATTAGGGATTTCAAAGATTAAGTGGGAGCTTGAAGATACAGCACTCCGTTATTTAAATCCGCAGCAATATTACCGGATTGTGAATCTGATGAAGCGCAAACGAGCGGAACGTGAGGAATACTTGGACGAGGTCGTCAATGAAGTGAAAGACCGCGTGTCTGAGGTGAACATCAAGGCTGAATTTTCCGGCAGACCAAAACATATTTATAGTATTTATCGCAAAATGGTCTTGCAAAATAAGCAGTTTAATGAAATTTATGATCTGCTTGCCGTTCGTATTTTGGTTGACAGCATTAAAGACTGTTATGCTGTGCTCGGGATTATCCATACATGCTGGAAGCCGATGCCAGGCAGGTTTAAGGATTATATCGCGATGCCAAAGCCGAACATGTACCAGTCTCTTCATACAACGGTGATTGGACCAAAAGGCGATCCGCTTGAAGTTCAGATCCGTACAGTGGAAATGCATGAAATCGCAGAATACGGGATTGCGGCACACTGGGCATACAAAGAAGGTAAAGAGTCAGCAGAATCAACGGAAGAAGCGGTCTTCCAGAAGAAGCTCTCTTGGTTTAGAGAAATTCTTGAATTTCAAAACGAATCCACAGATGCAGAAGAATTTATGGAGTCGTTAAAGATTGATCTTTTCTCTGATATGGTGTTTGTGTTTACTCCAAAAGGAGACGTCATTGAACTGCCGTCGGGCTCAGTTCCAATTGATTTCTCTTACCGGATTCACTCGGAAATTGGGAATAAAACGATCGGTGCCAAGGTCAATGGCAAGATGGTCACGCTCGATCACAAACTAAAAACAGGTGACATTATTGAAATTCTGACATCAAAGCACAGCTACGGGCCAAGTCAGGATTGGGTCAAGCTTGCCCAAACCTCCCAAGCGAAGCACAAGATCAGACAGTTTTTCAAAAAACAGCGCCGTGAAGAAAATGTCGAAAAAGGCCGAGAGCTCGTGGAAAAAGAAATCAAAAACCTTGAGTTTGATGTCAAAGACATTCTGACCGCTGAAAACCTGCAAAAAGTGGCTGACAAATTTAATTTTTCAAACGAAGAGGACATGTATGCAGCTGTTGGATATAACGGCATTACTGCACTGCAGGTCGCCAATCGTTTAACGGAAAAAGAAAGAAAACAAAGAGATCAAGAAGAGCAAGAGAAAACCGTTCAAGAAGTGACGGTGGAACCGAAGACGTATCACGGGAAAAAACGGGAAGCTGGCGTAAGGGTCAAAGGAATTGATAACCTGCTTGTCCGCTTATCTAAGTGCTGTAATCCTGTTCCTGGCGATAGCATTGTCGGTTTTATTACGAAGGGCCGAGGCGTATCTGTTCACCGCGACGACTGTCCGAACGTGAAGACAGGAGAAGCGCAGGAGCGGTTAATTCCCGTCGAGTGGGAGCATGAGCAGCCTGCTCAAAACCGTAAAGAATACAATGTGGAAATTGAAATATTAGGATATGATAGACGCGGCTTACTTAACGAGGTGCTTCAAGCAGTCAACGAAACCAAAACGAACATCTCCTCTGTTTCTGGGAAGTCTGATCGTAACAAAGTGGCGACGATCCATATGGCGATCTTTATCCAAAATATTAATCACTTGCACAAAGTGGTCGAACGCATTAAACAAATCAAAGACATTTACTCTGTTCGCCGATTCATGAATTAGAAAGGAAGTATATCGTCTATGAGGCTTGTTGTGCAGCGTGTGACAAATGCATCTGTGAAGGTAGAAGAAGAGATCACAGGTGCCATCAACGAAGGATATATGGTGCTTGTTGGTGTCACACACGAAGATACAGAAGAAGATGTGCTTTACTTAGCTGAAAAGCTTGCACATTTACGTATTTTTGAAGATGAAAATGGGAAAATGAATCGTTCATTATTGGACATAAAAGGAAGCGTTCTGTCTGTATCACAATTTACCCTATATGGTGATACGAGAAAGGGCAGACGGCCGAATTTTATGAAAGCCGCCAAGCCGGATGCAGCCAACTCGCTTTATGAATGTTTCAATAAAACCCTTAGAGAAAAAGGCATCCATGTGGAAACTGGCCGTTTTGGTGCGATGATGGACGTGACATTGACAAATTCAGGACCAGTCACGATCTTGATGGACAGCAAAGAATAGATTCTCTTTAGACTGTAGATGAACTCATGCGGGAGTTTGTTTAGAGTCTTTTTCTTTTGCGGATAAACAAAAAAGAGGCGCAGCGGCCTCTTTCTTTTTAACGGAAATATTGTTTTAATCCTTCAGTCATTCCTTCTGTGACTCGTTCTTGGTAAGAGGCGCTATAAATGATCGCTTCCTCCTGAGGATTGCTTAAATACCCGAGTTCATATAAGAGGGAAGGGCGTTTGTTTTCTCTTAAAACAAAGTAATCTCCGAATTTGACACCCTTATCAGGGATTTGAGAGCGTTTTGCAACTTCTGAATGAACGCTTGACGCTAATTGCTGATCTTTTGCTGCTTGATAATAATACGCTGTACTTCCTCTAACACTTTGATCCATAAAACTATCGTAATGAAGACTAATAAATGCATCTGCATTTCGGTAATGAGATGTTGCCACCCTTGATTGAAGGCTGATAAAGGTATCATCACTTCTTGTTAAATATACATTTGCACCAGAAGCCCTTAATTTGCCTGCCAGTAAATTGGCGGTTTTGATGGTGATGTTCTTTTCAAAAGCACCGTCTGCGCCGATTGTGCCGCTGTCTTTTCCGCCATGACCAGGATCAAGAACAATCGTTTTCCCTTTTAAAGAACCAGTTCCAGACGATGAATCGTGCTGAGGTCTTGGCGCGTCGCTGCTATTTTTCTTCGTTTGAACGACCCAGCTCGCCACATAGCCAGTTCCGCCGTTTGATAGTGTCACCTCGTACCAGTCACCTTGCGTCCGAACGATTTGATAGGCAGCTCCTTTTGTTGCTCTTTCTGCAATCCCAGCAGAGGTAGAAGCGCTTTTTCGAATATTGGTGCCATCATAGACAATGTACGCTTTTTGTTCAGAAGCCGAAGAGGATGAACTCTTTTCAGGTGCAGAGCCTGCTCCTTTGCCTGTGACAATGTAATAGCTTGCAACCCAGCCTTTTACGCCTTTCCCCTCAATTTCATACCAGCCGTTCTGCTCTCGCAAAATGGTGATCTGTGTGTTGCGGGCAAGTGAAGCGACGACTTGTGCATTTGGTGCGGCCGATTGCCTTACATTCAAGCTTGATACGCCAACTGTGCCTGTCTGGTTAGAGCGAGAGGACTCGCCGGAGCTTGATTGAGAAGTTTTCTGCCCCTCTGAAACATAATCAGAGTGAACCCAGCCTTCTGCTTGTTTATACGAAATTTTCGTCCATTCGCCGCTTGTCTCGAGCTTTTTAGCGGTAGCACCTTGCGGGAAAGTACCAATCACTTGATAGGAAGTCCCGGGGCCTGTCCGGATGCGAAGGTCGGAAGCTGTTGAAGTAATTGTACTGCCTCCAGCCGTGCTTTGACCTTGCGCCTTTGGCTTCGCGGATTTTTGAGCGCCGGATGATGTGGTAATCAGCCATGAGACGACCCAGCCTTTTTGTCCGTTTGATAATTGGATCTGCACCCATTCTCCTTGTTCAGTGAGAATGGGATAACTTTCGCCGCGTTTCACAACAGCTGCAATTCCATAGCTTAAACCAGGGCCCGTTCTCACATTGATTTCATCTGTTGCGACAACAGCTTGATCTGTTTGTGCTGTAGCATGTGTCATAGGCAAAGAACTCGCGATGAGAACAAAACAAGTAAGCAGCATCATCATTTGATTATGTTTTTTCAGATTCAAAACGGTGTTTTCCCCTCCCTTGTAAAACCGATGAATGTTAATTCGTTATGTAGTGGATGAATTCCTTGCAGTTTCCCTAATAAAAATGAATCAATCTGTTTATACTAAATAAAAATGTGATAAAAGGATGTACAAACATGAGATTAAGCAGAAAATTAGGACGAGTGCAATATAATGGACATCGTGATATCGACCGCTGGCAGCACGACGAAATGGATCAGCCAGGCTTCCTTGAAGAGACCGCATCTGAATACGGATGTACGTCAAAAGAAGAGCTGGAAAAGAAAAAGAGGCACGGCAAGGGTTGACAGAGTGGCAGCACCGACCTTATTATAATATAAATCAACACACTTGAAAATTTAAAATGTGGAACTGATGATAGAGAATAGTAGGGTAAATTGCGTGAGCAGAGAGGAATCGCCTTAGGCTGAAAGCGAATCCGCATGGCATTTATCACGAAAGAACACTCTGTAGGTTTCCTGCTGAACGCTCTAAAAATGAGTCAATAGGCGGAGAACGTGAATCTGCGTTAAGGATTTGAGCGGGAACATGGCTGGATCATGTTCCAACTAGGGTGGCACCACGGGTATAACTCTCGTCCCTACTATACACATAGTAGAGGCGGGGGTTTTTTATATGTCCACATAAAAAATGAATGATGGTCGTAGGAGGACGAAAAATGAGTTTTAATATTCCAAGAGGCACACAGGATATTTTACCTGGAGAGTCAGAACGCTGGCAGTATGTTGAACAAATTGCGAGAGATACATGTGCAGCCTTTCAATACAAAGAAATCCGCACACCGATTTTTGAGCATACTGAGCTGTTTGCACGGGGAGTAGGCGAATCAACTGATATCGTTCAAAAAGAGATGTACACATTTGAAGATAAAAAAGGACGCAGCATCACACTTCGTCCAGAGGGAACAGCTTCAACCGTCCGTTCTTATGTTGAAAATAAATTGTTTGCACAGCCTGCTCAGCCAACAAAGCTGTATTACATCGGACCAATGTTCCGCTATGAACGTCCGCAAACAGGAAGATATCGTCAATTTTATCAATTTGGGATAGAAGCGATTGGTTCCAAAGATCCTGCCATTGATGCTGAGGTCATTTCGCTTGCGATGAGTGTGTATGAGAAAGCAGGTCTTTCTAACTTAAAGCTCGTCATTAACAGCCTTGGTGACAAAGAGAGCCGTGCAGACTACCGCACAGCACTGGTCAAGCACTTTGAACCAAGAATTGAGGAATTCTGTCACGACTGTCAAACGCGTTTACATCAAAATCCGCTTCGTATTCTTGATTGTAAAAAGGATCGTGATCATGAATTGATGGCAACAGCTCCATCCATTCAAGATTTCTTAAATGAAGAATCGCGGACTTATTTTGAAAAGGTTAAACAATACTTATCGGATATAGGCATTGAGTATGTCGTTGATCCAAATTTAGTACGCGGTCTTGATTACTACAATCACACAGCATTTGAGATCATGAGTAATGCAGAAGGCTTTGGTGCGATTACAACATTAGCCGGCGGTGGCCGTTATGATGGGCTCGTTGAAGGAATTGGCGGTCCTGAATCACCAGGGATCGGATTTGCGATGAGTATTGAGCGTTTCTTATCTGCGATCGATGCTGAAGGAATTGAGCTTCCTCTGCAAGATGGTATTGATCTATACATTGCTGCTCTCGGAGATGAAGCGAAGGATTATTCTGTTTCATTATTAAACCGTCTGAGAAAAGAAGGTATCTCAAGTGAAATGGACTATACAGGGAAGAAACTAAAAGGACAATTTAAAGCGGCTGATCGATTAAAAGCCAAATTTATTGCAGTTCTTGGTGAAGATGAGCTTGCGCAGCAAATTGTGAATGTGAAAGATACGACAACGGGTGAACAAATTGAAGTGAAGCTTGATGAGCTGATTCAAATGTTGAAGGCCCACCAGAAAGCGTAAAGAAGGAGTGGAATGTTTGTGTTTGGTAGAACTTTTTATTGTGGAGAAGTAACAGAAGACCAAATCGGTCAGTCAGTTGTATTAAAAGGATGGGTTCAAAAAAGGCGTGACCTAGGCGGATTAATCTTTATTGATTTGCGCGACCGTACAGGGATTGTACAAGTTGTCTTCAATCCAGACTTATCAAAAGAGGCGCTTGAGACAGCAGAATCAATTCGTAATGAATATGTCCTTGATATTAAAGGAACGGTTGTTGCAAGAGAAGAAGCAACGATCAACCCAAATTTAAAAACGGGCAAAATTGAAATTCAAGTCGAAACGGTTACCGTTTTAAATGAAGCGAAGACTCCTCCTTTTGTGATTTCAGATCAAGCAGATGAGGTATCAGAAGATGTTCGTTTAAAATATCGTTACCTGGATCTTCGCCGCCCTGCAATGTTTGAAACAATGAAAATGCGACATGAAGTCACAAAAGCATTCCGCCATTTCTTAGACGACAACGGCTTTCTAGACATTGAAACACCAATTTTAACGAAAAGTACCCCAGAAGGTGCGCGTGACTATCTTGTTCCAAGCCGTGTACACGAGGGAGAATTTTATGCACTGCCTCAGTCTCCGCAATTATTTAAACAATTGCTGATGGTTTCTGGGATGGACCGTTATTATCAAATTGCCCGCTGTTTTAGAGATGAAGACTTGCGTGCTGACCGTCAGCCGGAATTTACACAAGTCGATATTGAAATGTCCTTTATGAGTCAAGAGGATATCATGACGCTTGCTGAAGAGATGATGGCGAAGGTGATGAAAGATGTCAAAGGAGTAGACCTTACATTGCCATTACCTCGTATGACATACGATGAAGCGATGAATTCTTATGGATCTGATAAGCCGGATACACGCTTTGAGATGAAGCTAGTGAACATTTCAGACACGGTAAAAGACTCCGATTTCAAAGTGTTTAGCGGAGCTGTGAAAAATGGTGGGTCTGTGAAAGCCATCAATGTAAAAGGGGCTGCAGCGAACCACTCAAGAAAAGACATTGATGCACTTGGTGCATTTGCAGCGAACTACGGTGCAAAAGGTCTAGCTTGGCTAAAAGCAGAAGGGACTGAATTAAAAGGGCCGATCGCTAAATTCTTTGATGAAGCAAAGCAAGCTGAATTAAAAGAACAGCTGCAAGTTGAAGAAGGCGACCTTTTACTTTTTGTTGCAGATAAGACGTCTGTTGTCCATGATGCGCTTGGTGCACTTCGCTTAAAACTTGGTAAAGAGCTTGGACTGATCGATGAGTCTGTATTCAATTTCTTATGGGTTGTCGATTGGCCGCTGCTTGAAAAAGATGAAGAAGAAGGCCGCTTCTATGCTGCCCATCATCCATTCACAATGCCAGTTCGCGAGGATCTTGAATTAATTGAAACAAGCCCGGAAGACATGAAGGCACAGGCTTACGATCTTGTGCTGAATGGCTACGAGCTTGGCGGAGGTTCTATTCGTATTTTCGAAAAGGACATTCAAGAAAAAATGTTTGGCTTACTTGGTTTTTCAAAAGAAGAAGCTTACGAACAATTTGGCTTCCTGCTGGATGCGTTTGAGCATGGTGTTCCTCCGCATGGCGGAATCGCGCTGGGTCTTGACCGTTTAGTGATGCTGCTTGCAGGCCGCTCTAACTTAAGAGATACGATTGCATTCCCAAAAACGGCAAGTGCGAGCTGCGTTCTTACAGATGCCCCTGGCCATGTAAGCGAGGCGCAGCTTGATGAGCTGAGTTTAGCGATTAAAACAAAAGTAAAACAGTAAAATAGACGCATGTTTATAGGTATGTAAACGCTTGAAAAAGAAATATGCCTATGATATGCTTTCATCAATAATAAATAAAGTCCTGATACGTACGGTGGTTACCTAGTTTTGACCGAACATTTTTTTATACGGGAGCTTGCCTTTCCTTTCTGCATAAATGCCTCTTTAGAGGACTTATAAAGTCAGGAAGAAAGCACCCACCTGCATGGTGCGGGGTTCAAAACGAAGGAAATGCTGGCGGCGTCATCGGGACTTTTTTGTGTTTTTTTCTTTTAGAGAAGGATGACGGAGAAGTCTGAATATGATATGATTCTTTCGATTCATTTTAAATAAAGGTGGAGTGAGGCACTTGTTACATCAGTTTTCAAGAAACGAGCTTGCCATTGGCAAGGAAGGCTTAAATATACTAAAAAACAGTACAGTTGCAGTGCTTGGTGTGGGCGGCGTTGGTTCATTCGCAGTTGAGGCACTCGCTCGTTCAGGCGTTGGCCGTATTGTTCTTGTTGATAAAGATGATATTGATATTACAAATGTAAATCGTCAGCTTCCAGCATTGCTATCAACAGTTGGCCAGCCAAAGGTTGACTTAATGCAGGCGAGAATCGCTGATATTAATCCAGAATGTGAAGTTGTCGCGCTGAAGATGTTTTATACAGAGGAAACATACGAGCAATTTTTTGAGTATCCGCTTGATTATGTCATTGATGCCTCAGATACCATTCACTATAAAATTCATTTAATGAAAGAGTGTCTGAAACGAGGTGTGAACATCATTTCAAGTATGGGAGCTGCGAACAAAACAGATCCGACACGCTTCAAAATTGATGATATTTCAAAAACACATACCGACCCTATTGCAAAAGTCGTGAGAACACGTCTGCGTAAGGAAGGGATTCGTAAAGGAATTGAAGTCATTTTCTCTGATGAAAGTCCAATTGTCATTCGCGAAGATGTCAGAAAAGAAGTTGGAAATGATGAAGCGAAGATTCGCAAGGCGCAAATGCCGCCATCATCCAATGCATTCGTTCCGTCTGTTGCCGGACTGATCATGGGTGGTCATGTCATTATGAAGCTTTTAAAAGATATTCCAATTACACGTGTGAAGGATAAATAAACAGCCCGCCTGCTGAAATGCAGGGGGCTTTTTTTATTTCTGGCGTTTTAAATTTTCATAGACCTGTTTCAATGCACCTTCAAATTTTCCGGTTTGTTTCGGTACATAGTATTGCTTGTTTTTCAGCGGATCAGGTAAATATTGCTGCTTCACCCAGCCGTTTTCGTAATCATGCGGGTATAAGTAATCGACGCCTCTTCCGAGTGCTGTGGCGCCTTTGTAGTGAGCATCCTTTAAATGAACTGGAACTTCTCCAATTTTCCCTGTACGAATGTCACCAAGTGCCGCATCAATCGCCTTATATGCCGAATTAGACTTAGGAGAAAGACACAGCTCAATCACTGCGTTCGCCAGTGGAATTCGTGCTTCTGGGAAACCGATTCTTTCTGCTGTTTGTACTGCGCTTAACACGCGGGGACCTGCCTGCGGACTGGCTAAGCCAATGTCCTCGTAAGCCATCACGAGTAATCTCCTTGTAATGCTTTCAAGGTCTCCTGCTTCGATCAGTCGGGCAAGGTAATGCAGCGCCGCATCTGTATCAGATCCCCTAATGGATTTTTGAAAAGCCGAGAGGACATCATAATGAGCATCACCATTCTTGTCATGTGAGAAGCTCTTTTTTTGTAAACATTCTTCTGCTGCGGCAAGAGTGATTGTGATATGCCCTGTCTCATCAGCTTTTGTCGATAAGACAGCGAGCTCGAGTGCATTTAAAGCAGAACGCACGTCTCCTCCGCATCCATTGGCAAAATGATTCATCGCTTCATCGTCCACTGTCACCTCATATCCGCCAAGCCCTCGATGCTCATCCTGTAAGGCTCTTGTTAACGCAGCTTTGATTTGCTCTGTTTCAAGCGGCTTCAGCTCGAATATTTGTGTCCGGCTTCGAATGGCAGGATTGATCGCATGGTAGGGATTAGCCGTCGTTGCCCCAATTAAAATGATCATGCCATTTTCTAAATAAGGAAGAAGAAAATCCTGCTTTCCTTTATCAAGCCGGTGGACTTCGTCTAAAATAAGGATCACCTGGCCGCTCATTTTCGCTTCAGCGGCAACAGCTTCCATATCCTTTTTGTTGTGAATGACCGCATTCAGCGTTCGAAAAGCAATGCTTGTACTGCCAGCAATCGCGGTTGCAATCGATGTTTTGCCGATGCCCGGCGGTCCATATAAAATCATCGAGGATAAATGTTTTGCCTCGACCATTCGCCTAATAATTTGACCTTCTCCAACAAGATGCTCCTGCCCAATAATGTCTTCAATATGACTTGGGCGCATCCGGTACG
The DNA here is from genome assembly GCF_038593305.1 of Bacillus sp. FSL P4-0248. Lineage (NCBI taxonomy): Bacteria > Bacillati > Bacillota > Bacilli > Caryophanales > Bacillaceae > Bacillus > Bacillus sp. FSL P4-0248. The sequence continues at coordinate 2,371,604 of NZ_CP151983.1, read as the reverse complement.
CTAAAGGTTTCATAATTATCTCTCCTATAGCAATGTCTTGTTTGTATAGAGTACCGAAATTTCTTCAAATAGAAAAGGGATTCGTCCTTCTATCATGCTCAGAACCAGTAAATGAAAGTTGGCTGAAAGTATGATATAATTGCTTCTGGTCTATATATCGGCGTATATGAAATCAGAAAAATAATTGATGACATAGAATAGAAAACGCAGAGGTGTTTAACTTGAAAATATCAACTAAAGGCAGATATGGTCTGACGATCATGATCGAATTAGCCAAAAAACATGGCGAAGGCCCTACATCATTAAAATCAATCGCTCAAAACAATGATTTGTCTGAGCATTATTTAGAGCAGCTTGTATCACCACTCCGCAATGCCCGTCTTGTTAAAAGTATCCGCGGAGCGTATGGTGGCTATGTTCTTGCACATGAACCAAACGAGATCACAGCAGGTGATATTATTCGTGTATTAGAAGGACCCATTAGTCCTGTTGAAGTCATCGAAAACGAAGAACCAGCAAAGCGTGAACTATGGATTCGTATTCGTGATGCAGTAAAAGACGTACTAGACAATACAACTCTTGAAGACTTGGCAAGCTACACAGATGACGGGGATCAAGACTCGTATATGTTCTATATTTAGATCAGAGGTGTACCGGAAATGGAACGAATCTATTTAGATCATGCGGCCACAACGCCGATGGATCAGCGTATTGTGGACAAGATGATGCCGTACTTTACAGAGATATTTGGCAATCCCTCTAGTATTCATTCATATGGGCGCGAGGCAAGAAAGTGGCTCGATGAAGCAAGAGAAGTCATTGCAGGAGAATTACACTGTAAACCGCAGGAGATCATCCTCACAAGCGGTGGAACCGAGGCGGACAACCTGGCAATTACAGGTGTTGCCATGGCAAGACAGCATGAAGGAAAACATATCATCACAGTGAAAACAGAGCATCATGCGGTGCTGCATACATGTGAACGCCTAGAAAAACTAGGATTTGAAGTGACATATTTAGATGTGGACGAAACAGGATTGATTCATCTTGATCAATTAAAACAAGCATTGAGAGATGATACGATTCTTGTGACCGTCATGTACGGCAATAATGAAACAGGTGTGATTCAGCCAATCAAAGCCATTGGCGAACTTCTGCGTGATCACACTGCTCATTTTCATACAGACGCAGTGCAGGCGTTTGGCATAGTGCCCATTGATGCAGCAGATCTCCATATTGATCTTTTATCTGCTTCTGGCCATAAGCTGAATGGTCCGATGGGAACAGGCTTTTTATATGTAAACGAGGGCGTGAAACTTTCTCCGCAAATATTCGGAGGCGAACAAGAAAGAAAGCGCCGTGCCGGTACTGAAAATGTTGCAGGAATTGTTGGGCTTGCAGAAGCTGTTCAATTAACGAAGCAAAATAGAAGAGAAAAAGCGATGCATTATGGTAAGCTCAAAGAAACCATGCTGCAAGTATTCGAAGAGGAATCTCTCAATTTCTCTATCAATGGACATCCGAAAGAGACATTGCCGCACATTTTAAATGTTCATTTCCCGGGCGTCTCCATTGAATCGCTGCTTGTGAATTTAGATATGGAAGGAATTGCTGTTTCAAGCGGATCGGCATGTACGGCTGGATCTGTCCTTCCTTCGCACGTGTTAAGCGCCATGTATGGCGAAGAAGCAAAAGAGCTGACATCCTCAGTCAGAATAAGCTTCGGTCTTGGGAATGAAGAGGATCATGTGAAGCAGGCGGCACATAAGATAGCGGCTGTTGTCAAACGCCTAGCCAAATAAATGCTTCCTTTTGTTCGTGTGTGAAAAATGAAACAGCGAAGCACCTGAAGAACGAAACGCGCATGTTGTTTCATTGAAATTGGAGTTGATGAAGATGACAAAAAGACCAGAAGATACAAGAGTTGTGGTCGGTATGTCCGGAGGAGTCGATTCATCAGTTGCCGCTCTTATGTTAAAGGAGCAAGGCTATGATGTCATCGGCATATTTATGAAAAACTGGGATGACACCGATGAAAATGGTGTTTGCACAGCAACGGAAGACTATGAGGATGTCATCCGCGTATGTAACCAAATTGGAATCCCTTATTATGCAGTGAATTTCGAGAAGCAATATTGGGACAAAGTGTTCCAATATTTCCTTGATGAATATAAAGCGGGCAGAACGCCAAACCCAGATGTCATGTGTAACAAAGAAATTAAGTTCAAGGCATTCCTTGAGCATGCACTTTCACTTGGTGCGGATTATTTGGCAACAGGACACTATGCTCGTGTTGATCGAACTGGTGATGAAGTCAAAATGCTGCGAGGTCTTGATGCAAACAAAGACCAAACGTATTTCTTAAATCAGCTGACACAGGAACAACTTGATAAAGTCATGTTCCCAATCGGTGATTTAGAGAAAAAAAGGGTTCGTGAATTGGCAAAAGAAGCAGAGCTCGCAACAGCAGCGAAAAAAGATTCAACAGGTATCTGCTTTATTGGAGAAAGAAACTTTAAAACGTTCCTCAGTCAATATTTGCCTGCACAGCCTGGTGTGATGCAGACAATGGACGGAGAAGTAAAAGGGGAGCACGATGGACTGATGTATTACACGATCGGTCAGCGCCAAGGACTTGGCATTGGCGGCAGCGGTGATCCTTGGTTTGTCGTTGGAAAAGACTTGGAGAAAAACATCTTGTTTGTTGAACAAGGCTTCCACAATCCACTTTTATACTCTGAAAGCATTTCAGCTGTTAATATCAGTTGGACTCGTCCTCATATTGTCGGAGAAAACGGTGAATTAACTTGCACAGCAAAATTCAGATACCGTCAAGAAGATCACTATGTGAAGGTCAAAATGACAGGTGAGCAAGAAGCGATGGTGATCTTTGATGAACCTGTTCGTGCTGTTACCCCGGGACAAGCGGTTGTTTTTTATGATGGCGACGAATGTCTTGGCGGCGGTACAATTGACGATGTCTTCAAAGATGGTCAAAAGCTGTCGTATGTGTAGCATGTTTCAAAACCTCAACGTCGCTGTTGAGGTTTTTTAATGAAAGGATGAGAGAGCGAATGAATTATAACGAAATCGGCATAGAAGCCTTGAATCAAGGGAATATCGAAAAAGCAGCTGAAGCTTTTACAAAAGCGATAGAAGAAAGCCCGAAGGACCCGGTTCCATATATTAACTTTGCGAACTTACTTTCAAGTATCAATGAATTTGAACGCGCTTTAAACTTTTTTCAGAAAGCAATTGAACTTGATCATACCGCAGCTGCAGCCTATTATGGAGCAGGAAATGTATATACATTAAAAGAAGACTTTATGAAAGCGAAAGACTACTTTGAACAAGCACTAAAAGCCGGCATGGAAAATAGTGATTTGTTTTATATGCTCGGGCAGACGCTCATCAAATTAGAGCAGCCAAAGCTTGCGATGCCGTATCTTCAGCGTGCCGTTGAACTAAACGAAGAAGATAATGAAGCAAGATTTCAATTTGGCATGTGCTTAGCCAATGAACACATGCTGGAAGAAGCGGTGACAACTTTTAGTGAAGTCATCACGCGTGATCCGCAGCATGCAGATGCCTTTTATAATTTAGGTGTTGCGTATGCGTACTTAGAGAAAAAAGACGAAGCACTTGAGATGCTGGGTAAAGCCATTGACGTGCAGCCTGACCATATGCTGGCACTACATGCGCAAAAGCTGATTCAAGAGGCAGAATAGATGGAAGGAGGGAAGACCTGTGCAGGAACATCCAGATCAAATGAAGCTTGAGGACGAACCGTTTTTAAAGGGGACCATTCAAGCCGTTATTTTCCATAATGAAAGTAATTTATACTCGGTGTTAAAGGTAAAAGTCATTGAAACATCGGAAAACTTAGAGGAAAAAACAGCATCTGTCACAGGCTACTTCCCAGCACTTCATGAGGAGGAAACCTACACCTTTTATGGCAAAGTGACAAGCCATCCGAAATTTGGTGAACAGTTTCAGGCCACTCATTTTCAAAAGGAAGTACCAACAACGAAGCAAGGAATCATACATTATCTCTCAAGTGATTTATTTGAAGGGATAGGGAAAAAGACGGCTGAAGAAATCGTCGGGAAGCTTGGCAATCAGACGCTCCATAAGATTATGCGTGACCCAGCTGTTTTGTATGATGTACCGCGCTTATCAAAAAAGAAGGCGGATAAGCTGGCCGCAGCGCTTCAGGAGCATCAAGGGCTGGAACAAATCATGATCAGCCTGAATCAATATGGCTTTGGTCCGCAGCTCAGCATGAAGATTTACCAAGTGTATGAGAGTGAAACGCTGCAGAAAATCGAGGAAAATCCCTATCAGCTTGTCAAGGATGTCGAGGGAATCGGATTTATTAAGGCGGATGAGCTTGGTGCTAGAACAGGCATCTCAGGTAATGACCCAGAGCGGATTCGCGCCGCCTTGCTATATACAGTGGAGACAGCCAGTCTACAGGACGGTCATACGTACATACAAACGAAAGATTTGATCGTCGAAACCCGCAAGCTGCTCAACCAAACAGGCAATGATTACAAAGTGACTGAAATGGATGTTGCCAATCAGATCATTGCACTTGGCGAAGGAAAAGAAATGATCATTGAAGACGACCGCTGCTATCATCCATCCTTATTTTATGCAGAGCAAAGTGTCGCCAAACGCATTCAAAAAATCGTCTCCCAAACAGAATATGCAGATCAATTTCCTGAATCAGAATTCCTGCTAGCACTTGGCGAGCTGGAGGAGCGGTTAGGCGTCCAGTATGCACCGACACAAAAGGAAGCGATTCAAAAGGCACTCATGTCCCCGATGCTGCTTTTAACAGGCGGGCCTGGAACAGGGAAGACGACGGTCATTAAAGGAATTGTCGAGCTTTACAGTGATCTTCACGGTGTTTCTCTTGATCCGAGTGATTATAAAAAAGATGAATCCTTCCCCTTTGTGCTTGCGGCACCAACTGGACGGGCGGCTAAGCGGATGACAGAATCAACAGGGCTTCCAGCTGTCACCATTCACCGGCTGCTAGGCTGGAACGGTTCGGAGGGCTTCTCGCATGATGAGGAACAGCCGATTGAAGGAAAGCTTGTCATCATTGATGAATCAAGTATGCTGGATATTTGGCTGGCGAATCATTTGTTTAAAGCGATTCCTGATCATATCCAAGTGATTATGGTAGGAGATGAACATCAGCTGCCATCTGTCGGACCAGGCCAAGTTTTACGGGATTTGCTTGCCTCAAAAGCCGTGCCGGCTGTTACCCTGACAGATATTTACCGGCAGGCAGACGGCTCAACCATTGTTGAACTGGCACATGATATGAAAAATGGTGTGCTGCCAAAGGATATTACTGCACGCTCAAAGGATCGGTCCTTCATTCGGTGTTCAGCTGATCAAATGAAAGAAGTCATTGAGAAAGTTGTCAGCAATGCTGCTCAAAAAGGATTTTCGGCAAAGGACATTCAAGTGCTCGCACCAATGTATAAAGGAAAAGCAGGCATCAATGAGCTCAACAAAATGCTGCAGCACATTTTGAATCCTAAAAAACCAAAAGGCAGAGAAATCCCGTTTGGTGATGTGGTGTACCGGACAGGTGATAAGGTGCTTCAGCTTGTGAATCAGCCGGAGAACAACATTTTTAACGGCGATATCGGCGAAATTGTCTCGATTTTTTATGCAAAAGAAAATACAGAAAAAGAAGACATGGCCGTGATCTCCTTTGATGGGAATGAAATCACCTTTACAAAAAAGGATTTTCATCAATTTACACATGCTTATTGCTGCTCCATTCACAAATCACAAGGAAGTGAATTCCCGATTGTTGTGCTGCCAGTCGTCAGGAGCTATTACCGAATGCTTCGGCGGAATCTGCTGTACACAGCCATTACACGCAGTAAAAAGTTTTTAATACTGTGCGGCGAGGAATCAGCGCTGGAATGGGGTGTGAAAAACAATGAGGATTCCCTTAGACAAACGTCCTTAACGATGCGGCTAGTGCAAACCGAACAAATCATGGATGCAGAACTTGAAGCGCTCCAAAAAGAGCTTCCGTTTAGCGTACATGACGCAAATATTGGCATGGAGGGAATCACTCCATTTGATTTTATGCATGAGTAGAAGGCTTCCATATGGGAGCCTTTTAGTATGAAAAGAACTTCTCCCATTCTGTTCATGGAAGCCATTTCTTCGTATGAGTCATGAAGCAAACGCACACGATAAGACTGTTCCGCAAAAGGTGGTTGAGCACATTTTGAGAACATGCCGAGAACTTGAAGGAATGACGATCTATACAGATGAGCTGTCCCAATCACTTGGTTCCATAAAAGATATTTGCTTTTTAGCCGGAGGCAGCTGCGGAGGATATGTGTTAGAGGGGAAAAAGAAAGACTGTGCACTCGTTCCATTCTCTGCTTTTGATCAGCTGACAGATAAAGGTTTGTATGTGAGCTGTCAGGAGGGAGTGGGCATGGATTCCACTGCTCCATTCTTGTTATTTTCAAAATTAAAAAAGAAAATGATGCAGTCGCCTGATGGTGAAAATTTAGGCATTTTGGAAGATGTATACTTTTGCTCAAATTCGGGCACAATCGTAGCATATGAACTCTCGGACGGCTTCTTTACAGAGCTATCAGGGATTCGGAAACAGCTGCAGGCTGCCGGAACCTTGATGAACGTTCAAAAGGAAGCACTGGTTCTAAACCGAACGTAAAGAGGTGCTGATTATGCTCATTTGCCCAAATTGCAAATGTAAAGACATCGGAAAAATTGGGGTCAATCAATATTATTGCTGGGGCTGTTTTATTGAATTGACGCTGTCAAAAGGCAAAATATCTACACACCAAGTGGAGGAAGACGGGACACTAAGCAGCTTAGATGATCTGTTTAGTGACGATGAACGTTCAATTCAACTATAAGTGTTAAGGGGGAATTTCGAATGGGCAAAATGACTTCTTCACTATTAACGCTTGGTGCAGGTGCACTCGCATATCACTTTGCAAGCCGATATGATATGCCATCAAAGCGGGATATGAAAAAGCTAAGAAAACGTGTTATGAGAATGATGTAAACAAAAAGGGCTAAAATGATCTACATTTTAGCCCTTTGTTTTTTTCGCCGAGGCATCCGCTATGAGCGGATGTCCTTTTTTATGCCTGCCTGTATTCTAATCGTCTTGCAAGAATGGATAAGCTGAAATTGACGACAAAATACATCATAGCTGCCAATAAGAAAATCGGCAGTAAATAGGATTGGCTTTGACCGTTTAATATTTGAGCGTGATGTAATAATTCTGGAAGCGCAATGACAACGGCAAGCGACGTATCTTTCAAAAGAGATATGAACTGACTGACAATTGGCGGCACCATTCGGCGCAGAGCCTGCGGCATAATAATCATTTTCAGTGTTTGAATATAGGTTAAGCCAGAAGATCTGGCTGCTTCAATCTGACCCTTATCAATTGATTTAAGGCCGCTCCGAATAATTTCTGACAGCATCGCGGATTCAAACACGGTTAAAGCTGCAATGGCAGAGGCTGTGATGCTTAGCTTGATGCCGATTTCTGGCAATGCAAAATACGTGAAAAAGATGATCAGCAAAAGCGGCAGGTTTCGAATGGTCTCTACAACTACCGCAAGCACCTTCGATAAAACCGGTATTTGAGCGAACCGTAATGTGCCAACGACTAATCCAATGATAAAGCTCAAAATGATGGAGATAAAAGCCACTTTTAAGGTGACAGCAAATCCTTCAAGTAAAAAGGCGAGGTGATCAGGCTGGTAGGCACCTATAAAATCCATGATGTTTCCTCCTTTCTAGTGGCTTCTTGCTAATCTTCTTTCTAAATAACCGACGCCTAGACTGAGCGGAATGGTTAATAGCAGATAGAACATCGCAACAAAGATGTAGACATCAAACGTCACAAATGTTCTAGATGCAATAAGGTCTCCTTGATACATGAGATCAAACCCTGCAATGACACCTAAAATAGAGGAGTTTTTAACAAGGTTTATAAATTGATTCCCAAGAGGAGGAATGACGATTTTAATTGCCTGCGGCAAAATGATATACCGCATCGTCCCGCCATATGATAGACCTGAGGCGCGGGCTGCTTCCATTTGTCCAAGGGGCACAGCTTGTATCCCTGCACGAATGGCTTCAGCAATAAAGGCAGAGGTATAAATGGCAAGAGCAATCGTACCAGCAGTAAAGCCATCTGCTACAATACCTAACACGGGTAAACCAAAGAAGAAAACAAAGGTGATCAATAATAACGGAATATTCCGAATAAATTCCACGTAAGCCGTCCCTAACCAGTTAAGCGGCCTGAGTGGCGCAATTCTCATAATGGCAATGAGTGTACCGATCAAAAAGCTTCCAATCAGAGCAATCACACTTGCACCAATGGTATATTTAAAGCCTTCTAAATAAAGATGAACATTTTCAGTGAGAATGGAAAACCGCAGCAATCAGTTCACTTCCTTCCTGATCAACAGGGGAGCCATGGAGCGGCTCACCTGAGGCATCGATCTTGACGAAACAAACGTTATTCTTTGATCCATTTTTTAAGAATCTTGTCATACTCTCCATTGTCTTTTAACGTTTTTAAGGCTTTATTGATCGCATCTGTTAATTCTTGATCGCCTTTTTTCACAGCAATGCCATAAGGCTCATCTGTAAAGGTGCCGCCGACCACTTCGTAATTTGAATCCTCATCTGCCATACCAAATAAGATCGCATTATCAGTTGTCAGCACTTGCCCTTGATTTGATTTTAATGCTGTAAAAGCCTCCTGATAGTTCTCAAATTCTAATACGGATGCTTCAGGTGCTTTCTCACGGATATTTTGAGAAGAAGTGGAGCCTTTCACGGCCAGCACCTTCGTTCCTTTTTTAAGATCATCAATGGATTGAATGTCGCTTCCTTTTTTCACAAGCAGTGATTGTCCTGCTTCAAAGTATACATCTGAGAAATTGACTTCTTTTTTACGCTCTTCTGTAATTGTCATGGTCGCAACAATCGCATGGATATCCCCTTTTTGAAGCAAAGGAATTCTTGTTTTAGATGTCACTTCCTTAAATTCTGCTTTTCCTTCATCGCCGAGTATTTCCTTTGTAATGGCTTTTGCAATGTCAATATCAAATCCTTCAATATCACCGCTGCTCGGATTTTTTAGACCGAATAAACGTGTGTCATTTTTTACACCGAAAATGATTTTTTTGTCTTTCTTAATGGCTTCTAAAGAACTTCCTTGTTTTGCATCAGTTGACCCTTTTTCAGTAGATCCACAAGCAGCCAAAGCGGCGATGCAGCAAGTCATAAAGAGCAGCAGGCCAAAGCGTTTCATTTTTTTCATCAAACCATTCCCCCTAGTGATTTAATATACGGCTTAAAAATAATTGAGCACGTTTCTCTTGCGGTTTTTCATAAAATGCAGCCGGTGTTGATTCTTCAAGAATTCTGCCTTCATCAATAAAGACAATACGGTCAGCCACTTCGCGGGCAAAGCCCATCTCATGTGTGACGACAACCATGGTCATGCCTTCACGAGCCAGCTGCTTCATCACATCTAATACCTCGCCGATCATCTCTGGATCAAGTGCAGATGTCGGTTCGTCGAAAAGCATCACCTCCGGCTTCATCGCAAGCCCTCTTGCAATGGCAACGCGCTGCTGCTGTCCGCCCGAGAGTCGTGAAGGGTAGGTGTCTGCCTTTTCAGGAATGCCGACTTTATTTAAATAAAATTCAGCTGTTTCCTTTGCTTCTGCTTTGCTCACTTTTTTGACCTTCATCGGCGCAAGCATAATGTTTTCAAGCACCGTCTTATGCGGATAGAGGTGAAAATGCTGAAAGACCATGCCGATATTTTGCCTGACAAGATTGATGTTGGTCTTCGGATGCTGAACAGACACTTGGTTGACGAGAACTTTTCCCGCATCAATGCTTTCAAGACGATTGATACACCTGAGCATCGTGCTTTTACCAGACCCTGAAGGACCGATGATCACAACAACCTCCCCTTTTTGAATATGTAGGTTAATGTCCTTAAGTACATGGAACTGGCCATAATGCTTGTTGACTTCTTCGAATGTGATCATGAAGAACCTCCTCTTGTGTTTCATTGGCTAAAGCTAAAGTGGATTCTAGCACAACTTGTGTAAAAAGAAGTAAATGATGGAATATTTTCTGACGAGATTTTACAGCAAACAGTGACTTTGGATGGAGCTGTATGTTTCATGTGTATTCATTTTTAACAAAGTTAGGACAAATTTTATTTACGTGGATAATTGCAGAAGATGGTTAAACAATAAGAAAAGAGGTGAAAAAGGTGAAGAAACGTCCGATCCAATTTCTAATATATGCTGCAGGGGTCCTGCTTGTCCTTGCATCCTTGCTCATTTTACTGCAGCTCGACGAGTTATGGATGCCTGTTTTTTTATTGCTGAAGGCGGTTCTCATTCCGCTTCTCATCGCTATTTTTATTTCTTATCTGCTTTATCCGATTGTGGAAAGACTGCATGCACGAGGGCTGCCGAGAACAGTCAGTCTCTTACTCATCTATGTCCTGTTTTTTGGCGGGATTGGTTTTGCGGTATATAAAGGAGCGCCTGTTATGATCGCACAGTTAAATGAGCTGTCAGAACAAATTCCTGTCATCGCTGAAACGTATAATGGGGCTTTATCACATATTCATCATCATACGAGCCACTGGCCTGACGGACTTCATGACCGCTTGGACCGCTTCATTGTTCAATCGGAGACATATGCAGCCAATAGCGCTGAGCGGATGATTCTTAGCTGTAAAGTTTTATTTGATTACGCTTTAGTTGCAGCACTCATCCCTTTTCTTGTTTTTTATATGGTAAAAGACATGAGTACGATGAAACGGGCGGCATGGTATTTAACGCCGCCGTCATTTAGGAAGAGGGGGCATGCCTTTGTGAAAGCAGTGGATGAATCGCTTGGTGATTATATTCGAGGGCAGCTGCTTGTCTGTTCTTTAATCGGGGGTGCAGCAGCCATTGTGCTTTGGCTTTTTCATATCCCGTATCCGCTCGTTCTTGGCATGCTGATAGGAGCAACGAACGTGATTCCGTATTTTGGACCGATAATTGGCGCAGTGCCTGCCATCTTTATTGCGTTTACCATCTCAGTGAAATCGGTCATCATCGTATTGATCACAGTAGCGGTGCTGCAATTTTTAGAGAGCAATGTCCTCAGCCCGATCATTGTAGGGCGAAGTCTTCATATGCATCCTGTCGTTATTATGCTTGTCTTGCTTGCAGGAGGGGAGCTGTTTGGCTTAATTGGGATGATTTTAGCTGTACCAGCAGCTGCGATTATCAGGGTGATCATTGTGCAATATATCCTGATGAGACGAAGCGTTCATTGACAAGACGAGCCGAGTTGTCTATAATAATTTCGATTCATACATATTGAAATTCAATGACGGACCCGAGTACGTTAAAAAGCTGTTGCAGAGAGAGGCTTTATTTGCTGAGAAAAGCCTTATCAGACCTTTAACGGAAGCTAGTCCCGAGTGCAGATAAACACTGCCGCTCTCTTCCGGCGTTATCGGATGTGAAGGTGATAGACGAATGTGTCTATAATCAGGGTGGTACCGCGAGAACATCTCGTCCCTGTGTAAGTCGTTTTGTGCTTGCATAGGGCGGGATGTTTTTTCGTTTGTGTGGAGATTGATGAATGAAAAGGGAGGATTTTTGAATGAAAACTTTAACTTCAGCTCAAGTACGTCAAATGTTTTTAGACTTTTTTAAAGAAAAAGGACATGCTGTAGAACCGAGTGCGTCACTTGTACCGCATGACGATCCGACACTTTTATGGATCAACAGTGGGGTGGCAACATTAAAAAAATATTTTGATGGCCGCGTCGTACCTGACAATCCGCGTATTTGCAACGCGCAAAAATCGATTCGTACGAATGATATTGAAAATGTAGGGAAGACAGCACGTCATCACACGTTCTTTGAAATGCTTGGCAACTTCTCTATTGGTGATTATTTTAAAGAAGAGGCCATTGAATGGGCGTGGGAATTCCTCACAAGTGAAGAGTGGATTGGCTTTGATCCGAATTTGTTATCTGTGACAGTCCACCCAGAGGACGAAGAAGCATATATTCTTTGGAGAGATAAAATTGGTGTGCCTGAAGAACGTATTATTCGTCTTGAAGGAAACTTCTGGGATATTGGCGAGGGCCCAAGCGGACCAAATACAGAAATTTTCTATGATCGCGGTGAATCATACGGTGACGACATGAACGATCCAGAATTATATCCAGGCGGGGAAAACGAGCGTTATCTAGAAGTATGGAATCTTGTGTTCTCTGAATTCAACCATAATCCAGATGGATCATATACCCCACTGCCGAAGAAAAACATAGATACAGGGATGGGCCTTGAACGAATGGTATCTGTCATTCAAAATGTGCCAACGAACTTCGATACAGACCTTTTCATGCCGATTATTCGTGCAGTCGAAACCATTTCTGGAGAAAGCTATGGTTTGGCGAAGGAAAAAGATACAGCATTTAAAGTCATTGCTGACCATATCCGGACAGTTGCCTTTGCTGTAAGCGACGGTGCGCTTCCTTCCAATGAAGGCCGCGGATATGTATTAAGACGTTTGCTGCGCCGCGCTGTGCGTTATGCAAAAACGATCCATATCCACCGTCCGTTTATGTATGATCTAGTGCCAGTTGTTGCTGAGATCATGAAGGATTTCTACCCAGATGTACAAGCAAAAGAAGAATTTATTGCGAAAGTCATCAAAAACGAAGAAGAACGTTTCCACGAAACACTGAACGAAGGGTTAGCGATTTTGTCAGAAGTGATCAAAAAAGAAAGAGACAAAGGCAGCTCACAAATTTCAGGTGAAGATGTATTTAAGCTGTATGACACGTATGGATTCCCTGTCGAGCTGACAGAAGAATACGCAGAAGATGAAAACATGACAGTTGATCGAGAAGGCTTCCAAGCGGAAATGGAGAAGCAGCGTGAACGGGCAAGAAATGCGAGACAAGATGTCGGCAGTATGCAGGTTCAAGGCGGCGCTTTAGGCGATATTAAAGTGGAAAGTACCTTTGTTGGCTACGAAAATTTAACTGCGGAAACTCGCATTATCGAACTGCTTCAAAATGGTGAACTTGTCTCTGAAGCACATGAAGGAGACACGGTGCAAATCTTGTTAGATGAAACACCTTTCTATGCGGAAAGCGGCGGACAAGTGGCTGATAAAGGGACACTAAAAAGTGCAGAAGCCATCATTGAGATCAAAGACGTGAAAAAAGCACCAAACGGTCAGCATGTCCATGAAGGAGTTGTCGTAAGCGGTACGGCTCAAAAAGGTCTCGAGGTCACTGCTGAAGTGGAATCAGCTCTTCGAAAAGGCATTGTGAAAAACCATACAGCGACACACCTTCTGCATCAGGCGCTGAAAGATGTATTAGGCAGCCACGTGAACCAAGCAGGGTCATTGGTGAATGAAAACAGACTTCGCTTTGATTTCTCTCACTTTGGACAAGTGACGAAAGAAGAATTGTCTCAGATTGAAAAAATCGTGAACGAAAAGATTTGGGAAGGTATCTCAGTTGCTATTGATCTGAAACCAATTGCTGAAGCAAAAGAAATGGGTGCAATGGCGCTCTTTGGCGAGAAGTATGGCGATATTGTCCGTGTTGTCCAAGTGGGCGATTACAGCATCGAGCTATGCGGCGGCTGTCACGTGCAGAACACTGCGGAAATCGGTTTGTTTAAAATCGCTTCTGAGTCGGGTATTGGTGCTGGAACACGTCGTATTGAAGCTGTGACTGGAAAAGGTGCTTATGAAGAATTAAATGACCAGCTGGCGATTTTAGAGCAGGCAGCAAGCGAGCTGAAGTCAAATACGAAGGATGTACCAAAACGGATTGCTTCATTACAGGCAGATTTAAAAGAGGTTCAAAGAGAAAACGAATCTCTCCTTGCGAAATTAAGCCAAGCAGAAGCAGGCTCTATTTTAGAGAAAGTGACAGAAGTTGGCGGAGTGAAAGTATTAACTGAAAAAGTAAATGCTAAAGACATGAACCATTTAAGAACAATGGTTGATGACTTAAAAGCTAAATTAGGATCAGCTGTCATCGTCCTGGGAGCCGTTCAAAACGGAAAAGTAAACATTTCAGCAGGAGTAACAAAAGACGTGATCGAAAAAGGTCTTCATGCAGGAAAGCTTGTGAAGCAGGCAGCTGAAATCTGCGGCGGAGGCGGAGGCGGACGTCCAGACATGGCACAAGCAGGCGGAAAACAACCAGAAAAGCTTGAAGAAGCACTGGCAACTGTCGAAGAATCTGTCAAATCCGTTTTATAATCAGGCGATGTAGTGTAGAATAATGGTATTAGATGAGCGGTTAGAAAAAAGCTTGCTAGTAGAATGTTGGAAGAGAGGTGCAAGAAGCAGTGAGTTCATTTGATAAGACAATGAAGTTTAACTTCTCTGATGATTCAGCTGAAACCAATGTGAATGAAGTGCTCATTACAGTTCATGACGCACTCCAAGAAAAAGGATACAACCCGATCAATCAAATTGTCGGATACTTGCTGTCAGGCGACCCTGCTTATATTCCAAGACATCAGGATGCACGCAACCTAATTCGTAAACTAGAACGAGACGAATTAATTGAGGAATTGGTTAAATCGTACTTAGAGACACATAAAGAGGCGTAAAACATGAGAATTCTGGGCTTAGATTTAGGCACGAAAACCCTTGGTGTTGCGATCAGTGATGAAATGGGATGGACAGCGCAAGGGATTGAAACAATTAAAATTGATGAAGCAGGCGGAGACTTTGGTCTCAGCCGCCTGTCTGAGATCGTTGCAGAATTTGGAGCGGATAAAATTGTACTTGGCTTTCCAAAAAATATGAACGGCACGGTCGGTCCTAGAGGCGAAGCCAGCCAATCATTTGCGAAAGTGCTAGAAAACACGTACAATGTTCCTGTTGTGCTTTGGGACGAGCGTCTGTCAACAATGGCAGCGGAAAAAATGCTCATCTCTGCAGATGTGAGCAGACAAAAGCGTAAAAAAGTCATTGATAAAATGGCGGCTGTTATGATCCTGCAAGGATATTTAGACAGCTTAAATTAAAATGAGGTGAATCAAATGGAACACGGAGAAAAGCAAATTACAATCGTTGATGATAATGGAAATGAACAGCTTTGCGAAGTACTATTTACTTTTGAAAGCGACCATTTTAACAAATCTTATGTCCTTTACTACCCAATTTCTGAGCAAGACAATGAGGAAATTGAAATTCATGCATCAAGCTTTACACCGAACGAAGACGGTGAAGATGGCGAGCTAGAGCCGATTGAAACGGATGAAGAATGGGACATGATTGAAGAAACGTTAAATACGTTCTTAGATCAAGAAGACGAAGAATAGAACAAATAAAAGGCCTGTGAACAGATCTTCTTGATCTTTCTTCACAGGTCTTTTTTTACGATCAATATGTTAACTTTATTTTATTTTATGTTGACATAATGAATTTTACCTTTTACTCTGTTTTTAACAATAAATTGAGTGAGGGGCATGGAGATTGAAAATACAAGATATGATGCAAATAGCGTTAATGACAGCGGTCATCGGGATGTTAGGCTTAATCCCGCCGATTTTACTTACATTTACACCTGTACCGATTACATTGCAAACCGCAGGTCTTTTGCTTGCTGGCGGGCTGTTAAAGCCTAAACAAGCACTAATCAGTTTATGTCTTTTTCTTTTGGTTGTGGCAGCAGGCGCACCTCTTTTGTCAGGCGGGAGAGGCGGGATAGGGGTCTTTTTTGGTCCAAGCGGTGGTTTTCTTCTTGCTTATCCTGTTGCTGCCTTCATGATCAGCTTATGGGTGAACCGGCTGAACAAAGTAACCGCACTGCGTCTTTTTGTGATCTATGCGGTTTGCAGTATTGTGATTTTGTATATGTGCGGCATCCCCTTTCAAGCCATGATGATGCATATGAAGGTCTCGCAGGCGACTTTCCTTAGTTTGATTTATCTTCCAGGTGATCTCATCAAAGCGGGAATGTGTGCTGTCTTTACGGTCAAAATCATACAGGCCATGTCATATCGAAAAAGGGATCTGCATAAAGGGAGGCGTGCAGTTTGAACAGAATAACGGAAAGCTATGCAGTACATGCAGAAATGAAACCAGATCAGATTGCCATCATAGATGAGCAAGAAAGCATTACATATCAAGATTGGTATGAACGTGTGCAGAGATCAGCACAGTGGTTACAAGGAACGGCTCATCAGCAAAAAAGAATCGCTTTTTTATTATCAAATGGTGCTTCTTTTTTGCAAATATTTGCGGGCGCTGCTTATGCAGGATGGACAGCCGTTCCGCTTGATCCGAGATGGAGTCATGAAGAATGTGTCGAAAAGCTCCTGTTAAGTGAGGCGGATCTCGCCATTATAGAGGATCGATTGATAAAGAGATTTGAACAGGGAAGCGTGGACATGCCGCTTCTTTCTTTATCTGAATGGAAGGAAAGAATGAGCCTTCTCACAGACAGTCCATATAACAGCTGCGATACCGAGAAGGATCCTGTCTTTTATATGGGATTTACGTCAGGATCAACGGGCTCACCGAAAGCCTTTATTAGGCGTCAGCAGTCTTGGATCGAGAGCTTTCAAATGACCGCCGCTTCATTTGGAATCACTCATCAAGATCATGCTCTTATATTAGGTACACTCTTATCCTCTCACTTTTTATATGGTGCCATCAGTACATTATACTTTGGCGGCACAGTGACGCTTTTAGAAAAATTTGTGCCAGTAAAAGCGAAGAAAGCCTTAGAGACAGGTGATATCACCGTGATGTATACTGTCCCGACAATGACAGAAACGTTACTGCAAATCGATGCTTTTAGAGAAGACAATCCGCTTCTTGTCATGTCATCGGGAGCAGATTGGAGCATCTCTTCAAAAGAACAGCTCGTGACCAACTATCCACATGTTACTTTTTTTGATTTTTATGGCACATCAGAGTTAAGTTTTGTCTCTTATTTGTCTTCAAATGACTTTATGCAAAAACCTTCTTCTGTTGGACGGCCTTTCTTCTCCATTCAAGTAGAAGTAAGGCGGCCCGATCAATCTGTCTGTCAGCCAAATGAAACAGGGAGAATTTATGTAAAGAGCCCAATGACGTTTTCAGGATACTTGCATGAGCAGAAACCGCCGGAGGAGTGGCTGACAGTTTACGATATGGGATGGCTGGATGAAGACGGTTATCTGTATATGAGCGGTCGTGAGAATGGCATGATTGTCTATGGAGGACTAAATATTTTCCCAGAGGAAATTGAGCGTGTGCTAAATGAACAGCCAGGGGTCAAACGGTCGATTGTGGTTGGCGTTCCTGACCCATATTGGGGTGAAATCCCTGTTGCCATATTGGAGCAAGTGCCGCAAATAAAGGCGGTTCGACAAGCTGTTAAAGAAAAGCTGGCGGCATACAAGGTACCAAAAAAATGGCTTGTGATTGATCAAATGATTGAAACATCCGGCGGAAAAATAGCCCGCGCGAGCATGAAAAAGTGGGCGGAGGAGCAATTGTCATGCAAGCAGTGATCGTAGAAGCAAAACGAACACCCTTCGGTGACAAAAATGGGATGCTGAAAAATTATCGCCCAGAGCAATTAGCCGTACCCCTTATTCGGCATTTGTCTCAGATGAGGACGCCGGATGACGTCATATTAGGCAATGTCGTCGGAGGCGGTGGAAATATGGCCCGTCTGTCCTCATTAGAAGCAGGTCTTCCTTTACACGTTCCCGGTATGACAATTGACAGGCAGTGTGCCTCGGGTCTTGAAGCGATCCGAACAGCTTGCGTCATGGTTCAATCGGGGGAGGGCACGATGTATATCGCTGGCGGGACTGAGAGCATTTCCAGATCACCAATGAAAGAGAGAGCCCGCTTTTCACCGGAGCGGATAGGAGATCCGCATATGGGAGAAGCAGCTGAGCTGACCGCGTCGGCATTTTCTGTCACGAGAAAAGAACAAGATGACTATGCCCTTTTAAGCTGGGAAAGAAGTTTAGCAGCATTCACACATGGTACATATTCAGAAGAAATCGTTTCGATTGACGGGATGAACATAGATGAAGCGACTGCTAAAATAAGACCGATGGCAAAGCTGATCAAGCGGGCAAAGCCTGTATTTTTACCGGGAAAAGGAACTGTGACCGCCGCCAATAGCTGTAAGGAAGCAGACGGAGCAGCCGCCGTCGCTGTGATGGAAAGATCGCTAGCGGAAGCAAGTGGATATAAGGTGATGCTACGGTATGCCGGAAGTGCTGTGACAGCGATACATCCTCATTTTCCAGCTGCTTCACCAATTGATGCGATCAAGAAGCTTTTACATCAAGAGAACATCAAGGCAGAGGAAGTGGCGCTATTTGAAATCAATGAAGCGTTTGCGCTGAAAGCTGCACTTATTGCCCGGACGCTGGGGATACCATATGACCGGATCAATAGAAGAGGCGGTGCACTTTGCCTTGGGCATCCTTACAGCGCGTCAGGAGCTGCTATGATGGTGAGATTATTTTATGAAGGGCGCACCTTACCGAATGGAAGCTATGTCATGGCTGCTATTGGAAGCGGTGGCGGCGTTGGTTTAGCCGTTTTGTGGCAAGTTCTGTCATGACATGCATAAGCAAGGAATTGCCGAACTCCGTCGAATCATGTACTATAAAAGCTAGATGTGAGGAGGGCCATGCATGTTTTCAGAACAAAAGAAACGACCATTCTTCAAAAGAAAAATGGGGATCGTCCTGTTATCTGTCCTTGCTGTCATCATCATTGCAGCATTATCAGGCTTTTTATATGTTAAATCAGCACTCGGACCGGTCGATCAAAAAAGTAAACAAACCATTAATATTCATATTCCAAATGGGACATCTGTCCGCGAAATTGCGGGCATTTTAAAAGAAAATGGGCTCATTTCGAATGACGCGATTTTTACTTATTATGCAAAATACAAAAAGGCGTCCGGCTTTAAAGCGGGATATTTTCATTTAAAACAAACAATGGACGCAGACACGCTGATCAAAAAGCTGACATCTGGCGGGACAGATTACGCCTTTCAGCTTGTGATTCCAGAGGGAAGACAGCTGTCTGATATTGCAGCCATTATTGCAAATCAGACGAATTTTTCAGCGAAGGAAGTTGAAGCGAAGCTGGATGATCCTGATTTTATTCAAACACTAATGAAAAAATATCCGAAAACCGTGACATCACAGGTGAATGGAAAACAGGTGAAACATCCGTTGGAGGGTTATTTATTCCCTGCTACGTATCCATTTTATCGTGAGGATGAATCGCTCGAAACGATCATTGAAACGATGATTAAACAAACAGATCAATACGTGAAAACGTATGAAAAAGACATGAAAAAGAGAAACATGTCCATACATGATGTGTTAACGATGGCATCACTGATTGAAATGGAAGCAACAGAAAAGACAGATCGGGCAAAAATCTCAAGTGTATTCTATAACCGGTTGAAAAAGGACATGCCGCTTCAAACTGATCCAACCGTTCTTTATGCACTTGGTGAGCATAAATCCCGCGTGTATTACAAAGACCTAAAAGTAAAATCGCCTTATAACACGTATAACAATAAAGGGCTGCCGCCTGGACCTATTGCAAATGCAGGTGAATCTTCTTGGAAAGCCGCACTGCATCCAGAGAAAACGGATTACGTTTACTTCCTTGCGAAGAAAAATGGAGAGGTCGTATTTACGAAAACGTTAAATGAGCATAATAAAGCAAAAGCGAAATACATCACAGGCAGCAATTAATGTACAAGTGAATCGAAAAAGACTGTAGACAATACGAGATTGCCTGCAGTTTTTTTCGTTGGAATCTCCATTTTATAGGTTCGCAATTGCCACTTCTTTGTGGTAAAATATATCGGGTTGTTTTTACTTAGATGAACGAAAGATTGACGAGAAAGAGAGCTGCAATAGGCAGGACTCTTCTTTTTCAGGTCATGAAGGAGCTAGACAGATAATGACTATCGAAGATGATCGAATAAATGATTATATTGAACATTTAATTCACCCAAGTCCTGATGCAATCGCTCAATTAGAGATCTATGCAAAAGAGCATCATGTGCCAATTATGGAAAAGGTGAGCATTGAGCTTTTACTGCAGCTGCTTTCGATGAAAAAGCCGAAAAAAATTCTTGAGGTTGGGACAGCAATTGGCTATTCCGCCATTCGAATGGCAACAGCTCTGCCAGATGCTGAGATTTATACGATTGAGCGCAATGCAAAGCGCTATGAAGAAGCAACACGGAATATTGAGGAATTAAAGTTAAAAGAAAGAATACACGTGTTTTTTGGTGATGCGATGGAATCGGCTAAAACGGTCCAAACGATGGCGCCCTATGATGTGATCTTTATTGATGCTGCAAAAGGGCAGTACAAGCGTTTCTTTGAATTGTTTGAACCGATGCTCGCTCATGACGGAATGATTATTACAGACAATGTCTTATTTAAAGGCTTAGTGGCAACGAATTATGAAGAAGAAATTGAAGATAAACGAAAAAAACAATTAATTGGAAAAATTGATCGATACAATCAATGGCTCATGTCAAACCCTGATTTCCAAACGTGCATTATTCCAGTTGGAGACGGGATCGCCATTAGTACAAAAAGAGGTGACCAATCATGAAGAAACCAGAATTGCTTGTGACGCCAAGCAGCGTGTCAGACGTACTGCCATTAATTGAGGCAGGAGCTGATGCATTCTTAATAGGCGAACAAACATACGGTATTCGTCTTGCAGGTGAGTTTTCAAGAGAAGATGTGAAACAAACGGTAGAGCTTGCACATGCCCATCACAAAAAAGTGTATGTGGCGATGAATGCGATTTTTCATAATGACCGCGTGCAGCTGCTTGGAGATTATTTAATCTTTCTCGATTCATTAAACGTGGACGGCGTCGTTTTTGGAGACCCGGCCGTGATCATGGCCGCAAAGGAAACAGGGGTGAACCTGAACCTTCACTGGAGTACAGAAACGACTGGAACCAACTATTACACTTGTAACTATTGGGGCAGAAAAGGCGCATCGCGTGCTGTTCTTGCTAAAGAGCTGAATATGGACAGTGTGATCGACATCAAAGAAAATGCTGAGGTGGAGATTGAAATTCAAGTTCATGGCATGACATGTATGTTTCAATCAAAACGTACGCTCATCGGCAACTACTTTGAATACCAGGGCAAACAAATGGACGTCGTAGGCAGAAATATGGAGGAAGGGCTATTCCTGCATGACCAAGAGCGTCAAAACAAATACCCTATTTTCGAGGATGCAAACGGGACACATATTATGAGTCCAAATGATGTGTGTATGATTGACGAATTAGAAGAGTTTGTTGACGCAGGCATTGACTCATTTAAAATTGACGGAATTTTAAAGTCACTTTCTTATATGACAGAGGTGACATCACTTTATAGAAAAGCAATTGATTTACTAACGACTGACAAAGACGCGTATGAAGATCAGAAAGAAGACTGGGTGAAGCGGATTGAAGAGATTCAACCAGTGAATCGTTCGATTGATACAGGGTTCTTCTTTAAAGAAACGGTTTATTAAGATAAGAGGAGGCAGAGGAAATGGCATTATTGAAAGATGGTATTTCTGAAATGATTGATGGGAAACGTGTCATTACAAAAAAACCAGAACTGCTTGCACCCGCAGGAAACTTGGAAAAGCTGAAAATTGCTGTACATTACGGAGCTGACGCTGTTTTTATTGGCGGGAAAGAATTTGGACTTCGCTCAAATGCAGATAACTTTTCAATTGAAGAAATGGCAGAAGGTGTCGCATTTGCAAACAAATATGGTGCACGCATTTATGTGACAACAAATATCTTCGCTCACAATGAAAACATGGACGGGCTGGAGGAATACCTTCAAGGGATCGAAAGCGCTGGAGTAGCAGGCATTATTGTAGCTGATCCACTAATCATTGAAACATGTAAACGTGTTGCACCGAAGCTTGAAGTCCATTTAAGCACACAGCAATCTCTTTCAAATTGGAAAGCTGTTCAGTTTTGGAAGGAAGAAGGGCTTGAGCGTGTGGTGCTCGCACGTGAAACTAGTGCGCTAGAAATTAGAGAAATGAAAGAAAAGGTCGATATTGAAATCGAAACATTCATTCACGGTGCGATGTGTATCGCATACTCTGGCCGCTGCGTGCTCAGTAACCATATGACGGCAAGAGATTCTAACCGCGGAGGCTGCTGCCAGTCCTGCCGCTGGGATTATGATCTTTATAAACTAGAAGGTTCTGAGGAAGCGCCTTTATTTGGTGAGGAAGATGCGCCATTTGCAATGAGTCCAAAAGATTTGAAGCTTGTTGAATCCATTCCTCAAATGATCGAAATGGGAATTGACAGCTTAAAAATCGAAGGACGGATGAAATCCATTCATTATGTTGCCACTGTTGTAAGTGTATATCGCAAAGTCATTGATGCGTATTGTGCTGATCCAGACAATTTTGTCATTCAGCAGGAATGGTTAGATGAATTAGATAAATGTGCAAACCGTGACACAGCACCAGCCTTTTTCGAAGGCGTACCAGGAACGGATGAACAAATGTTTGGCATCCATGGGAAGAAAACGACATTTGATTTCGCAGGTCTTGTGCTTCATTATGATGAAAATGAACAAATCGTGACATTGCAGCAGCGTAACTTCTTTAAGCAAGGCGACGAAGTCGAATTCTTCGGACCAGAAATTGAGAATTTCACATGCAAAATTGAAACGATTTGGGATGAAAAAGGAAATGAACTAGATGCTGCTCGTCATCCGCTGCAAATCGTCAAATTCAAGCTTGATCAAAAAGTATACCCTAGCAACATGATGAGAAAGGGGAAATAACAGCCACATGAGGAGTAAACCAGTTGTCATTGGTATTGCTGGCGGCTCGGGTTCAGGTAAAACGAGCGTCACCAATTCGATCTATGAAAAATTTAAAGGACATTCCATCCTCATGCTTCAGCAAGACTTATATTACAAAAATCAAAGTCATATGCCATTTGAAGAACGCCTGCTCACGAACTATGATCATCCGCTTGCATTCGACAATGACCTGATGTTTGAGCATTTGGAACAGCTCTTAAGGTATGAATCCATTGAAAAACCAATATATGATTTTAAACTAAACACACGTTCAGAAGAGACGGTTCATGTTGAGCCGAAGGATGTCATTATCGTTGAAGGTATCTTTGCGCTCGAAGACGAACGTTTGAGAGATTTAATGGATATTAAACTGTATGTTGATACAGATGCAGACCTTCGCATCATCCGCCGTATTTTACGCGATACGAAGGAAAGAGGCCGGTCGATCGATTCTGTGATTGAACAATATGTATCTGTTGTCAGACCGATGCATAATCAATTCATTGAACCAACGAAACGATACGCCGATATCATCATCCCAGAAGGCGGCCAAAACCATGTGGCGATAGACTTAATGGTGACAAAAATTCAAACGATTCTTCAAAACCGAGCAGAGTAAATGGTGGAGAAGAAAAAGACCTTTACAGTGTAAAGGTCTTTTCAGCATCATATTAATAAACAGTCACGAAAACTTGTCCTAAGACAGACGTCCCTTTATAAAGAGTGATAGTGGCTTTGCCAGGTGAATGAGCGGTCACTATTCCATTAGAGCTAACAGAAGCTACACTCTGTTTATCTGTCCAATAACGTGTAGCTGCAGAATTATAGACCGAGTATTGCTCACCAACTCTTAAAGATACACTGTAATCTTGAATCGAAATCACATCTAAAGTTTGAAATCCAGAAGAGCTGCTATTGACTGTGAAATCCGCTGTTTCTTTGGCGGAAGCCATGCCCATTAGTGAAAAAGATAAGGTAGAGATGGATAGAACAGAAACAATTGTTTTCTTCATGTTCATTTAAAACACTCCCTAGCATGTATTTGGTCTTGCATTGATAAAATTCAATAAAAACCAAATATTTCCTTGTTAATATTTGTTAATTATGTGTGAACATTTATTAAAGCAGCATTCTCGGAAAAAATCTTAAGGGTTTGATATGATAAGAAAACAATGAAGAAAAGAAGAGATGGAGAAATCACTACCACATAGCGAAAGAATGAAGTTGAAAAAGTATATTAAAAAAACGACAAACAAATCATCACAAATTTTCAAACAATTCTTGATCAAAATGCAATTTTGTAATAATATAGCATAGACATATCGTACACTGACCATATTATGTATTGGAAGATGGAGAATGGATAAGCTATTCTTCTACATATGATCGAAATGGCCGAACGAGGTACAGGAGCTTCCTGTGCCTTTCCACAGTTTGTGCGATTTTAGACCGCTGCGAGTGGTCCTGTCTAATAAAAGGCATAATAGTTGCATCTAAAAGGGACGCCATGTAAGATGGACTTTTACGAATATGGTACAGAAGGAATGAGGGCCTGAACATGTCCTCATTCTTGTATATTTCAGTCGTCACTCACGTGCAGAAAGTTTGTATGATGAGGATTAATAGAAGGAGTGAATGATTCATGGCACAAGAGAAAGTATTTCCAATGACAGAAGAAGGAAAACGTAAATTAGAAGAAGAGCTTGAATATTTGAAAACGGTTAAACGTAAAGAGGTTGTAGAGCGTATTAAAATCGCTAGAAGTTTTGGAGACCTCTCTGAAAACTCGGAATATGATTCTGCTAAAGAAGAGCAGGCGTTTGTAGAAGGCCGTATTACAACGCTTGATAATATGATTCGTAATGCTAAAATTATCGAAGATGAAGGAAACTCAAATGTGGTTTCACTTGGTAAAACGGTGACATTCGTTGAATTACCAGACGGGGAAGAAGAGTCTTACACAATTGTTGGAAGTGCAGAAGCTGATCCGTTCGAAGGCAAGATTTCAAACGATTCACCTATTGCAAAAAGCCTTTTAGGTAAACAAGTAGACGACAAAGTAACCGTTCAAACACCTGGCGGAGAAATGTTCGTCCAAATTGTAAAAATTTCTTAATCACGTTTATCAGGTAAACACCTCGTCCACAATAGGGACGAGGTGTTTTTATGCGCAAAAAAAGAAGAATTCAATGGACAGGTGCGATTATTTTTATACTATTGCTCGGTCTTCTGATGAGACTGGCAGAAATTCAGCTGTTCTTTACAGAATCGTTTTCAAAGCTTGATATCAATTTAATACAAGAAAGTGTCAAACAGCGAACAGAAGAAGTCGTTATTTCAGACGGGCGCGGTGAGTTTTTAGATCGAAACGGCCAAGCACTTCTTACAAAAGAACAGCCTGCGGTTATCTTATTTCCTTTCCTGCAATATGATCTTCCACGCTTACAGCAAACCGCCTCTATTCTTGAGATGGAAGAGGATGAACTCAAAAAACAGTTAACAGAAACGAAAAAACCTCTCATTTTAAAAGATGACATCACGAAAAAAAAGCTGAAAGACATCAATGATATGAAATATTCAGGTGTGTACGGCGTATATATGAAAGAGAAGGACAAAAAAAGACTTGCCCTCCACACACTAGGCTTCACAAGCGAAAATCCAGAACTATTGAGAAAGCGTTATCCTGACAAAAAAGAGCTTTCCATACGTACTGAAATCGGCACATTTGGGCTGGAAAGCACCTTTGACGAATTTCTATTACCCGAGCAAGACACAAAATTGTTATATCATGTGGATGGAAGGGGAAACCCTTTGTTCGGTATGGACGTCAAATATACAGCAGAAGCTCATTCCTTTTATCCACTTCAGGTACAGACAACGATAGATGAAGACATGCAGGCTGAAATGGAGAAGGTGCTCAAAGAACAAGGCGTTGAAAAAGGCGGTGCCGTTCTGCTCGACATTGAAAAAAGCAGTGTACTCGCGATGGCGAGTACCCCAAATGTCACAAGTAAAAACCGGCATGAGGCAAGAAATTACATGCTGACAGCGATTGCACCAGGCTCTGTCTTTAAAACGGCTGTACTTGCCGCAGCTATCGAAAAAAACCTTGACCAGCCACAAACCATGTATGACTGTCGAAAGAATTTATATGGAGAGCCTGAAGGAAAACAGGAAGTGCTGAATCTGACGGACAGTTTCTCTGAGAGCTGCAATTATACCTTTGCGACACTTGCTGAAAGGCTCATTCAAACAGATGATCAAATCATCGAAAAGACGGCTGCAAAGCTTGGACTCATAGATCGAGCTGGCTGGGAAGGGGATGTCTATCATAAGCAGCACTTCAAACAGTTTGATCGTGAAGAAACAGGCAGTGTGTGGGGAGATAAAAGAGACAAGCATGTCAAAAAAGCTATTGCACAAACCGCGATAGGACAAAAAAATGTCAAAACGACGCCTCTGCAAATCGCGAATATGATGGCTACGATCGCAAGAGGAGGAGAACGAAAAGAAGTGAAAATCGCAGAAAAAGTGCTGTATCAAAACGGAACAACCATGCTGTCCTTTCAAAACAAACGGCCTGAAGGGGGCAGCATAGACCGCTATACAGCTCAAAAGCTGCAAAAATTCTTAAGGCAGGTGGTGACCTCTGACAAGGGAACCGGAAGAAGGTTTCAAGATTTGCCATACGATGTAGCGGGAAAATCAGGTACTGCCCAAACCGGCAGTCAAGACAAAAAGGGGAATCCGCTTTATCATAAGTGGTTTGCTGGATACTTTCCGGTAGAAAAACCAAAATACGCCCTTGTCGTTGTTCACCTAGATGAGACAAGTGGCCGGGCTAAGACAAATGATGCGTTTTATGATATTGTAAAAAAGGTCAATGAAATTGAAAAGAAACAGACATAGAACATCCCTTCATGACATGTTAGAATAGTAACGACTTAGGGAACAGAGGCAAAGGAGTGCAGAGATTTTGAGTAGAAATTCTCGATTTGAACATCGTGATAAGCGCAGAAAGGCAAATATGGTGCTTAACATATTAATTGGTATCGTTGTGGTGCTTATTTTGGTTGTCGCATCGAGTTTGTTAATTTTTAATAAGCCGAAAGATCCTGATGTAGCGGATGCGCCATCAAAAACGGCACCTGCAACAAGTGAAAATAAACAAAACTCACAAGAAGATGTGAAAGATCCAAAGAAAGACACATCCGATGATTCAGATGCAAAAAAAGATGATTCATCTGATCAAGACGACGAAACGAAGAAGACAGATGATGAAGAAAAACCTAATAAAGATGCGTTAAAAGACGCCAAAGAAACAGATGGCGGCAAAACGAGTGATGTAGACAAAACATACGAAAATGATGACTGGGAGCCTGTAGGAACAGAGCAATCCGGTTCACATACAGCAACCTATGATTCCAGCTCAAAAGACTGGAAAGAAATGATCAAAGCCATGTCCTATGCGACAGGAATTTCAGAAGATCAAATGACCGTTCTTTGGTTAGGAAATAACGGAGGTCCTCAAGATGCAAAAGGAACTATCCGTGATAAATCAACAGGTGAACGCTACCGCGTGGAAATTACGTGGGTAGATGAAAAAGGCTGGAAACCTGTGAAGGTTGAAAAATTAAGATAAACACGAAAAAAGATAGCAGATTGTTGACAAAGGGCTAAAATGATGTTTATTTTAGCCCTTTGTCTTCTTTTCAGCGTGATAGAAAACCTTTGCAGTCTAGGAAGGACGAGTACTGGAGCGGAGCGAATTTGACATTCGTGAGCACCGGCACGCAGAACTGACAACGAATGCGAGGGTTTGTCTATACGCTGAGATAGCAGATATGCTATCTTTTTTGTTTAGACATTCGCTTTAAAATGAACAACTGCTGTATACAAAATCCGCTCATCGATCACAGTCGTTTGATGACTGACAGAATGAACAGTCAGCAGAATCGCCTGATTATGTTCAATTTGTTTTTGGATCTTTTGTTCAAGTTCTTTTAAAGATGTTGCTTCAAAAAATTCTATTTTATCCTTTAAAAAATCCAGCTGAAAATCCATTTGATTCACCTCTCTATACTCTTCATTCATCTTAATCTCTCTCCTTCAGAAGGGCAAATGTTTTTCTGTCTCTCCCAGTATTTTTTAGTAGGAAAGAAACAGAAGTTGTGGTAGGATAGGAACTGTTCGACGGAATAAAACATACTATACGCATAGGAATAAATAGATAAAGTGGAGGGAAAGAAAATGGGACGTGAATTTCTTTCTTTATTTGATCATTGGGCTGACTCTTATGACGACACGGTAAGTGGTCATGACGAGCAGTATAAAGAAGTGTTTCGCCGGTATCCGGCTATTTTAAAAGAGATTGTCCGCCTTTCAGGCCAAAATGTTCTTGAGTTTGGAAGCGGTACGGGGAATCTAACAGCGCTGCTCCTTGCAGCTGATAAAAACGTGTTTGGTGTTGAACCATCAGATGCCATGAAGAAAGCGGCTCTTCAAAAAGGACTGCCAGATCTATTTCATGATGGGGATTTTTTATCATTTCCAGCGCCGCCTTTTGAGCCAGATACGATCGTCAGTTCATATGCATTCCACCATTTAACGGATGAAGAAAAAAAACAAGCCATTCACACCTATAGCAACATCCTTCACTCAGATGGTAAAATAGTTTTTGCTGATACAATGTTTCAAAATCAAGCAGCACATCAAGCTCAGATCGACAAAGCGAGAGCCGCAGGGTTCGATCAGCTTGCAGAGGATTTAGAAACGGAATATTATCCATCCATTGATGTGTTAAAGCAAATCTTTGAAGAAGAAGGTTTTAGCACGTCCTTTCATCAAATGAATGATTTTGTTTGGATCGTAGAAGCGAAGAAAAGGGAATGAAAGGATGTTTTTGATTTGAAAATCGCAGTTATAGGTGCAATGGAAGAAGAAGTGACGATTTTAAGAGATCAACTAAAAAATGCTACACAAGAAAACATTGCTGGGTGTGAATTTACAACAGGTGTTTATGAAGATAAAGAAGTGATTTTATTAAAATCAGGGATTGGAAAAGTAAATGCAGCGGTCAGCACAACATTACTGCTTGACCGCTTTCAGCCAGATTATGTGATCAATACAGGATCTGCTGGCGGTTTTCACCACTCATTAAATGTAGGTGATATTGTCATCTCTACTGATGTGAGACATCATGATGTAGATGTGACCATCTTTGATTACGAATATGGACAAGTGCCGGGACTTCCAGCTGCTTTCATTGCAGATGAAAAGCTTGTGAAGCTGGCAGAAGAATCTGCTTTAGAAATTGATCATATTCAAGTGGCAAAAGGAACGATTGCAACAGGAGATTCGTTTATGAATGATCCGGATCGTGTAGCGTTTGTGAGAGAGAAGTTTCCAGAGCTATATGCGGTGGAAATGGAAGCCGCAGCCGTTGCACAGGTCTGCCAGCTCTTTGGTACGCCATTTGTTGTCGTTCGTGCGCTATCAGATATAGCAGGGAAAGAATCCAACATCTCCTTTGATCAATTCCTTGAGCAAGCAGCGATTCACTCAACCGACCTTGTCTTGCGTATGATAAAGCAAACACAATAAAAGAAGGGGTTTCCCCCTTCTTTTCCATGCAAAGGAAGGGAATCATATGGCTGTCATAAAGGATATTACTGAATTAATTGGCCGCACACCGCTTTTAAAGCTGTCAGGGATTGGCGTCCCAGAAGGCGTTGAGGTGTATGCAAAGCTTGAGATGATGAATCCAGGTGGAAGTATTAAGGATCGTTTAGGTGACATGCTCATCAGAGAAGCATTAGCATCTGGCAAACTGCGTCCAGGCGGAACTATTATTGAAGCAACTGCTGGAAACACAGGAATTGGGCTTGCCCTAAGTGCAAGAAAGCATCAATTGCAGACCATTTTTTGTGTACCAGAACATTTTAGTCAAGAAAAACAACAACTGATGAAGGCGCTCGGTGCAGAGATTATTCATACGCCGAGAAAAGAAGGCATGAAAGGTGCGATTGATCGAGCCCTTGAATTAGAGGCAAGCCTTGACAATGCCTATTGTGTTTTACAATTTAAAAACCAAGTAAATCCATTGACTTACTACAGAACGCTCGGTCCCGAATTATGGTCCGACTTAAAAGGGAATATCGATGTATTCGTGGCGGGAGCAGGATCTGGCGGAACTTTTCAAGGTTGTGCCGCCTATTTTAAAGAGCAGAATCAGTCGTTAAAAACAGTGGTTGTGGAGCCTGAAGGATCAATTTTAAATGGAGGGGACCCGGGTCCGCATAGAACGGAAGGAATTGGCCTTGAATTTATCCCAGATTATATGGAGCAGGCTTTATTTGATGAGATTTACACTGTCAGTGATGATGATGCGTTTCAAATGGTGAAAGAAGCAGCTGAAAAAGAAGGTATTCTCATCGGCAGCTCTTCTGGTTCCGCTTTATATGCCGCTTTAGAGGAAGCAAAGAAAGCAGCACCTGGGACAGTCATTGTCACCATTTTTCCTGACAGCAGTGAGCGATATTTAAGTAAAGGAATTTATGAGGGAGGAAAATAGCATGAAACCAAAAACAATGATGATTCACAGCGGAACAACGGGTGATGAAAGAACAGGCGCCGTGTCTGTGCCGATTTACCAAGTAAGTACTTATAAGCAGCCGAAAGCAGGCGAACATACGGGGTATGAATACTCCAGAACAGCAAATCCAACAAGAACTGCCCTGGAAACAGTCATTCGTGATCTTGAAGGAGGAGCAAGCGGCTACGCATTTGGTTCAGGGATGGCAGCCATTACGGCTGTGATGATGCTGTTTAACAGCGGAGATCATATTGTGCTGACAGATGACGTGTACGGCGGAACCTACCGCGTCATCACAAAGGTGCTAAACCGCATTGGCATTACTGCAACCTTTGTTGACACAAGTGATCCTGAAGCAGTGAAAAAAGCCATTTTACCTGAAACAAAAGCCGTTTACATTGAATCGCCAACCAATCCTTTACTCAAAATGACAGATCTAAAAGCCATCGGCGAATTGACAAAGGAAGCCAACATCTTGATGATTGTCGACAATACATTTTTCACACCGTATTTCCAAAAGCCGATTGAATATGGCGCAGACATTGTCTTGCACAGTGCGACTAAGTATTTAGGCGGCCATAGTGATGTTGTAGGCGGGCTTGTCGTCACAGCGACGAAAGAGCTTGGAGAAGAACTGCACTTTGTTCAAAACTCGACAGGCGGAATTCTTGGACCGCAGGATTCATGGCTTCTCATGAGAGGGATGAAAACGCTTGGACTACGAATGGAAGCACATCAACAAAATGCACAGAAAATCGCTGAGTTTTTAAAGCAACATGCAGCCGTCACACGTGTTTATTATCCAGGTCTTGATACTCACCCTGGACATGAACTTGCGAAAACACAAGCATCCGGCTTCGGCGGCATGATCTCTTTTGATATTGGAAAAGAAGAACATGTCGATGTATTTTTAAGCCAGCTTAAGCTGTTTACAATCGCAGAAAGCCTTGGAGCGGTTGAAAGCTTAATTTCTGTCCCTGCCCGGATGACCCATGCGTCCATTCCAAAAGACCGCCGGGAGGAGCTTGGCATCACAGATGGTTTAATTCGTATTTCCGTCGGAATTGAAGATGTGGATGATTTACTACATGATATCAAGCAAGGACTAAGCGCACTGGCGAATGGATAGATTTACATGCTCCTCGCTTTCTCTCACTATGTTAAGCTATGAATAGACATTGATAACTGGAAGGTGAAACAAGTGAAGAAAAAGTGGAGTGATTTAGTGACAGATTACAAGCAGTACGCTTTTATTTTGCTTGCTGTCAGCACCTTTTTATATATTGGTACGATCTTACCGAACCAGCACATCGAAGCATCTCCAAAAATGCTGATGATGGGAATAGATTGTGTTTTCTTATTAGCAGCTTTTGTTTGTGTTAAACGCGCGATTTTCTTTCAAAAGAAACTGCAAGAATTAGATGAAGATTAATTCGAAAGCCTCCTCATTTGCCTGAGGAGGCTTTTTTTATTGTATTGGATAATCAGACAAGAATAACTGTAGAAATTTAGTCAAAAACACAAAAATCACCTATATGACTAAAAACAGGTTTACAAAATGGTGCTTGCTGGATATACTTACAAAGTAATTAAAAAAAAACGTAAAGGAGGCTGAAGAATATG
The DNA here is from genome assembly GCF_038593305.1 of Bacillus sp. FSL P4-0248. Lineage (NCBI taxonomy): Bacteria > Bacillati > Bacillota > Bacilli > Caryophanales > Bacillaceae > Bacillus > Bacillus sp. FSL P4-0248. Next base: position 2,339,415 of record NZ_CP151983.1, on the reverse strand, counting down.
TTATTCGTATCTACTTGTGATCAATTCAACCAACAATTTCATCATGTCATCAGCCTGTGGAAGAGTTCGTGTCCTTCCTTTGCCTTATACGGTGCACGCTTCAAAACTGTTTAAGTAAACGAGGATTTCACACGTATCATCCATTGCAGGTTGGAAGACACTGTCTTTTGATCTGCATTTTTGTGTGCCCGCAGGTCAACTGATAAAGAAGATCTGCGGGCTATTTCGCGTGCTGCGAACTGAAGGGAGGTGAGCGTATATGACAATCCATTTATTTTTTATTACTTTGACGATTAAGCGGAAATACAAGGACATTGAGACCGTTCTTTACGAACAAGAAGTCGAAACAATTTATGAAGAAATGAAACAGAAACAACTAAAGTATATGAACTAAAACAGGAAATGAAAAATGTGAAAAGGAGGAGATTGACATGTTTATGATGCTAGCCATGCTTGATTGTTATACGATGGAGAAGGACCAGGTTTAGACACGCTCCACATTGATCACCTGCACATATGATACCGTAAAAGGTGATTGTGAGGTGATCAATGAATGTCGATGTCACCATATATGAGATTTCCGTCTGTGGGGCACGGGTATGCATCTATTCCGCATTCCTTAAAGCACGGATACGGCAATCCATACCGCATGCAAAGAGAGCAAGAGGAAATGCTCAGACGTTATATGTATCAGTACCGGACTTATTGGTATTAAAGAAAAGGAGCAGGAAACCATGACGTTTCCTGCTCCTTTTACGTTAGCAAATCCAGCTTGCACCAATGATGATCAACAAAATGAACAGTACAACAAGCAATGCGAATCCGCCTGCAAAACCGCCACCGTAGCCACCGCAGTAGCCTCCAGAATAACCGCCAAAGCCCATAATCTAGCACCACCTTTATCTAATCAAGATACATTTATAAATTATGCAGCTCATGCAGAAAACGAAATCAATCTGAGCACAAATAATGAAAACGCCTATTCAAGTTAAAAAATAATTTTCACTTTCTGCGAAACATTTTCTGAAAAGGAGCGTCTTATAAAAGACAAATAAATTAGGACTAGGTCTTAATTTTTGTTAGGTGAGAGCCGATATGAAAAGTAAGAAAATTTGTAAATAGTTTATTTACTGGTGAAAAGCAGGTGTTAACATTGATTCAAAGCTGGATTGGAAAACAAATGAGGGAACCAAAAGGCTTGTTCTCAAAATGGGTTGCCCGCTATATGGAAAAAAATCATCATAATATCAATGAATGGACGCTTCAACTCTTAAATATACAAGAAAATGACCGAATTTTAGAAATTGGGACTGGAAGAGGCATCACCTTATCAAAGGTAGCTGAAAAACTTGACCGCGGAAAAGTATATGGAGTGGATGCCTCTCGTCATATGATTAAATATGCAAAAAGAAAACATAAGAAGCTTGCGGAACAGGACAAAGCCGTTATTACGCTTGGTAAGGCTGAGCAATTACCTTTTGAAGACAGATCATTCAATAAATTATTTACGGTGCAGACGATCTATTACTTGAAGGATATTGAGCAAGTCATGAAGGAAGTGTACCGCGTCCTTCAAGTGGATGGAGAAGTATTTTTATCCTTCCAAAAGCAGGAGCTGATCAACGAACAAAAACGGTCAACATCTTTTTCATCGTACAGTGAAGAAGAGATCAGCCGTCTGTTTTCAGCATATCACTTTAGAGAAGTCTCGGTTTATCACTATGATACATACATTTGTATCAAAGCCTTAAAATGATGAAAATATTTCCCAGGTAATGAACAAGCACTCAAAAAAGAGGCTCTTTGTCAGAGGAGCCTCTTTGCCTGCAATCGAATGTAAAAATAAAAAAAGGCTCTTCTTATGAAGAGCCTTTTGTATGTGATATAGGCGCCAGCCAGGTGTGTAAGGAATGATAGTATATATAAGGAATTTGTTTGTCGATTAAGGATACCTGTCTGGCTTATTTCTTATATCGACACCGTTCTGCAAAAGTTTAGCTTTTTTTTCAATATTTTCTTTTTTATTTCGCTGGAAGACACATTTTTCTTTCTCACATAGACATGTGCCTCCTTCTTTTTCACATAATGTGCTGTTTGAAGAAGGAAATTGCTTAAGAAATAGAGAAAATTGTAGAGACTTCATTTTTAAACAAAAGGGAGGAATGAAATCATGTCGGGAAACAAAGGTGTCGTTTATAAAGGAGCAGGAAAAGTAGCAGTTGAGGATATTGGATACCCTGATTTGGTCTTAAAAGACGGCCCGGGTGTACCTAAAGCCAATGTGGGGCGCAAATGTGAGCATGGCGTCATTTTAAAAGTAGTGACGACGAATATTTGCGGAAGTGATCAGCACATGGTGAGAGGGCGTACGACTGCACCTGAAGGGCTTGTCCTTGGTCATGAAATTACAGGTGAAGTCGTGGAAGTTGGGCGAGATGTGGAGTTTATTCAAAAAGGGGACCTCGTGTCCGTTCCGTTTAATATTGCCTGCGGACGCTGCGTCATGTGTAAGGAACAAAAAACCCATGTGTGCTTAAATGTAAACCCGGACCGCCCAGGCTCTGCCTATGGATATGTAGATATGGGCGGATGGGTTGGCGGCCAATCCGAGTATGTCATGGTTCCATATGCAGATTTTCAGCTGCTCAAATTTCCAGACAAAGATCAAGCGATGGAAAAAATACTTGATCTCACGATGCTTTCCGATATTTTCCCGACAGGTTTTCATGGTGCTTATACGGCTGGAGTAAAGCCTGGTTCGACCGTATATATTGCAGGTGCTGGGCCGGTAGGTCTTGCAGCAGCACATTCGGCTCAGCTTCTTGGCGCATCTGCTGTGATTGTTGGAGATCTGAATGAGCAAAGACTGGAACAGGCAAGAAGCTTCGGCTGTGAGACGATCAATCTACGAAAACATGATCGAATCGGCGAACAAATCACGAATATTTTAGGGGAGCCAGAAGTTGATTGTGCCGTCGATTGTGTCGGCTTTGAAGCTTCAGGTCATGGAGACCAGGGAGAAGCACCAGCAACTGTTTTAAATACGATTATGGATATTACCAAAGTTGGCGGCAAGCTTGGAATTCCAGGGCTTTATGTCACAGAAGATCCAGGAGCAGTGGATGCCGATGCAAAAGTCGGTTCTCTGAAAGTGCGAATTGGACTTGGCTGGGCGAAAGCTCATACCTTTGTGACAGGTCAAACCCCTGTTATGCAATATCATCGCAGTCTAATGAAATCCATTTTAAGCGGCAGAGCACAGATCGCTAAAGCCGTCAATGCGACCGTCATTGACCTTGATCAAGCCCCTAAAGGATATAGTGACTTTGATTCGGGTGTGGCGAAGAAATTTGTCATTGACCCGCACGGGATGCTTTCTCGATAATTTTTAACATGAAAGGAGCCGCTCAATAAAATGGGACGGCTCTTTATTGTGGAAAATCACATAGACTATACAAATCCATTTCAAAGGGGAGGAATTAGATGAATTCAGATCAAGCCAAAAGAAGGGTTGTAGAACAATTTGGGAGAAATGCAGAAAAGTATGTGACGAGTCAAACTCATGCAAAGGGAGCAGACCTGGATCTAATCGTTGAATGGACAGCTCCAAAAGAAAGCTGGATCGTCCTCGATATAGCAACTGGTGGCGGGCATACCGCAAAAGCATTGGCTCCATATGTGAATCAAGTATTTGCGACGGATTTAACGAAAGAGATGCTTTCTCATACATCACTTCATTTAAAAGCGTATCCCCAAATTTTTTATGTAGTAGCGGATGCAGAAAGCCTTCCTTTTTTAGATGGCACATTTGATGTGGTCACATGCCGAATTGCAGCACACCATTTCCCGCACCCTCAACAGTTTGCCAAAGAGGCATCTCGCGTATTAAAGCCAAATGGTCTGTTTTTCTTTATTGATAATGTTTCGCCAAATGATGAAGAGCTTGCACTATTTATCAATGAGCTGGAAAGATTGAGAGACCCAAGTCATGTGTCCTGTCTATCTACAGAACAATGGCGGGAATTGTTTTATAAAGAGGGAATAAAAGAAGTAAGATCAATGGAACGAAAAAAACGTTACCCTTTTCAAGAATGGGTCAAGCGAACAACGAAAACTTTAAAGGAAGAAGAGATCGTTACAAAATACATGTTAGATGCTAACGAGAAAATAAAGCAATATTATAGATTGAACATGACAGAGGATCAGATAGAATCAATAGAGGTGGATGACTGGATTGTTCTTTTCAGGAAAGGGTAAAAGTAAATCATTCATACGAGTCATTGAAAGAAATTAATCATATGCTACATTTTAAAGGGAAAACCGTCATCATCACAGGCGCAGCCAATGGTATTGGTTTCTCGATAAATGTTTAACAATAAAGAGCCGCTCCATAAATGGGACGGCTCTTTATTGTGGAATTCACATTGAATATACAATACATATCAACGAAAGAGATACTTTCTAAGGTTTCTTCATAAGGTCCTTGATGATAAATAATCTCATAGAACCCAGCTGGTTTCATTCTTGCTGACGGTCATATAGGCGACAAATAGGCAACTCACATCTCCAGACTCCTCATTTAAGTCATCTCCTTTTGCATACACAATACCGTATTTTAATCCCAAGTTTTTTAAAAAAATGGCGTAGATTGCTCGTAAAGTTTCTCCGTTGGTACCGACCAACCTATTTTCTCGTCGCTTTACATAAGAGGTTTAGCTGATAATTATTTCTGCGAATATATTTTTTATTTCTTTCTTTACTCTAGAGTTACTCCATACCTTACACTATTTCTTGTGAACTTAACATGACCTAACATTCGACTACTACGAACTTGGCTTGGTAAATGGTTGGGTTTTTCAATGAAATGGAGTAATAAGGCGGAAGGTTGGATTCGAAAATACGGAGTCTAGGCCATTATAGTGAGCTATTTTTAACAGTTGGTCGAATATTTTAATCAGTTTAAAAGAAAGGGTTTTTTAGAAATGACAAAACTAAATCAACAAATGACGTTAGCACCTGTACCGCAGGACGAGCTAGCAGCATTTAAGGCAGAATTACTAGAGGCATTTACGAAAGGGTTACAAGATCGTTTTACAGATGCGGAAGATCCGGCAGAAATGGGACCAATCCCGTCTGAGGAAGATTTCAATCATTCACTTACTGCTAAAGAATCGGTTGTACGTCAACTTTTACTAAACGCCGAAAGAATTGGTGGTGTCGTATTGAAAATGAATAACGAAACCCAGCGAAACGAAGTGGACTTCCTGTATACAAGGGCAAATGCACATGGCAAAGGTCTTGGAACTAAAATGTGGGAAGCGATAGAAGCAGCGTTCCCAGAGACGAAGGTTTGGGAGCTGCACACACCATATTTTGAAAAGCGTAATATTCATTTTTACGTGAATAAATGCGGCTTTAAAATTGTTGAGTTTTATCACCAAGGCAACCCAGGACCTAATGTTGAAGGCAAAGAGCCGGAATCGGATGAAGAGTATGAGTTTTTCCGTTTTGAAAAGGTCATGACGAAAGTGAGCAGTGAATCATAATGCAAGGGAAAATCTCACAGCTTTGGATTTTGATGAAGCGCAGTCAAATGGCGAATAGTCAATTAGTTCTCTTATTTTTTATAAGTATCGTAGAGGTGGCAGCAGGACTTGCTGTGCCACTACTCACAATGAAGCTTATTAACCAAATTTCAGATACTGGTTTTGCATTAACGTCACTCTTACCAGTCATTGGTGTTTTAATTGTACAGGCGATGCTTAGTGCGGTTACATTTTATATGATGCGTCGTTTAGGTGAAGGAATTGTCGCGAATTTACGAACAGAAGTATGGGCGCATATGCTGCATTTACGATTAACATATTACGATGCACATGAATCTGGCGAAACGATGAGTCGAATTACGCAGGATACAAACGTCGTAAAGGAGTTTGTAACGGAAAAGCTCGTATCGTTTGTATCGGGGCTTTTCGCGATACTCGGTGCAATCGTTGTTTTACTATGGATTGACTGGAAAATGACGCTGCTGCTACTGATCGCCGTACCACTCACAATTTTTGTGACGTATCCGCTAGGGGAAAAAATGTACGCGATTTCGAAAGCCAATCAAGATGAGTTGGCAGGATTTGGCGGACGATTAGGGAGAATTTTAACAAACATTCGCCTTGTGAAAGCTTCGCAAACAGAGCAGCAAGAGCTAGCAGGCGGAGAAAAGCAAATTCAGCAGCTGTACAAGTACGGATTAAAAGAAGCAAAAATTGTTGCGATTCTTTCACCACTTATGACGCTGCTCATGATGGTTGTGATCATTGCGATTTTTGGGTATGGCGGTTCACAGGTTGCTTCAGGTGCCATTAGTTCTGGCGAGCTTGTGGCAATCATGATTTATTTAGTACAAATTATTATGCCATTTACACAAATGGCGACATTCTTTACTGATTTACAAAAAACACTTGGCGCAACAGAGCGTATTGTCGAGGCTCTAGATGAGAAGCGTGAAGTCCAAGACGGTAAACCGGTAACTGCTGCGTCACAGCCGATTCTTTTTGAAAATGTGTCGTTTAAGTACAACGAAAAGTACGTGTTAAAAGGTATGACGTTTACGTTAAAGCCAAATGAAACAACGGCCTTTGTCAGCCGAAGTGGTGGCGGGAAAACGACCATGTTCTCCCTTATTGAACGTTTTTATGACGTGTCATCAGGTGCGATATTGTATGGCAAAGAAAACATTGAGCAATTTAATTTAACAGAGTGGCGTGGGCTGTTTGGCTATGTAAGTCAAAATGCACCGTTATTAAACGGAACGATTCGTGACAACGTCATGTACGGGACGAATGGAGCAAGTGAACAAGAGGTACTTGCCGCATTAAAAGCAGCCTATGCCTATGATTTTGTCATGCAGCTGGATAAACGCCTCGATACAGAGGTTGGTGAAGGAGGTATTAAGCTTTCGGGTGGTCAAAAACAGCGTATTGCGATAGCTCGTGCGATTTTACGAAATCCGAGAATCCTATTACTTGATGAGGCGACATCGAACTTAGATAACGAATCAGAGCGTGAAGTGCAGCTTGCTCTTCAAGCGTTAACGAAAAACCGGATGACCATCATTATCGCCCATCGGTTATCCACGATTACAAGTGCAGACCAAATCCTTGTCTTTGAAGACGGACGCTTGTCAGGTCAAGGCACACATGAAGAATTACAAAAAACTCATCCGTATTATCAACAGCTTTGGCAAAATGGTCGTTTAACTGAAGATTAAACGAAAATGTTTCGAGTCAGTTGCTTTTGTTATTCTTTGAAAGTAAAGACGTTAAAAAAACGAATGAAATGGAAATGGGACAAGAACAACATCCTACTTCCTAAATCTTAATCATTTTATATATTCAATTAGACTCTAAATAACAACAAATCAAGAGATGGACGACCTTTGATTTCGCTATAATACGTTTTTACTTTATCTACGATAAATGAAAAATCAATTACTGCTCAATTTTACGAAGCAGGTGATCCTCTTTGATCAGTTGATCTAGTCATACAAATTCAGCTTTGTGCCGAGATTCCTCAAAATGATATGATAGACGACAACATCTCATGGAGAAAGGATTGGATGAATGATGAATTTTCAACATAAAACCGTCATCATCACAGGCGCAGCCAATGGTATTGGTGAAGCGGTCGCCTGCGGTTATGCAAAAGAAGGGGCGCGTGTGGTGCTTGCGGATATAGATGAAGAGAAGGGGAAGCGTTTGGAGGAGCAGCTGAGAAAAGAGTCCTTTGAAGTTTATTTCATTAAAACAGATGTGAAACAGGAGAAGGATATTCAGCGCTTAATGTCGTTTGCGGCGGAGCACTGCAAAACAATTGATATTCTCATTAATAATGCCGGCGTCATGTGCACTGCATCGCCTTATGAGTTAACGGTCGATGAGTGGGATCATGTGCTGCATACAAATGTAAGAGGGACTTTTTTATGCGCTAGAGAAGCAGCACGTTATATCAAAGAGAATCCAAACGGCGGTTCTATTGTGAACATTTCATCTACCCGTGCGACCATGTCAGAGCCTCATACAGAAGCATATGCTGCATCAAAAGGCGGCATTTCCGCACTTACTCATGCCTTGGCAGTTTCTTTTAGTCAGGATCACATTACGGTAAATAGCATTTCACCTGGATGGATTGAAACGAAAGATGAGAAAAGTCTTCGAGAAATTGACCATCAGCAGCATCCTTCCAATCGAGTCGGCACGCCAAAGGATATTGTGAAAGCCTGTTTTTATTTAACAGATGAAGACAATCAATTTGTGAACGGCACAGATTTGGTTGTTGATGGCGGCATGACTAGGAAAATGATTTATGCGGATTAACATGAAAAAAACATTGACGCTTTGATCGGGGCGCAGTACAATATGTAACAATTCAGCTGAAGATCGTGATGAAAAAAAGACACAGCGCAAATAGAGAAGAGTACATCATAGCTGCCCCACACAGAGAACTCCGTGAAGCTGAGAAGGAGCTGGGGAGCATGATGGAACCAAGCCTCTTAGCTCTGCACCGGATTCCTTCGGATGGTGGTGCAGCGAACTTCTCCCGTTACAGAGAAGGGTGAATAATCACCCGCTAAGGTTCATCTGGCAACAGATGAATGAACTGAGGTGGCAACGCGGAGTAAATCTCGTCCTCAAGACAGACATGTCTTGGAGGCGGGATTTTTTTTATGACAAATAGGGGGGACAATGATGAAAAAACATTGGCGGGATATGAGTATTTTACTTGGAGCCATCGGGATTGCGAACATAGGAGAATGGATTTATATGATTGCCCTCCATCTTCTTATTTTTCAAGAAACGGGCTCTGTACTTGCTGTAACAGCAGTTTATTTGCTAAGACCGGCTGCTGCTCTTTTGACCAATAGCTGGTCCGGCAGTTTGGTTGACAGGCTGAATCAGCGGAATGTGATGATCAGTTTAGATATTACCCGTGCTCTGCTCATTGCATGCATCCCTTTTGCCTTATTTTCAGGACATCTGCTCATTCTGTATGTCATGGTGTTTTTCATACAGATGGCACAAGCGATGTTTCATCCAGCGTCGATGGTGTATATGACAGGACTAATCCCGGCGGATAACCGAAAACGGTTTAATGCCATTCGCTCTTTATTACAATCCGGTGGATTTTTACTTGGGCCCGCAGCAGCAGGTCTGCTCTTTCTCATTGGGACTCCTGTTCTTTCAATTTATGTAAATGCCATCTGCCTGTTGATATCTGCTCTGTTAACGATGTGTTTACCGAATTTGCTCAAAACAGATGCTGCCCAAAAGCGGTTTTCCCTTTCAATGTTAAAAGAGGATGCAAAGCTTGTTCTGCGTTTTAGTCTGACGTCACGCCAAATCATGACGGTATATTTATTATTTAGTGCCGCAATATCGGTCCTTCCTACGGCCATAGACTCACTTGAAACAGCCTTTGCAAAAGAAGTATTGATGCTGACTGATACACAATATGGCCTTCTTGTCAGTATAGCTGGAGCGGGTATTATCGCAGGGGCAAGTCTTAATTCGGTCATTGTCGAAAGGCTGTCAGTTTCGCTGATGCTTGGAATCGGCAGTTTGTTTGTGGCGTTTGGCTATCTTATTTATGCATTTTCCAGCAGTCTAGTTGCAGCCGCCGGTGGATTTTTTATATTAGCCTTCTTTTTAGCATTTGCGAATACAGGTTTTATGACGTTCTATCAAACAAATATCCCCGTAGAGGTGATGGGGAGGGTAGCCAGCTTTTATGCTTTGGTTGAAGCCATTCTGACGATGACCATGACAGGAATATTCGGCGGACTCGCTCATATTCTATCGATCAGAATTTCCGTCATCATCGGGTGTCTATGTATGCTTCTTATCTGTCTATTGCTATGTTTTGTCATCTTTCGTCCATTGACTGCCAAAAAAATAGTGCATCCTACTTAGAAAATTAAAAAAATTATGTTATCATTATTTAAGTAAGTTAATTAAATTGATGAGAAAAGGAGTCTTACAAATGAAAGCACTACGCTGGCACGATCAAAAGGACATTCGACTAGAGGAAATTGATGAACCAACAGTTGCTCCAGGAAAAGTGAAACTGAAAGTAAAATGGTGCGGCATTTGCGGTAGTGATTTACATGAATATTTAGGCGGACCGATCTTCATTCCTGTGAATGAACCTCATCCACTTACAAAAGAAAAAGCACCCGTTACACTGGGACACGAGTTCTCTGGTGAAGTTGTTGAAGTAGGAGAAGGCGTGAGCAATTACAAAGTAGGCGACCGAGTGGTTGTTGAACCTATTTTTGCAACTCACGGACATCAAGGTGCTTATAACTTAGATGAAAACATGGGCTTTTTAGGGCTTGCCGGAGGCGGCGGTGGATTCTCTGAATATGTATCAGTCGATGAAGAATTACTTCATTTATTACCAGACGAAATCTCATATGAGCAAGGCGCGCTTGTCGAGCCTTCTGCAGTTGCTTTATATGCGGTTCGTTCTAGTAAAGTACAAGCTGGGGATACAGCGGCTGTGTTTGGCTGCGGACCAATCGGTTTACTTGTCATTGAAGCATTAAAAGCAGCTGGTGCTACTGATATTTATGCAGTTGAATTATCAAAAGAGCGCCAAGTGAAAGCAAAAGAGCTTGGAGCGATCATTGTTGATCCATCTCAGTATGAAGATGTTGTTCAAGAAATTGCTCGCCGTACAAACGGTGGCGTCGATGTTTCTTTTGAAGTGACAGGTGTACCTGTTGTATTGAAGCAAGCAATCCAATCAACTAGAATTTCAGGAGAAACAGTGATTGTAAGCATTTGGGAAAAAGGCGCGGAAATTATGCCGAATGACATTGTCATTAAAGAACGTACAGTAAAAGGAATTATCGGCTACAGAGACGTATTCCCATCTGTATTAAACTTAATGAGAAAAGGCTATTTCTCTGCAGACACACTCGTCACGAAAAAAATCAAGCTGGACGATGTGATCGAGGATGGCTTCCATGCATTAATCAATGAAAAAGATCAAGTGAAAATTTTAGTCAGTGCTGAATAAGTAAGATAAAAAAGAGGATGGCATAAGCCATTCTCTTTTTTATGTATTCATATCATTTTCATAAAGAGAGCTGCGGTTGAATAGTGATAATTGAAAAGATGTTTAATGATAAGGGAGATGACATCATGTTTTATCACATCAAAGAATTGCAATATGAAGCAAAGCCCTCAAAGCCTGATCCGGTGTATGCAAAGAAATTACAAGAAGTATTAGGCGGTCAATATGGTGAAATCAGCGTGATGATGCAATATTTATTTCAAGGCTTTAATTGCCGGGCAGATCAAAAATATAGGGATTTATTATTTGACGTGGGAACAGAGGAAATTGGTCATGTCGAAATGCTGGCAACGATGATTGCGCGTTTACTTGATAATGCACCAGTTAAGGAACAAGAAGAGGCGTACCAAAGTGATCCTGCACTTGCAGCTGTCATGGGCGGAATGAACCCGCAGCATGCGATTGTTGCAGGTTTAGGGGCAATGGCAGCGGATAGTCAAGGATACCCGTGGAATGCCAAATACATCATTTCAAGCGGAAATTTAATGGCGGATTTCAGAGCCAATTTAAATGCAGAGGCCCAGGGCCGCCTTCAGGTCACAAGACTTTACGAAATGACAGATGACCGCGGCGTCAAAGATATGCTCTCCTTCCTCATTGCTCGTGATACATACCATCAAAATATGTGGCTTGCCGCAATTAAAGAATTAGAAGAGCGAGAAGGGGATGTCGTCGTACCAACCACCTTCCCTCGTTCACTAGAAAAACAGCAAGTATCCTATGACTTGTTTAACTTCTCAAGAGGGGAAGAAAGTAAGCAAGGCAGATGGGCACATGGCCGCAGCATGGATGGAAAAGGAGAGTTCAGATATATTTCTGCACCTGTCGTATTCGGCTCTGCACCAAAGCTCAAACCCGCACCAAAAGAACTATTTAACACACCAAAAAAGGGTGAATAAAAAAGTCGATCAGGTTTTTGGGCCTGATCGACTTTTTAACGTCCGAGAGTTCTTCCGTATACACTGACACGTTTCTCTAATAATGCAAAGGCTAATTCAAAGACAATGCTCAGCAGCCAATAGATCAAAGCAGAGACGAGATAAGTTTCTAAAAACTGATAGCCGTCATTTGCAATGATCCGGGAAATACCCATGATTTCGAGTACCCCAATTGTAAACGCAAGAGATGTCGCTTTTAATAACTGAACGAGCTGATTGCCTAGGTTTGGTAAGGCCACAACAAATGCCTGCGGCAAAATAATGCGTATCATCGCCTGACGTGTGGTCATGCCTACAATTTTTGCCGCTTCAAGCTGCCCTTTGTCTACTGCCAGAAGTGCACTTCGGACCACCTCTGTTAAATGAGCGGCTGAATGCAGGCTGAAGGTAATAAGAGCCACAGCTAAAGGGGAGACCATATCTGGATGAAAGGTCAGTCCGAATGTGCCGCTCATACTGGTTAGAAGAAAAGGGAGCCCATAAAAGAAAGCGAACAGTTGAACAATAAGCGGCGTTCCTCTAAAAAAGGAGACGTATAGCGTAACGAGCTGTCTGAGTACAGGGATGCGAAAGAGGCGAATGAAAGCAAAAACAGATCCGATCACAAGACTCACAGCCATGGAAACAAGAGCAATTAATAATGTGAAAGGAACACCTTTTAGAATATGTGGTACTTGGTCAATCGCAAATGGAATATCAATGGTTTGCATCAAATCGCCTCCTTAACGTGACAGACTGGTACGGCCTTTTACAAATTTCTTTTCAAGCAGCATGGTGACTAGTTCAATGCTCATACAAATGAGCCAGTACACAATCGCTATGATCACATACACTTCAAACATGCCTATTCCATAGTTATTTCCTAAGATGATCTTCACCTGTCCCATAATATCGATGAGTCCGATCGTAAAGGCAATCGCCGTGTCTTTCACAAGATCAATGGTGTAATTTCCGAGGTTTGGCAGGGCAATGAGAAAGGCCTGCGGGATAATGATCCTGATCAAGGCCTGTGTATCTGTCATCCCCACAATGTAGGCGGCTTCCAGCTGATCCTTCCCAACAGACGAATACGCACTGCGAAAAACTTCAGATAAATAAGCCCCCGTATGTAAAGAGAACGTCATCATCACAAATAACACACGATCCCAATGATTGATTTGAATTCCTGCTACAAGTAAAAGCTGAGGAAGCCCAAAATAAATCAAGAATAACTGAACAATTAATGGCGTACTTCGTGTAAAAGATAAATAGATAACAGCCAATTGCTTCAGCACTGGGATTTGTTTTATACGAATGCATGCAAATAAGAGCCCTATTATGATGGCGAAAAACAATGACACCGCAATAATGAGAAAAGTGAGTGGCAGGCGTTCAAGCACCTGTAAAAAAATTCGCAGCCAATCTCCAGCTGTAAACGTCATGACGCTTCCTTCCTTTCTTCATATTGATAGCCTTGCTCTGAGATGTAGTCAATATCTTGAAAGAAATCAACCCCAAACCACTTTTTCGCAAGCTTAGGTAGTGTTCCATCATCAATCATCTCTTGTGTGACCCGGTCCAAATCTGCTGCAAGCTGCTTCTCACTCGGCTGTAAGACAAGATAAATCGGCTCCTTTGACACAATGCCGCCAACTTTGACCTTTAGGTTGAGATGCTTTTGTATGGTATCGAAGGTCGAAATATTCATAAAAGCCGCATCAGACCGTCCGCTTTCAACGCGCTTTAAGTTGAGTTCATTTGAAGGGCTTTCAATGGTTGTCAGCGGAATATCTGGATCATATACTTCATTATATTGATTTAATATGGAACGCAATCCGCCGCTGGGACTGACAGGAGCTAGCTTTTTTGATGTCATATCATCAAGCGATTGAATATCCCGGTTTGATTCATTCACAATTAATCCTGTCATCGAATAGCCGTATGGAACTTGAGGGTAAAGAAACCGTTTTTCGCGTTCAGGGTTACTGAAAAACCAATTAGCTGCCATTTCAAACTTCCCTGCGCCAACACCAATTAAATTGGATTCTTCCTCGCCAAAGATGTAATCAAAATGTATGTGTGGAAGTCTTTTTTCCACTTCATTTAAATAATCAATGTTATAGCCAATCGGTTCGTTTCGGTCATTTGTGGCTAAAAAGGGTGGATTGACCTCTGCACTCAGTGCGACTTTCACAATTTGTTTTCCATCATCTGTTGTTGTTTTCACACTGCTGCAGCCAATCAGGGAGAGGAGAATCAGAAGGACACCAGCTGTCATGAATGCTGTCTTTTGCTTCATATGTCTTCCTCCGATCCTTGCCACATTCCGCGATGAATCCTAGATAAAAATTGTTTCGTTCGTTCATGCTGAGGCTTCATGAGGACGTCTTCTGGGGAGCCTTTTTCAACGATTTCCCCATCTGCCATAAAGATCACGGTATCCGCTACGTCCTTTGCAAACGAAATTTCATGCGTCACAATGACCATCGTCATCCCTTGGCTCGCAATATCTTTGATCATTTCAAGGATTTCTCCGACCATCTCTGGGTCAAGTGCGGACGTTGGTTCATCAAACAAAAGCACCGCAGGATTCATCGCAAGAGCGCGGGCAATTCCAATCCGCTGCTGCTGACCGCCAGATAATTCACTCGGAAATGCATCCTTTTTATGAAGCAGTCCAATCCGCGCTAAAAATTGCTCTCCAACCTTTTCAGCTTCTTTTTTAGACATGTTTTGGGACACAATCAATCCCTCTGTAATATTTTCAAGTGCTCGTTTATTTTGAAACAAGTGATAATGCTGAAATACCATGGAAGATTGCTGCCTTAGTTTTAAAAGATCTTTTTTATGATATCGTTCAAATTGAATCGTGGCTTCTCCAACAGTCAGCTCTCCTTTGTCTGGAATGTCGAGGCTGTTTAAACTGCGGAGAAGTGTTGTTTTTCCTGATCCGCTCGGTCCAATAATTGCGACCACTTCACCTTCTTGTACGGTGAAATCAATGCCTTTTAACACATGGGTCTGCCCATAAGATTTATGTAGATTAGTAGCTGAGATCATAAAAGCATCACGTTCCTTTGACAGATGTACTTAATATTGATAAAATTTAACACATTAAATCCTATAAGTAAAGTGTGTTTTATTCATTCCGATTGGAAAAATGAGATATCATAGATTGTGAGAAACAGAGGAGTTGGATACGTTTTGTCTAAAGCATTATTTGTCGATACCGATTTTCAAAAAACATGGCTTAATCAGCTGGAATCTCTTCGTGAAACGATTGAACAAAACGCAAAAAAACATGATGAAGGCGCTTATTTTCCTAAACAGAATATCGAATCATTAGTAAACATGGGATATACAGCCCTGTCTCTTCCCGCTGAATATGGAGGCGGGGGTCAATCTGTAACAGATATGGTTCTATTTCAAGAAACGCTTGGCAGCATGGACGGAGCGACTGCCTTATCGATTGGCTGGCACCAAGGAGTTGTTGGTGAAATTTATGAAAAGAAACTATGGAATGAGAAGCAGCTGCAATTCTTTGCGGAAGAAGTGAAGAAGGGCGCCCTTGTCAACCGCGCTGTAAGTGAGGCGCAGACAGGCAGCCCAACAAGAGGCGGCAAGCCTGGGACAACAGCGATGAAATCAGGTGATCGCTGGGTGATCAATGGACGTAAAATTTTCACAACAATGTCACCAGCTCTCACATACTTTTTAGTCGGTGTATGGATCGAAGAAAAAGAGGCGATGGGATTCTTCTTAATTCACCGTGACACAGAAGGTGTTTCTATAGAAGAAACATGGGATGTTGTCGGCATGAGAGGAACAGAAAGCCATGATTTAATCTTAGATCAAGTTGTGGTATCAGATGATATGCTTGTTGAAGTGCAAAAAGGACCTCGGGGCGGTACGTTAAACCCTTGGATCGCCCATATTCCTTCCTGCTATTTAGGAATTGCACAAGCGGCAAGAGACTATGCTGTACAGTATGCCATCACACATTCACCGAACAGTATCAGCGGAACGATTAGTGACCTGCCGAATGTCCAAACACTGATT
Organism: Bacillus sp. FSL P4-0248; assembly: GCF_038593305.1. NCBI lineage: Bacteria > Bacillati > Bacillota > Bacilli > Caryophanales > Bacillaceae > Bacillus > Bacillus sp. FSL P4-0248. The sequence goes on along the minus strand of NZ_CP151983.1, from coordinate 2,323,309 downwards.
GGCGAAATTGATTTACTACTAAAGCAAGCACGCCACGTCATCTATTCAACGACAACATTGTATGAAAAGCCTGAGAAAAGAGAGCTGTTAATCAATGAATTCGGTGCTGTGAAGCATACAGTCGTTAATCATAGTCTGCAAGTGGTCGATAAATCCATGCGTTTAGTCGGTGCGAAAAGCTTGAGCCTTGGCTGTCCGCTTCAGCGTTACTATCGAGATATCCGGGCTGGGCTCCATAACCCGCCAATGGATGATATGACGATTTCAAAAATCGCGAAGCAGGCCATTGAAGAGAAAAAAAGAAAGCTAATATGATCAAAAAGCCGGATGAAACCGGCTTTTTTTATTTGGCAGAAAAGAGGACAAGCGTACCTTATGTCTCATCACTCAGGCATGCTACAATCGATACAAATCATAGGGAAAAGGAGCGGTTTTTTTGAAGAAAAAGCATATGAAATGGCTGTTTTGCACCATCATGCTGATGGCATTTTGTATCGGCCAGCCTTCATCAAGTGAGGGAACATCTCCAGCGTGGTCAGTAGATGAATTCATGAAAGACCGAGAAGGCACATTTGTCATCCAAGAAGTAAAAGAAAAATCGCCATGGGTGTATAACCAAAAAAGAGCGAACAAGCGCTTTGCCCCACAATCGACATTTAAAGTGGCAAATGCCCTCATCGGGCTCCAAACAGGCGCAGTGAGAGATGAATACGACATCAAATATTGGGACGGAGTAAAAAGAGAAATTGATAACTGGAATAAGGATCATACACTGGGCTCTGGTATGAGAGATTCAGTCGTCTGGTACTATCAAGCCATGGCACGTGACATCGGAGAAGAACGCATGAGTCATTGGGTGAAAGCCATTCATTATGGGAACGAAGACATATCAGGAGGAATCGATCAATTTTGGTTAAGCAGTTCGTTGAAAATTTCTCCAGTAGAACAAGTCCATTTCCTCAAACAGCTATATGAAGAAAGTCTTCCATTTGACCTGTCTGTCATGAGAACCGTCAAACGAATGATGATCCAAGAAGAAGAGAAACATGCCACCCTATACGGAAAAACAGGCTCCGGCTCAGGCATCGGCTGGTACGCAGGCTTCATCAAACATGAAAACAAAACCTACATCTTCGCCACAAATATCGAAGGCACCGGGCTAGAAGCAAAAGAAATCACCTATCGTATTTTGAAAAAATATCATTTGATGGAAGCATCCGTTTAGGGTGCTTTTTTATATATAAAAGGGGATATTTTGATAAGATGATGATATATGGGTTAGTTTTAGGAAAATGATAGTGATATCACATGAGAAGGAGGCTTTTTGCTTGAACCAGCCTGAGCACTTATTTGTTCGTTCAGAAAAAGAATTCAGGTTCTATCAGAATTTAGTGGATCATGTATTTGATCAAAATAAAGGGCTGCCACAGCAAGTCTTCCGTAAGAATTTTGATTGTTTTTTGTTTCAAGAGTTTGATTGGGCATTAAGTGATGATATTTTACCAACAATCAAGGAGTTATCAAATTCAACACGTGATAGAGAATTTTTGACCGCAATCCTTAAGCCAGATCCAGTTGATTACTATTTGAAGGAGTTTGGTTATTATCATTGGCTGAAAGCGAGTGTGAACATTTCAGGTGAGGATTATGTAAATGCACTATGGATGCACCCAAAAGGTTCTATAGCGGATAATATAATTACGAACTCAAACATAGTGGTTTGGTTATCCCGTTCTTTGCAGTGGGCGATTTGGGCAGATAGAGATATGGAAATTTGTATAATAGGTATGGTATCAAAAAAAGAGTGTCCCCAAAATATTTTATTAGAAGAAGGATGGAAACCACTGGATCATCCTGATTTAGCAAGTTGGTTAGAACTGTTATTGAAGGATCAAAAAACATTCAATGAATATTTCAGTCAATTGCTATCAAATTATCCGTAATGGTACTTGTGGTTTAAATTAGGAAGTATCAATTACTAATGATAGACAAAGAAATGATTATCAGTAATGTCTATATATAAAAGGAGCATAAGGCCATGAACATCAGCCAAGATAAAACAGCATTAATCAATGATTTGAAGCAGCGCTATCAATATTGTTTTCATTCCACTTATCCAGAAGATATCGTATTTTTTGAGGAGGAAACTGGTATGTGGTCCGATGATTTTTATGAATTTTTCACTCTTGTGACAGGCAGCTTAAGTTATGTGATCGATCATAAACGAATTCCAAAAAAACAGTTAAACGTGCTGCGTCAGTCATTTGAAGAGCAATACCCTCAAATCAAATCATTTCAACACGTCCTTGAATCGTATCCTTTATTACATTCCTATGTCCAGTACCATGAAGAAACAAGAAAACGAATCATTGCATTTATACAATAACCTCTTGGAGGATAAACTATGACATGGTTTTTAGATGAAAAATCCAGAATCTAATTCTTGATTTCGATGTCAACCCTCTAGAGCAAATCAATGAATTTCACCACTTTAAGGAGTATAATGAATCTTACGACTTGATCAATTGTATTGCTCTGCACATCCCATATGAATTTAGTTTCGTGCTAGTTTATCTACATATCTGCTGAAACTCGTGCTTCCCCATCCCAAACATAGAAAGGTGCAATGACATTGAATCGATTCATGAAATGGCTCTTATTTGCGGCGGTCATCGCTGGTTTATTGGTATGCGCATTCTTTGTGTTCCGTTTCAACCAGCCTAAGCCGACAACCAATATCCATTATGCAGACACACAAAACAAACAGCAAACACTCGATATGTATATGCCAAAGGGCAAAGATGAATACAAAAAGAAGAAGCATCCTGTGATAATCTATCTCCATGGCGGCGGCTGGACAGGCGGCGATAAGAATAGAGTCGCTTCAAAGGCTGATTATTTTACAGGTCAAGGGTATGTGTTTGTTTCAATGAATTACAGGCTTCACCCTGATGCCAACTATGAGCAGATGGCAGATGATACGGCAAACGCCATTAAATGGGTAAAGGATCATGCGGATGAATATCAAATTGATTCATCAAAAATCAATGTCATGGGTCACTCAGCGGGCGGTCATTTGACGGCGCTGGTTGCCACAGATTCGACCTACTTAAAACGTGTGGGGCTGTCGCCAAAAGCGATTAATTCCATCGTGATTTTAGATGGGCCGTTAAACCTCAATCAATTTATACAAGCCATCCCATCGTACAAAAAAGTCTTTGGCAAACAAGAGAAAAATTGGACAAAGGCATCACCTGTCACTTATATGAATCAAGCGAATGTACCTCCTGTCTATTTGGTCACGGGCTGGGAAAATCCTGAGGTGTACCGATTTGCAGAAAAACTAAATCATGATAAAGGCTCTCGGTTTGTTTTTCGGGTTCATACGTTAAGCCATAGTGATCTGAACAAATGGTTTGGATCAGACAGAGCGCCAAAAGAAGCACAAAAAATGACAGAGGCTGTGATGGCTTTTGTCAAAAAACAAAATCAATAACGAAGACCGTATGCTTGGGCAATTCATTTTGCCGCAGTATATGATAAAGCGTAAATGGTTTGAAATTAAAGGAGTGTATGTTGTTGTCATCACGAATGGAAAATAAAGTATTCAATTGCGAAAAAGAGCTGACGCTGAATATTATCGGCGGTAAGTGGAAAATGCTGATTTTATGGCACCTTGGCAGAGAAGGGACAAAACGTTTTGGTGAGTTAAAGTCGTTAATGCCTGGGATTACGCAAAGAATGCTTGTCAATCAGCTAAGAGAATTAGAGGAAGATCACATTGTGCACCGGGAGGTTTATCCTGTCGTCCCGCCAAAGGTTGAGTATTCTCTCACAGAACTAGGAGAAAGCTTAATGCCGATTTTAGAGGCGATGTATGATTGGGGAAAACAGTATCTCGACAGTAATTTTTTAAAAGATGATAAATAGAAAGATGACCGATTGTAGGCAAAGGGCTAAAATAACTTTATTTTAGCCCTTTGTCTTTACGCTGAGATACTGGCCAAAAGACAGTATCTTTTTTGTAACCATATGCGGAAAAGTATAGTATGTAAAAAAAAAGTGCGTACTTGGATTGCGTCCATCCTGTTGTTATACTCATTTCATCGTTCAAGATGCATCATCCGCGGAGCTCTTGAAGATGAGATGAAAAACGGGAGTGAAAGTTGATGAAATTACAATTAGCATTAGATTTAGTGAATATACCAGAGGCAATTGAGCTGATCAAAGAAGTAGAAGCATCCATTGATGTGGTCGAAATTGGGACACCTGTTGTGATTAACGAAGGGCTTCGTGCTGTAAAAGAAGTCAAGCAGGCTTTTCCGAATTTACGTGTACTCGCTGATCTGAAAATTATGGATGCTGCCGGCTATGAAGTGCAGCAGGCCTCCGAAGCAGGAGCAGATATCGTCACCATTCTTGCAGCGGCAGAAGATATGTCCATTCAAGGAGCGGTGAAAGAAGCAAAAGCAAGAGGAAAACAAATTTTAGTTGATATGATTGGCATCAAAGATATCGCAGGCCGTGCAAAAGAGCTGGATGCGCTTGGAGTCGATTATATTTGTGTGCATACAGGCTATGACCTGCAAGCGGTTGGTCAAAACTCATTTGCTGACCTTATGACAATTAAACAAGTCGTCAAGCAGGCAAAAACAGCGATTGCAGGCGGAATTAAGCTTGATACGTTACCTGAAGTCGTGAAATTAAACCCTGATTTAATCATTGTCGGCGGCGGTATCGCAAGCCAGGACAATAAAGCAGAAGTAGCGGCACAAATGAAGCAGCTGATCGCACAATCATGAAGACCAGCGACTATGTGAAGGCCATTTTAAATGAGCTTTCTGAGCATTCGCCAGCCATTCAAGACGAACAAGCAGAGCGCCTGGTCACAAGTATTTTATCTGCACAAAAAGTCTTTGTGGCAGGTGCAGGCAGGTCTGGTTTGATGGGAAAATCGTTTGCGATGAGACTTACGCATATTGGCGTCAAGGCTTATGTCATTGGAGAAACGAATACGCCTTCCTTTACAGAAGAGGATCTCTTGATTGTGGGGAGCGGCTCTGGTCGCACAGAGTCTTTGCTTGTCCTTGCAAAAAAGGCAAAAGCAATTGGCGGAAAAGTGGCAGCTTTCACGCTTTCAACTGAGTCACCAATAGCTGATCTAGCAGATGAAATCATCTTATTGTCAGGTGCACCAAAGGATCAACAGGAAGGAAGTCATCATACCATTCAGCCAATGGGTTCACTATTTGAGCAGCTGCTTCTTTTGACATACGATGCGGTCATTTTGCGGTTAATGGAAATGAAAGAGCTCGATACACATACAATGTACGGTCACCATGCAAATTTAGAATAGTCATTTTCAACGCCTTTCCTTTCTTAAAAGGAGAGGCTTTTTCATTTCAATCAAGCCCAGAATCTTGACATAACCGATTTGATGTAACTATAATAGTTACATCGTTAAAGAAAAAGTGCAAGCACGGAAGGAAGATGAAAATGAAAGTACAAATTTGGTCAGATATCGCCTGTCCTTTTTGTTATATAGGAAAAAAACAGCTGGAAACAGCGCTAGAACAATTCCCAGAGAAGGACCAGGTAGAGATCGAGTTTAAAAGCTTTGAGCTTGATCCCCACGCACCTGCTCAAGTCGATCATGACGTTCATGATATGCTCGTCAAAAAATATGGCATGAGCCGCAGCCAGGCCATGGCGATGAATGAGCAGGTGAAGCAGGCCGGCAAAGAGAAAGGAATCGATTTTCAATTTGATGCGCTCGTGTTGACCAACACCTTTGATGCTCATCGATTGGCACAATATGCTGGTCAAATGGGGAAAGGCGATTTCGTCATGGGAGAACTGTTTCAAGCGTATTTTACAAATGGAAAGCATGTTGGTGATCGTCAAACCCTTTTACAAATTGCAGAAAAAGCAGGTCTTGATGAGAAGGAAGTACAGCAAGTTTTGGGCAGCGAAGCATTTACCGATCATGTCCGAAAAGATGAACAAGAAGCGAGACAGCTTGGTATCAATGCTGTTCCGTTTTTCTTGATCAATGACAAGTATTCAGTTGCAGGTGCGCAGCCGGCCGATACGTTCCTGCGCGCACTTGAAACAGCTTGGACAGAGGAAGCAGCTCAAGCAGAGAAAGCGTCTGCCAATTCATTTGAAGCAGCATGTGCAGATGGCGTATGTGCGGTGCCTACCCCTAAAGAAGAAGCGTAATAGGCAAGTTCCCTATCTTTCTAAAAGATGGGGATTTTTTCTTGTTTTAATATAAAGGTTGCTTTATACTTAAGTTATCTTAATTATGAAGGTGATAAAAGTGACATCCAAAACAGCTATGATTCAAGAGCTAAACAATATCGAAGCCCGCATCCATCAAAAGCTCCGATTAGAGTTTGAAGAATTATTTGTAGATGAGTTAACCGATAAGCAGCATATTGTACTGAATTTTATTGAGCAGAAAGGGGGAAGTTCTCCTATTCAAATTGCCCAGCAATTAGGCATCACTCAAAGTGCAGTGAGTCAATTGTTAAACACGCTTGAAAAAAAAGAATGGATTCGCCGCAGCATTAACCCGAATAACCGGAGGGAATTGCATGTTGAACTTTCTGAGAAGGCAAAAACGTACCTTGAGAATATGCGTAAGGTAGAGCTTGCGATTATTGAAAAATATTATTCAGCATTATCCTTCGATGAGATCTCCACATTGACATCGATTTATGAAAAGCTTGATCAATTGATCCCACATCAAAACGAAGAGAAAGGATGAGAATGAATGACGCTCAAACAAGAAGTACAGAGAATCGCTTCCTCTTATACAGAGAAAAAGAAGGAGGCGCTGCTTGTGATCGGACTGATTCATCAAGGGGAAACGCATGTCTTTCATTTCGGGGATCACCCTATACAAAAGCGAGTGCAGCCAGAGGATGTCATTTTTGAGATTGGCTCGATTTCAAAAGTCTTTACGACAAGTATATTGGCAAGCATGATGCAAAAAGGGCAGATGAAACTCGATAATTCGATTTCTCTGTATTGTCCTCACATTCGAAAGAATCACCCCATTCAAATAGAGCAGCTGGCAACCCATACGTCTGGTCTTCCTCCGCATCGTCTTCTTAAAGATTTGCAGCTATGCTTCCTTCCTAAAGTGAGAAGAGATATGTTCTGTCAGTATTCACTCGATGAATTAATGAAACTGTTAAATTCGAAAAAGTGGAATCAGCCAAAAAGCTTTCCATCTCGTTATTCCAATGTGGGTATGGGTCTGCTTGGTTTAATCATGGGCTGGTCTCGTCACAAAACATATGAACAGCTATTGATGGAATATATCGTGGATGAGCTTCATCTATCAAGTACCTTTATTACGATTAAGGATAATGTAGAAGCAAAGATGATCTTAGGGCATCGGGAAAATGGAAAAGAGGTTCCGCCGCTTCATATGCTTGACTATCAAGGAGCTGGCGCTATTCGCTCGACCATCACAGATTTATTGTCATTTCTCTCTAGCCATCTACACGCAGATGCGGATTCTTTTTGGAAAATCACGCATGAACCAAGACGGGATATGGGCAGGAACATGTCAATGGGACTCGGCTGGGTCATCGATGACACAGGACTCATTTGCCATAATGGGGCGACGTCTGGATTCTCCAGTTTCATGGGCTTCCGCCCGCATTCAAAAACAGGCGTGGTCGTTTTATCCAACTACCGTAATCGAATCACGCAAGACTCTCCCGATCGTATAGCGTATGATCTGCTGGATATGCTGGAATCTAAAATAAAATGAGCCACTTGGAGTAGGGGCTCATTTTATTCGTTTGATCGTTTCACCTGGAACCAATTCAGGCTCGTAAAACGTTTGATCAGGGAGATTCTTTTTTCCTTGTACTTTTTTAATCATCCAGTCTGCTGCATCACGGCCCATTTGCTCCTGAGGATGGGTCAGTGTTGTCAGCTTCACATGGGCATTTTTCTGGGCGATATATGAATTATCCTGTCCAATAATCGAGAGATCATCTGGAATGGACAGCCCGATTTCGCTGCATACATTGGCTACTTCTAAACCCACCTCATCGTTATAGCAAACAAGGGCAGTCAGCTCATGCCTGTGCGCCATCAGGAATGTGGAAATTTGCTCCCCTAAATGCTGCTTCGATTCTGTATCGAAAAAAAGCACATGCTCAGGCAGGAAATTAAGCTTCGCTTCACCTAGCGCCTGAATATAGCCCTTCATCCGATATTTTCCCTGTAAATCATCTGTTTTTGAAATAAGCCCAATTTGCTGATGTCCAGAGGTGATCAGCTCTTTTGTGGCTAAATAGCTGGACTTCACATCATCCAAACAGAGAAAAGGAACCTCTAACTGCTCATAATAGGCATTGATCATAATGAGCGGTACATCCTGTTCTTTAAAGGATAAATAGTACGAGATGTTTGGGTTATATAAATTGCTTTTCGTCGGCTCGACGATAAGTCCGTCCACACCAAACGACAGCATCATTTCAAGCGCTTTTTTCTCCTGCTCAACATCGTTATTTGTACTTGCCAGTAACAAGGAATAGTTCTCTTCGTTTAAACGGCTTTCAATGCCTCGAATGATAGAAGGAAAAATGTAATCGGATATGTATGTTGTAATGACACCAATCGTTTTCATATGTGCATGTCCCGCAGGTTTTGTTTGATATTGATTGGTCACAAATGTGCCTGAACCTTTTTCGCTGCGCAAAAATCCTTCGCTGGACAATTCCAAAATGGCTTTTCGAACTGTATGTCTGCTCACTTGATACATGTCTTGCAGGCTTGATTCGGTTGGAATACGCTCCCCGATCCGATAATCCCCTGTGAGTATTTTGCTTTTTATATCATCAATAATGATCTGGTACTTCTTTTTCATCGTTTCACTTCTTTCTCAGTTGATCATCTACTCGGATTGAGAAGAAATTGTATGGACATATTTTAACATGGTTGTCGGATCAAAAACAGGCGCTTCCCTTTTCTGTTATGACCCCTTCAGAAAAAATGAAAGTTTTTGCCGCATTATGTATGTACAACTATATTTATTATTGACATATGTACGTACAAATATTATATTGTGATTGTACCAGAGAATCAATGAATCTAGAAAAAGAAAATTGAAACCGCTATCAAAAATGGGGGTGAACGTAGAGTGGATCACAAAGAGACGGCCAAAGCCTTGAAAGAAGGACGGACATCTTTAGGCATTGAATTTGGTTCAACACGAATTAAAGCGATTTTAATAGATGAGGAATTTCAGCCAATTGCACAAGGTGCATATGAATGGGAAAGTTTTCTCCAAGATGGAATATGGACGTACAACTTAATTGATATCATTACAGGTCTGCAAGTGGCGTATCGAGAGATGAAAGAACAGGCCGAGCAAAAGTATGGTGTGACCATTCAAACCATTGGCTCAATCGGGGTATCAGCGATGATGCATGGCTATGTGGCATGTGATCATACAGGAGAGGTTCTCGTTCCGTTCCGAACATGGCGGAACGGAACGACCATCGAGGCGAGTCAAAAGCTGACAGACGTATTTCAATTTCATATTCCAGAAAGATGGAGCATTGCCCATTTGTATCAAGCGGTATTAGAAGATGAAAAACATCTATCCCGATTAGAATATATGACCACTTTGTCAGGATATATTCACTGGCTGTTAACCGGAAAGCAGGCCATTGGTATTGGCGATGCGTCAGGGATGTTCCCAATTGACGAACAAACGAAGGACTACAATGAAGAAATGCTCCAGCAATTTGAAGCATTGATTGCAGAAAAAGGCTATCCGTGGAAGCTTCGTCATCTTCTGCCGCGTGTTTATTTAGCAGGTGAGGAGGCTGGCGTGTTAACGGCAGCAGGAGCAGCCATTTTGGATCAAGGAAAACATTTGCAGCCAGGCATTCCATTTTGCCCGCCGGAAGGTGACGCTGGAACGGGAATGGTGGCGACAAACAGTGTAGAAAGACGGACCGGGAATATTTCTGTTGGGACGTCGGTTTTTGCCATGATTGTGCTGGAGCAGGATCTAAAAGGTGTGTATCCAGAAGTGGATCTTGTCACGACGCCGGATGGACTGCCAGTTGCCATGGTTCATGCGAATAACTGTACAAGTGACCTAAACGCTTGGATGAATATATTCAGAGAGGCATTTGAAGCACTTGGCCTGCAAGTGGAGTCAGAAAGGTTATACGAATCCTTATTGCAGCAAGCTTTAAAAGCAGATCGAGATGGCGGCGGACTCTTAAGCTATGGCTATTACTCTGGTGAAAATATTACGAGACTGCCAGAAGGAAGACCTCTTTTTGTCAGGTCTCCTGAAAGCCGCTTTAACCTCGCTAATTTCATGCGAACCCATTTGTTCTCTGCTTTTGGTGCTATGAAAATAGGTATGGACCGGTTAAAGGAACAGGAACATGTAGTGATCGACCGCTTACTAGGGCATGGGGGATTATTTAAAACACCGCTCGTTGGACAAAAAATGGTTGCCGCAGCACTGAATACACCTGTATCAGTCGTTTCAACAGCCGGAGAAGGCGGTGCGTTTGGGATGGCTGTCCTTGCTTCGTATATGGTCCATCAGCAGCAGCAAACATTGGCTGAATTTCTCACCCATCGCGTATTTGCCCATACATCAGAAGAACTCATGGAGCCCGATCCACTCGATGTCAAAGGCTTTAACGAATTTTTAAAGCGCTATCAAAATGGTCTTGCGATTGAAGAAGCAGCGGTAGCGCATCTCATGCCAAAGAAAGGAGTGACGACGGTATGCTAGATCGCTTAAAAGAAGAAGTGTATCAAGCAAATTTAGATTTGCCAAAATACGGACTTGTGAAATTTACATGGGGCAATGTCAGTGCATGTGATCGTGACAGTGGTTTGTTTGTGATTAAGCCGAGCGGCATAGCGTATGACCAACTATCAGCAAAAGATATGGTCGTGGTGAACTTTGATGGTGAAGTGGTGGAAGGAGAATTGAGCCCTTCGTCAGATACAGCTACACATGCAGTTCTTTACAAACACTTTGAGGAAATTGGCGGCATTTCACATAGCCATTCCATGTGGGCAACCGTTTGGGCGCAGGCAGGACTTGATTTACCAGCAATGGGCACAACACATGCCGATACATTTTACGGCGCCGTTCCGTGCGCTCGTTTTCTAACAGAAGAAGAAATCAATCGGGGTTATGAGGTAGAAACGGGCAAGCTGATCATCGAAACGTTTGAGAAAAGAAACCTAGATGTGATGGCGGTGCCGGGTGTATTGCTTCAAGGGCATGGTCCATTTACATGGGGGAAGGATGCTAAAAGTGCGGTCACAAACAGTGTGATTTTAGATGAAGTCGCCAAGATGAATCTTTTTGCCAAGCAATTGAACGAATTTGCTGAGCCATTGCCGCAGCGAATTTTAGATAAACATTACTTAAGAAAACATGGAAAGCATGCGTATTACGGACAAAAACCTTCAAGATAAAGAAACGAGGGATATTTATGTTAACAAGCCTGAAAAAAGAGTTTTGGTTTATCGTTGGGTCACAGCATTTATATGGTGATGAAGCACTGAAAAAAGTAAAAGCAGATGCACAAAAGATGACGGATGCTTTAAATGAGAGCGGTTTACTTCCTTATCCAGTGATCTTGCAGGACCTGGCTGTCAGTGCCGATCAAATCACAAAGCTTATGAAAGAGGTCAATTATCGCGATGAAGTTGTCGGTGTGATGACGTGGATGCATACATTTTCTCCAGCAAAAATGTGGATACGCGGCACCAGCCTTTTGCAAAAGCCTCTTTTGCATCTTGCTACACAATATTATGAAAAGATTCCGTGGGACACGATCGACATGGACTATATGAATCTCCATCAATCCGCACATGGAGACAGAGAATATGGCTATATTAATGCACGTTTAAATAAACAAAACCAAATTGTGACCGGTCATTGGTCTAAGCCGGAAGTGCAGCAGCAAATTGCGGATTGGATGGACGTTGCAGCTGCCTATCATGAGAGCTTTCACATCAAAGTAGCCCGGTTTGGCGACAACATGCGGCATGTAGCCGTGACAGAAGGCGATAAAATCGAAGCGCAGATTCAATTAGGATGGACCGTTGACTACTTTGGAATAGGCGATCTCGTCGAATATGTAAATGCAGTAGAAGACGAAGAGGTAGATGCATTATTTGCTGAGTATTTAACGCAATATGATGTGAATTATGGAACGTATTCAGTTGAAGAGTGGGAAAAAAGTGTCAAGGTGCAGGCGCGATATGAGATCGCCATCAAACGTTTCTTAGATGAAGGCGGCTATAATGCCTTTACAACAAACTTTGAAGATTTACATGGGATGAAGCAGCTGCCTGGACTTGCGGTACAGCGGCTGATGGCAAAGGGATACGGCTTTGCTGGAGAAGGCGATTGGAAAACGGCCGCACTGGACCGCTTATTAAAGGTGATGAGCCATCATCAATCCACTGGTTTTATGGAGGACTACACATATGAAATGACGTCTGGAGAGGAAGCAGTGCTGCAATCTCATATGCTGGAAGTAGATCCAGCGCTCGCCCATACAAAACCTGTCATTGTCGTGTCTCCACTTGGGATCGGAAACCGGGAGGATCCAGCACGTCTTGTGTTTGATGGAAAAGCAGGCGAGGGTGTCGTTGTCTCTATAGCGGATTTTGGAACACATTTCAAATGGCTCATACAAGAAGTCGAAGCCTTTGAGCCAGAGGAAGCAGCACCTCATTTACCAGTTGCGCGTGTATTGTGGAAAATCAAACCGAATTTTCAGGATGGCGTCAAAGCATGGATTAAAGAAGGCGGGGGCCATCATACAGTCGTGTCTCTCAATTTAAAGGTTGATCAAATTGTTCACTTTGCAAAGCTAGTCAATGCAGAATATGTGGTTTTATAGAAGGGGGAAAGGTCTTCTACTGGTTACAGTAGAAGCACCGGGTGAAATGAAAGCGGTTAATTAAGTGAGGGGGTCATCCACTTGGAGAAAAAAGTGTCAAGCAAATTTATCTTCTTTTTCGGGTCCTTTGCAGGCATCTTATTTGGATATGATATTGGTATTATTGCAGGGGCGGAAGGACATATTCAGGAAGAATTTCAGCTCAGCCCATTATGGCTTGGAATCGTTGTCTCTTCATTAATGGGCGGGGCCATCATTGGCTCCATCTTAAGCGGTCTCTTAGGGGATAAATTTGGCCGCAGAAAACTCATTTTGGTCTCATCCGTGATCTTTTTTGTCGGGGCGATCGGATCAGCTGTCGCACCAGAAGAGATTTCACTCACCATCGCTCGAATCTTTTTAGGGACAGCTGTAGGAACAGCTTCATCTTTGGTTCCTGCTTACATGTCTGAAATCGCTCCTGCTAAAATCCGCGGGAAATTATCTGGGCTCAATCAGCTCATGATTGTAACTGGTCTATTGCTCAGCTATATTGTTGCATTTGTGTTTGAGCCCATCCCAGACAGCTGGCGCTGGATGCTGGGAAGTGCCGCTTTATTTGCGATCGTGCTTTATATTGGTATGCTGAAGCTTCCTGAATCTCCGAGATATTTGATTAAACACGGCATGGCTCATAAAGCACGGGAAGTATTAGGATCACTGCGTTCTTCTCGTGAAGAAATCGAATCAGAAATGCAGGAAATTTTAGAAGTCGCCAAAGAAGAACGCTCGGGGATTCGTGAATTGTTTCAAAAGAAATTCAGAATGGCTCTTTTCATTGGGGTTGGAATGGCAACCCTTCAGCAAATTCAAGGCGCGAACTCCATTGTCTATTATGCAACGAGTATCGCTCGGAATGTAGGGCTTGCACCTCAGGTTGCCGCAGGTTTTACAGTCATTGTCGGTGTCATTTTTGTCGTCACGACCGTGATCTTTTTACAATTTGTTGACCGCTTCGACCGCCGAACGATTCTCACCGTAGGAGGATCGGGCATGGCTCTTTCTTTCTTTGCTCCCGCCGCATTAGGGGCACTTGGCGTCAGTGAAGGAATTTTAAACTGGGTAACATTGATTTCACTTTGCTGCTTTATTTTGTGCTATGCCTTCTCGTGGGCACCGATCACTTGGATCATCATCGGCGAAATCTTCCCGCTTTCTGTCAGAGGCATTGGAGCAGGTATCTCTTCTGCCTTTAACTGGACCGGATCGTTAGCAGTTGGACTCGTTTTCCCTATTTTGGCTGATCAATTCAGCTTTGGGGTCATTTTCTCCTCATTCGGAGTCATCTGCTTAATCGGGCTGTTATTCACCCGATTTGTGCTAGTCGAGACAAAGGGAAGAAGCTTAGAGCAAATCGAAACCGATATGGCAGCTCGTGTATAAATAAAGAAAACCATCTATCCCATGTGGGTAGATGGTTTTTTACTCAAGTGTCTGTTTAAGCTCATCTGGCAGTAAATCAATCAATTGATCATAGGAAGACAAATCCAGCACTTCAAGCAGCGCGTAATATTTCGCATAGATTTCACTCAGCTGATCAGGATGGTTTGTTTGATATTGATTCAGATGTAATTGAGTTAGTTCAAGTGCAATGTCTAGCTTGTTTCGTTCGAATGGCTGTGTCGTGTTGATCATATCGTTCACCTCTTATTTGATAATGAGTGGAAAAAATGCATTGAATAAAAAGAGCTGATGTTTTGTTTTCATGGATGGCCTGTCTTCGTAAGATATCATTTGTATAATATGTTAAAATTGTCCTTTTGTAAAGAAAGAGAAAAATAGATAGAAAGTGGATTTTTTTAAAAATAGACATGCATCTAATCACGAAAGGTGCCTCTGACATACGATAGAGTGTAAGTGAAAGACAACTTGAAGGGGTGTTAAGATGAGCCGAAATCGATTAGATGATTTCTTCTTTGGACCTCGCAGAGGAAACCAAGGAGGAGAAGAAACGGTTGTTTTCCCCACACGTCAAATTGTCAACACAAGAACGAATGAACAAACGATCAGAAAAATCCATCCAACGCATATTAAAAACATCAATAAAAACATTAAAAGAATCGAAAACTACTATCCGGTCACTGAATCGACTCACAACGAGTACATTGTAGAAGAATACGATTGCGGCAGTGATATCAAAAACCCTTGCTGCCGTCCGGTGAAGCGCTGTAAGTGGTAATGAAGGGGGCATCCTTTTAAAGGATGCCTTTTGTATGTCTAATGCTCCATTTCATTTAATTGTCCTTGATCCAGCTGAAAGAAACGATTTCCTAATTCTGAATAAAGGTAGCGCTGATGGCTTGTAAATAAAACACATCGATGTGAGAATTCTTTTTTTAATAAAGAAATCGATTGTATTTGAGAGGCTTCATCAAGAGAGGTAAAAGGCTCATCAAGAATAATCAGCTCTGGAGATCTTGCCAGCATACAATTTAAAAAAAGTTTATATCTCATGCCCAAAGAATACTGTTTGACAGGCATCTTTAGGGCATGAGTTAAATCAAATGCATCACAAAGCGATAGAAAGGTCTCTTTGTATAAAACCTTTTCCGACTTTTTCATTTTCCATAAAGACTGGATAAGCTCCATATGCTCGAAACCAGTGAGCGCATCATAAACTAAAGGTTTATCTGGAATGTACGCTACTAGATTTTTATATTGAGCCATTCCAGGGTGATGCTGCTCGTTAAGTAAAATCGTTTCTGATGCTGAAGGAAGCAGACCTGCGATGATCTTTAAAAGTGTCGATTTACCGCTGCCGTTCTTTCCAATAATACAAGCTCGATCACTTTCTTTCAGATCAAATGACACATGATCGAGAAGGGGAGAAGTCTCTTCTGTTGTTTCATAGCGAAAAGATAGCTGAGACACTTGAAGTTTAGCCATTGATGAATCCTCCAATAACAAATGCAGTCGTCACAAGCATATACAAGATCACAGTTGCTAAGGCAGCTTTTTTTGATCCTTCAGCATAGTAAATAATTCCATCATAAAGGATGCGTAAAAGATATAAGTTGAATAAGAAGGAAACTATTTGAATCAAGAGAAAATAGTTATCTAATTGTAACACCATCACACAATAGATCGCTGCACTATTCACTAATAAAAGAAATGCATTATAAACCAAAATAACAAGATACATTTTGCGTAAAATAAAAGCTTTATGAAAAAAATACATATAAATAGAAGTTAGAACAGTACTGAGAAAATTTAAAATGAAATAAAGCGGGATTGTCAGCAAAAAGATAAAAATAATGCTGGCAAGTTGTTTCCCAGTGGATAAAGGTTTATCTACTAACAAATCAATAATAAAAAATGTTAAAAAGACAGTCGACACAAATAATGATAGTAAGACGAGGCCTACAATGGTTTTAATCGATTGATTTTGATTGAAAAATTGCTTAGGTCGTAGAAGTAGCTCCATGGAACCACATTCTCCTTTCTTCTATGGTAGATGTACATGGCTAACGTATTGCTCTAAAAGAGATGCTATGAATAAAAGAACGGCTGCT
The DNA here is from genome assembly GCF_038593305.1 of Bacillus sp. FSL P4-0248. NCBI lineage: Bacteria > Bacillati > Bacillota > Bacilli > Caryophanales > Bacillaceae > Bacillus > Bacillus sp. FSL P4-0248. Next base: position 2,306,826 of record NZ_CP151983.1, on the reverse strand, counting down.
GCAAAAATCAATTGAAGCACAGTTAGGGTCAGTTTTTTTAATTCAATCGTTTCTCCTTTTATAAATCGATAAAGATAAATAAAAGGATAAGAGCTGACGATTGAGAACAGAATTAATCCAAGAACTTCTACAAAAGCATGAGGCAGTAATCCTGTAAATAGCTGCTGCGCTTCGTGATTGACAATCAAATACTGAACGAGTTTGCCGATAATGTAGCCGTTGTAAAAAAGAATGCCTGCAGACATGATGCCGCCTGTAAAAGCTCCAATGCCTAATATTGCCATTCCAACTTGTAAATTGTTTAAGAAAATAGATAGAAAAAACATCTCTTCATCCTTTTTAAGATAAGGAATCTGATCATAAGGAAGAAGGCTTCCGATTAGCACAGCTGCAATAAAGATAGCAGCGTAGAGGTAACCGAGGCGTAGAATCAGTCTATTCTCCGATATAAAACATCTTATTTTTTTCAACATATTCAATCCCTTTATAGATGGTCTTTCGGCATAACACCCAGCAAATTACTGAAACGATCACAAAATATAAAGCAAACAGAACGCTTATGAGACTTGTAGAATGCTGCAAAATAGGTAGAAAAGAGGTCAAGATCATATAGTACATGAAAGGCAACACGAGAAAATTCCTTGCAAAGGCCTGTCCTTTATCGATAACTTCTATTTCTTCATTGGTTGTCCCTATTTCATGCTCGTGAATAAAATTGAATTTCGTTGTGAATGGAAACAAATACAGCTGAATCAATGGGAAAATGAAAAAGCCAATTCCCAATGCTACCAATTGAATGAGCATCTGAACATCAAAAAGGTGATATACACTCATGATTGATAGATTAATGAACAGTAGAAAGAGTGACGGTATGGAAAATAAACAATAAAATAACTGGATTTTTGATAAGAAAAACTGCATAAGAGATGTTTGAGAAAGCTCATAGAGCCAAATATTCTTTTTTTCAGCACTCAAAGAAAATATAGAAGGGGTCAGCATTCTCATTTCATATGTTTGATTAGCTAAAATCATCACATTTAATGTGAATAATAGCTGAATTTGCAAGGCTTGATGATCAATAAGCGAGATCAAGCCGGTCATAATCCCGACATAGAAGAAGGCTTCATATGACATGAACATATAATTAAAAAACTCTTTAGACAGCAGCCATCTTTTTTCTTTTAACACCTTAAGGTCTTTTTGAATCAACATATTCTTTTGAAACAGCGAGCCCTGAATTTTATCAAGTGCTTGAAAGTACCAATAAAATAAATCTTTAAAATGTTTTGAGTTTTGATCATGCTCTTTTCCAGTCGGAATCCAGCGAACAGGGGTCTTCATGACGAGTGTTGCCGCTAATATCACCACGAAAAATGTGACGGGTGAAGTAAAAAGCTCTAGAAATTGTAGAAATACCGAATCCTGTGAAAATAAAGCATGATGGATTTGTTGAAGATTATTCTGATATAAAGACATCAAGTTGTTTGAAAGTGTAATCCAAAACGCATCTTCTGCAAGCGAAGAAATTGATTGAAAAAGTTGTCGGAAAGTGTAATAAAAAGGGAAAACAATGTTTGATATTAGAACTCTTCCACATAAGAAAAAAAGTAAAGAGATGCTTGTGAAAAAAAGAACACGGATGATCCCAATTTTTTTTACGACAATGTTATAGATGTAAGCACCAAATATCTTATTGCTGACGATAAAAAGTAAGAAGCCTGTCAATATAACATTGAGATGCTTCAACCAGAATATCCAGTCATGTGTTTGAGCAATGAAATATTGAAAGAGAAAATAGATCAAATAAGTACTCAAGCTCGTAAATAGAAGCCATACCAACTCAGAAAACAAAAGCGTTTGAAAAAGGTGTCTCGCGGATATAGGTGCAAGCTGTATCAACTCTTCAAAAGGAAGAATATGTGTTCTTCTATAAGATTCAATTCCTTTGACAATAGAGAAAAGGAACAAAAATATCACAAAAGCACTTTCCCATTCTATTTGATAGACCGGGGAGTAAAGATATGAAGAAATAACGAATACAATCAGGCATCCGAATAAAATATCAAGGATGCAAGAAAATAATATGTATTGTTTAGAAGTAAACGATTTGAAAAATGGAACCCTGCGTATTATAAACTGAGCTAGATTTGAATATTGTTGTTTCATTCTAATTGATAGAAGTAGTGATAATAATGGATATAACATCTTCTCACCTGCATAAAAATTTAAATAGAAGGAGAACAAAGTCTCCTTCTATTGGGTCATAAAATTGAATTACCAAGCAATAACAGCTTTACGGCCTTTTTTCTTAATTTCGTTTTTAAGGTACTGGCGAATTGTCTCTTTACCAGCCGCTGCAATGAGAGAAAGACCACCTGATCCTACAGCAGTTAAAATGGAGATAATTGTTGTAACAGCCCCGCCCGCTTCAACCACGTTCAGAACAACTGCTGCAACACTGCCTGGAATACCAAATTCTTTTGCTAGATCAGCAACGGGCAGTATTTGTAGCGAGAAGGAAAAAAGAGCTAGCATAAGGAATCCTACTGCTAAAGCACCAAAAAGAACATGTAGTTTGATTTCGTTTTTTGTTTCTGTCATATCAAATTCCTCCCTTTTTTGTATTTTTATTACTATTATATCTTAAGCTATCTTTTAGTTCATCGCAATCCTTTTTTTTCATTTTTTTCATGAATTAGTTATAGATTAATATAAATAAAGTGAAAAGATAAGTGAGAAAAGAATCGTTTTTGCTAGAATAAAACACGTAAACATGATCGGAAATACCTTGTTTTTACAGATGGGGAAGCGACTCTAATTTGCATATAGGTAAGAGATATGTGCAGAGGGGCCAATATCCTTTGATCAAAATCTCCTTTCAAGATAAAATTAGAAGTATCCATCATTTCTTTTGGAGGCGATTTTCTGAATATTCGATTGTTAACACCAGATGATGCTGAAGAATATGCAGCACTCAGATTAGAAGCACTGCAATTAAATCCAGAGGGTTTTGCGATGAGCTATGAGGAAGAGCCAATCAATATAGAGGATAAATATAAAGTGCGTTTTGCTTCGTCGAAATCTATGTGGACTTTTGGAGCTTTTCATCAAGGGCAGCTTGTGGGGGCAGTCACGCTCATCCAAGAAACCTTGCAGAAGTTAAAGCACCGAGCGAATCTGACTGCGATGTATGTAACACCTAGTGCACGCGGAAAAGGAGCAGGCCAGTCCTTGATGACAAAAGCTCTTTCCTTCGCGCGAGAACAGGAGGATATCGAGCAAATGTATTTATCAGTGGTGACAACTAATCACTCAGCCAAACGCCTCTATCGCTCCGTTGGATTTGAGTCGTACGCTGTCGAAGAAAAAGCGCTAAAATGGACTGATACATATGCAGATGAGGAAAAAATGGTTTTATTTTTATCATAGTCTGGAGGAGATAGAAGTGGATCAACAGGCCATGCGTATCATATTAGCAGCAGGACCCAATAGTGAGCTGGAATCTTTTGCCCTGCGTGCAGCACTTGAAAACTTCGGCGTGAAAGTCGATATGCATTGGATTGGAAGACCGAATGATCTGATTCATGTGTTATCTGGTAGAGTTAGAGGAGAAATAGATTACCTTCTTTTATCGTTTCACGGTGAAGAAGGAGCATTTATCATGCCTGAATTAGGGGAAGATGTTTACGAAGATGAGGAGCCTAGAGATACTGCCTTTGGAGCGGATGAAATCAAGCGGTATGCCTCCTTAGAAGGAGTTCATGTCATCTCTACAGGCTGCACACTAGGAGAGAAAAATTTAGCAGATGCTTTTTTAGAGGCAGGGGCTACATCTTATTCGGCGCCGGACGATTACATTGATGGGAATGCAGCATTTATCTTTGTGCTGACCATGCTGTACGAGCTTATTAACAATACAAAGACAGTCAGAGCGGCATTTGATCGAGCGCGTTCCATTGATGAAGAAACGAAATTATTTCAACTATATATGCAAAAGTAATCAAAGGACTGAGAAATCAAGTCCTTTTTTTATTCCTCTCTAAAAATGTGTCGTAAATGTGACAAATGTGTGATTTGCAAACTAAAAAGGGGGCATGCAAAGTCTATCCTACAAACACACGTCATTCAGGCATGACGGCATCACGAGAGGAGAATCATTGTGTCAATTAAATGGAAAGTCAGTCTCGTCCTATGCGGACTTGCGATGATCATCGGAATCGCTGCGTTTTATCATAATCAGCAGGCAAGCGGGACAGAGAAGAAGAAGGTAGAACCAGATGCGAGCTATAAAGAAGTTGAAATTGTGGCCCTCGTGAATGACGGGAGATACTTGAGATATGCTGTGAACTATCCTGTGTTTCATCAAAAAAAGCTAGATCAAGAGATGAAAAGATTTGCAGAAACAGCGCTCGATAAATTCAAAACATCGTTTAGTGAAGCAAGTGATGTCGATGAAGATCATCGATACGAATTAAACATAGATTATGAGATTACTCATTATGCCAAACAAACTGCTGCGATCAAATTCAATACATATGAATGGAAAGGCGGAGTAAAAGGCGCACATGAAACGAAGATATTCAATTTTGATTTCAAGAAACAGCAGTTTTTATCAATAGATGATCTATTTTTATCAAAGAAAAAAAGTCTGCAAAAACTGTCTCAAATGACATTTGAGGAGTTAAAAAAAGATCGCTCTCTTGCGGAAAATGAGCATTTGCTTAAACAAGGAACATCTCCTGAGGCAGAGCATTATCAGTATTTTGCTATCAAAGATCGTTTTATTGAATTCTACTTCCCAGCAGGGCAAATTGCACCAGACAAAAAAGGTCCTCAAGTGCTGGCGATTAAAAAAACACTGCTTAAAGGAATGTTAAAGCCAGAATACATCAATAAAGAAAAGAACAAAAACGAGAAAAAAGAACCGATCGCAAAAAGAAAGATCGTAAAACTGCCAAAACAGGGAGGATTCAACCCAAATCAAAAAGCCATTGCCCTTACATTTGATGATGGACCAAATCCATCAACGACATCAAAAATCTTAACAGCTTTAAAAGAAAACAAAGGACGCGCGACATTTTTTGTACTAGGAAGCAGGGTTCAATATTATCCCGATATGCTAGGTGAAATCAGAAAAGGTGGAAATGAAATCGGAAATCATTCCTATAACCACCCTTTACTCACAAGACTGCCATTAAAACAAGCCATCAAACAAGTAGAAGATACGCAGCAAATCATTGAAAAAGCAGGCGGGTTCACACCGACTCACTTTAGACCGCCATATGGTGGAACAAACGGGCAGATCAACGCGGCTGTCAACATGAAAGTCACACTTTGGGATGTAGATCCTGAAGACTGGAAATATCGAAACAGCCAATACGTCGCCAACTACATTCTTACCCATGCGTCTAGTGGAGAAACCGTCTTAATGCACGACATCTATGACACTTCTGCCAATGCGGCTGTCACGATCATCAAGGAATTGACCAAACAAGGATATCAATTACTAACAGTATCGGAGCTTGAGCAGTGGAAGGAAGCACGGGCGAAAAAGGTGAATTGAATACGTAAAAAAGATGCGAGTCTTAATGGATTCGCATCTTTTTTAAAGCCAATTATGAGAATGAAGGGAAAATATGTTAAAGTGATTGTAGAAAGGGAGGGCTTCGAATGGTGTTGATGAGGTTGATCAGCATATATATGCTGACAGCGTTTAGCTTGGGATTTGTTATAAACTATGTACCTGGTTTGATGCTGCCCATCTATATTCTTGCGATGATTGGGCTCATTTTATGTCTCGCTCATATTGCGTTTCATTATATTCGGCGAATCAGAAATATGTTATTTGATGAGTAACGGGAAGATTTCTCCTATGGCAAAAACCTCCTGCTAGATGCGAGAGGTTTTATTTTTTCGGTTTTTACTGTTCTAACAGTCGGATGATTTTCTCGTTGGACGCTTTGATTTGTCTCAAAAGAGAAACGATATTTCCTGTAAATCCCACAAGTCCAACAAGTAAAATGATGATCATCCACATGCTCTGTCCTCCAATCGCTGACTACTAATACAGTATAATAAGAATGTCTAAAATGAACAGTTCGTGTCATATATCCGGCAATTGATTTGAATGGAGAATGTTGAGGGGGATTTATTTGAATCGAGTAGACGTGGTTTCAGCTATTATTTATGATGAGGAAGAAAATCTATTAACAGTCAAGAATGTAAAGGGATATTGGGAACTTCCAGGCGGTGCTGTGGAAAAAGGTGAACACCTGCAGCAGGCTGTCATCCGTGAAGTAAAAGAAGAGACAGGGTATGTTGTCAAAGTAAATGAACTTCATTCGGTTCGAGAAGCGTTCTTTCAAGATAAAAAACATCATGCGCTTATCATTACGTTCTTTGCGGGAATCACCGGAGGAGAGATGAACATTCTAGATCCGGATCAGGATATTGAAGAAGTAAAATGGGTCAGTACTCAAACCTTTCAAAAGCTAAACCCAAAGCTATCTCACATGCTAAAATTAAACCAGCAAACACAAGCTTTTTATGATTTTGAGGGGAATAGAACAATTGGTTAAATCCAAATTGATATAGGCATGAAGGAGCGATATTGATGTTTTTATACTACGGGCCTACAGAAGCTCCAGTAGAAAATCCGGGAGAAGAATTCATGAAAAAGATCTTCTTTCAGGAGGGTGAAGAGTATTGGAAACAAGGTAACGGGGAATCTTCCATTGAGATAGAGGAAGATTGGGAATGCGAGACTCTAGTTTTCTTTTATACTGAGCCGTATGGATTCTTTATCATCAGATATCCAGATTGTTTAGTCCCTTTTCAAAAGGTAGAAAAGATCGAAACGATCGAGCATTTCATAGCAGGATCACCATTGCATGTGCCATCGTGCAGCTATGTCGACCGCAATCAGGCATATCAAATCATTCAACATTTTTTGATGACAAAAAAGGTACCTGACTCTGTTGAATGGGTCGAGTTGAGGAATATTGAGTTTCAGCATGAAGTGAAAAGTTAGGGGAGTAAGGTGAAAGTGTGTACAAATGAAAGAATACATAGTTTAGATGAGAGTATGCATTTACATGTAGGATATGATGAACAAGGTTGTGATTATGAAGGCGTGTTTTTTAAGAGTTTAGAAACAGGAAGATGGTTATTGTTTTTTTGATGAGAAAAGTTACGGGTTAACGTTTTCAACGGAATATGAGAAGTGGGATGATGTAGGTAATAATTTTTTGAACATTTTTCAAAAGAAACAATATAGTGGCATAAAGTTTAAACAGTACTTAGTTATTACTCGGGTATTATTTTTAATTTGTAGTGAAATTTATGTTTAATAGGCTCTTTTCTCTTAACAAGTATGAAAAAAGGTACTAATGTGGAAAAAAGTTCATAATACAAGTTAAAAACAGATCAAGCAAGGTCTGTTTTTAACTAGAAGTTCCTTTATTTTTCAAGTCCCATATTGAAATAGTTGTAAATCACATCTTTATTTTCTGATTTTAAGAAAAGGTTAGGTGTGTCACCTGTAATCTTTAGTTTTTTCTTCATTTCTTTTTCTGAGCTCTTCATCAAGTCGCAATGAGCGTTCAGTTGCTTTTATCCTGTCTTGATCGTTAAGAAATAAATTTAATCTGTTTATTGTTGTTTCAAATTTTTGTTTTTCGACAGCTTCTTGTTCAGTTAATTCATAGTATTTCTTAGCATCTCTTGAGAAGATAATATACATTATTAATAAAAATCGAAATGCACTAAGAAACATCATTAACAACAAATTTAAAAGAACCACAATCCCAATCCAATAAGATATTAACAATGAAGAAAATAATGTAACAAAAATATAAGTAAATGCAAGGAGAAAAGCATTTCTAATATATTTGATTAATTTTAAAAAGTTATCTTCAGTTAAAATTTTTATTGTTGAGTCTAATCTAAAGGCTCTAAGCAAGGTGAAAATTGTGAAATAAAGACCTATAAAGATAGCTGCGATTGATACAAGTGTCCCTTCTTTAGGGAATATGATATTTTTTAATATTTCAATTAATGATTCAAAATGATCATTAAAGAACATTTTCACAGTTGTTATAGATAAGTTTAAAATTATTATTGGAAGGAGGACAATAAATTTTTCAAAGAAACTTAATAGTGATTTATATGTCATTAATTGTTCTGCTCCTCTACAATAAATTAAAGCCTCTCTTTATTTTCATGCTATTTCACAATTACAGTTGTGTCTATAACTAGTGAAGGTAATTTTTCAACGACAATTAAACTATTTTGGAATCTAGTGTACCTACCTTCACCAGGCCTACCATGATCGTAAAACTCTTGTTGAATATTATCACCGATTATCTCCCATGAAGTCCCTTCAGGTTCTATACTTCTTTTAAGAACTCCTGCATTTTTCAAGTCTAATTCATATAGGGAGTTTAATTGATTACTAAAATATCTGACCTTTACTGATTCATAAAGGTCGCTATCTAAATCTAAAAGATTTATAAAATCAATAATACCTTGGGAATCTAATCTGTTTGATTTTTTTCTGCCGCTTCCAAAGGTGATTTTTGCAATATTACCTCCCACCTTTTCTTGTATTCTAAGAGTATCTCTGAACAAGTTACCTAAAACAGAATCGGGTACAGTATTTATAAAGAATCGATTCCTTTGGTGGGTAGATAAATTTAATTTAAATTCAACTTGTCTGATATCATTTGAATCTCTTACATCTTCTATACCAATATTCGGTTCAACTTCAACCAAGGTTACTCCCCATTCGTTATTTTCTTGTTTCGGAAGGAATGTAGATAAATAATTCTCAATATTTTTTGGTTTTGCACCGTAATGATTATATTCACATATAAATAATTTATTTGTATATTGAAATACAGCAGTGGTTTTTTCAATTACGTCATCTGCAATTTCATCCATCCTATCACTTCGTTTACTTCCTAAATACGGTTTTTGTCCATCTCTATAATGTGCGAAGCAGACAACGCGATCATTTACATCATTATAGTTTTGAGTTGGGATTTTCATTTGAATTAATGAGAAACCAGTATTTTTAATTTCTTTATATTTCTGTGGTGCATGTAATGTGAAAATCCCGTCTAAAATTTCGAAGAATGGAATTGTAGTTTTTTGGCCGTTGAAAGTAATGTATGCATTGTAAAATTGTAAATTCATCTCAATTAACCCCTTAATTTTTAGGTTAATTGTAACATTGTTAGTTAAATATGGGTACTACTGTTAATCAAATTGAAAGTTGTAGAGGTTATATTCAAAAGACCAGCTATTATGCGAACAATATTATAATGATCAATCTGAGAAAATTTGAGGTTTTCAACATAAGGGTTAAGAATACAATATTTCTAAAGAATAGCTTGAGTTTCCTTCAATTCTCCAATATTGAGACAAAAATAAGCGATTTGTTTCATATCTCAATCAATTTATCGGTATGAGATATTTAATAGATGGAGCACAGCAGGATGTGTAATGCTATTTAAATTTAAATGAGCTAATCCAACTCTCTAAGTGTGTTATATTTCTTTATGAAAAGCGTTTCAATTCGATAACTTTTAAATCTATTATAGAACTAATGTTCTCATTTTGGAAGGGTGAAAAAATCTTTAAGAAAGTTTATTTTATACAAGCGCGTGATTAGAGGGAATTCTAGATTCTCCATTTTGTCAGCCCCGCTTTAATTGAAAAATTATTATAGTTGATCACATAGATTGGTGTAATATAACTGCTTCAAAATGTATTTATCTTAAATTTTTACATTATGATGAATATCCTCATTTTTCAAAGGGTTATGAGAGAAGAGCAGTACAGTCCTGAAAAAAATCAAACATAGAGTTTTGGAGGTGGTAACGAGATAGGCTAAAGAAAGAGTTCGTATTACACGTTTAAATTTTTAAGAACTCTGAATCTCTGAGTGCTGTTTTTATATCTTTATTCCTATTTCATGACAAACCCTGTGTTGGTAAAATTGACCTTGTCAATGAATAGGAAGGAGTGAATTGGTAAGATACTTGATGCAAAAGCACTAACAAGTGCAATGGACACAAGGGCAAAACACTATCAGGAACTCCGTGAACAAATGTTAGATTTAAAAAAGGCATTACAAGGTGTTGCCAACCTAGGTGATGATTTTACTGGGAAAGGTGCCGATAACATTAAAAGCTTTTATAAAGAGCTCGCCGGAAATGTAGACATGTTTATCAGCTTCATAGATAAGCAAAAAGCCTTTCATGAAGGTGTTTCTGGGACACTTGATGATACGAGCTTTGGCGGCGATACCTTTGTAGAAGAACACTTTTTAGACAACGCAGTACATATGGGCATCAAGAATGCCAAAAGCATTGTAAAGGATCAAAAAAAGGCACTCAAAACGATTTTTCAAGACATTGATGACCTTATTTCCCTAGAGGTATTTGATAGTCAAACTTTTGATGAAAAAATAGAAGATGCGGAAGATGAACGAAAAAAGACGGTCAAAGATCTAAGCGAGCTTGATCAAAATTTAAAAGATGAATATGCTTTGTCAGAGACGGAGCAGCAAGCTACAATGGCATTGTATGCTGAAATGATGAATGCGACAAATGACGGAAAAGCGATTTCGCCTATGAATTTTGATAAGAAAGCGTATCAAAATAGCGACATTTACAAGGCAAAGAGCGATATTGAGAAGCAAACTTCTGAATATCTGAAAATCAAAAAAGAACAAGAAGAAGCCCGCAAGATCGCAAAGGAACAAGAAGCCCTCGCCAACCGTCCTTGGTATGAAAAAGCCCTCGATTATGGTGGAAACATCGTGAATGAACTGACCGGTGTGAACGATGCAAAACGTGCCGCAACAGGCATTGATCCAATCACAGGTGAGGAACTCACGGCAGGACAGAGAGTCGCGGCAGGCGGCATGGCAGCGGCTGGCTACATCCCTATCGTTGGCTGGGCAGGCCGCATTTTCAAAGGCGGGAAAGCAGTCTATAAAACCACCCAAGCCACATCAGCCGCAGTCAGAGCAGTCGACATTTACAAGACATCACAAAAATCCTTTGACGCCCTGAAAACATCTCAAAAAGGATTATATGGCCTCACCGCCACCAACGGCTTCAGCGAAGCAATCACAGGCCGCGATATGTTTGGAAACAAGATCTCAAAAGAACAGCAGGAAGCAAGTATGAACGCGGCGCTTGGAATGCTTTTGCCGTTTGGGGCGAAAGGGTTTAATGGCAGAATGGGAATTAATCAGAAAAGCACCCACCTTAATCAAGCAAGCGTAGGAAAGTCTGATTTAGATCGTTTACGGAAGAAGTGGAATGTTCCAGAAACTCAAACTGTTGCTGTAGGAAAAACAGATGTCAGAGGTTTGGAACGTAGCGTGTTCGAAGGTGGGTCACCAAAAGTTAGGAAAGAAGGAGGTCTTCCTTCATTAGATGAAGTTTATCCTGATCGGAAAATTAAGGCACCATATAAAAGATCAGTTAGAGGGCACGCTCAATTTATGGATCATGCAGAAGAAGGCGTAATAGCAGAATTTGAGGATGCAGTTAAAAAGGCAGGACTTAAACCAGAAGAGATAAAAGGTATACTAAATATCCATCAATCCAATCCAAATGGAGTTTGTAATAAATGTACAAAAGGTTTGTTTGATCGAGTTCCAAGTGAGGAAAGAGGAATATTCAAGCAACTGACAGATCACTATCCTGAATTGAAAATAAAAGTAACAACAGAACGAGATCCAAGTGTCCCACATCCAAGAGATACTTTATCTTTTGATGTTAAAAATGGTGTTACAGAAAATGTTGTTAAAATGAAAAAATAGGAAAGAGGCTATAGAATGGATTTTATAAATGACCTTAGTGAAGAAGCTAAAGTTGCTCTAGGATTAGCAATAGCTGAAAAAATGTATACATTCATAGATAAAGAAGATGATGGTTACCACATAGGAGAAAAAGCTTTAGATGATTGCTGGAAATGGCTTTCTGGGAAAGAGTTAAGTGCAGATGATTTATGTAATTATATAGATAGTGAAGATTATATGGATGTAGCCGAGTTCGCTAATAAAGAAAAAGATGAACAAAAACAATATGGCTGGTATTCAGTACTAGATGCAGTTTCTTACACAGCGTATCAAGCGTATAGACGAGAAAATAAAAAATTTGTTCCTCAAGTGCTAGAGGTAATAGACGATGAAACATTAATTGTAATGTGGGAAAATGCAATTGAGTCAAAAATGATTGATATGGCTGAATTAAATACCTTGAGAAAATATTTAGTTGATCATTATCCTAGCAAAGATCAAGATAATAACAAACTATATTTAATTAGCAAAGAGGACATCGCAGTCAAGAGACAGTAGCTTAGTGCCGAAAAAAACAGACCTCACGAGGTCTGTTTTTGTTAGAAGTTAGGGAAATTTATTTTCACTTCCCCTTCTCCCGTTTCCGTTTTTCCTTCTCCGCCCGGTAAAACTCATGAAACATCTTCATCAGCGCGCGCTTCTCAATACGGGATACATAGCTCCGCGATATCCCAAGCTCCTTGGCTATTTCCCGCTGCGTTTTTTCTTTCTTTAAATCAAGGCCGAACCTGCCGACGATGACTTCTTTTTCTCGGCCGTCGAGAATGTCGATATACTCTTTTACTTTTTCAAGCTCCATGTTGAGCTGAATGGTATCAATTACATCTTCATTTTCGGATTTTAAGACATCAATTAATGAAATTTCGTTGCCTTCTTTATCCTGACCGATGGGGTCATGCAAGGAGACGTCTTTTTTCGTTTTTTTGAGTGCGCGTAAGTGCATGAGAATTTCATTCTCAATACACCGCGCCGCATACGTTGCCAGCTTTGTTCCTTTTCCAGAAGAATAGCTTTCGATGGCTTTAATGAGTCCGATCGTCCCGATGGAGATGAGGTCTTCAGCGTCTTCCCCGGTATTTTCAAATTTCTTTACAATATGGGCGACGAGCCGAAGGTTATGTTCAATCAGCATGTTTCTTGCGTGTTCATCGCCCTGTGCCATGAGGGCTAAGTATTTTTTTTCATCATCTCCCGAAAGGGGCTGTGGAAAGGCATTGTTTTTGACATAGGACACTAAAAACACCAATTCTTTGACCATCAATCCCATCGCTGTAAATACTCCTGCCACGATTTTCACCTCCACCATGTTTAGGCCGCTGCCTATATCCTCAAATGTATGTGAAGGGGGGATTGTCTGTGTCTGTACGATGAAAAAATCATGTTTTTCGAAAAATGTTCGTCTCTTTTTACAGCTCCTCTCATATGTTTGCGGTTTCTTTGCGGTGCTTGGCGGTCAAGAAGCGTGCTAAAATATGTAATATTAGACCGAAAAGGAAGGGGTTTTTTCGGAACATGGGGAAGGTTCTATCTTCACATGTAGGTATGAAAATTAATGAATGGTATCGAATGATACGGCAGTTCAGTGTTCCAGATGCGGAAATCTTGAAAGCGGAAGTTGAAGCGGAAATTGAACAGATGGAAGAGGACCAGCATTTACTGATTTATTATCAGCTCATGTGTTTTCGGCACCAAATCATGCTTGACTATATACACCCTTCAAAATATCAACCTTTCTCAGTATCTAATCTAGTCGATAAAATCGAAAACTCCAATCATGAGTTATCTGATATGCTGCATTATTACCATGCATTTTTTCGTGGCATGCATGAATTTAGTCAAAAAGAATATTTAGAAGCCGTCAAATATTATCGAGTCGCAGAAAAGCAGCTGTCCATGGTATTTGATGATATTGAGCAGGCAGAGTTTCATTTTAAAGTGGCAGAAGCCTACTATATCATGAAACAAACACATGTCTCCATGCACCATATTTTAAAGGCGCTGGAAATATACGATCAGCATGATGCGTATACCATTCGCATCATTCAATGTCTCTTTGTCATCTCAGGAAATTATCAAGATTTAAAACGAAAAGACCGGGCACTGCCTCATTTAAAAAAGGCAAAACAGCTCGCATCTCAAATTGATCACCCGCGCATATACAGTTCAGCGCTCTATAATTTAGGAAAATGTTATGGTGAGCTTGGCTATAGAGAGGAAGCGGAACGATATTTAACGGAATCTGCTGATCTTGCCCGCAAAGAGCTGCTTCCAACGCTTCCGCATACGCTCTATACGCTGGCGAAGCTGCTTTTTAGACAGAATGAACAGGCGGATGCCCTGCGCATATTAGAAGATGGGAAATTGGCTGCAAAGAAGCATGAAGACCAGCTGTTCTGTCATATGTTTGAGTACCTGGATGCTCTATATGTTCAGGAAATCAATGAAGACCAACTGCAAAAAACCATTGATTATTTGGAAAAACTTAGCCTATACTCTTATATAGAGGATATCTCACTAGAAATTGCGACAGCCTTAGAAGCCTCTCAACAATACAAGAAGTCCAACCAGTATTATCAGAAATTATTATGGGCTCAAAATCAAATCCAAGAAGGAGAGTGTCTGTATGAATTCTAAGCAACGTTCGACAGTTGAAGAGAGAAACCAAACGTGAAACAAAGAGCGGGCCAATTATGGCCGGCTTTTTTTATTTGAAAAAAAAGCGGATATGAGCATGAATTGATGAGAAAGCGGGCAATTTATCGGTAATGATGTTCGGTGGAGGAGGCGGTCGAATGAGAGGGCTGCATATCTTGATGTGTATATGGCTGCTATGTGCTTTTATTCCTAATAAAATAGAGGCACGTACATTAAAACGAGTCGATCTTGAAAAAACGGGACGTGCCTTTTGGGACATGAGAGCGGAACGGAAAAAGATTGCGATCACCTTTGATGATGGTCCTCATCCAGTGTATACAAATCAAATATTGGATGTGCTGAAGGAGCATCAAGTGAATGCAAGCTTTTTTGTGATAGGGAGCCGAATTCATACATATCCAATGATCGCAGAACGGATTGTGGACGAGGGGAATGAACTCGGCAATCATACGATGAATCATACGTATTTTGACCTTTTGTCGTCAAAGGAGATCAAGCGGGAATTAAAAGAATCAGCGGCTCATATCGCTTCACTCCAGCCTGGCGGTCCCTTATTATTTCGCCCTCCTGGTGGACGCTTAACAATGAAATCATTCCGCATTCTATCAAAGCAAGGGTATGATGTGGTCATGTGGTCCTTTACGCAAGATCCGAAGGACTGGTCAAGACCAGGCGCACGTAAAATTGCAAGCCGAATCATTGATCATATTCAAGGCGGCGATATCATCCTTTTACATGATGGCGGAGGAAATCGCAAGCAAACGGTAGAAGCATTGAAACAAGTGATTCCTGAGTTGAAGAAGAGGGGCTATGAATTTGTAAAAGTAAGTGAACTGCTGCACCATGACAAAGCATATATGCCTGTTCAGCTGCAATAGGAAGCATTCGTCAAAAACATTCATTCATTGAAACCAAAAGTCTTGTCGTTTACTATATGAAGAGGGCTTTTGGAGGTGAATGTTGTGAAGAAATATGTTTTCCTTTTTATCCTACTATGTGTTGCTGCTGGGTGCGCAAAGCCAGTACAAGAAAGCGTCATTGCATTTGGTGACAGCAATACAAGAGGATCAAACTGGGACTTTCGAGATTATCCAACATCTGAAAAATGGGTGAATCTCATGAAAAACGTCGAGCGCGGCCAAATTCAAGTGAAGAATGCAGGCATTGGCGGGCAGACGACTGAAGACGCGAAACTTCGCTTTGAGCAGGATATTTTAAAACAGAAACCAACTTACGTCCTCATCATGTTCGGCACGAATGATGCGGCGATTTTAGACGGGAAACATCCCCGAGTGACGAAAAAACGGTTTAAAGAAAATTTAATCTACTTTGTTTCTGAAAGTAGAAAAGAAGGCATAACCCCGATTCTCATGACCTGTGTGCCTGTTGTAGAAGGCGGGAAAAAGGGCTTGTATTATTACTCTAGATATAAGTCATCTTATTTTGCCGGGAGAGGCGGGGCAAGAGCCTGGCAAAACTCTTATAATGATATCACCAGAGAAGTAGCGAAGGATGAGCAGGTGCCGCTTGTCGACAACTGGAAAGCTTTCATCCGAGAAGCTGGAGAAGATAGTGATCATGCCCTGATTCAGTCAGGTTTAATCGACCCTTCTGGCAATCATATGACACCAAAAGGGGCGAGAATTATTTATAACGAAATCAAAGAGCGTGATGTCATCAAACATTTTTAAATGATGGCCATCTGCCTAAACAAGACCATCCATCCAGCATAGTCTAACAGTATATCTTCCTAGAAGGAGGTAACTGATATGTGGGGATGTCCTTATCCTTACCCTGCGTGTTCGCCTTATCCAGCACAAGGAGCAGGAATCGGTTACGCTTTTCTTGTTGTGTTCCTTGTGGTCATTTTAGTCGTAGGCGGAGGGTTATGGTTTTGGAATGAACAGCCTTGCAATTAAGACACCTCTTCTTTCATCAGAAGGGGTGTTTTTTACGGAAAATAGTAGTAAGCCTATAGCGCAAGTGATATAATATCAGTCACCTGAGTTTAAAAAAGGAGAGTGCTCGGGAGGCATGGTTCCTGTGATATGGAATTAAGAGGAAACAGAGAGCATATGCCCGAGCGAACGTCTTTTCATTTCTGTCTCAATTAATTCAATGAAGTCGCGATTTAAGTTCATTTCATTTGCTTTATAATACGATTCTATAAGTAAATCATCTGACAGCTTTTTCATACTAGAAACCCATATGATGGGAAAAACACCTCCCCTGAAAAAGTTGGCATAAAATTTGAGGAAAAGACATATCATCATAGGTTGATCGACTGTCTTTGAAGTACCTTTAATCTACCATGAATGGGAAACAAGAACAATCGTTCTGTTATCCACATGGTTAAGTGGATAACTTGTGGGTAGAGTGTTTATAATTGAATGAAAGCGTGATGGAATATAGGTGGATAATGTGTGTAAAATTATCCACACCTGTTGAAGGTCCTCATCATATGTCGAAAACTTTTTCATTGTATTCGATAGACAGACAAATTGTGATTTGATTCGACACAATCGCTGAAAACCAATGGAAGAAAGGGTGCAAATTGTGCTAAAGAAGTATTTCTTACCGGATGAATTTGTGAAAAGTATTTTCCACATTTCACCGCAAAAATTAAAAGAACGAAATGTAAAAGGAATTATTACCGATCTAGATAACACACTAGTAGAATGGGACCGTCCAAGTGCGACACCGCGCTTAATTGAATGGTTTCAAGAAATGAAAGATCACGGGATACAAGTGACGATTGTATCGAACAATAATGAAAAAAGGGTCAAGCTTTTTTCTGAACCGGTTCATATTCCGTTTATTTATAAAGCGAGAAAGCCTATGGGAAGAGCCTTTAATAAGGCAGTCGCTGATATGCAGTTGAAAAAAGAAGATGTGGTTGTCATTGGAGATCAGCTCATGACAGATGTTCTTGGCGGGAATCGTCATGGCTTCCATACGATTTTGGTCGTTCCTGTTGCTGCCTCGGACGGATTTTTCACAAAGTTTAACAGGCAGATTGAACGCAGAATTTTAGGAGCCTTAAAGCGTAAGGGCCACATTCAGTGGGAGGAAGAGTAATAATGGAAAAGGTTGTTTGTATTGGCTGCGGTGTAGCCATTCAGACGGAAGATAAAGATCAATTAGGATATGCGCCGGCAGCATCTCTATTGAAAGAAGATGTGATCTGTCAGCGCTGTTTTAGGTTAAAGAACTACAATGAGATTCAAGATGTTTCTTTAACAGAGGACGACTTTTTAAATATATTGCACAGCATTGGAGAGACAGATTCTCTCATTGTGAAGGTCGTTGATATTTTTGACTTTAACGGAAGCTGGATCAATGGGCTGAACCGTATTGTCGGCGGTAATCCGATTTTACTTGTCGGCAACAAAGTGGATATTTTACCGAAATCCGTGAAAAAAGATCGTCTGATTCATTGGATGAAACGGGAAGCAAAGGAAAACGGATTAAACCCTATCGATGTTTTCTTGATCAGTGCAAGCAGAGGCCAGGGCGTACCTGAGGTGATGGAAGCGATCGATCATTACCGCGAGGGAAGAAATGTCTATGTTGTCGGCTGTACGAATGTTGGAAAATCAACATTTATCAATCGAATCATCAAAGAAGTATCTGGCGAAGAGAACGTTATTACTACATCCCAATATCCAGGTACTACACTTGATGCGATTGAAATTCCGCTTGATGACGGGTCTGCTTTATTTGATACGCCGGGCATCATCAACCGCCATCAAATGGCGCACTATGTCAGCAAAAATGACTTGAAGATTTTAACGCCGAAAAAAGAATTGAAACCGAGAACGTTCCAATTAAATGAAGCACAAACGCTTTATTTTGGCGGACTGGCTCGATTTGATTACGTAAAAGGCGGCAGAACATCATTTGTCTGCTATATGCCAAATGAGCTGAACATTCACCGTACAAAGCTGGAGAATGCAGATGATTTATATGAAAAACATGCAGGGGAACTCTTGTCACCGCCATCAAAAGAGGGAATGGAAGATTTCCCGCCGCTCGTTCCGCATACCTTTACCATTGATCAGCCAAAAATGGACATCGTCTTTTCAGGTTTAGGCTGGGTCACTGCAAATGATGCGGGCAAGCAAATCAAAGTTTATGCGCCAAAAGGCGTTCATGTGTTTATGAGACGTTCGTTAATTTAAATGTTCAAAGGGGGAGAGACCTTGAAACCTTTATACGGAGTAATCGGTAACCCTGTTGGCCACTCAATGTCTCCGGATATTCATAATGCAGCATTAAAGGATACTGGAATTGATGGACATTATCATGGCTTTCAAGTAGAAAGTGATGACCTGAAAGATGCGATTAGCGGCATGAAAGCGTTAGGAATCAGCGGCATTAACGTCACTGTTCCTCACAAGGTAGAAATCATGCAGTACCTCGACAAAATTGATGTGACAGCTGAACGCCTCGGTGCCGTCAATACGGTGAGGCTCGAAGGGGGTCAGCTCGTTGGGTACAATACAGATGGAGAAGGCTTTCTTCATTCATTGCTTGAAGCCTTGGATCAGCCGCTATCAGAGCTGTCATTTCTCTTGATTGGTGCTGGCGGAGCGGCAAGAGCGATTTATACGACAATTGCTCAGTATGCACCGAAGAGCTTTGATATTACGAACCGCACCATTGAAAAAGCTGAAGCTTTAATTGAAAGTGCAGAGGGGAAAATCACATCTCAAGCAATCACATTAAATGCAGCGGAAGAGCGGCTTGGGGAATATGATGTCATCATCCATACGACCTCGATCGGCATGTATCCGAATGTTGAAGAAACCCCGATTTCTTTAGCGAACGCAAAAAAAACAGCGGTCGTTTGTGATATTGTGTATAATCCAATAGAAACAAAACTGCTCAGTGAAGCAGCAGGTTTAGGCTTGAAAACAGTGGATGGGGTTGGCATGTTTGTTGGACAAGCAGTAAGAGCCTTTGAACTGTGGACAGGCATTACGCCTGACGCCGGAAAAATGAAGTCAATTGTCATAGAGAAATTAGGAGGAACACCATGTTAAAAGGTAAGCAAAAACGTTTTTTACGTGCACAAGCACATCATTTATCACCTATTTTTCAAGTTGGAAAAGGCGGGGTAAATGACAATATGGTCAAGCAAATTTCCGAGGCGCTTGAAGCAAGAGAACTGTTAAAGGTCAGCGTATTGCAAAATTGCGACGAGGACAAAACGGAAGTTGCGAAAGCACTTGTAAAAGGTGCAAAGGCTGAGCTCGTTCAAACGATCGGAAATGTGATTGTCCTTTACAAAGAATCTAAGGAAAATAAACAAATTAAGCTGCCGTAAAGGTGGATGCGATATGAAAAAAATAGGGTTGTTCGGCGGTACGTTTGATCCTCCCCATAACGGGCATTTGCTGATGGCAAGTGAGGTGCGGATTCAAGTGGGGCTTGATGAAATTTGGTTTATCCCAAACCATATGCCTCCTCATAAAACTGGACGGAAACGAGCAGATAGTTATCACCGGATAAAAATGGTGGAGGCGGCGATTCAGTCAAATCCATATTTTCGGCTCGAGCTCATTGAAATGGAGCGGGAGGGTCCGTCTTATACGGTAGATACAGTCGATCTGTTAAAGAAGCGTCATCCAGAAGATCAGTTCTTTTTTATGATAGGAGCGGACATGGTCGAGTATTTGCCAAAATGGCATCGGATCGATGATTTGCTTCAAATGATCACCTTTATTGGGATGAAAAGGCCGGGTTACGTTGGAAGTACGGGATATCCTGTTTTATTTGCAGATGTTCCAGCTTTTGATGTATCATCGACATTGATTAGGCAGCGAATAGAGCAGGGTAACCCTGTCGATTATTTGATTCCGAAAGCTGTTGAGCGTTATATAAAGGAGCATCATTTATATGAATCGTGAAGAAGCATTGAACTGTGTCAAAGAGCAGTTAACAGAGCATAGATATACACATACACTCGGAGTCATGGAGACAGCCATTTCATTAGCGGAACGGTTCGGTGCAGATGTGAAAAAAGCAGAGATCGCCGCTATTTTTCATGATTATGCGAAATTTAGACCAAAAGAAGAAATGAAGGGGATTATCCAAAAAGAACAGATGAACCCTTTATTGCTTGAATATTCGCCCGAGCTTTGGCACGCCCCGGTTGGTGCCTATTTGGTCAAAAAAGAAGCTGGAATTGATGATCAAGATGTGTTAACAGCTATTGAATTTCATACTTCCGGCAGACCAGACATGACCTTACTTGAAAAAGTCATTTATGTCGCAGATTATATTGAACCAGGACGTCATTTCCCTGGTGTCGAAGAAGTAAGGGAGTTAGCAGAACATGATCTAGATCGTGCACTGATCCAATCATTAAAAAACACCATCAGTTTTCTAATGAAAAAGAATCAGCCAGTCTTTCCAGATACGCTTGCTACTTACAACTCGCTTGTGCATAAGAAGAACTAAGGAGGAATTTTGGATGGATTCATCATCAATTTTAAACGTCGCAGCAGGAGCATGCGATGATAAACGGGCTGAGGATATTATTGCCCTTAATATGCAAGGAATCTCACTTGTTGCAGATTATTTTCTCATTTGTCACGGGAATTCTGATAAACAAGTGCAAGCCATTGCAAGAGAAGTAAAACATCTTGCAGAGGAAAGCGGAATCGAAGTGAAGAAGATGGAAGGCTTTGATGAAGCAAGATGGGTATTGATTGACCTAGGTGATGTCATTGCCCATGTGTTCCACAAAGAAGAAAGAGGATACTACAATCTAGAAAAGCTATGGGGAGATGCGCCGAGAGAAACCCTTTCACTTGGCATTAACTCATGATTTATCAAGGGTTTGCAGGTGTGTATGACGAGCTCATGACACATGCACCTTATGATGAATGGGTTCAGTGGATCCAGCAGTATATGAAGCCGAATGCTGCCATCATCGATGTAGGCTGTGGAACTGGAGAGATTTCTCTTCGGTTAGCTGAAAAGGGCCACAAGGTCACAGGAATTGACCTCAGTGAAGAAATGCTGGCCTTCGCGCAGCAAAAAGCGCAGGCGAAAAAGCAGTCGATTCAATTTTTACATCAAGATATGAGAGAGGTTACGGGCTTTGAACAAGCCTTCCAGGCAGCTGTTATTTGCTGTGATTCCTTGAATTACTTAAAAAACGAAAATGACGTCAAAAAAACCTTTAAAAACATGTTTCAGCTTTTAGAGGCAGATGGGGTTTTACTTTTTGATGTTCATACGCCTTATAAAATGGAAGAGGTATTCCCGGGTTCGACTTATGCAGATCAAGATGAAGAGATCAGCTATATTTGGCAGAGTGATAAAGGGGATGACATGTATTCGGTCATTCATGATTTAAGCTTTTTTGTAAAAGACGGAGACATGTATCAGCGTTATGATGAGACACATGAACAGCGCACATTTCCATTTGAAACATATGCAGCGTTCCTTGAGTCCGCTGGCTTTGAACAAATAGAAGTGACTGCTGATTTTACAAATGAAGCCCCCGGTGAATTCGCCGAAAGGTATTTCATCTCAGCTAAGAAACCAAAAACCATCGTTTAATAGAACGATGGTTTTTTAAAACCCTTTTTTCGCTTGTTGCAAAGATGATTAATTTCTGCGATCATCAGTGAACACGCTTGGCGGATATTGAAGCGCAACCGCCTCTAGATCTTCATCGAATTTTTCATGGGTGTTTTGAAAGAGACGGTGAAACATATCTTGCACACCTGCTTCAAGTGCTTTAATGCCTTCACCAGTGACGCCGCCTTTCACACATACTTTGTCTTGCAGTGTCGGAAGGGTATAGACTCTTTTTTCAATCAAACGGCCAAGACCAACAAGCATATCCTCTGATAAGGTGGTGGCTTCTTCTTTAGAAATATCCGTTTCTTCTACGGCTGCTTCAATCATTTTCTGAACGAGAAAACTGATAAAAGCAGGTCCGCAGCTGACAATATCGGAAGCCGCTCTTGTAATTGAATGATGGATCTCGATAGGTGTTGAAATGCACGAAGCTAACTGTCTTAACGCAGTTTTCGTCGCGGCATTGCATGATGAACCAAAAGTTAAAAGTGATGCGCCTGATAAAGCACGGTTTGTAATGCTTGGAATCAGCCTGGCTGTTTGACAAGGAACGATATCCTGAAGCTGTTCAGGATGAACCGGACTTGTAATGATGACAATGGTTTGCTGCTCCGTTAAAAGAGGGCTCAGCTCTTTTAAAAGTGGATAAATATCAAGTGGTTTGACACAAACAAAAATGAAATCTTTATTCGTGACAGCCCCTGAAAGCTGTTTCGTTACTTCAAGCTCTGGATGGTTCTTTTTTATATTGAACGCTTTTTCAATGGTTCGGTTTGTAATAGTAATCGATGAGGGATTGACTGTCTTTGATTCAATAAATGCCTCAGTAAGTATGGTACCCATGTTTCCTGTACCGATTAACCCTATATTCAAACGTTCTCCCTCCTTAGACGCATTGGATCTGTTATCTTCTAAACAGTATGTTGAGCAGTAGAAAAATATGATTGAAAGAAGCGTGAGTAAGTGAAACGACTCATTTCATTAAAAAAATACAGTCTTTATATCGCCGCTGGACTCATAGTCGTGATCATCTTCAGTTTCTTCTTTTTTACTGGAAAAGGAGAGGGCAACAGAGAGCCAAGTGTATCGAAGGAAAATAAAGACATACAAGTCACATTAGAAGACAAACAAGAAAAGACAGAAAAAGAGCCATCGACGATTTTTGTAGAGGTCAAAGGAGCTGTAAGGAAGCCAGGTGTTTATACGTTTCAATCTGATGCTCGGGTAGAGGAAGCGATTCAAAGGGCAGGAGGCTTTACCAGCAAAGCAGACTCGATTGAAATCAACCAAGCAGCTAAATTAGAGGATAGTATGATGATTTATGTTCGGAAGCAGGGGGAAGCGGAAAGAGAGACGCAAACAGCATCAGCTGACGCATCAACGGGCGTTGAAAAGAGTGAAGGTGTGAATGTCAATCAGGCCGATGCAGCCGAATTGCAAACCATTAACGGCATAGGACCAGCTAAAGCCGAAGCTATAATAATGTATAGAGAGGAACACGGAGAATTTCAACAAATTGAAGACTTGCGGAACATTTCAGGTTTTGGGGAAAAGACGATTGAACGGCTGAAAAGTCAATTGACCGTGAAGTAGAATTGACGTTAGAGAAGAAAGGCATGTACACTTAATATCAACCATCATTCTGGAGGGATCAGCTCGTGGAAAGAATTTCATGGAATCAATATTTTATGGCACAAAGCCATTTGCTTGCTTTACGAAGCACCTGTGAGCGGTTAGCTGTTGGGGCGACCATCGTAAGGGACAAGCGCATCATTGCAGGGGGGTATAATGGCTCCATTGCCGGTGATGTTCATTGTGCGGATGTAGGGTGCTATGTCATTGATCATCACTGTGTTCGCACCATCCATGCGGAAATGAATGCTATTTTACAATGTGCCAAATTTGGTGCACCTACAGCTGATGCTGAAATATATGTCACACATTTTCCTTGTTTACAGTGCTGTAAAGCCATCATTCAAGCGGGCATACGAACAGTGTACTATGCAAAGGATTATAAAAATCATCCATATGCGATTGATTTATTCGAGCAGGCGGGTGTTCAAACAGAGCAAGTTGAATTAGATGAAATGATCATCGACTTAAAAAATCAAGAAAAATTGGCCTTTGTTGCAGATTTAATTGGGAAGCTGAGTGAATCAGGACTTAGCGAAACAGAAATTCGCGATATGCATGAGAAGGCGAATCAATTATTTACTTCCTATGTTTAAATATTTGCCGTTTGGGGCAATTTCAGCAGCTGTTGGAATTGCTCTGGCTGCATATCATCTTCATATGTATTTCCTTCTCTTTCTTCTCATCATATTACTTCTCAGCCTACTGAAAAATATGCCTCAGCTCTTTTTAATGGTCAGCCTATGCGGTGCTGTCTATATACTCATTTTTATGATTCATGAGTCTCTTGAAACGGATCAACCCGTACTAGAAAAATTCCTATCTGGTTCCGTTGTGATTGAAAGTATTCCGAAAACAGATGGCAATCGTTTTTCAGCGACTGTTTCAACAGACCATGAACAACTAGCCACTTTTTATACAATTCAAACAGAGCGTGAAAAAGAGGCATTAAAAGAGGTAGAACCTGGTATGAGCTGTCACATGACAGGTGATGTTCGTCCAGCAAAGCAAGCAACCATTCCTAACGGGTTTCAATACGATCAATTTTTAAAATCAAAAGGCATTGACGCCATTTTTCTGCCACAGTCGATCAAAAACTGTACAAAAAAAGACGGGTCTTCCTATTTTCTTCAAGTGATAAGGCAAAAAGGTTTGAAATTTTTAGAAGATCATGTGCCTAAACACTCTGTTGGCATTGTACAGGCACTAATTTTTGGCGATCGTGAGTTGATAGAACCTGACACATTAAGAGATTATCAAATGCTCGGCATTATTCATTTACTAGCGATCTCAGGATTGCATGTGCAAACGCTTCTTGCATGTTTATTTTGGTGTCTCCTTCGTGCAGGCGTGACAAGAGAGACAGCACGTATTCTTCTCTTATGTTTTCTTCCAATTTATGCTTGTTTGACAGGTGCTGCACCATCTGTTTTAAGAGCTTGCCTCATGGCAGGAATCTATTTAGTGATGACTAGTCTGCCAAAAGAAATGAAACAGCCTTCTGCTGTGGTATTAAGTGCAACGTTTTTACTCTTATTAGCGGTTCATCCTCTTTATTTATTTGATATCGGATTTCAGCTTTCATTCGCGGTCACGTTTTTTATTTTGTTATCGACTAGGATTTTATCAAAAGCAAAAAGTTCAGTCATGCAATTATTCCTGATTTCCTTTATTGCACAGCTTGCTTCACTTCCTGTTCTTTTATATCATTTTCATCAATTCTCTTTACTGAGCGTACCTTTGAACATGATATTTGTTCCTTTATATACGACGGTCGTTATGCCGCTGTCCTTACTCTTTTTTATTCTCACTATCATTTATCTTCCGCTTGGACAAACATTGTTTCAGCTGCTTGATTCGGTGATTCAGCTTAGTCATCAATTGTCAGCCTATATGGCTGTTTTTGATGAATTCAACTTGATTTTTATGAAGTCTGCTTGGTGGCATATTCTGCTTGAGGTGAGCGCCTTAATTGTTCTGTTATTTGTGATGGAGAGCAAAACTTCTGTGAAATCCTATGCACTGCCGATCCTTTTTCTTATTGGTGTCTTGAGTGCACACTATTTCACCCCGAATTTTCTCGAAAAAGGGGAAGTGACAATGCTGGATGTAGGACAGGGGGATAGTTTGTTTATTCAGCTGCCCTATCGAAAGGGGCACCTGCTTGTGGATACAGGAGGCAGACTTTCTTTTGAAG
The DNA here is from genome assembly GCF_038593305.1 of Bacillus sp. FSL P4-0248. Classification (NCBI taxonomy): domain Bacteria; kingdom Bacillati; phylum Bacillota; class Bacilli; order Caryophanales; family Bacillaceae; genus Bacillus; species Bacillus sp. FSL P4-0248. Next base: position 2,280,865 of record NZ_CP151983.1, on the reverse strand, counting down.
AAGAACCGTGGAAAAAAAGACGTAAGGTGTCTACGATCGGTGATCAAACGCTGATCCCGTTTCTGCATTCTAAAGGGATAGCAAAACTTGATGTTCTTATTCTCACACATGCGGATCAAGACCATATGGGAGAAGCAGCTCGTTTAATCAAGCGAAATAAAGTAAAGCGGCTGGCTATTCCAAAAGGCTTTGCACGGAGTCCAGAGGATGCGGAGCTGTTAAAAGAAGCAGCTGATCAAGGGATCATGATTGATGAATTAGAGAGAGGAGATCAGCTTCAGATTGGAGAGCAAATATTTCAGGTCCTTCATCCATCGCGTGATCGGGTAACAACTAAGAATAATGATTCACTCGTTTTGACATTTACTCTAGGCGGGAAGCGGTTTATGCTCACTGGAGATCTTGAACAAGAAGGGGAGCGAGACATGATAGAAGCCTTTCCTCATCTGCGGGCAGATATCTTAAAGGTTGGACATCACGGGAGTAAAGGGTCAACAAGCGAAGAATGGCTTCAGCATCTCAAGCCCTCACATGCACTCATTTCAGCAGGTGAACGCAATCGTTATCAGCATCCACATCAGGAAGTATTGAAAAAATTAAAGGATCAACAAATGAAAGTGTATCGGACAGATATCGATGGGAGCGTGACGTATGAATTTCTCGATGAGCAAGGAACGTTTTACACTCATCCTCCATATGATATCTTACAAAATCAATAAAAAAACTGCCAAAACGGCAGTCATGTAACCTTCATGAAGTTAAGATCCAACGAGGTGTATAATGGTTGCCAAAATAAACATTGAGGCGAAAAATCCGAATGTGACGATAAAACCAACGGCTGAGTCGGTCACATCATTCCGCTTGCTTTGAACATTTTTTTCAAATTCATTCATTTTCATCCCTCCTGGCTAATTTTAGTATACTTGAACTCATTTGGAATTGCTAGAAGGTAAAGTAACCGTTTTCCATTTTATGATCATTTTATGAATATCGTCTGACAGCAGGCTGACCCGGGAGCTTGCGCCGGACGTTTACTATAAATGAGGAGGCGGCACTTTCAGCTTCCTCTTTACTAATGTCTTCACACACTTTAGGATAGAGGAGGAAGTGAAAGAGAGGGAGTCAATTGATGGTCTTTGATGTATGGAATAATTTAAAACGAGGGGATATCCATCCCGTTTATTGCTTATATGGGAAAGAAACATATTTACTGCAAGAAACCGCTGCTAAATTGAGACAAGCTGTAGTAGAGGAAGAAACGAAGGATTTTAATTACTCCGTCTTCGATATGGAAGAAGTGCCGCTTGAACAGGCTGTGACGGATGCAGAAACATTTCCGTTTATGGGAGAAAGACGTCTCGTCGTGATCAAGAATCCTTATTTTCTTACTGCTGAAAAGAAAAAGGAAAAGATTGAGCATGAGCTTTCTGTATTAGAAGCTTATTTAGAAAAGCCAGCGCCCTATACCATTCTCGTGTTATTGGCACCATATGAAAAGCTGGATGAGCGTAAGAAAATCACCAAATTGCTAAAAAAGAAAGCTGCTGTCGTTGAGGCGAAAGAGTTAAACCCAAAAGAAACAACTGATTTCACCATCACACTGGTGAAGACAGAAGGAAAGACGATTACATCCGAAGCGGCTGAGCAGCTTGTGATGCTATGCGGCGGAAGTCTCTCCTCTCTATTCCAAGAGGTTCGAAAGCTAAGTACATATATTGGAGAGCGGGAAGAAATTGAGTTAGCAGATGTCAATCAGCTCGTTGCAAGAAGCTTAGAGCAAAATATTTTCGAGCTGATTAATCAAATCGTAAACAGACGCCGCTCTGAGGCCATGCAGATGTTTTATGACCTGCTGAAGCAAAATGAGGAACCCATTAAAATATTAGCACTCATTTCAACTCAATTTCGATTGATTTTGCAGACGAAGTACTTCGCTCAGCAAGGCTATGGACAAAAACAAATTGCTTCAAATCTAAAAGTCCATCCGTTTCGGGTCAAACTTGCGATGGATCAGGCAAGACTGTTTTCAGAAGAAGAGCTCAAGCAGATCGTCAAAGAGCTTTCAACGATTGATTATGAAATGAAAACCGGTAAAAAGGACAAGCAGCTGCTGTTAGAATTGTTCCTGCTTCGTTTGTTAGGCGCTTGAACATAAAAAAACGACCTTCTAAAAAGAGGGTCGTTTTTGTTTAGATGTATAATTGCCAGTCTGTCCTTAAGGCTGTGCCGGTCAGGACGGACGTACAGTTAAACAGGTGCCTCATCACTGAGGCGTTGCAAGCATTATGCAGAAAGTCCGTTTACTTGTTTAGCAAGTCTTGATTTGTAACGCGCAGCTGCGTTTTTGTGTACAAGACCAGTTTTAACGGCTTTGTCAATGCGTTTTGCAGCAGAAGCAAGAGCAGCTTTTGCTTGCTCAGCATCGTTGTTAGCTACAGAAACTTCAACTTGTTTAATCGCAGTACGCATCGCAGACTTGATTGTTACGTTATGTGCACGGCGTTCGTTATTCGTTTTTGTACGTTTGATCGCTGATTTAATATTTGGCATGTGTTTCACCTCCTAAGATACAACCTAAACACAATTGTCTTAAGGTTAAATCTTCACAATAGAACAAATTGTATTCTATCAAACACACCTTTAGAATGCAATATAAATGTAAAGTATTTTTCATTGATGACGTACTCGAATGTTTCTTTCAAGAGATGGAAAGACTACTGTTAATTACTTGGTGGAAGGAGTCTTTTTATGGAGAAACAGAAACTTGATTTAAGCGTTTATCAAATCCGGACAGACCTCGCTGTTGAAACAAAAGAGATACTAGAACAAGAGAACAATCCGAATGTCGTCAAAAAGGACGGGATCCAAGGGATTGTCGAAAAGGAAAAAGATGAGCAGGGCATCCGCATACGCACTGTAGAAATCACGAAAGAAGGGGAGGCGCTGACCGGCAAAAAGGCAGGGACATACTTGACGTTTGAGGCGCAAGGTATTCGAGAGAAAGACTCTGAGATGCAAGAAAAAGTCGTCGAAGTCTTTGCACGTCATTTTGCTCAGTTTTTAAAAGACCGAGGCATTCAGGCTGATGCGAGCTGCCTTGTAGTAGGGCTGGGAAACTGGAATGTCACGCCAGATGCACTAGGGCCTCTCACAGTTGAAAACCTGCTTGTGACCCGCCATCTCTTTGAATTGCAGCCGGAAAATGTTCAGGAAGGCTATCGCCCGGTTTCTTCTTTGTCACCTGGTGTGATGGGACTGACCGGTATTGAAACAAGTGACATTATCCAAGGTGTGATTGAGCGGTCTAAGCCTGATTTTGTCATCGCGGTCGATGCCCTTGCTGCTCGTGCGGTGGAACGAGTGAATACAACCATTCAAATTTCTGATACAGGTATCCATCCCGGTTCTGGTGTAGGGAATAAGCGAAAAGAATTAAGCAAAGAAACATTGGGAATTCCAGTGATTGCGATTGGCGTTCCGACAGTGGTGGATGCAGTAACCATTGCAAGTGACACAATTGATTATGTCTTAAAGCATTTTGGTAGAGAACTAAAAGATGATAGACCATCCCGCTCTCTTGTGCCAGCTGGTTTGACATTCGGGAAGAAAAAAGTGCTTAAAGAAGAGGACTTGCCAGATGAAGAAACGCGTCAATCATTCTTAGGCATCGTAGGAACCCTTCCTGAAGAAGAGAAAAGGCAGCTGATCCACGAAGTGCTTGCGCCCCTGGGTCAAAATTTAATGGTCACGCCTAAGGAAGTCGATACATTCATTGATGATATGGCAAACGTACTTGCCAACGGATTAAACACAGCGCTTCATCAAAAAATCACTCAAGATAACATGGGTTCATATAATCATTAATCGGTTCTACTTTCTCTAGCTCGCTCATAGTGTAATTACTAGAAAGCGTGCTGGAGGGAGTAAATCATGAAAAAAAGACCCCGCCGTCCTCGACAGTTGGTCGTTGCGATTAATGGAACGAAAGTAGTAAAAAGCATCTTCTTATTTATTGCCTCTCTTGTTGTGGTGTTTGTGATATCAGGGGCTTTGACCTCTTTAAAACCCGAGCTGAGGCCGCAAGCCTCGTTATATGGTGTAGCAGATGAGCTCTCTGGCGCATTTTTTGCCACATTAATGGGCATGGAAAACCAATATTTCGCCTCAGCAGTTCCAGAAGCTCAAAAAGGATTTCATTTCTCTGGGCTGTCACTGAAGCTTGCAACCAGTATTAATTTAGAAGACCCGCGCAGTTTCCTAGGAAGAGAACTCCCAGGCTTTGAACATTTTGATACAAAAATCATCTTAGCGGGTGAAGGAACAGATTATACCAACATGCCAATGGAATCACCGCCGCCTAGTGAAGTAATCCAAGATGAAAAAGAAGCAAATCTGGCTGAGCTGGACAAGCTCGATGATGATACGCCGAAAAAGCCTGCCAAAGAACCTGACCGGTCAACAGGAAAACGAAAAGCTGTGTACATTTACCACACACATAATACGGAATCATATTTACCATTTTTAAAAGGAGAAACGAATCCAAATAATGCACGGCACTCAAAAGTGAATGTCACCCTTGTCGGCGACATGTTTGGAAAGGCGCTTGATCAGCAAGGAATCGGCAATACAGTCGACAAAACGGAAATTGAAAAAAGACTGTTAAAAAAAGGATTAAAGTATCCGCAGTCTTATAATGAATCAAGATTGGTCGTGAAAGAAGCCTTAGCGAAAAATGATGACCTCGATTATTTAATTGATATTCACCGGGACTCAAGAAGAAAGAAAGATACGACTGTCGAAATCAAAGGGAAAAAATATGCGAGAATTGCGTTTGTTGTTGGGAAGAAGAATCAAAGCTATGAGAAAAACTTAAAGCTTGCGACAGAGTTCCACCATTTGATGGAGAAAAAATATAAAGGTCTTAGTGTCGGTGTGTTTGCCAAAGGAGAAATTGGCGATAATGGAATCTATAATCAAGATTTATCCGACAAAGCCCTTCTTTTAGAATTTGGTGGAGTAGATAATAATATGGAAGAATTGAGAAATGCATCCAATGCAGCAGCTGATGTATTCAGCGACATTTTCTGGGACGCGGAAAAGGTTGACGGCAAAGCAAAGGATGAGAAAAAACGCTCTTAAGGTGGTGACGGATATGGGCTCATTTATTGGAAAAACCATTATTTTAGGATTGGTCTTGCTGTTTGGTGTCTTTTTAGGAATGCAGCAAGCGAATAATGGCATGCTGCAAATGAAGGGCTACCATGATCCGCAATTAAAAGGAGCTTTCTCCATTCAAATGAACGACAATGAAGAGAAGGAAGCTTCTATCTTAGGAACGGCTGTTACAGAAAAGGATCTTGCCGAAAAACAAAAACAGCTGGAGGAAATAGAGGGCTTTAATGCCTTTTCCAAGGCAGGAAAAGCCCTGTCTGATGGCATGACACATGCAGCCCGTTCTCTTTATGATTGGGTGAATGGGAAATAAACGAATTTCATGAGATATCACCCTTTTGATCAAAGCCGCTGACCAATAAGCGGCTTTTCTTGATTTCGATTGAATCTTTACAGCCCTATTGATATAATCTAACCTAGCGCAACCCGCGTTTTATAGTAGGAGTGATAGATTGTGACAGATAAAGAAAAACGATTAGAGCGGCAATCAAGAATTCGAAATTTCTCCATTATCGCCCATATTGACCATGGGAAATCCACATTGGCGGACCGTATTTTGGAAAAAACAGCGGCGATTACGCAGCGAGAAATGAAAGAACAATTGCTTGATTCCATGGATTTAGAGCGTGAACGCGGCATAACGATTAAATTAAACTCTGTCCAGCTGAAGTATAAGGCGAAGGATGGAGAAGAATATATCATGCACCTGATTGATACACCAGGGCATGTCGACTTCACCTATGAGGTATCTCGAAGCCTAGCTGCCTGTGAGGGTGCGATTCTCGTAGTAGATGCAGCACAAGGAATTGAAGCACAGACACTTGCGAACGTTTATTTAGCTCTTGATAACAACTTAGAAATTCTTCCGATTATCAACAAAATCGATCTGCCAAGTGCAGAGCCTGAGCGTGTAAGAGAAGAAATTGAAGATGTCATCGGGTTGGATGCGTCTGAAGCTGTTCTCACCTCTGCTAAGGCGGGTATTGGAATCGAGGATATTTTAGAACAAATCGTTGAAAAGGTGCCGGCTCCCGCTGGAGATCCAGAAGCACCACTTCAAGCCCTTATTTTTGATTCTCTTTACGATGCGTATCGCGGCGTTATTGCGTACATACGAATTGTCGAAGGAACCGTCAGACCTGGTCAGAAAATTAAAATGATGGCGACGGGGAAAGAATTTGAAGTACTTGAAGTTGGCGTTTTCACACCAAAAGCCATGCCAACAGACGAACTCACCGTTGGAGATGTTGGCTACTTAACCGCTGCGATTAAAAATGTCGGTGATACACGTGTAGGGGATACGATCACAAGCGCGGAAAACCCTGCGAAAGAAGCACTTCCAGGATACAGAAAGCTAAACCCAATGGTATACTGCGGACTTTATCCAATTGATACAGCGAAATACAATGACTTACGTGAAGCGTTAGAAAAGCTTGAATTAAATGATTCTTCACTTCAATATGAGGCAGAGACATCCCAAGCACTTGGCTTCGGTTTCCGCTGCGGCTTCCTTGGAATGCTTCATATGGAAATCATCCAAGAACGGATTGAACGTGAATTTAAAATTGATCTGATTACGACAGCGCCAAGTGTTATTTATGATGTATATATGACAGATGGAGAAAAAATCGTCGTAGATAACCCATCCAATCTGCCTGATCCGCAAAAGATTGAGCGAATTGAAGAACCGTATGTAAAAGCAACAATGATGGTGCCGAATGACTATGTAGGCTCTGTGATGGAGCTTTGCCAAGGAAAGCGCGGGAATTTCATTGATATGCAGTATCTTGATGCGAACCGCGTGAGCATTGTGTACGAAATTCCTTTGGCAGAGATCGTATACGAATTCTTTGATCAGCTAAAGTCCAACACAAAAGGCTATGCGTCCTTTGATTATGAGCTGATTGGCTATCGTCCTTCGACGCTGGTGAAGATGGATATCATGCTGAATGGCGAAAAAATCGATGCCCTTTCCTTTATTGTTCACCGCGATTATGCATATGAACGAGGCAAGATCATCGTAGAAAAGTTAAAAGAATTGATTCCACGCCAGCACTTTGAAGTACCGGTTCAAGCAGCAATCGGTCAAAAAATCGTTGCTCGTTCCACCATTAAAGCGATGCGTAAAAACGTACTTGCTAAATGTTATGGTGGAGACATTTCCCGGAAAAGAAAGCTTCTTGAGAAGCAAAAAGAAGGGAAAAAGCGCATGAAGCAAGTGGGCTCTGTTGAAGTCCCGCAAGAAGCATTTATGGCTGTGCTGAAGATGGACGACAGCATACCAAAAAAATAACATCCTCAAGGCTGCCTGCTTTACAATGTCTGCCTTGACGTTTATAGTCGATAACAAACAAAGACGCCGCAGCGATAAACTGCGGCTCTTTACCTGTAAAGAAGGTGTCATCAAATGAAAGCAGCATACATTCACATTCCATTTTGTGAGCATATTTGCCACTATTGTGATTTCAATAAATTTTTCATCAAAACGCAGCCAGTCGACGAATACTTAGCGGCTCTTGAGAAAGAGATGCAGCACACGATCGAGCAAAAAGGCGAGCAGGAACTAAAGACAATTTTTATTGGCGGGGGAACCCCGACATCACTGACTGTCAGTCAGCTAGACAAGCTCATGAACAGCATTCACAGCGTATTGAAGCCGACAAAAAATCTGATTGAATTTGCAGTAGAAGCAAACCCAGATGAATTATCGCTTGAGAAACTGCATGTGCTTAAAGCAGCCGGCGTGAATCGTCTGAGCTTTGGCGTTCAAACTTTTGAAGACGATTTGCTCAAGAAAATTGGACGAGTTCATCAAAAGAAGGATGTCCTTACATCCTTTGAGCGAGCTAGAGCGGTTGGATTTGACAATATTAGCCTCGATCTCATGTTTGGCTTGCCGCATCAAGAAAAGCATCATGTGATGAATTCACTTGAGACGGCTTTCTCGCTGGGGGCAGAGCATTATTCGGTTTACTCACTCATCGTCGAGCCGAAAACCGTTTTTTATAACTTAATGCAAAAAGGAAAACTTCATTTACCGCCACAAGAACGTGAGGCTGAAATGTATGAGCTTGTGATGGATGAAATGGAGCGCCATGGATTAAAGCAGTACGAAATTAGCAATTACGCCAAACCTGGCTTTGAAAGCCAGCATAACCTGACCTATTGGAGCAATGAAGATTACTTCGGTTTTGGTGCAGGCGCACACGGGTATGTAGATGGCATCCGAAATGTGAACGCAGGGCCGGTGAAACATTATTTGGAGCTGATTGACCAAACAGGGTTCCCGTATAAGGAAACACATCAGGTCACAAAAGCAGAGCAAATAGAAGAAGAAATGTTTTTAGGTCTTCGAAAAATCGAAGGGGTGAAAAGCGCTGATTTCCAAGCAAAATATGGTGCTGCACCAGAAGCACTTTTTTCCACTGTTCTTGAAGATTTAGAAGAAAAAGGCCTCATTGTAAAAGATGACAAGGGGATACGTTTAACAAGAAAAGGAAAATTGTTAGGCAATGAAGTATTTCAAGCGTTTCTCGGTGAGTTATAATTGACATTTTAATTTGAGTTTGGTAATTTTGTTTATACAATTAGCACTCGTTGAAAGAGAGTGCTAACAGGGGTGATGATGATGTTAACAAATCGTCAGCTTTTGATTCTGCAAGTCATCATTAATGACTTTATTCGTTCGGCGCAGCCAGTTGGATCAAGGACTCTTTCTAAAAAAGAAGACATTACATTCAGCTCTGCGACGATTAGAAACGAAATGGCTGATTTGGAGGAACTTGGTTTTATTGAAAAGACCCATTCTTCATCAGGAAGAATTCCTTCCGAAAAAGGATATCGTTATTATGTAGATCATTTGCTCTCTCCGCGAAAACTGTCGTCTAAAGAGCTTGTGCTCATCCAGTCGGCCTTTCAGGAGAAAATTTTTGAGCTGGAAAAGACAGTTCAAAAATCGGCGGAAATTTTATCAGATCTCACAAACTATACATCGATTGTGCTTGGTCCAAAGCTAAGTGAAAATCGATTAAAGCAAATTCAGCTTGTCCCTGTTCAGCCAAACAAAGCAGTGGCGATCATGATTACAGACAGCGGACATGTTGAAAACAAAACCATTACCTTCTCTGAGCATCTCGATGTCTCCGATATTGAGAAGCTGATGAATATTTTAAACAGCCGCCTAGCCGGAGTCCCGATGGATCAGCTGAAGGACAGAATGTATAAAGAAGTTGTGATGCTTCTTCGTACGCATTTAAAAGATTATGATCATATTTTAGATGCGCTCGGCAATACATTTACATCGACTCAAAATGAATCAAAACTTTTCTTTGGCGGGAAGATTAATATGTTGAATCAGCCGGAGTTTCATGACATTGACCGCATCCGCTCACTCATGATGCTTATTGAGCAAAAGAATGATGTCATGCAGCTGTTTCATCCAAATCAGCAAGGAATCACCATTAAAATCGGTTCAGAAAACAATTTGGAAGCGATGGAGAACTGTAGCCTAATCACAGCTACTTATTCGATTGATCAAAAATCACTCGGCTCCATTGCCGTCATTGGTCCAACCCGTATGGATTATGGGCGGGTTGTCAGTCTCTTGCATCATGTATCAAAAGACTTGTCAAACGCACTTTCCAATTTGTATGATGAGTAGGGTGATAAAAGATAGGGGCACAGCCCCTTCGTATTTTTGAATCTTTTGAGGGAGGTGAACACAATGTCAGAAGAAAAACAGACACCTGAGCAAGAAGCAGAGGTTGAAGCACAAGAAGAAGCAGTTCAAGCAGATACTGAGGAAGTAACAAATGATGAACAGTCTGCCTTCCAAGAAAAAATCGATGAATTGCAGCAGCTTCTAGATGAAAAAGAAAACAAAATTCTGCGTGTTCAAGCAGATTTTGAAAACTATAAACGCCGTGCTCGAACTGAAGTGGAGACCGTGCAAAAATATCGTTCTCAACATGTTGTCAGTGATCTTCTCCCAGCTCTTGATAACTTTGAAAGAGCGCTTGGAATTGATCCAGACAATGAGCAGACGAAAAGTTTGTTAGAAGGAATGCAAATGGTTTACCGCCAGCTGGTAGAAGCGTTGAAAAATGAAGGCGTAGAACCAATTGAAGCTGTCGGCAAAGAGTTCGATCCAAACCTTCATCAAGCCGTCATGCAAGTTGAAGATGAAAACTACGATTCAAATATCGTTGTAGAAGAATTGCAAAAGGGCTATAAACTCAAAGACCGAGTTATTCGTCCATCAATGGTAAAAGTAAATCAATAACTACATAATGGGAGGTCATCGAATATGAGTAAAATCATTGGGATTGACTTAGGAACAACAAACTCATGTGTTGCAGTACTTGAAGGCGGCGAGCCAAAAGTCATTGCTAACGCTGAAGGAGCACGTACAACACCATCTGTTGTCGCTTTTAAAAACGGAGAGCGCCAAGTGGGTGAAGTAGCAAAACGTCAATCAATTACAAACCCGAACACGATCATGTCTGTTAAAAGACATATGGGTACTGATTATAAAGTAGAAGTTGAAGGCAAGAACTACACGCCGCAGGAAATCTCTGCGATTATTCTTCAGCATCTTAAATCATACGCTGAAGGCTATCTTGGCGAAGAAGTAACAAAAGCTGTTATCACAGTTCCTGCTTACTTCAACGATGCAGAACGTCAAGCAACGAAAGATGCTGGTAAAATTGCTGGTCTTGAAGTAGAACGTATCATCAACGAACCAACAGCAGCTGCACTTGCATATGGTTTAGATAAAACAGAAGAAGATCAAACGATTCTTGTATACGACCTTGGCGGCGGTACATTTGACGTATCGATCCTTGAGCTTGGAGACGGCGTCTTTGAAGTGCGCTCAACTGCTGGGGACAACCGTCTAGGTGGAGACGATTTTGACCAAGTCATCATTGATCACCTAGTGGCTGAATTCAAAAAAGAAAATGGCATTGATCTTTCTAAAGATAAAATGGCGCTTCAGCGTTTAAAAGATGCTGCTGAAAAAGCGAAAAAAGATCTTTCTGGTGTATCTTCTACACAAATCTCACTGCCATTTATCACAGCTGGAGAAGCAGGTCCTCTTCACCTTGAATTAACGTTAACGCGTGCTAAATTTGAAGAGCTTTCTGCAGATCTTGTAGAGCGTACAATGACACCTGTACGTCAATCACTGAAAGATGCTGGTTTATCTGCTAGTGAGATTGATAAAGTCATCCTTGTTGGTGGATCAACTCGTATTCCTGCAGTACAAGAAGCAATCAAAAAAGAAACAGGCAAAGAGCCTCATAAAGGTGTAAACCCTGATGAAGTAGTTGCACTTGGTGCAGCCATCCAAGGTGGAGTGATCACAGGAGATGTCAAAGACGTTGTTCTTCTTGACGTAACACCACTTTCTTTAGGAATTGAAACAATGGGCGGCGTATTCACGAAGCTGATTGAACGCAATACAACAATTCCAACAAGTAAATCTCAAGTATTCTCAACAGCTGCTGACAACCAAACAGCTGTAGATATCCATGTCCTGCAAGGTGAGCGCCCAATGGCTGCAGATAACAAAACATTAGGCCGCTTCCAATTGACTGATATCCCGCCGGCACCACGCGGCGTACCGCAAATCGAAGTATCTTTTGATATCGATAAAAACGGTATTGTCAACGTACGTGCGAAAGATATGGGTACAGGCAAAGAGCAAAACATCACAATCAAATCTTCTTCAGGTCTTTCTGATGATGAGATCGAAAAAATGGTCAAAGAAGCAGAAGAAAATGCTGAAGCAGATGCGAAGAAAAAAGAAGAAATCGAAGTGCGCAACGAAGCAGATCAATTAGTGTTCACAACTGAAAAAACATTAAAAGATCTAGAAGGCAAAATCGATGAAGAGCAAGTGAAAAAAGCAAATGACGCGAAAGATGCGCTAAAAGCTGCGATCGAAAAAGGCGAGTTTGAAGACATCAAAGCGAAAAAAGATGAGCTGCAAACAATCGTTCAAGAATTAACGACAAAGCTCTATGAAGAAGCTGCAAAACAAGCACAAGCTCAGCAAGAAGGCGCTGAAGGTGCTCAAAAAGCAGATGACAATGTAGTGGATGCAGAATACGAAGAAGTAAACGACGATCAAGAGAAAAAATAATCACCTTTACTTTTGAAAAGGACTGCTGAAACGTACTCGTCAGAAAGTCAAAGTCAGGATCTCTTGGCTTTGACTTTTTTTCTTTTCAACGATGAAAGGAATTGAAAAAGGTTAAATCAAAATGATACAATCGTATTTATGTGAGAAAATCGGGAGTGTGAAGAGATGAGTAAGCGTGATTACTATGAAGTGCTTGGCGTAAGTAAGAGCGCCTCAAAGGACGAAATCAAAAAGGCATACCGCAAGCTTTCAAAAAAGTATCACCCTGATATTAATAAAGAAGCTGGCTCAGATGAGAAATTCAAAGAAGTAAAAGAAGCCTATGAAACCCTTTCTGATGATCAAAAACGTTCGCATTATGACCAGTTCGGTCATACCGATCCAAACCAAGGCTTTGGCGGCGGCGGTTTTGGCGGAGGAGGAGACTTTGGCGGCTTCGGCGGCTTTGATGACATCTTCTCTAGTATTTTTGGCGGCGGAGCCAGAAGAAGAGATCCAAATGCACCGCGCCAAGGAGCGGACCTGCAATATACAATGACGCTTTCGTTTGAAGAAGCGGCATTTGGAAAAGAAGCAACCATTGAAATCCCTCGTGAAGAATCTTGCGAGACATGTCATGGATCAGGTGCAAAGCCTGGTACGCAGGCAAAAACCTGTTCACATTGCGGCGGTTCTGGTCAATTAAATGTTGAGCAATCCACTCCGTTTGGTAAAGTGGTCAACCGCAGAGTATGTAACTACTGCAGCGGAACAGGGAAACAAATTGATCATAAATGTTCAACATGCGGCGGCTCTGGCAAAGTGCGTAAGCGTAAGAAAATTAACGTGACGATCCCTGCAGGTGTTGATGATGGCCAGCAGCTCAGAGTGTCTGGGCAAGGTGAACCAGGCGTAAATGGAGGACCTCCAGGCGATCTATTCGTTGTATTCCATGTGCGTGCGCATGAATTCTTCGAACGTGATGGAGATGACATTTACTGCGAGATGCCGCTTACCTTTGCGCAGGCTGCATTAGGTGACGAAATTGAAGTGCCGACATTACACGGAAAAGTAAAATTAAAAGTTCCTGCTGGCACTCAAACTGGCACGAAGTTTAGACTCAAAGGAAAAGGTGTGAAAAATGTACGCGGCTACGGCCAAGGCGATCAGCATATCGTTGTACGTGTCGTCACACCGACAAATTTAACAGACAATCAAAAAGATATCATTAGAAAATTTGCTGAAGTGAGCGGAAATAAACCAGACGAACAAGAAATGAGCTTTTTCGATAAGGTAAAACGCGCATTTAAAGGCGAGTAAGACGGATAAGGAGTTGGTAGTATTGAAGTGGTCAGAAATTAGCGTCCATACAACAAATGAAGCGGTGGAACCGATCACCAATATTTTGCATGAAGCAGGTGCAAGTGGTGTCGTGATTGAGGACCCGCTTGATTTAGTCAAGGAACGTGAAAATGTATACGGTGAGATCTACCAGCTCGATCCGAATGACTATCCAGATGAAGGTGTCATTGTGAAAGCCTATCTTCCAATGAACAGCTTTTTGATGGAAACGGTAGATGAGATCAAAGAAGCCATCAACAACCTTCTTCTATACGATATTGACCTTGGGCGCAATACACTGTCAATTTGTGAAGTAAATGAAGAAGAATGGGCAACCGCATGGAAGAAATACTATCATCCTGTGAAAATCTCTGAAAAATTCACCATCGTTCCAACGTGGGAAGAATATACACCAGTTCATTCTGATGAACTGATTATTGAAATGGACCCTGGAATGGCATTTGGAACAGGTACGCATCCAACAACCGTCCTTTGCATTCAGGCGCTTGAGCGCTACGTGAAGGAAAACGATACGGTGATTGATGTTGGAACAGGCTCTGGAATTCTAAGTGTGGCAGCAGCGATGCTTGGTGCAAAGGACATTCAAGCCTTTGATCTCGACACCGTTGCGGTAGAAAGTGCGAAGCAAAACATCGAATTAAATGGTGTAAGTAACCAAGTGACGGTCAAACAAAACAATTTGCTTGATGGAATTTCAGGTGAGCGTGATGTGATTGTCGCCAACATTCTGGCAGAAGTGATTTTGCGCTTTACAGATCAAGCCTATGACCTATTGAAGAAAGATGGCTATTTCATTACATCAGGCATCATTGGACAAAAGAAATTACAGGTCAAAACAGCATTAGAAGAGGCGGGTTTTGACATTGTTGAAGTGCTGTCAATGGAAGATTGGGTCAGCATTATAGCGAAAAAATAAAGCGAGTAGGTGTCAGGACACGTATGCAACGATATTTTATCGACCTCACGAAAGAAGAAGTGACGTTAAAGGGAGCCATCGTTATAAAAGGTGAAGATGTACATCATCTTTCCAATGTCATGCGGATGAAAGCAGGGCAGGAAATCCTTTGTTTAACAACAGACGGCTTTGAAGCGCTCAGTAAAATTGATACAATAACAAAGGAAGAAGTGATTTGTCACCTTGAAAGCTGGACAAATCAAGACAGAGAACTTCCGATTAGGGTGACGATTGCAAGCGGTCTTCCAAAAGGAGATAAGCTTGAGCTCATTATCCAAAAAGGCACAGAGCTTGGCGCAAGTGCTTTTATCCCGTTTCAAGCTGCTCGTTCTATTACAAAGCTTGACCAAAAAAAGTCCCATAAAAAACGAGAGCGCTGGGAGAAAATCGCGAAAGAAGCAGCCGAGCAGTCCTACCGGAATATCATTCCCCGTGTTTATTCAGTATCAACGTTTAAAGAGCTGACGCAATTAGCTGGTGAATTCGATAAATGTGTCGTTGCATACGAAGAATCATCGAAAGAAGGAGAGCAAAGCCGCTTTCAAACTGTGCTTCAACAGATGAAAGGCGGACAAACCTTGCTAGTGGTTTTTGGCCCTGAAGGCGGTTTGGCAGAAAAGGAGATTGAAGAGCTTGAAACGCTTGGTGCAGTCATTTGCGGGCTTGGACCACGCATTTTAAGAACAGAAACTGCTCCTTTATATGCGCTTTCTGCTATATCTTATCAAACAGAGTTATTAAGAGGTGAATCATGATGGGAACAGTAGCGTTCCATACACTTGGCTGTAAGGTCAATCACTATGAAACTGAAGCGATCTGGCAGCTGTTTAAAGAAGCTGGCTATGAAAGAAAAGAGTATGAATCAAAAGCAGACGTATATGTCATTAATACATGTACGGTTACGAATACAGGCGATAAGAAAAGCCGCCAAGTCATTAGAAGAGCCATTCGTCATAATCCGGATGGTGTCATTTGTGTAACAGGCTGCTATGCGCAAACGTCTCCAGCAGAAATCATGGCGATTCCTGGTGTTGATATTGTGGTTGGAACACAGGACAGACATAAATTACTAGGGTATATTGAAGAATACCGCAGAGAAAGACAGCCGATCAACGGGGTTGGCAATATCATGAAAGCACGTGTATTTGAAGAACTTGATGTTCCTGCCTTTACAGACAGAACGCGCGCTTCATTAAAAATCCAAGAAGGCTGTAACAATTTCTGTACCTTCTGCATTATTCCTTGGGCGCGCGGCCTTCTTCGTTCTCGTGATCCAGAAGAGGTCATCAATCAAGCGCAGCAGCTTGTTGATGCGGGCTATAAAGAAATTGTGCTGACAGGTATTCACACAGGCGGATACGGAGAAGACTTAAAGGATTATAACTTTGCAAAGCTTCTGAGAGAATTAGATGAACGTGTTATTGGCTTAAAACGAATCCGTATTTCATCTATTGAAGCAAGTCAAATTACAGATGAAGTGATTGAAGTGCTTGATCAGTCAGATAAAATTGTCAGACACTTACACATCCCGCTTCAATCTGGCTCAAATACTGTGCTGAAAAGAATGCGCCGTAAATATACGATGGAATTCTTTGCAGAGCGTTTAACAAAGCTGAAAAAAGCATTGCCGGGACTTGCTGTCACCTCTGACGTGATCGTTGGATTCCCTGGGGAAACAGAAGAAGAGTTCTTGGAAACGTACAATTTTGTCAAAGATCATCAATTCTCTGAGCTGCACGTATTCCCTTACAGCAAACGTACAGGTACCCCGGCTGCAAGAATGGAAGATCAAGTGGATGAGAATGTGAAAAACGAACGTGTCCACCGTTTGATCGCTCTTTCTGACCAGCTTGCGAAAGAGTATGCATCAGCATACGAAGGTGATGTGCTAGAGATTATTCCGGAAGAATCCTTCAAAGAACAAGAAGGAAACCACAATCTTTATGTTGGTTATACCGATAACTACATGAAAGCTGTTTTTGAAGGGACAGAGGACATGATCGGCCGTCTGGTCAAAGTGAAAATTACGAAAGCGGGCTATCCTTATAACGAAGGACAATTCGTTCGCATCAGCGATGATGTGCAGCCAGACAAAGTGAGAATGACCTCATAATAGATAAAAAAACCGGCAGCCAAAAGAGCAAGCCGGTTTTTTTATTTTGACTGATTCGGCATGAGACACAAGATCAATCCGTGAAAAGGGCGAATGAACGGAAAGAAGAGGAGAGAGCTTGCCACATTAAACAGCAGGCTGAAATGCGCAATCTGCTGGGCAGGAGAGCTTGCGAGAAGGGCAACAACCTCTGTGGTCAGAGCGAGAAACGGCAGGCATAAAAGAACCCCAAGCACATTAAACACGACGTGTGCATAAGCCGTTTGACGTGCTGCGTAGCCGCCGGATATCGCAGCCATCACAGCCGTAATACATGTCCCAATATTGGACCCCAACACAAAGCTGATGCCTTCCTGAAGTGCCACAGTTCCTTCATTCATAAATCCCATTAAAATACCGATACAGACTGAGCTCGAATGAACAATTGCTGTGAAAATGGTACCCGAAAGCAGCGCTGTCCAGTCTGAATGCTGCATCATTTCAAGAAAACGCAATGTCTCAGGCTGGCTTGTCATCATCCCTGCAATTTTTGAAAAGCCTTGTATGCAAAAAAAGATCATCCCGAGCCCAAATAAACTTTTTCCTGCATGTCTAAAAGATGTCCTGCCAAAAAGAATGCATACAAGACCGGCTATGATCAAAACCCACATGAATACGTCCATTTTAATGGCGATAAATTCTGTCGTAAACGTTGAGCCGATATTGGTTCCAAGAATCATTGGGATTGATTTTTTAAAAGAGAGAATGCCAGTACTGACAAAGCCGATGACGATGACCATAAAAGCAGAACTGCTTTGTAGAACCCCTGTAAACACAATGCTGACCAAGAATGCTTTGACCGGGTGATCTGTAAAGAGAAGAAGTGATTTCTCAATACGAGACGACGCAAGCGCCATTAATCCTTTTCTCAGCAAACCCATTGACCATAAAAAAATGAAAATAAGTGCACAAAAATAAATGATCGCCATCATAGAAAAGTCCTCCTCTTACCAATGAATATATGGACTTGTCTACCTGCTCATGACGAAAATATATTTCCAAATCACTTAGTTGACCTCACACTAGGCTTATATTATAATGTCTAGGTACATGTTTTGCATGTATATCTTTTTTTAATGCAGTCGATTGGTGTATTCGGAGGGAGGGAAAGAGAATGTCAAAAACGGTCGTTAGAAAAAACGAATCGCTTGAAGATGCTCTTCGTCGCTTTAAACGCAGTGTATCCAAAACTGGAACATTGCAAGAAGCAAGAAAGCGTGAATTTTATGAAAAGCCTAGCGTAAAGCGTAAGAAAAAGTCTGAAGCTGCTAGAAAACGTAAATTCTAAAGAGGGTGGATTTTATGAGTCTTCTTGAGCAATTAAATTCTGATATGAAGCTTATGATGAAAAACCGTGAGAAAGACAAGCTTGTTGTCATTCGTATGGTAAAGGCTTCGCTGCAAAATGAAGCAATTAAGCTTAAGAAAGACAGTTTGACCGGCGATGAGGAACTAACCGTCCTTTCCCGCGAGATTAAGCAACGTAAAGACTCCCTCCGTGAATTTTCGAAAGCTAATCGCTTAGATTTAGTAGATAAAGTTCAAAAAGAGATTGACATATTAGACGTTTATTTACCTGAACAGCTTTCTGAAGAAGAACTGCAAACGATCGTGAAAGAAACGGTCGCTGAAACAGGTGCTTCCTCGAAGGCTGACATGGGTAAAGTCATGAGCGCTATTATGCCAAAAGTAAAAGGTAAAGCTGATGGAGCTGTCATTAACAGACTTGTCAGCGAGCAGCTGTCTCAATAAAAAGTATCCTTCTATTGTTAGAAGGATACTTTTTTTATGCCCTCGTGATTCTGTCATATAAAAATGAAACCTATGATACATTTGTAACGTATGTAAAGGAACGGTAAAATGAAGAAAGAGAGGAGGGATCACCAAATAGATGAAAAAAATAAAAATTTCTATTGCTCTCTTCAGTTGTTTTATAATATGCTTGTTATTAGGGGTTCAATTGACCGCGAAATCAGCAGATCAGAAAGTTCATGTTATCCCAATTGAAGATACAGTAGAAAAAGGACTTTCTAAATTCATTGAACGATCGTTTGAGCAGGCAAAGTCGGAACGGGCGAAGCATATTATTCTCGACATCAATACACCAGGTGGTGCAGTTGATGCAGCGCTTGAGATCGCAGATACGATTCGTGCTTCCGATATCCCAGTGACAGCGTTTGTCAATCATAGAGCGCTTTCAGCCGGGGCCTTCATCGCGCTAAATGCCGATCAAATTTATATGACCCCGAATGGAAAAATGGGGGCTGCTGCGATCATTGATGGAGAAGGCAATGCTGCCGATCAAAAATCTGAATCTCTATGGCTTGCTGAAATGAGTGATGCTGCCGAAAAGCAGGGGCGTGATCCAAAGTATGCTCTTGCCATGGCAGATGTAGATATAGACGCAAAAGAAGCCGGTGCACCAAAAGGAGAATTGCTCACCTTCAATACAGACCGTGCGCTTCAATTCGGGTATGCAGAAGGGGAAGCAAAAAATATGGATGACTTGCTTCAGAAGCTGAAATTACAAGACGCTTCTGTTCAATACGATGAAGTGAGCTTTGCTGAAAAGGTTGCGCGTTTTCTTACGCACCCAATTGTCATTCCAATCCTTTTATCCATTGCAAGCTTAGGGTTAGTTGTTGAGCTCTATTCTCCTGGCTTTGGGGTCCCGGGCACCATGGGAGTGACAGCGCTTCTTCTATTCTTTTATGGTCATCTCGTGGCAGGTTTTGCAGGATATGAGACGTTGTTCCTGTTTTTAGCAGGGATTGCACTCATCATTCTGGAATTGTTTTTGCCAGGGGGAATCGTAGGTGTCATTGGACTGATCTGTGTCGTTGTCAGCTTATTTTTAGCAGCTGGAAGCTTTACAGAAATGGCGATTTCCATCTTGATTGCCACTGCTGTTTCAACTATAGCAGTTATTTTATTGACAAAGGTGTTGGGGAAACGTATGAAATTCTTTAAAAAGTTCATTTTAACCGATTCAACCAATAAGGAAAGCGGTTATGTCTCAAATGAAACAAGAGAGGATCTTGTTGGACAAATCGCAGTGACAGCCACTGCACTTCGTCCATCTGGTACGATCGTACTTGGAGATGAGCGCATTGATGTTGTGTCAGAAGGTGCATTTATCGATAAAGATGAACAAGTAAAAATTGTGAAAGCGGAAGGCTCACGCATTGTCGTGAGGAAAGTATAGATATACTGATTTTAGAGGAGGAATAAAATGGATCCATCTACTTTACTATTATTTGTGATTATCGCAGCAGGTTTGATTGTTCTATCGATCTTTTTCACCTTTGTACCGGTGATGCTGTGGATTTCTGCCCTAGCGGCTGGCGTAAAAGTGAGCATTTTTACACTTGTCGGAATGAGACTGCGCCGAGTGATTCCAAACCGAGTGGTCAACCCGCTCATCAAAGCACATAAAGCAGGTCTTGATGTGACGATTAACCAGCTGGAGAGCCACTATCTTGCAGGTGGTAACGTGGACAGAGTTGTGAACGCATTAATTGCAGCTCAACGCGCGAATATCGAATTGAACTTTGCCCGCTGTGCAGCCATCGACCTAGCAGGCCGTGATGTACTTGAAGCAGTTCAAATGAGTGTAAACCCTAAAGTCATTGAAACACCATTTATCTCTGGTGTTGCGATGGACGGGATTGAAGTCAAAGCAAAAGCACGTATTACAGTTCGTGCAAACATCGACCGACTTGTCGGTGGTGCAGGGGAAGAAACAATTATTGCCCGTGTAGGTGAAGGGATTGTCTCTACAATCGGTTCATCAGATAATCATAAAAAGGTTCTTGAGAACCCTGATATGATTTCTCAAACGGTTCTTGGTAAAGGATTAGATTCAGGTACTGCATTTGAAATTCTCTCAATTGATATCGCAGATGTTGATATCGGTAAGAACATCGGGGCGATCCTGCAAACAGACCAAGCAGAAGCAGACAAAAACATTGCACAGGCGAAAGCAGAAGAACGCCGCGCAATGGCTGTTGCACAAGAACAAGAGATGCGTGCGAAAGTTGAAGAAATGCGCGCGAAAGTCGTAGAAGCAGAGGCTGAAGTACCACTTGCAATGGCTGAAGCATTACGTGAAGGCAATATTGGTGTTATGGACTACATGAACATTAAGAATATCGATGCTGATACGGATATGAGAGATTCATTTGGCAAAATGACAAAAGGTCCATCTGATAATGAAAACAAATAAGCATCCTCTCACGCTTTAAGGAGGGAGCCCATTGGACATTCTATTTGAAAATCCGCTACTAATTGCGATTATCATCGGTATCATCTCTGCCGTCTTTGGGAAGATCGGCAAACAAGAGGAGAACGAAGAGCAGAATCAGCAAAAGAAGCCCGCTCCTCAGCGTAAGCAGGTGCCCCAAAAGCAAACAAAGCAAACAAGTCCAGATCCAGTCGTGACGGATCAGCTGGACGATTTCGGCGATGTACATGATCATGGCGGGATGAAGAAAAAAACTTCTCCGTCCTTACAAGATCGCTATACGGCTACACTTGCCGAAATGGAAGAAAGAAAAAACGAGCTGAACAAAGAGTTCCAATCGCTTGAAAGAGAGCTGACAAGGCCAAAGGCTGCATCTGCTGAAATGAGGCCAAAATTCATTGAGAAGCTGAACCAAGATACAATTGTTCAAGGAATGATCCTTGGAGAAGTATTTGGAGAGCCGCGCGCGAAAAAGCCGCACAGAACGATGAAACGGCCATATAAAAGATAAAGAAGAAAGCCCCCTTTATGAAAAAGGGGGCTTTTTTTGCCTGATGGCATTTTTTCTTAAAGAAAATGCTGAAACAGCTGTTTTACGGGATTCATTAGCATGATATGAACCCCTGAGGAATAGGATGATATAGAGGCTTTCTCATCAGTCTCACCATCTTTCAGTTTGATCTCATACACATGAGGTGGGAAGGGGTTCTTATTGAATGGGAAAAAGAAAAAATCGACTTAAAGCATGGCTGACAAGAACACTTGAAATCCCTCCAGACGTGATGATGGATCTTCCACGTATTACGATGGTTGGCAGACTCCACATTTACATAGAGAACCATAAAGGGCTTTTGCTTTTCAGTGATCAAGAGGTAAGGCTGATGCTCAAACAGGGACAATGCATTATTTCAGGGAAAGATTTTGTGATTAAAACGATTTTGCCAGAAGAGATTTTATTGGAAGGGAAAATCGATGAGGTCCGTTATATTGATTCTTAACTGACGGAGGGGAGAAGCGTGAAGAATAAATGGTTCGCCTATTTTATTGGCAGAGTGGAAGTGGAGATCAAAGGAAATGGCATTGAGCGGCTCATTAATGAGTGCACGAGGCAGGGGATCACAATGTTTCAAGTGAGCCGCCGTCAAGACAGCGTGCGCTTATTTATTCGCTTATCAGATGTACATGCCTTCAGAAAGGTACGCAGACATCATGACGTGACATGTTCATTTCATCAAAAAAAGGGCTTTCCATTTCTACTCCTATGGTCAAGGAAGAATATCGGATTTACCCTTGGGATTGTATGCTTTTTAGTGACGATATTGGCGCTTTCAAACATGGTATGGAAAATCGATATTAAAGGAGCCAATCCAGAAACTGAACATCAAATGAGAAAGCATTTAGACGACATTGGGGTGCAAAAAGGACGTTTTCAGTTTCTAATGGGAACACCTGAAAAAATTCAAAAATCCCTGACAACCAATATTCAAAGCATCACATGGGTCGGCGTAGAACTAAACGGAACAACCTTTCAAATGAAAGTTGTGGAAAAAAATGAACCTGAAAAAGAAAAATACACGAGTCCTCAGCATATCGTCGCCAAGAAAAAGGCTGTCATCACGAGAATGTATGTAGAAAAAGGGGAGCCGCTTGCCGCGGTTGATGAACATGTAAAGAAAGGACAGATGCTTGTCTCTGGACTCATTGGCAGCGAAGATCAGCAAAAAACGGTAGGAGCCAAAGCGAAAATCTATGGTGAAACGTGGTATCGTTCAGAAGTTTCTGTCCCTCTTCGAACATCTTTTGACGTTTTTACGGGTAAAATGAAGACAAAGCACAAACTCTCCGCATTTGGAGGCTCACTGCCATTTTGGGGCTTTTCTTTTAAAAAGGATGATTTTAAGCAGCCAAAAACAGAAACAGAAGTTCATCCGCTTCATTTCTTAAACATGCAGCTCCCATTCTCTTATGAAAAGGAAATTACACGCGAAAGTGAGAAAATAAATCGCGAATACACAAATAAAGAAGCGGTTCAAGCAGGGATTAAAATGGGTAAAAAAGAATTAGAAGAGAAGCTAGGTCAAACAGGAGAGGTGAAAAGTGAAAAAGTTTTGCACGAGACAACAGGGAATGGTAAAGTTAAGTTAATCATCCTTTACCAAGTAATAGAAGATATTGTTCAACCAACACCTATTGTTCAGGGAGACTAGAGAATGACAGAACATTTACTTGAGATTCAACAAAAATTGGATAGCCCAAACGAAGCGATTGCTTTATTTGGCAATCAAGATGCTTATCTGAAACTAATGGAAAACGAGCTGAACGTCTCCATTATTACACGTGGAGAAAAAGTGTATGTTTCTGGTGAGGAAGCATCGAGAGATACAGTAAGCCGTTTGATCACATCTCTTTTACATCTCATCCGTAAAGGAATTGAGATATCTGAACGGGATGTCGTCTATGCCATTAAAATGGCGCAAAAAAACAAGCTGAATTATTTTGAAAATATGTATGAAGATGAAATTACGAAAAATGCCAAAGGAAAGTCGATCAGGGTGAAAACAATCGGCCAGCGTGAATATGCTGCGGCGATGAAAAAAGATGACCTGGTCTTTGGAATTGGACCTGCTGGTACAGGGAAGACGTATTTGGCAGTCGTCAATGCGGTACATTCGCTGAAAAATGGACATGTGAAACGGATAATCCTGACAAGACCAGCTGTTGAAGCAGGAGAGAGTCTTGGCTTTTTACCAGGCGATCTAAAGGAAAAAGTAGATCCTTATTTAAGACCACTATATGATGCCCTGCATGATGTGCTTGGCAGTGATCATACGGAACGACTGATCGAGCGCGGCGTGATTGAAATAGCGCCCCTTGCCTATATGAGAGGCCGGACGCTTGATGATGCATTTGTGATTTTAGATGAAGCGCAGAATACAACACCCGCCCAAATGAAAATGTTTTTGACGAGACTTGGGTTTGGCTCTAAAATGGTCATTACAGGAGATATTACACAGATTGATCTGCCAAAGGGCATGCAGTCAGGTCTTGCAGCTGCAAAGGACATGCTTGCAGAGATCAGGGGCATCTCATTTATTGAATTAGACCAGACAGATGTGGTCAGACACCCGCTTGTGGCGAAGATCATTGGCGCATACGAAAAGCAAAAATGAACTGAGTGACCCGATCGTCTTCATCGGGTCATTTTGTTTCGATCGTGGTTTAAAGTAAAAAAGGAGGTACTTTCCTTGAGAAAGAATCAAAAAGGCAGTAAGCGCAAAAGACTGCTGTCTAAAAAAGAACCTCAGAAAATGGAGCGCTCACGTTATTTAAATGTTTTGCTGTACGCTGGTTTAGCAGCCATTTTATTCGTGGTGCTCTTCTTCCATGTAAAGCCTGAATCGCTCGACTTAGATTTATTTTCAGTGAGCGAACAGACCATCTATTCTCCGTCAACCGTTGATGATCAAGAAGCGACAGAAGAAAAGAAACAAGAAGCAACAGATCAGGTAGAAGATCAATATACGCTCAAAAAAGCGTATTCTGATAATCGCGTAGACCTCATCTCATCCCTCTTTGAAGCCATTAAAGAAGAGAAGAAAGCAGCTGATGATAAAGAGAACGCGCCATCAGATCAAGAAATGGTCAAGCGTGTCAAAGAAAAGCTCACAACAGATATGCAGGAAGCTGTTTCGGATCAATCCATCAAAGCACTGCTCCAAGCAAGTGATGAAAATCTCTCATTTACTAAGGATTCCATCATCACAGTGGTGAATTCACTGATGAGTAAAGAAATCACAGCAGCGAAATTACAAGATGAGAAAAAACAAGTCAAAACAGAGCTTAAAAACAATTCGATTCCATCAAAATACTTAAATGCGGCGAAAGAAATCGGTGAATTTGCGATCATTCCAAACTATGTATTTGACCCAGTGGCAACAGAGAAGAAAAGACAGGAAGCGGCTGACAATATTCAGCCTGTGCAAATTAAGCAGGGGCAAATCTTAGTTGAAGAAGGAGAGCTCATTGACCGGGAAGTTTATCGCAAATTAGAACTCACGGGTCTGTTAAACAGCTCAAATTTATTTAAGCCTGTAAGTGGTCTTCTCATATTAATTGGACTTTTCTTAGCAGCGATTGTTCATTCCCTTGAATCGAGGAAAAAATCGCTTGTCCATAAGAATAAGTCGTTACTGCTTTACTCGCTTATTTTCACGATTATATTAATTATCATGGAAGTGTTCAGCCTCTTCCAGGAAACGAAGTATACGACGATAGGCTATGTCGTGCCAGTGGCACTTGGCACGATGCTGATCAAGCTGCTTATTAATGAGCGGCTGGCGATCTTCTCCGGTCTTGTATTTGCTCTTTGCGGCAGTATGATGTTTAATCAAGGAGTAACCGGCGTCTTTAACTATGTGATCTGCGCTTATTATCTGATGAGCGGGATGGCGGGTATTTTATTTTTAAGAAAACATAATGCAAGATCAAAAATATTGCAGGCTGGGCTTTTGGTTGCTTTGGTGAATGTACTTGTGGTTTTATCCATTACACTCATCCAAAACTCTTCACCATCAGGGCTTGAAATCGGTGTGAACCTCATGATGGCGATTGTGTCAGGGTTTGCATCATCTATCTTGGTCATTGGGTTAATGCCTGTTTTTGAGAGCATGTTTGGTATTCTTTCCACAATGAAACTGATTGAATTATCCAATCCAAATCATCCGCTGCTCAAAAAGATTTTAACCGAGACACCAGGTACATATCATCATAGTGTTATGGTGGCGAATTTAGCGGATGCTGCATGTGAAGCAGTCGGCGCAAATGGTCTTTTAGCAAGGGTCGGTGCTTATTATCATGACATTGGGAAAACGAAAAGACCGCAGTACTTTATCGAAAACCAAATGAACATTGATAATCCGCATGACAAGCTTTCTCCTCAGCTGAGTAAAAATATTATTATTGCCCATACGACAGATGGCGCTGATATGCTGAGAGAAAAGAAGTTTCCTGAAGAACTTGTCGACATTGCCGAACAGCATCACGGGAAGTCTCTTTTAAAGTTCTTTTACTATAAGGCGAAAGAGCGTGATGATCAGGTGACAGAAGAAGAATTCCGTTACCCTGGTCCAAAGCCGCAATCAAAAGAAGCAGCGATTATTTCTGTGGCTGACAGCGTTGAAGCGGCGGTTCGTTCGATGCATAATCCAAATCCAGAGCGGATTGAAAAGCTTGTCAAAGGCATTATTTCAGATAAAATGCAGGACGGGCAATTTAGTGAATGTGACCTCACATTTAAAGAATTAAATATTATCAGCCAAACGATTTGTACAACATTAAAGGGGATTTTCCATTCTCGGATTGAATATCCAGATGCCCCGAAGCAGAAGGTGAAGTAAATGACATTGTTAATCGATTTAATAGATGAAACAGGACAAGTATCAAAAGAGCAGCTTGAAGAAGTGGAAAAGCTTCTTCAGTTTGCTGCAGACGAACTTGAGGTCAAGGATCAAGCGGAAGTATCAGTGACGATTGTTTCGAATGAAGAGATTCATCAAATCAATAAAGAATACCGCGGAAAAGACGCACCAACGGATGTGATCTCCTTTGCACTTGAGGAAGAAGGAGAAGGGGAGATTGAAATCATTGGAGCAGATGATATCCCGCCTGTACTTGGTGACATTATCATTAGTGTGGATCGAACGAAAGAGCAGGCAGAGGAATATGGACATTCCTTTATGAGAGAGCTTGGATTCTTAACGATTCATGGCTTCCTCCATTTGCTCGGGTACGATCATATGACAGAGGAAGATGAAAAAGAAATGTTCGCCAAACAGACAAAAATCTTGGATGATTATGGCCTTTCGAGATCATCGTAAGAAAAGAAGGCCGCTCGCCCGTTTTTTTCGGAGTTTTTACTATGCATTTAGAGGAATATGGCGAACTTTCTTGAATGAACGGAATTTTCGATTTCACACAGTCGCAGCCATCATCGTGGTGATCTGCGGCTTTTGGTTCCGCATTGACCCATTTGAATGGCTGATCGTTCTTCTTCTTTGCGGGGGGATGTTTGCGCTTGAACTTGTCAATACAGCCATTGAACATACAGTGGATCTGATGACAGAAGAAAGGCACCCGCTTGCAGAGAGAGCGAAGGACGCTGCGGCAGGCGCTGTTTGCGTTTACGCCGCGATTTCGGTTATGATTGGGTTGATCATCTTCTTACCGAAGATCATGCAATAGAACAATATTACTATTTATTAACATTTTTAGAAATGGGCGTGAAAATGTCACGTGAATTATGTAAAATATAAATGTGACAGTGGTACCATTTCTTCTGAAAGTGGGAACTAGGAATGAACAAACAAGAGTTGATTTCAGAAGCAATCAAAGCAAGAGATTTTGCATATGTACCCTATTCTAAATTCAAAGTCGGTGCAGCATTACTGTCGAATGATGGAAAAGTGTATGGCGGCTGCAACATTGAAAATGCAGCATATGGTATGTGTAATTGTGCGGAAAGAACAGCACTTTTTAAAGCCTATTCAGAAGGCATTACATCTTTTCAAATGTTAGCAGTGGTGGCTGATACAGACCGTCCTGTTTCGCCGTGCGGCGCATGCAGACAGGTCATTTCAGAGCTATGTGCACCTGATATGCCAGTGATTCTAACGAACTTAAAAGGACATATATACGAAACAACAGTAAACGAACTATTGCCAGGCGCATTTTCACCGGAGGATTTAAATGACTAACGAAAGCTTCAAATCAGGATTTGTATCAATTATTGGAAGACCCAATGTAGGGAAATCAACTTTTCTTAATCGTGTCATTGGACAAAAGATCGCCATCATGAGCGATAAGCCCCAAACGACGCGAAACAAAGTGCAAGGTGTTCTGACAACAAACACATCACAAACGATCTTTATCGATACACCGGGTATTCATAAACCTAAGCATAAGCTTGGTGATTTTATGATGAGGGTGGCTCAAAATACACTGAAGGAAGTCGACCTGATCTTGTTTATGATTAACGCACAGGAAGGCTATGGCAAAGGTGATGAATTCATCATTGAACGACTAAAGCAAACATCTACACCGGTGTTCCTAGTCGTTAATAAAATTGACCAAATTCATCCAGATGAACTGTTCCTTTTAATTGATGAATACCGCACACGTTACCCATTCAAGGAAATTGTGCCAATTTCAGCACTTGAAGGAAACAATATCGACACGCTTCTTCAGCAGATTGAAGGTTATCTTCCAGAGGGCCCTCAATTTTATCCGGCAGATCAAGTAACAGATCATCCAGAACGGTTTATTATTTCTGAATTAATTCGTGAAAAAGTGCTGCATTTAACGAGAGAAGAGATTCCGCACAGTATTGCGGTTGCGATTGAATCGATTAAGCCAGATGAAAATGGCAAGATCCATGTCGCGGCGACCATTGTCGTAGAACGTGATTCGCAAAAAGGGATCGTCATTGGTAAACGTGGCAGCTTGTTAAAAGAAGTGGGACAAAAAGCGCGCAGAGATATTGAAGCACTTCTAGGCTCAAAAGTGTATTTAGAGCTTTGGGTCAAAGTTCAGAAGGACTGGCGTAATAAATCCACTCACCTGCGTGATTTTGGATTTAGAGAAGACGAATATTAAAAAATCGCTGCATTTGTCAGCAAATCTGACAATGGTGCGGTTCGATTAGTAAAAATTGTTTATCATGAAATGGAGGTAGCCTGGTCAAGATAAAATTAATATGTTGGATGTAGCGTTGCTGCTTCTAATAAAGAAAGGTGGGGTTTTTATGTTGAATTTTACATGGAACGTATTTTCACAAACAGGAAGCGTTGACACGTATCTGCTTTTCAAAGAGTTAGAAAAGGAGAACCTGGAAAGACCCGATGTACTTGAAGAAGAGATAGCACGATTTGATTTTCCAATCTTATAATTCTTGACCCCCTCCAATGCTCGGAGTGTAGACAAATGCTCATTAAAAGTGAAGGAATCGTCCTTAGAACAACAGATTATGGCGAAACAAACAAAATTGTCACGCTGCTCACTAGAGAACATGGAAAAATTGGCGTGATGGCAAGAGGCGCTAAAAAATCAAACAGCCGCCTGTCAGCTATAAGCCAGCCGTTTTTATACGGCACCTTTCTCATCCAATCATCAACAGGACTTGGAACGCTCCAGCAAGGCGAAATGATTGAAAGTATGCGGGCCATTCGGGAAGACTTATTTCTGACCGCATATGCCGCATATATGACGGAATTGATGGATAAAGGGACAGAAGAAAAAAAGCCAAACCCTTATTTGTTTGAGCTTCTGCTTCAATCTCTGCGTCATCTCAACGAAGGTACAGATGCTGATATTATTTTATTTATCGTAGAGGTCAAAATGTTATCAGTGATGGGGATGAAGCCTGAACTTGATCAATGTGTGCACTGTGGTCAAAAAGAAGGGCAGTTCCATTTCTCAATAAGAGATAACGGCTTCATTTGCCAAAATTGTTTTTCGAAAGATCCATATAAACTGCCCTTATCCCCCGCAGCTGCAAGGCTGCTCCGTTTGTTTCATTATTTTGATTTATCAAGGCTTGGTCAGGTTGATGTGAAACAGCAGACGAAACAAGAAATTCGTCAAGTGCTTGATCACTACTATGACGAATATTCCGGCCTCTATTTAAAATCAAAAAAATTCATGAATCAGATGGAATCCATGAAAAAGCTAATGGGCGGGGAAAACAAAAGTTGACATCTCCCATGACTTTTTGTAAGATCATCTAAGATAAAATATGTTGCATTGACAGAAAGAAGTACTTACGTAAAATCCATAAAAGCGACCTTAGGGCGGTGTGAGCTAAGGATGGAGGCGTAACGAAAGGCATTCTTGAGCAACGTAAAACAAAGCGGCTGGGTGCTACTACACCAGCAAATAGGGTGGAACCGCGGGAAAAACTCTCGTCCCTATGTTTGCAAGAACCTTGCGAGCATAGAGACGGGAGTTTTTGTGTTCTCTTACAAGGTTCTCATCCCACCCGCCATACATAGCGGTTGGTCTAGAAAAGATGGAGGTGCGATCATTGAATATTCAAGACATGATTTTGACGCTGCAAAAGCATTGGTCAAATGAAGGCTGCGTATTAATGCAGGCGTATGACACAGAAAAAGGTGCCGGAACGATGAGTCCATACACGTTCCTCAGAAGCATCGGCCCAGAGCCGTGGAAAGTAGCTTATGTAGAGCCTTCAAGACGCCCGGCTGATGGCAGATATGGAGAAAACCCAAATAGATTGTATCAGCATCACCAATTTCAAGTGATCATTAAGCCATCACCTGACAATATTCAAGAGCTATATCTTGAATCATTGAAGGCACTTGGCATTGACCCGCTGAAACATGATATTCGTTTTGTGGAAGATAACTGGGAAAATCCATCTCTTGGTTGTGCAGGACTTGGCTGGGAAGTATGGCTTGATGGGATGGAAATTACGCAGTTCACGTATTTCCAACAAGTCGGCGGCTTAGAATGTAAGCCCGTTTCTGTTGAAATCACATACGGTATTGAACGTCTTGCTTCTTACATCCAGGACAAAGAAAATGTCTTCGATCTTGAATGGACAGACGGATTTACGGTCAGAGATTTATTCTTAATGGCTGAATATGAGCACTCTGTTTATACATTTGAAACATCTAATACTGACATGCTGTTCGAGCTATTTACAACCTATGAGAAAGAAGCACATAGCCAAATGGACAAAGGGCTTGTTCACCCGGCATACGATTATGTCCTCAAATGCTCTCATACGTTTAACCTGCTCGATGCAAAGGGTGCTATTTCTGTGACTGAGCGAACTGGTTATATCGGAAGAGTGCGTCAGTTAGCAAGAAAAGTAGCCAAAACCTATTATGAAGAACGCGAAAAACTGGGATTCCCTATGCTAAAAGAGGAGGCGGCTTCTCATGAATAAACAAGATGTATTACTTGAAATCGGCTTAGAAGAGATGCCGGCTCGTTTCATGCCAGAGAGCACAAAGCAGCTGGGTGAGAAAGTAAAAGCATGGTTTGAAACGCAAAATATTTCATTCGAAGAGACTGCTTTATTTAACTCACCTAGACGTCTTGCTGTACTTGTGAAAGGTGTCGCAGAAAAACAAGAAGACATCAAAGAAGAAGCAAAAGGCCCGGCTAAAAAGATTGCCCAAGATGCTGAAGGCAATTGGACAAAAGCAGCTGAAGGCTTTGCAAGAGGACAAGGTGCTTCAACAGATGATCTCTATTTCAAAGAGATCAAAGGAGTGGATTATGTCCATGTCCAAAAGTTTCAAGAAGGAAAGCAAGTCAAAGACCTTCTGCCAGCGTTAGGTGAAATCGCCGCTTCATTAAGTTTTCCAAAGAACATGAGATGGGGAAGCGAGGATTTACGCTATATCCGTCCGATTAAATGGATTGTTTGTTTATTTGGAGAAGAGATTGTACCTGTTGAAATTGCTGGGGTGAAAAGCGGCCGGGAGACTAGAGGACACCGTTTCCTTGGAACGACAGCCAGCATTGACACACCTGCTTCCTATGAACAAACATTGCGCGATCAATTTGTGATTGCAGACTCAGAGAAAAGAAAACAATTCATTACTGAACAGCTAGATGCGCTATCTTTAGAAAAAGGCTGGGTCATTCCTGTTGATCCTGAACTTCTAGAAGAAGTGAACGATCTTGTAGAATATCCAACTGTGCTGTCTGGTTCCTTTGAAGAAGAGTTTCTTGCATTGCCGGAAGAAGTATTGGTGACGACAATGAAAGAGCATCAGCGCTACTTCCCTGTGAAAAATGAGCAAGGGGAATTATTGCCGCACTTTATTACAGTCAGAAATGGAAACAGTGAGGCGCTCGAAAATGTCGCAAGAGGGAATGAAAAAGTACTTCGTGCGCGTTTATCAGATGCTGCATTCTTCTATAAAGAAGACGAAAAACTAGTGATTGAAGACAATATTAAAAAGCTTGATAAAGTGGTATTCCATGAGAAACTTGGAACAATCGGCGACAAGCTGAAGAGAGTGACAGACATTGCAACTCGTCTAGCGGCGCATGTCGGAGCAGATGACGAAACCACTAAACGTGTGGCGAGAGCAGCAAGTATTTCGAAGTTTGACCTTGTGACTCAAATGGTCTATGAATTCCCAGAATTACAAGGAATCATGGGTGAGAAATATGCAAGAGCTCTTGGTGAACATGAAGAAGTAGCAAGAAGCATCAACGAGCACTATATGCCGCGCTTTGCTGGTGACGAGGCGCCGTCCACTTTGATTGGTGCGATTGTGGCAGTAGCAGATAAGCTTGATTCTATTTGTTCATTCTTCTCAATTGATGTGATCCCAACGGGTTCTCAAGACCCTTATGGACTTAGAAGACAAGCGAGCGGTATCGTTCAAATCCTGCTTGACCGTCATTGGAATATTTCATTTAAAGAGCTGTTAGCCCTTGCTCAAGTAAAGGCAGAACATGAAGCTGCTCTGATTGAATTTTTAACGCATCGTTTAAAATATGTTCTTCAAGCAGAGCATATCCGCCATGATGTTGTTGATGCAGTGCTGGATGTTGAAAATATTGAGCCATATGCAGTCGTCAAAAAAGCAGCTGTTCTTGAAGAGAGTGTGAAACAAGAAAGCTTCAAAGAAACGGCTGAAGCATTGGGTCGCGTCATTTCAATCAGTAAAAAAGGGGAAGACGCAGAGATTCAGCCTGAACTGTTTGAAAATGAACATGAGCAAAAGCTGTTTGAGGCGTATCAGCAAGTAGAGAAAGCTGTAAAGGAACATGTAGCAGCAGGACAATACAGCTTGGCACTTGAGGCGCTGGATACGTTAAAAACACCGATTGTTCATTATTTCGATCATACAATGGTTCATGCGGATGATGAAAAACTGAAGCGAAATCGTTTGGCGCAAATGGTCAAACTAGCCAAAGTCATTCAATCATTTGCGAATATGAACAATTTAATTGTAAAATAAATACCTAAGAACGGTTGCCTTTTCCGAAGGGCAATCGTTTTTTACTCATTTAATTCAAGGTTTTTGAGTGGATTTTTGTTTCATTCGGACAAAGATGCGCTATAATATGATGAGTTATGAAAATGATATACATAAAATAAAGATTTCGCTCTCTCTATTTAAAGGTGGTGAGTACAATCGAGTTAAATAAACGGCAAGAGCAGATTTTACAGATTGTCAAAGAGAATGGTCCGATCACTGGAGAGCATATCGCCGATCGGCTGAACTTAACAAGGGCGACCCTCAGACCGGATTTAGCCATTTTAACAATGTCAGGCTTTTTAGAAGCAAGACCAAGGGTCGGCTACTTTTTCACAGGAAAAACAGGCACGCAGCTTCTCGCAGATAAGCTGAAAAAACTTCAAGTGAAAGACTTTCAATCCATTCCAGTGGTAATACATGAGAATGTTTCGGTTTATGATGCGATTTGTACGATGTTTTTAGAGGATGTGGGCACATTATTCGTTGTGGACGATCACTCTATTTTAACAGGCGTGTTATCCAGAAAAGACCTCCTTCGCGCAAGTATAGGGAAACAGGAGCTTCCATCTATCCCTGTCCATATTATTATGACAAGAATGCCGAACATCACCGTTTGCCGCAAGGAAGATTTCATTATGGATGTGGCGAAGCACTTGATTGAAAAGCAAATAGATGCACTTCCTGTGATAAAAGATACGGATAAAGGCTTTGAAGTGGTCGGAAGAATTACGAAAACAAATATGACGAAAATACTTGTCAGCTTATCGGAGAACGAAATAATCTAATGACAGAAGACTGCGAGGGGATGTTATGAGTAATCGCGTAATTTTTGTGGTATCAGATTCAGTTGGAGAAACGGCAGAGCTCGTGGTCAAAGCGGCACTTAGCCAATTTGATGGCGGCTCATCAGACCATTCAAATATTAGAAGAATCCCGTATGTAGAGGATGTTGGTACGATTAAAGAAGTCATTTCACTGGCGAAAGCAGATAATGGGATCGTCTGCTTTACTCTTGTTGTGCCAGAAATGCGCCAATTCTTAATCGAGGAAGCAGAAGCCAACGGTGTCGTTTATTATGACATCATCGGTCCGCTCATTGATAAAATGGAAACGGCATATGGAAATGAAGCGAAACATGAGCCGGGTCGTGTACGTCAATTAGATGAGGACTATTTTAAAAAGGTAGAAGCCATCGAGTTCGCTGTGAAATACGATGACGGCAGAGACCCTAGAGGTATTCTAAAGGCTGATATTGTGCTCATTGGTGTATCACGCACGTCCAAGACACCATTATCTCAATATTTGGCACATAAGCGGCTGAAGGTAGCGAACGTTCCAATTGTACCTGAAGTTGATCCGCCAGAAGAGTTATTTTCAGTTGATCCGAAGAAATGTATCGGTTTAAAAATTAGTCCAGACAAACTAAATCATATTCGCAAAGAGCGTTTAAAATCTCTTGGTTTAAATGATCGCGCTATTTATGCGAACATTGAGCGGATTAAAGAGGAACTAGAGTATTTTGAAAAAGTGGTTGACCGCATTAACTGTCAAGTCGTTGATGTATCGAATAAAGCAGTTGAGGAAACGGCAAATGTCATTCATCAAATGCTGACCAAAAGAGGTTCCGAATAAACTCAGGATGCTCCTCCTGGGTTTTTCCTATGGTGGGAAACGGGTAAACAAAAACAATGGCATATTTGCTGCATTTGTATTATAATAAAAAATTGTGATAAAATGATTGATTTTAGGTTTAAGTTAAGTCAAGAACGAATAAACTAATATTGGCAGAAGTCAAGTGATTCTGAACATAACTTTTCGACAAAATGAGTTTTACTGTTGATTGCTTTATGGGGGAAAAGTATGGTCTTTTTGCTTCTCTAAAGCAGGAATAAGGTGGAGGGATGGAGAATTAGTCACCTGAATGAACGTAAAAAAGAGAGGACGATTTATGTCGATGCAGATGCTTGTCCTGTAAAAGACGAAATCCTTTCTGTCGCATCTCAATTTCAAGTGCCAGTGACATTCATTGCTTCATATGAGCATTTTCAAACCAAAAGATCCCCACTTGAAGATTGGCGGTTTGTAGATACACATAAGGAAGCAGCGGATTTAGTCATTGCAAACTCAGCTGCCGCACATGATATTGTCGTCACCCAAGATATTGGTCTTGCCTCCTTACTGCTTCCGAGACAGGTCATTGTTCTGTCTGAAAGAGGACGAATGTACACAAACGAAACAATTGATTTTGATTTGGAACGCAGGCATGTTTCTAGCAAACAGCGAAGAAAAGGTGTATACGGAAAAGGTCCCAAAAAGCTTTTAGAAGAGGATAAGAAGCGATTTATGGCGCAACTACAAAAAATCCTGTCGAATCATGAAGGATTTTTAAATTAAAAGGCGAATAATGTACGACGGAGTGTTATTAGGATGAGCAAACGTATACCAGATGAACTTTTGGAGCAGATCCAAAAAAACGCAGACATTGTCGAAGTGATTGGAGAATACGTACAGCTTAGAAAGCAAGGTCGAAATTACTTCGGTCTTTGTCCATTCCATGGTGAAAATACTCCTTCATTCTCTGTTTCAGCAGATAAGCAAATCTTCCATTGTTTCGGCTGTGGTGCAGGAGGCAATGTGTTTTCTTTCCTCAGACAAATGGAAGGCTACTCATTTATTGAAGCCGTTTCACATGTGGCTGATAAGTACCATATTGATCTGCCTGATCAGGTAGCGAATGCTCAGATGAGTTCCTCTCAGCAAGAGGACACTGCAGATCATAAAATGATTGAGGCCCATGAGCTTCTTAAGAAATTTTACCACCATTTGCTGGTAAATACAAAGGAAGGTCAAAACGCACTCGATTATTTACGGTCCAGAGGCTTTACGGATGAAACAATTGCCAAGTTTGAGATCGGATATGCTCTTGATTCTTGGGATTTCGTGACCAAGTTTTTAGAAAAACGAGGATTTGATCCTGTGATGATGGAGAAGGCTGGTCTTTTGATTCAACGTGAAAACGGCACAGGCTTTTTTGACCGCTTTAGAGATCGTGTCATGTTTCCCATTCATGATCATCATGGAACGGTCATCGCTTTTTCCGGAAGATCGCTTGGTGATCAGCAGCCTAAATATATGAATAGTCCTGAAACGCCGCTTTTTCATAAAAGTAAGCTGCTTTATCACTTTCATGACGCACGTATGCATATTCGCAAACGCGAACGGGCGGTTCTTTTTGAAGGATTTGCAGACGTCATCTCAGCTGTTACATCAGGTGTCGGTGAAAGTGTTGCAACAATGGGTACGTCTCTTACAGAAGAGCACGTAAAGCTTCTCAGGCGGAACGTAGAAGAGATCATCCTTTGCTATGACTCTGATACGGCCGGATACGAAGCGACCATGAAAGCATCAGATTTGCTTGGAAAAAGAGGATGTAAAGTTCGCGTTGCCATGATACCAGATGGACTTGATCCAGATGATTACATTCGTAAATATGGCGGCGAGAAATTTAGGAATGACATCATAGATGCAAGTGTGACATTAATGACGTTTAAGATGAATTTTTTCCGAAGAGGAAAAAACTTATCAGATGAAGGAGACCGTCTTACTTATATGAAGCAGGTTCTCCGAGAAATCAGCCGGTTAAACGGCTCTTTGGAGCAAGAGATTTACATGAAACAGCTTGCTGGGGAGTTTTCGATCTCACTTGATTCATTAAAAGAACAACTGGAGCTGTTTGAAAAACAGCAGCGGCAAGAAACCAAAAGCACGCAGGAAGAAAACGGGCTTGAAAAACGGCGTGCACATCTGTCAACACAAGTGAGAAGAAAGCGTCTGCGGCCGGCATATGAAAATGCAGAGCGAATGCTGCTTGCTCATATGTTAAAAAGCGATGACGTGATCCGCAAAGTACTTGACAGAATCGGGATTGAATTTAATATAGATTCGCACAGGGCGCTGGCAACGTACATTTATGCCTTGTATGAAGAAGGCAAAGAACCAACGCCGCAGCACCTGATGAACCGGATAGAAGATGATGTCATGAATCAGTTGTTGACGGATATATTGATGATTCAAGTCGGAGACGAGCTAAGTGAAGCTGAATTAAGTGATTATGTAAAAAAAGTGTTGAATCATCGGAATTTGTCAATGATAAAGGAAAAAGAACTAGAACGTGCAGAAGCGGAGAGGCAAAAAGATTTCTTCAAAGCGGCAACACTTGCAAAAGAAATTATTCAGTTGAACCGTTCGCTGAAGTAATACGTCTATTATTAATGACAGGACTTACGGCTGGCAATGAATCCTTTACGGGAGGAGCATAAGACCGCAAGCATCTTGCCTTCATCATTATTTATTTTATTTCCTATTTGCTTCGTCATCTGTTTGATAGAGAGAGAAAAGCAGGGCGGAAGTAAATCGCAAGTTACTTTAGAATTCGTTGCAAGCTTTGGAAGGAGGGATCCATAATGGCTGATAAACAAGCCCACGAAACCGAAACTGAATTAACCTTTGAACAGGTGAGAGATAAGCTCACTGAAACGGGTAAAAAACGGGGCGTTTTAACATACGAAGAAATTGCAGAGCGTATGTCTAGCTTTGAAATTGAATCAGACCAAATGGATGAATACTATGAATACTTAGGCGAACAGGGTGTAGAGCTCATTAGTGAAAACGAAGAGACAGAAGACCCAAATGTTCAGCAGCTGGCTAAAGCAGAAGAAGAATTTGACCTGAATGATTTAAGCGTACCACCAGGTGTCAAAATCAATGATCCTGTTCGTATGTACTTAAAAGAAATCGGACGCGTCAATTTGTTATCTGCTAAAGAAGAAATTACGTATGCTCAAAAGATCGAAGAGGGCGATGAGGAATCAAAAAGAAGATTAGCGGAAGCGAACCTTCGTCTCGTTGTCAGCATTGCGAAACGCTATGTCGGTCGTGGTATGCTGTTCCTTGACTTGATTCAAGAAGGAAACATGGGTCTGATGAAGGCGGTTGAGAAGTTTGATTACCGCAAAGGATATAAATTCTCAACATATGCGACTTGGTGGATTAGACAGGCGATCACACGTGCGATTGCCGATCAGGCGAGAACAATCCGGATTCCGGTTCATATGGTGGAAACGATTAATAAATTGATCCGTGTTCAAAGACAGCTTCTGCAAGACCTAGGCAGAGAACCAACGCCTGAGGAAATTGCTGAAGACATGGATTTAACTCCAGAAAAGGTAAGAGAGATTCTTAAAATTGCGCAAGAGCCTGTATCTTTAGAAACACCTATTGGTGAAGAAGATGACTCGCATCTTGGTGATTTTATCGAAGACCAAGAGGCGACATCTCCATCTGACCACGCTGCGTATGAACTCTTAAAAGAGCAGCTTGAAGATGTATTAGACACGCTGACGGACCGTGAAGAAAATGTGCTAAGACTACGTTTCGGACTAGACGACGGAAGAACTCGCACGTTAGAAGAGGTTGGAAAGGTGTTCGGCGTAACAAGAGAGCGTATCAGACAAATTGAAGCGAAAGCTCTTCGTAAATTAAGACACCCAAGCAGAAGTAAACGATTAAAAGACTTCTTAGAGTAGAAACCGGACGGATCTTGAAAGAGATCCGTTCTTTCTTATCAAAAATGAAAACGCTTTTTTCAATCTGATTATATTTTACTGAATAACAAATGAATTTGCAACGTTCTTAGAGAAAAGATGTATAAAAAATACATCTAAATGTGCTGAAGGCTTCATTTCTCATCTTGAATCATTTTTGTCTAATCTGTGAACTTGACCAAAGTTTTGTATCATAATTCGTTTACTTTTTGTAAAATTAAAGTAGAATTAGAATTGTTTGCATAGTCTCAAAGGGGTTTTCACAAAGGGGAGGATGAAAGAAATGAAACGGAATCCACTTATACCATTTTTATTGATTGCCATTTTAGGTATTGGACTCACTTTTTTCTTATCAATGAAGGGGCTGAAAGATGAAGAAAAAATTGCCTCTGGGGGCAAAGAGCAAAAGCAAGAAGAGACAGCAAATGCAACGCCGGAAGAATTGTATAAGCAGAACTGTCTAAGCTGTCACGGGGAAAACTATGAAGGCGGCGCAGGTCCTGCATTAAAAGGTGTTGGAGACAAGCTTGAAGTAGCTGACATCAAGAAGAAAATCCAAGAAGGCGGCAACGGGATGCCAGGCGGGCTGATTCCAAATGAAAAGCTCGATGAAATGGCGGAATGGGTGTCTAAAATTAAATAATCTTACACAAAAAGCTCTTTTTCAAAAGAAGAGCTTTTTTCATTTGAAAACGACTTTTAAAAAGTCCATAATTTATATAAGATAGACAAGTATGAACATTAAAGAAAAGTAGTGATACGTATGAATGAAATGAATTTATCGAAACGATTAAAAAAAGTCGCAGACTTTTTACCAGATGAGGCAGTCTTCGCTGATATCGGCTCAGATCATGCCTATTTGCCATGCTATGCGATCCTGCATCAAAAAGCAGTGAAAGCCATTGCTGGTGAAATTACCGATGGACCGCTTCAATCGGCGCAGCAGCAAGTACATAGACTTGAATTAGATGAAGAAATTTCGGTCAGAAAAGGAAATGGCCTTGAAGTCATTGAAAAAGGCGAAGTGAATGCAGTGACGATTGCAGGTATGGGCGGGGCACTCATCGCAAGCATTCTAAATGAAGGAAGGCATAAGCTCGCAGGCCATGAGAGGCTCATTCTTCAGCCGAATATCCATGCCCATCATATTCGTTTATGGCTTTATCAAGAGGGGTATGAATTGATAGATGAAGTCATTTTAGAAGAGGACGGCAAAATATACGAAATCATCATTGCAGAAAAAGGCGATAAAGATAAAGCCTATGAAGGAATGTCACTTGAAGCAGGCATGCTGGTTGGACCGTTTCTTGCGAAAGAGCAAAATGACGTCTTCCGGCGCAAGTGGATGCAAGAGCTTCAGCATATGGAGAAGATAGAAAGTCAAATTCAGCAGGCGGCGCGGACAGAAGAAAATAAAGAACGCCTTGAAGAGCTGAATGCGAAAATAAAGATGCTAAAGGAGGTTTTGACTGTTGGCTAAAACAGTAAACGGGCATGAAATCATCCAATTGTTTGAACAATTTTCACCAAAGGCATACGCCATGGAAGGGGATAAAATTGGTCTTCAGATTGGGACTTTAAATAAAAAAGTAACCAATGTGATGATTACCTTGGATGTATTAGAGAATGTAGTAGATGAGGCGATCGAGCGAAAAGTGGATCTTATTATTGCCCACCATCCGCCGATTTTCCGTCCATTAAAACATGTAGCGACGGATCAGCCGGCTGGACGTATCATTGAAAAATGCATCAAACATGATATTGCGGTATATGTGGCACATACGAATTTAGACGTAGCTGATGGCGGAGTCAATGACCTGCTTGCTGAGGCCTTAGAGCTTGAAGAAACAAGAGTGTTAGTGCCGACATACGAAGATCCAATCAAACAGCTTGCTCTGTATGTCCCAGTGGAATTTGAAGAGGCCATCCGGACAGCTTTAGGAAATGCGGGCGCCGGCCATATCGGCAACTACAGCCATTGTGCGTTTTCAAATGAAGGGACAGGCAGCTTTCTGCCATCAGAAGAAGCTGAGCCGTTTATTGGTGAGTCGGGTCAATTAGAATTTGTGAAAGAAGTGCGGATTGAAACCATTTTCCCAGCAAGTATAGAAAAACAAGTGATTCGCGAAATGATCAAAGCACATCCTTATGAAGAAGTCGCCTATAGTGTACACACGACAGACCTTCCTCCTATTCAAAAAGGTCTTGGCCGTATTGGAGAGCTAAATGAGCCAATGACACTGAGAGATTTCACACAATTTGTGAAAACGAAGCTGGATGTGAATGGTGCTCGTTTTGTAGGAGACCAAAACGCTGTTGTGAAAAAAGTGGCGGTGCTTGGCGGAGACGGAAATAAATACATCCATCAAGCGAAAAGAATGGGTGCAGATGTGTATGTGACAGGAGACCTTTATTTCCATGTTGCGCACGATGCCATGATGCTAGGGCTGAACATTGTGGACCCGGGGCATTATGCTGAAAAAATTATGAAAGAGGGCGTAAAGGCGAAGCTTCAATCGCTGTGTGCGGATAAAAAATATAACGTACAGCTCTTTGTTTCTGAATCAAACACAAACCCATTTCAATTTATGTAAACAAAAAACGTCAGAGCGGATATGCTCTGACGTTTTCTTATTTCTTTGTTTTGACGCGAGGTAAAATTTTAGAAAGGGGAACAGTCCGTTCAATCTTCCAGGTCGTTTCATCATCTGGTTCATAGTTTTCTAAGAAACGAATGACTTCCTTTGTAATAGGTGTTGGTGTTGAAGCACCAGCAGTAACGGCAACGGTTTTGACGCCCTGCAGCCACTCCAGCTTGAGTTCACTTAAGTCGCCAATACGGTAAGCCTGCGTTCCGGCAATCTCCATTGACACTTGTGCGAGACGGTTAGAGTTATTACTTTTTGGATCGCCGACAACAATGGTTAAATCGGCTTGGCCAGCTTGCTGCGATACAGCTTCCTGACGCACCTGTGTCGCAAGGCAAATTTCTTGATGATACTCGACGTGAGGGTATTTCTCTTTAATCAGCTCCATCAGGTCGTGGACATCCCATTGCGACATCGTCGTTTGGTTCGTGATAAGCAGTTTTTCTGATGTTAAATCGAGTGCCTCAATGTCGGCTTCTGTTTCGACAAGGTGTACCTTGTCAGGGGCTACTCCGACAGCTCCTTCTGGCTCAGGATGACCCTTTTTCCCAATATAAATAATGTCATAGCCATCGGCTGTTTTCTCTGAAATGAGTTCGTGAGTTTTCGTTACATCTGGACAGGTCGCATCAATGGTGACAAGGCCTTTTTCTTCTGCGATTTGACGAACCTCAGGAGAAACGCCGTGAGCCGTGAAAATGACTGTTCCGCTTTCAACCTGCTTTAAAATGTCTAAGCGGTTTGGTCCGTCCAGTGTGTAAATACCATCTTCCTCGAAGGCATCAGTGACATGTTTGTTGTGCACAATCATACCTAATATATAAATTGGGCGTGGCAAGTTCTTATCAAGTGCGGCAT
This sequence comes from Bacillus sp. FSL P4-0248, assembly GCF_038593305.1. Lineage (NCBI taxonomy): Bacteria > Bacillati > Bacillota > Bacilli > Caryophanales > Bacillaceae > Bacillus > Bacillus sp. FSL P4-0248. Next base: position 2,238,726 of record NZ_CP151983.1, on the reverse strand, counting down.
TTTTAGCAATGACCATTGCATCCACAACGCCATAGCAATAGCCACGCGGCGATATTTTAATTACATTCATTTATTCGTCCTCCTGTAGGGAAGTGCTGCTAGAGAAGAACAATATAAAAAGCCGTAAAAAACGGCTTTTTATCATTCTCTTGCTTCCATTATAGCCAAAGTAAGCGTATATATCAAAGATTGTTATACGCAGTGAACACTTCGCCGTTAAAAGATCACTAGACATATAGTTTTGGAACAGAGCTGCCAGATCTTTTTTTCGGTTTTGCTTGAGGAGCAGGTGATGTGTGAGGTGCTGTTTTTTTGACGAGGATGTCTTCTGGTTCTTTATTTTTTTCTATTTCGTCAGTTTGTGCTTCTTCCTCGGGCACTTCTGTTTCTGCGCTGGTCTCCGCTGATTCTGCATCAGCATCATTTGCACTTTCTTCATCATCATCCGCACTGCCAAGCTGGCTGTACAGTTTAATCATCGCCGGCAAATTTCTCACTAAAGGACCGTATTGCTGAATCATTGGCGTAAATTGCTGCGCCATCCCGAGCACTTTTTGAACATTTCCTAACATGCTTGAGAGGGTTGCAGGATTTGTGAAGCTCTGGATTCCTTGTAATCCCGCACCACCTCCAGAGACTCCAGCTCCTCCTGCGCCAGGAAGAAATTTAGAGAGCATGCCTTTAATTCCTGCTCCGCCGCCTAGTGCACGGCTCTCACCTCCTGGAATACCGCCCATCCCGGGTAAACCGCCTCCCTGTACAGACGGGGAGCGAGGCATCATTTGCTGAAATGGATTGCCCTGCCCTTGAAAAGGCTGCTGGATAGGAGGCTGCTGCCCTCTTTGAAACATTCCGGGCTGTCCGCCATTTCCAAGGTGCCGGCGTGAGGGACGGCGCGGCTGAAAATCGCCCATAGGCCTTTGCCCTAACATACTTGTACCTCCCTTACTGCATTCTCTTTCTCTTCATAGGTTATGCAAGGAAGCACTAATTGGTTTCCTGTAGGAAAAGCGGACATGGTTTTTTTACTGAAAATCAGCTATAATGAGGAGATGAGCAAAAAGGCATTGCCTTAAGGAGTGAAAACATGAAAGAAACGAAATTTACGACATATGAATTAAAGCCTTTTATTATAGATGCTATTCATGAACTAGGCTTTTATGAGCCGACTGATATTCAAAAAAGAATCATCCCTGCTGTTTTAAAAGGAGAAAGCGTGATTGGCCAGTCACAAACCGGAACAGGAAAAACTCATGCCTACTTACTGCCGCTGATTCATTCAATTGATCCAAGCAAAGAACAGGTACAAGTAGTGATTACTGCACCTACAAGAGAATTAGCCAATCAAATTTTCAAAGAAGCTCAAACGATTTTAAAGAATGCTTCTCCAGAAGAAGAGATCAAAGCAAAGCTTTACATTGGCGGAACGGACAAGCAGAAATCAATTCAAAAGCTAAAAAACCAGCCGCATTTGGTTGTCGGTACACCTGGACGTATTGCTGACCTCATTCATGAGCAGGCGCTGAATGTTTATAAAGCGACCTCTCTTGTTATTGATGAAGCTGATTTAATGCTGGATATGGGATTTTTAGAAGATGTGGACCGTATTGGTGCACAAATGCCAGAACAGCTGCAAATGCTTGTGTTCTCTGCAACCATTCCAGAAAAACTAAAGCCTTTCTTGAAGAAATATATGGACAATCCAAAGTATGCGCATGTTGAACCAAGACGGATTACAGCTGAAAACATTCAGCATATTTTAGTTCCGTCTAAACAGCGTGATAAATTAAAATTGCTCCATGAAATGGTGACGAATGTACAGCCTTATTTAGGAATCATTTTTGCCAATACAAAAACAACTGTTGATGAAATCGCATCGTTCCTACAAGAAAAAGGAATGAAAATCGGTGTGCTCCATGGCGGATTAACGCCGCGCGAACGTAAAAAAGTCATGAAACAAATTGAAGATTTGGAGTTCACTTATATTGTGGCATCTGATCTTGCAGCTCGCGGGATTGACATCAAAGGCGTCAGCCACGTGATTAACTATGAACTTCCATCTGATCTTGATTTTTATGTGCACCGTGTTGGAAGAACAGCTCGTGCGGGTTCTTCTGGAATTGCCATGACCATTTATGAGCTGGCTGATGAGGATGCACTCATTCAAATTGAGAAAATGGGCGTTGTGTTTGAAAACAAAACCATTGTTCATGGCGAATGGCGAGATGCAGATGACCGTCTGAAGCGTCAAAGACGTAAAAAAGCCCCGAATGAAATTGAAGAAAAAGCAAAACGTCTTGTGAGAAAACCGAAAGCCGTCAAACCTGGATATAAAAAGAAAATGACACGTGAGATGGATAAAATCAAAAGACAGGAACGTAGAAAGTCAAAGCGTAATGGAAAGTAGGGGGAAACATTGTTAAAGATTGGTTCACATGTATCCATGAGCGGAAAACATATGCTTCTTGCAGCGAGTGAGGAAGCTGCCTCTTATGGTTCGAATACGTTTATGATTTATACAGGTGCACCGCAAAATACGCGCCGCAAAAAAATTGAAGACCTGAATATTGAAGCTGGACAAGCGCATATGAAAGAGCATGGCATGACGGATATCGTCGTGCATGCTCCGTATATTATCAATATTGGAAATACAGTGAATCCAGCGACATTTGAGCTTGGTGTAGACTTTCTTCGATCTGAGATTGAGCGTACAAAAGCGCTGGGAGCAAGACAAATTGTTCTCCACCCGGGTGCGCATGTCGGAGCAGGGGCAGAAGCAGGGATTCAAAAAATCATTGAAGGTTTAAACGAAGTCATTGTAAAAGGTCAAGAGGTTCAAATTGCACTTGAAACAATGGCAGGAAAAGGATCAGAGTGCGGAAGAAGCTTTGAAGAGCTTGCCCAAATTATCGACGGAGTGACACATAACGAAGCTCTTTCTGTCTGCTTTGATACGTGTCACACGCATGATGCTGGTTACCCGATTGTGAGTGACTTTGATGGTGTATTAGAAGAATTTGACCGAATCGTCGGTATTGACCGAATCAAAGTTCTTCATATTAATGACAGTAAAAACGTACAAGGCGCAAGAAAAGACCGACATGAAAATATCGGTTTTGGTGAAATTGGTTTCGATGCACTGAGCTATATTGTGCATCATCCGCAGCTTCAAGATGTGCCGAAAATTCTAGAAACGCCTTATGTAGGTGAAGATAAAAAGAACAAAAAACCACCTTACAAATTCGAAATTGCGATGCTGAAAGAAAAGCAATTTGATGAAGGCTTACTAGATAAAATTACGGGTCAGTAAAAAAGGATGCAACATGTTGAGGTGCCGCTAAATGCGGCCCTTTTTTGCTTAACTTGTAAACTGGTTAAACAAATCATTCACAGTCTGTGCTGTCTGTTTAGAAGTAATCGCTTCCACTTGCTTAAGAAGCCGGTTACGCTCTGAGTCATTAAAAATATTGATGTTTTTCCCGTTCATGAGTTTGGCAACCTCAGCAGCTTGATGAGACGTTAAACTGACGCCGTACTGTTTCGCATACCTTAACAGATCGTTTGCTGTGATCTGATTGAGCCGCTGCAGGACAATTTTTTGAATTAAAATCAATTCCATTCCTCCCCTCTGTAACAATGTATGGGCGAAAACGGAAAATGTGCAAAAAATTTTATTTTATTCTGTGAAATGATAAAATAGTAAAGTGAATAAAATGTTCATTGAAAATTTAACATGTGTAGAAGGGAGAACGTATGGCAAATAGTAAACAGCATAGAAAGGAATCAGTGCCTCATTTTATTTTGAGAATTTTTCTGATTCTAGTAGGAGCTGCATGTGCAGCAGTCAGCATTGAATTATTTTTAGTGCCAAACAATATTATTGATGGAGGCATCATCGGCATTTCGCTTATTTTGGATTATCTCTTTACAGATAACCCGTTTATAAATTTTGCGACGATTGTTGTCATTTTAAATATTCCATTTATGATATCAGGATACAAGCATATTGGGAAAACCTTTCTGATTTCCACTGTGATTGGGATTGTCAGCTTAGCCGTGATTGAATCTTCACTTCATCATGTGGAGGCATTTACAACACAGCCGATCTTAGCCACTGTATTTGGAGGGCTATTACTTGGATTTGGTGTTGGACTTGTCATCCGTAATGGAGGTTCAATGGATGGAACAGAGATCTTGGGAATTCTTCTGACGAAAAAAATTCCTTTCTCCGTCGGTGAGTTTGTCATGATCGTCAATGTGTTCATTTTCATTTGGGCAGGCTTTGTATTCGGACCAGAGCAGGCTATGTATTCTGTCATGACATATTATTTGGCAATGAAAACAATTGATGCTGTTATTCAAGGGCTTGATGAAACAAAAGCTGTGATTATCGTATCAGACTATTATGATGAAATTTCAGATGCGATTCTGCATCGACTCGGCAGGGGAACGACAAAGCTGAGAGGAAAAGGCGGCTATACAGATGAAGAAAAAGATGTCATCTACGCCGTTGTCACAAGGCTTGAAATTACAAAGCTGAAATCCATTGTATTTGAAATTGATGATCAAGCATTTATCACGATTATGGATACGCATGAAACAAAAGGCGGTAAGTTCAAAACAGCCATTCATTAGCTTTTATTTTACTTTTTTATCTTTCTTTTATATAATGAAATGTATGTATGGACAGAGAAAATGGCAAAAGCCATTTTCTTTTTGTTGTATAAATCGTAATCATTCTTTTTATATTGATTAAAGGTGGAAAGATTCATGGCAAAGCCAATTATTGAAATGAAGGACATTTCGTACTCGTATGGACAGCGAAATGTCATTGATCACATTCATTTAACAGTAGAGGAAGGAAACTTTCTAGCACTTGTTGGACCGAATGGTTCTGGTAAAACAACCTTATTAAAATGCCTGCTTGGGCTCATTAAACCGCAGCAAGGTGAATTAAAGCTATTTGGCACGCCTGTTTCAAAATTTAGAGACTGGGATCAAATTGGATTTGTTTCTCAAAAGGCGAATAGCTTTAATACGGGTTTCCCTGCTTCTGTATATGAGGTCGTCGCAAGCGGACTGACCGCGAAAATTGGTTTGTTTAAACGAATGAGCAAGCAGGATAAATGGCAAGTAGAAGATGCCATTCGCTCAGTTGGCATACAAGATTTAAAGCATCAAAACATCGGTGAGCTTTCTGGCGGACAGCAGCAGCGTGCATTTATTGCCCGTGCGCTTGTCAGCCAGCCGAAGCTGCTCATTTTGGATGAGCCCACGGTTGGAGTAGACCAGCGGACAGTAGAAGGCTTTTATCAGCTGCTCGAAACATTAAACAAAGAAAAAGGAATGTCTTTAATTCTCGTCACACACGACGTTGGCACCGTTTCTGATAAAGTCACCCATGTGGCTTGTTTAAATCAGACACTGCATTTCCACGGGGATGCAGAAGCGTTTGATTCAATGGATGATCAGGCGCTATCGCAATTTTACGGGCATGACATTCAAGTGATTCATCACGACCATCACCATCATGGGGGACATGAATAATGCTATTTCCATTTTTTCATTATGAATTTTTACAAAATGCGTTTATCGCAGGTATACTGATTGGTTTTATTGCGCCCTTACTTGGTGTATTTATTGTCGTAAGAAGGCTCTCGCTTATTGCAGATGCCCTCAGTCACGTATCACTTGCCGGTATTGCCGCAAGTCTATTTCTTGATAAAAAGTTTGGCCTTTTGACAGGGGTAAGCCCGCTCTACTTAGGGATGGCTTTTTCTGTTGCGGGTTCATTGTTTATTGAACGCCTGCGCTCAGTGTATAAGCATTATCAGGAGCTTGCCATTCCTATTATTTTATCAGGGGGTATTGGGATCTCCGTCATCTTCATTTCACTAGCGAATGGCTTTAATACAGATTTGTTTAGTTATTTATTCGGAAGTGTCAGTGCGGTTTCAAGACTTGATCTTTGGATTATTGTAGGGATCTCACTCGTTGTTGTGTTAGTTGTTGTGCTTTTATATAAAGAATTGTTTCTGCTTTCTTTTGATGAAGAGCATGCAAAGGCTTCTGGTATTTCAGCAAAATGGATTCATTTTATTTTTATCTTAGTCGTTGCACTTGTCATTGCGGCATCGATGCGTATCGTCGGTACACTGCTTGTGTCGGCGCTCATGACGCTTCCTGTTGCGGCAAGTATCCGCATTGCCAAAGGATTCAAACAGGCAATTTTCCTTTCGATCTTATTTGGTGAATTGTCTGTATTGGCCGGATTGATTTTAAGCTATTATCTTGATTTAGCGCCAGGCGGAACCATTGTGATGCTGTCTATCTTGATTTTAATCGGGTGTATTAGTATTGGGAAATTCAGAAGGGGGAATCAACATGAACGTACAAGAAGCGCTTGATTTATTAAAGGAAAAAGGCTACAAATATACAAGCAAACGTGAAGACATGCTTCAATTGTTTTCTGATTCTGATAAATACTTGACGGCTAAAAATGTGCTGACGGCACTAAGTGAAGACTACCCTGGTCTCAGCTTTGATACGATTTATCGAAACTTGTCACTATATGAAGACCTTGGAATATTAGAAACAACAGAATTGTCAGGGGAGAAACTATTCCGTTTTAAATGTTCATTTTCCCATCATCACCATCACTTTATTTGTCTTACATGCGGGAAAACAAAAGAGATCGATGCCTGCCCTATGGACAAGCTCGACGCCGATTTAGAGGATTATCATATTAGCGGACATAAATTTGAAATATATGGAACATGTCCTTCCTGCGAACCGAAGGAAGTTCACTCATGAGAAAGCCAGCCCTGGAGCTGGCTTTTTTGTTTTCTCTTTTGAAAACGTTTTACAAAGGGAGGCTGTTTCATTAAAATGAGATCAAGGTACTACATTTTGAAGTAAAGGGAGGGGTAAAAGTGGCCTATTATGTCGTGTTTGATGTAGGCGGGACCAGAACGAAACATGGATTAATGGACCAGGATGGAAAGCTGGTCTCTAGCGGTGACTATCAGACGAACTGCCGACAGCTTGAACCGTTTTTAGAAGCCATGGCAGATGTGGTCAAGGAATATCAAAGGATGACGAATGTCAGCGGTATCGCCATCAGTCTACCAGGCTTTGTGGACAGTGAATCAGGTTATACAGAATTTGCAGGCGCCATCATCGCCTTAAATGGTCAAAATGTAAAAGCACTTTTAGAAGAGAAAACGTCTCTTCGTGTAGAAGTGGAAAATGATGCGAACTGTGCAGCTCTCGCAGAAAAATACAGCGGTCATGCGAAAGATTGTGACAGCTTTATTTGTATGACAATTGGCACGGGTGTCGGCGGGGGTATTTTTGCTAATGGTCAGCTTGTCCGCGGTGCATCCTTCCGCGGTGGTGAATTTGGCATGATGCTGACAGAGACGGAAAATGGCCAGTTTACAACTCTTAACAGCAGCGCTTCAACGGCTGGATTAATTCGGAGCTATAAAGAAAAGCAAGGAATACCGCAAAGTACTCAAATAGACGGTCAAGAAATTTTTGAAAAGGCGAAGCATGATCCGGCCATTGAGAAGCTGTTGGATCAATGGTACAAGCGAATAGCCATAGGCGTTTACAATGTAGCGACTGTTCTTAACCCAGAGAAAATCCTCATTGGCGGAGGCGTAAGTGCAAGACCAGATTTATTACAAAACATTGAAAAACATTTACATACACTGCATGCATGGAAGAACATTCAGGTGAAGCTGGAAACTTGCTGCTACTTAAATCAGGCAGGCATGAAGGGGGCACTTTACCATTTCCTCATGAAAGAAGGGCAGCTTGCTCCATTAAAAAAGCCGATACATTAAATGTATCGGCTTCAGCGTGTAGACAAATCCTCGTGTTTGTTCCGCTTCGGTGCTCGCTCAGTTACATTAATAAGCAGTTTGCAGACGCTGCTCGTATTGTTTGATCCACTTAGATGCTTCCTGCCAGTTGTTTACGCGTATAATTCTATCGTCGATCGGCATCTGGTTATAAGGGGAGTTAAAAAGGATAACCGGGATGTCAGCCTCTTTTGCAATCATTGTGGCATTGCCATGATGGTCTTCAAAAAATACATCAATTTTGTGCTTTTGCACGGCTTCCAGCTTATGATGACCGCCAACCAGCTCAATAGCATCATAGTGTACGTCATGTTCTTGAAACCACTTGTAGGTGATATCCGAATGCTGCTGCCTTCTTGCGGTAATATAAATCAGTCTGTGCTGCAGCTTCATTTCGTCGAGGATCTCTTTTGCACCCTCAGCAGGCTCTGCCTGTTTATAAATAAGAGGCTCGTGCTGATCCATCCAGCCCCAAAATTCTTCTTGAGAAATCTTTAAAAGCTTCGTCAAATCATACTCTGTCATATCTTCTAGTGTCATGGCACATTGGAACGACTCATTTAAGTAGGGAACAAAGGTGTCCTGCGCCGTCACTGTACCATCAATATCAATTCCTAAACGTAACATGCCCACACTCCTCATTTTTATACTCTTAAAGTGTAACATAATCAATTCACAATTCCAGCAAGTTTTAGCAATCATGAAACAGACATTTTTGCTCATACTAAAAAAGCTCCTTTCTATTAACCAAAAGGGGGAATTGATCATGGAAAGAGACGAGGATTTCAGAAGAAATGATCGTGAAATCGACACACACTTTAGTAATGATGATGGCTATTTAGAGGAAACAGCTGCTGAAATTGCAGAGCCATATCAAGCTTCAAGAGATCGAGAAGATAGACGAGGACGTGACCAAGCAGGTGACGATTCAGGCAGTAAAGGGATAGGCTATACAGCACTCGCGATTGCGATTATCTCATTATTTGTCTTGCCGGTGCTATTAGGGGTAGCGGCAATCGTCGTTGGTTATATTGCACGAAGAAAAGGAGCACATGCGCTTGGCGCGTGGTCAATTGGGATCGGAATTGTTTCCGTCATCCTAGGCATATTTATCACCCCGTTCTTTTAACAAGAACAGAAAAACGCCTGACTATGACGTCAGGCGTTTTTTGTTAGGCATTCGCTTGTTTTTCTTTTTCAGCTTCCATTTTCGCATAATGTTCTTCAGCGATTTTATCAATTTCTTTTTTCAGTTCTTCGACCATTGTTTCTTCCGGTACTTTACGAACAATTTCACCTTTACGGAACAATAAGCCTTCGCCTCTAGCGCCTGCGATTCCGATGTCCGCTTCACGCGCTTCACCTGGACCGTTAACAGCGCAGCCGAGAACAGCTACTTTAATCGGTGCTTTAATTTTAGAAATATATTCTTCGACTTCATTTGCAATGCTGATGAGGTCAATTTCAATTCGTCCACAAGTTGGGCAGGAGATCAGTGTTGCTGCATTTGATGCAAGACCAAATGATTTCAACAATTCACGTGCTACTTTTACTTCTTCAACTGGGTCAGCACTTAATGAAATGCGGAGTGTGTTCCCAATTCCCATATTCAAAATAGCGCCAAGTCCAGCTGCACTTTTGACTGTACCTGCAAATAACGTACCTGATTCTGTAATCCCAAGGTGAAGAGGATAATCAAAGGCTTTAGCCGCTTTTTCGTATGCTTCAATTGCAAGGTTTACATCAGATGCTTTCATACTGACGATGATGTCATGAAAGTCTAGGTCTTCTAAAATTTTAATGTGATGCAGTGCACTTTCGACCATACCATCTGCTGTTGGGTAGCCGTATTTATCAAGAATTTTTTTCTCTAATGAACCAGCGTTTACGCCAATACGGATTGGAATGCCTTTTTCTTTTGCTGCTTTGACAACCGCTTCGACTTTTTCTCTTCTTCCGATGTTTCCTGGATTGATTCGGATTTTGTCTGCGCCTGCTTCAATCGCTTTCAGGGCAAGCTTATAGTCAAAATGAATATCCACAACAAGCGGGATGTTAATTTGCTTTTTAATGTCCGCAATTGCATTTGCTGCACGCTCATCTGGACATGCGACACGCACGATTTGACAGCCTGCCTCTTCTAAACGTTTAATTTCAGCGACTGTCGCTTCGACATCATGTGTTTTGGTTGTTGCCATACTTTGAATGACAACCTCATTATTTCCACCTATAGTTAAAGGTCCCACTTTGACGGGACGCGTTTTAGTACGATGTGTGACTTCACTCACTTGTCAATCGCTCCTTAGTGTACAAGCAATCCTTTGCCGTGTACGTCGTGTTTTACAGTTCATATTGTAACAGTCTCTTTGTATGAATGACAAGGAATTAACGTTTTATCTCTTGTAGACAGGAAACTTATATGTGCTGCCTGCTCTGATTTCGTTCGCTTTAACACCTTGATTCAGCTCCTCGAAATCTTTAATGACGTCATCAAGCGGCTTGCTTGTATGTACGATGGAGAGGACCGTTTCACCTTGTTTTACAGTGACGTTCTTATATGTCTTTTTCTCAGCTGTTTGAAGGGCACTTGCTGGGACAGCTGGGTTTTCCTCAACAGGAATGGTTCCATTTTTTAAATCAAAAAAGATAATAAAGAGGACAAACAAACTGATTAGTAAAAAAAGAATTCGCCGCATTTTACTCACCGCTTTTAAGAGTTTACTTCAGTCTATGCATGTCCTGAAATGATAGAACCAAAAAGAGGAGAAAAGCTGGAAAGGATGGTTCTAGTTAGTCCTAGTATGTCTTGTAATAAAAACTTCTTGGGTCGTTGGTGTAGTAAATAGGAGAGCAACCTCATATGGCCAGTATGATAAAATAATAATGGGGGGATTTTATGAAGAAGGTTAGTCAGCATATATATGTGAGAACACTAACAGAAAATGATGCAGAATCACTGTTAACATTAGAGCTTGAGAACCGCTCATATTTTCAGGAATTTACACCTTTGGTCAAAGATGATTTCTTCACGTTAACTCGCCAAATTGAGCGAATTCAGCGGAGTAGGCAAAAAAGTGCACAAGATGAATCTAACATGCACGGTATTTTCTTAAATGAAACCGATGCCTTAATTGGGACGATCTCATTAAGTTCTGTCGTAAGAGGTCCGATAGAAGGAGCTTGGCTCGGGTATGTACTCGATCAAAGGCAGGGCGGAAATGGATATATGACAGAAGCCATTCGTTTAATCATTGACTATGCCTTTTTTGAGTTGAATCTCCATCGTATTGAGGCTGGAGTAAAGCCGAGTAATAAGGGTTCCATTCGTGTACTTGAAAAGACAGGTTTTGAAAATGAGGGACTAAATCGTAAAAAAGTAAAGATTAATGGAGTGTGGGAGGATCACTATTTATTTGCGATCATCCATCCAGATGAGTCCTAGCATGAACATACATAAAAAGCTCCTCCGAGCCGGGGGAGCTTTCATTGTGTAGACAAATCCTTGTTGGATGGATCATTTACTTTTTTTTGCAGGTATTTCTTTCACAACAAGATATAAGAAGATAAAGTTAATGACCCAATTTAATAAAAATGAGTTTGCAACAGGCGTGTTTAATGCACTCATAATGGCGAAAAAGACCGTTGTTAAAGTGAGTGAATAAGCGGAGAGCTTCCAAAGCATTTGGAAAGACAGCTCTTTTTGCTGCATTCGTTTAATAAATGTACCAAGCATCGCAAGGAATGTTGCGCTGATAAACATGAGAGCCGCAGTTGATAAATATAGTAGTACACAGATGACAGGGATGATAATCGCTTGGTTCTGATTTGTGACCCGTGCGAGTTCATCTTTTGTCAGCGTTCCACCAAGGAGCTGATATGGAATATCTGTCATTTGCCCATCAATGGCAATCACTGCTTTTTCCTTTAATAAAGCGATGGCCGTTTGCTTTGATTCTAGCTCACTTGCTTTTATTTTTTCAGCAGGATCAAAGATGATCGTGATGCCGTTTTCTTCTTTTTCTATTGGTGCACTTTGATCCGCTTGAAGTTTTCCTTTTTCGATTGAAAAGTCGGGTAAATCTTTTTTGATCACATGCTGAAATCCTGACATCGCATTCGAGATCTCTTGGCTCATATGATACCCCTGAGGAACTGCTGCGATGATTGAAAGGATAAAAATGAATAAAATTGCTTTACCGATCCCTGTAAAGCGTGCTTTAGCAATATCTTTTGGTGAATAAATTCCTTTTAACAATAGATTAAATACGTTCAATACCCATTCACTTCCTACATTCTTTTCTATTTCTCATATTGTATCAATGTCTATCCATCAAGTACAAGTATGGCCTTCATCACTGGTTAAGATAGAAGGAATGAGGCATAATGTATACAGCATATAAAAGGAGGCGGCAGGGTCTTGGACATTTTGTATTGGATACTGATTGGCTGTGCATTTATCATTGCGTTTGTTGGACTGGTTTATCCAATTATCCCGAGTGTAGTCTTTATGGTTCTCGGATTTATTCTATATGGTTTCTTCTTTAGCTTCGAGCCGCTTACACTGACGTTCTGGCTTATTCAAGCCATGTTTACTGCCGTCTTATTTGCGGCAGATTATGTCTCAAACCTGATTGGGGTAAAGCGCTTTGGCGGCAGCAAGGCAGCTATTTGGGGAAGCACCATTGGGTTATTAGCTGGTCCTTTTGTGATACCAATTGCAGGAATTATTATTGGTCCATTTCTCGGGAGTGTCATTGCAGAGCTCCTTGTTCATCAAAAAGATCTGAAGACGAGTGTGAAAGTCGGATTAGGCTCATTAATTGGATTTGTATCAGGTGTTTTTGCAAAAGGATTGATTCAAGCGCTGATGCTTGGCATCTTTTTATTTTATGTCCTTCGCTAAGTTGAAAAAGGGTGTTTAAAACTTTTTCAAAAGGGCTAAATACAAAATAAACACTGAAATGTTTCAGAACATGAGCAATAACGTTGAAACAAGCTGTTTCTTTTGATACTCTTTGAGTAGGGTGAATTGCTGACTTACAAAGGAAGCATTTCAGTACATACATTTTAAGGAGGAATTTAACCATGGCTTTTAAACTTCCAGAATTACCATATGCTTACGATGCATTAGAACCACATATCGACAAGGAAACAATGACGATTCACCACACTAAACACCACAACACATATGTAACAAATTTAAACAAAGCAATCGAAGGTGTATCAGCTCTTGAAGATCAATCAATTGAAGAGCTAGTGGCTAACTTAAACTCAGTGCCTGAAAACATTCGTACTGCTGTACGTAACAATGGCGGAGGACATGCGAACCACTCATTATTCTGGACGCTTCTTTCACCAAACGGTGGCGGCGCACCAACTGGTGAACTTGCAGATGCGATCGAAAAAGAACTAGGTGGATTTGAAAAATTCAAATCTGATTTCGCTGCAGCAGCTGCAGGACGCTTTGGTTCTGGTTGGGCATGGCTTGTTGTGAACAATGGAAAACTTGAAATCACAAGCACGCCAAACCAAGATTCTCCTTTAACTGTAGGAAAAACGCCAATTCTAGGACTAGACGTTTGGGAGCATGCTTACTACCTAAACTACCAAAACCGTCGTCCTGATTACATTTCAGCATTCTGGAATGTTGTGAACTGGGATGAAGTAGCTCGCCTTTACAGCGAAGCTAAATAAATCATTTGATTTGAAAAGACCTGCTCTTTAGAGAAGCAGGTCTTTTTATATTTTCCCTCCTTTTTTTACATATCTGCCTTTTGATGAGACAGACTATTGTGTAGAAAAGGAGAATGAATGGTATGAGCAGATTAAAGAAAATGTTCGGGGACATGGATGTTACAAAAGATTTATTGCTCCTCCTCACGATTGGCGGGTTATACGCACTTGCCATTGCGCTTTCGAATACGTTTGTAAATGTGTACTTATGGAAACAGTCCGGGAAATTCACAGATCTTGCGATTTATAATTTGGCCATTGTTGTGCTTCAGCCCATTACATTTTTATTCGCTGGCCGGCTCGCAAAAAAAATAGACCGGGCGTTTGTCCTTCGTTTCGGTGTCATCTTTTTAGCCGCTTTTTATTTAATTGTCTTAATGGCAGGAGAACAAGCGGCCGCACGGCTAGTTTTATTGGGAAGTGTCCTTGGGATCGGCTATGGTTTTTACTGGCTTGCTTTTAACGTACTCACCTTTGAGATCACTGAGCCTGAAACAAGAGATTTCTTTAATGGATTTCTTGGGGTGCTTTCCTCAACTGCCGGCATGATTGGTCCGCTCATTGCGGGAATTGTCATTTCTCAGTTAACGGATGATACAGGCTACACCGTCATTTTCACATTATCGCTCTTTTTGTTTTCACTAGCGGTTGTGATGAGCTTTTTCCTCAAAAGAAGGCAGTCAAAAGGCAAATTTATGATCAAACAAATTTGGAAAGAACGTCATGCAGATGAGAATTGGCGTAGGATTACAACAGCTCACTTTTTTCAAGGGCTTCGTGAAGGGGTCTTTGTCTTCTTAATCAGTGTCTTTGTGTTTATTGCAACAAACAGTGAGCTTGCTCTCGGGACGTTTGGTTTAGTGAATTCAGGTGTTGCCTTTTTTACTTATTTCTTCGCTACACGTTTGATTAAGAAAAAGTGGCGAAAGAAGGCCATCATGCTTGGCGGGCTGATTTTATACGGCGCCTTGTTTTTAATCGTTTTCCACTTGTCCTATGTATCACTTCTGATGTATGCGGTAGCCATTGCAATAGGATATCCGCTCCTGCTTGTTCCTTATGTATCCTTAACATATGATGTCATCGGCCATGCAAGGTACGCCAGAAAGGCCCGAATTGAATATATTGTGGTCAGAGAGCTATTTTTAAATGCCGGCCGTATTTGTTCGATTGTTTTGTTCCTGCTGTCTGTCACCTTACTAGGTGATGAGCTCGGAATCCCTGCATCACTTGTTGTGCTCGGAGCGGGGCACACCCTCATTTATTACTTTGTAAAAGATATTCATTTGAAAGAAAAAACAGCTGATATGAAAGAGGCTGACGGTCAAAAGCCAGTTTCTCAAACGAACCTTATTAAGGGAGAAAGGTAAAATTTCTTACCAATGGAACATCAAATTTCTAGATAAATGATAGAAAAACCGCTAAAATGATGATGGCACCTTTTATACACAAAAAGGGGTGCCATTTCTTTCTTGATAGAAAAGGTGATGTGATGAGAAACAAGAAAAACAAAAAAGACGCGAAGGAAGGGCGCAAAACACTTCCGATCCGGCTGAATTTATTATTTTTAGCTGCCTTTATTATTTTTACCGGCGTTGTCGTTAGACTCGGGTTTGTGCAAATTGTCAATGGAGAAGATTATAAAAAGCAGGCAGAAAAACAAGAGGATGTGAATGTCAGCTCATCTGCTCCGCGCGGAAAAATTTATGATCGAAACTACAATACGATTGTCAGCAATAAAGCGCTGAATGCCATTACATATACGAGAACCTCGACGACTTCACAAGAAGAGCGGCTCAAAGTGGCATCAAAATTAGCGGATATGATTCATGTGAGTACGAAAAAAATCACAGATCGTGACAAAAAAGATTTCTGGATCTTAACGCATCCGAATGAAGCGAAAAAGCTTGTTCAAAAAGAATCAGAATTAAAGGGTGACGATAAGGTCTCTGATGATAAACTATATGAGCTTCAGCTAAAACGCATCACAGACAAGGAATTAAATCAACTGACGAAAAAAGATTTACAAGTGCTTGCCATTAAAAGGCAGATGGATGGAGGCTATGCACTTACGCCTCAATTTATTAAAAATGAAGATGTAAAGCCAAGCGAAATTGCTTACGTCTCTGAGCATTTGGACGAGCTGCCAGGTGTTGATGTGACGACAGACTGGTCACGCAGCTACCCGTATAAAGGACTGCTCCGCAGTATGCTCGGCAGTGTGTCTTCGAGTGATGAAGGTCTTCCGCAGTCACTTCTTGAGCATTATCTATCACTCGGCTACAGCCGAAATGACCGTGTAGGAAAAAGCTATCTCGAATATCAATATGAAGATGTCCTGCAGGGCCAAAAGGAAAAAGAACAGAGTACAACTGATAAACAGGGCAATGTCACAAGCTCTAAAGTGTTAACAGAAGGTAAGAGCGGGAAAGACCTTGTGCTTACAATTGATATTCAGCTGCAAAAAGCAGTTGAAAAAATTATTGAAAAGAACTTGAGAAGTGCGAAACAAAGAGGGGGAACTGAGCTTCTTGATCGCGCATTTGTTGTCATGATGGACCCGAGAAATGGAGAGGTTCTCTCTGTTGCGGGTAAGCAGATTTCTAACAAAAACGGAAAATACAAATTCGATGACTACTCATTAGGAACGATGACATCCTCATATGCGATGGGATCAGCCGTAAAAGGGGCAACTGTACTGACTGGATATAAAACAGGCGCTATTCATATTGGAAGTACCCAATACGATGAACCTCTCTATATCGCCCAGTCGCCGCCAAAGAAATCCTATCAAAATATGGGACTCATTAATGATTTAACTGCACTAGAGCGTTCATCAAACGTATATATGTTCAAAACCGCAATCGCCATTGGGAAAAGCGAATATCGTAAGAATCAGGCGCTCCCAATTGATCCGAAAGCATTTGATACGTTCCGCTACAATTTCAGTAAATTTGGTCTTGGCGTCAAAACAGGTATTGACCTGCCAAACGAAGCAACAGGCTACAGAGGAACGTCTACACAATCGGGGCTCTTACTTGACTATGCGATTGGACAGTATG
The DNA here is from genome assembly GCF_038593305.1 of Bacillus sp. FSL P4-0248. Lineage (NCBI taxonomy): Bacteria > Bacillati > Bacillota > Bacilli > Caryophanales > Bacillaceae > Bacillus > Bacillus sp. FSL P4-0248. Next base: position 2,222,063 of record NZ_CP151983.1, on the reverse strand, counting down.
ATACGTTTACACCGCTGCAAATGGCGCAATACGTTTCAACCATTGCAAACGGCGGGTATCGTTTACGTCCGCAGCTTGTCAAAGAAGTGAGAGAGCCAGACCCGCAGCGCGGTATTGGAGCTGTGACGGAATCCGTCAAACCGGATGTATTGAATAAGCTAGACATGACAAGTGATGAAATTAAGCGTGTCCAGCAAGGCTTCAAGCTTGTGATGCAGAACCCAAGAGGGACAGCCTATTCAAACTTTGGCAACAAAAAGTATAATCCAGCTGGCAAAACAGGAACCGCTCAATCATTCTATGACGGTCCAATTAAAAGCAAGCGCGGTACACCGACGTATAACACAACTCTTGTTGCGTATGCGCCTGCTGATAATCCAGAAGTGGCTATTTCCGTTGTCGTGCCATGGGTGTATCAAGACTACAACCAGCGCTATCCAATTACAAATGATATTGGTGAACAAGTATTAGATAAGTACTTTGAACTGAAATCAAAACAGGAAAGCAATGATACACAGGCGAAAAACAAAAACAAAATTGAAAATGAAGCAGAAACAAATAACTAGACCTTTCATAGGTAAAAACGCTCACTTTTTGTGGGCGTTTTTTTACGTTTTCTTCAAAAATTCCGATATAAATTGACAAAATTCATAAAAAACGCCGCAATTTCTCTACAAAACTTCGACATTTACAAAACCTTAACATTCCATTTAAACGAAATTAATAAAGAACCTTTAATGTATTACTCGTAGGACAAATTATTCAGGGGGTATTCTTGAAATGAAAAAGAACAAATTATGGCTGCTTACTTTCCTTACTATCGCATTGTTAGCATTCGTCACAGCATGCGGAAACAGCAGCTCAAGCGGAGATTCAAAAGACAGTAAAGGAAATGCTTCAAACAAAGATGAGGCATCAGGTTCCATTACCATCTCAGGATCATCTGCGATGCAGCCTTTAGTTCTTGCGGCAGCAGAAAAATTCATGGATAAACATCCAAAAGCCGATATTCAAGTACAAGCCGGCGGTTCAGGAACAGGACTTTCTCAAGTTTCAGAAGGATCTGTACAGATTGGTAACTCAGATGTATTCGCTGAAGAGAAAGACGGAGTCGACGCAAAAGCTTTAAAAGACCACAAAGTAGCAGTTGTTGGAATGGCCGCAGCTGTAAACCCTGAAGTGGGTGTCAAAGACATCACAAAGGACGAATTGAAAAAAATCTTCACTGGTAAAATCAAAAACTGGAAAGAGCTTGGCGGGAAAGACCAAAAAATCACGCTTGTTAACAGACCTGATTCTTCAGGAACACGTGCAACATTTGTGAAATATGCACTTGATGGTGCAACACCTGCAGAAGGAATCACAGAAGATTCTTCAAACACAGTGAAAAAGCTGATTGCAGAAACACCAGGTGCGATTGGATACCTAGCATTCTCTTATTTAACAGATGACAAAATTACACCGCTTAGCATTGATGGTGTGAAACCAGAAGAAAGCAATGTAGAAAGCGGTAAATATACAATTTGGGCATACGAGCACTCTTATACAAAAGGTGAGCCGGAAGGTCTAGCAAAACAATTCTTAGATTACCTTATGAGTGACGAAGTACAAAAAGAAATCGTCAAAGACCAAGGCTACATCTCAGTCTCTAATATGAAAGTAGAAAGAGACGCAACAGGCAAACAATCGGATAAGTAAGAGGTCTTGAATTGCTGATGAAGGAAAAGTGGAGCATTTCACTTTTCCTTTTATGACATTCATAGGAGTGTAGAAAAAGATGAAGCAGATAGAACATACAGAAGCGAGCGATCGGCTGATCAGCTCGAAGAAAAATAGGCAAATGGATGAAGTAAGAGGAAGTATTTTGGTGAAATTCTGCGCATTCTTAATGATTGCAGTATCCATCGCCATCACAATATTCCTTGGCATTAAGGGTTTACAATCTTTCATCGTAAATGGTGTAAGCCCAATTGAGTTCTTAACCAGTATCAATTGGAACCCAACAGCAGAAAACCCGGAGTACGGCGCATTTCCTTTTATATTTGGATCGATCGCCGTCACGCTTCTATCGGCACTTATTGCAGCGCCGCTAGGCATCGCAGGAGCGATCTTTATGACAGAAATTGCACCTGCATGGGGCCGGAAAATTCTCCAGCCAGTCATTGAATTGCTTGTAGGGATTCCATCCGTTGTTTACGGATTCATAGGTCTTACAGTATTGGTGCCGTTTATCGGACATTTCAAGTCAAGCGGCTCAGGGCATAGCGTGTTAGCAGGAACGATTGTCCTGTCTATTATGATTCTGCCAACCGTTACATCTATTGCAACTGATGCAATGGCTTCACTTCCAAAAAGCTTACGTGAGGGATCCTATGCACTTGGCGCTACAAGATGGCAAACGATTAGACGTGTGCTTGTACCGGCAGCTCTTCCAACATTAATGACAGCAGTCGTTCTTGGAATGGCAAGAGCATTTGGTGAAGCCCTTGCTGTACAGATGGTCATTGGAAACACGCGTAATTTACCAGAGAGCATTATGGATACAGCTGGTACATTAACAACCATTATTACGTTAAACATGGGTCACACAACGTATGGAAGTGTTGAAAACAATACACTTTGGTCAATGGGTCTTGTCCTTCTAGTTGTATCGTTTATGTTCATACTCATTATCAGATACTTGTCGTCTAGGAGGAAGATTTAATGAATAGCAAAATGACCGATCGTTTTGCCACGTTTGTTTTTGGATTATGTGCCGCCATTATTACGGCGATCCTAGTTGGTTTGTTTTCTTATATCATCTTCAACGGTGCAAAAGAATTAAATTTTGACTTTTTGACAACCCGCTCAAGTGCAATTGGCTCTGGCGGCGGTATTAGGGATCAGCTGTTTAACTCGTTTTACATTTTGTTTATAACAATGCTGATCACAGTACCACTTGGTGTCGGCGGTGGAGTGTACATGGCTGAATATGCGCCTCAAAACAAAGTCACTGATTTTATTCGCACATGTATTGAAGTGTTGTCTTCACTTCCTTCTATTGTCATTGGTATGTTTGGTTTACTCATGTTTGTCAATTTAACAGGCTGGGGCTATACGATCATCGGAGGAGCTCTTGCGCTCACGGTGTTTAACTTGCCAGTGATGGTCAGGGTGACAGAAGACGCGCTTCGCTCTGTACCGAAGGATCAAAAGGAAGCATCACTTGCGCTCGGTGTGACGAAATGGCATACAGTGAAGACAGTCCTGATTCCAGGTGCGATTCCTTCTATTATTACCGGTGCGATTTTAGCATCAGGAAGAGTCTTTGGGGAGGCAGCAGCGCTTCTTTTCACAGCAGGTCTCACCACACCGCGTCTTGATTTTACAAACTGGAGTCCATTTTCTGATACGTCACCGCTGAATATTTTTAGACCGGCAGAAACATTAGCCGTTCATATATGGAACGTCAATACACAAGGAATCATTCCAGATGCAGAGGCCATTGCAAATGGTGCATCAGCCGTACTTGTGCTTTCAGTTTTAGTATTTAACTTAGCAGCTAGATGGCTTGGTTCATTTATTCATAAAAAGCTTACGTCAAAATAATGTGAGAGAGGTGTGAAGGGGATATGGTTCAAATGCTAGCAGAAAAAAAAGAGATTGCAGCAAAAAAGGCTCCACTTCAAGCGGAACAGATTTTACAGGTGCAGGATTTAAGCATTTATTATGGTGAAAAAAGAGCGGTCAATCACATTTCATTTGAAATTGAGAAGAACGCAATTACCGCATTAATCGGCCCATCGGGCTGCGGGAAATCAACCTTTTTACGCAGCATTAACCGCATGAACGACTTGATCCCAGGTGCGAGAAGTGAAGGTGCGATCATGTACGAAGGACTCAATATTTTGGATGACCGCATTAATGTGGTGAATTTAAGAAGAGAAATCGGCATGGTTTTCCAAAAACCAAACCCATTTCCTAAATCGATCTACAATAACATTACCCATGCGTTAAAGTATGCGGGTGAAAAAAGAAAATCAGTACTTGATGATGCAGTAGAGGAAAGCTTAACAAAAGCAGCGCTGTGGGATGAAGTCAAAGATCGTCTGCACCGCTCGGCTTTGTCATTATCCGGCGGTCAGCAGCAGCGCCTTTGTATTGCGCGTACACTTGCGATGAAGCCCAGCGTTCTTTTGTTAGATGAACCCGCTTCTGCCCTAGACCCAATCTCAAATGCAAAAATTGAAGAGCTATTATCAGAGTTGAAAAATGATTATTCGATCGTCATTGTGACACACAACATGCAGCAAGCGTTACGTGTATCTGATCATACGGCCTTTTTCCTGAACGGTGATCTAGTAGAATATGATGCCACTGAACGTATCTTTACACGTCCTGCGCAGCAAAAAACAGAAGACTATATCAATGGTCGATTTGGATAAGGCGGGTGGATTTTGATGAATGCAGTAGCAACTGAAACAGCAAAAAAAGAAGTGTTTCGTGTGAATGATATGAACCTTTGGTACGGACAACATCACGCACTGAAGCATATTGATTTAGACATTAAAGAGCATGAAGTCACAGCAATTATCGGTCCGTCAGGCTGCGGAAAGTCAACGTTTATCAAGACCTTAAATCTTATGGTCAAAACAGTGCCAGGTGTGAAAATCACCGGAGATATGATGTATAACGGCGACAATATTTTAAAAGGCCGCGTTGATCTAGTGGAACTGCGTAAAAACGTCGGGATGGTCTTTCAAAAAGGAAACCCATTCCCTCAGTCTATCTTTGATAATGTCGTCTACGGACCAAGAATTCATGGCGTGAAGAGCAAGCAGCAATTGAAAGAAATCGCTGAAAAAGCGCTTCGTGATGTTGCCCTTTGGGATGAAGTGAAAGATCGATTAAATGCACCAGCTTTAGGTCTTTCCGGCGGTCAGCAGCAGCGTCTTTGTATCGCAAGAGCTATTGCTACAAGCCCAAACATTTTACTAATGGATGAACCAACATCAGCGCTTGATCCTGTCTCAACATTAAAGATTGAAGAATTGATTATGAAATTAAAAGAGAAATACACGATTGCCATTGTGACGCATAACATGCAGCAAGCGGCGAGGGTATCAGATAGAACAGCCTTCTTTTTAATGGGAGAGCTTGTTGAGGTCAATGATACGAATGTGATGTTCTCAGAGCCAAATGATCAAAGAACAAATGATTATATATCTGGTCGATTTGGATAATAAAACCCCCTGGAGGTCAGCGCCGCCAGGGGGTATTGTTGTTATTTTGTTAAGGCTTTGACGATTTGTTTGAACGTCATCCCTGTTTTTAAATTGAACTTGCCTGCACGAATTTCTTTATGGTAGCCGGCGTCAATCACGTAATCATTGAAATCTTTAGACGAGTTGATGATTCCGTCCTTTTCAAGCATGTCTGAAACATCACTTGTGCTCATCCCGTTTTTAATAACAAATTTGACCGATTTGCCTTTAGGTTTGTCCGATGTTTCTTTATCATTTTTAGAATCGCCGTCTTCATTTGCTTTCAGTGCTTTTTCTTTATAATCAAGAAGCTGCTGATATGTTTCACGGCTGACAGAGACTTCTTTTTTAGAGTCTAAATAGTTTTTCACATCGGTGTCTGTTACTTTCGCTGCGAGCGTTTCTTTTGTGGTTGTATCAGCCGCCGCTTCATCTTTTCCAGTGAGGAAAAAAACGATCGCCAGAACACCAGTTGCAAGAATCATACCTGCCGCAAACGTTTGGATGCTTTTTTTCGTCATACAAGCACCTTCTCATTGTCTTTAATGATCATGTTGACCTCATCTACAGATACATGCTCAGCGCGCGCAATGGCCTCAGGAGACATGCCATTTTGATGCTTTGAAATGATTTGTCTTGCGATAGATGGATCAATTTCTGAATGTTTGCGGACGACAATGTTTGTTTCAAGCAATTCTTCTTCAAGAACCTTCATTTTCTTTTTCAGTTTATAGATTTCTTGCATTGCAGATAGTTGAAGTGTTTCAAGTTCCTGCTCGACTTCTTTAATCGGCTCTCTTTGAAAATATGAGAATGCGATCAGTACGATACTGACAACAAGCAATCCGATAATTGCAATTTCCATGTTTCATCACCTTTTATTCATATTTTAATGCTGAAAGCCATAAAAGGCTTTCATGATTGTTTCAGACAGTTTTCGACCCTTCTTTTTTATACCATAAAAAAGCTAGTTTCAAAAGGAATTGCTGAAAAAATCACCTTTTTTTCATCTTTTTTCTTTTTATATGAAAAACGAGTATGAAAATCTTGCTCGCTGTCAAAATAAAAGAGGGTTTCTCATGTATACAGTACGACAAAGATTGAGGTTTTATAGGGGAGCAGGCTATTTTTCATGAAATGACCGTACGATATGGATCAGAACGCGGATGGATTGCACTGAAAATCAAATTGGTGAAAAAACATTCTAGCATTCCTAAGCTAGAAGTGGTATTATAGTTAGGTCTGAATGTGAATTGATTTTAGTTTGGAGGGAAAAACATGCGCGTAAATATTACTCTAGCTTGCACTGAATGCGGTGAGCGTAACTATATTACTAAAAAGAATAAGCGAAACAATCCAGATCGCGTTGAATTCAAAAAGTATTGCTCACGTGATAAAAAACAAACTTTACATCGTGAAACAAAGTAAGCAGCAGGGAATTTTCCTGCTGTTTTTTTATGATGGGAGATGATCTTTGTGAAAAAGGAACTTCGCCTTCAAACATTAGCTAAGCTGGACCAGATGAGTGCCGAAGAATTCAAGCGAAGCACCGCTTTACTTCATGAGCGCTTGTTTCAACTGCCAGCATGGAAACAAGCGAATACGGTTGCACTTACCATGTCTAGAGGAAAAGAGGTACCGACAATGCCTCTCATTGAAAAAGCATGGCGGGAGGGGAAAACAGTATGTGTACCCACCTGTTTTCCAGAAACAAAAGAGATGACGTTTTATGAATATACACCAGAAACGAAAATGATCTCCCGCTACTTTGGGCTATTGGAGCCAGATCCTCTGACGTCGGCCGCTGCATCTAAAGAATCTATCGATTTGATCATTGTGCCTGGTGTGTGCTTCGATCGAAAAGGCTACCGTATCGGATATGGGGGCGGCTATTATGACCGCTACTTAGCTGACTATCACGGCGAAACGCTTGCCCTTTGTTTGACAGTACAGCAAACCGAGCATATTCCGGCTGAAACGCACGACATCCCGGTCTCAATCATGGTCAGTGAGAAAGGTACCATATTTCCAAAATAAAGTCCGCTGCTTATACAGATGAACGGGCTTTTTGTGTTGAGCGAAGGTGCTCGCTTATGATCAAAAGTCACATACACGATAGCGATCAACATTCTTCATTAAAAGGCATTTTAGCTGACGAGGGATATGTTTTGAAAAAATTTCGTGGAAAGAAAAGATACTTCCGTAATATGTGGGAGGAAGTGAATACTTGTGACTTAAAACTTGATCGTGATTCATGGTTTGATTTTTGGCATACGCACCTTGATTTTTTTGGAGTCGGGGAAAATAGCTTAAAAATAAGAAGAGAGCATATCAAAGCTCATATCGTTTTATATCATAGGCGGCTAAAACAGCTTGAAAGCTTTGAAAAGCCATACCAAACTTGGATTTGTATTCACGAACATGACCTTGGTTTAGACGCTGTATATGTTCATACACCAAATCCATACGGCAGTTACTTCCCGCACAAGGTGGAGGAGTTAGAGCGGGATTGTAGGCTGCCTCAATTTGACGTTTCTTATGATCAATCAGAGTGCGGAGAGGTCTATTATATTCAATCAAAAGAACAAGGGATTAGATTGTAAAGGCCTGCTTATGAAAGGAACCTTTTAAGCGATAAAAACGATGGTTCATGCATAAACAAATCCTATTTAAGCCACGATACGAACATAGGAGGGAATATGATGAATAAAATGATTTGGAGCATTGTGTTCACACTGTTTGCATTCGTTCTCGTGCAAAATCGTTATCGGCTCATGAATTTGGTTTTAGGCCAAAATCAAGTCCGGCACTTTTTGATTAAATGGCTGATGAAAATCCCATATTTTCGGACGAAATTTATTCGCCAAGCATTCTAATCCCGCAAAAGTCGGGATTTTTTTGTTTAGAAATGCGGATAAGAACGATTCTTGCTATAATAATGTAAAAAATGGAGCGCGAATGTATGAATGTCATAGATAGTTTATTTTGGCGAGTTGTTGATGAACTAAGACAAAAAGGATACGAGATGATTCAAAGTCCGTACCCAGAAGATGAAATATTTTTTGAAGCACCACGAAACTCAGGTTATGATCTCATCCGTCTATATAGAAAAGATGTGAATTTCAAGCAGGAGATCGTTCGAGATATCGAGGAGCAAACATATCGGATCAATCAGCTGAGAGAAGCTATGCGTAAACGATCTCTTCATCTCCTGCAGCTGCAATTTACAACTGATGTTCCAGTAGATGATTGGGAAGACCTAAACGGTCAGCCGCAAAAAGAGAATAAGGTGACAGTTACTCCTGTGTTACTCAATGCAGACACGCTTCAAAACGATGTAAACGAACTGCAAAAATGGCTGAATACATCGCTTGCAGTAAATGTAGAAGAAGCGAAGAGAGACACAGCTGAGGATGCCATGCAGCTGAAAAGGAACGTGCTTCAGGCATTTGATGATCAGGAAAAGCAGCGAGAACGAGAACGGGCCGTGTTTCAAAATGGCAGACCCATTTTTACCTACTTGCTGATCGCTGTCCAAGTGGTGATGTTTCTTTTACTTGAGCTGTCAGGCGGAAGTACCAATACCGCAACTTTAACAGCATTTGGTGCTAAAAATAATGTGCTGATCTTAGAGGGTGAATGGTGGCGCCTGATGACACCAATGTTTTTACATATTGGCTTGACGCACTTACTCTTTAATACTTTTGCTCTTTGGTCCGTTGGAGCGGCTGTTGAGAGAATTTATGGGTCGGGAAGATTTTTGCTCATCTATTTCATTTCCGGCATTTTTGGCTCCATAGCGAGCTTTGTGTTTAATACGGCAATTGCAGCCGGCGCATCTGGCGCGATCTTTGGCTGCTTAGGCGCACTGTTATATTTAGCCATCTCAAATCGAAAGCTTTTCTTTCGGACGATGGGGACAAATATTATTGTCATTATCCTCATTAACCTAGGAATAGGCTTCACTGTATCAGGTATTGATAACGCAGGGCATCTTGGCGGCCTGGTTGGCGGTTTTTTCACCGCATTAGCAGTCCGTCTGCCTAAACAGGTGCAGCCTGTCAAAATGCTTCTTGCGAGTGCTGCTTTGCTCTTTATTGGCGGTTTTGGATTGTATACAGGGTTTCATTCTGACGATCAAAAGGAAGCAGCGGCAGCAAGCGAAGCAGCGAGTTTATTTGATGAGAAAAAGTACAGCGAAGCAAGTGAACGACTAGAGGAATATGTGCACGATAAAGATGCATCAGCTGAGGCACTTCATATCTATGCACTATCGGAAGCGCAGCAGGGCCGACTTGATAAGGCTATTCAATTTTTACAAAAGTCGCTTGAAAAAGATCCAGATGATCCAAATAAACTGTATCATTTATCGCTTTTATACGTAGAAAAAGGAGAGACAGCGAAAGCAGAGGATCTATTAGCGAAAGCGTTAAAACAAGATCCTCAAAATGATCAATTTTTAAAGCTGAAACAATATATAGAAAATAGTCAAACACGTTGAATGACTTGACTGAAAGCGCATTTATGAATACGCTTATCCTAACTGTTAATGAGAAGAAATGGTGGAAACAATGAAAACGTTATATGATGTACAGCAGCTGCTCATGAGATTTGGAAATTATGTGTATTTCGGAGATCGTGAAGTAGAATTAGAATTTATGGCAGACGAATTGAAGGAAATGTATACATCAGGCATCATTGACCGGACCGAATGGTCAAACGCAATGACGATTCTTCAAATGGAGCTAGCCAAATTAAATCGAAAAACAATGTGAAGGTGGAGGGCATATGACAGGGGATTGGTTTGTAGGTATTGATCTTGGCGGTACGACAATTAAGCTTGCGTTCATTAATCTATATGGTGAAATTCAGCATAAGTGGGAGATTCCTACGGATAAATCCGGGCAGACGATCACAGTCGATATTGCCAAATCAATTGACCATAAACTGGTTGAGATCAGTATGCCGAAATCAGCACTTATTGGGATCGGAATGGGTGCACCTGGACCTGTAGATAAAGTATCTGGCATCGTCTATAAAACAACGAATCTGGGCTGGACAAACTACCCCTTGAAAGATCACCTAGAGGCAGAGACGGGACTTCCATCTGTCATTGAAAATGATGCGAATATTGCTGCACTCGGTGAAATGTGGAAGGGTGCAGGCGATGGCGCAAAAAATATCCTGATGGTCACACTTGGAACAGGGGTTGGCGGCGGCATCATCGTCAACGGTGAAGTCGTTCAAGGGGAAACAGGAGCTGGCGGAGAAATTGGCCATATTTGTGCCGTTCCATTTCAAGGTGCACCGTGTAACTGCGGAAGAACAGGCTGTATTGAAACGATCGCATCTGCAACTGGCATCGTCCGGATTGCAAAGGATAAATTAGAAACCGAGCAGCATACATCTTCACTTGGCAAGCTCGCTTCGCTATCGGCAAAGAATGTATTTGAAGCGGCAGAAAACGGAGATGATCTTGCAATGCGTGTCGTAGAAGAAGTGACGACACATCTTGGACTTGTCCTAGCGAATCTTGCTAGTGCTTTAAACCCAACAAAAATTGTGATTGGCGGCGGTGTTTCAAAAGCAGGTGAGCTTCTTCGCAGTAAAGTAGAGCGCATTGTGAAACAACATGCTTTCCCGCCTTGCGCTGACGATGTTGAAGTGGTAATTGCATCACTCGGAAACGATGCGGGTGTTATCGGCGGGGCATGGATGGCAAAAACCAAATGGCTGTCTTGAACAAAAAAGTCATAATGATGTCATTTTTATTAAAAAAAGCGATAGATAGGCATGAAATTGGATGTTTAGCATATTCATAAGTTTGTCATGAGGAAAAAGACATTGATTTTCCATCATATACAGGATAAGATATACTTTAGTTATTTTTCTAGAAGCACCAATAATTAGGGTATATCCAGAGCCTGGGTGCGCGCTTAGCATAAGGAGGTTACAATGCGAAAGAATAGATTAAAGGCGATTTCATTTTTACTGATTGCGACATTGCTGATGTGGGTCAAAACCTATGTTATCTATAAATCTAGCTTCAATATTAAAATTGAAAATTTCATGCAGGAGTTTATCCTGTTTATTAATCCGCTTAGCTTTCTCTTGTTTATCTTCGGTATCGGTTTATTTTTTAAAGAAAAAAACCGCAATCGATATATCATCGTGACAAGCTTTATCCTAACATTCGTTTTGTTAGCCAACATTGTGTTTTATCGATTCTATAGTGATTTTCTAACCATCCCCGTCCTATTTCAAACAAACAATATGGGTGACCTCGGGTCAAGTATTACCTCTTTAATTGAACCAGTCGATTTACTGATGTTTGTTGATATCATCATTTTAATTTGGCTCTATAAAAAACAGCCTTCCTTTAGAACAGATGTCACAATTTCACGAAAAGAACGAGCGGCCTATTACTTATTTGTGGCAGCTACATTCTTCTTTAACCTTGGTTTAGCTGAAACAGAACGACCAGAACTCCTTACTCGCTCATTTGACCGTGAGATGCTGGTGAAAAATATCAGCTTATATAACTTCCATATTTATGACGGGGTATTGCAATCGAAGCAGTCCGCCCAACGAGCTCTTGCTGACAGTAATAGCTTAACTGAAATTGAAAACTATGTAAGCGCAAATCAAACGGACCGTAATGAAAAGACATTTGGTCAAGCAAAAGGACGAAATGTCATTCTTGTATCACTTGAATCTACACAGAGTTTCGTGATCAATGAAAAATTAAACGGGAAAGAAATTACTCCGTTTTTAAACAAATTGATCAAGAAGAGCTATAACTTTACTAATTTTTATCACCAAACAGGTCAAGGGAAAACATCTGATTCAGAGTTTATTGTAGATAATTCTCTTTATCCACTTGGAAGAGGGGCTGTGTTCTTCACAAATCCAAGTAATGAGTTTACAGCGACACCTGAGCTGTTAAAGGATGAGGGCTACCACTCTTCTGTTATTCATGCGAATAACAAAAGCTTCTGGAACCGTGACCTTATCTACGATAGCTTTGGCTACGATAAGTTCTTTGATATTAAATCATTTGATGTGAATGAAGAAAACTCAGTTGGCTGGGGACTGAAAGATGGTCCGTTCTTTGAGCAGTCCGCTGAATTAATGAAATCGATCCCGCAGCCTTTCTATACGAGATTGATTACATTAACGAACCATTTCCCTTTTGATTTAGATGAAGAAGATAAGCTCATTGATGAATATGATTCAAAGAGCAAAACGCTGAACAAGTACTTCCCTACAGTGCGTTATCAAGATGAAGCCCTTAAGCTTTTCTTTAAAAAGATGAAGGAAGCTGGGTTATACGATAACTCCATTTTTGTTTTGTATGGGGATCACTACGGAATTTCTGAAAACCATAACGAAGCCATGGGACAATTTTTAAATAAAGAGATTACGCCATTTGAAGAAGTACAGCTTCAAAAAGTCCCGTTTGTTGTACACATTCCAGGGGTGACAGATCAACATCCAAAAGAAATTGATACGGTAGGCGGTCAGGTCGATATCCGCCCAACTGTACTCAATCTTCTAGGGATTGATACAAGTAAACAAATTCAATTTGGTCATGACCTTTTATCGAAAGATAAGAATGACTTTACAGTACTCCGTGATGGAAGCTTTATTACGAAAGACAGCATTTTTACAGATGGTGTTTGCTACAATAAAGAAACAGGCGAGCCAGCAGATGATAAAAACGTGTGTCAGTCTTATGAAGAGAAGGCGAAGCAGGAGCTTCAGTTCTCTGATCAAATCATCTACGGGGATCTCCTTAGATTTTATGATCGAAACAGCCCGGACCATTCACCATCCAAAAAAGAAGGTGAAACGGAGCTGAAAAAGGCGTCCTAATAGATGAAAAAACCTCTGCTATTTTTAGAAGCAGGGGTTTTCTTTTTTTGCCTTCCGGCTCATATAGTATGAGAGGAGGGATGTAAATGAAGACAACGTCGTTTGGAAAAATTGAATGGCAGCTGGATGAAGCAGGGAGGGATGCTGTGGCAAAGCAGCTTGGCATAGGAAAAGCGGCTTTTCATTTATCAAATCAAACAAGCACTGATGAGCTTCTTTTACCAGGATATAGACTTCCAGAAGGAGTCCATGTATTTGATTCGATAGGTGATGTGCAGAGATTTATTGCACCTTACAGACTGCAGCAATCCGATGATTGGATCAATGGAACATTTGAATATGATAGCGCTCGATTAGAAGAAGAGCTGAGCCGCTTGAAAGCTGTATTTCCTTTTCTTCATATCAGCGTCATTGGCCATTCAGTGCTTGATACACCTATTTATGAGATCCGAACAGAGCCTGTTCAGCATTTACATTCTATTCATCTCAATGCCTCATTTCATGCAAATGAATGGATCACGACGTCTGTTTTATTAAAATGGTTGAAATCGCTTTGCTTAGCAGCGTCTGACCCAGTGCAGGCAAGACATTATGAAGCGGTTCATATCCTGCAGACCACCGCTTTATCCATCGTGCCAATGGTCAATCCAGATGGAGTCGATTTGGTACGTAATGGACCGGAGTCACTAGGTCTTCATCGTGAAGAATTCACACTGCTAAACGAGGGATATTCCGATTACCGGGAATGGAAAGCAAATATTCGAGGGGTGGATTTAAACAATCAATTCCCAGCTTATTGGGAGATCGAGTACTATCGTCATCAGTCGAAGGCACCGTCCTACCGGGATTATCCTGGGCGTGAGCCATTAACAGAACCAGAAGCGAAAGCGATGGCCAATCTTGCGTTGCGAAAACGATTTGACCGGCTGATCGCCCTTCATACACAAGGAGAAGAGATCTATTGGGGGTTTCTTGGCCATGAGCCAGCCAGCTCAAAAGAAACGGTCAAACGATTCGAACTAGTGAGCGGCTACAAACCGATCCAATATCTCGACAGCTATGCAGGCTATCGCGATTGGTTTATTTATCAATTTCATAATGAGGGCTATACAGTCGAGCTTGGTCTAGGGAAAAATCCTCTTTCCATGGTTCAATTTGATTCGATCTATGAAAAAACAAAGCGGCTTTTGTGGGAAGCGTGTAAGTGTTAAAAGCACCTGTCTGGTGCTTTTTCATATTTTGAGAAAATCAATTGCTTATGGTCAATAAAAACAATGTTGAAGTAATTGACGAAGGCCTCCTTGTAAGCTATGGTGAAAGATATGGATGTAAAAAAAAGGATATGATTTAGGGAGATGTCGACTATTGAGTGCTCAAAGCCTGTGGAAAAGAAATTTTACTTATTTATTTGTTTCTAAAATGTGCAAAATTACGGCTGATAGTTTATCTTTCAACACCATCTTGTGGCTTTTAGTACTAGGAGGGAAAGGGGCCATAGGGACAGCTTTTTTTATTGCAGTCAGCTTTGTTCCTCAAGCGATTGTTGGGCCATTTATTACGCCTATGATGAAGCCGCATCAATTGAAGTTTTGGATGTGTTTTGCTGATTTAACACGAGGAGCGATTATCCTTGTGATCGTGGTTAGTTACTTTTATGGTTTCACCCCATTAGCACTCATCATTGGCTGTATGCTGCTGCATTCGGCGACAGGAGGCTCCTATGAACCGGCATCTGTATCGATTATTCCAAAGTTTGTCCATGAGGACCTCATACAAAAAGCGAATGCAACCATCCAATCAGCAAGTCATGTAGTAAGACTTGTGACGGTCACGATTTGTGGTGTCATGATTGCATTTGCAGGCGTAGGTTATACAATGCTTGTGATCATTCCTCTTTACCTTTTGTCCGCTTTATTGGTGTTCATGATTTCATATCAAACAGACGTCATCATCGATAAAGCCAAAAAAGGATTATCTTACGGCAAAAGATTAATTCGAGGTTTTTCACTTGTTAGAAGCCACCATATTTTGTTTCCATTAGCGATTTTTTGTGTCTGCTCAAACTTTGCTGCGGCACCATGGGAAGCATTGTCTGTTATTTATTTAACAGAAGACTTACATAGTGGACCGGTCGTCTATTCATTCATCAAAGTCACAACTGCACTAGGCGCATTTTTGATGGGGTTTGTTTTGACAAAGATAAAAGTGAATCGGTATGGATTGCTGTTTATAGGCGCTGGGATCGTTGATGGAATCGCCTTCTTCATCACAGGTATGAACGCATTGTTGCCTCTTGTGTTTATATCAGCTTTTGCTTTAGGAGCAGCAATTAGTGCAGTTAACGTACCCGAACATACGATGATTCAATTGTCAGTAAAGGCAGAGGATCAGCCGCAAGTGTATGCGATCATCAACATGATTTCCTACTTAATGATTCCGTTAGGCGCCCTCCTTGGCGGCTATATGGCAACAATATTTGGATCTGGGTATGTCATTGCGGCCGGCGGCATCATTGAAGCTGTTTCAGGTATATGCCTGCTTCTGTTTACAAAGATCGGGAAGGTAGAGAGAGCGGATTTGACGATAGAACGAGACAAACCTGCCGTAAACGCAACGTAAGCATGGCATGATTGAATGAGGATAGGTTACAATGAGGACGAGAAAACATGAGAATTTAATGGAAAGGGGAAAAATTATGGCTATAGCAGACGTCACCATCATTCCGATAGGCACTGAAACACCAAGTGTCAGTGCTTATGTAGCAGATGTACAAAGAATTTTAGAAGGCTTTCAACAAGAAGGGAAAATCAAATATCAATTAACACCGATGAATACGTTAATTGAAGGCGAATTATCCGTTTTATTTGAGGTCATTCAGCGCATTCATGAAGCCCCTTTTGAAAAGGGATTGCACCGAGTAGCGACCAATATTCGCATCGATGACAGACGGGATCAAACCACAACACTTACAAGCAAATTAGAAAGCGTGAATAAGCATTTAAATCAATAAAAAAGCCTGCTATAAGCAGGCTTTTAATGTGCAGTTGGATAACCGCTATAGATGATGGTCATGACAGTGAACCATCCAAAAACCAAAAATGTAGCGCCTGCAAAAGCGATGGCAAGTACGTTCACTTTTTTTAGTGAGCGATAGATGCCGAGCGCAGCTAAAATCGTGACTAGACCAAAAATAATGACGAGCATCATATGAAAGTCCCCCTTTGTCATCAATCCCCTTGATTTCCTTTCTTTTCATTTTAACCGTTTTCATAAAGCTTGTCGAGTAGATTCCAGTTGACGATTGTTTGAATTTTTATTGAATAGCCTTCATAATAAAAAAGAATGAATAAAGTAGGTGATGAAAATGAATTGGAGAAAAATGCCACTAGGCTATGTACAAGCGAACGCATATATTTGGAAAAATGAACAGGGAGAATGCTTAATTTTTGATCCAGGCGGTGAAGCGCAAAAACTGATTTCCTATGTAAAAGAAAAACAGCTTACACCGCTTGCTGTCTTATTGACACATGCTCATTTTGATCATATTGGCGCGGCAGATGAGGTGCGCGAAGAGTGGGGAGTGCCGCTGTATGTACACGAAAATGAAAAAGAATGGCTCACGAACGCTGAATTAAACGGTTCAGCTCGATTGATTGGGAATGGAATTACGGTCAAAGAAGCTGAAAAATTGATTACGTCAGAAGGAACGCTTCAAATTGGGTCGTTTACATTAGAAATGTTCCATACACCAGGGCATTCACCAGGCAGTGTGTCTTACTATTCGGCGGAAGAGGGCTTTGTTATTTCTGGTGACACGCTATTTGAAGGCGGCATCGGGAGAACAGATTTAGTAGGCGGCAGTCAGGAAGTGCTGCTACAATCAATCCATCAAAAATTATTGTCATTGCCAGAATCAACTCTTGTTTTAAGCGGACATGGCGGGGAAACGACTGTGCTGACGGAGCAGGAGCAAAATCCGTTTATTAATGGATTTTCTCTTTAAACGTATGAAAAAAAGCATCTCTTTTTATAGAGATGCTTTTTTCAATTAATGTCCGGTACCGGGAACCATGATGAAAATCGAATAATATGTAAATCCGGCAAAGAAAATCGTCAAGTACGCTCCGAAAATGTAAATATACATTCTTTCGGATAAATTCAAGTAGGATAAAAATACAAAAAGAACGGTTTGACCGAAGAATAGCAGCGATGCATCTTTCATATGTCCTAAATAGAACATGACAGCAAAAATACCCGTCCAAAAGCCAAGCACGCGGAACATGCGATTCATTTCTTTCCCTCCCCATAAAAACCCCTTTGATTCATATTATAGCTGATCATCACTTGTTATGTAAACATTTACATTTTTGACATCATGTGAACAATTTATTTTGAATGCAGAAAAAATTTTTTTGAAAAAATGATGAAAAAGTGTTTATGCCGAAAAACATGAGGGTACTTACTCCATAAGAGAAAAGGTTAACGACCTAAGGAGGAAGACTAATGAGTGACATTACTTTTTATTCATACCCGAGCTGCACGTCTTGCCGCAAAACAAAACATTGGTTAAAGGCGAATCAAATTGATTTTAAAGAGCGTCACCTTTTCAGAGAAACGCCAACACTAGATGAATTAAAAAAGATTCTTTCTTTAACAACAGAGGGAATGGATGAAATTTTAGCCACACGAAGTCAGGCTTTTAAAAGCTTAAATTTAAATATTAATGACTTAAAAGTAAACGAGGTCTTACAGCTTCTCATTGAAAAACCAAAGCTGCTCCGGAGACCAATCATCATTGATGGGAATAAATTAGTGGTCGGCTATAATCCCGGAGAACTTATGAAAATATCAAAGAAGAAAGCGATTCATCAATCGGTATCCTAATAAAAAACGAAGATCAGCTGAAACAAGCTTCAGCCGTCTTCGTTTTTGTGCTGAACTGGGCTAGCTGGGTTCGAACCAACGATCACGGAGTCAAAGTCCATTGCCTTACCACTTGGCTATAGCCCAATATCAAACGTGTAATGTTATTGTTCACCATCTGCGGTCATTTATACATAAAAGTTGTATGTCACGAGTTTTAGTGAAAAAGGAGCGAAAGAAATAAATGAAAAATGAAAAATCAAAGCAATTATACGAATTTATCCTAAAAGAAGCCCCTGTCATGACCGAAGAATGGCTAAAAACAAGAACAGAAGAAGGCTCATTATATTCTAAACATGCTTCAGAGGAAACGGAAAAGAAGCTGAAGGAACAGAACACAGCGTTTATTCAAACCATTGCAGCCACGCTTGTGACACTGTCTGACAAAGTAGAAAACCATTTGAAAAAGTGGTCTGTTGATATTGCACGTGATCGAGCAGTGCACGAGGTGCCGTTATATGAAATCATTGGACAGTTTAAGATTTTCCGCCACATTTTCTGTTCGAGAATTGAGACATTCACCCAAGAAACAGAGCTTGAAGTGACGCTGCAAGATGTGTGTCAGTGGAATCAGCACTTTCACGCCACATTTGATGACATGATTGAGCGTTTATCAGAAGAATATGACCGCGTGACACTTAGTCAGCTGAATGCACAAAGAGAGATGATTCAAGAGCTAAGTGCCCCAGTTATTCCAGTATCAAAGGAAATTGGGATTTTGCCGCTGATTGGGGAAATCGATACGTACCGGGCCAAAATCATTCTGGAGTCCGTACTAGAACAGGCTTCAAGACTGCGTCTAACACACTTATTTATTGATATTTCTGGTGTTCCCGTTGTTGATACGATGGTGGCTTATCAGCTGTTTAAAGTGGTCGATAGTGCGAAGCTGCTAGGAATTGAGACGATTATTTCAGGCATCCGCCCAGAGATCGCTCAAACTGTAGTGAAACTCGGCATTGATTTCTCAAAAGTAAATACTGAGCATAGCCTTGCAAAAGCGTTAGAAAAAAGAGGATTTCGTATCTTTGAAGAGCAGCCGCAAGAAGCCACATCATGACCAAAAAACCTGTACTTGTAAAAGTCAGGTTTTTTTATATGCTCTTTTCTAAAAAATGATGTAATGCATCGTGAGTTGAGGGTTTTCATCATTGTTTAGTCATTAAAATCATAAATTGCTCTTTTGTCATTCACGTTCCGCCATTCTACAATGTGATCAGAGAAAGGAGTGATCCACTTGTATGGGATTGAATATTTAAGGCAAGAGCTGCTAGAAGAAGCATGCCGCATGAGGGCTTCTGATGTGCATATTGTGCCAAAAGAAAAGGAAGCTTCGGTGTCATTTCGTGTTGATTCAGATTTAATCCAGCAGCGAACCATTGATAAAAAAAGCGGAGAGAGGCTTATTGCACATTTTAAGTTTTTATCTTCTATGGATATCGGGGAAAAAAGGAGGCCGCAAAATGGCTCACTAGCTGTGATGCTAAGAAACGGTCAAGTGTTTATTCGGATGTCTACCTTGCCGACAGTGAATGATGAGAGCTTAGTGATTAGAATTTTACCGCAGGATCATGTTCCGAAAATAAAACATCTATCATTATTTCCGAAAGCCTCAGCCAGATTATTATCCTTTTTAAACCACTCGCATGGACTCATTTTATTTACTGGGCCAACAAATTCAGGGAAAACAACAACACTATATTCATTGATTCAGTTTGCAAAAAAGAATTTTAACCGAAATATTATTACCCTTGAAGATCCTGTCGAAACAAGGAATGAAGAAGTGCTGCAGGTTCAAGTGAATGAAAAAGCCGGCATCACGTATGCCGCTGGATTACGCGCTATTTTAAGACATGATCCAGATGTGATTGTGCTAGGAGAAATAAGAGATGCTGAAACGGCCAGAACGGCGATTAGAGCAGCACTGACAGGCCATTTAGTATTGAGTACGCTCCATGCAAAAAATGCAAAAGGAGCCCTTTACCGCATGCTTGAATTTGGTGTGACGATGAATGAACTTGAACAAACAATGGTTGCGATTGCTGCCCAGCGATTAATCGAGCTCACCTGTCCTTTTTGCGGAGAAAGATGTCAGCTTTACTGTAAATTAAATCGACCGATCAGACGAACAAATGTATTTGAGCTGCTGTTCGGAAAAGAGCTTGGTGAGTGTATCAAGGAGGCTAAAGGAGAATATGCTCACTCGTCATATGAAACACTGCAAAGATTAATTCGTAAAGGAGTGGCACTCGGCTATTTATCAAAAAACACTTACCATCGCTGGGTTTATGAAGAAGCGAGCCTCTAAAGTATGGTCTAAAAAGGATCAAGCTGAATGCCTATCAAAACTGGCTCAATTAATTCAGGCTGGATATACATTGATTGAGGCATTAGTGATGGTGAATATCCAGTTATCAAAAGAACAGCGGCAGCAATTAAAACTAGGTATTCAGTGGCTGCACGAAGGCGAGCCTTTTTATGTAGTGCTGGAGAGACTCCATTTTCAGAGGGAAGTCATCGCTATACTATGTTTTTCTGAGAAGCATGGCAGTCTAGCCCGTGCTTTAGAACAAAGCGCCCGTTTTTTAGAGAAAAAAATCAAACAGTTAGACACGTTTAAACGTATGTTACGTTACCCGCTTTTCCTCATCTTCACGGTTTTGGTCGTGCTGGTACTCGTTCAGCAAATGATCATTCCTCAATTTTCTGTTTTGTACTCATCGATGGATACCCGCATGTCTTGGCTGATTCAAGGGATGTTCGGACTATTTCAATTCCTTCATGCTTTTCTGCTCATCACTAGTTGTCTGTGTATCTGTCTTATTGGATATTATGCTGTTTTTTTTAGGAAAAAGTCGACCCTTGAGAAATTGAGGGTGATGAGTAAGCTGCCTTATTTATATAAAGGGATGCAGCTGATGCATACGTACCTTTTTTCTCTTCAGCTCAGCGGACTGCTTCAGGCTGGGTTATCGATGTACGAAGGTTTGCAAGCTTTTAAACAGCAAAGCTACCTGCCTTTTCTTCAAGAAATAGGTGAACAAATGATGGAAGAGTTAAGAAAAGGAGAAAGCATGGCCCATCAAGTAAGCGTGTCTCCTTTTTTCGAAAAACATTTTGCAGCCATTATCAAACATGGTGAAGCCAGCGGAATGCTTGCGAGAGAAATGTACACGTACAGCCAATTTCTATTAGAGAATGCAGAGCTAAAAATTGAAAAATGGATTTCTTGGCTGCAGCCAGTTATTTATGGGATAACAGCACTTCTTATACTCATCGTGTATTTATCTATTCTTTTACCAATGTATCAACTAATGGAGCAAGTGTAAGAAGGAGGACAGAGACATGAATGATAAAGGATTTACCCTGTTAGAAATGTTAATAGTCATGCTTGTAATATCCATTCTTTTACTCATTACCATACCGAATATTACACGTCATCACCAAGCTATTCAGGCAAAGGGCTGTGAAGGGCTTAAATCAATGGTCAGCACACAAGTGATGGCATATGAATTGGAGCATGATGGGAAGACGCCATCTTTAGCTGAATTAGAAAAAGAAGGTTATGTCAAAAAAGGATTAACTTGTCCTAATGGAAAAGCGATTGTCATTCAAAACGGCAACG
Organism: Bacillus sp. FSL P4-0248; assembly: GCF_038593305.1. NCBI lineage: Bacteria > Bacillati > Bacillota > Bacilli > Caryophanales > Bacillaceae > Bacillus > Bacillus sp. FSL P4-0248. The sequence goes on along the minus strand of NZ_CP151983.1, from coordinate 2,200,397 downwards.
TGAAGCATGAATAAATTATTTTTACATGAGAAGGGTTTTACCCTGTTTGAACAGCTGATGATCTTACTTGTTTTATCGATTGTATTGTCGATCATGGGAGGGAAAATCCCTAATATAATAGAAAACGCTGAAGCAAAAAGGCAAGTAAACATCATGAAACAAGATCTTCAATTGGCATCATATACTGCATTTATCAAAAAAACACGTGTGCATGTTGAGATCCATCCGCCGCATGTATCTTATCAGGTAATAGATCAAAAGAGTAACGAAGTCATTGCTTCTTATCAGCATAAAAAGGGCAGCATCAAAACTTCTACATTCTCGCAAGGTATCTATTTTAATGCAAAGGGACATCCAAGCAGTGGTGGATCTCTCATTGTCGAATTTGGCAGTCAATCGTATAAACTGACGATTTATTTAGGAAGCGGGCGAATTCATGTTCAAAAACAATAGAGGATTTAGTACGTTTGAGACGCTGTTTGCCTGTCATCTCTTTCTATTTGCTGCCCTAGTGCTCATGCCAGCCTATGAAAAACTCATGATGGGGAAAAAGGAAGTGAGAGCCAAGCTTGAAGCTTATCAGGTTTTACATGAACAGATGAATGAAGCGTTCATAAATGGGACAACATCTTCCATCAAAAAGAAGAGAGGCGAGATCACATATGTTTTCAATTGGCGTAAACAGAAGGGATGTGTTTCATACAAAGTACAAAAAAAAGAGACCATATGCTTTCGGCATGTGGAGCGATGACAAAGCTTTTACCCTTTTACAAGCTTTGTGGCAGCTGCAGCTATTTCTATTTCTTTCTTTTGGCTGTGGGCTGATCTTTTCAGCAGCTGAGAAAGCTCGTCCATTTGAAGACATCAATCGATTTTCCCAAATGGAATGGAAACAGACTGTCCTGCAATTAGATGAGGAATTAAGTCGTGCAGAAGCTGTCAAATCAGTGAAAGGAGGAAAAGTGTTAGAGTATATTTCTGATCAAGGGCGAGTGGTAACAATTGAGCCATACCAAGAAATGCTTCGAAAACGAACGGATCAGGCTGGACATCTTCCTTTATTGCACAAGGTGAAACAATTTCACGTGAGAACGAGTCAGCATAGAGCGATTCTAAAAGTCACAGATGGATCTGGTAAAGTGTATGAAGCCGTTTTTTTCACATATAAAGGAGTGGTTCGTAAATCGTGAAAAGGGAGGAAGGGTTTATCTATCCGCATGTACTTGCGGCGATTTTATTTTTTCTCTTGATCCTAGGGGCGATAACGATGGGGTTTCAAAAAGAACTGAAAAGTGCAGAGCTTACGATTTCTTTTTATAAAAAACAGCAGCTTTTTAGGGTGGGTGTGAGTGAAGCTGCCAGCACAGTAGAACGTATTTGTGCGGAACAGAAAACCCATATTGATACTGAAGAAGGCCGTGTGACATTGAAGCGGATGAAATGCGATCTTAAGAAAAAACTTGTCCTTGTTTTGGTGAAGGTGAAAACAAAAGATGGTTTATCCGATGAGCGTGAACTGATGCTGGATTGGAAGACCGGTGAAATCATGAGATGGGCAAATCCTGATTAGCCAGTGTATAAAATCATCCTCTTCCTGGTAAGACTTGAAGGAAGAAGAGGTGAAAGTGCTTGAAAACAAATGACTATGTAAAATATATGACGCAGGAAATCATTAAATATATGAATACACCACGTGACGAACGGAAGGAACACAAACAAGAAAAAATAGAAACGAAACCGCCGTTTTCACAGCGTTTATTTGGGGTTCTGCCGTTTGGCTTATCCATGATGCTTAAAAAACGCCAGCGCCATCAACGAAAGTAAAAAGCCGCCCAGCAGGCGGTTTTTCTATGCCGTTTTAGCTGTATTCCTCCACAACAATCACTTTATTCACCTTGTTTGAGTAAGGATTATAGGAAATGGTGACAAACACCCCAAATTCCTTTGTATGGTCTTTTAAGGTAATATGATACTGCTTCACAGATTCCTTATCGCGGTGGCGGTCCCATACTTTTTGTTTAAATAATACTTGCGTTAGCGGGTATCTTTTTTTTGCTTCTTTGACTGCCCGCGTTTCCCATTGATCTGCGGCGGCAGTCAAACCTCTCGCATCAACGGGTTTGAACTCTAGCATCATAGGACTCAGCAGTAAACTGAGCATGATTATGATTTTTCCATATTGCACTTAACATCACCTCACCTCTTCATATCCTGACCAAATCCTACATTTTTATGTAAGTTTTAAGAAGTACAAATGTCACACAAAAAAATATTGAATATGGTGAAAAAATGAGAAAATGGGAGAATTTTCTCGTAATGGTTCTTGTTTAAGAACAAAATGGACTAATTTGACGTTTTGGGTTTTATAGGTATTTCCTTATACTGTATATAATCGTTCTTTTTAAAGAACATAAGTTCAAGGAGTTGAAGGAATGAATGAAACAGTCGCTCTTTGTACTCTTTTGTGCCATTTGTTTGATTTTGACGTCTTCCATCATGACACCAACAAATGCTTCTTTTAACGATGTCGAGCACAAAAACTTTGTCATGAAAACATGTGAAAATTTTGAACAGACAGATCAGCATTGTCAGCCTAAAAAATGGGATGAAAGTCAATTGGAGCTTATCGATCAAACGATGATCGAAGGAACAGTCTGCGCACCTCAAAAACTGAGCATGACACTAAAAAATAGTGGACAGCCTATTGCGTACTCTGAATGGAAGTGGGAATTACATAAAATAGGAAATGATCAGAAGCCATTACAAGATGGTCATATTCTTGAAAAGGGCTCCATAAAGTCCCTGTTGTCGCAAGAAACAGCGACTGTCACGTCAGATAAAGCAAAAACAAATGGAAGCTATGCATTTAAAATCTATTATCCTAAAGGGTTTGGCGCATCTGATCAGGCGTACTTTTGGTCTAAACCGATGGTGCTCTCAAAGTGTCAAGAAAAGGCGTCCTGAATGGAGCTGTCTTTTAAAGTGAAAAAATGATAGGCGAAGGGGAGAAGGGGTTATGAAAAAATGGATGAAGATGTCTGGGAGTATTCTTTATGTGATGGTGTTCACGGTAATGATAGCCTCTATTATTGTCGTGTTGTCATCAAGAACAACAGGAGGAGAACCTCAGATCTTCGGTTATCAATTGAAGCAAGTATTATCAGGTTCGATGGAACCAGAATTTTCAGCTGGGTCACTGATTGTCGTAAAACAGGTCGCCTCACCTGAGACGCTCAAAAAAGGAGATATTATTACGTTTCAAACAAAGCAGGATCAGTCCTTTGTGACCCACCGAATTGTTGGGGTGAAGGGAAAGGGTGCATATAAAGCGTTTGAGACGAAGGGTGACAACAATATGTATCAGGACGGCACGCTGGTAAAAGCGGATCAGGTAACTGCGCAGTATATGGGAGTGAACATTCCTTATGCGGGTAAGCTTCTTTCGTATGCAGGGACATCTGCTGGAACTGCTTTACTCCTTATCATACCAGGTGTCATGCTGCTCGTTTATTCAACCATTCATTTTGTGGGCGCAGCGAAACATCGTAGACACACGGCTGATGTACATATGAAAGAGGAACAAGCTTAAATTGTTTGTAACCTTATCAGGTTTCAATAAAACAATAAATTAGGGGGTTTATTATTCATGGCAATGAAGAAATCAATTCGTTTAGGTGTATTATCAGGGGCTTTAGGTCTTGCATTAATTGGCGGGGGAACATGGGCGGCGTTTAATGATATTGAAAAGGCAAACGCGGTCTACTCGACAGGAGAGCTGGATTTATCTGCTAAAGAGAACTCCGGCGCCATCAACCTTGCGAACTTAAAACCTGGTGATCGGATCAAGAAAGAATTTCATTTTGATAATAAGGGATCATTAGCGATAAACCAAGTGCTGATGAGTCTTGATTATAGCCAGTTTACAGATGGATCTTCCGCGAAGAATGGCGGTAAAAATACAGCTGAAGAATTTCTCAGCCAGTTTCAGGTGAGTGTTCTTACGGTTGGAGCCGAAGGTGGAAATGGTTATCCGAAAAATATTATTTTAGACCATGCAAACCTGCTTGACTTGCATCAATTAACGTCAAAACAGGATCAGACCGCATTTGAAAAGCTTCGTCATGCCGTCGATGAGAAGTTTTTACATGAAAGTGGGAAAATTAATGTAGCAACTGTTGATGGAACAGTGGCTCCAGAGTATGACGGCATTCCAAAGAATCCGTTTGATTACGATAAAGTGGAAATGATCATTGAATTTATCAATGACCAGACGAAGGATAAAGCTGGTCACTATATCCAAAATAAATACCAAGGCGATGCGATTCAAATTGATCTTTCCTTCGAAGCGACTCAGTGGAATGGTTTAACGATCAATCCAAAAAAGCATACGGATGAAAAAGGCTACGTGAAAGAAAACGAAAAAGCACACAGCGAAGATAAAAAATAAAGCCAGTCTTTAGGCTGATATCAAGGTCTGCATAGCAATTGGAGGAGTATGCGCTAAAACGTGCGCTTTACTCCTCTTCTTGCTTTTTTCTCCAGATTTGATAATCTAAAAATTCACGAAATTGCTTTTTCGAAACCCCTGATGTCATTGCATCTCGAACTAGTTTTTCCCATTCACTATCTAATTGACCATCGTATTCGGTTTCATCTTTTTCGTTTAAAAGTGTATGAACCGAGACGTCCAGAACAGCGGAGACTTTTTCAAGAAATTGAATGGAGGGGTTTGTTTGCAAGTTTCTTTCTATTGAGCTTAAATAAGACTTCGCTACCCCAGCCTTTTCGGCCAGTTCTGATAGTGAGTAGCCTTTTTCATTGCGGTATTGTTTAATACGCTGGCCAATCAATGTCATCACCTTCCTTTCGATATTATAGCACATTCAGAAAGGTTTGATAGAATGACTTCTTACCAGAGGGGGAGACTCAGAGGACTTTTCATTTGATTTGAGGAAATGACGGACTTCTTCAACTGTTAGTCCTGCCTTGCGAGCTTCGCGTAATAATTGAATCCATTCACTGTCTAATTTGTTCGTTTTCTTTTCCATACAAATACCCTCCTAAAATACTGAATCATGTATTTCAGGCACTTAACGCATGAAATGGAAAGACATAGGTGGTAAGACCTCATAGATTGCTTGCGTCATGTTTCCGCCCAATACAAACAGACAAACTTAGCTTTAGACTGATCGAAAATTGTATGTCACATAAAAGGGGAGGGGGACCATGAGTCAACCTCCTCTTTTTTGCTGTAAGTAAAAAAGTCCGCCATTTTCAATCGTAAGACTGATTTTTGGTTCATATAAAGTTTTAAGTGCTTGTCTTTCTATTTCATATTCTACAGATGTGTCTGAAGTCCCTTCATAAAATTGGTTTAAAAGTTCGGAGTCTTCCTTCCATTTTTGAACGGCTCGCACTGCCCAGTCATCTGGCTCTTCATGGGCATAACGCTCCATGAGGCTGTAGAGCCGTTTGATTCCGCTTTCTGGCTTAATCATTGTACTCATCGTAAAGCAATAATCGGGAATTTGAGATGACAGCTCACGAGCTTCCAGCTTCTCTTGAAATTGTTCAATGACTTCTCCGCGAATGAGATGAAGGCCTAATGATAAAAGCTTATCCTTCTTCCGGTCTGCCAGATAAGAGATTTTTACATTGAGACCAAGCCATGGCTCAAGGGCGATCTGGTTGTTCGTGAGCGGGCTGACTCGTTCATAAAGCCGGATAAAACGGCCCTGCTCTTTGACCGCCTCAAATATTTGAAATAACCGTGGGGAGCCGAAATGGATAAATTCACCACTGGTCGTATCACCCGCTTTTTTTTGATCTGTGATGAATGTCAATTGCCGCGGTTCAGGTACACCGCCAGTTTTTTCAAGCCAGTGCCAATAAAAAGGACGGTTCATAATTAATTTATCCATTTCGATTGTCAGCTGTACGGTCATATGTCCTGCACTTTCTTCTAATATGCTGCATTGATTCGCCTTGAAAAAACGGAGAAGAAAGGTGTGAATGTCATGCTGCTCCATTGATCAACTCTCCTTTATGAGCCCTGCTGTCTTTTTTCTAAAAGTGGTGTTTGTGCTTCAGTTAAATAAGAAGCAAACTGGGTTAATTTCTTTTTCATGTCTCCGCCTGATTCATGCTGGAAGAGGATTTGATGCAACTTTGTTTCGACATCTTCAATATCAATTCTCGTTAAAATATCATCTAAATCGCCTATGACGTTTTCAAACAGCTGAATTTTCTCATATAAAAGCTTTAAAATATGCTCTTCAACTGTTCCGTTTGTTGACATATTGTAAATGTGCACATCCCGCTCTTGGCCAAGGCGGTGGATACGTCCAATTCTCTGTTCTAAACGCATCGGGTTCCACGGGAGGTCGTAGTTGATGATTTGGTTACAAAACTGAAGGTTGATCCCTTCGCCGCCAGCTTCTGTCGCAATTAACACTTGCGCCCGTTCTCTGAATAAATCTTTCATCCAATCTTTTTTGCCCCGCTTAAAGCCGCCCCGAAATGGCACAGAGCTGATGCCATTTTGCTGTAAAAACCACTGTAAATAAATTTGTGTGGCGCGGTATTCGGTGAAAATAATGACCTTCTCATTTAACTGCTGAATGAGTTTGACCACTTCAAGCGCCTTTGAGTTTTGCTCCACTTGATTGATTTTCTCCATGATTTGCGTTATAGCAGAAGATCCGAGAATATGCTTTTCTTCTTCCTGCATTTTTTTAATCGTCATATAAACTGCTTCACGGCTTGAACAGCATTCTCGTTCCAAGGTCATAATGGAAAACATATGCTTTGTATAAGACGGATTCTCTTTCAGCTTGCAGATTTCATCATACAATGCTTGTTCTGTCGGAGAGAAATCAATGGAAATCGTTTTGACATGCCGTTTTGTCCACTCGATGCCTGTGTCTTGTCTTCGGTTTCGAATCATCACTTTATTGACGAGCTGTTTTAATCGGTCATGGTCTTCAAGCTGCAAGTCCTTTTTGGCAAAGAGATCTTTAAATTGATGTTCATTTCCTAGGTGGCCTGGCTTCAGAAGGGAAACGAGATTAAATATTTCTCCGATCCGGTTTTGAATAGGTGTCGCTGTCAGCAGCAGGCAGAACTTCTTATTCAGGTTTCTCACAAATTCATAGTTTTTCGTTTTATTGTTTTTCAGTTTGTGTGCTTCATCGATAATGACCATATCGTAGGCAATCGATAAAATTGTGTCTCGATGCGGCTGTCTTTTGGCTGTGTCAATGGAGGAAACGACAACGTCACACTGCTCCCACACATAGCTCTTTTTTTGTTCAACAGCATCAATATAAAATTTCGTCCGCAGCTCCTGTACCCACTGAGACACAAGGGAGGCGGGAACGAGAATGAGAATCTTTTTGGCAAGTCCACGAATCATGTATTCTTTGATAATGAGTCCTGCTTCTACGGTTTTTCCAAGTCCCACTTCATCTGCTAGAATGGCTTTCCCATTCATTTCTTCTACGACTCTTCTGGCTACTTCGAGCTGGTGCTTTAAAGGTGTGAATGCAGGCAGGTGCGCGGGAGCTTGCAGCCCCTCGAATGAATCAATGGCTGTGACTTTTTGAACCTGCGTCGCTAAACGATACATGTCCCAGTTCGCCCAGGGGCCGTCTGCTGAAAGCCGCTGCTGAAATTCATTTGCCCATTCCTGATCAAAAATCGTTTGAATATTCAATGTGGTCGCCTGCCTTTCTTTCTACTAGGGTCTGATAAAATTGTTCTGTTTTTAAACGCTTCATTTTTTAAGAGGTCTCTAAAAGACTAGATATATGAATAAAAGCGAACGATATCGAAAGGTTGTTTTAAAAATGTTAATGATTTTTCTGTTGCTCTTCATCCATTTCTAATGGTAGGATGTTGATAAGTGATCTAGAAAATAAGTCACCCATTTTGATAGTATGTCCAATAAATGTGAAAAATATGAGCGGATGATGGTATGGGGAGAGACTTGGCGGTTATTTTGCACTGGCAGGCGCCGAAGGAGCAAGCTGAATGATTCAGTGAATCTCTCAGGCAAAAGTACTCTTACCGGACGCAACTCTGGAGAGTGTTTGCTTAAGGGTTTTAGCAAACCACCAAAGGGGAAAACGCACAAGGATATTGTGCTGTAAACTTTCAGGTGCAAGGACAGAGACTTCTTTTTGATAAAAGGGAGCGCTCTGTCCTTTTTTGCTGTGATTTTTTTCTGAAAATTCAGCTTGCATTTGCACTGTAAGAAAAAAGGGGGAAACGATTGATGTTGAAACGAACACCGCTTTTTCATGCGTATGAAACGTTTGGCGCAAAAACCATTGACTTCGGGGGCTGGGAATTACCTGTCCAATTTTCTTCCATTAAAGAAGAACATGAAGCTGTTCGAACAAAAGCAGGGCTTTTTGATGTGTCTCACATGGGTGAGGTGGACGTCAAAGGTCAAGATGCCCTTCCATTTTTACAAAGGTTATTAACCAATGATGTGTCTAAGCTGACTGACGGTAAGGCACTATATACAGCGATGTGTTATGAAGATGGCGGAACGGTAGATGACCTGCTCGTCTACCAAAAAGAAAAGAATCACTATTTACTTGTCATCAATGCATCAAATATCGATAAAGACGTGGATTGGCTATTGAAGCATGAAGAGAAGGATGATGTATTGATCAAAAATATTTCTGATCAAACCGCCTTGCTAGCGCTTCAAGGACCTCTTGCAGCTGACATCATCAAAGAGGTGGCAGATGAAGAGGTGACATCGCTTAAGCCATTTACGTTTTTATCAAAAGCTGAGGTCGCAAATAAAGAAGTGCTCGTTTCCAGAACAGGCTACACAGGTGAAGACGGCTTTGAAATCTACTGCCAGTCAGAAGATGCGGTCCACCTTTGGTCAGCTTTATTAGAAGCGGGGCAGCCAAAAGGACTCATTCCATGCGGACTCGGTGCACGTGACACCTTGAGATTTGAAGCAAGACTTCCGCTTTACGGCCAGGAGCTGACAAAGGATATCTCTCCATTAGAAGGCGGCATTGGTTTTGCTGTCAAAACGGATAAAGAAGCTGATTTTATCGGAAAAGCTGCACTTAAAAAACAAAAAGAAGAGGGACTGAAACGAAAGCTTGTCGGCATTGAAATGATCGATAAAGGGATACCGCGTACAGATTATCCAGTCTTTTCAGGAGAAAAGCAGGTTGGGATTGTGACAACGGGCACTCAATCCCCAACATTAAAGAAAAATGTCGGGCTTGCTTTGATCGAAACCTCAGTGGCAGAGCTTGGGGCAGAGGTGGAAGTACAAGTTCGCAAAAAACGTCTAAAAGCCAAAATCGTCGCAACACCATTTTATAAAAGAGCCAAATAACGAGGGGGAATAGAGGATGAAGCACAGGTATTTGCCGCAAACAGAGCAAGATCAAAAAGAAATGCTGGATGTCATCGGCGTTCAGTCGATTGATGAGCTTTTTTCAGATATCCCAGAGAAAGTTAGATTCAAAGGAGCATACAACATCAAAGAAGCCGCATCTGAAACAGCGCTTGTCAGGGAATTATCCCGACTAGCTGCAAAGAATAAGGATACAGTTTCCTATGCATCGTTTCTTGGTGCAGGTGTATATGATCATTACCAGCCTGTCATTGTCGATCATGTGATCTCACGCTCTGAATTTTATACAGCGTATACACCGTATCAGCCGGAGATTTCGCAAGGTGAATTGCAAGCGATCTTTGAATTTCAAACAATGATTGCTGAGCTGACGGGTATGGATCTTGCCAACTCCTCGATGTATGATGGCGGGACGGCACTTGCTGAAGCGGCAATGCTCGCTGCGGGACATACAAAGAAGAAAAAAGTGGTTGTTTCTGAAACGGTTCACCCTGAATCAAGAGCGGTGCTGAAAACATACGCCAAAGGACAAAACATTGAAGTTGTTGAAGTGCCTGCGAAAAAAGGGCAGACAGATCTAGCTGCATTGGAAAAGACGGTCTGCGATGATACAGCAGCAGTTCTCGTGCAATATCCAAACTTTTTTGGTGTAGTCGAGCCGTTAAAAGACATTGAACCCATTGCACATAAAGGAAAAAGCCTGTTCATTGTCTCTAGCAATCCCCTCGCACTCGGACTATTGACGCCTCCTGGAAAACTCGGGGCAGATATTGTCGTTGGTGATGCGCAGCCGTTCGGCATCCCGGCTGCATTTGGCGGACCTCACTGCGGATATTTCGCCGTGACGAAAAAGTTGATGAGAAAAGTGCCAGGTCGTTTAGTCGGGCAGACAGAAGATGAAAATGGTGTTCGTGGATTTGTCCTGACCCTTCAAGCGCGTGAACAGCACATTCGAAGAGATAAAGCGACATCAAATATTTGCTCAAACCAAGCATTAAATGCATTAGCTGCTTCTGTTGCCATGACGGCACTAGGGAAAACAGGCATAAAAGATATCGCCTATCAAAACGTGCAAAAAGCCCATTATGCCAAGACGCAGGCAGAAAAATATGGACTGCAGGCGGATGTAGAAGGAGCTCATTTCAATGAATTTGTGATCAAGTTACAGGAGCCTGTGAAAGAAGCCAATAAACGATTGCTTGAAAAAGGAATCATCGGCGGCTACGACTTGGGGCTAGACTACCCAGAGCTTCAGCAGCACATGCTTGTAGCCGTGACAGAGCTAAGAACAAAAGAAGAAATTGATACGTTTATCAAGGAATTGGGGGATCGCCATGAATAAACAAGATCAGCCGCTTATTTTTGAATTATCTAAAGAAGGAAGAATTGGGTACAGCCTGCCTGATTTAGATGTACCTGAACAGGAGATCCCGTCTTTATTTGATGAGACGTACATCCGTGATGAGGATGCTGAGCTTCCTGAAGTATCTGAGCTTGATATTATGCGTCATTATACAGCATTATCAAGACGCAATCATGGGGTTGATTCCGGATTTTATCCTCTTGGCTCATGCACGATGAAATATAATCCAAAGATTAATGAAAAGGTTGCACGGCTTGCAGGGTTCTCACAGGTTCATCCGCTACAAGAGGCAGACACTGTGCAAGGTGCATTAGAATTACTATACGATTTAGGTGAACATCTTGAAGAAATTACGGGAATGGACGCTGTGACATTACAGCCTGCGGCAGGAGCACATGGCGAGTGGACGGGACTCATGATGATCCGTGCGTATCATGAAGCAAGGGGAGATCATCAGCGTACAAAAGTCATTGTGCCTGATTCTGCTCATGGAACGAACCCGGCATCTGCGACAGTCGCTGGATTTGAAACCATTACCGTCGCATCTGACGAAAACGGGCTTGTTGATTTAGAAGATTTACGCCGCGTTGTTAATGAAGAAACAGCTGCTTTAATGCTTACAAACCCGAATACACTAGGCCTCTTTGAAGAAAATATTTTAGAAATGGCTGAAATCGTTCACGGAGCGGGCGGTAAGCTTTATTATGACGGAGCCAACTTGAACGCTGTTTTAAGCAGAGCAAGACCAGGAGATATGGGATTTGATGTTGTCCACTTAAATCTTCATAAAACCTTTACAGGCCCGCACGGAGGCGGAGGTCCTGGCTCAGGTCCTGTTGGCGTTAAAAAGGAATTAATTCCTTATTTGCCAAAGCCAGTGCTTGTGAAGAAGGAAGGCCGTTTTTACTTTGATCATGACCGTCCAGAATCAATTGGGCGCGTGAAGCCATTCTATGGCAACTTTGGCATTAACGTCAGAGCTTATGCGTACATCCGCTCTATGGGGCCAGACGGTTTAAAGGCTGTAACCGATAATGCCGTGTTAAATGCGAACTATATGATGCGCCGCTTAAGTGCTCATTATGATTTGCCGTTTGATCGTCACTGTAAGCATGAATTTGTCCTTTCAGGTAAACGTCAGAAAAAATTAGGTGTGCGGACACTGGATATTGCCAAACGATTACTTGATTTCGGCTACCATCCGCCAACGATCTACTTCCCGCTCAATGTAGAGGAATGTATCATGATTGAACCGACTGAAACAGAATCAAAAGAAACACTTGATGCATTCATCGAAGCAATGATTCAGATAGCGAAAGAAGCAGAAGAGAATCCTGAAGTGGTGCAGGAAGCGCCTCATACAACGGTTGTCAAACGTATGGATGAAACAAAGGCCGCACGGAATCCAGTTCTCGTTTTTGAAAGAAAATAAAGAAAAAAGACTCAGGGGGAATCATGCTCCCAGAGTCTTTTTAGTTAGTTCTTCGTTTTAATGCGGCCGCCCCATTTTTTAAAACCGCCTTTTAAATTATAAATCTCACGGCAGCCGTTTTTACGTAAAGTTTGAGCTGCTTTTCCGCTTCTAAAATTATTTTGACAATAGAGATAAACAGGCTTGTCAGGACGTATTTCATTTTTGCGCTGCTTTAGCTGGGAAAGGGGGATATTTCTTGCCCCTAAAATATGTCCGCCTTCAAACTCATTTGGCTCTCTCACATCAATGAGCTGGGCTTTGCGGTAACCTTTAATAAATTCTTCTTCCGTCAGCGTTTTCATAATGCGCTGCTGATAAATGTAGCTGCCGATGGAATAAAGAACGAAAAGTCCACAAAGTGAGAGGACGATATAGTTGAATATTGACAATACAACTCGACTCCTTCTTGAGCATCAGCACAGTAGCCTGTCTGATGGTACGTTTTAGACAAATACTATTATAGTAAAGCATAAGAAACTTGTCATCATAAATGGTAAGAATTATTTTCAATTCCGTCCCTATTTGATAGACTGATGAAGAGAGAAAACCGGTGGTCACCACCATCATCTAACATTGACTACGTAAAAGAGAAGGGATTTTATATGCAAAAAGAGAAATGGTGTTTCATTGATTCAGGAAACCAAGACCCTGCCTTTAACATGGCAATGGACGAAGCCTTGCTTTATTGGCATAGCGAGAAGCTCATCCCGCCTGTTATCCGCTTTTATGGATGGGATCCGGCGACATTATCTGTTGGGTATTTTCAGAACGTTGAAAAAGAAATCAACCTAGAAGCCGTCAAGCGATATGGTCTTGGATTTGTCCGCAGACCAACCGGAGGACGGGGAGTACTTCATGACCAGGAGCTGACCTACAGCGTGATTGTGTCAGAGGAACATCCAGAAATGCCAGCGACGGTGACAGAGGCGTACCGCGTTATTTCAGAAGGCATTTTAGAGGGCTTTAAAGAGCTGGGACTCGATGCGTATTTTGCCATTCCTCGTACAGATAAAGAAAAGGAAAGCTTAAAGAACCCAAGATCATCTGTATGCTTTGATGCCCCTTCTTGGTACGAGCTTGTTGTAGAAGGCAGAAAGGTAGCGGGCAGTGCTCAGACGAGACAAAAAGGTGTCATTCTCCAGCATGGATCTATTTTAATTGACCTTGATGAGGACAAATTGTTCGATTTGTTCCTTTATCCAAACGACCGGGTGAGAGAGCGGATGCAGCGAAGCTTTAAAAACAAAGCGGTTGCCATCAATGAAATCTCAGACCGAACATGTACAATAGACGATGCGCGTGCTGCGTTTAAAAGAGGGTTTGAAAAAGGATTAAATATTGAGCTTGAACCTTATGAGCTGACAGATGAAGAATTAGCGTTTGTCCATCATCTCGCCAAAACGAAATATGCCTCAGATGATTGGAATTACAAGCGTTAAGCCGATGGACACTCCTTGTTTTTTAATGAACGATGGTGTAGAATTGGGTTGATTATTAAGTAAAGGTGCATTATGGAGGGGTTTTATGACTACACCTAGTATGGAAGATTACATTGAACAAATTTATATGCTGATAGAAGATAAAGGATATGCCAGAGTCTCTGATATTGCAGAAGCACTCGCTGTCCATCCCTCCTCTGTAACAAAAATGGTTCAGAAGCTAGATAAAGATGAATACCTCATTTATGAGAAGTATCGTGGTCTAATTTTAACCCCGAAAGGCAAAAAAATTGGAAAACGTCTCGTATACAGACATGAACTGCTAGAGCAATTTTTAAGAATCATTGGTGTAGATGAAGAGAAAATTTATGATGATGTAGAAGGCATTGAACATCATCTCAGCTGGAACAGCATTGACCGCATCGGCGATCTCGTTCAATTTTTTGAAGAAAACGATGAGCGATCTGTTCAGCTGAAAGCGATTCAAAAGAAAAACGAACAAACAAATCAAGAATCTTAATCAAAAAGGACACCCTCAGCATGGGTGTCCTTTTTGATTAAAGTTCTAATTGAAAGCAAAAGCTCCTACACTATTATTAGCGTGAAATCAAAGGGGGCTCCTTGATGAAGATAGATGGTGTGTTCTCAGGTGGAGGCATTAAGGGGGCAGCGCTTGCAGGTGCCTATGAAGCGCTTGAAGCGAGAGGATTTCAATTTGTCCGTCTTGCTGGTACAAGTGCTGGAGCAATCATTGCTTCACTCATCGCAGCAGGTTTTACAAGCCAGGAAATTCGAACGCTTTTAGATGAAATGGATGAGCATCAATTGCTTGATAGGAGATGTCAATTCATCCCGTTTAAAATGCTCAGGTGGGTATCCATTTACTGGCGTCTCGGTCTTTATAAAGGAGACCGGCTGGAAAAATGGCTGACCGATGTGCTAAAACGAAAAGGGGTCACCGTGTTTGGAGACCTCAAAAAAGATTCACTGAAAATCGTTGCGTCCGATTTAACGAATGGAAAAATCCTCGTGCTGCCAGACGACCTTCCTTCATATGGCTTAAATCCAGAGCGGTTTTCCGTGGCGAGGGCTATTCGAATGAGCTGCAGCCTGCCGTATTTTTTCGAACCTGTCAAACTGAAGTCTTCAAAAGGCATTTGTACCATTGTAGATGGAGGAGTGCTGAGCAATTTTCCAATTTGGCTGTTTGCTGAAGAGAAAAAAAGACCGTTCGTCGGTGTCACATTAACGCCAAACGAAAAAGAACGCCCTCAACACTCCATCCGCAATGCGTTTGAACTGTTTGGCGCTCTTTTTGAAACGATGCGTGGTGCTCATGACGAAAGACATATCGCCACAAAACACGAACGTCATATTATTTTTATTCCTGTAGAACACGTCATTGCCACTGATTTTCAACTCATGACAGAAAAGAAAAAGGCGCTCGTCGATCTAGGCAGACAGAAGGCCGAGCAATTTTTAAAAAGCTGGACATTTTAAAATAAGGCGCGATTCTTCTTTTTGTTTTTCTTGCCTTCAATCACAGTCAAATGTGTTTGGCTTTTCTTTTTGAGAAGGACGGGCTTAGACTTGTGGTCAGTCGGCACGCTTCGCAGATGAGTGACCCGATTTTTCATCTGGCTTTTCGTTTTTGGCTTAGGCTGCTGGTAGCGACGTTTTGATTGTTTGACTGCTTTACGATAAAGATTTCCCTCTGTTCCAGTTCTTCGATTCATCAGCCATCTAAATAGGAAAAATAGAGCCGCTCCAACGATCACAACAGACAGCAGCATGGTAAAAAGTCTGCCTGGGTTCGTTGTGAGTAAGTACACAAACCCCAAAACACCTAAAGCGAAAATAATGGTAAAAGCAGGATGTACTCGGCGATTCATAACTGTCCACCTCCGAAGGAATTTACCGGATTTATAAGTTAGATCACTTGATGAGCAGAATCTGACGCTTGTTTCAGTGACGCTTCCTCTAAACGAAGAAGTTCATTAAAACTTGCAATGGCTACCTCGACTTGATCGTCAGAAGGTTCTTTTGTTGTGAGCAATTGCAGCCAAAGGCCAGGATAGCCAAGCACTTTAAGCACAGGCACTTCTCGGAGTTTGTTCGTGAGCTGAAGCACTTCAAATGAAATGCCCAGAACAACCGGAATAAGTGCCAAGCGGTTCAGAACTCTCACCCATAAAGGATCTGTCGGTACGAGTAAATAGACGAACATCCCGACAATGACAGTGAATAAAATAAAGCTGCTGCCGCATCGATAATGCAGGCGGGATTGCTTTTGGACATTTTCCACTGTGATGTCAAGGTTCTGTTCATAGCAGTTTATGACTTTATGTTCTGCCCCATGATATTGAAATACTCTTTTAATTAAAGGGGTCATGGAAATAAAGTAAATATAGCCTAATAAAAGGATCAATTTGAAGAATGTTTCCACTGCGATTTGTGCGAAATTCCCTGAAAAAATGGGGCGCACAAGCTCTGCTAAAAAGACAGGTACCAGGGTAAAGACAAATTTACTAAAGAGTAGAGAGAGAACTCCGATCACAGCAATGCCGAAGATCATGGATAATTTCGAGCCTTTTTGTTCTTTTTCAAGAGTATGATCTTCAGAAGGATCTAAGTCATATCGCTCACTGGAGAAGTTTAAGTGCTTACTGCCGTTTGCGCTTGCTTCAACAAGTGCAGCAACACCCCTGACAAAGGGAATTTTCTTGAGAAAGGCGGTTCGTTTATTGGAGGTCCGGGGAAGCTTCAAAAACTCAATGGACTGGTCCTTTCGCCGAATCGCTGTCACATAGTTCTTCTTACCACCGAACATGACACCTTCGACAACTGCCTGCCCTCCATAAGCTGGAGGTTTTGTTTGATTGGACATATTTCATCAACCTGCCTGTTTCCTGTAATTTACATGCATTTCCTTATACCTTTATTGTACAGGAAATGAGGGGAAATCACTAGCTCACAGGTCGATTATCTACTAGAATTCTATCTACCTCTTTTTAGCCAGTATACCCTGTTTTAAAAATTTTACACTCACGCATGGAAATCCTTTTTTTTCATGACATTTTGGACATACTACTTGCTGGAGGTGTTCACAAATGAAACGTGATGAAAAGAAAAACCAAGAAGAAAAAAATCAGTCCGTGCAAACGACTTCACTTGTGGCAAGAGCGGCTGCTACAGGCTTTGTCGGCGGTGTTTTTTGGGGCTTTATCGGGTTTCTGACCCATGTGTTTCATTTTTCAGAGGTGAGTCCCAATATGCTGCTTCAGCCATTTGTGCTTGGAGAATGGAAAAAGGGAGGACTTGGTACTTTTATCAGTATTGTGCTGTTAGGAATTTTATCGATTGGAGCCGCCTTTATTTATTTTGGGCTTTTAAAAAGGATCAAAGGCTTTTGGATGGGTTTAGTATATGGCGGGCTTTTATGGCTGCTCGTTTTTTACGTATTTAATCCCATTTTCCCAGATGTAAAGCAAGTACAAGAGTTGCAGCAAAGCACCATTGTCACGACATTTTGCCTATATATTTTATACGGCATGTTTATCGGGTACAGCATTTCGTTTGAATATAATGAATTGACGAGTCAGAAGCTTGCGAGGGCACTCGGGAAAAAGACAGAATAAAGTGTAAATCACCTATTCATATGATAAAATATTTTTGGAAACGAAAGGTTTCTAAGGAAAAAGAAACAGATCTCGATATAGATTGAATTAGGGTGAAGGAGTGGTCATATGCCTCATTTTCTTGTACTAAATGGACCCAATTTAAATAGGCTTGGCAAAAGAGAGCCTGCTGTTTATGGAAGTAAGACGCTGACAGATTTAGAGACGGATTTGTTCCAGTTTGCAGAACGAGCAAACATCCAATTAACGTTCTTTCAATCAAATCACGAAGGGGATTTGATTGATGCGCTCCATGAAGCAGAAGATCAGTACGATGGTGTCGTGTTTAACCCGGGTGCATTTACCCACTACAGCTATGCGCTGAGAGATGCCATTGCAAGTATTTCTTTATCAGTCATTGAAGTACATATCTCAAATGTTCATAAGAGAGAGGAATTCCGTCATCATTCTGTACTTGCTCCAGTATGCCAAGGGCAAATCGTTGGGCTTGGCTTAGAAGGGTATAAATTGGCGATTCGTTATTTAGTCAGTGAAGGGGGAGCAGTATCATGAAACTTGAAAAACTAAGAACACTTTTAAGTGAATTAGAGATCGATGGCCTTGTCATTACAAGCAGTTTTAATTTACAGTATATGACCAGTTTTACCGGATCAGCCGGTCTTGCTGTCGTTTCAAAGGACCGGGCAGCTTTTATCACGGACTTCCGCTATACAGAGCAAGCGAAGGACCAAGTCAAAGGCTATGACATCATTGAACATAAAGGAAACATTGTGGAAACGGCTGCTCAAACGGCAAAGGAATTTGGAGTGAAACGCCTTGGGTTCGAACAAAACCATATGACATTTGCCACGTACCAGCAGTACGCAGCCAAAGCAGGCGGTATAGAGCTTGTTCCAGTCTCTGAATCAGTTGAAAAGTTGCGCTTGATTAAGTCTAGTGAAGAGATTAAGATATTAGAGGAAGCTGCGAAGATTGCAGATCACGCCTTTGATCATATTCTCACTTACATCAAGCCGGGCCTGACGGAAATTGCTGTCATGAACGAGCTTGAATTTTTCATGAGAAAAGAAGGTGCTGAAGGATCTTCATTCGATATGATAGTGGCCTCAGGTGTTCGTTCAAGCCTGCCTCACGGAAGAGCGAGTGAAAAGGTGATTGAATCTGGTGATTTAGTGACACTCGATTTCGGTGCTTACTATAAAGGCTATTGTTCTGATATGACAAGAACGATTGCTGTCGGAACACCAAGCGACAAGCTAAAGGAAATTTATCATATCGTATTAGAAGCAGAAAACGCTGGTGTGGATAGAATCAAGCCAGGCTTAACAGGAAAAGAAGCTGATCGCATCACACGAGACATCATTGAAAAGTATGGCTATGGTCAATACTTCGGGCATTCAACCGGACACGGGCTAGGTATGGAAGTACATGAAGCGCCAGGCCTTTCCTCACGATCAGAGGTCGTCTTAGAAGAGGGAATGGTCGTCACAGTTGAGCCGGGGATTTACTTGCCAGATGTCGGCGGCGTGAGAATTGAGGATGATATTGTCCTGACAGCTGAAGGCAATAAACGATTGACCCACTCACCGAAAGAACTTATCATATTATGATGGTGAAATGTAGGAGGATGACAAAATGATTTCAGTAAACGATTTTCGTACTGGCCTGACAATTGAAGTGGACGGCGGTATTTGGCGAGTAGTGGATTTTCAGCACGTAAAACCAGGGAAAGGCGCAGCGTTTGTTCGTTCGAAACTGCGTAACCTGCGTACAGGTGCCATTCAAGAAAAAACATTCCGCGCAGGCGAAAAAGTAGCGAAAGCTCAAATCGAAACAAAAACAATGCAATACTTGTATGCAAATGGCGATCAGCATGTCTTCATGGATACAAGTTCTTATGAGCAGCTTGAACTAAGTGAAGCACAAATTAAAGATGAGCTGAAATATTTGCTTGAAAATATGTCTGTTCAAATCGTGATGTACGGTGCTGAAACTCTTGGAGTAGAACTTCCAAACACAGTAGAACTAGAAGTAGTAGAAACAGAGCCTGGTATTAAAGGTGACACAACATCAGGTGGCTCAAAACCTGCAAAAACTGAAACTGGTTTAATCGTCAACGTTCCTTTCTTTGTGAACCAAGGAGATAAACTAGTGATTAATACATCTGACGGCTCATACGTTTCAAGAGCGTAATGAACGAAAAAAGACTGTAAACCTCGTGTTTACAGTCTTTTTTTATTGGAAGAATGATTCCTCAAGGCAGGCCTTCTCTCAATTCTCTCATTCATCTCTCTTCCTTCCTGAAAAACAAGACTACTTCCAGCTGGTCAAGCATATAGTGTAAAAAAAGCTGGAGGTTCTATATGAAACAATTTCTCCCAGGTCTACACCCGTCAGTCGCTGCAATGGCAGGCATGAGATTCTTATCCGCCGCCATTGAACTGACGGCAGCCATCCTTATTTTAATCACAAATGATGTACGGAAAGCGGTAGTCATCAATAGTATATTGGCAATCATCGGGCCGCTCATTTTTATTATCACGATGACGATTGGAATCTATCAAATTGCCGGGCAGCTATCCTATGCAAAGCTCGTGTTCATTTTCATTGGTGTCGTGTTTATTCTTGTTGGGATCTATAAGTGAAACGGCTTGGCATAATTAACGGCTCACATCATACATTTTAGAGAAGAAAAAAAGGAGGGGAATTCGTTGCGGAGTTTGTTGGATATTCTCCCGCACTCGATTGGACAAGAACTCAGGCTGCTGAAAGAGGCAGAATGGGCGCAAATAGAAGAAATCCGCATTCGCACGGATCGTCCTATTGAATTAATGCAGGGAGGAAAACCACGTTTCCTTTCTTATCACACCACCTGGGAAGATGCGTCTCAGCTATTAGGCAGGCTGAGCAATTACAGCATGTACACACTTGAGGAAGAGCTAAAACAGGGCTATATCACCATATCTGGCGGACACCGGGTGGGACTTGCAGGAAAGGTGATCGTTGAAAACGGATTTGTCAAAGGGTTAAGAGATATCTCTTCATTTAATATCCGCATTGCCAAAGAAAAAATCGGAATTGCGCTTCCTTTTCTTCCTTATTTATATGAAGAGCATTGGCACAATACACTCATCATTGGTCCCCCGCAAACGGGAAAAACCACATTGCTCCGGGATATAGCACGTCTTGCTAGTACAGGCACAAAAACCATTCCTCCTAGAAAAACAGGCATTATTGATGAGCGTTCTGAAATCGCTGGATGTATCAGAGGGGTGCCGCAGCACCATTTTGGCCACCGGATTGATGTACTCGATGCGTGTCCAAAGGCTGAAGGGTTGATGATGATGATTCGGTCTATGAGCCCAGAGGTCATGATTGTCGATGAAATCGGAAAAAGTGAGGATGTAGAGGCACTTTTAGAATCGATTCATGCCGGAGTCAGCATCATCGTCTCAGCTCATGGCTATTCACTTGAAGATGTATATAAACGACCTTCATTTAAACCGTTATGGGAGCTTCGTGTGTTTGAACGATATGTTGAATTAAATCGAAACAATGGGCCTGGCACGATCGGGCGGATGTACGGCGGGGACGGCCAAGAGATGAAATGGAGGCGGGGAGTGGACGTATGTTAAAGCTCATTGGCGCTATTTTCATTGTCGCGGCCACGACATGGGGAGGATTCGAGTTTGCCAAACGATATAGCGACAGACCTAAACAAATTCGGCAGCTGCGGTTTGCTCTCCAGTCTCTTGAAGCTGAAATTATGTATGGTCAAACCCCTTTAGCACGGGCGGCAGAGCAAATTGCAGCGCAGGTAGGTCCACCTGTGAATCAGCTGTTTGAACAATTTGCAGAAAAGCTGAAAGTGGGGACCTTTTCTGCACGTCATGCATGGAACGAAAGTCTTGAGGATGTTTGGAAAAAAACCGTATTGAAAAAAGGCGAATATGAGGCGCTGAAACACTTTGGAGAAACACTTGGCCAGCATGATGTCACTTCTCAGCAAAAGTATATCAGGCTTGCTTTAGGTCATTTGGAATCAGAGGAGAAAGAAGCTGAAATCGCCCAAGCGAAAAATGAAAAAATGGTCAGAAGCCTCGGATTTTTAAGCGGATTACTACTGATTCTTTTATTGATGTGAGAGGAAGGGAGTCGAGAGCATGGGCGTTGATGTAAACGTCATTTTTCAAATTGCCGGAGTAGGCATCGTCGTGGCCTTTCTCCATACGATTTTAGACCAAATGGGGAAGAAAGAGTACGCTCAATGGGTGACGCTGCTTGGGTTTATCTACATTTTGTTTATGGTGGCAACCATTGTAGACGATTTGTTTAAAAAGATTAAAGCCGTATTTCTATTTCAAGGATAGGGGAGGGCTTACAAATCGAAATCATACAAATTGTTGGACTTGGTTTAATCGCTACTTTTTTAGCATTAATCGTCAAAGAACAAAAGCCAACCTTCGCCTTTATGCTTGTTGTGTTTACCGGATGTGTCATTTTTCTTTATTTAATTGATCAAATCTATGCCATTATCTCGATGATTGAAAAAATTGCAGCAAGTGCCGGCGTCAATATGAAGTATGTTGAAACCATATTGAAGATCATTGGCATTGCCTATATTGCGGAATTTGGCGCTCAGCTGACGAAGGATGCTGGACAAGGCGCCATTGCATCCAAAATAGAGCTAGGCGGCAAGATTCTCATCTTGGTGATGGCAGTCCCAATTTTAACAGTCATCATTGAGACGATCTTAGGAATGATCCCGTCCATGACGTAAATGAAAAGAGGTGATGACAATGAAACAGGTGACCGCTGTAATGGGATTGATGCTTTTCTTTTGGCTGATTGCTCCGCATGCAGGGGCAGAAGAAAAAGAACCTTTATCTAATGAACAGCCAGCAGCACAGGAAGTGGCGAATGGACAGGCTGATGCACTTGAGCTTCATTCCATCAGTGACTTTTGGGAAACCATTTTGGACGAGTATGGCGGCTTTTTGCCAGAAAGCCAAAAGGGCACAGTGAAGGAAATGATTGACGGCGATAAAGAGCTGTCTCCCCAAACATGGCTGAAAGCCTTTGTACATTATCTGTTTCACGAGGTCATTGCAAACGGAAAGCTCCTAGGTACTCTGATTTTACTCACCATCTTTTGTTCGCTTTTGCAGCTTTTACAAAATGCATTTGAACAAAGCACCGTCAGCAAAGTCGCATATGCTCTTGTTTATATGGTGCTGATTATTATTGCACTCAACAGCTTTCATGTGGCGATTTCCTATGCCACAGAAGCCATTCAAACGATGACCAGTTTTATTCTTGCTCTTATTCCTCTTTTACTAGCGCTTATTGCTTCATCAGGCGGGCTTGTCTCAGCCGGATTCTTTCATCCCGTTATTTTATTTTTAATGAACACGAGCGGTGTTTTCATTCAGTATGTCGTTCTCCCGCTCATCTTTTTATCTGCAATATTGAGCATTATCAGTACGCTGACCGAACAATACAAGGTCACCCAGCTTGCCCAGCTGTTAAGAAATGTGGCAATTGGCGGGCTTGCCGTTTTTTTAACCGTTTTTCTCGGCGTCATTTCCGTTCAGGGTGCATCTGCGGCCGTTACGGATGGAATCGCTCTTCGTACAGCCAAATTCATTACCGGAAACTTCATCCCTGTCCTAGGCAGAATGTTTACAGATGCGACCGATACCGTGATCAGCGCCTCTGTTTTACTCAAAAATACAGTCGGACTAGTTGGGGTTGCCATTTTGATTTCAATTGCCGCTTTCCCGGCGATTAAAGTACTTTCGTTAGCCCTTATCTATAAGCTTGCTGCTGCCATCCTTCAGCCGTTAGGGGGCGGACCCATCATCAGCTGTCTTGATGTCATTTCAAAAAGTGTGCTGTATATATTTGCCGCACTTGCTGTTGTGTCGCTCATGTTCTTTTTAAGCATTACCGTCATCATCACTGCGGGTAACCTGACCATGATGATGAAGTAAGGAGGGGACACCTTTTGAGTTTTCTCACGGAATGGATCACAAGTATTATTCTCTTTATCTTATTTGCGATTGTTATTGATCTTCTGCTTCCCAATTCGAGCATGCAAAAGTATGCAAAAATGGTCGTCAGCCTGCTGCTCATCGTGGTCATGCTTAATCCGATTTTTGCTTTATTTCGAGCGGATCCTGACCAAATTTTTTCAGAATTGATGAAAGGGAAGGAAGAAGCGCAGTCAGAAGAAATAAAAAATCAGATGAATTTAGAAAAAAAAGAAATACAAGCCTCTCAGCGTGCATATATTTTAAAGCAAATGGCTGTCCAACTAGAAAAAAGCGCAAAGGAGCCACTGGAGAAGGAGAGCTATGAAATGAAACACGTAGAAGTGCTGGCTGATGAGGAGCATCTGGATCAGAATATGGAGGCGGATCAATTTCGCATCAAAGCAGTTCTTTCCCCGCTCACAGGTGATGCTGTAGAAACGGTGGCAAAGGTGGACATTGATCTCTCCAAGCAAAAGGAGGAAAGCGCTGGATCTTCTAGCAAAGAGATCACGAGGGTGAAAGAGACACTTGCTGATGTTTGGAATACGAGTCCTGAGCACATCGCGCTGAACATTGAGGGAGGTGACGCAGCAGATCATGAATAACAAGGACTGGAAACAAAAGCTGAAATCATTCTTCCAGCCGCCTGAAAAAGGTGAAGGGAAACCCAAATTAACGAAGCACCATTACTTGCTGCTTGTATTCATTATCGGCGTATCTTTCATGTTAGTCAGTCAGATCTTGTCACCGCCATCAAGCAAACAACAAGCTGCGGTTCCTGCTTCTAAAAAAACATCCTCAGAAGAGCAAGAGGTATTCAAACCGGCGTCCTCAGGTAAACCAAAGAATTCAATTGAGGACGTGGAGAGAGAATACGAAAATCAGCTGAAAGAAATTTTAGAGACCATCATCGGCGTTGAGGATGTATCAATCGTGGTCAATGTAGATGCAACGTCTTTAAAAGTGTTTGAAAAAAACAAATCCAATAAAAGTACAACGACCGAGGAAACAGATAAAGAAGGCGGCGTGCGAAGTGTCACCGATCAAACAAAGGAAGAAGAAGTCGTCATCATTAAAAATGGCAATGAAGAAACACCAGTCGTTGTTCAAACGAAAAAACCAGAAATCCGAGGTGTCCTCGTTGTTGCTCAAGGAGTAGACAACGTTCAAATAAAGAAAACCATCATTGAAGCGGTTACACGAGTGCTTGATGTACCGAGCCATAGAGTGGCTGTTGCCCCTAAAAAAATCAAGGAGGATTCGGAATGATGTTAAAAAAACAAACGGTTTGGCTATTAACGATGCTAAGTTTAGTTGTCGTATTAAGTGTGTACTATATCATGTCTCCACAGGGTGAAAATGCAGTGACAGTAGAAGATACGAAATCAAAAGGCACTGAAGAGAAAAAGGTTGAAACAGAAAAAGGGACGGATAAAGGAACGGAAAAAGGTGCTGATAAGAAATCCACTGACAAAGAAACAAACGGCAAACAAGAGGATATCGAAACAAGCGGTGAAGAAGGAAAGGCTGTGTCAGAGCAAACAGACGATGAGCTTTTTACAACATACAGACTAGAGCTTGAAGATAAACGAAGCAAGCAGCGCGAAGAATACAACGAAATTGTCTCCAGTGACGATGCAACAGCCCAAGAAAAAAGTGAAGCATACGATCAAATGACAGCGCTCAGTGAAGCAGAAGGAACTGAGCGTCAGCTTGAGACCTTGATCAAAACAAAAGGCTATAAAGACGCGCTCGTAAGTGCTGAAGGAGATAAAGTGAGTATCACGGTTCGTTCTGATAAAAAATCAAAATCTCAAGCGGCCGATATTATTGATATGGTCACAAAAGAAATGAGAGGTCTTGATAACGTAGCTGTCACTTTTGAGCCCACTAATCAATAAAAAAGAACTGGCGCCCTTTGCGGAAAAGGGCGTTTTTTGATGCGGCTTGACGCCCTCTCCAAGGTGCTTACGCGAGGCGCTTCGCCACAATAGTAGTTGAATTCATCGAAATCCTCCTGTAAGATGGTTATAGTATGTACTTTTAGTACTAGCCTATAATAAAAAGATAAATCCATACATAGGGGTGCAAATCCATGTTAAAAATCGAAGAAATTCATGAACTGATTAAATTAATTGACGACTCTACTATCGATGAGTTTACGTACGAAAACGAAGGTGCAAAAATCAAACTGAAGAAAAATAAAGAAGTCGTTCAGCAAGTTGCGGCACAAGCACCAGTGGCTCCTGTCCAAGCAGCTCCAGCTCAACAAGCTCCTACAGCACAAGCTCCAGCTCAGACCGAAGCCCCTGCACAAGAGGCAGCTGCGTCTGAAAATCTGCATAAAATCACATCCCCAATGGTTGGCACATTTTATGCTTCCTCTTCACCAGAAGCAGATCCATACGTGACAACAGGTTCCAAGGTGAAGGAAAACACTGTTGTATGTATCGTGGAAGCGATGAAACTGTTTAATGAAATCGAAGCAGAAGTAAAAGGTGAAATCGTCGAAGTATTAGCTGAAAACGGTCAGCTTGTAGAATTCGGACAACCCCTCTTTCTAGTGAAAGCAGAGTAAGGAGTACGATCATGATTAAAAAGCTATTAATTGCAAACAGAGGAGAAATCGCAGTTAGAATTATCCGCGCTTGTAAAGAGCTTGGAATTGAAACTGTTGCGGTATTTTCTGAAGCGGATCGTGATGCGCTGCATGTACAAATGGCTGATGAAGCATATTGCATCGGACCGACTGCTTCTAAAGATAGTTATTTAAATGTCACAAATATTGTCAGCGTAGCAAAATTAACAGGAACAGATGCCATCCATCCAGGATACGGCTTTTTAGCAGAAAATGCAGACTTTGCAGAGCTTTGCGAGGAATGTAATGTGATCTTTGTTGGACCAACTGCGTCAGCGATTTCCAAAATGGGAACGAAAGATGTCGCGCGAGAAACAATGAAGAATGCAGGCGTTCCGATCGTCCCTGGTTCTCAAGGAATTGTAAAAGATCTTGATGATGCTGTTTCAACAGCAGCTAGTATTGGGTATCCTGTGATTATTAAAGCAACTGCAGGCGGAGGCGGTAAAGGAATCCGCGTGGCTCGTACAGAAGAAGAGCTTATTAACGGAGTCACCATCACGCAGCAGGAAGCGGCGCAAAACTTTGGGAACCCTGGTGTCTATTTAGAAAAGTTCATTGAAGACTTTAGACATGTGGAAATTCAAGTGCTTGCAGATCAGCATGGCAACACGATTCATTTAGGAGAGCGTGATTGCTCGATCCAAAGAAGAATGCAAAAGCTTCTTGAAGAAACGCCATCACCAGCACTAAATGCAGACATCCGTGAGCAAATGGGTGAAGCAGCCGTAAAAGCAGCAGAAGCTGTTGAATATACAGGTGCTGGAACAGTCGAATTCATTTATGATTATAATGAAGAGAAGTTCTACTTCATGGAAATGAATACTCGTATTCAAGTAGAGCATCCTGTGACAGAAATGGTCACAGGTGTAGACTTGATCAAAGAACAGATCAAGGTTGCATCAGGTGAGAAGCTTTCACTTACACAAGAGGATGTCGTATATGAAGGCTGGGCGATCGAATGCCGCATCAATGCAGAGAACCCAGAGAAAAACTTCATGCCTTCAGCTGGTGAAATTAAAATGTATCTTCCGCCAGGCGGTTTAGGTGTACGAGTTGATTCTGCCGCTTATCCGGGCTATGTGATTCCGCCATATTATGACAGCATGATTGCCAAAGTGATCACATATGGTAAGACAAGAGAAGAAGCGATTGCAAAAATGAAACGTGCGCTTCAAGAATTCGTCATTGAAGGAGTCTACACAACGATTCCATTCCACCTTAGATTGCTCGAGCATGAAACATTTGTGAGCGGTAACTTTAATACGAAGTTTTTAGAAACATACCAAATCATGAAATAATCACAGCTTTCGGAGGTGAATGATCGTGTCAGAAAACAATTTGCTTGAAATGAACCTTGATGAAGATCAATTGGGAAAAGTGCAAATTGCACCAGAAGTGATTGAAGTCATTGCTGGGATCGCCGCTTCAGAAGTCGAAGGCATTGCCGAAATGCGCGGCAATTTCGCTGCTGATGTAGCAGAACGCTTTGGTAAGAAAAATCACCGTAAAGGTGTAAAAGTTGATGTCTCTGATGAAGGCATCACAATCGATGTGTATTGTGTGGTTGAATTTGGCCTATCCATTCCAAAGGTATCCACTGCTGTACAAGAAAATATCCGTCAAACCCTTTTGAACATGACTGCCTTAACAATTAATGAAATTAACATTCATGTCGTTGGCATTCAATTTGATACAAAAGCACCTGAGGCTGAAGTAGATCAAGAAATGTAAAAAAGGGTTCAAGTAAAACCAAGGAGGCATTGCCTCTTTGGTTTTTTAAAGCCCATTTTTGAGTAATTTCCGAATATTGATAACGTCACACGTTGATTGATTCGTTTTTCGTCACAGCTCGCATGGATCTTGGTGCGACCACGGTCAAAATATGTTATGATCTCTGTATGGCTTAACGACAAGCGGATAAAGTGGTTAAAGGAGTAAATAATGAAAAGAAGAACTGCAAGAGAAAAGGCGCTACAAACATTATTTCAAATTGATGTGAGCAATATTGATCCGAAAGAGGCCATTACACATGCGCTGGATGAACAAGAATCAGATCCTTTTTTCGAGGAACTGGTTTTCGGTGTGCTTGAACAAAAGGACAAGCTTGATGACATGATCTCACAGCATCTAGTGAATTGGAAACTCGACCGTATTGCAAACGTAGACAGAGCCATTTTAAGGCTGTCTGTGTACGAGATGGTGTATCAAGAAGACATCCCAGTTAGTGTCTCAATGAATGAAGCGATTGAACTCGCCAAATTATTCGGCGATGATAAAGCACCGAAATTTGTAAATGGTGTACTTTCGAACATTAAAAACGACCTAAAGCAGCAATAGGAGGATTCGACATGACAGCAACAATCATCGATGGGAAAGAAACAGCAAAAGAAAAACGTGAACAATTAGCAAAAGAAGTAGAAGAGCTAAAACAAAAAGGAGTCACACCTGGTCTTGCCGTTATTCTAATCGGTGATGATCCGGCCTCACTTTCTTACGTACGCGGGAAGAAAAAAGCAGCAGAAGCAATGGGCATGCACTTTCAGCTTGATCATTTAGATGCTTCTTTAACAGAAGAAGAATTGCTTCAACTGATTGATCAGTACAATGCGAACGATCAATTCCACGGGATTCTTGTTCAACTTCCACTGCCAAAACATATTTCTGAAAAAGCCGTCATTGAACGTATTTCACCTGAGAAAGATGTAGATGGTTTCCATCCATTAAATATCGGGAAAATGCTGCTTGGAGAAGATACATTCCTACCTTGTACACCAGCAGGCATTGTTGAATTACTGAACAAAACGGGTGTCAGTCTTTCTGGAAAAGAAGTGGTTGTTGTAGGGCGCAGCAATATTGTCGGCAAACCAGTTGGACAATTGCTGTTAAA
Organism: Bacillus sp. FSL P4-0248; assembly: GCF_038593305.1. Taxonomy (NCBI): domain Bacteria; kingdom Bacillati; phylum Bacillota; class Bacilli; order Caryophanales; family Bacillaceae; genus Bacillus; species Bacillus sp. FSL P4-0248. The sequence goes on along the minus strand of NZ_CP151983.1, from coordinate 2,171,526 downwards.
TGAAAATGCAACGGTTACTTACTGCCATTCAAGAACGGCGAATATTTCAGAACATACGTTAAAAGCGGACATTTTAGTTGTTGCCGTCGGTCGAGCAAACTTTATTAAAGCTGACCAAATCAAAGAAGGCGCAATTGTCATCGATGTAGGAGTCAATCGTTTAGATACTGGGAAGCTTGTTGGGGATGTTGATTTTGAAGAAGCGAAAGAAAAAGCTTCTTATATCACACCAGTCCCTGGCGGAGTCGGTCCAATGACGATTACCATGCTTGCACACAATACGGTTAAATCAGCAAAACGTACATTAGCATAAGCTTTATCCATTCATCCACCTGCATGCTGCCGGTGGATGAATGTGCGTTTTTGAAGAGGAGGAATACGTCATGAGTGAAAAAGCCTTTGTGACGGTCACAGCCCTTACAAAATACATAAAAAGAAAATTTGATGTTGATCCGCATTTAGAAGATATTTGGATCAAAGGTGAGTTATCCAATGTGAAGATTCATTCAAGAGGTCATGTGTACTTCACCTTAAAAGACGAAAACGCACGCATGCAAGCTGTCATGTTTCAGCGTTCCGCAGCAAAGCTGCCTTTTTCACCAAAGAGCGGAATGAAAGTATTTGTACGCGGCGGGATTCAAGTCTATGAACCAAGCGGCAACTATCAATTATATGCAAAAGAAATGCAGCCTGATGGTGTTGGTGCTCTTCATCTCGCTTATGAAGAGCTGAAGAAAAAGCTGGCAAGTGAAGGCTTATTTGATGCGCGCTATAAAAAATCAATTCCTGAATATCCAGAGGTTGTTGGTGTCATTACATCACCAACAGGAGCGGCTGTTCGAGATGTCATCACAACGATTAACCGGCGCTATCAGCAGGCGAAAATCATTGTGCTTCCGGCGCTTGTTCAAGGTGAAAATGCCATTCGTTCAATCGTAGAGCGGATCAAGGAAGCAAATGAAAAACAGCTCTGTGATGTCTTGATTGTCGGAAGAGGAGGCGGTTCGATCGAAGAACTTTGGGCCTTTAATGAAGAAGCTGTCGCAAGAGCGATCTTCGCATCAGACATTCCAATCATTTCTGCAGTAGGGCACGAAACGGACTTTACGATCAGTGATTTCACTGCAGACATGAGAGCACCCACACCAACAGGAGCAGCCGAGCTCGCTGTTCCAAGCACAGCCGATTTAATAGAACGAATCAAATCCATCGATATTCGGCTTACAAGGGCCGTAAAGAATCGAACTTCACAAGCGAAAGACCGTCTTGTGGCGCTGCAATCCTCTTATGCCTTCCGTTTTCCAAAACGTTTGCAGGAGCAAAAAGAGCAGCAATTCGATTTGGTATTTGACCGTTTTCAAAAACAGCTGACGAGACAAATTGAACAAAAACGCAGTCAACTAGACCGCCAGACATACAGGCTGAAGCCGCTTCATCCAAAAGAGCAGCTGCTTCAGGCGAAAAAACGCCACGCCAATGAAACAGAACAGCTCATCCGCAGCATGAATGTGCAAATGAAAACAATTCATTCGCAGTTCCAATCTGTTCTTGGTAAACTAAATGCATTAAATCCACTTCAAGTGATGGAAAGAGGCTATAGTTTAGCTTATAAAGACGATGAACTGATTAAAAGTGTAAACCAAGTCGATACGAAAGATCAGCTGGCTATCACCATGAAGGATGGACGTCTGATTTGTGAGGTTATTGAGAAGGAGGGGCAATCATCATGACAGAATCAAATAAACAAAAAGAAGAACAAATGACATTTGAAGAAGCGATGAAAGGTCTTGAGGAGATCGTTGGAAAGCTCGAAGAAGGAGATGTACCACTTGAGCAAGCCATTCATTATTTTCAAGAAGGCATGACACTTTCAAAGCTTTGTCATGAAAAATTACAGCACGTTGAAAAGCAGATGGATTTCATTTTAAAAGAGGACGGTGAGCTGGCTCCTTTCTCGGTGAAGGAGGCAGATGCTGGTGACAAGTAATTTGCAGGATTTTTTAACAACACGAAAACAGGCCATTGAAGAGTATTTATTTACATATGTTCAGGAATTGATGATTCCAGAAGAACTAAAATCTTCGATGCTTTACTCTCTTGAAGCTGGAGGGAAAAGACTTCGCCCTGTTCTCGTTCTTGCTTTATTACATGCCTACGGAAAAAACGAAGAAGATGGCATACCGGTTGGCTGTGCTGTAGAAATGATTCATACGTATTCATTGATACATGACGACCTGCCTTGCATGGACGATGATGACCTTCGCAGAGGAAAGCCGACCAACCATAAAGTATACGGGGAAGCAACCGCGGTTCTCGCTGGTGATGCACTTTTAACGGAAAGCTTCCGCCTGATTACATCGCAGCTATCTAGCAGCGTCTCTCCTGACCAAAAGCTCAGAATCGTAGATGAGCTTGTGCGGTCAGCAGGTGCACTAGGAATGGTAGGCGGTCAATTTGATGACATGGAAGCAGAGCAAAAACAAGTCCCGCTTGCTGAACTAGAATCCATTCATGCCCGGAAAACAGGAAAGCTTCTCACATTCAGCGTCACAGCAGGTGCAATGCTGGCAGGAGCATCAGATGACGATATCGAAAAACTAAGAGAGTTCAGCTATCATATTGGCATTGCTTTTCAAATCCGTGATGACATTTTAGACCTCGAAGGTAGCGAAGAAAAAATAGGAAAACGGGTCGGCTCTGATACAGCGAATGAAAAGTCGACATATCCTTCTTTATTAACGCTTTCAGGAGCAAAAGAAAAGCTGCACGAGCACATCACACGTGCAAAAGAAATTGTCTCAAATCTTGAATTAGAGCAGCAATTGCTGCATGAGTTATGTGATCTGATCGCCTCAAGAGATCATTAAAAACAGCCTAGATTTGAGGGTCTTCGAGCAATTGTGGTAAACTGTAAACAGTTTAACATGATGAGACAACTCTTATTCCCGCTTGGTTTTCATAGGAATAAGGCATTATATATGTAGATAGAAATTTTGTTGAAAGCGAGTTGATCCTGATTGGATCTTTTATCAATAAAAAATCCAACGTTTCTAAAAGGAATGTCAAATGCAGAATTAGAGGAGCTTAGTGCTGACATTCGCATGTTTTTAATTGAGTCCTTGGCTAACTCTGGCGGGCATATCGGTCCGAACCTGGGTGTCGTTGAACTCACGGTTGCCCTTCATAAAGTATTTGACAGCCCGAAAGACAAATTCCTTTGGGATGTTGGACATCAGTCTTATGTTCACAAGCTGTTAACTGGAAGAGGGGCGGAGTTTGATACACTTCGTCAATATAAAGGACTTTGCGGTTTTCCTAAACGAAATGAAAGTGAGCATGATGTTTGGGAAACAGGCCACAGCTCAACCTCATTATCTGGCGCGATGGGGATGGCGGCGGCGCGGGATATTAAAGGGACAGATGAATATATCCTGCCGATTATCGGAGACGGTGCATTAACCGGAGGTATGGCGCTTGAAGCTCTGAATCATATCGGTGATGAAAAGAAAGATATGATCGTCATCTTAAACGATAATGAAATGAGTATTGCACCAAACGTCGGTGCAATTCACACCATGCTTGGCAGACTGCGCACAGCAGGCAAGTACCAATGGGTAAAGGACGAGCTCGAGTATTTATTTAAGCGGATCCCAGCTGTAGGCGGAAAGCTTGCTGCCACAGCAGAGCGTATTAAAGACAGCCTCAAGTATTTACTAGTGTCTGGCATGTTTTTTGAGGAAATGGGATTCACTTACTTAGGTCCTGTTGATGGACATTCTTATGAAGATCTTTTTGAAAATCTTGAATATGCAAAGAAAACAAAAGGTCCTGTCCTGCTGCATGTCATCACGAAAAAAGGAAAAGGCTATCAGCCGGCAGAATCCGATAAAATTGGGACATGGCACGGCACAGGTCCATACAAAATTGATACAGGTGATTTTGTAAAACCAGCAGCAGCTGCACCGTCATGGAGTGGTCTTGTCAGTGAAACAGTCAGAAAGCTGGCGCGGAAAGATGAGCGAATTGTGGCCATCACGCCTGCGATGCCTGTTGGCTCAAAACTTGAAGGCTTTGCAAAGGAATTTCCTGAGCGAATGTTTGATGTAGGGATCGCTGAGCAGCATGCAGCCACAATGGCAGCTGGGCTTGCGACGCAGGATATGAAGCCATTTTTAGCGATTTATTCAACGTTCCTGCAAAGAGCTTATGATCAAGTGCTGCATGATATTTGCCGCCAAAACCTTAATGTTTTTATCGGAATTGACCGTGCGGGTCTTGTCGGTGCTGATGGAGAAACGCATCAAGGTGTGTTTGATATTGCCTTCATGCGTCATATGCCGAATATGGTGCTCATGATGCCGAAGGATGAAAATGAAGGCCAGCACATGGTCAATACAGCCATTCAGTATGATGACGGTCCTATTGCCATGCGTTTCCCGCGCGGAAATGGGCTTGGTGTGAAAATGGATGAACAGCTCAAAACCATTCCGATTGGATCTTGGGAGGTTCTTCGCCCAGGGAAGGATGCCGTCATCTTAACATTCGGTACGACGATTAAAATGGCGCTGCAAGCAGCTGAGGAACTTCAAAAAGAAGGGAAATCAATTCGTGTCGTCAACGCTCGGTTTATTAAGCCGCTTGATGAAGCGATGATAAACGACATTCTTTCTGAAGGGATTCCGATTTTAACGATTGAAGAAGCCGTGCTCCAAGGCGGGTTTGGCAGCAGCGTATTAGAATATCTACACGACAAGAAAGCATCACATATCAAAGTAGAACGCATGGGTATCCCAGATCAATTTATTGAGCATGGAAGTGTTGATGCCCTGCTTGAAGAAATTGGACTGACGAAAGCACATGTTGCTGAGACTTTACGTGACCTGCTTCCAGCAGCACCAAGAAAAGGAATTGGATCATGACATCAAAGAAAGAACGACTTGACGTTTTATTAGTCGAACAAGGACTAATGGAAACAAGAGAGAAAGCAAAGCGTGCCATCATGGCAGGGATCGTTTACTCAAATGAAAACCGTTTGGATAAACCAGGAGAGAAAATTGCTCGTGATACACCGCTCACAGTGAAAGGGAATCCTCTCAAATACGTAAGCCGCGGCGGGTTAAAGCTCGAAAAAGCGCTCAAAGAATTTGACCTGACAGTTAAAGGGAAATTGCTGATTGATATTGGCTCATCCACAGGCGGATTTACAGATTGTGCTCTTCAAAATGGAGCAGTCAAATCATATGCTGTAGACGTTGGCTACAATCAGCTTGCGTGGAAATTAAGGCAGGATGACAGGGTCATCGTCATGGAGCGCACCAATTTCCGCCATTCCGTCCCAGCTGATTTTACTGAAGGGTTGCCAGAAGTGGCATCGATTGATGTATCTTTTATCTCACTCAAACTCATTCTGCCGGCTTTAAAGCATATTCTTGTGCCGGGTGGTGACTGTATTGCGCTCGTCAAGCCTCAATTTGAAGCAGGCAGAGAGCTTGTTGGGAAAAAAGGCATCGTGCGTGAGCCCTCTGTCCACCTTGGTGTACTAGAAGAGATGAATCAATTTGCTGCAAAAGAAGGTTATGATGTAAAGGATGTATCATTTTCGCCTATCACTGGTGGAGATGGAAATATTGAATTTCTGCTTCATTTAGTGCTTCATCCTGATCAAGAAGAAAATGCGGCACTTCCTGCTTCACAACTTGAGAAGGTCGTGAAGGAAGCCCATTCTGTATTGAAAGAAAAGAAAAACAGCCCTGAGCCGGCTGACACATGAAATCATTGAAACAAAAGGAATAATAGCTCGCTATTATTCCTTTTTACATGGTCAAAAGACAAGAATTGGCCGTATCTCACGTAATGCTTGTTTTTTGAACTGTGCATCATATAACATAGAACGTAAAGACAAACTGAGAATAAAACGCCTAGGGGGGTCAAATATGAATAAAGGTCAAAGGCATATTAAAATTAGAGAAATCATTGCGAGCCAAGAAATCGAAACACAAGATGAATTGGTCGATATTTTGAAAGCCGATGGATATAACATCACACAAGCGACCGTTTCTAGAGATATTAAAGAATTACATTTAGTGAAAGTTCCGACGAACAATGGAACATATAAATACAGTCTTCCTGCGGATCAGCGGTTTAATCCGCTGTCAAAGCTGAAGCGGTCCCTAATGGATGCATTTATTAAAATGGATGCTGCCAGTCATTTAATTGTTCTTAAAACAATGCCGGGTAATGCTCAGGCGATTGGTGCTTTAATGGATAATTTAGATTGGGAAGAAATTATGGGAACGATTTGCGGGGATGATACCATTTTAATCATTTGCCGCACCCCAGATGATACAGAGACAGTTTCGAGCAAAATTTTAGAGCTTCTATAAAGAATCAGGTTTACTAAAAGAGGTGTCAAATGAGTGTTAGCAGAACTAACCATTAAAAACTTTGCAATCATTGAAGAGTTAACGGTTTCATTTGAAAAAGGACTAACGGTTCTAACGGGGGAAACAGGTGCCGGAAAATCCATCATGATTGACGCTGTCTCACTTCTCGTGGGAGGAAGAGGTTCCTCTGAATTTGTCCGCTACGGTGAAAAAAAAGCAGAGCTGGAAGGGCTTTTTCTTGTACCAGCCGATCATCCTGTATTTGCTCTATGCGAAGAGCAGGGAATTGACGCATCAGATGAAATGATGATCCTCCGCCGTGATATTAACAACAGCGGGAAAAGCATTTGCCGGATTAATGGAAAGCTTGTCACCATCTCACTTTTACGGGAAGTAGGACGGCTTTTGCTTGATATACATGGACAGCACGATAACCAGCTGCTCATGGAAGATGAAAATCATCTGCATTTGCTCGATCAATTTGGAGCAGAAGAAATTGCACCGGCTCTCTTGCAGTATCAAGAAGCATATGATCAATATATGAAGACGGCTCAAAAGCTCAGGCAGCTGTCTGAGAATGAGCAGGAAATGGTGCACCGCTTAGATTTACTGCAATTTCAGCTAGAGGAGATTGAGGCGGCACAATTAGAGCTGGGGGAAGATGAGAGGCTTCAGGAAGAGCGACATCAAATCAGCAACTACGAAAAAATCTATTCTTCACTCCAAAACGCGTACAACGCTTTGCGTAATGAGCAAGGAGGACTAGATTGGGTTGGTATGTCCTCAAGCGAGCTTGAGCAGGTGTCTGAAATCAACGATGATTTGAAAAAGTTATCTGAACAAGTGTCGAACTCCTACTACTTATTAGAGGATTCAACTTTCCAAATGCGAAGCATGCTGGATCAATTAGAATTTGATCCGGCTCGTCTTGATTTTATTGAGTCCAGGCTGAATGAAATGAAGCAGTTAAAACGAAAATACGGCACAACCGTTGAGGAAATTTTGGAGTATGCGGCGAAGATTGAAGAAGAAATAGATCAAATCCAAAATCGAGACAGCCATCTGCAGACGCTCAAAAATAAATTAGATGCGATGAGCCGTGATGCTCTGCTGGAAGCACTTAACGTTTCGGAGCTGCGTAAAAAATGGGCCAAAAAGCTAGCAAAGCAAATTCAAACAGAGCTCAAGGATTTGTATATGGAGAAGTCATCATTTGACACAGCTTTTTCTGTTCGATATGCGCCATTTGGCAGCACTGATTGTCCGCTATTAGACGGAAAACCTGTCCAGCTCAGGAAAAATGGAATCGACCAAGCACAATTTGTCATTTCTACAAATACAGGCGAACCGATGAAATCTTTATCGAAAGTAGCCTCAGGTGGAGAAATTTCACGTGTCATGCTCGCTGTGAAGAGTATTTTCTCAGCTAAACAAGACGTCACATCCATTATTTTCGATGAAGTTGATACAGGTGTCAGCGGCAGAGTGGCACAAGCCATTGCTGAGAAAATTTACAAAGTTGCGTCTGGATCACAAGTGCTCTGTATTACACACCTGCCTCAAGTAGCCGCAATGGCTGACACGCATCTCTTCATTTCTAAACGCTCGAAAGCGGGCAGAACACTGACGAGTGTCAAACCATTAAGTCATGAAGAAAAAGTGAGTGAAATTGGCCGGATGATTGCCGGTGTGGAAGTGACTGAGCTGACAAAACAGCACGCAAAAGAACTATTGCACCAAGCAAATGATGTCAAAACAACAGGGTAGCTGAATCATCAGCTGCCTTTTTTTATGTTGTGTAAAAGCCGGCGTATATACCCATAAAATCGTCTTTTTCTTTTATCAATTTATCCAATCATTTTCTAAAGCTGCCGGTTATAAATCCTCTCGAAGAAGGCAAAAGTAAAGATGTAGCCAAAACATGAGTGTTCTGGTGTGGGTAAGGAGCGAGGAGAGTGAAAAATGAATGCCCGAAAAGATGAGAAAAGCCATTGGTGTGATTCTCCTTGTTTCTTTAATAAGTACAGGGTTTATGAGCATAGTGAAGGAGTACATCAGCATTCCAACAAATGTTGCTGTATTTGAAAAACAAAAGCACTCAATTGACACATCGATTGAAGCGTCAGCCAATGCTTCTTCACCAGCCTTTAGCCTTTCAGAGAAAAAGAATCAGCTGGATATTACAGGACAAAAGGCGGGAAAAGCCGAAATTGTTTATGATTTTAAAGGATTTCCTATTAAGAAAACAAAAGTTGACGTTCTCCCTGAATTAAAAGTCATTCCTGGAGGACAATCCATTGGCGTCAAGCTCCACTCTGTAGGAGTTCTCGTTGTAGGTTTTCATCAAATCACAACAGCAGACGGCAAAAAATCACCAGGTGAAGCCGCAGGCATTCAATCAGGGGATATGATCATTGAAATCAATGGTCAAAAAATGGAGAAAATGAATGACCTCACCCCATTTATTCAGAAAGCAGGGAAAACGGGTGAAACGCTTCGTTTGCTCATAAAGAGAGATCATAAAACCTTTCAAACAACATTAACACCCGCAAAAGATGCTAGTGAAGGCATCTATCGAATTGGTCTTTACATTCGTGATTCTGCAGCAGGAATCGGCACGATGACCTTTTTTGAACCTTCATCTAAAAAATATGGTGCCCTTGGGCATGTGATTTCTGACATGGATACAAAAAAACCAATTGTTGTCGACAATGGTGAAATTGTTAGATCAACCGTGACATCGATTGAAAAAGGCACAGGAGGCAATCCTGGAGAAAAATTGGCGAGATTCTCTTCCGAAAGAAAAACAATAGGAGATATCTCCCGCAACAGCCCTTTTGGTATCTTTGGTACGTTAACCGAAAAGCTTGAAAATCATGTAGCAGATAAACCACTTCCAGTCGCTTTATCTAATGAAGTAAAAGAAGGCCCAGCAGAAATTTTAACCGTTGTGGATCATGATAAAGTGGAGAAGTTTAATATTAAAATTGTCAGCACAACACCGCAGAAATTCCCAGCAACTAAAGGAATGGTATTAAAGGTAACAGATGAGCGGCTCTTAAGCAAAACGGGCGGAATCGTCCAAGGAATGAGCGGAAGCCCCATCATCCAAAATGGCAAAGTCATTGGAGCTGTCACACACGTATTCGTCAATGATCCGACTAGCGGGTACGGCGTACACATTGAATGGATGCTGTCAGAAGCAGGAATCGACCTTTATCAAAAAAACAAAAAAGCAAGCTGATCATCAAACTGCCGCGAATTTTCCGGCAGTTTTTTTCTACCCTTTCTTTCTCTTCCATCATGTTATAAAATAAGGAAAAAGAGATTTTTCGACAAAATGGAAAAAAGCTTGTTGTCAAATTGCAATAATCGTCGATTCGTTAAGAAAAACGTAGAAAAAGCTAGATAATGCTCTATTATTCGGAAAATTAAAGTTTTTTAAAGGGGATAGCATGGTTTTGTCGAATTGAACACTCAGAAGAGAAATGCAAAAGACTAAAGGAATCGACATTGGGGAGGAAAGAACGTGGAGAAAATTAAAGTGTGTGTAGCTGATGACAATCGAGAGCTTGTTGGCCTTTTGACAGAGTACATTGAGGGACAGGAAGATATGGAAGTACTTGGCGTGGCGTATAATGGTCAGGAATGCCTGACATTATTTAAAGATAAAGAGCCCGACGTTCTCCTCTTAGACATTATTATGCCTCATTTAGACGGTCTTGCTGTACTAGAACGCCTCCGTGAAAACAATGAAATGACAAAACAGCCAAGTGTGATTATGCTAACGGCATTTGGACAAGAAGATGTCACGAAAAAAGCAGTTGATTTGGGCGCATCCTATTTCATTTTAAAGCCATTTGATATGGAAAACCTAGTAGGTCATATTCGTCAAGTCAGTGGAAACGGCACACAAGTTACCCATCGCTCTTCATCAATCCAAAACAGTGTTCTTCGTAACAAACCTGAACCGAAACGTAAAAACTTAGATGCGAGCATTACGACCATTATTCATGAGATTGGCGTGCCCGCTCATATTAAAGGCTATTTATACTTAAGAGAAGCGATTTCTATGGTGTACAATGACATTGAGCTTCTCGGAAGCATTACTAAAGTGTTGTACCCAGACATTGCAAAGAAATTTAACACGACTGCCAGCAGGGTAGAACGAGCGATTCGTCATGCCATTGAAGTCGCTTGGAGCAGAGGAAACATTGATTCCATTTCCTCACTCTTTGGTTATACTGTCAGCATGTCAAAAGCGAAACCAACCAATTCAGAATTTATTGCCATGGTAGCTGATCGTTTGCGATTAGAGCATAGAGCAAGCTAGTATCTTTTTCATGAAAAAACGTTTCTTCATTGAGACGTTTTTTTATTTTGAAAGATGTTGTCAAAAATTGGTTAGGTTGATAAAATCATCTTAATATTTAAATTGGACAAACGGGCTGCTTTATTTTCAGAATAAAATGAAAAATAAAGCATGAAAAAAATAAAAAAGACATAAAGTAGTGGTAATCAGCTGCGCCAATTGATCATGAAGTCTTCAAAATAGAAGAAGAAAACGCTCATTCGTAAGAAAAAGGATGAGAGGAAAAGGTCTCATGGATTTGGTAATTAAAGCAAACGAGATCGAAAGTTCTATTTCTATTGACCTGATTGGTTGGCGTTTTAAAGTCACTGGCTTCTTAGAGATTGTGCCATTTGAACTGAATATTCCCATTGTCGAATTTAATAATTTTCACATTCTTTTACTATGCTATAATAATGAAAAGAAGAGGGTGAGGTTATGGGAAAGCTGAAAATCCACTCTGCTGAGGTAGCGAACGAAATTAGCAAGTGGACGAGGGTCATTTCTCAGAATGACTTAGAAAAATCTGCTGTCTATAAAGAGAAAATTCAGAATTTGCTAAAAAATACAGATGAAGACCGTGAAGTTCTCCTTTATTATCAGCTTGTTGACGGCAGACATGAAATGTTACTTGGAAATATTGAAAAAGCCAATCAAATTATGAAAAGTGTCGGAACGCTCGATGAGAAGGCAGATGACATTATTAATTTTTATTTTTACTTTTACAAAGGCCAATATGCTGCATATGTGAAAAAGTATGATGAAGCCATTAGCTTTTACAAAATTGCAGAACAGCGGCTAAAACGTGTGAATGAAGACCTGGAAGTAGGAACTTTTCACCATAAGGTTGCTTCGATCTATTACGAACTGAAACAAAATTTCATATCCATTAATCATATTAAAAAAGCCATCGATACGTTCAAAGCGCATGAAGAATACACAGCGCAGGCGATTGACAGCTTAATTTTACATGCAAGTAATTGTATTGATTTGTTCCAATTCGATGAAGCAGAGAAAAAGTATAAAGAAGCACTTGAGAAAAGTAAGCGCATTAACAATGAAGTGCTCATTGGGAAATGCTATCACAATTTAGCGGTTCTTTATTATGCAAAGCATGATTATGAAAAAAGCGCACATTATGCCAAAAAAGGGATGGGCATTCAAATTCACCGTGACAATAGCCATTATTACATCCAATCTTTATATGTTCTGGCCAATGCCTTGGTTCATTTAGGAGATCAAGAGGCGAGGGAATATATTAAAGAGGGTATTTTGTATAGTTGTGATATCCAAAATAATGAATATATAGTAAAATTTGAAATTTTGGATTTGATGTGCGAGAATAGTGGGGCAGCAGACGTATTCTCAGAAAAATTAGACTACATAGAAAAAAATAGATTATATGTGGAGCTTGAGGATTTGTCTGAACAAATATCGAAATACTTCAAGGAACGAAATGATTATCAAAATGCCATTCGTTTTCTTGAAAAGAAATTCGATGCACAAATACTTCAAAAGAAAGTGGAGGTTATCTTATGAAAAAGTTGTTGTTAGGTGTAACCGTTGTTACAGCAGTCGCAGTTGTTTCTTCCCTTTTTGCTCTTGACGCAGAGACGACAGAGCAAGCCATCAGAGCGATTACGTGATCGAATTTATCTGTCAACCTCTTCGTATGAATCAGAAGAGGTTTTTTTATGCGCTCAAAACTGGAAAAACGAAAAAAGACACGTCATAATGAAAGGAAGTATCATATTTAGAGGTGACCTATGACGAAAATTTTTGCACACAGAGGCTTTAAAGGCATTTATCCTGAAAACACCATGATAGCTTTCGAGCATGCACTTCTTTCGGGAGCTGACGGAATTGAGCTGGATGTTCAGCTGACGAAAGACGGAAGACTTGCTGTCATTCACGATGAGAAACTGAACAGAACAACGAACATGAAAGGTTTAGTAAAAGACCATACATATGAAGAATTAAAAGCAGGAGATGCGAGTCATTCTTTCTACGAAGAAACCGGTGCTGTATCCATTCCTCTTTTAGAGGAAGTATTAGAGCTAGTGACGCAGCAATCATCACTCATCATCAATATTGAACTGAAAAACTCCATTTATCGATATCCGGGTATCGAAGAGAAAGTAAAAAAGCAAATCGAGCATTTTCAAATAGAAGATCGTGTACTTGTTTCATCGTTTCATCACGGCAGTTTAGCTCTTTTTCACAAACTGATGCCGCATGTTGAACTAGCTGTTCTGACAATGGATGTGATCCATCAGCCGGAGATGTATATAAAAACAGTACCAGCAAGAGGCTACCATCCTAATATAAAGGGTGCCGGCGTGACCAAAGAGGTGGTGTCAGCACTCCATGCCGCTCAGCAAGTGATCAGGCCGTTTACAGTAAATAGTGAAAAGCAAATGAAAAACATGTTTTCCTTAGGTGTCGATGGCATCTTCACTGATTTTCCTGATCGAGCCGTGAAAATAAGAGAAGAAATGAAATAAAGACCTGCTCTAAATCAGCGGGTCTTTTTTCACGTTTTATCTCTGCTTAAAGCGAGCAGTCACTTTATTTCGTTTACGGTCTCTATATAAAATAAAGCCAGCCACTACATAAAGACCACCCCCTAAAAATAACAACCCTGCAATTCCTTGCAGCCATAAATATGGAAATGGTGCAATGATGATGCCGAAAACAGTGTCACGCAGCAGCTTAATCCCAAGTGCTGCAAGCGCGCCAGGTATTAAAATAATCACTAGTGCAAGTATTCTCCCCATCAAATGTCCCCTTAAACGTCATTTACTTCCATTGTCTAATTCAAAAAATATTTTGTCAAGAAAGGAAAACGTGGTAATATAAGAGTTGTGCAATTTTTTGCAACGGAAAAATATGGTGTGCAAATTTTTTCATATAAAGGGGTAACGGGATGCAGAGAGTCTTGATTGTCGGTGCAGGACAAGGTGGATCAGCATTGCTTGAAACATTGCTGAAAACAAATACGATTCAAATCATTGCGATCGCCGACCTTGATCTTGAGGCACCGGGGATGGTAGAAGCGAAAAAGAATGGAATTGAGACGACAACGGATTGGAAAGAATACATAAAAGATGACATTGATATCATCATTGAAACAACAGGCAGTTCAGCAGTGCTGAAAGAACTGATTGAAAAAAAGCCAGAGCACGCAGTCATTGTTCCAAGTTCAATGGCTTACGTCATATCAGAATTAATGTCAGAAAAACAGCAGCTGATTCAAATATTAAAGGAACAAACCTATAAGCATGACCGCATTTTTAATGCAACGAATGACGGGATGATTTTTATAAACATGGATGAAGAAGTCGTCCTGTTTAATCGATCAGCGGCCAAAATGGTTGGATGCTCGCAAAAAGATGCGATTGGCCGTCATATACGAGAAGTGATCCCAAATACAAAGCTTCCCGACATTTTAAGATCGAGAGAGCCAGAATTTAATCAAAAACAATTTCTGAATCAGCAAATACAAATTGTGACAACGCGTTTGCCAATTATTGATGACGCGGGGAGAATGCTAGGTGCTTTATCCATTTTTAAAGATATTACAGATGCCGTTGAGCTTGCGGAGGAAGTGACCAATCTTAAAGAAGTACGAACGATGCTGGAGGCGATCATTCAATCGTCGGATGAAGCCATATCGGTTGTTGATGAGCAGGGAAAAGGGATCTTAATCAACCGGGCATACACGAAAATGACTGGATTAACAGATAAAGAAGTTGTGGGGAAACCAGCAGGTGCAGATATTTCTGAAGGAGAAAGCATGCATTTGAAGGTACTGGAAACAAGGAGACCAGTTCGAGGCGTCAGAATGAAAGTCGGACCGAATAAAAAAGATGTGATTGTCAACGTAGCGCCAGTCATCGTTGATGGCATTTTAAAAGGCAGTGTCGGGGTCATTCATGACGTATCAGAAATTCAATCACTCACGAATGAATTAAATAAAGCAAGGCAGCTCATCCGGACACTTGAAGCAAAGTACACTTTTGAAGACATCATTGGAGAAAGTGAGCAAATGCTTGTGGCACTTGAGCAGGCAAAGCTAGGCGCGAAAACGCCAGCCACGATTTTACTCAGGGGAGAATCAGGTACTGGAAAAGAGCTGTTTGCGCACGCCATTCACAATGAAAGTGACCGAAAATATAATCGCTTTGTACGGGTCAACTGTGCGGCCTTATCTGAGACCCTTTTAGAGTCAGAGCTTTTTGGCTATGAAGAAGGAGCGTTCTCTGGTGCAAGGCGGGGCGGGAAAAAAGGGCTGTTTGAAGAGGCAAACCAAGGCAGCATTTTTTTAGATGAAATTGGTGAAATGACGCCAAGTACACAGGCGAAACTGCTTCGTGTGATGCAGGAGAAAGAAATTGTAAGAGTAGGCGGAACAAAGGCCATACCAGTCGATGTTCGTGTGATCACGGCGACAAATGTCAATATTGAAAAAGCGATGGCGGAAGGAAAGTTCAGAGAAGATTTATATTATCGAATGAACAGATACCCGATCTCCATCCCGCCTCTAAGGCAGCGTCTTGAGGATATTGACTCGTTAAGCAAACGTCTCATCCAAAAGATCAATTTAGACTATGGACGGAACGTGAGCGGGTTAACGGAACAGGCACTCAAAAGACTGCGATCATATAAGTGGCCTGGAAACGTAAGAGAGCTTGAAAATGTACTTGGACGAGCCATGATCTTTTTGAACCCGCAAGAAGAGTGGATTGATGAAGGGCATATTTCTTTCATGGAGTCAGAAGATCAGGAAGAAAAAGAGCAGCAGGAACTGGCTGTCAGTCAATTTGAGGGAGAGACGCTTTCTGATGCTGTTGAGGCATTTGAAGCGCAGCTGATTAAACAAACCCTTGAAAAGCATCAATTCAATCGCACGAAAACAGCGAAAACGTTAGGGATCAGCATTCGGAACCTTTACTATAAAATGGATAAATATCAACTTGCAAAAGATAGCATGCAATAAAATGCATGTAACCTGCAAAAGATTGCACGAATGTCATGCAAATTGCCTCATTTTCACTGCATTTCAAACTGGCACGGAACTTGCATATAAAACATGAACCGAGCACAAGGAAAGGTGGGCATATATGAAGCTTGACGATCTGATTATGAAAGCCGCCCAGCTGCAGAATAAAACGGCGGCTGTGGCTCATGCAGAAGACGAAGAAGTGCTTCATGCCATCAAGATGGCAATTAAGCGAAAGGTCGCTCGCTTTCTCCTGGTTGGGAACAAACGCAACCTGAAGGAGCTAGTGAAGCAGCATGAAATCAATGAGGACTGGATAGATATTATTCATTCAGATACTCCCGAAGAATCGGCCAAAATTGCCGTGCAGGCAGTGAGCGAGAAGCATGCAGATATTTTGATGAAGGGGCATGTCCCGACAGCCGTTCTTTTAAAAGCGGTACTGAATAAAGAATATGGGCTCAGGACAGCGAGTGTCCTATCACATGTCGCGGCATTTGAAGTGCCGGGCTTTGACCGCTTTATTTATGTCACAGATTCTGCGATGAACATCGCGCCCGATTTAAATATGCTGAAAGAGATTACGATCAATTCTGTTCAAGTAGCAAAAGCTGTCGGAAACGACATGCCGAAGGTTGCAGTATTGTCTGCGGTGGAGGTCGTAAATCCGGCAATGGATTCAACTTTGACTGCGGCAAGTCTTGCACAAATGAATCGGCGGGGGCAAATTTCTGGCTGCCTGATTGATGGGCCTCTTGCTTTAGACAATGCCATTTCTCAAACGGCAGCTTCTCATAAAAATATTACGAGTGATGTAGCCGGCCATGCAGATATTTTGCTTGTGCCAACAATTGAGGCAGGGAACATTCTTTATAAATCTCTCATCTACTTTGCACATGCAAAGGTGGGAGCTGTGGTGGCAGGAGCGAAGGCGCCGATTGCTTTAACAAGCCGATCTGATTCAGCCGAAAGTAAGCTTTATTCAATTGCGCTTGCCATCTGTACATCAAATTAAGCGGAAGTAATAGGAGGAATAACACGATGGAACTTTTTAAATATATGGAACGATACGATTATGAACAGCTTGTATTTTGTCAGGATGAGCAGTCTGGCTTAAAAGCGATTATTGCGATTCATGATACAACACTTGGGCCGGCACTAGGCGGAACGAGAATGTGGACGTATGAAAACGAAGAAGCAGCCATTGAGGATGCACTGCGTCTAGCAAGAGGAATGACTTATAAAAACGCGGCAGCAGGACTTAATCTTGGTGGCGGAAAAACGGTCATCATCGGCGATCCGAGAAAAGACAAAAATGAAGAAATGTTCCGTGCATTTGGACGTTACATTCAAGGGCTGAATGGCCGCTATATTACGGCAGAAGATGTCGGTACAACGGTAGAAGACATGGATCTCATTCATGAAGAAACCGATTTTGTCACAGGGATTTCTCCTGCATTTGGTTCTTCTGGAAATCCGTCTCCCGTCACTGCTTACGGTGTATACAAAGGGATGAAAGCCGCTGCCAAAGCTGCATTTGGGACCGATTCATTAGAAGGAAAAACAATTGCCGTCCAAGGTGTTGGAAATGTCGCTTACAACCTGTGTAAACATCTGCATGAAGAAGGCGCGCAGCTCATTGTCACAGATATCAACAAAGACTCTGTCAAGCGAGCTGTTGAAGACTTCGGCGCAAAAGCAGTCGACCCTGACGATATTTATGATCAAGCATGTGATATTTATGCACCGTGCGCACTTGGTGCAACCATTAACGATGTGACCATTCCTAAGTTAAAAGCAAAGGTGATTGCAGGTGCTGCAAATAACCAGCTAAGAGAAACGCATCACGGTGACCTTATCCATGAAATGGGGATTGTATATGCTCCTGATTATGTGATCAATGCAGGCGGTGTGATTAACGTTGCTGATGAGCTTTATGGCTATAATGCAGATCGTGCGATGAAAAAAGTCGAAGGCATTTATCAAAATATTGAACGTGTAATTGAAATTTCAAACCGTGATGCCATTCCAACTTATAAAGCGGCAGACCGATTGGCTGAAGAGAGAATTGAAAGAATGCGCAAATCAAGAAGTCAATTCTTGCAAAATGGTCAACATATTTTAAGCCGTCGCTAAATTGAAGAATGAGTTGAAACGGAGGTTTTGTTTTTGCTGACAAAAGAATGGCGTATTCTCACGATTAATCCTGGCTCTACTTCAACAAAAATCGGTGTGTTTCATAATGAACGTTCTATTTTTGAAACGACACTAAGACATACAGATGAGGAATTAAAGCAGTTTCCTCATATCATTGATCAATTTTCATTCCGTAAAGAAACCATTTTGAAAACACTGCATGAACAGGGGATGAACATCTCAAAGTTTGATGCAGTTTGCGCGCGCGGCGGCCTCCTTCGTCCGATTGAAGGAGGCACATATGAAGTCAATGAGCAAATGGTGGAAGACCTAAAAGAAGGATATGCCGGCCAGCACGCATCCAATCTTGGTGGAATCATCGCGAGAGAAATTGCACTTGGCCTGAATATCCCAGCCTTTATTGTCGATCCAGTTGTAGTGGATGAACTAAAACCAATTGCTCGTATTTCAGGGCTGCCAACGATTGAAAGAAAAAGCATCTTTCATGCATTAAATCAAAAAGCGGTCGCAAGAAAAACAGCGGCTTCTTTTGGAAAAAGTTACGAAGATTTGAACATGATTATTACTCATATGGGCGGCGGTATCACCATTGGTGTTCATGAAAAAGGAAAAGTCATCGATGTGAATAACGGTCTGCATGGCGAAGGTCCTTTCAGCCCAGAGCGTGCGGGAACCTTGCCGACAGGTGATCTTGTGAATCTTTGTTTTTCGGGGGAGTATACCCAAGAAGAAATGCTCAAACGCATTATTGGTGAAGGCGGGCTTGCGGGCTATCTTGGCACGACAGACGCTGTGAAAGTGGAACGCATGATTGAAGCGGGTGATGAGCGGGCGGCGCTCATTTATGAAGCAATGTGCTATCAGATTGCCAAGGAAATTGGTGCGGCTAGCGCTGTCTTAAAAGGAGCAGTTGACGTCATTGTATTAACAGGCGGACTTGCGTACAGCAAACAAATTACGTCAAGTATTCGCGGCTATATTGACTGGATTTCAGATGTTGTGGTGTTTCCAGGTGAAAATGAGCTGCAATCGTTAGCAGAAGGTGCGCTTCGTATTTTAAAAGAAGAAGAATCACCGAAAGAATACCCAAATGATCAACAGGAAAAGAAAGGAGTGACAAGTCATGGCAACTGAATATGACCTCGTCATTCTTGGTGGAGGCACAGGCGGCTATGTAGCGGCCATCCGTGCCTCACAGCTTGGATTGAAAACAGCAGTTGTAGAAAAAGAAAAGCTCGGCGGAACATGTCTTCATAAAGGCTGCATCCCGTCTAAAGCGCTGCTCAGAAGTGCAGAAGTTTATCAAACCGTCAAACGCGCAGCTGATTTTGGTGTTGAGGCAGGAGGCGTTGCCTTACAATTTGCCAATGTGCAGAAAAGAAAAACAGAGATCGTCGAAAAACTAGCAGGCGGCGTCAAACATTTAATGAAACAAGGAAAAATTGATGTATATGAAGGGATCGGCCGTATTCTTGGCCCATCTATCTTTTCGCCAATGCCAGGAACGATCTCCGTAGAAATGGCAAATGGAGAGGAAAATGAAATGCTCA
The DNA here is from genome assembly GCF_038593305.1 of Bacillus sp. FSL P4-0248. Lineage (NCBI taxonomy): Bacteria > Bacillati > Bacillota > Bacilli > Caryophanales > Bacillaceae > Bacillus > Bacillus sp. FSL P4-0248. The sequence continues at coordinate 2,152,083 of NZ_CP151983.1, read as the reverse complement.
TTCCAAAGCAGGTTATCATCGCGACAGGATCAAGACCGCGTGTGCTGCCAGGGCTTGAAGCAGATGGAACACACATCCTCACTTCAGATGATGCACTTGAACTGCCAGAGCTTCCGCAGTCGATGCTGATTGTGGGGGGCGGAGTGATCGGAATCGAGTGGGCTTCCATGCTCAATGATTTTGGTGTGAACGTCACTGTGATTGAATTTGCAGACCGCATTTTGCCAACAGAGGATCATGACATTTCTAAAGAAATGGAAAAGCTATTATCTAAAAAAGGCATCACTTTTGTGACAAATGCGAAGGTACTGCCAGATAGCGTAGAAAAGCAGGGAAATCTCGTGACAATTCAAGCAGAAAAGGATGGAGACATGCAGACGTTTGAAGCGGAAAAACTCCTTCTTTCAGTCGGCAGAGTACCTAATATCGAAGGCATAGGTCTTGAAAACACGGACATCCAAACCGAAAAACAAGGCATTGTCGTGAATGAACATTATCAAACGAAAGAATCGCATATTTACGCAATAGGAGATGTCATCGGCGGGCTTCAGCTGGCACATGTGGCTTCTCACGAAGGTATGATTGCTGTTGAACATATGGCTGGGAAAGATCCAAAGCCGCTCGATGAAACGCTCGTATCTAAATGTGTTTACTCTCACCCAGAAACCGCTAGTGTTGGACTCACTGAACAGGCGGCAAAAGAGCAGGGCTTTGAAGTCAAAATAGGGAAATTTCCATTTATGGCGATTGGAAAAGCGCTTGTGTACGGGGAGTCTGATGGATTCGTCAAAATCATTGCCGATCAAAAGACAGATGATATTTTAGGAATTCATATGATTGGTCCTCATGTAACAGATATGATATCTGAAGCTGGATTAGCCAAAGTACTTGATGCAACCCCGTGGGAAGTGGGGCAGACGATACACCCGCATCCGACCTTATCAGAGGCGATTGGCGAGGCAGCCCTTGCTGTTGACGGGAAGGCGATCCATTTTTAATCAAGGAGGGAAACATGATGAGTAACATGCGTCATCAGGAATTAGGATTATCAGATGAACAAGCAATTGATATATACAGAACAATGCTTCTAGCAAGAAAAATCGATGAACGGATGTGGCTTTTAAACCGTTCCGGGAAAATTCCATTCGTCATTTCTTGTCAAGGGCAGGAAGCGCAGCAAGTCGGCGCTGCATTTGCTCTTAATAGAGAAGAAGATTACGTCTTACCTTACTATCGTGATATGGGGGTTGTCCTTGCTTTTGGGATGACAGCAAAAGATTTAATGATGTCTGGTTTCGCAAAACAAGACGATCCAAACTCAGGCGGAAGACAAATGCCAGGGCATTTTGGGCAAAGAGCAAATCGAATAGTGACTGGGTCCTCACCTGTCACAACGCAGGTTCCTCACGCGGTGGGAATTGCCCTTGCTGGACGATTAGAGCAGAAAAACTTTGTCAGCTTTGTTACGTTCGGTGAAGGCTCATCAAACCAAGGTGATTTCCATGAAGGCGCAAACTTTGCTGCTGTGCATAAACTGCCTGTTATTTTCATGTGTGAAAACAATAAGTATGCGATTTCCGTGCCATATGACAAACAAGTAGCCTGTGAACGCATTTCAGATCGTGCGGTTGGATATGGGATGCCTGGCGTAACTGTTGATGGAAATGATCCGCTTGAAGTATATGCCGCTGTCAAAGAAGCGAGAGACCGTGCGGCTAGAGGTGAAGGTCCGACATTGATTGAAACAATCTCTTACCGTTTAACTGCGCATTCAAGTGATGACGATGATTCAAGCTATCGAGAAAAAGAAGAAGTGCTCGAAGCAAGAAAGAAAGATCCGCTCATCCAATATGAAACGTATTTAATCGAAGGAAAGGTCATGACTTCTGAAATGAAAGAAGAGATGACAAAAGAAATTATGCAAATCGTAAACGAAGCTACTGATGAAGCGGAAAACGCAGCTTATGCTGAGGCAGAAAGCGCACTTCGTTACGTGTATGCGGAGTAAGGGGGAAGAAAAATGCCTGTTATGTCATATATAGACGCCATTACACTGGCGATGAAAGAAGAAATGGAGCGAGATCCGAAAGTGTTTGTGCTCGGAGAGGATGTCGGGAAAAAAGGCGGCGTATTTAAAGCGACAGCGGGTCTTTACGAGCAATTTGGAGAAGCGCGCGTCATGGATACACCTCTTGCAGAATCAGCCATTGCGGGTGTAGGTATTGGGGCAGCGATGTATGGAATGCGCCCAATTGCAGAAATGCAATTTGCGGATTTTATTATGCCTGCAATCAACCAAATCATTTCAGAGGCTGCAAAAATTAGATACCGATCAAATAATGATTGGAGCTGTCCAATGGTCATCCGCGCACCTTACGGGGGCGGAGTACACGGGGCACTTTATCATTCACAATCGGTCGAAGCTATTTTTGCTAACCAGCCTGGTTTGAAGATTGTGATGCCTTCTACACCTTATGATGTCAAAGGTCTTTTAAAGGCTGCAGTGCGTGATCCAGATCCTGTATTGTTCTTTGAACATAAACGTGCATACCGCCTGATTAAAGGAGAAGTGCCTGAAGAGGATTACACTCTTCCGATTGGAAAAGCAGATGTGAAGCGTGAAGGCGATGATATCACGGTCATTACATATGGCCTTTGTGTCCATTTTGCGCTGCAAGCAGCAGACCGCCTTGCAAAAGACGGCATTTCCGCTCATATTCTCGATTTGAGAACAGTGTACCCGCTTGATCAGGAAGCGATTATAGAAGCGGCTTCTAAAACAGGGAAAGTGCTTCTATTAACGGAAGATACAAAAGAAGGCAGCATCATGAGTGAGGTTGCGGCGATCATTTCGGAGCATTGCTTATTTGATTTAGACGCACCAATCAAACGCCTCGCAGGACCAGATATTCCGGCAATGCCTTATGCGCCGACAATGGAGAAATTCTTCATGGTCAACCCGGATAAGGTAGAAGCTGAAATGAGAGAGCTGGCGGCGTTTTAAGAAAGAGGAGGGTTTCAAAGTGGCAATTGAACAAATGAAAATGCCTCAGCTAGGTGAAAGTGTAACAGAAGGAACCATTAGCAAATGGCTCGTTTCACCTGGCGATCATGTGAATAAATACGATCCGATTGCGGAAGTCATGACGGATAAAGTGAACGCAGAAGTCCCGTCATCTTTTACAGGAACGATTACAAAGCTATCGGCTGAGGAAGGCGAAACGCTGCAAGTAGGAGAAGTGTTCTGTGAAATTGAAGTCGAAGGAAGCGAGCAGCAGAGCGTGAAAGAAGAAGAAGCACCTGAGCAAAGTGAAGCGCCTGAAGCAGATCAAACAAATGAGAATCAAAGTCAAAAGAAACGTTATTCTCCAGCCGTTCTTCGTTTAGCAGATGAGCATGGCATTGATTTAGCGGCTGTTCAAGGTACGGGAGCAGGCGGGCGAATTACTAGAAAAGATTTGCTGCAGCTTATTGAAAACGGCGGCGTCAAAGAGAAGACAGCACCTGTCAATGAACTTGCCGTTCAACCGGAGCCTGCGCAGTCATCTAAAGCAAAAGCGGCGCCTGCTGTCCCTTCTATGCCTGGTGATGTTGAGCTGCCAGTCACGCCGATCCGTCAGGCAATTGCCGCCAATATGCTGAGAAGCAAACATGAAATTCCGCATGCATGGACAATGATGGAAGTCGATGTGACAAATCTAGTGACAAGAAGAAATCAGCTGAAGGATCAGTTTAAAGCAAAAGAAGGCTTTAACTTGACGTTCTTTGCGTTTTTTGTCAAAGCAGTGGCTCAGGCCTTAAAGGAATTCCCTGAAATGAACAGTATGTGGGCCGGAGATAAGATTGTGCAGAAGAAAGCAATCAATGTTTCGATTGCTGTCGCTACAGATGAAGCGCTTTTTGTTCCAGTCATTAAGGATGCGGATGAAAAGACCATTAAGGGCATTGCCAAAGAAATTCATGAGCTTGCGTTTAAGGTGAGACAAGGAACGCTCAAGCAAAGTGATATGGAAGGCGGTACTTTCACTGTCAACAACACGGGATCATTTGGTTCGGTACAATCTATGGGAATCATTAATTATCCGCAAGCGGCGATTTTACAAGTAGAATCGATCGTGAAGCGTCCAATGATCGTAAACGGAATGATTGCGGCAAGAGACATGGTCAATCTTTGTCTCTCATTAGATCACAGAGTACTAGATGGTCTTGTATGCGGCAGATTTCTTCAACGAATTAAACAAATCCTTGAAGGCATCGACGAGCAGACATCTGTTTATTAAAACATTATTTTCCCCCTCCCGGCATGAGAGGGGGATTTCCACATCTAGGAGAAAGGAGCGATGATATGTCTGGACTAGATTTTTTTGCTTTTCTCACGATTGGTCTCATGTTTATCACAGCGATTGCCTTCGCTTTTCTGCGATACATTTCTAAATCACGCAATCATCCTGAACGATTACTGCTTATCATATCGATCGTTTCAATCATTCAAATCGTGTACTGTCTGCTGATTGTCGGCGGGTTTAAAGGAGCAGCCAATAGCTTTTTAGGAATATCACTTCTCGCCGGGACGCTGCTCGGATATGCACTTGAATATTTATACAGACGCTATATCAAAAAAACGCCCGAATCAAAATGATATCGGGCGTTTTTTTATTCTGCTGGAACAATAAAGGTCAAATGATGTTTTAACACTTCTAAAGAAGAGGGGGCCGTCATATAAACCTCACCATCTGTATCAGCATCCATTTCCTCTTTTGTGTGGATACGAATACTGGACGCTTGAATGAGAGACAGATCGCCGGTGAAATCCTCCAGCTCTTCACGGTTCATTGAGAAGATTTCTTTTAAAGCAGAGAAACTCGTATTTCTGCAAATTAAAATTTCAGCTTTTCCATCATCAATGGCTGCATGAGGCAAATCAATTTTATTTGTACCGATAAAATGTCCATTCATGACAAGAACGATGACAGCTTCCTCTTCCCAGCTTTCCTCTTCGGTCTCAATGCGTACGTGAAAAGGATCTGTTTGCTGCAGGGTGCGCAGGGCACTTGTGAAGTAGCTGATTTTGCCAAGTACGGCTTTTTCCTTGTCGTTAATGTTGTTGGACGTGTCTGCGATCAGCCCAATTCCCCAAAAGTTTAACACGTATCGATCTTCTGCTTTGATTAAGTCGACCTTTTTCTCTTTGCCGTCTACAATCATTTGAGCGGCTTTTTGCATTTGTTGAGGAATACCTAGTGTTCTAGAAAAATCATTGCATGTCCCGCCTGGTAATATCGCTACAGCGGGCCTTTTTTCTAAACCGCCTATGCCGTTCATGCATTCATGCACGGTACCGTCTCCGCCTAATATGATGAGCAATTCCACCGTCTCATCAATATGACGGCAGAAATCATAAGCATCATTTGGCTGTTTTGTTGGTTTCAAAATGAGTTCATCAATATGTAGAGAAAGAAGAGGCACTGTTTGACCGAGTGTTTTTTCCATGTTTTTTTGTCCAGCATTTCCATTATAAATGAGCATCGCTTTTTTGAATTGTGCCATCACGCAGTTCTCCCTTTCATCTCTTTATCATCACTTTTCCCCAATTTGACAGCTCATAAACGAGGTTCGGAAAAAGAGGCGGCGGATAAGACAACACATTTGCCCGCAGGCGTTTTCCTTGATATGATGGAGTTAAAATGGTTATGGTACGCAAAAGGAGTGGACGGACATGAATATTGATTTTAATTTATTTATGAATGATATTGTAAAACAAGCGAGAGAAGAAATTAAGCAGGCAGGCTACACTGAGCTCACGTCAGCTGAAGAAGTAGACGAAGCACTGACTAAAAAAGGGACGGCACTTGTCATGGTGAATTCAGTATGCGGCTGTGCAGGCGGTATTGCAAGACCAGCTGCCGGCTATTCTGTTCATTACGATAAGCGTCCAGATCAATTGCTGACAGTGTTTGCTGGGCAGGACAAAGAGGCAACAGCAAGAGCTCGTGAATACTTTGAAGGCTTCCCGCCATCTTCACCATCCTTTGCTTTATTAAAAGATGGAAAAATTATCAAAATGGTCGAGCGTCATGAAATTGAAGGGCATGAGCCAATGGAAGTCGTGTCAAAACTACAAGCCGCTTTTGATGAGCATTGCGAAGAAATCTAACATATGACGTTTGAATGAATAAATATAAAGCAGTCCGGTCTTTAGATCGGTCTGCTTTTTGTTTTATAAGACAATAGAATCAAAATAATTTTAGCAAAATACTATTGCATCTTAAAAAGAAAGTGTTTAAAATACATTATAGTGAATAAATATTCAAATCAATACATGATTTTAAATACTGGGAGGCATCATCATATGAAAAAGTGGTTATTATTACTTATGACAGCTGGTCTTGCAGCTGCACTCGCAGCATGCGGAACTTCTTCTAATAATTCAAACGCATCAGGAGATGACAAGACACTCGTGATGGCAACATCAGCAGATTATCCGCCATTTGAATCAAAAGACGGAGATAAAATTGTCGGTTTTGATGTAGATCTTGCAACAGCACTAGCGAAAAAGAACGGCTACAAGCTAGAAATTCAAGATATGGACTTTGCTAGCCTTGTATCAGCCCTCAAAACAAACAAAGCTGATATTGTCCTTGCAGGAATGACACCTACAGAAAAACGTAAAAAGCAAGTTGATTTCTCTGATGTTTATTACAATGCTAAAAACTTGGTTGTATCAAAGAAATCTAGCGGTATTAAGGCAGAGAAAGATTTAAAAGACAAAACAGTCGGCGTTCAATTAGGTTCTATTCAACAGGATGAAGCAAATGGACTGCAAAAGAAATATAATCTAACAGTTGAAGACCGTAATAAAATTTCTGATATCATTCAAGAGATTAAAGCAGGCCGTTTTGATGCAGCCATAATTGAAGATAAAGTAGCTGCTGGTTACTTGAAAAAGGAAAAAGACTTCCAAGCATTTGGATTGAACAGCTCAAACGAAGGTTCAGCCATTGCATTCAAGAAAAATAGCGACTTAACAGCGAAATTCAATAAATCATTAAATGAAATGAAAGATAATGGCGAACTTGATAAATTAATTAAAAAATGGTTTGCTGATGAAAAGTAAGTCAGGAAAAAGGATCAGCGTCATTCAAGAAAATCAAGTAGAAAAGCGCTGAAAAGTTCAACTCATGTTGAACTTTTTTCCTGTTTTGTATGAAGGCAGAAAAAAGGAGAATGTCATGTTTGATTTTAAAGATGTAATACCTCAGATGCCCTTTATTCTAGAAGGACTTAAGGTCACGCTTTCTATAGTATTGGTGTCCCTTTTACTTGGATTTATCTTAGGAATTTTATTAACGCTTTGTAAAATTAGTGTGTTTAAACCGCTCATTTGGCTTGCAGATTTTTATACGTCAATTTTCCGAGGCACACCACTTGTGCTTCAATTGCTCATTATTTATTTTGGTCTGCCTCAGCTTCTTGGGTTTCAAATCGACCAATACTGGGCTGCTGTAGCGGCATTTTCACTCAACTCGGCGGCATACGTATCTGAAATTATTCGTGCGGGTATTAATGCCATTGATAAAGGTCAAAAAGAAGCGGCCGTTGCTTTAGGCATCCCTTATGCTAAAATGATGAAGGACTTATTGCTTCCACAGGCGTTTAAAAATATTTCACCTGCACTTGTGAATGAGACGATTACACTGACAAAAGAATCAGCGATTGTAACAGTCATCGGACTGGGGGATGTCATGAGACGAGCCTATCAAGCAGGGGCCGTTACGTATAATTATCTTGAACCGCTTATTTTTGCGGGTCTTATCTATTATGTCATCGTGCTTGTTCTCACCTTTGTCGGCAAATCGGTGGAAAGGAAGTTAAAATCAAATGATTAAAATAGAGAAACTCACAAAATCTTTTGGTAAAAATGAAGTTTTAAAGGGGATCGACACCACCATTAAAGAAGGGGAAGTTGTTGCGGTCATTGGACCATCTGGTTCAGGAAAATCGACGTTCCTTCGCTGCATCAATTTACTTGAAAAGCCGACTTCTGGTGTCATTACGATTAAGGACACCGAAATCACCAACCCAAAAACGAATGCACTAAAAGTGCGTGAGAACATCGGAATGGTATTTCAGCATTTCCATCTGTTCCCGCATAAAACGGTGCTGGAAAATATCACGTATGCGCCAATGAATGTGAAGAATCAATCGAAGGAAGACAGCATCAAACAAGCTGAAGACCTGCTCAAAAAGGTAGGGCTTTTAGAGAAAAAAGATGATTTCCCGAACCGTTTGTCCGGCGGTCAAAAGCAGCGTGTGGCGATTGCGCGTGCGCTTGCGATGACACCAGACATTATGCTGTTTGACGAACCAACGTCAGCCCTAGATCCAGAAATGGTCAAGGAAGTATTAGAGGTCATGAAAGAGCTGGCTCAATCTGGAATGACACTCGTCATCGTCACACATGAAATGGGCTTTGCAAAAGAAGTGGCTGACCGCGTGATCTTTATGGATGATGGGAAAATTGTAGAGGATGCAAACCCTGTACAATTTTTTGAATCACCGTCTTCACAGCGTGCGCAAGACTTCTTACAAAAAATATTATAAAGAAAAAGAGAAGGAGACTTAACATCTCCTTCTTTTTTTGATTATAATGGGGAAAGTAAAAAAAGTTCATCATTTCACAAAAGTGAATGGAAACAAGACAGAAAAGAGTGAATCACATCATGTTTAAAATCGGCTACCGAACGCTGAAAACAGCATTAGGAACAGCGATCGCTATTTATATTGCACAATTGTTTGGCTTGCAAAATTATTCTGCTGCCGGGATTATTACGATCCTGTGTATTCAGGTGACAAAGAAAAGATCCCTGTTAGCATCGGGAGCCCGCTTTGCAGCTTGCAGTCTTGCCATTTTATTTTCTTATTTATTTTTCGATCTGATTGGGTATCATCCTTTTGTGATCGGTTTGATGCTGCTTGTCTTTATTCCGACAACGGTTCTGCTTCGAATTAAAGAAGGGATTGTCACAAGTTCAGTCATTATCCTCCATTTATACATGTCTGGCGGGATTACCCTGCATCTCATTTGGAATGAACTGCTGCTGATTACCATTGGTGTTGGGGTAGCGCTGATTATGAACCTCTATATGCCAAGTGTTGATAAAAAGCTCAAACGCTACAGCGAACAGATTGAAGCCAACTTTGCTAAAATCTTTGAGGAAATCGAGCAATACTTAATGACAGGGAAACAAGACTGGACAGGAAAAGAAATACCAGAGACACATCAATTGATCAAAGAAGCGAAAGCTCTTGCATATCGTGATGTTGAAAACCATGTATTAAGACATGAAAACCTGTATTACCATTACTTCAACATGAGACAAAAGCAATTTGAAATCATTGAGCGTGTGTTGCCTAAAATTACGTCGATTTCCGTCACAACGGAGCATGGACAAATCATTGCAGAATACATTAGAGACTTACGCGAACATATTCACCCAGGGAACACAGCGCATAAGTTTTTAAGACGTCTCATTGATATGAAAGAAGAGTTCGATGCACTTCCGCTCCCGCAAACACGAGAAGAATTTGAGGCAAGAGCGGCACTCTTTCATTTCCTTGGTGAAATGGAACAATATTTAGTACTGAAAAGCTATTTTAAAGGGATGAAAGAATAGAGACGCATGAGTTCCTCCTTCATTGGTCAATCTAATGAAAAAGGAGGAGCCTATGCGTCTTTTATTTTATACCGTACTGACCATGTCCCTTTCACCAATCTGGCCGCTTGGACAAAACCCGCTGCCAGGTGACCCATTTGTCATTATTAATAAACAAACAAATGAACTTGCCTTTATTGATCAAGGGAAAATTCAAAAAGTATATCCTGCCTCTACAGGAAAAACAGCAGATTTAACGCCAGAAGGTGAATTTACGATTATGATCAAAGCGAAAGATCCCTATTACAGAAGAAAAAATATTGAAGGCGGTGCGAAGAATAATCCTCTTGGGCGAAGATGGATTGGATTCGATGCACGAGGAACAGATGGCAGAACCTACGGAATTCACGGAACGAGTGATGAAACTTCGATTGGGAAATTTATCACAGCAGGCTGTGTAAGGCTTCATAATCAAGATGTAGAGCGATTGTTTGATCAGCTTCCAATTGGTACAAAGGTATGGATTACAACCTCAAGCGATTCCTTTGAAAAGCTTGCCAAAGACAAACAGGCCATTCGTTGATATCGCGAATCACCTGCTTGTCTGCTTTTATTCAAACCTTATAAAAAGGCTGCTGCTCCTGCTAAAAGTGAAGAAACTAACAGCAGGCTAATCATAAGCAATACCATAAATTTCATGAATTTTTGAGACATATCGCACCCCTATAACCGAAGATTTTTGCGACAAGCGCACTTGTCTTTATTTTATCTGGTTTTTTCATATGCGACAAGTGATCAGCAAAGGAAGTGAACGGATGAACCAAATCGATCATATTGCCATTGCCGTCTTTTCTATTAAAGAAACATCTCAAACGCTTCATCAGCTATTTAACTGGCATTTTTCAGACATACAAGAGATTCCTGAGCAGGAGATTAAAGCGTCCTTCGCTTTACTTGATGATCTGCACATTGAATTAATTGAGCCCATCTCAGCCCGCAGTAAACTACATACCTTTTTAACAAAAAGAGGAGAGGGGCTCCATCATATTGCGTTAAAGTCAGATGACATTCAAATGGATCTTAGCCGTCTCGATCACCTTGGCGTGCAGCTTCTCCAAAAAACAGCACAGATGGGCGCCGGCGGAAAGCAGATTGCATTTATTTCACCTAAAGAAACGTCAGGTGTGTTATTTGAATTGTGCGGGTCCTTGAAAGGAGAGAAACATAGCGATGAATGAATCGTTCAATGACTTGTCCGAATGGCGGAAGAAAGCGTTAATGGGCGGCGGCGAAAAACGAGCAGCAGCTCACAGAAGCAAAGGAAAGCTGACGGTTCGAGAGCGACTGCAGGAACTTCTTGACGAGGGCAGCTTGATGGAAATTCAGTCATTTGCAACAGGCGGTCTGTCAGAGCATGTTGGTGACGGCGTCGTCATTGGCACGGGACTCATTCACGGTAAGCCCGTTTGTGTTTATGCACAAGATGCAACCGTATATGGGGGCTCATTAGGCGAAATGCATGCCAAAAAAATTACCTCTTTAATGGATCTGGCAGCTAAGAATCAGATGCCGGTCATCGGTCTAAAAGACTCAGGTGGTGCGAGAATTCAAGAGGGTGTGGTATCATTAGAAGGATACGGACAGATTTTTAAACGGAATGTGCTGTACTCTGGTCTAATCCCGCAAATATCTGTTATTTTAGGTTCATGTGCTGGAGGTGCAGTCTATTCTCCTGCATTGACTGATTTTGTCTTCATGACAGACCAAACAGCTCATATGTTTTTAACTGGTCCGAAAGTAATAGAAAAGGCAACAGGAGAAACGGTCTGTCCTGACCGTCTTGGCGGTGCAAGTGTTCAGCATCAGACAAGCGGAAATGTGCACTATACTGGGGAAGATGAGAAGGAAGTGTTAAAAGCGGTTCGAACTCTTTTAACGTACATACCAACGAAACAGCAGGCTCTCATGCAGGCTGAAGCACGAAAGCAAGATACCGCTGATCCAGGCAGCATTTTGCCAAAGGATCCATCCCGCACCTATGATGTCAAACAAGTGGTGACAGCGATAACCGATCCAGACTCATTCTTTGAAACGCAGCCTTGTTTCTCAAAAAATATTGTCACTGGTTTTGCCAGACTACAAGGAGCTTCCATTGGTGTTGTTGCCAATCAGCCAAAGGTGCTGGCAGGCAGCCTTGATCTTGACGCGGCCGATAAAGCGGCCAGGTTTATTCGATTTTGCGATGCATTTCATATTCCGATCTTAACTCTTGTGGACGTTCCTGGTTTTTTACCAGGGGAGAAAGCCGAGCATGCGGGAATTATCCGCCACGGTGCAAAGCTTTTATATGCGTACGCTGAAGCAACCGTTCCAAAAATCACTGTGATTTTAAGAAAGGCGTTTGGCGGTGCATATGTCGCGATGAATAGCAAGGGCTTAGGCGCTGACTTTGTTTATGCATGGCCAGAGGCCGAAATTGATGTCATGGGGAAAACGTTCGCAGATGAAATCGTTCATCCTGCTTCGCGCGAGACTGAGAACAAACCAAGTGTATGGAAAGCGGCTCAGGCAGGTCTGATAGACGATATTTTCATGCCGGCTGAAACGAGAGAGCGATTGATCCGCTCATTTGATGTGCTTCGCAGTAAGGAAGAAGATAGACCGTTAAAAAAGCATGGCAACATGCCGCTATAAGAGGAGGAGCATCATTATGATCAATGAAAAACGCTTACTAGATGAATTTTTAGAATTAGTTCAGATTGATTCAGAAACAAAACACGAAGAGAAAATTGTTGAAGTCCTAAAAGAAAAATTCTCGCAGCTTGGTCTAAAAGTGGTTGAAGACGATTCAAAAGCGGTAACAGGCCACGGCGCAGGCAACCTTGTCTGCACATTAGAAGGAAATCAAGAGGCAGATACGATTTATTTCACTTCTCATATGGATACAGTTGTACCGGGGAATGGCGTAAAACCAGTCATTGAGGACGGCTATGTGAAAACAGATGGAACAACGATTCTTGGCGCTGACGATAAAACAGGACTTGCTGCTATGTTTGAGGCGATCCGCGTGCTGAAAGAGAAAAATTTACCGCATGGAACAATTGAATTTGTGATCACAGCAGGTGAAGAATCAGGACTTGTTGGAGCAAAAGCGTTAGATCCGAATTTGATGACAGCGAAATACGGCTATGCCCTTGATTCAGATGGCAAGGTTGGTACGATTATCGTAGCTGCACCAACACAGGCAAAAGTACGCGCAACGATTTACGGAAAAACTGCTCACGCAGGTGTCGCGCCAGAAAAAGGTGTGTCTGCGATTACCATTGCATCAAAAGCAATTGCCAGCATGCCGCTTGGCCGGATTGATGAAGAAACAACGGCGAATATCGGCCGTTTTGAAGGCGGAACACAAACGAATATTGTGTGCGATCAAGTCGATATTTTGGCGGAAGCACGCTCTTTAGAACCAGCAAAAATGGAAGCTCAAGTAGCGAAGATGAAAGAAGCCTTTGAAAAAACCGCTAAAGAAATGGGCGGAAGTGCCGATGTACAAATTGACATCATGTATCCAGGCTTCAAATTCTCACACGGCGATCAAGTCGTAGAAGTGGCGAAAAAAGCGGCAGCAAAAATTGGCCGTCCTTCAGAACTGCAGACGAGCGGCGGAGGCAGTGATGCAAACGTCATTGCAGGCAACGGCGTCCCAACTGTCAACCTAGCTGTTGGATATGAAGATATTCATACGAAAAATGAGAAAATGCCGATTGAAGAATTAGTCAAAACAGCTGAAATGGTTCTCGCCATTATCGAAGAAACGACAAATCCATCGTAAAGGCAGGAGACTCTGTGAGCACGCAAAAGATTATTATTTTTCAGGTGGGACAAGAGGAGTTTGGCATCAGTGTAGAGCATATTCGTTCGATTGAAAAGGTCCCTTACTTACAAGAAGTATCGAATCTTCCAAAAGAAATTAAAGGCCTGATGTCATTAAGAGGAGAGGTCATTCCTGTCAGTGATACAGGCGTGATGCTTCACGGAAAGCCTCTTGATGTGAACGAGCAGTCAAAGGTGCTGTTATTTGAAGTTAACGATCAAATGATTGGCTGTCTTGTCTCAGATGCAAAAGATATCATCGATATCGAGCAGAGCGAGATCAAGCCATTTCATATGAACACGAAGGCCTCTGAATATTTCTTCGGCGTTGTGGAGAGAGAAAACAAAATGATTTTACAAGTGGACCCAAATAAGTTCCTTGGGAAAATTGAGGACCTCGATCAATTGCCAGACCGGTTGAAAGAAGAGTTGGCATAATGAAAAGCCCCTTATCTAAAGATAAGGGGTTTATTTTTATTCAGCAGCTGGTTTGGCTTGTTCGTTAGCCGCAGCTTTCGTTTTTGATTTTTGGTACATGACATTTAAAATAATCGTTTGAATCGTGAGTAGTAGTCCGCTTGTCATCCAGTATAAAGGAAGAGCAGCGGGTGCATTAATTGAAAGAAACAGCATCATGATTGGGAAAATCATGCCCATTACTTTCGCTTGCTTCAGCGCAGCCTCTGTCTGGGTGCCTGATTGCTTTGCATATTTTTGCGTGACATAAAATTGCAAGAAATACATAGCCCCTGCAAAGACTGCCACCAATAAATCGGTTTGTCCTAAGTTAAACCATAAGAACGTATGAGTTGCGATCTCAGGTGTTGAGCGGATCGCTGAGTAAAAGCCAAGAACAATTGGAATTTGAATCAGCATAGGCAGACAGCCCATTGCCAGCGGGTTCACATTGTTCTCTTTATATACTTTCATCATTTCCATTTGCAGTTCTTTTTGTTTTTCAGGATCTTTCGTTTTCTTCAATTTGCTTTGTATTTGGTCAATCTGAGGTTTCACCAGTGCCATTTTTTCCTGCATGACTCTTTGCTTCTTAAATTGATTCGCAAAAAGCGGGAAAATCAGCAGGCGGACAATCAAGGTGACGAACATAATGGATAAACCATAATCATCATGGAAAAAGTTCGCAAGCCAAATGATCAGCTCAGAAAAAGGCTGAACAAAATAATGATGGAAAAACCCATCAGAGCTCGTATTCGTTTGCGCACTCGCTGCAAATGCAGGTGACGCAATCATCATCAAACATAAAGTCGTAAAAACAGTCAATAAACGTTTCAATTCGTTTCCTCCTCATGATTAAAAAATTTAATTAGTGAGAGGAAGCGAATGGTCTTCATCATCATTAGATGATCTTTTCATTCGAATGACTTTACTAATCCAAGTTGTAATGCGATCATATATGATAAACAGAAAGTCTGTTCGATTCAAGCAAGATGCGTCCAACTCTTCCAAACGATGTCCACCAAGGTGTTCGTTCATACGGCAGTCTTTTAGTAAAAACGCAATGCCGATGGCCGTCAGCGCTGGAAGAATAATCGTAAAGAATTCAACAAGGAAAAAGACTTCATTGAATGTATCAATAATCATGATTATCACATCCATTTCATTACTCACAGTGTACTATACACATGGTTAAATGTCTAACAGAACCACGTGTTTTCTCTATTAAATAAAATTCCTTATTTTGTATAAAATAGTAAATGTCATCCAAACTTCATATTTCCTATCCTATAATGAGGGGGATGAAAAGAAATGGAGGTTTTGAATATGACAAGTATTTACCCAAAGTTTCGAGCAGCTGCGGTACAAGCAGCACCTGTCTACTTAAATTTGGAAGCAACCGTTGAGAAATCATGTGAACTGATCGACGAGGCAGCTTCAAATGGTGCAAAGCTTGTGGCATTCCCAGAAGCATTTTTACCTGGTTATCCTTGGTTTGCTTTTATTGGTCATCCAGAATACACAAGAAAGTTCTATCATGAATTATATAAAAATGCAGTTGAAATCCCTAGCTTAGCCATTCAAAAAATCAGTGAGGCAGCAAAAAGAAATGAAACGTACGTTTGTATATCATGCAGTGAAAAAGATGGCGGATCTCTCTATTTAGCTCAGCTTTGGTTTAATCCGAATGGGGATTTAATTGGAAAACATCGGAAAATGAGAGCTTCTGTAGCAGAAAGACTCATTTGGGGGGACGGAAGTGGAAGTATGATGCCGGTGTTTCAAACTGACATTGGAAACCTTGGCGGATTAATGTGCTGGGAGCATCAAGTTCCACTTGATCTTATGGCGATGAATGCCCAAAATGAGCAGGTACATGTAGCCTCTTGGCCAGGTTATTTTGACGATGAAATTTCAAGCAGATATTATGCCATCGCGACACAGACATTTGTGCTGATGACTTCATCTATATATACGGAAGAAATGAAAGAGATGATTTGCTTAACGCAGGAGCAAAGAGATTACTTTGAAACATTTAAGAGCGGGCATACGTGCATTTACGGGCCGGATGGGGAACCGATCAGTGATATGGTTCCAGCTGAAACGGAAGGAATTGCTTACGCTGAAATTGATGTAGAAAGAGTCATTGATTACAAGTATTATATTGATCCGGCTGGACACTACTCCAATCAAAGTTTGAGTATGAATTTTAATCAACAGCCCACTTCGGTTGTGAAACAATTATATCCTCAAAAAAATGAAGTATTCACATATGAGGACATTCAATATCAACATGGTATACTTGAAGAAAAAGTGTAAATGAACGTGAAACCTAGCGCGCAGACAAACCCTCGCATTCGGTGTCAGTCCTGCGCTCCGATGCTCGTCCTTCCTAGGGCTGCCAAGGTTTTTGATCACGCTGAAAAGAAGACAAAGGGCTAAAATCAAGATCATTTTAACCCTTTGTCAACAATCTGGAACCTTCTCTTTTTTAGAGAAGGTTTTTTTGAGGAAAGATGAAATAAATCAATGTATAATTGAGCATAAAAGGGATCCATCATGTTTGATATATGAGGAAACAGCTGATCAAAATACAGGTAGACAAGAAAATGGGGTTATGCCAATGTCAAATATTATTTTTCATATAGACATGAATGCTTTTTATGCCAATGTAGAAATGGCGTATGATCCTTCTTTGCGGGGGAAACCTTTAGCCATCAGCGGAAATGCAAAAGAGCGTAAAGGGATTGTTGTGACGTGCAGCTACGAGGCAAGAGCACTAGGTGTGAAGCCCCCGATGCCCTTATGGGAGGCGAAGCGGCTATGTCCGGGACTCATTGTCCGCACACCGAACTTTGACCGATACCGCAGCTCCTCACAAGAGATGTTTACAATACTAAGAGAATACAGTGATTTAGTCGAACCTGTATCGATTGATGAGGGCTATATTGATTTAACGCATACACCATATGCCGAGCATGCGGTAAAAACGGCTCATGATATTCAAACAAGGCTTGTAGAGGAGCTGATGCTACCTTCAAGTATCGGCATTGCACCGAATAAATTTTTAGCGAAAATGGCGTCTAATTGGAAAAAGCCAATGGGCATCACCATATTGCGTAAACGAGATGTTCCGAACATGCTCTGGCCGCTCCCTGCTGGTGATATGCACGGGGTTGGACAAAAAACGGCAGATAAATTAAAAAAAATCGGAATTCATACCATTGAAGACTTAGCGAAAGCGAATGAGTATACGCTAAAAGAATTGCTTGGCATTAATGGACCGAGATTAAAGCAAAAGGCGAATGGTGAACATGACGGCATCGTGGATCCAGAAAGAATATACGAATTTAAATCCGTCGGCAATTCATCCACTCTGCCTCATGATTCGGATGATTCAGATGAACTTGTCACGTTAATTGATAAGCTGTCACAATCTGTGAGTGCAAGGTTAAGGAGAAAAGAAGTAATGGCAAATCGTCTGCTCATCATGATTCGGTATGCAAGCTGGAAAAATATCACGCGAAGTGTCATGCTTACGAATCCAACGGATCGAAAGGAAGATATATTTGAAGCGGCAAAGCAGTTATTCCTTAAACATTGGAATGACCAGCCAGTGAGGCTCTTAGGTGTGACGGGGACAGACCTTGTCGAACGAAAAGCAGCAGTTAAACAGCTTGATTTATTTTCATATACAGAAGATGCAAAAGAAGAGCCTCTCCAAACCATTTTAGATGGACTGAAAGAAAAATATGGAAAGTCATTGGTGCAAAGAGGGATCACCATTAAGGAAAAAGAGAGCAAAACAAGCGGGACAAGTTTTAATAAAGATTTTTTTCAGGACGAAAGAGGAAATGACTAGCCTGAAAACTTGATAAAAGAGGTGATGTTGTGGTAATTTCAAAGGGTACATCATTTCAGCAGTAATCAATATAGTGTGTTAGAAGGGACGTCAGAATTATGTCAAAACAACAAATCGGTGTGGTTGGACTAGCCGTTATGGGGAAAAACCTTGCCCTCAATATTGAAAGCCGCGGTTTCTCCGTATCCGTTTATAACAGATCTAGCAGCAAAACAGAAGAGTTTCTTCAAGAAGCAGAAGGAAAAAACGTTGTTGGCACATACAGCATCGAAGAATTTGTTCAGTCGCTTGAAACACCGCGTAAAATTCTTTTAATGGTAAAAGCTGGTGCAGCAACAGATGCAACCATTCAATCATTACTTCCTCACCTAGAGAAAGGTGACATTTTAATTGATGGTGGAAATACATATTACAAGGATACACAAAGACGTAACCAAGAGCTTGCAGAGAGTGGTATTCACTTCATTGGTACAGGTGTTTCTGGCGGTGAAGAAGGCGCGCTAAAAGGCCCTTCCATCATGCCAGGCGGTCAAAAAGAAGCGCATGAGCTAGTGAAACCAATCTTAGAAGCGATCTCTGCGAAAGTAGATGGCGAGCCTTGTACAACGTATATCGGCCCAGATGGAGCAGGACATTATGTCAAAATGGTTCATAACGGTATCGAGTACGGAGATATGCAATTGATCTCTGAATCATACTTTATCTTGAAGCATGTTGCTGGTTTGTCAGCAGCGGAGCTTCATGAAGTATTCTCAGAGTGGAATAAAGGCGAGCTTGACAGCTATTTAATCGAAATTACAGCTGACATTTTCACAAAAGTGGATGAAGAAACAAACCAGCCGCTTGTGGATGTGATCTTAGATAAAGCTGGTCAAAAAGGAACTGGAAAATGGACAAGCAAAAGCTCACTTGATCTAGGTGTCCCGCTTCCAATCATTACTGAGTCTGTTTTTGCGCGCTACATTTCTGCAATGAAAGATGAGCGTGTGGAAGCAAGTCAATTGATCGAAGGTCCTGAGCCAGCGCAATCAGCTGAGAATAAACAAGAGCTGATCGAAGCGGTTAGAAAAGCCCTATTCATGAGTAAAATCTGCTCTTACGCACAAGGCTTTGCGCAAATGAAAGCAGCGTCTGATGAATATAACTGGGATTTAAAATACGGTGAAATTGCGATGATCTTCCGCGGCGGATGTATCATTCGTGCAGCCTTCTTACAACAAATTAAAGAAGCATATGACCGTAATCCTGAACTGAAAAACCTATTGCTTGATCCATACTTTAAGGATATTGCTCAAAACTATCAATCATCACTTCGTAAAGTCATTTCACTTGCAGTGGAACAAGGAGTTCCTGTTCCTTCATTCTCAAGTGCACTTGCTTACTTTGATAGCTATCGCACAGCTGTCCTTCCAGCGAATTTAATTCAAGCACAGCGTGACTATTTCGGTGCACATACTTATGAGCGCACAGATAAAGAAGGCGTATTCCATACTGAATGGATGAAATAAATAGAGAACGACTGAAAAACCTTACCTTTGGTAAGGTTTTTTTGTTTGTATCTTTTCGGCTAAAAATGTGAAAAAGAGGGATGCTATGTAAAAAAGACAAGAAAGTAGGGATAGAAGTGGGCATTTTATATGCACTTCTCCCAGCGATATTTTGGGGAAGTATTGTTCTCATCAGTGTCAAACTAGGCGGGAATGCGTATCAGCAAACCCTCGGCATTACGCTCGGCGCATTTTTATTTTCGATTGCAGCGTTTTTCATCAAAATGCCAGAGCTGACACCGCTTATTTTTGCGGTTTCCGTCATTTCAGGCATCTTCTGGAGTATTGGACAAATGAATCAGCTTTCAAGTGTTGCTTTTCTCGGTGTATCTAAAGCGGTTCCTTTATCAACGGGCATGCAGCTTGTGAGCACAACGCTATTTGGTGTCATGGTCTTCAAAGAATGGCAGACGATGACGGTCATACTCATTGGTTCTTGCGCCATTTTACTGATCATTGCAGGTGTTGTGATGACATCGCTCGGTCAAAAAAAGAATGGCGGCGGGGATGGCAGAGGCAATTTTAAAAAAGGGATCATTATTCTGCTCATCTCAACCGTTGGCTACGTCGGATATGTCGTTATTTTAAGATGGTTTGATATTGATGGCTGGTCTGCACTTGTCCCGCAATCCGTCGGCATGCTGCTTTCATCCTTAGCGATTAGTTTAAAGCAGGACCCATTTAGTAAATATACGTTTAGAAATATCATTGCCGGTCTTGTTTGGTCAACAGGAAATCTTGGTCTGCTTTTGGCCATTCCATTAATCGGCGTAGCCGTAAGCTTTTCGATGTCACAAACAGGGATTGTTATCTCAACACTAGGCGGCATTTACTTATTAAAAGAGAAAGCATCTAGAACAAGCTTTGTCATTGCAGGCTGCTTGATGATTATTGCAGGCGGTGTACTGCTAGGCTTTACAAAATAGGAGGTTACACGAATGTATCCAGATTTAGAAGGAAAAACAGTTCTGATAACAGGTGCAGGTACAGGGATTGGTCAAGCGATGGCCCGCCGATTTGGACAAGAAAAAGCCAATGTGGTGATCAATTACTTCTCCGATAAAGAAAATCCGGATGAAACCATTGCAGATATTCAAAAACATGGCGGACAGGCTGTGAAAATCAAGGGAGACGTATCAAAGGAAGAGGATATGCAGGCGATGATTGATAAAGCTGTTGATACATTTGGCAGTCTTGATGTGATGATCAATAACGCAGGCATTGAAAATGAAGTACCCTCTACAGAAATGACGCTGGATAATTGGAACAAAGTAATGTCTACCAATTTAACAGGCATGTTTCTAGGGTGCCGTGATGCACTGAAGTATATGACAGACCATGGGATAGAAGGCTCGATCATTAATATGTCGTCGGTTCATCAGCAAATTCCTTGGCCTCATTTTGTCCATTATGCAGCTAGTAAAGGAGGCGCAAAGCTTTTGACAGAAACATTGGCGCTTGAATATGCCCCTAAAAAAATCCGTGTAAACAGTATTGCACCAGGCGCCATTGATACCCCGATTAATGCGGAGAAATTCGATGATCCAGCATTGAAAAAAGGCGTGATTGAGCTGATTCCAATCGGTTATATTGGAAAGCCGGAAGAAGTGGCAGCATGTGCTGTCTGGCTGGCATCAAAAGAGGCGAGCTATGTCACAGGCCTGACGTTATATGTAGACGGCGGCATGACAAAGTATCCTGGGTTCCAGGCAGGAAAAGGATAAGACAATGAAGACAAATCAGCGTGTAGACAAACCCTCGCATTCGGTGTCAGGTCTGCGCTCCGGTGCTCACGAATGTCAAATTCGCTCCGCACCTGTGCTCGTCCTTCCTAGGGCTGCAAAGGTTTTCTATCAGGCTGAAAAGAAGACAAAGGGCTAAAATCAAGCATTTTAGCCCTTTGTCAACAATCTGAACGAGCGTAAAATAAGCTCTTTTTTATATTAAATACAGACAAATGAAATTTAATGTCTAGACATTTAAAAATAAAATTATATAATATTAATTGGAAGCGCTTTTATTACAACAATGGGGTGAGAGAAATGAAACGTATTTTATTAGCATGCAGTTCGGGAATGTCTACGAGTTTACTAGTGACAAAGATGAAAGCACATGCCGATTCAATCGGGGACGAAGCAGAAATTTGGGCAGTTGGTCAAGATCAAGCAAAAAAAGAAATGGCGAATGCAGATGTTGTGTTAATCGGACCGCAAATGAGCTTTTTAAAAGGAGACCTTCAAAAAGAAGCAACAAAATACGGGATTGAGGTAGAGGTCATTGATATGCAGGCATACGGGCTTGCCGATGGACAAAAAGCGTATGAACAGGCACTTACATTGATGGGGGAATCTTAAAGGATGGAAAAGAAAACACTCGAAGGGCTCACGGAGGAACAAGTGAGCTTTCAATTGATCTTACACAGCGGGAATGCACGCAGCAAATTGCTTCAGGCTCTTAAACAATATCGAGAAGGTCTAGAAGAAGAAGCTTTTGGTCTTATGAAAGAAGCGGAAGAAGATTTACGGCTTGCACATGACATCCATTTTCAACTCGTGCAGAAAGAGGCAGGCGGAGAAAGGGCATCCTTTTCCTTACTGCTCATGCATGCTGAAGATCACTTAATGTCGACCATTACCATCAAGGAGCTTGTGGGAGAGCTCCTGCCGATATTCCAATCGCTTAAACAATAAAGGGTGTAAACAAGGGGGGAAACCAATGTTTGATAAAATAAGTGCCATTTTGGTTCCGATTGCTGGGAGATTGAACAACAACCGCTATTTAGGCGTTTTACGTGATGCCTTTATGCTTGCGTTCCCGCTCACCATCTTTGGTTCCATTATGGTTGTGCTGATGAATTTGCCATTTTTAGATAAAATCATGAGTAAAACCGTACTGGAAGGCGTCCAGTCTGCACTGAATATCGCACCGAGTGCGACCATCAGCATTATGAGTGTGTTTGTTGTATTTGGGATCGGCTACTATTTATCAAAAAGCTATGATGTAGAAGCTGTCTTTGGCGGCGTGATTGCTTTAGCCTCTTTCTTGCTTCTAACTCCATTTTTACTAGAACAAGAAGGCGGTGCAACGATTGCAGGCGTTATCCCAGTTGATCGTTTAGGTGCAAAGGGGATGTTCCTAGGAATGATCACAGGCTTTTTGTCTGCTGAAATTTATCGTTATTTTGTCCAGAAGAAATTTGTGATCAATATGCCGCAAGGGGTTCCGCCAGCTGTTTCCAAGTCTTTTGCTGCACTGATCCCGGCTACTTTGACACTTACAACCTTTTTATTTATTAATATCATCATTACACAAGGCTTCAAAACAAATATGCATGATTTGATTTATCATGCCATTCAGGCGCCGCTTGTCGGTCTTGGAAGCGGTATTATTCCGACGTTGATCGCTGTTTTCTTTATACAAATTCTTTGGTTCTTTGGGCTCCATGGCCAAATTATTATCAACTCTGTCATGGATCCGATTTGGAATACATTGTCCATACAAAACCTAGAAAGCTATACAAAAACAGGTGAGGTTCCTAATATCATCAGCAAGCAGTTTATTGAAATTTATACGGTTGGAATGGGTGGAACCGGTATGACGCTTGCTGTTGTGTTTACGATTTTAATTTTCCTGAAAAGTAAGCAATTAAAACAAGTAGCCAAGCTTGGCTTAGGACCAGGATTATTTAACGTCAATGAACCGATTATCTTCGGTTTACCGATTGTCATGAATCCGCTTATTCTCATTCCGTGGATTTTGGCGCCAATGGTCATTACATGTATTACTTATTTTGCGATGGCATCAGGCATTGTACCGCCGCCGACAGGCGTGAATATCCCATGGACAGTACCGATCTTTATTAGCGGAATGATGGCAACAAATTCATTAGCGGGCGGTCTGCTTCAGCTGTTTAACCTAATGATTGTGTTTGTCATTTGGTTCCCGTTCCTGAAGTTTATTGACCGTATGAATGTGAAAAATGAAAAAATAACGACAACAGAAAAAACGAAGGCAGCAAATATCAAAGGCGAAGGAGACTCAATACATGTCGATGGAAACTAACAAGCAATCATATACATTCCCAGAAGGTTTCTGGTGGGGATCTTCTGCTTCTGCGACGCAAACAGAAGGGAGCGTCCCCGGCGATGGAAAGGGACCGAACATTTGGGATCATTGGTTTGAACAAGAGCCGACTCGTTTTTTTGATGGCGTAGGGCCGAACGTGACATCCCAATTTTATCGAAAATATAAAGAGGATATCCGTCTCATGAAAGAAATTGGCCACAATTCATTTCGGCTGTCGATTTCATGGTCACGCCTCTTACCTGAAGGAACAGGTGCCGTCAATGAAGAAGCGGTGTCTTTTTACAATGATGTGATCAATGAACTGATTGCACATGATATCGAGCCATTTGTGAACCTATACCATTTCGATATGCCAATGGCGCTTCAGGAGAAGGGCGGCTGGGTGAACAGACAGGTGGTCGACGACTATGTCAGCTATGCGGCATTATGCTTCCAATTATTTGGTGACCGGGTGAAAAAATGGTTTACCCATAACGAACCGATTGTGCCTGTAGAAGGCGGATATATGTATAGCTTTCATTATCCAAACGAAGTCGATTTCCAAAAGGCTGTACAGGTCGGTTTTCATGAACTTTTATCAAATGCGAAGGCGATTGCGGCTTATAAAAAGCTGCAGCAAGGCGGTAAGATTGGCATCATCCTAAACCTGACTCCTTCGTACCCGCGAAGCCAGCATCCGCGCGATGTAGAAGCAGCAGAGATGGCCGATGCTTTCTTTAACCGTTCCTTCTTAGATCCTGCGGTGAAGGGGCATTTCCCGGAAAAGCTAGTAGAAGTCTTAAAAAAAGAAGGCTTTATGCCAAGTATGGAAGAAGGGGACCTTGAGCTCATTCGAGAGAATACGATTGATCTTCTTGGCATCAACTATTATCAGCCAAGAAGAGTGAAAGCGAAAGAGCATATGCCGCACCCTCAAGCACCATTTATGCCGAACCATTATTTTGATTCTTTTGAGATGCCGGGAAGAAAAATGAATGTGTATCGAGGCTGGGAAATCTATGAAAAGGGCATTTATGACATATTGAAAAAAGTCCAAACAGACTATGATAATATTGAATGTTTTATTTCTGAAAATGGCATGGGTGTCGAAGGAGAAGAGCGGTTTAAGGATGAAGAAGGAATGATTCATGACGATTACCGCATTGACTTTATTTCTGAGCATCTCAAATGGGTTCATCGAGCCATTCAAGAAGGAAGCAATGTGAAAGGCTATCATCTATGGACCTTTATGGACAACTGGTCCTGGTCGAATGCATATAAAAATCGTTATGGATTTGTCTCAGTCGATCTTCAAAAAGACGGGAAACGAACGATTAAGAAAAGCGGATACTGGTTTCAATCCGTTTCAAAGAATAACGGTTTTTAATCAAAATACTTGCTCTTTCCTTGAAAAGAGCAGGTATTTTTCTTATGTGACGGGAAGTGGATGAAACAAAAATGGCTGGCACCTTTTAAGCTCACATCCCTTAGTGTAAAATGAGAGGAAGGCTAAAAAACGCCATATTTCCATCTAGAATAAAGCGCTATGAAAAAACAAGTCAGTTGGTGGTGTGAGATGAAGAAGTATGAACTCATTTCAGAAGAAATCAGAAAACGAATAGGAACAGCATATTATCCAGAAGATCAACCCATTCCAGATGAGAACTCGCTTGCCGCCGAATTTCAATGCAGCAGAATGACAATGAAACGTGCGCTCGATCTTCTCGTTGCAGAAGGTCTGCTCTTTAGAAAAAGAGGCCACGGTACATTTATTGTAAAGGCAGCGCTCAATCAAGGGGCAATCAATGTATCAGGCCATGAAAATAAAGGGTTCACAAAAGTCATGGCAGATAAAAACGTCACGACTCAAATCATTCATTTTGATGTCCATTTTCCAAGCGAAGAGGTGGCAGCCCATCTATCTATTGACTCAACCACACCTATTTATGATATCATCCGGCTCCGTCTTGTGGATGAAGAGCCTTATGTATTAGAAAAAACGTTTATGCCTGTTAATCTCATTAAGGGCATAGATGAAGAAGTTCTACTGGGTTCTATCTATGGCTACATTTCAAATCAGCTTCATCTAAAAATAGCAGGAGCGCACAAGAAAATTAGAGCGGCTAAATCAGATCAGCTGGATCAGCAGTATTTAGGGTGTGACCCCACAGATCCTGTGCTTGAAGTCGAGCAGGTTGCTTATTTAAACGCAGGGCAGCCGTTTGAATATTCATTTAGCCATCATCGCTATGATAAATTTGACTTTTCAACGGTTGAAATAACGAAAACAGGACGTTAAAAAAAGAGCAGAACCCCCAAGGGAGACTGCTCTTTTTTCATATGATTTTATATATTCCACCAATGGTATCCATCTTTTTCTAGAAGCTCATCAGCTTCTTTCGGTCCCATAGAACCAGCAGGATAGTTTGGTTTTAATGTTTTGCTTTCTGCCCATTTCTCAGAAATCGGATCAACAAAGTTCCAAGAAAGTGCCACTTCATCCCAGTGAGCAAAGTTTGTCGCATCGCCTAGCAAGCAGTCATGAATCAGCTTTTCATATGCTTCTGGTGTATTCATGATGTCGTTATAGTTTGTTTGGTAGTCGAGCTTAATCGGTTTCGCATATGTGCCGCCATCCAGCTTGCGAGCATTTAAGTGAAGGGTGATGCCTTCATCTGGCTGAATATGAATGACGAGTAAGTTTGGATGCATGGCATTTCCGTTTCCATAGTACAGGTTCATGGGAATGTCTTTAAATTGAACCACGATTTGAGTAGATTTCTTTTCTAACCGTTTTCCTGTCCGAATGTAAAATGGCACCCCGGCCCATCTAAAGTTATCAATCAGCAGTTTCCCTGCCACAAATGTTTCTGTGTTTGAGTTCGGGTCAACATTTTGCTCTTCCAGATAAGAAGGAACGACATTGCCATTCATCGTACCAGTATCATACTGACCGCGGACAAAGAATTGATCGACCTCATCTTTAGAGAAAGGACGAAGAGCGCGCAGTGCTTTCCGTTTTTCGCTGCGGATTTCCTCTGTATTCAGTTTAATTGGCGGCTCCATTGCTAAAAGGGCAACCATTTGAAGCATATGGTTTTGGACCATATCTCTTAGTGCACCAGAATTTTCGTAATATCGAGCCCGGTCTTCAACCCCTAAGGATTCACTGGATGTAATTTGAATGTTTGAAATATAGCGGTTTGTCCAAAGTGGTTCAAAGATGGCATTTGCAAAGCGAATGACTTCAATGTTTTGAACCATTTGTTTACCAAGGTAGTGGTCAATACGATAAATTTGATCTTCTGTGAATGCATCACGAATTTCTTCATTTAATGTCTTGGCACTTGGCAGATCGTGCCCAAATGGCTTTTCAATGACAAGTCGTGACCAGCCGGTTGTTTCTGATACGCCCTCACTCTTTAGGAACTTCGCAATCGTTCCGAAAAATTCCGGTGCCATAGCTAAATAGAACATGCGGTTATTTGGAATACTGTACGTATCTTCAAGGCCTGTTAAAAGCGTGTTTAGCGATTGATAGGAAGCAGGGCTTGATACGTCAAAATCGTGATAATAGAAATGTGAAATGAATTCCTCTGTTTTCGCTTCTGCATCATCAGAAGAAACAGATTCCTTTACCACAGCTCTGAGGTCCTCATGAGACCACGGGCGGCGTCCAACTCCGACAACAGCGAATTGATCACCTAGCTTTCCGCTTTGGTAAAGTCTATGTATAGAAGGGTAGAGCTTGCGTTTGGCAAGGTCTCCTGTTGCGCCAAAAATGACAATGACTGCTTTAGGGTTGTTAGTTTCTGTATTCACGAGAAGTACCTCACTTTATTCGTAGCATTGTTGTAAAAACCGAGAATGTATGTACATTTTCTTTATTTTAAAGCTTCATTGTTCGTAAAGCAAACATTTGATTCGACTTTTTCTGCTCTCGTTTCACTTTTTTCAATAATTCCGCTGAATTCACATTTACCTTGTCTTCATGTATTCTAAATGAATGAAGATATTGTATACCGGCTTTAGGAGGAAAAGTAATGGAACTGCTCTTTTTAGGAACAGGTGCAGGCATACCTGCAAAAACAAGAAACGTCACTTGCACAGCGCTCAAGCTTTTAGAAGAAAGAAATGCAGTGTGGCTTTTTGATTGCGGAGAAGCGACGCAGCATCAAATCTTACATACAGCGATTAAACCGAGAAAGATCGAGAAAATATTTATCACACATATGCACGGTGATCATGTATATGGCCTTCCGGGACTCCTTGGCAGCAGATCCTTTCAAGGCGGGGAGGATGAATTGACGATCTATGGACCAAAGGGCATCAAGGCCTTTGTGAATGCAGCACTTTCAGCTACACAAACGCATTTGACATATCCGCTGCATATCATAGAAATAGACGAAGGGATCGTCTTTGAAGATGATACCTTTCAAGTAGAAGCAAGAAGAGTCTCTCACGGGATTCCAGCTTACGGCTATCGGGTTGTGGAAAGAGATATGCCTGGTTCATTAAAAGCCGAAGACCTAAAAGAAATCGGTGTAAAACCTGGACCTTTGTATCAGAAGTTGAAAAATGGGGAAACCGTGACACTCGAAGATGGAAGAACCATTGATGGAACCGATTATTTGGAACCCCCTAAAAAAGGGAGAATCGTTGCATTTTCAGGAGATACCCGTTTGTGCGAGAATATAACAAGGCTTGCCAAAAATGCGGATGTGTTAGTCCATGAAGCAACATTCGGTAAAGAAGATGCAGATTTAGCCTACAATTATTATCACAGTACAACAGAACAAGCAGCGAAAACAGCACAGGAAGCAGGCGCAAAAAGGCTCATTTTGACCCATATAAGTGCACGTTACCAAGGAGAAGAGGCACTGAAACAACTGTTGAAAGAAGCCCGCGATATATTCCCGCTGACAGAAGCTGCACATGATTTCTCTTCTTTCCCCATTGAACGCACCCTGTAAAAATTGGATGAATCGTCAAAAAAAGTTGTGTGATTTTTTTGATATTTATGATGACGCTCTTTTTCAGGTAGTGGTAAAATGGTGAAGAAAAAACAAATGACGAATTAAACTATGAAGAATACGGGAGGCACAATCAAAGATGAGCGGTTTTACAGCATTAAGTGAAGCAGAATTGAATGACCTATATGTGGCACTACAAAATGAGTATGAAACTTACAAAAGTAAGAACTTGCACTTAGACATGTCTAGAGGGAAGCCTTCACCAAAACAGCTCGATTTGTCTATGGGCATGCTCGATGTTGTGACATCAAAGGATGCAATGACAGCTGAAGATGGCACAGATGTGCGAAACTATGGCGGCTTGACAGGCCTTCCTGAAACGAAGACATTTTTTGCAGAAGTACTCAATTTAAAGCCAGAACAAATCATCATCGGCGGTAATTCTAGCCTGAATATGATGCATGATACCATTGCACGTGCGATGACTCACGGCGTATGTGACAGCAAAACACCTTGGGGAGAGCTGCCAAAGGTAAAATTCCTTGCACCAAGCCCAGGGTATGACCGTCATTTTGCCATTTGTGAGCTATTTAACATAGAGATGATCACGGTCGATATGAAGGCTGATGGACCTGATATGGATCAAGTAGAAAAATTGGTCGCAGAAGATGAAGCGATTAAAGGCATTTGGTGTGTACCGAAATATAGCAATCCAGACGGCATTACGTATTCAGATGAAGTCGTTGACCGCCTAGCTTCAATGAAAACAAAAGCAGACGACTTCCGCATTTTTTGGGATGATGCATATGCAGTCCACCATCTAACGGATACACCTGATACGTTAAAAGATATTTTTCAAGCAATTGAAGAGGCAGGATACCCGAACCGTGTGTTTATGTTTGCGTCTACGTCTAAAATTACATTCCCAGGCTCAGGTGTTGCACTGATGGCGTCTAGCCCTGACAATGTGAGCTTCACTCAAAAGCAATTATCGATTCAAACGATCGGACCAGACAAAATCAATCAACTAAGACATCTTCGTTTCTTCCAAAATCCAGAAGGTTTGAAGGAACATATGAAAAAGCATGCGGCGATCATTAAGCCAAAATTTGACCTCGTTCTTTCCATTCTTGACGAAAAACTTGGCGGGAAAGACATCGCTGAATGGCACAAGCCAAATGGCGGATATTTCATTAGTTTAAATACACTTGATCATTGTGCAAAAGCTGTTGTGCAAAAAGCAAAAGAAGCAGGTGTCACAATGACAGGTGCAGGTGCAACATATCCATATGGAAAAGATCCGCTTGATCGCAACATTCGCATTGCACCAACATTCCCGGCTCTTGAAGAACTAGAGCAAGCGATTGACATCTTTACATTATGTGTTCAGCTTGTCAGCATTGAAAAGCTGCTTTCTGAAAAAAGTCAATCTGCTCCAACGGCATAAATAGAAGAAACTCCTTGACTCATAACGGGTCAAGGAGTTTTTTATTTTAATTAGCAGTTTGGTAATAGGAGACAGGTTGTTTGGCTGCGCACCATACATCATAGATAGCAAGCTGTACAATATGCGGTTCATCATGATGAATATAGTGCGAGCTGTTTTGCGCCTGAATCCATCCGCTTTGGGATGACAAAGACAGCATGCGTTTATGAAGTCTGAGCCAAGCTTCATGAGCTGGGTGAAACAATCGGCTCTTACCTGATGAAATGACAAGAAGCGGCATCATTCCAAAATGAGTTTGCTCCTCTTTCATTGTGCTTAACATTTGCTGAAAGTCCTCATGCGTACATTCTGCTGTAAACTGCGCCATATATGAAGTGCGTTCTTCCTTTGATAAAAGCGGCAGGATCATCTGCTCTTGCTCCTCGCTTGCTGGGTCTAACAGCACCATGCCAATGACATCATCTCCTCTGCGGCTTGCCCATAACCGGCTGACAAGAGAGCCAAATGAGTGAGCGACAATAAGAAATGGCGGCTGAATATTGGCTTCTTTCAGCAGCGCATCTAAATCATCAGCGAGGTCATGCAAGGTTCTTCCTTCACCGCTCTCACTGCTCTTTCCATTTCCTAAACGGTCGTATAAGAAAACCCCAAGCTCTGGGTCAATATCACGTGCCATATTCGACCACGTATCACTAGAAATGCCGTAGCCTGCTTCAAAGATAATCGTGGCTTGCCTTTTGCCTTGACGATGTTTTGTATAAAAGTGGTGTCCATCTATATGATACATTTTTTCAATCATTACCGAATTCATTCTTCCATCTCCTCTAAGCAGTTCTTTAGCTAAAAGACGGCACAAAAGGCAGATATGTTTCTCTTAAAAACAAAAAAGATGCCTATTTCGAAAAATAGACACCTTTTTTCCTAAGAGCTTTTACCAAGCGCGATCATATTGACGCGGGCTTTCGATGGATGTAAGGAGTTCTTGAGCAGCTGTTTTTGGGAAGTATGGATCCCGTAAAAACTCTCTGCCAATAAAGATCAAATCCGCACGCTGATTTTGTAAAATCTCCTCTGCCTGTACACCAGATGTGATGAGACCGACAGCAGCTGTTTGAATGCCGGCACCTTCTTTTATTTTCTCTGCGAATGTGACTTGGTAGCCGGGGAATGTATTGATTTTCGCCTGTACGACAGCACCTGAGCTGACATCGATTAAGTCGACACCTTGCTCTTTGAGCCAAGTGGCAATCCCGATATAATCTGCAATATCAAGTCCTTTTGTCGTGTAATCAGAAGCCGACACACGGACAAATAAAGGTCCGTCCCATACGGTATTGACTGCATCTACGACTTCTCTTAAGAAACGATAACGGTTCTCTGGTGAACCGCCATAGTCGTCTGTTCGGTGGTTCGCCAGCGGTGAAAGAAATTCATTGATCAAATAGCCATGTGCACCATGAATTTCAATGATGTCAAAACCCGCTTTTTTTGCCCGTACAGCTGCATCCTGAAACGCCTGAACGGTATCTTTGATTTGGTCAACAGACATCTCGACAGGGGTTTTAGATGTTTCATCAAATGGGATGCTTGATGGTGCAAGAATGTCTCCATCAAGTTCAGCCTTACGTCCTGCATGGGCTAGCTGGATGGCTGTCTTCGTTCCGTATGCTTTGATTTGTTCGTTTAATGAAGCGAAACCTTCAATGTGCTCATCGCTCCAAATCCCGAGGTCTTGATCACTAATTCTTCCCTCGGGAGATACAGCACTGGCTTCCACCATGATGAGACCAGCCTGACCTTGTGCACGGGAAATATAATGTGTGAAGTGGAAAGGCTGTAATTTCCCATCACGGTCATAGGATGAATACATACACATCGGGGACATCACGATGCGGTTTTTCAGTGTAACACCTTTTAATGTCCAAGGTGAAAAGAGTTTTGTTTCCAAATACCTTCGCCTCCTCATGGAATTGTATAGCCGATTATAACAGCCATTCAAACTTTCGTCATAAAAGGTGCTCAAAGAATATAGCTTTTATACACGTTTTTGTATAATGGAGAGATAGAGACATCAAAGGGGGAGAACGGATGAAATGGCAAACAGAGAGTGAACGAAAGGAGCTCCTGACAGCTCTTATGCAGTATGAAAGTATATCAGGTACAACAGGAGAAGTCGCGTTAGCGGAATATTTATATTATTTGCTGAGGGAGCGGCCTTATTTTGAGCAGAACCCTGATCATTTGGCTTTGCATCCGATGAAAGATGGCCGGTATTATTTAACGGCACTTGTGAAGCGAAGTACGCTGCAGCGTACCGTGCTGCTTCTTAGTCACTTTGATGTAGTCGATACAGAAGATTACGGCGAATTTCAAAACATGGCATGCAAGCCTGAAGAGTTAATGACTTCCTTTTCGCAAAAAAGTGAGCTTCTTCCAAAGAGGGCAAGAGAGGACCTTGCTTCAGGCGACTGGCTGTTTGGAAGAGGGGCCATGGATATGAAAGCAGGTCTCACCGTACAGCTTTCTATGCTGGAAAGAGCGATGACAGAAACATTTGATGGAAATGTCCTGCTCGTCACAGTTCCTGATGAGGAAGTAAATTCACAAGGAATGCTTGAGGCTGTGCCGAAATTAAAAGAGCTTAAAGAAAAACATGATCTTGACTATACCGCGTGTTTAAACAGTGAGCCGATGTTTGAAAAGTATCCAGGGGATGAACATCATTATATGTATACAGGCAGTATAGGAAAGGTATTAGCCGGATTTTTCTGTAAAGGGATCGAAACGCATGTAGGAGAGCCTTTCTCAGGCTTAAATGCGAATTGTATGGTATCTGAACTAAACCGGCTGTTAGAGCTCAATAGTGACTATTGTGAGGAAGCAGATGGTGAAGTAACGCCGCCTCCAACGAACTTAATGCAAAAGGACTTGAAAGAAGCCTATTCCGTTCAAACACCTCACACAGCCGTATCTTTATTTAATGTGCTCATGATGAAACGTTCAAGTGAAGAACTGCACGGACTTCTCTATGAAACTGCGAAACAAGCAGCAGACCAAATCGAGGCAAATCTTCGGCAGAAAACAGCTGACTTTCAGCGCTTTAAACACTTTACACCAATAGACACTCAGGTGACGGTTCTCACATATCACGAGCTGTATCAAAAAGCCGCAGATCGCTCTGGTGAACAGGAAGTCGAGCGCATTGTCAACTATGCATTCGCCAACCGAGGTGAACTTGGAGATCGTGATTTTTCAACGAAAATTGTCTCGGAGCTGACGACACTATGTAAGGAAGAAGGACCGCTGATTGTTCTATTTTATAGTCCGCCATTTTACCCTTCGGTGTCCTCAACAGAAGATACGCATATTCAGAAGACATTCAAGAAGATTCAAAAAGAGGCAAAAGAGGTATATGGACTTGAAGTAGAGGAAGTGAAATATTTCCCGGGATTGTCTGATTTAAGTTACTTACAGCTCGAAAAGCAGGAAGTAGGTCATTATACAACCAATATGCCGCTTTACCAAAAAGGCTATTCTTTACCGCAAGGAGAAAAGGAAGCCCTTTACGTTCCAGTCATCAACGTAGGTCCACTAGGAAAGGACCCGCACAAATGGACAGAGCGGCTGCACGTCCCGTTCTCTTTTGGCATTTTGCCAGAATTACTAGAATCAACGATTCATGCTTTATTAGAGAAAAGTAAGTAGATGTAATGAAGAGCCCTATCTTAATGATAGGGCTTTTGGTTGTGAATGTTCAGTCTATATTTTCATGGTTATACCAAAAGTTTCATACGTAAATTGTATATAAAACAATAGTCCTTACAAAAAATAGTGAAAATGATTGAAATATTCAGAAAAGTCTATTATAATCAATTATGTAATTAAGTTACAATTTATCTAATTAAAAGGAGGTGATGAAAATGAAGCGTAACGAGTGGATTGCAATCTAATGAATAGAATCAATACTTACTGAAAAGAGTGTTTCGCAGAGAAGTGATTTTTTTAGCTTCTCTGTGAATTTGTATGTGGGATAAAAATAGACGAGAGTTGGGTGAGAGAATTGTCAAATATGAAAAGTTATTATGATGAGCATCCGTCTTTATGGAATTTTCTTTATCCTTTTTTTGGCCAAGCGAGCCAAGAAGGAGCACAATCTCGTGTGACAGAATTCATTCAGAAAGAACGAACATTTCAAAAAGGGAAAAACGCTTTATATTTACATATCCCTTTCTGCGATACGATCTGTTCGTTTTGTCCTTTTATTAAATCTACGAAATATGAGCCCATTATCGGAAAGTATATAGATGCTTTAATCAATGAGATGCGTATCTTATCCCAATCCCCTAATATCCAAAAAATGACGTTTGATGTGGTGTTCGTTGGTGGAGGTACTCCTTCCATAATGCCCCCAGAACTAATCTATCGACTTTCGACCGCTATAAAAGAAAATTTCTCATTATCTGCTGATTATGAATGGACATTTGAATGTGAAGCAAAAACAGCTACACCAGAAAGAGTGGCTGCTATGGCTGAAGGTGGAGCCAACAGAGGGAGCTTTGGTGTCCAAACATTAAATGAATACTATCGGAAAATGTTCAACTTAACGGCTAGTTTTGATCAAATCTCTCAGACTGTGGACTTAATGAAACGTCATTTCCAATCTTATAACATTGATTTGCTTTATCAGCTGCCTGGACAAACGAAAGAAGAGATGATAGAGGACATAAATGGAGTGATGTCATTAGGAAGCACAAGTATTGATACGTATCCACTAGAATATATTGCTTGTTCGAAGGGATGGTTATCAAAAATTAACAAAGGCAAGGTGCCAATGCCGCCAAATCCTAAAGAAAAATTTGAGTTTAGTGATACATTATATCGTCATTTAAAAAAGAATGGCTGGCATCAAAATTATGTGTATACGTTTATGGCTCCAGAGCATCAGAATAAACGTTTTCAATATGGCGAAGTGATTTACGGGGGATATGAAGATCAATATATTGGTTTGGGAACAGGAGCGATCTCCTACATGCAAGGCATGATATGGTCAAATGAAGGAAATACGCAAAAGTATATCGAAAGCCTGACGAATCAAGAATTACCTATTGTTAAATCTAGAGAATATCATGCTTTTGATAGAAGACTCGTCTTCTTCCCTAAAACAATGAAAATAGAAAAAACGCATCTCAATCGAATGCCAAAGCGTGAGGAAATCTATCGTAAACTACAACTGCTCATAATGAAAGGAGTAGTTGAAGAAGCGGAGCAATATTTTGTAATCAAAGAAGAAGCGAAGCCATGGTATCCGGCGATCTTAGTTGATCTTATACCAGAAAAAGAGAGAGAAAATTATGATCAAGCCGTGGAGTTTATGCAAAAAGAGTTAGGCTGGTACGAGTCGACTGAGGTGCTCCTCTAATGATTTCAAAGAAAGAAACGACATCGCTATTCAAAGATCAAAATTTTGTCTGTTTCTTTATTGGGCAAAACTTATCTGCTTTTGGAGATTGGTTTAGAACGATAGCGACGATTGGTTTAATTTATGAACTTACTGGGAAAGCGACCCATCTAAGCATTCTATTTATTTGTTCCATGCTCCCTCTCATTTTAACATCCATGCTTTTGAGCCCAATTATAGATAAGTTTTCTTACAAAAAAGTTGTGATATTCGCAGATGTGGCACGTTTTATCATTGGACTGGGGTTTGTTTTAGTTGTCACAATGAATGTTACACCGTTTATCCTTTATTTATTATTAGCGTTAAATGGTGCTTTCTCTGGTATATATCTGCCTGCTCGTTCATCTATGATACCTGAAATCCTTGATAAGGAGCAGCTTTCTAAGGGGAATAGTATACTGGCGACATCTTTTAGCGCATCGATGCTCATTGCGACAGGATTAGGCGGGTTGGTGACAGAAATTTGGTCAATTTCCACAATTTATTTAGTAGATGCGCTGACATTTTTATTATCAGCTATGCTGTTAATTCCAATTAAAGCGAAAGAAGCGTCTGAAAAAAAAGAGTATGTGTCATATGTTCAAAGTTTTAAAGAAGGAATTAAAGAAATCAAGGGATCACCCAAAATTCAAAGCGCCATATGGATATTGATGTCAAGAGAGTTTGCTTTAAGCATCGTTTATGTTTTATTTAGTCTGTATATTTTAGAAGTGGCAAGAGAAGGGAATTTTGGCTTGGGGCTTGGTCATACAATTAGTGGACTAGGGCAAATTATCGGTGGACTTACACTTGCATCGTACTTCAAAAAAGTGAAATTCTCCTTTCAATTTTATAAAAGGTGGTCTACATTAGCGGTTATATTGCTTGCGATATTACATGCATTGTCGTATCAACAAACGACTTTTATTGGATTTTTGATTGTTGTTTTATTAGCCAATCTATTATATAGCCCAATCGAAGTTTTGTATTCTACTAATATTATGACATATGCAAGCAGTCATTTAAGAGCCCGTGTGTTTTCAGCAGGTCTTGCATTATCACGCATATTTTATATTAGTGGGTTTATCCTCATGGCATTTATCGGAGATTTGATTCCTATACATGTCATCGCTATAGGGATGGCAGGGCTTGTGATAGTAGCAGGTTTGATGAACAGCTTACTGCTACTAAAAGGAAAGCATCAAGATAAATCAAAAGTAGAAATGCATTCACTGTAAAGGAGACGTTGATTGCGTAATGGAAACTGGGAAATTAACAAAAACAGACATCATCACATCGCTTCAGGAAAGTATGAGTGAACTAGAGAAGATAGTGAAGGCTTGTGATGATTACACACTGGATCAATCTTTGGGGGAGGGGAAGTGGTCAATTAAGCAGCTCGCCGGGCATTTGTATGACACAGAAGAAGTCTGGTCAGAGCGGATAGAGCAAGCGATATCAGATGATCACACGCCCTTTCAATCGTATGATCCTGAAATATACGTGAAAGAAAGAGCGTATGAATGGTATAACGCTGACGATATCAAAGCATTGATCAAACGGATGAAAGAGAGAAGAAACAACACGCTTCGGCTATTAGAAAAAGATATTTGGGAACAATCAGGCCTGCATCCGGAAGAAGGAGTGATGACCGTCCAAATATTAGCTGAAACCATCGCTTTACATGAACAACATCATCTGGATCAAATCAAAGCCATCATGTCAATGAGTGAATCATCTACATGAGGAGGTGCTAAAGTGAAGCATCAAGAATTATTAGTTGATGTGAATTTTTATCAGGCACGTGATTCTTTATTAGAACAAGCTATTTCTAGTAAAGAACAGAAAGAACCGAAGTGTGAATCACGCAATTCACACCCAGTGGCCAGCGAGAAAAAATAGAGGGTCATATGTGAAAAAGCACCTGTCATCAAAACAGGTGCTTTTCAATTTCATTTATACGTGCTTGCTGAAAACATTTCGTTTAATTCTGCTGCGCGTTTAGTGGCTGTTTTGACACAATCGACAACGGCTTCTTCAAATTGATAGGCAGCCAGTGTGTTCAGGCCGGCTTCTGTTGTACCGCCTTCACTTGTAATTTCTTTGCGCAGTTGGGCAGGCTCTTTTCCGCTGTCTTGAAGCATATTGGCGGCGCCTGCAATCATTTGGCAAATGAGTAATTTCGCAGTTGCTTGGTCCATTCCAAGTTCCGAAGCTCCTCGCTCCATTCCTTCAATCAAATGATAAATGAAGGCTGGGCCGCTGCCTGCGATGGCTGTCACAGCATTTAGCTGCGATTCATCTAATACTGTGACATGCCCGATTGTTTCAAACAGCTCGACGGCTTTTTTCTTTTGCCCCTCTGTCACTTCATGACTTACGGCAATACCTGTTGCTGACTGCTGAATCGCCGCTGATGTATTTGGCATCGCACGAACGACTGCTGTCTTTCCGCCAGCATAGTGTTGAATCGTTTCAATGGAAATACCAGCTAAAATAGAAATGATCAGCTGTCCATGTAAATGAGGCTGAACTTCAGAAATTCCGCTTTCTGCATCCTTCGGTTTTAAGGCAAAAACGAGAATATCCGTTTCTTCATAAATAAAGGACCGAGCGAAATCCGTTTTGACCCCATAACGTACCTGTAATTCTTCTAATCGTTTTTCATTCGTTTTGTTTGTAACAATGATATCTTCATTCGACATCATTCCGCTTTTTAATAAACCTTTGATCATAGACTCTGCCATTGAGCCTGCACCGATAAATCCAATTTTACTCATAAGCTGCTCCTCCTTGTAGAAAATAAAAAAACCTCTCGCCTGAAAAGGACGAAAGGTTTTTCGCGGTACCACCCTCAATTAGCATGCAAACCTGCATACTCAGCTCTAGTCCCTTAACGCGGGAAACGTTTAGGTTTGCCTAACAGCTCAAAGGGCAGGTTCAGCAAATAAGAGGATGGTGAAGTCTTTCAGCCGGCGGACCTCACTCTCTTGCATCGTTATTTTGCTTACTAATCCTTATCATCGCGCATCATATATTTGTTGTTCATTATGCAACGATGGACAAGTTTATGTCAATAGGGCAGTTTAAAAAATTGCCCATCTAAACCGCATGACAGTCTGCCTTTTGCAAGATACAATGAAGTATGAAGGCTTAAGTACCCACAATCATGAGTCAAAAAGCAGGAGATGACGTATAAAAGTGAAAGAAAACATCATTCAATTATCCATCCCAACGCCGTTTGCCGTTGGGGATGTGCATGCATATGTATTAAAAGGAGAGGCCGTCACCTTAGTAGATTGCGGTCCGATGACAGAAGAGGCAGAGCATGCTTTTGTCACGCAATTAAAGGAACATCGTTTATCGATAGACGATATTGATCAAGTGGTGCTGACCCATCATCATGCAGATCATGTCGGTCTGTTAAATCTGATGAAACCTCATGTCCGTGTGATCGGACACCAGCTAAATGAGCCGTATATTAGTCAGGATCCAGTCTTTAAGCAGCGCCAAGTGGACTTTATGATTCCTTTTTTTCAGCAGTTAGGTGTCCCGCTTCGGCAAAATGAGTGTGAAAAAATGGTGAAGCAATCTTATACATATTCTTGTACTTCACATGTAGATGAGATCATAAAAGAAGGTGATCGTTTAAGCGGGCATGAACATTTCTTTGTGATGGAAACACCCGGACACGCACAATCTCATCTTTCTTTTTTAGATGAAAGAACGGGGAATTTTATTGGCGGCGACCTGCTTTTGACAACCATTTCTTCAAATCCGTTAATGGAAGCACCGTATGAAGGCGAGGAACGTCAAAAATCACTGCTTCAATATAAAGCATCACTCAATCGGTTATTGCGTCTGCCAATCAAGACGATTTATCCAGGACACGGTCAGCTCATCACGTCCCACCATGAATTGATTGAAGAAAGATTTAAGAAACAAGAGAAACGAGCAAATACGATGTATCAGCTGCTTAAACAAAAAGAAATGACGGCCTTTCATCTTTGCCGCAAGCTATTTCCTGTGATGTATGAAGAGGCCTTGTTTTTAACGATGTCTGAGACAGTCGGTCAGCTGGATGTGCTCTTAGAGGCTGGGCAAATTGAAGAAATGCAAAAAGACGGAATCGTCTATTACAGAGCAAACTAAGGAGTGAAACGCATGGGGCGATTGACAGGAAAAAGGGTTTGGATTACTGGCGCATCTGGGGGCATTGGTGAAAAAATGGCGTACTTGGCAGCAGAAGAAGGCGCAGAGATCATTATTTCAGCAAGACGAGTGGAAAAGCTTACTAGTGTGAAAGAGAAAATTATGAGTGCTGGCGGGGTGTGTCACATCGCTCAGCTTGATGTCAGCCAGCTTGAGGACATTGATCGCGCGTATGAAGAAGTGGGGCCGGTCGATATTTTGGTCAACAATGCCGGCTTTGGCGTATTCGATCTCGTCGAAGATGCCTCCATAGAGGAAATGGTGTCGATGTTTGAGGTGAATGTGTTTGGCTTAATCGCCTGCACGAAAAAGGTCATCCCTGAGATGAAACAAAGAGGGCAGGGACATATTATCAATATCGCATCCCAGGCAGGAAAGATTGCAACTCCCAAATCAGCTATTTATTCCGCATCAAAGCATGCCGTTCTTGGATTTTCAAACAGCCTCAGAATGGAGCTGGCAGACTCAGGCATTCACGTGACGACAGTCAACCCAGGACCAATTGCCACAGACTTCTTTACCATCGCTGACCGCAGCGGTGAATATGT
This sequence comes from Bacillus sp. FSL P4-0248, assembly GCF_038593305.1. Taxonomy (NCBI): domain Bacteria; kingdom Bacillati; phylum Bacillota; class Bacilli; order Caryophanales; family Bacillaceae; genus Bacillus; species Bacillus sp. FSL P4-0248. Next base: position 2,112,010 of record NZ_CP151983.1, on the reverse strand, counting down.
GAAGAACGTTGATTTTATGATGCTGAGTGCGGACAAGGTGGCAGGGAAGGTCGTATCTGCCATGATGACGAAAAAGAGAGAGATTAATCTGCCCGGCTGGATGAACGCTGGCAGCAAATTGTATCAGTTATTCCCATTTTTATTTGAAAAAGCAGCAAGAAAAGCGATGATGAAAAAGTAACAAAAAAGAAACCGGTTTTGAACTGGTTTCTTTTTTTGAGGTAAGGCTTCATTGTGACACTTTCTATATCCGTCTTGCCGCTTGCTGAAGCGGGTCCCATACACTGTTAAAAGGCGGTGCATAGCTAATATCTAAATCTTCAAGATCTGTTATGGTCAGCTCTTGGTAAAGGGCAGCCGCCACGATATCAATCCGTTTATCTACACCGTTTCTGCCGATGATTTGGGCACCAAGCAAGGTACGGTCATCGCTTCTGTAAATCAGTTTCACTTTCATTTTCTGCGCTTCTGGGTAATACTTCGCGTGATCTGTACTATCAATGGTGATGACGGAGAAAGGAATGTCTGCCTCTTTTGCTTCTTTTTCTGATAAGCCTGTTCGTCCCGCTGTCACGTCCATAAATTTCATGACGGCTGTTCCAGTCACGCCTTGAAATGCCCGGTTTGTTCCTGTCATATGAAATCCTGCGATTCTCCCTTGTTTATTCGCAGTTGTGCCAAGCGGAATATAATCCAGTGATTTTTTGATGCGGTGGTAGGTCGCCGCGCAATCACCGGCAGCATAAATGTCTTTTATATTGGTTTGCATGTATTGATTTACTGCAATAGCGCCATTTTGAAGGCGCTTGATTCCGGTATGATGTAAAAAGGAGGTTTGCGGAGTGACGCCGATGGCCATGATGACCATAGCTGTTTGAATGGTTTGTTTGTCTGTGATAACAGCTGTGACATGTGACTTGCCTTCTAATTGCTGTACCGTTTCTCCGAGCGATACGTGAATGCCCTTGGCGTCAGCCTCTTCTTTAAGGTGTTTTGCCATATCGGAGTCAAAGCCCGGGCCGAGTGCTGCTCCCCGCTGAATGATATGTACGTTTTTTCCGAGCGCTTTTAAATTTTCAGCCATTTCAAGGCCGATATATCCACCGCCAATGATCGTGACATGTGTGACGTCCTTTTTTAAATGGTCTAAAATGGACAGCGCATGCGGGATGGTTTTTAATACGTGTACGCCTTCTAATGGCTGGCTGTCTAAATCCAGTGTGACAGGGCTTGCTCCTGTCGCAATTAAGAGGCGGTCATAGCTTTCTGTAAAGGGTTCTTTTGTTTTCGTATGATGACCCGACACTGTTTTTTGCTCTGGGTCAATAGAGGTCACTTCGTGTAAGCATCTGGCGTCAATTCCATATTTCTCTCGAAAGGTTTCGGCACTGCGTGCGATCAGCTTTCTGTGATGATCAATGAGACCGCCGATCAAATAGGGGAGTCCGCACTGTCCATATGAGAAAATCTCTCCTTTTTCAAAAGCAACAATGTGTGCATCTGGATCCTCTCTATATATTTGCATAGCGCAGCTCATTCCTGCTGCGTCTCCGCCAATCATCACATATTTCATTTGGTTTGCTCCCTTCTATCTATCGTACTGAATACTCTTATTTACCCTCATATTCCTTTTTTTAATGCTTTTTTTTTGCAAAAGAAGTAAACTTTCGTTGAAAAATAAAGACAGCGCCTTCATTTTAAGCTACAATCGGATTATCGTCTTTTTGGGTTACGAGTTTAGTGAAGATTGGTGGGAAAGACTTTGAGTGACACGAGACTAGATTTTAATACGCTATACACGCGCCATACGAGAGAGGCTTGGGCAGCTCTTGGAGAATATATGCCGGTATCTGTTTCAGAAGAGGAAGCGAGAGCGCTGCAAGGGTTAAATGACTATTTATCGCTGGAAGAAGTTCGAGATATTTACATACCGCTTATTCGTTTTTTGACATTACATGTCTTTGCAGAAAAACAAAAAAACCAGCATGTGAATGCCTTTTTAAACTACCCGCACCATGCCAAAATTCCCTTTTTAATTGGAATTGCTGGAAGTGTAGCTGTCGGGAAAAGCACAACGGCTCGTATCATTGAAACGCTTTTATCGAGGCTTGGAGATGGGCTGAAGGTGAGTCTTGTGACAACAGATGGCTTTTTATATCCTCAAAAAGAATTAAAGGATCGAGGGCTGATGGAAAAGAAGGGCTTCCCGGAAAGCTATGATGTCAAAGCCCTGCTGTCTTTTTTGAATGAATTAAAATCAGGTAAACAAACTGTGCATGCCCCGGTATATTCGCATCTGACCTATGACCGGCTAGAAGGGGTGTATGAAACAGTAGAGGATGCGGATATTGTCATTATTGAAGGAATCAATGTGCTCCAATCACCAGCGCTGGATGATCTGAAGGATGAACCGCGTGTGTTTGTATCAGATTTCTTTGATTTTTCGATTTATGTAGACGCCGCTGAAACGCAAATTCAATCATGGTATAAAGAACGATTTCGTTTGCTCAGGGAAACAGCCTTCCAAGACCCTGAATCCTTCTTTCATCAATATAAAGATTTGACGGATGAAGAGGCAGATCAAATGGCAAGCACGATTTGGAATACCGTGAACCGCCCAAATTTATACCAAAATATTTTACCGACAAAATATCGAGCTGATCTCATTTTGAAAAAAGGGGATCAGCACAAGGTGGAAGAGATCGCCATCCGCCGGGTATAAAGAAAAAACCGCTCAAACGAGAGAGCGGTTTTTTTAATGATCTCCACTTACTTTAACAGCTATGGCTGCTGCCGATCGCTTTTTTAGACGGTAATATCCAATGAGTAAAAATGGAACGCCTGCGATGGTGATCATTGACAAGACCGTAAAAATGGAGAGGGGATGGGCTGCGCCAAAATAGTCAATGCACAGTCCACCGACAAATGGTCCGATGACGCTGCCGAGCTGAGAAAATCCCATCGCCCCAAAGTACGATCCCTTCACTTCAGGCTTTGCAATATTGTCTACAAAAAGATCCATCATCGCAAACAGCAGAACCTCCCCAATCGTAAACACGACAATGATGAAAGCAAGCATGCCGAGACTCTGTGAAAAAGCAATGGCAAACAAACTGCCGGCAAGAAGAATATTCCCGGTGGTCAGCGACAAAATGGTGGAGTAGCGCTTCGCAATCATGATGAGCGGATATTGTACAACAATGACAACCACTGCATTTAAAGATAAAAGATATCCAAACAGTTTAGGACCATCCTCAATCATAGGTGACGCTGATAAGTATTGAGGCAGCGTTGAGCTTAAATGCGAATACCCGAACGAACATAAGGTAACACCGATGAGGATGATGCTAAAGACCGTATCTTTTTGGATAATGGAAAGGGCTTTTTTGACGCTGATTTGTTTCGTACTTTCTGGAGCAGCAACTGGATGCTTCTGAAATTGCCAGGCCAGTGTTAATCCATATAACAAATAAATGAAGGCAGCGACAAGAAATGGAAATGTTGTTTTCGATGATCCTAGATATAAGCCAAGCAGCGGGCCGAAGATCACCCCGATATTAATGGCCGTATACCGTAAATTAAAAACAAACAACCGAATACTTGATGGGGTGACATCGGATAAGAGTGCCTTAGACGTCGGTTCAAACAGTGCCCGGCACAGTCCATTTAAAGCGTTCATGAGAAAGAAGACCCAAATGGCATCTGCAAACGCAAAGCCAACAAAGACAAGTGTCCAGCCGAAGATGGATAGAAGCATGACCTTTTTCCTGCCGATTCGGTCAGAAACATAGCCGCCGTAAAAACTCGCCACGATCCCAATAAGGGAGCTGACGGCAATGATTAACCCAGCTGAAGAAGCTGAAGCCCCTTTGACTTGTGTCAAATAAACGGCCAAAAAAGGAATGCTCATGGACGTCGCCATTCGGCCGAATATGGTGCCGATGATGATCGTCCAACTAAGTGGATGTAAAGTACGTAAGTTATTTTTCATGCTGTTTCTCCCCTGAGTGTTAAGATGTTCCAATCATACATGAAAAATTGTGCAAATTAAATACACAATTTGATGGAGGAGACATCCGCCATAGGACAGAGGAGCCCCAAATAGCTCGCAAATTTGGAGAGCATGTTTTTTTCTGCCGATGCTTCTATGTCTTTTAGATCTTCTGATTCGTATGGTCACTTAAAGACCATTTAATCAAGATCAATCGCGACAATTTGCTGCAAGGACAGGTGGAGAACATCTTCATCATTGACGATTTTTATGCGCCGGGTTTCATAATGAATGGCTTTCACCCAGCCCCAAAACTGCTGTTTCATACCTGCTGCAGCATATGTCACGCAAATCGCTTGATCCTCTGTAATCGACTGTGTGATCAAAAAATTCATTTCCTCTAGCTGATCAGTGCTCAGCGGAGGAGGCGTGTATTCTTTTTTCTTTCGTTTTTGAGCAAGCAGCTGTTCACGGTGCTCTGGGAGCATCATTCGGCTTGATTCCCACATGATGTTGTATCCAGGTGTTAATTTATTGGGATTCATGGCTTTTCGCCTCCGTTATTTGTAATGTCCACCAATTTTTTCGGCGCGGTGATACGCCTGCCCTGCGCTTGTTAGTGACGAGGCGTGCAAGAGTGCAGCAGGTCCATACTTCATATGGATGGCATCAAATACTTTGCTGAGTCTGTCTTTTTTTAAATGGTGATCAAATAAACTCAGCTGATATTGGCTGTCAGGCTGCAGCTGCGAGAGAGTAATACCTACACTGCGAATGGGCTGGCCGTCCCAGTGCTGCTGGCATAGCTGAATAGCTGCTTCTGCAATATCTGTCCCGTACTGTGTGGGTGAATGGAGCTTGATTTGTCGATGAAATCCAGTCGGATGAGAAAAATCAGCGCCTCTTACGCCAACAGACACCGTTTGCCCAACATAATGCTTAAAGCGCGCACGTCTTGCCACTTCTTCACTCAATTCAAGAAGGGCGACTTTGATGTCCTCAAAGGACGCATAATCATGGGGAAGGGTCATATGATGCCCAACCGCTTTTTGCTGATCATGTGTGTGAAGAGTGACCGGGGAAGGGTCGTGTCCTAAAGCAGTTCGCTGCAGAAGCTCCCCGTTGATTCCCCAGCGTTTTTTTAGCCGGTCTAACGGATAAGTAGCAAGCGTCCCAATGGTACTGATGCCCATTCGTTTTAAATGGTGCTCCATTCGTTTGCCGACGCCAAATAGTTTTCCAACCGGAAGCGGCCATAAATCAGCCGCAACCCGGTCTGCACGAAGTTCATAGATGCCAGATGTGTTTTTTTTAGCAAAATGGTCACAGGCCATTTTAGCGAGCACTTTATTAGGACCAATACCAACACGTGCGTAAATGCCCGTCTGGTTCATAATGGTCGTTTGTATATTTTGAGCGATCTCGCGGGGTGAACCGAGTAGTGTCACACTCCCCGTAATATCGAGAAACTGTTCATCAATTGAATAGGGTTCGACAAGATCTGTGTATTGTTCCAGCAGTTCTGTCATCATGACAGAGACATCAAGGTAGCGCTGCATACGTGGACGTACAACGACGGCTTCAGGGCATTTCTCCTTTGCTTCCCATAATCTTGATGCATTTTGTACGCCCCGTTTTTTAGCGAGCGGGCAGGCCGCAAGTACGACCCCGCTCCGCCGCTCGGGATCTCCTGAAACGATGAGCGGCACATCCTTCAAATGGGGAGCCTCCACTTTTTCGACTGACGCATAAAACGACTGCATATCCACAAGCAGAATGGCTCGTTCATTCATGATTTTCACCTCTTAGAACGTATGTTCTGTATACATTTTAACCGCCAGAAGGTGAAATTGATACTGGTAAATCATTCAAAGAGAAGAGTGTAAATCCATACAAAAAAGACGAAGTGTCTCCACTTCGTCTCATCTGGGTAAAATGAGTCATTTTAAGCATGTGCCAAGTTGTTGGATGTTTGGAGCGGCTCAGAACGCAAACGATAGGCCGTTAGTTTTTTCTTAGGCTTATGGGTAAACTGCCGCACCACATCCACGTGGTCATCGTAATGATACAGATAAAGGGTTACATCATGCTTGCCAAGCTTTGTTTGCATGGTAAGCGGCGCCGGTCCTTCCTGTGGATGAAGAAAACGCTCTTCGTCACCAGGGTAAATATAGTAGCGTTCAATAAAGATCGCATCATTAAAATGTTGAATAATTTCAGATGTTTGCTGATCATCGAGTGGACGTCCTTGAAACGTCATCGTTGTTTGATCACTTGTTACTTTTGCATGCACCGCATAACGACTAAAAAGGCGTTCAACAACACCCGAAGGCAGCGAAGTGACAAGCAGCTTTAAAAGACTAAACACAACAAGTGAAGTAACAATCCAAACCAATATCATCATCTCCAATAAACGTTTGTTCCATTTCCTATATGATCCATCTTAACATAACAAAAGAATAAAACTTTCGCACAAAAAGTGAACTTTTTGAAATAAGTGTGAAGATTTAAAAGGAGATGACAGCGAAAGAACGAAGAACCAACAAAGCTGAAAGGAAAAAAGGCTGATACATCACCTTTACAAACAATTGATCAGACAGGTAGACTATTGAAACAGTTGATTTTTTGTGAAAAAAGAGCGGTACAGCTAAAAATGAAAAGGGGCGAGGTCATCATGATACGTCAAGTAAAACCGTCAGATTTTTATGCGGTCACATCCGTCATTCAAAGCTGGTGGGGAGGCAGAGATTTGCGCGCAAAATTGCCAAAGCTATTTTTCGAACATTTTCAGCAAACAAGTTTTGTTGTTGTTGAAAAAGGTGAACTGATCGGCTTTTTAGTCGGTTTTTTATCGCAATCACATTCAGATGAAGCGTATATTCACTTTGTCGGGGTACATCCAGACCACCGGAAATTAAAGATTGGTAAAATTCTCTATCAAGCGTTTTATGAAGCGGCTGAAAAGGAAGGAAGAACGACGATTAAGGCCATCACAGCTCCTGTCAATAAAGTCTCGATTGCTTACCATACAAAGCTCGGTTTTCAGATAGAAAAGGGAGATAAAACAGTGGATGGCATTTCAGTTTTTTCAGATTACGACGGCATTCATGAAGACCGGGTGCTATTTGTGAAAAAGCTGGAGGCGAAAGCATGATCATCAGACTGGATCAAAAAAATAAAGAAATAGCAAAAGAGCTGTTACATATACAATTAGCCGCATATCAGCGGGAGGCAGAACAAATTGGCTATCAAGATTTACCGCCCTTAAAAGAAACGGTTAAAGACATAATAGAAACAGATGAGATTTTCATAGGATTTGAAAAAGAGGGGCATTTGTTAGGGATCGCTTCATATGAACTGCATGACGATCGGATCATCCTCAGCCGGTTAGCTGTGCACCCACATCATGTCAATCAAGGAATCGGGACAGCGCTCCTGCAATCCATTATCCAGCATCAAAAAACAATCGAGCTCACAACAGCAGAGGCAAATACACCAGCAATCAAGCTTTATGAAAAATTAGGGTTTAAACAGAAGGCCCGTTTGCAGGTGGAAAACAATCTGATGTTAACAAAGATGGAACGTTTGATGCTTCGAAAGGTGGAAGTGATTGAATACCAATCGAGCTGGCCAAAACAATTTCAAGATGAGCATGACAAGCTGAAAAAGATAGTTGGCGACAACTGGGTATATGGCCACCATATTGGCAGTACGTCAGTCATAGGAATGGCGGCTAAGCCAATTATTGATATCTTGCTAGAGGTGAAGCATATCAGCAGCTTAGATGAGTGTAACCATCTGTTTCGCCAGCTTGGATATGAACCGCTCGGAGAAAATGGACTCAAGGGAAGACGTTTTTTTAGAAAAGGCGGCTTGAACCGAACACATCACGTTCACGCCTATGAAGCCGGACATGATGATGTAAAAAGGCATTTGGTGTTCCGAGATTATTTAAAAGCTGCACCTGACCGTGCCAAAGTCTATGCAGATAAAAAGCGTCAATTGGCAAAAGCCTATCCTGAAGATATGGCAAGTTATATCAAAGGAAAAGATGAGCTCATTAAAGAAATTGAACAAGAAGCGTACAATTGGTCAGACCAGTTAAAGACAAATGATCAGACATAAGAGCTGACAGGGCGTGAACATGTTTAATTGATGACTGATATGTTACAATGTAACAATCAACGAAAAAAGGATGTTCGGCATGTATATTCATATAACAGAACCAGCAGCAGCGTTCCTTACAAAACAACAAGCAGGGCATGAAACAAAAGAACTGCTCCTTCGATATGATTCAGATGGGTGCGGCTGTGCGGTAAGCGGTGTCCCAATGATTTGGCTCACAGGCGAAAGAACAGGCGAATGGGAAGAACTCAAGCATAATCAGCTCTTTAAGCTGTACATACACACAGCACAAAAGGTCTTTTTTGACGAGGAAATGACGATTGATTTTAACGAAAAAGCCAACACACTCATGTTGAAAAGTCCTCAACAAATACTCAGCCCGAGAATGGGTATACTTGTAAAGTAAGGTGGAAATGTAGTGGATCAAAAGCTAAAAGCAATACAAAATACGGCAAAAAATAAAACATGGGTGTCGTTTTTAAATAACAATCATCCCTATAGCCTTTTGCACTGGTCAATAGGTGGAATGGATTCGGTGAAAAAGGACGTTTGGCTTCTTCAAGATGAAGTCACATTTGAAACAGAAGAATTTCCAACGCTCGATTTAGCTGTCAATTGGATCAAAGAGAATATGGACCAAGTAACAGATGTATTATAAAAGCCCTTTTTCGAAAGGGTTTTTTTCGTGCGTTCATCATCTCATCACACCGTATGGCTGTCTAATCCGGAAAATGAGCTTTTGAGAACGGAAAAACCCGTTTTTCAACAAACAATTCGACAAAATGAGCAAGCTGGAAATAAAAAAATAATGGCTGTAAATGCCGAAAAATAGGCATTTGCAGCGTTTATTGCGGGATACCGAAAACTTTGCGAAAAATGACTTTTCATATTTCTTCCATTCGAGGAAATGTGATAGAATACAACATGTATCGTATATGAGAAGGGAGGTGCTAAAGTGAATTGAAGCTCAAGCTGTCATCGCCTCAGGTTGGAATCAAAATAAACGAATGGTATAGGCAGATTTGCGGATTTCATGTGATGAAAGCAGAGAAGCTGAAGGCGGAGATCGAGCAGGAAATCCTGGAGATGGAGCAGGATCAAAACTTATTATTGTTTTACCAGCTGATGGATTTTCGCCACAAGGTGATGCTTGAATATTTTGAACCGGCAAAGAAAGCCTCGAATGATGAAGAGATTAAGAATTTGCTAGAAACGATTGAACATTCACAAACGAAATTAACGGATATGCTTGAATACTATGTTCATTTTTTCACAGGAATGTTTGAATTTGAACAGAGAAACTATTTAAGTGCCATTGCTTATTACCGCTCAGCAGAAAAAAAGCTCAATCTCATATCAGATGATATAGAAAGAGCAGAATTTTACTTTAAATTAGCAGAAATTTACTACCACATGAAACAAACCCACTTTTCGATGCACTATGCCTTGCAAGCGTTAGATACGTATTCTGCCTACAGAACGTACACGCTGAGAATCATCCACTGTGAATTTGTCATTGGTGCAAACTATGATGATTTGAAATGCTATGAACATGCATTGCCCTACTTTAAAAATGCTCTAAAGCGAGCACGCTCAATTGGAAACCCTCGAGTCATAGGTTCGGCCCTTTTCAACTTAGGTAACTGTTATTATCAAATGAACGATCTTGCGGAAGCAAGGCGTTATCTGAAAGACTCTATTGAAGTGTTTGAAAAGGAGAATTTAACCCATCTTAATCGCTCTCTAGACCCACTATTTATGCTGACACAAATCCTGTTTAAACAAAAACAAATAGAAGAGTCATTAACCCTCTATCAACAAGGTATTATGAAGGCCTGTGAATTAGAAGATGAAATTTACATCTGCAAATTTCAATTCTTAAAAGCATTGTACGTTGATGCAGACATAACAATCATAGACGATACATTAGACCTGCTCGAGGACAAGCGCTTATACCCAGATATTGAGGAATTGGCACTTGATGCGGCTCATTATTACAATGAGCTTGGACTGTTTGAAGTATCTACCCGGTTTTACGAAAGGAAAATTCAAGCCATATCAAAAATCCAAAATGGGGGTCATTTATATGAAAACGAGTTTGATAGTTCTTTTATTGGCAGCAACTGCAGGATTATCGGTCATGAGTCAGCAGCAATCGGAAGAGAGCCATATGGAGCTTGCGGGCAGACACCATACAACAGTGGTGACTATCGCATAAGTTAGCTCAAAAAGAGGGGACGAACTGCTGTTCATTCTCCTCTTTTATTTTCATTCAATTCAAATCTTTGAAGAAATGCTTGAATTTCTTGCTCATAAGCTTCCTTATTTTCGCTAAAAGACATTGCATGCGCACCGTGTGGCGCAATAAATAACTGTTTGTCACCCTTTTTTCGAGTATATAACTGCTGACTTTGCTCACAGGGGATATAGTCGTCATGGCGGCTATGAATAAAAAGTACAGGTTCTTTCACCTGATCGATCACATCAAGAGGGGAAACTTGCCGGATGCGGTATCCGTCCCGCCATTTTAACACTTGATCACTTAGTGGAAGAATCCATTTTCCTGAAAGGCGAAAATCTGTTTTTAATCGATAAAGAAGCTGGTCCTCAAAAGAAGCAAAAGGGCAGTCTGCTATGTAAAAATTGGCGTTTGCTTCCGGCTTTGCAGCATATAACAAGGTCGTGACTGCACCCATTGATTCTCCGTGTATCCCAATGATGGCACTTTCTCCGAGTTTTTGTCTGAGCCACTTTACGATCTTTGCTAGATCTTCTTTTTCATAATATCCATAACTTGTGGTTTTCCCGCCGCTCATTCCATGTCTTCTATGATCATAAAGCATCACATTCCATCCGAGCTTTTGGAATAATTTCATATACTTAACGGAGTTAATCAAACTGACTGTAACACCGTGGCAAAGGACGATTGTTCGTGTTGTATGGGGATACGGCACAAAATAGCCATGGAGATCATAACCAAATGCTGAAGGAATACACACTTTCTCTTTTTTAAGCTGTTGAAATTCCTCGTGTTGATAATGGCCTCCATCTGATTCTCGTTTGATGAGCTCTTCATCCGTTAATTTTCGAATATACATCATTTTATTGGTGAAAAAAATACCGATTGCAGCGAGTGGACATAATATGAAGGCAAATATAGCGATCCATTTCTTCATCTAGCCGATTCTTCCTTTCTGGGTTTTTTTCTATGAAGATCATACCACATCTTGGGAGATTGGCGTGCCTCTTGCTCAGAAAATAAAACGGATGATACACTAAGTCAAAAGGAGAGAGGCACAATGAAAAAGACCAAACAAGATCAAGCGAAATTAAAGGATGGCATAAACGATGATGTCAAACAGCAGCTTCTTCAAATGAAGCAGAACCTTGCCGTCGAGACAGAAAAAAGAGAAGAACAAAAACGACAAGACCTCCTTCGGCAGCAGAAAGAAAAAGAAAAAAACAAAAGTTTTTCAGAGCTGCTAGATGAAAGCCATTTAGACTGGAGAAAGTATAAAAGCTAAAAAAGAGGGCGATGATGCTCTCTTTTTTTCTTAAGATAGATCCACAGCAGAAACATAGAAGTGTTTAAAAAGAAAAGCACTTCTTCCCCCTTCACATCGCTTCATTTCAGAATCGTGACAGTATGATATTTACAGTCAAACGAAACGAAATCCCATAACTTATGTTTAAGATAGAAGTAAAAAGGTGAGTATTGAATTATTTAAATTCCTTTTTATTGAAAATATGGTTATTAAGACCCTTTTGATAGAGGATCATTCTCCTTATAATGAAGGTGTATTACAAAATTTGGTAATGGAGATGATTCACATGAAATTGAGAAAAACAATGGCTGGAGTCGCTTTATCTTTAGGATTGCTTTTACCTGTTTCTGGACAAGCTCTTGCAACAAATGATTTAACGAATGCTGATTTGAGTACAAAGGCTACTTCAATTGTAGATTGTTCTGTAACCCCTTTTAAAGGCGCAAGTAATCGACTATGTATGTATTCAGATAATGGTTCTTTTGCAAATAGTTTCAGTCGCTTTGGTACTACATTTTATCTTAAAGGAAAATCTGGAAATTATGCATATTATGAAAGTGCAAGATAAGGACAACGGGGCTTTTAGCCCCTCCTCATTTTTAATAGAGAAACACTAGCATCATACATACGCTAAAATAAAAAGATTGTAGAAAAACATGAGTTCTTCTACAATCTGAGAGATCACATCATGTGATCTTTTTTGTTATTTGAACCGATGCGTTTCATACACAGATGGTTTTGTATAGTAAGTTAATGCTTTGACTTCTTGGTCACTTAATGAACGTGCATTTGCTGCTGCTATATTTTCTTTTAACTGATCCACTGAGCTTGCACCAAATACAACGGAACTGACCGCAGAATGTTTCAGTATATACTGAATGGACAGTTCAGTGAGTGATAGGTCATAAGCGACTTTCTTTAAAGAAGGAATGATCTGCTGAAGCTCTTCAAATGAATATTGAAGATAGCCGTTTTTTTGAATCGCTGCACTTGCTTGAGAAAGTGGCTTTTCAGTTAATAATCCTTTCGTTAAAGGACCTCTTGCGACGACACTAATGCTTTGTTCTTCAAGTAGAGAGAACCATTCTTCTGGGCGGCGGTCGAGTAAACTATATTGCATCATCACGCTTACGATATTGGACTTTTTGGCATATTCTTTAATGACATTTGGACGGATAGATGAAATGCCATAATAGCGAATTACGCCTTCCTCTACCAATTCTTCAAAAGCCTCAATCGTTTCATCAATGGGGTCATCAATCGTGCCTCCGTGCAATTGATATAAATCAATATAATCTGTTTGAAGCCGCTTGAGGCTTTGTTTTACTGCTTCCTTTATGTACGCTTTTGAAGGGTCCCAGTCCCAGCCTGGTTTGCCTTTTTCAAAGCGGTTGCCGCCTTTTGTCGCCAAAATCAAATCCTGCCGTCTGTTTTTAATGGCTTCCCCGACAATTTCCTCATTTGTCCCAAAATCATATAAATCGGCTGTATCCAGATAGTTAATTCCGAGATCAATGGCCTCATCTAATAAAGAGAGCGCTTTTTCTTTTTCAGTCCCAAGAGACATGCATCCTAGTGCCGCCTCGCTCACTAAGAGATCTGAGGTGCCAATTCGTCTTTTTTTCAATTCCATCACACTCCTATCCCTTCACATTAAGTGAAAAAAATCAGGAATTCAAGCTAGGTGATTTCAAATGGCGCATTGAAGCAAGCGTTTCGCTTTTCGCTTCTCTTAAATCATCTATGTTAAAATAAATGAAGTAAAAAGTGAAAGTAGAACGAGGAGCTGACAAAATTGAAGGACTTTGAAGAAAAAACATTATCGTCGAAAGAATTATACAACGGAAAAATCATTGATTTGGTTCTTGAAGATGTAGAATTGCCTAACGGAAAACAAGGCAAACGCGAAATCATTAAACATCCTGGTGCAGTAGCCGTCATTGCACGTACAGCCGAAAATAAAATCATCTTGGTCAAACAATACCGTAAAGCACTAGAGAGAGCCATCGTTGAAATTCCAGCCGGAAAACTAGAAAAAGGGGAAGAGCCGGCACATACAGCATTAAGAGAATTAGAAGAAGAAACAGGATATACAACCCAGCAGCTTCAAAAGCTGACGGCCTTTTATACATCACCTGGTTTTGCAGATGAAATTGTTCACATCTATCTAGCAGACCAGCTAGTTCCGCTTGAAGAAAAAAGAGAGCTGGATGAAGATGAATTTGTCGAAGTAATGGAAGTTTCATTAGAAGAAGCTCTGCACCTCATTGAAAAGCAGCATATTTATGATGCAAAAACAGCCTATGCCATTCAGTACTTACAACTGCAAGAGGTACTTGAGTCAACAAAATGAAGGAATTTTTTGCAGACATCCATATCCATATTGGCAGAACAAGAACAGGCAGAGCTGTCAAAATTACAGGTGCAAGGTCACTGACAATTGATCAAATTCTTATTGAAGCAGCAGAAAGTAAAGGGATGGGGATGATTGGTGTGATTGATGCACAATCTCCAGAAGTCCTAGAAGAATTAATAGAAGGTGTAGAGGAAGGCAGGTACACGGAACTAAATGACGGCGGTTTATCATTTGGACAGACAGTGCTGCTTTTAGGCAGTGAATTAGAAATCAATGATGACCATTCAAAGGGTCCGATTCATGTGCTGGCATTTATGCCCACACTACACAAAATGTCTGAGTTTTCCGCATGGCTTTCGCTTCATATGAAAAATGTGCATTTGAGTTCACAGCGCCTCTATGTTGATGGGAAAACACTTCAGCGCAAGGTTAAGGAGCTGGGAGGATTGTTTATTCCTGCTCATATATTCACGCCTCATAAAAGTCTATACGGCAAAGGGGTCAACACTTCTTTAACTGAAGTATTTGATCCTGACCTTATTGATGCTGTTGAGCTTGGTCTTAGCTGTGATACGTCAATGGCGTCCCAGCTGAGTGAGCTGAACCGGTATCCTTTTTTAACGAATTCAGATGCTCATTCTTTAGGAAAAATCGCGCGGGAATATACAAAAATCAAAATGGATCATGCCTCTTTTGCCGAATTCAAGCTAGCTCTTGAAGAAAAAGATGGCAGAGCCGTCACAGGAAATTATGGACTTGCTCCGCGGCTTGGGAAGTATTATCATACGACCTGCGAGAAATGCGGGGTTAGACCTCACGCACCAGATCAAGAAGAGTGCCATGTATGCGGACATACACGGATGACAAAAGGAGTAAGTGAACGTTTAAAAGAGCTTGCTGACCAAGAAAGTGAAAAAGGAACGAGACCTCCTTATGTTCATCAGCTCCCGCTTCAGTTTATTCCGGGTGTTGGACCTAAAACGCTGGAGAAGCTTAAAGCCGTGTTTCACACAGAGATGAATATTCTACATCAAGCAACAGAACAAGAACTAAAAGCCGTTCTGCCAGAAAAGACAGCGGGCTACATCATCAAAGCAAGGAAGGGCGAAGTCGGACTGATCGCTGGTGGAGGCGGAGTGTACGGTAAGGTGGATATCAATCATGAGTCACATTAAATGGACATGTCAAACGTTTGAACAATTGTCAAAAGAGGATCTTTACTTGATTCTTATGGAAAGAGTCAACGTGTTTGTTGTAGAACAAACATGCCCTTACCCTGAAATTGATCACCGGGACCAAGATGCGCTTCATCTCATCGCAAAAGAGAACGGCACGATTGTGGCTTATTGCCGAATTTTCCAAAACGGGATCATGTACAAGGAGGCGTCCATCGGCCGCGTGCTTGTGACGCAGGCCGGGCGGAAAAAAGGCTATGGAAAGCTGCTGCTCATCAAGGCTTTGGAAAAGCTTAGTGAACTAGGTGAAACAAGTGTCAAAATACAGGCGCAAGCCTACCTGAAGTCATTTTACGAATCATTTGGTTTCAAGGCTGTCTCAGATGTTTATGATGAAGATGGGATTCCGCATCTTGATATGGTGAAAACAGAAAGATAGACGTTTTTACGTCTATCTTTTTTATGTAACATCGTGTATCATAACGTCAACGAAAGGGGTTTTGCCAAATGGGAAAAAGCAAAGCAAAGAAAAAACGAGAGCATATCCAAAGGCAGCAGAGCCGTAATCCAGAACTGTCGAGAGGAAACATGCCGCATTTTAGCACACACGAAAGGAAGACAAAAACAAAACAGGAAGCCTTGCAGCATATGATGAAGAAACATAAAGGACGAAATGCTTATGATCACTATCAAGAGGATCATAAGCATTTTTATTTTGCTTTTTTGTGACAACTAGATCAAATAAATGGAAAAAATTAAAAAATAGGACAAACGGTCGTTTCTTTTTGTCTAAATATGTAGTTAAATGACAAAAAGAAACGAAAGGGAGAGTGAGTATCGTGAACGTCAAGTCATTTGGAGCAGGGCTTTGTATGGCAAGTGTGCTTGTGACATCCGTCATGTTTGGCGCGTCAGATATTTCTGCAAAGGAGCAAACAAAAAAAGAGTACATGATCGGCTTTTCTTCTTCCGTTCAAGACAAAACACAAAAACAGCTTGTAGAAGAAGCTGGCGGGCATGTGAAAGAATCAATAGAGCAAATAGATATGATGAAAGTGTCGCTGAATGAGACTTCGAAAAAGAAACTGAATGAAGCAAAAGAAGTGACCTTTATCGAGGAAGACCAAAAAGCAAAAACAAGCGCTCAAACGATTCCATACGGCATCAAAAGCATCAAAGCACAAAAGGTACATAAACATGGATACGCTGGACAGAATGTCAAAGTAGCCGTTCTTGACAGCGGCATCGACGGCAAACATGAGGATTTACATGTCACCGGCGGCGTGAGCTTTGTACCGGCAGAGTCTGATCCGTTTGTTGATCCGCATAAACATGGAACGCATGTGGCAGGCACAATTGCAGCATTAGATAATAAGGTAGGTGTCGTGGGTGTTGCACCAAAAGCTTCTATCTATGCTGTCAAGGTGGCAGATGAAAATGGTGACGGCTACTATAGCTGGATCATAAAAGGGATTGAATGGGCCATTGAGAATGACATGGATGTCATCAATATTAGTATGGGGGGAGCAAGTGAATCTGAGGCGCTGAAAGAAGCGGTAGATCGAGCGTATGATAAAGGGATTCTCATTGTGGCTTCTGCAGGGAATGAAGGAAGCTATGGCTCTCTCAATACGATTGACTATCCGGCTAAATACAGTTTCGTGATGGCGGTTGCCTCTGTAGACCAAAAAAAGCAAAGAGCTTTTGATTCATCTGTTGGCGAAGAACTGGAAGTCTCAGCACCAGGCGTTTCAACGCTGAGCACCATTCCTCATAACGAATATGGCTACATGAGCGGAACGTCAATGGCATCACCGCATGTAGCGGGCGCTGCGGCTGTCATTCTATCAAAACATCCGAATCTGACAAACGATGAAGTACGCGAGAGACTGTCAAAAACGGCGACAAAGCTTGGAGAACCTTTTTATTACGGTGCCGGGCTTGTGAACGTACAAAAAGCCGCACGATAAATGAAAAAGAGAAAGCAGTGAGCAGGCTGCTTTCTCTTTTTTCTTTCAATAAAACTGTCATGTTTCGTAATCTCTCTCATAGAATCTAGTAACCTTACTATTTGGGAGGAAGACACATGCGGAAAAAGTCTTGGAAGGAGCATCTTCTTCAGCACGTAAAAGATCATCTCTCGATTTATTTATTTGTCTCTGTACTCTTTTTAATGGGTGTGATCTTCGGGGCGATTATTGTCAATAGCATGACATTCAGCCAGAAAGAGGATTTATTCTATTATTTAAATCAATTTTTTGGTCAACTGACGAATGAGAAAGCAGCTGAATCAAAAGAAATGTTTCTACAAAGCTTCCTGCATCATATGAAATATTTAGGCCTTATGTGGATTCTGGGAATCTCCATCGTTGGTCTGCCGCTTATCTTTCTCATGATCTTTTTAAAAGGAATTGTTGTTGGGTTTACTGTTGGTTTTCTCGTGAATCAAATGGGGCTGAGTGGATTTTTTCTCTCGTTTGTATCGGTGCTTCCGCAAAACATTTTGCTCATTCCAGCCTATTTAGTGATTGGCACTTGTGCGATTGCGTTTTCCATCCGTCTCATTGGACAGCTCTTCATGAAAAAAACCATCAGTCAAGCACCCGTCCAGTGGTTTGGCCGGTATGCATCTGTTCTGCTGATGATTTTAGCGCTTGCTGCACTGTCGTCTTTTTTTGAATCGTACATATCATTCATGCTGATGAAAAAGCTGGCAGGTGTTCTTTTATAATTGTTATTAATTAATAATCAATTTATTTATCAATTTAAAATGATTATAGTTGGCTCTCAGCACATCATTTGATATAATGATCAAGTAATGTGGCGTAGGAGGGAAAGTCAATGGAAAATAGGATTGATCGAATTAAGAAGCAGCTTCATTCTTCCAGCTACAAGCTCACGCCACAGCGTGAAGCCACAGTAAGAGTACTGCTTGAGAATGAAGAAGACCATTTAAGTGCAGAAGATGTATACCTCCTCGTAAAAGAGAAGTCTCCTGAAATTGGTCTTGCTACTGTTTATCGGACGTTAGAATTGCTCACTGAACTGAAAGTTGTTGATAAAATTAACTTTGGAGACGGCGTTTCGCGATATGATCTTCGCAAAGAAGGAGCCGCTCACTTCCATCATCATCTTGTCTGCATGGAATGCGGAACAGTCGATGAGATAGAAGATGATTTATTAGAAGATGTCGAAGAGATTATTGAACGTGACTGGAAATTTAAAATTAAGGATCATAGATTGACATTCCATGGTATTTGCCACCGGTGTCATGATGATGAATCCGGCAAATAATCCGAATTGGAACCTTTTCATTTAAGATGAAGAGGTTTTTTGCATTTTCGCTGTATATTCCTTGTCCCACCTGGCATATGCTGAAGTAATGAGAAGGTGAGAAAGGACTTGAAGTTTATGCGAAAATGGCTCAAAACAACAGGTGAAGTGATCAAAGTATTTATCTTGTTCACTGGTTTTACCGTCCTGTTCTATTATGCTATGATATGGATAAATTCAGAATATGAAAGCTACCATCGTTATGATAAACCAGAGGGTGCAGCAATTAAAGTGATGGAAATGGATCAGCCGAATCAAGACAACTGGCAAGACCGATTGATTTATTTTTATCAAAACGGGGAGTAGAAATCATTGAACGATCAATTATCCGACTTTATTCATTTTATGACAGTAGAGAGAGGACTCTCTGAAAATACCATTGTTTCTTATAAAAGAGATTTACAGAACTACTTGTCTTTTTTAATGACACATGAACAGCTGACGGATATTAGCGATGTCACGCGTCTGCATATCATTCATTATTTAAAGCAGCTAAAAGAGGAAGGGAAATCGAGTAAAACGTCTGTACGGCATCTATCATCGATCCGTTCCTTTCATCAATTTCTGCTTCGGGAAAAAGTGACAACGGATGACCCGTCATGGAACATTGAAACGCAAAAAACAGAGCGGACTTTACCGAAAGTTCTATCATTAGGAGAGGTCGAAAAGCTGCTTGATACACCAAATCAAAACACTCCCTTTGACTACCGAGACAAAGCAATGCTTGAGCTCTTATATGCAACGGGCATTCGCGTCAGTGAAATGCTGGATCTGACCCTTGCGGATGTTCACCTCACAATGGGCTTTATCCGCTGTTTTGGAAAAGGAAGAAAAGAGCGAATTGTGCCAATTGGTGAAGCTGCTGCAAGCGCGATTGAAGAATATATCGAAAAGGGAAGAAGCAAGCTGTTAAAAAAACAGCCGTCCGATGCCCTATTTCTCAATCATCATGGAAAAAAAATGTCGCGTCAAGGCTTCTGGAAGAACTTGAAAAAACGAGCCATCGAAGCAGGGATTCAAAAGGAACTGACGCCTCATACGCTCAGACATTCATTTGCTACACACCTGCTTGAAAACGGTGCGGACTTAAGAGCTGTACAGGAAATGCTCGGACATGCCGATATCTCGACAACACAAATTTATACACATGTGACGAAAACAAGACTGAAAGATGTGTATCACAAATTCCATCCAAGGGCATAAGTAAAGCATGACACAGTGAACGGGTGTCATGCTTTTTTATGTTTACACCGTTTATGGTTGTCAACTGGCTTGTAAACGGTTTATACTTGAGATGTCTGACCTCTCTCTGTTTGAAAGGTCAAAAGACAAGAATATTGAAGGAGGCGCTTTTTAATGCCTGATTATCAGTATAAACGCATTTTCCTCGTCGTAATGGATTCAGTAGGGATTGGGGAAGCACCAGATGCTGCTGATTTTAATGATGTAGGTGCAGATACACTTGGACATATTGCTGAAAAAATGAACGGGCTTCATATGCCGAATATGGCGAAGCTTGGGCTGAGTCATATTAAAGAAATCAAAGGAATTCCAGCGGATGAAAAACCGCTTGCGTATTATGGAAAAATGCAAGAAGCATCAAACGGTAAAGACACAATGACAGGACACTGGGAAATCATGGGTCTTTACATAGACACACCGTTCAAAGTCTTTCCAGAAGGATTCCCAGATGAACTATTAAATGAACTAAAAGAAAAAACAGGCCGAGGTATTATTGGAAATAAACCTGCGTCTGGTACGGAAATTTTAGATGAGCTTGGCGAAGAGCACATGAAAACAGGCGATTTAATTGTTTATACATCTGCGGATTCTGTGCTGCAAATTGCTGCGCACGAAGAAGTTGTGCCATTAGATGAGCTTTACCGTATTTGTGAAATTGCCCGTGAACTCACATTAGATGAAAAATATATGGTTGGCCGGATTATCGCTCGTCCGTTTGTCGGAGAGCCTGGCGCATTTGTTAGAACGCCAAACCGTCATGACTATGCGTTAAAACCATTTGACCGTACAGTCATGAATGAACTGAAAGATGATGGACTCGATGTCATTGCGATCGGAAAAATCTCTGATATTTATGACGGCGAGGGTATCACATCATCTCTTAGAACAAAATCAAACATGGATGGAATGGACAAGCTGGTCGATACACTTAAAACAGACTTTACAGGACTAAGCTTTTTAAACCTTGTTGATTTTGACGCTCTTTACGGACATAGAAGAGATCCAGAGGGTTATGGAAAAGCACTAGAGGAATTTGATGCACGTCTTCCTGAAGTGTTTGACCTGTTGAAAGAGGATGACCTTCTTGTGATCACAGCAGATCATGGTAATGACCCAGTTCATCACGGAACAGATCATACAAGAGAATATGTTCCGCTCATTGCTTACAGCAAAAAGCATCAGGAAGCAAATGAACTGCCAACAGCAAAAACGTTTGCTGATCTTGGGGCAACCGTTGCAGATAATTTCAAGACAACGATGCCAAAATACGGAACAAGCTTTTTATCTAAACTCAAATAGGGGGAGATTTCGTGGGAGCACAGTTTTCAGAAGCGGCGGCATACATTAAACAAGCATCGACATATGTACCAACAGTTGGGCTCATTTTAGGATCAGGACTTGGCATTTTAGCAGATGAGATTGAAAATCCAATCAAAATAAAATATGAAGATATTCCTGGATTCCCTGTTTCAACAGTAGAGGGACATGCAGGACAGCTCGTGATCGGAACGCTGAAAGGCACTGTCGTTTGCGCTATGCAAGGACGTTTTCATTTCTATGAAGGATATGATATGAAGCAAGTGACGTTTCCTGTCCGTGTGATGAAAGAAATTGGCATTGACACATGCATTGTCACAAATGCAGCCGGCGGTGTGAATACGTCATTCCGCCCAGGAGATCTCATGCTGATCACAGATCATATCAATATGATGGGAACCAATCCATTAATTGGCCCAAATGACAGTCAAGGCGTTCGCTTCCCTGATATGTCTGCACCGTACGATAAAGAACTGCTGGCACTTGCAGAAGAAACAGCCCAGCGTTTAGGTATATCTGTACAGCAAGGGGTTTATGCAGGGATGACAGGGCCTTCATATGAAACACCTGCTGAAGTTCGTTTCCTAAGAACACTTGGAGCAGATGCGGTCGGAATGTCGACTGTTCCAGAAGTCATTGTTGCGCGTCATGCAGGAATCAAAGTACTTGGCATTTCATGCATTTCCAATGCGGCATCTGGTATTTTGGATCAGCCGCTGTCTCATGATGAAGTGATCGAAGTAACGGAAAAAGTGAAAGCAAGTTTTCTTGATTTAGTAAAAGACATTGTCAAACAACTTTCATAGCATGTGTCCAGAAGCCTTCTGCTACCCAAGCAGAAGGCTTTTTTTATTTGCAATCATACGATCTCTGAATAAAACAGCCTATATGAGGAAAAAATAGAAAGGATTACGATAATGGAGGTCTGCCACTTGAAACGTCATATATGTGCATTGTTTATTTTAATGATCCTTATCTCAATGGTTTCACCATCAGCGATAGCAAAAGAAAAGATTGAAAAACCAGGAGAAAAACAAACATCAGAATTGGCACACGAAGCCAAATCAGCGATCTTAATAGAACGAGACACGGGAAAGGTGCTTTACAATAAAAACAGCGATGAAAAGCTTGCACCCGCAAGTATGACCAAAATCATGACGATGCTTCTCATCATGGAAGCCATTGATCAGGGTAAACTAAAAATGACAGACAAGGTCAGAACGAGCGACTATGCAGCGTCCATGGGAGGCTCACAAATCTTCCTTGAACCAGGAGAAGAAATGACCGTGAAAGAAATGCTGAAAGGCATTGCGATTGCGTCAGGAAATGATGCTTCAGTTGCCATGGCAGAGCATATTGCAGGATCTGAAGAACAGTTCGTTGAGCAGATGAACAAAAGGGCGAAAGAGCTTGGCCTCACCTCAACGGTCTTTCAAAACCCAACAGGACTTCCTGAAAAAGACCATTACAGCACAGCTCACGATATGGCAAAAATGGCAAAAGAGCTGTTGAAATATGAACAAATCACCAAATTCACAGGTGTCTACGAAGACTATTTACGGCAAAACACAGATAAAAAATTCTGGCTTGTCAACACAAACCGTCTGATTAAATTTTATCCAGGGGTCGATGGGGTAAAAACCGGTTTTACAGGTGAAGCGAAATACTGTTTAACTGCATCTGCTAAAAAAGGCAACATGCGCGTCATTGCGGTTGTCTTTGGCGCAAGCACTCCGAAAGACAGAAATGCTCAGGTAGTCAAAATGTTAGATTACGCATTTAGTCAATATACGACTCATCCGCTTTACAAAAGAGGGCAAGATGTGGCGGAGGTCAAAGTGAGCAAAGGGAAAAAGAAAAACATTCAGCTCGTTACTTCTGAACCGATATCCCTTTTAACGAAAAAAGGCGAAAATGTGGATCAGATCAAAAAAGAAATCAAATTGTCTCATGATGTCAAAGCTCCATTTTCAAAAGGAACGGAACTTGGTACGATCGTCTTGAAAAAAGACGGAAAAGTGCTGCATGAAAGCCCTGTAGAAGCAAAAGAAGGAATGGAAAAGGCAGGCGTTTGGACTTTCTTCAAACGAGCAATGGCTGATTTTGTGAAATGGAAATAAAAGGCGAAAGGCTGCTGTAATTGGCAGTCTTTTTGCTATGAGAAAAGAAAAGAACATCTAAATGTGACGAATGGTCACTAGTTTTGTCATGGTGAAGGATTTACTTCATATAAAAGAGAAACATTCTTTATCCGAAATTAGAGCAAGGAGGAATAAAAAAATGAGCCTTGGTATTGATTTTCAAGTAAAAGAGAGCGTACTTTGCATTCGGTTAACAGGAGAGCTCGATCATCACTCCGCAGAAACATTGAGACAAAAGGTGACGAATTATTTGGAAACAGAGGACATTCGCCACATTGTGCTGAATCTGGCTGATTTATCGTTTATGGACAGCTCTGGACTCGGAGTGATTTTAGGAAGATATAAAGAAATTAAGCAGCTTGGCGGGGAAATGGTCGTCTGTGCCATCTCGCCAGCGGTGAACCGGTTATTTGATATGTCTGGTTTGTTTAAAATCATTCGGATGGAGCCTTCTGAGCAAACGGCTTTGCAAACATTGGGGGTGGCATCATGAGAAATGAAATGAACCTGACTTTTTCGGCATTAAGCCAGAATGAATCGTTTGCAAGGGTGACAGTCGCGGCGTTTATCGCTCAGCTTGACCCGACTTTAGATGAATTAACAGAAATCAAGACCGTTGTATCTGAGGCAGTGACAAACTCCATCATCCATGGCTATGATGGGAATCCAGATGGAAAGGTGCATATCCATGTCACGCTAGATGACCATGTCGTTTATCTTACCATTCGTGACGAAGGTATGGGTATTACAGATCTTGAGGAAGCAAGACAGCCGCTTTTTACAACAAAACCAGACTTAGAGCGCTCTGGAATGGGCTTTACCATCATGGAGAATTTTATGGATGATGTCATGGTGGACTCATCACCAGAAATGGGCACGACCATCCGTTTAACAAAGCATCTATCAAAAAGCAAAGCGCTTTGTAATTAAAGGAGCTGCTCATATGGATGTGGAGGTAAAAAAGCAAGCTAAAAAAGCCCAGCTGTCAAATGATGAAGTCAAAGAGCTCATCAAAAAAAGCCAAGACGGTGATCAGCAAGCAAGAGACCTCCTCGTAGAAAAAAACATGCGTCTTGTTTGGTCCGTTGTTCAGCGCTTTTTAAATAGGGGATATGAACCAGATGATCTGTTTCAGATTGGCTGTATTGGACTGCTGAAATCTGTTGATAAATTTGATTTGTCATATGATGTAAAGTTTTCAACGTACGCCGTTCCCATGATCATTGGTGAGATTCAGCGATTCATTCGGGATGATGGAACGGTCAAAGTCAGCCGGTCACTAAAGGAACTCGGAAATAAAATTCGGCGGGCAAGGGATGAATTGTCTAAGTCTCATGGAAGAATGCCGACCGTTCAGGAAATTGCTGAATATCTTGATATCACACCAGAGGATGTCGTCCTCGCCCAAGAAGCGGTGCGCTCCCCATCATCCATTCATGAAACGGTGTATGAAAATGATGGGGATCCGATTACATTGCTTGATCAAATTGCTGATCATTCTGAGGAAAGATGGTTTGACAAAATCGCACTGAAAGAAGCGATCAAGGAATTAGAAGAACGGGAAAAACTCATTGTGTATTTAAGGTATTATAAAGATCAGACACAATCTGAGGTTGCAGAAAGACTTGGCATTTCACAAGTACAAGTCTCACGGCTTGAAAAGAAAATTTTAAAACAAATCCAAATGCAAATGGATCAAAAAGACAGCTAGCCAATTCGGCTGGCTTTTTTTGTGTGGTAATTACCGGTAAATCAAGTTCTATCAGTATGAGAACCATTTTTCACCACATACTATTTTTAACCCATCGTATAGGAAGTGACTTGGATGGACGGACAAATCTTTATTCGGCTGCGCCATCGAATCAAAACTGGTATTGATCAGCTCATTTATTTAGAGGATATCGCCCAAATCACTGGTGATGAGTTTGCTGTGCAAAAGCTTAGCAAAATGCCGGTGTATCATGTCAGCAAAAAGGATCGTCACATCGCCGTACTTGATATCATGCATGTCGTCAAAACGATCAAAAAAACGTGGCCGGATATCGACATTCAAACCGTCGGCGGCTCTGAAGCTATTGTTGAAATTGATACAGGCAAACGCCAGCTTTCTCCCGTTTTATTTGTGTTTGTATGGCTCTTATTATTTGTCGGAGCGGCCCTTGCCATTATGAATTTCCACGAGGATGTCAGTATGCGGCTCGTTCATATCCGTCTATATGAAATGATCACTGGAAAAACGGTTGAGCATCCGTATTTATTACAAATTCCATATAGCTTTGGACTCGGCTTTGGCATGATTTTGTTTTTCAATCATGTATTTAAAAAGCGTTTAAATGAAGAACCAAGTCCGCTCGAGGTGGAAATGTTTAAATATCAGCTTGATCTCGATCATTACGTCGCACTCAACGAAAATAAAGAAACATTGAAAGATATCCATGATCGGTAAATGGCTGTTTGTCGTACTCGTTGGACTTGGCGGCGGTTTAACGGTCGGAGCAGGATTTGTGGCATTTCTTACAGTGCTTGGCATCATTCCCCGCTTAATGCAATTAACCAAAACGCAGCGCTTCATACAAGGGTACGAGGCGGCTGTCATTAGCGGTGCAGTCGTTGGCGGCTGGGCCACCTTAAGTCAAATACATCTGCATTTAACCAAATGGCTGGCACTGCCGGTCGGTCTTTTATCAGGTATCTTTGTCGGCATGCTTGCAGCTGCACTCACTGAAGTATTAAATGTACTTCCTATATTAACGAAAAGAATTGGAATGGACGGGAAAATTGTTTTGCTGCTCATGGCCATCGTCTTAGGAAAGGTATTTGGTTCACTATTTCATTGGCTTATTTATATTTAAGAAATTGGAGGGAACAACACGTGTCGAGTTTAAAAGAGAACTATCCATCTAAGGTAAAAACGTATCAGCCCAAACCTCCTTATGTCATCAACTGCATCAAGGCGTTTTTAGTTGGCGGCTTAATCTGTCTGATAGGTGAGGGGTTGCAAAATTTCTATATCCATTTTTTTGATTTTAACGAAAAGACAGCAGGGAATCCGACGGTGGCAACCCTCATTTTAATTTCTTCTCTATTAACGGGTATCGGTATTTACGATAGAATCGGCCAGTTTGCTGGAGCCGGATCGGCCGTACCAGTGACAGGTTTTGCTAACAGTATGACAAGTGCTGCCCTTGAGCATAAAAGTGAAGGGCTTGTTTTAGGTGTTGCCACAAATATGTTTAAACTCGCTGGGAACGTCATTGTGTTTGGTGTCGTTTCCGCATATGTCGTAGGGATCATTCGATACGTCTTTGAAAAGATGTTTTCGTAGGAGGAATGAAAGGTGAAACTAACAGGTAAACAATCTTGGGTATTTGAGCACAAGCTTTATGTCAATGCAGAAGGAACTGCTGCAGGACCGAAAGAAAAAGAAGGCCCGATTGGCCATTTAATTGATAAAACGTACGATGAAATGCACTGTGATCAAAAGAATTGGGAAATGGCTGAAAGGAAGCTCATGGATGATGCGATATCAACCGCTTTATCAAAAGCAAATTTGCAAAAAAGCGATATTGACCTGTTGCTGGCTGGAGATTTACTCAATCAGAACGTCACTGCAAACTATGTGGCAAGAGAGCTGAAGATCCCGTTTCTTTGCTTGTTTGGGGCATGCTCGACTTCAATGGAATCGGTTGCCATTGCGTCAGCGCTCATTGATGGCGGTTTTGCAAATAGAGCCATTGCAGCGACAAGCAGCCATAATGCGACGGCAGAACGCCAATTTCGTAATCCGACAGAATACGGCGGACAAAAGCCCGATACAGCAACAAGTACAGTGACAGGAAGCGGAGCCGTTATTATCAGCCAAGAAATCTCTGACATTCAAATTACAAGCGCAACAGTAGGCAGGGTCATGGATCTTGGCATTACAGATCCATTTGATATGGGATCGGCCATGGCACCGGCAGCGGCAGACACCATCAAGCAGCATTTAGAAGACTTAGGAAGAACAGTAGATGATTACGATCTGATTTTAACTGGTGATTTATCAGGCATTGGTTCACCGATCTTAAAGGATCTTCTGAAAGAAGACGGCATTCAGCTTGGGCGAAAGCACGATGATTGCGGTTTAATTATCTATACACCCGACCAAAACGTATTCGCTGGAGGCAGCGGCTGTGCTTGTTCAGCTATTGTGACATTTAGTCATATTTTTCAAGAAATGAAAGCAGGGAATTTGCAAAGAGTACTTGTTGTGGCAACCGGGGCGTTACTCAGCCCGATGATGGTT
Organism: Bacillus sp. FSL P4-0248; assembly: GCF_038593305.1. Taxonomy (NCBI): domain Bacteria; kingdom Bacillati; phylum Bacillota; class Bacilli; order Caryophanales; family Bacillaceae; genus Bacillus; species Bacillus sp. FSL P4-0248. Next base: position 2,084,500 of record NZ_CP151983.1, on the reverse strand, counting down.
CAGCAAAAAGAGACCATTCCAACCATTGCGCACGGTGTCGTATTTGAGCGTGCAGGAGGAGAGAGCTAATGGATTATCTTATCGCTTTTGTGGCAGGCGGACTTATTTGCGTCATTGGCCAGCTTTTACTAGACGTACTTAAACTCACGCCTGCACATGTCATGACTACTTTTGTTGTAGCGGGTACCATTTTAGATGGATTCGGTATTTATGATAAATTTATTGAATTTGCAGGTGCGGGTGCAACCGTACCAATCGTCAGCTTTGGTCATAGCTTGCTTCATGGGGCAATGCATCAGGCAGATGTACATGGATTCATCGGCATCGGTATCGGTATTTTTGAATTAACCTCTGCTGGAATATCAGCTGCGATTTTATTCTCATTTATTGTCGCACTTATCTTTAAACCGAAAGGATAACCGAATATGGGGCAAAGACGGAAAGTCATTTTAGTGACAGACGGAGATATATATGCTGCCAAAACCATAGAGCTTGCTGCTAAAAACGTCGGCGGACGATGTATTTCCAGTTCAAAAGGAAATCCAAGCAAACGGACAGGACCTGAACTTGTTCAGATGATTTTAAAAACGCCGTATGATCCAGTCTTTGTGATGTTTGATGATTCTGGTCTGACAGGTGAAGGAACAGGGGAGACGGCGATGAAACATGTGGCGCGCCACCCTGAAATCGAAGTTATTGGTGCGATCGCAGTTGCATCCAAGACGCATCAAGCAGAATGGACAAAGGTTCATGTCTCGATTGACCGGGAAGGTGAACTGACAGAATATGGTGTCGACAAACACGGTCTTCCCGAAATGGAGCCCCATAAAATGAGCGGGGATACAGTGTATTGCCTTGACTCCCTCAACCTTCCGTTAGTTGTCGGGATTGGAGATATTGGCAAGATGGGACGAAAAGATGATCTGAGCAAGGGATCTCCAATCACGATGAAAGCAGTGGAATTAATACTAGAAAGGAGTGGTTACCATGAAGAAAGACAAGGTAAACGTGTACCGAGACCCGAAGAAAAATGAAGATTACTTCAAGGAAAATGTCGGGATGGGTCTCAGCTTTGACCTTGGTGTTCGGAAAATTTATATACACGATCAGGAAATCCAGCTTTACTATGTAAACGGATTGTGTGATACACAGTATGTCATCTACTTATTAAAAGAGCTAATCGAAATCAATGACAACGAACCTGAATCAGATGATCTTGCACATGTAGTCGAGAACCGCCTTGTCAATCAGCAGGTGTCCAAGGTAGAAACGCTGGATGAAGCAGTGGATCAAGTACTGTCTGGGCTTGTAGCAGTCGTTGTAGAAGGTGAAAACTACGCCTTTATCATTGATGTTAGAAGCTATCCTGGCAGAATGCCTGAGGAGCCGGATACAGAAAAGGTGGTCCGGGGAGCAAGGGACGGCTTTGTTGAAAACATTATTGTAAACACAGCGCTGATTCGAAGAAGAGTACGGGATGAAAAGCTGCGATACAAAATGCTCAAAGTAGGCGAACGTTCAAAAGCGGATGTCTGTGTTTGCTATATTGAAGATATTGCAGACCCTGACTTAGTAGATATTATAGAAAAAGAAGTATCAGGAATCAAAGTCGATGGGCTGACGATGTCTGATAAAACGATTGAAGAATTTATTATTAAGCAAGGATATAATCCCTTTCCGCTAGTGCGTTACACCGAGCGTCCAGATGTCGCCGCTAACCACATATTAGAAGGGCATGTCATCATCATTACGGATACATCCCCTAGTGTCATCATTACACCAACCACTATTTTTCACCACGTTCAGCATGCAGAAGAATACCGCCAGGCACCTGCCGTTGGTACATTCTTAAGATGGGTACGCTTTTTAGGCATTTTATGTTCTACCTTTCTTTTGCCGATTTGGTTTCTTTTTATCCTCGAACCAAATCTCCTGCCAGACAATTTAAGCTATATTGGATTTAACAAACCTTCTCATATCCCTGTGATTCTCCAAGTATTTCTTGCTGATTTCGGGGTGGAATTTTTAAGGATGGCTGCGATTCATACGCCAACCGCATTGTCGACCGCCATGGGGCTGATCGCGGCTGTTTTAATTGGACAAATCGCCATTGATGTTGGTTTATTTACACCAGAGGTCATCTTATACGTCTCGTTGGCGGCGATCGGTACCTTTACAACGCCAAGCTATGAGCTGAGTGTCGCCAATAAGATTGTAAGGCTCATCATCCTAGCACTAGTAGCGATCTTTAAGCTGAATGGACTCATCATTGGTTTTACGTTGTTAATCATTTATTTAACATCCATTCGTTCATTGCAGACGCCTTATATGTGGCCGTTCATCCCTTTTAATGGAAAGGCTTTGTGGCAAGTGCTAATTCGGACGTCTGTTCCTGGCTCAAAAGTAAGGCCGAGCATCGTTCACCCTCAAAACAGATCAAAAATTCCGCCAAATTCTTAACGCTCATTGAAAGTGGCTAAAGATTGTGATATTGTATTTTTAACTTTGAGACACGGCAAAAGGCAGCTCACGCAGCTGCCTTTTTTCAGCCGAAGCGGAGAAAGAGGGAATGACATTGTATTTACACGGCACTTGCAGACAAAATGAACTCGGTCATTTAGAAATTGGTGGTGTTGATGCCGTTTCTTTAGCTGAAACGTATGGGACACCACTTTATGTATATGATGTGGCTTTAATACGGGAGCGCGCAAAAAGCTTTCAAAAAGCGTTTATAGAAGAAGAATTAACGGCGCAGGTAGCATATGCGAGTAAAGCATTTTCCTCCATCGCCATGTTTCAGCTTGCCAAAGAAGAAGGATTATCTCTTGATGTCGTATCAGGCGGTGAGCTTCACACAGCCATTTGCGCTGGATTCCCAGTAGAAAAAATTCATTTCCATGGCAATAATAAAAGCAGAGAAGAATTAAAAATGGCTTTAGAGCATGGGATCGGCTGTATTGTTGTGGATAATTTCTATGAAATGAAGCTCATTGAACAGCTTGGTCAAGAGCTGTCAAAAAAAGTCAAAGTATTGCTCCGCATCACGCCTGGTGTCGAAGCGCATACGCATGATTACATTACGACAGGTCAAGAGGATTCAAAATTTGGCTTTGATCTTCACAATGGACAAGCAGATGAAGCGGTGAAACAAGTGCTTGGATCAGAAGTCATCGAGCTTTTAGGAGTCCATTGTCATATCGGTTCACAAATTTTTGATACGGCTGGTTTTGTCCTTGCAGCAGATAAAATCTTTTTGAAGCTGGATGAATGGAGAGAATCGTTTGGTTTTATTTCTACAGTATTAAACTTAGGCGGCGGTTTTGGGATTCGTTATACAGAAGAGGATGAACCACTTCCTGCAACAGAATATGTCGAGAAAATTATCCAAGCTGTGAAAGAGAACGTTGCCCGCTATGAGTTTGATATGCCAGAGATTTGGATAGAACCAGGCCGTTCTCTTGTAGGAGATGCAGGGACGACTCTTTATACGATCGGATCATCAAAACATGTACCTGGCATCCGCGATTATGTGGCGATAGATGGCGGAATGAGTGATAACATTCGTCCAGCTTTATATCAAGCGAAATATGAAGCCGCAAGTGCCAACAAAATGAGCCAAACGCATGATCAAACGGTTTCAATTGCCGGTAAATGCTGTGAAAGTGGAGATATGCTCATTTGGGATATCGATCTGCCAGAATTATCACAAGGGGATTTATTAGCTGTCTTTTGTACCGGAGCTTACGGCTATAGTATGTCAAACAACTATAACCGTATCCCGCGCCCAGCTGTTGTGTTTGTAGAAGACGGGGAAGCGCAGCTTGTGGTTGAGCGTGAAACATATGAGGACATTGTCAAACTTGATTTACCGTATCAATCAAAAGTGAAATCATCTACTTAAAAAAGCCGCCTGGTGTTCAGGCAGCTTTTTTTCATGAATTATTTTCCTCCAGTGAATACAGAAACGATCGCGTTCCAAATGGAGACAAAGAAATCCCAAATCTTTTGAAGAAAGTTTTTCCCTTCATCCGATTCTATGAATTTAGTAATCTTGTCTTTTGCTTTATCAATTTGAGATCCTACTTGATTCCAATCGATATTGATGTTTTTCATTTTATCAAATAGCGAGACAAGCTGATCTTTTTGATCCTGCGTCAGATTTAAGTTCAAATCAGAAGCAGCCTGATCCACTTTTTCTTCTACTTCTTTTGTGGTTTTAGGAACACCATTTTTTGCAATGTCATCTTTGATTTTTGCAATAAGGGCAGAAGCGTTGTCTTTTCCGATAGAGTCACCCAATTTAGAAGTTGTCACAAGCTCTTCGTTTGCCACCTGCTTCACATCTTCTGGAATGGCTTTGTCGCTTGACACCTCATACGCTTTTAGTAAGCCCGTCAGTGCGGCTGTACCAGATACTTCAAATGGAGCAGTCACGACAACCTTGGCATCTTTGACACCTGCTGTCATTAAAGCATTTAAATACATCTCATCTGTAATGGTCTTGATGTTGTGTGTATCCACAGTCAGACCAGTACCTGATTTTTCAATGGTGATCGATGAAGATGATAATGCTCTCGTCCCGATAGAAGAACGAGGGATATACTTTCCTAAATATTCGTGCTCTTCTTTATTGGTTACTTCAATTTTTGTCGCATTTTCAGGTGGGTTCAACTCGTCAAGCACCTTCTGGCGATCAGCCGGTGTTAGGTCTTGCCCGAGTGTGACGATGACATCGCCGACAGCTGCATCCGCTAAGCTGACTTTTGGCGCACCAATTAGGAAAAGGAGCGCTGCCATCATACCAAGCATCATTTTTTTAAACATGTTGACCTCCTTCAAGTCGAAAGCGTTCCTCTTTCAAGAGAAACTCATCTTTTGAGTACACGTGATGAAGTGCACTCCATCATATAGACGTAACAAATTGGCTCGACGTTTCAATTTTCTTTTTAAGATGTGTTCCTTTTCCAATAAATGAAGACATGTCATTTAGTCAGATATCATTTTATTAGGAAAAAAGAATCAAGCAACCCTATTTTATCAATCATCAGTTAAGAGGTAAATGACAATCGAAGAGCAGGGGATGTTTAACATCACCGAAAATGTGCTATAATGAGCGTTGTTTAACCTGAAAGGAGAATGTGAAAAATGGCGAAAAAAGGATACATACAATTAACGAATGGAAAGAAAATTGAGTTTGAACTTTACCCAGAGGCTGCTCCAGGTACAGTAGCAAACTTTGAAAAATTAGCGAATGAAGGCTTCTACGATGGATTGAAATTCCACCGTGTGATTCCAGGTTTCGTCAGCCAAGGCGGCGACCCAAACGGTAATGGAACGGGTGGTCCTGGTTACACAATTAAATGTGAAACAGAAGGAAATCCACATCAGCACGAAAGAGGTTCATTATCAATGGCGCATGCTGGTAAAGACACAGGCGGCAGCCAATTCTTTATCGTACATGACCCGCAGCCGCACTTAAACGGTGTTCACACTGTTTTTGGCAAGGTAACATCTGGTATCGAGGCTGTACTTGATATGGAGCAAGGCCAAGGCATGGAAAAAGTTGAAGTTGTAGATGCTTAATCTAAAACACCGCTTAATCGCGGTGTTTCAGCGTGTAGACAAACCCTTGCATTCGGTGTCAGGTCTGCGCTCCGGTACTCACGAATGTTAAATTCGCTCCGTTCCAGTGCTCGCCCTTCCTAGACTTCAAAGGTTTTCAAACACGCTGAAAAGAAGACAAAGGGCTAAAATCAAGTTCATTTTAGCCCTTTGTCAACAATAAAAGACACCGCTTAATCGCGGTGTTTTTTTATTTTGTTTCTGATTCTACCGTGATTTGTTTCGTTATGCGGTAGGTGATGAGCCAATACAAAATGGCTAAAGCGCTGATAGAGGCACCAAAAAGACATACTCCGCTCCAGCCATAGGCTGCGTATATGCTGGTTGAAACAATTGAACCGGTCGCACTTCCGATGGAGTAAAAAATCATGTAAGCGGCAGTAAGCCGGCTTCTCGCCTCAGGCCGTACTGTAAAAATCATACTCTGATTGGTCACATGTACTGCCTGCACAGATAGGTCAAGAATAATAATGCCAATGACTAATGCAATAAGTGAATATTCAGTCAAACTGATGAAAAACCATGAAATGAATAAGAGGACAAGGGCTATACCGGTTGTGAACTGTCCAAAACCTCGATCAGCAAGGCTGCCAGCCCGAGCAGCTCCTAACGCTCCGGCTGCCCCAGCAAGACCAAATGCGCCAATAGCAGTATGTGAAAGAGAGTATGGCGCTGTACTGAGAGGCAGCACGAGTGAAGTCCATAACGTACCAAAGACAATAAAAATCAGAAGAGCCAGAATCCCACGGATGCGGAGAATTCGTTCTTGTATAAACAATGTAAACATTGAACGAAGCAGATCAGCATAGGATAATGATTCTCTTTTGCTGTTATCATGCGGGAGCACTCGGAACAATACGCCAGTCAGGATAAGCATGATGACGGTAGAAACAAGATAAACAAACCTCCAGCCAGCAAAATCGGTTAATACACCGGCAAAGGTCCGGGCGAGAAGAATACCGATTACAATTCCACTTTGCACCAAGCCGACTATACGGCCGCGCTCTTCTGGAGCAGCCCAACTTGCTGCAAACGCAACGAGTACCTGAGTGACTACAGCGAGCAGTCCGACCACTGCTAATCCTAGAAATAGGACGGCGATGATAGGAGCAATGCCGACTAGAATGAGGGCAAGCACAGATAAAAGCATCTGACCAATGATGAGCCGGCGTCGATTCAACAGATCACCAAGTGGTACTATCAGTAGCAGCCCCGCTGCATAACAAAGCTGAGTAATCGTAATGACAATACCGATGGATGAATACGTGATACCGAACTCGTCTGCCAGTGAATCTAGTAACGGTTGTGCGAAGTATATGTTTGCAACAGCCATCCCGCACGATGCTGCAAAAAGTAGTGCCATATAGTGAGTCATTTTTGATCCAGGCTTTATTCGAAAATGAGCCGTTTTCATATCAGGATGATCTCTTGGAGTCATTTTATCTTTAACCATTCATTACATCCCTTCTTTTTTGTACTAAAAAGTATAATATACTAATCGGTATAAAATGATTCCTGTTAAGGATAACCAACAAAATGTTTTAAAGTCAAGATTTATTCCAGTTATTCTATGTTAATCTTGAAAGCAGAAAGGTAGTTTGACAATTTTACGTGAATAAAATAAAATTATAATGTACTGATTGGTAATGTTATCATGAAATGATTTTATTGTTGAAAAGAGGAATTGATGATGGTTCGACAGCGTGAGTTTGATGAGGAAAAAGCGTTGGATGATGCAATGGTGCTTTTTTGGGAAAAGGGATATAGAGCTACAACGTTAAGCGATTTGACTGCAAAAATGGGAATACAGCGGCCAAGCTTATACTCAGCCTTTGGAGATAAAGAGGAGTTATTTGAGGCTGCCTTACGCAAATATACAAAGCAGCATGCAGCCCGTATTCGAACAAAACTTCAAAACAATCAATCTGTAAAGGAAGCATTTCATACATTATTTACAGATGTAGTGGAAGAGGAATATAGGGATGGCCCGAGTAAAGGCTGTTTTTGCATTAATACGATAGTGGAACTTGCTCCACACGAAGAGAAATTTGAAATTCTGACAAGAGAGCATCAGATGTATCTTTCGGTCATATTTGAAGAAAAGATTGTGCAAGGTATTCGCTCGGGTGAGCTTGAAAGCAGCTTGAATGCTAAAGCCTTAGCACAGACAATGGTAGTTTCTTTCATCGGGCTTACCGTCCTCATGAAGTCACGTCCAGAGCGTTCATTCGTAGATCATTCTGTAGCGACGATCCTATCCATTTTAAAATAAAATGGACAACACGCTATGACAGCTTCCGTGAAAAAATCATACAGCATAGTGAAAGCGTATTTGATCCATTACATCAAAATACGCTTTTTCTTATAGGGCAGTCATGCACAGAATATGTTTTTATGATATGATAAGAGAACAAACATTCGTATTCGCGCGGGCTCCAGCACATCCAGAATGCAAATGTAGAAAGCGAAAAGAAAGAAGGGGAGACTTTGAAACCACTCACAAAAGAAGAGAGAAATCAAATGACGATGGCTATTCAGCGTTATTTTGCCGAAGAACGAGAAGAAGAGATTGGTGAATTAGCAGCCATTAATATACTAGAATTTATCACAAAAAACCTTGGAAGCTACTACTATAATCAAGGGGTTCGCGACAGCCGCAGCATCGCTGTTCAGCGGTCACAATTGTTAGAGGAAGACTTATTCGCACTCGAAAAAAGAATATAATGAAAAGCTTGCAGTATGGTGTGTTACGAACTAATAAATAGGAAAAAGACCCCCTTAATAAAGAACGCATATTCGTATCATATGTAATGATTAAGAGGTGGAACCAAAGGGCCATCTGAATCGTTATATAAGTAACCATTAATGAAAATCAGCTTTTTTGGTTTTATTTCAATAAAAGAAGGAATAAAACATACAAATAGGCGAAGTGCAGATGATGGAGGTTCTAAATATGGGGAAAATTAAATTAAAAATTGCGATCTTATTTGTTTTACTGCTTTGTTTAGGCGCAGGTTATTTATACATGAATGGCATGAAAATTGAAGATGTGCCAACAGCTATTGGCGAAAGCTTAACAAATAATGATAAAGATTACACCATCTACGAATATACCATTACGAAAATTGATGGAGATGAATATTACGGTCAAGCGAAGAATGGCACAAAAATCATTTTTAATGGTAAGAAATTTGAAGATGATGTGGCCGATCTGAAAAAAGGAGATCGTATTAAAGCCTACTTTAGTAATGAAAAAAGAATAGATGGGCTGATAAAAGTTGTAAAAGTCGTCAATTAACATGTCTCCTTTCCTATAAGGAGGCTTTTTTTGTGAAGAAATCTTGATTGTTGCATTTGACAACAAGGATCGCTATAATAGCCCCTAAGGACAGCTAAATATCGATTGTATCCTTCGGGGCAGGGTGAAAATCCCGACCGACGGTAATAAAGCAAATGCTTTACAGCCCGTGACCCGTTAATTTATTAACGGTTGATTCAGTGAAAAGCTGAAGCCGACAGTGAAAGTCTGGATGGGAGAAGGATAAAGAAAGCTATGAACGAAAAATATTTGTTGATCATAGTCTTATTTCTGATGCAAAAAAACCACAGCCCCGGAATTTTTTCCGGGGCTTTCTGTATGATTTTGTCGTTAATAGACTGCATGCAGTGTTTATTAGGTGATCCCTCATCTACCTTGTATGGACCATAAAAAGCGACGAAGGTGCTCAATCGATCACATGTCCCTAACATCGCTTTTTTTAAAAGTGAGAAATACAAATGAAACGAAAGGGAGGATCACATGTTTACGGGGATAATTGAAGAAGTTGGCACCGTTCAGTCATTAAGTAAAAAGTCAGCAGATGCCATGGAAATTGTCATTACATGCAGCCGTGTGCTGGAAGATGTTCACCTCGGAGACAGTATCGCCATTAATGGAGTATGTCTCACAGTCACTAGCTTCACAAAAGAACAGTTCGCGGCAGATGTGATGCCAGAGACGGTCAAAGCCACATCGCTGGATCAGCTGACAAAAGGCAGTCCAGTAAATTTAGAGCGAGCCATGTCCTCAAATGGACGATTTGGCGGCCACTTTGTCTCAGGCCATGTTGATGGAACGGCTGTCATTACCCGGATAGAAAAGAAGAGTAATGCCATTTACTATGATTTAAAGATGAACAAGACCCTCACAGATATGCTCACCCAAAAGGGTTCGATCGCAATAGATGGTGTCAGCTTGACCATTTTCGATTTGCGAGATTCACATGTCACAGTCTCTATTATTCCTCACACGCTTGAAGGAACTATTTTCCCGACTAAATCTATGGGGGATATCGTGAATATAGAGTGTGACATGATCGGTAAATACATTTATCGCTTTTTAACAAAAGAGCAGAGCGAAAAACAGCCATCTCGATTGACCCCATCATTTCTAAAAGAGCACGGATTCTAGGAGGCGATTGTATGTATCATTCCGTTGATGAGGCAGTAAATGCCCTTAAACAAGGAGAAATCATTATCGTAGTGGATGATGAAGACAGAGAAAATGAAGGAGACTTTGTGGCACTTGCTGAGCATGCCACACCTGAGGTGATTAACTTCATGGCTTTACATGGAAGAGGCCTCATTTGTACGCCAGTCGATGCGTCGATCGCAAAACACCTGAATCTGCATCCAATGGTTGAACATAATACGGATGCACACCATACAGCATTTACAGTAAGCATCGACCATGTGACAACGACAACTGGTATTAGTGCTTTTGAGCGCTCCACGACCATGCTGGCCATGTTAAATAAAGACGCAAAACCAGACGAATTTGCCCGTCCAGGTCATGTTTTTCCGCTTATTGCAAAAGAGGGCGGCGTACTAGAAAGACCGGGTCATACAGAGGCGGCGGTTGATCTTGCTAAACTGGCAGGCTCAGAGCCAGCGGGTGTCATATGTGAAATTATGAATGCAGATGGATCAATGGCGCGCGTCCCTGAACTAAAGGAGATCCAAAAACAGCATGATTTAAAGATGCTGACAATCGAAGCATTACAGACATATTTAAACAACAATCGAACAGCCGCTATTGAAACAAAATAAAAATCACAAAAAAGGATGATCAACATATGAATACAATACAAGGTCATGTAGTAGCAGAAGGACTAAAATTTGCAATCGTTGTAGCGAGATTCAATGATTTTATTACAAGTAAACTGTTAGATGGAGCAGAAGATACATTACTCAGACACGGAGCAAATGGTGATGATATCGATGTTGTGTGGGTACCAGGCGCTTTTGAAATCCCGTACATGGCAAAAAAATTAGCAGAAACCAAAAAATATGATGCAGTCATCACACTTGGAACCGTGATCAGAGGCGCAACGACTCACTATGATTACGTTTGTAATGAAGCTGCTAAAGGAATTGCTCAGAGTGCTATGTCAACAGGGGTACCGATTATCTTTGGTGTACTCACAACAGAATCTATTGAACAAGCCATTGAAAGAGCTGGTACAAAAGCAGGAAATAAAGGCAGCGAATCGGCTGCTGCTGCTATTGAAATGGCGAATCTCAATCGAACGTTCTCTTAATTTAGTGAAAAAGAGTTTAAAAACGGTATAAAAATGTTTATAATGTGTGATGAGCAAATGAATCATAAGACATTTGCTGGAAATTAGGATAATTTGAATATTGAGGGGTATATATGTTAATTCGTTACAAGAGGTCTTTTGAAAAAATTGCCATGGGACTTCTGTCCTTTATGCCGGGTGAGAAAGACGTCAAACAGCTTCAGCAGACGATGAAGTCATATGAAATGGATGAAGATCGGCAGCTGTTCCTATGGAAAGATGGCGAGGATATTGTAGGTGCTATTGGTGTGCTCAAAACAGACGACCAAGTACAAATTGAGCATATTAGTGTGAATCCATCCCATCGTGATCAAGGAATCGGCAAGGAAATGGTTTTAGCCGTGGAAGAAATATTTAAAACCAAAACACTCATTCCAAATGAATTAACGCAAGGCTTCTTTCATAAGTGTCACAGCGAATCAAATTAAATATCACACATGTAAAAGCAGAGGCTACAGTCCTCTGCTTTTTTTACGTTCAATCTGCTTTTTTCGTTCCAGCAAAACTTCTGTCCGGTCACGGAGTCTATGTTTTTCGATTAAAAATGTATGGGATAAGTTGCTCTCCTGTCCAAAGAGCAGTCCTTCTTTTTGGGCCATTTCTTGGCATAAAGAAAGAAGTGCTTCATCTTTGATCGGCAGCATCACACTCTCATAGGGCATATCTTCATCCATTTTCTTTTTCAGCGTTCTCAGAAGCATCAGAAATGCCTCATCATCCAGACCGAGATTCGATAATACTGAACGGTTTGCTTCTAACAAATGAAGACTGTTAGAAATGAGCCGTTTTGCTCCTTTTCCATTTCCCCGTCTTTGATGATACAAGGCAACAGCGAGCTGAATGAGCCCGACCCAATATTCTTTGCGCTGCTCAGGGGGATCTTCTTTCCAATATTCCTCTAGAATTTCATGACACTCAAAATAATCTCTTGTCGTATGAAATTCGTGTAAAAAAGCCACGTACGCTTCAGGATACACAGCGGTCATCTCCTTTTCCACTCTCAGTCTAACATATCGAAAAGAAAAGAAGAAAGAGCGTCCCTTTAGTGAAAAGGACGCTCTGTTTCTTTAATAAACCCAAGCCGCGCCAACGATGATCAGCAAGATGAAAAGCACGACAATAAGCGCGAATCCTCCGCCGAAGTTATAGCCATCTCCCATAATGATACGGCCTCCTTTTTCATCAGTTCTGATTACAATGGTATTCTATGTATAAATGCCCTTATTGGTATGGGCGGATCCACTGTTTTTCTTGATTTGCCTAAGGCATTATGGCCGAAATTATATTGGACGAGAGCTTTATCCTGTCTTATACTAAAGGTTAGCCGGTGAAACGGTACTTAGAAGACAGTAGAAATGGTGAGAAAAAGATGCTGGAATATCAGGTGAAAATAGATTCGTTCGAGGGTCCTTTGGACTTGCTTTTGCATTTAATTAACCGGTTGGAAATTGATATTTATGATATTCCCGTCGCTAAAATTACGGAGCAGTATTTATTATATGTCCACACGATGAGGGAGCTTGAGCTCGATGTTGCGAGCGAATATTTGGTCATGGCTGCAACCCTCCTGAGTATTAAAAGCAGAATGCTTCTTCCGAAACAAGAGGAAGAGCTGTTTGATGAAGACCTGCTCGAAGAGGAAGAAGACCCTCGAGAAGAGCTGATTGGCAAATTGATTGAATACCGCAAGTATAAAAATGCAGCACAAGAACTAAAGGAACGCGAAGAAGAAAGGCAAAATGCCTTTACAAAACCACCGAGTGATTTAAGCGAATTTGCAAAAGAATCAGAAGCGAAGGACACAAATTTACACGTAACGGTGTATGATATGTTAGGTGCGTTCCAAAAGGTATTAAATCGAAAGAAAATAACGAAACCAGCACCATCAAGGATTACAAGACAAGAAATCCCGATTGAAGACAAAATGAATGAGATTATGAACCATTTAAGAAAAACAAAAAAGCGGACCAATTTCATGACTCTATTTCAGCATGATCAAAAGGAGCACCTTGTCGTGACGTTTCTTGCTGTTCTCGAATTGATGAAAAGTCATCAAATCATGTTAGAGCAGGAAGGGAACTTTGAAGACATTTATATCATAGGGAGTGAAACGATTCATGACGCTTGATATCGTGAATTGGAAAGCCATCTTAGAAGCGCTGCTGTATGCAGCAGGTGACGAAGGCTTAACAAGAAAACAGCTCATGTCTGTTCTTGAAGTAGATGAGTCGGTATTACTCGACATTATGTCTTCCGTAAAGGAAGAATATCAAAAACAAGAACGAGGGATTGAGCTCATTGAATATGCAGATTCATATATGCTGCTGACGAAAAAAGAATACAGCATGTATTTAAAAAAATTAGTCGAGACACCATCCAAGGGTTTGTCGCAGGCAGCGCTGGAGGTGCTTGCCATTGTTTCTTATAAACAGCCGATTACACGCAGTGAGGTAGAGGAGATTAGAGGAGTCAAATCAGAGCGGGTACTTCATAGCTTAGTAGCCAAAGCACTGCTCTGTGAAGTAGGACGTGCCGATGGTCCGGGACGAGCGATTCTTTATGGGACAACCCCTACCTTTTTAGAGCAATTTGGCTTAAAAGCCTTAGATGAATTACCGCCGCTTCCAGAAAATGTGGAAGCAGACGGGGTACAAGAAGAGGCTGATCTATTTTTTGAAAACTTCAATCAAACATTTGAAGACATAAAATAGTTCAAAAGAAGGAAAAATGTATGATAAAATATAAAAAAGATTTTAGGTCTAAAATCTTTTGATGACAGATAAAATGGTGACAAAGCCATGAGGGGAAGGTAAACACGAAACAAATGGCACATATGAATGTAAAGGCTCAAGTTGATCAAGCAGGCGTCTTTTTATCAAAGGTTGCAATTGAAATGAATGGTTTTCTGAACGAAGCCACCTTATCAAGCTTGAAACGATTAAACCCCGAAGCGGAAGCCTATTATTGTGACATATTGAGTACATTACGGAAGCTTGCAGTGTACAGCGAGGATGCAGCAGCAGTTTGCAGGAAAATGGGCCAGCAGCAGACATTCCCGCAGCAGGCCGCACAGCAGATGCTTCACCGTATTTATCATCAATGCATTGAAGAATTTTTCACGCCAAAAAAGGATACATGGTATGAAGACAGCCGATCGGCCTATACAGGAAAAAGCAGCATTGTCTTTCACCATGAAGTATCCGCTGATATGAAACAATTATTTTCTTCATTAGAAAAAGACTTTTTAGCGATGAGAGAAGAGCTGGAATATACGGCATCTCATCAGCAAGTGAAAATGGTATAAGCAACTTGAAGAAGCGCCTCTACATGTAGAGGCGCTTTTTTTTATGGACGAGGCATCATAACTTTTTCAGCTGAGCATACACTTGTACAAAACGGACAAGGACGTGAATGAACATGCCCTATTTAAAAATTGGAACAGCAGTCCTTCTTCTATTTACACTCTTACTGCCTTTTTCTTCACATGCCAAAGCAGACATTTCATTATCAGTGAGTGCAAGAAGCGCCATTTTAATAGATGGACAGTCAGGCAGAGTCCTATTTGGAAAGGACGAGCACGAAAAAAGAAGAATCGCCAGTATTACAAAAATCATGACGGCTGTATTAGCCATTGAATCAGGAAAAATGAAAGATACCGTTAAAGTATCAAAACGTGCGATTGGGGCAGAGGGGTCATCCATTTATTTAAAGGAAGGGCAGAAGGTGAGCTTAGAAGATTTGACATACGGGCTCATGCTGCGTTCTGGAAATGATGCAGCTGTTGCCATTGCAGAGCATGTTGGCGGCAGCTTAGAAGGCTTTATTTTTATGATGAATCAAAAGGCGGCTGAACTAGGAATGGAGAATACAAATTTTCAAAATCCGCACGGACTCGATGATCATAAAAATCATTATTCATCAGCCTATGACATGGCGATCCTAACAAAATACGCAATGAAGCATAAACAATATCAAAAAATTGCCGGTACAACTTTCTATAAAGCGAAGACAATGGAAGGCTATTGGAAAAATAAAAACAAGCTGCTCACCGGTTTATACGAATATTCCACTGGAGGGAAAACAGGATATACAAAGCTTGCAAAACGAACACTTGTCTCCACCGCTGCAAAAGGTGATGCCGAGCTGATCGCTGTGACCATTAATGCGCCGGACGACTGGAAGGATCATATCTCTATGTTTGAATATGCATTTGATCACTATAAAACGTATGTGCTTGCTGAAAAAGGAAGGCTTGCTTCGTTAAAAGGGACCTTTTACGAAAAAAAAGCGTTTATCAAGCGTGATGTGGACTATTTTTTAAATGAAGATGAAAAAAAACTTGTGAAAATTGAAACGGAAATGCTCGCTCCAAAAAAGAAATGGAAAAAAAACGCCGAAACCATCCCAGATGTTGTCGGAAAAATGACGATTTTATTAGATGGACAGGTGATCGAGCAATTACCGATCTTTTATGAAAATAAACGAAACCGCATGCCTCAAAAAAGTTTCCAAGAAATGTTTAAGTCTGTCTTTCAGACATCTATAGGCGGATCTTCATGGTCAATCTAATTTGGGTATTTCTCACTGTCATCGGTCTTGTCTATGCGATGTTTAATGGAACGATGCAGGAAGTGAACGAGGCTGTATTTAAAGGCTCAAAAGAAGCGGTTACTATTTCAATTGGTTTGATTAGTGTCCTCGTTTTTTGGCTCGGGCTTATGAAGATTGCCGAAGAGGCAGGGCTGTTAAATTTCTTTAGTAAATTGTGCCGGCCCTTTATTTCAAAGCTATTCCCGGATATTCCGCCTAATCATCCTGCAATGGGGTATATTTTGTCCAATCTCATGGCGAATTTCTTTGGTCTCGGGAATGCCGCTACACCGCTTGGAATTAAGGCGATGGAGCAGATGAAATCATTAAACGGCGGGAAAAATGAAGCAAGCCGTTCTATGATTACATTTCTAGCGGTCAACACATCCTCTATCACACTTGTGCCAACAACCGTCATTGCAATAAGAATGACCTATGGGGCAGATCAGCCAACAGACATTGTAGGGCCAACCATTTTAGCAACACTCATTTCAGGAATCGGTGCAATTATCATCGATCGTTATTTCCACTATCGCAGAAGCAGGCGGGGGTGATCTTGTGGCATTTATTAACTGGCTGTCACTTGCTTTGATACCACTGATCATCGCAGGAATTTTGATTGCTGGAACCATTAAAAAGGTACCAACCTATGAAACATTTGTGGAGGGAGGAAAAGAGGGCATTCAAATTGCCTTTTCAATCATTCCCTATTTAGTCGGTATGCTTGTAGCCATTACGATATTCCGTGCGTCAGGTGCGCTTGATTTTGTTATGGGACTATTAAAACCAGTCTTTACAGCGATTGGTTTCCCGCCAGAAGTGGTGCCGCTTGCGTTTATTCGTCCGATATCAGGAACGGCTGCACTTGGAATGACATCAGACTTGATAGCGACGTATGGCCCAGATTCTTTTATTGGCCAGCTTGCAGCTGTCATGCAAGGGTCAACAGACACCACCCTTTACATTTTAACGGTCTATTTTGGAGCAGTCGGTATTAAAAAAATGGGAGATGCGCTGAAAGTAGGTTTGTTAGCAGATCTCATTGGTGTCATTGCATCTGTCATTATCGTCAGTTTGTTATTTAGCGGCGCCTAATCAGGCGCTTTTTTGTATTTCATGGATGGAAAATCGCTTTTTAGCTGAAATTAGACAGACGAAACGCTTATTTTTCCACGAATGCTTGTTTGTTTTAAGTCAAGCAAGTAAGATAGTACATGAGGTGAAAGACAAATGGAACGTTTACAGAAAGTAATTGCACATGCCGGCGTCGCTTCAAGACGAAAGGCTGAAGAATTAATTAAAGAAGGACGAGTTACCGTTAATGGTCAAACAGTGACAGAGCTCGGAGTGAAGGTGGGCTCTTCAGATAAAATTGAAGTCAATGGATTAAAGCTTGAAAGAGAAGAACCGGTTTACTTTATGCTTTATAAACCGCGCGGCGTCATTTCGGCTGCCGAGGATGATAAAGGACGCAAGGTCGTCACAGATTTCTTTGATGATGTCCCGCAGCGTCTTTATCCAATCGGCCGGTTAGATTATGATACGAGCGGTTTGATTTTGATTACAAATGATGGGGAATTTGCACATAAGCTCATGCACCCGAAATACGAAATTGATAAAACGTATGCAGCGAAGCTAAAAGGCATTCCTTCAAAGGAACTGCTTAGAAAGCTAGAAAAAGGGATCATGTTAGATCATAAAAAAACAGCACCTGCTCGTGCGAAAATGCTTTCTATTGATAAACGAAAGCAAACTTGTATTGTTCAATTAACCATTCACGAAGGCAGAAACAGACAGGTGCGCCGCATGTTTGAAGCGATTGGACATGATGTGTTAAAGCTAAAAAGGGAGCAATATTCGTTCCTTCATATTGAAGGTATGAGACCAGGAGACCGCAGAGAATTGTCTCCGCATGAAGTAAAGCGCCTGAGAGCAATTGCCGATCATGGGAAAAGCGCTTTTTAATTTTCACATAAACTTCAAAAAATGAAGAAGCATCAAAAGAAGGAGAATGCTATAATTTACCTGAATGTCTATGGGGAAGGGGTACTTCAGATGAAAAAAAGACGGTTTTTCATACGGACGGGCATTCTCCTCGTGATGCTTGCGGCACTATGTTATACAATGTATAACTCAGTATTTGCCAAACAGGATCGAGTCAAAGAAGGATCTATTGCGCCAAACTTTGTCCTTCAATCTGTCGATGGGGATCGGATTGAGTTAAAGGACTTAAAAGGCAAAGGTGTCTTTCTTAATTTTTGGGGTACATGGTGTGGACCGTGTAAACAAGAATTTCCTTATATGGCGAATCAATATGAAGTGTTCAAGGATCGCGGTGTGGAAATTGTTGCAGTCAATGTTGCGGAATCCAAGATTGCCGTGAAAAATTTTATGGAATCCTATGGCGTGAATTTTCCTGTTGCCATGGACAAAGATCGTCAAGTGACAGAGGCATATGATATTACGCCGCTGCCAACCACATTTTTAATCAATCCTGAAGGCAAGGTAATCAAAGTCATAAAGGGAACGATGACAGAACGTAATGTCTATGAATATATGAATTTGATTAAACCAAAGGGGTCATAGAATGAAAGAGGTAAAGTGCGAGTGTGGACATATTAATCCAATCGGTACTGTTCTATGTGAATCATGCGGGAATCCCATTGCGGCTAAAGAGAAAAACTCTTCAAAGCTGCTTGATATGAGATATGACGGCAGTGCAAGACGCTCGCAAACATACAACAAAACGATTGTTGATAAAGTATGGAACTTTTTTTCTTCCGTTAAAGTGGGTGTGTGGCTGATTGTCATTACACTGCTCGCTTCTTCGCTTGGAACGATTTTTCCGCAGGAGCGATTTATTCCGCCAGGTGCATCTGCTTCCACGTATTATGAAGAGCAATATGGATCGTTTGGCAAGCTGTATTACACACTTGGATTCCATGATCTTTATAATTCTTGGTGGTTTTTAGCTCTTGTCGCATCAATCGGAATCTCCCTTGTCATTTGCAGTCTCGACCGCGTTATTCCTCTTTATCGAGCACTCAAAAACCAAGGGGTTATCAAAAAAGAAGGCTTTATGAGAAGACAGCGTCTGTTTAGCGAGACAGACAAAACATTAGATCAGCATACATATGAAGGCATCATAAGAGCAATGAAACAAAAGCGTTACCGCGTGCGAGAAGAAAATGGGCATATTTTAGCCGAAAAAGGACGTTTTTCACGCTGGGGACCTTACGTCAATCACATTGGACTAATCATCTTTCTCATTGGAGCGATGCTCCGGTTTGTCCCGGGCATGTACGTGGATGAAACGCTTTGGGTCAGAGAAGGGGAAACTGCACCAATTCCAGGTACGGATGGTCAATACTTCTTGAAAAATAATGCGTTTTCAATTGATCGCTATGAAACTGGAAATGAAAAAGAAGTGTTTGAGAATGCCATTGAAAAAGCTGGCGATGGTCAAGTGGTGAAAAGCTATAAAACGGATGCCATTTTATACAAACGTGAAGGAGAAGTTGTATTTGGTGAAAAGCCCAAGCTGAAGCAGGTAACAGAACACGATATCAAAGTAAATGAACCGCTCAAGTTTGACAATTTCTCATTATATCAAGTGGATTTTAAACAAAATGAACTCGATCAAATGGTCTTTCAGCTGATTCGTAAAGATACAGAAAAATCTTTCGGTACAGTGAAGATTAATCTGCTGGAGCCTAAGTCAGAATATGATCTTGGTAGCGGTTACAAAGTCAAGGTGATGAGCTATCTGCCTGATTTTTATTTTGACGATGATGGAACGCCAAGTACGAAAACAAGGAATCCGAATAATCCTGCTTTCGTGTTTGAAATGATTTCTCCTGAAAAACCTAAAGGTGAAAAAAGCTTTGTCGCCATTCAAGAGACAGTAGAGGGTTCTGATAACAATCTATATAAAATGAAGTTTGATCGGGTCGAAACGAAAAACGTCACAGGGTTAACAGTGAGAAAGGATTTAACACTTGGCGTGCTCATAGTAGGCGGAATCATCTTCATGATCGGTGTCGTGCAGGGGATGTATTGGCAGCATAGAAGAATCTGGCTGTCGGCAAAGGATGGAAAAGTATTGGTGGCAGGACATACAAACAAAAACTGGTTCGGCTTAAAGTCCGATCTTGGTGTGTTACTGCACGGCAGTGGCATCAAACAGCCAGTTGATCAAAAAGAACTGCCTGATACAACAAGTATCAGCAAAAGCAAGGGGGAAGGATTAGATGGCGGCAGTCAGTGAAAATCTGTTATTTGCAGCTTTTCTATTTTATTTAGCGGCAGTTCCTTTTTTTGGTGGTGCCATTAAGGGAAAAAAGAAAGAAGAAGGACCGCGCAGAAATAAGGCGGCACTCATTGGCATTACGCTTACCATCATCGGTTTTTTGAGCCAGTTGGGCTATTTTATTTCAAGATGGATCGCATCTGGTCATGCACCTGTCAGTAATTTGTTTGAGTTCACAACGGCTTTTGGCATGATGCTGGTGCTTGCATTCATCATTTTATATTTTGTGTATCAAGTGTCTGTACTTGGTTTATTTACACTTCCAATCGCTTTATTGATTATTGCCTATGCAAGTATGTTCCCATCAGATATTTCACCGCTGATTCCTTCACTTCAAAGTAATTGGCTTTATATTCACGTGACAACAGCAGCACTTGGCCAAGCCATTTTAGCCATCAGCTTTGTGGCAGGTGTCATCTTTCTACTAAAGCATGTGGATCAAACAAAGCCAGGGAAGAAGACGTTTGGTTTAGAGCTTGTCATGTTTATGATTGTGGTCACACTTGCATTTATCGCTGTTACGTCTATCTTTAGAATGACAGGATATGAAGCAACATTTAATTGGATTGATAAAAATAAAGAAAAAAGTGAGATGGTCTATGAGCTCCCAGCTCTTGTCGGACCTCATAAAGGGGAGCTTGTGACGGAAGATCGTTTGGAACCGTTTGTTGAGCTGCCGCCTGTTTTTTCAGGTAGAAAGGTCAATACGGTGTTATGGTCATTTGGCGTAGGGCTGATCATATACGGACTCATTCGATTGATCATTCGCAAACGGCTGAGCGCACTGCTTCAACCGCTAGTGAAACAGGTGAACCTAGATTTAGTTGATGAAATTGGGTATAGGGCTGTTTCGATTGGTTTCCCTGTATTTGCGTTAGGCGGGCTGATCTTTGCCATGATCTGGGCGCAAATTGCATGGACTAGGTTTTGGGGCTGGGACCCGAAGGAAGTATGGGCATTGATTACGTTTCTCTTTTATGCTGCCTATCTTCATCTTCGCTTGTCGCGAGGCTGGCATGGTGAAAAGTCCGCATGGCTTGCTGTGATCGGCTTCGCCATTATTATGTTTAATCTCATCTTTGTCAACCTTGTCATTGCGGGGCTTCATTCTTACGCATAATCACAAGGAAAAGCCAACTTTTATGATTCAATTCGGCTTTTTGTTAAAATGAATGTAACAACGGAGAAAGCAGGAGGACTGTCTAATGGAACACACAACTCAAACGAAAATATTAGTCGTAGATGATGAGGCAAGAATTCGCCGCCTTTTAAAAATGTATTTAGAACGTGAAAATTATGAAATCGATGAAGCGGAAAATGGAGATGAGGCGATTCAAAAAGGGCTTCAAACCGATTACGACCTCATTTTGCTCGATTTAATGATGCCTGGTACAGATGGAATCGAAGTGTGTAATCAAATTCGAGACAAAAAAGCGACTCCAATCATTATGCTGACCGCAAAAGGAGAAGAAGCCAACCGCGTTCAAGGATTTGAGGCAGGAACGGATGACTACATCGTCAAACCTTTCAGCCCGCGTGAAGTGGTTTTACGTGTAAAGGCATTGCTCAGAAGATCGTCTCAAACGTCTTATTTGAATACTGGGACAACAACAAAGGATGTTCTTGTGTTTTCTCATCTTTCTATTGACCATGATGCACATAGAGTGACGGCTGATGGCAAAGAAGTCAGCCTCACGCCGAAGGAATATGAGCTTTTATATTTCCTTGCAAAAACACCAGATAAGGTCTATGACAGAGAAAAGCTGCTAAAAGAAGTATGGCAATATGAATTCTTTGGAGACTTACGAACAGTTGATACTCATGTCAAACGACTTCGTGAAAAACTGAATAAAGTGTCACCAGAAGCAGCGAAAAAAATCGTAACTGTATGGGGTGTCGGGTACAAATTTGAGGTCGGCGCTGAATGAAACTGTGGAAAAGTGTTGTAGGAAAGCTATGGTTAACCATTCTTTTCCTCGTCTTGATCGTTTTATCTATTTTAACTGTGCTTCTTTTAGAGTTCATTGAGAATTATCATGTAGAAGAAGCAAAATCTGATTTAACACAAATGGCAAACAAAGTAGCGGTCATTTTAGAAAGCCATGAGGATCAATCGCTTGCGAGGTCGATTACATCAGAACTCGCTGACAAATTGACGAGTATTGCGATCATCCAAGAGGACGGGCTAGAGTGGTATTCGTCTGAAAAAGACGGGAAGCTTCCTGCGATTACAAAGAAACAAATTGAAGCGGACAACGATTTAAATCAAGCACTGAAAGATCGTAAAAAAATCAGTAAACGTGCAGAACCTGATGCAGGCAATCGAAAAGATGAACGGATTGTAGTCGGTGTTCCATACGAGGCGAACGGAAAAAAAGGCATGGTCTTTCTTTCTCAATCACTCCTCGCTGTAGAACAAACAACGAAACATACGACACGCTACATTTTTTTAGCCGCCGGAATTGCGATTGTACTGACCACTATATTCGCTTTCTTCTTGTCAACACGTGTCACCTATCCTCTCAGAAAGATGAGAGAGGGTGCACAAGATTTGGCGAAAGGGAAATTTGATACAAAGATTCCTATTTTAACGCAAGATGAAATTGGAGAACTGGCAATCGCCTTTAATCAAATGGGGAAGCAGCTTAAATTCCATATCACAGCCTTAAATCAAGAAAAAGAACATTTATCTAATATTTTAAGCAGTATGGCTGATGGCGTCATCACCATCAATATTGATGGAACGATTTTGATGACAAATCCTCCTGCAGAACGATTTTTGCAGGCATGGTATTACGAGCAAAATATGAAGATCAAGGATGGAGATGAACTGCCGCCAGAAGCGCGCGAGCTATTTCATACAGCTGTCAGCACAGAAAAAGAGCAAATGATCGAAGTTACGCTGCAAGGGCGTACATGGGTTCTTCTCATGTCTCCGCTGTATAATCAGCAGGATGTCAGGGGAGCAGTTGCAGTCCTTCGTGATATGACGGAGGAACGAAGACTTGATAAACTGAGGAAAGACTTCATTGCCAATGTCAGTCATGAACTTCGTACACCAATTGCCATGCTGCAAGGGTACAGTGAGGCAATTGTAGATGATATTGCGGGATCAGAAGAGGAAAAGAAAGAGATTGCGCAAATTATCTATGATGAATCACTTCGAATGGGACGTCTTGTGAATGACCTTCTAGATCTAGCGAGAATGGAAGCAGGTCATATTACACTGAATCTTGAATCAACAGATACGGAAGAGCTGACAGAGAAGATCTACCGTAAGTTTCTCGGGATTGCGAAAGAAAAACAAATCGACCTTACGTATGATATTCAAGTGGATGAACCGCACTTTGTATTCGATCCAGATAAGATTGAGCAAGTGTTTACGAATCTCATTGATAATGCTATTCGTCATACACCAGAAGGCGGCGAGGTTCACTTCTCGGTTCAATCGGTGGAAAACGGACTGAAAATGGATGTAAAAGATTCGGGGAGTGGAATTCCGGAAGAGGATCTGCCCTTTATTTTCGAACGCTTTTATAAAGCCGATAAAGCAAGGACGAGAGGGCGTTCTGGTACTGGACTTGGCCTTGCGATTGTGAAGAACATCATCGAGGCGCATCAAGGCTCTATACATGCTCACAGCAAAGCGGGGGCAGGTACACACTTCACATTCTATATTCCGAGAAAAAAGCAGGAACTCGTCTAATCTTGACGAAGAATCTTGTTACATGAGAAACACTTCTTTTCGTAAAGAAAATGAAGTGTTTTTTCTATTTTAAAATTTTTAAGGAGAAGTTAAACAAAAAGCCCTTTCCAAACTGTCGAACTTGTAATATATTTGTCATAAAGTTGTAATGTAACGTTTTATAAGAGTCACTCGACAAAAATAAGTGAACGGAGGGGTTTCCTATGCATGAAACCTTTCAAAAAATATATGATTCGTACCATCAAGATTTGTACCAGTTTTTATTTTATATGGTTAAAGATAAAAATCAGGCAGAGGATCTCGTACAGGAGGTTTACATTCGGGTACTTCACTCATATAAAACTTTTGAAGGAAGAAGCAGCGAGAAAACATGGCTGTTTTCAATTGCAAGGCATGTGGCGATTGACTGGTTTCGCAAGCAGCAAACCATTAGACAACGGGTACTCGGCACGTTTGATTGGGATAAGCAGGATGTAAAAGACCCAGACTTGCTCCCAGACGAACTGGCTGTACAGGATGAAAATACTAAAGAAATTTATGCCGCGCTTGATCACTGCACGATTGATCAAAGAGCTGTCATCATTTTAAGGTTTATCCAGGGCTACTCAATCATGGAGACGGCAAAGGCGCTAAAGTTCTCGGAAAGCAAAGTCAAAACAACGCAGCACCGAGGCCTGAAAGTGCTCCGAAAACATATGGAGCTTTTGAAGGAGGAGCTAGTGAATGAAAACGAACAGGTCCGATTGGAGCGAAGAACGAATCAAGGTGTTACTAAGTCAGCTTCCAAAGGTGGAGGACAACCGTTCATCTAAGCAGATATACCAGCAGGTGCTGATGGCAAGCGGGAAGAAAAAGAAAAGTGTCAAATGGATCGGTCCAGCGGTGGCAACCGTTGTGGTTTTATTTATGGCGTTTTTAATTTCTCCTCATTTATTTCAGCCGGCTGCTCAAGAACAGCATAAACAGATAAAAATGGACTCAAGTGCTGACAAAGGACAGGCAAATGCCACATTAGAGCCCGTCAAACAGGCAAATGGTACCACACACGTTGTTTCTCATGAAGACAAGCAAAAGTATATGACGGTTGCATACATAGATGAATCGACGTCTCAAGTGGTTCCCATTAGTATTGAAAAAGAGAATGAACATGACCATTTGCAGGAAATGATGAACACATATGAACAGGTGCAGCTGCCTGAAATGACAAAGCCACTTCAATCTTATCTTGAGATGGTGGACCTTCGTGAAAATGGGAATACACTTGTTTTTCAGTTAAAAAATGATTTGTCCCTTGATACGATAAAGGAAGCCAATCGATTTAAAGATATGGTAAAAGAAACGCTCAAATGGAGCAGGTATAAACAAGTGGAAGTCAAATCAGTCAAAGGCTCTCATCTTCAATTAGGGGCTAGCAGCATTGGC
This sequence comes from Bacillus sp. FSL P4-0248, assembly GCF_038593305.1. Classification (NCBI taxonomy): domain Bacteria; kingdom Bacillati; phylum Bacillota; class Bacilli; order Caryophanales; family Bacillaceae; genus Bacillus; species Bacillus sp. FSL P4-0248. The sequence continues at coordinate 2,059,233 of NZ_CP151983.1, read as the reverse complement.
GCAATATCAATTGATAAACAAACGAAGAAAGCTTATTACGTGTTAGAGAATAAGAGCGGGACTTTTTTGGTGCCCTCCAAAACACATTATTCTTCTTATGAAGAAGCTGTAGAGGCCATGAAACGCACGAGTGATTCTGGACTTGAACCATTAATTAAAGAAGAACCCATTAAAGAAGTGACATCAAAAGGTAAGCATGTAACCATCGCGTTTGGAGCATCAGCACAATTATCGGACTCAATTGATCATACTCTACTCATTGAAGGTCTGCTGCTCACAGCGAAAGATTTTGGTTTTACAGATGTCACCATTCAATATGCAGGAACAGATCAAGTAGGACCATATGAATTAAATGAACCAATAGAGGTACCGGCTCTGCCGAATCCAGTTGTCATAAAAGATCGTTAAAGGACGCAAGCATTTCATTGCGTTCTTTTTTGATGTATAGAAAAGGGTCTTCTTGCTGTATACTAAGCTGTCATGAAAAGAACCTCAAAGAAGGGGAGTCACTGATGAAAAGGTATTGCTTCATAGGTGCCAGCTGTTTTTTGCTCTTGATCTTAGCGCCATTTGCCCATGCGCAGAAGACAAACGAATGGGTGGAACCAGTGAAAGGAGAAGTCACTGACTTGTTTGGGACAAGGGGCGGCTCGCATAAGGGATTAGATATAGCTGCGCCAGAAGGAGAATCCATTTTTGCTGCAAGTGAAGGTGTGGTCACCCGTTCGTATGTATCGGCTACATATGGAGAAGTTGTATTTATTCAGCATCCAAATGGATACGAAACCGTCTATGCTCATTTACACGAGCGTTTTGTGAAAAAGGGTGACCATGTACAAGCGGGACAGCCGATTGGCATAATTGGCAACACAGGAGCCTCCAGAGGCACTCATTTGCATTTTGAAGTACATCGTGGCAATTGGTCAGTCAGCAAAAAGGATGCGGTAGATCCGCTCAAAATGATTGCTGTGGAACGTTTTCAAGAGCCGGCTCTTCATGTAAATGGACATGAAAAAAATACATATGTCATTAAACAAGGGGATACCCTTTGGTCGATAGCAAAGGCGAATGAAATGACTGTGGAACAGTTGAAAAAGATCAATGAGCTGACGACTCATCTCATTCGAACAGGAGACCGTTTAATGGTTTCAACAAAATAAACCTCATGCAAAGCATGAGGTTTATCACTGTTTTTTATAGGTCAATCAGGCGGACTGAAAGAATATCCTGCACTTCAGTTAATTTTTTCACAATTTCGTCCTCTAGATGCTTGTCGAAAGAAAGCATCATAATGGCTTCGCCGCCTTTTTCTTTACGTCCCACCTGCATTGTGGCGATGTTGACATCATGGTCGCCTAAAATCTGTCCAACCTTTCCAATCACACCAGGTGCATCTGTATGCTGGATATAGACAAGGTGTCCATCTGGATAAAAATCAATATTAAAACCATTAATAGAAACAACGCGCTCCCCTAGATGCGGGATGTAAGTCGCTTTTAGAGTAAAGGTTGAAAGATCACCTTTGACTTCAATGGAAATACTGTTTTCGTAACCAGATTCGCTGGAAGAAATTTTTTCACTAAAGCTAATGCCTCGTTCTTTTGCGACCATTCCAGCATTTACTTCATTCACAGTCGAATCAACACGCTCTTTTAAAAAGCCTGACAGAAGACTCTTTGTGATAAAGGATGTTTCGAGTTTTGAAATAGAGCCTTCATAAGAAATGCCTACTTCTTTTACAGGTTCTCTCATTGATTGAGAGACAAGACGTCCAAGTTTTCCTGCAAATTGATGATAAGGCTGAATCTTTTTGAACTCGTCTTTTGTCATCGCTGGTAGATTAATAGATGACATGACAGGAAGACCTTTTGCAAATTGAAGGACTTCTTCAGATACTTGCGCCGCTACATTTAATTGTGCTTCTTTTGTAGAGGCACCAAGATGCGGAGTTGCAATGACATGTGGATGATCCACAAGCGGATTATCAGTTGGCGGTTCTACCTCGAATACATCGAGTGCAGCTCCTGCGACATGGCCGCTTTCAAGAGCTTCAAGAAGGTCAGCCTCGTCAATAATACCGCCGCGCGCACAGTTTACAAGGCGAACACCTTTTTTCGTTTTTGCAATCGTTTCTTTATTGAGAAGTCCTCTTGTTTCTTTTGTTAATGGCGTATGTACAGTAATAATATCTGATACTTCGAGTACTTCATCAAGTGATTTCGCATTGACGCCAATTTTTTCTGCACGTTCCTTTGTGAGAAATGGGTCAAACACGTTGACTGTCATGCCAAATGCTCTCGCACGCTGGGCGATTTCACTTCCGATTCTGCCTAAGCCGACAATCCCAAGAGATTTTCCGTAAAGCTCAGCACCAACATATGCACCTCTGTTCCATTCTTTTGATTTGACAGAAATGTTGGCTTGCGGAATATGACGCATAAGTGATGAAATCATAGCGAACGTATGCTCAGCTGTCGAGATCGTATTACCGTTTGGTGCATTGATCACAATGACGCCGTGTTTGGTCGCTTCATCAATGTCAATATTGTCTACTCCCACACCTGCACGGCCGACAATTTTTAATGAAGTCATTTTTTCATAAAGCTCTTTCGTTACTTTCGTGGCACTTCTGACAAGTAAGGCATCAAACGTGTGTAATTCATCTTCTGCTTCTGCTACATTTTTTTGGACAATTTCAACAAAATCTGATTCTAAAAGTGGTAGAAGACCATCATTGCTCATCTTATCTGAGACTAATACTCGAAACATCGTAAGATTTCCTCCTAAAATAAACGTCATAAATATCTGATAATTTACCATATTCCTTTTCACTGTGTCAATCAAATTAAAGCAGTAAAGTGAAAAAGAAAACACGAACATTTCTTTGTGTCTTTATAAAGAATGAACACCTTTAAACAAAAGATAACCAATTTTTGCGCATTTGTCATTATAATTTTTGTGTTTTTTACGATTTCTTAAAACTGATGAATTTGCTCAGGATTTTTATCTGTACAAATGCTCATATATCATATATAATGATGTCGAATTGAATAATGATCAATCTTCGGGGCAGGGTGTAATTCCCTACCGGCGGTGATGAGCATAGTCTCTAAGCCCGCGAGCCTTTTTGGCAGGATTCGGTGTGATTCCGAAGCCGACAGTATAGTCTGGATGGGAGAAGATGGAGGTTCATAAACGTTGAAAACATTGATGTTCACACGTTTATTTGTCTAGCCCAATTTCCCCGCTCCTGTTTTCAAGGGCGGTTTTTTTGTGGCTAAAATGGAACAATCCTCTTTTCGAAAGATTTGATCGAAAAGGAGAGAGAATATTGAATCAAAGTAAAGTAAAGCGTTTAGTTGTTACCAGTATGCTCAGCAGTATTTCGTTTGTGTTAATTTTATTGGATTTTCCTTTCCCGGGTCTTCCAGCGTATTTGAAAATTGATTTTAGTGATATCCCGGCAATTATTGCGATTTTAATTTATGGACCGGGTGCAGGGATTGCTGTTGAGGCATTAAAAAATGTACTGCATTACCTCATTCAAGGCAGTATGTCCGGCGTTCCAGTTGGGCAAGTTGCGAACTTCATTGCAGGCACACTATTTATCTTGCCAGTCGCCTTTATGTTTAAAAAAATCAAATCAGCAAAAGGGATGGCATGGTCTATGATCACGGGTACATTGCTTATGACTGTGATGATGAGTATTTTAAATTACTTCTTATTCCTGCCAGCTTACACATGGTTCTTAAACGCGCCAGAACTATCCGATCATGCGCTCAAGACGACCATTACAGCAGGGATCTTACCATTTAACTTTATTAAAGGAATCATCATTACCATCGTGTTTAGCCTCATTTTTGTGAAAATGCGTCCATGGTTTGAAAATAAACGCCGACTTCAAAATAGTTAATATAAAAAAAGCCCCTGCATAAGGGGCTTTTATACTATTCATGCTTAAGCGGGTCACCATCGAAAGATTCGTCCGCAACTTTGATTGAATCTGTTGGACATCCTTCAAATGCATCAAGCATATCTTCTTCAAGTACTTCTGGAACTTCTACAGTCCCTTGGTTGTCATCAAGCGTAACAAATGCAATGCCTTCATCATCATAATCATAAATGTCTGGAGCAGCTGCACCGCATGCGCCGCAAGCAATACATGTGTCTTTGTCTACAATTGTATATTTTGCCATGTTAAAAAAATACCTCCCAGATTGTTCGATGGAACAAATGGTCTAACCTTTTTAGTTTCACCGATAAAAAACAATTTCCTCAAACCTTATTGTAATGATTTTAATTTCACATTTCAACTGTAAAGTGATTGAGAATGCTTATCACATAAGGGTTTGTTCATAACTTTCCCCCACAAATTGAGTTTAAACATTTCTTCTTCTATGAAATCTGTTAAAATAAAGGGAGAAAATATTCGAATTTTGTCAGGAAGACAGGTGCTTTGGCGAATGACTCTTCATTACTTGGATGTCATGTTAATGGACAGCGTACATAAATTGAACGGCGAACGCTCCATAAGTGCTGTCTACCATCTTTTTAAAGGAAAGAAATCATCACAAACCATACAGGATGCCAGTTTGTTTCAGCTTTCAAAGTACTTCGGCTGTTACCCGGGGTTTACGAGGGATCAGCTGAATCGCTCTGCTATAAAGCTTGACGAAAAGCACTACATCGTAAAAACAGGGGAGACATTCACTGTTACAAATGCAGGACAGCGTATGCTAAGCCAGTATTTTTCAGAAAAACCGATGCCCGCTTATTTTCATGGTGCCAAATATCATGATAAAGCAAAGGTGCTATGGATGAGACTCTCTTTACTTGTACAAGTGCTGTCTCACCATCTGGCTGGATCGCATCAATATGTTCCAATACAAAGAGATGTATCTGTACAAAGCTGGACGAAATCCTTCTTAAAACAGCATCACGAGAAGAATAAGCTTTCGGAAGAGCTGCATCATGAACTAGACAAGCTCCTTTCCCGTATAAGTGATCAAGAGGCGCTGATTTTTGTTTACTCATTGACGTCAAATGAAAGAATTGGGCGTACGTATCAGCAAATGGCAGAGTGGCTAAAAGAAGATGTGTGGTATGTGTACCTGCTTTTTTGGAATGTCCTCCATTATTTTATTCATGCTGCCCAAAAAGGTGAAGCGCAGGTCATGCAGCAGCTCGTAGGTGACCTTGAATTCAAACGCGTGCTAACAACCTCTACCCATAAAACGCTCGAGCTTGTGCAAAAAGGCTATGATATTGATCAGATTGCTCATATTCGATCATTAAAAAAGGCAACGATCGAAGACCATATTGTCGAACTGTCCATACATGAACCGAGCTTCTCAATAGAGCCGTATGTGAGCGAAGAAGAGCAGCAGGCCATTCATGCAGTAGCCAGGGAGCTTCAAACAAATAAAATGAAGCTGATTAAAGAAAAACTCGAACATCCATTTACTTATTTTCAAATAAGATTGGCTCTGACAAGGATGGTGAAAGCAAATGGATAAGCTTCATCAGACGCTCATGCGATATTTTGGTTACGACTCATTTAAAGCAGGTCAAGAGGACATTATTCAAAGTGTACTGAATCAGAAAGATACGGTTGCCATGCTGCCTACTGGCGGAGGGAAGTCCATCTGCTATCAAATTCCCGGCTATATGACTGAAGGATTAGTTCTCATTATTTCGCCGCTGTTATCGCTTATGGAGGACCAAGTCGAACGAATGAAAATGCGCGGAGAAAAACGAGTGGCGGCACTGAACAGCACATTATCTTTTCAGGAGAGACGGCATATCATTCGGCATTTGCCATCATATAAATTTTTATTCGTCGCGCCTGAGGCATTAATGTCAGAGGTGCTGCTAGAACAGCTCAAATCGATGCATATTGGTCTGTTCGTCGTCGATGAAGCCCATTGTATATCCGAATGGGGGCATGATTTCCGTCCGGAATATTCCAAGCTGGGAGAATGGAGAGAAGCATTAGGTCATCCTGTTGCCTTAGCACTGACGGCAACAGCAACGAAACAAACACTTAAAGATACCGTGCAAACGTTAAGATTGCAGCATCCAGACTTTCATATCCATTCTGTCAACCGGCCAAACATCGCATTAGTCAAAGAAGCGCACGAAACGAAAGAAGCAAAAGAGAAACGGGCCATTGAGCTTGTGGAATTCCTGCAAGGCCCTGGCCTGATTTATTGCCCGACCCGGCAAATGACAGAAGATATGGCGCTCATAATGAAACAAAAAACCCATCAGCGTGTAGAGTATTACCATGGCGGAATGGATGCAGGAGACCGCATGCTTATTCAGCAGCAATTTATCAGCGGACAGCTTGACCTCATTTGTTGTACAAGTGCTTTTGGAATGGGAATTGACAAAGCAGATATACGATTTGTTATTCATATGAGCCCGCCTCAGTCAATTGAAGCATTTATGCAGGAAATTGGAAGAGCAGGACGGGACGGGAAAAACAGTGTGAGCATTCTTTTATATACAGAAGAGGACGCGGATATTCAACAGCATTTAATACAAGCAGAGGGCTTTGATGATCCAGAAATTGATTTTTTCTTAGCCAGGCTGACACAAATGCAGACAAATGATGAAAAGAAACTACGTGAACAATTGATGGAATCAGGGCTTCAGGAGACACGTGCAAGAATGCTGATCCATTATTACAGGATGTATCAGTCTGACGAGCCTCGTGTGCTCCTGATGAAACTGAAAGAGAAATTGCAGGACAGACAAACTGAAAAACTGAGAAAAGTGTGGCAATTTAAGGAGCGGATCACAGATCATAGCTGCTTTAGACAATCTCTGTTATCATACTTTTACGAACAGCTTGATCAAACGGAGAGCGCATCCTCTGGCTGCTGCTGCTCTTCTTGCGGACTTGACCTGTCTGATTATGAAAAAAAAGATCAACCATTGGAGCTGAATGAAATGAAACACTGGAAGACCGTGCTGGATCGTATGTTTCATCAAAAGAGGCGCAGCATTGATTGAACAACATCGCCGAATCATCGAAAAATTAACCGATCGACAAGTTGTAGAACAGCTGTATTTCACGCAGCTGCTGATGCTGATCATTTCTTTTTTACTAGGTATATTTATGTTCGATCATTGGACAGATTTTACATCCCTTTGGGAGATCCAAGATGCGCGGATACTGACTTATGGAATTGGCGGCGCTGCGGTTGTGATCATTGTGGATGCGATTGTTATGAAGGTGTTTCCTGCTCATATGTATGATGATGGCGGATTAAATGAAAAAATGTTCAAAAATCGCAGCATCCCGCATATTGTTTGGTTAACACTGCTCATCGCCTTTTCAGAGGAAATTCTATTCCGAGGGATCGTCCAGCAGCAATTTGGATTGGAAATTGCCAGTATTGTGTTTGCGCTCCTTCACTTTCGCTACTTATCAAAAATACTCTTGTTTATCCTTGTGGTTTCAATTAGTATTTTTTTAGGACTTTTATACGAGTGGACTGGGAATTTATTTGTTCCTGTCATGACCCATTTTGTCATTGACTTAGTCTTTGCTTGTCAAATTCGTTTGAAATATAGGGGGAGGGATGAACATGGAAGAAATGTCGAGAATGAAGAGAAAGAAGGAGCAGCTGACAAACATCCATGACGATGATGCAGAGAAAATTTTTGAAGAAGAAGTGCAGCCTTCAGATGACTCTCACTTTCCTACACGAGAAGATTTCCATGAATATAAAAAACAGCGCACGAAAAAGGTGCGTAATCCATTGTTTACAACACTTGCTATTATCTTTCCTATTATCGTCGTCACAGTGTTCTTCCTTCTGATCTACTACACGTCAAAGGAAATCAACCATAATAATAATCAAGATGTATATAATATTGATTCTACATCAAGTGCTGACACAGACCCAGTCCCGTCAGCACTTGTCGAAACGAAAAATGACTCAAGCGTTGATAAAGCGAATGCGTCTGATGATGAGAAGCAAAAGAAAGAGAAAGAAAAACAGCGGTCGAAAGAAAAAGCTGAACAGCAGAAAAAAGAAAAAGCTGCTAAAGAGAAAGAAGAGCGTGAACAAGCAGCGAAAGAAAAAGAACGCGCGAGAGCCGAAGCTGCCAAAAAGCGTGAACAGCAGCAGCTAGCCTTGCAAAAGCAACAGGAAGAGAAAAAACGAAAAGAGGCCGAAGAGAAAAAGAAGCAGGAAGAAAAGCCAGTTCGTGTCGTGCAGCACACCGTTGGTCCAGAGGAAAACCTGTATCGAATTTCAATGAAGTATTACAAAAACCGTTCGGGTGAAGAGAAAATTAGAGCCTATAATCATTTGAAAGGTAACAGCGTGTATAGTGGTCAAGTGCTGAATATTCCACTAGAAAACTAATCACCTGACATGAATGAAGAAGCACGCACATACATATGTAGAAAAAAGGGACAGGGTGTATGTGATGACATTGCACGCAATCAGCCGATATATGGATCAGCCGACACAGAAAATGATGGAAACATTGATCAAAAGAAAGCATAAATATGAGGGCTTTGCCAAGCAGTGCAAAAGATGGCAATGGACAGCCCTTCTATCGCTGGCCATTCTTTTGTTTTATTTTGTGATCACGGCAAATGCGGGAGGCGGCTCGCTTCAGCCGGAAGCCATGATTGCAACACTGCTTGGTCATGAAGTTTTTCTGTTTTGGATCATGGCTGAAGTCTTTGCTTTTTACGCCTCTTATTACTATAAGAAAAAAGAAGAAAAGGCTGAGGATGAATATCATCGGCTTCGATGTGAAATTATACAAAAAAGCACAGATTTATGGCCGCAATCAAATCAGTGGAAAGAGCGCGAGACGGTTTTTCACTATATGCAGAAGCAATACGACATTAATCTCTATTATGAAAGTAAATAAATGAGAAAAAAAGACGTTTAACAGTTGAAACGTCTTTTTTCATTCAAGCGTCTTATGAAAGAAAGATATGTAAGGGAGCCATTTGTGATGAAATATGCCATCGGATTTACTGCCGCCATTGCGGCTGTTACAACAGGTGTGTGTGTAACGGCAAAAATGGTGAAAACGGCAAAACAAAACAACATCAAAAAGCATTACTTTACAATAGAAGCACTTCAATCAGACCGGCCTGCTGTCATTTTCTTTATTTCTGATACACACAGACGTCTCATCAGTGACACTTTATTAGCAGAAATCAGACAGGAAGAGCCAGATGTGATTATGATTGGCGGAGATTTAGCTGAAAAAGGTGTACCCTATGCAAGGATTGAAGAAAATGTGAAACGTTTATCAAGAATTGCGCCGGTTTATTTTGTTTGGGGAAATAATGATCATGAGCTGCACCAGCAAAGGTTTAAAGAGATTCTTCATGCATACGATGTCACGACTTTGCAAAATGAAACGGCTGTATGGAATTTTGAAGGGCAGCGAATCAAAATTGGAGGAATTGATGATATTCGGCTTGAAAAAGCAGATTATGAAGCGATACGGCCTGAGTTTGTGAAAGATGATGTCAATATTCTCTTATCACACAATCCAGATGTACATCATTTGATGAGTGAAGAAGAAGGAATCGATCTTGTCCTGAGCGGTCATACGCATGGGGGACAGATCCGAATTGGGAAATTTGGACCGTATGAAAAAGGAAGAACAGGCCAGGTCAAAGGTGCGTTCTTTCTCATTAGTAATGGCTACGGAACAACAAAAATTCCCTTGCGTCTCGGAGCAGAACCAGAAACCCATCTGATCTATTTAATGCCTCTAAAAACGCGTTAACTTGCGGCACCCTCAATATTTTCCATAATAGTCACCGTAAGCGTAGCTTCGTGCTTGTCTTCCGTCTTGACACAGTGTAAACTGAATACAAAATTAAGAACCTATGACTCATCATCTCATATACTACAGTATGATGTGTGTTTAGAAGAGGCAGGAGGGAACGTTATGCGACTGGAGCGTCTGAATTATAATAAAATCAAAATTTTTCTCACACTAGATGACCTGACAGACCGAGGTCTTACGAAAGAAGACCTTTGGAAAGATTCGTTCAAAGTCCATCAGCTGTTTAAAGACATGATGAACGAAGCGAATCAGGAGCTCGGTTTTGAAGCGAATGGACCGATTGCTGTTGAAGTATTTTCTCTTCAGGCGCAGGGGATGGTCGTCATTGTCACAAAGAGTCAGCAGGAAGATGCTGATGATGAGTTTGATGAAGATTACATTGAGATGCAAGTCAAGCTCGACGAGAGTAAGCATGTGCTCTATCAATTTGCCTCGTTTGAAGATGTGATTCAACTGTCCCATAGTTTAAGTCGTATTGGACTTTTAGGGGGTACAGTTTACCATTATGAAGGTCAATATTACCTCAGCCTGGATGATGTTGGAGAATTATCTGCTGATACAGTCATTTCGATTTTAGCAGAGTTTGGTTCACCTACGACACTCACCATTCACCGGCTAAAAGAATATGGAAAAGTGATCATGCAAGAAGATGCTGTGAAAACGATTCAAATGTATTTTTAATCACTTTTTTCTATTATATTTAATACTGTTGTGATGAAACAACAGTATTTTTTTATATCCTTTTTTATATTTATAAACGCTGATATTTTATTTTGATAAAAAACGCTTTTTACCTTTGCTTTACCAGTACGAAGGTGTATACTATTGCTTGAAAGGGAGCAGTAGATCATGAAAGATTTCTAGGGGGTTTATTTTAATGGCAGCCGATCAAAACGCCGCTCATAACGCAGAAGATAAGCTAGATGTTTTAAAGTCAACTCAAACCGTCATACATAAAGCGCTAGACAAATTAGGGTATCCGCAGGAAGTGTATGAATTGCTGAAGGAGCCAATTCGTCTATTAACGGTCAAAATTCCAGTACGTATGGATGATGGATCGGTGAAAATTTTCACTGGTTACCGCGCACAGCACAATGATGCTGTCGGTCCAACAAAAGGCGGAATCCGTTTCCACCCGAACGTTACGGAAAAAGAAGTAAAAGCGCTTTCAATTTGGATGAGTTTAAAATGTGGAATTGTGGATCTTCCTTATGGCGGAGGAAAAGGCGGTATTATCTGTGATCCAAGAGAAATGTCATTCAGAGAGCTTGAAAAACTAAGCCGCGGCTATGTTCGCGCCATCAGTCAAATCGTTGGACCAACAAAAGATGTTCCAGCACCAGACGTGTTTACGAACTCTCAAATTATGGCATGGATGATGGATGAATATTCTAGAATTGATGAATTTAACTCGCCAGGATTTATTACAGGAAAACCAATTGTTCTTGGAGGATCACACGGACGTGATACTGCAACAGCAAAAGGTGTGACGATCTGCATCAAAGAAGCGGCGAAGAAAAAAGGAATTGACATTAACGGGGCTCGTGTTGTCGTACAGGGATTCGGAAATGCAGGAAGCTACTTAGCTAAATTCATGTATGATGCTGGAGCAAAAATCGTAGGAATTTCAGATGCGTACGGCGGATTATACGATGAAGATGGTCTAGACATTGACTACTTGCTTGACCGACGTGACAGCTTTGGAACCGTCACTAAACTATTTAACGATACAATTACAAACCAAGAGCTGCTTGAGCTGGATTGTGATATCTTAGTACCTGCAGCCATTGAAAACCAAATCACAGAAGATAATGCGGCAAACATTAAAGCCAAAATTGTCGTAGAAGCAGCAAATGGCCCAACGACACTGGAAGGAACCAAAATTCTTTCAGATCGTGGTGTACTGCTTGTTCCAGACGTACTTGCGAGTGCGGGTGGTGTAACTGTTTCTTACTTTGAATGGGTTCAGAATAACCAAGGGTTCTACTGGACAGAAGAAGAAGTTGAAACTCGTTTAGAAGATATGATGGTGAAATCATTTAATAATATTTATGAAATGGCGCAAAACCGCCGAATTGATATGCGTCTTGCTGCATATATGGTCGGTGTACGTAAAATGGCTGAAGCTTCTCGATTCAGAGGCTGGATTTAAGCGGCTGATTTGCATCGCGCCTTAAAATCTCCTATCCTTAAATAGGAGATTTTTTTATGGAATGGAACAAAGAATCAAACAGCCCAGCAATTGTTATTGCAGTGAAATGACAGGAGTGGAACAAATGAAACAAGAAAAAGCGATCATAATAGGAGGCGGCCCATGCGGGTTATCAGCTGCCATTGCATTCAAGCAAATTGGGATTGATGCACTTGTGATTGAAAAGGGGAATGTCGTGAACAGTATTTATCATTACCCAACACATCAAACCTTTTTTAGTACAAGTGAAAAGCTTGAAATCGGTGATGTTGCTTTTATTACTGAAAACCGTAAGCCCGTTCGTATTCAGGCGCTTTCCTATTACCGAGAGGTCGTCAGACGAAAAAAACTGCGTGTGCATGCTTTTGAAAAAGTAAACGCCGTGACGAAACAAGATGGCCGTTTTACGGTGAATACATCAAAAGACGACTATGCATGTGATTACGTCGTCATTGCGACTGGCTACTATGATCATCCAAACTATATGAACGTCAAAGGAGAAGACCTTCCCCACGTATATCACTATTTTAAAGAAGGACATCCATATTTTGATAAAGATGTGACGGTGATCGGCGGGAAGAACTCCAGTGTTGATGCTGCGTTAGAACTTGTGAAATGCGGAAGCAGAGTCACTGTGCTGTATAGAGGAACCGAATATTCATCCAGCATCAAGCCTTGGATTTTACCAGAGTTTGAAGCGCTTGTCCGTAATGGAACGATTCGAATGGAGTTTGGTGCGCAGGTGAAAGAAATCACAGAAGAAGATGTGATCTTCACAAACCAGCAAAATCAAACGGATCGAGTGAAAAGTGACTATGTATTTGCCATGACTGGCTATCACCCAGATCATTCTTTCTTAGAAAAAATGGGTGTCACGATTGACCAAGAATCAGGCCGTCCAGCATTTGATGAAGAGACGATGGAAACGAATGTTGAAGGCATTTTCATTGCAGGAGTCATTGCAGCTGGAAATAATGCCAATGAAATTTTTATCGAAAATGGAAGATTTCATGGCGGACTCATTGCAGAAGAAATCAAAAAAAGAATTAACGGATAAAAAAAGAACTGAATCCTTCAAAGGGGTTCGGTTCTTTTTTTTATAAATTGGGATTATATAGAAAGGTATTTTTAGAAAAATGGGCCCGAGTCATATAAAAAAAGGGTAAATCATGGTACGATAATGAAGGATAATGTAGGGAAAGAGGTCTGGTTATGATCGCAATCATCTCAGCAGGTTTAGCTCCCGGCATCGCACTTTTAAGTTATTTTTATTTGAAAGATCAGTACGACAATGAGCCGGTTCACATGGTCATCAGATCTTTTATGCTAGGTGTCATACTTGTGTTTCCAACCATGTTTATTCAATATGTCCTTCAAGAGGAAAATATTGCAACAAATCCTATCTTGATTTCATTTGTGACGTCGGGCTTTTTAGAGGAATCATTAAAATGGTTTATTTTAATGGTCAGCGTTTATGCACATGCCCAGTTTGACGAACACTATGACGGAATTGTGTATGGAACGAGTGTCTCACTTGGTTTTGCAACACTTGAAAATATCCTTTACTTAGTCGGCCACGGGGTCGAATATGCGTTTACCCGTGCTTTATTACCTGTATCAAGTCACGCATTATTTGGTGTTGTGATGGGATTTTATATCGGAAAAGCCCGCTTCTCTGATAAAAAAGAGCAGCGCAAATGGCTGATCCTTTCTTTAACGCTCCCTGTGCTGTTTCACGGCCTGTATGATTTCATTCTATTAGGGATGAAAAACTGGGGATATATCATGGTGCCGTTCATGATTTTTTTATGGTGGTTTGGTTTAAGGAAAGCAAAAAAAGCCCGTGCGGTAAAAATGGTGCAAATTTAATTTGGAAAACGTCCTATTTGTTTATAGGGCGTTTTTTTGTCTTTTCCATCCAATTCTCTCCTGTGTTGAATGTATAAAAATAGGGATCGGAAGAAACATATATTCAAACATCAAAAGTACAGGAGGATCAAATATGGATAAAGCTCGTTTCATGAAACAAATTGTTCTTATCTTCTCAATCGTTCTTCTTGCGTCTTCACTTTTGACAGCCAGTAAAAGTGAAGCATTCACCGGCCAAGTCATCCAGCGCGGGGCAACAGGAGAAGATGTAGTCGAGCTGCAAGCGCGGCTCCAATACAATGGGTTTTACAATGGCAAAATCGATGGCGTCTATGGCTGGGGGACGTACTGGGCCGTTCGCAACTTTCAAAACCAATTTGGCATGAAGAAGGTCGATGGACTTGTAGGTGAGAAAACAAAAAACTTATTAGTTCAAAAGACGAAATACTACAAAGAGTTTGTTCAAAAACAGCTGCAGCAAGGGAACCAGTTTACCCATTATGGCGGAAAGCCTCTTGATCAGCAAACAAAGGCTCCTGCGCAAAAAAGCTCGCAAAAAAAGACAGCCCAAGGTACAAAAGAAAATCAAAAAAGTCAAAGTGGATCATCTGGGAAGTCCGGCAATCAGTCAGGCAGTCAGCAGGGAAATCAAACACCAAAACAAACAGCAGCCAACATGCCTGGTGGTTTTTCTAGTAATGACATTCAGCTCTTGTCGCAAGCTGTTTACAGTGAAGCAAGAGGTGAGCCGTATGAAGGACAGGTGGCCATCGCGTCCGTTATCTTAAACCGCTTGAACAATCCGACCTTTCCAAATACGATCGCAGGAGTCATTTTTGAACCGCTTGCGTTTACTGCTGTAGCAGATGGGCAATTTTATATGACGCCAGATGAAACGGCAAAAAAAGCTGTATTTGATGCAATCAATGGCTGGGATCCATCTGAGAGCGCCATCTATTACTTTAATCCTGATACAGCAACAAGTCCATGGATTTGGGGAAGACCACAAATTAAACGAATCGGGAAACATATATTCTGCGAATAAAAAGGGGTGTAAATAAATGATCAGAGGAATATTGATTGCTATTTTAGGAATTGCTGTCATCTCAACAGGTTACTGGGGCTATAAAGAACATCAAGAAAAAGACGCCGTCCTGCTTCATGCTGAGAACAACTACCAAAGAGCCTTCCACGATTTAACGTATCAGGTGGATCAGCTGCATGACAAACTGGGCGCAACACTTGCGATGAACAGCCAAACATCCATCTCACCAGCACTTGCAGATGTATGGAGAATGTCATCAGAAGCGCATAACAATGTCAGCCAGCTCCCGCTTACATTGATGCCTTTTAATAAAACGGAAGAATTTCTGGCGAATGTCGGAGACTTTAGCTACAAATCATCAGTCAAATCTTTATCAGATGAACCATTAAATAAAGATACACACAAAACCATTACAGCTCTATATAATCAAGCGTCAGATATCCAAAACGAACTTAGACAAGTGCAGCACCTCGTACTTAATAAAAACTTAAAATGGATGGATGTTGAAATGGCGCTCGCTGACGGCGATCGAAAGAACGACAACACCATCATTGACGGGCTGAAAACAGTCGAGAGAAATGCAGATGCATTTGCAGATGTCGATCTTGGGCCTACAAATGTGTCCACAGAAAAAGAAACACAAGGATACAATCATTTAAAAGGCGATAAGATTTCAAAAAAAGAAGCGATCCGCATTGCACAGCAATTCACACCTGACCATAATCAACATTTTAAAGTGAGAAAAAGCGGCAGCAAAACCAATCGCGACGTGTACAGCTTATCGATGTCTGATCCAGACAGCCATGCAAACTTTTATTTAGACTTAACTGAAAAAGGAGGACACCCAGTTTACCTTCTTCAGAATCGTGACGTGAAAAAACAGAAAATCAGTTTAAATGATGCATCAGAAAAAGCACTCAGCTTTTTAAAGAAGCAAGGGTTTGATACAGAATCGTTCCATTTAGATGAAAGTGCACAATTTGATAATATCGGTGTATTTACCTATGTTCCTCTTCAGAAAAATGTTCTGCTTTATCCAGATAGCATACGCATGAAAGTCGCATTGGACGATGGTGAGGTTGTTGGGTTTTCAGCGAAGGATTATTTAACGAATCATAAAACACGTGACATTAAATCACCTAAAATCTCGCAAAAAGAAGCGAAGAAAACATTAAATCAGCATGTAAAGATCGAAGATACTCATTTAGCGATTGTGCAAAATGATATGTCAGAGGAAGTTCTGTGCTATGAGTTCCTCGGAACGATAAAAAACGATACGTATCGCATGTTCATTAATGCAGATACTGGAAAAGAAGAACGAGTAGATAAACTAAAAAACGCAGAACCTATATATAAAGACCTATAGAAAAGGAAACAAGGAAAAGGCTAATAAGTCTTTTCCTTTTGTTTTAGACATGGTTTAATATAGGAGAGGATACGATTTCACAGATGAAAAGAGTGATGAGGAATGTTACAAATAGGGGATGCAATCACAATTGAATATGTCAATGAGAACAAAGAAGTGAAAACAGCAAAATCGAAGGTTTTGGAAAATAATAACGATGATATTTGCATTAATTATCCAGCTGATAAAGAAACGGGACGCACCATCTACTTAAACCAGCAAACAGAAATCACCGTCTTCTTTTTTGACGAAGACCAAATTCCATACAAATGTACAAGCGAAGTCATCGGAAAGAGAAAAGAAGATATCCCGATGATTGTTATTTCCATTCCGCCAAAAGAAAAAATGATTCGGCTTCAGCGAAGAGAATATCTGAGAGTGGATACGATGGTCAAAGCCACCATTATGCAAACGGATGAAGAGGCCTTTGAAACGTTTATTGTGAATATGAGTGCTGGCGGCGTAGCAATTTCTGTTCCTGAGGGCGTGTCATTGAAAGAATATGGAGAAGTGGTCACAGAGTTTGAACTTCCCCTAAAAGAGCCCGTGAAAATAAAAGCGGTTGCAGAGATGAATCGAGTATATCAAGATGAACAGTCTGGCAAAACAAGAGCGATCATGGAGTTTTCAGAGATCACAAATGATCACCAGCAGCACATCATGAAATACTGCTTCCAGCAGCAGCTTTTAACACGTGTGAAAAAAGCATAAGAATAAAGGGTGTAAAAAGCTTCCATACTAGAGAGGGAAGAATCTAGCGTGGAGGCTTTTTGTATGAAGACAATGGAAAGATGGTTATTGAAAGTGGTGCTCATTCAGCTTGTTTTATTGCTAACTGTTCAGATTACACTTCATTTGACGAAAGGAGAGCTTTTTTTGTCAAAAGTCGTGCAGTATGAGGGTGTGAATAACATGAGTATTGAAGAATGGATTGAAACGTTTAAGCAGAAGGATTGATAGAAAATTCCCCCGTTTGAGCGGTGATCGTGTTACAATTCATAAGGGAGATTCAATCAAGGAGAGGTATTATGAAAAAGAAATTATCTATTGCAATTGACGGTCCTGCAGCAGCAGGCAAAAGCACTGTGGCAAAAATTGTCGCAGCCAAAAAATCATATATTTATATTGATACAGGTGCTATGTACCGCGCGATTACACTTGCGGCACTCAATCAAGGTGTAGACCTTGAAGACGAACAGGCACTTGATTCATTACTGAAAAAAACGGTCATTGAACTAGTAACAACAGACGAGGGTCAAAAAGTCCATCTAAACAATACGGATGTCACAGAGGATATTCGCACAGACCGCGTAAGCAACCAGGTATCGGTTGTTGCAAAGCACAGAGCTGTTCGGGAAGAAATGGTCCGCAGGCAGCAAGAGCTTGGCAAACGAGGCGGCGTCGTTATGGACGGAAGAGACATAGGTACTCATGTACTTCCAGATGCTGAAGTGAAAATTTTCTTGCTTGCATCAGTAGAAGAAAGAGCAAAACGCCGCTTTGAAGAGAATCAGAAAAAAGGCTACGATGTCAATTACGATCAGTTGATCGAAGAGATTGCAAGACGCGATAAGCTTGATTCTGAGCGCGAAGTTTCACCTTTGAAGAAAGCGGATGACGCCATTGAAATTGACACCACTTCCCTTTCTATTCAAGAGGTGGCAGGGAAAATTTTAGATGCAGCAGACCGCGTGGAGAAACAGTAAGAAATTTTAGAAAACTTTTATAAGTTAGAGGTTTATCTCTTGACAAACAAGATCTTTTATTAGAAGTTTATACTAATACTATTTTTATTGATCATTCAAGCAATTATATTGATTTGAATGTTTCTATAATACATATTCGGCTGGCAATCATCATGCTTAAGACACATATTCGCCCAGTCGTTTTAACTAAGCTGTGTAGGTTTGGACCAAGGAGGTTATCGAAATGACAGAGGAAATGAATCAAATCGATGTTCAGGTACCAGAGGTTGGAGATGTAGTGAAAGGGATTGTTTCTAAAGTTGAGGACAAGCATGTCAATGTAGATATCGTCAATGTGAAACAACCTGGTATCATCCCAATCAGTGAATTATCAAGTCTTCACGTTGAAAAAGCATCAGATGTCGTGAAAGATGGCGACGAGTTAGAGCTTAAAGTAACAAAGGTCGAAGACGATGCTTTGATTTTATCTAAACGTGCTGTTGATGCAGACCGCGCTTGGGAAGACCTAGAGAAAAAGTTTGAAACAAAAGAAGTATTTGAAGCTGAAGTAAAAGACGTTGTAAAAGGTGGTCTTGTCGTTGACATTGGTGTGCGCGGATTTATTCCTGCATCTCTTGTAGAAGCACACTATGTAGAAGACTTCACAGATTACAAAGGGAAAACACTCTCACTAGTCGTGGTAGAACTTGACCGCGAAAAAAATCGCGTGATTCTCTCGCACCGTGCAGTCGTTGAGCAAGAGCAATTAGACAAAAAGCAAGACTTCCTGCAAAAGCTTGAAGTAGGCAGTGTGATTGATGGTAAAGTGCAGCGGCTTACTGATTTTGGTGCATTTGTTGACATTGGCGGCATTGACGGATTAGTTCACATTTCTCAACTATCCCATGCGCATGTTGAAAAGCCATCTGACGTAGTAGAAGAAGGACAGGAAGTCAAGGTCAAAGTACTTGCTGTTGATCGTGATAACGAACGTATCTCACTATCTATTAAAGAAACATTACCAGGACCTTGGAGCCAAATTGGTGAAAAGGTAAAACAAGGTGATGTGCTTGAAGGAACCGTTCAACGTCTTGTGAGCTTTGGTGCATTTGTTGAAATTCTGCCAGGTGTAGAAGGACTTGTGCATATTTCCCAAATCTCTCATAAACATATCGGCACGCCGCAAGAAGTCCTTGAAGAAGGGCAGACTGTGAAAGTGAAAGTGCTTGATGTGAATGAAGACGAAGAGCGCATCTCACTAAGCATCCGTGATTTAGAAGAAAATCCTGAAAAACAAATCGAAGAGGATTATCGTCAATATCAGGCGAAAGAAGAAAACACAAGCGGATTCCAGCTTGGTGATCTGATCGGCGATAAACTCAATAAACTAAAATAATTTGGTGATCAAAATTGACGCGAGCAGAAAGAAAGAAGCAGCATATTGAGCATGCGTTGTCCACTGGCCAGCATGCAGCAACAGGTTTAGATGATGTTTCCTTCGTTCACGCCAGTTTACCAGATCTTGCGACATCACAAATTGATACACAAACGACAATTGGCGGACTGACTTTCGGTTCGCCAATTTTTATCAATGCAATGACTGGCGGAGGCGGAGAGTCCACCTATGAGATCAACCGCTCTTTATCGATCGCAGCGAAGGAGACCAATATCCCAGTAGCAGTTGGATCACAAATGGCTGCACTGAAAGATAAAGAAGAAAGACGAACATATGAAGTCGTTCGTAAAGTCAATCCGGATGGAATTGTCTTTGCGAATTTAGGCAGTGAAGCGACAATGAAGCAAGCTCAAGAAGCAGTCAACATGCTCGAGGCAAATATGCTCCAAATTCATCTGAATGTCATCCAAGAGATTGTCATGCCTGAAGGCGATCGCGATTTCAGAGGGGCGCTTGAGCGGATTGCAGCGATCGTTGAATCTGTTGGTGTGCCTGTTGTTGTAAAAGAAGTCGGGTTTGGCATGAGCAAGGAGACGGCAGGAAAGTTATTTCATGCTGGGGTTGCAGCCGTTGATGTAGGCGGATTTGGTGGAACGAACTTCTCCAAGATTGAAAATCTCCGACGCCAAAAAGCACTTCGTTATTTTGATCAATGGGGAATTCCAACTGCAGCGAGTCTTGCTGAAGTACATACAGCCTTTCAGAATCAAACGATTTTAGCCTCCGGAGGTATTCAAGATGCTCTTGATGTAACCAAATCAATGGCTCTTGGCGCATCTGCTGCTGGTCTAGCTGGATTTTTCTTGAAATCATTGACCAGTGGAGGAGAAAGCGGCCTCATCGCAGATATCATGGAACTTCAAGAAGATATCAAGATGATGATGACAGTGCTTGGAGTGAAGACGATTGAAGAACTGAGACAGGCTCAAGTTGTGATCTCAGGGGAAACAAGTCATTGGCTCAAAGAAAGAGGCGTTGACACAACGTACTATAGTCAGAGAGGCATGTGATATCACATGCCTCAGCGCGTAGACAAACCCTCGCATTCGGTGTCAGTCCTGCGTGCCGGTGCTCACGAATGCCAAATTCGCTCCGCCCCGGTACTCGCCCTTCCTAGGGCTGCAAAGGTTTTCTATCACGCTGAAAAGAAGACAAAGATCCAAAATAAAGAACATTTTAGCCCTTTGTCAATAAATCTAAGGCATGTGATTATCACATGCCTTTTTTTATTGATTTCTTTTTCGAGCGCTTTCTGGACCTTCTAATGCTGTTGCACCTTTATGATGAATGGATTGATCGCGGTCAGATTCCACTCTTTTTGACGCCTTTAAACGTTTTTCCTGTCTATCTTTTCCCATCATGTATCCCTCCTCAATCATTAGGGTGTCACCTCTTGTTTATTTCATACAGAGCCGGTAACGATCCGCATGTTTAAAAATTGGAGATTTTCCCATAATGTAATTGAGGTGATGAGGCGTTGGAGGCTTTGTACTATTATTGGTCTATATGGTTCGTTTGGATTATGGTGACATTTATCATGGAAAAAAGTTTGTGGCGCAGCGTGCTGGGCATCTGTGTACTTGTCCATATTATATTCAGTCATATCATGATATCCGTTTTAGATATGAGCATCAATGCGGGATTCTTGATGACTTTTTTATATGCATGTGCTGCTTTCGTCATATATAGGCCTAGTTACCGAATTTTGAGAATCATGCAATTGGGCTCGATGGTGAGCGCGTATGCCTTTTTTATGATATTTGCATTATATGACCCTGTTTGGTTCACGATAATAAAGGTGGATTGGGTCGTATTTGCCCTGCTGATCTTAATGTGTATGACATATGGACAGCCGTTAACGGAAAGAATCACCTTATGGATGATGTCAGTATGTCTCGGCGAAGCCCTTTATGCGCTGACGATTCACCGCCTCACATCATCAATTGTCCTAGGGGATCTCTCTTTTCTTTCCTTCGTTGTACAAGGAGCGGTCTTCCTATTAGGTGTCGATCAGCTTGAAAAGCTCTTAAACGCCCGTTCATCAAGAAAATCAGTAAAAGGGGCTGCAAAATCAACATGACAGACTATACGTTTCCTGTGATTATTGGTGTCATCTTTGGGATGGCGGCCAGACTTTACATGTTAAGAACGGATTACCGGCAATACCCGACGTATATTCATGGACAAGTGATTCACATTGCACTTGGTTTTATTGCGTCAGGATTAGGTGCGATCATTATGCCTGCACTAATTCAGGAGGAATTTACAGCGATTACCTTTCTCACTTTGGCAGCCACACAATTTCGAGATGTCCGAAATATGGAAAGAAATACGTTAACCCAAATGGATTCGTATGAGCTTGTCTCACGAGGCAGTACATATATAGAAGGCATTGCCATTGCCTTTGAAAGTCGAAATTATATTGCCATTCTCACTGCACTTATTACAACGACAGCCTGTATTTTCTTCTCGCTTGTTGTTGGAACAGTAGTCGGTATTCTTTGTTTTTTCATGGCAAAGCTATTAATGTCAGGCAGTCAATTAAAGGATATCGTCAGCATTCAAAAAGGGGAACTTCGCTTTGATGGGGCAGGGCTTTATGTGAATGATATATACATTATGAATATCGGGCTGCCTGAAAAGCAAAAGCTCATTTTAGAGCATGGGATGGGCTTTATTTTGACGCCGAAAAATTTCAACTCTGCTACAACGATTGCTAACCTTGGACAGCGGCAAGCCATTTTATTTGATTTATCGAACGTGCTTGGCGTGTACCGCGATTCTGGTGAACCATCGCTCTGTCCGCTAGCAAAACGTGATCTGGATACCGGTACACTTGGTGTGTTCATTTTACCGCAATGGCAGCGTGAAGATTTGGCTGTACGTGTATTAGAAGAGGTGCCTATTTTAGAAAATGCCATAAGAATGCCGACAGATTTCATTAAAAAGAAAGTGAGGTAATAGGGCATGGCGAACACCATTGAACAATTTATATTGGCTGTGGCAACAACTAATAAAGAGCGGGTCATTGGCGGAACAGCGGTTTTTTTCTGTGAAAATAAAGAAGAGCTCGACATGTATGCCATGAATTTAGAGGCCATTTTAGATGGAATTGCACACGGCATTGGAGAAGATCTTTACTTGATTGTCAAACATTTTTAAGTTATTCATTGTGGTCTGATTAAAAATTGATATAATATATAAGTTGAACCCTTCATGTTTGAAGGGTTTATTTCATAAATCTGAATGAAAATTATAAATCCCGGTTGAAACATGATGATGAACATATTGAATCGCGGCTGGATTGAAAGGAAGGGTACTATGGGTAAACCTGTCGTAGCCATTGTTGGAAGGCCCAACGTTGGAAAATCTACAATTTTTAATCGAATCGCAGGCGAAAGAATATCGATTGTAGAAGACACACCTGGTGTAACAAGAGATCGAATCTATAGCTCTGCTGAATGGTTAAATTATGACTTTAATTTAATAGATACTGGTGGAATTGATATTGGAGATGAGCCATTCTTGGCGCAAATTCGCCATCAGGCAGAAATCGCAATGGATGAAGCGGATGTCATTATCTTTATGGTGAATGGCCGAGATGGCGTGACATCTGCGGATGAAGAAGTCGCAAAAATTTTATATCGTACGAAAAAGCCAGTTGTACTTGCTGTCAATAAACTGGACAACCCTGAAATGAGAAGCGATGTGTATGACTTTTATGCACTCGGATTTGGCGAGCCGTTTCCGATTTCTGGAACGCACGGATTAGGTCTTGGTGATCTGCTTGATGCAGTGGCAGAACACTTTAAGAACTTACCGGATACGCAATATGCTGAAGAAGTTGTTCAGTTTTGCTTAATTGGCCGCCCGAATGTAGGGAAATCTTCTTTAGTGAATGCGATGCTCGGAGAAGACCGCGTCATTGTCAGCAACATTGCTGGTACAACAAGAGATGCTGTCGATACGATGTTTACGTACAATCAGCGTGACTTTGTCATTGTCGATACAGCAGGTATGAGGAAAAAAGGGAAAGTATATGAAACAACAGAGAAATACAGTGTACTTCGTGCATTAAAAGCCATTGACCGCTCTGATGTTGTCGCTGTTGTACTTGACGGCGAGGAAGGCATTATTGAGCAGGATAAACGAATTGCGGGCTATGCACACGAAGCTGGTAAAGCTGTTGTCATCATTGTGAACAAATGGGATGCTGTTGAAAAAGATGAGCGCACGATGAAGGAATTTGAGCAAAACATCCGCGAGCATTTTCAGTTCCTTGATTATGCACCTGTCTTGTTTATGTCTGCTCTTACGAAAAAGAGAATTCATACATTAATGCCGTCTATTATCACAGCAAGCGAAAACCATGCAATGCGCGTTCAAACCAATATTTTAAATGATATCATCATGGATGCGGTGGCGATGAATCCAACGCCGACCCATAACGGACAGCGCCTAAAGATTTACTATGCAACACAGGTGGCCATTAAGCCTCCGTCCTTCGTTGTGTTTGTCAACGATCCAGAGCTTATGCACTTTTCTTATGAGCGTTTCCTAGAAAACCGCATTCGAGATGCATTTGGTTTTGAAGGAACACCGATTAAAATATTTGCGAGAGCGAGAAAATAAAAAGGGTGAGCAGGATGAAGAAAATTTCAGTACTTGGAGCAGGCAGCTGGGGAACAGCTCTTGCGCTTGTATTAGCTGATAATCATCATGATGTACACATGTGGGGACATAGACAAGAGCTCATAGATCAAATCAATGAGAAACATGAAAATCATGATTACTTGCCAAATGTCGAACTGCCAGCGTCTATTCAGGCGACAACCGATATGAAGCAGGCTTTAGAGGGGACAGAGGCGGTTATTGTCGCTGTGCCAACAAAGGCCATTCGTGAGGTATTGAAGCAGGCAAATGAGCTGATCTCATCGAAGGTGCCATTTGTCCATGTCAGTAAGGGAATTGAACCAGATACACTTCTTAGAATTTCTCAAATGATTGAACAAGAAGTTCCATCTGAGAAAAGAGAGGCTGTCGTTGTCCTATCAGGGCCGAGTCATGCAGAAGAAGTAGGTCTGCGTCATCCGACAACTGTCACTGTCTCGTCAGAAAACATTGAAGCAGCTCAATTTGTTCAAGATTTGTTCATGAACAATCATTTTAGAGTGTACACCAACCCTGATGTGATTGGGGTGGAAATTGGCGGCGCATTGAAAAATATCATTGCTCTTGCGGCTGGTATCACAGACGGACTTGGATATGGTGACAATGCAAAAGCGGCGCTTATCACTAGAGGACTTGCTGAAATCGCACGTCTTGGCACGAAAATGGGAGGGAATCCCCTTACATTTGCCGGATTAACAGGCGTTGGTGATTTGATCGTGACATGTACAAGTGTTCATTCGCGTAACTGGCGCTGCGGGAATTTACTCGGTAAAGGATACAAGCTCGAAGAAGTGCTTGAAAAAATGGGCATGGTTGTCGAAGGCGTCCGCACAACAAAAGGCGCTTATCAGCTCTCAAAAGAATACAAGGTCAGCATGCCGATTACAGAGGCTCTTTACGGCGTCCTGTTTGAAGGGAAAAAGGTTGACGATGCTGTAGAATCGTTGATGGCACGTGTGAAAACACATGAGATGGAAGACCTTGTGAACATGTTTGAAAACCAAACAAAATAAAAGGAAAGACTGAACTTAGGCATGTAGAGGATGCAAGAAGGGGAAGACTTGCATAACATAGCAATGAAGTTTGAATAGAGCTTTGCCTCTACAGAATGAGGAAAATAGTCGATCCAATGACTGAAGCAGAGTCCCCCTCTTTGCTTCAGTTTTTTTATGCGCTTTTTTCTGAATGATTGGAAAAATGATTGATATTTACCTTATTTTTGGTTTAAAATGAAATATAAACGCTTACAATTCGTTCGTTTTGAAGGGGGACAGGCACGATGAGTTTTGCTTTAATCAAGATGTGGTTTGCGCTTGGTTCAATGGGGCTCATGTTTTTAGCCGTAGTAACCATTTATTTCAGCAGGTTTAAGCTGAAAAGCAAATTTCTTAAAATAACGGCCTCGACCGTTGCGTACAGCTTGATGCTGATATCAGGTATCATTGTGTTTTTAGTTGTCATTAGCGGACCGGTTAATGAATAAAGAAAAAGGAAGAATGTGATGATCAAAGCAAAAGTCAGTGTCACGCTGTTAGCACTTATTTTATTAACAGGATGTCTGTATCCAGAGAATCGCAAAGCTGAGAACCGGGTGCCATACGAAGAGCAGCTGCAAAGTGTACAGACAGCGATTGAGGAATTTCAAAAAGCAACAAATGGTCTTCTGCCTATAGAAACAAAAGAAGCAGACACGCCGGTTTATCAGAAATATGTCATCGACTTTAAGCGCTTGTCACCAAGATATTTACACGATGTACCGTCTACATCTTATGAAGGCGGGGGCGAATATATTTATGTCCTCACAGACGTCGAAAAGAAACCCACTGTGAAACTGCTTGATGTCAAAATGACGCAGACCATCAATGAATTACGGCTTAGAATCAAGGTGTATCAAGATGAACATACATATCCGCCATACGGCAAAGTCGTATCAGCCAATTTATATACGTTAAATGAAAAAAAACTAGGATTAAAATCGCCGCCTGCGGTGATAAGTCCTGTGACAGGGAATTCCCTCCCATTACTGATTTCATCAAACGGTGACATCTATGTGGACTACCGCAGTGATTTTGCTCATATTTTGAAGAATACGAAGCAAAAGCTGAAACCAGGTGAAAACATTCAGGATGTATATTGGCAGGAAACCCCGTTTGTACCCGCGTTTTCTGTCCCATATACCATCAACAAAAAAGGTGAGCCTGCCTTTTTAGAAAAAAAGACGTCATAAACAAGAATGAACCTTTTTCCTCTGCATATAAATGAGGAGAAAGGTTTTTTTATGGCTAAACTTACTCTCAAAACAAAAAGGTGTCATATTCAAATAGGACAACGTCATACACATATATTGTCCAGACACCTTTCAAGCACAGTTTGATTGAAGAATAGAGTATTTCATTTGAAAACGAGGATAGCAAGTCCGGGAGGGGATCACTTGGAAAAAGTCGATATTTTCAAGGATATCGCTGAACGAACAGGAGGCGATATATATTTAGGAGTCGTTGGCGCTGTTCGTACAGGGAAATCTACGTTTATTAAAAAGTTTATGGAGCTCGTGGTGCTCCCGAATATCAATAATGAGGCAGATCGTGCAAGAGCACAGGATGAATTGCCGCAAAGCGCAGCAGGAAAAACCATTATGACCACAGAGCCAAAATTTGTACCGAATCAAGCCGCATCAATTCACGTGAGTGATGGCCTTGATGTCAACATCAGACTTGTCGATTGTGTGGGATATACTGTCCCTGGTGCGCGCGGGTATGAAGATGAAAATGGCCCAAGAATGATCAATACGCCGTGGTATGAAGAGCCAATCCCGTTTCATGAAGCAGCGGAAATTGGTACACGCAAGGTCATTCAAGAGCATTCAACAATAGGTGTAGTGATTACAACAGATGGTTCCATTGGAGAAATTCCAAGACATGATTATATTGAATCTGAAGAACGTGTGATTGATGAACTCAAAGAGGTTGGAAAGCCGTTTATTATGGTCATCAACTCTGTGAGGCCATATCATCCTGAAACAGAAGCGCTCCGGCAGGAACTTAGCCAAAAGTATGATATTCCAGTACTCGCCATGAGCGTAGAAAGTATGAGAGAGCAAGACGTACTCAGCGTTCTTCGTGAAGCATTATATGAATTCCCAGTCCTAGAGGTGAATGTGAACCTGCCAAGCTGGGTGATGGTGCTAAAAGAAGATCACTGGCTGAGAGAAAGCTATCAGGATTCAGTAAAGGAAACTGTAAAGGATATTAAAAGATTAAGAGATGTCGACCGTGTCGTTGGTCAATTCAGTGAATTTGATTTTATCGAAAGAGCGGGTTTAGCAGGAATTGAAATGGGTCAGGGGATTGCAGAGATTGACCTGTATGCGCCAGATGATCTATATGATCATATTTTAAAAGAAGTGGTTGGTGTAGAAATTAGAGGAAAAGACCATCTTCTAGAGCTGATGCAAGATTTTGCTCATGCTAAGACAGAATATGATCAAGTATCAGACGCATTGAAAATGGTGAAGCAGACTGGTTACGGGATTGCAGCGCCAGCGTTGTCCGATATGAGTTTAGATGAGCCAGAAATCATTAGGCAGGGATCAAGATTCGGTGTGAGATTAAAAGCGGTCGCTCCATCTATTCATATGATCAAAGTAGATGTAGAGAGTGAATTTGCACCGATTATCGGAACAGAAAAACAAAGTGAAGAGCTCGTCCGCTACTTAATGCAAGATTTTGAAGATGATCCGCTTTCGATTTGGAATTCAGATATATTTGGCCGCTCCCTCAGCTCCCTTGTCAGAGAAGGCATTCAAGCGAAGCTGTCTCTTATGCCGGAAAACGCAAGATATAAGCTGAAGGAAACGCTTGAAAGAATCATTAACGAAGGATCAGGCGGTTTGATCGCGATTATTTTATAGCAAGTGAGACCTCTCATTGATGGGGTCTTTTTTTTGCGTGTAGAATGAGTCATAAAAAGACAATTGTATAAAGATTAGTCAGATTCAGGCTGAAATTAGGAATATTCGTTCGCAAAAGTGCCCTTAATCCTTGACGAATAAGGATTCTTCCCTTTAAAATGCTTGATATGGTATTTCATATGTGTTAATCTACTTACAGAAAATCTTCACTTTGTTGGACAAACATTCCTTCAAAGAGATGTTTTCTAATGAAAAGCCATGTATAACGCTTTCTAGACGCTCTTTTTTCTGAAAAAGGGTATAGAAAGAAGATGAATTGTGAAGAAATGATAACAATCTACTGAATGCATATTTTTGGGAGGAGGTGAAAGGCATGAACAAGACAGAACTTATTAACGCGGTTGCTGAAGCAAGCGAGTTATCTAAAAAAGACGCGACAAAAGCAGTTGATTCTGTTTTTGATACAATTTTAGATGCACTTAAAAATGGTGACAAAATCCAACTTATTGGTTTTGGTAACTTTGAAGTACGTGAGCGTTCAGCTCGTAAAGGACGTAACCCACAAACTGGTGCAGAGATCGAAATCCCTGCAAGCAAAGTACCTGCTTTCAAACCAGGTAAAGCACTTAAAGACGCGGTGGCAGGTAAATAATCGTTATGTGTAATGATCCTGTTGAAGGAGTTATACATATACAGTTTCACACTGGTCTAGAAAAGCCCCTTTCATAAGGGGCTTTTCCTTTTGAATCAAAAGGTTCGTTTAGAACGCTCTCCTTTGCTTTTAGGATCTGAAGTGTGCTAGAATCTGAATGAAATGTAATCGCCTTTGGAGGATATAATACATGAGTGAAATAAATAAAGAATTAATCGAACACGCAGTACGCGATATATTAAAAGCAATCGGAGAAGATCCGGATCGTGAAGGACTTCTTGATACCCCAAAACGAGTTGCAAAAATGTATGAAGAAGTGTTCTCGGGATTAAATGAAGATCCAAAAGAACATTTTAAAACCATTTTTGGCGAAGACCACGAAGAACTCGTCCTTGTAAAAGATATTGCTTTCCATTCAATGTGTGAACACCACCTTGTGCCTTTCTACGGGAAAGCCCATGTCGCTTATATTCCGCGCGGAGGAAAAGTAACGGGACTTAGTAAGCTGGCAAGAGCTGTAGAAGCCGTGGCAAAACGCCCGCAGCTTCAGGAACGCATTACATCAACGATTGCAGATAGTATGGTGGAAACACTTAATCCGCATGGCGTGATGATTGTCGTTGAAGCAGAGCATATGTGTATGACGATGCGCGGAGTGAAAAAGCCAGGCGCTAAAACAGTGACCTCAGCCGTCCGCGGCACATTTGCAAATGATGCAGCCGCAAGAGCAGAAGTGCTTTCCTTTATTAAAAACGACTAATTCAATAGATGGAAGGTGAACAAAATGAGTGAAAATAAAGCATCTGATTTTGTGGTGATTAAAGCCATTGATAATGGTGTAAACGTCATCGGCCTAACAAGAGGCTCTGATACAAGATTTCACCATTCCGAGAAACTCGATAAAGGTGAAGTGATCATTGCACAATTTACTGAGCATACGTCAGCGATCAAAGTAAGAGGCGATGCTGTCATTCAAACAAGCTTCGGCGAAATTCAAAGCGAAGCAAAGAAATAAAGAACTTGTAGCACTTGATAGCATAAAAGTGAGAGCTGATATGGTATAATAAATCTCTATACAATGTGCAGGTCTACATATGAAACTGTAATTTTTGGGACAAGGGTGATATCTTTGCAAGACATCTACGGAATTTTATCTAATCTAAATATAAAATTAAATAAAAAGCTTTCTCATCCTTATTTGGCGAAGCATTTACGCGCACCACTCATCGATGAAGATAAGCTCCTTCTTTTTCATGCAATGTTTGAAGAAGCTCAAATTGATGCAGAGAAAAAAGAAAATTATATTTTAACGGCGATGCTTGTGCAAATTGCCCTTGATACCCATGACGAAGTCACAACTGCTGCAGCCATCAAGCAAGACGAATTCAAAAATCGTCAGCTGACCATCCTGGCAGGAGACTATTTCAGTGGTCTCTATTATTCTCTTCTCTCTGACATGAAAGACATTTATATGATCCGCACGCTCGCTACGGCGATCAAAGAGATCAATGAACATAAAATTAGACTGTATGACCGGTCCATTCAAGATGCAGCGCACTTTTACAAAAGTGTAGCTACAGTTGAATCTGCGCTTTTCCAAAGGATTTCTGAGCACTTTCAATTAACGCATTGGAATGAGATTGCAAGTCGTTTTCTTGTTTATAAACGCTTCATGAAACAAGCAGAAAATGACAAACATTTAAAACTTTTTTTGAACGATCGTTATACGGACGCCTATTCATGTTTTGACAATTTTGAGAATGAAGGCTATGAAAAGGCCAAACGACCGATCAAGGAGCATCTTGTGTCATCTCCGGTCGTTCAAAAAGAGCTATTAAATCGCTTGGATCATATGAAAAATGAGCCTGCGTACCATCAGAAAGTGGAAGAAGGGTAAGTCATGCAGCAATCAAAAGAACAGCGAGTACACGGTGTATTTGAAAAAATTTATAAAAACTACGATCAAATGAACTCTGTCATCAGCTTTAAACAGCATAAGAAATGGCGCGATAAAACAATGAAACTTATGAATGTGCAAAAAGGCTCTAAAGCATTAGATGTATGCTGCGGAACAGCCGATTGGACAATTGCGCTTGCAGATGCTGTTGGAGAAAAAGGTGAGGTCAAAGGCCTTGATTTTAGCAAAAATATGCTGAGTGTTGGAGAAACGAAGGTGAAGACTGGGGGCTACAAACAAATTGAATTGCTTCATGGCAATGCGATGGAGCTTCCTTTTGAGGACAACTCATTTGATTATGTCACCATCGGTTTTGGACTTAGAAACGTTCCTGATTATTTAACGGTGCTAAAGGAAATGACAAGAGTAGTGAAGCCTGGCGGAATGGTTGTCTGTCTTGAGACATCACAGCCTGAGATGATCGGTTTTAAACAGGGCTACTACATCTATTTCAAATACATTATGCCGCTCTTTGGTAAACTGTTTGCCAAAAGTTATCAGGAGTATTCATGGCTTCAAGAATCAGCCAAAACGTTCCCTGGCATGAAAGAGCTGGCGGCTCTGTTTGAAGAGGCCGGGTTGTCTGATGTCTCGTATCATCCATTTACAGGCGGTGTAGCAGCAACACATATCGGAAAGAAGCTTTGAATAAACGATATTTGGGTGAAGATAATGAAACTAAAAGCAATGATCTCTTTTTTAAATCATGATATCGATATAATTGAAAAAGAGCTTGAACAAACCGTTCGCTCTGATTATGCATTATTAAGTGAAGCAGGTCTTCATTTGCTGCAAGCGGGCGGAAAACGAATCCGCCCCGTTTTTGTTCTCCTTTCAGGCATGTTTGGTGACTATGACATTAATAAAATTAAATATGTTGCCGTTGCCCTTGAGCTGATTCATATGGCATCACTTGTTCACGATGATGTCATTGAT
Source organism: Bacillus sp. FSL P4-0248 (assembly GCF_038593305.1). Lineage (NCBI taxonomy): Bacteria > Bacillati > Bacillota > Bacilli > Caryophanales > Bacillaceae > Bacillus > Bacillus sp. FSL P4-0248. The sequence goes on along the minus strand of NZ_CP151983.1, from coordinate 2,027,616 downwards.
GATGCAGAGCTGAGAAGAGGCAAACCAACCATAAAGGCAAAATGGGATAACAGAATTGCCATGTACACAGGGGATTATATGTTTGCGAGATCACTTGAATACATGACAAAAATCAATCACCCAATGGCACATGAAATTTTGTCAAAAATGGTTGTTGAGCTTTGTCTTGGTGAGATAGAGCAAGTGAAAGATAAATATAATATGGATCAAAACCTGCGTACATATTTAAGAAGAATCAAACGAAAAACAGCCTTGCTTATTGCAGGCAGCTGTCAATTAGGCGCCATTGCAGCAGGAACAGATGAAAAAACACATAAAGCCCTCTATTGGTTTGGATACTATGTCGGCATGTCCTATCAAATCATTGATGATGTCCTTGATTTCACATCAACTGAAGAAGAGCTGGGCAAGCCTGTCGGAGGAGACCTTTTACAAGGGAATGTCACACTCCCAGTCTTATATGCACTGAAAAATCCGACACTAGAAGGCCAATTGAAGCTGATCAATAGTGAAACGACGGAGAAGCAGCTGAAGCCTGTCATTGAAAGCCTCAAACAAACAGATGCGATTGACCGCTCGATTAGAGTGAGTGAAATGTATTTGAAAAAAGCTTTTGAACAGCTCGACAAACTTCCTCGAGGACGAGCGAGAACGTCCCTCGCCTCCATTGCAAAATATATTGGGAAACGAAAATTCTAATCAACGTGATGTTGATTGGTTTTTTTGTGAAATTTTTTGTCAAAAATTGATTATTATAAAAAAAAATGATACGATCACTTTGTAACAATGTAAGCCTATACATACATAACGACGGGGTGGAAAACGTATATGGACAAAACATTTCTTATGGTCAAACCTGATGGTGTGGAAAGACAATTAATCGGTGACATTGTGTCAAGATTCGAAAAAAAGGGGCTTCAGCTTGTTGGTGCAAAACTAATGAGTATACCAAAGGAAGTAGCAGAAACACATTACGGAGAGCATAAAGAAAAACCATTTTTCGGGGAATTGGTTGACTTTATTACGTCAGGACCTGTATTTGCAATGGTATGGCAAGGTGAACAGGTAGTAGACGTAACAAGACAGATTATCGGCAAAACAAATCCAAAGGAAGCGCTTCCAGGAACAATAAGAGGAGATTATGGATTGACTGTTGGGAAAAACATTATCCATGGGTCTGACTCACCAGAAAGTGCTGAAAGAGAAATTAACTTATTCTTCAAACAAGAAGAACTCACAAGCTGGGATCAAACCATCTCAAGCTGGATTTATTAAGATTCAAGCCAAGGTGTTCATCTAATGGGCACTTTGGCTTTTTTTTATATTGAACTTTCTGCACGAAATTTCGCATGAGAAGATACAAATTTTCGATAAAAACAGCTATACTAGGACAAAGATAGATGAGACAGGAGAGGACATTGATGGATCCATATCAAGTTTTTGTTGGAAAATGGAAAAAACTAACCGGGGTTGATCTGAATTTATATAAAGAAGCACAAATGAAACGGAGATTAACATCACTTTATGATAAAAAAGGATATAAAAATTTTGAAGCATTCGCGGCCGCGCTTGAAAAGGACAGAGCATTATTAGATGAGACGATGGACCGCATGACGATAAATGTGTCAGAATTTTACCGAAACTATCAGCGCTGGGAAGTACTTGATCAAAAAATTCTGCCGCTGCTTTCGAAAAATGGCGGCACCTTAAAGATTTGGAGTGCAGCATGTTCGACAGGAGAGGAGCCATATACACTCTCCATGCTGCTGTCAAGCCATCCTCTTGTGAAAGACTTCCAAATTATTGCCACTGATATTGATGATAAAGTTCTGCAGTCAGCTCAAAAAGGCAGATATCATGAACGCTCTCTGCAAGAGGTGCCAGATCATATCAAGCAAAAATATTTCACAAAAGAAGATTCTTCATTTTACACTGTGAAGGATGAGGTTCGAAAGCATATTCAATTTAAGAAGCACAACCTTTTAGCAGATCCATATGAAAAACAGCTTGACCTCATCGTCTGCCGAAATGTACTGATTTACTTTACTGAAGAGGCAAAAGAAGAAATTTACTTAAAAATGAGCAGCAGTTTAAAACAAAATGGCGTATTATTTGTTGGTTCTACAGAGCAAATTTTTCACCCAGAAAAGTTTGGACTGACATCTGCTGATACTTTCTTTTATCAAAAGAAGGGTATGTAGCTGACTTTTTAGTAGCAAGTGTGTTATTATATTTTTACTTAAAAGCGTTAATGCGATGAAGGGAGATTGAGTCATGAGATACTTAACAGCAGGTGAATCACATGGTCCACAACTGACCACAATTATTGAAGGAGTTCCAGCGGGACTTTACATAGAGCAGGATGACATCAATTATGAATTGGCTAGAAGACAAAAAGGTCATGGCCGCGGAAGAAGAATGCAGATTGAAAAAGACCAGGCGAAAGTGTTAAGTGGTGTTCGCCACGGAAGAACATTAGGTTCCCCAATCGCACTTGTTGTTGAAAACAACGACTGGAAGCATTGGACAAAGGTGATGGGGGCAGAGCCGATCACGGAAGAAGAAGAAAGTGAAATGAAGCGTCAAATCTCCCGTCCAAGACCAGGACATGCGGATTTAAATGGGGCGATCAAATATGGACACCGTGATATGAGAAACGTATTAGAGCGCTCATCAGCCCGCGAAACAACTGTTCGAGTAGCAGCAGGCGCAGTTGCCAAACAAATCTTGGCGCATCTAGGGATTAAAGTAGCTGGCCACGTTCTTGAAATTGGCGGAGTGAAAGCAGCTCATACAGCATATGAGTCTATTGAAGATTTACAGAAGGTAACAGAAGAATCACCTGTTCGCTGCTATGACAGTGAAGCAGGTCAGAAAATGATGGATGCAATTGATGAAGCGAAGAAAAACGGCGATTCAATTGGCGGAATTGTTGAAGTCATCGTTGAAGGGATGCCGGTTGGGGTTGGCAGCTATGTTCATTACGATCGTAAATTGGACAGCAAGCTTGCGGGCGCTGTACTTAGTATCAACGCTTTTAAAGGGGTTGAATTCGGTATTGGCTTCGAGGCAGCCTCTAAAAACGGCAGTGAGGTCCATGATGAAATCATCTGGGATGAAGAAAAGGGCTATACGAGAAAAACAAATCGCCTAGGTGGTCTTGAAGGCGGAATGTCAACCGGTATGCCAATTGTCGTAAGAGGGGTTATGAAACCAATCCCAACGCTTTATAAGCCGCTTCAAAGCGTTGACATTGAAACAAAAGAACCTTTCTCTGCAAGTATTGAACGATCTGACAGCTGTGCTGTTCCTGCTGCAAGTGTTGTTGCAGAAGCAGTCGTTGCATGGGAAATTGCCAATGCAGTTGTGGAGCAGTTTGGCCTTGACCAAATCGACCGCATTAAAGAAAATGTTGAGAAAATGCGCCAGCTTCAGAGGGAATTTTAATGAAAACACTGGAAGTTAAGACGTCTTCAGCCACTTATCCTGTATTTATCGGTGATGGGATTAAACGCAATATCGTCGACTTGATAACTTCCACTGGGCATTCCTATACGAAGCTCTTAATCGTCACAGATGCAGCTGTTGATGCCATTTATGGGGATGAGATGGTTCGCTTACTTCAGCAGAAGTGGCCTGTGAACAAAGTGGTTGTGCCAAGCGGAGAGCAGTCAAAATCCTTTGCCGAATTTGAGCATATTCATACGAAAGCCATTCAATTTCAGCTTGATCGTTCCTCCTGCATCATTGCGCTGGGAGGAGGCGTGATTGGAGATTTGGCTGGCTTTGCTGCTGCCACTTATATGAGAGGCATTGATTTTATCCAAGTGCCGACGACGCTGCTGGCACATGATAGTGCAGTTGGCGGGAAAACAGGGATCAACCATCCGCTCGGTAAAAATTTAATCGGTGCGTTTCATCAGCCGAAAGCTGTGATCTATGATACTAGTATGCTTGAGACTCTCTCTCAAATTGAACGAAGATCAGGCTTTGCAGAAGTCATCAAACATGCACTGATTTCAAGTGAAGAATTTTTATCAGAACTGATGTCCATTCGTTCTTTGACGGATTTATCAAAAAGCGAGCTGGCACATATGCTGTATCAAGGCATTCAAGTCAAAGCGTCAATCGTTCAAGAAGATGAAAAAGAACAAGGTGTGCGTGCATTTTTGAATTTAGGCCATACACTAGGGCATGCCATTGAAGCAGAGTATGGATATGGCGCCATCACGCACGGAGATGCCATTGCAATCGGCATGCAGTTTGCGCTGTATGTGAGCGAAAAGCAGCTGGGGCTCAGCCTTAATCGTTTGGAACTAAAAGAGTGGATGAAAGAGCTCGGTTTCCCGGTCAATGTCACAAAAGATATTTCCACGAAAACATTTGTTGACCGGATGATTGGTGATAAAAAAGCAAGAGGCGGCAGTGTTCAATTTGTTTTATTAAAACAGGTTGGAGACGTCACCTTACAGTCTTTCACAAAAGATGAGCTGCACTACTGGCTCGAAGAATGGAAACGGGAGGAGGGATGTCTATGATGTTTCGCGGGATACGTGGGGCTACAACTGTGATAGAAGATACAGAAACAGAAGTGTTAAATAAAACGAAACAGCTGCTAGAAGCGATCATTTCAAGAAACCAAGTAGATCCAGAACGTGTCGTGCAGATCTTGATTTCAGCTACACAAGATATTCACTCCGTTTTTCCGGCAAAAGCACTTCGTCAATTTGAAGGATGGACATATGTACCGGTTACTTGTATGCAGGAACTGGACATTGATGGCGGTTTAAAGCAATGTATTCGTGTCTTAATGACTGTCCAGACAGATACAAAGCAGGAAGACATACAGCATGTATACTTGGAAGAAGCTGTGACGCTTCGCCCTGATTTACAGTTGACAAAAAACAAGGAATTATAATACGATATGAACAGCCGAAGTTTACACACAGGTGTAAACGGCATTGCAAGCTTAGAGAAGATGAGAATGAGACTAGGGTAGTTGAGATGAGTAGAGTTGAGCAGAGATACGATACTTCTATTTAATCATACTGCCTAAAAGAGTAACCCTCTTTTAGGCTTATTTTGTATACTCATACAAACCCTCTATATGTCCCCTCATTCTCCTTAATCCCATTTAAGGAGTGTGCTTATGAATTCCCAATCAAACCTGACTCAATTTTTAAAGGATAGTGAGTCCTACAAAACGATCCCAATTGTTGAAACCATTACAGTCGATACGCTCTCACCGATTCAAATTGTTGAAAAACTCAAACAAGATATTGTGTATTTGCTAGAAAGCAAAGATGAGTCTTCCAGCTGGTCGAGATATTCCTTCATTGGATTGCATCCGTTTTTAACCTTACATGATGACCAAAACAAATACGTTGCACGTGATGCTGCGGGGCAGGAAGTCATGCAAAAGCAAGAGCTGAAAAAACTGCTGGATTGGATGAAAGAGCAATATCAAATCAAAACGCCAGATATTGATATCCCATTTACAGGCGGGGCTGTTGGGTACTTAAGCTACGATCTAATCCCAAACATTGAACCTTCTGTCAGGCCTCACCGCAGCGCATCGACGACAGAAAATTGCACATTATTTGTCTGCCAAACGATGATTGCTTTTGATCATGAAACAAATCATGTTCATTTTATCCAGTACACCCAGCTAACCGGACATGAAACAGAAGACGAAAAAATACGCGCTTACAAAGAAAATCAAAAACAGCTTGAACAGATGATTCACAAGCTTCATTCAAAGGTTGATATGAAAGAACTGATTTTATCAGGGAATATGAATGAGCCGCCGTCCTTTGAACATGTGACGTCAACCTATGAAAAAGCGCAATTTCTAAAAGATGTTGAAAAAATAAAAGAATACATTCGAGCGGGTGACATTTTTCAAGGCGTACTCTCGCAGCGCTTTGATATCCCTGTGTCAGTGAGTTCATTTGAATTATACCGCGTGCTTCGGATTGTGAATCCATCTCCTTATATGTATTTTATGAAATTAAAAGACCGTGATTTAGTCGGTAGCTCGCCAGAACGATTAATCCATGCCAAAAATGGGCATTTAGAAATTCATCCTATTGCTGGCACAAGAAAACGAGGAAGAACGATAGAAGAGGATGCTGAGCTAGCAAAAGAGCTGCTTGAAGATGAAAAGGAAAAAGCCGAGCATTACATGTTAGTGGATCTTGCCAGAAACGATGTTGGCCGTGTGGCAGAATACGGCAGTGTATCCGTACCTACCTTTACAAAAGTAGTGAATTTTTCACATGTCATGCACATCATCTCCATTGTGACAGGAAAGCTAAAGCGGGATACACATCCAGTCGATGCGCTCATGTCCGCATTCCCTGCAGGCACATTAACAGGTGCCCCGAAAATAAGAGCGATGCAATTATTAAATGAAATGGAGCCTGAGCCAAGAGAAACGTATGGCGGCTGTATTGCCTATATTGGATTCGACGGCAATATCGACTCCTGTATTACCATTCGTACGATGAGCGTCAAAAATCAGACCGCTTCTATACAAGCAGGCGCCGGCATTGTGGCTGATTCTGTCCCAGAAAATGAATGGGAAGAGACTTGTAACAAGGCAGGAGCACTTTTGAAAGCCATTCAGCTTGCGGAACATATTTTCTCAGAAAAGGAGAGTGTGCAGGATGAATCACCGACTATCAGCTCTTGTTAATGGAGGCTTTCTATCAGAAAATGAAGCAATTAAACTCATGCATGATATGATGAGCGGCTTTTTAACAGATGCCGAAGTCGCTGCTAGTCTCTCGATTTTAGCGCATAGGGGAGAAACCGCTGAAGAAATGACGGGTTTTGTGAAAGCCATGCGGCAAAATGCAGCACCAATGGAACGATCGCTTGATGTTGTTGACACTTGCGGCACAGGAGGCGATGGACTCTCCACCTTTAATATATCAACTGCCGCCGCCATTGTCGCTTCCGCTGCTGGAGCCAAAATCGCCAAACACGGAAATCGATCAGTTTCTTCTAAAAGCGGGAGTGCCGATGTACTTGAGTGTCTTGGGATTCATATTCAATCCACACCAGAAGAAACAAGAAGACAAATACAAGAGAAAAACATGGGATTTTTATTTGCCCCATTGTATCATTCATCTATGAAACAAGTAGCCGCAGTCCGCAAGCAGCTCGGCTTCCGGACGGTATTTAATCTATTAGGCCCGCTTTGCCACCCAATGCAAGCCAAAAAGCAAATCATCGGCGTTTACTCAAAGGAAAAGGCGAAGTTAATGGCAAAAGCCCTTGCGCCGTTAGAGCCAGAACATGTGCTGTTTGTTTGCGGAGAAGATGGGCTGGATGAATTAACGATTACAGCAAATTCATATGTGATTGAACTCAAAAAAGATGTCATGACAGAATATACACTTAATCCAGAAGACTTTGGGCTGCAAAAAGGATATTTATCAGATATTCAGGTCCAATCACCGGAAGAGAGTGCTAAATTGATTCAGAATATATTGAATCATCAAACAGGAGGGGCGCCGCTTCATATTACAGCCCTGAATGCTGGAGCGGCTTTATATGTCGCAGGAAAGTCAGAAAGCCTCATGGCCGGAACATTAAAAGCGATTGAAACGATTAAAAACGGCGCAGCCAAAGAACAATTGGCTCGTTTAAAACAAAAAACGAGAGAGGAAGAGATCTATGCTTAATCAAATCATTTCCCGCAAAAAAGAACATATCCAAACATTGCAGTTACCAGTGGATGGACACTTTGAAAGACGATCATTTAAAGAAGCACTCATGAATCCTCATCGCTCAATTGGTCTCATTGCGGAGGTGAAAAAGGCGTCTCCTTCCAAAGGAATCATTCAACCGAATTTTGATCCTTTACAAACAGCAAAAGCTTACGAAAAATCAAATGCTGATTGCTTATCTGTTTTAACGGATGAACCGTTCTTTCAAGGAAAAAACGAATACTTATCCCTCATTAAAAAACACGTAGATCGTCCAATTTTAAGAAAAGATTTCATCATTGATTCCATACAAGTAGAAGAGTCAAGACGTATAGGGGCAGATGCCATTTTATTAATTGGAGAAGTTCTTGAGCCGCAAAAGCTGCACGAGCTCTATGCTGAAGCGAAAGAGAAAGGCCTAGATGTCCTTGTCGAAGTACATGCAGCAGATACACTGGAAAATATTTTGAAGTTGTTTACCCCTGAAATCATTGGAGTGAACAACCGGAATTTAAATACATTTACAACAACAGTTGAACAAACAAAAGAGATCGCACCCCTCGTTCCAAACGATGTCTTACTAGTGAGTGAGAGCGGTATTCAAACATTTGATGATCTGACCTTTGTGAAGGAACATGGAGCGGGTGCAGTTCTTGTAGGAGAATCATTAATGAGAGAACAATCACAAGAAAAAGCCGTTCAAACATTGTTTGGAGAATGAACAGGATGAAGCCTTACTTAAAATATTGCGGAGCAGTATCACAAGAAGATGTGGAATGTATTGCGCAATCTCACGCAGATGCCATTGGATTTATTTTTGCTCCAAGTAAAAGACAAGTCCAGCCAGCTCAAGTGAAACAATGGCTCATTCAAACAAAGTGTGAGAAAAAAATTACCGGTGTATTTGTAAATGAAAAGATCGAAAAAGTATGTGACATCACAAAACATATACCTTTAGATATCGTACAGCTTCATGGAGATGAAACGAAGGATGACGCAAAAAAAATCAAACAACAAACAGGGGCTGTCGTTTGGAAAGTGTTCCACCACGAATCCAATATCACAAACACGCTGGAAAAAATGACGGCATTTGCACCTGTTGTCGATGGCTTTCTCATTGATGCGAAAGTAAAAGGGATGAGAGGCGGCTCTGGAACAGCTTTTGCTTGGGAGGCGGTGCCTGCATACGTTAAGCATGCAAAACGGCTTGAGAAAACTTGCATAATTGCAGGCGGTATCACACCAGAAACGGTAGCAGAGCTCCTTGCCTATGGTCCAGAAGCGCTCGATCTTTCAAGCGGAATAGAAGAAAACGGGAAGAAAAGCAGCGCTAAGATCGAAGCGCTCGAAGAAAGGATGTTAAATGATGTACGCATATCCAAATGAGATTGGCAGATACGGAGAATTCGGAGGGAAATTTGTCCCGGAAACGCTCATGCAGCCACTTGCAGAAATCGAGCAGGCATTTCGTGAATTAAAAGAGGACCCTGCTTTTCAAACAGAATATGTATCACTACTTCGAAACTATTCAGGCAGACCAACTGCGCTTACATATGCTGAACAATTATCAGCATACCTCGGCGGCGCAAAGATCTATTTAAAAAGGGAAGATTTAAACCACACGGGTGCTCATAAAATTAACAATGCGCTTGGTCAGGCCCTGCTTGCGAAAAAAATGGGGAAATCAAACATCATCGCGGAAACAGGCGCGGGCCAGCACGGAGTAGCTGCTGCAACGGTGGCCGCAAAGTTCGGGTTATCCTGCACGGTATTTATGGGAAAAGAAGATGTGGAAAGACAATCACTCAATGTCTTTCGGATGAAGCTGCTTGGCGCTGAAGTCATACCTGTCACAAGCGGGAATGGCACACTAAAAGATGCAACCAACGAAGCTATCCGCTATTGGGTTCAGCACTGCAGTGATCATTTTTACATGATTGGCTCCGTTGTAGGCCCTCATCCGTATCCTCAAATCGTCAGTGAGTTCCAGCGGATGATTGGTGATGAAGCAAAAGAGCAGCTGCTTGAAAAAGAAGGAAGGCTTCCTCATAAAGTCATTGCCTGTGTTGGCGGCGGAAGTAATGCCATTGGAATGTACCGGGCATTCTTAGATGAAGAGGTAGATATCATTGGTGTAGAGGCAGCTGGAAAAGGAATCGATACGCCGCTCCATGCTGCAACCATCACGAAAGGAACCAAAGGTGTGATCCACGGGTCTTTGACATACTTAATCCAAGACGAATTTGGCCAAATTATTGAGCCATATTCGATTTCCGCTGGTTTAGATTATCCGGGAATTGGACCAGAGCACGCATATTTACATGCGAGCGGGCGGGTTCAATATGTGAGTGCAACAGATCAAGAAGCACTAGATGCCCTAAAACTGCTGACTGAAAAAGAAGGAATACTTCCAGCAATTGAAACTGCACATGCGTTAGCCAAGGCGTTTGAGGTAAGCAAGACGATGAATGAAGATGAAATTGTTCTTGTCTGCCTGTCAGGAAGAGGCGATAAGGATGTGCATACATTAATGAACGTGCTTGAAAGTGAGGGAAAAACAAAATGATCACGTTTCAATTAGAGCAAGGTGAAAAATTATTTATCCCATTTATCACAGCGGGAGATCCGTCAGAAGACATTACGATTGATTTAGCTGTCTCTCTTCAAGCAGCCGGTGCACATGCGATTGAACTCGGTGTTCCTTATTCCGATCCATTAGCAGACGGTCCTGTCATTCAAAGAGCCTCCAAAAGAGCTCTAAATCATGGCATGAATATCGTAAAAGCGATAGAATTAGCAGGGAAGATGAAAAAAAACGGAGTAAAAATTCCTGTAATTCTATTTACGTATTATAATCCTGTGTTACAATTAGACACAGAATACTTTTTCGCTTTACTGCGCAAAAATCATATTTCGGGACTCTTAACACCCGACTTGCCGTTTGAAGAGAGCAGCGAGCTGCAAAAGAACTGTCAAACACATGGCATTTCATATATTTCACTCGTTGCACCAACAAGCAAGGAACGATTAGTAAACATTGTAGAGCAGGCAGAAGGTTTTGTGTATTGTGTTTCATCTCTTGGTGTAACAGGTGTCAGGCAATCCTTTGACGCGTCAATTACAGATTTTATTCAACAAGTGAAACAGCTGAGTCACATACCGGTTGCTGTCGGTTTTGGCATCTCAACAAGAGAGCAGGTAGACTCAATGAATAAACTGAGTGACGGTGTTGTTGTCGGAAGTGCACTTGTGAAAAAAATTGAAGAGCTTCAAGAACAATTGCTGGCAAGTGATACACGTCAAGAGGCTTTAAGAGAATTTGAAACATATGCAAAAACATTTAGTCCCCTCTATTCATTCAAATGAGGTGAAACATTTTGCAAATCAAAGATCAATTAAAACAGCTAAAACCGTATCAACCTGGGAAACCAATTGAAGAGGTCAAAAAAGAATATCAATTAGACAAAATTGTGAAATTGGCTTCAAATGAAAACCCTTTTGGATATTCTGTACATGCAAGAGAGGCAATACAAGCCGAGCTCGAACATCTAGCGATTTATCCTGATGGATACAGCGCAAGTTTAAGAACGGAGATTGCTGAGTTTCTTCAAGTAAGTGAAAAACAATTAATTTTCGGGAATGGCTCAGATGAACTTGTGCAAATTATTGCGAGAGCATTCCTTGACCAACATACAAATACCGTCATCCCATCTCCATCGTTTCCGCAATACCGTCACAATGCAGTGATTGAAAAGGCGGAAATTCGAGAAGTGCCTCTTTTAAAAGGAGGAGCTCACGATCTGAAGGGTATGCTGGATGCGATCGATGAAAACACGAAGGTTGTCTGGGTATGTAATCCAAATAACCCGACAGGAAATCATTTGTCAGAATCTGAGATTGTGGCGTTTTTAGATGAAGTGCCAGCTCACGTGCTTGTTGTACTAGATGAAGCGTATTTTGAATACGTTCGTGCGGAAGATTTTCCAAACAGTTTATCTTTATTACACAATTATCAAAATGTCATTGTACTTCGAACGTTTTCTAAAGCATATGGACTTGCAGCGCTTCGAGTAGGCTACGGAATTGCATCAGAAGAGCTGATTACTGCCATTGAACCAGCGAGAGAGCCGTTTAATACCAGCCGTATCGCTCAGGCAGCTGCTCGTGCAGCGATCAAAGATCAAGATTTCATACAATCATGCAGACAGAAAAACGAAGCAGGTCTCAAGCAATATCAAGATTTTGCTGACCGTTTTGGACTATATATCTATCCATCTCAAACAAACTTTGTGCTGATTGATTTTAAAAGAGATGCCGATGAATTGTTCAATGCATTATTGAAAAAAGGTTACATTGTTCGTTCCGGTAAAGCACTTGGTTTTCCGACTTCTTTACGTATTACCGTCGGAACAAAAGAGCAAAATGAAGACATTCTAAGCACACTTGCCGATTTACTGCAAGGCATTCGTGCGTAGCATAACCAGAAAGTCATATCCTAAGGCAGGATATGGCTTTCATTGTACCAACCTCAATACATATAAGCTGTTGAAATAGGTTGTTTAATTTTCGCGAAAAATCAGGTGATGAATATGAATGATGCAAACGAAACAATATTAATCGCTGGACTCGGTTTAATTGGGGGATCCATTGCACTCTCAATTAAAAAAGAGCATCCTCATAAAAAAATTGTAGGATTTGATGTTTCCAAAGAGCAAATGGTTGCTGCAACAAAGCTGGGAATTATTGATGCAACAGCTGATTCGTTTTTGGCTGGTTTAGAAGAATCTTCGACCATTATTTTGGCAACTCCTGTCCAGCAAACAATAAAGATGCTTAGTGATATTGCAGACTCTGGAATTGAAAGAGAGCTCACAATCACTGATGTCGGCAGCACAAAGCAAAAGGTCGTCCATTTTGCTGAAAAAGTGCTGCCTGAGCAGTACCAATTTATTGGCGGACATCCAATGGCAGGCTCTCATAAGTCAGGTGTTATTGCAGCGAAAGACTTTTTATTTGAAAATGCGTTCTATATTTTAACGCCTGCAAAGGAAACAAAACGTCAAGCTGTTGATCGGTTGATGGATTTGTTAAAGGGGACACATGCTCATTTCATCGAAATGACACCAGAAGAACATGATGCTGTGACAAGTGTTATCAGCCATTTCCCTCATATTGTTGCAGCCAGCCTTGTGCATCAAGCACATCATTTTGAAGAACAATTCCCACTTGTTAAACGGTTTGCTGCTGGAGGCTTTCGTGATATCACACGAATTGCTTCAAGCAATCCTGCAATGTGGAGGGATATCCTGCTGCACAATAAACACAAGATTTTAGACCGATTCCATGAATGGAAAAAAGAGATTAACCGCATTGAAACCTTCGTAGAGCAAGAAGATGCTGAAGGATTGTTCTCTTATTTTCAAGATGCTAAGGAATATCGCGATGGACTTCCTCTAAGGAAAAAAGGAGCCATTCCTGCTTTTTATGATCTGTATGTCGATGTTCCGGATCACCCTGGGGTCATATCGGAGATTACAGGGCATCTAGCAAGTGAAAACATTAGTATTACAAATATCCGTATTATTGAGACGCGGGAAGACATTAATGGGATTTTACGCATTAGTTTTCAAACAGATGACGACCGCAAGCGTGCAGAAATCTGTATAAAAAATAGAGCGAATTACGATACATTTTATGCTGACTGAGGTGACAAACATGAAAATTCATAAAAATGCTCCTATGAATGGAGAAATTCATATCCCAGGTGATAAATCTATTTCACATAGATCAGTGATGTTTGGCGCAATTGCTGATGGGACCACAGTAGTGAAAAACTTTCTTCCTGGAGCTGACTGTTTAAGTACGATTGATTGCTTTAGAAAGATGGGCGTTGAAATTGAACAAAAAGGGACAGATGTTGTCATTCATGGTAAAGGACTGAAAGAGCTCAAGGAGCCGTCTGACATTCTTGATGTTGGCAATTCTGGTACAACCATTCGATTAATGATGGGAATATTAGCTGGTTGTGAGTTTCACAGTACACTAATTGGTGATGAGAGTATTGCCAAAAGACCAATGAGGCGGGTGACGGGTCCGCTTAAACAACTAGGAGCCAAAATAGACGGCAGAGCAAATGGCGAGTTTACACCACTCTCTATTCGTGGCGGTCATTTAAAAGGAATCTCTTATGAGTCTCCAGTGGCAAGTGCACAAATTAAGTCGGCTGTCCTTTTAGCTGGACTTCAAGCAGAGGGAACAACGACTTTAACTGAACCTCATAAATCAAGAGATCATACAGAAAGAATGCTCTCTATGTTTGGTGTAAAACTAGATGAAGATGAACAAAGTGTTTCCATTGAAGGCGGCCAAACATTAACAGCAACAGATATATTTGTTCCAGGAGACATCTCTTCAGCTGCATTTTTCCTTGTAGCTGGATCAATCGTTCCTAACAGCCGGATTGTCTTAAAAAATGTCGGGTTAAACAAAACAAGAACAGGTATTATTGATGTGCTGAAACTTATGGGTGCAAACCTTGAGATCAATGAAGTAGATGCCAAAGGCGGAGAACCGTATGGTGATTTAACGATTTCTACTTCATCATTAAAAGGGATTGAAATTTCTGGTGACATGATTTCAAGACTCATCGATGAAATTCCGATTATTGCGCTTCTTGCGACCCAAGCAGAAGGAACAACGATAATTAAAGATGCTGCTGAGTTAAAAGTTAAAGAAACCAATCGAATTGATACAGTCGTATCAGAACTTAAAAAACTCGGTGCTGATATTGAAGCAACAGATGATGGTATGAAGATTCATGGTAAAACTACGCTTCAAGGCGGGGCAGTCGTCTCAAGCTACGGAGATCACCGTATCGGTATGATGCTGGGAATTGCCGCATGTGTGACAAAGCAAGCAATTGAGATTGAAGATACAGATGCTGTTCGTGTCTCATACCCGAATTTCTTTGAACACATTGAATATTTAACGAAAACAGTCTGAGGCGGTCCTCAGGCTTTTTCTTTCCTTTTACATATTTGTCAGAAATATAGCATAGCTTGTCTCAAGGTGAAACCTTGAAAAAAAACATTTTGTCCGATAAAAATAGTGTCTGCAGTTTACAAATCATCAGTTTCGTATAGGATGAAATGAAAAACAGTCTTTAAAACACAAAAATGGGTTCATTTTAAAAGAGCAACATATTTGCTGGATGTGTACCTGTCGATTATGATATGAAGTAACAATAGTTTAGGTTTTTGGAAACAGAAAGGAACGGTTTGATTTGAATAGTTCATTACAAGAAGCCATAAAATTAGTTGAGGCGGGTGAGACTGAAAAAGGACTCCAAACACTTGCTCAAGCAGAGAAGCATTTGCATGATGAAGAAAAGGCGCAAGCGGCTCAATTATATTATGATTGGGGAGATATCGATAAAGCACGGAATCTCATCAGTGATTTACATGATTTATATCCAGAGGAAACAGGTTTAACGTGTTTTTATGCAGAGCTGTTGATTGACTCTGATGAAGAAGAGAAGGCGATTGCAGTATTAGAAACGATTCCTGAAGATGATGATGCGTACCCAGAGAGTTTATTGTTAATGGCAGATTTGTATCAAATGCAAGGACTATTTGAAGTCAGTGAACAAAAGCTTTTAAAAGCGAAAGAGCTACTTCCGAATGAAGCCATCATTGATTTTGCATTAGGTGAGTTGTATTTTTCTCAAGGTCTTTCAAAGAAAGCGGCCGATTATTTCTACAAAGTGGCAGATCAACAGCATGAGGTTGGCGGTGTCAATGTGTATCAGCGGCTCGCTGAATCGCTCAGCACAGCTGGAGAATTTGAGGATGCACTTGAATGGTACGAAAAGGCAGTAAAAAATCAAGCAGACCCGAATACTCTTTTTGGCTACGGATTTACAGCAATGAGGGCTGGCAGAACGAAAACAGCCATTCAGCAGCTTACAGAACTGAAAGATATTGATCCGTCCTATTCGTCACTTTATATGCCTTTAGCGAAAAGTTATGAGGAAGAAGGACTATATCACGAGGCTTTAGAGGTAGTAAAAGAGGGTATTAAAGTTGATGAGTATAACAAAGAATTATATTTATATGGCGCCAAGATTGATTTGAAAAATGGGGATTCAGAAGATGCGAAAAAACTGCTTCAAGAAGCACTTGCTCTCGATCCGGGTTATATTGAAGCAGTTCAAACATTGCTGGCGATCTATTTAAATGAAGAGCTGTTTGATGAAATTCTGGATGTTATTAAAGAGGTTAAAAGCTTTGGGGAAGATGATCCAAAATGGAATTGGTATGCTGCATCTGCTTCTGTCGGGCGAGAAGAATACAAAGAAGCTGCCGAGTATTTCAAGCTTGCCCTGCCTGATTTTGATGAGGAGCGTGACTTTTTATATGAATACGCTTCGTTCCTTTTAGAAGAGGGCAGACAAAAAGAAGCATTGCCGTTATTACGCAAAGTTCTAGAGAAAGATGGCACGAATGAAGAAATTGAAGAAACGATTTTAAGAATTGAAGACGAAATTTCCTTATAGTTTGCAGGAATGAAGAACTGGTTTGTTGAATAATTCATGTATAGCAATTTAATTTACGATAGAGGAGGGAATAACATGCAGACCCCTGTTTCTGTCAATGAAAAAAAGGAATTTATCCGGTGGTTCTTAAACCATTATCAGCTAAAGCGAAGAGAATGTGTTTGGATATTAAATTATTTAATGAGTCACGACTCTTTGATGGAAAAGGTTCATTTTGTAGAGCAAGCAGAATTTTGCCCAAGGGGAATCATCATGTCAACACACTGTGTGGATGAAGTTCCCTTTAGATTTTATAAAGAAAACATTATGACGACAGATGCTGAAAAGTCATTTCATGATATTCGTTTGAATAAACAGCAGGATTTGTTTATTCAATTGAATTTCCGTTCTGCTTATCGTTCGCCGGAATATGCAGCTGTTCTTGAAACAAATCCTCATATTCCAAAGGATCTTTATGAGAACGAAAAAGATAAGGATCTTGCTGAAAAAGTGCTTGAGCACTCAATCGCAACTTTCCAAAAAGAACGGCTCATGAAAGAGATAGATGAAGCACTTGACCGTCATGATCAAGAAACATTTAATAAGCTGGCAAAAGAATTAAGCCTATTGTCATAAACTGAACGAATAAGCCTTGCCCTATACAGGCAGGGCTTATGTCATGAAAGAGGGGAATTTGATGAGATTTCAATCAGAGGACGCGGATCGCTTTTTGCAATCTAAAGCTTACATTGATACCGCTGTCATTCCATTAGTTGGGATTGATGCGGATCAAATGAAACAAACCGTGTCTTTAGGAGAGTTTACTATTCTTGTAGCAGATGAACTTGAAAGACAGTTAAAAGGGCGGGTTTTTCTTTTTCCGCCACATACATATTTGGAAGTAAGTGACCGGAAACAAGAAGACATACTCACAATGAAGCAGTCGCTCAACGATCATTTTCAGCATGTCGTATTGATCACATCTGATCACCAGTGGAAAGAGCATACTGAGATCAGTGAATCGCTATTTTTGCTCAAGCCGGTTCCGCTGGAGCATTTGAAGGTTGAATTAAAGCAAAAAGTGATTCAAGACAGTGTAGAACAAATTTTGAACTTTTTGTTACAAAAATGGAACCCTTCATAAAAACCCTTACATTTGCATTGTACATAGCTTTTTAGGATGTTGACCTTGTGAATAGATTGATATATTATGAGGGTGTCCTAGTTTTATGAAATTTTTTCTAATTCAGTTATAAAGTAGCTGACGACCTGAGGGGGGGAGAAAAAAATGAGCGAGAAGAGACATGGAGTGTCCAGGCGTCAATTTTTGAATTACACGTTGACCGGCGTGGGGGGATTTATGGCCGCTGGAATGCTCATGCCTATGGTTCGCTTTGCGCTTGACCCTGTGCTAAAAGGAACAGAGGATCAGGATATGGTTCAAGTTGTCAGTGTAGATGAACTGACAAAGGAACCGAAGCGCTTTGACTTTAAAATTGATCAAGTAGATGCATGGTACGAGTCAAAGGAATCTAGGTCAGCATGGGTGTACAAAGAAGGGGATGAAATTGTCGCTTTATCGCCAATCTGTAAACATTTAGGATGTACAGTGAACTGGAACAGTGATCCGAAAAATCCAAACAAATTTTTCTGCCCGTGCCATTATGGGCTGTACGACAAGGATGGTACAAACGTACCCGGAACTCCACCGCTTGCACCGCTTGACCATTATAAGCAGCAAGTGAAGGACGGATACCTCTATCTTGGAAAAGCTGTGCCGAAAGGGGAAGGGTAACGATGCTTAACAAGATTTACGATTGGGTAGATGAGCGGCTGGACATTACACCAATATGGAGAGATATTGCAGATCACGAGGTGCCAGAGCACGTCAATCCAGCACATCATTTCTCCGCTTTTGTGTATTGTTTTGGCGGTTTAACGTTTTTTGTGACAGTCATTCAAGTCCTTTCGGGCATGTTTTTAACGATGTATTACGTGCCGGATATTAAAAATGCCTGGGAATCTGTCTATTATTTGCAAAATGAAGTGGCATTTGGCCAGATTGTCAGAGGGATGCACCACTGGGGTGCGAGTTTAGTTATTGTGATGATGTTTTTACATACGCTAAGGGTCTTTTTCCAAGGGGCGTATAAAAAGCCTAGAGAGCTGAACTGGATTGTTGGTGTGCTCATTTTCTTTGTGATGCTTGGACTTGGTTTTACAGGTTATCTTTTACCATGGGATATGAAGGCGCTGTTTGCGACGAAGGTTGGTCTTCAAATAGCAGAAGCAACACCTTTCATTGGTAAAGAGATCAAAACGCTGCTTGCAGGTCATCCTGACATTGTAGGGGCACAAACGCTGACGAGATTTTTCGCTATCCATGTCTTTTTCTTGCCAGCGGCATTATTTGGGCTGATGGCTGCCCACTTTATTATGATTCGTAAGCAAGGAATTTCTGGACCGCTTTAAAATGCTGCGTTTGATGAATGTTCAATGAGGAGGGGATGACTTTGCATAGGGGAAAAGGGATGAAGTTTGTCGGAGATTCCAGAATACCGGCAGAAAGAAAACCTAACATACCTAAAGACTATTCCGAATATCCGGGAAAAACAGAAGCCTTTTGGCCGAACTTTCTTTTAAAGGAATGGCTTGTAGGTGCCGTTTTTTTAATTGGATTTCTTGTCCTAACTGTTGTTCATGCGCCTCCGCTTGAGCGGATGGCTGATCCAACAGATACTGGCTATATTCCGCTGCCAGACTGGTATTTCCTATTTTTGTACCAGTTATTAAAATATGAATTTGCTGCAGGAAACTTCACTGTCGTCGGCGCGATGATTATGCCTGGAATTGCGTTTGGTGCACTTTTGCTCGCACCATTTCTTGATTCAGGTCCAGAACGCAGACCGTATAGAAGACCAATTGCAGTCGGGATGATGATTCTTGCAGTCGGCGCAGCAACATATTTAACGTGGGAGTCTGTTGCAACTCATGATTGGGAAGCAGCGGCAAAACAAGGTGAGATTAAGAAAGAAGCAGAGATTGATACTTCAGCTGAAGAGTATAAAATTTATCAAGAGCAGACATGTATCTCCTGCCACGGGGATAACATGCAGGGCGGAGCAGCTGGACCGTCACTCGTTGACAACGGTCTCTCGCCTGAGGAGATCGCTAAAATCGCTGTAGAAGGTAAAGGCAACATGCCGAAGGGTGTTTTTAAAGGCAGTGATGAAGAACTCGAGAAGCTCTCTAAATATTTATCTGAGGTCAAATCAAAATAATTCAGTTGTTTAAATGCAAGTACAAGGATATACTCAAAAGAGAAAAAGCTGGCGCTGTCAGCTTTTTTCTGATTTTAACAGATCGTGAGTGAAGAGACATATGAGATGGATTCAATATTTGCTAGCGACGCGCTACATGCTTGTGCTGGTGCTTATGATCAATTTCCTTGGCACTGTGTACGGCTACTATTGGTATATTCCGCAGCTCGTAGAGACACCGGCTGTCTTTTTAGCTTTTGTACCAGACAGTCCAACGGCCAGCTTTTTCTTTTTATTTGTATTACTTGCGTTTTTGATGAAACGAAATGCTCCTTATTTTGAAGCACTTGCTCTTGTGACCTTGATTAAATATGGGCTATGGGCGGTAGGAATGAATATCTTTGTGCTTTTATCTGTTGATGATTTTCCGTGGGAAGGATACATGCTGATTGGGTCTCACTTTGCGATGGCGGTTCAGGCTGTATTGTTTGCGCCATATTATCGTTTTCAAATGCGTCATCTCGTGGTAGCAGGCATTTGGATCTTACATAATGATGTAATTGATTATGTATTTGGTATGATGCCCCGTTATTCTATGCTGTCTGCTTACTCAAACGAGATCGGCTACGTGACGTTTTGGCTAAGTATTGCGGTTCTTCTTGTTTCGTATTATCTCGTTCTATCGAAAAAATCGGTTAAGCTTGAACTCCCTTAACAATGTTGGTCTAACCTTGTCCTTTTCTTCATACGCTGTAAGGAGAAGGGCTAGGAGGGACTTGCATGAAACGAAAGCCAATCGCGATGATTCTATTATTTTTTCTCGTATTACAGCCAGCAGTTGCCAAAGGTGAGGAAACAGCTGCTAACACGCTGCAAGAATTAACGGAACTATCAGATTCCATCTTTCAATTAACGAGACAAGCTAAATATGATGAGGCGTTACAAGTCGTATTGTATGTTGAAAAGACATTTAAAGCTGAGAATTGGCGTGGAACTTTGACGAATACGCAGATTCGGCAAATTACACTTGGCTATCAAGATATGATAAAAGGGCTGCCGCAGGAAGAATTGAATGAGCGTGAAAAGCTTCGTTATGCCTCTCAATTTAGAATGCTGCTTGATGCGATCCAGTCGGATTCTGAGCCTCTTTGGGGTTCGCTGGAGAAGCCCATTATGGGGTCTTTTCCTACTTTGAAAAAAGAAGTAAAAGATCCAGAATCGACGACATTTTATGAAACTTGGAATGAGCTGGTTTCTTTATACGATATGATCTATCCAAGTTTAACCATTGATATTTCGCCTGAAAAGCTCCAGACGATTAAGCAGCACATGGAAGTGATTGAGCAAGGTGAGTTTTTAAAAGCATCAAGTGGGACAAAGCTTGAACGTCTCACGAAGCTGGAAGAGGATTTATCGAGTGTGTTTGCTCACGTCGATGAAGATGAAGCTGATCCATCGCTTTTATGGGTCATCCTAACAACCGGGAGTATCATTTTATTAACGTTAACGTATGTTGGATTTCGGAAATATCGTGCCGAAAAAGAAAAGAAACAAAAACGTCAGGCTGATTATCCTAAATCATAAAAAAAGAAGCCCAAAACTGGTGCTTCTTTTTTAATGCGGATTGAGCGGCTTTTTGTGTTCATCTAATGTAAAGCCTTCACCGAGTACATCATGCACGTCACTGACAGATACGAACGCATGAGGATCGACTGAGGTCACGACGCTTTTAAGGTGGACAAGCTCGTTTTTCGGAACGACGCAATAAAGGACGTTGCGCTCCTGCTTCGTATAGGAACCGACCCCTTTTAAGATGGTGACACCGCGCTCCATTTCATCCGTGATTTTCTTTTGAATGATGTCATCTTTTTCAGAGATAATCATGGCGCCTTTGGCAGCGTAAGCGCCTTCCTGCATGAAGTCAATGACCTTCGCAGCAACAAACACTGCGACCAGTGTATACATCGCTTCTTTATAATTTAAGTAGGTCAGAGAGATGGTAATGACGCATGCGTCGAAGATGAACATCGTTCGTCCCATGGCCACCTGATAATGCTTGTTGATCAGCCTTGCAATGATGTCCACACCGCCTGTTGTACCGCCGAATTTAAAGATGATCCCGAGGCCTGTTCCGATAAATACACCTGCAAAGAGGGCGGCTAAGGCTAAATCGTGCTGGAGAGGCATATGTATTTGAAAGCGCTGGAAGATGGCAAGAAAGACAGAAAGACTCACTGTTCCTACAATTGTATAAGTAAACATCGTTCTGCCAAGCATTTTCCAGCCTATAAAAAAGATCGGAATGTTTAAGACAAGGTTTGAAATAGATGGGTCAATGTGAAATAGAAAATATAAAAGCAGTGTAATACCTGTAAATCCGCCTTCCGCCAAATTGTTCTGCATATTAAAATGAACAAGACCGAAAGAAAAAATCGCAGATCCTATTAAAATAAATACGATATTTTTAAGACGAATTTCTTTTAGCAAGAGACCACTCCTTTTTTTGCTTAGACAGCGATAATATTATATGGTATGGGAGAGAAACAAGCAAACTGAGTCTTAAACATTTGTCAAATATTTATGATTTCGCTAACATGTAAGAGATGGATAGGAGGATGAGCTTCATGACGAAAGAAAAAACGCTGCGTCACGTGCAGCAAGAAGTAGATGATTACATAGGACAATTTAAAGAAGGCTATTTCAGCCCGCTTGCGATGATGGCCCGCCTGACAGAAGAATTAGGGGAGCTGGCAAGAGAGGTTAACCATTACTATGGAGAAAAGCCGAAAAAAACAACGGAAACAGAAAAAAGCATGGAAGAAGAAATTGGCGATGTTTTGTTTGTGTTAACATGCCTCGCTAATTCACTTGATATTTCACTAGAAGAAGCACATGATCGTGTGATGCATAAATTCAATACAAGAGATAAAGACCGCTGGACGAAAAAAGAAGGGAAGTAGAGACGATGACAAACGAAACCATCAAAGTAGTAATCGCTGGAGCAAGAGGAAGAATGGGGATAGAGGCTGTGAAGCTGGCGGAAGAAACAGGCCATTTTGAGCTGGTGGCCGCACTTGATCACACGCATGAAGGAAAAAAATTATCTGATGTGATTCATACGACATCTAATGCACCGATTTATACGGATATTGATGTGTGTCTTTCAGAAACAGCACCAGATGTATTAATTGATCTGACAACACCTGAAATCGGGAAAGTACATACAAAAAAAGCACTTGAACATGGCGTGCGTCCAGTCGTAGGAACAACTGGATTTTCAGAAGATGACCTAAAAGAGCTTCAGCAATTAACAGAAGAAAAGGGCATAGGCTGTATTATTGCACCAAACTTTGCTGTCGGTGCGGTCTTAATGATGAAATTTGCCAAAATGGCCGCGAATTATTTCCCTGACGTTGAAATCATTGAGCTTCACCACGATAAAAAACTAGATGCCCCAAGCGGTACGGGCTTAAAAACGGCTGAAATGATTGCAGAAGTAAGAGAAAGCAAAAAGCAGGGACATCCAGAAGAGAAAGAATTGATCGAAGGGGCACGAGGAGCCGATTATGATGGTATCCGTCTGCACAGCGTGAGACTTCCTGGTATGATTGCACATCAAGAAGTGCTGTTTGGAATGGACGGACAGACGCTCACCATTCGTCATGATTCTTATAACCGTGCATCCTTTATGTCAGGCGTGAAGCTTTCAGTAGAGCAGGTCATGCACATTGATCAGCTCGTTTATGGTTTAGAAAATATCATCGACTAATAAGGAGTGGATTCCTGATGAACATTGCTTTAATCGCTCATGATAGGAAAAAAAGTGACATGATTCAGTTTGCCACCGCGTATCGTGATATTTTGGCAGATCATACACTTTACGCAACAGGGACAACAGGTTTGAGAGTGAAAGAAGCGACGGGGCTTCCCATTCATCGTTTCCAATCAGGACCACTTGGGGGAGATCAGCAGATCGGTGCTTTAATTGCTGATAATGCAATGGATCTTGTGCTCTTTTTTAGAGACCCGTTAACTGCGCAGCCGCATGAACCGGATGTATCTGCACTCATCCGGCTTTGCGATGTGTATACCATTCCATTAGCCACCAATATGGGAACTGCTGAAATTTTAGTCAGGAATTTAAATAAAGGTACGTTTGATTTTCGAGATGTAGCAAAAAACGGAGGAACAAATGAAACGACTTGATATCCTTGCATTCGGTGCCCATAGCGATGATGTAGAGATCGGAATGGGAGGAACGATTGCAAAATACGTAAAAAAAGGGGCGCGCGTCGGGATTTGCGACTTGACCCAGGCCGAATTATCTTCAAATGGAACAGTCGAGAGCCGCAAAGAAGAAGCAAAAGCCGCCGCCGCTATTTTAGGTGTCAGAGCGAGAATCCAGCTTACACTGCCAGATAGAGGGCTTTATCTAAACGACGAAGCGATGAAGGAAATTGCGGGCGTGATTCGAACATACAAACCGAAACTGATTTTCGCTCCGTACCACCAAGATCGGCATCCAGATCATGGCCATGCGGGCTCACTTGTAGAAGAGGCCGCTTTTTCTGCAGGTATACATAAATTTGAAGATTCATACAAGCAGCCAGCGCATAAAATAAGCCAAATGTATTATTACATGATTAATGGGCACCATCGTCCAGATTTTGTGATCGATATTTCTGAGGAAATGCACCAAAAAATTGATAGCTTGCACGCGTATAAAAGCCAATTTGTTAAATCGGCAAACTCAGTAGAGACACCTCTTGTGAACGGTTATATTGATTTTGTCAAAATGAGAGAGTCTATGTATGGAAGAGAAGTCAACAAAGCTTATGCAGAAGGGTTTATCACAAAGAAACCACTTTTGATAGACGATGACTTACTTGGGGGGTAATTATGAAAAAACTGAAGATCGGAATTACTTGTTATCCAAGTGTCGGCGGCTCAGGCATTATCGCCACGGAGCTTGGAAAACGTTTAGCTGAAAAAGGGCACGATGTTCATTTCATTACCTCTAGCATTCCGTTTAGGCTTAATAAAGTATATCCGAATATTTATTTTCATGAGGTGGATGTGAATCAATATGCAGTTTTTCAATATCCGCCTTATGACCTTGCGCTGGCAAGTAAATTGGCAGAAGTCGCAAAACGAGAAAAGCTTGATATTATTCATGCGCATTATGCGGTTCCGCACGCTGTCTGTGCGTTTCTAGCCAAACAAATGACTGGACACTCTGTGAAAGTCGTTACGACGCTTCATGGAACGGATATTACGGTTTTAGGCTATGATCCATCATTAAAAGAAGTGATCCGGTTCGCCATCGAATCATCGGACCGCGTAACAGCGGTGTCGCATTCATTAGCTGCGCAGACGTACGATCTCATCAAACCAGATAAAAAAATTGATACGATTCATAATTTTGTTGATGAACGGGTGTATTTGCGTGAAGATCACGATTTGTTAAAGACACATTATGGTCTTTTACCGAACGAAAAGGTCATCATCCATGTATCAAACTTTCGAAAGGTGAAACGGGTGCATGATGTGATTCATGTGTTTCAAAAGATTTCTGAACAGGTGCAGGCAAAGCTGCTGCTCATTGGTGATGGCCCTGAGAAATCGGTTGTATGTGAACTCGTGAAAAAATTAGGACTGACAGACCGCGTATTGTTTTTAGGCAAGCAAGAGAAGGTTGAGGAGCTTTATTCAATAAGTGATTTGAAGCTGCTTCTTTCGGAGAAGGAGAGCTTTGGGCTTGTGCTTCTTGAGGCAATGGCATGCGGTGTCCCTTGTATCGGTACGGATGTCGGCGGTATTCCAGAGGTCATTACACATGGAGAAACAGGGTTTCTTGTCCCGCTCGGCGATATAGATGGAGCAGCAAAGCACGCAGTGTCACTGCTGAAAGACGAAGCGCTTCATGAAAAAGTGTCAGCGGCAGCACAGTCTAGTGTTCAGGCTCATTTCTCCTCTGATAAGATTGTGAGTGAATATGAGAAGCTTTACCTAGAATTGATCGAAGGTGATGATGAAGATGAATGAACCATTCACACATGCGATCCCTATATTACATACACTGCACGAACATGGGCATCAGGCTTACTTTGTCGGCGGAGCGGTGAGAGATGTTCTATTAGGACGGGAAATCGGCGATATCGATATTGCGACAGATGCAACACCTGATAAGGTTGAGTCCTTATTTGAAAAAACAGTAGATGTCGGTAAGGAGCATGGCACTGTCATTGTGTTGCATGATGGTGTCAGCTATGAGGTCACGACGTTTCGAACGGAATCAGAATATGAAGATTTTCGCAGACCGAAAGAAGTGGCGTTTATCACGTCGCTTAAGGAAGATCTTTTAAGAAGAGATTTAACGATTAATGCGATGGCCATGGATATAAATGGGGAAATTATTGATCATGTAGGTGGAAAACAGGATATTAAGCGGAAACGAATTCAAACCGTAGGAGATCCTGCGTGCCGCTTTCAAGAAGATGCGCTTCGCATGATGAGAGCTGTCCGTTTTTTAAGCCAGCTTGGCTTTGAACTCGCTGATGAAACGGCTGAAGCTATGAAAAAGGATAAGCATCTGCTTGCCAACATATCAGTTGAGCGCAAAAAGATTGAAATGGAGAAGCTTTTAAAAGGCCGTCATTGTGAGAAGGCCATTCAAGTACTCATTTCAACCAAATTATATGAAGAATTGCCAGGTCTCAAAGAGGAGCGTCTTCATGAATCCTTTCAAGCCTTTCCATATTACTTACTGGATGGACTAGAAGAGGTATGGGGGGCTTTCATCCATTTGCTCGGCCTAGATGAAGCGGAGGCTGCGGCCTTCTTAAAAGAATGGAAGCTGTCAACAAAGCTTTTGAAAGACGCAGTAGCTATTAGTCAATACGTTGATTGTGACTGGGATGCGGAAACCATGTTTGAAGCTGGTGAACACGTGCTCTTATCTAGTTTGAAGATTACACAGCTAAAACATGAGCGCCGCATTTTCTTTGATGAACTGGAGTCAGCGAAGCGTTCTTATGATGCACTTCCGATTAAAAAGCTCCAAGACCTCGCTGTTTCAGGAAAAGATTTAATGGCCTTTCGGCAAAAGCCGTCTGGGAAATGGATTGCAGAGGAGCTTGATTTTGTGAAAAAAGCCGTTTTGCAAAACCGTTTAGAAAACCGAAAAGAAGCCATAGAGGAGTGGCTTAAAGCATGCGATCCGCAATTAGAAAACGATTAATTGAACTATTTACAGAATCCAGTCAGGATTTTGTCTCAAGTCAGCAGATTTGTGATGAGCTTGGCTGCTCCCGAACAGCTGTGTGGAAGCATATGGAGGACTTGCGAAAAGAGGGGTATGAGGTAGAAGCAGTTAGAAGAAAAGGATACCGTCTGCTTCGTAAACCGGACAAAATTAGTGAGGACGAAATTCTGTTTGGTCTGGAAACAGAGAGCTTCGGCAGGCATATTTACTTTCAGAAAGAAGTCGCTTCCACTCAGCTGATTGCCCATGATCTTATCAATGAAGGTGCGCCCCACGGCACAATCGTTGTCAGCGATCATCAGACAAACGGAAAAGGGCGTCTTCAAAGAACGTGGCATTCACCAAATGGGACAGGCATTTGGATGAGTCTTATTCTCCGGCCTGAGATCCCGCTGCATAAAGCGCCGCAAATGACGCTTTTGGCATCTGTAGCCATCGCAGAAGCGATTGCGCAGCAAACAGGACTCAATCCATCTATTAAATGGCCAAACGATATTTTGTTGAATGGAAAAAAGGTCGTTGGCATTCTGACTGAATTAAAAGCAGAAGCTGACCAGGTTCATGCGGTCATCATTGGGCCGGGCATTAATGTGAACCAAACAGTTGATGACTTCCCGGATGAACTAAAGGATGTCGCCACAAGTCTGCGAATGGAACTGAATGAAAAAGTGGATCGGGCTGCACTCATACAACAGATGATGTCCACTTTTGAAAAAAGGTATGACGATTACATGAAGCAAGGATTTGCGCCGATTAAACAATTATGGGAATCGTTTGCGATGACGATCGGTCAACATATTGTTGCCCGCACCGTCAATGGGAAATATACGGGGAAGGCGCTTGGCATCAATGAAGAAGGTGTTTTATTGCTTGAAACGGAGGACGGTATCCAAAAAATCTACTCCGCAGACATTGAGATCAAGTCAACTTGAGTGGAACACCCGGCACATTTTTGATATACTTCGTGTGGGCAGTATCTGCAAAGAACTGTACCTGTTAGGAAGAAAAATTCGATAAATTTCTGCCTTGATCCTAAGGGACTTGGACAGAGGGATGATTCGCCGCACATGAGAAATCAAAGCATGTGATGTGAGGCTAGCCATCTCCTCTCCAGAATGAGGAGGAACAAATGAAGACAAAGCTAGATTTTTTCAAAATGAAAGAACAAAACGAACCTATTGTGATGCTGACCGCATACGACTATCCAGCTGCAAAGCAAGCGGAAAAAGCGGAAGTCGACATGATCTTAGTTGGTGATTCACTTGGGATGGTTGTACTTGGACTAGATTCCACAGTTCAAGTCACGATGGATGATATGATCCATCACACAAAAGCAGTGAAAAGAGGCGCAAAAGACACATTTGTTGTGACTGATATGCCATTTATGTCTTACCATTATTCGTTAGAAGAAACAATGAAAAATGCAGCACGCATCATGCAAGAAAGCGGTGCCGATGCCTTAAAGCTAGAAGGCGGAGATGGAGTATTTGAATCCATTCAAGCTTTAACAAGAGGCGGAATTCCTGTCGTCAGTCATTTAGGCCTCACACCTCAATCAGTTGGTGTACTTGGCGGGTATAAAGTGCAAGGAAAAGACCACGAAAGTGCTCAAAAATTGATTGAAGACAGCTTGAAATGTGAGGAAGCCGGAGCGATCGCACTTGTGCTGGAATGCGTACCTGGCGAACTGACAAAACGAATTACCGACATGCTGAAGATTCCTGTGATCGGAATTGGTGCAGGAGCTGAGGCAGACGGACAAGTTCTCGTTTACCATGATGTGGTAGGATACGGGGTGTCTAGAACACCTAAGTTTGTGAAACAATACGCGCAAATTGATACTGTTTTAGAAGAAGCGCTCATTCAATATACAAAAGAAGTAAAAGCACGCACATTTCCAGAGGACATGCATACGTTTCATATCAAAGAAGAAGTCCTTGATGGCTTATATGGGGGAATCAAAAAATGAACGTTGTCACCCATATTCACGAGCTAAAAGAATTGATCAAGCAGCATCAAGAAAAGCAGCATTCCATCGGCTTTGTTCCTACGATGGGCTTTCTTCATGAAGGACATCTGACGCTTGCGAAAGAGGCAAGAGGTCAAAATGACATTGTCGTGATGAGTATTTTTGTCAATCCTTTGCAATTTGGACCAAATGAAGACTTTGAATCCTATCCGAGGGATATGGAAAGAGACAAGCGTCTTGCAGAACAAGCAGGGGTGGATATTTTATTTACACCTGATGTGAAGGAAATGTACCAAAATGAACCATCTATTACGATGACGGTTCAAAAGCGGACGGATGTCTTATGCGGAAAAAAACGCCCAGGACATTTTGACGGCGTTGTCACTGTGCTCACAAAGCTGTTTCATCTTGTGTCACCAACAAATGTCTACTTTGGACTAAAGGATGCACAGCAAGTCGCTGTGATCGATGCGATGATCAAGGATTTCTTCTTTGATCTTCACCTTGTATCTGTACCGACAGTCAGAGAAGAAGACGGTTTAGCGAAAAGCTCAAGGAATGTGTACTTGTCAGAAAAAGAAAGACAAGAAGCACCCGCTTTATACCGCGCATTAAAAAAAGGCCGGTCAGCTGTTGAAAAAGGTGAACGTGATGTCAGTCGTGTATACCAGCTGATTGAAGAGGAACTTGTTCAGACGTGCGGAGAAATTGATTATATTGAGATCTACTCATATCCAGAACTTGAGCCGCTTGAGCAGTTAACAGGTCAAGTCATTATGGCGATTGCGGTGAAATTTTCACGGGCAAGACTGATTGATAATGTGATTTTCCATGTTCCTGAAAGCGGTGAAAAACATGTATAGAACCTTTATGACATCTAAGCTTCATAAAGCAACGGTAACAGAAGCAAACTTACATTATGTGGGAAGTATTACAATTGACGAAGATTTACTTGATGCGGCAGGTATGATGGCAAATGAAAAAGTACAAATTGTCAACAATCATAATGGCGCAAGACTTGAAACATATATTATTCCCGGCGAAAGAAAGAGCGGTGTTATTTGTCTAAATGGGGCGGCGGCGAGACTCGTTCAGCCAGGGGATGAAGTCATTATTATCGCTTATGGGATGCTGTCAGAAGAAGAAGCAAAGACACATACACCAAAAGTGGTCGTGTTAAATAAACAAAATCAAATTGAACAAATGATTGGGCAAGAGCCTGCGAGAACGATTTTATAACGCAAGCTCCATGGAAACAGAACAGTTTCAGAAGAGAGGCTGTTCTGTTTCATCTATTTTGTCCAGAGTGTGTTTCACTTCAGGGTGAAACGAGGAATTGAGGTGTCCATTTTATGACCGATCAAAGGTTTGTTGTCGTTGATATTGAAACCACCGGAAATTCACCTAAAAAGGGTGATAAAATCATTCAAATAGCTGCGGTGGTCATTGAAAATGGACAAATTGTCGAACGGTATTCAAAATATGTGAACCCGGGAAAAGCAATCCCTGGATTTATTGAACAGCTGACAGGCATTCAGCAGCACATGGTTGATGATGCGGTGTTTTTTGAGGATATTGCCCAAGAGGTGTATGATCTCATACAGGGTGCTTATTTTGTTGCGCACAATGTTCATTTTGACTTGAATTTTTTAAATGATGAACTAAAAGCATGCGGGAAAAATGAGCTGGATGTGCTAGCAATTGATACAGTTGAGATCTCTAGAATTCTTTATCCTGAGCTTGAAGGTTATAAGCTCACTGAATTAAGTGAAGAGCTCATGCTTCCACATGACCACCCGCATAGGGCGGATAGTGATGCGGAAGTTACTGCCATGTTATTTTTAACTTTATTACATCAATTAAAACATACACCGAAAATCGTGCTGAAGCAGCTGCGCAGATTATCCTCTTATCTCCTAAGTGATATAGGACTTTTAATTCAGCAGCTTGAAACAAGTCATGCTAGCCGGGAAGATTCTTTGGTGGAAGTCGGCTCTTTTGCTGTAAAAGATGTCACCAATTCTATCAGTAGGGCGACACATTCAGTAGGTGAAGATGATGAACAGCTGTTTGAGGAAATCAAAAAGAAGCTTCCGCAAACGGTAGAAGGCTATGAGGTAAGAGAAGGCCAGCTTACAATGATGAATAAAGTGAGAGATGTGTTTCATGAAAGAGCCTATGCATTAATTGAGGCGGCACCGGGTATTGGGAAAACGCTCGCTTACCTCATCCCAGCTGCTCTAGAAGCGAGTAAATCAGGAAAACCTGTCATTATTAGTACATATTCCATACTTTTGCAGCAGCAAATGCTTCAGCGTGATGTGCCTATGTTGAATCAATTGCTCCCGTTTGAGCCTGCTGCCTGTGTATTTAAAGGTCGGGCGCATTATATTTGTTTAGATAAGTTTGAGCATGTGCTTCATGAGGAAGATGATAACTATGATGTCGTCTTAACGAAGGCGCAAATTTTAATGTGGCTCCTTGTAACAGAAACAGGTGATTTATCTGAACTGAATTTACCGTCAGGAGCTGCCAATATAAAAGACCGCATTTCCTGTGTGCATATGCCGTTTACATCGAAAAAGCGCCGTTTTAAAGAGTATTGCTTTTATGAGCGCGCTAAAAAAAGGGCAAAAACAGCTGATTTAATTTTAACGAATCATCGTCTGCTCTTATCACAAACGGAGGCATCGTCTATCTTTCAGCATGCTGACGTATATGTGATAGACGAAGCCCATCAATTTGAGAAAACAGCCAATGAAACCCTAGGGGATAGTGCGTCTTATATCCAGCTTCACGCGAAGTTAACACAGCTTGGCTCCTTGCAAGGCGGATTGTTAAAGAAACTGAAAAAGAGATTTCATCATGCAGGGTTACAGACAGACACCTTTATTGAAATGGATGAGTATCTCAATCAGCTTCAAATGGAAAGTGACGCTTTCTTTAGCACCGTCCATTCATTTGTGAAAAGGACAAAACCAAAAGCCGACATCAATCGTCTCATTCATAGAGTACGTCATCATTCAAAGCATGCTCAGTGGAAACGGATTAAAGAAACGGCAAGTAAGCTTTGTTCCTTGTTAATTGCTTGTGAGAAGCTGTATGAACAGCAAAAAAATGAGCTTCTTCAAAAAAGTGATCAGCTGACAGAACACTTTGCCTTTGAAGCAGAGGAATACGACCAAGTCATGTCGTTTATGCATACTTTTTGCAGTACACTGTACCGGTTTATCTTTGAACCGAAAAACGATGAAACGGTTTGGATTGAAATTGATGCAAAAGGTGCCAAAAACGCTGTCTTTATGCATGCACAGCCGTTAGATACTGGGGAGCTTTTGGCTGACCGTTTCTTTATGAACAAAAAGAGTGTTGTCCTCACATCAGGGACGCTTACCATTAATCACCGTTTTGATTATTGCTTGGAACGGTTTGGCCTGCAAGATTTTTACCCTCATCTTGTGCAAATTGATTCACCTTTCGAACTTGAAAAACAGCTTAAGGTCATTGTTCCAGCAGACATGCCACCGATTACAAACCGTGATGAACGAGATTATGTAAAGCAGGCTGCGCAATATATTAAGGTCATGGAAAAGCAGCAGCATGCAAAAATATTGGTTTTGTTTAATTCACATGAGATGTTAAAAGCAGTCTATGAAGAGCTAAAAACAGAAGGGATGCAGTCAGCCCTTTTTGCTCAAGGTTTGACGGGCGGAAGCCCCGTAAAATTAACGAAAATGTTCAAATTAGCAAAACAAGCCATTTTACTTGGTACGGGTAGTTTTTGGGAAGGTGTTGATTTTCCGGGCGCAGAGCTGACAACAGTCATCATGGCACGTCTTCCGTTCAGGCCGCCTGATTCTCCGCTTATTGAAGCCAAATGTGATGCAGCAAAAAAACAAGGGAAAAATCCGTTTAAAGCCGTCGCTTTACCAGAAGCTGTGTTAACCTTTAAGCAAGGAGCTGGACGCTTGCTGCGTTCTGAAAAAGACATAGGCACATTGCTGATTTTAGACCGCCGAGTGAAAACCGCTTCATATGGAAAACTATTTTTAGAATCACTCCCTCATGCGCCGGTTCACGAGATGTCAAAAGAGTCACTTGAGGCGTATATAGAAAACCTTAACAACGAAAAGCCGCTGTTATAAGCGGCCTTTAGCTGGTGTGGGTTTGGAGTTAATTTATCGTAACGGCTTTTTGTGTTCCGTTGTAAAAATAGTATCGGTTCCCGTGCAGAAAAGTATGACTAACAATATTTACGTACCGAGGAGGAATTAGAAGTGGAAAGTAAAATAGAGGTACTTTCAACTGTTCAAATTAAGCATTCAGAAGACCTGTACAAAATCGTTGACTTATTGAACAGAACGCTTAAAAGAGAAGATCTTATGTTTGGATTAGCATTAGATCAAGAAGATCAAAATCAAGCGGTATTTACGATATACCGCACATAGGGGAAGCTTGACATGAAAAAAATAGTCTGGATTATTTCATCTGTAGTGGCTCTCGTTCTGCTTATTGGCACCATCAGCTTTACGTGGATTTATCAAATTGCCATGGGACAAAGAGAACAAGGGCATGAAGCAGCGATCGAACGAGCAAAAGAACAAGCAAATATCGTACAAGTGGAGCAAGTGGAAACCTTTGTCGGGAAAGAAAAACAATTTATTGTTGAAGGGAAAAACAAACAGAATGAAACGACCTACGTTTGGGTTCCTGCCAGCAAAAAAGAAAAAGTGATCGCAAAAAAAGCAAAAGAAGGCATTACCTCGAATCAAGCAGTACAAGCCGTTCAAAAGGAGAACACGGTCTCTAAGCTAAAAGAAGTCAAATTAGCGAGAGAAGGTGACGTACTTCTTTGGGAAGTGACATACTTAAATGAGAACAATCAATATAGCTTCAGCTATGTCGACTTCTCGACAGGACACGTGGAAAAAAATTTAACACCGTAGTTTCTCCTGTCTTGCGTTGACCATGCTGATTTAGAACGGTTATAATAAAATGTATGAAAAAAGATTCACACCTGCCAAATAGGTGAGTTTCTTTCTGGTTTTGGAGGGAATTATGTTGAAAACAACGATTAATCAAGTGTTTAAACACGTCGATCAAGAAGTAACCATCGGCGCATGGATTGCCAATAAACGTTCAAGCGGAAAAATTGCATTTTTGCAGCTGCGTGACGGGACAGGCTTTATTCAAGGAGTCGTAGTAAAAGCAGAAGTGGAAGAGGAAGTCTTTAAGCTTGCGAAATCAGTCACTCAAGAAACATCTGTCTATGTAACAGGTCAAGTGACAAAAGATGAGCGTTCACCGCTAGGTTTTGAATTGCAAGTGAAATCCATTGAAGTGATTCATGAAGCGACAGATTATCCAATTACACCAAAAGAGCATGGAACAGAATTCTTAATGGATCACCGTCATTTATGGCTTCGTTCTAAAAAACAGCATGCCATTATGAAAATCCGTAACGAAATTATTCGTGCTACATATGAATACTTCCATCAAGAAGGTTTCGTGAAAGTAGATCCGCCAATTTTAACTGGAAGTGCACCTGAAGGCACAACGGAACTGTTTGCTACGAAATATTTTGATGAAGATGCATACCTTTCTCAAAGTGGCCAGCTTTACATGGAAGCTGCAGCAATGGCACTCGGAAAAGTATTCTCATTTGGCCCAACATTTAGAGCTGAAAAATCTAAAACGAAACGTCATTTAATTGAGTTTTGGATGATCGAGCCGGAGATGGCTTTTGTCGAATTCAATGAAAACCTTGAGTATCAAGAAAATTATGTGTCTCATGTTGTTCAAAGTGTACTTGAAAACTGTAAAGTGGAGCTGCATACACTAGGCCGTGATACAGCGAAATTAGAAAACATCAAAGCACCATTCCCGCGCATCACTTACGATGAAGCGATTAAATTCTTGCAGGAAAAAGGATTTGATGATATCGAATGGGGAGATGACTTCGGAGCGCCTCACGAAACAGCGATCGCCGAAAGCTATGATAAACCAGTGTTTATCACTCATTACCCAACATCATTAAAACCGTTTTATATGCAGCCAGCACCGGATCGTGAAGATGTTGTCCTTTGTGCAGACTTGATTGCACCAGAAGGCTACGGAGAGATTATTGGCGGTTCTGAGCGTGTTCATGATTTAGAGCTTCTTGAAGCAAGATTGAAAGAACATGGGCTTGATCAGGAAACTTACAAATGGTATACAGAATTAAGACAATATGGTTCTGTGCCGCATTCAGGTTTTGGTCTTGGACTTGAACGTACAGTTGCTTGGATTAGCGGAGCGCCGCATGTGCGTGAAACCATTCCTTTCCCAAGATTATTAAACCGTTTATACCCTTAAGACGTGAAAGCCTCCAACAAATGGAGGCTTTTTCAAACGTTTTTTAGAGGGGCACGTGAAATAAAACGTGATATACTTAAAATGAAGAGGTGTATCCGATGAATAGACAGCAATTTATTAATATGCAGCAAATGGGGTCGACAAGTTTGCCTAATTTGCTGATTGCTCATTATGAGCAGTTAGGACTGAATGAATCACAGATGATGGTGATGCTTAAAATTAAAATGAATGAAGAACAAGGCGTTTTCTTCCAAACATTTGAAGAGCTTTCTCAAGGCATGACCATTTCAGCGGAAGAGTGTGCGTATATGGTTCAGCATCTCATTCAAAAAGGATTTATCTCGATTCAGCCATTTGAAGACAGGTCTGGTATTCAGCATGACCGCTATTCAGTAGAACCTTTATGGGGCGTGCTATATGACTTTTTAGAAGCAAAACAGGCGAAAGAAGCGCAAAAACATCATGTGCAGGCTGAAAAATCTTTATATGCTTTATTTGAAGATGAATTCGGCAGACCGCTGTCTCCTCTTGAAGGAGAAACACTTTCGATCTGGATGGATCAAGACCATCATGATACTGAGATGATTCGGCTAGCGCTAAGAGAAGCCGTTTTATCAGGGAAATTAAATTTCCGTTATATTGATCGAATTTTATTTGAGTGGAAAAAGAAAGGGCTGAAAACAGCGGAAGAAGCAAAAGAGCATAGCCAGCATTTCCGGTCTCAGCAGAAAACGCCGCCTTCAAAAGAAGAGACGTCCACCTATAAACGACAAGTTCCTTTTTATAATTGGCTGGAACAATAACCAATAAAGGAGAAGGCATGTTAACAAAAAAACAAATCAATGAGTGTTTAGATATTATAGGAGATATGTTTCCAGAGGCTGAGTGTGAGCTTGTTCATGACAATCCATTTGAGCTTGTGATTGCTGTTGCACTCTCTGCTCAATGTACAGACGTGCTTGTAAACAAGGTCACCAAAACGCTTTTTCAAAAATATAAAACACCAGAAGACTATTTAAGTGTACCGCTTGAAGAACTGCAGCAAGATATTCGCTCGATTGGTCTTTATCGAAATAAGGCTAAAAACATTCAAAAGTTGAGCAAAATGCTGATTGAAGAATATGGCGGTGAAGTACCAAAGGACCGGGATGAGCTTGTTAAGCTTCCTGGGGTTGGCCGGAAAACAGCAAATGTCGTCGTTTCGGTCGCTTTTGGTGTACCGGCAATAGCAGTAGATACACACGTAGAACGAGTCAGTAAACGTCTAGGCATCTGCCGCTGGAAAGATTCTGTGCTTGAAGTAGAGCAAACCTTGATGAAAAAGGTGCCAAAAGAAGATTGGTCTGTGACGCATCACCGTCTGATCTTTTTTGGGAGATATCATTGTAAGGCGCAGCGGCCGCAGTGCGAATCGTGTCCGCTTCTTGATATGTGCAGAGAAGGGCAGAAGAGGCTGAAAAAAGGATTGGTGAAGCTGGCATGAGCGGGGCAGCTGTTTTCACCTCATATGTCGAAAAGCTAAAAGAAAAAAAGGTAGAGATTAAAGGTGATCGAGTAGATATACTGAGGGCCAATCCGCTCGCATATGATCTATCTTCAGAACCTTTAACAGACGAGTTTCCATGGCAGGAAACGGAAGAATTTGTTCCTGTGATGTTTGAGCTGTGGGACGAATTAAAAGAAAAAATGCTTCCTCGTTTCCAAACAAGAAAATCCCGCTGTGAAGAAGATGATATGCTGCAAGGAATCGTCAGTATGATTGCGATGTTTTACTGGATCAAAGGGGAGAGTGTCCAAACGTTTGAATGGGAACATATCAAGCAAGAGACATTTCCTGTTGCTCCGATTAATTGGACGGAACGTTTAGAGTTTATTTTGCTAAAACCAACTCAATATCATTGCTTTATTCAATTGGACGAGCTATACACGGAATTAAAAAAGCAGTATGGAAAATATGAAGCACTTAAAAAAATCAAACAGCAGCGTTAAAAAAAGCACTTGCCATAGGAGGCAAGTGCTTTTTCATTATTCATCTTCTTTTCGAGAAGTAGCATTTGATTGCGAATTGGAACTTTGAGAGTTGGCTTTCTCATCATCTTTCTTTTTATCTTTATTATCAGTTTGCGAGTTGCTGTTCCCATTTGTACTGTCTGAGCCATTATCTGAAGAACCATTATTTCCGTTTTCTGTATTTCCACCTTGGTCCTGATCCTTATCCTTATCTTGATCTTTTTTGTCATCAGGCTTTTGCTCATCAGTGCCAGGGGGCTGATTTTTGTTATCGTCTGTTTGGTCTGTCTGCTCGTCGTCAGGCTGCTGCGGTTCTTCTTCTTCTTTATTCTCATCATCCGCTTTTTCTTCCTCATCTGCGTCATCCTTAATGGTGAGGAAGGTAGATGCCGCTTTACTCGTGACATCATCTACAGTGGCTGTCACTTGGAATTTATATGTGGAGCCAGGCTTCACATCAGAGATGACCGCTTCTTTAGCAGAGCTGTTTTGAATCTCTTTATAGCCGCCATTATCAACCGCTTGCTTGACATTAAATGTAGCATCAGCGTCGTCAGAATAGCCCCAAGTCAGTGTGATGGATTTTTTCTCTTCATCATACACCGCTTTTAAATCAGAAGGCTTATCGGCTTCTTTTTTCTCGTATGTGTCAGAGACTTTTGTTGGTACCGTTCCTTTAACAAAGTATTCTGTTGTCTTCTTGTCACTTGGTGTATTTGGTCCGGCTAATTTTGCTGGATCGGATCCTTTTTCAACCGTAGCTTCAACGACACTGTCTGGTTTTTCAAATGAGCCGCTTCCATCATCAATTTGAGAAATCAATCGCTGGAAGACGATTTTGGCAACACGCTGCTCGTAATCATTCAGCCATATCTTTCCGTCTGCATCTTTTGAATTACCGATTCCAGTCCAAACGGCTGCTGTATATTGCGGCGTATAACCGACAAACCATGAATCTTTTGCACCGCCAGAAGGGATATTGTGTTTATTAATAACATCTTGTGTGAAGTTCGTTGTACCTGTTTTACCAGCTACTTGAACGTTCGGTACTTGTGCAAGTGTACCAGTACCAGATTGGACAGCAGTTTTCAGCATATCTGTAATCATAAATGCTGTGTAATCACTCATTGCTGCTTTTGAGTCCGGCGTAAGGTCAAGCTTTGTCCCGTCATTAAATTCAACAGATGTAACAGCGTGCGGTTCATTATAGTATCCGTTATTACCGAATGCACTAAATGCACCTGCCATTTTTAATGAAGACACACCATCTTCAAATCCACCGATGGAATAAGATTCTGGAATATCAGAAGGTAAGTCCATGCCTAAATTATTAGCAAATTGAGCGGCATTGGCTGAACCAGCTTCTTGGAATGCTTTAAGTGCAGGGATGTTACGCGATTGTGCCAAAGCACTTCTCATCGACATTTTACCTAAATGTCTTCTGTCAAAGTTATTAATCGGTGTACCATCTGAGTACGTATACGGCGCATCATCAATTTGCTGATATGTTGACCATTTTTTGTTTTCAATGACTGGGCCGTAATCTAAGATCGGTTTAATTGTGGACCCTGGCTGGCGTTTTGCATCCGTCGCATAGTTAAAGCCGCCGGCTGGTACATCACGTCCACCGCCAATGGCGCGAATTTCACCATTTTTCGTATCAAGCAGGGTCACACCCGCCTGCATCCCTTTCGTAAATCCAACTGAATCTCCATTGATG
Organism: Bacillus sp. FSL P4-0248; assembly: GCF_038593305.1. Lineage (NCBI taxonomy): Bacteria > Bacillati > Bacillota > Bacilli > Caryophanales > Bacillaceae > Bacillus > Bacillus sp. FSL P4-0248. Next base: position 1,988,791 of record NZ_CP151983.1, on the reverse strand, counting down.
ATATCATCTAAGTGATCCTGTGCTTTTCGATCAAGTGATGTATAGATTTTTAATCCATCAGTTGATGCATCCACTTTGGCTTTTTTCTGTACTTCTTCCATCACTTCTTCAATGTAGGCAGAGTACTTACTAGAGTTTTGGCTCTTATATTTACTAGCTGAAACAACTGTCTTACTGACAGGGGTTGCTTTTGCAGCGTCATATTCTTTTTCAGAAATATAGCCTTGTTTTTTCATAAGGCTTAAAACAATATTACGGCGTTTTTCCGCTGCCTCGGGATGTTTCACCGGGTTATAGGCAGAAGGACTCTGCGGCATACCTGCAAGTGTGGCAGCCTGTGCAACGGTTAGTTTATTTAAATCTGTGACTCCGAAAAATTGTTCAGCTGCTTTCCCCACACCATAAGCATAAGGAGAGAAGAAAATGCGGTTTAAATACATTTCTAAAATTTCATCTTTAGAGTATTTTTGCTCAAGCTGAATCGAGAGCCATACTTCCTGTACTTTCCGTTTTAACGTCTTTTGATTGCTTAGGAGGGAGTTTTTCACAACCTGCTGTGTAATTGTACTTCCGCCTTCAGCACCAAAGCCGTCCTCAACGTTTGCGACAAGTGCACCGCCGATACGGATTGGATCAATCCCGTGGTGCTTATAAAAACGTGCATCTTCAGTCGCAATAAACGCGTCTTTTACCACATCGGGTATATCTTTTATCGAGACATACGTTCTTTTTTCTGCACCAACTTCTGCAAACACTTTCTTGTCTTTATCATAAAGCTTTGAAGAGTATGGTGTTTTAAGCTTACTATCATCAATAGAAGGAGCGCTTGATGCAAAAACGGCAAAAGTTGTGATTCCGGCAACTAAACAAAGTAGACCGATCACGAGTAAAGATAAAAATATTTTTTTAAATAGACCTGCTTTCTTTTTGCCTTTTTTGTTCTTTTGCTTCTTATTGTTTTCTTGACTTGCTTTACGTCGCTGTTCACGACTTGTAAATTGATCAGACATCACATCTCAACCTTTCGTGTTAAACCTTTTTCGAACGTAATTGCTGCTTGCTTTCATCCGAAAAATGAAGTGTCTCCACTACTTTAATATAATCAATTCTTGGCGAATATCCAAGTGTCATTATGTGGCCAGCTTCCATTAATTCTTCTTTGCTAATGGATTTACGGCCGTTTTTTTTCTGCCGCTCCCAGAAGAAAAAGAGATCTGAAGCGGGCAAATAATAAACGGAGCCAAAAGCGGATATAATAACGAAACAAATGCCGCCTTGCTTTTCAACCTGTTTCATATGCTCAATTTGATGGTCGTGGAAATTTTTGAGCGGAAACGAGGTAGTGCTTTTGGTTTCCTTTGCTTCAAAATCGATATAGCGGCCTTTGTAAACCCCGTTATAGTCTGTTGTGGATGATTGTTTAAAATAGGCTTCTTTAATGACAGCAGCACTTCTTTTTGGGTAATCCACATTCACAATTTGAACTGGGGTAGGCTTTTTATGAATGACTGCGATCCCGTTGACCAAATAGTATTGGTTCGTTTCATTTAAATCAGCCTCAAGCGTCATCCCGCGGTTACTATAAGAGGATTCGCCGCTGATTCTTTTTTTTGTCCCAATTTGTTGAATGGGCTGATACGATTTTCCGTTTGGATACCGAATCATCAAGTTTCAGCCTCCTTTTAATGCATTTTGTATTGGAGAGATCACCATGTTGTCCCAAGAAGAGCATATCATCACTCAGCAAATTTTGCGTGAAACGAAAGCAAAAAATAAAGACAACCTGACGAGGACAAATGCCTACAAGCGCTTTTATGACCGGCATCCAGAGATGAAATGGTCGCTGCTCGCTTCCTTTGTCTCGAGAAATGCTGGGTGGTCCATGACGGATTTAAAAGGCGAGCTCTTCCATCCAGGTTTAACGGATCAGCAGGGGCACCTTTTTTTCACAGCATATGAAAGAGCGAATTGGCTGATCTTTTCGGATGCTTACCCTCAGCTTCTTTTGTACGAATGGTCTAAGCGATGCAGTAAACCTTTGTTTCATCTGCTTCCTTATTTCTCCGTGTCTCGGTTTATGAGCGCTGAGTGGGAACGCTTCTGGCTAAAGCGTGACACAGAGCGTCTGCTTTATGCACTCATCATAAATGAACAATATACTATACAATCTCCTATTATACAAAATCCTCTTCTGAAAAAGAATGTTTTTCACTCGATTCAATATCTTTTCAGCGAGTGGGGACATTTCCAAACCGTTGTTTTTCCAACGGTGGACGGGCATTTGTACGGCTTAACCATACGGAAGTTTTCCAATGTAAAGGATCGCATTACATTAGGTAAAAAATTAGCGAAACTATTATTTCGAGCCGATTTGTTTTCGGATTTTTATCATTTTTTGCATACCGTTCCGCATACGGGGTCTCGGTTTGATTTTGAACCTTTTTTAGGGATCGCTAGAAGGTCAACACCTTTTCTTCGGACGGTTTATCCGGTGATGACACATTCATTAGACGATCAAAGGGAAGATTGGTTTCAAAAGAAATTGAGTCCATCTTTATTTGAGGCAGAGCCGCTGCCAAAGCAGATTGAGCTGACCGACTGGTATTTTCATAAAAAAAGACAGCTTCGTTTTCTTTTCTCATTAGAGCACTATTTTTTGCATAAATAAAAAGCAGGGGGTGCCTGCTTTTTTTACGTAGATGGACGATTAGGACCGCCGAGCTTTTTATCCAGCTGATCTGGACTGTTTTCTTTCCCTTTTGGCTTTTGCTCTTTTGGTGCTGGCTGCTTTTTCATGAAATCTACCTCCTTTTGTCTTTAGAATTTACACAATCGGACGCAATCATACAAAGAAGGACAAGCATCTGTCGAAAAGGAAGAAATAGCGCTTATCTACACTTAGATTGGCGATTTGCTTCTAGTTTTGTCATGTGTGAAGGAGGGTGAGAAAGAAAAGAGAATGTAACGAGAGACGATAAAGGAGGAATCTGATGATGAGCGAATTTGTATCAAAAGAATCCATTATGCAGTTGTTAGAGGAAATCGAGCGAAAAATTGATGCGGTAGAGGAAGAGCTGTCTCTTGCTGTGAAGCAGACGAAACGTGCAGCGATAGAAGAGCAAGAACAAATCATTGACCGGCTTGAATCAGAAGTAAAGGACTGTGAAGTGAAGCTTCATGCAGCCGAGTATAAACTGGCAGCAAGACCGGCATATCACGCCGGATAGCCTTTCTATTTGAGCAATAGGTAAACGTTTGATAGGATGGTTCATAGAGGTGAACACTTTGGATAATCAAACATTACTTGAACATACACAAAACTTGAGAATATGGATCGAAGAAGCGTATGAGCAGTACCAAAAGGGAAAGGCTGAAGAGGAGTACCCATCGTATGATTTTTATACGGATATTCAGCCGGCCGTTGTTACATTTGATCAGAAAATGGAGGAGTGGCTCACCGCTGCCATCTCGTTTATTGAGCAGGCCAAACCTAGATATTTACACCAAGAACAGCTTGAAGCCGTAAAAGAAAATGGAAAAGAGGTTGTCCTGCAATCTTATTTTGGTAAACAGCACGCACCCCGTGTAAAAAATTTAGTTGAGTCAGTGGTTTACACTCTGAACCTTTTAATAGAAGAAATCAAAAAGCGCAGCTAAAGAATGATGCTGCGTTTTTCTTATGGCTTCTTTAGGCACATCTTCTGCTCTTGGTCATAATATATGAGTGACATCAATATGTGTTGAGAGCGAGAGGAGCGAGATAGATGTTCCCTTATTCAAACCAGCAGCCTTATGAATTCAATCAATTCAAGCAAAGGCCTTTTCCGTATCCAGAGATGCAGCAGCAGCCTCCGCAGCCTCCAGACTATTTCATGCCGCCGTATCAAGGTGGAGGGGGAATGAATCAGGCACCATCTACTGTTTATCAGCCGCCTTATGGATACCAAGAAAACGTGCCGCCTTTACAGCCGCCTGAAGCGATGAATCCACCCCAAATGCAGCAGCCTCCAGGCATGATGCCCATGCAGCCGCCTATGAACCCTTATCCATTGCCAAGGCCGCAAAAACAGCAGCCATCTCAATTTAAAAGTGTGCTGTCACAATTCAAAAAGACGAATGGGCAATACGATTTTAACAAAATGTTTGATACAGCTGGCCAAATGATGAGTACAATGAATCAAGTAGGCTCATTGGCGAAAGGATTTACAAGCATTTTTAAAGCATAGCTAAAACCCAATAGATTGATCTATTGGGTTGTTTGCTTTGGCGCAGACACATGAAGCGATTGATCTTTCCACACACTCTTCATTTTCGTTTCATCTATTTTTGCCGGCATTAAAATGGTTTTGGTAAAGCTTGAATACGAAGAAGTCGTATCTGTTTTGATTTTTTCCTGTACTGATAAGTGTAAATATTGGGCTTTTACTTCTAGCGCAATGTCTCCTTCGACAAAATGGTCTGGAAATTGAATCTCGATATACACATTCTGTTCATCCTCTGTCACACCGGTCGTAATGGATGCAAGTGAATGCGATGTGGTCATGAGTGCCTCTGCACTATTTAATATCTCGTGAAACGGGGAGGATGCAAAAAATTGTTCAATCGCTTCATATAGCATATCTTCATTTGCCAGCATTTCATGTTTTTTTTCGCCTTCATGTTTCATCTGAATCACCTCTCATCTACAGCCTATGCAGAGGGGGCTCAGGCGGTTATCAATTGATGAGAGGAAAAAATTATGATTAAATAGTGTTGAATGAAGCAAGGTGTATGGGCGTAAAGTTTCATGCACGAAATAGATTTAAGAAGCAAAGCTTGAAGGGAGCAAATTGACATTGCTGAAAAAATTATTCGGTTTCGGAAAAAACCAAGATGATGTAAAGGAAGAAGTCATTTATTCTCCAGTTGATGGAGAGTTAATGGATATGACTGATGTACCAGATCCCGTCTTTTCTCAAAAGATGATGGGAGACGGCGTAGCAGTAAAACCAAAAAGTGGGACGATTGTGTCTCCAGTAGAGGGTGAAATCATTCAGCTCTTCCATACAAAACATGCAATTGGCATTCGAACACTCTCGGGGCTTGAGCTTCTGATTCATATCGGACTTGAAACAGTTGGGTTAAATGGTGAAGGATTTGAAGCCCACATGAAAGAAGGGGATAAAGTGAAAATCGGTGATCCTCTTATTACATGTGATTTAGAACTGATTGAAGAGAAAGCATCAAGTACAGTGACACCGATTGTGATTATGAATGGTGACCTTATCGAACGACTTGATAAAGAACCAAAAGGCTCTGTAGAAAAGCAGATGTCCAAGCTCTTTACAGTGAAAATGAAATAATCCATGAATAGAAAAAACTACCCACTGATAGGGTAGTTTTTTATTGTGCTGAGGACATTAATCCTCCATCGGAACCCAGCCTTGACTTGCTTCCATGACAGACCACAATCCTTCTGGAATGAGATACTTGTCTTTTTGGCTGCGTTTAATGACGGTTTCAATCTCTTGTTCTCTGCCTTCTTTAATCTTCTTAGCCCAATCTGGGTCGACGATCAGCTCTCGTGCGACAGCGATGAGAGGAATCCCTTGATTGTAAGCATGGAGTGCATCTTCAGCTGTAATGACACTGCCTACTCCAATAAGCGGAAGAGCATCGCCGCAGCGTTCTTTTAGCAGTTCCATACGAGTTTTATTAGAATCTGCGCCTCGTCTTGCTTTAGAGCCAATCTCCATTAAAGAGATATGCAAATAATCGAGGCTTTTTGTTTTGAGAACATCCACTAATGTAAACGTCTCTGTCATTGTTAAACCAGGTGTTTCTGGTTCTTCAGGAGATAACCGGTATCCAAAGATAAACGGTTTAGCCGCATGTTCTTTGATGGCCTCTTTAACTGCATCTACAACAGCAATAGGGAAAGCTAGACGTTTTTCTTCATTTCCTCCCCATTGATCTGTACGCTGATTGCTATGCGGTGAGTAAAATTGTTGTAATAAATAACCGTTTGCCCCGTGAATTTCCACGCCGTCAAACCCTGCTTGAACCGCTCGTCTTGCTGCTTCTTTAAAGGAGTCGATAATTTGCGTAATTTCCTCTTCTTTTAAAGCGCGTGCAATTTGTTTTCCATCTTTGAACACATCACTTGGCGCAACCACATCACCGTTTGGAACTAAATGAGGGAGAGCCTGAGAGCCGCCGTGATGAATTTGAATGATGGCTTTTGTTCCTTTTGCCTGGATAGCTGAAGCCAGTTTTTTCAGGCCAGGGATATCTTCATCTCTTGCGATAGAAGGCTGTCCTTCAAATGCCTTCCCATCTGGAGTCACATTCGCACATGCAGTAATCACCATGCCCATTTCACTTGATCTAGCTGTAATGAAGTCAATTTCGTCTTTTGAAATGGTGCCGTCGTCATGAGAACCGAAGTGTGTCATTGGAGCAACGACTAACCGGCCATCAATAGAAGCGCCTCCTGGAAACGTAAATGGTTCAAATAAAGGCTTAAATTCGTTTTTCAATCTGATCATCTTCTTCCTTGATAAAATCATTTCACTTTAGAAGTGTAATAGATATTGTTACAACAGTTCAAAGTATTTGCTCATAAGTCCGCATCAAAAAATTGCCGCCTAGTCATGCAAACAAATATTCGGTACACTAGAATGAGAGGTGGACGCAATATGAAAAAGAAAACAATGAACGAACTGATAGAAGAATTAAAGAAAGACGAACAGGTAGAGCATTGGCATGAAATTGAAGCAAAGCCTGCACAGACCTCTCCCGTTCCTGAAAGAGTGGACGACAGGCTAAAAAAGGCGCTTGAAAAACGAGGCGTGAAAGAGCTGTACATTCATCAAAAGGAAGCCTTTGAACGAGTAATGGATGGTGAGCATGTAGTAACGGTTACACCAACAGCTTCAGGTAAAACGCTTTGCTACAATCTGCCTGTTCTTCAGTCGATCGCAGAAGACCAGACAAACCGCTCTCTTTATTTATTCCCAACAAAAGCGCTCGCGCAGGATCAAAAGAGTGAACTTAACGAGATCATCCACGAGATGGATGTTCCGATTCATAGTGAAACATATGACGGGGATACCTCCCCAGCCATTCGGCAGCGAGTCAGACAAGCAGGACATATTGTCATCACAAACCCAGATATGCTGCATTCAGCTATTTTGCCTCATCATACGAAATGGGTCAGCTTGTTTGAGAATTTGAAGTATATTGTCATTGATGAACTTCATACATATCGAGGTGTGTTTGGCAGTCATGTGGCCAATGTGATTCGAAGATTAAAGCGAATTTGTGCATTTTATGGAAGTGATCCGATTTTCATTTGTACTTCCGCAACGATTGCGAATCCAAAAGAGCTGGCGCAGCAGCTCACAGGGAGCAAAGTGCATCTTATTGAACGAAACGGAGCGCCTAGCGGTAAAAAGAATTTTGTGTTTTATAACCCGCCAGTGGTGAATAAACCATTAAATATTAGACAAAGCGCTGCCACTGTCGTCAACCAATTGGCTAAAACATTTTTAAAAGAAAAAATTCAAACGATCGTTTTTGCTAGAAGCAGGGTACGAGTAGAAGTGATTTTAAGTCATATTCAAGAGCTTGTGAAAAAAGAAATCGGTCCAAAATCGATTCGCGGGTATCGCGGAGGCTATTTGCCAAAAGAGCGGCGCATGATTGAAAAGGGGTTAAGAGAAGGAGACATTCTAGGTGTCGTCAGCACGAACGCACTAGAATTAGGGGTAGATATAGGTCAGCTAAAGGTATGCATTATGACGGGGTATCCTGGCAGTGTAGCGAGTACATGGCAGCAGGCAGGACGTGCTGGAAGGCGTCATGAGGAGGCGCTTATTATCATGGTGGCAAGCTCCTCACCCCTTGATCAATATATTGTCAGACACCCTGAATATTTCTTTAATAGACCGCCTGAAGCAGCCAGAATCAATCCTGAAAATCTCATTATTTTAGTGGATCATCTAAAATGTGCTTCCTACGAGCTGCCATTTCGGACGGATGAACAGTTTGGCGGCATGGAAGTAGAAGACATTTTGCAATACTTACATGAGGAAGGGGTTCTTCATTTTAGCGGGAACCGGTATTATTGGTCGGATCAATCGTTCCCAGCGCATGGGATCAGCCTGAGATCTGCAAGCCAGGAAAATGTGGTGATTGTGGATCAATCCGACGTAGCGAATGTCCGGATTATTGGAGAGATGGATCGATTCAGTGCAATGACTTTGCTGCATGATGAAGCAATTTATTTACATGAAGGGGTTCAATATCAAGTAGAAAAGCTAGATTACGAGCATTTGAAGGCTTATGTGAAACAAGTGGATGTAGAATACTATACAGATGCTAATTTAGCTGTTCAGCTCAAGGTGCTTGAAATCGATCAGACGACAGAGAAAGAAGCGGTATCTGTTCACTACGGTGATGTGACTGTCAACGCAATGCCTACGATATTTAAGAAAATCCGTCTGAGTACTGGTGAAAATATCGGGTCTGGACCGATTCACTTACCGGAAGAAGAAATTCATACGAGTGCGGCTTGGTTTGAATTACACGAGGCAGAGCGGAGATTTGAAGAGAAGACACTTGAACAGCTCCTGCTTGGCATCGCAAATGTTCTTCAGCACATTGTACCTGCTTTTGTGATGTGTGACCGCTCAGATATTCATGTTGTTTCACAAATTAAAGCGGCACATACCGGTAAACCGACAGTCTTTTTATATGACCACTACCCTGGCGGAATCGGCTTAAGCAAAGAAGTCCAAGCTCGTTTCGATGAAATAGCAGGTGCAGCCATTCAGCTGATAGAGCGGTGCCGCTGTGAGAACGGCTGTCCATCCTGCATTGGCATGGAAATGAAAGAGGTGAGCGGAAAAAGCAGCATTGTTGAATTGGTGTCTGCATTTTAAGAGGAAGGAGGAAGATACCTACTCATGTCTTTAAAAGGGAAATTAAATCGAATGAAGAAGCACCTATCGCACAACCAGCCAAACGAAAAACGGCAAAAAGCAGTGGAAGGGCAGCCTCAGCCTGTGACGGCCGAAAACATTCCATTTTTAAAGGAATGGGAGAAATTAGGTGCAGCTCCTTATCACTTTGAGGATTCCTTTTGTCTCATTCGAGAAGTCACCTATTCATTAGATGATAAGCATGGACTCTACTCGTTTGCGGAACTGCCAAAGATCATCGAGGCATGGAACAAAAGCAGCATCCAGCATTCTCTATCGGCTAAAGGTTACAAGCCGCATGAACTGTTTTTCTTCGATACAGAAACAACTGGATTATCTGGCGGAACGGGAAATATGATTTTCTTGCTAGGACATGCGCGGGTTTTTGCTGACAAAGTAGTGGTGAAACAGCACCTGCTCACAAATCCGGGAAATGAAGCGGCTCTTTATAAAAGCTTTCTCGATGAAGTGAACGTAGAATCACTCGTTACATATAATGGAAAATCATTCGATTGGCCGCAAGTGAAAACGAGACATACTTTGTTGCGAGATCAAATCCCTGCGCTTCCAGAGTTTGGCCACTTTGATCTTCTGCATGGATCAAGACGATTGTGGAAGCATAAATATGAACGAATGGCGCTGTCTGTGGTTGAAAAAGAAGAGCTGCACGTCCACCGGGAAGGCGACACACCGGGTTTTTTAGCACCGATGATCTATTTTCACTTTTTAAAGGAACAAAAACCGAAGCTCATCGAAGGAATTTTGACTCATAATGAATTAGACGTCCTTTCGTTAATCAGCCTTTACATCCATCTATCCAAAAAAATTCTATCTATGGATGCGGTAAAGGAGCATGATGAGAAATACGCGCTGGCTAGGTGGCATCTTGCGCATCGTGATGTACAGGAAGCTACGAAGCATTTGCGGGAATTAACAGGTGCTGATTTTGAACATGCCAATCAGGCGGCATTTGATCTCTCATTACAATATAAACGGCTAAACGAGTGGGATGAAGCAGTTCGAATTTGGGAAACATTATTTGAATCAAGTGATGTCCATTTGGCATTAAAAGCAGGTATAGAGCTTGCGAAGTGTAAAGAGCATCGCCAAAAAGATGCAAAGTCAGCTCTTTCCATCACAGAATCTTTATTATCTTTCTCATCGTTAAGCGAGCGAGACACAAAAGAGCTTGAGAAGCGAAAAAAACGGCTATTGAGAAAAGCTGGGCAATGAAATATTATTACCCGGGAAAGCGCAAAAAATGACAACGTTCGGCTCTCGGCCGAAAATAAAAATTGTTTAGCACTTTTATTGTAGAAAGTCCGCGAATCCTGTAAAATAACGTTAGATATTGAATGAGGAGCGTATAGCATGTATAAGGGTCTTTTCTACTTGTTTTTTCTTGTTGTCATTTTGGTCGCTTTTGTGTTTTCAAACTATAAAGATATTTTTCTTGCCAACTTTTAAAATAGGTTAATGCATTAGTACATGTACACCTCTTAATTCATACATTGTTAATGTAAGAAAATAAAGGAGAGGGGAATGCTACATGTACCATCATCATCATTGCCATCCGAATGTTACACAGCCAATTGTTCATCCGACGAATCATTGCTGTACACACAGCGAGTCAACAACAATTGTGCCGCATATCCACCCGCAGCATGTGACAAATGTTCACCACCATAATTTCAAACATGTTCACTACTTCCCGCATACGTTTTCTCAGGTGGACCCGACAACACATCAACACTTTAACTGCGGTGGACCTTGCTGTAACAGATAAAGTGAATGGGACTTTTATAAGTCCCATTTTTTAAAAGCAGGTGAAATAATGAAAATTATTGCTGTCACAGGGTACAAGCCCTTTGAGCTTGGGATATTCAAACAAGACGAGCCTGCACTTCAATACATAAAAGCGGAGCTTCAAAAAAGGCTGACAGCCCTTATCGAAGAAGGTCTGGAATGGGTGCTCATATCAGGCCAGCTTGGGGCAGAAATTTGGACAGCCGAAGTGGTGTTTGAGCTTCAAGAGGAATATCCAGCGTTAAAACTTGCAGTCATTACGCCATTTTATGAACAGGAAGAGCGCTGGAATGAACAAAACAAAGAGTTGTATGAAGGAATTCTTGCACAGGCCGATTTTGTAGAAAGTGTCACGCATAGACCGTACGAAAGTCCGGCACAATTTAAACAAAAGAATCGCTTTTTTATTGAAAAAACAGATGGTCTTCTCGTCTTATATGATCCCGAGCATGAGGGATCGCCGAAGTATATGATCAGGGAGGCGGAAGCCTATACCGATTACCCCATTATGTACATCACGATGGATGATCTAAGAGCGCAGGTTGAGGCGGAAGATCCGTTTTTTGATTAAAAGCAAGAGAAAATTTGACAACGTCACGTATTTCTGAAAAAATATACTATGAATTCACGATATGAGGTGAAAAAGATGCTTGCTGATAAAGTAAAGCTTTCTGCGAAAGAAATTTTAGAAAAAGAATTTAAAACAGGTGTCAGAGGGTACAAACAAGAAGAAGTCGATAAATTTTTAGATATGGTCATTAAAGACTATGAGACATTCAACCAAGAAATCGAAAAACTTCAACAAGAAAACCTCCACTTGTCAAAACAGCTTGAAGAAGCTGTTGAACAAGGGAAAAGACAGCCTGCACAGTCTAATACAACAAACTTTGATATTTTAAAAAGACTATCGAACCTTGAAAAACACGTTTTCGGCAGCAAACTTTATGATTGAGTCTTGCTGAAAAAGCTTGTGTCAGATGTCATTGTCGTTTATAATAACGCTTATTGATTAACGTTCGGGTAATCGCTGTAATGCTATTTAGGGCATTGCAGAGGAAAGTCCATGCTCGCACGGTGCTGAGATGCCCGTAGTGTTCGTGCCTGGCGAAAAAATAAGCCAGGGCAGCCTGGGAAAGGCTGACGGCAGGAAAAATGCCTACGTCCTTTTTAGGATATGGCAAAGTATCCTTGAAAGTGCCACAGTGACGAAGTCTCACTAGAAATGGTGAGAGTGGAACGCGGTAAACCCCTCGAGCGAGAAACCCAAACTTGGTAGGGGAACTTTCTCAAAGGAACCAAACGGAGAGAAGGACAGAGAATTCTGTAGATAGATGATTACCACCTGAGTACGAGGCATTTGCCGTTTGCAGTACGATGGAACAAAACATGGCTTACAGAACGTTAAATCCGTTATCATAAACATGATGAAACAAAGCTCTCCTATTTCAACATATGGAGAGCTTTTATCTTGAATACATAAAAGGACGAGAAAACAGGTGATAAATCAATGAAAACCTATACACTCATCGCAACAGCTCCAATGGGAATTGAAGCAATTGTTGCAAAAGAAGTAAGAGACCTTGGCTATGAGTGCACAGTCGACAACGGAAAAGTGATTTTCAAGGGGGATGCTCTTGCGATTTGCCGTGCAAACCTTTGGCTGCGTACAGCAGACCGGATCAAGGTACAAGTTGCTGAATTTTCGGCAAAAACATTTGATGAGCTTTTTGAACAAACGAAAGCGATTGACTGGGCCGCTTTTTTACCAAAAAACAGTACGTTTCCTGTCATCGGGAAATCTGTGAAATCTCAGCTTGCCAGTGTGCCTGACTGCCAGCGCATCGTCAAAAAAGCCATCGCTCAAAAGCTTAAATCCTCCTACAACATTCAGTCTGAATGGCTTGAAGAGACGGGACCTGAATATAAAATCGAGATCGCTCTTTTAAAAGATAAAGCTGTTCTTACGCTTGATACATCTGGTGTAGGTCTTCATAAACGCGGATACCGCATGGATCAAGGCGGAGCACCTATTAAAGAAACGCTTGCTGCTGCGCTCGTCTTATTAACGAACTGGACACCTGACCGTCCGTTTGTTGATCCTTTCTGCGGATCAGGAACAATCGCCATAGAAGCAGCGATGATAGGACAAAACATTGCCCCAGGATTTAACCGGGATTTTGCGTCTGAATCATGGGAATGGATCGGTGAAGACGTATGGAACAAAGCGCGTGTGGAAGTTGAAGAAAAAGCAAACTATGATCAGCCGCTCCGCATTATCGCAAGTGACATCGACCATCGTATGGTGGACATCGCAAAAATGAATGCAGAAGAAGCAGGACTGAGTGAACTGATTGAGTTCAAACAAATGCAAGTAAAAGACTTTCAAACAAAAGAAGAGTACGGTGTGATTGTTGGAAATCCTCCTTATGGTGAACGACTGAGTGATAAACCAGCTGTTGAAAAAATGTATCAAGGAATGGGTGAAGCGTTTAAGAACCTAGATACATGGTCCATTTACATCTTAACGTCACACGAAAAATTCGAAGAGTGCTTCGGAAGAAAAGCGACGAAAAAGAGAAAGCTGTTTAATGGATTTATTAAAACAGACTATTATCAATATTGGGGAAAACGCCCGCCTAGAAAGCAACCAACCGAATCGTAATAAATGGCCGCACCGAAAAAAGGTGCGGCTTTTTTATGATGAAAAGGTATAACTCCTCGCGTGGCGGAATAAACTGAACTTGATTTTAAAAAAAGAGGTGTCTTCATGATTCATTATGATCAAATTCAGTTAATCCAAAAAGCACTCAATTCGACTGCTCAAGAAATAGAAGGGCATGAAGGTGGACAATCTGCTCAGCTTACGGCAGCCATCGAAGATTTGGCGCTGGCTCAGGCATACATAGAACGTTCTGAGCATGCATTTTTAATGAAGGAAAGCTATCAACATCGCCTGCGCTCATAAAAAAAGATTGTTTTTCCCCAGCGTAAATGGTACTATTGAATGTCTGAATGATTCAAAAGTTGGGGGTTGAAGCAGGTGACAGCATCTCGTTTGCCTTTTTCATTATCAAAAGAACACAATTTTTACGAAGAACTGGGCAACTGGATTGGTGATGTGTTTTATGACATTTTGCCAGAAAAGGGCTTTGATCTTCGAGATGAACAAATATTTATGGCTTTTCAACTAGAAAGAGCCTTTAAAGAAAAAAGTGTGATGTTTGCCGAAGCTGGGGTAGGCACAGGCAAAACTATCGTCTATCTATTATTTGCCGTCACATATGCAAGGTATACAGGGAAGCCTGCGATTATTGCATGTGCAGACGAAACGTTAATTGAACAGCTCGTTAAACAAGAAGGTGATATCTATAAAATTGCCAATCACCTTGATATTCAAATAGATGCGAGATTAAGTAAATCGCATGATCAATATTTATGCTTAAAGAAGCTGGAGAAAACGATGCAGCGTGAAGATGATGAAAAGTGGCTCGATATTTATGAATCACTGCCTTCATTTGTTCATGAATCACATGGCATGCAAACCTTTTATCCGTATGGCGATCGAAAAGAGTATCCGGAGTTATCAAATGATGAATGGTCACGAATTGGCTATGACTCGTTTCAGGACTGTCTGACGTGCGATATGCGTCATCGCTGTGGTTTGAATTTATCAAGAGATCATTACCGGAAAGCGACAGACCTCATCATCTGTTCACATGATTTTTACATGGAGCATGTGTGGACGAAGGAATCCCGGAAACGTGAGGGCCAGCTTCCGCTGCTTCCTGAGCATAGCTCCGTCGTATTTGATGAGGGACATCTTCTCGAGTTTGCCGCACAAAAAGCGTTAACGTACCGAGTGAAGCAATCAACGCTCGAAACATTTTTGGAACGTCTTTTGCAAAACGACATACGCGAAGAATTTGCAGAGCTTGTTGAAGATGCACTTGCAACAAACGATGAGTTCTTTTATCTCTTAAAAACACATGCCAAAGAAGTCAAAGGCTCGCACCGGCTTGAAATTGGGCGTGTCGATGAGGTGAAGCGTTCTGCAAGTGAATTGTGTGACTTGCTTGAAAAAATCGGAGAAGCGCTCGTGTTTGAATCTGAGATGTATACGATCGATCAATACGAATTATCTGTTGTGGAAGAATACATTGAACAAATGGCGTATTCTTTATCGCTTTATCAAAAAAATGCCATTAGCTGGCTGGAAAAACAGGAATTAGATACAACATTTGTTGTGATGCCAAAGACGGTTGCAGAGGTGCTTGGCGAAAAAGTATTCTCGCAAAAAAGACCATATATTTTCTCTTCCGCTACATTGTCTGAGAATCAATCCTTTGATTATTTAGCTGAAAGTCTTGGGATTAAAGATTACTTATCAATGAGTGTCGCTTCGCCGTATGATTACGATGAACAAATGAAGATTTATTTCCATGGAATTCAGCAGCTCGCTGAGCAAGAGGCAAAAGCACAGCAAGTGATCACTCAGCTGAAAGAAAATGGAGGACGATCTCTGATTCTCTTCCCTTCATTTGATGAACTTCATTTCTTTAGAAAACAGCTTGAAGCAGCAAATGAATCACTGCCGTTTGACGTATATTTTGAGGGAGACGAGGAAATCAGCACGATTGTTCAAAAGTTCCAAGCAGATGAAACATCCGTGTTATGCTCTGTTCATCTGTGGGAAGGGCTTGATATTCCAGGTCAATCATTAACGAATGTGATCATCTGGGGACTTCCTTATCCGCCGCATGATCCGGTATTTGAAGCGAAACGGAATGAAGCAAAGGATGCACATGCTGAAGTTGACCTTCCGTATATGCTGCTTCGCTTACGCCAAGGTATCGGAAGACTGATCCGGACAAGCCAAGACGCAGGAAGCATTCATATTTACTTTGATCGTAAAGAAGATACTAAGCTTCAAAGTAAAATTGAATCCGTCCTGCCAGTGAAGCCCATCATCACATCTTAAATAGCTGAAAACTTGCAAATGAGGAGGATACCACGGTGTATCCTCCTTTTTCATTGACAAAAGAACATTCATTGAAGTAGCCTTGAAACGTACATACATATTTTATTGATTGGGGGAACAAACGCATGAGTCTTGAAGCAACTGAGAAAGCGTTTTATCAATTACTAGGGAAAATCGCCCATTATACAGAGGCGCTCCATTTACTTTACTGGGACTCTAGAACACAAGCACCTAAAAAAAGTGCGGATTTTAGAGCTGAAACGATCGGTCAATTATCAAGTGATATTTTTAATATGAAGACTTCTGACGAAATGAGAGATCTTCTTCACGCATTAAACAAACATCGAGATGAGCTGTCAAAAGATACACAGAAGGCGCTCGAATTATCACAAAAAGAGTATGATGAAAACAGTAAAATTCCGAAAGAAGAATTTAAAGAATACTCGATTTTACAATCAAAAGCGGAGCATGTTTGGGTAGAAGCAAGGGAGAAATCAGACTTTTCACTCTTTGCACCATACTTAAAACAGCTTATTGACTTTAACAAGCGTTTCATCCAATATTGGGGCGTGAAAAAAACGCCTTATGATGTGCTGCTCAATAACTATGAGCCAGATATGACGGTTGAACAGCTTGATCAAAAGTTTGGTGCACTTCGTGACGCTATTGTTCCTCTTGTGAAAAAAATCGAAGCCTCACCTAATAAGCCGGATACTTCATTTTTATCGAAAAGCTTCCCAATCGATAAACAAAAGGAATTGAGTCTCTTTTTCTTAAAAGAATTAGGATATGACTTTGACGCAGGCCGCCTGGATACAACAATTCATCCATTTGCTGTAACGTTAAGCAGAGGCGATGTACGTGTGACGACCCGTTATGATGAGCATGATTTTCGAATGGCGATCTTTGGAACGATTCATGAATGTGGTCATGCGATCTATGAGCAAAACATTGATGAAGCACTGAGCGGAACACTTTTATGTGATGGGACTTCGATGGGAATCCATGAATCACAGTCTCTTTTCTTTGAGAACTTTATCGGCAGACACGAAGATTTCTGGAAAACGTATTATCAAAAGCTGCAAGAAGCTTCTCCTGAGCAATTTAAAGATGTTTCTTTAGAAGACTTTGTGCATGCAGTGAATGAATCGAAGCCGACTTACATTCGAATTGAAGCCGATGAACTGACGTATCCGCTTCACATTATCATCCGCTATGAAATTGAGAAAGCGATTTTCAATGAAGAAGTAGCAGTTGAAGATCTGCCTGCACTTTGGAATGAAAAATATCAAGCGTATCTTGGCATTACGCCTCCTAATGATGCACTCGGTATCTTGCAGGATGTTCACTGGTCTGATGGAAGCTTTGGATATTTCCCTTCATATGCTCTTGGTTATATGTATGCAGCGCAATTAAAGCAGCAAATGATTAAAGATTTACCAAATTTTGATGAGCTTATTCAAACTGGGTCTTTTGCACCGATAAAAGAATGGCTGACGGAACATGTTCACCAGCATGGTAAACGGAAAAAGCCATCTGAAATCATTCAAGATGCAACAGGCGAAGAATTAAATGTTCAATATTTAATCGACTACTTAACGGATAAATATACGAAACTGTATTTATCATAAAAGAAGGGCACCCTTTCATGAGAGGGGTGCTTTTTTGATGCTTGAATATTCTAAAAACGAACATTTTGTTCTGATCTATTATTTAAGTTCGGTATTTTTCTAGAAAAGTGCTTTCCAAGCGTCTGAAATCTTGTTATAATTTGAACACTATAACACTCATATAATCGCGTGATGATGGCACGCAAGTTTCTACCGGACACCGATACGGTCCGACTATGAGTGAGCAAAATGAAACAGCTCTTGTTTGAGCTGAAGATCCATTGATCGTTTTCGCATTGCTTGCTCCTCATGGACAGCAATGCTTTTTTTATGCCAAAAATTGAATGTTTGCCAATTATGCTAGGGGGAAGAATGATGGAATTGTTACGTCAAAAAATTGAGAACGAAGGAATCGTTCTGTCAAATCAAGTGTTAAAAGTAGATGCTTTTTTAAATCACCAAATTGATCCTGTGTTAATGCATGAGATCGGGCAAGAGTTTGCTAGATTATTTAAGCACGATGGCATTACAAAAATCATCACAATCGAATCTTCTGGCATCGCACCTGCTGTGATGGCTGGGCTTGCTCTTCAAGTACCTGTTGTGTTTGCAAGAAAACGTCAATCACTCACATTAACGGATAACCTGTTAACAGCCAGTGTGTACTCTTTTACGAAAAAAGTAGAAAGCACGATTGCTGTCTCAAATACGCATCTTAGTGAAAATGATTGTGTGTTAATCATCGATGACTTTTTAGCGAATGGTGAAGCTGCGAAAGGACTTGCTGCGATTGCAAAGCAGGCGAAGGCAAAAGTAGCCGGATTTGGCATTGTCATCGAAAAATCATTCCAGCCTGGAAGAAATGCGCTTGTGCAAATGGGCTACCGCGTTGAGTCCCTCGCACGTATTGAATCACTTGAGGAAGGGAAAGTCACGTTTGTACGGGAGATACAATTATGAGTACCGCTAAAAAAGTCAAAACGCTCTCACTGGGTATTCAGCATGTACTGGCGATGTATGCCGGTGCTGTTCTTGTGCCGCTCATTGTTGGAGATGCGCTCGGGCTCACGCCTGCACAGCTGACTTACTTAATCTCTGCGGATATTTTCATGTGCGGGGCTGCCACATTGCTTCAAGTATGGAAAAACCGCTTCTTTGGGATCGGTCTGCCTGTCGTATTAGGCTGTACATTTACTGCGGTTTCTCCTATGATTGCGATTGGCTCTAAGTATGGCATTTCGTCTATCTATGGAAGTATTATCGCTTCTGGGTGTATCGTCATTCTTCTTTCTTTTTTCTTTGGGAAGCTTGTGAAATTTTTCCCGCCTGTTGTCACAGGTTCTGTCGTCACTATTATTGGTATCACCCTCATTCCTGTAGCGATGAATAATATGGCAGGAGGAGAAGGAAGTGCGGATTATGGTTCTTTTGAAAATCTAGGGCTCGCTTTCCTTGTGCTGTTTATCATTGTACTGCTCTATCGGTTCACGAAAGGGTTTATGAAGGCGATCGCCATTTTAATCGGTATTCTTCTTGGGACAGCAGTTGCTGCGTTTATGGGGAAAGTGGAGACAGCTGAGGTGGCAAAAGCCCAGGTTTTCCGCATGATTGAGCCATTTTATTTTGGCATGCCGACCTTTGAATTTGCACCGATCATGACCATGACGTTAGTTGCGATTGTGTCATTAGTCGAATCAACAGGCGTTTATTTCGCACTAGGTGATTTAACAAACCGGTCATTAAAAGAGAAGGATTTGGCTAAAGGCTATCGGGCAGAGGGGATTGCTGTGTTATTAGGCGGAATCTTTAATGCTTTTCCATACACAGCCTACTCGCAAAACGTTGGATTGATCCAGTTAACAGGAGTCAAGAAAAACCAAGTCATTGTTGTAACAGGAGCATTGCTCATGTTATTTGGTCTTTTTCCTAAGATCGCTGCCTTTACGACGATTATTCCAAAGTCAGTCCTTGGCGGTGCAATGGTTGCCATGTTTGGCATGGTCATTGCATACGGTATTAAAATGCTCTCGCGCGTGGACTTTGCAAAGCAGGAGAACTTGCTGATCGTCGCTTGCTCCGTGGGAATCGGCTTAGGAGTTACTGTCGTACCGCAAATGTTTGAGCATCTGCCAGATTCGATTAAATTATTAACAAGTAACGGCATTGTGGCCGGAAGCTTTACCGCTATTTTGCTTCATATTATTTATCACATGATTCCTTTTAAAAAAGAAGCCGGGCATGACCTGGTAGAAGAACCTAAGCAATCTGTTATGTAACCCCCTCTCTTGGAGAGGGGGTTCAGATTATGGACAAAGAGCTAAAATGACCTTTTATTTTAGCTCTTTGTCTTCTTTTTAGCTTGATAAAAAACCTTTGAAGTCCTAGGATCCTAGGAAGGAGCGTGTGAGGGTTTGTCTACAAGCTGAAAGCCCGCATCTTTTGGATACGGGCTTTTTGTGATTAGCGCTATTAATGTTGTACCGGCGGCATTGTTTCGTTAATGACTGCAAATGTATAGCCCCTTGCTTTTAGCTGTATAATCAGGCTATCTAAATAGTTTGTGGTAGAGGGTTGATCATGCATTAATATAACTTTTGGTTCCCATGGTTTATTTTTCTCAAACATTTGCAATTGATTCAATACCTCTGGAACATATTGTGAGTTTTTATATCTCCAGTCAAGACTATCAATCGTCCAGTCCCAGTAAATAAAGCCATTTTGGTTTAAACGTACTTTTTGATGATATGTTAAATTTGGAACACTGCCAAAGGGGGTTCTTACAAGACGGCTGTAGACGCCTGTAACAGAGGCAAGAATACGCTGAGCTTCTCTCATTTCATTTGCGGGAGACTCGCTGTTCTGATAAAAGAGGTTTATATCATGCGTCATGCCATGAAGACCTAATTGATGTCCTTCTTGATAAAGTCTTTTCACAGCTGATTGGTGTGCTTGGATTTGCGGTCCAAGCATGAAGAACGTCGCCTTCACGTGATGTGCTTTTAATACATTTAACAGCTGATTTGATGTAGCAGAAGGACCATCATCAAATGTTAAAAAGACCGTTTTATTCGTTGCCTCTTGGTTTGGATTGGTCTTAAAATGTGTATCCAATGTTCTTGTAGACTGATCTTTTGCTTTCAGACTGATGCTTGTGTCACGGAAGTCACTGCTGGCAGCATTTTTTGCTTGCCCATTGGTCGCCTGCAAATGGGGTTTAGACATATCCCAGATAAAAAAGAGAAACAGTGTAAGAAGCACTAAACCAATTACCTTTGAGAGAAGTATCGTGTTGTAGGGTGTCTTTTTTTTGGAAACCTTTTTCATTACAATCACTCCAGTCAATTAAATTTTGAGCCGAACCATGTTGTAGATTCTTTCTTTTTTCACTGTTTTTCCTGGTACTCATATTGATTAAATATATAGTGGAAAAAATCCTTTTTATATAGAAAATTCAAATGAATTAGAAATTTATGGTTGTTACTTTGTGTTGATCAGCAAAAAAGTTGACCCATTCATTTCATTCTGAATAATGATCGAAACGTTAATATTTATACGCTAAGATAGCAGCGGATTTGACCATTAATTCGAAGCGAAAGGGAGATTCCGTATGAAAGTGTTGTATAAGTAAAGGGGGGTTCTAGGGTCTGAACACTTCTCTTTTAGAGGTGTTTTTTTGCATAAAAAAAGCAGGTTCGCTTGGCTTAGAACGAACCTGTGAAGGAGGAAAACTACATCATGTTTTCACCTATATTATCCAATATTTATCAATTGTCGTCAAGACAAAAAGTTAGCCGGAGGAAAATATTTTGACTGAATTGTGACGTTTTGGCATGTATATCCTTTTTTCGATAGGGGATATTAATCGAAAAAAGAGGTGAAGCCGATGGCGTACATTCTTTCTGTTGGAACGAGTCTGCCAAAACATCATGTGGATCAGAAAAAGGCGGCTGATTTTGCTAGATCCCAATTTAAACGATCGTTTAAAGATATCGACCGGCTGCTGAGAGCTTTTCAAAACGGAGAAATCGAGAGCAGACAGTTTGTGCAGCCAATTGAATGGTATCAGACGCACCACTCTTTTGAGGAGAAAAACAATCTCTATTTGGAAAAAGCATTGGCTCATGCAAAAGAAGCAGTCATACACTGTCTTCATGAGAAGGCGTTCCTGAAAAAACCGATTCCGTTTGAAGAGATCGATGCATTGTTTTTTATTTCAAGCACCGGACTTTCGACACCAAGTCTTGATGCAAAACTAATGAACGTTCTTCCTTTTTCGCCTTATACGAAACGAGTGCCGATCTGGGGGTTAGGGTGCGGGGGCGGAGCGGCAGGGGTGTCCCGGGCTTACGAATACATACGGGCATTTCCAGAAGCAAAGGTGCTGGTTGTCGCCTGTGAACTGTGCAGTTTAACCTTTCAGCCGCAAGATCAATCAAAAAGCAATTTAATCGGGACATCTTTGTTCGGAGACGGGACAGCAGCGGTACTCTTAACTGGAGAAAAAGGTGTATCTGAATACGCCGATCTAAAAACAGTTCCTAGAGTGATTGGTACACAATCCGTCACAATGAAAGAGTCTGAGGATGTGATGGGCTGGGAATTTACAAGTGACGGCTTTCGGGTTATTTTCTCCCGTGACATTCCTTCCATTATTTCAGGCTGGTTAAAAGAGCAAGTCGATCAATTTTTAGAGCAGCAAGGGTATTCGGCAGAAGACCTATCAGTTTTTCTTGCCCATCCTGGAGGAAAAAAAGTGATTGATGCCTATATTGAAAGTCTATCCTTACAAGAGGATCAGCTTTTTTCATCAAAAGAAGTACTTAAACAACACGGGAATATGTCCTCTGCCACAGTTTTGTATGTGATCAAACATTATCTTGAACATCAATCCGCTGAAGCGGGAGATATGGGTCTTTGCGGAGCGCTTGGTCCGGGCTTTTCCTCAGAGCTGCTGCTCATGAAATGGGAGGAGGTCTTATCATGATCATTTGGCTCGTCATCGGTTTCTTCGTTTGTCAGCGGCTTATTGAAATGCTTGTGGCTAAAAGAAATGAAAAGAAAGTAAAAGCGATCGGTGCCATTGAATTTGGTGCAAGTCATTATCCTTATATGGTCGCTATGCATGCGGGCTTTTTTGTCTCACTTATGGTTGAGGTATGGGGGTTAAACAGGCCGCCGTCGCCCTATTTTCTTGTGGTGCTCATTTTTCTGCTGGCCGCACAGTTGATTCGATACTGGGCATTATGTTCTCTTGGGACGTATTGGAATACAAAGATTTTAGTTGTACCAAATGCGATGATGGTGAAAAAAGGACCTTATCGCTGGTTAAAGCATCCTAACTATGTCGTGGTGGCGATTGAGCTTTTGCTGATCCCGCTTTTGTTTAATGCTTATTTTACCGCCATTTTGTTCACATGTTTAAATGCATGGATGATGGCTGTGAGAATTCAAACAGAAGAGAAAGCGCTCAATCAGTATTTGTTAAATTAATATTGAAAATCATTATCAATTGTGATACACTTTCATTAATGATAAGCATTCTCAATCACGAAGGATGGACGGTGATCACATGACAATGGTTTTCTTACTCGGTACGGTCTGTGTATACAGCCTATTAATTGGCTTCGTATTAAAAGGTGTTTCTAAAAAATCTGCTTCCTGATCGCAGTCAATTGCGACTGATCGGGAAGCAGATTTTTTTTATTTCCTCAGATCAGAAGAAAAATCTCTTCATTTTGTGTAAAATGGTATCACATACATAACTGACTTTTCTAAAAACAAAGGGGTTTATCGTCATGGAAGACTTGTCTATTCGAGATTCGCTCGTTCAAACTACAGGTGCTTTATATCAAAGCCTTCTTAAAAGGGATGATCATGAACGCGCAGCCAAACTTGCATCGATTATCAAAAAGGAAGCAGAAGAAGAAGTGTATATCGCATTTACCGGCCACTATTCAGCTGGAAAGTCATCTCTTGTGAATCATCTGCTTCATGATCACATCCTGCCAACGAGTCCAATTCCAACAAGTGCCAACTTGGTCGTCGTGAGGAAAGGGAAGAGTGAAGTAAAGCTTCACACCTCAGATGGCCGCTTTGCAAAAATGAGCGGTTCTTATGATAAAGAAGCAGTTCAGCGTTTTTGTAAGGATGGAGAACAGATTGAAATGGTGGAAATTAGCGGGGACTATAGAGGACTGGAAGAAAAGGTAGCAGTGATTGATACGCCCGGAATTGATTCAACGGATCATGCTCACTTTTTATCTGCTGCGTCTATTCTTCATCAAGCAGATGCTCTTTTTTATGTCGTTCATTACAACCATGTTCATTCTGAGGAAAACATTCGTTTCATTCGCTCCATTAAAGAGAAAGTGCCAAATCTTTATTTCATCGTCAATCAAGTCGATCGACATGATGAGCATGAGACAGCATTTGAAGACTACAAAAATCAAGTAGTTGATATGCTTCAAAAAGAAGGCATTGAAGAAGAACATCTATACTTTACATCTGTAACCGATGAATCGCATCCAAGAAACGAAATGATTCGTTTAATCGAGAAACTGCAAGAATTACAAACATTGCCGAAAGCATCGCTTCGCGCCTATACCGAGCAGAAAATAGAGCATGTTTTAAAAGAACATATTGACTCATTAAAAGAAGAGCTGCAGGAAGAGGATCTGGATTTACAGCTTCAAGAAAAAAGAAAAGAAGTGAAGGAACTTGAAGCGAGAAGCAGCTTCATTGAAAATGGAGCAAAACAGTTAGAAGATGAAGTGTCTTCTGAAGTCGAGAACATTTTAAAAAATGCAAATCTAACCCCATTTAAAATGAGGGAGCTCGCAAGTGATTATATTGAATCGAAAGCACCTGGCTTTAAGGTAGGTCTGCTGTTCGCTAAAAATAAAACCGAGCAGGAAAAAGAAAAGCGGGCGAACGAGTTCTTAGCAGATGTCAAAGCAAGAATGAAAGCAGAAGTAGACTGGCATATTGCTGAGCTGCTCAAAAAAGAAGTCAAGAAACATCAGCTTGGTGAAGAGCTATTAAATCAAGTGATGGCATTTGAAACACCTGTAGAAGAATCACTGCTTGAAAACGTGATCCATCACGGTGCGACATTTTCAAATGAATACGTTTTGCAATATGCAAAAGATGCGGGTGAAGCACTGAAAAGACAGACGAAACAGAAAGCAATACCATTGATTGAACAAATGACCGAGATACTGAAAACCCAGCTCATGAATGAAGAGGGAAAGCACCAAGAAAAATGGACCCAGGCAGCTCAGGAGCTTCAAGCGCTGGAGCAATACATGGAAAAAAATGATCAAATCAGAAAAGATATTGAACATATATGGGATATATGGAAAAACGGAACAAATGAGCAGATCGAAGAAGATTGGTTTTATGTGAAAAAACACCGGATGCAGCATGACGAGCTAAATCAGCATCAAACATCAACTCATACCGAAGAAAGCGAAAAAGAAAATCAGCAGCAGACAGAGCTTGATCAAATGCGACAATCACAGCATATCCCGACAGCGCAGTCGATTGACCAGTTTGAGCAGCTTTCTCAAATTTTAATGCCATTAAACGCGCTTGGGTCTCAAAGAAAGTCCTTTGAAAAACGAACAAAGCGGCTGCAAGCGAAGGAATTTACACTCGCCTTATTCGGTGCTTTTAGTTCGGGGAAATCTTCGTTTGCCAATGCCCTTGTTGGGAGAAAGGTGCTGCCATCATCTCCTACACCAACGACGGCCACGATCAATAAGCTGACGCGGCCGACAGAAGACCATCCTCATGAAAGTGTGAAAGTAGTGTTCAAAACCGAGCAGGAAATATTAGAGGAGCTCGATCAAATTCTCGGTTATTCTATAACAGAAGAAAAGGGAGATACGTTTCAAGCGAAACTCGAGCGGACGCTGAAAAAAAGAGAGCTTGAACAGGATCACCGCATCATTGTTGACCATTTTTTAAACGCTCATGAAAAGTTCCGTGATTCGATTCAAAAACAAACGCCGCTCAATGTCACCCTGCAAGAATTAAAGCCATATGTGGCTGAAGAGGCTGTTTCTTGTGTGGTGAAGGAAGTGACGGTCTATTTAAGTACACCTTTAACAGATAAAGGACTGACGATTGTTGATACACCAGGCGCCAGCAGTATGAATAAACGTCACACAGAGATTGCCTTTCAATATATGAAGGATGCTGATGCCCTTCTTTATTTAACTTACTACCAGCATTCTTTCTCAAAAGCAGACCGGTCATTTTTACGTAAACTCGGGCTTGTAAAAGATTCATTTAGCATGGATAAAATGTTTTTTATTATCAATGCAGCTGACCTCGCAAAGGATCAAACAGAGCTTGAAACCGTCTTTGACTATGTGAAAAATGAGCTCACAAAAGAAGGCATTCGGCATCCAAACCTTCATCACGTATCGAGTAAGGAAGAGATCGAAGGAAAGGGACAGTCGCCTTATAACCAGTATGCACAGCTTAGAACACAGCTCGACTATTTTATTGAGGAAGAATTAACGAAAGATGCGATTGAGCTTCTGTATTTTGAAGCCAGTACATTATGTAGAACAGTTGACAAGCTGCATGAGACGCTGCATCAGTCGGAAGATGAAAAGCAAGCAGAAAAGAAAAAGATAAACACATCCTATGAAGCGATCGTTGATCAAATGAGTCATATTAAACGATCTAAGCTAGTGACAGAAAGTGTGAAAAAGGACTTGCACGAACAGCTTTACCACATTGTTCAGCGCTTGTCACTATATGCAAATGATCTGTTAAAGACAGCCTTTTATCCTGGAATATCTCAAGGGGACTTCAGGCAGGAGTTGAAAAAAGCGCTTGAACAGGCGCTAAAGGATTATGAATTTGAATTTGTACAAGAGCTAAAGGCGCTTGATATTCGAATGGAATCGTTTATCACTCAATATTTCAAAGAGGAGTGGGAGAAAGGATTGCAGGCCGCGTGTGCAGAAGATCCTTACTTTTCTCTCCGGCTGTCGCCGCCAGATGAGAAAAATGCCGCGCTGAAACAAATTGAAGTGGAAGCGGACCTGACGCCGTTTGAGCCGCTCTTAAAGAAGCAAAAATCAGCGAAAGCTTTCTTTGAACAGAACGGGAAGGCAGCGTTTATAGAATCGATTCGAGATGTTCTTTTCCAGTTAACGACGAAATGGGCAGATAAAGAAAAAGAAGAACTACAGAGCAGATACGATATGATGGTGAAGACTTTTACTGAAAGATATGAAACAGAAGCGCTCAAGCAGCTGAGTGAACAAAAACAAACATTTATCATGAGCTTAACGACAGATGCGAAAGAGCAGGCGATGATAGAACAAGTATACAAGCAAACAAATGAATGGAAGAACCAGTTGAAAACCATTTGATTCATGATAGACTATATAAAAAAGAAAGCAGTTGATAAAAAATGACGAGCGTACACGAAGAAATTTCCGCACATTCACAAAAACAGAATGCTCATATCAAATCGTTTCTTGCGCTTGAGCAGAAAAGAGAGCAGGCAATAGAGACTGCTGTTTTGAAGTGTGAGCAAAACGAGCCATTTACAACTGACGAGATCAATGAAATTACTTCGAAGATGAATGAGCTTGCACGAGGCGGAATTGTTCCGCTGCGTAAGCATGTCACGATTGATATGGTCAGGGAGTATGTCGAACGAAAACAGAAGTAAAGAGTAACTTTCTCTTTTTTGGTCATCTTAACAAGTGAACCGAGAAAGGGGAATGATGATGGAAAAAAAACAGCATGCAAAAAAGCAGGATGAGCGTCACCCTAAACAAAAAGAGATGCCGTCCTACGCAGAAGCAGAATCGAAAAAAATGCAATACGGTCAAAAGTAATCCCCAGGTGCCACTTCTTTTCCAAAAGAAGAAGGCGCCTTTTTTATGTCGAATTCTATGTTCTATGATAGAATAGGAGTATTGTTTTGAAAAAGGGAGTTTATAAGAATGAATAAACACGTATTGCTTGTTGATGGCATGGCGCTTCTATTCAGATCGTTTTATGCAACGGCTGTCCATCGAAATTTTATGATAAATGATCACGGTGTCCCGACGAATGGAGTAAATGGCTATTTGAAGCATTTATTAACCGCTGTTCAAACATTTGAGCCAACCCATATTGTTTGCTGCTGGGATATGGGAAGCCAAACATACCGAAATGAATTGTTTCAAGATTATAAAGCAAATCGAGGAGAGGCACCTGTCGAGCTCATTCCGCAATTCGATTTAGCAAAGGAAGCGACAGAAGAACTAGGAATTGTAAACGTTGGTATAAAGGGCTTTGAGGCAGATGATTGTATTGGCACGCTGGCGGCAGTCTATCAGAATGAAGCACGTGTGACTGTCCTAACTGGGGACAGAGATTTGCTGCAAATATTGAATGAACAAGTGACGGTTGCTCTAATGCAAAAAGGAATTGGGAACTATAAACATTATACTAAAGCTTTATTTGAAGAGGAAATGGGCATCTCTCCAAAGGCGCTGATCGATATGAAAGCACTTATGGGGGATTCAAGTGATAATTACCCAGGCGTCAAAGGAATCGGAGAAAAAACAGCATTAAAATTTATTCAAACATATCAAACCATTGACGGATTATTAGAAAATGTTCATGAACTAACGGCTGCCCAGCAAAAGAAAATGCAAGCAGGATTAGAAGATTTGAAGCTTTCCCGTTTATTGGCAGAGATCAAATGTGATGTCCCGCTGAGCTGTCCAATTGATGAGACGAAGGTGAACATCAATCAAGAACGGGCTGCTGCCATGCTGCGATACCATCAAATCAAAGGAATTGAACCGATGGTGAATCGGTTAAGTAAAATAGAGATCAGCTAAGCTGATCCCTACATTCATCTTTTTGTATTGCTTTTCTTCGCTCTATTTTCGAGCTGAGATAGTGGCTGCTTATCTTTTGTTTGCGCATCACCTTGAGGCGTTGTCCCATTTGTGACACGACCTTTATTTTCTTTATCCAATCAGTATCACCTCATACATTAGCATAACCGAAAAAAAGCGATTCATCCTTTAGAAAGGTGAATCGCTTTTCTAGCGAGCTGATCAGCTACATGATTTTCCTTGCTTGGAATCCACTTAATGAAAAATAAATCAAACTGGCTTTGAAGCTCGATCATCTCTTTTATAAAATGCTGAAAGGCTGGATTTTTAGCAAATCCTGCATTGGCTGCACGGTCAACTACCTGTGAATCTGTTCGAAACGAAACGGATCGCAGTCCTTTTTCTACGCAGATTTTCATCCCTTCAATGAGAGCGGAAAATTCTGCTTCGTGATTGCTCATTGATCCAAGAGGAATCGAGAAAGATTCTGCCTTTCCATCATATTTAATGAAAATGCCGATGCCAGAAGGACCCGGATTACCTGCGCTAGCACCATCAATGTATATTTCAGCTGGCAATTTATTTCACCCTTTCATCAAGCGGAACCATTTTTTTCGCTGCATACGCGTATGGTGTCGCAATCGCGGCGACGATAAATTTAATCACATAAGTCGTGATGAAGATTTCGATCCATACATGAAATGGATAGGTGCCAAGAAAGGCAATTGTTGTGAAGATCAGTGTATCAAGCAGCTGGCTGATCATCGTACTTCCAGCGTTGCGCACCCAGAGCGCACCATCGGAAGGAAATATCCGGCGAATAAACGAATATACATAAACATCTAACATTTGACTGATGATATAAGCAGCAAGACTGCCAAGTGCGACCCTTGGCATAAAGCCAAAAATGGTTTCCAGGGATGTTTGAGAAATGTCGGATGGAGCGGGATGGAAAAGTAAAGCCTCCTGCATGACAACGGTTAGTGTTAAAAGAGTGGCAAAACCAATCCAGACAGCTTTTCTCGCTTCATTTTGTCCATATTTTTCATTCAATACGTCCGTTGCAAAAAACACACTGCCATATAAAATGTTTCCAAGTGTTGCCGTTAAGCCAAACAATTCAACGGTTTTGACCACTTGTAAATTTGCAGCCACCGTCGCAAAGCCAATCCAGACGAAAAGGCCCATCTTGCCAAATCCTTTATAAAATAGAAGAACAATGATAAAATTAATGATCGCAAATAAGATCCAAATACCTTCATTAAACAAGTGACATGAACTTCCTTTCTCATTGTGAAATGTAACTTTTTGATTATAGCATAACGAACGTTTACCTTAAAAGCACGGGAAGGCGATGTGATCAATGAAATTAAGAGCACACTATACAATGAAAGTGAAATCGATTGGGTCCATTGCTTTTTTCCAAGAAGATTGGATGGAGCTAAAAGAGGCCTTGATTTTAGCCAAACATATCGACAAAAAAGAACCACAGTCACTCCTATCATTTGAAGATGAAAAAGGGGCGATGTGGTCTATTAAAGAACTTGAAAAGCTAAATGAAGAACTAAAGCTTGAACCTGATCAGCTTCAGGTCTATTTTGATGCAAGTTTTCACAAAGAAACAGGCGACTCTGGTCTTGGGGTTGTCGTTTACTATAAGCTCGGAGAAGATGCTTATCGTTTGAGAAAAAATCAGCCCTTCCAAGGAATCACCAATAATGAAGCAGAGTATGCAGCTTTATTTGAGGCTGTCAAAGCTTTAAAAGACCTTGGAGCAAGCAGAAATTCTGTCACGATTAGAGGCGATTCACTTGTTGTCATGAATCAGTTAAAAGGAGAATGGCCTTGTTATGATGATATACATAACAAATGGCTCGACCGGATTGAAGCGGCTTTAAAGGAGCTGAGGCTTACGCCAACATATGAAGTCATCGATCGTAAACAAAATGCAGAAGCGGATCAGCTTGCAAGGCAGATGCTTGCAGACGTTCCAATTGAAAGTAAATTGAAATTAGAAGCAGACGGAGCTGAATAATGTGGATAAAAAAACAGCAGTACAAGAATTGACGGATCTCCAAGACACGTATTGTTCAGATTGTTTGATTAAGAAGCACTTTCGAAAAGAATATGGAAAAAAATACGCCCACTCCTTTTGTATTCAGCAATGCACAGTAGGAGAGAAAATAAAAGAATACGGACAGACGCTGCTTAAAAAGTAAGCGGCTGCCGCCCCGGTTTTCCCTGCTCAAACATCCGCTCATGAAAAAAAACGGATAGAATGTGTAAAAAGAGAACATATTCTGAAAAATGAGCCGATATAACTATAGAAAGTTTTGGTTGAGTTACTTTTTGACTAAGTGACGGATAATAGAGGAAAAGGGGAAGGCCGGCATGGATAATAAGGATTTCGAAACGGTATTACATCGAACATTTCAAGAGGTATACAGCGATCTAGAGCAGCTAGTAGATGTAGCAAAGAAGGGAAGACCTTTTCTCGAAAAAGATATTTCTGAAATTGAACAACGACTGAAGCAAAATATTTTAGCAATTGAAATTCAGCTGAAAATCAAATAAGAGAGGCATATGCCTCTCTTTATTTTGTCGTTTCATCATTGATTTAGTTGATTAGATTTTTGTTACGTTTGCAGCTTGAGGTCCACGATTACCTTCAACGATTTCAAAAGAAACTTCTTGTCCTTCTTCTAAAGACTTGTAGCCGTCACCTTCGATAGCTGTGAAGTGAACGAATACATCGTCTCCGCCTTCAACTTCAATGAAGCCGAAACCTTTTTCATTATTGAACCATTTTACTTTACCGTTTTGCATATTGCTTTTTCCTCCTAGTACTGTAGCACACCTTTTGGCATACTAAAAAAAATTTTCATCACCTAACGACTTTGCAGTTGTTAAATGATGGTTCCACTATACACCATCAAAAGTAAAGCGTCAAGCAGGCGAGCCAAATTTTGAGCAGAATGTTTGATTTTTTTGTTTTTTTGGTGAATAACAATGAAATATAAAACGTTTTCGGAACCTCACGTGCAGCTTGTCCGTATATAAAAAAAATACAAAAAGAGGTGCAATCATGAATCGTTATACACTTGAAGAATTTGTTCAGAATACGCAGCAAGAAGATAAAGGAGAAGGGGTCTTCGAACTTGAAACACCAAGACTTTTAGAAATTAATTTGACTGACACGATTTGGGCAAAAACGGGTTCCATGGTTTCCTATCGAGGGAAAATCAAATTTGAACGTGAAGGTGTTTTTGAGCACGGCGTCTCCAAGATGTTCAAAAAAATGCTTTCAGGAGAAGGCACCTCACTAATGAAGGCGACAGGTGATGGGAAATTATATGTGGCAGATCAAGGTAAAAAAATCTCGATTCTTCGTTTGGCTCAAGGAGAATCCATTTTTGTGAATGGAAACGACCTGCTTGCGTTTGAACCATCTGTCCGCTGGGATATCAAATTGATGAAAAAAGTGTCTGGTATGCTTGCAGGCGGATTATTTAATGTCAAATTAGAAGGGGCAGGCTTAGTTGCAATCACAAGTCATTATGAGCCGCTGACACTCATTGTTCAGCCGGGTGATTCTGTTTATACAGATCCGAATGCGACTGTTGCGTGGTCAGGGGATTTAAAAACTGAATTTGTGACAGATGTTTCCTTTAAAACGTTTATTGGCAGGGGAAGCGGAGAGTCCATTCAAATGAAGTTTACCGGAAGCGGCTTTGTTGTCGTTCAGCCGTTTGAAGAAGTATACACAACAAATGGAAATCAAGGGTGAGGAAAAAGGTGTCCGTCAATGACGGACACCTTTTTATGATAATGCGCGAGCATATGTTTTGTTATTCATGATGAGATCTGACTGCTCAACGATATCTTCCAAAATGGTTTGAGAAGATTGTTTTAAGTGCAGTTTTTTCATGTTTTGTTTCATTGTTTCTAATTTTTCTTCGTCCTGCAGCAAGTTGGTCACAGATTCTAAAATGTCTTCATGTCGGTTAATGACAATGGCAGCGCCATAATCCTCAAAGAAAAGAGCATTTTCCTTTTCTTGTCCAGGGACAGGCTTATAAAGAATGACCGGGACACCGATTGCAGTTGCTTCTGTTAAAGTAATGCCGCCTGGTTTTGTAATCATACAATCTGTTACTCTGAACAATTCATCAATTTGTTCCACATATCCAAGCGCCTTCAATTGATCTGGGTGTGCTTGTTCAAGAACGCTAAGCGATTGTTTCAGCGCGGCGTTCTTTCCGCATACAACAACAATTTGTACTTCACTGTCGAGAAGCAGCGCCTCACATAATTCCTTCACATTTTTTAGTACACCGTGAGCACCGGCCATGATGAGAAGAACTTTTTTATCTGATGATAATCCATATTTCTTATAGATCATCGATTTTGGCACGTCTGCTTCAAACTGTGGTCTAATAGGAATACCTGTCACCTTGACATCGCTTGGATGTGTGCCGATTTCCACTAATTTTTGTTTCACATAATCGGTTGCAACATAGTATCGGTCGATGTTTTCATGTACCCAAATCTTATGGAGACAAAAATCTGTCATGACATTAAAAGTCGGAATCACTTTACCGGTTTTGTTTCGGTATTCTGGTACAACAATCATCGGGAATGTAATAATGATGATGTCCGGATTGTGTAACTGAATTAATTCATCGAGACGCTTATTTCCCATCTTTAAATAAATGTTAAATTTGCGTTTATTGTAAATTTTATCTACACCGTAATAAAACAAGCGATAAAATTGTTTCCCAATGGAAAAGCTCTTCAAGTATAAATATTGAGTCACTTCTGACACAATGGGATTCGATTCTTGATACAAATTAGAAACTACAACATGTTCAAACCCTTGGGATTTGCATTCATCATACAGTGTTTTTGCTACCTGCATATGTCCATTTCCATAATTTGCGGTCAAGATTAATATTTTTTTATTGGTATTCAAGAATATTCACCTCAAATGTAATCAACAACAACAAAACTTCGTACGAAAACTATTAATCTCATAGGTCTACATATACATAAAGATAACATATAAACAGTTAGAGCATATCATTCGTTACGAAAGAATTAAACTAATTTTAAAAAACAAAAAGATTCAATTGATAATGGAAGACAGAGCCATTTGTATTTTAACACATTTTGACGATTTATCATCAGACCACAGTCTATTTTATTCCCAAACGTATGGTGTTTCTTGATAAACATAATAATTTAGCCAATTCATAAACAATAAGGTTGCATGGGCTTTCCAGCGATTTACTGGGATTAATGTGTCACCATCTTCTATAAAATAGTGGACAGGTTTTTGGACTGTATCATGTTTCAACAAATCTCTTTCATATTCCTGCATCAATGTATCTGTATCATATTCAGGATGTCCAGTTAAAAATACTTGTTTATCATCATCTGAAACAATTAAACAAACACCCGCTTCTTCAGACATACTCAAGACTTTCAAATTCGGCGTGTTTTTTAATTGTTCTGTATTAATATCTGTATGCCTAGAATGTGGGACATAGTATACTTCATCAAAACCTCTGACTAATCTTTCTTTTTTCTCTTTAACAATATGCTCAAATACACCAAATTTTTTCTCGGGAAGCTTGATTTTTTCAATCCCGTAATGGTGATATAAACCTGCCTGTGCACCCCAGCAAATATGAAGGGTAGACGTTACATTGGTTTTACTCCAGTCCAAAATGTCCTGCAGCTCTTTCCAATAAGAAACTTCTTCAAAAGGTAAGTGCTCAATCGGTGCGCCAGTGATGATCATTCCATCAAATTTTTTATGGCGGATCGATTCAAAGGTCGTATAAAATTCATCTAGATGCTCTCTCGACGTATTCTTCGGTGTATGTGTACTTGGAATCAAAAACGTGAAGTACACTTGTAAAGGAGAATTTCCGAGCATTCTCAGCAGCTGCGTTTCAGTTTGTATTTTTTTTGGCATTAAATTTAAGATCACGATATTCAAAGGACGGATATCTTGCTTGAATGCCCTTGTCTCATCCATGACGAAAATATTTTCGCTCTCTAGTATTTGTTTTGCCGGCAGATGAACTGGTATGTTAATAGGCAACTCGCCACCCCCTGAACCAAAGCTAATTTCACTTCATTATAGGAACTTTCTGGCGATATTTCAATGTTTCAATTATGTTACAATGAAAAATAAAGCAAAAAAGAATGCTGTTTTTGTAAAAAAAGGAGGCCATTTTGTTATGATCACAAAGCATTTATCTGATATTGACATTGCCCAAAAGGCTAAGCTGAGACCGATTCAAGACATCGCAGCAAAGCTGCAAATACATGACGAAGAATTAGAATGCTATGGTTTCACAAAAGCGAAAATATCTTTGACTATTTTTGACCGTTTAAAGAAACAAAAAGAAGGACACGTGATTCTTGTCACTTCAATTAACCCTACGCCAGCAGGTGAGGGGAAATCCACGGTAACAGTCGGCCTTGGTCAAGCCTTCGAAAAAATTGGCAAAAAAGCGATCATTGCGATGCGTGAGCCATCATTAGGTCCTACAATGGGAATTAAAGGCGGTGCAGCGGGCGGAGGATATTCACAGGTGCTGCCAATGGAAGAAATCAATCTTCATTTCACAGGGGATTTTCATGCCATTACATCTGCACATAACGCCTTATCTGCATTTATTGATAACCATATCCATCACGGAAATGAACTCGGCATCGACACTCGGCGCATTGTGTGGAAGCGGGTGCTTGATTTAAACGATCGTGCATTAAGACAGGTCGTTGTCGGACTTGGCGGTCAGTTAAATGGGTATCCTAGAGAAGACGGATTTGATATTACAGTGGCTTCCGAAATGATGGCGATCCTCTGTTTAGCAGAAGACTTAAACGACTTAAAAAAACGTCTTTCTTCTATTGTTGTTGCCTATAATCAAGAAGGCGAGCCAGTCACAGTGGGAGCACTTGGATATGAAGGTGTTCTGACGTTACTTTTAAAAGATGCACTCAAACCGAACCTTGTTCAAACGATTGAAGGAACCCCAGCCCTTGTCCATGGCGGTCCTTTTGCTAATATTGCACATGGATGCAATAGTTTAATTGCAACCAAAATGGCAGCAAAATTAGCTGATTATGTCGTAACAGAAGCAGGATTCGGAGCAGATCTTGGAGCAGAAAAATTCCTCCACATTAAAACAAGAGCTGGTGATTTCAAACCTGGTGCAGTTGTCA
This sequence comes from Bacillus sp. FSL P4-0248, assembly GCF_038593305.1. Taxonomy (NCBI): domain Bacteria; kingdom Bacillati; phylum Bacillota; class Bacilli; order Caryophanales; family Bacillaceae; genus Bacillus; species Bacillus sp. FSL P4-0248. Next base: position 1,953,333 of record NZ_CP151983.1, on the reverse strand, counting down.
TTGTGGCGACAGTGAGAGCATTAAAGATGCATGGCGGAATGAAGAAAACCGAACTTAAGGAAGAGAATGCACACGCCGTATTAGAAGGTATACATAATTTAGAAAAGCATATTGAAACCGTGCAAGCTTTTGGTCTTCCATATATTGTGGCGGTAAACCGGTTTATAACGGATACAAAAGAAGAGATTCAAGCGATAGAAGATTGGTGCGGCAAACATGGCCATCCAGTCAAAGCCGTGAATGTATGGGAAGAAGGAGGCGAAGGCGGGACAGCTCTTGCCGAGGAACTAGCAGCACTCATTGAAAAGAAAAAGAACAACTTTACCTATTTGTATGAAGAGAACGATTCCATCGAAGAAAAGTTATCTAAAGTGGCCAAAGTGGTTTACGGGGCAGATGGGGTCACGCTCACAACTAAAGCAAGAAAGCAGCTGGCTGCCATTGAGGAAAACGGCTGGGCTCATTTGCCGGTTTGTATGGCAAAAACACAATATTCTCTTTCAGATGATCCAGCTTTAATCGGCAGACCTAAAGGCTTTACCATTACGATTCGAGAGTTAAAGCCGTCTGTAGGAGCAGGGTTTATTGTAGCCTTAACCGGAAGCATTTTAACAATGCCTGGCTTACCTAAAAAACCTGCGGCTCTCGAAATGGATTTATTAGAAGACGGCAGTGTGACAGGACTCTTTTAAACGGGAGCATAAAAAGCGATTTTCTAAAAGAAGCATGTTACGATAGGAAAAAGTGAATCCTAGGAGGCTATGAGATGTCAATTTATGATATTCAGGTCAAGACCATTAACGGTCAGGAACAATCGATGGCAGATTATAAAGGAAAAGTGCTCATTATTGTAAATACAGCAAGCAAATGTGGGCTGACTCCTCAATTTAAACAATTACAAGAGTTATATGATCAATATCATGAAAAGGGCCTTGAAATTTTAGGATTTCCGTGTAACCAATTTATGAACCAAGAGCCAGAAGGAGAAGAAGCCATTCAAGAATTCTGTTCTTTGAATTATGGAGTGACCTTCCCTATGTTTGCGAAAGTAGATGTCAATGGCGAAGAGGCGCACCCGCTGTTCAAGCATTTAACAAGTCAAGCGAAAGGTGTGCTTGGGACAAAAACAGTGAAATGGAATTTCACAAAATTTATCGTGGACCAAGACGGAGAAGTTATTGAACGATTCTCGCCGAAAACACCACCAAAAGAATTAGAAAGCTCAATCATCGCTCTGCTCAACAAATAAGATGCTGACAGTCATGCAGCGAAAACAATTGGAGGCAGCTGCCTCCTTTGTTTCAGACAGGCTGAAGGATGAACCGACTGGACACGATGCGGCTCATGTTGCTCGTGTGCGCCAGCTTGCCGTCCGTATTGCAAATCAGGAAGGCGGCTCTCTATTTATCATCGAGATGGCAGCGATTGTACATGATGTCATTGATGAAAAGCTGTCAAGTGAATGGAAGGTCACTGAAAAGCAGCTTGTGAACCAGCTCCTTTTGTGGGAATTGGACACGCGGGATGTCCGCTATATCATGGACATCATTACAACGATGTCTTTTCGTCATCGGCATAAGCAGTTTAGGCCAATGACGTTAGAGGGGGCCATTGTTCAAGATGCCGATAGGCTGGATGCGATAGGAGCAAGCGGTATCGCTAGAGTGTTTACGTATGCTGGCGCAACAGGTGAGCCCCATTATACAGAGGACATGCAGCAGGGCTCTGTGCTAAAGCATATGGAAGAAAAACTGCTCAAATTAAAAGACTTGATGAACACTCATGCAGGAAAGCAGCTTGCTGATGAGCGGCATGAATTGATGAGTTTATTTATCAAGAAGTGGAAAGAAGAATGCGGCCTTACAGATGAGTAGGGTCTTTATGTGTGTAAGGAGGATATATCAATGAAAATAACAGCTATAGAACCAACGCCAAGTCCGAATACCATGAAGGTAATTTTGACAGAAGCACTTGCCGGCGGTAAAAGCAACAACTACAAAAAGGATCAAAAAGACGAAGCGCCAGAAATGATCAAGCGTATTTTAAGCATTGAAGGTGTAAAAGGGGTTTATCATGTTGCAGATTTCTTAGCGGTTGAGCGAAATGCAAAGTTTGACTGGCAGGGTATTTTACAACAGGTTAGAGAAGCCTTTGGACATGAAACAGAAGGTCTTCAGGAAGGATCGCAGTCAGGCGATGACACATTTGGTGAAGTGAAAGTGTTTGTCCAAATGTTTAATGGGATTCCAATGCAGGTCAAACTGTCAGACGGTGAAAGAGAAGAGCGGTTTGGCATGCCTGAACGTTTTCAAGCAGCCATTTTAAAGCTTAGAAGCAGCTCAGACAATGTCGTGTTTGAACGTGTATGGAAAGAACACGGCGTTCGTTTTGGAGAATTTGCTGATATCGGTCAGGAAGTCACAGAGGAGCTGCAAGCAGCCTATGATGATGAGCGTTTAGCCCGCTTAACAGAGGCAGTGAAAGAAGGGCAGGAAGCTGTAGATAGACAGGTGAACCGAAAGGCATATGATGTAACAGAAGACATGCTGCAAGAGGAAGATTGGAAAAAACGTTTTGCCCATTTAGAGCAAATGCAGCCAGAGCTAAAGGATATACCTGTTTTAATGAAAGCAATGGAGGATCCCAAAACGTCTATTCGCAGACAAGCCGTTGTGAATGCTGGCATGATTGAAGATCCTGCCATTCTGCCTATTTTATATAAAGGGCTCGAAGACAAAACAGTGACGGTCCGCAGAACGGCTGGTGACTGTATTTCTGACCTTGGTGACCCGAGTGCTATCGAAGCCATGATCGCAGCATTAAAGGACCCGAGTAAGCTCGTCCGCTGGCGTGCAGCTATGTTTCTTTATGAAGAAGGGGACGAAACGGCACTTGAAGCATTAAAAGAAGCAGAGCAAGACCCTGAGTTTGAAGTCAGTCTTCAAGTGAAAATGGCGATTGAGCGCATTGAGCATGGAGAAGAAGCAAAAGGCTCTGTATGGAAGCAAATGATAGAAAGTAGAAAGAATGCAGCAGAATGATGAGAAAGATGAACAAGCTGCCAATGAAAAGCAGCTTGTTTTTCTAAAAATGATAGACAGAAAAATTTTTTTAGAAAAATTATTTTGAATATTGTTGAAATATGCGAAAAAACTCTATATAGTAGTACCAATATAGAATATTGGAGGTCAGATTTTATGACACGAACCTTGCTGAGCGCTTGCTTCAGCAGCCATGTTAGTCATCGGTCATTCATAGGTGGCTAAATAAACAGAAAATTTGTAAAATAAAATCAACTCAAAATCATGCAGTCAACAAGACTTGTAGTATAGGAGGCTTTATAAACAGATGGCAGAACTACGCAGTAACATGATTAAACAAGGAATCGACAGAGCACCTCACCGAAGCTTACTAAGAGCGGCGGGGGTAAAGGATGAGGATTTCGGCAAGCCATTTATTGCCGTATGTAATTCCTATATTGATATTGTCCCAGGACATGTCCATCTTCAGGAATTCGGGAAGATTGTGAAGGAAGCCATTCGTGAAGCTGGCGGAGTGCCATTTGAATTCAATACGATTGGCGTCGATGATGGAATTGCCATGGGTCATATCGGGATGAGATATTCATTGCCAAGCCGTGAAATCATTGCGGACTCTGTAGAAACCGTTGTATCTGCTCATTGGTTTGATGGAATGGTTTGTATTCCTAACTGCGATAAAATCACACCAGGAATGATGATGGCAGCGATGCGCGTGAATATCCCGACTGTCTTTGTGAGCGGGGGACCGATGGAAGCGGGTAGAACAAGTGACGGCAGAAAAATTTCTCTTTCTTCTGTGTTTGAAGGCGTTGGTGCATACCAGTCAGGTAAAATCAATGAAGAGGAGTTAAATGAATTAGAGCAGTTTGGCTGTCCAACCTGCGGATCTTGTTCAGGTATGTTTACAGCTAACTCAATGAACTGTTTAGCGGAAGCACTCGGGATCGCTCTTCCTGGAAATGGAACGATTTTGGCGACATCACCAGAACGAAGAGAATTTGCGAAGAAGTCTGCCAAACAACTCATGGAGCTCATCAAAAAAGATATTAAACCACGGGATATTGTCACTGAAAAAGCAATTGATAATGCATTTGCATTAGATATGGCTCTTGGTGGTTCAACCAATACCGTTCTTCACACATTGGCAATTGCGAATGAAGCAGGTGTTGAATATTCACTTGAACGTATCAATGAAGTAGCAGAACGTGTGCCTCATTTATCAAAACTTGCTCCAGCTTCAGACGTTTATATTGAGGATTTACATGAAGCAGGCGGTGTTACAGCGGCACTAAATGAATTGTCTAAAAAAGAAGGAGCTCTTCATTTAGATACAATGACTGTCACTGCGAAAACGCTTGGCGAGAACATTGCGGGGCATGAGGTAAAAGATTATAACGTCATTTATCCAATTGACAAGCCATTTACTGAAAAAGGCGGCTTAGCCGTTTTATTTGGAAACCTTGCGCCAGATGGAGCCATCATTAAAACGGGCGGGGTACAAGACGGGATCACACGCCACGAGGGGCCTGCGATCGTATTTGAATCCCAGGAAGAAGCCCTTGAAGGTATCATTAATAGAAAAGTAGAAGCGGGACATGTTGTCATCATTCGCTACGAAGGACCTAAAGGCGGACCTGGCATGCCTGAAATGCTTGCACCTACTTCACAAATCGTCGGCATGGGACTTGGACCAAAGGTTGCTTTAATTACAGACGGACGTTTTTCCGGCGCTTCTCGCGGATTGTCTATTGGGCACGTCTCTCCAGAGGCAGCTGAGGGCGGCCCGCTTGCATTTGTTGAAAATGGTGACCATGTCGTTGTCGATATCGAACAGCGCATTTTAAGCGTAGATGTTCTAGAGGAAGAATGGGAAAGAAGAAAAGCAAACTGGAAAGGCTTTGAGCCAAAAGTGAAAACGGGTTATCTTGCTAGATATTCAAAACTTGTGACATCAGCCAATACAGGCGGAATCATGAAAATTTAATCTGATATCGAACATTTGAAAATTGGCTCTCTCTATAGTATCCTTTATTCACAACATAAGGATTATAGAGGGGGCTTTTTTATGTCAATGGCATATGAAGAATACATGCGCCAGCTCGTTGTACCGATGCGTCAAGAGCTGACAAGTGCAGGATTTCAAGAACTAACAACGGAAGAAGAAGTAGAACAAACGATGCAAGAAGCAGAAGGAACGACATTTGTAGTTGTTAATTCTGTATGCGGGTGCGCTGCCGGCTTAGCACGCCCAGCTGCTACTCAAGCTGTGATGAAGGCAGAAAAAACTCCAGATCGAATTGTCACAGTTTTTGCTGGTCAGGACAGGGAAGCAACGGCAAAAATGAGAGAATACTTCACAGGCGAAGAGCCATCGTCTCCATCTATGGCACTTTTAAAAGGAAATGAACTCGTTCATTTTATTCCGCGTGACGAGATTGAAGGTCATGAAATGGAAGACATCATGAACAACGTCTTATCTGCATTTGAAAAACATTGCTAATACACATGTTGAAATGTCCTGTGATCAAGTCAGGGCATTTTTTCTTGATCATGATGGAGGAACCGAATGCTTATCACAACAAGCTTTAGAGCAAATGAACAAACAATTGAAACAGCAAAAGCCCTTGCAGAGGATTTACATGGTGAGTATGTAGAAAGGCGCAAACAATCCGTCAAGCAGCTTGCGATGAAACGAGGAGATGTCCTTGTTGTGGGGAAAGAAAGATTTGAATGGTATCAGCCAAATGGTGAAAAGTTCTTCTTCCATCCAAGCTCAGCGATGTTCAGGGTGAAGCGGCTCATGCGCGGGGAAAAGGATCCTTTAATCGAAGCCACGCAGCTTCAGCCGGGCGATTCCTTTTTAGATTGTACGCTTGGCCTAGGATCAGATGCCATTACAGCAAGCCTGCGAGTAGGTGCGAATGGAAGGGTCGTCGGTATCGAAAAGAATCCGATGACAGCATTGCTAGTGCGAGAAGGACTAAACACATGGGAGACAGGGGTAAGAGAGGCAGATGAAGCGATGAACCGGATATCTGTTGTAAGTGGAGACAGTATCGAGCAGCTAAAAAAGCTCTCTGATGAATCATTTGATGTCGTCTATTTTGATCCGATGTTTGAGGAGACGATTCAAGAGTCTGCAAGTATCGCACCGCTCCGTCATGCGGCAGAGCACCACTTTGACCACGAAACAGCCGTCCAAGAAGCGCTGAGAGTGGCGAGAAAAAGAGTGGTTTTAAAAGATCATTGGAAAAGCACCCGATTTCTAGCAGACTCCTATCAATTTCACGTTTTAAAACGAAAAACAGCCCAATTTCATTATGGATATATTGAGAAAGAAAAAAGCCCTCGCTAAAGGTTCAGGTGTGCAGACAATTCTTTTTAATTCCTTGTCAATCATCTAAAAAAGCCCTTATTCAGGGCTTTTAATCTGTAATCTCCATATAGACAAAATAAAATAATGTCAGCAAGGAAGCCGTAATAAAAAAACCTTCAAGCATACCCATTCCTCCCAAATTTTAGTCGTCATTACTGCCATTGTAAACGTTTTATTATGAAAAAGAAAGTCTCAAATCGGTGACCAAATTGAATGACTGAAAATTCATTATATGCTAGAATAGCAGTATGATAACTTATGGAAGGAATTAGATATCATGAAGATGTGGATGAGAAAAACGCTTGTTGCGCTCTTTACGATTGCAACTTTTGGTTTAGTCTCTCCTCCGTCGGCTTTGATGACAGACAAGCCCTCTGAACTTTCTTCATCTGATAAAACGCCTTATACAGCTGTTTATGATACATCAGATGAAATGCGCAGCTGGGAACTAACGCAAGAGGAAAGCAAAGAACAGTTAGATCCCTTTGAGCAATATAAGCAAGAGGTGCTGTCAAGTGCAGAAAATCAATCCTTTCTCAAATTTGGCCGTAAAATCACACCTGTCATTGAGGACGAGTACAGAGAAGAGATTCAGCCGAAGATTGAACAAGTGTTAACTGACTATTTAACAAATTTCAAAGATGACGAAAAATTTCAAGATGTTGTTTTAACTGATCAGCCTTCAAGCGGAAATGGCGAAAAAATCTTCCACATTTACAACCGCAAGACCGGAGAAGATTTGCTCCGTTTTCATGTCAGAAGAGATCAGCCGCCTCACAGCGGATATTGGTTTAACTTTCATTACCATACAGCAGAAGATGGATTCCAGACGCATCACGAACTCGGTAATATTTACTGGGACAAAAACACCCCGCCGAGCTGGATGAGCCACTAGAAGGAGATGTCATGCCAATTGAAAAAATATACAATGAACGAAATGGTGCAGATTACAAAACAAATGTTAAACGATCGCGGAGTGAAAATTGAAGATATCGCACACATTGTGCTGAAGCTCCAAGAAAAATATCATCCAAACCTTCCACTTAGTGTCTGTATTGAAAATGTTGAAAAAGTGCTGAATAAAAGAGAAATTGTCCATGCAGTTTTAACAGGACTTGCCCTTGATCAGCTGGCAGAAAAAAAGCTCTTGCCAGAACCTTTACAGCACTTAGTTGAAACAGATGAGCCGCTATATGGAATTGATGAGATTATTCCGCTTTCCATTGTCAATGTATATGGATCAATCGGTTTGACCAACTTCGGTTATTTAGATAAAGAGAAATTTGGTATTATTCGTGAATTAGATGAAGGCCGTCCAGGTGAAGTGCATACTTTCCTTGATGACCTAGTCGCTGCACTTGCCGCAGCAGCTGCAAGCCGCATTGCTCACTCACACCAAGATATTAAGGATGAAGAGCAGGAACGAGTGAATCAAGCATAAAAAGAAAAACATGTCTGCTCATCATGCAGGCATGTTTTTTTGGTTTCAAGAAAAGCCGAAATAAGGTAAACTACAACAAGAACATAAATAAAGGATGAAAAAAATGAAACAATACAAAGAGTTATGCCGTCATGTATTACAGCACGGGGATGAAAAAGGTGACAGAACGGGTACAGGTACAATCAGCACGTTCGGTTACCAGATGAGATTTGATTTACAGGAAGGATTTCCTCTTTTAACCACAAAGAAATTACACCTGAAATCGATCATTCATGAGTTGCTTTGGTTTTTAAAAGGTGATACAAATGTCAAATATCTTCAAGAAAATGGTGTCCGCATTTGGAACGAATGGGCAGATGAAAATGGAGAGCTGGGCCGTGTATACGGTGCACAGTGGAGATCATGGGCGAGCGGAGACGGCGAGACAGTGGATCAGATCACAAAGCTGATTCATGATATTGAGCACAACCCGAATTCAAGACGACTGATCGTCAGCGCTTGGAACCCGGGGGAAATTGATCAAATGGCGCTGCCTCCTTGTCATTGTCTATTTCAATTTTACGTATCAAACGGGAAGCTTTCCTGCCAGCTATATCAAAGATCGGCAGATATCTTTTTAGGCGTGCCATTTAATATTGCTTCATATGCCCTTCTAACGATGATGATTGCCAAAGTCACAAATCTTGAGCCAGGAGAGTTTATTCACACACTCGGAGATGCTCATATTTATCAAAATCATCTTCCACAGGTGAAAATGCAGCTAGAGCGCGAGGAACGCACGCTTCCTACGCTTCGTATTACAAGAGATGTAAAGAGCATTTTTGATTTTACGTTTGATGATTTTGTGCTTGAGAACTATGATCCGCATCCGCATATAAAAGGAGAAGTCAGTGTATGATTTCCATGATTGCGGCGACAGGAGAAGACAGAGTCATTGGTCAAGATAATCAAATGCCTTGGCATTTACCAGCAGATTTAGCGTATTTTAAAAAAGTCACAGGCGGTCACACGATTGTCATGGGCAGAAAAACCTTTGAATCCATTGGACGAGCGCTGCCTAACCGCCGAAATATTGTGCTGACCACAAGTTCTTCTTTTAAAGCAGAAGGATGCGAGGTTGTTCATTCAATTGCTGATATTTTGGCAATTGGGGAAAGTGAGACAGAGTTATTTATCATTGGCGGGTCTAAGCTGTATGAAGAAATGATGCCATATGCTGATCGTCTCTATATCACGCACATTCACCATGCGTTTGAAGGAGACCGCTATTTCCCGTATTACAATGAAGATGAATGGACGATTGTATCACGCGAAAAAGGCCATCGTGACGAAAAGAACCCCTACAATTATGAATTTGTCGTATATGACAAAAAAGGATAAGTGAGTAGGAGGAGTACGGTTGTTTCGTTATTGGTTTTTAACGATTTATGTTGTTGTATCCTTTTTAAAAAGTATGAGGCATTTGTACGATCATGAATTAACGGATCCACGCATTTCCTATACGAAACGAATGCATCTCATTCATGAGCATGCAAAAAGGTTTTCCCGGGGATGTATTGATCAATCAGGATCAGTCATGACCATTCATCAGCAAAAGAAGCTGCCAGATGGCCCGGTTATTTATGTCACAAAAGAGCTGAATTCAGTCACGACGACATTATTGATTGGCCACCTTGAGAAGCCATTTGCTTTCATGGCAAAACCGAAGCTCTTTCGGTATCCGATTTTAAAACAATGGCTCAAAAAAATGGCGGTTATCCATCAGAATCAAACGGATGAGGTCTTATTAGAAGAAGCAAAGGAAAGAATCGTGTCTGGGCAGAGTCTATTGCTTTCAGAAGCGTATCGTCATATTGCAGAGGCGCTTGCTGAAGAATACGATTGTCCGCTTGTACCAATTGAAACTAGCGGAACGGATCGTCTTTTAACTGGGAAGATCGTGAAAAGACTGCGTCCTGTTAATGTCGATATTCATATTAAAGCTCCTGTCATGATCAGTGATTACGCACAAAAACGTGCATAGAAAAAACCAGCATCCGAATAGTGGATGCTGGTTTTTTCATTCTATGCAGCAGGAATGTTTACGCAATAGAATAAAATACAGAAGAACATCGATGCGCTGCCGCCAAGAACAAAGCTGTGCCAAATCGCATGATGATAGGGAATTTTCCGCCAAATATAAAAGATGGTTCCGACTGAATATAATATGCCGCCTAACAGTAAGAGGCCAAATCCTGCACCTGTTAATTGGATATAAAGCGGTTTGATGGCGATGATGATCATCCAGCCCATTAATAAATAGACAAGGGTAGATACGATAATAAAGCGTTTGACGAAAAAGATTTTAAAGACAATCCCACCAGCAGCAAGCGCCCATACAATGGCAAGGAGCGTATAGCCGAGTGCACCTTTTAGTGGTCCAAGTAAAAAGGGTGTATATGTACCAGCAATCAATACATAAATAGCCGAGTGGTCGAGGATTTCAAAAATATCTTTTGTTTTTTTGTGCCGAATGCTATGAAGCAGGGTTGAGCTTAAATAAAGCAGCAGCATGGATGCACCAAATATCGAAAAGCTGATAATGTCTGTGACAGTGCCGTATTGAACAGCGAATAAGACGAGAAACACAATGGCTGGGATGGATAAAATAACACCAATGCCATGTGTAATGGCGTTTGCAATTTCTTCTTTTACAGTAAACAATGGATGTCCTCCTTTTATTGAACCGGTATATAACCATCAAGCGACTTCAGGAATGAAAGACCTTCAAGTGTAATCTTCGTTCCGGCCCTGCCTTTTCCTTTCGTCACGTATGCTTTTTTCTCAAGATCATCTAAGCGGTTTCGCACCTGCTGAGGGGTCAGCGGGATATCTCCTTGTTTGCTTAATTCAGATAAGATGCGCCTGCTGGCTGCTTCTCCTTTTTCATTGAGAGATTTAATGGCTTCCAGCAAGAAAACAAATTCTTGTTTTTCCATTAGTGTAAGCTGGTGTTCTTCCTTTTTACCTTTCACGGCTGAGGGAAGAGGTGCTAACACAAAGGGCGGTAAATGATGTAAAAATACCGTGTGGCCCTCGAGTATGGACGCAGCGTAATGAACAATATTTTTGAGTTCTTGGACATTTCCTTCAAATGGATACTGCTGCAAGGCTTCCCAAACACTTGGATCAATATCAGGTGCCATGTTCAGCTTTTGAAAGAAAGCATTTGTTAACACAGGAATATCTGTTTTTCGTTCGGCTAAAGCTGGAAGGGCCAAATGAAGAACATTCAGACGATAAAACAGCTCGGGTAAAAAGGTAGAAGAAACCCTGAGTGCCTCTATTGATAAAGACGAAGAAGCGATTACTTTTGTTGCAGGTGACGTTTCTAGAAAGTGAATGACCTGGTGCTGCATAGAAATACTTAATGCACCGATTTCATCTAAATAAAGAATTTGATTGTTTTTTTCTATGAAGGCTTTCTGTAAGGTTTCTTCATTCAAGATGGGGCAATACATGTGTGTCAGTGATGCGTGTGGAACAGATACGTTCGCCATTTCTTGGGCGAATAGCGTTTTGCCTGTACCGATGTCTCCTGTTATCAAGACCGGCTGTTCGTTTTTCGAAAATTGTTTTGCCAGATGAATTGCATGCTTGATATCTTGATGATCACCATAGATAGATGCGAATGATTGAGTGGCCATTGGGTGATTCCTTTCTTTGTGGTTCTAATTGGTTCAATTGTAACACCCAATTAAAACAAATGTACAGGAAAACGAAAAAGTTTATAAAATTTATGATGGATCCATGATCTATTGGTTTATTTTTTGAATATTCATGTTATAATGACAAATTAAATAAGGTTAAAGAGAAAGGATCTTGTACATGAAACCGTTGCTCAAAGAAAATACGCTAATTCAAGTGAAAGACATCTTAAAAGCCCATCAAAATTTGAAGGATGTAGTCATTCATACACCACTTCAAAAAAATGAGCGACTTTCTGAACGATATGAATGCAATGTCTACTTAAAAAGAGAGGATCTTCAAGTAGTTCGTTCCTTTAAATTAAGAGGCGCTTTTAATAAAATGAGCCAGCTTCCAAAAGATAAACTAGAAAATGGCATTGTCTGTGCAAGTGCAGGAAATCACGCACAGGGTGTTGCCTATTCTTGTAAATATTTAGGCATCCACGGGAAAATCTTTATGCCTGCTACGACGCCAAGGCAAAAAGTATCACAAGTGGAGCTGTTCGGAAAAGAATATGTTGAAATTATCTTAACCGGAGATACGTTTGATGATTCGTATCATGAAGCCGTAAAATGCGGAGATGAAGAGAAGCGCGAATTTATCCATCCGTTTGATGATCTGGATGTGATGGCAGGACAAGGAACGACTGCTGTCGAAATCTTAAATGATATCGAAGTGGAGCCTCACTTTTTATTTGCAAGTGTCGGAGGTGGAGGTCTGTTATCTGGTGTTGGTACATATATCAAAAATATCTCACCAGAAACCGAAATCATTGCAGTCGAACCGCTTGGCGCAGCTTCACTGCATGCCTCGCATGAGAAGGGCGAGGTTGTGACACTTGATTCGATTGATAAGTTTGTAGACGGAGCAGCGGTTCAGCGGATTGGCGAAAAGACGTTTACATCGCTTCAGTCTGTTGTCGATAAAATCAGTCTTGTACCCGAAGGGAAAGTGTGTACAACGATTTTAGAGCTGTATAATCAATGTGCGATTGTAGCAGAACCGGCAGGCGCATTGCCAATCGCAGCATTAGATGCTCATCGTGAGGAGATCAAAGGGAAAAATGTTGTCTGTATTGTCAGTGGAGGAAATAATGACATCGGCAGAATGCAGGAAATCAAAGAACGCTCGATGATCTATGAAGGGCTTCAACATTACTTTATTGTCAATTTTCCGCAAAGAGCAGGAGCGCTTCGGGAATTTTTAGATGAAGTGTTAGGGCCAAATGATGATATCTCACGCTTTGAATATACGAAAAAGAATAACCGAAGCAAAGGTCCTGCGCTAGTCGGCATCGAATTGAAAGAAAGAGATGACTATGCAGCGCTGATTGAGCGGATGGATAGAAAAGGCTTTCACTATGTTGAAGTGAATAAAGATCAAGATTTATTCCACCTATTTATTTAGGCTTAACAGATAATTGGAAAAGAGGATTGATCGTTTGTGCTGCTCAAAACAATATGTTTTAGACGGATGGATGGAGCTCAGATCAAGGTAACAGAAGTCCCTGTTCTAAAGGGAGATGAGACGTATCGTTTCATGCTCACCTTTAGACTTGAAGCTTTCTTGAAAAAAGTCTATGTATCTAAAGGAAAGAGAACTGTGTACTCTTTCAGAGAGGATGTGAAACGTAACGTCAAGTGGAGCACATATGAACAGATCTATCAGGAGCCTACACTGAAACACAATGCGTAAGCAGGAATCTTTGTCAAAAGGGGTAAGCAGCCATTTTGAAGTGGCCGCTGCTCAGTTTGGCAAGGATTTTTTTCTTGACAAGAAGAAAATGTGACAATTTCAAAAACGTTAGGTCAGTTGTTTTCAAGTGTGCAGGAAATAAGGTAATATCATAAGTAAAGACTAAGACAGCAAGGATGAGACGATAGTGAAACAAATTAAAATTGTAACAGATTCAACTGTGGACCTTCCGCAAGAAAAAATCAATGATCTTTCCATTCACGTGATTCCGCTCAATATCTCCATTTCTGGAGTTGATTATATTGACCGGGTGAATATACAGCCAGATGAATTTATTGAGAAAATGGAGGCCGCTGAGGAACTGCCGAAAACGTCTCAACCTGCGATCGGTCAATTCGTCGAATTATATGAAAAGCTGACGGCAGATGGAAGCGAAGTGATCAGTATCCATTTAACTGGTGGTATGAGCGGTACTGTTCAAACTGCTGAAAGCGCTTCGAAAATGGTAGATGGAAATATCACGGTGATTGATTCGCATTTTATTTCCTATGGATTAGGATTTCAAGTCATCAAAGCAGCAGAACTAGCCAAAAAGGGTGCAAGCCGTGAAGATATTATCACAGAATTAGATAAAATCCGTCATCAAACAAAGCTATATGTCACGATCGATACATTAGAAAATCTCGTCAAAGGCGGCAGAATTGGAAGAGGAAAGGCGCTCATCGGCTCACTTCTTCACATCAAACCTATTGCCAGCTTGACAGACGGGGTATATACGCCAGAAGCGAATGTGAGAAGCTACTCTGCGCTTGTCCGCCATCTGACAAAACAGTATGTACAGGCGGTGAAGGGAAAAACAGTTCAAGCCATTGGGATCGCACATGCAGATGCATTAGAACTCGCTGAAAAGCTAAAAAAAGCGCTGCTTGATCACACACCTGAAGCACTGATTGACATCGCCTACACAACACCGATTATTTCGTGTCATACCGGAAAGGGTGCAATAGGCTTTACTTTTTATACCGATTGATAGAAAAAGGGGATGGACATATCATGTATAGAAAAAGGGGAGCCTTACTTGGTGCGCTTATGATGGTAAGCGTGCTTCTTTTAGTCTCATGTTCAAATGGACAAATCAAGGATGCTTTAAATTATCAAATAGAGCCGTTTGAGTTTGAAAACCAAGATGGCCAAAAGGTGTCATTGGATGATTTGAAGGGGAAAGTATGGGTAGCTGATTTTATTTTCACAAGCTGTGAAACGATTTGTCCGCCGATGACTGCTCATATGACAGAGCTGCAAAAACGGTTAAAAGAAGAAAAATTGGATGCGCATATCATTTCCTTTAGCGTGGACCCAGAGGTCGATTCACCGAAAAAGCTAAAGGAATTTGCAAAAGCCTATCCATTGTCCTTTAAAAATTGGGATTTTCTCACTGGGTATTCACAGTCAGAAATTGAAAAATTCGCAATGAAAAGCTTTAAAACCATTGTAAAAAAACCTGAAGATGAAGACCAAGTGATTCATCAGTCCCTGTTTTTTCTTGTCAATCAAGATGGGAAAGTGATGAAAAACTATGATGGGGTGCAAAACACACCTTATGATGACATCATCAAGGACATCAAAACGCTGAACCGAAGCTAGCATAAGGATGTTCAAATGGGCGAAAACATGATACACTTTTTTAATCAGAAAAAGGAGGGACATCATCGTTTGAAGGCTCGTTTGATTTTGATTGTGATGTCTCTAGCTTTTGTTCTTTCTGCATGTTCCGCGCAAGAGGCTGGCATAAAGGATAAACTAGAAGACACACCAAAAGTAAAAGAACATATTACCATCGCAGCGGTTGGAGATTCCTTAACAGAAGGAATCGGAGATCAAGATAAAAAAGGCTATGCAGGCATAACCCGTGACAAGATAGAAGCAGTGGACGGCGTGCAGTCTGTCACATTAAAAAACTATGCCATTAAAGGCAGTAGAACAGTAGATTTATTAAAAAGATTAAAAGAAAAAAAGGTGCAGGACGGACTGAAAGACGCTGACTATATTTTCTTTACGATCGGCGGGAATGATCTCATGCATGTTGTCCGTCAAAATGTGCTTAATTTGACGTTTGCTCCTTTTCAAAAAGAGCAGGGTCCTTTTGAAGAGCGCTTTAAAACCATTCTTGCTCAACTGAGAGAACAGAATGACCATGCGAAAATCATGTATGTCAGCATGTACAATCCTTTTAAATTCAGTTTGTCTGAGCTGCGAGATATTGATGAAGTCGTTCAAGACTGGAATGCCGCTGCCAAAAAGGAACTCAAAAAAGACGGCAATGCGGATATGATCAATGTAGCAGATTTATTTGAAGAAGGTTCTGATGAAAAATTACTGGCAGAAGATGATTTCCACCCAAACCAAAAGGGGTACTCTCTTATGGCAAATCGTTTATTCTCCGAAGTGAAAAAAGAAGGACTGCCGAAGGAATAGGGTGAAACAGATGAAAAAATGGAAAAGCTTATTTTTTATTTTACTTGCAATCAATCTATTGATTGTGATTGGCTGCGGTATTTTGATGCTGCTGCCAGGCGGTCAATTCGCTTCAACCAAAGAAGTGAAAAGCGAATATGCTTTTAATATATCCAGCTCAAAGGAATCACTCACCAGCTTTGTGAATGATTATTTGAAAAATCAAGGATCAAATGATATGCCAGACTTTCATGTAGCAATCGATCAAGATGTGAAAGTAACAGGCGCAATTAAAGCTTTCTCTTCAACGATTGATGCAAACATCTCATTTACGCCAACTGTTGAAGATAATGGTGATGTGCTTTTGAAAGTGGATGACTTTTCAATTGGACAATTGAGCATTCCGATTAGTTTTGTTTTAAGCTACATGGGTCAGTTCTATGAGCTGCCAGAGTTCGTTCATGTAAAACCGGATCAAAAAACGGTTGAAGTGCGTCTTTCAGAAATGCCGCTGACGAATGATATGTATGTGAAAGCAAATAAAATTGATCTGCAGAACGATGAAATTGAATTCTCATATTATCATCCAAAGCAATAGAACGTGTGAGTCAGGAGTGAAATCATGAAGCGAGTCTATCAATATTTTAGTTTACTGTCGTTTTTATTTGCTGCGTACTTTGGCATAACAGCTGCCAATGCTTTAAAAGCAGAAAATATTGATCAGTTTTACTTAAATATTGCCTACTGTGCATTATTTCTAGGCACGATGATTCTTGCTTTTGATTTTCAAAAGCAAGAAAAAGCTGAAGATGTCTCGTAAGGAGCCTTTTCCACTTTAGGAAAGGCTCTTTTTTATAATTGCCGAGACAAGACCACCTTTGCCATAAGTTCAGGATCTCCGTTAGCAAAACCATGAAGCAGAATCAGGTATGCACGCTTTGTTTGCAGATGAACTTTTGGGATATCAAGCAGTACACTTTGAGTGCCGGCGGCTTTCAATTCAAAATGATATTTGTTCGGGGAGAAATGATGAATGTGGGTGCTGTTTACATAATCAAGCTCCTTCGATATAACCCCATGGTCTCGTTCGTATATATCTATAGAAGGAAGGTCCGGAGACAGCTGTACAAATGTAAGTGCTGACAGGTCTTCTTGTTTGATCAAAGTAGCCTGCTGCTCAGTCAAGAGTGCAAAGCCTGCTCGGGCACCTGTGATACATAATGTGTAGACCTCGCCGCTCTTAAATCGAATGCGGGAATGAAGAATTCTCTCATTTGTAGCCAGTTTGAACACTTCTATTTCATACATTCCCTCATCCCACTCCATATAAGCGGTCAAATGGCTGTAAGGCATTGGTTTCATTATCTGCTTCCGGTTCACATAAACAGCGAGCTCACTGAGATCTGGTGCAGCGTGAAATAATCGAATAAAGGCTTTTGATGAAGGGCTGCTTTGAAGATGCTCGTAGGTGTCAGCGAATGGCCGATATGGAAAGTCATGATAAAAGAGCTGCTGCATGTCATCAATCCCTTCTTTCTCATGCAATGGTGTTTTTTGTAGCGTATGCATGAAAAAGACGATCTGTATAGGCAAAAGAAGCATAGAAAAAAGCCTGACGTTTTCCGTCAGGCCGGCATGTTAAGAAGGAGAAGAATATTGATGATATTCAGCTAGTTTAATGAACGTTTTTTCATCCTCAATTAAACCACAAACACCGCACTGGACTTTCATTTGAGGACCTTGATAGCTCAAGTGAAAAGGAGACAGCTGTTCTCCTTCGTATCTTTCAACAACTGCTCCTGTTGCTGGATCAAGCTTTACAGGTTCTGAAAGCTGCTCAATGAGATTAAAGCGCGTTCTGTTTGTTTTACAGTTTGGACAAAGATAAGGGCTTGTCATGGTTTGTTCCACCTCTTTTTATCCGTAGCATGTCCTGAGCGCTAAAATCTATGCTTAATCCTTTTGACTTTTATCCAGCTTTTTAAATAATTTGATCATTGTTTTTAGTTCTTCGTCATCAAATGATTCAAATCGCTCCATAAAGTATTCGGTTTTCTTTTTCTCAAAATGCTCAGTAATTTCCTTACCCTTATCGGTTAAGTGGATTTTGATGATGCGGCGGTCCTCTTTTGAGCGGATACGGGTGATCCAGCCTTTTTCTACGAGTGTGTCAGTCACAGCGGTAATATGACTTGCTGACACTCCAAGAATGGAAGCGAATTCCGTTACTTTTTTTGCACCTTGCTCACGGAGCAGATTTAAAATAAGAAATTCATTCCGAGATAATTCGTTTTCGAGCAGGCTGTTAATTTCATAACGGATCTGCTTAAATACGGTTCTCAGTAAAGTGTCCATTTCGTACATCATTTGTTTTCTTTGTTCCAATCATTAAACCCCCATTATATTTTAAAGATACGACAGAATGCTTTCTTTTATTTTAGGTAGACAAGTCGTATCATTTTCATTATTTTTTATCATGTTATAATATGATGATACCATTTTTTAAATGAAGGGGGCACTAATATGTCTGAAAAACAAGAATTAGCCACATTTGCAGGAGGCTGCTTCTGGTGTATGGTTAAACCTTTTGATGAACAGCCGGGCATTATCAAAGTTGAATCAGGGTATACTGGCGGACATACAGTGAATCCGACCTATGAGGAAGTATGTACAAATACAACGGGACATAGAGAAGCGGTTCAAATCACGTTTGATCCTGACGTGTTCCCGTATGAGAAGCTGCTAGAGCTGTATTGGCAGCAAATAGACCCAACAGACGATGGGGGGCAATTTGGCGATAGAGGGGAATCTTACCGTACAGGTATTTATGTTCATCATGACGAGCAGCGAAAGCTAGCAGAAGCATCGAAAGAGCAGCTGAGCCAAAGCGGGATTTTCAAAAAGCCAATCGTTACAGAAATTTTAGACGCAGGTCCTTTTTATCCAGCTGAGGAATATCATCAGCATTATTATAAGAAAAACAAAATGCACTACGAACGATATCATGTCGGTTCGGGCAGAGCCGGTTTTATTGAGTCCCATTGGAGTGATAAATAATGGCAAATGAAAAAGAAAAGCGTATAAAAGAATTAAACCGCATGCAGTACGAAGTCACGCAAAATAATGGCACGGAGCCGCCATTTCAAAATGAATTTTGGGATCATAAAGAAGAAGGTATCTATGTGGATATCATTTCAGGAAAGCCGCTTTTTTCTTCTTTAGATAAGTTTGATGCCCACTGCGGATGGCCAAGTTTTACAAAACCGCTTGAAGAGGAAGAAGTAGCAGAGAAGGTTGATACGAGTCATGGAATGGTGCGGACAGAGGTTCGCAGTAAAACAGCTGATTCTCATCTAGGTCATGTTTTCCCTGATGGCCCAGGGCCAAACGGTCTTCGGTATTGTATTAACTCAGCCGCTTTAAAGTTTATCCCAAAGGATGATCTTGAAAAAGAAGGCTACGGGGATTTGAAACATCTATTTGATTGATCCATTTAAAAATCGTCACATGGAAAGCAGCTGCTTCCGTGTGACGATTTTTTATTTTTTATGATGTGTATGATGTAATTGTTCGATGATGTGGAACAGCTTTTCTTTTGTAATGAGCGGTGCTTCTTTTGAGGTGTAATTCGTTAAGTCGACTTTTTGAAAGGCAGGGTGCAAATGTGGTCTTGGTAAAATGGCATAAAATTGTTCATGTTCAAACAGTGCATCTGCTTCGTGCGGGAATGTGAGCTCCTCGTGAAGCTTTTCGCCAGGTCTTTTTCCGACTACAAGAACATCTGGAGATTGAGCATTGATTTGAGCGGCATATTCGTGAAACGCTTTTAAAAGATCGGCAAGCTGTAAGGACTCCATCTTGAGAATGAAGGTTTCGCCGCCTTTCATCATAATTGCTGCTTGAAGTGTGAGGGAAACAGCCTCTTCAATAGACATAAAAAAACGTGTCATATGAGGATCAGTCACGGTCAAAGGTTTTTCATTTAATAGCTGCTGGAGCATGATCGGAATAACGGAACCTCTAGATCCAAGCACATTGCCAAAGCGTACAGAGCAAAACCTGGTTTTTTGATTCGGAATACTTTCGTTTGCTTGGAAAAATAGTTTTTCTGAAATCAATTTTGTTGCACCCATGGCATTCGTCGGAGAAACCGCTTTGTCAGTTGAAATGTTGACGACATGACTCACTTCATGTTCGAGGGCGGCTTCAATGACGTGCTGTCCGCCGATGATATTCGTTTGAACGGCTTCGAACGGATTATCTTCACAAGTGGGTACTTGTTTTAAGGCCGCTGCATGGAAAATGATATCCACACCCTTGACGAGCTGTCTCACGCGGCTTGCATCCCGGACATCTCCTAAAGCGAATACGACTTCTGGATGTTCTGCGTACTCATTTTTCATCATGTATTGTTTGCTGTCATCTTTACTGAAGACGATTATCTTCTTTGGAGAGCAACTTGTTAATTTATTCACGATTTGCCGGCCGATTGACCCCGTACCGCCTGTAACCAATATCGTTTTGTCACGAAAAAAGGTCTTCAAAGTCGTTTCTATCTGTTTGGACATATCTAATCCCCCAACTCTCATTTCTCTACTTTGCATCATATGTGAAAGAGCGGCATTCGTTTGAGGAAAAGAACCACTTCATGCATAAATTAGGTGAACAAATTATAACCATCTGCTAGTCGTCTTAATAGAATATGGAGAGATAAGAGATCAACTAGAAAAACGAGAGACCTGAATACTTCAGTACTGCGGTCAGCTCGGGAAGAAAATGGTAAGGGAGCTGTGCGCGAGGGGAGAAGAGAAGACATGTATAGGGGAAATCGTATTTTAGCTATGATACCTGCATTTAGAAGTCACGACGGCCAGCATGATGAACACATACGCATATTGGCAGAGAGGCCGCTTATCTATTGGACCATTCAGCCGTTACTGCAAATGATTGAATTAGATGAAGTCATCGTCTCCTCAGAGGATGTCAATACGCAAATCATTTCATCTCACTACGGAGCAAATGTGATTGAACTGCCAAGCACACATGTGACAGAACAAACGCCGTCACTGTTAGCTGTGAAGCATGCGCTTGCTTATTTAGAGCGGGAGGGAAAAACCTTTGATATTGTGCTGTATCTGCATCCATCGTCTCCTCTAAGACAGCCGGCAGATATCGAGAAGTGCTTGCAGCTTTTAGTGGAAGGGGGATATGACTGCACCGCATCTTTTACAGAGGCGTTAGAAAACCCAAATGAAACTTGGACACTGCATGAAAACAATGAAGCTACTTTATATAAGGACAATCATTACTTTTTCATGCCAAAGCATGAGCAGCCATATACGTATGGCCGGCTAAATGGTGCGGTATATGCTTTTCATGCTCATTATGCAAAAGAATGCATTCATTCCTTTTTAGAAGGATCTGTCGGAGCTTATATGATGGATCGCACGCGGTCGCTTGTGGTGAAACAGGAGGCAGACCGGAAAGAGGCAGAGAAAATCTTATTAGCTCACCGAGATGCGGAAGATCATGCATAAGCTGGCATTCAACGAGAAAAAGCGCCCAGTTATAGGGCGCTTTTTACAATGTCATAAAGCCTTTGTGGCATCGTATCAAATGTATTCCAGCGAACGGCTTGCTCGTAGTTGTTCAGTGCGGCCGTCTTTCTTTCACCTGCATTTGATCCATAGTATTCAACCTGTTCTATCAAATCGTCCTCATCTTTGTAAAAAGCAAAGCTTGAAAAAGCAGGCGGCGGAGGTAGATCCGTCAATTGAAAACTCCCAGTTGCAGCAATGTCAAATGCTCTGTTATTGAGGCTCATATTTTGAATCATGGCTTTGTTTTTGTTATACGCAAATTGAGCCGGCCTATGCGGATTCAGGACAATCGCTGTCTGCTGATAAATGTCCGCCATTTGCTGAGGACTCAGCCAATTCGTTATGAGTGTGAAATCACGATAATGTCTCCGTGATTTGTTTAAGTGACGGTGCCATTCCTTACCTGCAACGAGAATACGCCATTTGTTTTGCTGCAAGAGTGTATCGATGGCTTTGATGCGGTTGGGATAAGGGTAGCCAATGAGTGCAATGTCATACGTGCACATCTCTTCTGGCGATTCATTTTTCTGAAAGACACGTGTATTTGCCGGAATGGGAAAGTAGTGCGTATGATCAGCGCCTAATTGTTTATAAAATGGCAAAATCCCTTCATCAATCGTTAATATAAGCTGAGCTTCATGTGCGCAAGCAGCTGACACATCTGTATAAAAGGGATCTTCTGTCATCCAAAGAACAATCGGGATTTTTTCTTGTTTGAATTGATGAAGCACATCTTTCGGAACATGATCACCGATCATCATCAAAACAAAATCCGGAGAAAATGTCCGGATTTTGTGCATGTTCGTGGGTAGAGATTCTCTATCAATCTTTACACATGAAAAGGGGGAATCAATGAAGCTTTCTTCTACCCATTGATCAAACATGTGATAGATTCCGCCGTAGCCAGAACTGATATAAAGAAGCTTCATGATGATCCTCTCACATTAAGAAGTGAATGTAACACTTTCAACTTTATCTACATCTAATAGAGTCGTTGCTGAGCCTGTAGGTGTGACAGAGCTTTCTTGTGTAACAAATACAACACCTGTTGAAGCATCGAATGATACAAATTGAACTGGCCCAATTAAATCTCCTGAGTCAGTGACAATGCTAATGACTGTTCCTGGTGCAAGTCTTGCAAAGATCCATCTTGCTGGCTGAGATACATCGAGTGTTGTAGCAGAATCTGAAGGTGATGCCTCAGCTGCCACTTCACTTAATAAATCGTTCAATTTTTCTTCCATTTGAACTCCTCCTTCTTCGAGATTAGCTGTTAATGCATGAGTAATTGGTTTGAAAAACACTTTCAATAGTTCCTTTTTTAATTCAGCACGCTTTTCGCTCATTTTTTCCCCATCCTTTCTTCATCAATTCAAACTCACCCCTATGTATATGCCGTTCTTTTTTTTTGGCATAAGCAGAACGCTGATTCCTGATCTTTTTTTCATTTAATTACTTCACACATTTTTAAAAATGTTTTCAAATGCTGAGGCTAAATGAAGTGACGCTCATACTCTAGTAAAGATTAAATGTGAAGAGAGAGGGATTATGAATGGAATTTGAACAATTATTAGATGGTTGGAACGAAGAATTACTAGAGTCGGAAGGAGTGCTTGAAATCATCTTGATTTTACTTCTTCTTCGTCTTTTAGAAGAAAGTGGGGAAGAGAATGTGTCAGACATCAAAGAATTACTTCGTCCATGGCTTGAGCTTGGCATTCCAGTGCCGCGTGTTCATTTGGTCAATGGAGATGTACTTCAAAACGTGGTTGTCGTGCAATTGTTTGATACAGTTGCAGTCTTTAAAAACGCGACAAATCAGCTAAGAGTGAGTGTTCCTTATGTGAACATTGTCAGCTGGGGGGCTTTTTAATCTAATCAAAAAGGATAATGATCATGAAAGTATCGGTGATTTTAACAAGCTACAATAAACCAGATTTCATTGATCGTGTGCTAAAGAGTATGGTAGATCAAACGTATCCGCATTGGGAGCTTTTGATTATGGATGATGGTTCAGAAGAGGGCACCATTCAAAAGATCCAGCCCTATTTAAGTGATGAACGCATTCAGCTGTATTCGCACACAGTTCATCCAGCAAAACGGCTGTTAACCGCACGATATGCGACGCTTATTAATGAAGCATTAACCCGTATAACAGGTGAGCTCATTTGTTATTTAACCGATGATACCATGTACCATCAAGATCGTTTGCTTAAAATGGTGGATGTTTTTCGGTCGAAGCCTCACATAGATATTGTGTATTCCTCGCAGCGGGTCGTGCATGTTGATCAGCATTTAGTGGAAACGATGAGTTTTATTCGAGAAGCAGATCAAATCTTAGAGCATGCGTCCTTTCAAGTGGACCATTGTTCGGTCATGCACAGAAGCTGCTTGCTTCCACTGATCTATGAAAAATACGGACAATATTGGGATGATGAGCCAAAGCACTGGCATCATGCAGATTCTGTATTTTGGATGAGGCTGAATCATTTCGCTGCGTTTTTTCCATTAAAAGATGTACTGGATACAACGTATAAAACGCCCCATTCCTTTCATCATCTGTTTTCGAGTATGCCGTATGATTTAATTGACGGAACGGTCATTGAAAAAGAAGGAGATTATTATCAAATCGCAGACGGGAAACTTCATGGAATTGAAAAACGCTGGATCAATGAAAAGAACAGGCGTGCGATCCGTGTTCCGCTGTTATGTGAGATGAAATATGAAATGAAAGAGAAGCTGGCAGTACCCAATTATACAGTCGTTACCGCAGATAATGGGAAAACATTCTTTTATATTGAAGATCAGAAAAAAAGACGGTTTGCTTCAAAACGTGACGTGCAATATTTTCAGTTTCACCCTAAGGAGATCTATACGATTTCAAATGATCAGCTTCAGGCATTTGAGGATGGCAGCATAATTCAGGCTTCTCCAGTTTTCAGTCCGCCAAACAGGCGCCTGTTTAAATGGAAACAAGATGTTTATTTACTTGTGCATTATGCCTTTTGCCGTATTGATCCTGAGGTCGTGAAGCGATTTGCTTTTTATCATCAGCCGATTAAGCTGTACCCATCCCAATTTGCGTTTTTTCAGGAAGGAAAGCCGATTGTGCCGCTGTATAGGGAATCGCTGCAAGAATTCGATATGTCTCTTTATCAAACATCCGGACGAAAGCACTCCTCATAAGAGGGGTGCTTTTTTCGCAATGATTGCAGGAAGTAGAAAGGAAAAAGCGAAACATGAAAAGGACAGGAACCTTTAAGAAATGATCAAGCCGCTGAAAACTTGGCAATTGATGCCGGTTTTTTGGCACTGAAAGTGAGGGGGAAAGAATGGGGAAGGTTGTCGAAAGAGCAGATTGGTTTGAATTGATTTTAGAAGCTATTGATGAAGCCATTCACGTTGTAGATGATCGAGGGATGACGATTTTTTACAATCATAATGCCGCTAAGTTTGACTCTTTACAAAAAGAAGAGGTGATTGGCAAGTACATCCTTGATGTGTATCCCTCTTTAACTGAAAAAACAAGTACGCTCATGCATGTGTTGCGAACAGGAAAGCCCATTTATCATTCGCTGCAAACCTATTTGAATAAAAATGGAGAAAGGATTGAAACAGTGAACACGACATTGCCTATTATCGAAGATAACGAGTTAATAGGCGCGGTCGAAGTCGCAAAAGATGTATCAAAGCTGTCGGCTCTTTCCAATCGGTTAGGGCAAAAAAAGCGGACACAAGACGCGGCTGAGGCCGTACAAATGCATGATTTTGCTTCATTTTTAACAAATGATCCGCTTTTAAAAGAAATGCTTGAAAGGGCAAAAAAAGCAGCTGCTTATCCATCATCAGTTGTTGTCTACGGGGAAACAGGGACAGGAAAAGAAGTGCTCGTTCAAGCCATTGTCCATGAATCTGACCGGAAAAATCAAGTGTTCATTCCGCAAAACTGCGCAGCACTCCCAGAATCATTACTTGAAAGTTTATTGTTCGGATCTGTCAAAGGGAGCTATACGGGCGCGCTTGATCGCAAGGGACTTTTCGAATTAGCTGATGGGGGCACACTTTTTCTTGATGAGCTGCAAGAGATGCCGCTCACGCTGCAGACGAAATTATTACGTGTGTTAGAGGATGGCGTTGTCCGCCGCATCGGTGACGCAAAATCCATTCAAGTGGATGTTCGGCTCATTACTGCGCTCAATATGGACCCATTCGAAGCAGTGAAAAAGCAAATTTTAAGAGAAGATTTATTTTATAGACTGCATGTATCATCTTTTCATATCCCGCCGCTTCGTGAAAGAAAGCAAGATATCACGCTGCTATCCCGCTACTTCATTCAAACCTATCATCAGCAGTTTTCAAAAAACGTTACACGCCTTTCTGAAGAAACGGAACGATTGTTTATGGCGCACCACTGGCCTGGGAATGTTAGAGAATTAAAACATACGATAGAGCATGCCGTGTTGATGATGCCAAAGGAAGCGGAAGAGATCATCCCTCTATACCTTCCGGCTCATTTACGTGAGCAAAAGCTGGAAAAAGAAACATCTGAATCCTCCTTAAAAAATCAAGTGTCTTCATTTGAACAAACATTGATTCAAGAAGCTTTACATCAGCATAATGGAAATATTAAAAAAACCGCCGCTGCTTTAAAAATTCCTCGACAAACGCTGCAATATAAATTAAAGAAATATGCAGATGCCGAAATATAGGCACAACATCCAATTGAATATGACGGGTAAAAGCTCCTTTTGTAAAGAATAGGGGCATTTTCCCATGTTGGCACATAACTTGCATAGTATAAAGTGAATGCTGATAGGGGGAATGGATATGAATCAGAAATTGTATGAACCGGCACGTCACTGGAAGGACATTGAGCTTTGGAAGGATGTACCTGAGGAAAAGTGGAACGACTGGATTTGGCAGCTGACGCATACTGTGAAAACGCTTGAGGATTTAGAAAAAATCGTAAACTTAACAGAAGAGGAACGAGAAGGGGTGAAGATTTCCACTAAAACCATTCCACTCAACATTACACCCTACTATGCCTCACTGATGAATCCAGACGATCCAAGATGTCCAATACGTATGCAATCTGTGCCAATTGCAGAAGAGCTTCATAAAACAAAATATGATCTGGAAGACCCGCTGCATGAAGATGAGGACTCACCTGTCCCGGGGCTCACGCACCGATATCCAGATCGTGTACTGTTTCTTGTGACAAATCAGTGCTCCATGTACTGCCGTTATTGTACGAGAAGACGTTTTTCCGGCCAGATTGGTATGGGTGTGCCGAAAAAGCAGTTAGATGCTGCAATTGGATATATTAGAGAAACACCTGAGGTGCGGGACGTGTTAATTTCTGGCGGAGATGGGCTGTTAATCAATGATCAAGTGCTTGAATACATTTTGAAAAACTTACGGGATATTCCGCACGTTGAGATCATTCGGATTGGAACCCGCGCGCCGGTTGTCTTTCCGCAGCGTATTACAGATGAGCTGTGCGAGATTTTGAAAAAATATCACCCAGTTTGGCTGAACACCCATTTCAATACAAGTATTGAAATCACAAAAGAAGCAAAAGAAGCGTGCGAACGTCTTGTGAATGCCGGTGTTCCTGTAGGGAATCAGGCCGTCATCCTTGCAGGTATTAATGACAGTGTGCCGATTATGAAGAAGCTGATGCACGATCTTGTGAAGATTCGGGTCAGACCATATTATATTTATCAATGTGATTTATCTGAGGGCATTGGCCACTTTAGAACGCCGGTATCAAAAGGGCTTGAAATCATTGAAGGCTTAAGAGGACATACGAGTGGTTATGCAGTACCAAGCTTTGTAGTAGATGCGCCAGGAGGCGGAGGGAAAATTGCTTTACAGCCAAATTATTTATTATCGCAAAGCCCTGACAAAGTCGTCCTTCGTAACTTTGAAGGTGTCATCACCTCTTATCCAGAACCAGAGCATTACGTCGCAGGCCAGGCAGATGCGTATTTTAATGAAATTTATGAAGAGAAACAAGAACCGGCAATTGGTATTACCGCACTATTAGAGGATGAAGCGAGATCGTTTACGCCTGAGAATTTAAGCCGAATGAAACGTAGAGAAGCATATGAGACAAATCCTGAGCACGACACACTTAAAAACAAACGTGAAAAACGAGATGAATTAAAAGAGAAGAAATATCAAGCGCAGCTCAAAAAAGAACAAACCGTAAAGGAGGAGAAATAGCCTTGCTGACATGTGATTGGTGTGAGGAAAACAAAGCAAATGCGGAGCAGACAACAGTCTATTGGGAACTGATCACGGGCACACAATCAATTGAAATCATCGAAACGCCGTCCATTTCCTGCACGCACTGCGGGATGACCTATCAAAAGGATGAGACGGTCAAAGAGATTGAAGATCAATTAATTTTAGTGGATCAGACAAAACTTCCAGAAAAAATCTCCTATGAAGAATTAATGAGCATGGAGCGGTTATTAAAGCGAAATTACTTTGACTTTTCATCATAAGTTGTACCTCCGCCTATACAAGTCATCAAATTGCTGTATAATATAACAACAAAATAGTGTGTCGCGGAGGGAAAAACAGGTGAAGTCGTTTTACCATTATTTAATGAAGTTCAGACATCCAAAACCGAAAGATGAAATCAGTCATTTCGCAAATGCTGCGTACGAGGATCACAGCTTTCCTAAAGCTTCCACAGATTATCATGAGCTGTGCGCTTATTTAGAATTAAATGGTGATTATTTAAGCTCAATGACAACATTTGACGAAGCGTTTGAGCAATACGAAGTAGAAGTCAAAAAAAAATAACACACAACCGCTTATCCGGATGGAGAAGCGGTTTTTTCATGAGAAATAAAATGGCGTTTTGCATGGTGTGGTTGCCCATGCAGAATTCCTTGCGCCGGCATACGATACGTTAAGACCAAAAGTCGGGCAAGGGGGAGACAGAATGAAGGCGAAAGCACCAAAATATCAAGTAGGGGATATTGTCGTCGTTGTCATGTACGGCACAGTCGGAACGATTACAAAAGTCCATCAAATTGACCAGCACTATTTATATGAGGTCAATCATAATGAGGTGCTTTATTTTGAAACATCACTTCAGCTTTACGATGAGTATAGCGGAGTGATTGTCGATACAGAAAAGCTGGACATTGAATATGAGTTCCTCATTGGCGATGTTGTATATGTAAAAGATTACGGAAAAGAGCTGTTTAAAATCATCGGTCATCGGACTGAAATTTGGCGCTACCTTGAAGATGGCTGGGAAGATGTCATTTACGAACTCACGAGGCTGAAAGACGGAGAGTGGCTGGAAACAGAAGAGGAAGATTTAACGCTTGTCCTAAGAAAATATGAGATGGACCAGTTTGTTCATCAGCTTCTTTTTGTGCATTACGTCGGAGAAACCTCAAAAGAGTTAGAAGAAGATATGGTCCAAACGGCTCTATTGCAGCTGGAAGAGAAACAAGAAAGCGAATCTTCACTTGAATTTCTGGCTGTATCTATAGTGGATGAGCTTCTTGATATTTATAACGATTATAAAATTCTCTATGAATTTTTCAAAGATTCAGAATATAAGGATATGATGGATTTTATTTTGGAAAGTTTACACGAACATTTTGGTTAAAAAAAGACTTGTCCTAACACGAATAAAAAATAAGGCACACAGAAAAATGCAATCACATAAAACCATCCCCTCAAGATACGGCCCATCACCTGATCAAAAGTTTCTCCATCTAATATGCTTAACCATTTCATTGCCTCAAGCCCCTTTTCTTTTTGTTTACTGCATTTATATGTATGGAATGAGCCATTATGACAAACTGTAATAAAAAACAGCCGGCGTTCATACATCATAAAAAAGGAGGCGGAATGCAATGAAAGAAGCAGATTTGGTGATTGATACAGAGGAAATTGCGGAGTTCTTCTACGTGGAGCTGATCAAAAGAGGGTACATACCTGCTGAGCTTGAAACATTTGAGCTGGCTGACATTACATTTGAATATATGCTGAAAAAAGCAATGATAGTTGAAGAAGAGGCGTGGTAGGTACTATACTTTGAAGAGATTCTGAAGAGAGAGGGAGGGGAATCTTTCGCGTGTACATCCTATATCTTTTCATTTTATTTGGCGCCATTGCTGCGCTCATGGTATCTGGGGCTTTTCAAGATTTGGACAACCAGATCATCTTATGGTTTGAAAGCATCAGACTCCCTTTTTTAAATGATGTCATGCTGGCTTTGACGGACTTAGGCATCAGCGCGCTGCTCGTTCCAATCATGCTCATTTTTAGTGTGGTCTTGTTTATGTATAAGCGCTACTACTCTATCATGATGCTTTTTCTACTATATCTCACAGAAAAAACAATCAATCATGAATTAAAGGGGCTGTTTGCTAGAGAGCGTCCGGCCTTTGATCACCTTGTAGGTGAAACGTATTACAGCTTTCCGAGCGGACATTCGATGAATGCAGCCACAATCTACCCTTTTATGGCTTATCTATTAGTTGAAATGATCCCATGGCTGAAAGAAAGACAAAAAATCGTCTATTTGATCACAGGGCTTTGCGTTCTGGCCATTGGCATCAGCCGGATGTATATCGGGGTGCATTATTTGACAGATGTTGCAGGAGGCTTTGCGATAGGACTCGCTTTATTTCTCATTTGTAAAAAGATTGACGAAAGATTGCCTGTCATTCGACAAAAATAGAAGAAGGAAATTGACAGATCCCAGCCAATTTTATATAAAAGGGGAGGGATTTGAATGCAATTGACGTTGAGATTTTTTCAAAAGAAACCTTCAGCATTTCACTTAACCATTTATCAGACACCTGAATATGGCGCTGCAAGCGGGCATCTGCCTGTGTACCGGACAAAGATTGGCGGCAGAACACACCTTGATGTACTGGAAAAAGCATTCTCGACATTTAATGTACATGATACAGTCCCTAATGATTACAATGCGCGGTTTATCACAACAGGTGATATTGTTGTGATTGATGATAAGAAAAAGGGGAAGTGCTATTATCAGCTCTCTCCGGCAGGGTGGAAACGCAGTGAACGAATGATGACGATAAGTTAAATAGATGATTGATGATGCCAGCTTGAGATTCAGCTGGTATTTTCTTTTTTTAGCTCAATCGTTTATAATAAATAGGATAAAATACATAGTAAACGTAAGTGGAGGCTAAAAAATGAGTGTACATATTGGAGCAGAAAAAGGACAAATTGCAGAAACGGTATTGCTGCCAGGCGATCCGCTGCGTGCGAAATATATTGCAGATACATATTTAGAAGATGTTGAGTGCTATAACGAAGTGCGCGGAATGTATGGTTATACTGGAACCTATAAAGGAAAACGTGTTTCTGTACAGGGCACTGGGATGGGCGTACCGTCTATTTCGATTTATGTGAATGAACTCATTCAAAGCTATGATGTTCAAAACTTAATTCGCGTTGGATCTTGCGGAGCCATCAAAAGAGATGTCAATGTACGTGACGTCATTTTAGCCCAGACATCATCAACAGATTCACAAATGAATCGTGTGGCATTTGGACCGATTGATTATGCGCCATGCGCTGATTTTGGCCTGCTCAAGAAAGCCTACGACACGGCAGAAGCAAAAAATGTCGCTGTACGTGTCGGAAATGTATTTACAGCAGACCAATTTTACAATGAAAAACCACTTGAGCTCATGGCTCAATATGGTATCCTAGCGATCGAAATGGAGACAACCGCTCTTTATTCTCTTGCAGCAAAATTTGATCGAAAAGCGTTATCAATTTTGACTGTGAGTGATCACGTTCTAACAGGAGAAGAAACAACAGCTGAAGAGCGTCAAACAACGTTTGATGAAATGATCTTAATTGCGCTAGACTCCGTTTTATAATAGTATAAAGGGTGTGCTACAATGTAGCGCATCTTTATTTTTTTAGAAGAGCAAAAGGAAGGTATGTCATGAAGAAAAGCTACAAAATACTCTCAATCGCATCGATTCTTGGTTTGACAGCCGCGCTATCAGGCTGCCAGTTGCTGGATCAAAAAAGCGGTACATCTGACTCAAACAAAACAAACGAACAAAAAAACGCAGCAAGTTCATCTCCCCAGCACAACTCAAACGATAAGGCAGATTCATCGAATCAAGAGCTGACGTTAAAGAGTGAATATTTCAATGACATCAAGGTTGTGAGCGGTCTGAAAACCATTCAAAATCCTGAAAATGTGCTAGCACTTGTCAACAAAGAATATGCATTACCAGGAACCTATAAACCTTCTGATCTCGTTGTACCAAAAGTAGAATTCTCTTTTTCGGAAGATATTGAAAAGCGATATATCCGCAAAGAAGCAGCGGAAGCGCTTGAGAAGTTATTCAAAGGTGCAAAAAAGGAAAACTTCGAGCTTGCTGCAGTATCTGGCTATCGCTCCTATGACCGTCAAAAAGTCATTTTTGATAGTGAGGTCAAATTAAAAGGCAAAGAAAAAGCACAAGAAGCAGTCGCTTTACCAGGCGAAAGTGAACATCAAACAGGTTTAGCCATGGACATTTCCTCAAAAAGTGCCGGTTTTGAGATCTCTGAAAAGTTTGGTGAAACACCAGATGGCAAATGGGTGGCTAAAAACGCCTATAAATATGGCTTTATCATCCGTTATCCAAAAGGAAAAGAAGACATTACGAAATACGAATATGAGCCGTGGCATCTGCGCTATGTGGGAAAAGAAGCCGCAAAAGCGATGCATGATCATGATTTAACATTTGAAGAATACATGAACAAAGTAAAGAAAATCTAAACAAGTTAAAGGCCTCCCAGCTATTCGGGAGGCCTTCTCTTATTCTTCTTTTAAAAAAAGAACAATCCTGCTAATGCGAAGCCGGTAATGAAACCGAGGCCGATGCCATACGCTGCACCCCAGCCATAATATCCGCCCCAATAGCCAAAGCCAAAGCCTCCGCGAGACCCGCCGACTGGACGAATATAAACTTTACGGTTTGTCACACGCTCAATGCGTCCGACGTGTACTCTGCCATTACGGTCAGTGATTCTAGCGACTTTCCCCATGTGCTGCTGACAAAGCTTGTAGTAGCGCTCCATGTTTTTCCTCCTTATGACAAACTCTTTTCACTCTTATCCTATGCGAGAGACTTCATAGAGTTTGGACAAAACATATAGGAGATTCGCTCATTTTATACGGTACATTCAAATAGAATGTGACTTAGCTGCTTTCGGTGTGCTTGAATGAGATCGTAGTGTGTTTGCAGCGTTTCGTAAAGAGAAGGGGGTATGTGTTCAGATAATTCCATCTCTGTCGGCTCCTCCTGCCCCATATGTTCATCGAATGAGAGAATCTGAATGTCACGGAAGCCCGCTTCGGTTAACTGCTCCTTCCATTCTTCAAGCGACAAGAGCGAGTGGAAGCCGTAAAAATTCCGAACCACTGCAAGCTCTTCAGGCGTAAGAGGGGCTTTTAACACAGCTTCATTTGCAATCAGTTGACTGCCAGGAGAAAGCACACGTTTGATTTCAGCTAGTGCATCACGAAGTTTGGTAAAGCTTAAAACAGATTCACTGATGAGTAGAGAGAACGCTTGATCTGGAAAGGGCAGCTGCTCAATGGATGCCTCTAAAGCACGGATCGGCAGTTCCTCCCGTTTGAATCGCAGGTTCGCCTTTTCAATCATCAATGGATGCGTATCAATGGCCTCCACCTGATAACCTATATTTCCTAAATAGGCGGCGGTCTGTCCTGTACCGCATCCAGCGTCAAGTATTCGTGCATGAGGCGGCAGTTTTATATGCTCAATCATCGTTTTTGTTAACTCAATTCCGCCAGGATGGGCACTTGATACGCCAAAATAAGCAAGCATTTCTACATAATCACTCATATAATCCCTTCTTTCCTTATCCTGTTCCTCTCTAAAGATTATGCAATAGAGGGGCAAATGGCTTATCTTTTCAAATAGAAGTTGATCCTTTGGTTGACGGATGAAGCATCGTCCTTGATAATAATGAAAGGAGATAAAGGTGGTGTTTTTTTGAAAAAACAAATGAAGTTCGTGGTAGCCATTCTGGTGACTGCTGCACTGTCCTCAGCGATTACATTTGTGATCACAAAACAAGGTGCTGTCAGCGTCTCAGGAGACGAGAAGTTTAGTAAACTCATGGCTGCGTATACGAAGGTAAAGGATGAGTATTACGAAAAAACGGATGATCAAAAACTAGTAGATGGTGCGATCCAAGGAATGATTGCATCACTTGATGATCCATACTCTACATATATGGATCAGGAGGAAGCCGAAGGATTTAACAATACCATTTCTTCTTCATTTGAAGGAATTGGTGCACAAGTAGAAGAGAAGGATGGACAAATTTTAATTGTCGCGCCGATTAAAGGCTCTCCTGCTGAAAAAGCTGGTTTGAAACCTCATGATCATATTTTAAAAGTGGATGGAAAAAGCACCAAAGGAATGTCAGTCAATAAAGCAGTCTCTCTCATTAGAGGGAAAAAAGGAACGGATGTTAAGCTGCATCTCAATCGTCAAGGAGTCGGTAATGTAGATGTGACCATCACAAGAGACACGATTCCGCTTGAAACGGTGTATGCAAAACTCACAAAAGACAAAATAGGAGAAATCCAAATTACGTCCTTTGCTGAAACCACATCGAAAGAGCTGGATAAAGCAATTGATGACCTCGAGAAAAAAGGGGCAAAAGGTTTTGTCATTGACCTGAGAGATAATCCAGGCGGTATCATGACAGAAGCCATTGAAATGAGCAATGACTTTATTGATAAAGGAAAAGTCATCATGCAGGTTGAAGAAAAAGGGAAGAAACAAGTGTACAAGGCTGAAAAAGAACGCAAAGTCCATCAGCCGGCAGTTGTCCTTGTAAATGGAGGATCAGCCAGCGCTGCTGAAATCATGGCGGCGGCTCTGCACCAATCTTCAGGCATTCAAATTGTGGGTGAAAAGACGTTTGGCAAAGGAACTGTTCAAAATGCGCAAAACTATAATGATGGTTCTAGTGTCAAGTTAACCATTGCAAAATGGCTGACACCAGACGGTTCTTGGATCCACAAAAAAGGTATCGAACCACAGGTCAAAGCAGCTCTTCCGAGTTATGCAAAGCTGCCTTACTTAAGCCCGAAAAAATCATATGAGCTAAATGACAATGGAGATGAAGTCAAAGCAGCTCAAAAAATGTTCCAAGCGCTTGGCTACAAAGCAAAAGCAAACGGTGAGTACGATCAAGCATTCCAGTCTATCGTCAAAAGCTTCCAAACAGACAACGATCTCAAATCAGACGGTATTCTGACAGGAGATACAACGACCGTTCTGATGACAAAGATCCAAGATAAGCTAAAGAACAACGATACACAAATGAAAAAAGCCATTGAAGTCTTGAAAAAAGAGATGAAATAAAAAAAGCAGTCCTCATCAGGGGACTGCTTTTTCTTATCCTTACACTTCGTTTGTGAGCGCTTCTGTTTTTTCATGATCCTTTTCAAATAGATCATTCATGACAGAATTGGATGTGACCTTGTTTTGGAAGAATGGATTCAAAATCAAGATGACGACGACGTTTGCTAGTAACCCAAGAAAACCTTCATAAAGGCCGAACGTGACTTGTGAGATATTCGCTGTAAAGGTAACGATGATTCCAATGACTAACCCGGCAATCGTTGCTTCTCTCGATTGTTTTTTCCAGAATAAGCTGATGGCAATAGCTGGGAAGATTTGAACCATTCCTGAAACACCAATGAGCTGAAGCGTGACAAGTGCAGTTGGGAACAGCATCCCGAACAAAAGAGCGAGCCCGATGACGATAAACACCATCGAACGTGTAATGATGGTCAATCTTTTAGGTGACACATTCGGATGAATTAAGTCACGGTATAAATTATTGGCAAATAAATTTGATGCGCCAATGGCCATGATGGAGCATGGAATGAGGGAAGCCAGTGCAATCGTTGAATAAGCGAGCCCCTGCATCACGCCGCCATATGATGTTTGAATTAAATGAAGAAGAGCAAATCTTGGATTTGTATCTTCTGGTAAGACTAAAAAAGCAATAAATCCAAGGAAGATGACCAAAATCAATACAATATTATAAAGAGGCAAAAACATACTGTTTTTACGGATGGCATCTGCGCTTTTGGCTGTAAAAACCCCAGTTGCTGCGTGTGCCCACATAAACAAAGCAAGAGCAGAAACGCCTGAAGCAGTAATAAACCATAAAATGCCTTTAGGACCGCCTTCAGGGATCGTTAGAAGCTGAGGTGCTTCTTTGGCTAACGTATTCATCATCGGTGTCCAGCCGTTAAAATGAATGATCGGCAGTGAAACGACCATAAACAGCATGATCACCCAAACGAGAATATCTTTAATAATGGCTGTATATGTAGGACCTTTAATACCACTGAAAAATGTATAAAGTGCGACTAAAATAAATGAAATAATAACAACTGCATTCACATTAATATAACTAGTTCCAGCGACAGTTAACGTATCTTGAATCCCGCTCAGCTGAAGACAAATATAAGGAATCAGCATAAGTACTCCAACAATCGCAATCAAACTGGATAACAGCTTGCTGTCAAACCGCTCACGTGCATAATCGGCAAGTGTTGTAAGGTTGTGATTTTTCGCAACAGTCCATAGTTTCGGTAAAAAGAAATAAGCAATAAAATAAGCTAGGACGGAATAAGGAATAGCGAAAAAAGCGACGCTTCCAGCTGTATAAGCTGTACTTGTAAGCCCTAAAAAGGTATAAGCTGTATATAAGTCTGCGCCAACGAGGAACCAGACGAGCAGTCCGCCAAATTTTCTTCCGCCGACAGACCATTCTTCTACTGACTGTCTTGATGATTTGTCACGACCAGCGGCAAATCCGATGACCACGACGATGAGAATAATACTTGCAGTAATCAATAAAGCTGTTAAATTTCCTTGCATTAGTCAGTTCCTCCATTTGAATGTTGCATCTTATAAATGATAAATGTGCAAATTGGTGTGAGTACAATCCATAGCAAGAGCCAGAAGTGGAAAAAGGGCAGGCCGATGACAAATGGATGAATGCGATTTGCAAAAGGCAGCAATGCGAGCTGTCCGATGAATGGAATCGCGATAAGTAGTGCCAGCATCAATTTTTTGTTCATGATTTCCTCCTGAATATTTTGTAATTTCATAATAATAGCAGTTGTCAGATTAGATCACAAGACCATTTTCAGAAAAAACAATCATTTTGGTGAATATCATACTAATATAACGCTTTCATTCTTGTCAAAGGAGAAAGAGTGAAGATGTAAAGAGGGGGAAGGTGAAAGAAAGTATGTAGAAATAATATTTAAAGCAAATAAAAAAGCCCCAGCATAAAGGCTGAGGCTTTTCCAATTTTTAAAGGAAATCAGATACTTTTTCGATGTCGAAACGATTGCTTTTATGAGCTTCTTTCGCTGCTTTACCAACTGAAATCAGCATAACCGGCTCGTAGCGGCCGCTTACATTGAATTCTTTGATGTACGCGTCTTTACTGAAACCACCCATTGCACATGTATCATAGCCCATTGCTTTTGCCGCAATCATTAATTGCATAGCAGCTAATGAAGCATTTGAATACGCTGCTTCGCGTGCATATTGCTCGCTTTGGTATGCGCCATTGATTTGAGTCATCAATGTTTCTTTAATGTCTTCAGTAATGAAGCCTTGTTCTGCCAGTTCACTGTAGATTTTTTCGCCATTTTGGTTAGCTTCAAGGTCACCTAGAACTGCAATAACAGCTGATGCCTGTGATACTTGCTTTTGGTTGTAAGCGATTGGAAGTAATTTTGCTTTTGCTTCAGCACTATGGAAAACAGTGAAATGCCAATGCTGAAGGTTCCAAGCAGATGGTG
This sequence comes from Bacillus sp. FSL P4-0248, assembly GCF_038593305.1. NCBI lineage: Bacteria > Bacillati > Bacillota > Bacilli > Caryophanales > Bacillaceae > Bacillus > Bacillus sp. FSL P4-0248. Next base: position 1,916,099 of record NZ_CP151983.1, on the reverse strand, counting down.
CTTTTGTTGTGATTTCAAGAAGCTCTGTTAACTCTTCTTTTGTCATTTCATGAGAAGTATCATACTCTTTTACTGAAGCTCTTTGTTTTAAGATATCAATTGTTTTTTGATCGGTCGCCATATGGATATTTCCTCCCGTTTTTGCAAATAATATGATACAATAACTAAAAAGTGAGAAACTTACTTATTGTAACTAGAGATATTTTAAATTGTACACCGTTAGTTTGTCAAACAATCATGAAAAGAAAGGCTGAAATTTATGGAATTTCAATTATGTCCACACATTCAGCAAGCTTTTTTACTCCTAGGCAAAAGGTGGAACGGTCTCATTATACATGTATTGCTTGATGGACCAAAGCGTTTTAAAGACCTCACAGACACGATCCCGTCGATCAGTCAAAAAATGCTCGCAGAGCGTTTAAAAGAGCTCGAGCAAGAAGGGATTATAGAGCGGACCGTCCTGCCTGAGACGCCTGTCAAAGTCATTTACAGTTTAACTGAAAAAGGGAATGCGTTACATGATGTGTTTCATGAGGTATCTCGGTGGGCAGGGGAGTATACAGACTCTCACGGGAAAAAGGAGCAAGCCTAGTTTCAGGTTTGCCCAAACATTTTGACTCCTGATGAATATGCTGATGTTAGGCACATGACAAAGGAGGAGAAATGCATGTACCCTCATACTCCGTATTTTCGAGGCGGCGCCCCTGGCATTCCGCCATATGAATCCAGAGTCCCTTTGTTTTTTGGTTTTGGCGCTCCTTTAGTCGGCGGACTGCTTGGCGGATTTCTAGGAAGTGCGATTTTTAATTATCCCCGTCCATATTACCCGCCGCCACCACCGCCTGCTCCACCACCTTATGGCGGCGGATATCCACCATATTATTAAGAAAAAAGAGTAAGCCTGCTTCCGTTCTTAAAGCAGGCTTTTTATAATGGAATATCAATTTCAGAAATTCCTGGATCATCATGCTTTAAAAACATAATTTCCAATATACCATCTTGATACGACGCCTTCGTTCCTTTTCGTTTCACAGCAGCAGGGAGGACGACTTTCTTCTGCGTCCCTTCTTCAGGAAAATGATCAATAAACAGCAGATTGGCTGTATGTTTGATTTTGACTTTTTCTGTGTTCGGACGAGCAATTTCAATTTTGACAAACACATGATCAGTCGTCTCGAACACTTCGACTTCTGGCTCTTTTTCTTTTTCGACATCAGTTTCTCTCGTTTTTTGTTTTTGAGAAAGGGGGTCCTGAAATGGGAACTGAGCAGGATAATTGGAGCCGAATACACTTTCCATGACTTGATTGACATACTGCTCAACGTCTTTAGGATCTGAATTCTTTAAGGCTTCTTTTGAGTACTGCTTTTGAAAAGGGAATAATCGGTTCCAGTCGAACATGCGAATCATCCTTTCTAAATGCCCTGAATTAGTATATGCCCATTCGCCTGCGTGCGTGCTATAATATACGTTAGATTTAGAAAGGGATGGTTACATTGAACGAACAGCAATCAAAAGGTGTTCTCTACACGGCAGCATCTTTTACACTCTGGGGTTTATTCCCGTTATATTGGAAGCTGATGGAACATATTTCGTCAGGCGAAATTTTAGCACACAGAATTTTATGGTCATTTGTGTTTATGTGCGGTATTCTTTTGTATTTAAAACAAGTCCGCCCAGCGATGCAGACAGTAAAGGGTCTCATACTGGATGGTAAAGCATTTTTTTCATTACTTTTATCTGCTATTTTAATTTCAGTCAACTGGTATGTCTACATTTGGGCAGTCAATCATGGTCTTATGCTAGAAGCAAGTTTAGGGTATTATATTAATCCGCTTGTATCCGTTCTATTAGGGATTATTTTCTTAAAAGAACGACTAAATAAATGGCAAACCATTGCCATTCTTATTGCCGCATTTGGGGTGATCCTTTCAACAGTTCAATACGGGTCATTTCCTGTCGTTGCTTTCTTATTAGCCCTTAGCTTCGGCTTTTATGGTTTGATCAAAAAAAGGATGAGCTTCACGAGCGCGATTGGTTTGACGATTGAAACGCTGCTTCTCGCACCGGCTGCACTTGTGTACTTATTATTTTTCTTAAAAGAACCTGTGGTGACTATGAATCCTAACAGCTTCGGGTCGCTCGGTCTCTTATTTTTTGCAGGCGTTTTTACAGCCGTGCCGCTTCTTTTATTCTCAGAAGGCGCAAAAAGAATTCCACTTTATCAAGTGGGCATTTTGCAATACATTGCACCGACAATTACGCTGTTTTTAGGGCTGTTTGTCTATCACGAACACTTATCCGCAGCTAAAATTGTGACGTTCCTTTGTATTTGGGTGGCGATTTTACTGTTTACCACCTCTCAATTACGCATGAAAAAAACAGCGAATTCTCATTAAGCCAAACGAGCAGTTTGCTTTTTTTTGCAGGCGGATCATGTCATAATAAGTTGTTAACAAAACTGTAGAGGTGATCATATGTCGTCAGCTCATGAGCTTGCAGCCGCCTATCAATCTTTATGGAAAAATCGTCAGCTTGATGTTGATGATATGTCTTCTTTACACGAGGCCATATGTGATGATTTACTCGATGCACGAACACATCCGCGGGCGAGGAAATCCTTACACCAAAAGTATGTGCTTGCTGTGGAGAGAATTTTAGAAAGTGAGCTTAAGCATGATCATCAGCTGCAGCTGATCAGCTTACATACGAAAGAGCTGCGAGAATTAATTCAAAATGAAGGAAGGAACCACTCATGAAACCAATTCAAACGGAAGATGTCACAACACATCTTGAATCGTTTTTAAATCGTCCAGTCTTCGTTCATCTTGAAACGACAACTGGTTCTTATTCAGCTCATGTAAATGAACAAAATATGACGGTTGTGGCGTATATCCGCAACGCGAAAGTCGTCTATTCACAGGCGAAAATAAAAGGACAAGGTCCATACCGTGTTGGAATGAAAACAGAAGATGGCTGGATTTACGCAGAAGGATTAACCGATTATGTGTTTGATGACCAAGGCCGCCTGCTATTAGCTGGACACTTGCCAGACGGCAAACTAGCGATCTCATTACAAATTAGTGAAACACCATTTCAGGTGTAGAAGAAAGGGTGACAAGTCATGAACGAACATGTACTAGTGATGCTGCCTCACCCCGATGATGAATCCTTTGGGGTGGCTGGTCTCATTGCACAAAGCAGAAAACGCGGAATTCCCGTCACATATGCATGCGGGACACTTGGGGAAATGGGCAGAAATATGGGAAGCCCAACATATGCTAACCGTGAAACACTTCCTGAATTAAGAAAACAGGAATTAATCAATGCCTGCAAAGAAATGGATATCACTGACTTACGTATGCTTGGACTGCGTGATAAAACATTGGAATTTGAAGACGACGAGTATTTGGCAGATGTGATGGAAACCATCATTGATGAAGTCAAACCGACACTCATTGTGACGTTTTATCCAGGACACGGTGTACACCCTGATCATGATGCGACAGGTGAAGCTGTGATTCGTGCTCTATACCGCAAGAAAAAAGAAGACCGTCCTGTCACATACTGCATGGCCATTACGAAAAATAGAGAAGAAGTGCTTGGACATGCGGATATTGTGATTGATATTACAGATGTGGCAGATATCAAATTAAATGCACTGAGAGCGCATAGAACGCAAACAGAGGGCATGCTGAGAGAGCTTGAACAAAAGCTAAAAAACAAAGAACCAGTCGTCCAAAAATGGTTTGATGAAGAAATTTTCTGGACGTATCATTGGAATGATTAATCAAAAAAGCAGCTGATCTATGTCAGCTGCTTTTTTGTGTTGTATTTAGTGATTCGATACATGGCTGAGTTGACGTTTTTGAATCAATTTAAGACGGATAAAGAGGACGATGGCGCCTGCGGCAAGCCCGGCAATCAGTCCGATCCAATAACCAAACGCCCCAAAGGAGGTATATGTGCCAATGAGATAACCGGCAGGAAGACCGATGACCCAGTAAGAGACAAAAGCAGCAATGAGCGTATAATTCACATCTTTATAGCCGCGCAGAGCCCCTTGAATGGGTGCAGCAATCGCATCTGACAGCTGGAAAAAGATCGCGTAAATCAAAAAGTGCTGTGTCATTTGTAAAACAGCTGATTCAGCTGTATATAAACCAGCGATCTCTGGTCTGAATAGCAAGATGAGGGCCGCCGTACATAATGAGAATAATACCGCCGTTCCAATGCCGATATAGCTGTAGCTTTGCGCGTCTTGATACCTCTTAGCCCCCGCTTCAAACCCAACAACGATCGTTAACGCCATTGAGATGCTAAGCGGTAAAATATAAAGAATAGAAGCAAAGTTCATCGCTGCTTGGTGACTGGCGATTGTAATGGTATCAAAGTGACCCATTAATAGCGTCACTGCTGCAAAGATACTCGTTTCAAAAAAGATCGCAAACCCGATAGGAAGGCCAATTTTCAGTATTTGCCCTATACGGGAGATATTCATTCGAGGCAGTTTTTGAAACAAACGAAATGAGGCAAATGGTTCTGCTTTAATGACAATACAAATACTCATGATGAAAATCGCCCAATACGTCATTGCAGATGCAAGACCGGCACCCGCACCTCCAAGCTTTGGAAAGCCCAAATTCCCAAAAATAAATACGTAATTTAAAACAAAGTTAATAGGAAGTGCTGTGAGCGTGATGAACATCGTCACACGTGTTTTCCCTAATGCATCAATAAATGACCGTAGCACCGAATAACCAAATAGCGGGAGGATGCCAAAAGCAAGAAAGCTGAGAAAATGCCGGGCAATATCCTCTACAGAGTGCTCGAGTCCAAGTCCTCCTAGTATGTAAGGAACGCTAATCGTACCAATCACAATCACAGCGATACTTAAAAGAAAGGACAAATAGATCGCCTGAAAGACAGCCCGGGGAACATCTTCTTTATGCCCAGCGCCCATCAGCTGAGCCACAATCGGAGTAACGGCCATCAAAATCCCGGCAAGTCCCGTATAAACAGGTGTCCAAATACTAGAACCGATCGCAACACCCGCAAGGTCTTCTGCACTCACTTTTCCAGACATCACCGTATCTAAAAAGGTAATAAGCGAAAGACCTGCTTGGGTAATTAAAATCGGAATCAAAATGGTTAAAAATAGTGTCAGCTTTGCTCGAATGCTATTCGTTTCTCTCATTATAAGTTCCTCTCTGAACAGAAATAACGAGAGGAATTATACCACGCTATGTAAAAAAATCAATTCTCCGTCGGATTATTTTTCTTAGATGGCTTCGTTTTTTTAAACATTTGGGCATAAATAAAAGAAAGACTGACAACACCTAAAATGCTGCAAGCATATTGGATGATTTTCTGAATGGTCATATTAAGCTCACCTCCATACAAATAGAATGTGCACAATTTGCTATTTTATAACAACAAGCGAAAGAAGGAGGGAAAAGGTCAGATGATCCATCGGACGAACGAAGAAGTGATATTTAAAGCCGGTATGAGAACACATTTGATGAACATTATGAAGGATGCAAGTGACATCATTGATTCTCTTGATGAAACAGAGCAGTGTTTACTTTGTGATCTCGAAGCATTGCATGATCAGTTTAATGAAATGCATGCAGAGGCCTCGTCGTTTTATTTACAAGCGTATATGGAAGAATTCACACCAGGATTTGCTCAATTTTCTTTAGCCATTGAGAATTTATCAAAACAAAAGCATGGAGCACTCATTGTGATTCAAAGACGCGATGAGGTTGAGGATTTTATTCAAAAAGGGACAAACCTTCATGCGAAAATTAGTGCTTCCTTAATAGAAAGCATTTTCTATCCGGGAAATCCACTGCATGACGGTGCACTTTTAGTCAAAGAAAATACACTTGTCTCTGCTGCAAATGTGCTGCCGCTTACATCAAAAAAAGTGAGTCCTTCGCTTGGCACAAGGCACAGGGCAGCGATCGGACTCTCTGGTATGACCGATGCACTTGTTCTTGTCGTGTCAGAAGAAACGGGAAAAATGTCGTTTGCGAAAGAAGGCGTGCTTTACCCGCTTACCGTAAAAGATCCGGAAATAAGAAAATAATAACGAACGCTGCATTCTTCATTAGGAAGGATGCTTTTTTATTTGCGGAGAAAAATCAGCCAATTAAGTAAAAAGTCATTTGATACAGAAAAATTTGTCATGTAGAATAGAACTATGAAACTAGCAGCGTGCTTGTTTTGACAAATTTCTAAACGTCAACTTAAAAATTCCTTAAAAAATGTTTATAAATACAACAAACAGCCGATAGAAACGATATGGCTTTGTTTTAGCATTTTGAGTTGGCTGCTTTAGCCTATTTGTTATTGCCCAACGTCTTCATGTCGAGTAATATAATAGAAATAAAGATAAAATAGTGCAAGAGAAGCAGAACCATTAAATGCTAAACTCAAAACTAGTACATAAGTCTTATTGAACAAAATCATGAAAGGCGGAGATTCCTCTATGAAGAAAAAAGTAGTAACCGGCCTCACAGTTTCAGCGATCGCTGGCTCAGCTGTGTTTGCTGCACCGGCAGAAGCACAGACGATCAAGGTGAAAAGCGGTGACTCACTTTGGAAGATTGCCGAACAGTACAATACAAGTATTTCGGAGCTTCAATCTCTTAATCAATTAAAAACGACAATGATTTTTGCAGGACAAAGCTTGAAAATTCCTGGCGAAAAAAGCAAGAAATCCAGTTCATCAACAGGGTCAAAAGCAACGAAATCAAGTGCTTCAAAGACTTCCAGCTATACTGTAAAGCTTGGCGATTCTTTATGGCTGATTGCAAAAAATCATAAAATGTCAGTTGCGAGCTTAAAAAGCCTAAACAGCTTAAACAGCGACCTGATTCGTCCTGGTCAAAAGCTAAAGGTATCTGGCAGCACGAAGACGAGCGGAAACCAGTCATCAAATTCAAACTCATCTTCAAATTCCAGCTCAAGCAATAAGACAACGAATTCAAATAGTTCATCATCAAGTACATACAAGGTTAAATTAGGGGATTCACTTTGGAAAATTGCGAATTCGCTAAATATGTCGATTGGTGAAATCAAAACATTGAACGGATTAAAATCTGATATGATTTATCCGAATCAAGTATTGAAAGTAAAAGGGACGGCTGCATCAAAACCAAGTCAGCCGAAACCTACTAAACCAAGCAATTCAAACAGTAACCAGTCTTCTAGCGGGAAAACAACATCTTATACTGTAAAATCAGGTGATTCGTTATGGAAAATTGCGAATCAATTCAAAGTACAGGTTCAATCAATCCGCACAGCCAACAACTTAAAAAGTGATGTGCTTAGAATTGGACAAGTATTAAAAATCAATGGTGCAGCTTCCGGTTCAACTGGATCGAATGGTTCTACGTCTAACGGTTCAACAAAGCCAGTCGACAATAACAAAAATGATGTACCAATGAATGCAAAGATCACGACAATGATTCAAGAGGGGAAAAAGCTGACAGGCGTTCCTTACAGATGGGGCGGTAATACACCAGCAGGATTTGACTGCAGCGGCTTTGTTTACTATCTCATTAACAAAGTTTCATCTGTATCCAGATTAAGCACAGCTGGCTACTGGAATATGATGACTCCTGTAAGCACACCACAAGTTGGAGATTTTGTTTATTTTACAACGTACAAAGCAGGCCCTTCTCATATGGGACTATACCTTGGCGGAGGAGATTTCCTTCATGCAAGTGACAATGGAGTAGGAATTTCGAACTTAAGCAACCCATATTGGAAAAAAGCCTACTTAGGTGCAAAACGTTTCTTCTAAAAAAAGCCGATTTTCGGCTTTTTTTGTTTGCCTGCTGCTGTGATTGTCCATACTGATAACAAAAGGGGGCAGTCATAAATGAAAAAGTCAGTGTGGATGATCATGATATGTTTGATCTTTACCGCATCAGCATGTCATGCACCGCCGAAAAAAGAAACGACCGAAGAAACAAGCGAAGTTTCAGCACCTAAACAAGCACCAGTCACGACGCCACTCATAAACGAAAGCGGGCAAAAAATAGGAAGCATTGAAATAAGAGAGTCCTCAGAAAATGGGCTGGATCTGCATGTGAAAGCGAAAGGGCTGCCACCAGGTCCTCACGGTTTTCATATTCATGAAACAGGAATATGTGAAACGCCAGATTTTGAAACGGCAGGAGCTCACTTTAATCCAACCCATAGAGAGCATGGTTTTGACAATCCAAAGGGGCACCATGCTGGAGATATGCCTAATTTAGAGGTGGGAGCAGATGGACAAATTGATGTTGTCGTGAATGTACCAGATGTGATGTTAAAGGGAGGCCCGAATCAATTAATCGATCAAAATGGGCGAAGCTTTATCATTCATGCAGAAGCAGATGATTACTTAAGTAACCCTTCTGGTAACTCAGGAAAACGTATCGCTTGCGGAGCGATAACAAAAGAAATGGCAAAATAACAGAAGTCTAACCTTTATGTATTGAGTGCATAAAGGTTTTTTTAGTATACTTGGTGAGGAAAATGATCGAAGAGAGGAATTAATCATACATGTTTAACGAACAATCACTCCCAGAAGAAATTCAAGCAATGATTAAAGCAAAAGCAAAAGTGCTGGAAGAAGAATTTCGTCCACTTATTGGAACAGGCGGCTATGAATCACAGGATACTTCTATCATTCAAGATGCCATGATTGCATTAGCACTAGGAAAAAACGTTCTTTTAAAGGGACCGACCGGCTCAGGTAAAACAAAACTAGCAGAAACATTATCCGCTTTCTTTCAGCAGCCGATGCACAGTGTGAACTGCTCGGTTGATCTTGATGCTGAAAGCTTGATTGGCTATAAAACCATCCACAATGATGGTCAGGTGGCTTCGATTGAATTCATTGAAGGACCTGTGACAAAAGCAATGAAAAAAGGCCATCTTTTATATATTGATGAAATCAACATGGCGAAGCCAGAAACACTGCCTATTTTAAATGGTGTACTCGATTACAGAAAAATGATGACAAACCCATTTACAGGTGAGGTTGTTAAAGCAGAAGAAGGCTTTGGGGTCATTGCGGCAATCAATGAAGGATATGTCGGCACAGTGCCTCTAAATGAAGCGTTAAAAAACCGTTTTGTGGTCATTGACGTTCCATATATCGGCGGCGGTATCCTGAAAGATGTACTGCAATCTCAATCTGTTTTAAAGGATGAGCGGTTAATTGATCAATTCGTTCAGCTCTCATCAGACCTTATTACACAAGCTCATAACGGACAGGTGAGTGAAGAAGCAGCATCCATCCGCGCGCTTCTAGATACTTGTGATCTTGCGCAATACATCCCGCCGCTTCGTGCCGTTGAACGAGGCATTGTTGAAAAGCTGGAAGATGACCGGGAAAAAGCAGCGGTAAGAAATATCGCCCAAACATTATTCGAGTGAGGTTCTAACTTTTGAAATTCATCAAATTTAATGACAGCAGAATCGATTCATTTTTATTTATGGAATTAACGGATTTAGCCAAAACGTTAGCAAAAAGTGATGATGTCGAGCTTGAATACGGTGTGCAGTCCTACTATGAACCGTTTGAAAAGAAAATTTTCATCAGTCATTTTTGGGATGATCGTAAACAAGAAGATATGCTAGCAGGGCTGAAAAGTGATGTGTTCCTTCGTGCAGTAGGCACGGTTTATAGTGATCTTACGGTATTTCAGGAGATCATTCGCTTTGCTCATACATTATCCATTCCTGATGTATGTAAACAATTGTTTATGCTGTTTGAAGATATCCGGATTGAAGAGCGGATTAAGCATGACCGCCCAGGAACAAAAAAGGTATTTAAACGAAGAAGAGAGCTGTACCGGCGTCACTTTAAGACACAATTAACGATTAACCAAGAACGAAGTATTTTAACAGATGCACTCTTTTGTGCGATTTATCTGAAGCTGACAGCTGATTCTCCGCTCGAAGAGATTCCGCCTCTTCATGAGCAGATCAACCCGATGATTCCGTTTATTGAGTCAAGTCTTGAACGTGTATATGATGCGGGTTCAACTGCAGACATCGCAGCTATTGTCAAAGAATTGATGGAAGGGTTCGATGAACTGCTTGAAAAGGATATGCTGAATACGTACTTTTTCTTCCCTGAATTGGACTATGAACAAGCGGCAAAAGAACCGCTGTTCCATGACTTAAAAAGAAAACCTACATTAAGTGAGGACATCAAAGTCGACCGAGAAAAAGAAGGCGATGAAGACATTCACCAAGAGTATATGGAAGTGTGGCATCGAGAAACCGAAGCGCCATCCAAAAGCTTCCTTCAATTTGATTTAGAGCACGGCGGTAAAAGTGATCTTGGTAAGGATGCGGCAAGAGAAGGTGATGACGGAGATCAGGCACTCGGTACTGTCCAAGGCTCTGCAAAGCAAACACACCGAAAAGATTATTCAAAGCTTGAAGCGCTGGAAGAGGCTGAAGGTGAAGAAAGCGGAGCAGATGGTCATGAGAATGGAAAAGAAAACAAATATGCGTTTCCAGTCATGATTTCACCAGATCCTCCTAAGCCAGAACAAATCGATGCCTACAAGCAGCATGCGAAGGAAATTGAGCCTTATCAGAAACGCTTAAAACAAATGATCCAAAAAACACTTGAACATAAAAAATCATGGCCTAAAACAGACCTTCATGCAGGACGTCTCAGTAAAAAGCTGATTCGCTACTTTACAGAGTCTAACCCGCGTCTTTTCTATAAAAAACAGGCACCGTCTTCTCAGATTGATGCTGTTTTCACCTTATTAGTAGACTGTTCAGCGAGCATGTTTGACAAGATGGATGAGACGAAAAAAGGCATTGTTCTCTTTCATGAAGCGTTAAAATCCGTGCAAGTCCCACATCAAATTGTTGGGTTTTGGGAAGATACAAACGACGCAACAGAAACAAGTCAGCCAAACTACTTCAACACAGTTGTGTCGTTCAAAGATTCTCTATTTGACGCAGGGCCTTCTATTATGTCTCTTGAGCCAGAAGAGGATAACCGGGATGGCTATGCGATCCGCCAAATGACAAAGATGATTTTAAAGCGAAGAGAAGAGCAAAAGTTTCTGATTGTCTTTTCAGACGGAGAGCCAGCTGCGTTCAGCTACGAACAAAATGGGATTGTCGATACACATGAAGCAGTTCTTGAAGCGAGGAAAAAGGGCATTGAGGTGATCAATGTGTTTTTATCCAATTCGCCGATAGAAGAAGCACAGATGAAAACCATTCAAGATATGTATGGCAAGTTCAGCATTTTTGTACCAGATGTCGATACATTGCCAGATGTTTTATATCCATTACTGAAGAAACTGCTGCATAAAAGCATTGGGGCATAAGGTTTTGCCCCTTTCTTCAAATTATTTTTCGGAATGATTTAAATTTTTTGTTTTTCTGTGAATTTTTTATCTTTAATTGAACAAAGAATGTAGAAAGTAATCCAAAACAGTGGTAGAATATTATTGGAAGCGTTTTATTACATAAATTTGGTCATTGTGTTCTGGAAGTTATATCGAGATAGTGTTCAATCACTTGATGATCAAAGTTGGGGGTAGTGTTCAAAATGTTTCAAAATGATGTGAAACAACCGTTGAGTTGGGAAGAATTTCATGGTCCGAACCTCGGCTATGTGCTCGAGCTCTACGATCAGTATGTCCAGGATCCTACTAGTGTTGATGAAGATCTAAGAGGCATATTTGATGAACTTGGTGCACCACCGAGTGAAATGAAGGAGGAAATTGGGAAAAAAGAAAATAGCGTAGTTACTTCTGAACAAATCCAAAAGATAGCATCAGTCGTTAAACTGGCAGAAGACATCAGAACGTATGGCCATTTAAATGCTTCCGTCAATCCTCTTCGCAAAGAAAAGGAATTACAAGAGCTGTTTCCTTTAAAGGAGTACGGTTTAACAGAAGAAGATGTCAAGAATATTCCGATATCTATTATTAGTCCGGATGCACCAAAACACATTTCAAACGGCATAGAAGCCATTAACCATTTGAGAAATACGTATAAACGTACCATTTCATTTGAGTTTGATCACGTGCATGACTTCGAAGAGCGAAACTGGCTCTCAAAATCAATTGAATCTGGTGAACTATTTAAGAAAAAACCAGCAGATAAATTAGTTTCTGTTTTCAAGAGATTAACAGAAGTTGAGCAGTTCGAGCAGTTTCTTCATAAAACATTTGTTGGGCAAAAGCGCTTCTCTATAGAAGGTTTAGACGCACTTGTCCCAGTACTTGATGAAATTATTTCAGAGTCTGTTACACAAGGGACTTCAAATATTAACATTGGAATGGCACACAGAGGCCGTTTAAATGTATTAGCACATGTGTTAGGAAAGCCATATGAGATCATTTTCTCAGAATTCCAGCATGCGCCAAATAAAGAGCTCGTTCCATCAGAAGGCTCTATTGGCATCAGCTACGGATGGACAGGGGATGTTAAGTACCATCTTGGAGCTGACCGTCAAATCAAAGACGAAGATACAAAGAGTGCGAGAGTTACGCTTGCTAATAACCCAAGTCACTTGGAGTTCATTGATCCAATCATTGAAGGAAGCACGCGTGCCGCTCAGGAATCACGTACTCAAAAAGGCTATCCAGTTCAAGACGTTGAAAAAGCGTTAGCCATCTTAATTCATGGGGATGCAGCATTCCCTGGAGAAGGAATTGTGGCAGAAACATTAAATTTAAGCCAACTTGTAGGCTATCAAGTAGGCGGAACCATCCATATTATTGCCAACAATATGATCGGGTTTACAACAGAAAGCAATGAATCCCGCTCGACGAAATATGCGAGTGACCTTGCAAAAGGATTTGAGATCCCTATTGTTCACGTCAATGCAGATGATCCAGAAGCGTGTTTAGCGGCTGTTCAGCTGGCTGTAGAATACCGCAAACGCTTCAAGAAGGATTTCCTTATTGACTTGATCGGTTACCGCAGATACGGTCATAACGAAATGGATGAGCCTTCTACAACTCAGCCAATGCTGTACGATGCGGTCAGAAAGCACAAAACGGTCAAGAATATCTTTGCAGATAAACTTGTCTCAGAAGGTCTTTTGACAAAAGAGCAGCGTGAAGAAATCGAGCAGGCTGTGACAGCAAAAATAGAAGAAGCTTATAAAAAGGTGCCTTCAAAGAAAGAGCATACGATTCAAGAAATCGAACTGCCAGAGCCTGTATCAAACGGCTTCCCAGCAGTTGATACATCAGTAGAATTTGATGTACTCAGAAAGCTGAATGAAGAATTGATCAGCTGGCCGAATGATTTCCAAGTATTTGGTAAGCTGAAGCGGATCCTTGAAAAACGTGCAAAAGTGTTTACAGATGACCGTAAAGTAGAATGGTCACTTGGGGAAGCACTCGCATTTGCATCTATATTAAAAGACGGTACGCCAATTCGAATGACCGGACAGGATTCAGAGCGTGGTACTTTTGCTCAAAGAAACCTTGTTCTTCACGACAGTCAAACGGGAGATGAATTTATTGCTCTTCATGAACTAAGTGATGCGAATGCATCGTTTACAGTCCATAACAGTCCACTGTCAGAAGGCTCAGTCATCGGGTTTGAATATGGTTATAATGTCTATTCTCCTGAAACGTTAGTGATTTGGGAAGCTCAATTCGGAGACTTCGCAAATGCGGCTCAAGTGTATTTCGATCAATTTATCTCAGCTGGCCGTGCAAAATGGGGACAAAAATCAGGTTTAGTCATGCTGCTGCCGCATGGATATGAAGGACAAGGTCCTGAGCATTCAAGTGGAAGAACAGAACGCTTCCTGCAATCAGCTGCTGAGAATAACTGGACAGTTGCGAACCTGACTAGTGCAGCGCAATATTTCCATATTCTTAGAAGACAGGCGAAAATGCTGCTTCGTGAAGAGATTCGTCCGCTTGTCATTATGACACCGAAGAGTCTGCTTCGTAACCCGAACACATTGTCTGAAGTCCAAGAATTAACAGATGGACAGTTCCGTCCAGTTCTTGAACAGCCGGGTCTTGTACATGATCACGAAAAAGTATCGCGTCTCGTGCTATCTAGCGGGAAGGTATCCATTGATATTAGTGATCGTTTTACTCAAATGGAAGAGCCGAAAGATTGGCTTCACGTTGCAAGAGTGGAACAGCTATATCCGTTCCCAGCCAAAGATATTAAAGGAATTTTAACAAAGCTGACAAACTTAGAAGAAATCGTATGGGTGCAAGAAGAACCGCAAAATATGGGAGCTTGGGGATACATTGAGCCATATTTACGTGAAATTGCACCTGAAAAAGTAAAAGTACGTTACATCGGCCGAAGAAGACGTTCAAGTACGGCTGAGGGTGATCCAACTGTGCATAAAAAAGAACAAGAACGAATTGTATCTGATAGCTTGACTCGCAAAAACTAAGGGGGAAATGAAAAATGGCGGAAATTAAAGTACCTGAATTAGCGGAATCAATCTCGGAAGGAACGATTGCTCAATGGCTAAAGCAGCCGGGCGATTATGTGGAGCAGGGGGAGTACCTGCTGGAACTTGAAACAGATAAAGTCAATGTCGAACTGACTGCTGAAGAATCTGGTGTATTAAAAGAAGTACTGAAAGATTCTGGTGACACTGTACAAGTTGGAGAGGTCATCGGAACGATTGCAGCAGGTGAAGCTGGCGGAAGCGAGTCCGCAGCTCCAGCACCTGAGCAAGCTTCTGCACCAGCTTCGAAAGAAGAACCGGCAGCTGCTCAAAAAGAAGAAGCAGTGAAAGAAGAGCCGAAAGCTGGTAATGGCAGAACTATCGCTTCTCCTGCAGCTAGAAAATTAGCGAGAGAGAAGGGGTTAGACTTATCTGAGATTCCAACCGTAGATCCGCTGGGCAGGGTACGAAAGCAGGATGTCGCTTCTTATCAAAAGAATGAAGCACCTGCAAGTGCACCGAAAGCCGCGCCAAAAGCAAATGCTGCGGTGCAAACTGAACAAACAGGAAAGCCTATTGAACGTGAAAGAATGTCACGCCGCAGACAAACAATTGCAAAACGTTTAGTTGAAGTTCAACAAACGGCTGCGATGCTGACGACATTTAATGAAGTCGATATGACAGCTGTGATGGATTTAAGAAAGCGTCGTAAAGATGCCTTCCTAGAACAAAATGATGTCAAGCTTGGCTTCATGTCCTTCTTTACAAAAGCAGTTGTAGCAGCACTGAAGAAATATCCGCTGCTTAACGCAGAAATTCAAGGTGATGAGCTTGTCTTGAAGAAATTCTATGACATCGGCATCGCTGTTGCTGCAAACGAAGGACTTGTCGTACCGGTTGTCCGTGATGCAGACAGATTGTCATTTGCGGGGATTGAAAAAGAAATTGGTCATCTTGCGAAAAAAGCAAGAGATAACAAATTGTCTCTTAATGAGTTACAAGGTGGATCATTCACGATCACAAACGGCGGAACATTTGGTTCTCTGCTATCAACTCCGATTTTAAACAGTCCGCAAGTTGGAATTTTAGGGATGCATAAAATTCAGCTTCGTCCTGTGGCGATTGATGAAGAACGTTTTGAGAACCGTCCGATGATGTATTTAGCTCTTTCTTATGACCACCGTATTGTCGATGGTAAAGAAGCAGTTGGATTCCTCGTTACGATTAAAAATCTGCTTGAAGATCCTGAGCAGCTATTACTTGAAGGTTAATCTTCAATTATAAAAAGCTAGCACCTGTTAAGGTGCTAGCTTTTTTTCTTTTCACTGTCATGTTGTCCTCGTTTTGACCAATACGTCGCAAGCCAGGAACCAGATAAATTATGCCACACACTAAAAATTGCACTTGGTACGGCTGCGAGCGGTGAGAAGTGTGCTGTTGCTAGCGCTGCACCGAGCCCGGAGTTTTGCATGCCTACTTCGATCGAGATCGCTCTACGAGAAGGAATATCCATTCTGCACCACTTTGCGATCAGGTAACCAAATAAGAGACCAAGTCCATTATGTAATATAACAACGGCAAATATCAGTAATCCAGATTGAAGAATCTGCTCTTTATTTGCACTGACAACCGCTGCAATGATCAACACAATTCCAGCAACAGATACAAGCGGCAATGCTTGAACTGCATAGTTTACTTGTTTTTTGAAAAATACCTTAACGATAACACCTAGGATAATAGGAATTAGCACAACTTGGACAATGGACAAAAATAATGCCTCCGGTGATACAGGTAACCATGATCTTGCAAAAATATAGATAAAGAGAGGCGTTAAAAAGGGAGCAAGAAGGGTCGATATAGTTGTGACCGCTACGGATAATGCCATATTGCCTTTTGCCAAGAAGGTCATGACATTGGATGCTGTACCGCCCGGGCAGCAGCCCACAAGAATAACGCCTACAGCAATTTCAGATGGCAGCCGTAATCCGTAAGCTAATAGAAAGGCGATCAGCGGCATGAGTGTGTACTGCGCCAAAACCCCGATTAACACATAGAGAGGTTTACGATAAAGCTCCTTAAAATCTTCACCAGATAACGTAAGCCCCATCCCAAACATAATGACACCTAATAAAAAAGGGATATACGGTCCAATCTGAGAAAATACGTCAGGAAAAGTAAATCCAAGACATGCAAAGATAATGACCCAGATTGCAAAGGTTCTTCCTGCAAATTGACTAATGGTTAAAAGAATGTTCATTCATTGCTTCATCTCACTTTCCTCACATATCTTTCCTATTTTAAACGAATTTTCTGAAAAAACAACCCATTCTTTATAAAGGTGTTAATAATAAAATTATGTAAACTAAAAATACCCCATATAAGCATTGGCCTATATGGAGCATCGTTTTAAAAAGGGGTCCATCTCACTTGTTGTGCCTGCTTAAGCCTAGCTTCTGGCTCACGCCAGTCGACTACACTCCACCAACGATCTACGTATTTCGCTTTTTCATTCAGATATTGAAGGTAGTAGGCGTGCTCCCATACATCAAGGGCTAGAAGGGGGATCACGTCCCATTGTGACAAAAATTGATGGCGTTCTGCTTGTAAAATCTCTAATCGCTGAGATCTGGGCGCCCATACGAGAATGGCCCAGCCAACACCCTCTACTTGTTTGGCCGCTGCTGAAAATTGAGATTTAAATGCATCATAGCTGTCAAACGATTGTTCAATGAGACGAAGCATTTGTCCAGTGGGCTTTCGTTTTCCTGAAGGACTCATGGAAAACCAAAAAATACAATGTAAATAGTGCCCCGCACCATTGAAGGCAAGCTCCCGTTCCCAATGCTTAATCATTTTAAAATCATTGGTTCTTCTTGCATTTTTTAATGCAAGCTCAGCTTGGTTCAAACCATCTACATATGATTGATGATGCTTCTGGTGATGCAAATACATAATTTCTTTTGAAATAAACGGTTCTAGTGCATCATACCGGTAAGGGAGAGGAGGTAACTTGTGACTTCCAGCTGCTACCTCTCGCATGTCTTCTTGTGGGTTCATGTCCTCAGCAATACGTTCTGCCAGTTCGTACCACTCTTGTTCACTGGAATGTTCATCATCCATTGAGAACCATAAATGGTCTACTTTCTGACGGATGTTGTCATCTTGAATCGCGGGTTGAATGGAGCTAAGCCACTCTTTGAGCTGCAAACGGTACTCTTCCTTATTCATTCTTACGCCTCATTTCTTCTAAAAATGTGGAACAAGCCATCATCGGAAAGACAAATGGGTAGCTATGATAAGTGATGTAAAATTGCTTTGGCAGGCCAATGCCTACTGGATAGTGCAAGGCTTCACTCGTGTGCTGATGATGGATCAAAAATGAGATGGCTTTTAAAATCGTTTTGTCATCGGGCTTCTCATATTGTAAAAGTGCCTCTGCTGCCCAAGCCGTCTGAACCACTGTGCCAAACGGGAGGGGGACATACGTTTTTACCTCTGCACTTTTACATGATTCTCCGAAGCCGCCATCTTCTCGTTGAATCTGCTTTAAAAATCGGCATGCTTTTTGGACAGCAGGATGGGTGGAGGGGATGCCGGCAGCTTTTAGACCTGTTAATGCTGCCCACGTTCCATAAATATAGCAAACACCCCATCTGCCAAACCATGATCCATTTTTCTCTTGATGATTTAGGAGCCATTTGACACATTGGTCTTTTTGCCTGTGAATAGGCGGTGACATGTTTTTCTCTTCAAGACCCATGAGATGAAGCACGCGGCCTGTAATATCGGGAGTCGATGGATCAATAGCTGCATCCTCCGCAGATTCAAGCGGCAGATGTCGAAGCAGGAAGTGATCTTGATTTTTTTCAAAAGCAGAAAACCCGCCATCACGGTTTTGCATGGAAAGAAGCCAATTGAATCCTCGATTCCACTGAACTGGTGCGTACGTTCGAGGAATGGCTTTTAAGACAATTTGCGTATCATCACAATCAGGATTATTCGTGTTGATATCTGAAAAACCAAAGCCTCCCGGAGCAGCATGCCGGTTATGGATCGCCCAGTCTGCTTTCTTCATTTGCTGCCGGTTCAGTAAGTATGAGAAAGACTTTGTGATGACTGGGTCTTCTTGTTTTTTGCCAGCTTTTTGAGAAGCATAACTGACAAGTGCTGTATCCCAAACTGTGGATGTGGAATTTTCTGCATACATTCTGCCCTGACAGTTTGTGACTAGCTTTTTCATGCCTTTGACTGCTTTTAAAATGAGATGATGTCCCGGGGAGTATCCAAGGCTCATCAGTGCATAGACCATAAAAATACTTGCACTTAAATAGCTGTACAGTGTGCCATCTTTTTCGAGGCGGTCAAACATATATCGCTTTGCTGCTTCATATCCGAAAAAGTCCAGCCGGCTGTCGAGTGCTGTATACGATCGCATGTAAGTCAGAAAGTGATGAGTGGAACGTTCTTCTCTTGCCATAAACCAGTCAAATGGATTCTTAGACATGTTTGCATCAAGGTGTGCTAGGCTTGGAAATTTCTCATGAGAAGTATATCGTTTGTTGAGTGCAATCATCATTGGCACAAAGTGAATTCTTGCATATGCACTAAGATGATAGAAGTGAAGTGGAAAGTATGTAGGGATGAGTAAAAAGGAAAGTGGTGCATAGAAGTACGGCCAAGGGTGCATGCCGTTGACGGCGAGCATCCACTTTGTCATAAAGTGAACGTTCTTTAATCCGCCATTTGATCGAATATATTGCGCTGCTTTTTCCATATGAGGCTCATCTTGTTGAAACCTGCCTGAAACGAGCATTCCGCAATAGCCCTGCACAGTAGCTGTTACATGTCCCGTTTGATCATGATACAAAGAAAAAGACCCATCCTCATTTTGCTTTTCGCGTATCGCTTCTGCTAATTGATCAACGAAAGCTTGATCCGTATCGCCGACAGCCTTTAACAGCATAATCAAAAAAGCATTTGTCATCATTGGACCTTCAAAGCAGAAAACAAAGGCGCCATCTTCTCGTTGTCTTCGCTGCATTTGCATGTTCAATTCTTCAATAAATTCGTTTACTTTCAATTTAAAATCTTGCATATGCGGCCATGCTCCTTCCCTTTCATACTATATTCAGGAGCCGGCCTGTCACATGCAAACACAAAAAAGCCGATGACACGGTCACCGGCTTTTTTGACGTCATTAGTCTTGGAGATTAATCCATACACTTTTGACTTCTGTATAGTTGTTAAGGGCATATGATCCCATTTCTCTGCCAAGACCTGATTGCTTATATCCTCCAAACGGGGAGGCGGCATCAAAGACATTATAGCAGTTGACCCAAATCGTTCCTGCTTCAAGACGTGCAGCGATATCATGGGCATGCTTTAAGTTTTCTGTCCAAAGTCCTGCTGCTAATCCATATTCAGACTGGTTGGCTCGTTCAACCACTTCATCAATGGAATCGTAAGGAATGGCAGATAAGACAGGTCCAAAGATTTCCTCTTTAGCAATGGTCATTTCATCTTCTACATCTTTAAAAATAGTAGGGGAGACGAAATAGCCAGCCTCATAAGGGCAATCGCCCCCGACAACGGCTGTTGCCCCTTCGGATTTACCTTTTTCAATATAGCCTAACACGCGTTCGTGCTGTTCTTTACTTACAAGAGGTCCAATTTGCGTATCTTGATGAAGACCAGCGCCTTGCTTGAGGGATCCTGCATATTTGGCCATTTGATCGACCACTTCATCATATTGGCTCCGATGAACAAAGACTCTGGAACCCGCGCAGCATACTTGGCCTTGGTTAAACATGACGCCATTTAAAGCACCTGGAATGGCTTTCTTTAAATCGGCATCAGGTAAAATAATATTCGGTGATTTTCCGCCAAGCTCTAATGTGACCCTCTTAATGGTTTTAGCCGCTTTCTCCATAATTAATTTCCCAACACTTGTTGACCCTGTGAAGGCCAGCTTGTTCACGTCAGGATGATCAGTTAAGGCTTCTCCGGCTGTTTCGCCAAATCCAGGAACGATGTTAATCACGCCTTCTGGGAAGCCGGCTTTGTCCACTAATTCTGCTAAGTAAAGAGCAGAGAGTGGAGTTTGTTCGGCTGGCTTTAAAACGATGGTGCACCCTGTTGCAAGTGCGGCGCCCATTTTCCACATAGCCATGAGCAGAGGGAAGTTCCATGGGATGATTTGTCCTACAACACCAACCGGCTCATGTCGGGTATAATTAAAATATCCTTGACTGACAGGAAGGGTTTGTCCATTCATTTTTGTCGTCCAGCCCGCATAATAGCGCATGTGCTCTATAGCGAGGGGGATATCTGCATTTGTTGTTTCATTAATTGGTTTTCCGTTATCTAAAGTTTCTAGCTGTGCAAGCTCTTCCTGATTTTCTTCCATTAAATCAGCAAGCTTGAACATGAGGCGGGCGCGTTCAGCGGCAGACATGGAGCGCCAAGGACCATGAAAGGCTTTTTTTGCAGCTTTTACTGCCTCATCAATATCTTTTGCACCTGCTTCATAAACATCAATAAGGGTTTCGCCTGTGGCTGGGTTAGGAGTAGCAAAGGTTTTGTTATCGTGACTTGTGACAAACTGACCATTAATGTAGAGTTTTTTCGTCCCATGGAGAAAAGATTCGAGTTTTGAACTAATTTGAAGTGTTGTAGAGCTCATAAATAAACAAACCTCCTTAAAGATATGGATTGTTTTCTGCGAGTTCTAGGTGGGAAAAGCGGACATGCAACGAAACTTTATACGCACAAAGATGTAAACGTATACATTAATCATATTACACGACATGTTTGAAAGCAATCCATAACACTCATTGCATTTCGCGAAAATTTGGCTACAATAAATGTATAGATGAAAAAAGGAGTTTTTAAATCATGATCCATCAAAACTGGCAAACGGCTCAAACGTTAAAACAAGTAAAATGTGTACATACAAATGCGAAAAAATATATGGTCGATCGGGCATTAACGGTTGGAAGCACATATGAAGTGAAAAATGAAACAGAAGAATTTCTGTTTGTCGTTGACAATACGGGTAAAGTAGGCGGGTATTACAAGGAGTATTTCGAAGATATTTCAGCTGAATGATTTTGAGGACCATCACTCATACTAAGAAAAACAGTAAAGGGTGATGATGATGAAAAAGCAGCAAAATGACGAGCAGAAAAGTCAACATGCTTGGCATGAACATGAGGACGCTGATATGGCAATTACGCTTGAACAGATTTCCGACGTGTATGCCGAGGGAACCATTGATACACCAAAAGACGAATAGTCATTTAAAAACAGTGATTTGCATAATCACTGTTTTTTTATTGGAATGAAGCAGCATTTTTTCTCGAAAAGAACTGAAACTTTTTTCCTGCTTTAACAGTCTAAATAAGTAGAGGAAAGAGCATCGGATCAAAAAGAAAAAGTTAAATGAAATTTAATCTATTCGTAATGGAATAACGACCATTTATAGCGTATTCTATAAGTGAGAATAAAACGTACCCACAGAGCCGTGTGGCCGTTTTGTCATAAAGGAATTTGATGCAGGAAGAGGGGGTTTACGTGGGTATTTTTTCTGTCAGTAAACAAAATGATAAGAAATTCGAATCCTTATTGATTGAAGGGGAAAGAATTGAGGCTGTTTACAGACTGCGTCACGACCAAATTTGCTTTACCAATAAACGACTGATCTTTGGCGATAACCGCGTATTTTCTAAGAAGAAAGTCAGGGTCTCCTTGCCGTATCGATCAATTGAAAGTTTTGCCATACAAGAAGCTGGCGTGTTTGATCAGGACACAGGTATGCTGCTTGTCACAAGCTCAAAAGTATTTGAACTCGACTTTTCCAAAGAGACGGATTTGAGTGATGTGCAAGCCATTTTGACAAAACATCTTTGCTGATCAATCTTGCGATTACATAGATCATATGCACTTTTCTCATTCTTCGTTCTTATTTTTATAGATCGCACATTGCTAAGTCCTTCCCATCTGATGGGAAGGGCTTTTTTCTGCTTAAGTGTTTGAATGATAGCAAAAAAGGATAAAGATGAAACAGATACAGAAAGGAGAATGAACAATGAAAGTGTTAGTTGCAGGAGCAAATGGACATACAGGCAGACTTGTCGTTCGTTATTTAAAAGAAAAAGGACATGAGCCGCTTGCTCTCATTCGAGATGAAAAACAAGCTGATGCACTAAAGGAACTTGGTGCAGCACCTGTCATCGGTGATCTTGAAAAAGATGTGACAGATGCTGTAAAACAAGCAGACGCTGTCATCTTTGCAGCTGGTTCAGGCTCAAAAACAGGGGCAGATAAGACCATTGCGGTCGATCAAGAAGGTGCAAAACGCCTCGTTGATACAGCGAAAAAAGAAAACATCCAGCATTTTGTTATGCTTAGTGCCTATAATGCAGATGATCCGAACCAAGGAAAAGGGCAAGGAAGTATGGAAACCTATTATGAAGCAAAAAGAAAAGCCGATGAGCACTTAAGACAGTCTGGTCTTTCCTATACGATTGTCCGCCCAGGTGCCTTGCTGCATGAGGAGAAGACAGGAAAGATTGAAGCTGCCGAACATATTCCAGATGATCAAAACATCGAGATTTCAAGAGAGGACGTAGCCATTGTTCTTGTGGAGAGCTTAACAGAATCCAATGTGAAAAATAAGTCCTTCGACTTGATGAAAGGCGGAAAATCAGTAGAAGAAGCACTTCGCCATCTGTAAGAAAAGAAAGCTGCTGCCAAAGAGGCGGCGGCTTTTTTGATGTTTTCTTTTCCCTTTCAGCGGGAAGGTAATGAGAAAGGAGTGATTGACCGTGGGCTTAACGAAAGAACAACAAGCTGATTTATACGAAAGATTGATTCAATTAAAAGAAGATGTGAAGGGATCAAAAAAGAAAGAAGAATCGATGCTCGTTGAATCGAGTGAGATTTCAAATGGTGTTGGAAATCATATCGCTGATCATGGGAGCATCTATTTAGACCGCATGACAGAACAAACGCTGGATCAAGTCGATGATCAGCTTGAAGGTGAAATCGATGCAGCACTGAAACGAATGGAAGACGGAACATATGGGATATGTGAGAAAACGGGGAAAGAGATTCCATACGAGCGTTTAAAAGCAGTTCCATATACACGTTATTCAATCGATGCAAAGAAAAATGAAGAAAACACTCAAGATCCAAACGAATTTGACCGTTCATTCTCCGATCAAATGCGCGATTTAACAAATAGAGAAACAATGGATCAGATGCATTCAGATACGTATGAAAGATTAGAGGAAGAGCAGGATGTTGATGTAGATGAGGAAAAATAGGATCATAAGCGAAGGTTAATTTTTTCAGAATAATTTTTTCTTATGTACACATGAACAAATAACTTGTATACATGAGTATTTCATAGAAAAAAGATCTCTTGAAATTTAATAAACTTTCGTGTAATATAGTTTAAAGGCTGCGATGCGCGTAATGTTAATTAAGTTTTAACCTTTAAGCTGTAATAGGGAGTTTTATATTGAAGCCGGAATGTCATGCCTCCTTAGCGAGGAAGACAGGAACGTTTCTGCAAACACCCACTTTGAGGAGTGGTGGTTTAAAACTTTCTTACTTAGATTACGGCATCCGCAGCTTTTCCTAGGATGATTCAAGCCATTTTCCATTGCGGAAAATGGCTTTTTATTTTGTGAAAAAACGAAATTGCACAGTCGGCCGGAAGAGGCATGAATGTATGTTAAAATAGACAAAACAAAAGACGGAGAGGGAATTGGATGTTAGAACAAGCAGAAGCACTCCTGAAACAATACTTTGGCTTTGACGCATTTAGGCAGGGACAGAAACAAGCCATTGAATCGATTGTAAACAAACAGAAGGATACCGTCTGTATTATGCCGACAGGCGGAGGGAAATCGGTTTGCTACCAGATTCCTGCCCTGATGATGGAAGGAACAACGATCGTTGTATCCCCGCTAATTTCTTTAATGAAAGATCAAGTCGATGCGCTAAATGAGATGGGCATACGATCGTCCTTTTTAAACAGCACACTTTCCGCAGCTGAAATGAATAAAAGGCTGAAAAAATGTGAAGATGGGGAATATCAGCTGCTTTATATCACACCTGAACGTTTACAAAATGAGCGTTTTTTTCAGCTGCTTGATCGGTTAACGATCCCTTTAATTGCAATTGATGAAGCGCACTGTATATCTGAGTGGGGGCATGATTTTAGGCCAAGCTACCGGTTTATTCAAGAATGCTTAAATCAGCTGACAAAAAGACCAGTGATTGTCGCATTAACTGCTACAGCCACGAAAAAGGTCCACCGAGATATATGTGAACAGCTTGGCATGAACGAAGAAGAAACCATTTTTACTGGGTTTGCTAGAGAAAATTTATCTTTTCAGGTGGTCAAAGGAGAAAATAGTGACCGCTTTATCACACATTATATGAAGAAAAATAAACTTGAGTCCGGCATTATCTATACTGCTACAAGAAAAGAAGCCGAAAACATTTACAATCGGCTAAAGAAACAAAAGATCAAAGCTGGCATTTATCATGGCGGGTTAGATGACAATGTAAGAGAAGAGCAGCAAAACCTGTTTTTAAATGATGACATCCAGGTTATGGTCGCTACATCTGCATTTGGCATGGGAATTAATAAATCAAATGTCCGTTTTGTGATTCATCATCAAATTCCAAGGGATATTGAAAGCTACTATCAAGAAGCTGGACGCGCCGGCAGAGACGGGCTCCAAAGTGAATGCATTTTACTGTTCTCGCCGCAGGGCGTACGAATGCAGCGATTCCTCATTGAACAGTCAACAGAAGATGAAGTGCGCTATCAGCATGAACTGCTTAAACTAAGGCAAATGGTCGATTACTGTCACACTGAGCAATGTCTGCAGCAATTTGTGATGGACTACTTTGATCAATCAGCAAGTACCCCTTGCCAAAAATGCAGCAATTGCCTTGATGAAAGAGAGCGTGAAGAGGTCACTCGAGAAGCGCAAATGGTTTTATCGTGTACGGTTAGAATGAACGAGCGGTTTGGAAAAATGATGATTGCTCAAGTACTGGCAGGCTCTAAAAATAAAAAAGTACTTGACCTCGGTTTCGACCGTCTTCCTACATACGCTTTAATGAAGCAGCAATCAGCCCAGCAAATCAGTGATTTCATCGAATTTTTAATTACAGAAGAGTATTTGCACATGTCTGAAGGAGCTTATCCAACATTAAAAGTGACACATAAAGGAAAGAAAGTGTTAGTCGGGCAAGAGGCTGTGTATAAAAAACAGGCAGTGAAAAGAGAGGCGATTCAAGAAAACGATGCATTATTTGAGCAGCTGAGAGCGGTGAGAATGAAGCTGGCGAGAGAGCAGGGTGTTCCGCCATTTGTTGTATTTTCTGATCAAACCTTGAAGGAAATGTCAGCCGTTCAGCCTAAAACAGAAGAAGAACTTCTCCATATTAAGGGAATAGGCGCTCAAAAAAGAGAGAAATACGGGGATGTTTTTTTAGAAGAAATCCGTTTATTTATAGAAAAAGAAAAAAATAAAGAGGTTGAAGAAGAAAAATAAATTTTTTTCGCTGCGTTTGGACACGTTTTCAACAGGAGGTTTCTGATCCTTTCAAAACCTTGATATGGTGGGTAATCGAGCTGTTTTGTGGTCTGATTTACCAATGGAGAGAGATGTTTCATGTAAAGGAACTGTAATCTAAAACATATCGTTTTGTTATTGAATTGACATTTACATATGTTACGATAGCACTCGTTAGCCGCCATAAAAAGCTAACAAGGGAGGATTTACTTTATGAAGAAGACTATTATGTCCTTGGTTGCTGTTGCAGCAATCTCTACAACAGCATTTGGAGCACAGCAAGCTTCTGCAAAGGAAATCACTGTGAAGAAAGGTGATACACTTTGGGGAATCTCTCAAAAAAATGATGTGTCTCTAAAGGACCTAAAGGGTTGGAACAATTTATCAACAGACATGATTTATGTAGGTGATAAATTGACAATCTCTTCAAAAGAGAAAACTCAGGAGCAGTATAAAGTCCAGAAGGGGGACAGCCTCTGGAAAATCGCTCAAAAATTCAATGTGTCAATTAGCGATATTAAGTCTTGGAATAACTTAAACTCAGATATAATTATGATTGGTTCAACACTAAGTGTTGCTGGTCAAAGCTCAGCTCCGGTAAGCTCAGAGCCTGTACAAAAACAGGAGCCTGTCCAAAAAGAGCAAACAACACAAAAAGCTGCTCCTAAACAGGAAGCACCGAAAAAAGCTGCTCCTAAACAGGAAACAGCTAAAGCAGAATCATCTTCTGCTAGTCAAAGTGTACAAAAAGAAATGACTGTAACGGCTACGGCTTATACAGCAAATGATGGTGGCATCTCAGGTATCACTGCAACAGGGGTAAACTTAAATAAAAACCCAAATGCGAAAGTGATTGCAGTAGATCCTAATGTCATTCCATTAGGAAGTAAGGTTTATGTTGAAGGCTACGGTGAAGCCATCGCAGCAGATACTGGCGGCGCAATTAAAGGTAACAAAATTGATGTTCATGTACCAAGCAAATCCCAAGCAAAAAATTGGGGCGTAAAATCAGTCAAAGTAAAAGTACTTAACTAGTAACTTATTGTTTTTTGGAAGAAAGCATCAGGTGGCGGCCTGATGCTTTTATTGTACCCTTTTTTTGGTCAAAAAAACACACATTTTTCAGAAAAATTTGCATTTTCGACAAAAACCAGCGTATATTCCATCTTACACGCTGGTTTTTTGTCGTTAGCTGTCCACCCAATAAATTTCTCCGCTTTGTTCTTTCCAATTGATTTGGACATCAAATTGATGCTTTTCATAAAAATGAATCAAGCGGTCCACATGATTCCAATCTCTTTTGACGAGGTCACCTGTGATGACTGGGATGTTCTGCTCTCTTGCGATTTCTTTTAAATGCTTCATACAGATTGAGCCGTACCCATTATCGGGAGGGCCTTTTATATCAGCAATATGAATCTTTCCTTCTTCAGGATATTCCGCAATTAAGGAAAAATCAGATTGTCCGCGAAAAGCTTTTTCACAATCAGTCAGCATGATTTTACATGTATCAGCATTTTCAATGGCAGAGACAATCATCCATTCATCTTCTTTCGCCTGATCAATGCCAATGATCTTTGCCTTTTTCGAAATATCTTTCATATTTTCTTGCATTCGATACATTTGGAACTGCAATTGCTGTAATTCTTGCTCTAACGCCTTCACATCTTTGGGTGTTTCCTGTAAGATTGACAAGTCCATTACTCCTTTCATATAAGAAATGATAAAAATCACATAAATTCCAATTTTAAAGGAAGTGGATGAATCTTTCAACCCGTTAAAACGCCAGTAATCGGCAAGTTTGTCTAAAATTCGACGAAGACAGCGAATTCATTGACTTTATAGAGAAAGTTAAATAACATACTCTTAGTCGGAACTAATAAAGAGAGGTTTTCAAACATGAACGAACAGAATCAAAAACCGAAAAATTTCACCGGCATTGTTGTCATTTTAACAATTGCCATAAACGGATTAATCGCTTTATTATTTTTAATGCCAAAAACAGATAAATTTAGTCATCTGGATATTACATTTCTGCCGTTACTGAATGCCGTGATGAACAGCTTTACGTTTATCTTCTTACTTTCAGCACTCATTATGATTAAACAAAAGAACATTAAAGCACATAGACGATTTATCTTTGCTGCATTTTCAACAACACTTGTCTTTTTAATTTCCTATGTGACATATCATTCAATGGCAGCTGATACACACTTCGGAGGAGAAGGGATCATCCGTCCGATTTACTTCTTTATTTTGATTACACATATTGTACTCTCAGCTATTATTGTACCGCTTGCACTGATTACACTATTTAGAGGCGCACAGATGCAGGTCGAGCGTCACCGTAAGATTGCCCGCTGGACGATGCCGCTTTGGCTCTATGTTAGTCTCACTGGCGTCATTGTCTATATCATGATTTCTCCATATTACAGCTAACGTATGTCCAACTGGACATACGTTCTTTTATTTACAAGATGAAGTGCTTTGGATAGAATGGAAATTGGGTATCCGACTAGCACGGTATCTTCCCATCTATAGATTCACATCATTTTTGGCCGTTTGCTCGTTTGGAGATCAACAATTGGACGAAACGGGGGTTATATGATGACTGAACAATTGCAGTATAAACCGGGGCTTGAAGACATTGTGGCAAGCGAAACATCCATATCATACTTAGATGTGGAGCAAGAGGAAATTGTGATTCGCGGGTACGACCTCATTGAGCTGGCACAAAACAAGACATATTTAGAAACAGCCTATCTGCTTATTTATGGAAGATTACCAGATCAGATGGAATATCACCAATTTCAGCAAGATATATCCTCACAAACGAGCTTACATCCAACCATTCAAACCATATTAACGAATCTGCCAAAAACCACTCACCCTATGGATGCGATGAGAACGTGCTTATCTGCTCTTGCAGGGTATGATGACGCATTACATGATCGATCTGAAGCGTGCCAAGTAAGGCGTGCAGTTCGATTATTAGGCCAGCTGCCGGCCATTGTTGCTGGAAGCTATTATATTCTCACAAAAGACGCCGCTATTTCTCCAGATCAGTCCAAATCCTACACTGAAAACTTTTTATCCATGTTAACAGGACGCACCCCGGCACAAGACGAAATTACCGCTTTTGACCAAACACTCACATTATATAGCGAACATGAGCTACCGAATTCAACATTTGCGGCTAGAGTGATTGCATCCACGCATTCTGACATGTATGGTGCTTTTACTGGAGCGATCTCTTCATTAAAAGGTGACCTCCACGGAGGAGCAAATGAAGCTGTCATGCACATGCTTCTTGAAGGAAAAACAACAGAAGGATTTCTTGCGCTCATTGAACGAAAATTAGCCGCAAAAGAAAAAATGATGGGCTTTGGCCACAGGGTATACATGAGAAAAATGGACCCGCGAGCCGCTCTTTTAAAACGCTCATTGAAAACGCTTACGGAATCAAAGGGAGATACAACACTATATGACATGTGTGTAGCAGGAGAGGCATACATGAAAGAGCAGAAAAACCTTTATCCAAATCTTGATTATTATGCTGCACCGATTTATTACGTGCTCGGAATCCCCATTTCACTTTATACACCCATTTTCTTTGCTGCAAGAGCTAGCGGATTAGCCGCACATGTGATTGAACAGCATTTGCATAATCGCATTTTTAGACCGAGAGTCCGGTATCTAGGGCCAAGAGGATTAAAGGTTTCAAATGATGATGGAAAAACGGGGGAATGAACATGAACAAAACAGCAGTCGTCAATCAAACAGATCAGCTATTAGAAGAAATCGCTGCCTATGCAGTAGACGGAGAAATTACGAGCAAAGAGGCCATTGAAACCGCGCGGTATGTGCTCATAGACACGCTCGGGTGCGGAATGCTGGCGCTCAATTTTCCAGAATGTACGAAGCACCTTGGACCTATCGTACCTGGAACTGTTGTGCCTAACGGAGCAAGAGTTCCCGGCACTTCGTTTGTGCTAGATCCCGTTCAAGCGGCTTTTGATATTGGCTGTATGATCCGCTGGTTAGATTATAATGACACGTGGCTTGCACAGGAGTGGGGGCATCCGTCAGATAACTTAGGCGGAATATTAGCTGTAAGTGATTATATCAGCAGAACACGCCTTGCAAACGGAGAAGAGCCGCTAACGATGAATGATGTACTGCATGCAATCGTCAAGGCACATGAAATTCAAGGTGTCCTTGCTTTAGAAAATTGTCTAAATCGAAATGGATTGGACCATGTGTTATTTGTCAAAGTGGCAACAAGTGCAGTTGTGTGTGCAATGCTTGGCGGAACAAAGGAAGAGGTCCAGCATGTTTTATCACAAGCGTTTGTTGATAATTCCCCGCTTAGGACGTATCGCCACGCCCCAAACACAGGATCGAGGAAATCATGGGCAGCAGGGGACGCAACAAGCCGCGGAGTGAGACTGGCAATGATGACACGTAAAGGAGAAATGGGTTATCAAACGCCCCTCAGTGCAGAGAAGTGGGGCTTTGAAGATGTTCTTATGAAAGGAAAACCACTTACGCTCGCCCAGCCCCTTGGATCATACGTCATAGAAAATGTTCTTTTCAAAATTGCTTATCCTGCTGAATTTCATGCACAGACAGCTGCAGAGGCGGCTGTGATGCTGCATGACGCTGTAAAAGATCGTTTAGATGAAATTGACCGGGTAGAGATTACGACACATGAGTCAGCGATTCGGATTATTGATAAGAAAGGGCCGCTTTACAATCCGGCAGACCGTGATCATTGCTTGCAGTATATTACAGCCATTGGACTGATTTATGGTGAACTGACAGCTGACCATTATGAAGAAGAAACGGCGCAAAATCCAGCCATTGATCGTCTTCGTGATCGAATGATTGTGAAAGAGGATAAACGTTATACAGAGGATTATTTAGATCCGAAAAAGAGATCGATTGCAAACTGTGTACAAATTTTCTTTAAAGACGGGACGATGACAGACCGAATTGAAATTGAATACCCGCTTGGTCATCGCAGAAGAAGACAGGAAGGCATTCCGCTGCTTGAAAAGAAATGGGTCTATCATTTAAAGACAAGATTTCCACAAAAGCAAGTGGATCAAATTGTGTCACTCTGCCAAAATCCAAATCAATTAAAAACAACAACAGTACCAGCATTTATGGACTTATTCGTCATATAAGGGGGAGCTAGCGTGTGGATCGTGAATGAAGAAAGAAGTCAGGCTGATTTAGCCGCAGCCTTTAAAGAACAAATGAACAAATCAGCTTTATTTCAAATTCCAGGCGTTCACGATGGAATGTCTGCGCTCTATGCGAAAAAAATGGGCTTTCAAGGGCTCTATTTATCAGGTGCCGCTTTTTGTGCCAGCAAAGGACTGCCTGATCTCGGCATGATCCATTCAACAGAAATGGCAGAAAAAGCGAAGGAGATCATTCGAGCTTCCCAGCTGCCGCTTTTGGTCGATATGGACACAGGTTATGGCGGTGTTTTAAATGCAGCAAGAGCGGCAAAAGAAATGGTTGAGAGCAAAGTGGCAGCTGTTCAAATTGAAGATCAGCAAATGCCGAAAAAATGCGGGCATTTAAACGGGAAATCACTCGTTCCAGTAGAAGAAATGGTCGCAAAAATCAAAGCCATCAAACAAGCGGCACCAACGCTTTTGGTGATTGCGAGAACCGATGCAAAGTCCGTAAATGGAATGGAGGATGTCATCCGCCGGGCCAATCTTTACGTAGAAGCAGGAGCTGACGCTATTTTTCCTGAGGCACTCATCACAGCGGAGGACTTCACGCATGCGTCAAGTAATATTAAAGGGCCGCTCCTTGCAAACATGACGGAGTTTGGCAAGACGCCTTATTATCATGCAGACGAATTTTCTATGTTTGGCTTTCAAATGGTCATTTACCCTGTGTCATCACTTAGAGTCGCTGCAAAAGCGTATGAGCGTTTATTTACAGAAATCATGGAAAAGGGAACGCAGCAGGGGATACTTGGGGATATGCAAACGAGGAAAGAGCTGTATGAAACGATTCATTATGATGAATATGAGGAAATGGACCAGCATTTAGCAAAAACGATCCTCCCGGAAATTGGGAAAGAGCAGCGATAAAATGAAAAGCACTTCCGTCAAGGAAGTGCTTTTTTACGATGATGGTGTGGATGAAGAAGCCAATTTCATCTTTTCTTCAACTGTTTTCGTTTTTTCTTTTACTTTTTCAGCGTAAGTGAAGTCACCGTAGCAATACGGATAGCGGAAGTTATCTTTGTTGCCGCCGCACGTATAGACTTTGGGGTTTCGTTTCACTTGCTTTTTGGAGTATTGCTTTGCCAGTTTCTCGGAATGTTTTCCCCCGTTTTTTGCAACAAAATCAATATAGCCGATTCCCATGTTATAGCTTTGAATAATGGTTTCCAAATCAACGCCTTTTTTCTTCCCATGCTTGTACATAGTCGAAAAATGATGGACTCCTTGTTTAATGCTTTTCTGAGGGTCATTGATTTCATTTCGTTTCAAACCAAGAGATTCAGAGGCCTGCATTGGATCTCCGCCTCTGCCTTTTGATTCTTGATACATCATACCGAGGATTAACCCGGTATACTGATCTAAATCTTGATCTCTTAACTCTGTTTCTACAAGCGGTTTGTAATCATCCAATCTCGACAAAACAATTGATTCCGTATCAATCGGCAGCTTTTTTAACTCCTTTTGATTAAAGGAGATGGCAATGGCTGCTAATACGAAAACAAAGAGAAAAATCGTGAAACAGCCTGAAATGGCAAAACATCCTGTTTTTTTCTTTTTCAAGGTCAGTTCACCCCTGTTTTGCCCCGCTTTTAAAAGGGAAGTACAGCCTTTTTATTATGCCATATCCTGTGCAGGATACCAAGTGAAAACCTTATAATCAATCATATCCAAACGTAAATTCAGGTCGTGTTTTCAGCCTGAAGCAGAAATAAACAAAACCGATAATCAGCCACATCATGCCAATGATTAATGCATTTGTGCTGATGCTCGTTAACAGCCAAAGACAAAACGCCGTCCCGCATAGAGGGATCACTGCATATCTCAATGTATTCAGCACACCTCTTTGTTTTTGTCTGACGAAAAAGTACGCAAAAACAGACAAATTCACAAAGGTAAATCCAATTAACGCGCCGAAGCTGATAAAGGAATAAATGACTTCAAGTTCGCCAACGACTGCGGTTAAGGAGAAAGCTCCGATTAATAAAATATTAAAAACAGGGGTTTTTAATCTCGGATGAATATACCCGAAGAAACGCTTCGGTAACGATTGATCTCTTCCCATTGCATATAAAAGCCTTGCTGCACTCGCATGTGACGATAAGGAGGAAGAAATGACAGCCACCATTGTGCCTGCTAAAAAGAACGAGTGGAGAAATGCGCCGCCCACAAATTCTGCAATTTCAAGTGAGGCTGCATCAGGATGCTTGAACTGCTGAAAATTTGGAAACACCTGCTGCAAAAAATAAGACGTCAAAGTAAACAGTACGCCTCCAATCGCAACTGTTAAGAAAATGGCAAGCGGAATGGTCTTTTTTGGTTTAATGGTTTCCTCAGACATCGTCGAAATGGCATCAAATCCTAGAAAGGAGAAACATAAAATGGTCGCTCCTGAAAAAATAAGCGCTGGATCTAAGCTCGCTGAATAAAAAGGCCGGGCTGACAATAACGCTCCACTGCCAGTGTTTTGTGTGAGCCCATAAATAACAAACCCAACAAAGGTGACGGCGACAATGACCTGAAACGTCACAAATAGCGCCGTAATGTTGGCTGTAAGCCGTATACCGATGACATTGACAGTCGTTATGGCGATAGCAAGTATGATGATCCAAATGTAATGAGGTACATCAGGAAAGGCTGCGGTTAAATAAGCACTACCGATCGCAAAATTCACCATAGGCAGAAATAAATAATCCAGTAAAAGTGTCCAGCCCACAAGGAAGCCGACATGAGGATGAATACTTTTTTGCGCATATGTATAAGCAGATCCTGCTTTTGGAAAAGCCTTCACCATATTCCCATAGCTAAGCGCTGTCAATAGTAATGCAAGTAACGTAAATATATAAGCTGCAGCGACGTGTCCTTTCGTCAGCTGAGCAACAATGCCGTATGAATCAAATACGACAAGTGGATCCATATAAGCAAGCCCGATCACAACAAGTGGAAAGACAGTCAGGCTGCGTTTTAGTCTTGGCTCTTCAGTCAATTTGCCTATCAGCTCCTCTAAAAAAATGAATAAATAATGCTCATTTTAAAAAGAATGCTACCAAGTGTCAATGCTATTTGAATAAATCTTTTTTCTAAAGTGTGCCCGCTTTGCACGCCGGACGTTTTAGTATATGATGATACATAGAATAAGTCGTGATTTGACTAACAAGAAAGGTGAAGCGAAATGAAGGAAGAACTGAATACAAATCAAGAACAGGAACGGATGGAGCTGGATGAAGAAAGTTTATTTCTTGTCTCCCAAACGTTTAAAGCCTTATCTGATCCGACACGTATTCGTATTCTGCACCTGCTGTCTCAAGGTGAATACTCGGTAAATGATATCGCAGAAACACTGAATCTCATGCAATCAACTGTTTCTCATCAGCTGCGTTTTTTAAAAAACCTTCGTCTCGTGAAATCTAGACGAGCAGGGACATCGATTTTTTACAGCCCTGAAGATCAGCATGTGATGGAAGTGCTTGAACAAATGATTCATCATGCACAGCATGACTAATAAAAACCTTCCTATATGAGTAGGAAGGTTTTTACGCATGATGCATACGTGTTGATCGTTTACCTGCTTTCATCATTTGATAAGAAAAAACAACATAGTAAGCAGCTAACAGAAAAAAGCTGAGCATGGTCATGGCATCATCACTCACAATATGCTGATACAGTTCAACGACACCAATCTTTGTGAGCGAATGGTTCGTCAGCTCACCCAGCTTAAAACTAAGTCGAGATAAAAATAAGCATAAAATGAAGCTTTCAATCCATTTACTCGTTTTCACATAAAGACGGCCATTTTCTTCTTTCATGCGGATCGTCTCATATGCATGAACGGCCAGACTGCTTCCAAAGAGCATACCAATAGCGGCATAGATGAAAATGCTGTGATTTTGCCAGCCTTCTAATAAGAGAATAAGGGCAGTGAGTCCAAATACATACATTCTCATCAAAAGACTGATCGGGCGCACAAGCTGATAGCGTCTCATTCGATTCATTCGAAAGATGATGCAGATCAGCATAATGCCCCCAATTATGAATAACTGCCACACGTGATGTGTCATGATGCAACCTCCTCCTGCATGTGCAGGGATGTAAACGAATGCTGGCTGTTCCTTATCTTTACCATTCTTTCATTTTTTATCAAATCAAAACCTACATTTATGAAAAAGAGGAAAAGGCATGAAAATCGATCGTATTTTGTCTATTGTGATGCTGCTCATTAGCAAAAAGCAAATACAAGCGAAAGACCTTGCTGAACTTCACGAAGTGAGCGTAAGGACGATTTATCGCGATATTGAGACCATCAATCAAGCCGGGATTCCTATTGTGACAACACAAGGAGCAGGCGGAGGCATTTCGCTTGTTGACGACTATCGTTTAGAGAAAAAATTATTTACCGATGATGACATTGAGCTTATTTTAACTGCCCTTGAAAGCATGACGAGTGCATACTCCTTTAAAGAAAGTGAACATGTACTGAAAAAAATCAAATCTCTCATTCCTCCAAAAAGTGATGAAAGCGAGAAACAGCACCATGTCTTTATTGATTTAAGCTCATGGGGGAAAGACAGCCAGGCAGAAAAGAAGCTTCAGCTGATCCATACAGCTGCTTCCGCGCATCAATTCATTCAATTCACTTATCGCAATGCAAAAGGTGAAACACTTCCACGGAAAGTGGAGCCTTATACGCTTGTTTTAAAAGGAAGGCATTGGTACTTGTATGCGTTTTGTTGTGTGAAACATGATTTTCGTCTATTCAAGCTGACCAGAATGACAGACCTCATCACCATTTCAGCATATTTCAGGCCGAAAAGAATCAAAAATGAAGAGAAGCCTTGGAATGACTCTTGGCATGAAGAACCTTCAGTCACAACCCTCACGCTCAGGTTAACGGAAGCATCAGCTGGCAAAGTGAAGGAATGGGTGGATGAGAACGAATTGATCATATGTTCAGACGGGACCTATCTGGCAGCATTGACTGTGCCGCAAGATGATTGGCTGCACAGTTTCCTATTCCACTTAGGACCGGACGTCGACATTCTTTCACCTCAGCACATCAAGGAAGCATTTGATCTCCAATTAAAACAATTTATGAAGCGATTAGAAACTTGACACACTGTTGTCAGGTTTCTTTTTATATGATGGGAGAAAAGGAGATGAGAATGTATGTACGATATCGTCACATTAGAGAAACAATGGGTCAAAGGGTTGTCTATTCGAACAACAAATGAAATAGAGAAAACAAAAGAGCGGAAGATTGCACCGCTTTGGCAGGATTTTTTTGCGCAGCAGCTTTATGGGGGGCAAGCTCCAGTCATAGGGCTGTATTCAGATTATGAAAAAGATGAACATGGTTTTTATTTATTTACAGCTGGGCAATTTGCGGATCAGCAGATCGAACATGTAAAAGAGATTCCTGCATCCACCTACGCAAGATTTCAAACGAGAAAAGGACCGATTGAAGAGGTCGTGCTTGAAACATGGCACAAGATTTGGACGTGGGATCAGCGTCAATACCGCACTTATACAGGTGATTTTGAATGGTATGATGAAAGATCTATTGATCCAAAAGAAGCGCAAATTGATATTTATATTGCGGTTGATGAAAAAATGATTGCTAAAACTAATACCATTAGTTAATATAAAACTAACGATATTAGTTTTAGGAGGGCAATCATGAGATTAACAACTTTTGACCGTCTGCACCAGCTTACATTGATGCCGCGATTATTTCCGGTAAATTGCTATGTCTTTGAGGAAGAGGAAGGACTCATCTTAATTGATGCTGCTTTAAAAATGGCGGCGAACTCGATCATCGAATTTGCCCGTAAAAAGAACAAACCAATTCATAAGATTATTCTCACTCATAGCCATATGGATCATATCGGCGCATTAGATGAGGTGAAGAAGGCTTTTCCAGAGGCAGTTGTCTATTTATCAAAACGTGATGCACGCCTTTTTGAAGGTGACTTTACCTTGCTCCCTGATGAACCTCAGCAAAAAATCAAAGGCAGTTTTATGAAAAATATTTATACAAAACCAGATGTGCTTGTTGAAGAAGGAGATGAGATTGGGCCGCTTAAAGTGATTGCAACACCAGGGCATACACCCGGCAGCATTTCTTTATACGATGAAAGGTCAGGAGTTGTCATTGCAGGGGATGCACTTGTGACTAAAGGCGGCTTATCGGTTACGGGTGAGTTTCGGTGGAGCTTCCCGTTCCCGGCTTTTGCCACATGGGATGCAGAAACCGCACTAAAAAGCGCTGAAAAGTTACTGACATTGCGCATATCCTGTCTTGCTGCAGGACATGGTGACCTTATCATAGAGCCTCATGAAAAGCTTCAAGCTGCCGTTAAAAAAAGACAGCACCAGCTAAAAAAAGGAGGGCAGTAAACCG
The DNA here is from genome assembly GCF_038593305.1 of Bacillus sp. FSL P4-0248. Taxonomy (NCBI): domain Bacteria; kingdom Bacillati; phylum Bacillota; class Bacilli; order Caryophanales; family Bacillaceae; genus Bacillus; species Bacillus sp. FSL P4-0248. Next base: position 1,878,425 of record NZ_CP151983.1, on the reverse strand, counting down.
TGTCTCCAAGAATGGGAATTACACAAGAAAAAATTATGGATACAGCGGCTGCATTTGTTGATGAAGAGGGCTTCTCCGCTTTGACTATTGCTACATTGTCTAAAAGACTGAATATCAGGCCGCCTTCTCTTTATAATCATGTATCCGGCCTTCATGAGATTCAGGCAGCACTCGCAGTAAAAGGGCTCTCCATGCTTTGTGAGGAAGGGATGCAAGTCACAGAGGGGCTGGAAAAAGGAGAAGCTGTTTTAGCCTTTGCCAGACAATATGTGCACTTTGTCCGAGAACACCCAGGTCTTTATGAAGCTGCCTTTTCACATATGAACGAAAAAGAAGTACGTATTGCAGCAGAGCGCCTTGTTCAGTTTGTCCAAACCATCATGTCACGCTTTGGTGTAAAGGAAGAGGAAATGACACATGTCGTCAGAGGACTGAGAAGCTTACTGCACGGCTTCGGTGATATTTCTAATAAAAAGGGATTCCAACGAAAAGAACAGCTTGAAGAAAGTGTGAGTTATGCAGTTCGGCTCTATATCACAGGTGTATTGCAAAAAGAAGATCTGTCTATTTGACAGGTCTTTTTTTTTTACAGTGAACCGATATCATAGAGAAGCATCCTTCTGGAACCATTTTTTTGAGAGAAAACGAATAAAGATTTGACAGTTTTGTGAAACATGGTATGCTTATTATGTGAAATAATTCACATAGAGGAGTAGAGGCAGATGAAAAGAAAGCCTGTTTATGTGGAAACAACCATTCATGCACCTTTAGAGAAAGTATGGGAATATACGCAAAATCCAAAGCTTCATGAACAGTGGGATTTGCGTTTTTCAACCATTTCATTAAATGGACCTCAAGATGAACAGCCCCAAACCTTTTTGTATGAAAAGCATCTTGGATTTGGTGTAAGTGTCACAGGGACTGGAGCATATCGAACTAGAATGATGGATGAACGAAATGAAAGGTCATCCTCACTTAAATTCAAATCGTCACACCCGTTGTCTTTTATCAAAGAAGGCGGCGGCTATTGGAAATATGTGAAAACAAACGATCATATTGTGTTTCAAACGCAATTTGATTATGAACCGAAAGAAGGAAAAGGATGGGCGTGGGCAGATCGATTTCTTTTTCGCCCGATGATGGGGCTTATGACGGCCTTTAGTTTTGGCGCACTAAAGACGTGGCTTGAAAAGGGTACGCACCCTCGGTTGTTACTGGAGAGAACACTTGCCCATCATGGAATTTGTTTGCTGTTTGCCATCGTCTGGCTATGCCAAGCGGTTATTCCTTTTTCACATTCTGCTTTTGATCATAGCACCGGATTTCGGTTGTTTTATGCCCTTATAGGCGTATCATGGCTGATACCTAAGCTATCAAAGAAATATTTGTTCATTCTTCAAAGTGTGTTTCTGCTGCTGATGCTTTGTATCGGGATCCTCTCCCCCCAAACGACACTCCATGAGCCGCTTGTGATGAGTGCATTTTTGATCCTATCCATTGCAGGAATGATTAATTTAAAAGATTGTATAGACGTATTCTCGATCAAACGAAAAAGGGGAGGTAGACATGGTCGTTCATCGTCATCAAGTAAAGGATTACGATAAGCTTCATCCAAAATTAAAAGAGAGATACAACCGTGCGTTTACCGCTGAAGGCACTATGGAGGAAATAGGCGGCGGAACGAGGCTCATTCGATTTTTCTTCAAAATTGGTCCACTCTTTCGCTGTTTTTTCCCTGAGAGAGGAAAAAACATTCCCTTCCGAATTGTCAATAAACCCTTTATGACAAATAAGGGAGAGGAAGGCATGCACTGGTTCCGTACGTTTTATTTCCCAAAGAAGGAACGTCACTTTGATGCAGATATGATCATTGATCAGAAGAGTCATAAAGTACTAGACTATTTTGGAAAACCTAGACTTCTTATGTCAGAGCTTCATTTTACAGTAACAAAGCATGGGTTCCTTCACATTCAATCCGGCCGGCAGAAGCTGTTGATGTTAGGACGTGAGTGGCCGCTGCCTTCATGGCTTTACGGTGTGTCAGATGTGACAGAAGGCTACGACGAGCACGCGGGTGAGTATACCATTGATGTGCATGTGAAAAATCGACTGTTTGGGACCCTTTTTACATATAAAGGCCGGTTTACTGAAAGGGTGATGTCTCATGATGAATAAATGGCATTTGATATCAAGCCTCGTCTTCATGTGCTGGTTTATCACCACCCGTTTAATGACAGGTCCGTTAGCAGAGTTATTTGTACTGATAGCCATTCTGTTTTTCCTTCCTGCAGTTTTAGCCTTTTTTGTGAAGGCAGAGAGGGAGAGTAAGCCGGGGATACTGCTCGGCTTTTTAATGAAAGCCTTTCCATTAGCTGCTCTTTGTGCAACGGCTGCATTCATCTATCATTCTGCCTTGTTTGCATCGGGATGGTTTTTGTATACGATTCTTTTGGCGTTATATGGCTGTACTCGTTTGCTGAAAAGGGGAATCTTTCCGCTTCATGAATTGATGACGGGTGGAGCATGGATGTATCTCGCTTTAGGAGGGCTTTGGTTTTGGCTGTACACGGCAGATATACAGGTAATGACCTTTTCACCAATCATTGTGCTTTTGACCGCTATTCATTTTCATTACTCGGCTTTTTTTATCCCGCTTTTCTATGGATTATTAGGGAGGCAGCGAGAAAAAGAGACAGCTTTATACAAAGCGGCAGGATGGGTGATTTTGCTGTCGCCTGTGATGATCGCTGTTGGGATTAGCTTTTCCCGTCTATTTGATACGTTCAGCGTCACGCTATATGTCATTGCCCTCTACTTGTACGGCATTCTTTGTATGAAAACAAGGTTTCGATCGACTGTGGCAAAAGTGCTGATTGTGTTTTCTAGCTGCGTCTTAATGGGAACAATCGTGCTATCTCTTCTTTATTCCGCTGGCATGCTCATGCGCGTGACCTACATCAGCATTGATCAGATGATTTGGTTTCATGGCAGTATTAATGCCTTTTTTGTTATTTTACCAGGTTTGATTGGATGGCTGATCGAAGGGCCAAAGGATCAATTGAAGCAGAAGCACTTTCCGATATCAAAAGTGCATGGCCGTTTTCATTTGATCTCTTTTCAAAAGGAAAGAATGGGTGATCGAGAGAACCTAGGTTTAGTCAATTCACTTGATGATTTAAATGGAACGACATTTTCAGCTGAAAGGGTGTCACCTGTGATTCGAAGGTTTTATGAGAATCCGATGGCGTTTACGTTAAAAGCAGCAGTCTGTTTTCATTGGTGGGTGAGGCCGTTTGTTTTTTTACTTCAGCCCATTTTTAAGAAACTAGGGCAGCTCTATTTGGGAACATCTCGTAAGCCGTATGAAATGAAGGGGCGTCTGACTGCATTTCAACATCCTAAAGAAGAGCGAAAGGATGTCAGGGCGTGGATTCGTCACAACGAAAAAGGGGAGCAGGTCTTTTTTGCGCTTTATGCTCATCATCACGATGCAGCTGCGGGCTATATGAATATTGCGCTGCCGCTTCCATATTCTCAGATGACCGCTATTTTAAAACCTTTTAATGAAAGAGAAGATTTTCTATTAAAAAGTGCATGTCCAAAAGGCAGTACCGGTGACGAAGGGTTGTATTTGCATACACCTTTTATCACCATGAAACTGCCAATGGAAGAAAGCTTTCATATGAAGCCGGAGACAGATAAAAGTCTCACAGCGGTTCATCAAATGAAGCTATTCGGTATTCCCTTTTTAACGATTCATTATCAAATTGACAGCGGGAAGCCATCCTGTTAATCAATGATGTCACATGGTTCACCGTGCCGAATGATGTTCACAATTGCTTGCCCATCACTCGGATGATGATCTGCATACTGGACTGGCAGCAGTGCAAAAAATACATAGTAGACTGAGAAGTAAGCAAATTGATAGAAAAATTGATGTTCTGGCAGGATATCATTGGCGATCATTGTATTCAGTATGAGAACACTGAGCAGGTTGCATAATGATCCGCCTAGGTAGACAAGAATGTGCGAGAATCGGTTATTTTTCCTCATTTCTTCATAATGGCAAAATGCATCTAGAAAATAGATTCGTCTAATTTCCACAACACCTATTTTCAATACTTTTTTGCCTCTGCCAAGAGCAAAAGAAACCTTTGCGCCAAACATCCATGCGACCATAATATGGCCAAGCTGATGCAAGATGGCAACGATAGGAAGAATGACGAAAAACGACCAGCAAAATGTCCACATATCTGATAATGTAAACAAGTGTTAACCCCTCCCCAATATATTTGGGAGGAAGCAGTAGGATTATTTGCCATTTTACTGAATTCATTTTCAGGATGCAAACATTTAATACACGACGATAAAAATATTATGTAAACTAAAGGGTGGTTTTTGCCGTGAATCGGCTTTTTGACTCACTTTTTTACGAAATGAATGTGCTACAATGAAAAAACAATAGATGACTCTAGTAAATGAACTTACCCTTGAAAGAAGAGGAGAGAAACAGATGGCAGATATTGAACAGTTTTTGGCGTTAGATATTCGTGTTGGGACGATCATTGAAGCAGAATTCTTTGCAGAGGCAAGAGTTCCTGCATTGAAACTCAAGATTGATTTTGGTGAAGAGATTGGTTTAAAGCAATCCAGTGCTCAGCTGACAAAACGTTATACGGCTGAGAATCTCACTGGCAGACAAATCGTAGCAGTCGTCAATTTTCCGCCAAGAAGAATTGCAGGGTTCAAATCAGAAGTGCTTGTCTTAGGGGGCATGCCGTCAAAAGAAGACGTGGTTTTACTAGCCACAGATGAGCCTGTTGAAAATGGAACAAAAATAGGATAAGAAAAAAGACATCTTCCTGAGAAGATGTCTTTTGCGTATTGAGGCGGAATAACCACACGCCACATTCGTGTGTGTCTCAAGGAGACATGTTACCCGACTTACACAATTCAGCTCATCGCTTGATAAATATAGCATGGGATGAGCTGAATTGCAACCATTAAATGATTCACTTCAGTTTTTCACGTCATTTCAGTTGGAAAAATGACAAGAAATCAATTATTTGGATTATTTTTTCAAAAAATATTGAAAAGTCAGATCAGATTTTATAAAATGAATTCATCTTAGTTTGTTTAGTCGATAAACTAAGATGAATTCCAAGTGATGATCCGACTATTAAAGGGGATGATTCCGTCATTCAAATCATTTGCTGCGTATGTGGGCTAAGCTGAAAGATCAGATGTTCAGCTTCATTTTTACAACAAATTGAAAGCGCTTTATATTCTTCGCATTGACTGCTGCTGCCCTCCATCATCTGTTCGTTAGAAGAGGCTAAGAGAAGAAGGGAGAAAGCTCATGGTAAGTGAGAATTTAAAAAAGATTCGTATGTCTGAAAAAGTGGGATATGCTTCAGGAGATTTCGCATGTAACTTAATTTATGCAACTGTCTCTACGTATCTATTATTTTTTTATACAGATGTGTATGGTTTATCAGCGGCGGCAGCAGGGACGATGTTTTTAGTTGTCCGCGCCATTGATGCGCTTGCAGATCCGTTTATTGGTGCATTGGTGGATCGAACGAACAGCCGTTTTGGCAGGTTCAGACCTTACTTGTTATTCGGTGCGTTTCCTTTTGTAGTACTTGCTATCCTTTGCTTTACAACACCTGATCTTTCTGAAATGGGTAAACTCGTTTATGCCTACATCACGTATGTTGGTTTATCGCTTACATACACATTCATCAATGTTCCTTATGGTGCTTTAACATCAGCAATGACAAGAAATAACCAAGAGGTTGTCAGTATTACGTCTGTTCGTATGCTTTTTGCTAATCTCGGAGGTCTAGTTGTTGCTTTTTTTGTTCCTTTTCTTGCGACTTTTTTGAGTGATAAAACAGGAAATACAGCCCTCGGCTGGCAGATGACGATGGCTTTTCTCGGCGTTCTTGGCGGTGCATTACTTATTTTCTGTTTTAAAAGCACGAATGAACGTGTCACGCTTCAAAAGCCGGAGGAAAAAATTAAGTTCAGTGATATCTTTGTGCAGTTACGTGTCAATCGTCCGCTTGTTGTATTAAGCATTTTCTTTATTATTATTTTTGGCGTGAATTCGATCAGTAACTCTGTTGGGATCTATTATGTGACGTATAACCTTGGCAGAGAAGATTTAGTGAAATGGTACGGACTCATTGGCAGTCTGCCAGCATTAATGGTGCTGCCGTTTATTCCAAAACTGCACAAGCTGTTAGGAAAGAAAAAGCTGCTGAATTATTCATTATTGCTGAATATTGTAGGTCTTCTTGCATTACTTGTGATACCGCCGAGTCAAGTCACTTTAATACTTGTTTTCAGGCTTGTCGCAGCTGCAGGAAGTATTACAGCCGGTGCTTACATGTGGGCGCTCATTCCTGAAACCGTTGAATATGGCGAATATAAAACAGGAAAAAGAATGGGCGGGCTCATCTATGCCATCATCGGATTTTTCTTTAAATTTGGGATGGCATTAGGCGGGATTGTGCCAGGGCTTGTACTCGATCGCTTTGGCTATGTTGCCAACCAAATGCAAACACCAGAAGCTTTACTGGGCATTTTAATCACGACAACGGTGATTCCTGTATGCTTACTGATTTTAGCGATGGTGGATATTAATTTTTATAACCTAGATGAAGAAAAACATAAAAAAGTCGTACGGGAGCTTGAGAATAGAGACAAAGTGTATCTCGATCATATGGACGATTTTAAAATGTAGGTCTCTGAAAGAGGAGGAAGTTCAATGAAGATTACCAATCCAGTGCTCAAAGGGTTTAACCCCGATCCAAGTATTTGCCGTGTTGGAGAAGATTATTATATGGCCGTCTCTACATTTGAATGGTTCCCAGGGGTACAAATTTATCATTCGAAGGATCTCGTCCATTGGCGCCTTGCTGCGCGTCCTTTGCAAAAAACGTCGCAGCTGGATATGAAGGGAAATCCTGATTCTGGCGGAGTATGGGCGCCGTGCTTAAGCTATGCGGATGGGCAGTTTTGGCTTATTTATTCAGATATCAAAGTAGTGGATGGTCCATTTAAAGACGGTCATAATTATTTGGTCACGGCAAGCGAAGTGGACGGCGATTGGAGTGAACCGATCCGGCTCAACAGCTCCGGCTTTGATCCATCTTTATTCCATGATCAAAGCGGGAAGAAATACGTCTTAAATATGCTGTGGGACCATAGAGAAAAGCATCATTCCTTTGCAGGTATTGCCTTGCAGGAATATAGTGTGGCTGAAAAGAAGCTCATCGGTCGAAGGAAGGTCATTTTTAAAGGCACACCGATTAAACTGACAGAAGCGCCGCATCTGTATCATATCGGTGACTACTACTATTTATTAACGGCAGAAGGAGGCACCAGGTATGAGCATGCAGCAACGATCGCCCGTTCCTCGCATATTGAAGGGCCTTATGAGGTTCATCCTGATAACCCGATCTTAAGTGCCTTCCACGCGCCTGAACATCCGCTTCAAAAATGCGGGCATGCTTCAATCGTTCAAACGCATACAAATGAATGGTATCTCGCTCATCTCACTGGCCGTCCGATTCAATCAAACAAGGAATCTATTTTTCAACAGAGAGGTTGGTGTCCTTTAGGAAGAGAAACAGCGTTACAAAAGCTTGAATGGAAGGATGGCTGGCCTTATGTTGTAGGCGGAAAGGAGGGGACGCTTGAGGTTGAAGCGCCAAAGATCGAAGAAAAGGTTTTTGCACCAACCTATCATACAGTCGATGAATTTAGAGAATCAACACTAAATAGACACTTCCAAACATTAAGAATTCCGTTTACCGATCAGATTGGTTCGTTAACGGAGAAACCTCAGCATTTAAGGTTATTCGGCCGCGAATCTTTAACGTCTAAGTTTACCCAAGCATTTGTTGCAAGACGCTGGCAAAGCTTTTATTTTGAAGCAGAGACAGCTGTTTCGTTCTTCCCAGAAAACTTTCAGCAATCAGCTGGTCTTGTGAATTATTATAATACGGAAAACTGGACAGCACTCCAGGTGACATATGATGAGGAACTTGGCCGCACGCTTGAACTATCTGTCTGTGAAAACCTTGCCTTTTCTCAGCCATTGGCACATAAAATCATCATTCCTGACGAGGTCACTTATGTCTATTTAAAAGTGACCGTTCGGAAAGAGACATATAAATATTCTTATTCATTTGATCAGAAAGAGTGGAAGGAAATTGATGTACCGCTTGAATCCATCCATTTATCCGATGATTTTATTCGAGGCGGGGGGTTTTTTACAGGGGCATTTGTCGGTATGCAGTGCCAAGATACGAGCGGCGAGCGTCTTCCTGCTGATTTTCACTATTTTCGCTATGAGGAAACAGACGAATAAGAAAGACAACTCGCTACGAGCTGTCTCTTTTTGAAAAACAAATAGGTCATGTTGTGAGGGTGGCATCTTGCAGAAAAGCTTCTATGACAAGAGATGTCATCCCCAATACTGGCGCATTGTGTCCTAATGATGAAGGGAGCAGCTCTACATGTGAGCTGAATTGCGTATCCATTCGCGAGGATACCTCCTCCTCAATCACATGTAGAACCGCCTGATGTGATTCGATCACTTTGTTTCTTAAAATAATGGCTTGCGGGTTAAAGGTATGCAGGACGTTTGTGAGACCGACACCAAGGTAAAAGCCAAAGTTGCGCAGGGCATTGAGCGTTTTCATATCATTTAACTTGGCCAGCTGTTCCAGGTCTTGATGGGAGATGTGCTGATCATCTGTTTGAAGAGACTGAAACAAGGCTTTCTCAGAAGCATACAATTCCCAGCATCCACGGTTCCCGCAGCTGCATGTCGGTCCGTTAAAATCGATTGTCATATGTCCCATTTCACCAGAAAAGCCGTACGCCCCTCTGTATAAATGATGATCGATGATGATTCCGATCCCGATGCCAGTGCCGATGCTTGCATAGATCAAATGGTCATAATGTTTAGCGGCACCAAAGATTTTTTCACCATATGCACCGGCATTTGCTTCATTTTCAATGAAGATCGGTACTTGGAATGTCTCTTGCAGCGTGGTTTTCAGATCAACATTTTTCCATTTGGAATGAGGCGTAAACACGATTTGTTCACCTGCATCCACTAAACCATGTATGCATAGGCCAATGCCAATGAGCCCGTATGGGGAAGAGGGCATTCGTGAGATGAGCTGCTGTATTAATTCAATTAATTTACGTATTGTGACCTCAGGAGAGCTGGGTGGGAGCTTGATCTGCTCTTCGTAAAGAATGGACCCTTCAAGGTCAGTTAATATGCCATTGACATAATCAACGCCGACATCGATTCCGATGGAGCAGCCAGCACGTTTATTAAACATTAGTAAAACCGGTCTTCTCCCGCCGCTAGACTCACCTTGACCGATTTCATAGACAAGATGTTCTTTCATTAATGTACTTACTTGAGAAGAAACAGTCGATTTATTTAATCCAGTGCGTTCAGATAATTTTGCTCTCGAAATGGGCGCATGCTGGAGAATTTCTTTTAATAATAGTTTTTGATTTATTTTTTTTACAAAGTTCTGATCAGCGATATCCACGTTATCCACTCCATTTGTTTCGTCTTTAGATTAAGTTGAGAAGAGCTGCTTTTTTCAGCATGTATTTAGTAAGATAAATGATTTTAACTTTATTATAACGAAAATATTTTTAAAAAACTAAAAAATATGGAAAATTCAAAGTGATTTTTTCATAGATTGATCATTAGTTTGTTGAATCAACTTACAAAGTGTACTCAGGAGGAATGAAGAATGACCAAATCAAATATGAAAACGTTATACAGCTTAGAAGGAATCGGCAAAATTCAATATGAAGGAAAACAATCAAAAAATCCACTCGCCTTTCAATACTATAATCCAAGCGAAGTGATTGGCGGAAAAACAATGAAAGACCACCTGCGTTTTTCAGTCGCTTATTGGCATACATTAACTGCTGATGGAACAGACATGTTTGGAACTGGCACGATGCAAAGAGCGTGGGACTCTTATAGCGGAATGGATTTAGCAAAAGCTAGATTGGAAGTCGCCTTTCAGCTTTTTGACCTGTTGGATGTTCCGTATTTTTCATTCCATGATCGTGACATCGCGCCAGAGGGGGAGACGCTTCAAGAGACCAATCAACAATTAGACATCATTTTAGAAAGAATGAAAGAATACATGAAGCAAAGCGGAGTAAAGCTGCTGTGGAACACGGCCAATATGTTCAAGCATCCTAGATTTGTACACGGTGCTGCGACATCTTGTCATGCAGATGTCTTTGCCTATGCGGCCGCACAGGTCAAAAAAGGCATTGAAACCGCCAAAGAACTCGGTGCAGAAAATTATGTTTTCTGGGGTGGACGAGAAGGGTACGATACGCTGCTCAATACAGATATGAAAAGAGAGCTTGATCACATGGCGGCTTTCTTGCATATGGCTGTTGAATATGCAAAAGAAATTGGGTACACTGGCCAATTTTTAATCGAACCAAAACCAAAGGAACCAACCACTCATCAATACGACACAGATGCAGCGACATCCATCGCCTTTTTAAAACAATACGGATTAGATTCCCATTTCAAATTAAATATCGAGGCCAATCATGCGACACTGGCCGGCCATACGTTTGAGCATGAATTACGTGTCGCAAGAATTCATGGGCTGCTCGGTTCTGTTGATGCAAACCAAGGAAATTCGCTTCTTGGGTGGGATACAGATGAATTTCCAACCGATCTGTATGCCACAACTCTTGCCATGTATGAAATTCTGCAAAATGGCGGTCTAGGGTCTGGCGGTCTTAATTTTGATGCAAAAGTGAGAAGAGCTTCCTTTGAACTTGAAGATATTTTATATGCCCATATTGCCGGGATGGATGCATTCGCAAAAGGACTGCGGGTCGCTCATAGACTCATAGAAGACCGTGTGTTTGAAGATGTTATAAAGCACCGGTATCGCAGCTTTTCTGAAGGAATTGGACGTGATATTTCAGAAGGAAAGGCAAACTTTCATACATTAGAAGAATATGCGCTGAAACATCCTTTGATCAGAAACGAATCGGGAAGAGAGGAACAGCTGAAAGCCCGTTTAAATCAATACTTGTTAGAAGATTAATTGAAGGGGCTGACCTGTTTTGAAGGAGTGAAAACATGAAATATGTGATGGGAATTGATCTGGGAACAAGCGGGGTCAAGGCGATATTAGTGGATGAGAGCGGGAAGGTGTGCTGCGAAGCCTCTAAGCCGTACCGCCTCATTCAAGAGAAGCCTGGATATTGTGAGCAGCACCCCGAGGATTGGGTAAAGCAGACAATGGCTGCGATGAAAGAACTGATGGCAAAGCAGCCTGTTCATTCAAGACGAGTTGAAGGCATCAGCTTTTCCGGCCAGATGCATGGATTAGTTCTATTAAATGAATCTCGCGAAGTGCTCCGCCCTGCAATTTTATGGAATGATACACGGACGACAGCACAATGTACGCACATGACAAAAAAGCTGGGAGACCGGCTGCAAAAGATCACAAAAAACCAGGCGTTAGAAGGATTCACACTGCCAAAATTATTATGGGTAAAGGAACATGAACCACATATTGATCAGCAAATCGACATGTTTTTACTCCCAAAAGATTATGTCAGATTTCGTTTAACAGGCGCAGTCCATATGGATTATTCTGATGCGGCTGGCACCTTGCTGTTAAATATCGGTGAACAGACGTGGAGTGAGGAGATTTGTCAGGCATTTGATATTTCTCCTCACATTTGCCCGCCGCTTGTCACATCAGAGGCAGAGGTTGGTACACTTTTGCCGCACATTGCACGTGAAGTTGGGATGAAAGAAGGCGCAAAGGTTTTTGCCGGCGGGGCAGATAATGCCTGCGGAGCAATTGGTGCTGGCATCTTGTCCTCTGACCGCACGTTATGCAGTATCGGCACATCTGGGGTCATTCTTTCCTATGAAGAGGATCATGAAAGGGAGCTTCAAGGGAATTTGCATTTGTTTCATCATGCAAAAAAAGGCGCTTTTTACACAATGGGTGTCACCCTTTCAGCAGGATATAGCCTGAACTGGGCAAAACACTTACTGGCTCCTGAGGAATCGTTTCAGTCACTTTTAGAAGGTGCGGCTCATGTTGCACCAGGAGCGAAAGGATTGCTCTTTACACCCTATTTAGTCGGGGAAAGAACACCTCATGCGGATTCGATCATTCGCGGCAGCTTGATTGGATTAGACAGCAGGCATGAAAGGGCACATGTTGTCAGAGCTGTTTTAGAGGGAATTACCTTTTCGCTAAATGAATCTATCGCATTATTCCGGCAGGCAGGAAAAAACATAGATTCTATTGTATCTATTGGCGGCGGTGCGAGAAGCCGGACATGGCTTCAAATGCAAGCAGACATTTTTCAGGCTGAAGTCATCCAGTTAGACAATGAACAAGGGCCCGCTTTAGGTGCAGCGATGCTTGCCGCAGTTGGCTGCGAATGGTATCCGTCACTTGAAGTATGTGCACATCAGTTGATCCATCAAGCTGCTGTTTATGAGCCAAATCAGCCGCACGCAGAAGTATATGCCGATCTATTTCATTTGTATCAAAGGATTTATACACAAACAAAAGACATCCATGCCGGGCTAAAGCAGTATCGTTCCATCTAACTGAGAAGGCTGCATGAAAGGAGGTGATGGGTTTTTCACCTTAGGGATGACAGAACAATACGGATGAAAAAAGGAGAGGGATGGAAAATGAATTTGAAAAGATTGAGGCTGTTGTTTGTGATGTGTATTGGATTTGTGCTGACACTGACGGCTGTGCCAGCTCATGCGGAAACGATTTATGATAATAGGATAGGGACACACAGCGGATACGATTTTGAATTATGGAAGGATTACGGAAATACCTCGATGACACTCAATAACGGCGGGGCATTTAGTGCAAGCTGGAACAATATTGGAAATGCCTTATTTCGAAAAGGAAAGAAGTTTGATTCCACTAAAACTCATCATCAACTTGGCAACATCTCCATCAACTACAACGCAGCCTTTAACCCGGGCGGGAATTCCTATTTATGTGTCTATGGCTGGACACAATCTCCATTAGCTGAATACTACATTGTTGAGTCATGGGGCACATATCGTCCAACAGGAACGTATAAAGGATCATTTTATGCCGATGGAGGCACATATGACATATATGAAACGCTCCGTGTCAATCAGCCTTCTATCATTGGAGACGCTACCTTCAAACAATATTGGAGTGTACGTCAAACAAAACGCACAAGCGGAACTGTTTCCGTCAGTGAGCATTTTAAAAAATGGGAAAGCTTAGGCATGCCAATGGGAAAAATGTATGAAACAGCATTAACTGTAGAAGGCTACCGAAGCAACGGAAGTGCGAATGTCATGACGAATCAGCTGATGATTCGATAAAAGCATATGAAAAAAGCCAGCAAAAAACGGCTGGCTTTTTTCTATGATAATTTTTCAACTTCCACTCTGCCAGAAAAGAACGTCGCGCCGCCGCCCATATCTGCCAATCGATCAGGTGTTAATCCATTCACTAAATGCTTTTTGCCTTTTTGATCTGCCCATAATCCTTGACTGACCACAACACCAGATAATACATTTTGACCGACTGACACGACAAGCTCACACTCTCCTCGGTCGTTTAGCACACGCACCATGTCACCATCTTCAATTTTTCTTTCCTTTGCATCCTGTTCATTCATGTGAAGCTTCGGAAATTTCTCAAGCTTTTGATGCTTTTCATGAAGTGAGAAGGTGGAGTTCAGAAAATTATGGTTCGGTCCCGGTATAAAGGTAAGCGGATAATCGCTTTCCTGATAAAGGGGCACATAGGTTGGAAGTGCTGGATACCCGTTTTTTTTCATTTGTTCAGAATAAAGCTCAATTTTCCCGCTTGGGGTTTGAAGCTTTAATTCCTGGAAAGGTCCACGTTTCGCTTTGATCCATTTCTTTTCTTTTAATGCTTCGTATGAAATGTCCTCATAATGTGGATTTTCTGGATGATGAAGAGCTTGTTCCATCAGTTCAGCGTCTGTCTCGCGGAAGGCTTCATCTTCAAAGCCCATCGCATGGGCTAACAGGCGGAATACTTCAGTATTGGATTTGCTTTCTCCGTAGCGTTCTATCACTGGCTCCTGAATTTGAATATAATGATGCCAGTATGATGTATAGAAATCCTCGTTTTCAAAGGCTGATGTCGCCGGCAGGACAATGTCTGCATACGCCGCTGTTTCTGTCAGGAATAAATCATGAACCACTGTAAATAAGTCCTCTCTCAGCAAACCTTCTCTGACTTTATTCGCTTCAGGTGTCACAACCGCTGGGTTGCACGAGTAGATAAAGAGAGAATCAACGGAAGGCTCTGCGCTTGTCAGCACGCTGCCCAGCTGATTCATATTGAATGATCTAGGCGTGCGTTCTTTTAATAAATCCGGCCGCTGAAGGGCTGTTTCATTATAGCTGAGAAAAGAAGAGTTTGATTTCATCGCGCCGCCGCCCTTGTGAAGCCATTGGCCAGTCAGGGCAGGGAGGCAGGAAATGGTTCTAATACTCATCCCGCCATTATCATGGTGCTGCAAACCATTCCCAATGCGAATAAGAGAGGGTGATGTCTCAGCGTACATTCTTGCAAGTGTAATGATGTCGCCTTTAGGGACACCTGTGATGCGCTCAACTGTGTCTGGATCATACTGCTTTACATGCTCGCGCAGCTCTTTATGGCCGACCGTGTAAGTCTCTAAAAAGGCTTCATCTGTACGTTCCTCTTTAAAAAGAACATGCATGATGCCAAGGGCAAGTGCACTGTCAGTACCAGGACGAAGCGGAATGAACCAATCTGCCATCCGGCCGGTTTGGTTCTTGTGAACATCAATCACGACAATCTTAGCTCCTTGCTTTCGCGCTTTTTGTGCCAAGGTGATTTGGTGCATATTGGTCGACACAGCATTGATGCCCCAAAAGATAAATAGTTTCGTATGAATGGTGTCTTCAGGATCTGTCCCAATGCTTGCGCCCATTGTATATTTATAGCCAGTCGTTCCTGCTGACTGACAGATCGTCCGGTCTAACTGGCTTGAACCAAGACGATAAAAAAAGCGGCGGTCCATTCCTTCTGCGTTGAGATTGCCCATGTTCCCATAGAAGCTGTAAGGCAGAATGCTTTCTGGTCCTTTTTCTTCGATCAGCTTTGTCCATTTTTGACGAATGGTTTCAATGGCTTCTTCCCACGTAATCGGCACAAACTGTGCTTCGCCTTTTTGGCCAACACGTTTTAACGGAGTGGTCAGTCTTTTTTCATCATATAAACGTGCTGTGACATTACGCACTTTGTTGCATATGTTTCCTTGTGTGACAGGGTGGTCCGGATCTCCCTGCACTTTCACGATCTTTCCATTTTCTTTATGTATTAAAAGACCGCACTGATCCGGGCAGTCTAACGAACAAACTGATTTGAATATTCCGTCTTTCATCGCTGTATAATCGGTCATGAGTTTTTGGCTTCCTTTCTTCATTCCGTTATCACTTTGTATGGACTTTATTTTAGCATGTTCGGAGGTGGAAGGTAAGAAAGAGATGATGAATTGAAGAAAATGAAAAAAAGCCCCTGAAAAAGGGACTTTTAAAAACGGGTGACATGTACAGGAAATTCTTTTACCCCAAAAACAAACGTGCTTTGAATAGGTTTTAGCTGTTCTGCCACGCAGGTGATGTCTTGAAACGTATGGAGTAAAACGTCAAGCGCAATGTTGCTTTCAAGCCGGGCAAGCGGTGCACCGAGACAAAAATGAATGCCAAATCCAAAGCTCATATGCGGATTTGATTTTCGGTCAAGCCGGAACGTATCTGGATCTTCAAACTTCTGTTCATCCCGATTTGCTGAAGCAACCCAGCTGATGAGGTAGTCTCCTTTTTGAATGTGCGCGCCTGCAATTTCAACATCCTCTGCGGCGATTCGGCCAATGGCTTGAACAGGGGGATAATACCGCAGCGTTTCCTCAGTCAATTGAGGAATAAGAGAGGGGTCCTGCCGAACTGATTCAGCAATATGCGGCTGCTCTGTCAGCAGTCGTACGGCATTGGTTATTAAATTGGTCGTTGTCTCATTGCCTGCAACGAGTAATAGAATACAAAAGCCAAGCAGTTCATTCTCGGTTAAACGCTCTCCATCAATTTCTGCTTGAATGAGAAGCGAGATCAAGTCATCGGCAGGCGTTTCTTTTCTTTTTTTAATCAAATGAGCAAAATAAATGGACAGCTCCTCTTCAGCGCGTTTCTGCATATCTACAACAGCCTGAATGGCTTCCTTTGATTCATCCTTAGCACCTGCCACAAGGGCATCAGAATGTTTTTTAATCAGCTCTCTGTCCTGCACCTCTGCACCGAGAAGCTCAGCGATGATCATCACTGGCAGGGGAGCTGCTAAATCTTGCACAATATCAAACGTACGTTGATCCTTTACTTGATTTAATAGATCATGTGTCAGGTCCTTGATCTTATCTTCTAATTGCTTGATCGCTTTTGGGGTGAATGCTTTATTCACAAGCGCTCTCATCTTTGTATGTTTTGGAGGATCCATCGTTAAAATACTTGTTTTAGATGTGCTTCTTCCTCGCTGTGAAGAGAACACTTTAGGCTGCTTTAGAACAGACTGGATATCCGCATATCGAAAAAGATCCCAGCACTTTCTTGTCTCATCATATCTAATATCACTCTCTGCACGCAGCTCATTGTAAATAGGGAATGGGAAAAGAAGGTCATCGGTAGAACGGATTTCTTTCATTGGAATCACATTGACATAGTTTTCTTTCACTTTCATTATGAACGCTCCTTTTTCACATGATTTCTCTTTCACGGTATCACCAGTAAAATATCATTTCAACGGACATGTTTTCTAAAATATGTCAATAGTCTAATCGAAAGATTCAAGCACATTCACCATATAGGAAAATAGAAAGTCATTAAAATGAGAGCGCTTTCTAAAAAATAGAATTGAAGTCACCGAAACCAAAAATAAAATGGTGAATTCAGTCGAACGAAAGGGTCCTATGATTCAAATGATCATAGTTCTTTTGATCTAAAATGCTGTATTTGAAAAACACGGCTAACATACTTGCAGCAAGCTGCCGGCCATGCATTCGGGACTTTTGAAAAACGCTGGCTCTTTCTTGACACGATTTCTCATCATGTTACGATTACTAACGTGCGAAAAACACGAACAAAAAGCGAACAAGGGAGAGGATCAATATCATTGATCAAAAGAAAGTTGCTTTCATTGGAGCAGGTTCTATGGCGGAAGGAATGATCGCAGGGATTGTGCGATCAGGACAGATGCCGCTAGGCCAAATTTACGCAACAAACAGACAAAATCAACTTCGATTGAATGAACTAACGAAACGATACGGCATCCAAACAGCCGCAATGGATTCATTTCCTTTTGAAGAAATGGATATGTTGATCCTGGCCATGAAGCCAAAGGATGCTGAAGCAGCCCTTGAATCATTAAAACCTCGTATTCAGCCAGATCAGCTCATCATGTCTGTCCTTGCAGGTGTTAAGCTATCGTATATTGAAGACATGCTGCATGAAGGCCAGCCTGTTATGAGGGTCATGCCAAATACATCAAGTACGATCGGGGCGTCAGCGACTGCTTTATCTGCTGGACGTTATGTGAAAAGCGATCATATGAGCATAAGCCAGGCTCTTTTATCTGAAATGGGCGAAGTCTATACCATTCAGGAAGAGCAAATGGATATTTTCACTGGAATTGCTGGAAGCGGGCCCGCCTACTTTTATTTCTTAATGGAAAGAATCGAAGAAGCAGGAGAAGAGGCAGGTTTATCAAAGGAATTGTCTCGCCAAATTGGCGCGCAGACACTCCTCGGTGCGGCAAAAATGCTGCAAGAAACAGAGGAAAATCCTTCTGTCTTAAGAGAGAAAATTACGTCACCAAATGGAACAACTGCTGCAGGACTGAATGCATTAGATGATTTTGGCGGGGGAGAAGCGATCAAGCAAGCTGTCAAACATGCTGCCAATCGATCAAAAGAGATAAGCAATCAGCAAAAACAAAAAGTATCTATATAAATAGAGCTCAGGTACAGGAGTGATTAGGTGTACGCAGATAAAGAGAGAAAACGAATTGTTGTGAAAATCGGAAGCAGCTCTCTTACTAGCTTTCAAGGTGAGATTAGTTTGAAAAAACTAGAAAACCTCGTCAATCAAATTGTGAAACTTAAAGATGAAGGACACGAAGTCATTTTGGTTTCATCTGGTGCGGTTGCAGCTGGTTACCGAAAACTAGGATTTATCGATAGACCCAAAACACTGCCGGAAAAGCAGGCATCTGCCTCAATTGGGCAAGGGCTATTAATGGAATCATATTCTACTTTATTTTTATCACATGGTTATATTGCTTCACAGCTCTTAATCACAAGAAGTGATTTTTCTGATGAAACGCGCTATCAAAATGTGCGTAACACAATGAACGTGTTATTGGATCGAGGCATCATCCCAATTATTAATGAGAATGATACAGTGACGATCAATCGGTTGAAGTTTGGAGACAACGATACATTGTCTGCAAAAGTAGCTGGACTCATTGATGCGGATTTCCTTGCTATTTTATCTGATATTGATGGCTTGTATGAAGATAATCCTCATACTAATCCAAATGCGAAGAGAATTCTTGAAGTCACTGATATCACAGAAGACATCGAAGCAGCTGCTGGAGACGCAGGCAGCAGCGTAGGTACAGGCGGAATGAAATCAAAGCTCGATGCCTTTAAAATATCAATGGCCGCAGGGATCAACGGCTTTTTAGGAAAAGCAGATACGCCTCACATTTTAGACAAAGCGATCAATGGGACAGAGGACGGCACTTATTTTACCGCTGACGAAAATGTAGCGCCGCTCAATTATAAGAAGCAGTGGATTGCCTTTCATTCTGGACCAAAGGGTGAGATCGTGGTTCAAGAGAAAACACAGGAATTTCTCATGCACCGTGAGGGAAGTCTTGATTCTGATGGGATTGTCAATGTGAAAGGTTCATTTAAAAAAGGCGATGTTGTCCGTATTTTAGATCAAGATGGAAGAGAAATAGGGCTTGGCGTTGTGAATTATGCATCAGATGAACTCGCACGTAAGAGTCACTTGTTACAAGATGAAATCGTGCATGTCGTTGATCTTGAAGCATTTGTTTGTCATTTAGATTTATCGATTCCAGTTTGTTAACCAAAAGGGAGGAATTCCATGACACTGACAGCTGAAGTTGTCACATCGGTCAAAGAAAAAGCGAAGAAAGCAAAGCATGTTTCAAAAAAACTCGGTTTACTTCAGACAGAGGAAAAAAATGACGCGCTGCTTAAAATGGCAGAAGCGTTAGAGCAAAACAGCCGTTTCATTTTACAGGAGAATCAAAAGGATTTAGATACTGGGAAAGAAAAGGGCTTCTCAGAGGCACTCATGGATCGATTAATGTTAAATGAAGAAAGAATTCACGAGTTTGCTGAAAGTTTGCGGCTTGTGACGAGATTAACAGATCCTGTTGGAGAAATATTGGATGAATGGACTCTTGATAACGGCTTACACGTGAAAAGCCGAAGAGTACCGCTCGGCGTGATCGGGATGATCTATGAAGCGAGACCGAACGTCACTGTCGATGCAGCAGGCCTTGCCCTTAAGGCAGGCAACTCAGTGATTTTAAAAGGCGGTTCCTCCGCTATTTCTTCCAACAAAGCCATCGTCAGTGTGATCCATGAAGCATTGGATCAAACAAAGATTCCTCGTGATGCGGTGCAATTAATTGAACAAACAGACCGTTCATCGGTTCAGGCGATGTTTCAACTAAAAGAATGGATTGATGTTTTAATTCCGCGAGGCGGAGCATCTTTAATCAAAACAGTGGTAGAAGAATCCACTATCCCAGTGCTTGAAACAGGGACAGGAAACTGTCATGTCTATGTTGATCAAACCGCGAATGTGAAAAAAGCCATTGAGATTGTAATCAATGCGAAAACGAATCGTCCGGCCGTATGTAATGCACTTGAGACGCTGATTATTCATCGCGATTGGCTGAAAGAGAATGCAGCCTCATTAAATGAAGCTTTGCAGGAGCATCGTGTCACTGTACATGGCGACCAGGCAGCAGAGTCTTACTTCTCAAACGCGGTTCCTGCTTTGGAAGTGGATTGGACAGATGAGTATTTAAGTCTGGATCTTGCGGTAAAGGTAGTCGATTCAATCGAGGAAGCAATCAGCCATATCGATCAGTACGGCACAAAACATTCAGAAGCCATCGTGACAGAAGATGAAAAAAATGCACTCACGTTTCTAAACGAAGTAGATGCGGCGGCTGTTTATCATAACGCATCGACTCGCTTTACAGACGGCGGTGCACTTGGCTATGGAGCTGAAATCGGCATCTCTACTCAAAAACTGCACGCAAGAGGGCCAATGGGACTTCCTGCACTTACGACAACTAAGCTGCTTCTGTGTGGTGACGGTCAGATTAGAAGCTAGAAAGATTCAAGAAACAC
Source organism: Bacillus sp. FSL P4-0248 (assembly GCF_038593305.1). Classification (NCBI taxonomy): domain Bacteria; kingdom Bacillati; phylum Bacillota; class Bacilli; order Caryophanales; family Bacillaceae; genus Bacillus; species Bacillus sp. FSL P4-0248. The sequence goes on along the minus strand of NZ_CP151983.1, from coordinate 1,857,851 downwards.
TACCTTTTTATGAGGTAGTGTTTTTAACTTTATTTAAAAGAAATACACGTTATCCTACGTTTGCACAATTTTTCTTCATGACCTTCTCAAATTTAAAAAATTCAAATTCCTCAGGTGCTAAAGGTTCATTGCCGTGATGTGCTTCATGATGTGCGTTTGGATCTGGATGGTGTAAGTGATAAAATTCAACTATTTGAAAACCGCATTTATTGACATAAAAATGAATGTTGCGTTTTTCAAAGTATGGAGTCACAACCTCCCATACAATCGTTTCTGGATATTGCGCCTCGATGGCTTTCCATGCTGCCTGACCAATGCCCCGGCCGTGAAAGGATGATGAAATGTATAGCAAATCAACCGAGTTGTGATGTGTCTCTTGGTTGATTTTGATCACAACGCCGCCTGCCTTTTCACCATTTAGCATAATATGATAAACAATGTGTTCATTTGAATGAAAGGATTCATCAATCACTTCATCTGGAGGAATTGGTCCACCATGCGCATCGCCAAATGCGTCGATTACGCCAGCTGTAAAAGCTTTCTGAAGCTCTTTTTTCATAGAAGGGAAATCCTCTTTATTTGCATGTGCTAATGTCACTTCATGTTGAATTATTTTGTTCATTTTCTTATCCTTTCCATGCGTAGTGATGTTTCTGGATGTTATAATAAAGGATGGAGTTACTCCATAGTCAAGAAAGGAGCCTTCATCATGATCAATGATGTGCAAAAAACGTTTTTCACTGGAGAATTTGCCAAGCTATTTGATGTCAAAAAAGATACGCTTCTGTATTATGATAAAATCGATTTATTTAAGCCGGCTGGTGTTCACGAAAATGGATACCGTTACTATACACTTGAGCAATTTGACCATTTTATTGCGATTCAATCCTTGCGAGCTGTTCAATTTCCGATCAAAGAGTTAAAACAATATTTCACAGAACCTTCCCGCGAGAGACTGCAAAGCCTAGCGGCCGACCAAATAAAAAAGGTCAAACAAGAGATTGAAAAACTTCAAGACATCCAGGCTTTTCTTATGCGGGTGATGGAGACGACACTTGAATTAGCAAATGTGAAAATAGGGGAGGTCCTGTTTCAAGAGCTGCCAGAAGAACCCGTTGTACTAAGTGCATCAAACCCGATCGACTTCAATACACCTGTAGAAGAAATATCACGTATTGTAGGGGAATTTTTAAAGGGAGTTGGCATAAAAGGGGCTGCGGCAAATGGTTCTGTCTTAAAAAAGGAGCAGTTCCGTAAGCGGCACTATCATCAGTCAGATCAGCTGTTCTGCCGAATGGATGGCCCGGGGGCAGTCAAAAAACCTGGCGGGCTCTATGCGGTGATGTATGATCAAGGAACATTTGATCAGATCGAATCTGCTTATTCGCATTTGTTAGATGAAATCGAGAAAGAGGGCATGATGCTGGATGGAGATGTATTTGAGGAGTATTTACTTCATTCGCTCATGTCTAAAGATGAAGCAGAGTATATAACGAAGCTCAGTGTAAAAGTGAAGAAGCGAGCAGATGACAATTGAAAAGAGGATAGACAGCATGTGACATGCGTGTCTATCCTCTTTTTTTGATGTTATCCCACTTGATTTTCGGCAAATTGACTCATATATAAGTCTGCATAGAAGCCTTTTTGTTTTAAGAGTTCGCTGTGCGATCCTTTTTCAATGATGCTTCCATCCTTCATGACTAAAATAAGGTCTGCATCCTTAATCGTTGAAAGTCTGTGTGCAATCACGAAGCTCGTTCTGCCTTTCATCAATTCATTCATTGCTTTTTGAATATGCATCTCTGTCCGTGTATCCACACTGCTTGTTGCTTCATCTAATATCAAGATCTTTGGATCAGATAAAATGGCACGGGCGATGGTTAACAGCTGGCGCTGACCTTGAGACAGGTTGCCTGCATCTTCTGTTAAGAGTGTGTCATATCCATCTGGAAGCGTGCGGATGAAATCATCTGCATAGGCATGTTTGGCGGCTTTGATGACATCCTCTTTGGAAACGTGCTGCCTGCCATAGGCAATGTTGTCGTAAATCGTTCCTTCAAAGAGCCATGTATCTTGAAGAACCATCGCAAATAATTCTCGTACTTGCTGACGGCTGAGGTCAGTTGTTTTGACACCGCCAATGCGTATGGAGCCTTGATCTAATTCGTAAAAACGCATTAAAAGATTAATGATGGTTGTTTTTCCTGCACCTGTTGGCCCAACAATGGCAACCGTCTGACCTTCTTGCACATCTAAATCCAAACCTTTAATAATCGGATGATCTTTTTCATATCCGAATTGAACTTGTTCAAAGCTCACATCGCCTGAGAGTGATGCAAGATCAATTGCCGCATCTTCTTCGGTACTTTCTTCTTCCTCATCAAGGATTTCAAAGACCCTTTCAGCAGAAGCGATCGCCGATTGAACTAAGTTTGCGACGCTTGATGCTTGCACAAGCGGCTGAGACATTTGCTGTGTGTATTGGATAAACGCCTGCACATCCCCGACACGAATATTCCCGTTAATGACTAGAATCCCGCCGGCTACACTGACTGCCACATAGCCAAGGTTCCCGATAAAGGTCATCATTGGCATCATTAAACCAGAAATGAACTGTGCTTTCCTTGAAGATTCATACAGCTTTTCATTTAATTGATCAAATGTATCGATTGCTTTCTTTTCGTAGCCATACGCACGAACTGTCTGATGTCCTGTGAACATCTCATTAATATGTCCATTGATCGTGCCAAGCTCTTTTTGCTGCGCTTTAAAATGCTTTTGAGAAAATGACGTAATGCCGCGAATCGCAAACAGGCTGAGTGGCAGCGTCAAACAAACAAGCAACGTAAGCAGCGGACTGATGAAGAGCATCATCACGACAATCCCAATGACTGTAATCACAGATGTAATCACTTGGGTGAGCGCCTGCTGAAGCGATGTATTAATATTATCGATATCATTCATCACACGGCTCAGCGTGTCCCCGTGGGTTGTTTTATCAAAATAACGAAGGGGGAGACGTGTGAGCTTGTCATTTGCTTCCTGCCGTAATTCAGCAATGGTCTGTTGAGAGACACCAGCCATGACATATTGCTGAACGAATGAAAAGAGGGAAGCAACGACGTACAGCACGACAAGCAGCAAAAGAATTCGTGAAATGACATCAAATTGAACGCCTGTTCCATTCGTAAAGCTGTCAAATAAGGAAGAGGTGGCATCCCCAAGCAGCTTTGGACTAATGACGTTAAAGACAGTTGAACCAATCGCTGCAATAAGGACGATGATCAGCTGAAATTTCCTTGGTTTTAAATAGCCTGTCAAACGAAGCAGTGTTTTCTTAAATTCCTTCGGTTTTGCGGCTGGCCCTTTAGGGTGGCCGCCTTTATGGCCCATGCCTGAAGACATTTTCTTACTCATCCTCGCTCACCTCCTGACCTTCCTGAGATGCGACAATCTCTTGATATACAAGATTATCCTTTAATAATTGTTCGTGTGTTCCGATACCTGCGATTTTCCCTTCATCAAGTACAATGATTTTATCACTATGCTTCACTGTACTGATTCGTTGAGCCACAATGATGAGGGCTGCATGAGCTTTTTCTGCTTCTAATGATGCCCGCAGCTTCGCATCTGTTTTGTAATCAAGTGCTGAAAAGCTATCGTCAAACAGATAGAATGATGGTCTTCTCACTAGCGCCCTTGCAATGGAAAGCCGCTGCTTTTGGCCGCCGGATAGATTGGAACCACCTTGATCAATTTCTGCATCAATTCCGCCATCTTTTTGCAAAACAAATTCTTCGGCCTGCGCAGTTCGCAGCGCCTGCCAGACGTCTTCATCGCTTGCATCCTGATTGCCAAAGCGCACATTTTCGGCAATGGTTCCGCTGAATAAAACAGCTTTTTGAGAGACATAGCCCATTTGGTTTCTCAGTTTCTCCTGAGGCAGTTCTCTAATGTCTACACCATCTAGTGTAATCCGGCCTTCTGTCACTTCATAAAAGCGCGTCATCAGCTGGAGAAGTGTTGTTTTCCCAGAACCCGTACTTCCGATGATGGCTGTCGTTTCACCAGTTTTGGCTTCAAACGTGATACCTTGAACGGCTGGTTTCTCAGCATTTGAGTAATAAAATGACACATCCTCAAAGCGAATGGATTGGGAGGGCTCGTGAAGCTCAGTCATAGACTCTTCTTTGTCTTTAATCTTTGGTTCCATGTTTAACACTTCATTCATGCGTTTAGCTGATGCTTGTGCTCTTGGGACCATAATAAAGCTCATCGACAGCATAATAAGTGCCATTAAAATCATCATCGCATATTGAATGAAGGCAATGAGATTTCCAACTTCCATTTCTCCGGCATCAATTCGGTTTGCGCCAAGCCAGACAATGCCGATATTCGTGAAGTTCATGATAATCAGCATAAATGGAAACAAGTAAGCCATTAATCGGTTGACTCTAAGACCAGTATCCTTATAGGACGTGTTGGCTTCTTGGAATCGCTCCTTTTCATCATCCACACGGTTAAAAGCGCGAATGACGCGGATGCCTGAAAGAGATTCTCGCATAATTAAATTCAGCCGGTCTGTTTTTTTCTGAAGCTGGCCAAATAGCGGAATGGCTTTTCTTGACACCAAATAGATAAATCCGCCAAGAAGAGGGAGGGCCGCTAAAAAGATAAGAGACAGGACAGCATCCCTGGAAACAGCCAAAATAATTCCGCCTACAAGCATGAGCGGGGCCCGCGTCATCATTTGTAAAATCATGATTGTCACATCTTGGACTTGTTTCACATCATTTGTTGATCTTGTAATAAAGGAAGACGTGCCGATCTTTTGAAATTCTTCTAATGAAAATTTTTCGACATGTACAAACAGCTGTCTTCTCATATCACGCCCGAAGCCAAGTGCTGTTTTTGATGACAAGTAAGACTTCCAAATGGTGAGCAAAATGGCGAGTAAAGAACAAGCCACCATCCAGCCGCCAACCTTCCATATGTAAGCAATATCTCCCTGGACGATACCGACATCAACGATATCTGCTGTTAACGTCGGTAAATACAGTTGGAGCATACTGCTTAAAAAGGTGAGAATGACAATGGACACAACGGACAGCCGATACGGCTTTAAAAACGATAAAATTGATTTCATACGAATACCTTTCTTCCATATAGTCTTTTGTTCTGTAACCCATCATATACAAAGTGGGATTATTTCTACAAATGAAATGTCTTGTTTTAGTGAATTATTTATATTGTTCAATTTTAGAAAAGAAATCCTTCACAAACACATAAAAATCATGGGCAGAAGGAGACATTTCGCGCGTTTTAGATGCAATAATTCCAACCGTTCTTCTCACTTGAGGGAAATCGATCGGAATTTTCACTGTAAATCGCGGTGTTGTTTCATAAAAGGCGCTTTCGGGTAATAAGGTAACGCCCATACCTGCAGATACGAGACCTTTAATGGCATCCAAATCTTCTCCTTCAGATGAAATGGTAGGCTCATAGCCTGCCTGCTTGCAAGCATCAACCGCAATTTGTCTCAGCACATACCCTTCAGGAAATAACACGAAATGATCCTTTCTTAAATCACTTAAATGAATACTTCTTTGTCCACTAAAGGGGTGGCTAACCGGTAAAAGGGCATAAATGCTTTCGGAAAACAAAATATTTCCTTCTATTTGAGAATCGTTTGTCGGTACGGGTCCTAAAAAGGCGAGATCGATATCTCGGTTTTTGACCGCTTCAATGAGAAATTTATAGGACCCTTGACGAAGTAAAAAATCGACCTCTGGATATTCCTGCTTAAAGGCGGAGATGACAGAAGGGAGTACTTGGCTTGCTAGACTTGTAGGAAAGCCAATATTCACCGTTCCTTTGTGCGGATCTAAGTATTCATCAATTTGCTCTTTCGCATAATCAATGGCTTTGAGTGCAGTTCTGACATGATCTAAAAATTGTCTGCCGATCTTCGTTAATTTGATATTTCGTCCTTCTCGTTCGAATAAGGCCACTCCAAGTTCTTCTTCTAAATTCGCAATCTGCCGGCTGATGGCAGATTGGGCAACATGTAAGTTTTCAGCCGCTTCTGACACGTGTTCACGGTCTGCGACTTCTACAAAATAACGTAACTGACGAAGCTCCATTTTTGCACTTCACACCCATCTATCTCAAAAAGAGATTGTTTTGATCTAAATTATATATTGTTTATATCAATTTGAAAACTTAAAATAAGTTACAGAGTTTGTGAGATTTTATTACTGTGAAAAAACGGATCTTTTAAACGGGGGAGAGAAACGATGACTTATAATCAACTACCACAACCACAAGGTCTCTACCGTCCTGAATTTGAACATGATGCATGTGGAATCGGACTGTACGCCCATTTAAAAGGGGAGGCGACACATAGCATCGTCAAAAAGGGATTACAAATGCTGTGCCAGCTTGATCATCGCGGCGGGCAAGGCAGTGATCCGTATACAGGTGATGGTGCCGGTTTAATGGTACAGCTGCCAGACGCTTTCTTTAGAAAGAACTGCAAAGAATTTGCACTTCCTGAAAAAGGCCGTTACGGGGTAGGAATGGTCTTCTTTTCAAAAGATGATGACGAAAAAACGCGTCAAGCCATCGAACAGAAAATCAACGGGTTCATTAAACAAGAAGGCCAAACATTAATTGGCTGGAGAACAGTTCCTGTCGATGCCGGAAAAATTGGTACTGTCGCAGCGAAGAGCTGTCCGGTTGTGAGACAGGTCTTTATCGGAGCAAACGACAAGATCACAGATCGTTTGTCATTTGAACGAAAATTATATGTCATCCGTAAACAGGCTGAGAACTGGGGAACAAGAGAAGAAAAACAATTTTACTTTGTCAGCCTGTCGAGTCAAACCATCGTATACAAGGGGCTTTTAACATCAGATCAAGTCGATGCTTTTTATCTTGATCTACAGGATGAAACATTTGTTTCTGCATTTTCACTTGTCCATTCAAGATTTAGTACAAATACATTTCCTACATGGGAAAGAGCCCATCCAAACCGTTACTTAATTCACAACGGAGAAATCAACACATTAAGAGGGAACATCAATTGGATGAGAGCAAGAGAGCAACAATTCGTATCTGAAGCCTTCGGAGACGATTTAGACAAGATTTTGCCAGTGCTGAATGCAGACGGAAGTGATTCATCCATTTTAGACAATGCCTTTGAATTCTTTGTGCTTGCAGGCCGTACACCTGCTCATACAGCAATGATGCTGATTCCTGAGCCTTGGACGGAAAACACGCACATGTCGAAAGAGAAACGGGCATTTTATGAATACCATAGTTCTCTCATGGAGCCGTGGGATGGACCAACAGCCATTTCCTTTACTGACGGGAAACAAATCGGGGCCATCTTAGACCGAAATGGATTAAGACCGGCAAGATATTATGTCACGAATGATGATCATATCATTTTCTCTTCTGAGGTTGGCGTAATCGACACAAATGAAGAAGATGTTAAGTATAAAGATCGACTTGAGCCTGGTAAAATGCTGCTCATTGATCTAGAAGAAGGACGAATTATTTCTGACGAAGAAGTGAAATCGACCATTGCGAATGAACTGCCTTATCAAAAATGGCTCGATGAAGAAATGGTCCACGTCAATCGCTCGGAAGAAAATTCAGAAAATTCTAGTATAATGGATGATTTATTGACACGTCAGCGTGCGTTCCATTATACGTATGAAGACATTCAAAAGTATTTAATTCCTTTACTAGAGGAAGGCAAGGATCCAATCGGTTCAATGGGAAGTGACACACCGCTTGCTGTGTTATCAGATCGTGCGCAGTCTCTTTTTCATTATTTTAAGCAGCTGTTTGCACAAGTCACGAACCCGCCGATTGATGCCATTCGTGAGCAGCTCGTGACATCAACCATGACTTGGTTAGGTGCCGAAGGCGATATTTTACATCCGAATGAATATTCATGCCGAAGAATTAAACTTTATACACCGGTCTTAACGAGCGGGCAATTTAACGGCTTGAAAACGATTGTTCATAATGCCTTTAAAAGCAAAACAATCCATACACTTTTCACCGATGATTTAAAGCGCGGACTGGATGCGATGTTTGAAGAGGCGGAAAAAGCGATCAGAGAAGGTGTCTCTTTATTAATCCTTTCAGATCGTGAAATGACAGAAGAAAAAGTACCGATTCCACCACTTCTTGCGCTAAGTGCACTTCATCAGCATCTTGTGCGTCAAGGCCTGCGGACAAAGGTCAGTCTGATCGTTGAATCTGGAGAGGTGAGAGAGGTCCATCATTTTGCCGCACTAATTGGCTACGGGGCAGATGCGATCCACCCTTACCTTGTCTATGAAACGTATAAACAGCTGATTGCAGACGAAGCGATTTCGATCAGCTTTGATGAAGCTGTTACAAAGTTTGGTAAAAGCGTGACAGAAGGTGTCGTCAAAGTCATGTCCAAAGTGGGAATTTCCACTGTGCAAAGCTATAGAGGCGCGCAAATCTTTGAAGCAGTCGGGATTAGTGAAGACGTCATTCAAGCGTATTTCACAGGAACAGCTTCTCAGCTTGGCGGAATTGATCTTGACACCATTGCTCATGAGGCAAAACTCCGCCATGAAGCAGGGTATCAAGCAGCAACTGACCAGACACTTGAATCAGGCAGTGAATTCCAGTGGAGAAAAAATGGAGAACATCATGCTTTTAACCCAAAAACGATCCATACGCTCCAGTGGGCATGCCGTAATGAAGATTACGATCTATTTAAACAATATACAAAAGCAGCGGATGAAGAAAGAATCGGCTTCCTCAGAAACTTGTTTGCATTTCAGCCAAAACAAAAGCCGGTTCGTCTGGAAGAGGTTGAATCTGCTGAATCCATCGTGCGCCGCTTTAAGACAGGTGCCATGTCATTTGGATCTTTAAGTAAAGAAGCGCATGAGGCACTTGCGATTGCGATGAACCGAATTGGCGGTAAAAGTAACAGCGGAGAAGGCGGAGAAGATCCTGCCCGCTTTACAGTAGATGAACATGGTGATGACCGCAGAAGTGCAATTAAACAAATCGCTTCTGGCCGATTTGGTGTGAAAAGTCATTACTTAGTCAATGCAGATGAACTGCAAATTAAAATGGCGCAAGGAGCAAAACCTGGAGAAGGCGGACAGCTGCCAGGAAATAAAGTGTATCCTTGGGTTGCCGATGTACGTGGTTCTACGCCAGGTGTCGGATTGATTTCACCACCGCCGCATCATGATATTTATTCCATTGAGGATTTGGCACAGCTGATTCATGATTTGAAAAACGCGAACCGTGATGCCCGCATCAGTGTCAAGCTTGTATCTAAAGCCGGCGTTGGCACGATTGCAGCAGGTGTAGCAAAAGGAACTGCGGACGTCATTGTCATCAGTGGTTATGACGGCGGTACCGGAGCTTCACCGAAAACGAGTATTAAACACACAGGGCTTCCTTGGGAGCTTGGATTGGCAGAAGCGCATCAAACCCTTGTGTTAAACGGTCTTCGCGAAAGAGTCGTTCTTGAAACAGACGGAAAGTTAATGACTGGCCGCGACGTTGTGATGGCTGCGATTTTAGGAGCAGAAGAGTATGGCTTTGCGACAGCTCCACTTGTCGTGCTGGGCTGCGTGATGATGAGAGCATGTCATTTAGATACTTGCCCAGTCGGAGTAGCCACACAAAATCCAGAGCTTCGCAAAAAATTCATGGGTAACCCCGATCACATTGTGAACTTCATGATGTTTATTGCAGAGGAAGTAAGAGAAATCTTAGCGGAACTCGGCTTTACATCAATGGATGAATTAATCGGACGCACGGACGTCCTAGCGGTCAGTGAACGAGCAAAAGCACACTGGAAAGCAGGCCAGCTAAACCTTGAAACACTGCTTTATCAGCCAGAAGGAGCGCGGACATTCAGAACACCTCAAAATCATAAAATTGATGAATCGCTGGATATGAATGAAATCCTTCCTTATGTGCAAGAAGCGCTGAATCATCAAACACCGGTTGATCTATCATTGAACATTCGCAATATCAACCGTGTGGCCGGAACCATTACTGGCAGTGAAGTGTCTAAGCGCTACGGGGAAGAGGGCTTGCCAGAGGATACCATCACACTAAGATTCACTGGTTCAGCTGGACAAAGCTTCGGCGCATTTGTGCCAAAGGGCATGTCTCTCTATTTAACAGGTGATTCAAATGACTATATCGGCAAAGGACTCTCAGGAGGCAAAATTGCTGTTAAAACGTCTGATCATTTTGTACAAAATGGACATGAAAACGTCATTGTAGGGAACGTTGCATTTTACGGCGCAACTAGCGGAAAAGCTTATATTAACGGGCGTGCTGGTGAACGATTTGCTGTTCGTAATTCAGGTGTACATGTGGTTGTTGAAGGAATCGGAGATCACGGCTGTGAATACATGACTGGCGGACGTGTCGTTATTTTAGGAGACGTTGGGAAAAACTTTGGTGCAGGTATGTCTGGCGGTGTGGCTTACATCCATACATCGGATGCAAAACAGTTCAAAAGAATGTGCAATATGGAAATGATCATGTTTGAAAAGCTCACAGATCATGAAGAAGAACAAGAACTGAAACAAATGATCAAGGAACACCTTGATTATACAAACAGCTCAAAAGCAGCAGCACTTCTTGAAAACTGGGAGCAAGAAAAGGATCAATTCATCAAAGTCATTCCGAGAAATTACAAAATGATGCTTCAAAGCATCGAAGAACAAAAACAAGCGGGCCTCAGTCATGAAGAAGCGGTGATGTATGCCTTTGAAGCAAACACAAAACCGAAAAATCAAGAAACGGCAAACGGGCAAAAAGCAGCCCTCGCTCATTAAGAAAGGGGAGAGGACAATGGGCAAAGCAACAGGTTTTATGGATTATAAAAGAGAAAAGCCAAATGAACGTGACCCTCTCACTCGTCAAAATGACTGGAAAGAATATTCAGCTCCTTATACAGATGACGTATTGAAAAAGCAGGGCGCTAGATGTATGGATTGCGGAACACCGTTTTGTCAAATTGGGATGGAGATCAGGGGCGGCGTGTCTGGCTGCCCGATCTACAATTTAATTCCAGAGTGGAATGATCTTGTCTATCGAGGAAGATGGAAAGAAGCTCTCGAAAGACTTCAAAAAACAAATAATTTCCCAGAGTTTACTGGGAGAGTATGTCCGGCACCTTGTGAAGGGTCATGTACAGTCGCTATCAATGATCCAGCTGTTTCGATTAAAAATATCGAACGTACGATCATTGATAAAGGCTTTGAAAATGGATGGATCACACCAAGAATCCCTTCAAGCCGTACAGGGAAGAAAATTGCCATTGTCGGCTCAGGACCAGCAGGACTTGCAAGTGCTGATCAATTAAACCAAGCAGGACACGCTGTAACAGTGTTCGAGCGTTCTGACCGCCTTGGCGGACTGCTGACATACGGGATTCCGAATATGAAGCTCGACAAAGAAGTGGTCGAGCGAAGAGTCAAACTTCTAAGACAAGAAGGCATTGACTTTGTGACGAACACAGAAATCGGTGTGGATATCACTGCCGACGAACTGAAAGAACAGTTTGATGCGGTTATCCTTTGTACAGGTGCACAAAAGCAGCGTGATCTGTTGATTGAAGGCCGGGAAGCAAAAGGAATTCACCTTGCGATGGATTATTTAACCCTGGCAACGAAAAGCATGCTTGATTCAGGATTTAAAGACAAAAACTTCATTGATGCAAAAGGAAAAGACGTGATTGTGATTGGCGGAGGAGACACAGGTGCAGACTGCGTTGCAACTGCACTTCGCCAAAAAGCAAAAAGTGTTGTTCAATTCGGGAAGCATCCAAAGCTTCCGGATACACGTGTAGGGGATAACATGTGGCCAGAACAGCCTTATGTCTTCTCGCTGGATTATGCTTATGAAGAAGCACAAGCCAAATTCGGAGAAGATCCGCGTCAATATTCAATTCAAACCACAAAAATTGTGGCAGATAAAAATGGGAAATTAAAAGAGCTTCATACCATTCAAATGGAAAAGGTGAAAAACGAACAAGGGAAGTTTGAATTTCATGAGATTCCAGGGACAGAGAAGGTATGGCCTGCTCAGCTCGTCTTTATTGCAATTGGTTTTGAGGGAACTGAACAGCCGCTTGTGAAACACTTTGGCGTGGACAGCAAAAACAATCGCATTGACGCAAAATATGGGGAATATACAACAAATGTAGAAGGCGTATTTGCAGCGGGAGATGCAAGACGCGGGCAAAGCTTGATTGTCTGGGCAATTAATGAAGGCAGACAAGTGGCGCACGAGGTAGACCGTTATTTAATGGGGAGTTCGGTTCTGCCAAAATAGGTCAAACAAAGGGTGTTACAATATAAAGAAAAGCCATGACCAACGTGTGGTCATGGCTTTTTATGATTCAGAAATGGTATGATTGATCAACACTTTTTTACGTTTAAGCTGCGATACGACTAAACAGAGGAAGACAATCAGAACAAAAAGAGAAATGGTCAAAAAGCCAAACGTATATGAGCCAGTCAATTCTTTTAAACTGCCAAGAATATTAGGTAAAAAGAATCCGCCAATGCCTCCAGCAGCCCCAACAATTCCGGTCACAATCCCAATTTCTTTATGAAATACTTGAGGCACCAGCTGAAAAACAGCGCCATTTCCCATCCCAAGGCACATCATCCCGGCAAATAAAAGCGCAATGACCACAGGTAAAGCTGGAAGACTGCTCACTCCCCCTAAGCAGATGCCGATGATTCCGAATAATCCAAGCAGTACTTTCATTCCACCTATTTTATCGGCAATGAGACCGCCCACAGGACGAAAGAAGCTGCCTGCCGCCACACAAAGGGTCACAAAATCACCAGCATGAATCTTCGAAACCCCATATTGATCCACAAAGAAAATACTGAGGAAACTAGAAAGCCCGACAAACCCTCCGAATGTGATCGCATAAAGCAGACAGAAAAACCATGTCGATTTCACTTGAAATACTGAAAAGTACGACCAAATCGGCTGAGGAGCGGGCTGATTTGGTGCATCTTTTGCAGTGAAAATAAAGAACAAAAAGACAAGACTTAACGGAATCAGAGCGAGCCCCATTACGGCATGCCACCCGTAAATCTCCGCAAGCCTTGGACCAAATAATGTGGAGATCAGTGTTCCACTATTCCCGGCGCCTGCAATCCCCATAGCTACTCCTTGTAAGTGAGGGGGATACCAGCGGCTTGCCATTGGCAGAGCAACAGCAAAACTTGCTCCTGCTACTCCAAGCAAAATCCCAATCAGTACGAGCTCTGAAAGGGTTGTACCAGCGATAAACCCCCAAATGAGCGGAAGGGTCGTTAAAAGCATTCCCATCACTGCAGTCTTTTTAGGTCCTATTCGATCGGTGAATAAACCGAGCACAATCCGAAAAAAAGAACCAGATAGAATTGGAATGGCGACAATCATGCCTTTCTCTACGGTTGATAAAGCAAAATCTTGCGCAATAAAAGCACCCAGCGCTCCTAACAAAACCCAGATCATAAAGCTCACATCGAAATATAAAAAGGAACCAAACAATGTCTTAGGATGACCACTTGATTTTAATTCTGAGAGTTTCATAAAACGCCTCCTCTATTGAATTTTCTGACTTAAAGATAGCGAGTTCACTTATGTAATGAAAGTATTATGTGAGAAAAATTTACATGAATAAACACTTTTTTACAAGTGTGTGCCATAATCAATCCATACAATGTGCTCGAGCAAGAGGCTTAGAAAGGTTGATTTCAGATGGCAAAACGCAAACTTGTGTTTATCGGAAACGGCATGGCGAGTATGAAATGTATCGAAGAGATCATTCAAAAGCAGCCAGAACATTACGCCATAACAGTCATTGGAAAAGAGAAGCACTCTGCCTACAATCGAATAAAACTTTCGCCCATTCTACAAAAAAGCGAATCATTAGCTCAAATTGAACTAAAGGATAAAGAATGGTACACCGCGCATGACATCACATTGTACAAAGGAGAATCAGTTATACATATCGATACAAATCGAAAATGTGTCATGACAGATGCGCGCCGGGAAATTTCCTATGACAAGCTCGTCATTGCAACGGGTTCATCGCCGAATTTTCTTCCTATTCAGGGTGTGTCCAAAAAAGGGATATACGCTTTTCGAACAATTGATGATTATGAGGCCATTTGTGCGGATGCGGTGCATTATCAACAAGCAGCAGTGATCGGAGGCGGCGTGCTTGGTGTGGAGGTGGCAGCTGGTCTGCAGATTGCGGGGCTGGAAACCACCATCATTCATCATACGGAGCGGCTCATGCAGCGACAATTAGATGAAACAGCCGCCGGATTATTACAGCGACAATTTATACGAAAAGGGATTCAGGTGAAAACAAATGCCCATACCATTGCATGCTTAGGCGGTGAGAGGGTAGAAGGCGTTCTATTGAAAAATGGCGACATCGTGGAGGCTGATCTTGTTGTTTTTACAACAGGTATCCGTCCGAATATACAGCTTGCAGAGAATCATGGCATACACACGAGAAAAGCCATTGTTGTCAATGACGTGATGGAGACAAATATCCCAAATATTTATGCGATTGGAGAATGTGCAGAGCACAAAGGGATGGTGCACGGTCTTGTTCAGCCCGTTTATGAACAAGCAAGCGTGCTCGCTAAGCATCTTTTAGGGGAAAAAATCACACATACACCCAAGCCCATTTACTCAACAAAATTAAAAGTACCTGATTTGCCGATTTATTCTGCTGGATGTATTGAACATCATGCTCCGTTTATGTCAGCTGTGACTTATTTAGATGAAGAGCAAGAGGTATATAAAAAATTCGTCTTTGAACGTGAGGCGCTGGCAGGCATTTTATTCGTCGGAGAGCTGGAGCATGCCGATCAGCTTTTGCAAGATGTGAAAGTGGGACGTGATAAAAGTGTGGTCATGAAATCCCTTTATGAAAAGCAAGCATCCCCACTAGATTCATTAAAAATGGAAGATCTCGTCTGCCAATGTCAAACCGTTACAAAAGGGACGATTTTAAAAAGCATTTCGGTTCATCAGCTGACAAACTTAGAAGAGGTGAAAAAACAGACAGGGGCAGCAACCGGGTGCGGCGGGTGTCAAGAGCTCGTCCGTGCTTGCTGCCAGTTATCATCACATGAACAAACGGAATTGCAGGCCTTTTATTGTCCATGTACAGAAGTAGATGAGCAGACCATTTTTTCGTTTATTAAAAAGCAGCAGCCGGTGAATGCTGAAGAAATAAGAAGACATTTTCAATGGAAAACGAATCACGGCTGCGGCATCTGCCGGCCGGCCATTCAATACTATCTCGAGCAATTTCAAGGATCGGTGGAAAAAATCGGCGCTGCTGAGCAGGAAGACATGTTGATTCCTCAATTATATGGAGGCCGGCTTGATTTGGATTTTTTGAAAATCATTACGTCTTTGTTAGAGAACAGGCTGATTGAGCAGGCAGAGCTGACAAAGCATAAACGAATACGGCTTATCGGTGTGTCAAAACAGGCGGCACAAATCGTCAAAAATCATTGGCCAATTATGCCCAATGAGAAAAGAAGACTATCTCATATCCTTTCATGCGACTGCAGTGATCCAGCAGTCACGTCACTTGTGATAGAGCTGGAAAGACAAGTGGAAGATACACTTTTTCCAGCTGTCACCTCCATTCATATCACCGGTGCTTCCTGCACGTGTAAACTTGCTCCAATTGATGACATCTGTCTGAAAAAGCAGCTGGGTGAATGGAACATTTATATAGGAGGCCAGCTTTTTTACACCTTGGCTCATTCAAGTGAGCTTATTCCTTTTTTAAAAGCGCTGCTTGAAGAGTATAGAAAAAATGCTTACTTTCAAGAATCCATTGGTGATTGGCTTTCCCGGCAAGGGAACATTTCTATTCGAGAAAAGTTACTTGATGAGGAAATAAGAGAAGAGCTCTGTGCGCAATTTGACCAAAGCAGACAAGAAAATGTAAGTCATAAGGATGTGAAGGTATGAGTCAATCTTTTTTACAATATGCCCAGCAAAAATCAAAGCAGGAAGAACAAAAGCGAGTGTTCCCAGCCCAATGTCCTTTTTGCAGTATGCAGTGCAAAATGCAATTAATCGAGCAGCATGTGGAAGGGCGAACACGCTACCAAACGATTGGTGTACACAATCCAACTACGCACGGAAGACTTTGTATGAAAGGACAGCATGCCCACCAGCACGCGCTTCATAAAGATCGCCTGAATCACCCGCTGATCAAAAGAAACGGACAATTTGTAAAAGCAACATGGCAGGAGGCTCTTGAGGAAATCAAAACAAACATAGAATCCCTTCAGCTGTCACATGGCCATGATGTGATCAGTGTGTACGGAAGCGCATCAATTACAAATGAGGAAGCGTACTTACTCGGGAAATTTGCAAGAGTGGCGCTGAAAACAAAATACATCGATTATAACGGGAGACTATGTATGTCTTCGGCAGCAACTGCCGCAAATCAAACATTCGGACTTGACCGTGGCCTGACCTTTCCTCTCAGCGACATCAAGCATGCACGAGTGTTGATATTGGTTGGAACGAATATAGCGGAATGTCAGCCAACCTTCCTGCCCTACATCGAAGAGGCGAAAAACAATGGCGCATTTCTCATCGTCATTGATCCGCGCAGAACTCCGACAGCCCAATTAGCCGATTTACATGTCAGCCTAAAACCAGGGTCAGATGCCGCACTGGCAAACGGCATATTGCACATCATGATGCATGAGCATTTAATCGATGAATCATTTATTCATCAACGAACGTCAGGTTTCCAAGAACTAAAGGAGCATATCTCACGCATCTCCCTGCCAGACATAGCTGAGCAAACCGGCGTGACGATTGATGTGATGCAGAAAATAGCAAGGAAATTCGCACAAGAAAAGACAGGCATGATTTTTACAGCAAGAGGCATTGAGCAGCAAATAGACGGTACAGCCTCTGTGCGTAATTTCCTGAATATTCTGCTTGTTACTGGGAAGATCGGCCGCTTTGGATGCGGCTATGGCGCAATAACCGGCCAGGGAAATGGCCAGGGAGCAAGAGAGCATGGGCAAAAAGCAGATCAGCTTCCAGGATATCGAGATATCTCAAACCCTGGTCACAGAAAAGAAATGGCTGAACGATGGAACATTGATGAAAAAGAACTCCCAGGAAAGGGTGTGTCTGCTTTTGAGATGTTTGAAAAAATGGAGGCAGGTGAGATCAAAGCGCTCTTTTTAATGTGCTCAAACCCTGTCCAGTCAGGGCCGAACGCGCACCTGATTCAGCAAGCCATCAAGAACTTGTCCTTTTTTGTTGCCGTTGATTTATTTATGTCTGAGACAGCTGCGCTGGCAGATGTAATTTTACCGACTTCGTCATATTTAGAGGATGAAGGTACCGTGACAAACATAGAGGGGCGCGTTACGCTTAGAGAAGCAACATATCCACTTAAACACCAAAGAAAGCACGATTGGCAAATCATTTGTGAAATAGCAGCTGTATTAGGCAAAGGCAGCCATTTTTCCTTTTCATCCGCAGAAGAGATCTTTGAGGAAATAAGAGCCGTAACGAAAGGTGCAAAGGCTGATTATTCAGGCATAACCTATGAAAGGCTGAGGAAGGAACAAGGCATAAGGTGGCCTTGTACTCATTTAGAAGACCCGGGAACTGAAAGATTATTTGAACATGCATTCTCACATTCTGACAGTTTAGCGAAGTTTGCCGTTGTCACACATGGAAAAAAGGCTGCAAAGGAACCCGTCAGTCAAGAATACCCTCTTTATTTAACGACCGGCAGGGTGATGGCTCATTACCAAACAGGCGTTCAAACAAGAAGGAGCACCTCTCTTGTTGCCAGACAGTTTGAAGCATATGCAGAGCTTCACCCTGACACAGCGAAAACGTATGGACTTCAGCACGGGGAGCTCGTGACCATCAAGTCAAAAAGAGGAAGTGTCATCATCAGATGCCGCATATCAGACACCATTCGAAAAGATACCGTATTTGTTCCATTTCACTGGAGCAAACATCAATCAATTAATCAATTAATTGATGACCAACTAGATCCGCACAGTAAAATGCCAGGCTTTAAATATTGTCCTGTACAGCTGTCAGCCTACGTGAATGAAAAACTATGTGAGAAATTTTAACATGTATTTTCCATCTATGTTTAGATTATGGTACTTTCTAAAAAATGATCACATGAGGGGTGTTTTATCATGAAAGAAAAACTCGTATTAGTGGGGAACGGTATGGCCGGCATTCGAAGCCTTGAAAACATTTTAAAAACAGACGGCGAACGTTTCGACATGACGGTATTTGGGACTGAACCGCATCCTAACTATAACCGAATTCTTTTATCGAAAGTGCTTCAAGGGGATACGAAGGTCGAAGATATTACGTTAAACGATTGGAACTGGTATCAAAAGCATGATATTCAACTGTTTACAAACGAGACCATAGTGAAGATCGATACAGAGAACCAAACAGTCACCAGTGATCAAGGACGGACCGTGCATTATGACCGATTGATTTTAGCAACAGGGTCACTTCCATTCATCCTTCCAATTCCAGGGAGTGATAAAAAAGGCGTGACGGCTTTTCGTACATTGCAAGACACTGAGGAAATGGTCAATGCCTCTACTATGTACAAAAAAGCAGCAGTCATCGGAGGCGGACTCCTTGGGCTTGAAGCAGCACGCGGTCTATTAAACTTAGGCATGGAAGTGAATGTCATCCACCTCAGCTCTCATTTAATGGAACGCCAGCTAGACCCTATTGCAGGCCAGCTTCTTCAAAAAGCATTAGAAGAACAGGGGATGAAATTCCTGTTAGGAAAACAGACAAATGAGATTTTAGGAGATACAAGAGTAGAAGGATTATCATTTTCAGACGGCACTACACTTGAGACAGACCTAGTCGTCATGGCTGCGGGAATTAAACCAAGTAAAATGCTTGCAGAAATAAGCGGGCTTGAAGTGAACCGTGGGATTATCGTCAATGATTTTATGGAAACAAGTGTCCCGGGCATTTATGCCGTCGGAGAATGTGTGGAACACAGGGGACAAACGTACGGATTAGTTGCTCCTTTATACGATCAAGCGACTGTACTTGCCAAGCATGTATGCGGCTTGAACCCTGCTCCATATGAAGGCTCTGTTCTGTCAACACAGCTGAAAGTATCAGGAGTTGATGTATTTTCAGCTGGTGATTTTATTGAAAACGATGAGAAAAAAGCGATTAAAATTTTTGACGAACAAAAAGGCATCTATCAAAAACTCGTCTTCCAGCAAAACCGATTAGTAGGCGCCGTCATGTTTGGAGAAACAAGCGACGGACCTCGTTTATTCTCGTACATTAAAGAAGGAATAGATATGTCGGATATGGAGAAGGTATCTGTCTTAACCTCCAATGATCCGGCGCAAGAAAGCACGATTGACAGCATGGCAAACGACCATATCGTTTGCGGCTGTAATGGCGTGTCAAAAGGGCAGATTGTGGAAGCCATTCAGAAAGAAGGCTTAACAACGTTTCAGGAAGTCAAGCAATGTACAAGTGCCTCACGATCTTGCGGAGGCTGTCAGCCTGTTGTCGAAGAGATTCTTTGGCATACGCTAGGTGAGGATGCAAGCCGGACAGCCCAAAAAGAAACCATCTGCGCCTGCACTACCCTTTCACGAGATGAAGTCATTCATGAAATCAAAGAGAAAGGGCTGCAGCATGTCAAAGAAGTGATGAATGTACTTGACTGGAATACAGAAGAGGGCTGTTCAAAATGCCGCCCTGCACTGAATTATTATTTAGGCATGCTTCATCCACTTGAATACAAAGATGAAAAGAGCTCACGTTTTGTAAATGAACGCATGCACGCCAATATTCAAAACGATGGCACCTATTCAGTTGTTCCGCGAATGTACGGCGGCGTCACCAATGCAAATGACTTGAGAAAAATAGCCGATGTCGTCGACAAATATGAAATACCGCTTGTGAAAATGACTGGCGGTCAGCGTATTGATCTTCTAGGTGTCAAAAAAGAAGATTTACCTAAAGTGTGGGCGGATCTAGATATGCCATCGGGTTATGCATATGGAAAATCTTTAAGAACAGTTAAAACATGTGTTGGAGAACAATTTTGCAGGTTCGGCACGCAGGACTCCATGGCTCTTGGAATTGCACTTGAGAAGAAATTTGAAGGTCTTGCGACACCGCATAAAGTAAAAATGGCCGTCTCTGCTTGTCCGAGAAACTGTGCAGAGTCCGGAATTAAAGACCTCGGTATTGTGGGGATAGATGGGGGGTTTGAATTGTACGCCGGCGGAAATGGCGGCACACACCTGCGGGCTGGAGATTTATTAATGAAGGTCAGTACAGCAGAAGAAGTAGAGCAAATGGCCGCAGCATACCTGCAATATTACAGAGAAACGGCAAATTATTTAGAAAGAACCTCTGCTTGGGTTGAGCGACTTGGGTTAGATCATATTCAATCAGTACTCCTGGATGATGAAAAACGAGCAGCCTTAATCGAAAGAATGGACATTGCGCTTTCAACATATGAAGAGCCTTGGCAGGAGCTTCGCGAGAGTCAAAAAGACACGAGACAATTATTTCAAAAAGCGACGGCTTCCGTATAAATCAATTGAAGGGATGAGATCATATGACAGTTTCAGTTGTTAAAGTTCACATTGGCACCCTATCAGATTTTCCGCTACAGCTAGGTAAAACAGTTGAAGCCGGTACACTTGAATTAGCTGTTTTTCAAACCTCTAATAAGCAGTTCAAAGCCATTGAAAATCGCTGTCCTCATAAAGGCGGCGTTCTGGCTGAAGGCATGGTCAGCGGGAATCACGTTTTCTGCCCAATGCATGATTGGAAAATTGATCTTTCATCAGGAAACGTGCAAGCACCAGATCACGGATGCGTTAAAACATATGAAACATTCGTTGAAGGGGACAATGTCTTTATTTTATTGCCTTCATAAATGGTTTAGATCCTTCCTTTCATGTATATGCTGTATATAAATGCAGCAAGAAAGGAAGGAATTTTTGTGCCGTTCGTTAATATTTTGATTGAACTCTTAATCGGATTTTTCGCTTTATTTTTTATTACAAAATTATTAGGGAAAACACAATTTGCACAAATCACACCGTTTGATTTTATTTCTGCACTAATTTTAGGCGAAATGGTCGGAAACGCCATTTTTGACCCAGAAGTCAGGATTCAGCACATTTTATTTGCTGTTGCGGTATGGGGCGTACTTATTTATACAGTTGAATGGCTTTCACAGCGCTTTAAATCCATTCGCGCTTTTTTAGAAGGAAGACCTACTCTTGTGATTGATAAGGGGAAGATTCACTACAATCGGTTGAAGAAGAATATGCTTGATATCAATCAGCTGCAGACACTGGTTCGCGCAAAAGGCCATTTTGCACTGAATGAAATTGAATATGCCATTTTGGAAACGGACGGTTCTGTCAGTGTTCTTCCGAAAATGAAATACGCGCCAGCCACAGCAGAAGATGTGAACGTGAAGGGAAAAGAAGTGAAATTGCCTAGAACATTTATTATTGACGGCGAAATCTTAAAAGATGATTTACAAGAAGCCGGCTTTGATGAATCCTGGCTGAATAAGCAATTAAAAAAGCAGCATATTTCCTCTTATCGAGACGTTCTATTTTGTGAATGGATTGAAAATGAAGGGATTTATGCGATGCAATATGAAAAGTCTAAAAAAACATCCACAACATAAAAACGTGGGTGTTTTTTTGTGCGTGTATGGAATAGGATCAAAAAGAATGATGAAAACGTTCACAAAATGAGGAGGAGATATGTGATGAAATATAGAAACGTATGGATTGTTATGGTCTTGTCTTTCTTTCTTTTTGACTTCGCTTCACTTCAAGCAGCAGAAGCCGGGCATAACCGCGTCCTTGTCGTTGATCAAAAGGGAAGCGGGACATACCGCACCGTTCAGTCTGCCATTGATGCGATTCCAGCAAACAATCAACAACCGGCAACGATCTATATTAAAAATGGCGTATATAAAGAAAAAATTTCGCTTCCGCAAAATAAACCACACGTATCCTTTATTGGCGAAAACCAGCACAAGACGATCCTTACGTATGATGATACAAACGCAAGCACTGGGAGTACAACAAACAGCTCAAGCACAATGATTCGTGCAAACGATTTTTATGCAGAAAATATCACCTTTCAAAATACAGCTGGCAGACATGCTGGTCAGGCAGTTGCGCTGTATGTGTCTGGCGACCGGGCTGTGTTCAAGCAAATACGCGTGTTAGGCTATCAAGATACACTTTATGCAACAGGCACAGGGCGGCAATATTATGAAAACTGCTATATTGAGGGCACGGTCGATTTTATTTTTGGATCAGCCACAGCTGTGTTTAAAAGAGCTGAAATAAAA
The DNA here is from genome assembly GCF_038593305.1 of Bacillus sp. FSL P4-0248. Taxonomy (NCBI): domain Bacteria; kingdom Bacillati; phylum Bacillota; class Bacilli; order Caryophanales; family Bacillaceae; genus Bacillus; species Bacillus sp. FSL P4-0248. The sequence goes on along the minus strand of NZ_CP151983.1, from coordinate 1,835,371 downwards.
AGCCTTGGAAACGGGTATATTACTGCAGCATCCACAACAGAAGCGCAAAGGTACGGCTATGTATTCATGGACTCTACGCTGAAAAAGGGGACGGCAGCTGCGCAATCGGTTTATTTAGGACGTCCGTGGAGACCTCATTCGGCTGTAACATTCCTTCATACAAAAATGGATGATCATGTGAAAGCAGAGGGATGGCATAACTGGGATAACCGTGACAATGAAAGAACGGCCAGATATAAAGAATTTGGATCGACAGGAGCGGGAAGCAGTCCAGCAAACCGCGTAAAATGGTCAACCATTTTAACCCAAAATGAAGCAAGTCAAATCACGGTTCAGGCTGTTCTTCGCGGAACCGATGGCTGGAATCCAGAAAAGAGGTAAGGGGCTTGTCAGTTTTCGTCAAAGAAAGCTGACTTTTCTGTTTAAAAAACCTTTGAGAACAAACGTTCTTTTGTGTATAATGAACATATTCTTCTAAAATTGGCTGCAACAAAAAGGAGGGATTGCGTGAAGCGTTTTTCACAGCTCATGTTTTTACAAATATGTATCCTGTCGATTTTATTTCTCCCTTTTTCAGCGAAAGATGAACAACTCAAAGCTCGTGACGATTCACTTCAATGGATGACAGCTTTAGACGAATTCATACGAACAGCACCTGATTTAGAGGGCGCGATCTCTGGCATCAGCGTCCGCGATACTTCTGACACCTCTCTTCTTTATGAACATCAAGCCGATATTCGTCTTACTCCTGCTTCTAATATGAAACTGCTCACATCAGCCATCGCACTTGATATACTTGGAGAAACACACACATTCCCTACAGACATCTGGATGGATGGTTCCATTCAAAAGAAAACGCTACATGGCAGCCTTTATCTTCGCGGCACCGGCGATCCGACTTTATTAGAGGAGGATTTTGCAGCACTTGCCAAACAAGTCAAAAAGGCCGGAATACATACCATTCGCGGGCAGCTTGCGGCAGATGACACTTGGTTTGATGACACGAGATACTCCATTGACCTGCCTTGGAGTGATGAGGATCAATATTACGGGGCACAAATTTCTGCTCTCACGGCTTCACCGAATCAAGATTATGATGCAGGGACCGTGATTCTCGAAGTAAAACCAGGAAAAAGAGCAGGACAGAAAGCCGCATATGATATGATCCCAAAGACGGATGTCGCTCAAGTCATCAATCAAGTGAAAACAGTTCCAGAAGGTGAAAAAAAGAAAATCTCTTTTAAGCGCTCTCACGGAACCAACAAGATTACGTTGACTGGGACTATTCCTGTTAAAGCGAGCTCATCTAAACAATGGGTAGCTTTATGGGATCCGTCCGTCTATGCTTTAGACTTAATGAAACGAGCGTTAAAGGCGGAAGGGATTCAAGTAAAGGGACCGCTGAAATCAAAACAAGTTCCTAAAAAAGCCAAAAAAATTGCCTCCCATACATCGATGCCATTATCAGAGCTGCTTGTTCCTATGATGAAATTAAGCAACAATACCCATGCAGAAATTTTGCTAAAGGAACTAGGGAAAAAAGTGAAGAACAAAGGGAGCTTTGAAGCTGGGCTGGACGTCATGAATGAACGGCTTCCTGCGTTTGGCATCGATCCTTCGCTTGCAGTGCTGCGTGACGGATCGGGCATATCACCTATTAACCTTGTCTCTGCTAACCAGTTCACTTTATTTTTGACAAACATTCAAAAGGAAAAATGGTTTAAAACCTATGAACATGCGCTCCCTTTAGCAGGGGCAAGTGAACGAATGGTAGGGGGAACGTTAAGGAACAGATTGAAGGAACCAGCTACACTAGAAAAAGTACGTGCAAAAACAGGGTCGTTAACAACGGTCAGCACACTTTCTGGATATATTGACACGCAGGGCGGGAAAACGCTCGCTTTTTCCATCTTATTAAATCACCTTGTTGATGACGAAAAAGGGAAAGAGATAGAAGACCGTATTGTCAGCATACTAGCTGAGAATCTTTAGATTTAGAGAGAGAAGGAGAACCATCATGACGTTAGATAATAATCAATCTTTAGTAAAAACCATGTCCATTTTTCTCATCCCGCTTTTGCTAAGTAATATTTTGCAATCGATCGGACAATTAGTGTCTATTGTTCTTGTCGGAAGATGGATTGGAGAGGATGCAGTAGCTGCCATTTCTGCATTCTTTCCGCTTTTCTTTTTACTCGTTTCTTTTTCCATTGGAATTGGATCGGGAAGCTCGATCCTTATTGGACAAGCGTATGGAGCAAAAAATGAACAGAAATTAAAAGAAATTATTGGCACAACGCTTTCATTCACTTTTTTGATCGGAGTATCTTTAGCGATCATTGGAGGTTTTTTCGCAACAGACATCTTAAACCTTATGGGAACACCCGCTAATATCGTGGAGGAAAGTGCGGGCTATGCTAGAATTCTATTCATCTCAATGCCGATCTTATTTCTTTATTTTGTTTATACGACCTTCTTGCGAGGGACAGGGGATTCGAAAACGCCATTTTATTTCTTAATGATTAGTACGGCAACGAATATTTTGATGCTGCCCATTTTATTATTTGGATGGCTGGGACTGCCAGCGTTCGGCTTATACGGCGCTGCGTATGCTTCTGTGATTTCAACAATTGTGACATTTATCATTCTACACATCTACTTATATAAGACAAAGCACCCGCTTCGCATTGATGCATCGGTGAGAAAGCATTTATTGATGAAAGGAGATCTATTAAAAACGTTATTAAAGCTCAGTATCCCATCAAGCATTAATATGATCCTCATTTCTTTATCAGAAATTGCCGTTATTTCTTTCGTCAACGATTATGGATCACAGGCAACAGCTGCCTATGGAGTTGTCAATCAAGTCGTGAGTTATGTGCAGATGCCGGCAGTGAGCCTTGGCATTGCGGTCTCGATCTTTGCAGCTCAATTCATTGGCGCAGGAAATATGAATCGACTGAAAGATGTCATTAAAATTGGGTTAGGGCTTAACTTCGCCATAGGCGGATGCATCATCATTTTCGTTTATATTTTTGCGCCTCAGATTTTATCGATCTTTTTAACAGATCCTGGGACGATAGACATCGCCTATAGTTTGGTCGTCATTACATTATGGAGCTATCTCATTTTTGGAACGGCCCAAATTGTTGCAGCCACAATGAGAGCAAGCGGGACGGTTCTTTGGCCGACGATCTTTAGTATTTGTTCCATTTGGCTTGTAGAAGTACCAGTCGCTTATGTGCTATCGCACTATACATCTCTTGGCATTAAAGGAATATGGATTGGCTACCCAGCTGCTTTCTTTGTGAACTTACTCCTCCAATACAGCTACTATCAGCTCGTATGGAAGAAAAAACAAATTGTCTCGCTTGTTCAATCATAATGTAAAGGTGTAAGACAGCATATACATACGAAGATCTCTCACTTTTAAGGAGGCCGGATCTTCTATGTTTTTGAATCAAAGAAATGAACTGAGCTCGCACAATATCGGTGACTTTTCTTATGCCGGACCAGATTTCCAAGTGCTGACGTGGGGGGAAGGAACGACATTACATATTGGGAAGTTTTGTTCCATCGCAAACGAAGTGAAAATTTTTCTAGGCGGGGAACACCGTACAGATTGGGTCACAACGTATCCGTTTAATCAAATTTTCAAAGAAGCTGCCGACATTAAAGGACATCCCAAATCGAAGGGAGATGTTCATATTGGACATGACGTATGGATTGGATATGGTGCGACGATTATGTCAGGGGTATGTATAGGAAACGGGGCCGTGATCGGGGCAAATAGTGTGATCACAAAAGATGTGCCGCCATATGCAATTGCCGCAGGAAATCCCCAGCAGCTCATGAAATATCGATTTTCATCCGAAATAATCGAAAAACTGCAGTTATTAGAATGGTGGAATTTAGAGTTTTCAATCATCCAATCTATTTTTCATCTTTTGCAATCGTATGATATTGAACAGTGTATAAATGTAATAGAAGACATAAAAAAGAAAGGCTGAAAAAGCCTTTCTTTTTTTAGTTTAGCTAAGACGTATGATGGTCAAGGCTGCTCCAGCAGCACCACCTCCGCCAACTAAAATAGCTGTGACAACCGCCCCAAAAAACTGCAGTGAGATGGTATTACCAGCTGTTAAATTAACAATAACAGTGTTGTTGATTAATGAAGTTGAGATAACAGGTGATTGAACAGAACCAGAAATAGTAGTTGTTCCATTTAAAAGCAAACGTGTATTAATCAAAAGAGCTGTAGTGGTGTTGATTTGATACGTAATATAATATTTACCAGTTTGCAGAACGGTAAAAACAGTACTTGTGCCGTTTGCTGTAAAACCAGTAATGTTTTGAAAGTTTGGCAAAGGAATATTCGTTCCTCCTGCTACAGTAACGATGGTAGGGCCAGAACTATTAGCAGCATAAAGTGCTGTATCTGTAAAACCACCTGTTCCAGTAGCCCCAGTGACACCTGTCACGCCAGTAGGACCTGTTGGTCCAGTAATACCAGTGACACCAGTAGGACCGGTAGATCCGGTAATACCTGTGGCACCAGTAGGTCCAGTTGATCCAGTGATGCCGGTGGCACCAGTAGGTCCAGTTGATCCAGTGATGCCGGTGGCACCAGTAGGACCCGTAGCTCCAGTAATACCTGTGGCACCAGTAGGTCCAGTTGATCCAGTGATCCCCGTAGCGCCGGTAGAGCCAGTTGATCCAGTAATCCCTGTCGCACCAGTAGGTCCGGTAGCTCCAGTGATCCCCGTGGTCCCGGTAGGTCCAGTTGAACCGGTGATACCAGTGGCACCAGTAGGACCCGTAGCTCCAGTAATCCCCGTGGCACCCGTAGGTCCAGTAGAACCAGTGATCCCCGTGGCACCAGTAGGTCCGGTAGCTCCAGTGATGCCCGTGGCACCGGTAGGTCCGGTAGGTCCAGTGATACCCGTCACACCAGTAGGACCTGTTGGTCCAGTAATACCAGTGACACCAGTAGGACCGGTAGCTCCAGTGATGCCCGTGGCACCGGTAGGTCCAGTTGAACCGGTGATCCCCGTGGCACCCGTAGGTCCAGTTGAACCAGTGATGCCCGTGGCGCCAGTAGGACCAGTAGCTCCAGTAATCCCCGTGGCACCCGTAGGTCCGGTAGCTCCAGTGATCCCCGTGGTCCCGGTAGGTCCAGTTGAACCGGTGATCCCCGTGGCGCCAGTAGGACCAGTAGCTCCAGTAATACCAGTGACACCCGTAGGACCAGTAGCTCCAGTAATACCAGTGACACCAGTAGGACCGGTAGATCCGGTAATACCGGTGGCACCCGTAGGACCAGTTGAACCAGTGATGCCCGTGGCGCCGGTAGAGCCAGTTGATCCAGTAATCCCTGTCGCACCAGTAGGTCCGGTAGGTCCAGTGATCCCCGTGGCACCCGTAGGACCAGTTGAACCAGTGATGCCCGTGGCGCCAGTAGGACCAGTAGCTCCAGTAATACCAGTGACACCAGTAGGACCGGTAGATCCGGTAATACCGGTGGCACCCGTAGGTCCAGTTGATCCAGTGATGCCCGTGGCACCGGTAGAGCCAGTTGATCCAGTAATACCTGTTGCACCAGTAGGTCCGGTAGATCCAGTTGAACCGGTGATACCAGTGGCACCAGTAGGTCCAGTAGAACCAGTGATGCCCGTGGCACCAGTAGGTCCGGTAGCTCCAGTGATCCCCGTGGCACCGGTAGGTCCGGTAGGTCCAGTGATACCCGTCACACCAGTAGGACCTGTTGGTCCAGTAATACCAGTGACACCAGTAGGACCGGTAGCTCCAGTGATGCCCGTGGCACCGGTAGGTCCAGTTGAACCAGTGATGCCCGTGGCACCGGTAGGTCCAGTTGAACCGGTGATCCCTGTCGCACCAGTAGGTCCGGTAGCTCCAGTGATACCCGTGGTCCCGGTAGGTCCAGTTGAACCGGTGATACCAGTGGCACCCGTAGGTCCAGTTGAACCAGTGATGCCCGTGGCGCCGGTAGAGCCAGTTGATCCAGTAATCCCTGTCGCACCAGTAGGTCCGGTAGGTCCAGTGATACCCGTCACACCAGTAGGACCTGTTGGTCCAGTAATACCAGTGACACCAGTAGGACCGGTAGCTCCAGTGATCCCCGTGGCACCGGTAGGTCCAGTTGAACCGGTGATCCCTGTCGCACCAGTAGGTCCGGTAGCTCCAGTGATCCCCGTGGCACCCGTAGGACCAGTTGAACCAGTGATGCCCGTGGCGCCAGTAGGACCAGTAGCTCCAGTAATACCAGTGACACCAGTAGGACCGGTAGATCCGGTAATACCGGTGGCACCGGTAGGTCCAGTTGATCCAGTGATCCCCGTAGCGCCGGTAGAGCCAGTTGAACCGGTGATCCCCGTGGCACCCGTAGGTCCAGTAGCTCCAGTGATGCCCGTGGCACCCGTAGGTCCAGTAGCTCCAGTGATACCCGTCACACCAGTAGGACCAGTTGGTCCAGTGATGCCCGTGGCCCCTGTATCACCAGTAGATCCGGTAATACCGGTGGCACCCGTAGGTCCAGTAGCTCCAGTGATACCCGTGGCACCCGTAGGTCCAGTAGCTCCAGTGATACCCGTCACACCAGTAGGACCAGTTGGTCCAGTGATGCCCGTGGCACCTGTATCACCAGTAGATCCGGTAATACCGGTGGCACCCGTAGGTCCAGTTGAACCAGTGATCCCCGTAGCGCCGGTAGAGCCAGTTGATCCAGTAATCCCTGTCGCACCAGTAGGTCCGGTAGCTCCAGTGATACCCGTGGTCCCGGTAGGTCCAGTTGAACCGGTGATACCAGTGGCACCCGTAGGTCCAGTTGAACCAGTGATGCCCGTGGCGCCAGTAGGCCCAGTAGCTCCAGTAATACCAGTGACACCAGTAGGACCGGTAGATCCGGTAATACCGGTGGCACCCGTAGGACCAGTTGATCCAGTGATACCCGTTGCGCCGGTAGAGCCAGTTGATCCAGTAATCCCTGTCGCACCAGTAGGCCCAGTAGCTCCAGTGATACCAGTGACACCAGTAGGACCTGTTGGTCCAGTGATACCCGTCACACCAGTAGGACCTGTTGATCCAGTAATACCAGTGACACCAGTAGGACCGGTAGGTCCAGTTGAACCGGTGATCCCCGTGGCACCCGTAGGTCCAGTTGATCCAGTGATGCCCGTGGCACCGGTAGAGCCAGTTGATCCAGTAATACCTGTTGCACCAGTAGGTCCGGTAGATCCAGTTGAACCGGTGATACCAGTGGCACCAGTAGGTCCAGTAGAACCAGTGATGCCCGTGGCACCAGTAGGTCCGGTAGCTCCAGTGATGCCCGTGGCACCGGTAGGTCCGGTAGGTCCAGTGATACCCGTCACACCAGTAGGACCTGTTGGTCCAGTAATACCAGTGACACCAGTAGGACCGGTAGCTCCAGTGATGCCCGTGGCACCGGTAGGTCCAGTTGAACCAGTGATCCCCGTGGCACCCGTAGGTCCAGTTGAACCGGTGATCCCTGTCGCACCAGTAGGACCGGTAGCTCCAGTGATACCCGTGGTCCCGGTAGGTCCAGTTGAACCGGTGATACCAGTGGCACCCGTAGGTCCAGTTGAACCAGTGATGCCCGTGGCGCCGGTAGAGCCAGTTGATCCAGTAATCCCTGTCGCACCAGTAGGTCCGGTAGGTCCAGTGATACCCGTCACACCAGTAGGACCTGTTGGTCCAGTAATACCAGTGACACCAGTAGGACCGGTAGCTCCAGTGATGCCCGTGGCACCGGTAGGTCCAGTTGAACCAGTGATGCCCGTGGCGCCGGTAGAGCCAGTTGATCCAGTAATCCCTGTCGCACCAGTAGGTCCGGTAGCTCCAGTGATCCCCGTGGCACCCGTAGGACCAGTTGAACCAGTGATGCCCGTGGCGCCAGTAGGACCAGTAGCTCCAGTAATACCAGTGACACCAGTAGGACCGGTAGATCCGGTAATACCGGTGGCACCCGTAGGTCCAGTTGATCCAGTGATCCCCGTAGCGCCGGTAGAGCCAGTTGAACCGGTGATCCCCGTGGCACCCGTAGGTCCAGTAGCTCCAGTGATACCCGTGGCACCCGTAGGACCAGTAGCTCCAGTGATACCCGTGGCCCCTGTATCACCAGTAGATCCGGTAATACCGGTGGCACCCGTAGGTCCAGTAGCTCCAGTGATACCCGTGGCACCCGTAGGACCAGTAGCTCCAGTGATCCCCGTGGCACCCGTAGGACCAGTAGCTCCAGTGATACCCGTCACACCAGTAGGACCAGTTGGTCCAGTGATGCCCGTGGCCCCTGTATCACCAGTAGATCCGGTAATACCGGTGGCACCCGTAGGTCCAGTTGAACCAGTGATCCCCGTAGCGCCGGTAGAGCCAGTTGATCCAGTAATCCCTGTCGCACCAGTAGGTCCGGTAGCTCCAGTGATCCCCGTGGTCCCGGTAGGTCCAGTTGAACCGGTGATACCAGTGGCACCCGTAGGTCCAGTTGAACCAGTGATGCCCGTGGCGCCAGTAGGCCCAGTAGCTCCAGTAATACCAGTGACACCAGTAGGACCGGTAGATCCGGTAATACCGGTGGCACCCGTAGGTCCAGTTGATCCAGTGATCCCCGTAGCGCCGGTAGAGCCAGTTGATCCAGTAATCCCTGTCGCACCAGTAGGCCCAGTAGCTCCAGTGATACCAGTGACACCAGTAGGACCTGTTGGTCCAGTGATACCCGTCACACCAGTAGGCCCAGTAGCTCCAGTAATACCAGTGACACCAGTAGGACCGGTAGGTCCAGTTGAACCGGTGATCCCCGTGGCACCGGTAGGTCCAGTTGAACCGGTGATGCCCGTGGCGCCAGTAGGACCAGTAGCTCCAGTAATCCCCGTGGTCCCGGTAGGTCCAGTTGAACCGGTGATACCCGTGGTCCCGGTAGGTCCAGTTGAACCAGTGATGCCCGTGGCGCCTGTATCACCAGTAGCTCCGGTAATCCCTGTCGCACCAGTAGGTCCAGTTGAACCAGTGATGCCCGTGGCGCCAGTAGGACCAGTAGCTCCAGTAATACCAGTGACACCAGTAGGACCGGTAGATCCGGTAATACCGGTGGCACCCGTAGGACCAGTTGATCCAGTGATACCCATTGCGCCGGTAGAGCCAGTTGATCCAGTAATCCCTGTCGCACCAGTAGGTCCGGTAGCTCCAGTGATCCCCGTGGTCCCGGTAGGTCCAGTTGAACCAGTGATGCCCGTGGCGCCTGTATCACCAGTAGCTCCGGTGATCCCTGTCGCACCAGTAGGTCCGGTAGCTCCAGTGATCCCCGTCACACCAGTAGGACCAGTTGGTCCAGTGATGCCCGTGGCGCCAGTAGGACCGGTAGATCCGGTAATCCCTGTCGCACCAGTAGGACCTGTTGCTCCAGTAATACCAGTAACACCAGTAGGACCGGTAGATCCGGTTGAACCGGTGATCCCCGTGGCACCCGTAGGTCCGGTTGAACCGGTGATACCAGTGGCACCCGTAGGACCGGTAGCTCCAGTGATGCCCGTGGCACCCGTAGGTCCAGTTGATCCAGTAATCCCTGTCGCACCAGTAGGTCCGGTAGCTCCAGTGATCCCCGTGGTCCCGGTAGGTCCAGTTGAACCAGTGATGCCCGTGGCGCCTGTATCACCAGTAGCTCCGGTGATCCCTGTCGCACCAGTAGGTCCGGTAGCTCCAGTGATCCCCGTGGTCCCGGTAGGTCCAGTAGAACCAGTGATGCCCGTGGCACCGGTAGGTCCGGTAGCTCCAGTGATCCCGGTGGCACCCGTAGGACCGGTAGATCCAGTAATACCCGTGGCCCCGGTAGGTCCAGTTGAACCGGTGATCCCCGTAGCGCCTGCAGGCCCAGTTTCACCTGGTGCTGCTAAAAGTGTGTAATCTGACGACGTATCTGGCGTACCTGAAGGTGGTGCAGAATCCACTATATACGTACCACCACCATAAGTGACCACTTGCCCTACTGAATATGTTGTTGCCATAACAGGATCATAGGCTTCAACACCAATTAATCCGATCCCAGTAGGCCCCGTAGGCCCAGTTTCTCCAGAAGCAGCCAAAAGGGTATAGTCGGGGGAGAGTCCAGGTATTCCTGATGGAGCGTCAACATTGGCAATGTAAGTACTGCCATTAAACGTGACCACTTGCCCTGCATCATAATCTTGTGATTGTGAGGGATCAAAAGGAAGAGCGCCGGTTAACCCGCCAGCAGGTCCAGTAGGTCCGGTTGGTCCAGGGGGACCTGCTGGGCCTGCCGGGCCTCTTGGTCCAGCTCTTTGATTTGGTTTTGATTGTTTTATTCCTTTTGCAATCTGGCAAGGTTGATTCCCTTGAGATATCTTTTGTGTTGGATATTCTTGTTTAATGAATGGACAGTCTCTTTTTCGAGGACGGTCATGACGTGATCTTTTGTAATGAGGCTGTTCATGGTATTTACCGCAAAAGGGACATTTGTGTTCGAATTGATTGTACAAATTGCCCATCTCCTAGAATTGATATTTCATTCTATGTGCAAATTTTCAAATTGGAAGTAAAACCTAGGAAATCATCATTTCGAAAATCATCGAATCAAATCATTTAAATCTTTCATGGTTTTGTGTTATGGTGTTGAAAGTATAAAATAGTATGATTTTTGACAGAAATGGGGACATCATTTATGAGTCAATCAGTTTTACAAGGCAAAGCCTATTCCGTTTTAAATTTATCCTCAGTGACAGAAGGAGGTACCATTAAAGAATCTTTTGATCGTAGTATGGATTTAGCAAAGAAGGCGGAGAAGTGGGGCTATCATAGATACTGGCTGGCAGAACACCATAACATGGAAGGGGTAGCGAGCTCTGCAACGTCTGTTTTAATTGGATATATTGCGGGAGGAACCGAAAAAATTCGAGTAGGATCTGGCGGGATTATGCTGCCAAACCACTCTTCACTTGTCATTGCCGAACAATTTGGCACACTTGAGACATTGTATCCAGGGAGAATTGATTTAGGTCTTGGCAGAGCACCAGGGACGGATCAGTTAACAGCAAGAGCGCTTAGACGTAATCTTCATAACGGAGAAGATTTCCCAGAGCAGCTTGAAGAACTTCGTCAATATTTCAAGCCGACCGGTCAGGTTAAAAAACATGTAAGAGCTGTTCCAGGAGAAGGTCTGGACATTCCGATTTGGCTCCTTGGTTCAAGTGGTTTTAGCGCCAGACTTGCAGGAGAACTTGGATTACCATTTGCCTTTGCAGCACATTTCTCACCTAAAAATACAATTCCCGCGTTAGAGTTGTACAGACAGTCATTTAGACCTTCTGATGTATTAAAAGAGCCTTATGCCATGGTCGGTGTGACGGTTTTTGCTGCAGATGAAACAGAACGGGCTGAATACTTGGCAACCTCTCATTATCAGCGGTTTTTAAGTCTCATTCGCAACACACCAGGAAAACTGAAGGCGCCTGTCGACAGCATGGACGGTCTTTGGAGTCCATATGAAAAGGCGATGGTGGATGAACAATTAAGCTCGACTATCATTGGGGATAAAGAAAAAGTAAAAATAGAATTAGAAGCCTTTATTGAAGCTACACAAGCAGATGAAGTGATGATTAATTCTGATATGTTCGATCATCAAGAAAGAATGCGTTCGTATGAAATCATCGGAGAGATCTTTCAAGAGGCACAAGAAAAATAAACATAAAAAAAGAACTGCACAGAGCAGTTCTTTTTTATTTAAGCTTTTGTAAAAATGCGAAATGGTTGTCCGATTGGCAGAACAATACGGCCAAAATGTGTATTAAGGACTACAGCTGCAGAACCATAAAATGAAAGCAGGGAAATAATCAATTCTGCAATACCAGCCATGGTATGAGTCACATCGTACATCACACCAAAAGTGCTAAGGGAAAGACCAATGAATAAGAAATCAATAAAGACGAAAATCAAAAATAATACTTTATGTGTTTCCATTGCACCAATCGTCATAAACAAGCTGAAAATCAAATAACCAATAAACGCAAAACCTAACTGTTTTGGATCTGCTGCTCCCGCAAGCGTTTTCCCAAAAACGCCGGCTTGAATGAGCCAAGTTGTTCCAACGCCCATCCAGAAAAGACCGAATGCGCCAAAAGCAGTGGCTCCAAAAATATTATGATGCTTTGAATCTTGTATGGACGCGATCAGCTGCGCGATTCCTCCAAGGAAGATAGCCCAAGGTAAAATAAGGGAAGTGCCATCTGTGATTCCTAGTTTTTGTGAGGACGCAACGAGCGTCACCATTGCTAAACCAAACAAACCAAGTGGTGTTGGGTCTGCAATTGATAATCGAATTGCTTGAACATTCTGTTTTTCCATAATGACCTCCTACAATTTGCACTTACAAAAGATACTCGAATTCGATAGAAACGTCAAGCTCTTTTTTAGTAGACACTTGCATCGTCTTCCAAATAAATCTATATTTAATACATATCAAATGTGATAGAAAAAGAGGGATAAAATGAGGAAGGGCTTATCTGGAAAAACGATTGCCATTTGTGGAACGAGAAAAACAGAAGAAATGCGTACACTTGTCGAAAAGCAAGGGGGACAAGCCGTTATTCGTTCTCTTCAAGGAACCGTATTTTTAGCCAAAGAGGAATTAAAGCCAGGCATAGAAACCTTTGTGAAACAAGGGGCCGACTGGGTGATCTTGACAACAGGCATCGGTACAGATACATTGATTGAGAGTGCACAAGAGCTGCAGCTTGGTAAAGAATTTATGAACATTCTATCAAATGCCCATATTGCTTCAAGAGGGTACAAAACCTTTGCTGCTTTGAAAAAACACGGAATTCAGCCTGAGGTCTCTGATGAAGACGGTACAGTTCGTGACTTGATTTCAAAGCTTGAAGACAAGGAATTTCAAGGCAAACGTGTGATGGTGCAGCTTCATGGTGAAAATGCACCAGCTCTCATTCAGTTTTTACATGAAAAAGAGGCAGATGTTTTGCCGCTTTTACCATATCAGCACACACCTCCTGAACCAGAGGCAGCTGAAACGCTGCTGAAAGAAATGAAAGATGGACAAGTTCATGCCGTTTGTTTTACAACCGCTGTCCAAGTTCACGCCTTTTTCAAACTAGCTGCAGAATGGGGAAGAAAAGAAGAATTGCAAGCATTATTCGAGCAGCACGTGCTTGCAGTAGCCGTCGGGAAAGTCACTGCTGAAGCTTTAAAAGAAGAGGGAATAGACCGAATTCTTGCCCCGTCACTTGAGAGAATGGGTGCAATGATAATAGAGCTATCCCGATATATGGAAAAACAATCAGCACACTCATAAAAAAACGCCTTTCACCAGATCAGTGAAAGGCGTTTTGGTTAGATTGTCCGTTTTCGATTCGTCCGAATTTTTTTGAGTACAAAGTAGAGAACAATCAGGACAATGGCAATGACCATAATAGGGGTTGTATAAGCATGAGCAACACTTTGAATATGATCCCATTTTGTCCCAAGCTGCATGCCAAGATAGATAAATAAGATAGACCAAGGGATGGCAGCTAATCCTGTCAAGAAAACGAATTTCAAAAAAGGCATCTTTGCAATACCCGCTGGAATCGAGATGGCATGACGGACAACAGGGATAAAGCGGGCGGTAAAAACTACACCGGTTCCATACCGGTCAAACCAGCGCTCTGCAGTCGCGATATGATGTTCATGGATGAACAAATACTTTCCATACTTTGTTAAAAAAGGTCTTCCGCCGTACAGACCGATCCAGTAAATAAAACACTGGGCGAGCGTACCACCGATGACGCCGGCAATCACAGCTCCTACAAAACCAATTGTGCCTGTTGACACCATATATCCGCCATAGGCAAGTACAATTTCACTCGGAATGATTTCAATCATCAGCCCTAGTGCTACACCTACATAACCAAGGCTTGTCAGCCAGGTTAAAATTTCATTAAAAAAGGTTCCCATTCATTTCACTCTGCCTTTAAATACGATTTTTCTTCAAGCATCCTTATAAGAGCCTATGCTTGTTTTGCTTTTCTCATGAGTATGCTTTCTATATATGCCAGGATGGCTTGCGGCTCATACAGACACCACTGAACCTGGCTTTTTCATCAAGTCTATGTTAAAAAGCTCTCGTCTAGCAGATTTTATCATACCATATTTGCCGGCATTTAGACGATCTACTTGCTATGTGAAAAATAGTCACCATAAAAGAATAGGCTGCATCCGTTTTTTCAGCAGAACATGATATAATTTGCTAGATGAAACGAACGGGTGGTGCACAAACATGTATCTAACAATTGCAGAAACAGCTGAATACTTGGAAGTATCAGAAGCGTATATTAAAAAATTAATCCAGCAAAAAAAGATCCGTTACGTATTTGACGGGGAATCTTATCTTATTTATCAAGGGCAGTTTCAAACGCATTTAAAGCAGCTCGAACAATATAAAGAGCTCGTCCAAGAGATCTTAAATGAACCGATTCCGGAAGACCCCGATGTAAAGGATGAAGATTAGAATATTGTCATTTTTTCAATTGATTCAACATGGATCAATGTAGAAAGAATAATCTTTATATTAACTTATGCTCAAATGGTTTCCGCTCTTTCTCGAATGACAATCATTAGCAGTAAAAGGAAGTGAAAATGGTGGGGACAACTACTTTATGTGAAGCCTGTCAAAAAAACGAAATGAATGTTGTAGAAGCGTCTGATGAACCGAAACAGCCTTATCACTTAGCCGTTCTCCGTTCTCCGTTCTCCATTCTCCTAACCAATTTTTACTGCACGATGATTTTTATGGAGAGGACGGACAGGCTTTCCAATCAGAGAAGGACGTCATCGTCACCAAAAGTGAGAAAGCACCAACATTACACGTCGTTAGGCATGATTTGGCGTCTTTAATAGACTTTTCAATTACTAGATGGTTTCTTGAGGATGATGTCATCGATGCGCTGAAACAGCACGACCGGCAAAAAATCTTGGATTCTGTTCATAGTAGGTTTTATGAAACGGAGCATGCCGAAGTGAAATCACGAATGTTAGAAATCGCAGCTGATGTTCTAGGTACAGTTGCCGCTGAATGGGTAAGGGAACTTTTGGATCAGGCGGACGAAGAATTCCTTTATCCGCTTTTGTGGGCAGCAGCCAGCTGTTTGCCAGAAGATGAGGGATTACACCATATATTGAAAAAAATGAAATCGATCAGTGAAAAAGAATTGCCGTTAGAGGCTTTTATTTGCCTACACCGTTTCCGTTCTCACAAAATATTGGATTGGATGGAGTCAAATTGCACCCATTTTCACGATCAGTGGGGAAGGCTGGCAGCCGTCAGCTGTCCAACCTGGGAAAGAATGAAATCTTGGCTAAACAAAGGAAGGTCTTTCAGCTTAATTGCACTAGATACAATGGCAAACTGTGCAGGAAATAGACCGGCCCTAGTGGAACAATTTTCACCTAAAATCCTTAAAACTGATAAAAATGAAGTAGAGAAGATTTTACATGATGTTAAACAAAAAGATCAGGTTCCACGAGTGAAAATGAAAGTGTCCAATATCTTGGAGAACAAACAAGACATATTTGAATAAGCCTTTTTATTGGCTGACTCCCGTTTGAACAATTTTCATGCGGCATTTCACTTTTACATCCGCATCAGGATAAATGTCTTGCCATTTTTCTGGTGTCATTGCCTTGTCTTTTGATCTATACCTAAGGCCCAGTCCAAGCGGGTCTATGTTTTGCTTTTTAAAGGATTGTACAAGATCTTCTCCTTGCTGAGTGATACGTTTTTCAACTTCTTTTTCGACTTGGTCCAATATATTCGGTTTATCAATTTTTTTGGACTTCATGAATTCTTTTAATTCGCCTTTTAGTTTGATATCAATCGTGATATGAGGCTTTTTTGTTAGGTTTTTCGTCGGTTTGATCTGGTAAGACACATGTGATTTGATATTTTCAATGACAACATGAGTCTTTGCTCGATCATGCAATTGAAACTCATAGATGCCATTTTTATGATTTTCAATCATCGCTTTAAATGTGAACGTGTCTTCTCCTGGAATATGACCCACCATTTTTTCTTGATCAAATAGAGCAACGCCCGAGACCTTGATGGCATTGCTTGTTCTTTCAATGTAAGGGAGATAAGCATCGACCCCTTTTGCCATCATCTGATTCATAAAAATATGCTGATTTGTGACCGGCTCATTGCCATTTCGCATATTTTGCGCTAACAAATCAGAGAGATATACACCTATATTTAAGTTCGTTTGATTCATCTTTGTGTATAATAATTCTTCGACTTCTCCGCCAACAATCGCAAACACTTGGCGTGAACCAATAATAGGATCACGATAAATGTAATTCATTAAATCGATCATGCCGACTTCTTTTGCTAACTTTTCACTGACTAAAATAACGAGCACCTGGCCCATAACCACCGGAAAAGGCGATTTTTCTGACACGAGAAATTGGATATTACTAATCGTGTTTGACTTTGCACTTAATATTTGATAGCTGCCTTGCTCTTCACTTTTAAAGACGGGAAAGACAAAAAAGCCCTTCATTTCGCCATCTTCCATTAAATCAAATCCTGCCGCCTGAGAGATATTTAATTCATCTAATAGCCGGGGCTGTGCACAGCTAGTTAACAAAAGACTAAACAACATGAGACCTATGAGTACGTAGTGTTTCATGTTCGTTTTTTCACCCACCTTTTTTTCAGCATCAGTCCAATGACCATACAGACAATCAATCCATAGATCAGAATGAATCCGCTATATTCCACCCATTGATTAAAGGTTTCAAAAGAAGTTGCACCGGCAAAAAACGAAAACATGATCAGAATGAGAATGCTGAGACCGATTAAATTGACGCGCTGGCTTGTATGAAATACTTGTTTCGCCATTCGGCTCGCTGCCCATAATGGAATTGCGATATTTGGAATAATAAGAAGCAGCCAAAGAGACACTTCAATAAATTCAAAGCGCTGAATGAAGGGAAGTTTCACAATGCTTGTTAACGTCAATGTTGGCCATTTTGTTAATTTAAGCTGAGCACTCGAATAATACGCAATGGATACGAGAAAGACAAGTAAATTTAAGCATGTCGTGAATAATGCTCCCATGTGGGCAAATTTTTGTGACGTTTGTGCTTTTTTAATAAAGGGATAATAGACAAGCAGCGTTCCAAAACCAAACATGGGTAAGGAGGCATCTTTGAGACCCATTACCAGCTGCGAGAATGTATGATCAAACATTGGAAACATAAAGCGAATGTGACTATATTTCATGACGTAAAAGCAAATAAACGTCATCCAATATGTGAGTATAATGCTAAAAAACGCCCATCCTGCAATGGTTCTAAAGCCGCCGGTATGAATGTAATACACTAGCACAAGCAGTACAGCAGCAAACAAAAAACCCGGAATTTCTTTAAACAGCCACACATGGATTACATCCATATAATGGACGAGGACAGTAAGCGACAAACATGAAAAGTATAAGATGTAGAGAATATTGAATAATTGCCCAATCCATTTACCAAATACGAATTTTGTAATATGAACAAATTCATCCGAAGGAGCCTTTTTAAACATCAAGTAAATCAGAAAGATCATCACATTGACACTGATGCCAGAAATTAGAATGGCGATCCATCCGTCATTATTCATGGAACGGACAAGGTTCGTTTGAAAGTTTAAAATGCCGACACCTACTTGATTGGCATTAATGAGAAAAAACACAAAAAAAGGGGATATTTGAAATTTCTCTTTGACAGAAGAAGAGCTCATGCCTTCACTTCCTTATTCATAAAAATCATTTTTCCCCTTCCGGCCTTGCTTAGGCTTTGGCTGGTGAATGGTTTTATTTTGTCCGCGTAAATTATCCGGCCTTTTATTCAAAAAGCGAAGCTGAGGGCGAATCAAACTGCTCTTTAAATCAGCTAGACGAGGTGGATAAATGGGTTCAAGGTATGGCTGCCCAATAGAGGTTAATTTCATCAAATGGGTGATCAGAAAAGCGCCCATCAGTGAAATTCCTAAGGCTCCCCAAACCTGTGCTGCAAATAGAAAAGGGAACCTCAAAAGCCGGATGGCATTTCCCATTTTATAGATCGGGGTGACAAAGGAAGCTAGAGCAGACAATGCCACAATGATCAGCAGGATATTACTTGTTAAGCCCGCTGCCACCGCCGCCTGTCCAATGACGATCCCGCCAACAATCCCGAGTGTTTGTCCTACCTTTGTCGGAAGCCTGGATCCAGCCTCTCTTAGTAATTCAATCGAAATCTCTAAAAATAGTGCCTCAATGATCGGAGGAAATGGCACAAGATAGCGCGAGGACACAATGGTTTCTAATAAATCCTTTGGGATCAGCTCATAATGAAAGGTTAAAACGGCTACATATAAAGGTGTCGCAAAAATGGAAAATATCACAGCAAATATGCGTAACAGCCTAAAGCAAGAAGCCGCAATCCATGACATATTATAGTCTTCCATAGTGGAAAAATACTCAAGTAAAATAGTCGGGGCAAGCAAGACATGAGGCGAACCATCCACTAATATGGCAATTTTCCCTTCTGATAAACCTGAAGACACGCGGTCGGGTCTTTCTGTATTCAAAAACAACGGAAAGATCGTATTGGACACATCATAAAGCATTTGAGCAAGGTAATTCGCATCTAAAATCTGATCATAATTAACGTCCTCAATTCGCTGAAGAACCGTTTCGATGTTTTCCGGGTTGGCGATTTCTTCAATATATAACACGGCTACTTTTGTTTGAGACAGCGTACCAACCGTCTTTTCCTCAACTTTTAGGTTAGGCGTTGGCAGCCGCCGCCTGACTAAATTTAAATTGGTATCTAAAGACTCTACAAATGCTTCCTGTGCACTAATAATCCCAAATTCAATCTCAGGCGGACCTACTTGTCTGCCTTTCTTTTCTTCAATCGGCAAAAGAAGCGTTTTGCCCCAGTCTGTCTCAAGTCTAATGGCAATGCTGCCCCGGTGAAGGGCTTCTTCCACTTTTTGAAGATCGCTCGTGATGACAGCCTGCTCAATGGGAATTCGTTCTTTCAACTCTTCAAGAGTGGGTGTCAGATGCATTTGTTTGAGGGAGGGGAGAATTTGTTCATGTAGAAGATGTCCATTAATCAATGAACGAAAAAAGGAAATCCTATACAGAAAATCTCCATTTCGAGACAGCTCATTTGTAAAATCAGCAGAACGTGACAATGCTTCAAATACTGAATTCGGGTCCTTTTGTTGTTTGTTTTTCTTCAGCATTTGAACCAGCTCCTTCGGCGATTTGCCTCTATTATCTAACCAATTGTCTAAAGATATGCATGAAAAAAAGCGTTCAGCTTGATGGGCTGGACGCTTTTTTTCCATATAGAACGGCTTCTAATAATAAATCAGCTAAATGGACCGCGCGCATGCTCGGCGAGTGCCCTGAGCGTTTGATGCCTGCTGCCATTTGCAGCTGACAGCCTGGATTAGATGTAACGATGGCAGCCGCCTTTGTTTGGCTGGCTTCTGTCATTTTATGATCTAAAATTTGCATCGACATCTTTGGCTGCAAAATGTTGTAAATGCCAGCTGAGCCGCAGCACCGGCCCGCATCCTTCATTTCTTTAAATGATACACCCTGAATGGCCTTCATCAGCACCCTTGGCGCATGCTGTACTCCCATTCCGTTCCGCAAATGACAGGAATCTTGGTAGGTGATGACTTGCTCTGGCAAAGCAAGCGGCATGCGGCGGTGAAATTCCAGCTCCACTAAAATGTCTGATATATCCGTGATTTTCTTTGAGAAGGCTTCACTTCGCTTTTGAAAATCCGGATCATCGCAAAGCAAATGATCGTAATCACTTAAAAAAGCGCCACAACCGCCCGCATTCATGACAATGGCATCCGCATCTATCTCTTCAAAAGCTTCAATATTCCGCTTTGCTAACTTTTTCGCTTGTTCTTTTTCACCGCTATGGCCATGGAGCGCTCCGCAGCACGTCTGAATAGGAGGAACGAAGACGTCACAGCCTGCCAGCTGCAAAAGCTGGATGGTTGCTTCGTTTGTACTGGAAAAAACCGTGTCCATTAAACAGCCAGTAAAAAAGGCGACCCGTTTTCTCGCTGGGCCGGCGGCTTTGTATTCCGTCAAACGGCTTTTCTGTTGACGCGGCACCTTTGGAAGCGCCTGTTCCATCAGGCGTAAGTGCG
Organism: Bacillus sp. FSL P4-0248; assembly: GCF_038593305.1. NCBI lineage: Bacteria > Bacillati > Bacillota > Bacilli > Caryophanales > Bacillaceae > Bacillus > Bacillus sp. FSL P4-0248. Next base: position 1,815,123 of record NZ_CP151983.1, on the reverse strand, counting down.
GTGGAAGCACCTTCAGCATGCCAGTTTTGCGGGCAGCCGTTTGCAGACCAGATGTTTGATAAAATCGAAGAAGTCCTGCTGCTTGCCTCATTCGGCTTTGTGAAGGAAAAAGACCTTTAAACACTACACGTCTTACAAGTTTGACAGGAATGGATTGTTTTTTGTGCTGCTGAATGATGTCTCTTGCATCTTCAAGTAACCGTCCATATTTAACGCCGGAAGGGCAGACCGGTTCACATGCACGGCAGCCAAGACAAAGATTCAGCGAATGCTCGACATCTTCATCTGGCTCAATGACGCCGTCTCTCACCGCCTTCATTAAAGCAATTCGGCCGCGGGGAGAGTGTGTTTCTTGCTGACCAGATTCAATATAAGTCGGGCAGGAAGGAAGACAGAATCCGCAGCGCATGCAATTGAGCAGCTCTTTTTCGTCCATTTGCTGCTGAAATGCTTGCTGAATCTCTGTTTGTTTAGAACTCATGAGACCACCACCCGCTTTCTTGCGGCTTTTCCAAACACTTTATCAGGGTTCATGATATTTTCCGGGTCAAGCGCTTGTTTGATCGCTTTCATTGCCGCAATGCCTTCTTTTTTAACCTTTAGTTCTAAGTAAGGGGCTTTCATAAGACCCACGCCATGTTCACCCGTAATGGTGCCGCCAAGTGAGACTGCTTTTTCAAAAATGGCCTGAAAGGCTTCTTCCACCCGTTTCATTTCTTCTTCATTTCTTGCATCTGCTGCACAAGTAGGATGCAAATTGCCATCACCTGCATGACCAAATGTACAGATTTTCACTTTGTACTCCTTCGCAATGTCTTCGATCGCCCGCACCATGCTGGCAATTTCAGACCGGGGGACTGTGGCATCTTCTAAAATGGTCGTCGGGCTTAACCGGGCGAGAGCTGATAAAGCAGATCGTCTCGCTGTTAAAAGGGCATTGGCCTCTTCTTCAGAATGTGCGATATTCACTTCTTTTGCACCGTGCTGCTGGCACACTTTTGCGATGCGCTGCATATCACGGGCAACCGCCTCAGGATGGCCGTCTTGTTCGATTAACAGCACCGCTTGAACGTCAGTCGGCAAACCGATTTTTGCAAAGTCTTCAACGACTTCCAAAGTCGGCTGATCCATAAATTCTAATGTGGCGGGGATGATACGCTCTGCAATAATCGCCGACACTGAAGCGGCGGCTTCCTCTAAACTTTCATATAAGCAAAGCATCGTTTGTTTTGTTTCTGGAAGCGGCAAAAGCTTCAGCGTGGCTTCAGTGACAATCCCGAGCGTTCCTTCTGAACCTACGAACAAACGGGTCATATCATACCCGGCCACGTCCTTTGCAAGCTTGCCGCCTGTTTTGATGATGTCACCGTTTGGCAGAACGACTTCAAGTCCAAGTACATAATCTCTTGTCACACCATATTTTAACCCCCGGAGACCACCTGAATTTTCATTAATATTTCCGCCTAATGTAGAGATTTTCATAGAGCTTGGATCAGGTGGATAGAAGAGGCCTTTCGCCTCTACTTGGCGAATAAGTTCCTGTGTGATTAAACCAGGCTGCACCGTTGCTGTCAGGTTTTCTTCATCTATTTCTATTAATTGGTTCATTCTTGTAAACAGCATCACAAGTCCGCCTTGAGTGGGACATGTGCCTGCACAAAGGTTCGTTCCTGATCCTCTTGGCACGATCGGAATGTTATATGAGGAGCAGAGCCGGACAATTTGCTGGATTTCCTCAGCCGCGTGCGGGCTTACGATGACATCTGGCATATGCTGAAAATTTGGTGTTGCATCATAAGAGTAGGCAAGCCGATCGGCTTTACTGTCCTGCATGTAAGACGCACCGACAATCTTTTTTAATTGATTTAAAAATTCAGAATGTAACATACGCATTCAACTCCTATTGATGAGACGTATCGTTTCTTCCAGTATAAAAAAAGAATCGCCTCATGCCTATGGACGATTCTACAAAATATCGGGCTGTTCGCTTCGTTTTTTTGGATCATGATCTAATAACATGAAGGCTAAATAAAAGAGCATTGCATCTTGCATACGCTTTGGATCAAGTGTCGTTAAATCTTGGATGCGTTTTAGCCTGTAATGCAGTGTATTGATATGGACATGCATCGCTTCTGCTGTATATTTCAATGAGTAATCTGATGTCATAAGCACCCGCAATGTTTTCACTAATTCAGGATAGGGGAGAAGAGGGGCGATTGTTCGATCAAGAAACACTTCTTTTGTTTCCTGACTCACTTCCTCCATAAAAAGTTCAAGCGTTAAATCTTCATCAAATACAATCGGTGTATCAGCATGTGCCATTTTTAATGCTCGAAAGGCTTGTTGAAAGGATTGCTTCATCAAATGAGCAGCTGCTGGTTTTCCTGCTCCAATCAAAACCCCCTGTGTGCCCCGCGCCGTAAGGGAGGCATGGATGTGAAACAGGCGCTGCTGCAAGGCTTTACGATCATCTGCTGTTGTCTGCAGCATGAGCAAAAAACGGGCATGCCCCCAGCGGACGATGATCTCCTGCATAGTGAGATGCAGCGTTTCCTTCAATTCTTTGTATTGATTCTGCTTCATAAACGATTCATCCTGACAATCGATCAGAACAACTGCGCGCTCCTTGGTGATATCAAGCTGAAGCCGCGACGCTTTTTCAGTGAGATCAATCGCTGTCTCTGGCAGATGAAGCCAGTCGAATACAAACGCTTCGAGCTGACGTTCATCCGTTTCAGTTTCTTGAAAAAATTCATGTTCATGAATAAGCAGCTCGGTCATTTTTCTTAATATTTCGCCAAAAGGAGACACATGTACAGGATCTCCTGTCATTCCAATGACCCCGATGACCTCTTGCTTAAAATAAATAGGCAGATTGATGCCAGCTTTGACGCCTTTCATGTGCTGCTGGTCATCCTTTGTGAGAATTCGTTTCTGTCCTTCAAAAGATGTCAGATACGCTCCTTCATGAAATTGTCCAACGCGCGCTGGATCTGTTGCTGCAATGATGGTGCCGTTTGTTTGTGCGATGATGATTTCCTCAGTCAGCACCTTTTTAACCTCATCTACGATTTTTTCTGCCAGTGTCATTGTGAGCAAAACGTACCCCTCCGAGATGTTTCTTTTGACACTATCATACCATCATATGCTGGGACATATCTTTCTTTTCATGAGTTATGCTAAAATAATAAACACACATGAAGGAGAAGAAAGGAGACATAGCCATGTCACTGCAAAATCGCTTACAAGACTTACTGAAAGAAGGACAGGCGCTGACCGACTTTGAATATGATGAAGCGGCGCGCCGCAATTGGACATTAGAAGGGGCGAGAATAAAAGAAGAAGCCCGTTTTGGCGATGTATATATAGAGCGTGTAGACAAGGAATCAGAGAACATGATTCAAACAGAAAACGCCTCATTTCTAAACACACCGCTTACATATGTGAAAAAACATCAAAAAGAATTCATTTATATCGAATCCAAGTGGTTTGATGTTGTGAAAGTGGATGGCTTGGCCATTGAATGGGATGAAGTGTTTCAAACGTATACCGTCCTATTCGGTTTAAAACGTCCTAAAAAAGACACGAATATTCTAAAGGACATGCTATCGCCATTAAATGGTGCTCAGCTTCAATTTAATGGACAAGATGGCTTATTTGATGTGAATTTGCAGCTTCTTGAGCTTGAGGATATCCACGAAGATACGGCTTTCATTGATGTCATCTCGGCCGTGTATCGATTTTTATTCCATATGATCATACAGCTTGAAATCAATGAATCAAAAAACGGCTCAAATTCCTGAGCCGTTTTTTTGTCCATCTATTCATTTGATGAAGGCGTGACAAACCGTACATCATGCTCTTTTCCATATTGAAGATAATCTTCATTTGGCTCCTGATTGGTCACGACGAAATCAATCTCGTGCAAATCACAAAACGTGGTCAAGGCGTAATGATCGAATTTGCTATCATCCACTAATAAAAACGTTTTGGCACTTTTTTGAACGAGCGTCTTTTTAATATCGGTTTCAAGCGGAGACGAATTCGTGACACCGTGATCAATGGATAAACCAGTTGATGCGATAAAGGCTTTATTGACATTGTAAGCTTTTAAGCGCTCAACACTTTGATAACCAACGAAAGAATTCGTTTTTCTTTCAAGCATCCCGCCAGTGGAAAAGATGGTGAGATTTTCATAAGGCATCGCCTGTGTAATAAAATCCACATTATTGGTCACAATGGTCACCTGTTTCTCCGTCAAATAGGGGAGCATCTCAAGCGTTGTCGTACCAGAATCAATAAAAATCATATCCCCGTTTTCCACAAAAGCGGCAGCCGTCTGACCGATCAATTGCTTTTTACTGAGCTGACGGATCTTTCGCTCCTGATACACCACTAACGTTGAGTGGTTCACAGCCACTCCGCCATACACTTTTTTGAGTACGCCGGACTCGACCAATGCCTGTACATCTCGGCGTATCGTGTTTTTTGAGACACCAAAATACGCCACAAGCTCATCAAGTGAGGCAGATTCACGGTCAAACACATACTCTTTGATTTGCTGAATCCGTTTTGTTTTTATCATACTTCATATCTCCAATCAATCCGAATGTCCTTTTTCCATTATACCAATAAATTCTCTTACATGGATTAGGTCAATTGATTCTCTTTTCTCCTTTGATATAAAAGCGTATGATAGAAAAAAGAACGAAACCAGAAAGGACTTTCACTTCTATGAATCAATCAAACAACCCATTTTCAAAGCTTGCGAATTTTAGAGAAGTAGGGGGACTTCAAACAACAGATGGGATGGTGATCAAACAGGGAATGATTTATCGATCCGCAGACTTATCCCGTTTGTCGAAACAAGACATCGAGATATTCTCAGCACTCGGAATTCAAACCGTTTGTGACCTCCGTACAGCCTCAGAACGTAAATCACATCCGCCAAAGATCAAGGAACACGACAAAATCGTGCATATTCCGATGCAGCCTGACAGTAAGATGCCAAGTAAATGGACCATGTTTCGTATGCTGGTAACAGAAGGGAAGTCTCTCTCATTTACACCGATCATGAAAGAGTTATATCAAAGCATGCTGACAGAGCGTAAAGAAGAGATTCGGCAGCTGTTCACACTGCTTTCAGATCAAAGCCATTACCCGCTGATGCTTCACTGCACGAGTGGCAAGGACCGAACAGGTTTTTTATCTGCCCTGATTCAGTTGGTGGCAGGTGTACCGCAGGCTGTCGTTTTAAGTGAATACATGCGTTCCAATGAAGGCGTGCAAATGCTCGTCAGAAGGCAGGAACGATTTGTCCGATTGATGAGTTTATACCGGGTGTCAAAAGAACAAATTCAGCCGCTTGTCGGTGTGCAGCAAGATTATCTTGAAGATGTGCTGCACGAAATGCTGGAGACATACGGGAGTGCAGAGCGGTATTTAATTGAAGCCTGCAAAGTCCCTGAAGCTCAGCTCAATGAAATGAAAAACATTCTGCTTACACCATCTGCTGGCATTCCATCACAAAAAGCGGAATAAACTTAAGATGAGGTGATGCAAAACATGCTGAAAAAGATCAGTATGACAGTTTTAACACTGATGTTGATGTTTGTATTTTTATTGATTCCTTCCAGCAGTCTAGCAGCTCGTGCAGTGCCAAAAGGGAAGCTTGAGAGCACAAGAGAGATGCGCGCGGTATGGATTGCATCTGTTTATAACTTAGATTGGCCCTCAAAGAAGGGGCTGCCTGTAGCAGAGCAGAAGCAAGAGTTTATTCGTTTGTTAGACGAAATCAAAGCGATGAATATGAATGCCGTCATTATGCAAATTAAACCAACAGCAGATGCCTTTTATCCTTCAGCATACGGGCCGTGGTCAGAATATTTGACTGGAACACAAGGGAAAGATCCGGGGTACGATCCGCTTGAGTTTATGATCGAAGAAGCTCATAAACGCGGCCTTGAATTTCACGCTTGGTTTAACCCTTACCGAATCACAATGAATCATACTGATCTCAGCCGTTTGTCTGCCGATCACCCTGCAAGACAACATCCTGATTGGACGATTGCGTATGGTAATCAGCTTTATTACAATCCTGGTATTCCTGAAACTCAGGACTTCATTATCGGCGGTATCGAAGAAGTTGTGAAAAACTACGATATTGATGCAGTACATATGGATGATTATTTTTATCCATATAAAATAGCCGGTGTACCATTTCCAGATCAAGAAACGTATGAAACATATGGAAAAAAAGCATTTACTCATATAGAAGATTGGCGAAGAGATAATGTGAATCAGCTGGTGAAGCAAATCAATGACACCATTAAGAAAGAAAAACCGTATGTGAAATTTGGTATTAGTCCATTCGGGGTATGGCGCAACATAAAAGATGACCCGACTGGTTCAAACACCACTGCAGGAATGACCAACTACGATGATTTGTATGCTGATACAAGAGAGTGGATTCAGCAGCACGATATTGATTATGTTACTCCGCAAATTTACTGGAGCATCGGCTTTCAAGCTGCCGCTTATGATGTGCTGACGAAATGGTGGTCAAATGAGGTGAAAGGGGAGCCGGTTCACCTGTACATTGGGCAGGCGGCATATAAAATTAATCAAAACAGTGACCCTGCTTGGTCTGACCCGGAAGAATATTTTAGGCAGATTGAGCTGAACAGGCAGTCACAGCTTGTGCAGGGAAGCATGCATTTCAGCCTGAAGGATCTCAATCGCAACCCTTTGAATGTAAAGGATCGATTGATAGAAGAGTCATACAGCAAACCAGCTCTCATTCCAGAAATGCCTTGGCTTCATCAGAAAGCACCTAAAAAACCAATCATTCAATCTGTGAAAAAGACATCGGATGGTGCGGCTTTACAAATCAAAAATGATCCGCATTCTACCGTATCCTATTATGCGGTCTATCGATTAACAAATAAAGGAACATATGAATTGCTGCAAACGGTTAGAAAAGAAAAAGGCGCCATAACAACGATTAAAGACCTCCCAGTCAATCAAAAGAAAATGGATACTTACAAGATTACGGCTCTGAATCGTCTTCATCACGAAAGCAAGCCTTCTACAAAAATAGTGAAATAACAGAAAAAGCATGAGTGAGATTTTCTTCGTTCATGCTTTTTTTCTATTATTCTTGTTTTAATTTTCTGAATTCAATCAAGCTTGGCATGAAGCAGCTGCTTGATTAATAAATATGATAGAAAAGAGCTAAAGGGGGAAGCAAGATGGATTTTGAATTAACGAAAGAACAACAAATGATCCGCCAGATGGTCAAAGATTTCGCCAAAGCAGAAATTGCACCACTCGCTCAAACCATTGATAAACAGGCCGTATTCCCAGCCAAAACGTTTCAAAAAATGGGGGAGCTCGGCTTTATGGGCATCCCCTTTCCAGAGAAATACGGCGGCTCAGGAGGAGATACGATATCATATGCACTCGCTGTAGAAGAAATCGGAAAACAGTGCGGTAGTACAGGTCTTAGCTATGCCGCAGCCGTCTCCTTAGGCGCAAGCCCGCTTTATTACTTCGGTACAGAGGAACAAAAGATGGACCACCTTGTCCCGCTGGCTTCTGGAACAGCACTTGGTTCCTTCGGATTAACAGAACCAAATGCAGGGTCAGATGCAAAAGGGACGAAAACAAAAGCAGTCAAAGACGGACAAGAGTATGTCATTAGCGGGGAAAAGTGCTGGATCACAAACGCCAATTTTGCCAGAACCATTATCGTCACTGCTGTCTCGGATCAAGATGAAAACGGCCGCCCGATCATCTCCGCCTTCATTGTGGAGAAAGGGCAAAAAGGGCTGACCATTACAAATCCATATGACAAAATGGGCGTGCGCGGTTCAGATACAGCAGAAATCATTTTAGACGGTGTACGTGTACCAGCCCAGAATATTTTAGGAGACCCAGCGAAAGGCTTTAAGCAATTTTTATATACATTAGACGGGGGGCGCATTTCAATTGCTGCGTTATCAGTTGGCATCGCACAAGCTGCACTAGATGCTTCGCTCTCGCATGCAAAAGAAAGAAAGCAATTTGGGCAGACCCTTTCTTCCTTCCAAGCGATTCAATTTAAGCTGGCAGATATGGCGATGCAAATAGAGCTCGCTAGACAAATGGTTTGGAAAGCCGCTTGGCTGAAAGATCACGGCAAGCCGTTTACAAAAGAAGCTGCCTATGCCAAACTCTTCGCTTCTGAAATGGCGACAAAAGCAAGTCTTGATGCTGTTCAAATTCACGGGGGAACAGGCTACATGAAAGAATGTGGTGTAGAACGGCTTGTGAGAGATGCCAAGCTAATGGAAATTGGAGAAGGGACCTCTGAAATTCAGCGTCTAGTCATCGCAAGACAACTGTTAGCGTAATCCGATAATGAAAACGCTTACCATCAATGGAGGAGGAAAGCCATGATGTCGATTCATCCACAGACAATCGGCTCGTTATTAAAAGAGAAAAGGGAGCAGCATCCAGGACATGAAGCCATTGTGTATCCAGAACGTTCTTTACGTTATTCATATGAAGCGTTTTATCGAGAAGTCAAGGAAACCGGAAAAGGTCTTATGGCATTAGGGGTTCAAAAAGGGGATCATATCGCCATCATGGCGCCCAATGTACCCGAATGGCTCATGCTGCAATTCGCCTGCGCGTCGATTGGAGCCGTTCTTGTCACCGTGAATACAAACTTTCAATCACAAGAACTCGCTTATTTACTCAAGCACTCTGATAGTAGCATGCTGTTTATCGTAGACGGGTTCAAAGAGACATCCTATGTCAAAATGCTTGATGAACTCATACCGGAGCTTCAAAACGCTCATCAAGGAGAGATCACATCCTCATCTTTTCCTTATTTAAAAAGTGTCGTCTATATAGGTGAGCACACGCCAAAGGGCATGCGCAGCTGGAACAGTATTCAAGCAGCTGCCAAAAGAACAGAGGATCATGAGTGGGAGAAACGAATGGATGAGCTTGCACCGGATGACGTCATTAATATGCAATATACCTCAGGCACAACCGGCTATCCAAAAGGAGTCATGCTCAGCCATACAAACATTGTCTGCAATGCCAGCCAAATCGCAGATTGTATGAAGCTCACCCAAAAGGACCGAATGTGTATCCCTGTTCCTTTCTTTCATTGCTTTGGATCCGTCCTTGGCGTGCTTGCATGTCTCACAAAAGGAGGAACGATCATTCCAATTGAATCCTTCCACCCAGAGCGAGTTCTTCAAACCGTAGAAAAAGAGAAGTGCACCGTCCTTCACGGCGTCCCGACAATGTTCATTGCAGAGCTCGACCATCCGAATTTTCACCAATACGATCTGTCCACATTACGAACGGGCATTATGGCAGGATCTCTTTGCCCATCCCATGTGATGAAAGCCGTCATTGAACAAATGGGACTGAAGGAGCTCACGATTGCTTACGGCCAGACCGAAAGCTCTCCTGTCATTACCCAAACAAGAACGGATGATTCATTTGAAAGGCGGGTTCAAACGGTCGGCCGGGCGCTTCCTCACATTGAAGTGAAAATCACCGTTCCAGGCACGCCGGAGGAAGTACCAAGAGGAGAACAAGGAGAGCTGTGTACAAGAGGCTATCATGTGATGAAAGGCTACTATAAAAATGAAGAAGCCACAAATGAAGTGATTGACCAGGACGGCTGGCTTCATACGGGTGATTTAGCAGAGATGGATGAGGACGGCTATGTGAAAATCACAGGACGGCTGAAAGATATGATCATTAGAGGCGGGGAGAATGTTTATCCAAAAGAGATTGAGGATGTTCTTTATACTCATCCGGATATTCTTGATGCACAGGTCGTTGGTATACCTGACGAGACGTATGGAGAAGAAGCCGCCGCATTCATTCGGCTTAAAAAAGGTAGGACGGTGACAATTGAGACACTCACCAGCTATTGTCAGTCGCAAATGGCACGCTATAAAATTCCTAAATATTTTTTCATCACTGACGAGTATCCGATGACCGCATCAGGGAAGATTCAAAAATTTCGTCTGAAAAAGCAGGCGCTTGATCTAATAAAGGAGTGAAGGCAGTGATGTTTCTAAAAGTACTGATTGCAAATCGAGGCGAAATTGCCCGGCGAATTATTCGAACGTGTAAAAGGCTCGGGATCCACACCGTTGCCGTTTATTCAGAAGCAGATCAGCATGCACTTCATGTGCAAGAAGCAGACAGCGCCTATCTGATTGGAGGCGCGAAAGTATCTGAAAGCTATTTAAACATGGAAGCCATCATTCGTGTAGCCAAACAGACACATACAGATGCCATCCACCCAGGATATGGCCTCTTATCAGAAAATGCAGCCTTTGCAGAACGCTGCCGCAGCGAAGGAATCGCCTTTATTGGCCCATCCGCACAAGTCATTCAGCGAATGGGGAATAAAATTGAAGCAAGAAAAACGATGGCTCAAGCAGGTATCCCCATTGTACCAGGCGTTTCAGCTCCGCTGCATGATGCAGAAGAAGGGGTCAGTCAAGCGCAGTCACTCGGTTATCCGATTATGCTCAAGGCATCAAGCGGGGGCGGAGGAATTGGCATGCAGCTCGTGCAAAATGACGAGGAGCTGTACAGGGCTTTTGAAGGGAATCAAAAAAGAGCGCAAAGCTTTTTCAACGATGGGACGCTGTATATGGAAAAGGTCATTGAAAACGCTCGGCACATTGAAATTCAGGTCCTTTTTGATTCCTTCGGCCATGGGGTTCACTTATTTGAGCGCGACTGTTCACTCCAGCGAAGACATCAAAAAATCATTGAAGAAGCACCAGCCGTCTGTCTCGATGAATCGGTGAGACATCAGATGGGGGAGATGGCCGTCAAAGCAGCCAAAGCGATTGGGTATGAAAATGCAGGAACGATTGAATGTTTAGTCGATCAGCATCAACAATTTTATTTCCTAGAAATGAACACAAGATTACAAGTAGAGCACCCTGTCACAGAAGAAATTACAGGCATTGACCTTGTCGAGGAACAGCTGAAAATCGCTGCATGTGAGCCGCTTTCCTTTAATCAGGAGGATATTCATCAAATCGGCCATGCCATCGAGGTTAGAATTTATGCGGAAGATCCCGTCACCTTTTATCCATCACCAGGAACGATCACTCAGCTTTTAACGCCTGAAGCTCCGTATATCCGGCATGAGTCAAGCGTGACAAATGGAAGCATCATTACCCCTTTTTACGATCCAATGATTGCGAAAATGATCGTTTACGGTGATACACGAAAACTTGCAATAGAACGATTAAAAGGGGCATTACAAGCATATGAAATAGAAGGGATCAAAACCAACTTACCGCTTTTAAGGGAAATGGCCGGATCTTCTGCTTTCTTACAAGGCAGCATCACCACCGATTTTCTCATGAAAAAAAGGGAGGAAAACCGTTCATGAAAACTGTCACAATTCAAATGGCCGGAAACTTGTGGAAGCTTCTTGTGAAACAAGGCGATGAAGTGCAAAAAGGACAGGAGGTTGCCATCTTAGAATCAATGAAAATGGAGATTCCGATCGTTGCTGAAGAGGGCGGGATCATCAGTAAAGTGTATAAGGCAGAGGGAGAGTTTGTCGATGAAGGAGAGGTTCTTTTAGAACTATCAGAATAGGAGGGAGCCAGATGGCATTACCAAAGAGTGTGCTTATCAGGGAGGTCGGCCCGCGGGACGGACTGCAAAATGAATCAGTCTGGCTTGACACAGGCGAGAAGCGAACGTGGATTGATCTGCTCGCAGCAGCCCAGCTCCCTTATATTGAAGTCACATCATTTGTTCATCCTAAATGGGTTCCAGCCTTAAAAGATGCCAAAGAACTCACCCAATCCTTTAACAAAAAAGACGGCATCACCTATGCAGCACTCATTCCCAATGAAAAAGGCTTAGCTCATTTTTTTGAAGCCAATCTTGACACAGGCGCTATGTTCATCTCTTCGAGTGAAACACATAACAAGAAAAATATGAATCAATCCATCCACGAAACACTTCCTGTTATCAAACAAATGACAGCTGATTTAAAAGCAGCAGGAAAAAACACGCGCGCGTATATTTCCACCGTGTTTGGCTGCCCATATGAAAAACAAGTGCCAATGGATCAAGTCCTCCGGTTAACGGATATTTTGCTTTCTTATGGCATTGATGAAATATCTCTCGGTGACACCATAGGTGAAGCCCATCCGCTTCAAGTAGAAAGACGCTTAGACATTTTACTCGAACGTTTTCCTGCTGATAAAATCGCTCTTCATTTTCATGATACGAAGGGGATGGCTCTTGCGAATATTTATACGGCATTAAAAGCAGGGATCACCATATTTGACTCCTCCAGCGGCGGGCTTGGCGGATGTCCCTATGCACCTGGTTCCAGCGGAAATGTGGCGACAGAAGATGTGGTGCATATGCTTCAAAAACTAGGAATTGAGACAAATATTCACCTTCCTGCATTAATTAAAGCGGCAGAATGGATTGAAGCGAAAGTAGATCGAACCCTGCCTAGTCACTGTTTACGTGCTTTTCACTCTCAGACTACTTCATAAAGGATGAATAACATGACATCATTGGTCCATTTTTCGATACAAGGTGAACAGATCGGCATCATGACCTTAAACAGGCCAGAACAAGCGAATTCCCTATCTGCTCCAATGCTGGAGGAGATCAATCAAATCATTCAAGAAATCAAACACGATGAAAGCATTCGCTGTCTTCTCATTACAGGAGCCGGTTCAAAAGTCTTTTGTGCTGGAGCAGATTTAAAAGAAAGACGATTGATGACAGAAGCAGAAGCAAAAGGCGCTGTTCTTTCGATTCAGCAAACCTTTATCGAGATTGAATCTATTCCTGTACCTGTCATTGCAGTGATAAATGGACACGCACTGGGCGGAGGACTTGAGCTCGCGCTCGCTTGTGATCTCCGCATTTCACGAGCCGGAGCAAGACTCGGCCTGCCAGAAACAGGACTAGCTATCATACCAGGAGCCGGAGGGACGCAGCGCCTTCCGCGCCTCATTGGACTCGGTAAAGCAAAAGAACTTATCTTCACAGGCGCATCATTACAAGCAGAAGAAGCCATTCAAATCGGGCTGATTGAGCATATCTCTTTAGCAGATTCCCTCATGAACGATGCCATCTCTCTTGCAAAACAAATCATCAAAAATGGCCCGCTTGCCTTAAAAGAAGCGAAACAAGCGATTCAATCAAGCCTTGATCACGATTTGCATACAGGTTTGACAAAGGAATACGAAGCGTATCTACGGCTCATTGAGACAGAAGATCGAACGGAAGGTCTTCGAGCCTTCCAAGAAAAACGCACGCCTCAATACAGAGGCAGGTAGCAAGAAAGGGGAATGGGTATGATCGAAGGATATGAACTAAAAAAACAGCAGATTCTGAAAGGCGGGGCAGACCGATACCATCAAAAAAACAAAGAAAAAGGAAAATTGTTTGTCCGTGACCGCCTCCAGTTGTTATTAGATGAGGATTCTTTCATTGAGGATGCCATGTTTGCCGAGTGTCAAAATGAACATTTACCAGCAGATGGTGTTGTCACAGGGACAGGGCGGATGAATGGGCAGACTGTTTGCGTTATGGCAAATGATTCTACCGTCAAAGCAGGATCATGGGGCGTCAAAACGGTAGAAAAAATCATTAGAATCCAGGAAACAGCCGAAAAGCTCAACTGCCCAATGCTGTATTTAGTTGACTCTGCGGGTGCTAGAATCACCGATCAAATCGCTATGTTTCCAGGCAGAAGGGGTGCAGGCCGCATTTTTTATAACCAGGTGAAGCTGTCTGGACGTACTCCGCAAATTTGTTTACTATTTGGTCCTTCGGCAGCCGGAGGTGCTTACATTCCTGCTTTTTGTGACATCGTCGTCATGGTCGAAGGGAATGCCTCAATGTACTTAGGCTCACCGCGAATGGCCGAAATGGTGATTGGAGAGAAAGTATCACTTGAAGAAATGGGCGGAGCAAAAATGCATTGCAGCATTTCTGGATGCGGCGATATTTTAGCACAAACAGAGGAAGAAGCCATTCAAATCGCCCGCACTTATTTAACTTACATGCCTGCCAACTATACAGAAAAACCAAAACCGGCAGCCGCAATCGCACCTAAACCATCAGAGATCACTCTCCAAGACCTTATCCCTAAAGGGCAGAATACCCCTTTTGATATGTATCAGCTCATTGATTTACTCATTGATGAAGGATCATTTTTTGAAATCAAAAAGCTGTTTGCCGCAGAGCTGATCACAGGTTTTGGCCGCATGAATGGTCAGCCTGTCGGTCTTATTGCCAATCAGCCGAGGGTAAAAGGCGGTGTTTTATTCCATGACTCAGCCGACAAAGCCGCCAAATTTATTCAGCTATGTGACGCCTTTCATATTCCACTCCTTTTCCTTGCAGATATACCGGGGTTTATGATCGGAACAAAAGTGGAACAAGCAGGTATTATCAGGCACGGGGCGAAGATGATCTCCGCCATGTCAGAGGCAACCGTTCCGAAAATATCCGTCATTGTTCGTAAAGCATACGGTGCAGGTTTATATGCAATGGCAGGACCGGCCTTTGAACCGGACTGCTGTCTCGCACTTCCATCAGCACAAATTGCTGTCATGGGGCCAGAAGCCGCTGTAAATGCTGTCTATGCGAATAAAATTGCCGAACTGCCTGCTGAGGAAAGAGCAGCATTTATTCAAGAGAAACGCAAGGAATACCAGGAAGATATGAATATATATGAGCTTGCCTCTGAAATGATTGTCGATGGTGTCATCCCATTTGACCATTTGCGAGATGAGCTTTGTCATAGATTACAAGCCTATACCTCTAAAGAGATGACATTTACAAGACGAAAACACCCGGTTTATCCGGTCTAAAGGGGGCGGCCTCATGATGAACCTAAAACCAGCGTGGATACCCGAAGAACAGATGATGAAACAAACACGCCTTTACAAATGGATGCATTCACTTGGTTTTTCTACTTATGATGCGTTCTATCAAGCTAGTATCGAGCGGACCGATTGGTTTTGGAGAGAAGCCGAAAAGGCGGTTGGCATCGTGTGGAAGAAGCGGTATGAAGCCGCATTAGGCCAAGATTCATTCATGTGGCCCAATTGGTATAAAGGCGGCCGGCTCAACGTGGTCGAAACGGCTGTTGACAAATGGGCAGAGAATGAAGAAACCCAGCATCAACCAGCTGTGATGTGGAGAAATGAAGCGGGAGAAGAGAGAAGATGGTCGTTCCTCGAACTTCAAGAAAAGGTCAATCGTCTCGCTGCTGGTTTTTTGAAGAAGGGAATACAAAAAGGGGATGTAGCGGTCATTTATATGCCGATGCTTCCGGAAACGGCTGCTGTCATGCTTGCCTTTGCAAAGATTGGTGTCATCTTTAGCCCGGTTTTTTCTGGCTATGGAAGCGAGCCTCTTGCCGTACGTATTCGTGCATCAGGTGCAACCATTGTCGTCACAGGCTCAAGCGTGACGCGCCGGGGAAAGACGATCAACATGCGTGAATGTGCGGCAGAAGCGATCGACAAAACCAAGACTGTCCAAACAGTCATTGTACATGCTTCCTCTTCTACTGGATATAAAGAGGATATTCAGCTAAACGATTTGTTAAAAGAGGAACCACTGAGTGAAACGACTTATCTTTCAAATGAAGATCCCCTTATGATCTTATACACGTCTGGAACAACCGGTACACCCAAAGGGGCTGTTCATACACACGCAGGCTTTCCTGTAAAAGCGGCTTTTGATGCCGGTCTTTGTATGGACGTTGCAAAAGGAGACCGTTTGTTTTGGCTCACAGACATGGGATGGATGATGGGGCCCTTTCTCGTCTTTGGCGGCTTGATCAATGGAGCTGCAATTGTTTTATATGACGGCGCCCCCGATTATCCAGATGAACAGCACATTTGGTCATTCATCCACGAGCAAAAAGTCACCCATTTTGGACTTTCACCTACTTTTGTTCGATCTGCGATGCAGCAAAACCTTTCAGACATTGAGCTGCCGCACGTGAAAGCCATCATTTCTACAGGTGAACCGTGGAATGAAGCACCATGGCAATGGCTTTTTGACACCATTGGTCAAAAGCACATTCCGATCTTAAATTACTCAGGGGGAACAGAGGTTTCTGGCGGAATTGTAGGAAGTACGCTGCTTCGCCCAATCAAACCGATCCTTTTTAATGCGGCAATCTTAGGAATGGCGGCAGATGTGTATAATGAGGCAGGAGAGAGCGTCCTGAATGAAGTAGGAGAGCTTGTCGTGAAAAAGCCGTGGGTCGGCATGACATGTGGGTTTTGGAAAGATCCGAAGCGATATGAAGACACCTATTTTAAACGATTTGATGGGGTGTGGACGCACGGTGATTGGGTGATGCAATCAGAGGATGGCGCATTCCATATCACGGGCAGATCGGATGATGTCATTAATACAGCTGGTAAACGCATTGGTCCAGCTGAAATTGAATCCATTCTTGTCGGGCATCCAGCCGTACATGAGGCTGCTGTGATTGGAGTAAAGGATGAGGTGAAGGGAGAAGCACTAGTTTGTTTCATTGTGGCAAGTTCACAGTCTTTAGAAGAAGCAGCATTCATTCAAGAGCTCAAAATACATGTTGGTTCATATGCGGGAAAAGCGCTCACACCAAAGGAAATTCATCTCATTTCAGCTTTACCGAAAACAAGAAACGGAAAAATCGTCCGTCGTTTATTAAAAGGAGCTTATGAACAGCAGCATTCACCAGATCTTTCGTCTCTAGATAATCCTGATGTGTATAACAGCATTTGCGAATACTTGAAAAGAAAACAAAATCCATAAAAAAAAGACAGGAGAGCGTCCTGTCTTTTTTATTGCACATGAAAATTCGTGCCATCTGTTGTTTCTTTTACAATACCTGCCCGAATCACAAAATCACCGAAATGTTCATGTTCCTCGCGTTCTTTTGCATAGCGGGGGAGTAGAGAGCCAAGCTCGTTTAAAATGTCTTCTTCTCCTACATTTTCTCGGTATAGTTTACTTAATCTGCTGCCATCAAACGCAGCGCCAAGATACATGTTGTATTTACCAGGTGATTTGCCGATAAAGCCAATTTCACCAAGCGCATGACGGGCGCATCCATTTGGACATCCAGTCATACGAATCGTGATTTCTTTATCACTTAAGCCATTTTCTTCGACAATCTCTTCAATTTTGTCAATCAAGCGCGGGAGGTAGCGTTCTGCCTCTGCCATTGCTAAGCCGCATGTCGGAAGAGCAACACAGGCCATTGAACTGCGGCGCAGTGCAGAGTGCTGCTGTCCATCTGACAAACCAAACTCCTGAATGAGCTGCTCGATTTGTTTCTTTTTGTGAGATGTGACGTTTCCAATGATCAAATTTTGATTCGCTGTTAAGCGGAAGTCACCTGTATGAATCTTTGCGATTTCACGAATGCCTGTCATCAGCGGGTAGTCATCGTAATCCGTGATGCGTCCGCCTTCTACAAACATCGTATAATGCCATCTGCCATTGATGCCTTTTACCCAGCCATAGCGGTCACCGTTATGATCGAAGTGATAATCTCTTGCATCTAATAGGGTAAATCCAAGGCGGCGCTCAAGCTCTTCTTTTACATTCTCAAGACCGAGGCGGTCCACTGTATATTTAAAGCGGGCATTTTTTCTCACCGAACGGTTTCCATAGTCACGCTGAATGGTGATCACTTGTTTGGCAATCTCTACAACTTGTTCCGGTGTACAAAAGCCAATTACTTTTGCAAGCTGAGGATAGGTCGCTGTATCACCATGAGTCATGCCCATTCCGCCGCCAATCGCGACATTAAAACCGACTAATTGATCATTTTCAATAATCGCAATGAAGCCTAAATCCTGCGAAAACACATCAATATCGTTAGCAGGAGGGACCGCCACACCAATCTTGAATTTTCTTGGCAAATAAAGCGGACCATACATCGGCTCAACCTCTGTATCAGGCGTTGCTGCTACCTTTTCCTCATCAAGCCAAATTTCATGGTACGCTCTTGTTTGCGGAAGCAGGTCATCACTTAATTTTTTGGCAAGCTCGTATACATCATGGTGTACTTCTGATTGATAGGGGTTTGATGTACACATGACATTACGGTTCACATCGCCGCAAGCAGCGATCGTATCAAGCATAGTGGAATGGATGTCTTGAATGGTTTTTTTCATGTTCCATTTTAAAATACCGTGAAGCTGAAAGGTTTCACGAGTTGTCAGCTTTAACGTACCGTTTCCGTATTGATGAGCAAGCTCATCCATCACAAGCCACTGCTTAGATGTAGCGATTCCGCCAGGCAGGCGGACGCGCAGCATAAATTGATAGGCAGGCTCAAGCTTTTGTTTTTGCCGTTCATTTCTCAGGTCACGATCATCCTGTAAATAACTGCCGTGATGCTTCATCAGGCGGTTGTCATCATCAGGGATACCCGCTGAAATCGGATCAAGCATCACTTCTTTTAAAGTACCCCGTAAATAATCACTTTTTTCTTTGATTTCCTCTACGTCGCTCGGAGGTCCATCCGGCGCTGTTAATGCTGTCTTCACCATGTAAGTAAAAGCTCCTTTCTTTCAAGCATTCAATCAATATACGTCACGCTGATAGCGTTTTTGCTGCTGCAAGTTAGCTAGATAGCTTTCAGCTTTCTCTTTGCTCATCGCACCTTCTTCTTGGATGATTGATAGAAGGGTATCATGAACATCATGCGCCATATGTTTTTCATCTCCGCAGACATATACATAGGCACCTTGCTCCAGCCATTCGAATAATTCTTTACTTTGTTTCTTCATTTGATGCTGGACATATACTTTTTCCTCTGAATCTCTTGAAAAAGCCACATCCATTTTCGTTAACACACCATCTTTTAACCACTTTTGCCATTCGGTTTGATATAAGAAATCCGTCACAAAGTGCTGATCACCGAAGAACAACCATGACTTTCCGTCTGCACCGACTTCCTCGCGCTCCTGCATAAAGGAACGGAAAGGGGCGATGCCTGTGCCTGGTCCTACCATAATGATCGGTGCTTCAGGGTTTTCAGGAAGCTTAAAGTTTTGATTGTGCTGGATATAAACAGGTAGCTTATCACCTGGCTCTAAGCGCTCCGCACATAAGATTGAGCAGACACCTTGACGTTTTCTTCCGTGAGCATCATATCTCACAGCACCGATTGTCAAATGAACTTCTTCTTCATTTGCTTTCAGGCTGCTTGCAATGGAATAAAGGCGAGCCGGAATTTTTCTTAAAATGGCAGTGAAGTCTGCCGCTGTTCCTTCAAAAGGACCGAAATCACGAGCAGCATCTACTAAATCTCTTCCTGCTATATATGCTTTTAACTTTTCTTCGTTTCCTTCTTCTAAAAGGGCCTGCAAGGCTTCGCTCTTTGTAAAGGACGCCATCTTTTGAAGAAGAGGTTTTGTTAAGACAGTAATCTCAAAATGAGAGGTGAGTGCTTCCTTTAAAGGAAGCGTGTCGCCGTTTTTATGAACGGTTACGGCTTCCTCTGCATCCCATCCGCATGCCTTGATCAGTTCATCAACAAGCGCTGGATCATTTGTTGGATAAATACCAAGGCTGTCACCCGGCTCATAAACAAGTCCTGAACCTTCAAGAGAAAGCTCCAAATGACGGGTTTCTTTGTTAGAACCGCGGCCATTTAGGTTGATATTTTCAAGCACTTCAGCATAAAAAGGATTTGTTCTTGAGTATTCAGATGCAGCTGTTTGAGTGTTTGCTTCCGCTGATTCCTGCGGGGCTGCTGCGGCTCCGCCTTCGCTAAGTGAAGATGCCACCCCTTGAAGCCATTCAGAAAACGGCTCATCATAATCAAGATCACAGTCCACTCGATCGAAAAGACGCGTTCCGCCAAGCTCTTTTAAGCGCTCATCAAATTCTTTACCTGTTTGACAGAAGAATTCGTAAGAGCTGTCACCAAGTGATAGGACAGAAAAGCTTAAATGATCAAGCTTTGGTGCCCGTCTGCCGTGAACATATTCATGGAAAGAAAGGGCATTATCAGGCGGATCTCCCTCGCCATGTGTGCTGACGATGATGAGTAAATTGTTTATTTTTTTCAGACTATTTGGTTTAAAATCTGACATAGAAGAGAGCGTCAATTGAAAACCTTTCTCTTCAAGATGCTGCGCTGTCTTTTTTGCTAACCCTTCAGAATTGCCTGTTTGCGAGCCATAAAGTACAGTCACATCTTTACTGACAGGCTGCGCTGGTGCTGCAGCAGAAGGAGAAGGGGTTTGGGCAGTATTTTCTAATCCGGTTAAAGCTGCCTGTGCTGATAAATAACCGGTAAGCCAAATTTTTTGCTGATCTGTTAAAGTCGGAAGCAGCTGATTAAGCAGTTCTGCCTGCTCCTGACTAAACGGACTGTTCAATACATGAAGTTGCAACGATATCCACCTCACAAGGAATATAAACATAGATTAATTCGATAGGAATTATATATATAGGTTCAATTTGAACTTTACCGAAAGTTTGCCATTAAGTAAAATATATAATATTGATTGTCATGATTAAGATTTCTAATACCTTTGCAAGGTGAAGGAACATGAAGGTGAATCGTTTAGCTGGATAAAGCACCTTTAGAAAAATGAGCCGTTTTGAATGAAGAAGCGATCGTAAGGAATTGAAAAGGGGTGTATGAAAGTTGATGCAGCTAAAATTTAAAAACACAAAATATTTTCGGCTTGTCATCTTGATTTTTCTCATTTTATTAGTAGCGTGCCATTCTCCAAAGGGCAATATAAAGAATTCAGACAATAAGAATAAAATAACAGCACCTTTTTCAAAAAAAGGCATCCTGCTAAGAAAAGGGGAGACGAACTTACTTCTTATTAACAATAAAACGCCTCTAAAAAGCGATGATTCATTGAAAACTCATCTTCTTATTGAAAAGTATAAAAATAATCTCATCGTTATGGATTTAACAAAAGTAGATTCTAAAGAGCTGTCACAGGGTCAAACGATTGAGGTTTGGTTTGATGAGTTACAAGAATCGTTTCCTCCTAAAGCAACGGTCAAAAAATATCACATCTTGGTGGATAAGTAGGGGAGCAGGGGCAGATTCTTTCTATCAAGAAAAAGGAGAAAAACCCTAAGGTTTTTCTCTTTTCTCAAATTATGCTGTTGGAAGTCCCATCACAGCTTTCACTTCTAAATATTCCTCGATCCCGAAGTCTCCCCATTCTCTTCCAATACCAGATTGCTTAAAGCCGCCAAACGGGGCAAAGTAATCTGTTTCGGCATTGTTGATGGTAATTTGACCGGCACGAATATGTTCAGCTACATATTTTAATGTTTTTTCATCTTTTCCAACCACATAGCCAGCAAGGCCATACACTGTATCATTGGCAATCTCAAGGGCATGATCAAGGTCCTTATATGTGATCACACTCATGACGGGTCCGAATATTTCCTCTTGCGCAATGGTCATATCATTTTTCACATTTGTGAAGATAGTATGCTTGGCGAAATATCCTTTGTCTAGTCCGTCCGGCTTACCAGTTCCCCCAGCAAGCAGGTGAGCACCTTCTTCAATTCCTTTTTCAATATAAGACTGCACGGTATCCCATTGCTTTTTGGAGACAAGCGGGCCAGTGGCGTGATCTTCTCTCGGATCACCAACTGTAAACTTCGGCAGAGCATTCAGCAGCGCTTTTTCAAATGCGTCTTTCATTGATTCAGGAATCAGCACACGTGTAGCTGCGGAACATACTTGACCTGTATTCATCGCAATATGATGAACGGCTGTTTCGGCTGCCTCATCCACATCTGCATCATCTAAGACGATAAGAGGGGATTTCCCGCCGAGCTCAAGAGCCACTTTCTTAATATTGTCTGCAGCATTTTCCATTATTTTAGAGCCGACAGCACCTGATCCCGTAAATGAAACAAAGTCAATATCAGGGTGGGAGCTAATGCCGTCACCAATGACATCACCAGTTCCGTTTACTAGGTTGAAGACGCCTTTTGGTACGCCAGCTTCATCAATGATGTCTGCAAGAATCATTGCGGCAAAAGGTGTAATTTCCGCAGGCTTTAAGACAACTGGCGAGCCTGCTGCAATGGCACCCGCGATTTTAAGTGATGTTTGATTCGTTGGGAAATTCCAAGGTGTAATCAATCCGCTGACACCAATCGCTTCTTTTATAATGGTGTGTCCGCCGCGGTCCTCAGTAAATGTATACGATTTAAGTGCTTCCGCTGCTTTAGAAAAATGTTCATATCCCATTTTGTAATGAACCTCTTCTGATACTTTCAGCGGTGCACCAAGCTCTTGTGTCATGACTTCTATCAGTTCATCCTTACGCTTTTCGTAGCCGCGCACAATGTTTTCCAGCATCTTTACGCGTTCATTTCGAGATGTTTTTGAGAAAGAAGGAAAGGCGGCACGAGCAGCTTTGACTGCCTTATCTAAATCTTCTTTTGTTCCTAAACTAATGGTGCCAATGACTTCCTCTGTAGCAGGATTGATGACTTCCGTCGTTTCGTTTCCTGTTGATGCGATCCATTCTCCGTTAATAAAATGTTTCTCTTGATTTCTCATTCTGACATGTCTCCTTTTTATATGTGATTCCATTCAATATTCTGTTTTCAGGTGATATAAAACTGTACCCACTGTGAAAAATCTAAAACGATGAAACTGCAAAAGAAAAAGTTTCTGATATAATACGCAAAGTGGGACATATGTCCTTTTCAACATCAGGGCATCTATCTTTTAATGGAACTAGACTGAAAAAGAAGGAGCATTTGAACGAATGAAAGGTGTTATTTTCGCTTTATTAGGAGGCGCTTGTATTACACTGCAAGGCGTAGCAAACGCAAGGATCAGCCAGGATATCGGCACATGGCAGGCGGCAACCATCACGCAGCTGACCGGCTTTATGATCGCACTGATCATTTTACTGATCGTACGTGACGGACACTTCAGGGAATATCGAAAGGTGAAGCCACTGTATTTAATTGGAGGCGCATTTGCAGCCATTATTATTTTCAATGAAGTCACTGCAATTCAAATGATCGGTGTCACACTGACCATTGCTGCTTTACTCATTGCACAGCTTGCTTTTACCTTTGCAATCGATGCAAAAGGATGGTTTGGTGTACAGAAGAAGAAAATGAAATGGCCGCATTATGCAGGAATTCTATTGATGATCGCAGGCGTCATCATTTTAAAGCTATAAAGGAGGACGTCAGATGGAGGAGCTTCATGATGAATCTCTATTTTCCTCTTATCTCAAGGCACATGAATTAGAAACCGTCTTTCATCAGAAACTCATATCACACGTCAGCTTATGGCGCTATGAGCAAGGTGAGCTGATTTGTTCAAAGGGAGATCAGAGGGAGCACTTGTACTTGTTAGTAAAAGGAAAATTAAAGATTTTCACCACCACAAAAGAAGGGAAGACCTTTATTCTTTGTTTTAAACATCCTCTTGAAGCGATTGGAGATATTGAATACGTTCAGCAGACAGATATGGTCAATACAGTGGAGGCTGTCACAGAAGTACATATGCTAAGGATTTCTCATCAAGCGCTCATGCGCCATGCGAAGGATGACCCCCGCGTGTTAACCTTTTTACTAAAGGGCATCACAAACAAATTTTATACGAAATCAAACGATTTGAGCTTCCACCTTTTATATCCTGTAGAGGTCAGACTCGCAAGCTACTTATTGTCTGTGTTAACAGGGGATAACAGCTCGAGCGCACTTCGTCTTACTGATGCGGCGAGCTTAATTGGTACAAGCTACCGTCATATTAACCGGGTGATTCAGCAATTTTGTGAAAAAGGGCTGATAGAGAGGCGAAGAGGGAAGATTACGATTCTTGACCGGGAAGGACTCTTAGAAATAGCGGAGCGAAACATTTATGAATAGAAGAAATGAAGGGATTCAGACATGATCATAGGAATAGGATTAGCCATCACGGCTGGCGCACTCGTCAGCTTACAAACCATTTTTAACAGTAAGGTCAATGAGCAGACAGGCTCTTGGTCAACGACCACTCTCGTTCTAGGTATGGGCTTTATTGCTTCTCTTTTGATGGGTCTTTTGCTAGAAGGAACCGGCATGTTTCAATTAAGACATATGGAAGCGTGGTACTGGATGAGCGGAGCCATTGGAGTAGGGGTGGTCATCTGCCTCGTTCAAAGTATCAAACGTCTTGGTCCGACTTATGGAATCTCGATTGTCCTGATTTCACAGCTCGGTTCTGCGCTTTTGTTCGATTCGCTTGGCTGGCTTGGGTTAGAGAAAGTGGAATTTTCTCCCACAAAACTATTAGGTGTCATTGTAATTGTTGCGGGGATCCTAGTGTTTAAATTGACCAAATTGGAGTCAGCAGAAGAGGATCAATCAGAAGAAAAAGGGCTGCCACAAGAGTAAGCTGCCCTTTAGATCAACCGCCGCCATAGAACAGTGATCGCGGATAAACCATTTAAAAGGAGCCTTTTCATCAAAGGCTTTTTTTTCTGCCCATAGGACTGCGCTTTATAGGCTGTTTTGTCCTTCGCGACAAGTATACTATAGGCAATTTTACGTTCTATTGCCTGAGTAAGTGATAGCGCAAAAGGGGCACTATCAATGACCAAAATTGACTCTGTATTTAAAAAACTAGACCTCGCATCTAAATTATATGTGCCAATAATACTTAAATAATCATCAATGACCATTGATTTCGCATGAATGGAATACGGGCCTTCATATTCGTACAAATGAATGCCTGTTTTCATCAGTTCCTTTTTCGTGCTTAAGTAACCTGCAAAAGCTAACGGATTTGGCGTCGCTGTAAGAGAATTCGTAACAACTGTCGTTTGAATCCCGCTGTCTAAGGGAGTGAGGCCGTCTTTCATGGGTCGTGTCGGGATGACATAAGGCGTCTGTATGAGCACAGAACGCTTTGCCCGGTGGGCTAGATCGTTTAGTTTTTTGAGCACAAGAGGACGCTTATTGAAGCGCTCCACAGGATTTGTAAAAAATGCAATCTGCTTTACTGAGGTGCCATCTGCTGCCCAATTAAAGGACGACATCACAAAAGGTTCTTTCGCATGCACGGCCTCCTGATAGGATCTAAGCAGTTTCTTTCTTAGTTTTAAGCCTTTCTTTGCTTTTTGTTTGGAGAACACAGCTTTTGTTCTTTTCGTAAAGTCATGATTCCATAAATAAACGAAGTATTGCTCCATTTCATCTAATACTTTTCCTTTTTTGTCGTTATAAAGCAGCACATCGCGGTCAAATGCAAAATCTTTCGGGGGCTGATCTGCAAAGTATTTATCACCGATATTTCTTCCGCCCATCACAGCCACTCGGCCATCTGCCAGCAGCAGCTTATCATGAAGGCGGTTATGCCACGTCCATGGCTTAAATAACCGAAAGGGCTCATAAAAACGAATGGCCATGTTCGGGTGATTTGCCACGGCATATCGTAAATGCTTCAGCGGTCCACGCAAACTGTGGCAGATGCCGTCTAAAAGCAGCTGAACTTTCACCCCTCGATCAGCAGCTTCAATTAAAGCACCTAGTACCCATTCGGCTGTTTTTCCTTTTTGAATGGAATAATAACTTAGGCGGATCATCCTCTTTGCCTCACGAATCATTTGGATTCTGGCCTGACCAGACTCAAATCCATCGTCAAGAAGCATCACTTGATTTGTGCCCTGATCGTCTCCTGAGATCGAAGAGGCTTTATAGATACAATGTTCTTTGCATGTTTTTTGGATAGGTAAATAAAACAAAACAAATGCGGTCAAAAAGACATAAACGACATAGAGAAGGATCAGAAAAAACAAAAGATGAAGCATACGGATCAGCTCCTTTCACATAGACACAACTTTTCCTTAGTTTATGTCAAAAATAAAATTTCACTCATTTTCGCCTTTTATTTAAATACATGACAAAAGAATCATCTTGTTTTTATTGGGCATTTAATTATAGTATGAAATGAATAAGGGGGAATCGAATTGAATGAATCATTATTTAACATCCCAAGTGATGTATATCAAACGTTAAGTGAAACAGAACGATATTTACTCAATTATATTCACCAGCATTTAGAGGATATCTCCACCTTATCCATTGTCACTTTAAGCGAAAGAGCCAATGTTTCAACGGCCACGATAGTCAGGCTGATGAAAAAAATTGGCTATAACGGCTATACATCCTTTAAATATCGATTGAA
The DNA here is from genome assembly GCF_038593305.1 of Bacillus sp. FSL P4-0248. Lineage (NCBI taxonomy): Bacteria > Bacillati > Bacillota > Bacilli > Caryophanales > Bacillaceae > Bacillus > Bacillus sp. FSL P4-0248. The sequence continues at coordinate 1,788,887 of NZ_CP151983.1, read as the reverse complement.
ACAAGAAAAGAAAATGACAGATGCAAGCGACCAGCTCAAAAATATTGATGAAGACATCAAACTAGCAATTCGGAAAAATGAAGAAGAGGTTTTAAAAACGATACAGCTGCAAAGTATTGGACAAATTGAAGATGCCGTTCAAAAAATACATAATGCAGACAAAATTTATATTTTCGGCAGAGGCTTCTCAGAGATGATCGCCAAAGAGATGACCATCAAATTACAGCTCATCGGGAAAACATGTGAAGTACACGACGATCCGAATATCATTCGGCTGAAATCGCGAGACATTGATAAAAGTGAGCTTGCCATCTTTGTTTCATTAAATGGCGAAACAGCTGAGCTTGTTGAAGCATGTCAAAACCTCAGCATGAAGCAAGTCACAACTATTACGCTTACGACAAGAATAGATTCTACATTAAGCAAAATATCAGATATGACACTAGTCGGATATAAAGGGGAACAATCTTTCTTCCCAGATTATGAAGTGAGATCCCGCCTGTCTCTTCATGTCATTGCCCGCATTTTACTTGACGCCTATGTGATCCGAATGAAATAACCAATAAGAAAGCCTTCGAGACTTTGATCTGGAAGGCTTTTTCTCATGAAAACCTTTACACATTCTGAAAACATTTTCACTGAATCGTATGAGATACTTTCTTTAGAGAAAAGAAAGAAGGTGAAACCAATTGATTTATACCTGCACCTTAAATCCTGCTATTGACCTATATATTGCATTAAAAGAAATGCGGGCAAATGCAGTCAACCGGACGGAAGATGAAGATTATCAGCCGAATGGAAAAGGCGTGAACGTGTCAATTATGCTAAAGAAATATGGCTTCACAAGCACTGCATTAGGATTTATCGCTGGGTTTTCAGGATCTTATATTGAACAATCTTTAAAGGATCTCTCCATTCAGACCGATTTTATCTCGGTTGAAGGAATCACACGAATTAATGTTTTTATCAATACGACAGAAGAATACAAGCTCGTGAATCAGGGCCCTGCAATTGAAGAAAAAGCGCTTCACGCCTTTCGTGAGAAAATTGCGGCTATCCCGCAGGGAGGCATCCTCATCATGTCAGGCAGTCTGCCAAAAGGCGTTCCTGCCAGCATTTTTTCAGAAGTAGCAGCTATTTGCCATCAACAGAAGGTCAAGTTTATTTTAGACACAAGCTCAGCAGCAGTTCTTGAGACGCTTCAATACAAGCCGTATTTACTAAAACCAAATGAAGAAGAAATTGCTGCTTTTTTCGGCAAAACACATCCTTTGTCAGAAAAAGAACTCATTCAATCAGGAGAAAAGCTCATTGAGATGGGTGCAGAGCAAGTGCTGATTTCCCGAGGCGAGGAAGGGGCTTTATTCATTACGAAGGACGCAGTGTTTAAAGGAAACGCACCAACAGGCACTGTCGTAAACACAGCGTGTTCTGGAGATGCGATGCTCGCAGCTTTTCTTAGTAAACATCTTGAAGGATATTCACCTGAAGAATGCTTACGCTACGGCATTGCAACGGGAGCATCCACTGCGTTTTCAAAAGGCTTAAGTGATTTACATGATATTGATTCATTGATTGAGCAAGTACACATTCAGAAGATCTAAGGGGGAATAACACATGAGCCGTAAAAAAATTGTCGCTGCAACCGGCTGTCCAACAGGTATTGCACACACATTTATGGCAGCTGAAGCATTAAAAATCGCTGCTGAGCAGCTAGGGGTCGACATTAAAGTCGAAACGCATGGTCAAGTAGGAATTGAAAGCGCTTTAACTGATCAAGACATTATGGAAGCAGATGGGGTCATCGTGGCAGCTGACAAAGATGTAAATACAGATCGTTTTCACGGCAAACCACTCATTGAAGTGCCTGTAGCCAAAGGCATTCGCACACCTACTGAGCTGATTCAGAGCATTATAAGTGGAGATGCTCCCGTTCATCAAGTGAAAGGAAGAGCTTCTGGAACAGAGAAACCATCTGCTCCTTCATCCTCTCAACAAAAGTCGGCAAATAAATGGATACACACCATTTATAAGCACTTAATGAACGGTGTATCACACATGCTGCCATTTGTCGTTGGAGGCGGTGTTTTAATTGCCCTTTCTTTCTTATTTGGTATCTACTCTGCTGATCCTAAGCACGAAACGTATCATCCGTTTGCTGCCTATTTGAAAAGCATTGGCGGACTTGGCTTCAGCTTAATGGTACCAATTTTAGCAGCATTTATCGCTGATTCGATCGCTAGACGCCCAGGGATGGTCGTCGGATTTATAGGGGGTCTCCTTGCAAATGATGGAGGTGCTGGATTCTTAGGCGGTATTATTGCAGGTTTTGCAGCAGGATATATCATTTTATTGCTTCAATTCTTGCTTCAAAAATTACCAGCATCACTTGATGGATTAAAATCGATCTTCATCTATCCTGTCATCGGTATTTTCTTAATCGGGGCTGTCATGACCCCGCTGTTAGTTCCAATCACAGGGCTAAATAATTCCTTAATGGATTTTCTCTCATCTGTACAATCCACAAACCCTCTGCTTTTAGGCTTAATTGTTGGAGCGATGTGTGGATTTGATATGGGAGGACCTTTTAACAAAGCAGCCTATGTCACAGGAACGGCTTTACTTGCAGAAGGTAACCTTTACTTCATGGCAGGTGTGTCAGCAGCATGTATCACACCACCGCTTATCATTGCGATTGCTACAACGATTTTCCGAAAACATTTCACGCCACAAGAACGAAATGCAGGGGCAATCAACTATATTCTGGGGGCGACACATATTACAGAAGGAGCCATCCCATTTGCGGCAAAAAACCCGGTCGTTGTCCTGCCAATTATCATGTTTGGCTCGGCTATCTCTGCTATATTGACGTATCTCTTTGGCGTACAGGTTCCAGCTCCGCATGGCGGGTTCCTTGTTCTTCCGGTCGTCACAGGTGCATTCCAATGGGTGCTTTCCATACTAATCGGCTCACTAGTAGGTGCGATTCTCTACGGACTTTACCGTAAAAAAATAGACAACCCCGCAGTTTAAAACGGAGGAGGAGAAATGATGGAACATATCTATATGAATCTTCACGAAACAGCTTCTTCACAGGCTGGCGTGTTCGCAGCCATTGCTGACATTGCCTACAAAGCAGGTATTTGCACCTCACCAGAGGATGTCAAAAAAGGCTTAGCGGAAAGGGAAGCACTTAGTACAACCGGATTTCAAGATGGATTTGCCATTCCGCATACACAAACAGAAGCCATCACGAAACCAGCACTTGTGATCGTCCGCACGGAAACAGGAATTGAATGGGACGCTTTTGATGGGAAGCCTTGCTTTTTCTTCTTATCCTTACTGATCCCTAAAAGTGAAGCAGGGACGACTCATTTAAAAGCTCTTTCAGCCCTTTCACGAGGCTTAATGGATGAAACGAAACGTCAAAAACTGCTGGAAACAAGAACAAATGAAGACATGCTTGCTGTATTAGAAACGGATATTTTAACTAGAGAGGATGTTTGATCATGCCTTTACTTTCAACAACACCAATGCTTGAGGCTGCGAAAAAAGAAAAATACGGAATTGTGGCATTCAATGTACACTCCTTTGACAGTATCTATTGGGTGCTCGAAACTGCTGCAGAATTAAAGTCACCTGTGATTTTGCAAACAACGGTTGGAACGGTTCAATCTCTTGGAGCAAAAGCGATTGCAGATACAGTGAAGGCGGCGGCTGATCAATATCAAATCCCAATCGGTCTTCACCTGGATCACTGCACAGACTTTGATGTGATTCTCACCTGTATCAGGGCTGGATATACATCCGTTATGATCGATGCATCTATGCACTCATATGAAGAAAATGTACGCCGCACAAAAGAAGTCGTAGATCTTGCCTTAAAAGTCGGTGTAAATGTCGAAGCAGAGCTAGGCAAGGTAGGCGGCGTAGAAGATGATATCGTCGTCGACGAAAAGGATGCTGAAAAAGCCGTTCCATCAGAATGCCGCCAATTTGTAGAAGAAACTGGGGTGCCTACTTTAGCGCCTGCGATTGGTACTGCCCATGGCATTTATAAAGGGGTGCCGGATATTGACTTTGCCCGCATTGAACAAATTGCAGCGCTGGTCGATGTACCACTTGTCCTGCACGGTGGTTCCGCTGTACCAGATGAGGATGTCAAGCGATGCGTTGCACTTGGTATGGCAAAGGTGAATGTCTCAACTGAACTGAAAAATGCATATTCCGAGGCGATACGTGATCATTTCTCAAACGAACCTGAAAGCTTAGATCCGCGTATGTATTTACAAAAAGCAAAACAAGCAGCAAAAGACATGGTCCAATCGAAAATACGAATCGTTGGCAGTGAGGGCAAAGCCCATCCGTTATATCAATAAGAAAAAAAGCAGAGCTGCTATCGCTCTGCTTTTTCCCTTTATTCGTTTTCCTTCATTTCATTAGATGTGCGTACCCGTGCATTTCCCATAAATACGACCGTAATCGCCGCAAGTGCAATCGGGAATAATGCAAGCAAAAATACGTACGTAATACTTTGTGACATCGCATCGATGACTTTATTTAAAATATCAGGCGGAATTTGTGAGCGGGCACCTTCTTGGAAAATAGCCTGTGGATCGCCTACTTGAGAAGGGGCTCCTTTCATTCCGCTAAAGGCATCAGCTAAACGATTTGTCAGCACATTGGTTTGAATCGTCCCGAAAATCGTTACACCGAGCGTCATTCCAAGTGATCTCATAAATGAATTGGTCGAGTTTGCACTGCCTCGGTAGCGCGGCTCAAGATCATTCATTGAAGCTGACGGCAGAAGGGAGAAGCTGAACCCGACGCCAAAGCCTGATATCATCATAAAGAGTGTGAGCCACAGTCTTGCTGTATCTGGTGACATATTGGCAAGCAGCAGCATCCCAGCGAAAAATGAAATGACAGAAATAGTCATAAGACGTCTGAAAGGCACTTTCGTCTGCATCGTTCCGCCAATCATACTGCCAATGACTGATCCAATCATCATCGGTGTTAAAATGAACCCTGCACTTGTTGCAGATTCACCGTACACAGCCTGCACGAAAATAGGAATAAAGACAGCAAGAATAATAAATGTCCCGCCATATAAAAACGCCAAAATTTGAGATGTTGCAAATAATCGATTTTTAAACATCCAAAATGAGATAATCGGCTCCTCAGCCTTACGCTCAACAATAAAGAAGATCGTACCGAACACAAGAAACACAGCAAAAAGTGTGAGGATTTGCACCGAATCCCAAGCATAAGATTTACCGCCAAGCTCAAGCGCGAACATTAAGCTGACAACCGCAACGACAAGTGTAATAGCACCTGACCAGTCGATTTTCTGCTTACGATGTTCAAGCGATTCCTGATAGTATCTGGCGATCAAGAAGACACTGACAATACCAATTGGCACATTAATATAGAAAACCCAATGCCAGCCGATCGAATCCGTAATAATAGCACCTAAAAGCGGTCCGAGTACACTTGATAAACCAAAGACTGCTCCAAACATACCAGACATTTTTCCGCGCTTTTCAGGCGGGAAGATGTCAAAGATAATCGTAAATGCGATCGGAAGAAGTGCACCGCCCCCAAGCCCTTGAATGGCTCGGTAAATAATGAGCTGATCCATCGTTTGCGCGATACCGCACAGCGCTGATCCAATTAAAAAGAAAATAAGTCCAAACAGAAAAAAACGCTTTCGACCATACATATCAGAAAGCTTTCCGTAAATCGGCATTCCCGCCATCACTGCCACCATATAAGAAGCCGTCACCCAAGCAAATTTATCAAAACTACCTAAATCTGCTACGATGCTTCCCATTGCTGTTGCAACAATGGTATTGTCCATCGCTGCCATAAAAATCCCTAACAGCAAACCGATGACAACAAAGCGAGTGGATGCCTTGCCTTTATCCACATGATTCATTTCATTTACCTCCTGCTTACGTTCTCTCATTATTTTTGCTATGATCAACTTAACCATAAAGTAAGAGAACATTTATCTTGATGATCAAGATAAATTGATTTTAAAGGGAGGAGAACAAGTTGTCAATAAAGAACGAGGCTGAAGACAGAGCAGCCCAGATCATCCATACAATGAGGCGCCTCGCCACACGAACCGTTTTGTTCCACCAAGCGGCCGCTCAATCGCTCGGCCTTTTTCCAACAGATCTCAAATCCGCCGATCTATTAAACGAACTCGGTCCTCTCACAGCAGGAGAATTAAGTGAAAAAACAGGTCTTAGCTCAGGTGCGGTCACAGCTCTCATTGACCGCCTTGTCAAAGCGGGCTACGCCAAAAGAGAAAAAGACCCAAAAGACAAACGAAGAGTCATCATTGTCCCACTAACAGCAGGAAAATCACAAGTGAAAGAACTTTTCCAATCCTTATCAGCATCAACTAAACAGCTTACAAACGAATACAAACCAGAAGAATTAGATTTAATCATCCAATTCATTTCAGAAGCAGCTGAAATAATGGAACAAGAGCTGCAATTACTAAAATCTAAATCGTAAGAAAGCGCACTGATGCGTTAAATAGACGAAACTAATAAGAGGATACTATGTTCAATAGGTGAGCATATATCCTCTTTTCTTATGCATATTATATTCGTTAATTAGATGTTGAAAAAATTGTATAATATGTATACAACACATTGGAACATAAGTTTGTTTTTGATGGAGGACGTAGCCCACAGCGGGAGGCGTAGTGAGGTCTTTAGACCGAGCGTTAATATCTTTTAGTTATGAGGGTGCAAGAAGTTCTCATTGAGAATAACAACATAGGATGCTTATCCGAATAAGGGGAGGTATAACAGAAAATGGAGATTATAAAGTTTAAGGAAACTGATACAAAAGAGATTGTTTCATTGTTTTATGAAACAGTTCATTCCGTAAATTCAAAAGATTATTCCCAAGTACAATTGGATGCTTGGGCACCAAGAGATGAAAAAGAATCTAAAATTAATTCTTGGAAGGAATCATTGGGTCAAAATATAACATTTGTTGCTAAAGTTCATGATAAAGTTGTTGGTTTTAGCGATTTAACGCATACCGGGTACTTAGATAGACTATTCGTACATAAAGATTATCAAGGACAAGGTATAGCCACAGCTTTAGTGGATATGCTCGAATCTGAGGCAAAGAAACTAAATCTTTTAGAAATTGATACCGAAGCAAGTATTACAGCTAAGCCATTTTTTGAACATCTAGGTTACAAAATTGTTTGTTCACAAACTGTCGAAAAAAAGGGGGTGAAGTTGGCTAATTTTAAAATGCTAAAAAAAATAAAATAATCATTTTCTTGTTATGCTAACAGGTGCGTTAGTTTAAGAAGAAAGGGTATAACATATTAGTCATATGAAATATGTTATACCCTTTTATTTATCTTGATAATTTTTAGGTGTGCTTTTTTTAATGGGAAAAATAAGCCTGCACTGGATGAAGAATTTTAGATTTCTTTGGATCTGATATACAGAAGGTGAATTCGATGAACTATCACTTGAATAGATTCAAAGGTTTAGAGATGAAAAAGGATTGTTACCATAAGCTGAAACCTTTCCACTTTAAAAATAAAAAAAGCATAAAAGTTAATAAATATTTAAGATTTAATCGTTACTATTTTGATTAACCACAAATAAAATGGAGGGTTAATTGAAATGAGAAGAAAATTGATTCATTTAGTTGGCTTTGCTGCGGTAATGGCCGTTATTGTAACAGGGTGTTCGCAGTCAAAAAGCTCAGACAGCGTGAAAGTAAAAGCAGAAAAAGTCTCAGCTGAAAACGAAAAAAATAAAGGAAATGTGTATGTAGAAAGTGAATTCGCTCCATTAAAACGTGTCGTTTTGTCTCAGTCTGAAGTTTATTTTCCGGAGGAAGATAGCGGCTCAAACATGATGGAAGATATGAAAGATATTCAAAGCAAAATGGAAAAAGAACGTGAAGAGTTTAAAAAAGTACTTCAGAAATACGATGTATACACCCAAATGCCACGCCTTTTAACAGAGGATGAAAAGAAATTAGGTTTAGCTGAAAATGGTATAACTGGTGGAGCAGGTGCTACGAATTTCTTTGTGAGAGATCCATTCTTTACAATCGGAAATCACATAATTGAAGGATCGTTCTTTTCAAGCTACCGCAGACTAGAAGTTCTTCCAGCAAGAGATATCCTTTTAAAAGAGGTAAAAGCGAACAAAAATCCATATGTTGCTGTTCCACAGCCCGATGTTTCAAAGGGCATAAATTCTAAGACTGGGCCATTTTTAGAGGGTGGAGATATTCTTGTGTACGGGAAAACAATTTTTGTTGGGAACTCTGGTCAAGCATCTAATAAGGAAGGAATCGATTGGCTTCGTCATTATTTGACACCAGATGGTTATAAAGTAGTTGAAGTGAAACTCGAAAAAAATACACTTCACCTTGATTGTGCCATTAGTTTTGTGCGAGACGGTCTAATGATTGTGAATGAAGACTCACTACCGAACGGAATTCCAGATGAATTAAGAGATTGGGATAAAATAAAAGTAAGCTACAAAGATGCGCTAAATTTAGCTATTAATGGGCTGCCTATTAATGAAAAAGTATATGTAACAGATACAGCATATAAAAATACAATTGGAAAAGAATTAGAAAAAAGAAATATCAAAGTGGAATATGTTGATTTTAAAATAACAAGAAGCTTTGGTGGCGCTTTCCGATGCACGACTCAGCCATTACTGCGTAAATAAATACATCCTGAATAAGAGCATCTTTATTATATGTAGATCATCGTATAATAGAGACAAGAAAAACGAACCGAATATGTTGTCCAAAAAGAAGAACCTGTGGACGCTTATCATTGAGCACTTTCTCCAAAACAAATTAAAAAGTTGATTGAAAGAGATGTTACTTCTTCTGATTTTTGGAAGAAAAGAGCGATTAATTGGACTAAAAGGGATAATGAGTATTTGATTAAAGGGGAAGTTCCAAGCCAATATATTAAGGTTTCACCTAAGGAGTGAGAATTGTGAAATTATACTTTCTAAACGAGTTTTTAGGAGATATACGCGATATTAATGTTGATGGTATGTGGGTTAATGGTGAGATTACCCCTTCAAATAATATAGACAAATTTAATGATTTTTTCGCAGCACTTGTTGATGAAGAAAATGATTTTGTAGAAACAAATTTTAACGAAGAATGGTTAGATGATAACAATTGGTACATTGTTGATGATGAAAATAAAAGAAGGGGGATATATATACCTGCAGTTTATCCTGATAGGGAAATTAGCTGGCGGTGGAGATGATTTACAGAATTTATAGATTATAAAAAACCTTGATGGGCTTATGCCTTTCAAGGTTTTTGGTGTTTATTGGACTCCTATTCGAGAAAAAGCCGAGAAAAAGGGGGATGGAGACCTTTTTTCCTGTGTGGGTCATCGTATGATAGAGACAAGTAAAACCAGCTTTTATAGTGAGTGTTTTTTGAATAATGAGAGGCTGGTACAATAAACAGAAAAACATCCTCTAATAATGCATAGAGAATGCTGCTCTGTTTAAAAGTGGAAATAACTTTAGTTTATTTGTTCAATCAAATTCACAAATTCGAGTGAAGAAAGTATTTCTAACCTCAATACTCTCCTTTAATTTTAAAAAATGACCCACGAATCGTTCCAGCTAGTTTAGACTTTTGCCTAGCAAATTTAAATTTCCCTTCTAATTCCTTTGGTACTTCCATACCTTCAGAAAGCTTAAAACCAACAGCGCGTTTTTTAGGGTCATCCAATGTATAAAGGACGTTAATTGCAAGACCATCCTCATAAAAGACGTAGGTCCATTTGATATTTTCTACTTGAAAACTTGTCGTTTCTAAAGGTTTGGCTGCAAACTCTAGTTCACGTTCTTCTTTTAACACTCGGTTCACATAATCAAGGGTCTCCTGACTTTCGCTAGCAGGTAATACTGTAAATTCATGCTTATATTTGTTCATAAAGTAACGAGCCTCATTCGCTCGTAAGCCAGCAAGTGCTTCTGCTACAGGTGAAGATTCTAAACCAATCGTAGACACATTTTTAAAATCAACGATATAGGCCATTTCTATCCCTCCAAATCCTTCTTATTTTCGTACAACAGGAATCCACATCTCACCAAGTAATAAGCCGTTTCGCTGCTCCATCTCTACCACTGCATTTGGTCCACCAACATAGGCGAAATTCTTTGCTTCAGGCAAGACTTGACCAAATGCAATACCAGTAAGCGTTTGATGCAATTCATCAGCGGTTTTAGCTTCCCCTTTAACGATTAGATATTCCCCTTTAGGAAATTGAATCACTCTGTCCGCTTCTGGTAACGATTCCTCTGTCATGACCCCGACATAATGCATCAGCTTGTTATTTACCGCTTCGTTTACGATAAAAATACAGTCATTTGAGGCAATGGCTTTTAAGGTGTCAAGCTTACCTTCTTGTGTGACTGCTTGCCAAAAGTCTGCTTTTTCCTTCGTTATGCCCGCATAGTCTGTGTAATGACTCTTAAGTTCAGTTCCAATACCTAACACGTGAAAGCTGTCTTTTTCTTCTAGTATATAATCTGTCATATTCTACACATCCTTTTGAAAAATTGATCAAATGTTTTTTCTTTTCACTTGATAAATATATAATAGGCTTAAACCATGTCAAAAAATGATACTGTTTAGGGGGGCCAGATGAAAAAAGTTGAACGGATTAATACCATCATGCGGTATATCAACAACCGCGCCAACTTTACAATTTCTGAAATCATGAGAGAATTTAATATCTCTCGTTCGACAGCAATTAGAGACATCAGAGAAATTGAAGCTATGGGGATGCCGCTTGTCGCAGAAGTCGGAAGGGACGGGGGATATTTTGTGATGAACAACTCTGTCCTGCCAACTGTTCGTTTTACCGATAATGAGATTAAAGCTCTTTTTATTGCCTTTATGGCTACGAGAAACCAACAACTCCCTTATTTAAAGAGTCGTCAGTCTTTAGCTGAAAAATTACTAGGACTCATCTCAGAAACCCAGCAAGATGACCTTGTTCTTTTAAATCGCCTCTTACTATTTGAAGGGACTAATCCGAATAATCCTGATCTGCTTGATTTGACAGATCTCCCTCATCCCATGTTAGAAAAATTAATCCAACTGCTTATTTTGGATCGATATTTACTGATTACCATAAGAGAGGAGAACGTGATAAAGTCCTATCCGATTTACCTCTTGAATCTTTATCGTGAAAAAAGCCTGTGGCTGATTGAAGGCTTTGATTTAAAGGAGGAGAAGAAACGGATTTTGCCTGTCGACCATCTCACAGATGTAGAACCATGCTCTACAAATATTCGATTAAGCAGGAAAAAGATTTTAGAAAAACTAAGTAAACAGGAAGAAGTAATTAACCTTGTCCTTGAACTTGGTCCAAAGGCAATTGCACAGTTCAAAAAATACCATCCTTTCAAAATGTCAATTTCTTATACGAATCCTTACCAAACTACAGCCATTTTAAAGACTTTTATTGATGTTAATCATACAGAAGAAATAACCGAAATAACAAATTGGCTATTTTTCCTAGGCGATGATATCAAGGTCAGGGAAATGCCTGTAGAAATCTTGGAAGGTTTACAAGAGAGACTCCTCCTATATTGTCCATAATCAATGCTGGTTAGACCTCATGGTAACCGTACCATAAGTAAATAGGTTTTTTTAGAAAGTGCCTCTTCCTTAACTGGGAAGGCATTTTTATATTGTAGAGGGATCTAACTCCTTCATATTAGTTTGAACCATTAACTCTAGAGAATTTATCTAAAAGTCCTTGTGCTTAATTAGCTAAATGTTTACATAGATAAACCTATTAATAATTGCAAGCAATCAACAGTTATAAACAAAATTTTAAATTGAATTAAAAAAACATATATTTCACTTATGGCTAAATCTTCTTTAACATTAAGGTACATTTATGTTACAAAATAAAGTCAAGGAGGAGTAGCTGAGTGAATAACTCATATGATGTTATCATTGTTGGCGGGGGTAATGCGGCTTTGTGTGCTGCTATTAGTGCGCATGAAGGAGGGGCAAATGTACTTGTTCTTGAAAGGGCACCTATGGAAAAACGTGGAGGAAATTCATATTTCACAGATGGTGCAATTCGAGTAGCCTATAACAGATTAGATATGTTAAGAGAAGTGCTTCCGGATTTGACAGATTATGACTCAGAACAAATTGTAATGCCTCCTTATACAGAGGATGATTTCATGAATGATTTGATGAGAGTGACTTCTGGTAAAAGTGATAACAAATTAGCCCGCCATTTAATTTCAAAATCTTTTGAAACTATTAAGTGGATGTATAAAAACGGAGTAAAATTCGAATTAAATTATGATAATCAGTCATATGAAAAAGAAGGAAAGCGGCATTTTTGGGGTGGTTTACCTCTTAAGACTTCTGGAAAAGGTGTTGGCCTCATCAAACAACTTTATCAATGTGTTGATCAATTAAGAATAAAAGTGGAGTATGATGCCAGAACGGTTGATTTAATTAGTGTTGATGATGGGGTAACGGGTGTAGTAGTTGAAAAGAACGGTGAGTTAGTTCAAATTTATTCTAAGACCGTCATTCTTGCATGTGGTAGTTTTGAAGCAAATAAAAAGATGAGAATCGAATTCCTGGGTAAGGAATGGGAAGGTGCGATTGTCAGAGGTACGGAATATAACACTGGAGACGGCTTGGATATGGCAGTGAAAGCTGGAGCTTCTAAATATGGAGATTGGGGCAGCTGCCATTCTATAGGCACTGATTATAATGCTCCAGCGGTTGGTGATTTTAACAAACCTGGCGATATTTACAAGAAATCCTCTTTTCCACTTGGCTTAATGTTTAATTTGGAAGGGAAGAGATTTGTAGATGAAGGAGCAGATTTTAGGAATTATACGTACGCTAAATATGGAAGAGAAATTCTTAAGCAGCCCGATCATAAAGCATTTCAAGTATTTGATGCCAAAGTACATCCATTATTACGCGATGAATATACTTTGGACGAAGCTACCTGCTATCAAGCTGATAGCTTAGAAGAACTTGCAGACTTAATGAAAATCAGTAAAGAAGTGTTTAAAGATACGATACAAGAATATAATTTGTCCGTGCAAGAAGGAGACTATAATCCTTCCATTAAGGATGGAAAGGGGACTGTAGGGATAACGCCACCAAAAACAAATTGGGCGCTGACAATAGATCAAGCACCTTATTATGCTTATCCGGTAACATGCGGTGTTACCTTTGCATTTGGCGGTCTTCGAGTGAATACAAATGCAGAGGTCTTAAATTCTAAAAATAAACCTATCAAGGGTTTATACGCAGCTGGTGAGATGGTAGGGGGTATTTTCTATGAGAACTATCCAGGTGGTTCAGGTTTAATGTCTGGTTCAGTATTTGGGAAAACTGCTGGTTTCAATGCTGCATCATTTCTAAAACAACATGCATAGAAATAGGGTAAGGGGGACTCTTAAAGAGTCCCCTTTACATATTTGATATGCTCTCTGCATGTAAATCAGCACGTATACTTCGTGTTATAAGGTTCGTGTAGGATGTACAAATAAAGTATTATTCAATTTAACAAGAACACATCTATAATTATAATAAACTTAGAAAGGATGACCACTATGGATGAAAAAGATTGGATTTTACTTGATATCCTTTACAATGAGCAAAATTTAACAAAAACAGCGGAAAAGTTGTATACATCTCAGCCCTCAATTACTTATAGATTAAATAAGATTGAGGAAGTTTTTGAGATTAAATTGTTCAACAAAAGACATAAGGGAATTACCTTTACTGTAGAGGGAGAGCATTTAGTTTTCTATGCACGAAGAATGTTAAAGGAACTGCAGGATACCAAGGATCAAATCGTTAACTTAGGAAAAGAGGTACAGGGACACTTAAGACTTGGCGTTTCCAGCAATTTCGCACAATATAAGCTCCCAAAATTACTTAGAGATTTTTCCAACATGTATCCCAATGTCCAATTTAGTGTGCAAACTGGATGGAGCACTGATGTCATGAAGTTATTAGATGCAGGTATTGTACAAGTTGGAATAATTAGAGGGGACCATCGATGGAAAGGAGAGAAGGAGAGGCTTACAAAGGAAAAATTACTAATCATCTCTAGAGATCCCATTAATATAGGACAGCTTCCTTTGTTACCATTTATAAAATATCAGACTGATAATTCTTTAAAGACTATTCTCGATGATTGGATGTACGACAATCTAGTCCTGCAACCAAACATAGCTATGAAAGTTGATCGACATGAGACATGCAAAGAAATGGTGAAGCAAGGGCTTGGGTACTCGATAGCACCCGAGATTTGCTTAAGAAATTCAGATAAACTATATACAATGGAAATATATGATACTAAGAAAAAGCCATTAACTAGAGATACTTGGCTCATGTATGATCAGAAATCTACAGAGACTAAAACTGTTAAAGCATTTATTGAATTCCTAAGAGGAGAACAAGTTTCATCTGTATTATGACATCATTTTGTATTTGTTCTTAAAAGACATTCTTTTTTTGAAATCGCATTCACTCGATCTACGGTAGGCATGGGCAGTAGCCAAGGGAAAAGAAATCAAAAGATGATAAGAAGTGAAAAAACCTTGGCTGGCTTTATATCATTCAAGGTTTTTTGCGTTTATTGGTTCGCAAACACGCAAAAGAAGACAAAAAACCCTTTGTATACAAGCCTGAAAGCACACACTCAAATGGTGTGTTTTTTTTATGAAAAGAGCACACAATCGCTGCACAGCACGTGCTGAAGACATTTGGACTTCTTTGATGCATGTGAGTTGATTAGACTTATAAGCAAAGGGAAAGAAAGGAGGAATTCCAACTGTACTTAACCAAAAGGGGCACGACGTTACTATCTATGCTGCTTCATACGACATCTTATCTATCAATAGAAGATTTGCAGAATCGAATGAACGTTTCGACTCGAACCGTTTACGCTGAAATCAAGCGAATGAACAGCTGGCTTGAAACTCATCAGCTTAGTGGTGTGCAGCGAAAAGGCCAACGTGGCTATTATTTAAATCCTCATGAAAAAGAAATCATTATTCAAAAAGCTGATACCATTCTTGTTGGTCACGATTATGAACCATGTGTAAAGGAACGAAGGGCTATCTTGCTTTTAACCATTGCATGCAGCGAGCATTGCCTAAGAATAGATGATTTTATGAAGATGACAAAGGTGAGCCGAAATACATTACTCGAGGATATGAAACAGCTAAAAGAAGCGCTCTCAAAGCAGGAGATCACACTCCGCTATCAGGCAGCAAGCGGCTATGTCATTTCAGGAGACGAAAGGGCCATTCGATTGGCACTCAAACCTTATATACATTTCATTCGCACCATGATAAAAAACGAAAAAACGTTTCCGTCGTTTTGGTTAAAGGGACCTATTTCATCCAAACGGGTACACCATCTCCTCCAGCAGTCAGAACAAGAACTTAAGCTTGAATTTGCAGATGAGATGCTGGATCAGCTCTCTTTGGATCTCTTTTTTTACTTTAAGCGGATGAAGCTGGGGCTTGCTGTACACATTTCAAACGAAGAAAAGCGAACATTGCAGGAAACAGAGGAATGCTTGGCGGCTATTCGTTTCATGGCACAGATTCAAAAAGAGGCCAGTCTCATTGTTCATGATGATGAGATCTATTTTCTTAGCACCTTATGGCTCAGTGCCAAAAAACAAAAACTTCCATCAATTAAAAAACCAGAAGAACATCTCATTCGCACCATCGCCAGAAAAATGATATTTGACTTTCAGCGATATGCTTGTATTTCCTTTCAAGAACCTAAAGCATTGGAGCAAAACTTAACAATGCATTTAATCCCAGCCTATTACAGGCTCATCTATCACATTAGTATGATCAACGAACTGACGGATTCTATAAAAAAAGCACAGCCAGAAGTGTTTGAAATCACTCAAAAAGTTGCATGTCATTTAGAAAAGGCCGCCTGTTCAAAGTTGAGTGACCATGAAATTGCATATCTCGCCATGCATTTTGGCAGCTGGATGAGAAGAGAAGGAATTTCATCCATTGCCAGGCGTTCTGTATACATTGTCTGCGGAGAAGGAATCGGCACAAGTAACATGCTGAAAACTCAGCTTCTCGAATTAATCGGCTACATTGAAGTACGCGGACTGTTATCAAAGCGTGCATATGAAGAATTAGCAGCAGTTGATGCAGATTTCGTTGTGTCCACAACACCTATTTCGTTTAAAGGAAAACCAGTTCATCTCGTTCATCCTATTTTAACTGCCTATGAGAAAAAAACATTACTTCAATACGGAAAAGGCTCAGAAACGAAGATTGACGAGAAGCATGTAAACGCTTTATTCAACATCATTCAGCAGCATACCATCGTACAAAATAAACAAGCACTGCTTCATGACATTCGAGAGCTGCTACATCCCACATATGTATCCTATCAGAAAGGGTGGAACCCAGTGTTAAAAGATTTATTAACAGAACAAACCATCAAGCTCCACCAAACAGCAGACACATGGCAAGAGGCGATTACAAAAGCGGCGCAGCCTTTACTTGATCAAAATGCTATTAAACCAAGTTATGTAGAAGCCATGATACAGTCTGTTCATCAAAATGGTCCTTATATTGTCATTGCACCACAAGTGGCCATCCCACATGCAAGGCCCGAGGATGGCGTGAACAAATTGAGCATGACTCTCATGTCCTTCAAACAGCCCATTTCGTTTTCAAAGGATGGAAAAAAGCAGGTGCGGCTTGTCATTGTGTTAGCTGCCATTGACAGCATGAGCCACTTGAAAGCACTCAAACAGCTGACCATGCTGTTAAGTGAAGAGAAACGCACGAAACAATTGATGGAAGCAGAAGAGTTAGCATCGGTTCAAAAACTAATTGATCAATTTTCACAAGTATAAAGGGGGAGTAAGAAAATGAAAAAAATTCTTGTTGTATGTGGAAACGGGTTAGGAAGCAGCTTTATTGTAGAAATGAATGTCAAAAAAGCTTTAGAAGAATTAGGTCTTAAAGCTGAAGTGGATCATACCGATCTCAGTACAAGTAAAAATGAACAAGCCGACCTTTATATCGGAGCAGCTGATATTATTGACCAGCTGAATGACGGCACAAGAAATGTGGCTGGCTTAAACAATTTGTTAGACCAGGAAGCCATTAAAGACGTCCTTCGTCAACACATTTAAGTCATGAAAAAGGGGGATTCACATCATGATAGAACTGATCATGAACGATATATTGGGCACACCTGCCATTCTCATCGGTTTGTTTGCACTAGCCGGTTTACTTTTGCAGAAAAAATCAGCTGCAGACACTGTGTCAGGCACCTTGAAAACAACCATGGGTTTCTTAATATTAGGGGCGGGCGCTACAGTCGTCTCTGATTCACTTGGGGTTTTTCGAAAGATGTTTGAAGCAGCCTTTCACATTCAAGGGGTTGTCCCAAATACAGATGCTATGGCCGCCATTGCTCAAAAGGAATTCGGTACACAGACAGCACTTATCATGATTTTTGGTATGCTGGTCAATTTGTTACTTGCAAGATTTACACCCTTTAAATATGTCTTTTTGACTGGTCACCACACGTTGTATATGGCGGCGATGCTCGCCGTCGTTCTCTCGACAGCCGGCATGCACGGGTGGCTGCTCATCTCCACTGGCTCCATGATATTAGGGGCAGCTATGGTCATTGCACCCGCAATCCTTCAGCCGTTTACGAGGAAAGTCACCGGAAGCAATGATCTCGCGCTCGGACACTTCAGTACTTTCGGTTATTTTACTGCGGGAATGATCGGCAAATGGGTTGGATCTCCAGAAAAATCAACGGAAACCATTCAAGTGCCTAAATCACTCGGTTTTCTAAGAGATACATCTGTTGCCATTTCGATTACAATGGCTTTACTGTTCTTTGCAATCGCACCGTTTGCAGGAATTCCTTATATAGAACAAATTAGCGGTGGCACGAACTTCGCTGTCTTCATTCTCATTCAAGCGATTACGTTTGCTGCTGGTGTGTACATTATTTTAGCAGGGGTACGGATGGCCATTGGCGAGATCGTGCCTGCGTTTAAAGGGATTGCCGATCGATTCGTGAAGGGGGCAAAGCCGGCACTTGATGCGCCAACCGTTTTTCCATTTGCGCCAAATGCGGTCATTATCGGTTTTTTATGTAGCTTTGCAGGAGGCATCGTATCCATTTTTCTTTTACCTTTGTTTGGTTTAACTGTCATTGTCCCTGGACTTGTCCCGCACTTTTTTTGCGGTGCTACAGCAGGCGTGTATGGCAATGCAACAGGAGGGGTTAGAGGTGCTGTCGCTGGGGCCTTTGTAAATGGATTGCTTCTTTCCTTTTTACCTGCCTGTTTATTACCTGTGTTAGGAGCCCTTGGCTTTGAAGGGACGACGTTTGGAGATACAGACTTTGGTATCATCGGAATCTTGATTGGATTGATCAAGTTTTTATTTCAGCTGTAAAAAGGAGGAGCCTGAGAATGACAGCCGTTTTTTCACCTTCACTGATGTGCATGGATCTAACGCACTTCCGTGAACAAATCCATCTTCTCAACACAAGAGCAGACCGGTACCATGTCGACGTGATGGATGGGCATTATGTGAAGAATATGACGTTATCACCCTTTTTCATTGAACAGCTTCGGAAACTGACAAATTTACCGATTGATGTTCATCTAATGGCCGAACATCCGCAGGAATTTTTAATCGATGCATGTATTGATGCAGGCGCAACGATGATTTGTTTACACCCAGAAGTCGTGCAAAAAGATGCCTTTCGAATCATCCGGCATATTCACCAAAGAAAATGTGATGTTGGCTTTGTTCTAAATCCCGCCACACCAGTTGCAGCATTAGATTCCTTTATTCATTTAATAGACAGAGTGACGATCATGACAATCGATCCAGGCTTTGCCGGACAGCCTTTTATTAAAGAAATTCTTCAAAAAATTAAACAGGTGAGAGATATCAAAAAGCACGGAGGATACTCGTTTTCAATTGAAGTAGACGGCTCTTGTAATGAGAGCACGTTCCGGCTGCTTGCTGAGGCTGGAAATGAGATTTACATCATCGGCACCTCAGGTTTATTTGGACTTCATAAAGAACTCGACACTGCTTGGGAAAGAATGAAGCAAATATTTGCAAAAGAAACAGCCTCAATCGAATCACGTTAGTAAAAGAGAGGATGAAAACCATCCTCTCTTTTACGCAAATTTTACTAAAACACAATTCATTCACCAAAACTTACCCAAAAACAAAATAAAAATCAAAAATTCATAATTGAAAGCGCTTTATTTATGTGTTATCCTTCAAATATCTTTAGTAAATATTTAGTCAAATAACGATGAGGAGTTTGCCTATGACCACACTCAAAGATATTGCTCATGATGCAAAAGTGTCCGTTTCCACTGTATCCCGTGTGTTAAATGGCGATCAAACGCTTGCCGTTTCACACGCAACGAGACAAAACATCCTCGACATTGCTAAGAAGTTAAACTATACCCCAGTGAGAGCAAGAAAAGCAGATCAAACAGAAGAAAAAAGCCCATCTGAATCCCCAGTCATCGGTGTCGTTGTCGCTCAATCCATTGACGAAGAATTAAATGATCCCTTTTTTTCATCGATTCGAAAAGGAATTGAAAAAGAATATGCTAAACAAGGCTTGTCCACTCTCCATACCTTTCGCCTAAGAAGCATGGATAAAGGGGCGATGCTAAAGGATATTGACGGCTTGATCGTCATTGGACGAATCAGCCCGGATACGGTTGAAAAAATGACAAATCGAATGGAACACATTGTTTTTATCAATCATTATGCGGATGAAGATTTGTATGATTGTGTACATGTGGATTTTGTCAGAGCGGCAGATCGCGCCATTCGTCATCTGCAATCTCTTGGCTATACACATCTAGGCTATATTGGCGGGAAAGAGCGGGAGCATTATTTTGAAGGTAATGCTGTGATTGAGGACGAAAGACAAACGACGTTTATGAAAAGAATGCAGGAGGCGGGCGCTCTTCATATGGAAGACATCCACATTGGTGAATACTCCATGCAAGAAGGCTATACGCTTATGCAGCAAGCGATCAAAAAGGGAAAACTGCCGCAAGCCTTTTTCATTGGAAGTGACTCTATGGCAATCGGCGCAATGCGCGCTCTGCATGAAGCCGGTCTACACGTACCTTCAGATGTATCCATTGTTGGGTTTAATGACATTGAAGCCGCGTCATTTTCAAGTCCGCCGCTTACGACCGTCAAAGTATATACAGAAGAAATGGGGGAAGTCGGTCTGAAGCTTTTGCTTGAGAGAATAAACGGAAGAAAACTTCCTCTAAAAGTCGTCGTGCCAACAACACTCATCGAGCGAGGCAGTACATGTCTCATCCATGAAAGGGGGTGAACCATAGATTTCAGCACACAAAAAAGAGACAAAAAAGCAGAAAGCAAGCTGCTTAGCATGATGGCCAGATCATGCTAAGAACAAGGCAGCCTGCCGGTATGCTCTCTTATCTCTTAGAAAAGAATAGAATTCCAGTATAATGGACTTCCTTTGTTTCCGCAACTGCATGAATTCTACCGATTATCGTCTGAATTTTCAGTGATTAAAAGGAGGAAACCATGAATAAAAAAATCATGCTGCTGACTGCTGCCATGTTCTTGACCATGATTTTGTCTGCTTGCGGTAATAACAGCTCATCTGAAGCAAATGGAAAGGTCACCTTGACGCTATTTTCAACGATGAGTAACAGCGGGGAAAGAAAAGCGTTTGAAGAAGTCATTCGCGAGTTTGAGAAGGAGCATCAACAGATTCGAATCGATGCTAATTTCCCAGGCAACAGCTATGAAGATATGATCCGCGTCAAAATGGGAGCAAACGATATGCCAGACCTGTTTGATACACATGGCTGGGCCAAACTGCGCTATAGCGAGTATGTGGCTGATTTAAAAGAGATGGATTGGGTCAAACAGCTTGATCCTTCACTCGACCAGATTTTAAAAGACCAAGATGGGAAAGTGTACGCTTATCCGCTGAATCAAGCAAAAGACGGGCTTAGCTTTAATGCCAATCTATTAAAGGAATATGGCATAGAAGTGCCTAGAACACTTGATGAATTAAAATCTGCTTTGCTGACAGTGAAAGAAAAGAGCAAAGGAGATGTTGTGCCGCTCTGGATACCAGGAGGAGATAACTCAAATATTGCCCAAGTCTTTGATGAGCTGGCGACGCCTTTATTAATCACCGATCAAAAGCATCAATACGGAAAAGAACTTGAAAACGGATCATTTGATTGGTCTCTCTATACCCCGCTTGCACAATTCATGAAAGCTCTGAAGGATCAAGACCTTTTAAACAAGGATGTCCTGACAGCGAAACTATCTCAAGCGCCTGAACTCATGGCACAAAACAAAATCGCCTTCACCTTTGTCGGAGGATCCTTAGGACCTGAAGCAACAGAGCTGAATTCATCGATCAAAGTAGGCACGATGCCTGTTCCAGCCATTCATAAAGGAGATGAACAAAGCTGGATTGGCGGAGAACGTTTTACTGTTGCTGCTTGGAAAGGCTCTAAGCATCTAAAAGAAGCAAAACAATTCATCGATTTTTTAGCAAAACCTGAAAACGCAAAAAAAATCGCAGAGGGCACATCCTCTGAAACAGCTCTAAAACAAGTGAAAGCGAAAAACTATTACTCTACATTTTACGATCAATACGAACAGGTGAAGATTGAACCGTATTTCGATCGAAAATACTTACCAAGCGGAATGTGGGCGGTCATGGCAACAACCGGTCAAGAATTATTAGCAGGCTCCATCACACCAGAACAGTTATCAAAGAAAATGGAAGAGGAATATAAGCGTTTGAAAAAACAATAGCCGATGGATGCTGAAACAGGAGTGAAGCCAATGAATGACATCACAAAAGCAAAACAGCCCGCCGCATTCACCTCTTTACCAAAACAAAAGATACAAAAACGCCAGAATTCATCACTTTGGTGGATGTACATGCCAGCTGTTCTCGTCGTCAGTACCTTTATCATTTATCCTTTTTTAAACGGCATTCAGCTTTCTTTTACGAATTGGAACGGTTTCTCACAAACTTATCAATGGATTGGTCTTGAGCAATATGGGCGGCTGCTTCAGGATCAAGCGACATGGCTTGTTGTCAAAAACACGCTTCTCTATGGAATCGGGAGCACTGTCTTACAAAATATCATCGGACTTGGATATGCTCTTTTATTAAATCAAAGCTTAAAGATGAAAGCCATCACAAGAACGGTCATCTATTTACCTGTCATGATCAGCCCGATTGCGATGGGCTATATTTGGTATTTTGTGTTTGCTTACCAAGGCGGTGCCTTAAATGATGTGGTGACGCTTTTTGGATTTGATCAAATAAATGCGCTCGGCAACCCGCAATTCAACACATGGATCATTGTGCTTGTCAACACATATCAATTCGTCGGGATTGCGATGATCATTTATTTAGCAGGACTTCAAAGTATTCCTAAGGATTATTATGAAGCGGCTCAATTAGACGGCGCAGCGAGCTCCCAGCAATTCAGGCGGATTACATTGCCGCTGCTTATGCCGTCGATCACCATTAATGTTGTGCTGAATGTCATTGGCGGGCTCAAGCTCTTTGATGTCATTGTGGCACTCACGGGCGGCGGACCTGGAGATTCCTCGCAATCCATGTCGACCTTTATGTATGATCTGTATTTCAAACGCCAGGATGCAGGCTATGCAGCGACGCAAGGGGTTTTCATGGCGGTCATTATCCTTGTCATTAGTGTCGCAGCGCTGATTTATTTCAAACGAAAGGAGACCGAGGTATGATGGATAACGCCTATAAGCGCAAGAAAAAATGGTACTCCTTCCTCGCACTATTGATCACATTGCTGCACCTCATTCCATTTTATATTTTGGTGACGACATCATTAAAGGGGATAGGAGATTTTAGTTCAAAATGGCTGTTTTCAAAAACGCTGCATCTTGAAAACTTCCGCACAGCATGGACAGAGGCTCAGCTTGGCCAGTCCTTTTTGAATACAGTGATCATTACGTTCAGTTCCGCTGTATTGCTTATTATGTTTGGATCTCTTGCAGCCTATCCGCTCGCAAGAAGGAACACAAAGCTGAATAAAGCAGTCTATGTTTTATTTATTGCCATTATGGTCATTCCACCGCTTACAGCCCTTGTCCCGCTCTATAAAATGGTCGTTCAAATCGGGATGATGAACACCTATCAAATTGCTGTTTTAAATAATGTGGCTGCTTTTTTGCCGCTGACAATTTTCTTATACGCAGGCTTTATCCGGTCGACAATTCCAAAGGAGCTTGAAGAAGCTGCCCGTATTGATGGTGCAGGGACACTCAGAGTTTTTTTCACAGTCGTTTTTCCGCTTCTGAAGCCCATTACCGCTTCTGTATTAATTATTGCCTGCGTGTATATTTGGAACGACTATCAATTTGCTATCTTCTTTTTGCAAGATAAAGAGATGCATACACTCACAGTCGCCTTATCCCATTTTTTTGGTCAAAATCAGCATCAGCTTCAACTCGTTGGGGCAGCTGCACTCATTGCAATGCTGCCAATGGTCACGATGTTTTTACTTTTGCAAAAATATTTTATCGCAGGGCTTTCACAAGGCTCTGTCAAAGGCTAGCCCAATATAGATGTAAAAAGGAGAGTCGTCTATGTCTAAAATTACATTTATCGGTGCAGGGAGTACCGTGTTTGCTAAAAATATATTAGGAGATTGTCTGTTTGTTCCCGCCCTTGCAGGCTTTGAATTCGCATTATATGATATCGACCACAACCGGCTGAAAGAATCAGAAACGATGCTCCGGCATTTAAAAGCAAATTACGGTGCAAATGTGACCATCCAGTCCTATCACAACCGGAAAGAAGCCTTAAAGGATGCGAAATATGTTATCAATGCCATCCAAGTTGGAGGCTACCGGCCAAGTACTGTCATTGATTTTGAAATACCAAAAAAATACGGATTAAGACAAACGATTGCGGATACGGTTGGGATCGGCGGCATCTTCCGCTCCCTTCGAACGATTCCTGTCATGCTGGAATTTGCAAAGGACATGGAAGAGGTTTGTCCAAATGCTTTATTGTTAAATTACACGAACCCAATGGCCACACTGACAGGTGCGATGCTGCGCTATACTCAGGTTCAAACGATTGGTCTCTGTCATAGTGTGCAAGTCTGTACAAAGGACCTATTTGAATCTCTTGAAATGGAACATGAAGGCATTGAAGAAAAAATTGCCGGCATTAACCATATGGCATGGTTATTAGAGGTAAAACGGGACGGAAAAGACTTGTATCCAGAAATCAAAAGACGGGCAAAAGAAAAGCAGCAATCGAGGCATCATGATATGGTACGTTTTGAACTGATGGATAAATTCGGCTACTATGTCACAGAATCCTCAGAGCACAATGCCGAATACCATCCATATTTCATCAAATCACGGTACCCAGAACTAATCGGTCAGTTTAACATTCCGCTCGATGAATACCTGAGACGCTGCGAGGAACAAATCAACAATTGGAATACAATGAAGCATGATCTAGTGGGGAACACACAGATCACACATACCCGCTCTAAAGAATATGGTTCACGTATCATTGAAGCGATCGAAACGAACGTTCCCTTTAAATTTGCCGGGAATGTGCTGAACACAGGCGGGCTCATTCACAACCTGCCTGAAAAAGCCTGTGTAGAAGTACCGTGTGTGGCAGATCGAAGCGGCATCATGGCATGCTATGTCGGAGAGATCCCTGAACAACTGGCGGGACTGAACCGGACCAATATTAGTTCACAGCTCATGACCATCGAAGCAGCAATCAGCGGGAAAAAAGAACACATTTATCAAGCGGCATTACTAGATCCACACACAAGTGCTGAACTGTCGATTGATGACATCATCAAATTATGCGATGAACTCATTGAAGAACATGGTGAGATGCTCTCGCATTTTGCAGATCCGAATCAATATGCCGCATCAACCAATTTACAGAAATAAACCAGCCTCTACCTGATGCAATGCGCATCAGGTTTTTTTATGCTGCAAATAGAGGATTGACTGAAAGCGTTTTTAATATTATGATTTTTCTAAAGTTAATCAAAAGTTAATCAAAAACAAATCATGAGTGAATCACATTCCGGAATCATTTCTCACAAACAAATGGCTGGGCGGCAACCTATCACACGTTAGAGCAAGCTTTTATCACAACGTAAACCAAAACAACAATAATATTTGACAAAGAGTGTATACAGATGGACGCCCGTTAGATGAGACAATGACAACTAAACACATCCTATAAGCATGACACATTTTTTCATAAAAAGGAGAGAGGGAACATGACCAAAACAGATGTACAAACGTTGAAAAATTATATCGGCGGACAATGGATTGAGGCAGAAACTAGTCAAACAGAGGAAGTATATAACCCAGCTACTGGCGAGATCATCGCAGAAGTGCCGCTTTCAACAAAAAAAGATGTCGAACATGCGGTACAGGCAGCACAAGAAGCATTTGCCACTTGGTCGAAAACTCCCGTTCCCCGCCGTGCACGCATTTTATTTAAATACCAACAGTTACTCGTTGACAAATGGGATGAGCTGGCTGAACTCGTAACGATTGAAAACGGAAAAAGCATCACAGAAGCAAAAGGAGAAGTGCAGCGCGGAATTGAATGTGTCGAATTTGCCGCTGGTGCACCAACCTTAATGATGGGAAAACAATTACCAGATATCGCATCTGGACTCGAATCTGGCATGTACCGATATCCAATTGGCGTCATCGGCGGAATTACACCATTTAACTTTCCGATGATGGTTCCTTGCTGGATGTTCCCGCTTGCCATTGCCTGCGGAAATACGTTTGTTTTAAAACCTTCAGAGCGCACGCCGATTCTTGCCGCACGATTAGCCGAATTATTTGAAGAAGCTGGTCTTCCAAAAGGGGTTCTCAACATTGTCCATGGAGCTCATGATGTCGTCAATGGTCTGCTTGAACACCAAAAGGTCAAAGCCATTTCATTTGTCGGCTCTCAGCCAGTTGCAGAATACGTCTATAAAAAAGGCACAGAGCATGGCAAACGTGTCCAAGCACTTGCAGGAGCAAAAAATCACTCCATTGTCCTCAAAGATGCAGATTTAGACGCGGCAACGAAACAAATCATTGGTGCTGCCTTTGGATCAGCAGGAGAGCGCTGCATGGCCGCGGCCGTTGTTGCAGTGGAAGAAGAAGTGGCAGATGATCTCATTCAAAAATTAGTTGATGAATCGAATGAGCTTGTCATTGGAAACGGAATAAATGAAGAGGTCTTTCTTGGTCCAGTCATTCGAGAGGAACATAAGGAGCGAACGCTTCAATACATTCAGTCAGGGATTGAAGAAGGCGCAAGTCTCATTCGAGATGGCAGGAAAGATCACGAAACAAATGGAAAAGGGTATTTCGTTGGACCAACGATCTTTGACCATGTGACAAATCAAATGAAAATTTGGCAGGACGAGATTTTCGCCCCAGTCTTATCAATAGTTCGTGTCTCTTCACTGACAGAAGCGATCGACCTGTCTAATCAATCAAAATTTGCGAACGGTGCCTGCCTGTACACAGACAGTGCATCAAGCATCAGAGAATTTCGCGAAAATATTGAAGCAGGGATGCTCGGCGTCAATATCGGTGTTCCCGCACCAATGGCATTTTTCCCGTTTTCCGGCTGGAAGGATTCTTTCTACGGGGATTTGCACGCCAATGGAACAGACGGAGTGGAGTTTTACACAAGAAAGAAGATGGTGACCGCTCGTTATATGTGATCAACACTCATCAATTAACTTAGAAAATGCAGTTCCAAAAGGAGAACTGCATTTTTTGTTGTCTTCTAGTCAAAAAGTAAGGGTTTTCATCGTGATTCCAGCAAGGATTTGCACTAGAAATCATTCTTTCTATTCATTCTTCATCAGTATCTATCAACATATTTTGAAATTGGGCCTAAACCCCAATATTAGGAAGATGAAAACAGGAGGAAATGAAACGATGAGGACGAGGATGAAGTGCGGCGTTGGTTTATTGATTTTTGCTTTGGTACTGAGTTGTTTACCGGTATATGATGCGAGTGCGGCAAGCACAACAATTGCAAAACGTGTAGGAAATGCAAACCCGCTCATAGACCACCACTTGGGCGCTGATCCGTTTGCGCTCACCTATAACGGAAGAGTGTACATTTATATGTCGAGTGATGACTATGAATATCACAGCAACGGTACGATTAAAGATAATTCTTTTGCCAATTTGAATAGGGTCTTCGTCATCTCTTCAGCAGATATGGTGAACTGGACAGATCATGGCGCGATTCCAGTAGCCGGTGCAAATGGGGCAAATGGCGGCAAAGGGATTGCTAAATGGGCAGGTGCTTCCTGGGCTCCATCAGCGGCGGTGAAAAAAATCAATGGGAAAGATAAATTTTTCCTTTATTTTGCGAACAGCGGCGGAGGGATTGGTGTTCTGACAGCAGATTCCCCAATCGGTCCATGGACAGATCCTATCGGAAAAGCGCTTGTCACGCCAAATACACCAGGAATGTCCGGGGTTGTATGGCTGTTTGATCCAGCCGTTTTTGTAGATGATGACGGCACTGGTTATTTATATGCCGGTGGAGGCGTACCAGGCGGTTCTAATCCAACGCAGGGACAATGGGCCAATCCTAAAACAGCAAGAGTCTTAAAACTAGGGCCTGATATGACAAGTGTTGCCAGTAGCGCCTCGACCATTGATGCTCCATTTATGTTTGAAGACTCAGGGATGCATAAGTATAACGGAACCTATTACTATTCCTATTGCATCAACTTTGGCGGCTCCCACCCAGCAGATAAACCACCTGGTGAGATCGGTTATATGACGAGCTCAAGTCCGATGGGTCCATTTACGTATAGAGGGCATTTCCTGAAAAATCCGGGTGCATTTTTTGGCGGAGGCGGTAACAACCATCATGCGGTGTTCAATTTTAAAAACGAGTGGTATGTCGTGTATCATACCCAAACGGTCAGCTCTGCTTTATACGGGGCAGGAAAAGGCTACAGATCTCCGCATATTAATAAGCTTGTGCATAATGCTGACGGCTCCCTTCGAGAGGTTGCAGCCAATTTTGAAGGGGTCAAACAGCTTTCCAACCTGAATCCTTATCAGCGGGTAGAAGCTGAAACATTTGCATGGAATGGACGCATTTTGACAGAGGCCTCTTCAGCTCCAGGCGGACCGGTCAATAACCAGCATGTCACAAACATTCAAAACGGAGATTGGGTGGCTGCCAGTAACGTCGATTTCGGATCAAACGGCGCAAGAACATTTAAAGCGAATGTAGCATCAAATACAGGCGGAAAAATAGAAGTACGCCTCGGAAGCCCTGACGGCAGACTCGTCGGAACATTAAATGTCCCTTCCACAGGCGGAACAAACAATTGGCGAGAAGTAGAAACGACAGTAAACGGAGCAGCTGGCGTGCACAACGTATTTTTTGTCTTTACTGGAACAGGTGCAAACCTATTTCAGTTTGATTCCTGGCGGTTTACTCAATAACAAAGGATGAGAAAATGATAGGAGAGTGGAAAAATTTGATGTCAATGATCAAAAAAACAATCTGTACTTTATTGATCTGCTTCACCATGCTGTCTGTCATGTTCATCGGACCTGGCGCAACTGAAGTTTCAGCAGCAGATGCCAATATTAATATCAATGCAGAAAGACAAGTGATTCGCGGCTTTGGCGGAATGAACCATCCAACTTGGATTGGTGATTTGACCGCACCTCAAAGGGAAACCGCCTTTGGCAATGGGCAGAATCAGTTAGGGTTTTCCATTCTAAGAATTTTTGTAGATGAGAACAGAAATAATTGGCACAGAGAGGTCGCCACAGCCAAAAGAGCAATAGAGCATGGAGCTTTAGTGATCGCTTCACCTTGGAATCCTCCAAGCCATATGGTCGAGACTTTCAACCGTAATGGTACAACTGCAAAGCGGCTGAGATACAATCAATACGCTGCATATGCTCAGCATCTGAACGATTTTGTGACGTATATGAAAAATAATGGCGTCAATCTCTATGCGATATCAGTACAAAACGAGCCTGATTATGCACATGAATGGACATGGTGGACTCCTCAGGAAATCCTGCGTTTCATGAGAGAAAATGCCGGCTCCATTAATGCCCGCGTGATTGCGCCAGAATCCTTTCAATACCTTAAAAATATATCAGATCCTATCTTAAATGATCCGCAAGCGCTTAGAAATATGGACATTCTCGGAGCCCATTTGTACGGAACCCAAATCAGCCAGCTTCCATATCCTCTTTTCAAACAAAAAGGAGGGGGGAAGGAGCTTTGGATGACAGAGGTCTACTACCCGAATAGCGATAACAATTCAGCGGACCGCTGGCCTGAGGCATTAGGGGTTTCAGAGCATATTCACCATTCGATGGTAGAAGGGGACTTTCAGGCATATGTTTGGTGGTACATCCGCAGATCCTACGGCCCTATGAAGGAAGATGGCCTGATCAGTAAACGCGGTTACAACATGGCGCATTTCTCCAAGTTTGTACGCCCAGGATACGTCAGAATTGATGCAACGAAAAGTCCTGAACCAAATGTTTTCGTATCTGCCTACAAAGGAAACAATCAGGTTGTCATTGTCGCGATTAACAAAAACAATACAGGAGTCAATCAGCACTTTGTAATGCAAAATGGAACTGCTTCGCAAGCATCAAGATGGATTACAAGCAGCAACAGCAACCTTCAGCCCGGTACAGACTTAAATATATCAGGTAATCAATTTTGGGCTCATCTCCCGGCTCAAAGTGTGACAACATTTGTAGTCAAACGCTAGAATCAATTGAATCACCAAAAGCCAATTTTCTCATTTCAAAAGAAAATTGGCTTTTTTTATGCAAATAGGAAGTTGATTTTTTCACTATGTTCTTACATTGAGTATAATAATGGCAATGACTTCAGGAGAGTGATCAATGTATGCCAAAGCATCAAAGCAAAGTATTAATGATCGATGATGAAAAAGAAATTTTGGAATTAATCAACACAGTATTAACAAGAGAAGGCATTGATCGCGTTATAACAGCTTCAACTGCCCGTGATGGGCTCACGAAATTCCACCAAGAACAGCCTGATCTTGTCATACTTGATATTATGCTGCCAGACGGTGAAGGCTATGATATTTGCAGACAAATTAGAGAGACCTCCCATGTTCCGATTATCTTTTTATCAGCAAAGGGAGAGGAAACAGACAAAATTGTAGGTCTTGCCATCGGCGGGGATGACTACATTACAAAACCGTTCAGTCCAAAGGAAGTCGCCTACCGGGTGAAAGCGCAGCTAAGACGGCTCTCATACTTGCAGTCATCTCAAGCGGATCCCGTCATCAAAAAAGGGCCGTTTGAGTTAAACGAGCAGCAAGCAGAACTGAAGAAAAATGGCGCGGTCATTGAGCTCACTCCGAAAGAGCTTCTGCTGATGACCTACTTCTTGCAGCACCCGAACCGCATCATCAGTAAAGAAACGCTTTATCAAACTGTTTGGGGGGAAGACTTCTTCGGTTCTGACAATACGGTGATGGTTCATATCCGAAGACTTCGGGAAAAAATAGAAAATTCCCCGTCCACACCAGAGTTTCTCGTCACAGTCAAAGGGCTTGGCTATAAATTTGTTGTAAAGGATGCGTAAGGATGAAATGGCGATTAACAGGCAGGTATATGGTCTCTGTCATTATCGTGACCATTATCACGGTCTTTATCAACTTATTCGTATTTATGATTTGGCTCGTACTTCAGGCAAACAGCCAGCATAACGAGGAAAATACGCCCGAAACCTTCACAAGATCATTTGAACAATACATCTCTTTTTCTGATCAAGGAATGACCGTAAACAAAGAAGGGCAGAAAGCCTTAAAACAACAGAATGCATGGATTCAAATTTTAGACGAAAATGGCCAAAACGTGTATCATGCGCAAGCACCTAAAGGATTAAAGAACAAATATACACCGATAGAAATCGTGAACTTACATAAATATAAAGATAAGCAATTATTATCGACCATTTATGCTGGCGGAAAAAAAGTAAAGGGCAAAGAATACAGCTACTTTATCGGTTTTAAAGACCCTTCCATCGGAAAATACCTATTCTCGTTTGACACGAAGGATTTAGTAACAAGATTCAATATCGGGACGATGATTTTATTATCAATTGATGCCATCATAGCATTACTCATTGGTTACTTATTCAGCCGGCAGCTCACAAAACCGCTCGGCCGTGCCATTCATAGCATCCAGCGGCTGGCAAACGGAGATTACACGACAAATCTGCCTGCTAAAGGAATTTATAAAGATGTCTTCTATAATGTCAATCACTTATCAGAGCAGCTCGCTTCAAGCAAAAAAGAAAAAGACAAACTAGAGCAAATGCGGGAAGAATGGATCAGCCATATTTCTCATGATATTAAAACGCCGCTCGCTTCTATTCAAGGCTATGCAGAAATCATGAAAGACCCAAAGTATCCTCTTTCAAAGCAAGACATCAGACATTACGCGGGCATCATTGAGAATAAATCATTATATATCAAAGATGTCATGGAGGATCTGAATTTAACGACAAGGCTGAAAAATAACGGCGTAATGCTCAATAAAGAGCTGGTCAACATTGTGTCACTGCTGCGGGAAACGTTAATTGATATTTTAAACGATTCAAGATATGCAGATCAGACGATTGAGCTTCAAACGAATGAAGACAAGCTCATGCTGAATATTGATAAAATCCTCATTCGAAGAGCGGTTACCAATCTGATTTTAAATGCCCTCGTTCACAATGATTCTGATGTGACGATCATTGTACAGCTTGAACAAAAAGAAAAAACCCATATCACGATTAAAGACAACGGCAGAGGAATAGAAGAGGCAGAGCTGGAAAAAGTGTTTGACCGCTATTACAGGGGGACGAATACAGGAGTTTCACATGCTGGCTCTGGTCTTGGGATGGCCATTGCAAAGGATATTATCGTCAAGCACGGCGGGGACATCACGATCCGCAGCAGTATAGGGAAAGGAACAACAATTGATATCCAACTACCAGCATGAAAATAGACAAAAAAACGGTTCTGATCAACAACAGAACCGTTTTTTTACCTATTATTTATTCTGAAAATACTTTGATGCCTTTCACAATGTTCCAAATGAAGAAGTAGATGGCAACAAGGAATGTCACTGCATATGTCGCAATTAAGAAAGGCCCCGCATGGCTGATATCTTTCATACCAAGTAAACCTGAACCAAGGATGCCAATACCAAAAATCAAATAAGGTATGACATGCGTCCATAATGATTTTTTCGCATGATATTTCACTTCGTCCTGACCTAAAAAATAGACGATAATTGGGAACAAAAATGGTGCAAAAAAGATACTGAAATAACATAATGATGACAAGACTTTATTTCCTTTCATAACGTTTCACCTCTATGATTTATTCACTACAAACACATTGTACTACCTCAACCTTAATCCGTATTAATCTGAACCTTACAGCAACCTTAAAAATGTTTACCTTTTAAAATAATTTATAAACGACATACTATAATATAGGTATTTAAATCTATTTTACCGAAAAAAATAGTTGACTTTGGTTTATCCTGTGTTTACAATAAAATCGTAACCGATGCAGGAGTGTTACTGATATCATCAGGCACCACCAAGTCAGGTAAACATGTTGTACATTTGTACGTTGTTTGCTGAGATTTTGGTGTTTTTTTTATGCTTTTTTAGCAGTTTTAGGTAAGGTGGGATGAAGATGTTCACCGTCGTTAAAGTTTTAAACAATAATATCGTATTAGCTCTAACAGACACTCAAAATGAAGTAGTTGTTTTTGGTACAGGAATAGGCTTTAAGAAGAAAAAAGGTGATACACTTGATGAGAGCGCTGTCAGTAAGACATTTTATTCTGATCAGACGTCTCCATTAGAATCTCAACTTGCCGCTATCCCAACTGATATTCTTTTATTAACTGAAAAAATCATTCATATGGGCGAAGAGATGTTGAATAAAAAATTAGGTTCTAGCATGCTGTTTTCGCTATCTGATCATCTGACTTTTTCAATTCAAAGGCATCAAGAAAAAATGGAGTATGAAAACCCTATTGTATGGGAAATTCCACATCTATATTTTCAAGAATATCAAATTGGGAAAAAAGCACTTAAAATTATTCAAAAAATGATGGGGATTACTTTTCATGATACAGAGGCTTCACTCATTGCCCTTCATTTTGTAAACGCTCAAATAGATGGTCAGTCTATGGGAGATACCATCAAAATGACCCATCTCACGAAGGAAATCGTTAAGATTATTCAAAACATTTTCGAGATGGTATTAGATAAATCATCGATAGATTATTCGAGGTTTATTACTCATTTGAGATATTTTATTGTCAGACAAGAAACAAATCAACCGTCGCAGCAGATGGATGATACATTAAAGGAATTAATTCAGGATCGTTATATGAAGAGCTATGCATGCGGATTGATTATTAAAGAAATGTTAAAGCGGGAATTCAATTGGAATGTCACTGAAGACGAACTGGTTTTTCTAGTCATTCATATTGAAAGGATTACAAAGAAACATCAACAGAATAAATGATTTCTTTTAGGCGTGTTATGAAAAAGCATTAACCTAAACAAATCTCCATTTAGAAGTCTTTCTAATGGTGGATTTTGTTTAGGTTTTTTTTTGTGAAAATGAAGGGGTGAAGACATGGGAAACAAAGAATTGGCGCAAGAAATTATCAAATTAATCGGTGGAACCGGCAATATATCTCAAAGCTGGCATTGTATTACGAGGCTGAGATTTAATATCAACGATGAAAAACAGGTGAAAGTAGATGAACTGAAAACAGTAGACGGTGTGCTGGGAGCACAATTCCAAAGCGGACAATTCCAAGTCATTATTGGAGCAAAAGTGGCAGAAGTCTATGAGGAAATCGACCATCTGATTGGTGAGAGCAGCAATGATTCTACTCCTGCTAAAAATACGTCAAAAATGAATCCAATCGAAGTCGTATTCGATGTCATTAGCGGAATTTTCACACCAATTTTGCCGGCGATTGTTGGTAGTGGATTGATAAAAGGGATCATGGCTTTGTTCGTTAGTTTAGGCTGGATGACGGAAAAAAGCTCTACCTATGCTGTACTTCAAATCTTTTCAAATGCTGTCTTTTACTTTTTACCTTTCCTCATTGCTTATTCTGCAGCGAAGAAATTTAAAACACGAGAATCTCTCGCGATGGCACTTGCTGGGATTTTATTATATCCGACAATGGTGGAAGGGGCAGCAAAAGGGGCAGATCCACTTAGTTTTTTAGGATTGAGTATTCCATTAAATAATTATACTTCTTCAGTCCTGCCGATTATTTTAGGCGTGCTGCTTCTTAGCTTTATTGATAAGTGGATGACGAAAGTGATTCCAAAATCCTTAAGCATCGTATTTACACCGGTACTGAGCTTAATGATTACAGCGCCTCTTACACTAGCTTTCATAGCGCCTATTGGAAACGTTTTCGGTCAGTATTTAGAGATCTTTTTCACTTCTTTATTCCATTTTGCTGGACCGATTGCAGGTTTATTAATGGGAGGCCTCATGCCTTTAATTGTGCTAACTGGGATGCATTACGCATTCTTCCCAAGCACGTTTGCCAGCTTTGAAAAAGTTGGTTACGATGTCATGCTGCTTCCGATGAACTTTATTGCCAATATGGCACAAGCAGGTGCCGTTTTAGGTGTTATCATTCGCACAAAACGAGTAGAAACAAGGTCTTTGGCGTTATCAACATTGCTTCCGAGTTTCTTTGGAATTACAGAACCAGCCATTTATGGAGTAACACTGAGACTGAAAAAGCCTTTCTATGCTTCATTAATAGGCGGCGCAGTTGGCGGATGTTTTTATGGTTTATTCTCCGTCAAAACGACAGCATTTTCAATTCCAGGAATGACATCTCTGCCAACTTACATTATGAAAGGCACAAATAATTTCCAGCTGGCTTTAATTGGAATAGCGTTTAGCTTTTTGGTCTCACTGCTTGCCACTATGTTTCTTGGCTTCAAGGAACCTGCCACAAAGGATGAAGGTCAGCCGGAAAAACAGGAAAAGCCATCTAAAAATCCAGAAAATGCAGTCAATCAACAAGCTGTGAGACAAGTAAATCCTTATGAAGTACAAGCACCTATAACTGGTAAAGTCGTTCCTTTATCTGACGTAAATGATGCCGTCTTTTCAAGCGAAATGATGGGCAAGGGAGTAGCGATTATGCCTGATAAGGGGGTGGTACAAGCGCCGTTTTCCGGAAAAGTAGTGACCGTTACACCTACTAAACATGCAATAGGTTTGGTTTCAGATGATGGGGTTGAATTATTAATACATGTAGGGATTGATACCGTCAGCCTAAATGGTCAATTCTTTGAGGTATTGGTGGAAGAAGGAGATGAAATCAACATCGGGGATCATTTATTATCATTTGATATAGAAGCAATTCAATCAAAAGGATTAGATGTCGTGACACCTATTATTGTCACTAATTCCTCGAAGTACCTGGATGTTATCTATACAGGTGACTCTTATGTCAACGCAGGAGAAAATAAACTCTTAATGCTTATTCATTAATCATAATAGAAGGGATGATTGAAATGAAAGAATTAAAAAAAGGATTTTCAGATAATTTTCTATGGGGTGGCGCAACCGCTGCCAATCAAATAGAGGGTGCATATTTAGAAGGCGGAAAAGGGCTGTCAACTTCAGACTTCGCTGCATATAAAGATCCATATGCAAAAGGAAAAGTGAACAACTTTACATTCGATGTTAGTTCAGCTGAACTAAACAAGTACAAAGAAAATCCTGATGCATTTGATTTCCCAAAAAGACGCGGAATTGATTTTTATCATCGTTATGAAGAAGATATTGCACTGTTTGCAGAAATGGGATTTAAAGTCTTTCGTTTGTCTATCTCATGGGCAAGAATCTTTCCAACAGGTTTAGAGGACAAGCCGAATGAAGAAGGATTGGCTTTTTACGATAAAGTATTTGATGAATGTGCGAAATATGGAATTGAACCGCTAGTAACGATGTCTCATTATGAAATGCCGATTACTTTAACAGAGAAATACAATGGATGGATGAGTAGAGAGCTTGTCCCATTGTTCGAAAAATACGCACGAGCGATTTTAGAAAGATATAAAAACAAAGTGAAATATTGGATTACGTTTAATGAAATGAATATGAACCTCAACAGCCTTTATACAGGTGCTGGAATTTTAGAGGATCTAGTAGATCATAAATTACAAGCTGCTTACCAAGCATCTCATCATCAATTTGTGGCAAGTGCCTTAACAGTGAAGGCTGCGAAGGAAATCATTCCAGATGTCCAAATTGGCTGTATGATTAACCAGATTGAAGCCTATGCAAAAACAACAAAACCAGAGGATCAGCTGCAGGCAGTCAAATCGAATCAATTGAATATGTTCTATCCTGATGTTCAAGCTAGAGGCGAATATCCAACATACATGGTGAAATACTTTGCTGATAATCAAATCAAGCTTGATATTAAAGAGCAGGATGAACAAATTTTAAAAGAGGGCACTGTTGATTTTGTTGCGATCAGCTATTATATGTCCCACGTAGCAGAAGCACGTGAAGATGCAGCTGAGCTAGCGGGTACGTTTGACAGTCCGATTAAAAATGAACACTTGGAATTATCACAATGGGATTGGCCGATCGATCCAATGGGTCTGCGCATTTCATTAATTAAACTGTATGACAGATACCAAAAGCCTTTATTTGTTTGTGAAAATGGACTTGGTGCAAGGGATACATTGACACAAGACGGAAAAGTACACGATGATTATCGAATTGATTATTTGAAAAAACATATTGAACAGATGAAAGAAGCCGTAAAAGAAGGTGTTGACTTAATGGGATATACACCTTGGGGCTGCATTGACTTAATCAGCTGCGGAACATCTCAAATGACTAAACGCTATGGTTTGATCTATGTGGATCAA
Source organism: Bacillus sp. FSL P4-0248 (assembly GCF_038593305.1). Lineage (NCBI taxonomy): Bacteria > Bacillati > Bacillota > Bacilli > Caryophanales > Bacillaceae > Bacillus > Bacillus sp. FSL P4-0248. Next base: position 1,751,705 of record NZ_CP151983.1, on the reverse strand, counting down.
GACGACCTAGGAAACGGTACACTGAATCGTTACCGGAAAGACTCATTCTTCTGGTACAAAAATGTAATCGCATCAAATGGGGAAGATCTATAAAAGCAGATTGAATGATGTAAAACACCATCGCGGGGCGCCTTAACCGGCGGCATGCGATGGTGTTTTATTTTTTACGAAAACGTATCTTGACCTTGAAGTATCGTTCAACCTTTATAATGTAAATATAGAAAGACAAAATCACGAAAAAGGAGTAACGACTTGAGTTGATGACTAGAGGAGAACTTGCCAAACAAACAGGAATAAGCCCTGCCGCAATTCGTTACTATGAAGAACACAACATTTTACCTGTCCCTAGACGCCGTTCGAACGGTTATAGACTATACACAGAAGATTATATCGTGAAAATTCAATTGATCAAAGATGCCAAATCATTGGGTTATTCACTAAAGGAAATAAAAGGAATATTGGAAATGCTGAGTCAAGACATAGAACTTGATACTTTAAAAAGAATTGTACATCAAAAACATGAAGAAATTGAAAAGAAAATTAACAGTCTCCGTCTCATACAAGACCTTTTATCTAACTTATTAAAGACTCCTGAGAAAGAAGTACAAGTGTATCTCAAATCATTTCGTATGATGAATCAGGATGACGAATAAACATATATGCTTAAAGGAGAGAAAACAAAATGAGTGTCGACATTTTTAATGGAGAACGTTCTGAAGAAAGTATTCAATTTGAAACATTATTCACGTCCCAAAGTAATAAAGAAAGTTTTGCTAGTGTCGAAAAAACCAAAAAACTTCTGTCTCAAATAGAAAATATAAAGCCTTATGCAATCGGAGACGATGTGAAATTAAAGAGTGAGATAAAGGAGCAGTCTTTCAAAGGAATGCAGGTTTTCACATTGAATGACCAAATGTCGCAAAAACAAAAGGTGATTTTATATATACATGGTGGTGCCTGGGTAAACCAGCCTCTCGATTTCCATTGGTGGTACATGGATAAATTGGCTAGGTCCCTTAACGCCAAAGTGATCGCTCCTATTTACCCTAAATTACCTCATTACAGCTACCAAGATACCTATCCGAAAATCTTAAATCTATATAAAGAAATACTAAAAACGGTTGAGAGTCCCGATCAATTAACGATCATGGGTGATTCAGCGGGCGGAAATATCTCTCTTGGCCTTGCGCACCTCTTAAAGAGGGAAGGTCTGCCGCAGCCGAAGGATATCATTTTATTATCTGCATGTGTTGATATGAGTTTAAGCAATCCTCTTATATTTGAATATGCCGATAAAGATCCCATTCTAGCGCCAGAAGGAATAGATGTCATTACAAAAATGTGGGCAGCAGATAAAAAGGTAACTGACCCATTAATCAGTCCAATTCACGGTGACTTTAACGGTCTTGCGAAGATCACTCATTTTATTGGAACACATGATATTTTATATCCAGATGCACTAAAGCTTGATGAAAAGCTAGCAGAACAAGGAATTGACATGAAAACCTTTGTTTATCCAGAAATGCTGCATGTATTTGTCGTCATGCCAATCCCTGAGGCACAAGACGCTAAGGAAAAAATCATTCAGGTGATAAATAGTTAGATTCTCTTTTCACATATCAAAATGCTCCGGCTTGAATATTTGAAAGCTTAGCGAAATGGGCTGCTTACTGAAAGCAGTCTTTTTCCATTCAACATGAAATACATTCGGAATGTCAATTCACCTCAGATTAAATATTTCTTAAATTCCAATTTTTGTTTACAACGTGCGAATTTCCTATTAATATGATACATATTCGGTTCTTCACCGGTTCATAAAAGGAGAGTGACATGATGAGTGCTTTCTTTCTCCATCCCATGGCGCTGATCTTATTTACATTGCCTTTATTATCATTGATATGGGGGATTGTTGGCTACTGCATCTTTAAGCGAGTTTACATCGTTCTTATCATCACATTTGCAGTCTCCACTATTTTCATATTTGCCTATACTGGGTTTGACATGTCAAATATGTATTGGGTCGTGGTGATGACCTTTTTATGCATGTGTACCTCTGTCATCACAAAAATCATTCGATATATGTATGCCCGCTATAAAAGAGCATAACGAAAAAGCTGATGGTCAAAAAATCAGCTTTTTTGTATCCATTCTACATCTTGCGGAACAGCCCATTATCTGAAGTTTGGTATAATAGATCAGTACATTCAAAACGAGCATAGAAGGGCGAAGGGAACACAATGCACACATTTGATCTTACTCCAAAAGATGTAGAGTTAATAGACGAAGCAAAAAAGAAGATTATGAGCCTTTATGAAGAGGATAAACACCATGTAGGAGCCGCTATCCGCATGAAAACAGGAGAAATGATCTCCGCTGTCCATATAGAAGCCTATATCGGACGGGTAACGGTTTGTGCAGAAGCCATTGCAATTGGCAGTGCTTTATCGAATGGATATAAAGATTTTGATACCATTGTTGCCGTTCGACATCCATATTCAGATGAAGAGGATAGAAGATTGAGGGTCGTAAGCCCTTGCGGCATCTGCAGAGAGCTCATTTCAGATTTCGGACCAGAATGTTTTGTCATCATAGAAATAGATGGCGAACTAGTCAAAGTGAAAATCGGGGAACTGATTCCACTCAAATATACTAGAAGTTGATATACAGCCTAGACTTAGCAGCTTCAAGCGTTCTCTTTGTTACATTCCAGATAACTGAAAAATCGCTCCACAAAATCAGCCCCATGTATGTTCTCCATATGCGCAGTATTAAAAATATATTGTTCCATATGCTCAAGCTTGCGCAGGCTGCGTACCAGTACTTTGCGATCCTCGTCAGAAAGATGAGGGTCATGATTTATCTTCAGCAATGCCTGTTTGACACGCGCGGAGACCTTTTCAACATATAGATGGTTTTTGGAAGCTGGCGGAATACATTGCGACAGGTCACAGCCTGTAAAGCGAACACCGTCAAGAATGCAGTTTTCAAAGTTGGCGATCAGCTTTTGTTTACCATTTCCCTCAAACGTTATATCCACCAGCTTACCGGTAAAGGTACAATTTACGATATTCGCTGCTTGTAAAACGCGGTCATTAAACCTGCATTGATAAAATGTACAGTTGATAAACACAGCATTTTCCAATGTCATTCCTCTCATATCACAGGAGGAAAATTCGCAATTCGTAAAAACAGCCTCGTCTCTAGCAATTCCAACAGAACGCAAATCGGAACGAGTAAACGTACAATGCTCAATCGTACTACCTGCAAAGAATCTCGCATTCGTCAGATCACACGTATTAAATACAAGATGACGCAGCTGACAGCTCCAAAATATAGGTGAATGAACATTCGAGTTGTTGATCGTCGTTCCGCTTATCGTTTCATGTTCATACCTGACAATATCAGAAAATATTTCGTTGTCTACTGACATTCCAGACTCAAGCCTTCTCATTGTGATCACCTATCATTTCTTCAGAATCTTTTCCAATGATGAATACCTTCCAGCAAGTTCATTTCGGTTTCACTAAGCGGTTGGCACTGACAAGTTATTATAAAGCTAGAAACATAAAGAGAGCGGTCATCGTTTTGAAATGCGCTTATATCAAAATGTGTATTTCACATTCATTTTTTGATCATTACATTCTGCAAAAGCCTGTACATGTGGAAAGTCTGTCATACAATGGCGTGGACTTGATTAAGAAAACGAGCAGAAAGTGATGACCTGATGGTCTCATGTCTATTGCATGGCTGACAGGTGCTATCATGGAGAAACTAAGAAGGATGATTTTTTATTTGTTTCTATTTCTGTTCCCCAGAATAGATATCCGCAACGATTTTTAAAAAAGCCTTCAAAGCACGTGTTTTATATCGATCTTTCTTCACGACAATGCCAATTTTCCAGGGAATATATTGACTGCTAATTGGTTTTACACAAATGTCCTCTCTGTACATATCCGTTAAAGGACTTGGAAGGATCGCCACTCCAAGTTCATCACGAACTAATGTCAAAAGCAAATCCCATTGTGTTGTGCTGTAAGCGATGTTGGGAACAAAATGTTCCTTACGGCAGCTTTCTAAAATCACTTGACTCAACGCAAATGAAGAATCAAACAATATCCAGTTATCCTCTTTAAGCTGTTCGAGTGAGAGCTGTTGTTCATCTTTTAAAGCGTGATTTTTTGGTACACAAGCTACAAATGGCGCTTCAAAAATGAGTTGTTCCTCTAATTCATGACTTTGCGCAGGTATGACAACAAAGGCAACATCTACTTCGCCTTTCTCAACAAGTTTTTCTACATGTAAGCCGCCCTCTTCAATCATTTCGAGCGTCACATCTGGATGCTTTTTAGTAAAAGCCTTTGCCACTTTGGAAAAGAAAAAGGTTCCAATTATTTGTGGCAGACCGATCTTTAAATGGCCGCGAATATGCGTGTCGGTATCACCCAGCTCCATTTGCAGCTCATTCATTTGCTGCAGCACCGCAATCGCTTTTTCATATACAAGCTCTCCTTCATCCGTTAACCTAAAAATTCGATTTGATCGATCAAAAAGGATGACTCCCAGTTTTTTCTCTAATTTTTGAATGGTTTTAGAGAGGGAAGGCTGGGCGATAAAAAGCTTTTCACTTGCTCTTGAAAAACTTCCACAATCCGCAATTGTTTTAAAAATTTCAAAGTCCCGTATGTTCATTTTATCCTCCCATTATTCCAATAAGGCATACTCATTATGATGATGATATATTGTACATGATAAACGTTTATTTTTACACTGAGAATAAGGAGGGGGTAAGATGTCAACATGTAGAGTTGCTGTTGTGCAAGCTGCTTCTGTCATTATGGATAGAGAAGCATGTACTGAAAAAGCCATTTCATTAACACTTGAGGCTGGAGAAAAAGGAGCCAATATTGTTGTATTTCCTGAAGCTTTTATACCTGCTTATCCAAGAGGACTAGCTTTTGGCGCCACTGTAGGAAGCCGTTCTCCAGAAGGAAGAAAGGACTGGCTTCGTTACTTAGAAAATTCAGTTCCAGTTCCTAGTCAAACGACAGACAGATTAGGAGAAGCAGCCCGCAAAGCTGGTGTCTACCTCGTCATCGGTGTCATTGAAAGAGATGATGAATCAAGCCGCGGGACTTTATATTGTTCCGTATTGTTTTTTGGACCAGATGGAACCTTACTTGGAAAGCACCGTAAACTAAAGCCGACAGGCTCTGAACGACTCATATGGGGAGAGGGGGATGGCAGCACACTGCCGGTTTTCGATACACCGTATGGTAAAATAGGCGCTTTAATTTGCTGGGAAAACTATATGCCATTAGCTAGAGCAGCGATGTATGCAAAAGGCGTCCAAATCTATATAGCCCCTACAGCAGATTCCAGGGAGCTATGGCAATCAACGATTCGCCATATTGCCGCAGAAGGCCGCTGCTTCGTTCTATCTTGTAATCAATATGTGAATAAAGAGATGTATCCTAAAGATTTAGCCTGCTATGATGAATTAGCATCTTCTCCTGATGAAATGTGCCGAGGGGGAAGTGCAATCGTCGGTCCGTTAGGCGAATATATAAAAGAACCTGTCTATGGTCAAGAAGAGATACTGCTGGCAGATCTTGATTTGCGTGATATTTCTTCTAGTCAATTTGACTTCGATGTCGTAGGACATTATTCAAGACCTGATGTCTTCCAGCTCGTCGTCAATGAAGAGAAAAAAGAAAATGTAAAGTGGATGAATCGATGAAATCACACGAAAAAAAGAGCAGCCATCCAGCGCTCTTTTTTCGTGTGTCAACCTTGATGAGTTTTTAATGGACCTTTTGTGATATGAGTAAGATGAGCATTCACGTTAAAGATTTTAGCGTTGATGTCTGTTATTCCAAAGCTGGTTATTCTTTTAGAATGCATCTCAAGATAGTTTTCAGCTGCTTCTTTTGTTTCGAATAAGTAGATTCCGCCAGCCTCATTCTTCTCGGGATTCTCCGTCCATATTTTCCATATGAATCCGTCTTCCTCATTTATACTTTTCGCTAAATCAGAAAACTCTTTTGCCATTTCATCACCGAAAGGGCCCTTCATCTTAAAATCCACCTGTAATAAATGTGCCATCGTCATTCTCCTTATATCGAAGTTGTAAAATACAGTTCTCCCAGCACTTCTTTCATTTGATACTGCTGCTGCGGAAGTTCTTTCTTCATAAAAGACCGTACATCTGATTGGTCAACATCGTACATTACTTCAATTTCTTTAGAAAATAGAAGTTTTTCTTTTTCGAGCAGGATAGAAACAGCTGGGCGCTTTTTCGGTTCAAGTTCTTCAGTGTTTAAAGCTTGCTTTAATCCTTCAACATAGACTTCAAATGAGCGGCCACCCGTGATTTTGACTCCTTTATTTTCTTCGTTGACGAAGATAATCGTTGGGAAACCTCTAGCACCAAGGTCTCGAACAAGAGTAAAATCTTGATCTAATAATTCCTGGCCGCTAGGCAGCTCCGCTTCATGGACAATCACATCTCCGTTAAGTCCAAGGTCGTTGACGATATCAATTAACACCGTGATATCCGATATATTTTGATTGAAGGCAAATAGCGCTTCTCTTGCACGGCGTAAAAAAGTATAGGCTAGTGCATCATCATGATGTTTTTGAATCACTTTGAACACACGAGAGGGCGGGTAGGAGGATTGAACAGGATTGTCAATCATTAAGGAACCATCAATTGGCATGCGAGAATGTTCTCCAACCTCTCTCCAGTGACCAGCAACATCAGCAGGCTTATAAATTCCGTTTGCAGGATCAATTGGACCACCATGCCATTTCTCTAACAGTCCACCCAACACAGTCTGGAAATGAAAATAATGTCCATATTGCTCTTTAAATCGACGCAGGACAGGTTCAATTGCCCAGCAATGCGAACAAATCGGATCTGTTACATAATAGAGCGTTATTGTTTTTTTAGGCTGTTGAAAATCAATCACCTGGATATCCTCTTCTTCACCTACACCACATACACCTGTTTCTATATCACAAAACATCTCATTGTTTTTCAATTTCATTTACCTCCTCAATTTTTGCAAGGAAACGCTATTTCCTAGAAGTTGTACGAATCAATCATTTGCATTACAATTAGATCTTAAAACACAACGAGTAAGACCAACACCAATAATTTCTTCAATTTGTTGTTTATCCAACAGATTGATAGATGTGTTGAAAAAGGAGGAGGGATAAGATGACGCAGCCAAAGACAGACCCTCGGGTTCTGAGAACGCGTAAGTTAATCATGGAGTCTTTTATGAAACTTTCATCGAAAAAGGAATTTAAGGATATTACGATCAAAGATGTCACGGCAGAAGCCATGATCAACCGAGCGACGTTTTATTATCATTTTGAGGATAAATACGATTTGCTGGATAAAACGCTGTCAGAAGTATTATCGATTAATTTAGAAAGTATTCATTTCAATCATCGTAAACTAGATGAAGATACGATCATCAATATTTTTAAAGCATTAACGAATTTTCAACAATCTCTGCATAACCGCTGCCAAGTAGAATATGAAACTGAACTTGCTCCTATTGTGAGGGAACAGCTTGAAATCATTTTTTATCAATTGTTAATCAATCAATATACAAATGTCGGAAAGCAAATTCTGAAGGTCACAGCTGTTTTTTTAAGCTGGGGAATTCACGGAGCTTCTGTTGAGTGGAGAAAAAATAGTTCGCACATATCATCAGAGGAGTTTATCAAATCAGCAGTGCCATATATTTTGTCAGGGATTGATTTTAAACAAGCAGATAGTTGATTTGACAATTTTCAAAGGCTTCACTAATATAAATGCTATAGCATATAAATTTCATAGAGGGTGTTTACATGGAGTTACAAGATTTAATAGGCTATCTCGTTCATCGTACCGATCTCAAAATGACAAATTATTTTACAAACAGGTTAAAGCCTTACGGGGTCACTCCTGAACAATGGAGTATTATCAGTATTCTGAGCAGTGAAAAGGGGACTACTCAAAAAGAATTAGCAGAAGGAATTGATAAAAATCAAACCACTGTCGTCAGAATGATCCAATCAATGGAACGAAAAGGGCTTGTCAAAAAAATCTATAACGAACAAGACCGGCGCTCACATCACCTGCTTTTAACAAAAAAAGGGCACGAGGTCAAAAAGGCCATTCTTCCTGTCGTCATGGATGCACACCAAACGGTAACAAAGCAATTAAGCGATGAAGAGATTCAACAATTAAAATTACTTTTGAACAAATTATTTCATTCACACTATGAATTTTGAAACGTCTAATCTGTAACAAACGATTTATATCTAATATATGCTATGACATATAATTTTCACCAGCTGAAAATTTGTCCATTTTGGACTGAGTGTTTCAGTCAAATAACTTAGAAAGATGTGATCACGATTTTCATACTTATTCTGCAAATGATATTGGCTGCTTTCTTTTTTGTAACAGGATCGAAAATTATATCAGGGAAAATGGCAGAAGAGTTCAAACGATTTGGTTTACCTGCTTTTTTTAATGTTTTAACCGGAGCCTTTGAGCTCATAGGCGCTGCTGGAATGCTGATCGGCATATGGATGCCAACAATAGCAATATTATCAGGCTTACTGTTAGGAGGCACGATGCTTGCAGCTGCCTTTACTCTGATCGTATTAGCCAAAGATCCCTTTAAAAAAGCACTCCCTGCACTTGTGTTATTCGCTCTCAGTATCGGGGTCAGCTTGTACCACATTCTTTAAGTTGATATCAGAATAAAACACAAAACCTAAACAACTCTCCATTGTTCTAATGGCGGATTGTGTTTAGGTTTTTTAGCGATTGAATTGTTTTCGAAGAACTAGGCATGAGACAGCGAATACTGCGAAAGCGCCCGCTGATCCAGCAGCAAACACCAGCTCAAATTGTTCTGGTTTGGACTTGAATAACAAAGGGACAGAAAGAATGAGAGCCGCACCACTAAAGCTCAATCCTAATATGAACGTTGCCAATAATTTATTCATAGAAACACCTCTTACACTCAGAATTAGAACAATGGAAACGACTGATTCAAGAATCATTGTGATGATTCGACATCCTTTCACATTCCTAGTTGGAGTGTATCATATGGTGGCGGGCGATTGTAAAATACACAATTGTGAAATAAACTTTTTAAACGAACACTGTTCTTTACGAACGGTGTTCGTTATAATATAAATGTGATGTGGCTTTAAACGATTTCCATAAAGAAGAGGAGATGCATACGATGACGGCATTATCTAAGAAACAAAAGCAGATCGCTATTATTGGAGGAGGACCTGGGGGGCTAACACTCGCCTTAATTCTGCAAAATTACGGTATACAAACTACTATCTATGAGCGAGAGATGCATGACAAGAGTCTTGAAAGAGGGGGCTCACTGGATATTCATGAAGAAACAGGTCAAAAAGCTTTAAAAGAAGCAGGGGTTTATGAGGAATTTCAAAGGAACGCCCACTATGAAGGAGAAGATTTCCGTTTACTTGATAAATCAGGAAGAATTTATTTAGATGAAGAAACGGAATCAGATCAAAAAGGCACCCGCCCAGAAATTGATCGTGGTCTTTTGTGCGAACTGCTGTTAGATCAAATTGATGCTGAAAACATCAAATATGGATATAAACTAGAAAGTTGCATTTCACTAGAAAGCGGCATGACGGAGCTTCATTTTGAAAACGGAGTTGTTGAGACAGTTGATCTTGTAATCGGGGCAGATGGTGCTTTTTCTCGTGTGCGTCCTCTCTTAACAGATATTGATATTGAATACGCCGGACTCACGATGCTGGAACTGAATATCCTCAACGTAGAGATGAACCACCCTGATTTAGCTGCATTTAATAAACGTGGTAAGATGTTTGCTTTAGCAGACCACAAAGGACTGATTGGTCAGTTAAACGGAGATGGACGAATCAAAGTGTATGCAAGCCTTATGGTAGAGCGTAACTGGATTGAGACTTGTGGTATTCCGTTTCATCAAGCGAAAGAAGCAAAAGAACAATTATTAGCGTTATTTAGTGATTGGGACGATCAGCTGAAAAATTATATTCGTTATGCAGAAGATGCCATCATTCCAAGACGGATTTATACGCTTCCTGTCGGTTTTAAATGGAACCGCCATAAAGGAGTAACGCTTATCGGTGATGCCGCTCATGTCATGTCGCCATTCGCAGGGGAGGGTGTAAACATGGCGATGTTTGATGCAATGGAGCTTGCACTTGCGATTGTTCGAAATCCTCATCATATTGAAAAGGCTATTGAAGAATACGAAGACAGGATGTACGAATATTCATCGGAGAAAGCTCATGAATCGGAAAAAAGTTTAAAGCTGTGTTTTTCAAAAGATGCTGCAATCAAGCTTGCTGAAATGATGAATTCTTTTCAAGAAAACGGTGATTGATGCTCAATTTACTATTTGACTTTGACATGTTATAAAGAGATTATGAACAATTCAAATCGTCGTATTATAAGTCGTCGGTCTCGGCCGGCTAAAGAGCCCTTAAGCCGTGAACTCATTGTGAAAACTGCCTATGAGCTTCTAAAGGAACAAGGGTTAGAGGGCATGAGTATGCGTAAGGTGGCTAAAGCACTCGATACGGGACCTGCATCCTTGTATGTCTACGTGAACAATTTTCAAGAACTAAGTGCTTACGTATTGGATTATGGTCTCGGCCAAATGGTTTATCCAGATTCAGTGAATGGCACATGGAAAGAACAGTTATTTGACATATTGCATACTTATTTCCTACTGTTATTCGAAAAACCTGGTCTTGCTGAAATTTCTCTTTCCACCATCCCGCAAGGAACGAACTTTTTACAGTTGACCGAACATATTCTCGCTGCATTGCATGAAGGCGGGATTAAATCTACATCTGCTGCATGGGGAGTAGACCTGTTACTGTTATACGTATCTTCCGTAGCATACGAAAAGGTCTCTTGGAAGAAACATGGCTCTTCGCAGATTTCAGATACAAAAAAAGCATTTCATGATGCAGACAAAACGCGGTTTCCTTTCATCCATAGCCTAAAAGAAGAAATGTTTGCAGGTGATACCGTATCAATGGAACGGTTCAGGTGGGGAATTGAAGTCATTTTGTATGGAATCCAGCAAGAAATTAATTAGAAAGGAGCACAAGCAAAAAGCAGTCAATGGCTGCTTTTTTTATATTTTCTTAACTTTTTCAACATATATAAAAAAATCTATATATTGTTTTTATATATAAAAAATTATATAATCTAGTGGAATAAACAAATGAGGTGCTTAGGCATGGAAAATATAAAGAATTTATTAGAGAGCTATATTCCTTTAGCAAAATCTACGGCAAAAATGTTTGGACCAAATTGTGAAGTCGTTATTCATGATTTAACGAACCCTCAAGCATCTGTCATGTTTACAGTCAATCATCATGTGACGGGAAGAAAAATCGGTCAATCATTTGATCATTTGGTAAAGACTGTTTTACAATCAGAAGATTTTAAAGAAGATTATCTTGCTGGGTATACATTTAAAACAGAAGACAACCGTACCATTCGTTCTTCGACTTCATTAATTCGTGATTCGAAGAAAAAGGTGATCGGGGCATTCTGTATCAATTTTGATGTTGAAGCATTGAATCAAATGCAGCAATTTATGGATACTTTTCTTTCTACAAAAGTTGAAGTTCAAGAGAATGAAACAACATCAAATGATGATCTTGAAAATGTGGAAGGAATCGTAGATCAATTGATTCAACAGATCATTCAAATCAGTGTCCACCCAGTTATGAAACGTCATGAAAAAATTGAATTAATAAGGTTCATGGATGAAAAGGGAATCTTTTTAATGAAAGGTTCAGTTGAGAAAGTCGCATCTATGTTAGGTATTTCTAAAGTCACCGTCTATAGCTATTTGGATGAAATCAAACATAAATCGAATGAAGGGGAAACGAAATGAAAAGCATCCTTGAGGTAGGAAATCTAAAATCCAACGGACACTATGCATTCGCAACCATTCATCAAAACACGGTCTATGTTTCAGGACAATTTGCCATCAATCCCGAAACGAGAGAAAAAGAATTCGGCCCCATTGAGGAAGAGACATTACAAGCGCTTAAGAATGTGGAGATGATTGTAGAAGCAGCCGGAAGTAAAAAAGAAAAGATTTTGCGTATGACATTATACATTTCTGATATTGAACTATGGGACAAAGTAGATGCGGTTTACACTGAATTTTTCGGTGAACATCAACCAGCACGTACTGTTGTACCAACGAATGAATTACATTTTGGTTTCAAAATTGAAATTGATGCTATTTCTTATATTTAGAATATTTTTTTGCCTATGATATATAAAAAAGTATATTTTATATAAAAAATTATTCAAAGGGGCTGAGGATTGATGAATCAATTGATTTGTAACGATTGCGGTAAAAAGTATGAGATGACACCAACTTTATGGAAATGTGATTGTAACGGCGTATTAAACCTGGTGAAAGATACCCCTCAAATAGATATTGCGGCTTGGAATCACTACCCAAATTCATTATGGCGTTATGTTGAAACCATGCCATTTTCAAAAGGTTCAAAGACTTGGGAATCTGTGACAATGGGTGAAGGCCAAACTCCGTTAATCGTTTTAGATCCTCATGAGCCAAACACTTATGTAAAAGTTGATTATATGATGCCTACGCTATCCTTTAAAGATCGAGGAGCTGCTATTTTAATGACAAAGGCAAAGGAATTAGGGGTATCAAAAGTCATTGCGGATAGCAGCGGGAATGCAGGAACGGCGATTGCCGCTTATGCAGCTCGTTGCGAGATTGCATGTGACATCTATCTAAGCGATGAAACTTCACCTAAAAAGATCGCTCAAATAAAAGCCCATGGAGCAACGGTTAAAGAAATTCGCGGTACACGAGAGGATATTGCAGCAGCGGCGCAAAAAGCAGTAGACGCCGAAAACGTTTTTTATGCAAGCCATGTGTATAATCCTTATTTTTTTGAAGGAACAAAAACATACGCCTATGAAATTTATGAACAAATAAAAGGAGCACCTGATGCATTAATCATTCCGGTTGGAAATGGTACTCTCCTCCTAGGTGCGTATTATGGTTTTAAAGAGTTATTTGAAAATGGTTTAATTCATAAAATACCGAAAATCATTGCCATACAAGCGAAAAACTGTGCTCCTCTCGTGAAAGCTTATCAAAATGCGAAAGATTCAGCATCGCCTGTTACGAATACAGGAACTTTGGCAGAAGGGATAGCCATTGCTGCCCCGGCGCGCTCCAAACAAATTCTAGAAGCTGTACAAGATACCAATGGTACATTTATAGATATTGAAGAGGATGAGATATTGAATGCACGCTCTAAACTAAGTGAGAAAGGATTTTATGTGGAAGTGACATCTGCAGTCAATTTTGCTGGCTACATGAAATATAAAAAGGAAGCAAAAGAAACAATCGTCATACCTCTTTGCGGTGCAGGAATTAAATCAAAATAACCAGATATGACTAATACAACTGATCCGGAATTGGCCAAATGATGATATAGATAAAATGAACGCTCTCTATAAATAGAAGGGTATCTCAAAAGAGATGCTCTTTTTCTTGCCTAAATGTACAATCCCTTTTGCCCAAAAGTACAATTTCAATCAACTATTTCATTACGTAGAATAAAGAGGTGAATATCATGAATTCGATGAAAAAGGAGTAAGTGAATGGCTAAATTTTTATATAACTTAGGAAACTTTGCTTTTACTAAGCCTAAACGAATGTTAATCGGTTGGTTACTTATTTTAGTAGCTGTAGTTGCAGCAACAATAGGGACAGGCGTTTCATTTAATGGAGATATGTCGATTCCAGGAACAAAATCTGAAAAAGCGATGGATCTCTTGGAAAAGAAGTTCCCAGCAGGTGATGATGAGGGAACGATTCGTCTAATATTTAAAGCACCTAAAGATGAAACTTTAGAAGCAAAGAAAGTGAAACATAAAATTAATGAGACGATAAAAGAAATTAAAAAGGATAAAGCAGTTAACCAGGTGACCGATTTATATGAGACCTTTACGATAAGTAAAGATAAGAAAATAGGATATGCGGATATTACGTATCGAGTGAAAGCGGACAAGGTAAAGGAATCCTCAAAAGAGAAAGTATTAAATAGCATAAAGATTTCAAAAGATGCGGGCATCCAAACGGAATTAGGCGGCTCCGTCACATTCTCTGAAATTGAAGTAGGTGGCATTTCTGAAATCATAGGGATTATCTTCGCCTTCTTGATTTTAGCCTTTACATTTGCTTCACTTTTGGTCGCAGGATTACCAATATTGACGGCTGTGATTGGGTTAGTAATAGGTGTGATGGTCATTTTAATCACCTCAAACTTTGTAGACATGTCTGCATTTAGTCTCACATTAGCGGTGATGATTGGTCTTGCAGTAGGAATTGATTATGCGCTGTTTATCATTTCAAGATATCGACAGCTGTTAGCAGAAGGCTACAATTTGAATGAGGCTGCTGCTAGAGCAGTGGGTACCGCAGGAAGTGCTGTATTATTTGCGGGCGTCACTGTTATTGTTGCATTATGTGGACTTGTATTAGTTGACATACCGTTTCTAGGTATCATGGGCCTTGTGGGAGCCTTTATGGTACTATCTGTTATGCTTGTTTCTCTCACGATTGTTCCAGCTATACTAGGGCTTCTTGGAGATAAGGTGAGTCCTTCTAGGAAAAATAAGTTATTTTCTAAATTACAGCCAAAAAAAGAGAAAAAAACAATGGGCTGGGGAAGATTTATTCAAAAGCATCCGGGTAAAATAATGCTAGGTGTCATTTTATTGACAGGATTGATAAGCTGGCCAGCACTTCATATGGAGCTTGGTCTTCCGGATAACGGTATGAAAGACAAAGAAACAACTGAACGTAAAGGATACGATCTTTTAGCAGAAGGTTTTGGCAAGGGGTTTAATGGACCACTTGTTGTCATCATAGATGCCTCTCAAGCAGATAAAACGATGAAGTCCAAGTTCATCGAGAAATCATCAAAATTGTTAGAAAAAATGGATGGTATCAAACAAATCACGCCGGCGATCCCTGATCAATCGGGTGAGTACGCAATGTTAACAATCTTACCTAGAAGTGGTCCGGAGGATAAAGAAACGAAGCAATTAGTGAAAGACATTCGAAATGTATCGAGTGTGACTGACACAAAGTTTCTTGTGACTGGTTCTACTGCCGTGAATATAGATATTTCAGATAGACTCAGTGAAGCATTGCCAAAATTTGCAGGAGTCATTATTGGATTTGCTTTTGTGTTAATGATTCTTGTATTTAGATCATTCCTTGTTCCATTAAAGGCTGTACTAGGGTTTTTAATGACATTAACTGCTACATTAGGTTTTGCTGTCTTTGTTTTACAGGATGGACACCTTGCCCCATTGTTTGGAATACCTGCAGCAGGACCGTTGTTAAACTTTATGCCTGTACTAGTGACAGGAATATTATTTGGTCTTGCAATGGATTATGAAGTATTTTTAGTTAGTAGAATGAGGGAAGAATTCCTTCTATCTCATGATGCAAAGAAATCTGTTATTTCTGGATTACAGCATAGTGGCAGGGTTGTAACTGCAGCAGGCTTAATTATGATTTTCGTTTTCGCAAGCTTTATTTTTGCTCAAGACTTGATTATTAAAACAATGGGATTAACATTGGCATTTGGGGTTTTATTCGATGCATTTGTCATTAGAATGACCTTTATCCCTGCTTGTATGATGCTATTAGGGCGGGCAAATTGGTACTTACCAAAATGGCTGGCACGATTGCTTCCGCATATTGATATTGAAGGAGAGTCAATTGCCCAAAAAGAAAAGAAGATTATATAATGTATTCTTTTTAAAATGTTAAAATCCTAATACCGCCATTGCCTCTTTAAAAGGCGGGCGGTATTTTTCGTGTTATGATGGGGTTTGGAAGGTGAGAGTTTATGGTTAAGAAACGGATAGACCCATTTAATGAAATGATCTATTCCCGAATTCCCACGTTATTATGGGGCGTTCTTGTGTATGCTGCAGCGATGATTTTTCAGTTTTTAACAGCATCTTTATCGCTTTCAAGTTTGTTTTTTTCTGGCCTTATCGCGATCAATCTCATTTTGCACTGGTGGTCATTTTATTGGTTCAAGAAGAAGCCTTGGATTTATTTCTTCATACAAGGAATCGTTATTCTACTTTGTGTTTTAGCTATGCAAGCTGCCTCTCCTGTTATTTTAATTGGTCTTTTACCGTTATTAATTGCTCAAAGCATCGGTGTATACTATCATACATTAAAGATTATTTTGACAGGACTTTGTTTTTATGTACTTTTTTTTCTAGCTCTTATTTTGGTTAATGATACAGATGATCTGACTGTCTACATTCCGATTTTATTTCTTATCCTTATTGTGGTCGTTGCATACTCTATCTTATTTTTTAGACAAGTAAAGGCTAGAATTCGAACTCAAACGTTTCTAAAGGAACTCGAACTCGCACATCAGCAGGTGGAAGAGTTAACCCTTGCTAATGAACGTCAAAGAATGGCGAGAGATTTACATGATACCCTTGCACAAGGGCTTGCAGGCATTATTATGCAATTGGAAGCTGTTCAAGCACATTTAGAGAATCAAAATACCCAGCGTGCTCAAAGCATTATCAAGGGATCAATGAGCCAAGCGCGAAAAACATTAGGTGAGGCACGATTGGTGATCGATGATCTTCGGAAGGATCGTCATGATCAATACGATTTAACTGAAACAGTGAAAAATGAAGTAAATCGATTTATGACAGCAACGAACATCACAATTCGTACAAAGATCTCTGTACCTCAGAATATGTCGCCTTTTTTTATTGAACATACCGTTTATATTATAAAAGAATGCTTAACGAATATTTCAAAACATGCCAAAGCAAGCCATGTCGAGTTAGTGATGGTACAACAAGGTGATCACATCCATTTGGAAATAGCAGACAATGGAGTGGGATTTGATGAGAAAAAACGAGAATCCACTTTTGGACATTACGGCATCATTGGTATGTCAGAACGTGTTCGGCTGCTTGGTGGAGAGATCCATTTGAAAAGTAAAAAAAATGAAGGTACACAAGTAATAGTGAACATACCTTTGAAAAAGGAGTAAATACAGTGTCTTATCGAATTGTGATTGTTGATGATCATTATGTTGTGAGAGAAGGATTAAAATTAATTCTTGAAACAGACGAAAGATTTGAAGTTGTTGGAGAAGCAGAAGATGGAGGAAAGGGGATAGATGTCATAAAAGAAAAATCCCCAGACCTTGTATTACTTGACCTCAACATGCCAATGATGAGCGGGCTTGATATGCTTAGAGAAATGCAGACTCTTCAAATAAAAGTTCCCGTACTCATTTTGACTACTTATAATGAAGAAAAATTAATGATCCAAGGGTTACAACTTGGTGCAAAAGGCTACCTCTTAAAGGATGCCAGCAGAGAAAACTTATTTAATACAATTGAAGCGGCCATCAGAGGAGACATTTTACTTCAATCAAATGTGGCCTCAAAGGTATTTGAATCAACCGTACACAAAGAACCTCAAGAAAAATTGAAAACAGACAACCACTTGCTTACCGAAAAAGAAATGCTCGTTTTGCAAGCAGTAGCTAGAGGGTTTCGGAGTAAGGAAATTGCATTTGATATGGGAATTTCCGAGAGAACTGTAAAAGCACATTTAACAAACATTTATCAAAAACTAAATGTGACATCAAGAGCTGAAGCCATTAAAACATCAATAGAATTAGGAATCATTCATTTTTAGATAATTGAACAAACAGGAGTCAAAGCCACTCTTGCAGAAGCACTTTTGTACAAACCTATGAGCTTGGGAAATAATAAAGAGACTACTTTAGGTAGTCTCTTTTTAAAAAGCATGGAGTTAGACTCTATATAAGAAAGAAGGTATGTGGGCTTTGGTTGAAGAAGTCTAATAAACAATGAAGTAAGATTATAAACAAAGGAGAAACCTATGCAACATGATCTTCTCAATCAATTATTAAAGATAACAGATGAAGAGGAACTGATTCTACAAAACAGAAGAGAGATAAATAAAGACATTTATACCAATCAGTCTAATTTTATTATAGAAAGTCAAAAATTTCTCAATCAAGAGAGTATGATTACGGTTCGAAAACATACACGCTTTGTGGATTTTCCTAAACATAAACACGACTACATTGAGATTAATTATGTTTACAATGGACAGTATAACCAAAAAGTAGGGAATCAAAGAATAAAATTGCAACAAGGGGAGCTGTTATTTTTAAACCAGCATATTGAGCATGAAACTCAAGCTTGTGCAGAAGAAGACATTATTATTAATTTTATCATTTTACCTAATTTTTTTGATTTTATCTTTTCGTTTTTAACGACTGAAAACAGAATTAGTAATTTCTTAATTAACAGTTTATATAACAGTACTCAAAATGGACAATTCCTTTACTTTAAAGTTTCAGAAGTAGAAAGCATTCAAGAATTGATAAAAAAAATTATTATTGAAATTATGTCTCCTGCTTTTATGTCTGAATCCACCATTAAATTGTATATGGGTCTTTTAATGGTGGAGTTAATTAAACACGCTGATAAGGCCGAACATACAGAAGACAATCCTGTACAACATTATTTAATTGTTGAATCATTAAAGTATATTGATGAACATTTCCAGAGTGCATCACTGAATGAATTAGCCACAAAATTAAGCCAGCCCGCTTATGCTTTAAGTAAAGAGATTAAAAAGGCTACCAACTTTACATTTAAAGAATTACTTCAAGAAAAACGTTTAAATAAAGCGAAAGAGTTACTGGAAAGTACAGATATGCCAATTGCCTCTGTTATAGATCAAGTTGGATATGATAATGTAAGTTATTTCTATCGGATTTTTAAAAACAAATATCATCAGACACCAAAGCAATTCAGAGAACACTTAGCAAAAAAATAAGATGCTGCTAAATGTTCTTTTTTATTTTAAACAATTGCAAATAAGGACAATAAATAAATCATTTTAGACATTATTTTCTCCTTTTAGCTGGCTTAATATAAAGACATAAGCAAACGCTTTCATTCAAAGGGTGATTAAAATGAAGAAATGTTGTTTAGCAGTTGATATTGGTGCTTCTAGTGGAAGATTAATAGCGGGTCATCTTGAAGATGGACTTTTAAATCTAAAAGAAATCCACCGTTTCGAGAATAAAATGGTCCAAAAAAATGGCCAGTTTTGCTGGGAGCTTGATCGATTATTTGAAGAAATAAAAAAGGGAATCCATCAATGTAGTGAAATGGGATTATCTCCAGAAAGTATCGGTATTGATACATGGGCAGTAGACTTTGTTTTACTAGATGAATGGAACAAACCTTTAACAGATTTTGTTGCCTATCGCGATTCGAGAACAGACGGGATGATGGATGAGGTTTTTAAAACATTCATGAAGGAACGTCTGTATCTAGAGACAGGAATTCAATTTCAAAAATTTAATACGATTTATCAACTTTATTCAATCAAACAAAATCATCCGGAGATTTTAGAAAATGCAAAATCTTTTCTAATGGTTCCTGACTATTTTCATTATTTATTAACAGGAAAAAAGGCAAACGAATACACAAATGCCACTTCAACTCAGCTGGTTAATGCTTTCACAAAGAAATGGGATCATGAAATATTAGATCAACTAGGCATGAACAAAGAAATGTTCAAAGATATTCATCCCCCCAAAACAGTGTTGGGTACATTGACTGAAGATTTAATAGAAGAATTCGGCTTTAATATGAAGGTTATTCTCCCAGCCACTCACGATACTGGTTCAGCTGTCATTTCGGTTCCTGAGCAGGAAGAAACAATCTATATTAGTTCAGGAACGTGGTCTTTAGTTGGTGTAGAAAATCATTTTCCAATATGTATTACAAAAGCTTTAGATTACAATTTCACCAATGAGGGCGGCATTGATTATCGCTATAGATTTTTAAAGAATATTATGGGGCTTTGGATGATACAAGAAGTGAAAAGAAATTATAAAAATCAATTTTCTTTTGCAGAGTTGGTCGTCTTAGCTAATCAGGCTCAAACATTTAAATCCATCGTTAATGTAGATGATCCACGGTTTTTAAAGCCAGAAAATATGATTCAAGAGATTCAAAGTTATTGTCAAGAAACAAACCAGCCAATTCCATCTAGACCTGGAGAAGTAGCAAAATGTGTGTTTGACAGTTTAGTATGCAGCTACCAGCAAGCCATTAATCAAATTGAAGAAATTTTTGAAAGAACATTCAATCAAATTAATGTGATCGGAGGGGGTTGCCAAAATGAACTGTTAAATCAACTAATTGCTGACGCAACAAAAAAAGAAGTATACGCTGGTCCAGTTGAAGCAACCGCCATTGGAAATATTGTAACGCAGTTAATGGCAGTTGGCGAAATTGAAGATATAAAAGAAGCAAGAACAATCATTAAGAACTCTTTTAAGGTTAAAAAATACACACCTTTAACAGTAACGGCACCGTAAAAAAGAAAGGAAGAATATCAAATGACAATAAGAGAAAATTATGAGGTTGCGAAAAAAGAATATGAAAAATGGGGAATCAATGTTGATGAAGTATTGGAACAATTAAAAAATGTACCGATTTCTATTCATTGCTGGCAGGGAGATGACATTGCTGGATTTGAAGTAAATAAAGGAGAATTGTCAGGTGGAATTGATGTAACGGGAAATTATCCTGGTAAAGCAACCACCCCTCAACAACTAAGAGCAGATTTAGAGAAAGCGTTGTCTTTAATTC
Source organism: Bacillus sp. FSL P4-0248 (assembly GCF_038593305.1). Taxonomy (NCBI): domain Bacteria; kingdom Bacillati; phylum Bacillota; class Bacilli; order Caryophanales; family Bacillaceae; genus Bacillus; species Bacillus sp. FSL P4-0248. The sequence continues at coordinate 1,730,872 of NZ_CP151983.1, read as the reverse complement.
CTGGAAAACATCGTGTGAATTTACATGCCATTTATGCGGAAACAAATGGAGAAGTCGTTGAAAGGGATCAATTAGAGCCAAGACACTTTGAAAACTGGGTGAAATGGGCTAAAGATCAAGGTGTAGGCTTAGATTTCAATCCAACATTATTCTCACATGAAAAAGCAGCAGATGGGCTAACGTTGTCTCATCCTGATGAACGTATCAGAGAGTTTTGGATCAATCATTGTATCGCCAGCCGCAAAATTGGTGAGCATTTTGGTAAAGAATTAGGAACAGCATCCTTAACAAATATTTGGATTCCAGATGGTTATAAAGATATTCCAAGTGATCGACTAACGCCTCGTCAACGGTTAAAAGATTCGTTAGATAAGATTTTTGAAGAAGAGATCAATGAAAACTATAATCTTGATGCCGTTGAAAGTAAGTTATTCGGTATTGGTTCTGAATCTTATGTGGTTGGATCGCATGAATTTTATCTTGGATACGCATTAAAGAATAATAAACTATGTTTATTAGATACAGGACATTTCCATCCGACTGAAATGGTATCAAACAAAATTTCATCTATGCTGCTTTACAGTGACAAGCTTGCCCTTCATGTTTCTCGTCCTGTTCGCTGGGACAGTGATCATGTTGTGACGCTGGATGATGAGTTACGTGAAATTGGTCTCGAAATTGTTCGAAATCAAGCATTGGATAAAGTGATGATTGGCCTTGATTTCTTTGATGCAAGTATTAACCGAGTTGCAGCATGGACAATTGGAACAAGAAACATGATTAAATCGTTACTATATGCAATGTTAGTACCAAATGAACATTTAAAAGAGTTACAGGAAGATGGAAACTTTACAGAAAGATTAGCATTAATAGAGGAATTCAAAACGTATCCTTTCGGTGCAATCTGGGATTACTATTGTGAAAAAATGGGCGTGCCTGTAAAAGAAACATGGCTGGAAGAAGTGAAACAATATGAGCAAGATGTATTAACAAAAAGAAACTCTGTTTTAGCCTAAAAAATCATGAAAGGCTAACTAGTAAATTTACAAAGAGATACAGTCAGGGGAAGGGTCTAATAGATCAATTCCCTTGTTTATATTACAAGGATTCCTTTTTAGATGAATAGGTTACAACTCAATGTTTTTTCCACTCTACGTGTGCTAATTGAAGGGAATCATATTCATCTCACATGGAGAATACACAATAAAATACTTATGAGAGAAGGGGCCTGCTTTTACTTATCAGTCATCAGCCGACCAGGTAAATCTAAATATTCGTTAAGAGGAGGTTTTAAAATTGAAAGTGAGCTTATTTATTACATGTTTAATTGATACTTTCCAGCCGAATGTCGGTAAGGCAACAGTTGAGATACTTGAACACCTTGGTTGTGAAGTATCATTTCCTACATCACAAGTATGTTGTGGCCAGCCCGCCTATAATAGTGGCTATGTTGCCGAAGCCAAGCAAGCAGCGAAAAATATGATCCAAACCTTTGAAGATGCAGAGTATATAGTAACTCCCTCTGGTTCTTGTGCAGCGATGTTCCACGAATATCCACATATATTCAAAGGAGATTTTCAATGGGAGGAGCGAGCAAGGCGTCTTGCTGAGAAAACGTATGAACTAACTCAATTTATCGTAGAGGTGTTAAAGGTTACAGATGTAGGGGCACGTTTAAAAGGGAAAGCGACCTATCATACATCTTGTCATATGACACGTTTGCTAGGTGTGAAGGAAGCACCTTTTACGCTGCTTTCTAATGTAAAAGAATTAGAGGTTGAGCACCTTCCCAACGCCCAAAATTGCTGTGGATTTGGTGGAACCTTTTCTGTGAAAATGATGCCAATATCTGAACAAATGGTAGACGAAAAAGTAGAAAGTGTTGAACAGACAGGTGCGGACTATTTAATTAGTGCAGATTGTGGATGTTTAATGAATATTGGAGGACGAATAGAACGTTTAGGAAAATCAGCGCGGGTACTGCATATTGCAGAGGTATTAAATAGCCGTTAATTCAAGGGGGGGAACACGACATGAGCATGAAAATTAGTGATAAAAAATTTAATGAACGTATTGATAAAGGAATCCAAGATTCTACGATGCGTGAAGCTGTGGCTACAGCTCAAGAACGCCTGTATACACGTCGTTTGGCAGCTAGTGAAGAGCTTGGGAACTGGGAAGAATGGCGCGATTTAGGGGAGCAAATCCGTCAACACACGCTGGAGAATTTAGATTATTACTTAATGCAATTAAGTGAAAATGTTACAAAACGCGGGGGACATGTCTTTTTTGCGAAAACAAAAGAAGACGCCGCTCAATACATGAAGGAAGTTGCAGAAAAAAAACAAGCCAAGAAAGTCGTGAAATCCAAATCAATGGTAACCGAAGAAATCGAAATGAATAAAACTTTAGAAGACATAGGTTGTGAAGTGGTAGAAAGTGACCTTGGCGAATACATTTTGCAAGTTGATGATCATGAACCACCTTCCCACATCGTAGCGCCGGCTCTTCATATGAAAAAAGAACAAATTCGTGATGTATTTCAAGAAAAACTAGGTTATGGAAAGTCGGAAGATCCTTACGAGATGACAAAATTTGTTCGTAAAATCCTGCGCGAAAAATTTCTTGAAGCAGAAATCGGTGTCACCGGTTGCAACTTTGCCGTTGCAAATACAGGATCAATCTGTTTAGTGACCAATGAAGGAAATGCGGATCTTGTAACTGCTATTCCAAAAACGCAAATCGCTGTAATGGGAATGGAACGTCTTGTACCAACAATGGAGGAGCTGGATGTACTCGTTGGATTGCTTTGCAGAAGTGCAGTAGGGCAAAAGCTAACGAGTTACATTACAACAGTAGGGCCTAAATATGAAGAAGAGGCAGATGGTCCAGAAGAATTTCACCTTGTTGTCGTTGATAACGGCCGTTCTGAAATCTTAGGGTCTGAGTTCCAACAAGTATTACAATGCATCCGTTGTGCAGCATGTATTAATGTATGTCCAGTATATCGTCATGTCGGAGGACATTCTTATGGCTCTATCTATCCGGGGCCAATTGGTGCAGTATTAAGTCCACTTTTAGGTGGATATGACGATTATAAAGAACTGCCATATGCATCAACTCTTTGTGCAGCATGTACTGATGCTTGTCCAGTTAAAATTCCGCTACACGAACTACTTTTAAAACATCGTCAAGTAATTGTTGAAAAAGAAGGACGTGCTCCTCTCGGTGAGAAACTAGCGATGAAAATGTTTGGAATGGGAGCATCATCTGCTGCTCTATACAAACTAGGTACAAAAATGGCACCTGCAGCTATGAAGCCCATTGTATCAGGAGATCGAGTCTCCAAAGGAATTGGCCCATTAAAAAATTGGACTGAAATTCGAGAATTCCCAGCTCCAAGTAAAGAACGTTTTCGAGACTGGTTTGACAATCATAAAAAAGGTGGTGAAAAGTAATGAGAGGAACAGCTCAAAATCAGGAAGTTTTTTTAAATCATGTGGCTAAACAGCTGGGACGGGAAAGACGAATAAGTGGTGTTGTACGACCAGAGTGGAAGAATAACGTAAACTGGGATGTAATGAAAGGTTATACAGAAAAGGAGTTAATCGCTACGTTCACAGAGCACTGCAGCAAAATTCATACCACTGTTTTTGAAACAACAAAAGATCACTTAGCTGAAGCTTTAAAGAAAATTGTTGCTGAACATGGCGGGGGGCCCGTAATGACAGCCCAAGATACACGTTTCAAAGAATATGGCTTAACAGATTTACTTGAAAAAGAATGGCCGGAAGAAAATATAGAGGTACATGTATGGGATTCAAAAAGAGGACGTGAAGCGAATCATTCCCTCGCCGAAAAAGCCAATATTGGTATTACATTCAGTGACTATGCACTTGCCGAGTCAGGAACAATTGTTGTAAAAACTCATGAGGGACAAGGGCGGGCACTTCACTTTTTGCCGACTGTCTATGTTACGATTATCCCGCGTGAAACGATTGTGGCACGTATTACACAGGCTGTTTCTGACCTAAACCAACGTGTGGAAAAGGGAGAAGCTGTTGCTTCTTGTATTCACTTTATTTCTGGACCAAGTAATTCTGCAGATATCGAAATGAATTTGGTCGTGGGTGTGCATGGACCTTTAAATGCTTTTTATTTCATTGTGTAAGGTTGGTTGATATAAAAAATAGAGTTTCCATTTGGAATCTCTATTTTTTATTGTAGTAAGGAGAGCAGGGGGGAGGCAGAAAAATAACCAAGCTTCTCAAAGAAAGCTTGGCTATTTTTTTAAGCGCTGTATCGTTCCTTTTCAATTTCTTTTAATGATTTTCCTCTTGTTTCTGGCGCCATGACTAATCCAATAATTGCAGCAATTACAAGAAACCCAATCATAATAGAACCTGATATTTTAAATCCTAATGTAGAAATCATCGTTGGAATCACAAGTGATATAAGGCCAACGGCTACACGCGCTGTACAAAAAAGGAATCCTTGTGCCTTTGCACGGTATTTTGTATGAAATAACTCACTTGACCAAAGACCATAAAATGCTTGAGCACCAAAACCAGCTGCAATTCCCCATAATATTACAAATATAAGCAGTTCAGTCATGCCCATTCCGCCATACGTAAGAGTAGCCCAAGCAGCAATCCCCATTGCCGCTCCTATGCCATACAATACACGTCTGTTCACTTTATCACCTAGTTTAATAAAGACAAAGTACGTTCCTAAAACGGTCAAAATCCATAAAAACGCTTGTAATAAATTTGCTTGTGATGATGAAAGCCCTCCAACGGTCTGATAAATATACGGCATGAAGTATCCCATTACACCAGCTACTAAGTTCCAAAAGCAATAGATCCCTAGTAATAAAATAATGGCATGACGGTTTGCTTTGATTGTGAATAATTCTTTGACTGGACTTTTTAATTTTTCACCATTTGCTTTTTGATTCTCTTCTTTTTGTTTTTCTTCTTCCCATATTTTTGATTCACTAATTTGTTGTTGCATAATCCAAGTAATTAAAGCGATTACAAATAATTGACCAAAAATAATTCGGCTTCCTAAAAGACCTAATGGGGCCAAGGCGACAGAGAGGAGTAACGAAATAGCTGGACCAACCGACCACGCTAACTGTCCCCATCCTACACGAGATGCACGTTCATTTTCAGGCGCTTCTTCTGCTATATACGTCCAAGCAGCTGGAATGGCAGCTCCTACGGCTACTCCAGTAATAATGTATCCAGCTAACAACATGGGGAAGTTAAAAGACAACATCGTTAATAAGACACCAAACATATAGACCAATAAATCGTATTTATAAATTAACTTTCGCCCATATTTATCAACCAGAACGCCTCCTATGAGGGCTCCTGCAGCTGAAGCAAATCCATTAGCACTCAGCGCTCCTAATAATCCCAGTTTAAAGTCATTTAAATTTAAATATTCCATCCAGAGTGTCAGGCCGCCAGCAGCAGCTACGATGGATGCTGCCTCCAAATAATTTGACATTGCTACAGTAATAGTAGACTTTAATCCGCCTTTTGTATTACCAGCCATATTTAAATCTCCTCTCAAGTACCTTCAAACGATACATCCGTTTGAATGCCTGTATTTTTGCTGTCTTTGTTTTCCTAAAAAATTATGCTAAGTAAAACAATTCATTTAAATCTACAGAGCGTGGACTGTTATCTGAATTTGTCTCCATGATAGGTGCCATGTAATCCCACCATTTTTTACAAATATCACTTTTAGCCATCTGGTTCCATCTATCTTCATTTTCGATTTCCAAATAAGCAAACAATTGGCCACTTTCTTTTTCTAAGAAAATAGAATAGTTATGAGCTCCATGCTGTTTTAATGCCTCAACCATTTCCGGCCATATTTCATCATGTCGACGTTTGTATTCATCAAATTGATCCTTGTGTACAAACATAATACTGGCTTTTCTTATCATCTCTCTCGCTCCTTGTACTGTAGAATAAATGAAAAAAATAAAGAAAGCGTTTGCAAAAAGCAATTTAATCTTCACAATAAAGTGATTTTTTCCCCTGATTTCTGCAAAATCTTTATTTTTCTTTGTTTATATGGTCATATTATTATAAAAACAAAAATAAAACAACATTTTTTTATTATTGGTTTTTGTTAATGTTGATTACGAGAGGGGTTCATCATAAATAAGGCAAGATAAAATTGTGGATATAGAAAAAGACAAACCTATATAGGTTTGTCTTGAACACGTATATACACAGAAAAGGAGAGACCTTAATCTTCTATTTGGATTTGACTATGAAGCAGATTCACTCATCAAGGCTACAGAAGTAACATTAATATTTTTATCACGTAAAATGGCATGTGCATCATTGCTTAGTTTATCGTCAACAATAATGCGGCTAATATCACTTAATGAAGAGATATGAGAAAATTCACGGGATCCAAACTTACTAGAGTCGACCATTAAAATGGTCTCATGTGACCGTTCAATCATTTTTCTTTTTAAGAGAGCCTGCCACTCATTTGAATCACTTAAGCCGCTATTTAAGTCAATACCCTTACAGGATAAGAACACTTTATTCACATGATAATTTTCCAGTGAGCGCTCTGCTAGAGGTCCTACGTAGGACAACGATTTAGGAAGGAGGAGACCTCCTGTTGAGATCACCTGAATTTTTTCTTTCTTACTTAATTCTATGGCTACCTTAATGGAGTTGGTGATAACAGTCAAAGGAATATTCGGAAGGATTTTTGACATGTACCATGCAGTGGTACTTGCGTCAAGGATAATACGGTCGCCTTCTTCAACTTGCTTCACAGCTTCACGTGCAATCACTTTCTTTTCTAATACATTCGTAATTTCTCGCTCTGAAAAATCAACTTCTGATTCTTTTTCCTCAATACTAACTGCTCCGCCGTGGCTTCGCCGCAACTTATTTTCTTTCTCTAATTTTTCAAGATCACGGCGAATCGTTTCATCTGTCACAGAAAAAATTTCGCTTAATTCTGATACACGAATGCTGGATCGTAAATTAACTAAATCTACTATTTTTTGATGCCTTTCAGCTAATAACATGTGTAACTTCCTTTCGCTTTTAAATATGAATAAAAGAAAAACAGCATAAAATTGCCTATAAGGTTGTTGTTTTGTTTTTATTTTTGTTTGTTTTCATCATAACATACTTATAACTTCAAAAAAATGACCTTAAACAGCAGCAAGGTTTAGTATTTAACGCGAATGAAACAGCATTGTATCATTCATAAAATAACCACTTATATCACAATCAAAACAAACACAAACAAAGATAAAATGTTTGTTTGTGTTGACTTAATGTGTTTCTCGAAGTAATATGAGGATGTAAACGCTTTTGCATGAGTTTATCAAAAGTATAATTTTTATTTAGAAAGATATATATCAATGAAAACAAGGGAGAAGATGGAGATGAAAGACCTTTTGACAAAGAAAAATATACTAAAAGCACCTTTCCTTCAAGAAATGACCAAAACGACAGCTAACCTATATCGCTTAGGTTGGGATGAACGAAATGGCGGGAATATTAGTTATTTATTAAAAGAAGACGAAGTAGCAGAGTACCTTGACGTTCATGATGTGAAACGAACGGTGCCGATGATTTTTGATGGTGCTGAGTTAGCAGGGAAATATTTTATTGTGACGGGTTCGGGGAAATATTTTAAAAATGTAATAGATGATCCAGCCGCTAACCTTGGTATTATTCGTATAACTGAAGATGGCAAATCGCTTGATATTTTATGGGGGTTAGAAGAGGGAGGCGTTCCAACAAGTGAGCTTCCATCACATTTAATGAGCCATATTGAAAGATTAAAAGCAGATCCAAACCATCGTGTGATCATGCACTGTCATGCAACAAACCTTATTGGTATGACATTCACACACAGCTTGGATGAAGTAGCATTTACAAAAACTTTATGGCAGATGTGTACCGAATGCATTGTTGTATTCCCAGAAGGAATTGGTATTATTCCATGGATGGTTCCAGGAACTGATTCAATTGGAGAAGCTACAGCTGCAAAAATGAAAGATGTTCGTTCAGTTATTTGGCCACACCACGGAATTTTTGGTGCTGGAACTACAATGGATGAGACATTTGGGTTAATTGAAACAGCTGAAAAAGCTGCGGAAGTATACACAGTTGTATGTGCACAAGGAAGCGTCAAACAAACCATTACAGATCAACAGCTTCAAGACTTGGCAGATGCTTTTGGTGTTGTGCCAAGACAAGGAGTTTTAAATCTATAAAAATAGTCTTTCCTACAACCCAATATTAGGAGGTTTCAGTAAATGAACTCACAAACCAATGTTAAACAATTTCAAATGTACATTAATGGAGAATTTGTAAATGCCAGCTCTGGCGAAGTGATACAGGTGTTAAATCCGGCAACTGAAAAAGTGATTTCAGAAGTGCCAAGTTGTTCTAAAGAAGAGGTTCAAGAAGCGATTGAGTTTGCAGAAGCTGCACAAAAAGAATGGAAAAAGAAACCGGCTGCTGAGCGTGCAAAGTATTTAACACGTTTAGCTGAAGAAATTCGAAAAAATAGAGATTTTCTTGCACGCGTCATTTCAGAAGAACAAGGAAAAGTACTTGCTCTCTCTACTACAGAAGTTGATTTTACTGCTGAGTACATTGATTATATGGCAGGTTCAGCAAGGACGTACGAAGGGGAAATTCTTCAAAGTGACAGACCAAATGAAAATATAATGATCTTTAAAGAGCCAATCGGGGTTGTAGCTGGCTTTTTACCATGGAATTTCCCATTCTTCCTTGTAGCGAGAAAGGCTGCGCCTGCATTGGTAACAGGGAATACCATTGTCATTAAACCTAGTAGTGATACGCCAAATAATGCAATAGAATTTGCAAAATTAGTAGATAAAGTGGGTATTCCAAAAGGGGTATTCAATCTTGTAACAGGGCGCGGAGATACAGTGGGAGACGAACTTGCTTCAAATGAAAAGATTGGTTTAGTCAGTTTAACAGGGAGCGTGGATGCAGGTGTAAGTGTCATGAAAGCTGCAGCTCAAAATGTAACAAAAGTCAGTCTAGAGCTTGGCGGTAAAGCACCAGCTATTGTAGCTGAAGATGCAGACATTGATTTAGCCGTGAAAGCAATTGTCGACTCACGTATCATTAATACGGGACAAGTATGTAACTGTGCTGAACGCGTGTATGTTCATGAAAGTATCGCCGATCCATTTATCAAAAAAATTGTCACATCAATGAAAAATGTGAAATATGGCAATCCTCTCGAAGATGAAGGTTTAGATATGGGACCACTTACAAATAAGCAAGCAATAGAATCAATTGAAGCGATGGTAAACCGAGCTGTTGAAGAAGGGGCCCAAGTGTTAACTGGTGGAAAACGTGCAGATGTGACACCTGGATATTACTATGAACCAACAGTCCTCGTGAATGTAAAACAAGATTCAGAAATTGTACAGGAAGAAGTATTTGGACCGGTTCTCCCGATTATGACGTTTAAAGATTTAGATGAAGCAATTGAGCTTGCGAATGATTGCCAATATGGATTAACATCATCTATCTTTACACAGAATTTAGATACAGCGATGCGTGCTGCAAATGAGTTACTATTTGGAGAAACGTACATTAACCGTGAAAACTTTGAAGCCATTCAGGGATTCCACTCAGGTCGTAAGAAATCTGGAATTGGCGGAGCAGATGGTAAACATGGGTTAGAAGAATTTTTACAAACTCATGTTGTTTATTTGCAGCATAACTCAAACAAAAAATAAGAGAAAGACAACTTAATATTCCATGAGATGTATCAATAAACAGCTATATCATCATCGTTCTAAGAGTATCTCAAGAGAGATGCTCTTTTTTTGACTGAATGTACACCCTTTTGCCTAAAAGTACAATTTCACTCAACGTTTAACTATTTTTTCATTTGTTCTTCCCCCCAATAGCAAATCGCATCTAATACAGGGATCAATGATAATCCCTTTTCCGATAAACTATATTCTACTTTTGGAGGCACTTGAGGATATTCTTTACGATTAATTAACTGATCTGCTTCAAGTTCTTTTAGTGTATTGGTTAATGTTTTAAAAGAGATTGCCCCAAGCATTCGTTTCAACTGATTATAGCGAATAGGCGCATTGTTTGCATATAAAGCATACAGTACCGTCATCTTATATTTCCCACCAATTAATGATAAAGTGTACCCAAATCCAGTTTCTTTTAGATCAACATTAGCTGTAAAGGATTCTTTGGTCATTTTACACTCTCCTTTAGGTTAGTATCGCACTTTAATTACCGTACTTGTAGTACGTTATAGCATACAATAAAATGAATGTACATCAAAATATGATGAAAATAACAAAAAAGGGTGAATGAATCATGAAAACAATTGTCTATGCACATCCTTGGGATGGAAGCTATAATCATGCCATTTTGACTTCCATTACAGAAAATCTAGAAACAAAGAGAGAACCATTTCAAGTGATCGATTTATATAAAGATGGGTTTAATCCCGTCTTTTCAGCTGAGGAATTGAAGTATTTTCATAAAGGAGAAACGCCTGATCAATTAGTTAAGGATTATCAAAAGAAATTAAGTCAGTCAACTGAATTAATATTTATATTTCCTGTCTGGTGGTGGGATTTACCTGCAATTTTAAAAGGATTTATTGATAAAGTCATGTTAAGAGGTTTCGCATTCTTAGAAGATAAAAACACTGGGGCTTTAAAAGGTTTATTGACAAATATTAAAAAAACAACCGTGATCTCAACATCTACAACAGATAAGGATTATATAGAATCTGAAGGTGGGAATGCGATTCAAAGCGTTTTTATTAACAGAACTCTTGCTGACTTGGGACTTAAAAATGAAGACACCAAATGGATTCATTTTTCGAGAGTTAACTTAACAACAGATGAAAAGAGGAAAGTATTTTTAAACGAAATATCCCAAAGTATTTAATTTACTGTAGCAGCCAATAAGGAAAGGCACAACCTTTACGACTGATCTAATTTATTGAGAAGGTGGTAGAGGTTGTGAAATTAAATATCGACACTCAAATATGTATTCTCATTTCTTAGTTTACATAATATATATTCTAGGAAGTTAAACAAACAATGAATTTCTTTTGTCTCAAAATTAAGTATACTCATCTTATTGAGACAAAATAGAAAAAATCAAAATCCAACGTTATTCGCCAGATTTTGATTCATCAAGATATTTAATGATTTTCGCAGGATTTCCGCCAACCACCACATTTGCTGGAACATTTTTTGTCACAACGGCACCAGAAGCAATGACAGCATTGTCGCCAATTGTGACACCTGGATTAATAATAGCACCGCCGCCAATCCATACATGGTTTCCAATGGTGACTGGTTTGCCGAATTCAATGCCTTTTGCACGTTCTATCGGGTCAAGTGGGTGTCCAGCCGTATAAATATGTACATTCGGACCTAATAAACAGTGATGTCCAATGGTAATTTTGCACACGTCTAATAACACTGCATCAAAATTTGCAAAAAAATGCTCACCAATCTCGATATTGTATCCGTAATCGCACTGCAGTCTTCCTTCAAAAACGACATCATTTCCGCAAGCGCCTAATAATTCCTTTAAAATGGATGTTCTTTTTTCTTGCTGATTGGTTTGCTGATATGCGTATGTCAATTGTCTCGCTCTTTCACGATCTGCGATCAGTGTTTGGTCACTAGATACATAATGTTCTCCTTGAATCATTTTTTCCTTTTCACTTTTCATGTTGATCTCCTCCTCCCTTCTATTTATACCGATGCGATATGATTACATCCTACCGCCCCCTTTATGTTTATTATTTTACCTTCTCATCATAAGAATTGGGAAGGAATGATTTCTTTTGACTAGAATTGACCTTGTTCCTCCAGCAAGTTATTTACGAATCAGCAAGTCTCATTTATAATCGAGTAGATTTGTTCAATAACATATATATCTTTAAATGTGAGGGATTAGATGGAATTAAAGTGGTATAAAGCAATTATTGTGATCTTTACGATGTCTGGGATCTCCATTTCTACATGGTTTTCTCGGACACCGGAAGTGAGAGATTTATTACAAGCAAACACTGGAACAATGGGACTTATTTTACTCGGTTTATCCGTTGGTTCAATTGTTGGGCTTGTTCTTTCAAATGTATTCGTCCGCAAAAAAGGCGGCCGAGTGGCGATTGTGATCAGTGCTTTTTTGATGTTCCTTGGATTTACTACTCTTGCCATTGGTTCAACACTCTCTTCTATCTTTGTCGTCACTTCCGGTCTTTTTCTTTTTGGCGCAGGCTCTGGCATGTGCAATGTAGCGATGAACTTAGAAGGAACAGAGATTGAGTACAGCATCAAGAAAACCATTCTGCCTATATTGCATGCTTCCTTTAGTATTGGGACTTTAATTGGAGCAGGTGCTGGTATTCTTTTTATCCATTTAGGGGTTTCTGTATTGATACACCTTCTCGCTATTGCCCTTCTGCTTTTCCTCAGCATATTGATTTGTACACGGTTTATTCCGCACGGGACAGGAAAGGATCAGCATGAGAAACAGTCCGATACAGTTGAGCCTACTCAAACGGCATGGCTGAACAAACGAACGATATCTCTTGCGATGATCGCCTTATGTCTTGCGTTTGTCGAAGGCTCCGCCAATGATTGGATTCCACTTGCAATGGTGGATGGCTATCAAGTTTCACATTCCATGAGTACGGTCATCTATGCTTTGTTTTTGTGCGGCATGATTAGCGGCAGACTGATCAGCGGACGTTTGATCGATCGCTTTGGCAGAGTATTATTGCTAAGAGTTGCGATTTTATCAGCAGCTGCCGGCCTATTCTTAGTCATTTTGAAGATTTCACTTGTTGTATGTATGATATCAATCTTTTTATGGGGACTTGGCGCATCTTTAGGCTTTCCGCTAACTATTTCTGCAGCAGGCGATGATAGCCGGTACGCTGTCAAACGCGTTAGTATTGTGACCTTATCTGGTTACACAGCCTCCCTTTCCGGTCCTCCTATTTTAGGGCTGCTTGCCAATCAGGTTGGATTGCTTCATGCCTTTATCTTTGTTCTATTTGCCATATGTATTGCAGGAATCTTTACTAAAGCTGTAGCAAAACCACATTCATTACAAGCGACTAAAAGTGTCTGATCCTTGATCATGGCACTTTTTTTAAATTTAAAAAATAAAATTGAAACCTTTCATGAAGTGAAACAGTCCTATAGATGTCGTGATGTTTATCGCTTTTTTAAAGAGGGAAAGTAAAAAAATAAGACTTTTCAAATAACTGAAAACGTGGTAAGATCATGAAAATAACCAGGAAGGGGTGAGAAAAATGAAAAAAAATATGCTATTAAAATTAGGTGTTTTATGCATAGCACTTGCAAGTTTTCATTTGTTCTCAATGCCTCATTCCGTTCAGGTATACCATCATGCTAAGGTGGTTGCCGATCAAGAATCACATGAAATGAAAATCGTCCAGACAATGGGCGATGAAAAGAAACAAAAACATGTGAACGCAGTATTTGCCGCATTTACAGCACTGCTGATTATTGGCAGTATGACAGCTGGATTTGCGCGCATCACTCATACTGATCGATTTGACCGGAAAAAGAAGCATTTACTTGCAGTGTTCTATCAATCTTCTTATTTCCGACAAGCTCGTGTTTAACCCAACCATCTAAATCAAAACAAAAATTGGGAGGTTTTACACGATGTTATTTTTCTTAAGAATTTTCATTCTAGGTCTTTTCTCTGTCACTTCACTTTCTCTTTTCGTCTACCAAGGAATTGAAGTAGTGCACGCCATTACAAGCATGTTTGGCAACCACGAGAGCTAAATGACCCGTATATAAAAGAAACCCCCTGCCAGTCGCAGGGGGTTTTCGTTTGCTTATTTATTGTCATCTGGTGCAGGTTCAGGTGTCAGAAGGACATGAGTCACTTCTCCCTGCTCTTCCTCATCTACAATAAATGATCCATTGCTATAGCGGTCATTTGCTCTTAAAGTAGAAATATCAAGTGGAATCGTTGTACCTTTTTCGGTATCTATCTCAAGTGTATCGTGCAGCGCTGCAGCGATCACAGCCACAATACGGTGCGGGTTTTTCTTTAATTCTCTCAGCATAAGAACTCCGCGTTTCGCTCTTGATGTTTTATCAAATTCAGAGAGGTTCATTCGCTTTACAGCCCCTCTTTGTGTCGTGAGCACAAGGACATCGTTTTTCGGATCAATGATCTGGCCAGAGACTACCTCGTCCCCTTCCTTCAAGTTGATTCCTTTGACGCCGGCCGCTCTCGGTCCAACAACACTTACTTCTTCTTCATCAAACCACAAACCGTAACCATTTTTCGTTGCAATAAACAATTCCTGCTGTCCTGTTGTGACATGAACATCGACGAGTTCATCGTCACCTTTTAGGTTCAAGGCAACAAGCGGTTTCGAATAGCGCTGCGCTTTATATTGAAGAAGCTCCGTTTTCTTCACCATTCCGCCTTTCGTAAAGAATAAAAGATATGACGTTTCATCAAATTCTTTTATTGGAATGGCTTTTTGGATGGATTCCTCGCGATCAATCGAAATGATATTCGTAATATGCTGCCCCATGTCTTTCCAGCGTATATCTGGCAGCTGGTGAACAGGACAATAAATGTAGCTTCCTTTATTCGTAAACAGCAGAAGAACATCCGTTGTATTCATTTCAAACTGATGAATCAACCGGTCAGTATCCTTCATGCCAAAGTCCTTACCGTTAGAGGCAGCATAGGAGCGCTGGCTTGTTCGCTTAATGTAACCATCCTTCGTGACTGTCACATAAACATCCTCTGATGCGATCATCACTTCAAGGTTAATCTTAATTTCTTCGATTTTTTCCTCAATAACGGATCTTCTCTCATCAGCATATGTCTTTTTGAGCTTTTTCAGGCTGTTTGTAATGACCTTCAGCAGCTTTTTCTCGTTCGCTAAAATGTCTTCAAGCTCTGCTATGCGCACATCTAGCTCTCTTGCTTCGTCTCTTAATTGCGTAATATCTGTATTCGTTAAACGATATAACTGGAGTGAAACAATCGCTTCTGATTGTGCTTCTGTAAAGTCATATTTCGCCATCAAGTTGTTCTTTGCATCACGCTTATCATTAGAGGAGCGGATTGTGGCAATAACTTCATCTAAGATGGAAAGTGCCTTAATCAATCCGTCTACAATATGGTGGCGTTCCTTCGCTTTACGAAGCTCGTACGCTGAGCGGTTCGTCACCACTTCTTTTTGATGGGCAATATATGCATCTAGTACAGTGGTGAGCGTCATTAAGGTCGGTCTTCGATTATGTATCGCTACCATATTAAAGTTATATGGGATTTGCAGATCTGAGTTTTTATATAAGAAATTCAGCACACCATTTGCATCTGCTTCTTTTTTCAGCTCTACTACGATTCGAAGCCCAGTACGGTCTGTTTCATCTCGGACCTCTGAAATGCCTTCTACTTTTCTTTCAATTCGGAACTCGTCCATCTTTTTGACAAGATTGGCTTTATTCACTTCGTAAGGAATTTCTGTGATCACGATTTGCTGGCGTCCGCCGCGGATGGTTTCAATCTCCGCTTTGCCTCGAATCATAATCTTTCCTTTTCCTGTTTCATACGCCTTCTTAATACCGTCTACACCTTGAATGATACCGCCTGTTGGGAAATCTGGCCCTTTGATGACCGTCATTAAATCCTCAACCGTACAATGCGGCTGTTCAATTCGTTTAATAACGCCATCAATGACTTCTCCCAAGTGATGCGGCGGGATATCTGTGGCATACCCGGCTGAAATCCCTGTTGATCCGTTCACAAGAAGGTTTGGGAACATCGCTGGTAATACAACGGGCTCTTTGCTTGTATCATCAAAGTTTGCGACAAATTCGACCGTTTCCTTGTCTAAGTCCTTTAAAAGCTCTGAAGCAATAGCAGACAGCCTTGCTTCCGTATAACGCATGGCAGCAGGCGGATCACCATCGATACTCCCGTTATTCCCATGCATCTCAATCAGTACATTTCGTACTTTCCACTCCTGACTCATTCTTACCATCGCTTCATAAACAGATGAGTCTCCGTGCGGGTGATAGTTACCAATCACGTTACCGACTGTTTTAGCGGCTTTACGGAAGTTTTTATCCTGCGTATTTCCTTCTGCATACATCGCATATAAAATTCTTCGTTGTACAGGTTTTAGTCCATCACGTGCATCTGGAAGCGCACGGTCTTGGATAATATATTTACTATAGCGGCCAAATCGGTCGCCGATTACTTCTTCTAATGGTAAATCATGAAATCGTTCTTGTTGTGCCATGTTTAAACCTCCTCAGCTAGCGACAAGTTTTCATTTTCAAGAATGTTGCTTTCCTCATCAAGTCCAAAGGCGACATTCTTTTCAATCCATTTACGGCGTGGTTCTACTTTGTCACCCATTAGAGTTGTGACGCGGCGTTCCACACGTGCAGCATCATCAATTTTGACCCTGACAAGTGTTCTCGATTCTGGATTCATTGTCGTTTCCCATAGCTGGTCGGCATTCATTTCACCTAACCCTTTGTAGCGCTGAATCGTGTACCCTTTTCCAACTTTCTTCAAAACGTCATCCATTTCTTCATCAGACCATGCGTACTCAATGATTTCTTTTTTCCCTGAGCCTTTGCTGACTTTATATAAAGGCGGGAGTGCAATAAACACTTTGCCATGCTCAATCAGCGGCTTCATATAGCGGTAGAAGAATGTTAAGAGAAGCACTTGAATATGCGCTCCATCCGTATCCGCATCTGTCATGATCACGATTTTGTCATAATTGATGTCTTCTACATTAAAATCGACACCGACGCCTCCACCGATTGCATGAATAATGGTGTTGATTTCTTCGTTTTTGAAAATATCAGCAAGCTTTGCTTTTTCTGTATTGATGACCTTTCCGCGCAGCGGCAGCACTGCCTGGAATTTACGGTCGCGTCCCTGTTTTGCTGACCCGCCCGCTGAGTCACCCTCTACTAGGTATAGTTCGTTTCTTGCTGGGTTTCTAGATTGAGCAGGTGTTAATTTTCCGCTCAGCGTGGCTTCAGACTTTTTCCGTTTCTTGCCGCTCCTTGCTTCTTCACGGGCTTTTCTAGCAGCCTCTCTTGCCTGCTGCGCTTTAATCGCTTTTTTCACAAGAAGAGTGGCTGTTTCCCGGTTTTCTTCAAGGAAATACGCAAGTTTTTCAGAAATGACAGCATCAACAGCTGAACGTGCCTCACTTGTCCCAAGCTTTCCTTTTGTCTGCCCTTCAAATTGAAGCAGCTCTTCAGGAATTCTGACAGAAATAATAGCAGACAGTCCTTCGCGAATATCAGTGCCTTCTAAATTTTTGTCTTTTTCTTTTAAAAGAGCGACTTTGCGAGCATATTCGTTAAAGGCTCTCGTCATGGCCGTTTTGGCACCAGACTCATGTGTTCCGCCATCTTTTGTTCTGACGTTATTAACGAAGGAAAGGATATTTTCCGAATAGCCATCATTAAATTGAAAAGCAAAATCTACTTCAATCGATTGATGCTCTCCTTCAAATGAGACGACTTCACTCAGAACATCTTTTTCTTCATTTAAATAAGCAACAAAGGCTTCAATGCCTGTCTCATAATAAAACGTTTCTTGTACATCATTCCGTTCATCGATCAGCTCTATTTTTAACCCTTTTAATAAAAAGGCAGATTCTCTTAAACGCTCTGATAATGTATCGAAATTATAGGTCGTAACACTGAACATGGTAGGATCCGGCTTAAAATGAATCAGTGTTCCCGTTTTTTTCGATTTTCCGACTTTTTCAAGTGATGTGACAGGTTTACCGCCGTTTTCAAAGCGCTGATGATAAATAAATCCGTCACGTTCAATTGTGACAGTGAGCCATTCTGACAGCGCGTTCACAACAGATGCCCCAACTCCGTGAAGTCCACCACTTGTTTTATATCCGCCTTGACCAAATTTTCCGCCTGCGTGCAGGACCGTTAAAATGATCTCAGGTGTCGGTTTTCCAAGCTTATGCATACCAGTAGGCATTCCACGCCCTTTATCTTGGACGGAAATGCTGTTATCTTTATGTATTTTGACAATGATATGATCTCCATGGCCAGCGAGCACTTCATCGACAGAGTTGTCTACAATCTCATAGACAAGGTGATGAAGACCGCGCGAATCCGTAGATCCAATATACATCCCTGGACGTTTACGGACCGCTTCAAGCCCCTCTAGCACCTGAATAGAATCATCGTTATAATCTACTTGCTGCTTTTTAACCAAATGCTTAATCCCCTTTCACTAACAAACATAACCGGCTAATCATCAAATGATCTCTCTAGATTTTAATGATGATCATGCTGCTCATTACTGTCCACTTTAATAAGCTGCATCATCATCATGCATGTGTCATTCACCAATACATGCTCTTTTGCACAGCTATGAGAATCATTCTACATTCTGCAATCAGAACTAGAAGTCCATTATAAACAAGACTGTTTCATAAGCCAAATGCAATCATATGATGGTTTTAGCAAAACAGAACAAATGTTCTATATTTATCTTATCGCTCTTTTTCTCGATATGCAAGGCCGCCGATATGTCCCTGTCGCCTTATTTTATCGCTTTCTTTCAGAATCGCAAATATATTTCTGCAACAAAAAAGCAAAAATCCTTGAAAAACCAAGGATTTTTGACGATTTAATGAGTTTTTGTCATCGCATGAGCCACCTTGATACATAAATCCATGATGGCGACCTTGCCATTTTCCTCAATCAGCCTTTTCGCTTCTTCGTGATATATGCCTTGCTGCGCCCAAAAAACAGGTGCGTCTATTTCGAGAAACTCTTCTGCCACCTCTGGTAAAAACTCTGAACGTCTAAAGACATTGACGATATCAACAGGCTCTTTTATATCTTTTAAAGAAGCGACTGCTTTCACACCGAGTGCTTCATCGATCGTTGGATTCACTGGGATCACCTCATACCCGGCATCCTGCATCGCCTTAGACACCATATAAGACGTCCGGTGCGGCTGATCTGATAATCCAACAACAGCAATTCGTTTACTGCTTTTTAATATACGGCCGATTTCTTCTTTCGTAGGATTGTTCATCAAGACACTCCTTTTCCTCCATTTTAGCGAATTTCTGCTTAAAAACAAAGCCGAATCCATCTGCTTTCGATTTTTTCAAAAAAAGTTCCCCATGTTTTTCACAAGATCATGTTAAAATGTAAGACAAGAGGGAGAATATAAAGGAGTTATGCAGATGTTAATTGCTTTGATGTTTATTTTGGCTTATCTTCTCGGCAGTATTCCATCCGGTCTCATTGTCGGGAAAGCTGCAAAGGGTATCGATATCCGTGAACATGGCAGCGGAAACCTAGGTGCGACGAATGCATTTCGTACACTTGGCGTAAAAGCAGGGTCTATTGTGATTACTGCTGATATCCTAAAAGGGACGCTTGCTTCAGCTTTACCGTTTTTCATGCAGCTGGACATCCATCCCTTATTAGCAGGAGTTGCTGCTGTTATCGGTCACAGCTTTCCTGTCTTTGCAAAATTTAAAGGGGGAAAGGCAGTCGCTACATCAGGCGGTGTGCTGCTATTTTATGCCCCATTCCTATTTATCACGATGATCGCTGCTTTTTTCTTATTTTTATACATTAGTAAATATGTTTCACTATCATCTATGCTGACAGGGATCTATACATTCATTTACAGCATATTCACCAAAGACCTATTCTTAATCATTGTTGTTGCCGTTCTTGCTGGCTTTGTGATCTACAGACACATCGCCAACCTCAAACGAATTCTCAACAAAACTGAACCGAAAATCAAATGGCTCTAGCCGTTTCATCCATTTAAATATGTGGTAAAAGTAAAGAAAAGCTGTTTTTGCATCCTGCATTTTAAAAACAGCATGACTTCAAAAAGGGGCGATCACATTGAAATTAACGATAAAAGAAGATGCACTCAATTGGTACAAGGATGAATTAGATTTAGAAAAAGGTGATCAAGTTCGCTTTTTTGTGAGATATGGCGGGTGCAGTAATGTACAAAAAGGCTTTTCTCTCGGCGTCGCAAAAGATGAACCTCAAAATGCCGGCGCAACCGCTGAAATAGAAGGTATTACTTTCTTTATTGAGGAAAGTGATATTTGGTACTTTGACAACCATGATCTGCATATTGATTATAACGAGTCCGTGAAAGAACCAGAATTTCATTATGAATAAACAAAAAAAGATACCTCATCCCTCGGGTATCTTTTTTGTTTTACACTTCAATATACAGCCCATACTCCTGAATGTTCCCTAAAGATCGTTCCTTTTGCAGAATTCTTTTTTGCGGCTCACCGATCAAGTCAAAATGAGGAAACCCTTCGCGGTCATGAATCCATTCTTTTTTTAGTCCATGTCTTTCTCCCCACTCAACTAACCGCTTCATATCCTGACAGGCTGCTTTTGTGACAGTATTGGCATTTGGAAAACGGTCATCGAGCCAGTAGTGTGTTAAAAAAGCAACTTTGCCTTGCTGGACAGCTGATTTCCAAGCGTTTAAATCGCTTCGTTTAATACCAAAAGCCATAAATTAAACCTGCTTCTTCGACTGTTCATATACTTTATGCCAGGCAGGAAAGGCTTTTCTAAATTGAATAGGTCTAAAGGTGTCTTTATCCACACATATATGTGAGGTTGTCCCTGTAATCGCTGTTTGTCCATCAGGTTTTTGAATTTCATAGCCATACACCGTTTTGACACCATTATATTCTTCAATCCATGTATGAACGGTTGCTGTTTCACCGTACAGCAATGGTTTTTTATATTGAACCTGCAAGTCTATAACAGGTGCAAGAGCACCATCTGCTTCTAGCTGCGCATAGGAAAACCCTAATTCTTTAATCAATGCTGTTCTGCCGACTTCCATCCAAATTAAATAATTGGCATGATACACGATGCCCATTTGATCTGTTTCTGCATAACGGACTTCTATTTCTTTTTTGGATACATACACGTTTTCATCGCTCTCCTATCAAAACCTAAGGTCTGTCTCTGCCATTTTACCACATTCCAAATGGTTCTTCTAAAAAGAGGCAATAAAATAAACCAGGAATCCCTGGTTTATTCGGTATAGCCATTCTTTCTTGCCGCTTCTTCGTCCTTGATCTCAGAACGCATCGCGTCAATACTCATTTTGCGGTTTTCGTTTTTTTGTTTGATCATTTGCTTTTCTGTCTCTGTCGAAACGGACATCGCTGCTTCAGATTCATCGATATTGTCAAGTGTGTTCTCGATCATATCTTGCAGCTTTTCAACATTATCAGAACGATCATCTGGATTGGATTGATATGACTCGTTATTCATGATGATTCCCCTCCTTATTCGCCCTTCGTCTGTATCACATCAGGCTGTTCATTTGATTTATTATGCATCTTTTTACCTTTATTCCGTTTGTATGCTACAGGTTTTGTCCCTAAATGGTCTGGTGTAAACTGCGCTTGTTTATCATGCTCTCTACCCATTATTCATCCCTCCCTCTTCTTTAGGATGAACGAAAACGGATAATTCATAACTTATTTCTGTCTAAATCGCTCTTCCAACTTTTCTTCAAGCTGGTTTAAAAATTCCTCATTGCTTAATAATTCTTTTTTATTTTCAAGCACAAGCTCTTCAAATGTGCGTCGTTTTCTTCTTCTCATTTCACTCACCTCCATATATGTATGATTACATTTTCGCCAAAACATTTAGAAAATAAGCAAAAGAGCTGAATCATTATAGATCCAGCTCTTTTTCAATTTCTTTTTTTGTCAGCATTTGATGCTTCACAGACATGATGCGCCCTTTTTCATCTAATATGTATGTCGTTGGGTATGAAAGCACCTGATATCTTGCTTGAATGCCTTTTTGGTCCAATAAAACAGGAAAGCTCACCTTTAATTCTTTTGTGAATGCTGCCACATGATCCACACTCTTTTCAGTGGTCGTTAAATTCACTGCTAGTACTTCAACTTGGTCATTTTCGCTCCTAATCGCGTCTAGATCCGGCATTTCCGTCCTGCACGGCTTACACCATGTCGCCCAGAAATTGACGAGCACCTTTTTCCCTCGGTAATCAGATAACGAGGCGGTTTTGCCATCAAGGGTTTTCAGTTCAAAATCAGGGGCTTGATCACCTTTTTCAAGACCGATTGCGGGCTCTTTTGGCCCAAATAAATTCCACGCAAGTAAACCAATCAACACAAGTAAAACAGCGCTTGCCATTCCTTTTTTCCACATGATTGATCCTCCACTATTTTAAAAAAGAAGAGAAAGCTGTTGGATCGCCTTCTCTTCTTTGCTGTATTAGTTGCTTGCCAATTTTTCGCGAAGTACCATTTGAAGGATACCGCCATGACGATAGTAGTCAATTTCGACTTCACTGTCAAAGCGAACCACCACTTCAAACGTTTTCTCGTTTCCATCTGTGTCAATTGCTTTCACAGTGACGAGATCACGTGGACGAACTGTTTCGTCAACATGAACTTCAAATGTTTCTGTTCCTGTTAGACCATGAGTTTCTGCACTTTCTCCATCTTTAAACTGCAGAGGAAGTACGCCCATGAAGACAAGGTTACTTCTGTGGATACGCTCAAAGCTTTCAGCTAGAACAAATTTAATTCCAAGAAGGTTTGTTCCTTTAGCAGCCCAGTCACGTGAAGAACCCATTCCGTAGTCTTTACCTGCTAAGATCGCAAGACCTGTTCCATCCTCTTTATAACGCATGCATGCATCATAAATCGATGTCACTTCACCAGTTGGCCAGTAAGTTGTATAACCGCCTTCTGTTCCTGGTGCAATTTGGTTCTTAATACGGATGTTTGCAAAAGTACCTCTCATCATAACATGGTGGTTACCACGGCGAGATCCATATGAGTTAAAGTCTCTAGGCGATACGCCTCTTTCTTGCAAGTATTTGCCCGCCGGTGTGTCCTTACCAATCGCTCCAGCAGGAGAAATATGGTCAGTTGTGACAGAGTCACCGAACTTCGCAACGACGCGCAAGCCTTTAAGCGGTTCAACTTTACCAGGTTCAACTGATAGGTTTTCAAAGAATGGCGGGTTATCAATGTATGTGGAATTTTCATCCCATTTATACAATGCATCATCCGTCGTTTTAATTTCATTCCAGCGGTCATTGTTGTCAAAAACAGTTTCATACTCTGAACGGAATAGCTCAGGTGTGACAGTGCTCTTAACGACGCTGTTGATTTCATCCATTGATGGCCAAATGTCATTGAAATAAACGTTCTCGCCATTTTTATCGACACCGATAGGATCTTTTGTTAAATCAATATTCACCGTACCAGCAAGTGCATAAGCCACAACTAATGGTGGAGATGCAAGGTAGTTCCCTTTCACAAGCGGATGAATACGACCTTCAAAGTTACGGTTACCTGATAATACAGAAGTGATCAGCAGATCATTTTCAGAGACTGCATCTTCAATTTCTTTCTCAAGCGGTCCGGAGTTTCCGATACATGTTGTACAGCCATATCCAACAATGTTAAATCCAAGATCTTTTAAATATGGAAGAAGTCCCGAATTCACAAGGTACCCTGTTACAACTTTAGAACCCGGCGCTAGTGACGTTTTCACGTAGTTTGGCACTTTCATACCAAGCTCGCTTGCTTTCTTCGCAACAAGACCTGCTCCGATTAACACGTATGGGTTCGATGTATTCGTACAGCTCGTAATCGCTGCAATCGCAATCGCACCTGTCTTCATCACAGCTTTTTCACCGTTTGCAAGATCAAATTCGATTTGTTTATCAAGCTCTGATTTATCTAAGCCAAACCCTTGGTTACCAGCTGGGCTTTCGATGTGTTTATGGAACGTCTCTTTCATTTGAGAAAGTGGAATCAAATCTTGTGGACGTTTAGGACCAGATAAGTTTGACTCAATTTTAGAAAGATCAATTTCCACAACATCAGTAAAAATTGGTTCTTCTGCATCTGGCGTATAGAATAAGCCATTTGCACGAGAATATTCTTCAACGATATTAATTTGCTCTTCATCACGTCCAGTAAGGCGCAGGTAAGCAAGCGCTTCTTCATCTACTGGGAAGAATCCGCAAGTAGCACCGTATTCTGGCGCCATGTTCGCAATGGTTGCACGATCTGCTAACGGCAATTGTGCAACACCAGGTCCGAAGAACTCAACGAACTTGTTCACTACGCCTTTTTCACGAAGGACTTGTGTGACTTTTAATGCAAGGTCAGTTGCAGTTGTTCCGTTTGGAAGCTCTCCAACTAATTTAGCACCAATCACTTCTGGTACTGGGAAGTATGAAGGCTGACCAAGCATACCAGCTTCCGCTTCGATACCGCCAACGCCCCATCCAAGTACACCGATACCGTTAATCATCGTTGTATGAGAGTCAGTTCCAACTAATGTATCTGGGTAAGTGATGATCTCGCCATCTTCTTCAATCGCATGAACAACACTTGCAAGATACTCTAAGTTCACTTGGTGAACAATTCCTGTTGCAGGTGGGACAGCTTGATAGTTATTAAACGCTTTCTTTGCCCAGCTAAGGAAGTTATAACGCTCTGCGTTACGTTCGAACTCTAAATCCATGTTAATGTTTAATGCATCTTCAGTTCCAGCTTTATCAACTTGTACTGAGTGGTCAATCACAAGGTCAACTGGAATTTCAGGGTTGATTTTATCCGGATCCCCGCCTACATCTGCCATTGCTTTTCTTAAAGAAGCAAGGTCAACGACGGCTGGTACACCCGTGAAGTCTTGTAAAATAACACGAGAAGGTTTAAACGGAACATCAATTTCTTTTACCTCGGCAGTTCCCCATTTTGCCAAGTTTTCAACGTGTTCCTTCTTGATCACTCTACCGTCTACTTGGCGAAGCACTGATTCTAAAAGTACCTTAATGGAATAAGGCAGCTTAGAAACATTTCCGATTCCTTGTTTCTCTAGTGCTTCTAACGAATAATAGTGATACGTTTTCCCATTTGTCGAAAACGTTTTTCTAGATTGAAAAGCGTCTTGTTTAGCGACTTGCTGCTGTTTCGACATGTCCAAAATCCCCCTTTTGATGATCAAGATCAATTTCAATTCTCAGAAAAATCGTCGTATTTCACCACAATTTTCTCACAATTTCATCTTAAAACAAATTCATACATAAGTAAATAACAATGCTTTTATTAAATTCAATAAGTTTAACTTATCATTAGGAAATGATTACTCTTCATAAACGAAGCGGGGCGGGCTCATACTACAAATGAGGTGATAGAACATGACAAAACGCAAAGCTAATCATGTCATGAATGGCATGAACGCAGCCAAAAGCCAGGGTAATGGCGCAGGCTATACGGAAGATGATCAGCTCGTTTTAACAGAAGAACAAAGGCAAAACAATAAAAAACGTAAAAAGAATCAATAAGAAGGAGCCAAACATCATGACGAATAAAAACACAGGGAAAGACATCCGTCAAAACTCTCCTAAGGAGCATCAAGGCGGTCAGCCTGAGCCGTTATCAGGCAGTAAAAAAGTGAAAAACCGCAACCATACAAGACAAAAGCACAATTCTCATCATGATATGTAATTATTCCCCTCTCATCCCGTGACCACACGGGATGTTTTAGGTCTTTCACACATTTCCATTTTCATCATATGATTTATTATGAGATGTGATGGAGGAGTGTTTATGGAGAATGAAAAGCAATCGAATTCCTCTGATTTTATTGAAATAGATGATTGGCTCAATGTTTTAATGGATGATCCATTTGCCTGGTATGATGAACACCTCCCAATTGATCTTTATGAAACAAGCCGTGATTATATTATCGAAATCGATGTCTCCACCTTATCGATCACTGATGTAAAGCTGACCTTCGCTGGACATGAGCTGACGTTGACTTACACAGTACAGCATCCAAATGGTGAAGGCGAACAGCCAATTGAAAAAAGCGTGATGCTCCCTTTTTATTTAAACGACAAAGACATTGAAACAGATTATGAAAACCGAATCATATCGATAAAAATTAAAAAATGTTCCGACCATCCAAACGGTGCATTTTCCTTTCAAATCCCGCACTTCAAACATTAAGAGCCCACCTTTATATAGGTGGGCTCTCTTCCCGTTCGTTTCAAGTCAATACCTTTTGCGAACCACCATGGCCAAATAGTAGAGTCGCTATATGATAATGTATTCTTTTTCTACTAATTGGTTTGGGTCATTCTAGTAAATGGGCGGCTATCAATGAAAAAGGGCGTTTATAGAGATAATAGACATACATTTTTGTTATTTTCTTCTATCCTCTCTTCATGTAATATAAAATAGAGAGATAAGGGGTATAAGGAGTGAGAACATGTTAAGCGGCTGGTTTTTGTGGTTCATTTTATTTTGGGGTACAGTGATGATCGGATTACTCGCAATCGGTGGCTTTTTTATGTTTCGCAAGTTTTTAAAACGATTGCCAAAGGAAGATGGGAAATCAGAGCTTTATTGGCAGGATGAATATATTCAAAAGAGCCTTCACCTATGGCGGGATGAGGACAAACAGCTGTTAAATGAACTCGTATTACCTGTTCCAGAGCTGTTTAGAGATGTTGCCAAAGAAAAAATAGCGGGTAAAATCGGTGAGCTGGCATTAAAAGAACAGGCTGCCAGCATTAATTTAGACTTAATCATTCGCGGCTACATTATGGCCACACCAAAGCGGGATCATAAGTTTTTACTGAAGCGCCTTCAAGAAAAAAACATTGATCACTCGCCATATGAATCGTTATTAAAATAACCTCCTTTTATAAAGGAGGTTTCAGCGTTTAGACAAACCCTCGCATTCTTTGTCAGTCCTGCGCGCTGGTGCTCACGAATGTTAAATTCGCTCCGCGCCAGTGCTCGTCCTTCCTAGACTTCAAAGGTTTTCAATAACGCTGAATAGAAGACAAAGGGCTAAAATAAAAGATCATTTTAGCCCTTTGTCAACAATATGTAACCTCCTTTATTAAAAGGAGGTTTAATTCATTTGAATCTGCTGCGGATCTAATTGTTTAGACAGCTTTCTAAACGATAAATACATGGCAACCCGCCAAGGCACGATCATGCCAAAGGCAAGAATCCAAAACATCCCGCTTAATGAACCATAATCAATAGAAGAGCTTAGGATGGTCTTCATCCCGATACGAAGGACAAGAAGTCCAATGAGAATGAACACAAATGCTTTTGACCGTTTTAAGTAGATGTCATTACCTCTAATTTCAAACTTCGATGTTTTGATTAAAAATATAGAGAAAAACATCCCCACTGTGATCGCTTCTAGAAATTCAGCTCCAGTTACCCGAAACATAGGAACAAAAAACATCAGTGCGCCAGTGCTCATGAAAATAGGAGGTAAAATAATTTTTTTCGCAGTTGCAGGTTTTGCAGATGACTTAATGCGAATAAACATGACGGCCACCGCCATACATACCGCAATTATAGAAGAGATCAAGATCATCATATCAAATCATTCCTTTATTCTTTAAGGTCAGCCTATGTATAATATACTCCAATTGACGAAAAAAAACCATTCGCCGCGACTGTAGAAAACGATTTCAAAAGCCTGTAAAGCCGCCAAACAATGATGAGAACATGATGATAATCCATGTCAGAAGATCAAAGAACAGCAAAATCCCTACCACAATCATAATGATTCCGCCAATTCGCATGATGAGCTGCTGACGTTTTCTGATCCACGCCATTTTCGTAATGAAAAAGGAGAGAATAAAAAACGGGACGGCAAATCCAAAAACATACGCAATCATATACATAACCGCCGACTCAGGATGGTTACTCGCCAGTGTGATAACAGCGGATAAAATAGGTCCAGTACAAGGTGTCCATCCAGCGGCAAAGCCCATTCCGATGAGAATGGATCCAAAAAAACCAGCAGGACGGTTTTTGAACTGGATTCTCTTTTCGCCCATGAGGAAAGAGGGCTTGAATACGCCAAGAGTCATAAAACCAAAGAAAATAATGAGGATGGCTCCAATTTGACGAATCGCTTGATGATAATCATTAAAAAACTTCCCGACAAACGATGTCCCAAAGCCAATCGCAATAAATATAATAGAGAACCCAACTAAAAAGAATAAAGTATGAAGCAGACTTCTTCTTCTCAGCATCACCTTCTCGGATTTCACTTCATCTATACTAACGCCCGTAATATACGATAAAAACGCTGGATAAAGCGGCAGACAGCACGGTGAAATAAAAGAAAGAAATCCTGCTCCAAATGCTAAAAAGTAATTCAAATCTGTCAAAAGAACACCCCCTTCTTACAATATACAATAAGAGATGACAAAATCATTTCATTTTTTTTACATCACCTCAATAAAGATGGTCTATTCTCTTAAAACCTTATATAATTTAATTTGACATCAAGATAATGAATCCTTTAAATTTGAAAATAAACCTTAAAATGGATATAATAGAATCGATTCTTTTTATCAAGATTTGCATGAAAGGAACATGACTTTGGTAAAAACATCATTATTAACTCAAATCGAAGAAAAAAGAGAAGAGCTGATGAAAGTTGTCTTGCATAATGGGATGACATCAACAGTGACCATCGAACATAGCCAGCAGCTAGATCATCTCCTCTTACAATATCAACGACACTTACACTCAAACTCAGCCAACTAATCATACTTCATGATATCAAACATGCCGCACCATTTTTAGAACAGTTGATATGTGTGACCATAAACGAAACAAAAAACCTCTGACTTAGGGGTTTTTTGTTTTTTACATACTCTTGACGCCATAATAAAAACCACCTTCCCTGCTTCATTCATGCAAGTACAGTGGTTTTAAGCGTCTGATGAAGGTGAATTGAATAAAGAAAGGACAATGCTTGTCCATTCTTTAAAACCATGTTCCATCTATGATCATAATATCGTACGTATTATTTCGCTTGGTTGTTCATGGCTTTCATCATTTGATTGATTTTCTTCTGGGACGGTTTCATGCCCATTTGCATCATCATCATTCGAAGCATTTGTTCATTAATCGGTGGATTCTTTTTCAAATAGCTCATCATATACTTACGAGCAATAAAGAATCCGAGTGCAACTCCTGCAAGCAGTGCAACAACGCCTACAAGGATGACAACCCATAAATCCATAATTCTTCCTCCTTCATGTTGTCTCGTATAAAGTGTACTAAACAAAAGGCTATTATACAACATTTCACGTTCAATTTTATTTTTTTAAACAAAATTCCTCACTTTTACTGGATTGAGCCATCCGTGTTTCTTTGAACTAAAGTCCATTGCAAGAAAACAAGGGCTGATTTTTCTCAGCACTTCAAAAAACACCGCTTCTGCCTCATAACTGCCAGTGGCAGACATTTGAATATACCGGTCTTTAATAATAAATGCTGCAGTTCCTTTTCCATCTGGTAAGGAAGCGCTGTAAATCGAGCCTATTTGTGTATAGTGAATGTTCGTTAAGTTATTCATTAGACGCTGGTGCATATGAAAAGCAGGGATTCGTTTCGTCACATAATCCACTTGCTTCACAAGCATTACAAGTTCATCGTCAGTGCGGTTCGTCCAATGTAACGACTCAAACAAATGAAACAAAATCGATTCTCTGCCAAAATAGTGATGCGCAAATTCATCCTCAATCCAATAAATATAATAATGACGTTCCATGTCTATCCCTTCCTTTCACATTTCGTCAATCTCGTTTATTGCTTGTATTATACAAAAATGTGAAAGAAAGAATTGTCTATATATGAAGCAAGAAGAAACTAGTTTTGTCAAAAAAACAAGAAAAAAGAAAAAAGAAAAAAGTTTGCAGAGCGGATGAAAATGCTCTGCAAACAGATAGCAAAAAAGCATGATGCTTGGAGTTCGTTTATTTATTCAGCTTCGCTTTCACACGGCTGACTACATTGCTGACAGTAAAGCCGTATTTCTCGATAATGGTTTCTCCTGGTGCAGAAGCGCCAAATTTATCAATTGCAATCACGTCACCATCAAGCCCCGTGTAACGCTCCCAGCCAAGTGAAGCACCCATTTCAATTGCAATACGTGCACGTACTGCTTTAGGAAGAACGGATTCTTTGTATTCGTCTGACTGCTGATCGAAGCGATCCCATGCAGGAAGGCTGACAACAGACGCGCGGATACCTTCTTTTTCAAGTGCCTTTTGTGCTTCAATGGCTAAACCAACCTCAGATCCTGAAGCGAGTAGAAGTGCTTCCGGCTGTGCATCAGCTGCTTCAACCACAACGTATCCACCTTTTTCTACTCCCTCATATGCCTTCTCTGGTGCCTGGTCAATTGTTGGAAGGTTTTGACGAGTAAGAACTAGTGCTGTCGGTTTATCCGTTGAAGATACAGCTAGTTTCCACGCTGCAGCTGTTTCATTTCCATCTGCTGGGCGGATAACGGAAAGATTAGGCATCGCACGCAGTGAAGCAAGCTGTTCAACCGGTTCATGCGTTGGACCATCTTCACCAACAGCGATACTATCATGAGTAAAGACGTAAGTGACTGGAAGTCCCATTAAGGCAGCAAGACGAATCGCTGGTCTTAAGTAATCTGAGAAAACAAAGAACGTTCCGCCGAATACACGAAGACCGCCGTGAAGTGCCATACCATTGAGCGCTGCACCCATTGCAAATTCTCTGACACCGAACCAAATGTTTTTGCCGGCATAATTATTTTTCCCGAAATCATCTGTGTTTTTAATCGTTGTTTTATTTGATCCAGCAAGGTCAGCAGACCCGCCAATAAAGAAAGGTACTTGCTTTGCAATGCCATTTAACACTTCACCTGAAGATGCGCGGGAAGCAAGGCTTGAACCTGCTTCATAAACAGGAATTTCTTGATCCCAATTCTCAGGAAGCTTTCCTTCAATCGCAAGCTTCAGCTGTGCTGCCAGCTCTGGATATTCTTTTTCGTATTGCGCAAACAATTCATTCCACGCTGCTTCTTTTTTCTGTCCAGCGTCTTTGACAGCTTCTTTGAAATGATCGTACACTTCAGAAGGTACATGGAAATCTTCTTCAAACGTCCAAGAGTAAGCTTCCTTCGTCAGCTTTGCTTCCTCGCTGCCAAGCGGTGCACCATGCACACCAGACGTTCCCGCACGGTTTGGAGATCCGAAACCGATCGTTGTTTTCACTTCGATTAATGTAGGTCTGTCTGTGCTTTGCTTCGCCTTTTCAATAGCAGCTGTTACTTCTTCGATGTTGTTGCCGTCTTTCACGTAAAGAACTTCCCAGTTCATCGCTTCAAAACGATTCTTCACATTTTCAGAGAATGAACGATCTAAATCGCCATCTAAAGAAATGTCATTTGAATCGTAAAGAACGATTAAACGGCCTAAGCCTAAATGACCAGCAAGTGAAGCTGCTTCAGAGGAAATTCCCTCCATTAAGTCTCCATCTCCACAAATGCTGTATGTATAGTGGTCTACAACATGAAAGTTGTCTTTGTTATACGTTTCCGCAAGATGTCTTTCTGCAAGTGCCATTCCTACTGCCATAGCAATTCCCTGGCCTAAAGGACCCGTTGTCGCGTCTACGCCTTCTGTGTGTCCAAATTCAGGATGTCCAGGTGTTTTGCTTCCCCATTGGCGGAATTGTTTTAAATCTTCAATGCTCAGATTGTATCCGCTTAAATGAAGCATGCTGTATAGAAGCATAGAACCATGGCCCGCAGATAAAACAAAGCGGTCTCTGTTAAACCAATTTGGATTTTGCGGACTTACGTTTAAGTGATTCGTCCATAAAGCGTATGCCATTGGTGCAGCACCCATCGGCATTCCTGGGTGACCGGAATTCGCTTTTTCAATTGCGTCTATGGAGAGAGTACGTATTGTTGCAATAGATTTCAATTCAATCGTTTCCATATAAATCCCCTTCCGTATCTTGTGTACACCATTATCATAAATCTACTGTCCTTTTTTCACAACTATTTCACGCTGAAAAAGAAGGATTTTGTCACATTTAGTTTATCGATCACCTAAAAAGTTATGCAAATATGAAAAAAGACGAGAATATTCTTCCCATCTTTTCAAAATTCAAGAAATCACAGCCTTAATGAAGGTTCTGATCTTTTTCTCTTTTTAATTTTTCTGGTGTGACATCGTTTCCTTCAGGGTCAACGATTTTGACAGTTTTAAGTGTATTTTTCATAGAAGAACGAAAAGCTTTTAAATACTCTTCTCTCAACTGCTTTTGTTCTGTTTTTTCAGCGTCTGATAAACCGGTTTCTTTCGACTTTTTTGAAAGCTCATTTATTCTTGCAAGCTGTTCTTTAGAAATCATGACAAACTCCTTTAAAGCATTTTCTCTACATACTACTAAATATCAATCATTTTGACAACAAATCACGCTTTAGGTGGTAAGGCCTTTTTCATATTCTTGATACCTTCTATGCACTGTTGCTTTTGAAATGTCAAAACCTAATGCCTGAAGAGTTGCGGCAATTTCGGCGAACGTCATGTTATTTTTTCTTAATCGAACAATTTCTGAAATAGGCACTTCAATAC
The DNA here is from genome assembly GCF_038593305.1 of Bacillus sp. FSL P4-0248. Classification (NCBI taxonomy): domain Bacteria; kingdom Bacillati; phylum Bacillota; class Bacilli; order Caryophanales; family Bacillaceae; genus Bacillus; species Bacillus sp. FSL P4-0248. Next base: position 1,698,275 of record NZ_CP151983.1, on the reverse strand, counting down.
GCTCACGGCCAGGTGCATGGTCCTGCTGCCTTAAATTTAGTTCAGGCTGATATCCGCGCTCAACAGCCCTTTTCATCCCCCGCTTGATTTTCAGGTTATGAATTTTCCGTTGGTACTCTTCGACGACTCCTACAATCTCGATGACCATTTCATCTGCTTCTGAAAGCTCAAGCTCTCCTCTATGAAACACGCTGTATACCTTTACGTTCTCTTTAAATAGACAATGAAGAAGCGCAATTTTAGCTTGTCCTCTTCCAAGACGTGTTTCATCTTGGATAAGAACGGCATCGATCGACTCTTCCTTCAGTGCAGCAAGCATTTCAAACACGCCATCACGATCTAGCTCATATCCACTTGCTTTTTCTTTGATGACTTTGACCACATTCATCTTGTGCATGGCAGCTAAAGCCAGCAGTTCTTCTTCTTGTCTTTTCAGCGAGGTTTCCTGCTCTTCTTTCACAGTGCTTACTCTCGCATAAATGATTGCGTTCATGTCTTCAATCGACCTTTCTACTGTACTGTTGCAAGCTGATATACGACTGGATGCTCTTTTTTCACGGGTATGACAAGAATGTCTCCAGGCTGGATTTCTGTTGAAGCAAGATCATTGTGTTCTGTTACCCAGTCAATAAATGCATTTTTGTCGATTGATTTGCTGTCATTTACTTGATCAGCTAATCCCCAAAGAGTATCTCCTGATTGAACCTCTATTTTAACATATTGATTTGAATCATTATGGCTTGTGACTGCAATAAGTGAGAGAAATATGCCAACGATGAATGAGAATACCCCAATAAAAATAATACATTCTTTTAACCTCATAATGTCATCTCTCCTAATAGAATGTGCGTTCGCTCTTTCTGTCTCTCATTATAAATACGAACAAACGTTTCTGTCAAACGTTTTTTCGAACCTATGTTTGTACTGTTAGGAAAAACATGCTATAATTTCTTTAAAATTGACGTTTTGAGGTGCAAAAGATGACGAAGCTATCAAAAAGACAACTCGATATCCTGAAATTCATCAAAGATGAAGTAAAAAGCAAGGGTTATCCCCCATCCGTCCGTGAAATTGGAGAAGCTGTCGGTCTAGCATCCAGTTCAACGGTCCATGGACATTTAGCTAGACTGGAAACAAAGGGCTTAATAAGAAGAGACCCGACAAAACCTAGAGCGATCGAAGTACTAGATGAAGAGGAAATGAATATTCCAAAGAGTGCTGTAATGAACGTTCCAGTCATCGGAAAAGTAACCGCCGGCCTTCCTATCACAGCTGTTGAGAATGTAGAAGAATACTTCCCTCTTCCAGAGACTTTTGCAGCACCAGACGAACAAGTGTTTATGCTTGAAATTATGGGAGAAAGTATGATTGATGCAGGTATTTTGGACAAGGACTATGTCATTGTGCGTCAGCAAAGCACCGCTAACAATGGAGATATTGTGGTCGCCATGACAGAGGAAGATGAAGCGACAGTGAAACGTTTCTATAAAGAAAATACACACTTTAGATTACAGCCAGAGAATCCATCAATGGAACCGATTATTTTACAGAATGTGAGTATACTAGGTAAAGTGATTGGCGTATTTCGAAATATTCATTAAAAAAAGCCGGTATTTCATCAGCAGCTGATGAAAACCGGCTTTTTCTTATGCACAAGAATATGCAAGAATACTTGAGCTTGGGAAGGAACCAAATGTAAAGTTCGGCCATATAAAGCCAGTTGTTCGGCCAAAAGGCTGTGAGGAAAGAACGAACATTAAAAATACTTGACCGTTTCTCAAAAGCACAATCGTCCATCTTCTATTACATCCCGCTGCAAATTGTACAGTTTGATGGCCTCCGCCAACACCTTGCCCCGATATAAGCGACTGCATACTTTGTGGCTGAGAGAGTGCTTGCTGATACTGGGAAATGATATGCTGCGGCGGTGCCGGCGGTGCTGAGTGTCCGCCTGAACCTTGCCCTCCTCCGATTGGAAACCCAGGAAAACCTCCAATTTGAGGAATAGAAATCGATGGCAATCCCTGCATCTGCCTATCATATGAGTAACCATTCCACATATCTTCATACGGTTGATACATACGAAACACCACTTTCTTTAGACTTTCATCACGACAGTATATGTCATAAATAAAAAAGAGTGTTAAACGTCTAAATAGAAATTTTTCCAAAAGACGTTTCGTTCTTCTTTAGAACGGTTATATAATGTTTAAGAAGAAAAATAAAAAAAATGAAAACTTTTTGTCTCCCTCAAACGTTATATAATTAGAAACAAAAGAAATAAAAAAACATTTAGATTTAATACTTGTAATATCACTGTAATTATTGTAACATTTGTAACATAAGAAGTTTTCATTGAGAAAAGGAGGCAATCGCCTTGAAAAAATTATTTGTTTTATTAACTGCTATTATGCTTATGATCTCATTACAAACAACAACATTGGCCGCTTCCAAGAAATCAGCCGCTTTGACTAATAAAGAAGCGTTACATATTGCCCTTGATGCAAGAGAACATTTTTGGAGTGCAATGTCAGGCTACAAAATTAAAGACCATTCTAATGTCAAATTAAAATCATTTACCTATAAAGATATGACGTACAACTATCTTTCTAAAACATTTGATACAAAGAAAAAATTAAACAGCTACCTATCTCAAGTTTTCACTCAAGATGCCATCAAACATGGTTTAAAAGATTATCAGTTCATTGTTCATAAAGGCAAAATGGCTGTTCCAGTCGGTGATGGAGACAACATGCTCAATTGGGAAAAAGCCACACCTAAACTTGTTTCTAAAAAACAAACGGTCCGCACATATGAATTTACTGTCCCAACACTTGATGGACGCAAAGTAAAACGAACTGTTACGTACGAAAAAGTACAAAAAAATTGGAAAGTCACACAAATTGACGCTGTCATCTAAATTAAAAACCAGGCCATTCATCGGCCTGGTTTTTATATTGAAGAAAATTCAGTCATACGGTCCAGTGCGTGAGCAAGTGATGATGCCGTGCGAAATTCATTAAAAGGAAGCCCGAGCTGCACTGCTGTTTGGGCAATTTCTGGTCTAATCCCTGAAATGGTCGTCTCTACTCCAATTAACCGAAGTGACGTGACAAGATCAAAGATTTGATGAGCCACCATTGTATCAATAATGACCACACCCGATAGATCAATACATAAATGCTGAACACCTTTTTGCGAGCACTGATTTAGCGTATTTTCTAAAATAATCTTTGCTCTCGCTGTGTCAATGTCACCTACTAAAGGCAATAACGCAATCTGGCTTTTTAAGACAATCACCGGTGAGCTCAATTCGTAAATCATATCTCTTTGAGCCACGAGTTTTTCGGTTGTATTTTTCACATATTGCTGGATAAACACATGGATTGAAATATTAAACGCTTCGGAAATTAAATCATACCAATAAAAGATGCGGTCAATATCAATTTCATCTTGACGCTGTTTGATAAATTCTTTTAAGTAATGCAGAACCACTCTTTGATTGGACATGTATTCTCTCACGACATAATCTAATGGTGTATTTAAATGCTTTGGGTCACTGGCTAATTCCTCAGACCATTTTTTAAATTCAGTATGTAAATACGTCTTATCTTCAATAATAGCTCGTATAAAATGCTGGTAATAATCTTGATTCTGCCGTTTTAGCTCTGATATGATGCTGGAATCTGTTGAACGATATATGGATTCTGGATCATCGTCCTCAATTGATTCATACCATGTTTCGGTCAGCTCCTCTGCATGCTGCATAAAAAAATCGTATAATGCACGGTTCTTATCCATAAGCAAATGTCCCTTCACATTTTCTTCTTGTCAGTCTTTGTACCTTATAGATTGATTGTACCACTGAATCTTTTGTCCCTGCTAGCTCGAATAGGCTCTGATGATAAACAAAAGAGCCCCCCACTCTAGGGAGACTCTTTCCGATTTATTTCACAATGAATAATATTCTTTTCCCATCAGGAAACCCGCTGATTTGGTGCCCGACCCATGAGCCTGCTCCCCTATTATCAGATGGACTAACATATTGTACGCTTGCGCCTTTTCCTCCCTCAAGACAAACCGCCATTGGCCATTCATCCCGGTCAAAGCCAGGTTTTGTCGGAATTCCTTTTAATGATTCTTGCCTGCGGGCATCTGCTCCATTTCGGTCAATGGTACACACATCTGAATGCCCTTTTCGAATGGCTTCTTGAATATGACTGCCTGTTTCAGGGTACCTTTCCTTTGGAAATTGAACGACATGATCATATCGATCAGCCCCTTTTGCTGCCTGCTTCTCTCCAAATCCACCTAACAACGTGCCCATCCATATCACAAAACATAAGGCGACAGCAGCGATCCAGCCTCTTTTCATCTTCAAAAGCGCGTGACCCTCCTCATCCATCTTAAGCATCATCTTGACTGAAAGGAAATGTGTCATTTTAATGTATGAGTGGTGCGCAGATGACATGAGAAAAAAATGATGAGGCTCTCAATCTCAAATCTCTCAGGTTAGAAATATGAATTCTATCAAATCAATTCATACAAAAAAGCTTGTCCCCTATGAAGGAAACAAGCTCTATTTTTTATTGCGCTTTCGCATAGTTTATAAACTCAACAAAAGCAGCTGTCGCTTTCGGACCGCCATTTATCGTTCCGTTTGAATACCCAGCGTTATGAACGCCAACGATTTGCTGGTTCTGATCCAGCATGGCAGAACCTGAATTTCCGCTGAATGTATCAATCGTATAGTACGCTAGATTCGTATCTTCTCTCGTCACAGGACCTGACATCTCCCACTGTGACACCTTGCCAGTCGATCTCATTTTATCACCAGGATATCCTGAGATTTTAATGGTTGTCCCAGTCAAGTTTGTCACCTGGCGGATGGATCGGTAGCCGACCGTATTGCCAATGTTCGTATCGGTTTTGATCACGGCAAAGTCATATTGGCTTGCTCCAGTATTAATATATCCGCTTGGCACATAGAACTCAGTCATTTTTGCTGAACCATTCACCGCAGTACTATCATTCATACCAGGATATACAGTCCCTTTCTCACTATAGCTTCTCGATGCCGTATTATATACGCAGTGTCCGTTTGTCAAAATTTTGTTAGGAGCAATGAGTGTTCCCGTACAGCTTGAGCCGCCAAATGTAATATAAGCAATCGAATTGTATGGTGCCACTCTTGTATTTGCAACTTTGGTTCTACCATCGTCTCCAATGACGACTTTCGTTTGAAAATCTTTTAAATATTTTGATAGTGGTTTTACTTTTTCGCCAACAGTAGAAGAAAGATCATCCACTTTGTCAAAGGATGAGGGGGCTTTCGTATCATTGTGGAAATCACTTGAAGAAATCACTTTACCATCAGAAGTCACCATGTCATAATCAGACGTTAGTACTGAATCCGATGCGGCATGGGCAAAACTAGGCACACTTAAAGCACCAAAAACGAGAAGAGAAGGGAGTAACATTTTCACCTTTTTCATCATATTCCTCCTTTATGTCCTATATCAAAAATCATACGATTGTTTCATATTGGAGTAAATGAGAGAATATTCTTATTTTTTACAAAATATTTCATTTCCAAATTAGGTGTTTTGTATCTTCCCAATCTTCATTCTATCGATCTCTTTCTATGAGAACAAAAAAAACCGCCTAATAGGCGGTCTTTCCTCTTTGTCAGCTCCACACATCTTTTACATATCTATTGTCATTTGCGAGGGTTGTCAGCCAATTTTCAGCTGTTTCTCTCGAGCATTGTTTCTCGTTTTGATAAAGATCGATCAGTGTAGCCTCTACCTCTGGGGCCATAACTTTTCCGTCTCCGCACACGTACAGATAAGCACCTTGATCAAGCAATTCGATCAGCATGCCGCCCTCTTCTTTCAACAAATGCTGGACATATACTTTTTGCTCATCGTAACGAGAATAAGCACGATGGATATGGACAACTCCGTTTTGCGCTGCAAGCTGCATTTCATCATAATACAGATCATCTTCCTGAGGGTGACGGCAGCCAAAATATAGGTGGGCTTCGCCTAGCTGCTTCCCTTCCTTCTGCCACACTTCTCTTGCCTGAACAAATCCTCTAAATGGAGCGATTCCTGTACCTGGTCCAATCATAATCATCGGTATGTCTGATGAAGGGGGCAGCTGGAATCCGTCTTGCGCTTCATGCAGGAAGCAGGCTACTTCTTCCCCTTCTTTCAGACCACATAAATAGGTTGATGCGACTCCGGCATATTCTCCGCTTCCGCTCCATGCTTTACCTTTTACAACCGCCACTGTGATACTGACTTTTTCTTCATCTACCTTTGGCGAGCTAGAAATCGAGTAATAACGCGGCTTCAAACCTGGTAAAAGCGCCAAAAAGTGCACAAACGGCAGCTCACACGCTTCATATTGATCTAATAAATCCAGCATGGTTACTCGTTTCTTTAAGATGGCTTCTTGATATGCTTCACCAGCCATTTTTTCAAGCTCCACGCGGTGAGGCGGACATACAGTATGTGCTGCGAGCTCTCTTAACTGTGTACGTGTTGCAGGCTCTTGAAGCTCAACATGCGAGGCAAGTAATTCTTTGATTGGAATCGGCTGATCTAATGGTAAATGACTTGCCTCTTTCTCAGATGAAAGCTTAATGTGCTGTTCAGGATCTAGTTTAAAGCGGCGGGTCACACGCTGAACGAGTGCATCACTATTTTTCGGTACAATCCCAATATGATCGCCTTCTTTGTATGCTTTTCCAGCAGGTAATTTTAATTCAATATGTCTTGTCTGCCGTGTGCTTTTTTCTGATTGTAATTCTTCATTTTTCAATACAACAGCTGAAAAGGCATCATATATTTTAGCTACAGGACGCTCCACTAGCTCATTAGTATAAGCAACTGATAGGTTTGGTTTTTCCTTTCCCTTTTCTTGGAAGGTGAGCTTAAATTCTTTTGCAAGCTGTTCGAAGACATTTTTCTGGAAGATTTCTTTATCCTCATCCATATCACCGCCTGCATCGCCTTCACCTATATCCGTTACACGCTTCGCCCCTTTTCTTTCAAGTGCTTCATCAATCAGACGAGGAATACGCTGGTACGTACTCGCCCAATTTCGATCTCCGCATCCAAAGACAGCAAATGTCACGTTTGATAAATCCTGCTCTTCATCCTGCGCCAGCCAATCCACAAATTGCTTCGCATTGTCAGGCGGATGTCCGTTGTATGAAGCGGTCACGATGAAGACAGCACCTGTATCTGGCAATTGGCGTGTAAAGTCATCAAGCGGCGCAGTAGTCACATCAAATCCTTTTGCTTTCCCGTCTTCAGCCAGTTCGTTCGCTATTTGCTTTGCTGTGCCAAGATTTGATCCGTACAAAACTAGCAGCGGTGTACCGTGACTCGCCACTTTTGACTCACTAGAATTGGTGCTTTTCTTCGGTTCTTCCTTCGGTGGTGCCATAAAGAATTGCTGCTTCCTTGGCCGTACTTTGATTTTAAAATCGTTAGGTTTAATTGTGAGAGATTCTTTTAAATCTAGCTCATAAGATGTGTGGTCAATTAACTCTAAATTGTGCAGAACCATCGCGAGAACCATCGTAGCTTCATGCAGGGCGAACTGCATACCGATACATGCACGCTGGCCATTTCCGAACGGTTTATAGGCATGCTGCGGAATTTTCTCAGGGTGCATAAACCGCTCTGGTTTAAAGTCTTCTGCATCCTCTCCCCATACCGCTTGATCACGGTGTAGTTTAGGGAGCAGAACAGAGACACTTTGATTCTTTTGAATCGGATATTTCCCCCCGATTACTGTGTCCTCTTTCGCATAAAGAGAGAACGTAGGCGCTGTTGGCCAGAGGCGGAGAGCTTCATTTAACACCATACGAGTGTAGCTTAGCTTTTGCACCTGTTTAAATGCCGGAAGCCCGCCCTGCAGCACCTCATCTGCTTCCTGGACGGCTTTCTTTAATTTCTCTGGATTCTTCAGTAAGAAATAAATCGCAAATGATAGCAGCCCGCTTGTTGTTTCGTGTCCTGCAATTAAGAAGGTGATGATTTGATAACGGATATTTTCATCGGATAAACGTTCACCTGTTTCAGGGTCCTCTGCATGCAGCATAAGAGACAGTAAATCATCGCCCGTTTTATCTTGTTTTCTTCGTTCCTGAATAATGTCATCTACTAATTTCTTCATAAAATCGACATGCTGTTCAAATTCTTTTCTTCTTTTGATCATCAGTTTATCTGCAATTGGCAATCGGCTCGACTGCTCCATTGCTTCATTTAAACCTTTCAGCATGCTGTCGATGAACGGATGCTGATTTTCTTTATAAAAGCTGTTAAAGCGAAAATCAAAACCGCAAAGGCCGATTGTATCTAAAGTCAGCTTTGTCATATCCTCAGCTACTTCAATTTCTTCATCGCGGCCTGTTCTTTGCCATTTTTGCACAAGCTGTGTGGCAATATCGAGCATCATTTCATGATAGCCCTTCATGGCCTGCTGGCTGAATGCAGGCATCAAAATTTGATGAGCCTTTCTCCAGTTCGGTTCTTCTGTCCAGCTTGTAAATAGTCCATCCCCTGAAAATGCTCTAACTTTACTCAGACTAGTCCCAATATATTTATCAAAACGGCTCTCGTCACATACTTCTTTGACAAGTTCATGGCTGGAAACAAAAATACTTGTTGCATTTGAAAATTCAAACTGAAAGATCGGTCCTAATTCATCTGCCAGCCGCCAAAAGGTTTGAGAAAGCTCTCCTTTTTTTATATGGGGAATATTTTTAAAAGGTCCGTATGTTTTTGGTTTTGGAATGATTGATGGTTGCTTCATATGCCCACTCCCTTTATCTCTTTAAGATGCAACGCTGATGGCGCGCCATAAACATTGCTCAATATCCTCTAAAAAATCAATCGTTGGCTCTATTTCTTCTGCAAGAATTTGTTTATGCAGCTGCACGAAGGCACCAAATACAATAGATAAAATGGTTCTGCCTGAGAGATTTGGATGTATTCCATCCTTTTTCCCTTCTTCAAAGATAAGGAATAGCTCATGTAACAAATGCTGCATTTTCTCTTTGCTCGTCTCGTCTAAGTAATGAGACCGTTTATCAATCTCTAAGAAATACAGCCCGCTTGGATTCTCCTTTGTAAATAAAACCAAGCAATAAAATACATGCTTAAAGTACGCCCGGATACTTAACTTTGGATCTGGACTGTTTGTGTTCATTTTTTCGATAAATGCTGAGAGACTGCGCTGGTACAAAATATTGACGAGCGCCTCCTTGCTGTCGAAATAACGGTAAATGGTGCCCGCTCCGACATTTGCTCTTTTTGAAATCATCGGCATTGTGGTGCCGTCAAAGCCTCGTTCAATAAATAGTTCCAGCGAAGCCTTCATGATCTGTTCTTGTTTATCAGTCACTGCTGGCATTTCATCCCCTCCTTATAAAAATATAGGAATGAACGTTCATTCCGCTTTCGGTATATTATATTAATATTTTAATTTCATCTATTTATACTTAAACATACTTATTTTAATCCGTCATCACATTTTCTGAAAATAATAATAATTGAGAAATGCTACCTAGTCGTATGACACCCAAAGGACTTATAAAGATTGTCAAATGTGTGTCACACAGGTGTCATCAGCACTACACATTCATTCCTGATCGATTGGAGAATGAATATGGTCGTCATATGTATCAATATATAAGTTTCCATTACTTGAACGGACAGCATAAACAATGTCCTTTAAGGACAGCTGCCTTTTTTTAAGCTCTTCTTCTATCCATTGCTCTGTTAATTGATTTTCTTGTATGTTCTTTTGGATGAGTTTCCCGTCCATGATGACTTCAATCGGCATGTAACGCCCTGCCTCCATGAATAAATGAAGGTCTTTCCGCGTGACTTTTTCAAACGAAGGGTATTTTTTCACTGATATATGCCCATCTGTTTCAATCATCGCAAATTCAACTTCGCTAATATCAAAGATGTCTTTTTCTCTCAGCTGTTGATTTAAATAATCAAGGGTATATCTCATCCCTTTCATATTTCCTTCAAGAATTTTTCCATTTTGTATGACAAGGGTTGGTTTACCAGCCATAAACCCTCTCATCTTCCGGCTTCTTAATGCAAGCAGGGAAATCACATAAATAATCATGACAAGTGACACAAAGGAAATCGTTGTGTGCTGAAGCGGGAGCGTTGTATTAAACGCCAGGTTCGCTGCAATTGAACCTAAGCTGATGGCTGCTATAAAATCAAAAATATTCATTTGCGCAATGGTTTGTTTTCCTAAAAGACGTGCTCCTCCAAATAAAATTGCAAAAGCAAACATCGTCCGAAGAATGACTTCAATATGGTCAGGCATGCAAGTGTCCACCTTTCAATTGCATCAAAAAAAGCCTTTTCCTTAGAAAAGACTCTTTGTTAGACTATGCATTTATCCCACCATTATTCAATTGGGCAGTACCGCTTTGTTCAAATTGTGACCGCAGTTCAATAATTGTGCTATTCCTCACATGATCTGCTTCTTGCTCAAGAAGCCACGTATAGAACCTAGCTTGCTCCGCTGTCTGCAACGCCTGCATAAATTTTTGCGAGGAACGCTTCTCTGCAACGCGCTGCTTCATCCCGCGCATCTGCTTCCAGAATTGATAATAAGGAAGCTTGAGTTTGGTCATAAAGCCGCGAGCATCCTCAATGACATATCCCTCTTCTTTTATTGTGTCATCATGAGAGACCGCCTGATACCATTTATAAAAAGACGTCCAATCATGGAAAACAGCCACTTCCTGCTTACAGGATATTCCCAGCTGTTCACTTAATCTTTTCACTTCAGCGAATGGTGCTTTTTCATAGCTTAACTGCCGCTTCACTATATCGAGTAAAATGAGTTGATCTTGTTCATATGTGATAATATGCGGATCTTTTTCTGGCAAAATGACTTCAAACACAAGAGATACATGGTGGTCACGGACGTATGATTTGATGTAGTCAGCCTGCACATCACCGAAGGTTTTATAAAATAGCTCTTCGACCCAGGAAGCATGCTGATTTTGTTTCACATGTGATGTATACGATTTGGACGTAAACACCAATTCATCTTCCATTTCGTTATACCCAACAGTGCCTAAGTATCCATTTGCTTTATCATATACGGCGACAGGGAATTGAAGATGGTTCACTAAATGCTGCATTCTTGTCTCCGGACGCTCATCAATGTTAAAAAATTTATTATAGCTTCTAGACACAATCTGCTTTGAAACCATATTGACAAACAAACCTCTTGCCTTCACATTCACATCATCCCACTGACGTTCACTAAAAGCCTTTTTCGTAAAATTAAAAGATGAAATATGGTGTGGAAGCTTTAATTCCTGAACGTATTCATGCTGATCTAAATGAGCTAAAAAATCATCCAGTGAAATATCTGATTGAACAGCAGCCGATTGTTTTTTCTCAGAGGCTCTGTAGACTGGATTGTCAATTTCATGAGTCTCAATCCCCTCAGCTGTGATTTTTAACACCCGCAGCTGCCCCCCAAATTCAACCTGGCCTTCTAGGTTATAAGATCTTTCCGCTGCGTGAATAGGCAGTCTGTATAAATTGCGATGCCCGTGAATTTGGATGATATCCAGCCCAGCTGTGTTTTGAACAAATAAGTGATCAATGTCATCTGAATATTCTCCTACGCCGTGAATGAGCTGCTGTGTTGAGACATGAAGAAGCTCTTCCGGCAAATGAGCAAGTCCGCCATGGGTAACAAGAAATGTCTGATCATGGTACGTAAAATAAGTCAGCTGATGAAAGGTTCTGACAAACTTTCGTACTTCCTTCAAATCAAAGTCTGCTGCTTCAATTTCAGGCGCAGTATGCCGGTTAAACATATTGCTTCTGACTTTTTCACCATGTGCAAACCGGTATAAATGCTGATCATGATTGCCTTCAATGACAATGACATTCCGGCATTCTCTATGGGCGAGCATCCAATCTAATACTTCTTTGTTTTCTATTCCCCTATCAAGTAAATCCCCTGTAAAGATATAAAGTTCGTTTTCTTTGATGTCTCCTTGCAAATAGGTGGTAAGTGCGGTGTAACAACCGTGAATATCTCCGAAAACATGAATGGCCTCATATTGATCAAAGGATCGAGGCTGATAGGTCATCACTTGCGGATATTCCTCCGGCTGCAAAACAGTCACCCATGACGGGACCTTTTCTGTTTTTAACCGCTCGTTCATTTGATACAAAACAGATTCCCGCACCACTTTGTGAGATTCACGTGAGCGATTTTGCAAAAGAGCTGTTTCAAGGGGCACCTGCGTGAAATCGACGACATATACCCTGTAACGATACGAAGTCGCTAAAGACTTATATTGAGAAATCGATTTACTTGAAATATGTGTCGCATCAATCACAGTAAAGTCTCCGCGTTCCATACGGGCCGTGAGTAGATCGAATAATAAAGACCAAACTTTGTGGTCATGCTTGCTTGAAATGTCTAGTTTCCCATTGACTGATAGCTGCGGCGGCTGCGTTAACAGCCGGATTTGATCCGCTGATAAAGTGTAAGGCTCTAAGCCTTGTTCTTTGATCCATGTTGATTTACCTACGCCTGGGAGACCTCGTAAAAGGACTAAAGTTCTCATATTGGTTCTCCTTTAATGAGTGATATTTTACCTATTATAGATAAATTATGGATAAATCTCAATCTTTTAATGATTATGGTAATATATAGATAGAAAAGGAGGTTTTACGTATGTCTAATAGAGAGGATATGGCATTCAACATGGGAGATCTTCTATTTCAAATGTTCTCTCTTCTATTCATTGCCTTTATTGTGACAATCATTGTCATCGCGTTTCGCATAATCAGAAGAAAACGAATGGAATTGAAAAAAATCGAGGCAAGATTAAACAAAGTGATTGAAAAAAACGATTTAAAAGAGTAAAAAATCCGGAAGTTAACCGGATTTTTTTGTTTTCATCACGATTCCTTGACGCTGCTGCATCAAAAAGAAGAAGACGCCTAAAAGAACAAGCAGACCGCCAAGCATTTGAAGCAGTGTAACTTTCTCTCCAAGCAGCCATACAGCAAGTATTGTTGCCCCAACAGGTTCGCCAAGAATACTCATTGAAATGGTTGTCGCATTCACATAGGTTAATAGCCAATTATTAATGACATGAGACATCGTAGGTATGATGGCGAGCAATAAAAAGATTCCCCACTCTTTACCCGGATAGCCTGTGAAAGGGGTTTGCTGAAGCAGGTTGAATAAAATTAAAAAAAGACCGGCAAAACCAAATACACAAAAACTATAAATCCAATGAGATATTTTTCTTACAGCCTGTTGGCCTATTAGCAAATAACAAACAACAGCAATCACACTCAAAAAGGATAAAATATCTCCTAAGATGGCTGCCTTGCTATGACCAATATCTCCCCAGCCTATCATAAGGGCACCAACAATCGCTGCACACATCGTCAATAGAGCAGACATTGTTGTTCGTTCACGGAAAATGAGGAATCCGCCTAATAAGGAGACCATCGGCTGAAGGGCAAGACGGTTCAGCCTCCCGCCAATGTTCAGCAGACACCCGCAGTCAGCACCAATGATATATTCGGCGCCTGTCTCCTCTATGCTTTGTACTTTTTCATCAACCATCTGCTCAGAAATAGGGGTCATTTTCACTGAAAAGGTTCCTCCAAATCCACAGCAATTTTCTGCGCGGGGCAATGGTTTCATCGTCAAATCTTTGACATTTGACAACAGGGTAAAAGGCGCCTCCTTAATGCGCAGCAGTCTCGTCATATGACAAGAGGTGTGATAGGCTGCGTTTCCTTTCAGGCTCGCGCCTACATCTGTCACGTGTAATATATCAACAATAAACTCTGTTAATTCATATGTTTTTGCGGCAAGTGCCTCAGCCTTGGCCGACCACACTCGGTCTTCTTTCAAAAGATGAGGATATTCTAAAAACATCGCCTTGCACGAACCTGATGGTGTCACAACATATTCAGCTGATTCAAAGGCTTTGATCATGTTTTTCGCTGCTTTGATTGTCTCTTTTGTATAGCCGCTGTTAAAGGCTGGCTGCCCGCAGCACACTTGTGTTTCTGGAAATTCCACTTCAACACCGAGTCTTTCCAATACTTCCACTGTCGCCTTTCCTACATTTGGCTGCATCGTGTCAATTAAACAAGTAACGAATAAATGGACTTTCATCGGCGAACTTCCCTTCTATTGCTGCATTTTGATTCATCATTCTGGTCATCTGATGACTAAATAACAGACCCTAATTTCATTTTAATCCCAAATTTCTGAAATTTCAACGAAGTGATTTGTCTAAAATTTGTCCTTATGATTCGTGTGACTACATGAAAAAAACGCCCTTTTCATAGGGCGTTTTTGATGTTTATTCTGAAATCAATTCACGGATTCTCTCTTCAATAGGTGTTAACGGCCGGCCTAGTAATGTTTCGAAATCTTGGCTTTCGACGGCTAAAGCACCATCGCGTATGCCGCTTTGAATGGCTTTGACAAATGGCACTGCTTCTTTTGGTACACCATTTGAACCTAAAAAGTCTCCAAATGTGTCTACATCTATTTTTTCTACTTTGATTTCTTTTCCACTCACCTTACTAACAATTTGTGCAAGTTCACTATGCGTCCGAAGCGGTCCTGACAGTTCATATATCTCCTGATCATGTACGGCAAGTGTTAACGCATTTGCTGCCGCTTCTGCGTAGTCATTTCTTGTTGCCCAGCCAACCTTTCCTTCGCCAATAGGGCTTAAAAATGGTGCGCCGCTGACTGACGCCAGAATCGTATCTTTTTCGTTTTCAACATACCAGTTGTTTCTTAAAAATACATGAGGAATGCCTGAGGCCACAATGGCTTCTTCTGTTTTAGCATGGTCATTTGCAAGGATAAGCTGACTCTCTCTTGCATTGACAACACTTGTATAAGCAATAAATGCCACATTTGCTGCTTTTGCCGCTTCGATTGCCGCTTTATGCTGCTGCACACGGTCTCCATCCGCTGTTGAAATGATCAACAGACGATCAATGCCCTTAAATGCTGATGTCAGGGTGTCTGGCTGAGTAAAATCTCCGTGGCGTACATCCACCCCAGCATCCTTCAAATGTGCTGCTTTTTGTGGATTTCGAACACTGACTGCAATTTGTTCAGCCGGTACTTTTGTGAGCAAATGCTTGACGACGAGCGTCCCAAGTTGTCCTGTTGCACCTGTTACTAATAATTTCATTTGTTTGACCTCCTCATTTTTCGTTCAACGGTGATGTGCATACGTTATAATCAAAATGGTTACAACAAAGGTGTAAAAAAAGCTCCAATGTATGAGCTTTTTTATTCCGCCTCTGTCAATAATTGCTGAATTGTCACTTGCTTTAGGTGATTCTCAAGTGCAACTTGTGCTTCTTTTAGTTCATGCCGCAGTCTCGTATCCATCGCTTGACCAATCGGGCATGCGATGACGGGCTGATGAAAGTTAAATAATTCTTCATCCTCGCTTACATCCACAGCGCGGTACACATCTAAGAGTGTGATGTCCTCAGCCGGTCTTTTTAAATAAGCACCGCCTACTCCGCGGCGAATTTCAATAAGACCCGCCCGTTTGAGCATTGCCATCATTTTTCGAACAATGGCTGGATTTGAATTCACGCTCTCTGCAATAAAATCACCTGTACACTCTTTTGGAACACCTGCAATAAATGACACAATATGAACAGCAATCGGATACCTGCTGCTAATTTGTTTCACAATCTTTCACCACCGTTGTAATCACTATAGTTACAATGAGTGATCTTGTCAATCAATAAACGGATTTTTCTTTCGATCCCAATCTTCAAATGTCATCATCTCATGCTGTTCTGATGCATCGATTTCTAGTGGTGCGATACATTCAAGCAGATTCCCATCGGGATCAAGAAAATAAATGGCGGCATGAAATTGCGGCGGATTATCGAGAACTAAAGGCTGCTTTTCTTCTGAAAAACCAAACATTGGGTGAATGCTGATGTCTCTTTCAATCAGCCAAGTCTTAATCTGTTCGATACTGGACGTTGTAATTTGAAAGGCAACGTGCCGAGTCGAAGGATGGTATGGATAGGCATTTATATCTACTTTCCACAGTCCAAGCCAGCTCTTTCCTTTCTCAATCCATAAAAAAGCAACTCTTTCATTTTCATGAGCAAGTGTCAATTCCAATTTTTCATAAAACGCAATCGATGCCTTCAAGTCACTCACAGGTAAATGTGCTTCATACAAACCTTTCATCATCATCAAAATCACTCCTTTTCTATCTTCTATTCTGCGTGAATGAATGATATTCTGCCTCAGCAAAACGATGTATTTTATCCCCATCATTGGTTTGAGAGAACTTGTATGTTTGATCCATTACAGATGGGGGAAGGTGTTCAAATAAAAGAAAGGAGCGTTTCTTATGCCTTGGACGATGAACGATTATCCAGCTTCATTTCAATCATTAGACAACGTCATTCGAAAAAAAGCGCTTGAGATTGCCAATAAAATGATTCAGGAAGGCTATGAGGAAAATAGAGCCATTCCAATTGCAATCAGTCAAGCGAAAGAGTGGAAAAAGAACGCAACGGAGAAAGAGGTAGAGAATTTCTCCTCTCATGGTTCTGTCAAACCCTCTGAGAACAGCAGCTCCGCAAGACCAGAGCTCATGGATCAGGCGCAGCATGTTGTGAAACACAAGGAAGGCTGGGCGGTTCAAACAGAGAAAGCGAAACGAGCAAGTGAGGTCAAAGAAACAAAACAAGAAGCAATTGACCGGGCCAAGGAGATTTCAGCTAATAAAGGAACTTCCGTTGTCATTCATCGAAAAGATGGGACGATTCAGGATGTGTTAAAGCCGCAATAAGACCGCTCGTCAGCGGTCTTAGCGTGTAGACAAACCCTCGCATTCTTTGTCAGGTCTGCGCTCCGGTGCTCACGAATGTCAAATTCGCTCCACTCCGGTACTCGTCCTTCCTAGACTGCAAAGGTTTTCTATCACGCTGAATGAAAACAAAAGGCTAAAATAAAGATCATTTTAGCCTTTTGTCAACAATTTAAGACCGCTTGTCAGCTGTCTTGTTTTTATGCATTTTTTTCCTTTTTCGCTGGTGTTTTTCTTTTCTTAGGTGCTGCTTTTTTCGCTTTGGCTGGTTTTGATCGGTCGATTGATGCCTGTAGTGCGGCCATTAAATCAGTCACATTGGCTGCAGGATCTTTTTTGCCTGTCGTTTCCGGCTGAACGGTATGTTCTCCAGATATTTTATCGCCAATTAAATTCATCAGCTGTTCTCTGTATTCATCTTGATATGCCGCTGGATCGAATGTCGTGGTCAGCTGCTCGATTAAAAGGAGCGCTGTATCTAACTCTTTCTTTACAATGTTCTCCTCTTGGGGAATATTCGGTACATCTGATACTTGTCTAATTTCATCAGGGAAATGAATGGTCTCCATCAGCAAAATATGTTCATAGCACCTAACGATTGCTAATTGTTCCTTTGAGCGGATCATAATCTTTGCGACACCAATTTTCCCCGATTCCTCTAAAGCTTTTCTTAATAATGAATAAGCCTTCGCTCCGCCAGTATCCGGTGATAAGAAGTAACTTCTTTCATAATAGATGGGATCAATCTCTTCAATCTTCACAAAATCAATGATTTCTACGGCTTTTTCTTCATTTTCTTTTCGCAGTTTTTCCAGCTCTTCATCGTCCAATTCAATAAATTTATTTTTCGCATATTCATACGCCTTGACGATTTGTTCCGGCGCTACTTCTTCACCGCAATTGGCACATACTTTCTTGTAGTTAATGGGCGTGTGACACTCTTTATGCAGCTGTCTTAATTTAATGTCTTTGTTCTCTGTAGCGGTAAACAGCTTGACTGGAATATTGACCAATCCGAAACTAATGCCGCCTTTCCATACTGTATGCATCGCGCTTCCTCCGTTCTTTTCTCCTTACTATGTAATGTTTTCATCAGACTTATGTATGTGATTGAAAATTTCATCCCACTCTAAGAACACATGATATAAGGAAGTGACATGCACAATGAAACCTATGCGATTAACACCTGCACATGATATACCTGCCGGTGCAGACTGGGTATATGAATTAAAATATGATGGCTTTCGGGCTATTCTTGTATGGGAAGAAGACGAGATTCGTTTAGAAAGCAGGACCGGAAAACAGCTGAATAAGCAATTTCCTGAAGTGATGGATCAGTGCGAACAATTAAGAGACCAATTTGCTCCTTATTTACCGCTGACGCTTGACGGAGAATTGGTCTTTTTACTGAGTGAACAGCAAAGCGAGTTTGCGAAGGTTCAGCAAAGAGGCAGGCTGAAAAACAAAGAAGCCATCCAAAGACAGGCTGAACGATTTCCATGTCATTTTATTGCATTCGATCTATTAAGCTGCAAAGGGAAACCTATCGTTGATTCACCGTTGATGGAAAGAAAAAATCAGCTGCAGCAATTATTCCAAGAAGCAAAGCTCCCCTCATCAGTTCAGCTTAAGCACCCTTCCCTTTTGCAGGTCATTCATACAGATCCAGACTCTGAATACATGAAAAACGTGATGACGATGTATTTAGCAGAAGGACTAGTAGCGAAAAAAAAGATGAGTAAATGGCATGACAATACTCGTTCAAAAGAATGGCTGAAAATGAAAAACTGGCGGTATGTCTCTGTCATTGTCACCCGTTTTGACAAAGAAAATGGCTATTTCCAAGGTTCCATTTATCAAGATTCGACACTCATCGAGGTTGTCCAATTCAAGCATGGATTTTCTAATGAAGAAGAACAAACGCTGCGTACGCTATTTCAGACAAAAGGCCAGTTAACAGGAGGATCATTATACGAAATCCCCCCTTCTATCGTTGCCAGCATTGCTTGTATATCCTTTGATGGATCGGCGTTAAGAGAGCCGCGTTTTTCTTCCTTTTTACTAGATGCTGATCCAGCAGCATGTACATTTCAGCACATGCTCAAACAGCTGTATCCACTCCCTGCTGCTATAGAAGTCACTCACCCTGAGAAACCGATTGTCCCGGCTCTTCAACTAAACAAGGCAGATTACTTACTTTATTTAAGACAAGCGGCTCCCTACCTTTTGCCCTTTTTACGTGAAAGGCGTCTTACTTTAATTCGGTATCCGCACGGCACTGGAGACGAATTCTTTTATCAAAAGACGACACCTGATTATGCGCCGGATTTTGTTTTAACAGATGAAGTTGATGATATTTCTTATACGGTCTGTAATGATCCTCGTACGCTTCTTTGGCTTGGCAACCAGCTGGCGATGGAATTTCATATCCCTTTTGAAACAAGAGATACGAATCGGCCGACAGAAATCGTCTTTGATCTGGACCCGCCATCTGTAAATGAGTTTCATCTAGCCATAGAAGCTGCTAAACGAATCAAAGCGCTTTTAGACGGGCTTTTCCTCACAGCCTTTATTAAAACAAGCGGAGGTAAAGGGCTTCAAGTCTATATTCCTTTAAAGAAAAACGCCTTCACATACGAAGAAACAAGACAATTCACCGCGTTTATATGCCAATTTTTATGTGAGCAAGCACCGGATCTTTTTACTCTGGAACGTCTTAAGAAAAACCGCGGCAATCGCTTGTATTTAGACTACATTCAGCATGATGCTGGGAAAACAATCATCGCTCCATATTCCCCAAGAGGAAATGAGCTTGGACTTGTTGCGACACCGCTTGAATGGGACGAACTCTATCATGATG
This sequence comes from Bacillus sp. FSL P4-0248, assembly GCF_038593305.1. Taxonomy (NCBI): domain Bacteria; kingdom Bacillati; phylum Bacillota; class Bacilli; order Caryophanales; family Bacillaceae; genus Bacillus; species Bacillus sp. FSL P4-0248. The sequence continues at coordinate 1,678,485 of NZ_CP151983.1, read as the reverse complement.
AGCTTCATCCTTCTCTTTTTACGATGCCGGCTGTTATAGAGCGTTTAAAGGAAAAGGGCGATCCGTTCCGCCGCATGAGGCACCTTGTGAATGATGATACTTTTAGACAAGTCTTACATCAGCTTGCACACATGTGACCATCTCATCAGATGGACATTCGCGGTCATAAAGCGTTACACTTATTCATTAGAGAGGAAGAAAGGAATGACTATTTTGACCGCACATTCATTTCGAAATACAGCTTTGGTTTTCTTATGTCTTTCCGCAGGAATTGTGGATGTGATTGGCTATTTAAGCCTAGGGCATGTGTTTACAGCCAATATGACAGGTAATATTGTGCTGCTTGGCATTGCAGCAGGAAGCTCCTTGCAGCTAACAGCCCTTCATTCTATCATTGCTCTAAGTGGGTTCGTTTTAGGGGTTTTACTTGCAGTTGTGATAGGCGGAAAGCATGAGAAAACGTTTTGGCCAAAAGCCGTTACACGCATTTTTATCATCGAATTGATGATTTTGCTTCTATTTGCTCTCATGACCGTTTTCCCTTATACACAAGGTGCTTACTTTATGCTGATCATCCTTTTAAGTATGGCTATGGGTATGCAGACAGCAGCCGCTCGTAAATTGAATGTTGCTGGCATTTCCACAACCGTTCTCACGAGTACACTTGCTAACCTATTTGAAGATGCAGCTCAGCGTATATCATACCGGGAAAAAAGAAAGGCCCCTATCCAGCTTGTAAGCTTGATGCGAATAGGCTCTATTGTCTTCTACTGCCTAGGTGCAGCTATTGCTGCATATACAGATCGTTACGATCCATTTATCATCATCTGGCTGCCTATCATCATCCTAGGGGTCATTGTGATAACTGCTGGATTGAAGCACTTTCACCAATTGAAATAGCCTATCTTTAGATGGCTATTTCAATTATTGTGCTCTTACACTAATAACTCCTCACATAAAAACCAGGAGGACGTCCCATGATGAACGTAGAACCATACGGATATCCAGAAAATGTCCCGAATCCCCCGTACCCAGGAAAACCTCCCAAGCCAGAGAACACACCAGGGCTCAAATAAGACCCGCCAAAGCCGATATGGGAACCAACCGGCCCAATATGTGCTCCTCCTCCTGTAAATCCGCCTCCATGAAAACCACCATAAACCCGTGGATACATACAATCACCTGCCTTCGAATCAGACCTTATCTCATCATATGCATGACAAATGGGGCGGTGCCCCTGCTTTTTCTTTTCCTTCTATGTACATTAGACCAATTTGATAAAATTTGAATGAAAAGTCCTGCAAAAAATTAAATTAAGCAAAGAAAAGTGACCTTTTTAACTTGTTGCTCTGCCCTATGTTTATTTAGAATAATGGAGCAGGTAATAAATTTGCACACCCCCTTTGTTGCGAATTCTTCTTATTAAACGTTCTTGCAGCGTTTAATAAGAAGAGCCTATTAAAACACAAAAAACCCTTGCTGACGATATCAACAAGGGCGAGAGATAAATGGTATTAACCACCAATGATTTTTTCTGCAACTTCGAAAGAACCTGTAACGTTTTGCGTCAGAACAGTCGCAGCGACCGCTAAACCTACAACGAATAATACTTTTAATCCTGTTTTCATCTTAAATCAACCCCATTCTTTTCATATGTAAATCCGCTTCTAAACTTTTGTTCAAGTAAAAAACAGACTGCTCATAAAGTGCTTGCTTTTCACAATATTTTGCTGCAAATTGTGATAGCTCTTTTACTTCATGATATTCATTCTTCTCTTCTAACTTTCTTAATTTCTCATCAATTTGCTGAAATCTTTGCGGTGCATGCGTTAAGTAAAGATCATGTACGATGCCTATTTTTAGCTGAAACACTTCATGAGAAGCATCTTTCATTCTGGCATATGCAGCCTCTATATATTGGCTTGCACGCTGCTTTTCACCAATCACACAGAGTTCTCGGCTGATCAGATACGTAGAATGGAAAAAGAAATCTGAATCATAATACTCTTGATGAGACAGTGCTTTTTCAAGATGACGTATCGATTCCTTCGGTTTATTCCAAAATGAATATAAAATGGCCACATTGTGATGAAGCTGAGCCAGCATAAAATCATCCTGCTCGCTTGTCAAAACTTTTTCTGCCAGACGATAATTCTCAAGCGCCTCTTCATACCGGCCGATCTCTGTTAGATTCGCTGCTATAAGAGAGTATGAAAGGGCCGTTCTTCTTTCATACTGCTTGTGCCGCTTATAGACGTGGAGCGCTCTGCGGATATAGCTTAGTGAGAGCATAATATGACTGAGCCGGTAATAAAGCCATGCCACTTTAAAATCGAAATCAGCACGTTCGATCTCACTTGGAATTTTATCTAAGAGCTTTTCAGCACTTTGATACATCTGCAATGCAACCTCATAATTACCTTGATGCTGCTCATACACACCCTCATAAAAATCAAAATAATAGGCAAGACGGTTAGACAGGTCATCTTCTTTTTTTCCATAATGACCCTCTATGCTTTTCGTTGAAACATTGCCCTTTTGCCCTCTTAAATTGTACATCAGAATGTGATGCCTCTTCTCAAGAAGAGAATAGTATATGAGGATATCCGCATCGTCAATTTCCTCTACCGCTTGTTTCGCTTTGGCAAATAACCGTTCTGCCTCATCTGCATGATCTTTTTTGATTTCCATGTTCCAGTCATTTAATAGTGATGCCAATTCCGCAACAGGAACTTTGCTCATTCTACACCCCCAATCACCTTCAGCTAAAACACATGAATTCACTAAATATGGAACTTCTATTAGCAATTGCTAATTAGTCCATTTGACATCATTTTAATATGAATCACTTGAATCTTCAACAACCGTTTCCATTGAAAGTGCGTTTCTTTCTCCTAGTCAACGATATTTGCGAAAAAATTCCGCCTTTTTTTAAAATAAACATCTCGAGATGAAATGAAAAAAGCCCAATGTCGAGGTTTTCTAATCTTATGATGGTTCATAGCAGCTTTTCATTTATCCAATTTCTTTATATAATATGATCAATCACTTACACGCCTCAGTAGCTCTAGAAGGGAAGAGCGCCGTAAAACAAATTGTAGCTGGCGGGTCGCAAGGCAAGGGTTTCAGAAGCACCGAAAAGCACATGAGCTGAGACAGGTGAAATTCCTGTCGGTGAAATTCCGTAGGGAAGCGTGTTGCCCCTAGCCTATGCTTACGAAAGGAGTGCGGGTTCGAATCCCGTCTGAGGCTTATGAGGTAGATGGATTGGGAGGATAAAATATCATGCATGTGTTTGAAGAATATATCAGCAAAATCGGTAACCCAGAGCTGAAGCAGCGCACTCAAGACATCTTACAATGGATAGAAGACACATTCCCTCAATTAGAGCCAAGAATTGCTTGGAATCAGCCCATGTTCACAGATCACGGCACATTTATTATTGGGTTTAGCGTGGCAAAACATCACATTTCTGTCGCACCAGAAGCAAAAGGAATTGATCAATTTTCAGCTGACATTGTACAAGCTGGGTACGATCATGGGAAAAATCTGTTTCGCATGAAAGAAAGCTTGCAAGTTGATTATCCTCTCCTAAAAAAAATCATCGAATTTAATATCGAAGACAAAGCGGATTGTTCAACGTTTTGGCGAAAATAAAAAGCACCCCGATCTGAGCCATAAACAGATCGGGGTATTTTGCTGCAACAATGTTATTTTGTTCTCTTCCCTACCAATTTTTGTTCAAGCCATTCATAGCATGACAAAAGGGCATCAACGCTCTTTTGGCATAGCGGCACATATACAACGGCGGCGGCTGTTAAACACGCTATAGCAGCTCCTGCCAAGACATCAAATGGATAATGAACACCTACCCAAATCCTTGAAAAACCAACAGCACACGCAATGATCAGCCAATACATATGGCGTTTGTGAAACAGCCAAAAGATCACGCAAATCGAAAAAATAAAGATGGTATGATCACTTGGAAACGAGTTATTCACTTCCTTTTGAATCAAAAGATTGACGTGGCTCATTTCTGCAAAGGGCTGCTGATTGAAATAAAGGAGCCCTGCGATTTTCCAAAGTAACTCTGCCAATATGAAGGTCACTCCGGCAGATACGACCATCGCCCTATTGTACCTGCTGCGATTTTGAAACCATACGAACAGACACACGAGCGCTGCCAGCAGCACTGTATATTCAGCTAGTCCAATAAATATTGGATTCAAGTAACCATGATCGATACTGAGCTCATTCACCCGCCTAAATAAATCTTCATTAAGTCCCCGCATCTCATTTCATCCCTTTTTACTTGATTTATGATAAAGATAATTGAAATGAGATGTCTGCCTCCATCGATCGAACGAACAAACCATGGAATCATATGACATGTTTGTCACTTTGCTGTCACCTGAACATCGTGTACTAACTAAAAACTCATCAAAGGCTATTAAATCATAGAAACAAAACTGCTATAATAGAACATATGTTTACATTTTATCAAAAAGGGGTTACTGCATATGATCAAAACGGTAGACGGCAATATATTAGAGGCAAGCGAAGACATCATTTGTCACCAAGTGAACTGTAAAGGAGTCATGGGCGCTGGATTAGCGAAACAAATCAAAAGCAAATATCCGAATGTGTTCAAAGATTATAAACAGTTATGTACAGAACAAGGAGATGACTTGTTAAGCTCCGTTCAACTTATCACAACAAAAGACGGAAAAACAATTGCCAACTTATTTGCCCAAGCTGGATACGGAAGAACAAGAAAGCAAACAGACTACGATGCCTTACGCAGCTGCTTTCAACACCTAAAGGATACAGTGACACAATCACCTGAAGAGAAAAACCAAACGTCCATCGCCATTCCATACGGGATCGGCTGCGGATTGGCTGGCGGCGATTGGACGGTTGTGGAAGAGATGATTGAAGAGGTACTGGGTGATTGTGAGGTGACGATTTATCGGTTTAAATAATGGAAATGAGGCTTTTATGAAACATATATGACAAATACCCTCCTTAATCGGAGGGTATTGTGCGTTAGTTATCGTCTTTATTTTTTATAAAATTTAGCACGGCTTCTTTATCTTCCTCATCATCGGGTAAAAATCCAAACGTTTCATATTCCCAAACTGCTATTCTCTGTATATTGTCAATACCTAAAGAAAATACATCATCGTAACCAAAATCTGTTGACATTTTTCCTGAATAAGTCAATTTCATTTTTACAGTTGTCCATTTATCTGATTGTTCTTTAGTATACTCTTCCCTCAACTGTCTTAGCTTTCTTTGTAAGTTAATCAACAGGCTATCATATATGTCTTCACTAACCTGATATTGATCTGGGATATTGTGTGAATAAAAATATTCCTCTTTATTAGGAACCGTAAAATAAAAGAGAGCAGATGCAGAGTCATCTAACATTTCTGCATACATCCAAATTGTATCCCACTCCACTGGAATCATTTCATTTAAATTTCTGGCTATTTCTCTATATAAGCTTTCCATCTCTTTTGTTTCCATTTGTTCATCCTCCTGGTCTGTTATATATTGTGTCTGTATAAACTCTTCCGTCTATCTTGTATTTGACTAGGAATTCAGATGGTCTTAACGAATCGGATTCATAAAATGCTTTTATTGAAACAGTCACAGTTTTAGGTGGATCGGTTTTCAAAGCTTTCAACCACCGTTGCTCCATCTCATACCATTTCCCGCCACTTCTATTAATCTGTGAACTCATCGGAACAAGGTTATCAATATCCCCAGACCCTTTAAAAATAGAGGCAATCAAGTGACCTCCGTCATCTTTTGATAATCGATCCGGCTTTCCTGAATTGGATTGGGCATATTGGTTTCTTTTGACCTCTCCGTATTTTAAATCACTTGCTTCGACTTTGACAATACGTCCGTAGTGATCGGTTGTGTAGGTGTAGCCTTGCTTTGTTGAATAAACGACATTCGGTTTTAATACTTTCTTACGTTTCCATCTCACATAGTGTTCTCCGTAACTAACAACGGTTGGTGGTGATTTTGGTGCTGGTAAGCGTCTGCCTGTCTTAGAGATGCCGTATCCTGAATTGTTGTCTAGACGCTTCGCCATGGAGAGGAGTTTATTTTTGAGATTTTCTCCGTCAAACACGTTATACGGCAGCTTCGGGCCGCCAGCCATTTGAAACTTTGGTGAGTATGGCAATAGATTCGGAATAGAAACTCTGTCTAATGATTTTGCTCCTTGCTCAAGGCCTTTCTTCACCGTCGTTTTGGCTGCTGTTGCCCCCGTTTTTGTAATGGCACCTGCCCCTTTAGAACCAAAGACGATTTCTGCTAGAGAACCAGTCGCATAGGCGAACCAGTGTGATCGAGAATATGCATCACCATCGATGACTTCTTTTTGGAATGAGTCTGAAATCGACTTACCAATCGCTTTCGACGTTTCAATTGGATGAGAAACAGCCGTTACGACCGATTCAACGGCACCACCAGGATCTGTCACAAGATCGTAGATGCCAACTACTGTATCTTTGGCCACATCATATAGACCAACTGCTGCACCTTTTACAACATCAACGAACCCCTCTGATGCTTCTTCCTGCGCTTTGATCTGGAGAAGCTGGCTGTAATACATTTTTTGATCGTAAGAAAGATTTTCATATCCAATTTCGTCTACAATCTCAAAGTATTTTTCCTCTGATATACACGAAGGATCGTTGAGTTTTTCTTTCAATTCTTTGATTCTTCGTTTCTCTTTTTCTTCTTTTTTCACCTTTAAATATGCTTTCACCTGTGCATCGATTTTATCATGATTCTTGTACACATTTGTCTCATGAAATGCTTTTGCATCGTAATACATGGGCTGCGCATTTTTCCCTTTTCCTGTAGCAGCCATCATTTTTGCATAAAAGGTTGCAAGATGTTTCTCAATCGCTTCTGATTTTTCGTACTCTGTTTTTAGGGCATGATCTAATTTATGTACAGCATCAATTGCCTCTTTTCTTTTTTCGTTTGCATCGTCTAAATGTTCATTGACCTCTTTACTTGAAAATACATTCAGTTCTATGAGATCACTGATGTCATCAAAAATAGTGGATAGGGCTTCTTTTTGTTCCTTGACCATATCTTTATTATTCTGAATCCCTTGTTTCAGTTGAGCGCCTAAGAAATGCTCATCAATAAATGTACTCCCGCCTAACGATTCATCATCAAGCTTTCCTTTTACCCCATCTAAAAAAGCTTTTTGCATATCAATAAAATCAAGATAAGTGTCTGTGTAAAGCGCAAGATCCTCATAAAAGGCTTTAATATTGTCTGCACCTTTTCCAGTAAATTCATCACCTAATCCCGACACACTTTTTAATGCTTTTTTCACATGCTGCATTTCGTCTCGAAGCTCCTGATAGGCTTTTGACCTTTGTTCGACAGCTGATAGTAAAGATGGAGCATCTAATATTTTCATATAAAAAAGACTCCTTTTATGGCGTATTCTTTTACTAGAATACCATAAGGAGTCTTACACTTTAATCCACTTTATCGTTTTTTAACCAATTATCCTCCAGAGCTCCCTCTTGATGCGACGGTTTGGACATCATCATGTTGAGGTTGAATGAAACCATTTGTAAAGAAAAGTGTACCTAATGCTACCACAGCTATTGATAATGGAATAAAAAAAGACTTTTTCATTTAATTCACTCCTTTTCCTACAAATTGACTTGCATGTAAGGCTCTTTTATAGTATTTCAATGATTGTTGCAACAAACCTTTTTCCTCTAAATATTTCGCCACATCAACCAAGATTTCCTCTAAATCAACCCAAACTCTTCTTTCTTCAAGCTCTGCACACAAATTACTTATATTGGCTTGTTGAGTTTCATTTGTTTCATATAATAGTTCTTTTAACAATTTAAATTTAATTTGAAAAATGTGATGGTTCACTTGTTCCGACAAGGAAATGCCTAGATCAACCCATTCAATCACTTCATTGCTTTGATTTGATAATTCTATTCTGGCTAGTTCATATAAACATCTCATTTTTAATAACATTTGTTGCTCAATTTCTTCATAACTCAGTGTGCGTCTAAAAAATGCAGATGCTTTCTCAGCATTCTCTCTTTTGCTTTCCAAAAAACCCATGCTGTAATAGAGATGAATAATTAAATGATTGTCATTGATACTCCGGATCATGTTCTCTGCTTCATTAAAAAGTTCACTTGCTTTCTCATATTCAAATTGATCGATTAAGTTCAGCGCATGCAGCATTCTACAGTTAATTTGTCTTTTGATATATGATTCATGTGCATTAAATGTGTCACAAGCAATTTGAGCATGATATTTAGATAAGAAAGTCATTTTCAAATCATAAAATAGAACAGCTAATTTATAATGAAATTCTGCTTTTTCTATTTCATCATCAACATAGGCCAACTTCTTTTCAGCTATTCTGAAATAACTTAGCGCCTTATCATAATCTTGTAAGTAGTCATGATAGATCCCATTATAGAAATAGAAGTAATAGGACATGAGTTTGTTTGTCTTCTCTTCTTTTTCGTCTGGTGCATTCCTCTCAAAGAATGGCTTATCTAGGTTTTTGCTAATATTCTGAAGTTTCAGCTTAAGTCTAAAGCTTAATAGTTGATAGTACAAAAGAATATCTTGATTTTCTTCCATTTGTTCGATTGCCTTGTCTATGTCATCTTGCATTTCAATAGCTGCCGACAAATCCCCTTTTTGTATGGCAAGATTCCAGGTGTTTAACATGTTTCCTACCTCCTGAGAGGCAATTAATTCTGTCATCCCTTTACCCCCTTCAAAACAAATCCCTTGTATATTCTAACACGTGATTTACAACATATGTAAAGTGAGTCTACTCATAATAGAAATTTTCGGTATCCCGCAAATATGATAATAATTGAATGGTGTGTAATTAAAAGAGTTGGTTATAAGAGAGGAGCTGCCTACTTATTTCTTTTAGAATGACCGCCTTCATGTTTTAAAATTGATATAAAAAAGACCTGACTGAGTTTCAGCCAGGTTCATGAAGGGGTCAATCATATTCTTATCATAATGAAATCAAAGTAGTTAATTAAACATTTGTTCTCAACTACAAAAAGCTCAGCCCCCTTATTTTATTTGCCGATTGGTTTAATCGTACATCTAAAATTAGACCTACATATAGATAGAGATTCAAAGTTTCACAATCCTATTAACGGAAAAAGAGGCGTGGAATTCGTCATAAATTAACAGATATTTATAGAAAAAAATACAAAATTTAAATTCATCAGCTTTTTCACTTTTTCTTCTTTAGCCATTTCCGATAATTTCTCTAGAAAGGACAACTTAAGATCGTTCTACTAAGATAGAAATTCTGTTTCAATCGCAATATTTTCTCCGAGATTCACTAGTAGTGGGTTATCATTTTTTTCTAAAAATTTAACAATTTGATCCAGAATCTCACTAATTTTTTCGTTAATCGGCATATTTTGATTTAATAAGAAAATGCAGAGAATCGTATCAGCTACTTGATAAAGCGTATATTCATCTTTTGTATTTTCAATGTGATATTGCATCTTTTTAAAAAACCATTCAATTTCGTTCAAATCAACCATTGGGTAATATTGAATTTTATGCAGATTACCTTCATCAAGGACGTCCGATTCAAATATAGCTTCAAGTTCTTCTTTACTTAAATGATCTTCAGGAATTTCATATTCACCCTCAGCTGCTTCATCATCAACAGTATACTCAACTGTATAAAGCCCCTCAATGAATTCATCAAAGGAATCTGCTAATTTAAAGTCTTCTTCCATCTCAACATCAAAATAATGAATTGGAGGATTCTTTTTCGTTTTTCGATAATCCATCGCTACCCAAGTATGGCCATCCCCGTTAATCAAAACAAGCCCTTCTGACAACTCCCACTCTTTTATTAAATAGGCACTATCCATAATTCCTTCATCTTCAGCAATTCCCAGCAAGTGATTAAATTGAATGTGATCCTCAGCCCATGAATTAGAGTGATTGGTTGGAAAAGCATTATGAAATATATAACCACCATTTTGTTCTAATATGAGCTTTTTATATGTATCTGGCAAAGTGACTCCAAGTTTCTTTTCAGCCTTAGATATTTCTGATTCGTTGATCTTTTTTAACGTATAGTAACCTTCCTCGTCTATTTCCCAAAATGGTTTCAAGGTGAATACCTCCTAGTACAATATGCACATAAGTATACCATCCAGATGATTATTTTTAACAATTTAGTCAAAATAAAAGAATTAATTAGTTATTCACGCTGTCTATTTTTGTCGAAACAATAGTAAAAAGAAGGTACTTCATCTAAAATTTCCTTTGCACCTAAAAATCAGGAGGATCAATGATGAAGAAATTCTTTGTATTCATTTTTACTTGTCTCATTATGCTAACAGCTTGCCTTGCAGTAGCGCAGCATCTAATGAAAAACAGCTCACGACAGCCAATATTGAAGCTTTTAAAAATGCTGGCCTTGAAGCAGAAGAAAAACCATCTGCTCTTAAACAAAAAGAGTTTGGAAATATAAGAGAAGATGGAAAAAGAATTCTTATTCCTTCCTTAGGTGAAAATGCTGGTGGAAGGATTTTTAAATTCGGAAATGAATTGATAATAGATTAGAAGATCTTGATCCTCTTCCAATCTATCTATTTCTCATTCAACTTCCGCTTTCAAAATCTCTGCGTCTGGAACGCTGAATTGCCAAATCATTTTATACCATTCATTTATTTTCACAACTATAAAGACTAAGATAATTAGAGCACTTACACAGGCAAATAATTTACTACGTAACAGTTTTACTGAAAGTGAAATTGATTTATTTTATAAAATTATGAAAGAGTATGCTTATTGGATACAACGAATGTATAAGATTTTCTTGACAAATTATTGTTTGGGTTCTAAAATTTTATAGTTTAAACATTTTTTATTATATAAAGGAGTCCTAACTATTATGGTTATTTTAAGGAATGTTCAACTTGATGATTTAGATGAGTTATTAGTTATTGAAAATGAGGGTTTTTCCACAGAAGAGGCCGCTACAAAAGAAGCTATAATTGAGAGGATTCGATTAATAAATGATACTTTTATTGTCGCAGAAAAAGAAGGTAATATTGTCGGCTATATTAATGGACCTGTTATTAATCAACCTTATATTACAGATGATCTTTTTGAAGAAATTAAGGAAAATACCTCAAAAGGTGGATACCAAAGCATCTTAGGATTGGTCGTCTCAAAATCAGCTAGAAACCAAAGGATAGCAAAATTATTAGTAGAGAAAATGGAAGAACTAGTTAAAGAAAATAGGAGAGAAGGAATTACTTTAACTTGTAAGAAAGAATTGATTCCCTTTTATGAAAAACTTGGTTTTAAAAATCATGGAAGATCACACTCGCAACACGGTGGATTCACTTGGTACAATCTACTTAAATTAAGAAAAGATATGACTTGAAGTTTTCAATCTACAATACGCTTTATTTCATTATAAAAAAGGAGCTGTATAGGTTCCCTTAAATTTAGAAGTACTACGGTTAAAATAAAGAGCCTCTCAAAAATGACAGAGGCTCTTTATTATTTTAATTACAGCAATAATTAGACCACCTAAAGCTATAGCGCTAAGATAAAACGCACCATTTAATAAAATCAAACCCACTCTGCTTCGCAGTGTGAGCCTAAATTCATAACTTCAAATTTTCTTGTTCATATTTTGGTCAAAGACCAAAAATATTATTCCGTTATTTTTTGACCAAAATAAAAACCCCTGAAACCAATGGCTCCAAGGGGTTTTTATTATTAATACTGAGACATATACTGATCGCGTTCCCATGGGTGTACTTGAGTTCTGAACATATCCCATTCGATTTCTTTTGATTCGATGAAGTGCTCGAATAGGTGATCGCCTAGTGCGTTGATCATGACTTCGTTTGATTTCAGCAGCTCGAGTGCTTCTGCAAGTGTTGCAGGAAGGTCAGCGATGCCGTTTTCAAGGCGCTCTTCTTTGTCCATGACATAGATGTTTCTGTCAATTGGTGCTGGTGCTTCTAGTTTGTTTTTGATTCCGTCTAGACCTGCTGCAAGTAATACGCTTAGTGCAAGGTATGGGTTTGCAGATGGGTCTACGCTGCGCACTTCTACGCGTGTGCTGATGCCGCGTGATGCCGGGATACGGATCAATGGGCTGCGGTTTTGTGCACTCCATGCCACATAGCAAGGTGCTTCATAGCCAGGTACAAGACGCTTGTATGAGTTAACCGTTGGGTTTGTGACTGCGGTAAAGCTTGTTGCGTGCTTGACGATACCTGCGATAAAGTGTCTAGCCGTCTCGCTTAATTGTAAATCTGCTTTTTCATCAAAGAATGCGTTTTTACCATTTTTAAATAATGATAGGTTACAGTGCATTCCAGATCCGTTTACACCGAACAATGGTTTTGGCATGAATGTCGCATGAAGACCATGCTTTCTCGCAATGGTTTTGACAACGAGTTTGAACGTTTGAATGTCGTCACAAGAACGGATTGCGCCTGCATATTTGAAATCAATTTCGTGCTGCCCTGGTGCTACTTCGTGGTGAGATGCTTCAATTTCAAAGCCCATTTCTTCAAGCTCTAGCACGATATCACGGCGGCAGTTTTCGCCTAGATCTGTTGGTGCAAGGTCAAAGTATCCGCCTTTATCATTTAGTTCAAGCGTTGGCTCGCCTTTTTCATCTAATTTAAATAAGAAGAATTCTGGCTCAGGTCCAAGGTTGAAATCACTAAATCCCAGTTCTTCCATTTCCTTCAAGATACGCTTTAAGTTGTTACGCGGGTCTCCATCAAATGGTGTCCCGTCTGGCTTATAAATGTCACAAATAAAGCGTGCAACTTTACCTTTTTCTGCTGTCCAAGGGAAAATAACAAATGTGTTTAGATCTGGGTATAGATACATATCTGATTCTTCGATACGTACAAATCCTTCAATAGATGAACCGTCAAACATACATTTGTTATCGAGAGCTTTTTCTAACTGGCTCACAGGAATCTCAACATTTTTAATCGTTCCGAGAATGTCTGTAAACTGCAGACGGATGTACTTTACGTTTTCCTCATTTACTAATTTTACGATATCTTCTCTTGTGTACTTTGCCATTTCGTAAAACTCCTCCCCTACAAAAGGTAAAATGTGTATAGCAATGCTTTTGCTAATTGGTTAACGGAAGAACCTTGACATATCCCCCTGCCTAAAGGTCGTTCCTTGTTGGAAACGTCCAGCCTGAATGAGTTCCTTCTTCAGTAGCTTCCTGAGTTCATCATCTGTCAAGTTGTGCTTCGCTGTGGTTTTTTCCTCCGTCTTTGTAACAGACGATGGATTTTCTGCCTCAGCTTTGGCAAAAAGCTTTTTGATTCCTGCCATGTTTACACCTTGTTCGATGAGGTTTTTAATTTCTAGTAATTTATCAACATCATGAAAAGAAAATAATCGGCGGTTTCCATCACTTCTTGCTGGAAATACTAAACCATTTTCCTCATAATAGCGAATTTGTCTTGCAGATAATTCTGTTAGCTGCATGACAATCCCAATTGGGAATAAAGGCATTGAGCGGCGAATGTTATCACTCATCTCAACTGTCTCCTCCTCTTTGCTTAAATTTATTATATGTCATGTTATATTATGTGTCAACAAGATGTTAGGAATATTAACATGGATTTTTTTATTGAGCAGGTACTTCAATAAAACCTTGTTCCAATAAGGCATCGACAGCACTGCAAATCGCATTTTTCACATGGGCATACGTGAGTCCGCCTTGAACATAGGCAGTATAAGGCGGTCTGATCGGACCATCGGCTGATAATTCGATACTGGCTCCTTGTACAAATGTGCCCGCTGCCATAATGACATCATCCTCGTAGCCCGGCATATAGCTTGCATGTGGTGTGACGTGACTGTTAATCGGAGAGGCATACTGGATTGCCTGACAGAACGCAATCATTTTTTTAGGATCTCCAAATTCAACTGATTGAATCAAATCCGTTCTTTTCGCATTCCACGCTGGGTTTGTTTGGAATCCGAGCTTCTCAAGAAAACGAGCCGTAAATACTGCGCCTTTTAAGCTTTGAGCCACAACATGCGGCGCCAAGAAAAAGCCTTGATACATTTCCTGAAGCGTATACAGCGATGCACCCGCTTCACTGCCGATGCCTGGAGAAGTCATTCGATAAGAGCAAGCTTCTACCCATTTTTCTTTTCCAACGATGTAGCCGCCTGTTTTGGCAAGGCCTCCGCCTGGGTTTTTAATGAGTGAACCGGCCATGAGGTCAGCTCCGACATGACACGGCTCTTTTAATTCAGTAAATTCACCATAACAGTTATCTATAAACACAATGATTTCTTCATTCATCTCTTTCACAAATGAAATCATTTGCTCAATTTCTTCTATAGTAAAGGATGGTCTTGACGCATAGCCTTTCGAACGCTGAATGCCGATGACTTTTGTTTTAGAGGAAATCGACTCTTTTACTTTCTCATAATCGACGGATCCATCTTGTCGTAAATCAATGGCTTTGTAGTCAATCTGGAAGTCTTTTAATGAGCCTGTCCCTTCTTTCCCGCGAATCCCGACAATTTCTTCTAGCGTATCGTATGGTTTTCCCGTCATATAGATCAATTCATCGCCAGGTCTCAGCACACCAAATAAGGCAATGGAAATTGCGTGTGTACCGGAAATAATTTGCGGACGCACAAGCCCGCTTTCTCCGCCGAAGACATCCGCATAAATCTTTTCTAATGTGTCTCTCCCCATATCATCGTAGCCATATCCAGTCGTCGGATTAAAGTGAGAGTCACTGACTTTGTGCTTTCGATAGCTTTCAAGCACCCGCCACTCATTTTGTTCGCTCTTTTGATCAATTTGCTGATGCACGTGTAAAATCTCTTGTTCTGTTTCTGCTGCTGCTTGTTCTAAAATACTGCCGTGTTTTAATGTGTGAAACATCTTGATTTAATTCCTTTCCAACATATACTTCTTGATTTGACCTAAAATGGTCTGATCCTCACCACTATATCCGATGATGTCATATATCTCTGCTTCTTTTTGAAATTCTAGTGATTCCACAAGCGTTTCTGATTTTAATGCGGAGATGAGCTTCCCTTCATACGCTGGAATCTTTACATGATATGGCTTTAAAAAGGCTTTTTTCAGCTCGGCCATAATATCCGCTTTTAACCTTTTTACATCTTCTTTGCGCTTAGCACTGATTAAGATGTGGCGATGCTTTGAAGATGGGATGAAATCTGGTCTGATTTGATCTTCCTTGTTGTAAACAGTCAGC
This sequence comes from Bacillus sp. FSL P4-0248, assembly GCF_038593305.1. Taxonomy (NCBI): domain Bacteria; kingdom Bacillati; phylum Bacillota; class Bacilli; order Caryophanales; family Bacillaceae; genus Bacillus; species Bacillus sp. FSL P4-0248. The sequence goes on along the minus strand of NZ_CP151983.1, from coordinate 1,663,156 downwards.
ATCGGAATACGGTCGGCTTCTAATTCTTCTAAAAGCTCATGAACCGTTCGTTCGTGCCCTTCATAATCCTCATTAGAAGAGTCGATGACATGAAGCAAATAATCGGCTTCCTTCACTTCTTCAAGGGTGGAACGAAATGCGGCAATCAGTGTGGTCGGAAGGTCTTGGATAAAGCCAACTGTATCTGAAATCAGCACACTGTAGCCGGATTCTAATGTCATCTTACGTGTCATTGGATCAAGTGTCGCAAACAGCAGATCCTCTTCATGACTATCCGCTTCTGTTAACTGGTTAAACAAAGTTGATTTTCCGGCATTCGTATACCCGACGATGGCAATTTGGAACACACCATTTTTCTTCCGGCGTTCCCGGTATCTTGTTCGGTGTTCTTTGACTGCAGATAACTGCCCGTTAATTTCGTGAATGCGGTTTCGAATATGGCGTCTGTCTGTTTCAAGTTTTGTTTCACCCGGACCTCTTGCGCCAATTCCGCCCCCTTGTCTTGAGAGGCTGATCCCTTGTCCACTTAGTCTCGGCAGGGCATACTGAAGCTGGGCAAGCTCTATTTGCAGCTTCCCCTCTCTTGTACGGGCTCTTTTTGCAAAGATATCTAAAATCAATTGCGTACGATCAATAATTTTCACATCTAAAGCAGTCGCCAAAGCTTTTAGCTGGCTTGGAGAAAGCTCGTCGTTAAAAATAATGACATCACATTCGAGCTCCTCGCAAAGCACCTCAAGTTCTTCTACTTTCCCTTTACCGATATACGTTGCGCTGTCTTGTCTATTTCTCTTCTGCGTCATCACGCTGACAGCTTCACCGCCAGCTGTTTTGGTTAAGGAAGCTAATTCTTCCATTGAGTATTGGAAGCGTTCATCCGTTACATGCGGCAATTGACAGCCGACAAGGATCGCTTTTTCAGTCATTTCATGTTCATTCAACGTCAGTTGTTTCCTTTCTGTACTTAAGTTTTCAGTAGTACCATCATACCAAACACATCACACGTATACCACTATTCGGATGGTTTATTTTAGTGACTCTTTATAAAAAGGATACGCCATTTCAAGAAGGCGTATCCTCTTTCATTTGAAGATCGTGACTTTTAATGGTCAGCAGATCTTTTTTATCATAATGATCCACAAGAAGCAGTCTCATCGCCTGGGTTCGTATGGCTTTTTCAATGGTGTTTCGCACAAACCGGCCGTTGCTGAATTTTGCCGGGCTTGTGGTACTTTTAATGTGCATTAAATAATCCCGCAGCTTCCATTCGGCTTCTTGTGTAAATACATATTCTCTGTCTGCCATCATTCGTTTTGCAATATCCATGAGCTGATCGACTGTATAATCAGGAAAGCTGATGTTGATTGGAAATCTTGATTGCAGGCCGGGGTTTAAAGAAAGAAAATGATCCATTTCCTTGGAGTAGCCAGCAAGAATGAGAATGAATTCGTGCTGTTTGTCCTCCATATGTTTTACAAGGGTATCAATCGCTTCTTTTCCAAAATCCTTTTCTCCTCCGCGTGCAAGAGAATAGGCTTCGTCAATGAACAAAATACCACCTAGTGATTTTTTAATTAAATCCCTTGTTTTTTGCGCTGTATGACCAATATACTCTCCAACAAGATCACCGCGTTCTGCTTCAATTAAGTGACCCTTTGAGAGCACATTCATTTCAAAGAAAAGCTTCCCGACAAGTCTTGCAACTGTGGTTTTCCCTGTGCCAGGATTTCCTTTGAACATCATATGAAGCGCTTGTTTTCCTACCTTTAACCCTTGTTCCTGCCGTTTTTGATTAACAAAAATCCAAGCATAAATCTCTTTTATGTTTCGTTTCATTTCATCCATACCGACAAGGCTGTTCATTTCACGCTCTATTTCCCGTAAGATGCTGTGTTTTGCCTCATTTTTCTGCAAGGCTTCCAGGTATTCTGCCTCTGAGTCTGCATCAACCAATACTTGCTTTTGTCCGTTAAGTATAATATTGATTTGGCCGTTGTTTTTATATGTGACAGCTCGCTCCAACGTATTCACCTCTCGCTCTTCTCTCTTTATTCTATTCGGGTGGAGCTGTAATCGTGACAATCGCCCGCTTAAGCCCAAGTTTGCTGTCAAAATGACCCGAGATACCGAATATTGTAGGGGTTTCTGCGGTTTCCCAGGAAATGATGTGCTATTTCCATTGTATTCACCCCGTTTGGGCGGACAAACCAACAATTTGCTTTTTCTTAGAAAAATGTAGCTTTTTGATCACAAATGATGCAGAAAAGAGTCTCAATGATTTCCGCATTTTGTACAGGCAATTCTTCTATTTTCTCATAAAATAAAGACGAGGTGATGAATAGATGGTGAAAATTTTTATTGATCCTGGCCACGGAGGAACAGATTCTGGAGCTAGTGCTAATGGACTTTTGGAGAAAAATATAACACTTCAAATCGCGCTTTTATTGAGAGACATTTTGATTAGTGAATATGATGGGGTTTCTGTCCGCTTAAGTCGTTCAACTGACCAATCCGTCACTTTGTCCCAGCGTACGAATGCGGCAAACAGCTGGGGGGCAGACTATTTCGTGTCTATTCATATTAATGCTGGCGGGGGCACAGGGTTTGAAAGCTATGTGTATCCTGGCGTTTCAGCACCGACCACCACGTATCGCAATGCCCTTCATGATGAAATTGTCCGCTCGGTTGATTTTGCGAACCGCGGCAAGAAAACTGCGAACTTCCACGTTCTTCGAGAAACTTCTATGCCCGCTATTTTAACAGAGAATGGTTTCATTGATACGGCAGCTGATGCTAATAAGCTCCGCAACGCAACCTTCCTTCAAGGCATCGCTCGCGCTCATGCGACTGGTCTAGAAGAAGCCTTTCAATTGAAAAAAAAAGCAAGTAATCTTTATAAAGTGCAGGCAGGAGCTTTCAAAGTGAAAGCCAATGCAGATGAATTAGCAGCAACACTTAAATCCAAAGGCTTTGACGCGTTTGTTGTATTAGACGGCGGCATGTTCCGAGTACAGGCCGGCGCTTTCCGTACAAAACAAAATGCAGATGATCTCGTCGCAAGATTGAAGCAGGCCGGTCACGACGCATTCGTTTTCCAATAAGCTGAAGCTGTTGTAACGAAACAAACCGGCTCAAGTCTTCTGCTGAGCCGGTTTGTTGTGTATTCATTTACGCTAGGATGTTGACAACAAATTGAGACCATGTTTCAAGACGGTCGAAGTATTCAGGCTTTTTCAAATCGGCTGCTTTCATCCATTTTCCTGAGATTTGATCTGTTTCTTTTACTTCCACATGAGCACCCGGAGATAGCTCAAGCGCTGATAACATTCCGATGTGCACACGGCCGACACTGTTGTCATCGTCATTGATTAATCCAAGGGTTTTCATTTCAAGTTTGTCTTCTTCTTGAATAGAAAGTTCTTCGTCCAGCTCACGATCTGTATTTTCTTTTAGAATCTCAGCAAAGTTTTTTCCTTCGATGAAATTCATATGCCCCCCAAAACCAAGAGATAACTTATGATGTAAGCGAGTCTCTCCCCCGCCTTGAAGTCTTTCGTATACATACACTTCGTCCTCACGCTTAATCACAACATAAGGAATCGGCTGCTTGAAGTCAGGATTTTCTTCTGCATCGCCTCTTCGCATTTGCTCGAAGTGCTCTTCGATTTCTTTCATTATTGTGCTGATTGTTTTCTCTTCACTGTTCACACCATTAAACGCAAGTGTTTCGTTTTGAAACACGCGTGCGCGTGGTGCAACTAAAATGATTTCGTCCATTTTTCCCATGTTCGGTAACCTCCAGTATGTAACACATTGTTAGAAATGGCAAAAAGCCAAAACGAGTGATGCGTTTTGACTTTTACGCTTTTCTTATGATTCATCTCCAAAGAAGAAGTCGTCATCTTTTAACGGCTCAACTGTTGCTTTTTTGTAGCCGTTCCCTTTCATTGAGAAGAAGTCATGCGACTTTGTTTTTGTATTGAGTCCATTCAATACAATAGGATTGATCTCTTCTTCTTCAAAGTAAGGGGCAAATCCAAGGTTCATTAACGCTTTATTGGCATTGTAACGAATAAACTTTTTCACATCATGCGATAAATTAACTTGGTCATAAATATCTTCTGTGTAATGAAGTTCATTTTCATAAAGCTCGTTTAAAAGGTCAATAGAGAAATCATACAGCTCTTTTTGCACGTCAGGTGTTTGTTTGTTGTAAATTTCTTGTGCTAATAATCCAACATACACACCATGAATCGCTTCATCACGTAAAATTAAGTTGATGATTTCACCACTTTGCATGAGCTTTCCTTGTCCATAGAAATAAAGCGGGTAGTAAAAACCACTATAAAATAGGAAACTTTCTAAATAAACAGAAGCAACCATTGCTTTAAAGAGAGAAATAGGATCGTCCTTTTGAATCGAACGGTATAAACTGACAATCATATCTGCTTTCTTTTGCAGGAATTTATTCTTCTTGACCCATTCAAACACTTCACTGATCGTTTCAGTTGGTGCAAGTGTCATGAAGATATTGGAGTATGATTTCGCATGCACCGCATTTTCCATCATTGCCATAAAGTTTAGTACAGCTTTACGCTGATGGCCGTCCACATGTTCAGCAACAATCGGCATCCCTGTATTTCCTTGTTCTGTATCAAGTAAAGTCAGTCCAGCAAGTACCTTCATGTACGTATCTCGCTCTTTTTCACCTAAATATTTCCATGTTAAGAGATCTCCGTTTAAGGAAATCTCTTCTGGAAGCCAGAACTGCTTCACATTTTGGTTGTAAAACATTTGTGTAAAATCGTCTTCGTGTTTTGACCAGTTGGCTGCATCATAAATTTTTGTCACGTTAAACTCTCCTTTAATCAAACAACACAAGAAAGACAGCCTTCCTGCCCTGTATCCTTCGTTCTTGCATAATAAAGTGTCTTAATGCCTTTATGGTGTGCATAAAGATCGATGCGGTTTAAATCACGCGTTGTCATCGTATCTTTTAAGAATAGTGTAAAGCTGATTCCTTGATCGACGTGCTGCTGAATCGTTGCGATCATATCGACCACTTTAAACATGTCCATATCGTACGCTTCTTTATAGAAGAACCAGTTTTGTGCTGAAAGACCTGGCATTGGGTAATAGGTTTTGCTGTTGCCGTATGTTCTTTCTTCGATACGTTCCATAATTGGCATCACAGAGGCTGTTGCCGATTGAACATAAGAAATGGAACCTGTTGGTGCAATACATAAACGATAGCTGTGATACATGCCATGTTCCGCTACAAATTCTTTAAGTGCTGCCCAGTCTTCTTTTGTTGGAATGTGCATGCCTTCAAATAGCGCTGCTGCTTTTTCTGTTTTTGGTGTGAAATCATTCTCCACGTATTTATTGAAGTACTCACCAGTTGCATAGCCAGAGCCTTCATAACGATGGAATGTTTCTCCTTTTTCTTTCGCAAGCTCACTTGAGCGTTTAATTGAATAATAGTTCACCATCATAAAGAATGTATTTGCGAAATCTCTTGCTTCTTCACTTTCATAGGCAATTTGGTTTTGAGCTAAATACCCGTGAAGGTTCATCGCACCAAGTCCGATTGACTTCATCGCTTTGTTCGCTTTTCGAACAGCTGGTGCATTGCGAATGTCTGTTGTTTCAGACACAAGCGTTAGTGAGTCTGTTGCAAGCTTAACCGTTTTTTCAATCGATTTGTTTTTCATGACATTCATGATATTTAACGAACCAAGGTTACAAGAAATATCAAGACCGATTTCATCTTCTTGATCATAGTCCGTGTAAGAAGAAACCTCTGAAGCCTGAAGCACTTCTGAGCAAAGGTTTGAGAATTTCACTCGTGAAATATGGTTCAAGGCATGCTCTCTGTTTACATTATCTTGGAACATGATATATGGATAGCCTGATTCTGAGCGTAGAACAGCCAATTTTTCAAGAAGCTTCCTCGGATTGACTTTTTCTTTTTTGACTTTCGGGTTTTCTACAAGCTCGTCATACATTTCTTCCATGTCCATCTCATCAAGATGCTGTCCATATTCTTTATAGACTGTATGCGGATAGAAGGTATAAGCTGTTTTATCTTCTCTAGCAAGCTCGATAAATTTATCCGGGATGACGACTCCGATGGACAGAGTTTTCACGCGAACATCTTCATCGGCAGAGATTTTTTTCGTATCTAAGAAATCATTGATATCTCTGTGGAAAATATTCAGGTAAGCACTGCCTGATCCTTGTCTTTGCCCCATTTGATCTGCATATCTGAATGCATTATCAAGAAGCTTCATCACGCCGACGACACCTTTTGTCGCGTTTTCGACATCTTTGATTGCTTCGCCTTTTGCACGAAGTTTTGACAGGTTCAAACTGACGCCGCCGCCTAGTTTTGACAGCTGCATGGAAATATCAATCGCTCTTGAAATATCGTTTAGTGAGTCATTTACTTCAAGCAAGAAGCAGCTCACAAGTTCACCGCGTCTTTTACGTCCAGCGTTCAAGAAGGTTGGTGTACTTGGCTGGTACTCTTGATTGATCATCAGTTCTACAAACTCAAGTGCTTTTTCTTTATCCCCACCTGCAAAGAAAAGTGCTACAACTGAAATGCGGTCTTCATAACGTTCAAGGATTTTCTTTTTATCATTTGTTTTCAGTGCATAGTCATTGTAAAACTTAAACGCACTCATAAATGATGGGAATCTAAATTTTTTGGCATATGCAGCTTCAAAGACTTCTTTAATATCTGCCATGCTGTATTGTCTTAAAAATTCTTCCTCATAGTAGTCGTTTTCTATTAAGTAATCAATCTTCTCTTCTAGATTGTGAAAAAAGACCGTGTTTTGATTAATGTAATCTACGAAATAACTATGTACAGCTTCTTTGTCCTTATCGAACTGAAACTTTCCTTCTTTTTGAATCATAATCTCGTTATTTAATTGTATCCACTTTGGAACCTGATTTTGTGACAATTCTTTCTACCTCCTGTGTAAACAATTCAACATCCCTTTTTGTTCCGCTTAGTTCAAAGGTGTGCAAAATAGGAACTTGATATTGTTTAGAAATCGTATCGGCGCTTTTTGCAAAATTATCTCCCCACACTTTGTTGCCACTCACCGCAACACCTAGTAAAAGGTGAGCATTTTTCTCTAAAAAGGACTGAGTGGTACTAGGGACTTGTCCAAATCCTGTCGTAAAGGTGACGAGAATAAACGGCGTATCCAAAAACTCTTCTCCAGTCAATTTTCGTTTGTCTGTAAAAGGGGTCTTGTCCAAAAAGCGTTGAACATTTCCTGTTTTTGAATCAAATACGATTTGAATCAATTCCATCACGACCTAGTTTTTAGTATTGTTGATCATTTCGCTATTCACTATATATAGTATACTATGTTTTTTCAAAACACAACATATAGATGTTCGAAACGAAAAAAATCAACCAACCCGGCCGAACCTTCATAGCCGAACTCGTACGTTCAAATAAATAGAGCAGAACAGGATCTAAAAATAGACTGCTCTACTCCCTATTCAACTGAAACCGAAATCTATCATAACACGAAAAAAAATCGCTTAGTAGACTAGACTTTTTGTTTTATTTTTTGTAGGCATCGCACTGTAAATCTTCTGACACTTCTGTAATTTCCACTTCAACACCTAATTCTTTTAGCACCGCTTCAAGCGCAGAAACGATTGAAGCTTCTCTCACTAATTCTTTCCCATTTACAGAAACACTCGTTCCATATTCGAAACAGGAATCGTCTTCACAAGTTTGTTCCCAATGATTAATTTTAATTTTATGTGTCATGAACTCATCCTTTTCTGTCTAGATGTCTGATGCATGATTATAGTGTAGCGGCTTCACATTCATTTGTAAATTTACGTGCTTACTCTTCTTCATTAAGGTCATCATCATATTCTTCGTCGTCCCATTCATCTATGTATTTCGTTGTAACGAGAGTCAGCTCTCCTTCTTTTTCATCAAACCGGTACACATGTACTTGATCATCTTTCACAACAGCAAAATGATTATTTTTTAGTGCAGCAGATGATGGTAAAACGCCATCTGCATTTTCATGAGAATGGTTATTCCAACTTTCTTGTCTCGTTTCAATGTTTGAGATAGCGCACGATCCAAACAAGACAACAATTCCAATCAAAAGGAGGATCACTCTAATCCTTCTTAATTCAAGCTCTGCATTTTCCATATGAATCCCCTCACCCTTCTAATATCCAATAAGGAATTATACGGAAAATTGGCAGAAAAGTTTCATTGCATACAAAATAGCCCCTCTGCACTGACAAAAAACGTAGCGGGTTCCGGCCGGTTTATTCGCAGAGGCATGGGGCTATTTTAAATACAACATATCCTATTCTAATTCTAGATTTACATTCTTTTGAGGTGCAAATGTAGAAATGGCGTGTTTATAAATAAGCTGCTGCTTCCCTTCTGTTTCAAGCAGCACCGTGAAATTGTCAAACCCTTTCACTTGACCGCGAAGCTGAAAGCCATTCAGCAAGAATACTGTGACAAATGTATTGTCTTTGCGGATCTGATTCAAAAACTGCTCCTGAATATTAATCGGTTTCATGTTTCGTCCTCCTTGATTCTGATAACTACAGTTTCGCTTTAAGTCCAAGCTTTCCTGCTATATATGCGAAAATTTCCTCTTTTTTGTCTGAAAAGTGGCAAGGCGGTGTCATATCAAACCAAGTGACCGCCATTTTATTACGGAACCACGTGAACTGACGCTTCGCATATCTACGGGAATTTTGCTTTAATTGCTGGATGGCTTCATCAAGTGAGCAGTCACCTTGAAAATAGGCATACAGCTCTTTATAACCAATGGCTTGAACAGACTGACAATCCTTCAAGCCAGATTGATAAAGTGCTCTCACTTCTTCAATTAAGCCCTCATCTATCATCATATCAATTCTTTGATGAATGCGCTCGTACAAAACCTCTCGATCCATTTTCAGCCCAATGAAGGCTGTATCATAAAGAGGAACTTCTTGATGCCCGTTTTGCATCTCCGACATTTTCTGACCTGTTGTATGAATCACTTCCAGCGCCCGGATCACGCGGCGGACGTTATTTGGATGAATAGCGTTTGCCGCATCAGGATCTACTGCCTTTAGCTTTTCGTGCAGCAAAAGCGCGCCGTGCTGCTGTTCAAAGAGCGTCATTTCTTCTCTAAAAGCAGGATCACTTTTCTCATCCGTAAATGTGTAATCATATAAAACAGATTGGATATAGAGGCCTGTTCCGCCGACAATCATTGGCGTTTTCCCTCTAGCGGCAATCTCTTTGATCTTCGAACGAACCAGCTGCTGAAATTCAGCTGTCGAAAAAGATTCGTCCGGCTGTTTAATATCAATTAAATGGTGCGGGATGCCATTCATTTCTTCGGGGGTGATTTTAGCTGTTCCGATATCCATCCCTTTATAAATCTGCATCGAATCCCCGCTGATAATCTCTCCATTAAATGCTTTGGCTATATCAATGCTCAATTTGGTTTTGCCGACAGCTGTCGGCCCTACTAACACGATTACTGGCTGCTTCGCTTTATTCATAACATCACTCACTTTTACAAAACTGCCTACAGTATAGCATAACTTTTCTTACTCTCCTATATCCTGCCCATCACCAGCCAAGCGGTTCATTTCCAACCACTTCATATGTTTTTCCTTTTAAACGATGCTTATGGGTTGGCCGCTTCTCATCTGGACTATAGACGACACCTCCATATGGGATGGGTACAGAATCGAGATAGGCTGAATAGGTGACTTCCTCGATCTCGTGATAATGTGTTCCATCCACTCTCGGAATTGCAGGCCCTGTGACCCCGTAGTACCTGTGGAAATGCCCTCTTTCAAAGGAAGTGATTCCGCGATAAAAATGAGTATGCCGGTCGGTATTGCTTCCATTCACAGGCTGAGAAATACCTTCTATTAAATGATAATGCCCCTCTGTTACATCCGTACGTGCTTTATATGCATGAGCATGCGGCGGACACTTTGCCCAATCAGATGGATACAGGCCCATTTCTAACATTCCTCCTTATATTAGGCGTTCATCCAAACATATGTAGGCAACTGGAATACACTGATGTCAGTTACAGTGATTTTATGAGAAAGGAGCCTTTTATTATGAATTATTTTGACGCACCTCCGTTTATTCAAGAAGACATGAGAAGACCTTTTGGATTTGGGTTTGGCCGACCTGGTTTTGGATTTGGGAGACCCGGTTTTGGATTTGGCCGCCCAGGCTTTGGCTTTGGAAGACCTGGATTCTTTGGACCTCCATTTTTAGGTGGTTTTGCTGGCGGTCTGCTTGCTGGATCTTTGCTTGCTCCAGGATTTGGATATCCTTATCCGCCATTCCCGCCATATGGACCATACCCTTGGTATTAAATATGACGTTTAAGTGAAAACATCCGTTCATAAAATGAATCGATTGACACACTCTTTTTTCATGGGTTAACATTTACTTTACCGACTGTTCAGTAAAGTAGGTGTTTTTTTTATGTCTAAAACCAAAAAAGAGCAAATTTTTGACGCGGCTGCCAGCACAATTCTAAAAGAAGGAGTCAGCCAGCTCACCCTTCAGCAGGTGGCAGAGCATGCAAATATGACCAAAGCTGGTCTGCTTTATCATTTTTCAAGCAAGGAAGAGCTCATCCAAAAAATGAATGAGCATGCGATTCTTTGTTTTCGTCAGCAGCTCGAGACGTATCAAGAAACATACAAACACGAAAAAGCGCCTTATGTACGCGCATATATATTGGCCACATTACATGATTTAGATATGCAGCATACGACCCAGCTATGTACAAGTATGCTGGCTACGATGTCATTTGATGATGCGCTGCTGCAACCTTGGCGTGATTTTTATGCGGAGTTCAAAGAAAAAGCAGCTGAGGAAATAAGCGATCCTACACTGAGTCAGCTGATCCGCCTTGCATGTGATGGGATATGGTTTTCAGAAATGTTTCAGCTTGAACCGCTGAAAAGAGAGGAAAAAACCCTTTTACTTCATCGGATTTTACACCTATTAGAGGAGGGATGATCATGATCCTCGGATATCTTTTTTTGGCTGTTGCCATTTTTTCAGAAGCCATTGGCGCCGTGATGTTAAAATTATCAAATGGCTTTACGCGCTGGAAGCCTAGCGCTGCCGTTGTGGCTGGCTATACACTTGCTTTTTATATGCTGTCATTGACGCTCAATATCATTCCGCTAAGCATGTCTTACGCAACATGGTCTGGGGTTGGTACGGTCCTCACGGCTATTTTTGGCGTGCTCTTTTTCAAAGAAACCTTGAACCAAAAAGCAGTCATTGGCATGGCGATGCTTGTCTCAGGGGTCGTACTATTGAATATGTCATAAAGGATGTGAGAGATCATGAAAGGAATGCTCTACTTAACAGGAGCCATTTTAACGGAGGTTTTTGGCAGTACAATGCTGAAGCTTTCACAAGGCTTTACGCAGCTGCTGCCGAGTATTGGGGTACTGATCGGATTTGGCTGCGCCTTTACTTTCCTCAGTTTGGCACTAAAAACCATTGAGCTTTCGTCTGCCTATGCAACCTGGTCTGGCGTTGGAACAGCCCTTACCGCTCTTGTAGGACTTGTGCTGTTTAACGAAACCATCAGCACGAAAGGCTTCATCGGCCTTGCACTTGTCATCTGCGGCGTGATTGTCTTAAATCAATCCAAGAAGCAACAGAACGAAACCAAAGCACAACTCGATCAAACCGAATGGACGTCATAAAAAAAGTCATTTTCTCCATATTTCAAGAGAAAATGACTTTTTTGTTTTTAACGGCCGACTTGAATGGTTTCTTCTAAAGAAATGTTCACATTCCCCTGAACAGCTCTTGAGATCATACATGAGCTTTCGGCTTTATGCGCAAGCTTACGGGCAAGCTCAATTTCATGTGCAGAAGCGGACTCTTTAAGTGTGATGACAGGTCGATGAATGATTTCCTCATAAGTAAACACACCATTTGTCACATCTACGACGGCTTCAGAGCTCATCGATAGATCCTCTTTCTCTAATTGACTCCGCTCCATCATGGCTGCAAGTGTAATGATATAACACGTAGCCGCTGCACCTAAAAGCATCTCATCTGGATTGGTTCCAACACCAGGACCGTCCATTTCCTTTGGAATCGAAATCTTTGTTTTTAATTGTTCACATGCGATTGTACCCACATCGTTACGCAGACCAGGCCAGCTTGCCTGAAGATGAAAATGATGACGCGCCATATCCGTCTCTCCTTTTGTTATCACTGTTCATAGTGTAACAAGAATTCCCCTGCTTGTCTTAGCATGTGCACAGCCATTATGTATATTCTTCATCCAGCACTGTCCGAATCGCCCTGACATAACGATAGAATGTCTCGTTTTTTGTACTTGACCGCCTCCGAAAATCGAAACTGTCAAATAAAGCTTCACGCTGACTTCTACTAATCTCAAGCTGCACACTCTGCCCTGTTTTTGTAAGATTATTAATATTATGATTGCTTGTCCCGCTCAGGGTTGCGTGTGCGACAGCCAGTTCAGCAGAAAACCCGTTCCGCTCTAATGAGTTGACAATTTTCTCTGCACGATCGTAATCTGTTCCGCCGACGAGAGTATGGTCAATTCCTTCCTCGCCTTTGTATCCATGCACTGCTAAAATGTAATCATGTGCTTTTGCCTGCGCGACGCCGATTGGCTCATCAAAGTTTGTACTTGTAATATGAAGTTCTGATGCATTCTCTCTTAGACCTTCAAATAAATACGTCGAAAAATCGTTGTCAAAAAAATGGACGATCTCGCTCACTCCGCCTTCGATCCTCCCGCCATGAGGTGACATCACAAGAAGGCGGCTGCCGGGCACTGGGTTGGCTGTAATGTTATAGCTGCTCGTTGATTCGTTTTCTTCAAGTTCTTTAAAATTTCGATAAATATCATTTGAACCGCTTTCGTCTTCCCCACCTGATGACACTGGCTCATCATGTTCCTGTGCTTGCATGGTATAATAAACGCCCCATCCGATCGCAAGCAGGAGAAGCAAAGCAAAAAACTTCTTCATTCCCGTTCTCCTTTAACAGATTTCTAAGCCGTTTCTATGATTTATATTGAATCATCATTTCTTATCATTTTTTCCACATTTTCTCTTCACGTTTGATCATAACACTCTAGATCATGAGATTCCTCAAAAATAAGATAATTGCATTTATATACACAGAAACGCCTCTCCTCTTTGAAAACAGAGTTAGAATAGTATGACAAACAAATGACGTTATGTTTAATATGACCTAGTCCTATCCAGTCTGTTTTCTTTAATTCGGCTTTTTTTGATAAGGATTTGATGTTTTCCATCTGTCACGCATCACATTTATATGAGCATTGACCCTGTCCACAGCCCTCCTTTTTCTGCAAAATCCTTTGTTTCACTGGTTCTCTCAGAAGAACTCTCCCACCTATCATCGGCAGATTCTATATGATTTCCACCTTTTTCTATTATTTTACAAAATGTAAGCGCTTTTCTTTTTTGAAAGACATAAGCAAGCCGCCAATATAAAGAAAAGGAGGGACAAGAATCCGAACCAAGCAGTTCTCATTCTCATAACGTAAGAGTGTACGAGAATGGATAGCTGGAATGGAGGACATCACATGTTTGGATTTTCTATGGTGCAAATGGTCAGAACACATGCTAGTAAACTAGATCAGCCTTTAAGAGAGACCGTTCTTCACCTTTATAAACCTTTTAAATGGACGCCATGCTTTCTTCATCGTTTTTTCGAAGGCAGGCTGAAGAAGAAAAAGAAGCTTCGTGTGATCATTGAATTTAAGGAAGGTGCAGCCGAAGCAGGGATTCAAAGCACAAAACAGCTCATGAAAAAAAGCAGAAAAACAAATATAAAACGGCATTTTTCACATATCGATTGCTGTGCTGCTGATTTAACGCCTGCTGCTTTAGAGGAGCTATTAGCAAATGGGGAGCATATTCGTAAAATTTATTTAGACCGGAAAGTTCATGCGCTGCTGGATGTAGCCACACAAGCAAGTCATGCTGAAGAAGTCATCCGAAACGGGACAACTTTAACCGGAGAAGGAATTACGGTCGCTGTCATTGACACAGGAATTTATCCGCATGAAGATTTAGATGGAAGAATTCGAGATTTTGTGGATTTCGTCAAACAAAAAACAAAGCCTTATGATGATAATGGCCACGGTACTCACTGCGCGGGAGATGTCGCGGGAGATGGAGCCGCTTCAGATGGCTTATACAAAGGACCTGCCCCAAAAGCAAATCTGATTGGCGTGAAAGTGTTAAATAAACAAGGGGCTGGATCACTTTCTACTATTATAGAAGGTGTTGAATGGTGCATACAGTTCAACGAAGACCACCCTGATGATCCGATTCATATTATCAGTATGTCGCTAGGCGGCGCTGCCCAGCGTTATGATGACGAACAGGACGATCCAATGGTGCGTGCTGTCAATGCGGCTTGGGATCAAGGCATTGTTGTATGCGTCGCTGCAGGAAACTCTGGTCCTAACAGCCAGACAATTGCAAGCCCTGCTGTCAGCCAAAAAGTCATTACGGTCGGAGCCTACGATGACAGGAATACACCAGAATCAAGTGACGATGTCGTGGCACCGTTTTTCAGCAGAGGGCCAACTGTTTATGGGGAAGCAAAGCCTGATATCCTCGCACCAGGCGTAAACATCGTTTCTCTCAGATCACCAAGATCCTTTCTGGATAAACTCGATAAATCAAGCAGAGTCGATGAGGATTATACAACGTTATCTGGCACATCGATGGCAACACCGATTTGTGCTGGTATTTGCGCTCTACTGTTAGAGCATTCACCAGATTTAACGCCAGATGAAGTCAAAACCCTGTTAAAAGAAAATACTGGCAAGTGGTCTGGGGATGACCCGATGATTTATGGAGCAGGTGCAATTGACGCAGAAAAAGCAATCAAAGAATAAAGAAAAAAGCCCTTTACGTTTATGCGTAAAGGGTGTTGTTTGTCTCATTTTTAAGTGTGAAGTCTTTCATCTACTTGAGCAGCTGACATGTTATGCTTCGTTCTCATACATCTCATCTCCTTTTTGAATGTGCGTACGCGCTTCGATCACAATCTCAAAAAAAGTGGAGGATTCCTTGTACATGTCGCGTTCCTTATAATAATTAGCCGCATCAAGTGCTAATTCCTCTAAATCAGCAAACATTTTTTTATTTCTCAGACCAAAAAGGGCCGACCTCAATTGCTCACAGCCGTCTTTCTCTATATAGAGCGCCTGCAAAAATTGGAATTTCAACTGATAAATTTCATCTTCCAATACACAAGCCTCTTTCATTCCTGTAGATATGGCCTCGCCCGCCCGCTGAATATCTCCGAGTTTAAAACAAGTAAGGGCAAGTGAAAACAATGATTTGATCATCGTGGATGCTTGATCTTTCTGATAAAGTGAGATGGCTTGTTCAAAAAAGACAGTCGCTGTATGGTACGTTCCCATACTATAATGGCAAGTGCCTAAGTTATTAAGAGCCATTGCTTTAAAGTAAGATGTGCATTCTTTTTGTTCCATCGCTTCACAGACCTTTAACGCTTTTTCTAAATAAGGAAGCGCTTTTTGATACTGATTAACATCAATCCAATTACCTGCCATGACAAAATCACATTGAATGCTTCTTTTTCCATAAAGCTGATGTTTCTTGTAGATGTCTCTTGCCTTTTTAGCGTAGTGCATGGAGAAATAGGTTTGTTTCATATGATAGTATACTTCTGCGATTTTATAGTAAAATTCTGCTTTTTCAATCTCATCTGTCACTAAAATCAGTTGATGTTCAGCATGCTTGTAATATGAAATGGCCTCGATATAGCGGCGCTGGATAAACGCATACATTCCATGAAAAAAATGAAAATAATAGCCGAGTAAGCCTGTCATCTCATCTTCTGCATCGTCAATTTCTTTAGGAAAGGACACTGCTTGAAGCGTTTCACTCCCTGCATGGACTGGCGCTAAGTGCTGAAGCATCATTTGATGGCGAAAATCCATTAGAGAATAGTATAGGAGTAAATCTTGATCCTCTTCCATATCATGAATTTCTTCTTCAACAAGGCGCTTCATGCCGTTTGCCTGTTCAACTTCAAATTTGCAAATATGCGTGTACCATTGATTGATCTTTACACCTACTTCGGAAGATGGTATTTTGTGTGCCATCCACTTCAGCCCCATTCTATCATATCAAACTGATAACTATTATTTTACATAATTTATGTTTTTAAGGCAAATTGTAAGTAATTACATATTTTATGTTCAAATCGCATATTCCTATCTTTTTTACCAAGTTTAAATAGAGTACTTTTGCCCATCAAAATTGTTTTACGAAGAAGGGTCGAATTCTCTGAGCACTTCTTTTAACGCATTAGTATAGCGTCTGAATGCTTTTTTCTTTCCCTTTCTCGTATCAAAATTGTCAAAAAAAGCTTCTCTTTGCGCTGTACTAATTTCGAGCTGCACGCTTTCACCACTCGCATTTCGATTATTTATATTTTTAGGGTCTGTACCAGAAAGCCGTTCTCCTTTTTGTACCATTTCTGCGGAAAATCCCCGATCTTTTAGTTCTCGTACAACTGCTCTTTGCATTTTTTCATTTGTGCCGCCAACGAGCGTGTGTCTTTTATCACTTTTATAGCCGTGGATGGAAACTGAAAAAGGATACGTTTTAATCATTTGAACCAAAATGGGTTCATCAAAATTGGTACTCGTGATATGCAGGTCCCGGTTATTGTCTTGCTTTGTACCTTCAAACAAATACGTAGAGTAGCTTTCTTGAAAGGCTTCTACAATTTCACTTGTTCCTGGTTCAATGTCACCTCCATGAGGAGAAAATACGAGTAAATCACTTCCGCCCTTTTCGTGAAATTCTATCTCATAACCGTCTCTTTCATATCGCATGAGCTGTTTAAAGTTTTCATATTGATCGCCTTGTTTTCGCTCTTTTTGATACTTTTCTACCTCTTGATGATGCTGCTTTTGCTCTTTTTTTTCTTGAACAGAATGGCTGCATTTCACCATTAAAAGAGTACACAGAATAAGAAAGATGAATCCACATATTAGTAACCTTTTCATTTCACCGCTCCTTTTTTCTCTTAGGTGTCATCTTACCGCAATATTTTACTATCAATGGCTTAGAAAATTCAAAGGTTGTCCGGCTCATTTGAATGAATCAGGAGAAGTTACCTGTTTTTAATGTTATCTAGGTATTTCAGAGGTCTTTAAATTTTTGTTGTGAACGTAAAAACTAAATCGTATGACCTCATTTCAATTTTAGTTAAAACCACCTACAAAAATGGCAATATTACTCTTTTCTTCAAACAAAAAAGCTGTAAACAAAAGGAGTGCCCCCTTCAGTTTACAGCTAGTCTCTGTATATCATCATTACATTCTTAATTCATTCTCTAAAGCTGTCATCACTTCATCTTGCGTC
Organism: Bacillus sp. FSL P4-0248; assembly: GCF_038593305.1. NCBI lineage: Bacteria > Bacillati > Bacillota > Bacilli > Caryophanales > Bacillaceae > Bacillus > Bacillus sp. FSL P4-0248. The sequence continues at coordinate 1,645,663 of NZ_CP151983.1, read as the reverse complement.
AGTCCCTGTGCAAGTGAAATCTCACTCACTAACATACCTCTTGCATCTTCAAGCATCTTCTTTTCACTTGAATTTAATGCTTTCTTCTGATTTCGTCTCATTAGATCTTTGACAACGTCTGCACCATCTTCGATCGCACCTGTTTTTAGCTTTTTCAGATTTTCATCATATCTTTGCTTCCAAGTAAGCGTGTCGTCGTTTGTTTCTTCTGCAAAATTGTTCATCACAACTTTCAGCGTTGCTTGATCTGCTACCGGACGTATACCTAGTTGATTGATTCTGCCTTTTGGGACCATCATCTGCATATTCGGCATTTGAATCAGGAAATATTCCTGCGTCTTACCTAAAATCTCTTTTTCTTCCATTCCTTCAATCACACCGGCTCCATGCATTGGATAAACAATTTTATCACCTATTTGAAACAAATCCGCCACCTCCGAAAGTATTCACAATATCATTATAACACATTTCATCAGAGGATAAAAATTTATATTTTATCATGTTAATTTAGCACTAGTCAATTCTTTTTATTTGAGTTTTTTCAGAAAAAGGCCTTTTTTTATAAAAGAAGCAAGAGCATCCAGTCCTCATGACTCTTTCTTGCATATACTAGCATTGAGTCACATTTAGGAGGGATGACAATGTGCAAATGCAAGTGCAAACATTCCCACTCACACTGCCATAAAAAGCATGACGATCATTGCCATGAGGATCCATGTAGAGAAAAAAAGTTTTGTCATAAAAAAGATAAATGGTTTGAGAGCGATTTTTGGGATACCTCTCGAAGCTACGATCCCTGTTATTTTCCTAAAAGTGTCTGCAGCAGATGTAAAAAGCGTCGCAGAAGAAGACACAGCTACACAATTTAAGGCTTGACGCTTTACCTGCTTTTCCTTTTCCCGGCTGAAAGGCCGGTTTTTTTCTTTTATATGGATAGGCTCATGAAGCAGATCTGTCTCATAGGATATGGCAACCTGACATAAAGGATGAGATATACATGAACGATATGAACAGCCAAATGAATCATTATCACCAAGAAAATCCCTATCACACATTTGAAAATGTGTATACAGCCAATCATGAGCATATGGTCGCGCCAAACATGCATGATCATATGAATATGCCAAACCATTATCATAGCGGCAAAAAAGATGTGTATAACGCGCACCATCCACATCATCATTCAGTTTATTCACCGTTTCCAAATCAGCATGATACCTTTTCAAAGCATGTTCCAATGAAGGCCCATCATCATCTAGGCCATTATGGTGGATACGGGATGATGCCACATCATCCATATGGTTATCAAGATATGCATATGATGATGCCAACAAACCAGCAAATGCCAGGCCATTATTACGGAATGAATCAACCAAATGCGCTATTTCCCCGCTATTACTAAAGAATGACAAAATAAGGGTATAATATCCCATTTAATACCATATGGTAATATGGTAACATTATAGGTAAATAATGGGTGTAATCATCTATTATTTACCTATATTCAACAAGGGGGAAGGAAAAAATGAAAAAAACGTGGACGATTCTTATGATGGGGATGCTCACATTGGTTATGGCACTGTCAGTACCGCTTTCTGCATCTGCTGAGGAAGCCGGCAAAGCAACAACCAATGCAAGACCAGCTGCACTTTACGCAAAAATTACAGGAGCAAGTAAGCAGGAATGGTCTTTTTCTGACATTGAGCTGACGTACAGCCCAAATTCTGTTCTAAGTCTTGGTGCGGTTGAGTTCACTCTGCCAAAGGGTTTCCAAGCAACAACTAAAGACATTATGAACGGTAAAGCATTAAAAGACAGCTATATTTTGAACAACGGACAAACCGTTCGTATCCCGCTCAGATTGGATTTACTTGGAATTTCCAAATATACATTAAAGCTTTCACATAAAGTACTTCCTGCTGCAGGTACATATACGTTCCGTGCAGAAAATCGAGCCATCAGCATCGGTTCCACATTTTATGCAGAAGATACGATTGATATTAATACACGACCAGTTGTGGTCACACCGCCAGATCCTTGCGGATGCTAAATAAAAAAGCGCTCTGATTAGAGCGCTTTTTTATATCACATCACCCGTTTAAACATCTTCTCCATCTCATAAGTGGAGTGATGAATGATGATCGGCCGGCCGTGCGGACAGGTGAATGGGTCCTTCGTTTGCCGAAGTTCATCTAATAAGGCTTTGATTTCATCATGACGCAAATGACGATTTGCTTTGATTGAGCCTTTACAGCTCATCATAATCGCCGCTTCTTCTCTGAGTTTCTTGATATCAACACGTTTTTCATCAAGCACTTGCTCTATAATCTCTTCGATCAGTTCAGCCTCTTCACCTTTTGGAAACCACTGCGGATGCGACCGAACGATGTAGCTACCTGAACCAAAGGGCTCTAAGAAGACCCCCACTTTCGCTAGAATATCCTTATGCTCTTCAATGATCAGCATATCGTTTTTAGAGTAGTGAAATGTTAAGGGGACGAGCATTTCTTGCACTTCCTGCTTGATCTCTCCCACCTTCTCACGATAATACTCATACTTGATTCGCTCTTGAGCCGCATGCTGGTCGATGATATAAAGACCTCGTTCATTTTGAGCCAAAATATATGTGCCGTGCATTTGTCCAATTGGATACATCACAGGGACGCGCTCATTTTCAGGAATTGTTTCTGTCATTTCTTCGTGCAGTACCGTCTCTTCATATTCAAGTGAAGCGGCGGATTCCTCTAAATGAACACGCTCAGATGAGGCTTCTTCATAACATACTGGTGATGATGCTTCTGTCTTCTCTTGTTTAGGCATTCCGTATGCATCGGTATGACTTGTCTCGTATACGATCGATTCGAGCGGCTCCGGCTGATAGGTTAGCGGTGTTTCCGCTGGGCTTTGTTTTCCTTGTTTCGCATCGAAGGTTAAGGATTGCTGCTCATTTTTCACAGCTGGCATTGGTGCTTTTTTTGGTACTGAAGCACTTGGAATGAGTTGCTGCTTTTGAAATACTTCCTTAATTCCTTGTTTAATCAGCTCATGAAGTTCCTGCTCTTTACTTAGTCTCACTTCAAGCTTCGAAGGATGAACGTTCACGTCCACTAGAATGGGATCCATCTTCATCTCAATAAATGTAATTGGATGGCGGCCAATCGGAAGCAGCGTGTGATACCCTTCATGGATGGCTTTCACGAGCGGAAAATGTTTGACATATCGGCCGTTTACAACAGAAGACATATAATTCCGTGATGCCCTCGTCACTTCTGGTAAGGAAATATATCCTTTCACTTCAAAATCAAGTGATTGTACGTGAAGCGGCAGCATTTTTTTAGCCACAGCTGTCCCGTAAATGGCTGCAAGTACATGACGTACATCTCCGTTTCCATTCGTCTGTAGCAGGATTTTCCCTTGATGACGCAAACGGATCGAAACTTCGGGATGAGCTAACGCAATTCGATTGACCACATCCGATATGTTGCCAAGTTCCGTATGAACGGTTTTCATGTATTTTAGGCGGGCTGGCGTATTGTAAAATAAATTGGTGACCACAATCTCGGTGCCGCGGCGGCCAGAGGTTTTTTTCTCTGAAATAATCTTCCCGCCTTGCAAAGCTAAGTGTGTCCCAGCTCCTTCGCCAGTACTTGTTTTCATTTCTAGATGAGAGACGGACGCAATACTTGGCAGCGCCTCTCCTCTGAATCCGAGCGTTCTGACACGAAACAGATCATTTTCGTCTTTGATTTTACTCGTTGCATGACGCTGGAAGGCGAGCTTACAATCTTCAGCATCGATTCCAACACCATTATCAATAATCCTGATAGAAGAAAGACCTGCTTCTTCTACATCGATTTCAATCACTGTACTTTTTGCATCGATCGCATTTTCCACAAGCTCCTTTACAACAGAAGCCGGACGCTCAACCACTTCACCTGCAGCAATTTTATTGGATAGGTCATCGGATAACTGAATAATCTTTGCCATTTCTGCTCACCTCACCTTACATTATAATTTCTTTTGCAATTCATATAGCTTTGTCATCGCTTCAAGCGGCGTCATATCCATTAGGTTGAATGACTTTAATTCGTCGATGACCGCTTGATCCTTCTGTTTTAGGGCAGCTTGGGGCTGCGGTTTTTCTTCTACTTCAAAGAAAGATAGCTGCTGTTTTTCTTCAGCCTTTTCTGCTTTTGGTGCTGCAGATACGGTTGGGGCCACGTCATGTGATCCGCTCTCAAGCTCCGTTAAAATAGTCTGGGCTCTATTAATGATGGCATCAGGCAATTCCGCAAGCTGCGCTACATGAATACCATAGCTTTTATCAGCTGCACCTTCTTTGATTTGATGTAAGAAAACGACCGTGCCTTCATGCTCTTCAGCTCGCACATGAACATTTTTCAGCTCGCTTAATTGAGATTCAAGGACAGTGAGCTCATGGTAATGTGTAGAGAATAGGGTTTTGGCCCCAATATGATCATGAACAAATTCAATGATCGCCTGCGCAAGAGCCATTCCATCATAAGTACTTGTCCCGCGTCCAATTTCATCAAATAAAATCAAGCTGTTTTTCGTAGCATGCACCATCGCATTTTTCGCTTCGAGCATCTCTACCATAAAAGTACTTTGACCAGAAATCAAATCATCTGCTGCACCAATACGTGTAAAGATTTGATCGAAGATTGGAAGCGTCGCCTTTGACGCAGGCACGAAGCAGCCAATCTGCGCAAGAATCGAGATGAGCGCCATTTGTCTCATATACGTACTTTTCCCTGACATATTCGGTCCAGTGATGAGTAAGGTTTGTCTGCCTTTTCCCATATAGCAGTCATTCGGTACATATTCCTGGTGATCCAGCACTTTTTCAACGACAGGGTGACGGCCATCTTTGACATCCACGTCATCCTCTGAGAATTCCGGCCGGATATAACGGCGCTTTTCACTGACAGTCGCAAAGCATTGAAGCGCATCAAGCTCGCTCATTTGTTTTGCAAGCAGCTGTAATCTAGGAATATAGCCTTTTACTTGCTCCCTAAGAGCTGTAAATAGTTCATATTCCAATTCGTTAATATTTGATTCTGCTTCAAGAATCAGTGCTTCTTTTTCTTTTAATTCAGGTGTGATATACCGCTCTGCATTGGCAAGCGTTTGTTTTCTTTCGTAACGCCCCTCCTCCAGCAGATGTGTATTTGCGCGTGTCACTTCGATATAATAACCAAACACTTTATTAAACCCGACTTTTAAGGAGCGAATACCGGTATATTCTCTTTCCTGCTGTTCAAGCCGTGCAATCCAGTCCTTTCCGTTTCGGCTGGCATCACGGTATTCATCTAATTTTGCATTGTACCCATCTTTAATCAAATTGCCTTCTTTTATCGTCATCGGCGGATTTTCATGAAGTGCATCTTCTAATAAATCAAGGAGGTCACCACAAGGATCAATCTCATTCGCTCTTGATTTTGCCATTTCCTCTGGTAATGAATGAATGAGTTGTTTAATATCTGGTACTTGTTTTAGAGATTCTTTGAGCTGGATGAGATCACGGGCATTCACATTGCCAAATGCCACGCGGCCCGCTAAACGCTCAAGATCATATACTTGCTTTAATCGTTCGCGCAGATCCTCTCGCTCAAAGAAATGATCCATCAAGATTTGCACCATTTCCTGACGCTCATTAATTTGCGAAAGGCGAATAAGCGGCCGATCGATCCATTGCTTGAGCAGTCTGCCGCCCATCGCTGTTTTTGTTTCATCTAACAGCCATAATAAAGAGCCTTTTTTGCTTTTTGAACGAATCGTTTCTGTTAATTCAAGGTTTCGTTTTGAGTAAAGATCGATTTTCATCGTTTGTTCAAGTTCAAACACTTGAACTTTCTGAAGATGATCCAAACTTCTTTTTTGCGTTCTTCTTAAATAGGCATATAGTGTTAAAAATGACGTTTTTAACTTTTCGTCTAGATGGGAAACGAGACGCTCAGCTTCCTCTAATAATTGATCACTATCTTCGTATGAAATAGTTGCTTGGCAGCGTTCTTTAAGGGTTTTGATTGTTTCCTCATCCAGCTGTTTTGACACCACAATTTCTTTTGCACCGACAGAATAAATTTCTGATACGACTTCATCTAATCGATCGATGAAAGCTGCCATGTTTTCACCTGTTGATAAATCAGACAGCGCAAGACCGTACCCATTTTGAAAGCTGGTAACAGACGCAATAAAGTTGTTCTCGTTTTCACTTAATCCTTTACCATCCATGACGGTTCCTGGTGTAATCAGTTGAACGACTTCCCTTTTGACTACACCTTTTGCCGTTTTAGGGTCTTCCACCTGCTCACAAATGGCGACCTTGTAGCCTTTTGAAATCAACTGTTCTATGTATGCAGAAGCAGAATGATAAGGAACGCCGCACATTGGAATTGTGCCGCCGTCTCTGCTTGTTAACGTAATTTCTAGTTCTTGCGCGGCTTCCTTTGCATCATCAAAAAACATCTCATAAAAATCGCCTAGGCGAAAAAATAAAAAGGCATCTTGATAATCTGCCTTGATCTTTAAATATTGCTGTATCATGGGCGTATAACTTGCCATATTTCTAATCCCTCACTATATTACTTTCGAATTCATACCATCTCTAATTATAGCATAAAAAATCACCTTTTTTCTCCTAGATCAGGCACAAAAAAACTAGGGGGATATGCGCCCTAGTCATTCCTTACTCTTCTGTCTCACCTGCTAGGAATTCTGGATGAATATCCTCTAACTCCTCATCCACTTCTTCTTCCCACTCGTGATCATCTTTTTCTTTCCAGCTTGAATCGACCTCTACGACAATTTTTGTTTCACCGACTACCTCAGCAATGAATTCACGCTCTGCCTGAACGATAATTTTATTGCCATTTGGAGAAATGGTCACTTCTAAGCAATTGGGCTGCTGCAATACTTTCGCAATTACTTCATGCTCATCATCAAGGAAATTTTTATCTTTATATCTCAGTTTAATGATGTCTACATACTTCACACGCTCTGTGACGACTTCTGTTTTCGTGTTGTCGGCGTAAGAGTACCATACGTTAATATCAAATGTTCCTTCGATCTCAACGGTTTTACCGACCTTTTCAGCATCATACTTATGATTAATGATCCAACCACCTAGGATGCTGGTTGGTTTTTGCGATGGAGAAATGGTGTGTGTGCTTTGGGTGAATTTCCTCCCTTTTGCAACCACCGCTTTTGTAATAATTTCTCTGTATTCAGACATTCCGGCATGCCTCCTTGTTCTTGATCGTTTTATCTTATGCTGGGCATTCGTCTAGTGTGTCACGATTTTGAACTTCATGTTCAATTAAATTCATTTCTGTTTCAGTGTATGCATGGTCGCCCATAAACTTGCCTTGAAAATTGGAAAAGTTGGAGAGTGAGAGGTTTGGAGGCGATGAAGCATGAAAAAGAATGGGTAGTGCTTTTCAAAAAATGTTAATAGGAAAGCAAAAAACCCCGCATCTGCGGGGTTTTCTCATTTAATGGAGCAACTTGGTGATGAGTTTTTCACTTTTGAACCGGTTTCTCCTAATAAGAGATCACCGCCGGTTGAAAGAATGATTTCATCTGTTACTTGATTCGAAATCGTGTGCGCTACAAGTTGAAGCAGGGAATTGACTTCCATTTGTGATTCTTTGAATTCTTGAATCACTGGGATGTCATCCAGTTCTTCTTGCAGGGCATCGATTTTTTCTTCGACTTGTTTTAAGGCTTCATGTTTGCCGTAATGCTTTAAGTTCACAGCTTGTTTTTGAAGCGCCTTAATTTGATTAATAATCGTTGAAATTTTTGTATTTTCATTGATTTGCGCTTCTGCTTTTTTGAAGAAATCAACTTCTTCCGTTTCAGAAATCATTTTAGCGAGCTCTCTTGCACGCTCGACAATCTCTTTCTTTGAATAAAGTGTCATTTTAATTCACCTCGATAGCTTCTCCAACCATTTCTCCGTCAAGAGACCAAGTTTTGGCTTGTGTGATTTTCACTTTGACGATGTTGCCAATCGCTTCTTTTGGTGCTTTAAAATTCACAAGCTTGCTTTTACTTGTATATCCGGCTAGGATCTCAGGGTTGTTTTTACTTTCACCCTCTACTAATACTTCGACAATCTGCCCTTCATATTCCTTCATTTTTTTCGCAGAAATTTCATTCACAAGTGCATTTAGGCGCTGCAGACGTTCTTTTTTCACACGCATTGGCACGTTGTCTTTCATTTTCGCTGCAGGCGTTCCTTCTCTTGGAGAATAAATGAATGTATAAGCAGCATCAAACTCAACCTCACGATAGAGGGAAAGTGTTTCTTCAAACTGCTCATCTGTTTCATTTGGGAACCCAACAATAATGTCCGTTGTTAATGAAGCATTCGGCATAGCTTCTTTGATTTTGCGCACAAGATCAAGGTAACGCTCACGGTCATATTTTCTCGCCATAAGTTTCAGCACAGAAGAACTTCCGGATTGAACTGGCAGGTGAATATGATCGAGAAGGTTTCCGCCCTTGGCAAGCACTTCAATTAAGTGATCATCAAAATCACGCGGGTGGCTTGTTGTAAAACGGATACGCGGAATATCAATTTTTCGCAGCTCATCCATCAGGTGGCCAAGACCATATTCCATATCTTCAAAATCTTTTCCATATGCATTCACGTTTTGACCAAGAAGGGTAATTTCCTTATATCCTTCTGCCGCTAAACGTCTGACCTCTTGAATAATTTCATCTGGGCGGCGGCTTCTTTCCTTGCCGCGCGTGTAAGGCACGATACAGTATGTACAGAATTTATCACAGCCGTACATAATGTTCACCCAGCCCTTGATTTTACCTTGACGGGCTCTTGGAAGGTTCTCAATCACGTCGCCTTCTTTTGACCAAACCTCAATGACCATTTCTTTTGAAAGGTAGCATTCAGATAACAGCTCTGGCAGGCGGTGAATGTTGTGCGTGCCAAAAATCAAGTCAACAAATGGGTGTTTCTTCAAAATACGGTTCACGACAGATTCTTCTTGTGACATACATCCGCAGACACCTAAAATTAAATCTGGCTTTTCACGTTTTAATGCTTTTAAATGCCCAAGCTCTCCAAACACTTTATTTTCTGCATTCTCACGAATCGCACAAGTGTTTAATAAGATAACATTTGCATCTTCCGTTGAGTTTGTTGGTTCATAGCCAAGCGCCATAAAAATACCAGCCATCACTTCTGTGTCATGTTCATTCATTTGACAGCCATATGTGCGAATATAAAACTTGCGGCCGTTCCCTAACCCTTGAAACTGCTCGTCAATTTGAAATTGATTGTATTCGACTTCTTCTTTACCCCGTTTTTTTGCATCTTTTAAGGAAGGCGGAATGTACACAGCTTCAAAATATTTGCTGTAGTCCTTCTCGGATTTTTTGTCCGATGAACTTACTTGTCCGCTCGCTTTTCTCTGCTCTTCATTCATGAATTTGTACTCCTTTCAAACCAAGTTCCACCCTACAGTATAGACTATTTTGTGATGAATTGAAAATAAATCATATACGGTTCTTCTATGAAAATTGCCTATTAGTCATAACCATTTTTCACAAAAAGAAAAAAGAGAGCCTGCGCTCTCTCAATCAAGTATGTTTAGTTTTTTTGCTTCTTCTTCAATGATTGTCAATGCCCGGTCTAGTTCTTCTTTTGTGTGCTCGGCTGTGATGATGGCTCTAATTCTTGCCTTGCCTTTTGCTACAGTTGGGAAGGCGATGCCTTGGGCAAACACGCCTCGTTCTATTAAAGCCTTTGAGAAACGAAAAGTAAGTGCTTCGTCTCCAATCATGATTGGGATAATCGGTGTCTCTGTTGGAGCGACTTGAAATCCAAGGCTGATGACTTTTTCTTTAAAATAAGCGGCGTTCTCCCAAAGTGTATCGATTCGCTCCGGTTCATCTAACAGCACTTCAATCGCTTCTTCACACGCTCTAGTCACAGCTGGCGGATGTGAGGTGCTAAATAAAAACGGTCTTGCTTTATGTTTTAGATAATCAATTAAAACCGCTGAACCAGCCACGTAGCCGCCGAGCACTCCGACAGCCTTGCTAAGTGTCCCGACCTGAATGTGCACTCTGCCGTCGAGTTTAAAATGGTTGACCGTCCCGCGGCCATTCTCGCCAAGCACGCCCGAGGCATGCGCATCGTCTACCATCACAAATGCATCATATGCTTCTGCGAGCCTGACGATCTCAGGAAGTGGCGCGATATCTCCATCCATCGAGAACACACCGTCTGTAACGATGAGGCGGACGCGGTAATTCATTGATTTCTTCAAAATCTTCTCCAGCTCTTCCATATTAGAATGACTGTATACTTTCTTATCTGCTTTGGTTAATCGGATTCCATCAATAATGGAGGCATGATTTAGTTCATCTGAAATGACAATATCATCTTTTGTCAGGATACTGGATAAGACCCCTTGGTTGGTCGTAAAGCCTGATTGGAACACAAGAGCAGCTTCTGTCTTTTTAAATGAAGCAAGCTTTTTTTCAAGGCGTTCATGCATTGTCATTGTGCCGGCGATGGTTCGTACAGATCCTGTACCCGCACCGAATTCATCAATCGCCTCTTTTGCTGCTTTCATCAGCCTTGGGTGCGAGGTGAGGCCTAAGTAGTTATTTGAGGAGAGTTGTATGACAGATTGTTCATTTAATGTAACAGTGGATGATTGTTTTGAGTCGATCTCTTTCAAAGTTTGGTGGGTGCCTTGCTGCTTCATTGTGTCCAATTCATCTTGTAAATACGTGAATTCTTTCATCATTTCTTCCCCCTTTGATATGATGGCATCATCAGTACGACTTTTCCGCACGTACCGCTTTGCATAAGTTCAAATCCCTTTTGGAACTCTTCAAATGGCAGTGTATGAGTGACAACTGGCTTTACATCAATGGTATTCGTTCTTAACAGCTCAGATACTTGACGCCACGTCTCAAACATTTTTCTCCCCGTGATCCCTTGCACGGTTAATCCCCTAAAAACAATTTGATTCGTAATATCAATTGTCACTGGCCGTTCTGGCAAGCTTAGTATATTGACTTTTCCTCCATTTGCACAAGCTTCGAGTGCTTGATTAATGGCAGCTGGATGACCTGACATCTCACACATCACGTCTGCCCCTTCCATCCGCGTGAGCTGCTTAATCATCGCGACTGGATCATCTTTTCCAATATCTACAATATGATCTGCACCCATTTTTCGGGCAAGATCGAGCCTGTATTCATTTTTATCAACAGCGAACACTTGAACAGCCCCGGAGGCTTTTGCGACAGCAATTGCCATTAAACCGATTGGTCCGCAGCCAAAAATCGCCACTGACTTACCTGAAACAGGTGTGTGCAGTACAGTATGAACAGCATTTCCTAGCGGCTCTTGTATAGAGGCAAGCTCAACCGGCATTTGGGCTGGATTGTGCCACACATTTTGTTCAGGTACTTTGACATATTCAGCAAAACAGCCATCAATGTCTACCCCTAAAATTTTCGTTTCACTGCACAAATGCTGCTGCCCTGTTAAGCACATATAACATTGATTACATACAACATGCGTCTCAGCCGATACAAAGTCCCCTACCTTTGCTCGTGAGACTTGCTTCCCCACTTTAACAACTTCCCCTGTAAATTCATGTCCAAAAATGTAGGGCGCTTTGACTCTTCCCTTAGCCCAGTCGTCCCAATTATAAATATGCACGTCTGTTCCGCATATCGAAGTGGCTTTCACTTGGATCAAAACTTCATGATTTTTGATTTCTGGAATCGGCATCTCCATCAACGCCGCTCCGTAAGCGCTTTCTTTTTTAACAATTGCTTTCATCGTTCCACACATGACGTACAACCCCTTTGTTAAAAAACTTCTCCCAATCAGATTTTAACACGACTTATTTTAGTCGTAAATACCACTGTCCACCAGATAAATACAAATGAACACCCCACATATTTTTTTGGATATTTTTCTAAAAAAAAAGCAAATCTCCTTTCGATCGGAGATTTGCTTTCATCGTCAGCGTTTCTTTGAAACGGCAACATATAGGGCTGGCACAATGAATAATGTCAGAATTGTTGAGAAAAACACACCTGATACAATGCAGATTGCCAGCGGCTTAAAGAGTGGATCATGACTTAATGCAACAGGCATTAGTGCAACAAGTGCCGTAAATGCTGTTAAGAGAATCGGCTTAATCCTTGCTCTTCCTGCTTCAATGACAGCTGTCTGTTGATCAAACCCTTGCTTGCGCCGCTGCTCAATAAATTCGAAGAGGACGACCGCATTTCGGACGACAATACCAGCCAATGAGACAATTCCCATTGTTGCCATAAAGCTGAATGGTGTTTGTGTAACAAATAGTCCGATAATGGCTCCTGATACGGCTAAGTAAACCGTTCCTAGAACTAACAGCGGAAGCATCAATGAATTGAACTGGAATGCGATGGTCACATAAATGAGCAGCAAGACAACTGCAAATAAGAGACTAATTTCAATAAAGAACTGGGTCTGATTTTCATTTTCTCCACCTTGTGAAATGGTCAAATCCTTCGCTACAGAACTTTTCCCTACTTGATTGACGACTTCTTTCATATCGTCTTTAAACGAATCTGATGCACCGGGATACGCCTTCAGCGTAATGGTCGGCACTCCATTTTCATGTGGAATGCTTTCGTACTGCTCTGTTTCTTTTTCTTTTACATATCGGCTAAGCGGCTCAAGTTGAGGCATACCGCCTTCATTTGTCTTCACAGGCACATTCATTTCTTTTAGCTTTAAACCATTTTGATGTGTGCCTATATCCTGTTTCACCACTAAATCGATATCATTTGTTCCTTGTTGAAAGGTACCTAATGGAATCCCTTCTGTCAAAAGACCAAGCTGTCTGCTGACAAATTGAGCACTGAGCCCATCCTCTGCCATTCGCTCGCGGTTTAATTCAAAGGAGATCGTTTTCACAGGCTGATTGACATCGTCCGTAATCAAGCTTGCCCCTTTGTCTTTCATTTCATTTGTCAGCGTTTCTTTGACATCAATGAGCTTTGAAAAAGATTCACCCGCAACCGTTACTGTCACTGGTGCTCCAGCTGGCGGCCCTTGAACAATGGTTTTCATAAAGATTTCTGCCTCATTGAATTTCTCTCGCAAAGGCTCAGTCATACGATCTATCAATGCCTTACTAGTTATCTGATCATTGTCTACTCTCACGACAACCTGACCCGTATGGTCACTTGCATTTGAAATACTTTCATTAAACAGGTTCGGCACACCGCCGCCTGCAAAAATCGCCGTTTCTTCAATGCCTTTTTGCCGTTTGATCTCTTGTTCTATTTTCTTTAGTGTTTCATTTGTTTTGTCTAGTGTTGTTTCACTTGGAAGTGTGACAGTGACGACCACTTCTTTCTTATTCGCCGCAGGGAAAAATTCAAATGGTGTGACGAAAATAAGTAAAAAAGCAAGCGTTGCAACGAGCAAACCACTTAGTCCAATAACGAGCGGCCGCTTCACAATGTTTGTCAGCACACGGTCTGCATAGAAATCAGCCAGCCTTTTTAATGGTTTCCCTAGGAATCCCGGCTCTTTTTGACTGTTTTTGTTCTTTCTTTTCCGGTTCACAGTATATTGATAGACCGGTACAAGTGTCAGAGAAATCACCATGGATGCAAGCACAGTCGTAACTAGAACAGACGGTAATGCCCGAATAAATGAACCGTTTGCACCTGATAGGAAAACAAGCGGCAGGAAGGCAAATACAACAGCTAGTGTTGATGTCAAAATGGATCCTGCGACTTCTTTCACTCCTGCAATTGTTCCTTTAAGCGGACTTTCGTATTTTTTCATTTGTCTTAAAATATTATCATTGACGACAATGGCATCATCGACAAGTATCCCTAAGGCAATAATAAAGCCGATGATCGAAATTTGATTGAGGTCCACTTGTAAAAATGGCAGCGGAATCGTTCCAATTGTAATCGATAGCGGAATGGCTAGTGAAACGATAAACGCCCCGCCAATCGTGAGTCCAAGTGTGGTAACAATTATGACAGCAATGACCGCAACAATGGCTTCTTTTATTAAATCATTGAAAATGGTATCCACTTCACTTTTTTGTGAATAGTAGTCTACCCACTCCACCCCGTTTGGCAGCTGCTTTTCTTTCTCAATGACATCACTGACTTTGTCATACATTTTAGGAATATCAAGCCCTGGTTTAATATTCACAGTAAATGAATAAGCGGGCTTTCCGTTATACGACACAATATCACTTTTCTGTTTTTCTACTTCTTTTAAACTGCCAAGCTGACTAATTGTGACCGGCTCTCTTTTCGTTTTAGAAAAAAGCTCAATCTTTTTAACCTGATCTAAGCGGTCATATGTATCGATGGACAGCTTCACCTTCTCTTTGCCTGCCCGAATATCGCCTAGTGGAGATGTGTCAAATTCTTGATTGATGGCATTTGTGACATCAGTTATATTGAGCCCTTCACCCTCCAGCTTGTTTGAATCTAAGTTTAATATCGCTTGTTTGTCATTGAAGCCTTTGATAACGACACTGTCTACCCCTTTGATGTCCTCCACTTTTTCCTTCAATGCACGCAGCGATTTCTGACTCTTTGCTAAGTCCGATGATTCACTCGACACAATCATATAAGAACCAACCGGCACGCTGCCAAATTCATCCTTTACTTCTGGCTCCATCACCCCATCAGGAAAAGACGACGCAGCACTTGTGGTTTCATTCTTAATTTGACTTGCCGTCTTTTGAAAATCGGCTTGGTCCTCAATTTCAATCACAATATTTGAGAAACCAATGGCTGAAACCGAGCTCGTTTTCTCTACACCGTTGATATCAGATAGGGCTGATTCCAGTTTATTGGTGACATCTCTTTCCACCTGTTTTGCATCTGCACCAGGAAAAACGGTAGAAATCGTGACGAGATTCGCCTCGAATTCTGGCAGTTCTCGTTTAGGAAGCTGCGCGAATAAATAGCCGCCAGCAATGAGAACGATAAAAAATAAAATAAAAACTAGCTTTCCTCTTTTCAAAAAAGCTTCGAACATTATTTCACCTACTTAAATATTTATTTTTGATGAAGTAAATTCAACTTAATCTTAATTTATCATCATGGTGAAAAAATGCAAGCTCTAATATGTCATTTTTATCTATTTCACGAACTGAATATGTTATATAAGAAATGTATAGCGGTAAACAAAAACAACCTGCTTACATGATGTAAGCAGGTTGAAAATAATAAAATTAGAATTATCGTGGCTCAACAATCAATTTGATGGCTGTTCTTTCTTCTCCATCGATCAGAATGTCAGTAAAGGCTGGAATGCATATCAAATCCACTCCGCTTGGCGCGACAAATCCCCTTGCAATGGCGACAGCCTTAACCGCCTGATTCAGTGCTCCAGCGCCGATTGCTTGTATTTCCGCTGCACCGCGTTCACGTAAAACGCCGGCTAATGCTCCTGCTACTGAATTCGGATTTGACTTTGCTGAAACTTTTAAAATTTCCATTTCTGCTCCCCCTTAAATTTACAATGGATAAGTGAGTGTTCATTAGAACAATCTTTGTTAGATGATGCTATTTTTTTGAAAATCCATCCCCAAAATGTTTTTCAAAAATAGCAGGCTACCTACCATTTTTACTATATTCACGATAGAGGGCGCATATTCCTTCTTTCTGATTAATATTTTTCTGAAATAAATATGTGAACATTTATTCAAAGAAAATATGGTCATCATTTATCAAAATTCGATCAATTTTGACAGCTTTTTTCGACTGTTCGTCAATTTCTACGATTACTGCACTTAACGTCGTGCGGCCTTCTGCAATTTCAAACCGGACTGGGAGACTTGTTTTGAATCGTTTAATGATCGTTTCTCGGTCAACACCTAAAATGCCATCATAAGGTCCTGTCATCCCGACATCTGAAATATACGCAGTTCCTTTAGGCAATACGCGGTTATCTGCTGTTTGAACATGTGTATGCGTTCCAACGACACATGATGCACGGCCGTCTGTATACCAGCCCATCGCTTGCTTTTCACTTGTGGCTTCACCATGAAAATCAATAAAAATAAACGGTGTCCGTTTGGATGCTTCCCCAATTAATTCATCTACTTTTTGAAATGGGCAGTCAATTGGCGGTAAAAACGTACGTCCTTGCAGGTTGATGACAGCCAGTTCTTTTCCTTGTTTTTTAATAAACGTGAGACCTTTTCCAGGTGTGCCTTCTGGGAAGTTAGCAGGTCGGACCATATTTGCTGCATCATCGATGAAATCGAAAATGTCTCTTTTATCCCATGTATGGTTACCCATTGTGAGCACATCAGCTCCTGCTTGCAGCAGCTCATGATAGATTTTTTCAGTTAGACCTTTCCCGTGAGCAGCATTTTC
This sequence comes from Bacillus sp. FSL P4-0248, assembly GCF_038593305.1. Lineage (NCBI taxonomy): Bacteria > Bacillati > Bacillota > Bacilli > Caryophanales > Bacillaceae > Bacillus > Bacillus sp. FSL P4-0248. The sequence goes on along the minus strand of NZ_CP151983.1, from coordinate 1,629,232 downwards.
TCCGTTGACAATAGTAAAGTGCGGCTGATATTTTTTCTTCAGCTTTGGCAAGTATTCTTTCAGTGTGTCTCTGCCAGGTGAACCGACGATATCTCCAACAAATAATATTTTCATGCGCTTTTGAACCCTTTCTCTTTTAAATTGATCTTCTTATCAGTGTTGCATATTTACACAAAAAAATAAAGCGGCGCTAAGCGCACCGCTCTATTTTGCATACTCTACTGCGCGAGTTTCTCGAATGACTGTCACTTTAATGTGACCAGGGTAATCGAGCTCGTCCTCAATTCGCTTACGAATATCCCTTGCTAGACGGTGAGCTTCAAGATCATTAATTGAATCTGGCTTCACCATAATACGTACTTCACGTCCAGCCTGTATCGCAAACGATTTTTCAACACCTTCATAAGATTCAGAGATATCTTCTAATTTCTCAAGTCTCCGAATGTAATTTTCAAGTGTCTCACTTCTTGCACCAGGGCGTGCTGCAGATAATGCATCAGCTGCCGCAACAAGAACAGCGATAATAGATGTCGGTTCTTGGTCACCGTGGTGAGAGGCAATACTGTTGATGACAACAGGATGCTCTTTATATTTCGTCGCAAGCTCAACGCCAATTTCTACGTGGCTTCCTTCTACTTCATGATCAATGGCTTTTCCAATGTCATGCAGAAGACCTGCTCGTTTTGCAAGCTTTGCATCTTCTCCAAGCTCCGAAGCCATGAGACCTGCAAGATGTGCAACCTCAATTGAATGCTTCAGGACATTTTGTCCATAACTTGTACGGAATTTTAAGCGGCCGAGAATTTTGATCAGATCCGGATGCAGACCGTGAACTCCGACTTCGAATGTCGTTTGCTCACCCATCTCACGGATATAATCATCGACTTCACGGCGTGATTTTTCCACCATTTCTTCAATTCGTGCAGGATGAATGCGGCCATCCTGGACTAGCTTGTCCAGAGCTATCCTCGCTGTTTCACGTCTAATCGGATCAAAGCCCGATAGTATAACAGCTTCAGGTGTATCATCTATGATCAAGTCAATACCTGTTAACGTTTCTAACGTACGGATATTTCGTCCTTCACGTCCGATAATACGACCTTTCATCTCATCATTTGGAAGATTGACTACAGATACCGTTGTTTCAGCCACATGATCAGCTGCACAACGCTGTAACGCAAGTGAAAGAATGTTTTTCGCCTTTTTGTCAGCCTCTTCTTTCGCTCGGTTTTCAGATTCTTTCGTCATGACTGCAATGTCGTGGGAAAGCTCATTTTCAACTTGATCCAGAATGATTTGTTTCGCTTCATCTCGAGTTAGACTTGAAATACGTTCCAACTCGGCTTTCTGCAAACGAATCATATCATCCACTTTGCTTTCCATCTCTTCAATATGTTGTTGTCGTTCATTCAGAGAATGATCTCTCTTCTCCAACAGGGACTCCCGTTTATCTAAAGATTCGTCTTTGCGATCAAGATTTTCCTCTTTTTGAAGTAAACGGTTTTCTTGTCTTTGAAGCTCATTTCGTCTTTCACGAACTTCTTGCTCCGCCTCTACACGAAACGAATGAATTTCATCTTTCGCTTCCAAGAGCGCTTCTTTCTTCAATGCTTCCGCATCACGCTTTGCATCCTCAACAATTTGTTCGGCCATGTTTCTTGCGCCGGATATTTTTGCTTCTGCAATGGTTTTACGAACAAAGTAGCCAACAACTAAACAGATTAGGCTCAGCAAAATGGAGATGATCGTAAACATCGTAGGCGACATATTTTCACCTCCTCTTGCTATGAACTTGGTTTTACAAATAAAGTGTCGGCATGTACATTGTTTTGTGTCTCAACATACAGGGCCTTCACAGGGAATGAGATCCTCACTGCCCTTGTCAAGTTTAAATTAGTTATCAATCATGTTAAGAAAAACAAGTGATACATTCCCATTGTAATTGTGTCGGAAATACTTGTCAAGCTAGTCAGACTGAGGCGTAAGTCGTTATTTCAAGCAAAGACAGAACTTTTGACCTGCCAGCTGTCATGTAAATGTAAAAAAAAGACGCTTTTCAGCGTCTTTTAGTCTTTTTAGTCATTAAACTCCAATTCTTCTTGTCCTTCTTCTTCAGCTGCTTTCACTCCGTTTGTATCCAAACCGTAGTGTTCGCGAATTTGCTCCTGGATCATCAGCATGATATCTTTATTTTCTTTTAGGAACTGTTTCGCATTTTCACGGCCTTGTCCAAGACGTTCTTCTTGGTAAGAATACCAAGCACCGCTCTTTTGTACGATATCTAGCTCGCTTCCAAGGTCGATGATTTCTCCCTCTTTTGAGATCCCTTCACCGTACATAATGTCTACTTCGGCAATACGGAATGGCGGTGCTACTTTGTTTTTGACCACTTTAATTCTCGTTTTATTCCCCATAATGTCATTGCCTTGTTTCAGCTGTTCAGCACGGCGCACTTCTAAACGAACAGACGAATAGAACTTCAGCGCACGTCCACCTGGCGTTGTTTCAGGGTTACCGAACATGACCCCAACTTTTTCACGAATTTGGTTAATAAAGATGGCAATTGTTTTTGATTTATTGATAGCACCTGATAGTTTACGAAGTGCTTGGGACATCAAACGTGCTTGAAGACCAACATGTGAATCACCCATATCTCCTTCAATCTCTGCTTTTGGTACAAGAGCAGCTACAGAGTCAATAACAACAATATCAACTGCCCCGCTGCGGACAAGAGCTTCTGCAATTTCAAGTGCTTGCTCTCCTGTATCCGGCTGAGAAAGTAACAGTTCATCAATGTTGACACCTAGTTTTTGAGCGTAAACTGGATCGAGTGCATGCTCTGCATCAATAAATGCAGCTTGTCCTCCCTGCTGCTGAACTTCAGCAATGGCATGAAGGGCTACTGTCGTTTTACCAGAACTCTCTGGACCATATACTTCGATAATACGGCCTCGGGGATATCCGCCTATTCCAAGCGCAGTATCAAGTGCTAACGAACCACTAGGTACTGTTGAAATACGTGTATCTGTTTGCTCTCCTAGTTTCATAATAGAGCCTTTACCAAACTGTTTTTCTATTTGTTTAAGAGCCATATCTAAGGCTGCTTGACGATCACTCATTCTATTGTTTCCTCCTTTATCAATTCCACTATCTATACTATACCTTGTTTTACGTCATTTGCCAAGAAAAAAACGAACACATATTCGATTTTTTCTTGGCAGATTTTTAAGAAAAGAGTATTTTCTATTAGAAAAAACGCTCTTTTATAAAGGAGTAAACCTAACAAAAAACAAAATTAACTCTCTTTTAATAAGTTGAGTAAGTGATGCAGACCATATTTCACAGCGCGCTTTCGAATACCCGACCGGCTGCCTGTAAACATCCATTCAAACACGTCCGTCTGGTCTTTCGTCGATAGTCCAATGAACACTTTTCCAACAGGCTGACCCTCTTGGGTATCAGGTCCTGCTACACCCGTAAAGCTAATGCCAATATCACTTCCGGTCAGCTTTCTAACCCCTTCAGCAAGCTCTAAAGCACACTCTTTGCTGACAGCACCATGAGAAGACAATGTTTCTTCCCGGCAGCCAAGTACCTGCTGCTTGACTTGGTTTGTATAACAAACCACACTTCCGTTCAAAATGGATGATGCTCCTTCGAGATCTGTCAGCCATTCGGAGAACATTCCGCCAGTCAGGCTTTCTGCTGCTGCTACTGTTTTCCCGTGCTCGTGCAAGGCTTTGGACGCTTCGCGGACAAGTGATGTATCCCCATATCCGTAGAAGTACTCTCCTACCCGCGCTAAAATTTGCGCTTCTGTTTCTTTTAACAGACGCTCTGTTTCTTTTTCATCCTCATGCTTAGCAGTCAGCCTTAGCGTCACTTCACCGTCAGATGCGAGTGGTGCAATCGTCGGGTTGGTTTGAGCATCAATTAAATCTTCTAGGTCTGTTTCAAGCTGCGATTCACCGATTCCGAAGAAGCGCAGAACAACAGACACGATCTTTTCCTTTAAGCCAAGTTTCTCAGAAATCAGCGGCTTTGCCTCGTTTTCAAACATCGGGTGCAGTTCACTTGGCGGTCCAGGAAGAAGCATATAAAACGTATCGTCTTCTTGAACAAACATACCCGGGGCCATCCCGAAACGGTTCACGAGCACATCAGACCCTTCTAGAACGAGTGCCTGCTTACGGTTGTTCGGTGACATAACGCGTCCGGTCTTTAGAAAGTAGTCTTGAATTGATTCAAATGCTTCTTCATTTAGTACAAGCTCTTTGCCAAGCGTACTCGCAATGGTTTCTTTTGTTAAGTCATCTTTGGTTGGTCCAAGACCACCTGAGAAGATAATAAAATTAGATCTTTCCTGCGCCACCTGAATGGCCTGTTTTAAACGCTCTGGATTGTCACCAACTGCTGTGTGGTAATAAACATTCACACCAATTTCAGCTAGTTGTTTGCTGATGAATTGTGCATTCGTATTCGTAATTTGCCCTAGCAATAGTTCGGAACCGACTGCAATAATTTCTGCTTTTCTCTCTGACTTCAAAGCGTACACGTCCTTTTTAGTTAGAATTCTTTAAAGCTTCCCAGTTTTTTGCAAAGTAATCCCAGCCTGAGACAACAGTGAAGAACACCGCTACCCACATCGCTAGATCACCAAACGGGAATGACACAAGTTCAAACGGCAGGTTATGCAGTAAAAGTGCTGAAATCGCAATGATCTGCGCCCATGTCTTCACTTTTCCAAGCATATTCGCTGCCACTACTTCACCGCCTCCGGCTAATACAAGCCTTAGACCTGTTACAGCAAATTCACGGCTGATGATCACAATCGCCATCCATGCCGGTGTGAGGTTGTATTGAACAAGTATAATTAAAGCAGCTGAAACAAGCAATTTATCTGCAAGCGGATCTAAAAATTTACCAAAGTTCGTCACTAAATTAAGCTTACGTGCGTAGTATCCATCAATCCAGTCAGTTGTTGAAGCGACAATAAACAGGATCGCTCCAACAAGGTGCGTCACTTCGATGCTGGCGTCGCCAAAGCGCGCAACACCCCAATCTAGCGGTGCAAGCATAATAATCATAAAAACAGGGATCAAGGCGATCCTAGAAAGGGTTATTTTATTCGGTAAGTTAAACATGAAATCCAATCCTCCAATAATGCAATTTTATTATGTATATAATAGTAGGAACAAAAGAAAAGTCATCTACTTGCTTAAGATGACTTTTCCTTTCCTTTATTCACAATCACAATGTTTTGTGTCATGGTGTCCTTAGGGTCTAATTCGTACTTAAGTGTCTCGTCATTTACCTTGATATCAATTCCAGACGCATTGCCTAGACGGATATCGACCTGAGAAAGATCAGACAGGTCTGTTTTAAACGATTCGCCATCTTTTAGTTCACCCATCTTCAGCACTTTTCCAGATTCGTCTCTTACACGCAGCCATGAAGCTTGCGAGGCAGAAATTTTTAACTCCATTTCGTCTACACCTGATACTTCATACGTTGTTGTCGAGCCTTCTGTATTCGTCGCCTTTAAAGATACAGTTTCATCGTCTTTTGATGAATCATCTTTTTTAGATGATTTTTCTTTATCATCTGACGAAGCTTTTTCTTTTTTCTTTTGATCTTTTGCAAGAGATGAACCCTCAGATACTTCATATTTAGATTCTGATTGCTGAGGAGCCGCCTGATTATTCTTCTGTCCGCTATCATGATTGACCGCCTGCACGATCACATAAATGATGGCGATGACCACAATGATGCCTCCAATAATTAAAATTGTCGGCAATAGTTCAAGCACTTTCGAAGCAGGCTTTGGCAGCTCTCTTTGCGGTTTAATATTTGATAATTTATCAGATACTTCATCGTTATACGTGCTTGGAACATCTTTACGAAATTCTTCGAACAATTGTTCAGGATTCAGTCCAACGGCTTCGGCATATTGTTTAATAAACGCTCTGACGTAAAATTTACCTGGAATAATATCATAGTTTCCTTGTTCGATTGCTAGCAAATAGCGCTTTTGGATCTTGGTCACCGTCTGAAGATCCTCCAGCGACATCCCTTTTTCCTCTCTGGCCTCAACGAGCCGTTTTCCCAATTCAGTCAAAACAAACACCTACCATTACCATATTAAAAATCGAAGCCGGAAAAACCAGAATGATCAAACACTTGTGGTTCTTCAGCGTGTTCATATGTAATCTCTTCGTCTGCGCTATTACGCAATTCAATGATATAGTCGAAATCATCCATTGTATATTCTGAATTTTGAATAAAGATGTCTGGATGCTCGACCACCTTCGTTGCCGGCAGTCTCATAATTTCCCTTAAAAGCTGCAAGTGCTTCTCAGAACCTCTTCTTGTCGACACAATCCCATCAATAATAAAGACGTTATCTGGGCTGTATTCATCTGCGATCAGCTGACTTCGAATCGTCTGTTTCAAAAGAGTTGATGATACAAACAGCCATCTCTTGCTTGCACAAACACTTGAAGCCACAATTGATTCTGTTTTTCCGACACGCGGCATTCCGCGAATCCCAATCAATTTATGTCCTTCTTTTTTAAAGAGTTCAGCCATAAAATCAACAAGAAGACCGAGCTCGTCTCTTTCAAAACGGAACGTCTTTTTGTCATCCGCATCACGCTGTATGTATCTTCCATGACGAACAGCTAAGCGGTCACGAAGCTTCGGCTGTCTTAATTTCGTTACTTTTATCGTTTCCATTGTATTTAAAATTGATTCAAGCCGCTTAATTTGATCTGTGTGGTCACAGCGTAAAAGCATTCCGCGTCTTGATACATCAACACCATTAATTGTCACAATATTAATTGAAAGCATCCCCATTAGAGAAGAAATGTCTCCTAAAAGTCCGGGACGGTTTACCTGTATCTCATATTCAAAATACCATTCGAGCTTTGCCAAATGATATTACCCCCTTCATTGTGGCAAATTTTTACCTTCCTTTATCATAAAGCATTTTCACATTTTTAGAAAGCACAATGTTGTGAAACGGTTAAAATAAAAAGAGAGGCACAAACGACCTCTCTTTTTGTTTAGTGCGAGCTATTATTTTCAACCAGCTTGACCATCATATTTGCAATGGCACGCTGCTCATCTTCTGATGCAACGCTCCAAAGGTCAGCAAGTACTCTTTCCTGCTCGTTCTTTGCCTCAACTTCGTTAGCTAGATATCCGCCAATTTCATACGCAAGGTTATTGATGGTCTCATCTTCTAAACCTTTATCCTGCGCATGATTTAAGCGATCACCTAAAAAGTTTTTCCAATGGTCCCAGTTCTCAAGTACAGACATGTCGATTCCTCCATTCGAAAAGATGAATTACAGCCATAGCTTTTGTCATGGAGAGCCGAATTATACACGTTTTTTAACAGTACCAGCCGCCATTGACAGATAAAATTTGACCTGTGATATAACTTGACTGTTTTGAGGCGAGAAACCAAATGACATCTGCAACCTCCTCAGGCGATGCAAGCCGGCCAAGCGGAATTTCTTCTTCCAGCATTGCGATGTCTTCCTGCGTAAAACGATTCATCATGTCTGTTTTGACAGCACCTGGCGAGACAGCATTTGCTCTAATTCCACTTGGAGCAAGCTCTTTTGCTAATCCTTTGATAAACGCATTTTGCGCACCTTTGACCATGCTGTACAGCACTTCACATGATGCTCCCGTTTCTCCCCATATCGAGCTGACCGCAATGATATGGCCTGCTTTCTTTCGAATCATGGCGGGTAAAAGGGATTGGGTAAGCTCATATGGACTTGTGACATGAAGCTGCACCATACTGGCTAATACGTCTTTTTCTGTGTCTGTCACCAATCCGACATGGCTTCTGCCGCTATTTAAAACAAGAATATCTGGACAGAGCGGCAGACGGCTGACAAGCTCTTCTGCTCCGCCCATTTTAGATAAATCGGCTTGAACGACGTGCGTTTGAATGGAATATGCCTCATCCAAATGAGCGGCGAGGCGCACAGCTGCCTGTTCATTTTTATGATAATGGAGCATCACATGGCAGCCTTCTTGGGCAAGCTTTTTCGCTGCTGCCTGCCCAATCCCGCCACTGGCACCTGTTATCAGCGCCCAACGACTCATCACATTGATTCCTTCTTTCTATATAGAATACCTATTCTTTTCGTTTAAATGGGAACCAGTTGGCTGATCCGAATAATTTCACCATTACAGGTACGAACAATGGTAGCACAACGAGTGCGTACAGTAAAAGTCCTGTAAGGACAAGTGTCGCAATCTGCAGGAGAGACAGCACACCTGATGGAAGCATGGCGGCAAATGTTCCTGCCAAAATAACAGCAGCAGACATAATGACAGACCCCATATTTTTCATTGATTCAGTCATGGCAAACTGGATGTCTTTTGTTTTGTATTCATTGAACCGCTCCATTAAGAAAATCGAATAATCGACTCCGAGCGCCATTAAAATCACAAATCCAAAGAATGGTACAGCCCAGTTAATGCCAGGATATCCGAAGAAATGGGTGAAAATAAATTCTGTTACACCGATTGCTGTAAAGTAAGTCAATATGAGTGAACCTACCAAGTAAAGCGGCATGACAAGCGAACGGAACAAGATCACCAAAATAAGGAAAATACCAATCATCATATAAAGCACTGTCTTATTGAAATCTTGGTCTGACAGTTGTTTTAGATCAGCGTTCATACTTGATACACCTGAGACGCCAAATGATGCATCTTTTAGGTTTGTTTCAGGAAGTGCCCGCTCGACAGAAGCTTCCACTTGTTTAATCGTCGACAAGGCGTCATTTCCATATGGATTTTTTTCTAAAATGACATCAATTTTTGTCATCTTGCGATCATCTGACATGTATGAATCAAATACTTGCTTGAATGCTTTATTTTTTAAGACGTCTTTTGGAATAAACCAGCCGGCCATGTCTTGATCTGGTGCATTTTTCAGTTCATCTAAGTAGTCACCTGCACCCATTAAGCCGCTCGAAATTTTCTCCAGTCCTTTTACACTTTTGTTTAGGCCACCTGTCAGCTTGATCAGATCATCTCCAAAGCCGCCAATCTTTTCTTTCATTTGTTTTTGGCCATTAATAATGTCGCCCGCTCCATTTGCAAGCTTTGGCATATTATCAGCTATTTGTCCTTGACCTTTAGACGTTTGATCCAGTCCAGTTTCAATAGCATCTAAGCCCGCAATGAGTTCATCGATTTGATTCGTCAAGACTTTTTGCTGCTCAGAAGCTTTTGCAATAAAGGCATCAGCTGCTTCAAGCTGCTTTCTAGCATCTTTCGCTTGTTTTGCATAGCTGTCTGCCTGTTTGGCCCCTTCTTGCAAGGTCGCAGAAAGTTCATTGTACGAAGCTTTGATGGCTTGATACGATTGATTTTCTTTTACTTGCGGAATTTGCTTTTCAAGTGTATTAAATTGTGTATTTGCTTGTTTGATTAACGCTTTTACATCTGCTGCGGCAGAGGATGACGTATCCACTTGCGCTAATGCCGCCTTTAATTCTTTGGAAATGCTTTTATACAGCGAAACTTGCTGATTCACTTGTGCGACTTGAGCTGTTAATTCCTTTTTTGCACCTTTGATTTCTTCTTTAATGGCTGCTACACCTTTTTTGTTTTGGTCGATGCCGTTTTGTAATTTTCTTAAGGATTTTTCAACATTTTTAATCCCTGTTTGCACCGATTCAGTACCAGAAATCAATTGATTAATGCCTTTTCCAGAGGATTTGATTTGCGGCGTTTGATCCTCAATGGATTGACTCATTGTCGTTAGTGCATCTTGGATTTTTTTCAAGCCTTCATTGCTTTTATCAAGTCCTGTGTTCAGTTCTTTGGCTTGTGATTTCACGTACAGATCACTCAGCCCTTTACCGACAGGACGGGTGGCACTTCTCACTTTACTGACCCCATCTGTTTGTTCAATTGCACGGCTGAGTTTTTCGATGGCAATCAGCCCTTCATTGTTGTCTAAAAGGTCAGATGATTTCACAACCACTGTTGCCGGAAGTGCTTCACCCGGTCCAAACTTATCAGAAATGGTATTGAATGCGTTAACCGATTCGTATTTATTACCAATTTCATCTAAGCTGTTATAAGAAAGAGTTCCTTTATACATGAGAATTGGCGGAAGCGTAATGATTCCTACAATTAATAAGCTGAAAAGCGGTTTCTTAAATGAAAAACGGCCTGCTGTTTCCCACATTTTTGACTGCGGATGGGCAATATCGCCTTTAATCGGCCAAAATAACACCTTTCCTAAAACTGCCATAAAGAACGGCACAATCGTGAGAAGAGCCACAATGAGCACAGCAACCCCAACTGCTACTGCAACAGCTGATTTATAAAGCTGGAATTGTGCCAGACCAATACATGTAAAGCCGATCAGCACTGCAATTCCGCTGAATAAGACGGTCTTTCCTGCTGTTTTATACGTAATCAGAATCGCTTCAATTTTATCTTTACCGTGTGCGATCTCTTCCTTAAAGCGGCTGAGAAGCAGTATGCAGTAGTCCGTTCCAATTCCAAACATGATCGCGACCATAAAGATCTGAGTAAAGGTCGAAAGCGGAAAGTCTACATATTTCACTAAATAAGCCACGATTGATTGACTCACCAAATAAGACAGTGCCACTGCGACTAACGGAACAAAAGGCGCCACAGCTGACCTAAAAACAAGAATAAGGACAACGAGAATAAACCCAATCGTAATGAATTCTGTTTTCTTCAGGCCTTCCTGCGAACTTGTGATAACATCATCATCAATTAACGGCTGCCCTGTCATTTCAAATTTCAGGTTTAAGCTTTTTAGCTTTTCATTGACTCTTTCTTTAAAGTCGGACGCTTTGATTTTGTTTGAGTCATATGTAACTGGCACAAGGAGTGTCGTTTGATCTTTAGAGAGCATTTGTTTTTTGATATCTTTATTGGCTTCAAAGTAAGAAGTGATGTCCTCTATGTGGAGATCTTGATCTTTTTCTAAAATATCCATTGCCTTTTTTAAAGATGTTTCTCTTTCTTTCACAATGTTCTTTTCTTGAAAGACAATGACGATTGATTTTTCTGTATCGCCGTTTTCAGACATTTTCTTTAATAAATGATTGGCATATGAAGACGGATAGCCGTCTGGTACAGAAATTTGCCCCTTTTCTTTTGTTAATTGCGCCATATTAGGAGCGGTGATGAGTAACACTGCCGCTAATACGATCCACAGAATCGTAATCAGCCATCTACCTTTTATAATTGCTCTCATTAGTACTTTGTGCCTCCTCTTCGATGATCACTTGATAGATCTTTTCATATGTTTGAATAAATGATTCCATTTCTTTTTCTTCAAGCTTTTCAAAATAAGACCGAACCAGGTCTTGAAGCTGCTTTTCCATTCGGCTGACCACTTCTTTGCCCTCTGGCGTGACGTACAGGTGAACATTCCTTCTATCAGCTTGATCATGTTCACGAAAAATATAGTTTTTCGTAAAAAGACGATTAGTCATGGATGTTACTGCACTTTTGTTTACATTACATACACAAGCCAGGTCCGTTGATGTACATCCTGGATGTAGATTGATGTATCGAAGCGAGTAATATTGATCAAGCGTCAGCTCTTTATCAAGCTTTTCGGTGATCATACTCGATACTTTTTTCTCCAACATGAGATAGACATCTGTATACCTCTGGATAAGCTGGGCAATTTTATTTTGTTCCATACGCTGCTCCTTTTTAGTTTAAGTGTTTAACTATTAAAGAGTTTAACTAATGACCAAAACAATTGTCAATCAATATCCTCGTAAATAAAGCGGCTTTTTCAATGAACATAAAAAAGACAAACTCTGCCGATATGAGTTTGTCTTTTTACATTTATTTTGTTTTTGGGACGACTTTGAAAACAGACATCCGTTCTTCATCAATTTCTTCATCTAAAATTTGCTGAATATCAGTCAATTGAATTTGTTCCAGCATTGTGACGACATCAAATAAGCTCATGTCTAAGAATGCATATCGAGTAAATTGGTTCGCAATATATTCTGGAGAATTCATGGCTTTTAAAAAGCTGCCGATTTTTTTCTTGCGCGCGAGTTCAATTTTCTCTTCTGTCATGAGGCTTTTTGCTTGAAGAAGGGTTTCTTTTAATACCTTTGCGAGTTGATCAGGATCATTTGTATCCCCGCCAACTGAAGTGAAGCCAAAGCCGCCCTCTTCTGTATAATCGTAGCTGAATGTTTCGTCAATTAAGCCTTTTTCATACATCTGTTCATATTGTAAGGAGCTTTTGCCAAACAGCGTCTCTAAAATGAGGTTCATTCCAAGCTCATGCTTTAGCAGCTGGTTTCCTTTTTTATGCGGATTCTTTGTTTTCAAACCGAACATACATTTAGAGCCTTGTACGTTCATTGGAAGTTCGTATTCTTTCCGGTACACACCTTCTGGCTCATTGATGTCTTTTCGTTTGATCTCCGGCTGATCTGTAAATGGCTTTTTCGCCTGATTCGCTCTGACTTGTTCTAAAATTTGCTTCGGATCAACAGGCCCGACGACGAATAGAAGCATATTGCTCGGGTGATAGAACGTTTCATAGCATTCATACAAATGATCTTTTGTAATAGGGGCAATGCTCTCTACTGTTCCAGCAATATCTATTCTCACAGGATGCTCTTGATATAAATTTTCAATCAGACCAAAGAATAAACGCCAGTCCGGATTGTCATCATACATGTTAATTTCTTGACCAATGATGCCCTTTTCTTTTTCGACTGTTTTTTCAGTAAAATAAGGCTCTTGAACAAAATCAATGAGTGTCTCAAGGTTTTGTTCAACATTTGAGGTGCTTGAAAATAAATAAGCCGTTCTCGTAAACGTTGTAAAAGCGTTTGCGGATGCTCCCTGTTTACTAAAAGTATGAAACACGTCTCCATCTTCTTTTTCAAACAGCTTATGCTCTAAGAAATGGGCAATTCCGTCAGGCACTCGAATCATGTCTTCTTTTCCAAGCGGCACAAATTCGTTATCGACAGAGCCATATTTTGTTGTAAAGGTCGCATAGGTTTTGTTAAACCCTTGCTTTGGCAGCACATAGACGTCAAGTCCGCTTTCCATTTTTTCGTGATAGACCGTTTCTTGCAGCTGATCGAATTGAATTGTTTTCACTGTCATGAAGCACCCTCCGTTCCTTTAAGAAAATAGGTCGTATCCCATTCGATTTTCTGACCCACTTTGATGATGTCCTCTTTTGTCACTCGGTCTAATGCTTCTAAAAAGGAATCAAGGGTTTCCCCAGTTGGCACAACGGCATGCTGATACAAATATTCTGCTGTTCCATAAGACGTATCGATCGTTTCAAGCAGCTGGTTTTTGACGACTGCTTTTGTTTGATCAATTGCTTCATCTGAAAAATCACCTTTTTGCATCGCTTCAAATTGTTCTTTGATGATGTCCACTGCCTGCTGGTAGTTGCCGACTTCAATTCCTGACATCACCATCATCAAGCCTTTAAAGCTCTCAAGTCTAGACACAGCATAGTACGCAAGACTTGCTTTTTCCCGAACATTAATGAAAAGCTTAGAATGCGAGAAACCGCCGAATATGCCATTAAACAAATGCAGTGCCGGATAATCTTTATCTGCAATCGTTGTATGTGTGCGAAAGCCGATATTCAGCTTGCCTTGTTTCACGTCCTCTTCATCAATGACTTCTTTTGGTTCATTTTGAGGTCTTGCTGATTCAGTCTGCTTTTTGACTGGTTCTCTTTCACTTGTTTTAAAGTACTGGGAGACCATTCGGCTGATGTCTTCTTCGTCAACATCTCCGACAACATAAAGATCAAGCTGGTTTGATTGAAGCGCATGCTCATAAGCTTCAAAGAGCGAGTGAGCTGTGATGGCGTCAATGTCTTCCATTTCACCATTGACGTGCAGTGCATATGGTTCTCCTTTACACATTTCCTGCACGAGTCTTAAGTTCGAATAACGCATTTTGTCATCATAAACTGCCTGAATTCGCTGTTTTAAAGTGCGTTTTTCTTGATCCACATATAATTGACTAAACACCCCATCTTCAACATACGGGTGGAATAATAGGTCGGATAGTAAGGAAATCCCTTTTTCTAGTAAAGGAGTTTGATCCTTTAAATATTTTTCATTCGCCATTTCTAGGCGGAAGGTAATGATGTGATTCTCACCTTTTTTTGCCATGTCTGCCGAAACGGTTGCTCCATAGAGCTCATCAAAATAGGCACGCAGTGCGCCTGTTTTGGGCATCTTTTCTGTTCCTCTCAACAGCACATGCGGGAAAAGAGAACGCATGGTGACGTCATCTTTGGATAGCGGTGCAAGCATTTTAAAAAGGATTGTCACGGTTTTGAATTTTTCTGTTTTGACAATATGAGTATGAAGACCGGGTGTGTCCAGTGTCTTCTCTTGTAAGTACGTCATGAGAAACCTCCTTTGTTCATCCTATTTATTATGTATTAGAACATGGCTGATATATACGTGAAACAGCCATTTAATAGACATTATATCAATCAGAGGAAAGGATAGGAAATAAAAACGCCTCTGCTCATAGCAGAGACGCCAGTCGTTATTTCATTCTAAACGGCCACCAATTCCATTTACCAAAAATACGAACCATGACCGGAATAAAGAGGGGCAATACAACAAAAGCATATAATAAAAGTCCAATGAGTACGACCGTTGCAATTTCAACAAGCGATAATACTCCTGATGGCAGCATAGCAGCGAACGTACCTGCTAAAATGGCCACTGCAGAAATAATGACAGAACCCATATTTCTCATCGCTGATATCATCGATGCTTGTACATGCTCTCCCTTCCATTCATTAAAACGATCCATGAGGAAGATGGAATAATCGATCCCGAGCGTCACAAGAATGACAAAGCTGAAAAATGGGACAGCCCAGCTGACACCATCGTAGCCAAAAAATGTTTTAAAGATCCATTCTGTTAAACCGATTGATGTAAAATACGTTAAAATCAGTGAAAGTGTTAAGTATATCGGCATGACGATTGACCGTAATAAAATAATTAAAATAATAAAAATACCAATTAACATGAAGATAACAGTTCGAATAAAGTCACCGTCAGACGTTTCTTTTAAGTCCACATTTAAGCTTGAGATACCAGATACCCCGTATTTGGCATTTTTGAGTCCACTTACAGGTAAATATTGATCAAGGGTTTCCTCAATTTTCGCGACACCTTTCATCGCTTCATTGCTGTATGGATTCACATTTAAGATGACTTCAAAAGTCGTTAATTTACGATCTGGAGACATATACGTATGAAAGATTTGCTTAAATTCTTGGCGTTTCAGCACTTCTTCTGGAATAAACCAGCCCGTTACTTCTTCATCTGGCGCTTGCTGAAGCTGCTTTAAGTAGCCGTCAGCCTCGGTGAAGCCGCTTTTGACCTGCTCAAGCCCTTCAATACTTTCATCTAATCCATCTGTTAATAACGTAAGTTTCGATGAAAGCTGGCTAAATCCTTTTTTGATGGCTTTTTGGCCTTCTGTCAGCTGATCTGCACCATCTTCGATTTTAGGCATTTCTTTAATCAATTGTTTTTGGCCCTCATTTGTTTGGTCAAGGCCGTCATAAATTTGATCAAGCCCGTCCATGAGCGCTTGCACTTGGCGTTTTACTTCTTTTTGCTTGCTTGATAAGGTTTGAAGCACTTGATCTGCCTGTTTGATCTTTTGCTTAAAATGAGCGGCTTCCTCTTCATATACACTCATTTGATCCCCTGCTTGATCAAGCATTCCTTTTGTTTCTTTGAATACCTTCTTGATTTCTTTATATTCATCCATGTCTTTTACTTCTGGAAGACGATTTTCTAGTGCTTCAAATGATAGATTTTCATAGGATGCTTTTACTTTCTTAATGGTTGTCATCAGCTGCTGATTCGATTTCGCATGGCGTTCAAGTGTATTCACCACACGCTCTAGCTCTTGAATCATCGTTTCGCTGCTGCGATATTCTTGCTCTAATTCTTTTTTCGCTTTTTTGATTTTACTTCGAATGGTGCCGACGCCTTCCTTACTGCGTCTCACCCCATCTTCTAAAGAGATTAGGGATTCCCTGACTTCTCCGACACCGCTTTTGATTGCTTTTGTTCCATCAATCAGCTGGTCAATGCCTTGAGCGGATTCTTCAATTTTTGGTTTTTGTTTGAGAAGAGCGAGATTTGTTTCGGTCAAGCCATCTGAAATTTTCCCGATTCCTTCATGGCCTTTGCCAAGTTCTCCTCCCAGCTCTTTCGCTTGAGAGGTGACATAAAGCTGGCTCAGCCCGTCCCCAACAGGACGCGTGACACTGCGGACTGTTTTGACTTCGTCAATGTCATTTAATTTACGAGTCAGTTTTTCAATCATGACAATCTTTTCTTGATTATCTAGCTTATCATCATTTTCGACAAGCACATTCAGCGGCAGCGCTTCACCAAAGCCAAATTGCTCTGATATCGTATTAAATGCAGACACCGACTCATATTTATTCCCAATTTCATTTAAACTGTTATAAGATAGGGTCCCGTCGTACATCAGAATAGGAGGTACCGTAATAAGAGCGACTAACCCTAAGCTGATCAGCGGCCTTTTAAATGAAAAACGCCCAGCCCATTCCCACATTTTACTTTGCGGGTGCCGAATGTTTTCTCTTTTAGATGGCCAGAATAGAGATTTTCCGAAAACAGACATAAAAAAGGGAACGATGGTGACAAGGGCAATCAGCAGAATGCCTACTCCAACGGCAACACTAACGGCTGATTGATACAATTGGAATTTAGCAAATCCAATACTTGAGAAGCCGACTAACACGGCTAAGCCGCTGAAAAATACCGTTTTCCCTGCACATTGATACGTGACGATAATCGACTCTTTGACATCACGGCCTTGACCGATCTCCTCTTTAAAACGGCTTAACAGCAGGATGCAATAATCCGTTCCGATACCGAACATAATGGCTACCATAAAAATCTGAGTAAAATTAGATAGAGGAAATTGTGTATATTCTACGAGAAAAGCCACAATACACCGGCTGACAGCGTAAGAAATGCCTATCGTAATGAGCGGAACAACAGGTGCCAATATCGATCTGAAAACAATAATTAAAATAAAGAAAATAAAAATCATCGTGATAAGTTCAGTTTTCTTCAGACCTTGTTGAGAGCTTTGAATGACATCTGAATCCACAAACTTTTGACCCGTTATTTCATATGAGACATGATAGGGCTTTAAAACTTCCTCAATTTGTTCTTTAATCTTCACAGCTTTTGTTTCGTAGTGGTCGAATTTGAATGGAACAAGAAGTGTACTTTTATCCTTTGATAAAAGTTGTTTTTGAATGTCCGGATCTACATGAAAATACGAAGTAATTCCGTCAATGTGGAGTTCTGGGGCATTTGACATGAGTGCAGCTAAAGCCTTTTTTAATTCCTGCTCTTTCGCAGGGAACAGATGTTGTTCGGAGAATACAAGCACACCTGTATCTTTCTTCCCGTTCTTATCTGACAGCTTATCCAATAGGTGAAGTGCCTCAGCTGTTGGTGTCCCCTCCGGAACCTTTAATTGCCCTTTTTCTCTTGTTAATTCCTCTAAATCGGGCGCAGTAATAAACAGAATCACAGCTGTTATCATCCACACCACTAATACAATCCATCTTGCTTTAATTATTTGCAACATAGCTGCTTCAAGCTCCTTCTACTTCTTCAATCAATTTGCTGTATTTGAGCGTGTCTGAAGTGCTGACTGCGTCTCCTTCAAATGGCAGGATGACCTATTCAATTGTCCTTTCGTGTTGAAGAAGCATATCTCCATCATCAGCACGCGAGTTCAATTTCTGCCTAAAGAAAGACAGAAAATGAATGTTTTTGAACACCTCCAATTTGGGATAATTTAAAAGATATTACTATACATTAGTTTAACTATCAAAATTTTACATGTCAATTTATAAAAAAGAAAAAAGATGGAAAAATACCATCTTTTTTCTATATTTAAACCGTTTTTAATTGTTCACTCTCATCCTCTTCATCTGGCTGGATGAAAAAGAGGACCAAAAATAGTGAAATGAGACTGCAAATGGTCGAGAGAATAAAAACAATGGAGTCCCCTTTATCCATTAGATAGGCAAATATCGGAGGTCCTAAAGCAACACCGATAAAACGCATACTGCTATAAAATGACGTAATGGTACCGCACTGCTCTTTTTCAATTCCTTCTGTAATCAGCGCATCAAGTGCAGGCAGCACAATACCGATGCCCACTCCGCCAATGCTTAAACAGATAAACAATACGAAAAAGCTGTGATTCCACCATAAAAAAATATAAGAAAGTGATAACAAAGCCATCCCTACGATTAAAAAGATTCTCATTTTTCCTTTTTCTTTTCCAATCGTTTTTCCAGCAATGTAGGAACTGATTGATAGAAAAAGGAGCGGAATACTCAGCAGGAGTCCTTTTTTAACGCCCTTTATTTGATAAGCTGCCTCTAGGTTATCGGATAAGTAAAAAAGCACACCAAAAAGAAGAAACATAATAAAACCGCCAATAGCAAAAATGGCATAAAGCCAGCGTCCCTCATGCTTAAAAATGGTCTTTGTTGATTTTAAAAATTCTTTAAATGTAGGCGGATCCTCCTCTTTTTTCGCCGACTCTACCATGAACAGTACCATGAGAAAGCTGATGATCGAAAAGAACGGAATGAACCAAAACGGCACAAACCAAAACCATGAAGCAAGAAGTGCCCCAATAATAGGGCTTAGTACCTTACCTGCTGTATTAGAGGTTTCAATGGCGCCAAGTCCTGCACTGACCTCTTCGTCATCATGAAACAAATCTCCAATAAACGGCATAACGACAGGTGCGGCTCCAGCTGAACCAATCCCTTGAAGGACCCTTCCAAACAGAATCCACATATAAGGTTCTTTCATGATCGTTGAGGCGACTGCTGCCACAGCTCCTCCAAGTCCGGCGATTAAAAGACACGGCAGCAGTACCTTTTTCCGCCCAATCCGGTCTGATAAGTAACCGGCGATTGGAATACATAAGATGGCTACAACCGAATATACCGTAATAATGAGAGAGACTTGAAAGGAAGTAATCGAGAGTTTCTTTTCTATCTCTGGCAATACTGGTATTAACATCGAGTTCCCTAGTGTCATGATTAGAGGCACTGATGATAATGCAATGATATTCTTTTTACTGACTGTTTTCTCGCCCAACATCATTCACCCAATTCTATATACTGTTACGTATTAGTGTGGCAAGTTTGACGAGTATTATGTATGGGCAAACAAAAAGCAGCGCCTATGGAAGCGACTGCTTATTAAAATCGTTTGCGTATGACATGAAAGCTGAATTTATCCGCTCGAAAATAATTGAGGGAGTATAAGACCGGCTGATCATCCTGATCATAGTGCATTTGTTTCAGTAATAATAACGCCGTTTCAGGGTCACAATCTAGAATCGGTGAGACCTGATCGTGGTAGCCAATTGGTTCAATGTCAGCAACTGCATATTTAATCCCGCTGTGCGGTTCTCTTCCAAACAGCTCAAAAAGAGACTCTTCTTCATGTGTAAAAGAAGCGGGAAGATGTTTGACCGGAATTTTATCTAAACAATAAACAACTGGCTGCCCATCTGCCGTTCGAACGCGTTCCATTGAAAAAATCCCATCAGATTTATCACACTGAAAACGAATGACATCATTCTCTGTCGGCTCCCCTTCTTGCGAGGATAAAAAGATGGTGCCAGGCGTCATATTGACCTGCTCAATCATTTTCGTGACACTTGTCAGCTGTTCTATGCCTGTTGAAAAAAGCGGTCTTGAATTGACGAAAGTCCCTACCCCATGCCTTCTAATTAAATACTTCTCTTCTTCTAATATACGAAGGGCCTCACGCAGTGTCGCTCTGCTCACACCTAAAAGTTTTGAGAGCTCAAACTCAGAAGGCAGTTTTTCTTTTTCAGCATATACACCTGTTTGAATATCTTCTTTAATACGGTCAATCACTTTCAAATATAAATGGCGATTGTCTGTTTTGGTCGACATGTTTTCCCTCCGTCTAATCAATGCAAATGATAAGATGAGAAATCTCTATTCCGAGATAAGTTGAACATAACTATATCATGTTTTTGCAAATAAATAAATAGTCTGACATCCAGTTAACATAATCATACTATTGTTTACTGTTTTTCAGGAAAGCTCTCTTCAATTTATGAAGAGAGCTCGTCATATTGTTCTTTTGAGAGCAGAACTTCTCTCGGTTTACTTCCTTCATACGGGCCTACCACGCCCCGCTCTTCCATTGCGTCAATGAGACGTGCCGCCCGGGTATAACCGATGCGAAATCTTCTTTGCAGCATAGAAACAGAAGCCGTTTGCATGCCGATGATCAATTCTACTGCTTCATCATACAGATCATCTTCCACAGCCGCAAGCTGATCCTGCGTTTCTTCGCTCGGAATCATTTCCTCTTGGTATTGTGCTTTTTGCTGTGTGATCACGTGATCCACAACATGTTCCACTTCTTCATCTGATAAAAAGGCGCCCTGTACACGAACCGGCTTGTTTGCACCAACAGGTAAAAACAGCATGTCCCCTCTGCCCAGCAGCTTTTCTGCGCCTCCCATATCAAGGATCGTCCTTGAATCGGTTTGTGAGGATACGCTAAAGGCAATACGGGACGGGATGTTCGCTTTAATGACACCTGTAATGACATCGACAGAAGGTCTTTGTGTGGCGATAATCAAATGAATTCCCGCAGCACGAGCCATTTGAGAAAGTCTTGTAATGGAATCTTCCACATCAGAGGAAGCGACCATCATTAAATCTGCAAGCTCGTCTACAATGACAACAATATAAGGAAGCTCTGGCTGTTTAGCATCTTCTGTTTGATTCATCCGTTTAATGTAATCATTGTATCCTTCAATATTTCTTGTCCCCGTATGCGAAAACAATTCATAGCGGCGTTCCATTTCGCTGACTACTTTTTTAAGGGCCTGCGATGCTTTCTTAGGGTCTGTTACGACAGGAGCCAAAAGATGCGGAATGCCATTATACACATTTAATTCAACCATTTTCGGATCAATCATCATCATTTTCACTTCATGAGGCTTCGCTCTCATGAGAATGCTTGTGATAATACCATTGATACACACACTTTTTCCGCTTCCAGTCGAACCTGCTACAAGCAAATGCGGCATTTTGTTCATTTCAGCAAGAACAGCTTCACCCGAGATATTACGGCCAAGTCCAATGAGGAGCTTAGCATTTGGACGGTCATTTTGCTTCGATTCTAATACCTCTTTTAATGAAACCATAGCAATTTCTGCATTCGGAACTTCGATGCCGATGGCTGATTTGCCAGGAATCGGCGCCTCAATACGAATGTCCTTTGCTGCAAGGGCAAGGGCTAAATCATCACTTAGATTGACGATCTTGCTGACCTTCACGCCGACATCTGGATATACTTCATATTTGGTCACAGCTGGACCTAAATGAACCTGTGTGACTTTTGCTTTCACACCAAAGCTTTGAAATGTTTTTTCAAGCTTTCTGGCATTTTCATAAATATTTTTCTTATCTGTTTGCTGACCTGAATGTTGAGGCTCTGCCAAAATATCAAGTGACGGCAATTCATAATCTTTGTTTTCAAGTTCTGTAAATGTCATCGGAGGCGCCTCTTTTGGTTCATCGGCTGTATCTGATTGAACTGGTGCACTTTGCACAGAGTCCTGAAGAGGCGCTGTCTCTTTTGCTGTCTCTTTTGCCGCCTGCTTGTTTTGAACCGTCGGGGTGAGAATGTCATCTCTATCTGCAAAGCTTGAAATAATCGGCTGGCTATTATCAGAAGACGGCGTTTCCTCTTCGATCAAGATCAGATCATCCTCGTCTTCTTCTTGATTGCGTGAACGTTTTTTCTTTTCACCTGTTTTCTGAGAGGACGCGCTCTTTTTCGCCTGCCTGATTCCTTTCATATCTTCCACAAAGGCTTTCCACTGCTTCACCATAAATTGTGATACAGGAATCGTCACTTTTTTCACCATTTCCTGAAGGGATCGGTTTGTAATCAGGACAATTCCAATCAGCATCAGAACAATCGCCATGATTTGCGAGCCTGCTTGCGCAAATAAGAAATAAGAAGCAGCAAACAAGATGGCGCCGATCATGCCGCCCCCTAAATCAGGCGATCCTGTTTCACCTTTCATATCCATCAAGAAAAGCTCAAATGTATTTCTAATCACACTTTGAGAGCCAATGACGCCAGCAGATGAAAGATGCTGAAAGAGCTTCACATGTGACAAAAGCAAGATACTCGCAATGATGCAGTAGAGACCTGCTTTTCTTCTTGTTAAAATATCTGGAATTTGTTTTTTCCAGAAAATCGTCACACCAAAAAGAAATAATCCGATAAGACAGAGAATGAACCATTCACCTGCAAAGAATCGGAATAGATGTACAAAGGTTTGTCCAACAACGCCCAGCTGTAAAATGGCAATGATCGCTATGGCAATACAGACTAACCCATTTAATTCATATTTCAGTTTTAGCTGTTTATTTTGTTTTTTTCTCGTTTTCCGTTTTCTCTTTTTAGCCATACTCATCACCTTACTACGAAAGAAAATATAACCTACCGAAAGATCAGAAAGAAAGCAGCCTGGTTTTGGCTGCATCTTGTTGTAAGTTTTCCCTTTATTATAGCATAGAATCATTCATATGAGTCGGTTTGATTGGTGCCTAAATGTAACTTCAATCGCTTGCCTGGTGCAAGCTCTTGATTGAGAAAATCCATTGGATTGGTGCTCATGACTTGAACGATTTCTGCTTCATCTTCTTTCATTTCAACCATCACTGGCACACCTTGAATGTTTACCTGCTGGAGTTTGCGTTCTCCCTGTTCCTCAGCGTAAATGGCTTCATATGGCATAGGCGTATATAAAATCATTGGATCAGCCCCTCGTTTTGAGATGCCCTGTCTCCGATAAGTTCGTTCAACTTTTTAATTGCTTGTCCTACACCGCCCACTTCATTCATGAGTCCGTATTCTGCTGCCTCATGACCAACGACATTTGTTCCGATGTCTCTCGTCAAATTGCCTTTTGAGAACATGAGCTCCTTAAACTTCTCTTCTGTAATGTTGGAGTGGCTTGTGACAAAGTTAATGACTCTTTCCTGCATTTTATCTAAGTATTCAAAGGTTTGCGGAACACCAATCACAAGACCTGTTAAACGCACAGGATGAATGGTCATCGTAGCTGTTTCTGCAATATACGAATAGTCACACGATACAGCAATCGGGACACCTATCGAGTGGCCGCCGCCAAGCACAATCGAAACAGTTGGCTTTGATAAAGAAGCAAGCATTTCCGCAATCGCAAGTCCCGCTTCAACATCTCCCCCTACTGTATTTAAGATGATCAGAAGACCTTCTATTTTAGGGTTTTGTTCAACGGCTACGATTTGTGGAATGACATGTTCGTATTTGGTTGTTTTATTTTGCGGTGGAAGCTGCATATGGCCTTCAATTTGTCCAATAATGGTGAGGCAATGGATATTTGTATCTTGCGGCAGCTGCGGAACGGCTGTTTCACCAAGCTGCTGTATTTTGCTCATAATACTGTCTTTTTCTTCTGGCTTTCGCTCAGGCTGCTGTTCATTCTTTTCGTCCATTTGTCTCCATCCTTTCCTCAAACTCTTCTCCTATTATGAACAAATAGGGCATATTCCATCCGCATTCCTCATGCCACATCAAAAAAGCCCAAAGAGCTTATGCTCCTTGGGCTTAGCGTGTAGACAAACCCTCGCATTCGTTGTCAGTCCTGCGCTTCGGTGCTCACGAATGTCAAATTCGCTCCGCTCCGGTGCTCGTCCTTTCTAGACTGCAAAGGTTTTCTATCACGCTAAAAAGAAGACAAAGTGCTAAAATAAAGTTCATTTTAGCACTTTGTCAACAATCTAAAGCCCAAAGAGCTTATGCTCCTTGGGCTTTATCATCACACTTCCATAATAATTGGAATGATCATCGGCTTACGTTTTGTTTTTTCATATAGGAATTGATTTAGCACATCGCGCATGGATTGTTTCAATGTTGACCATTCAACAATTGAGTTTTCCGTTTGCTCTTTGACAATCCCTTTGACCATTTCTGTTGCTTTCACAATCAGCTCTTCGGATTCTCTTACATAGACAAATCCTCTTGTGATGATTTCAGGTCCAGAAATTAATTGTTTCTTTTGCTTATCGAGCGTAATGACAACAATCAAGATGCCGTCTTGAGACAATAGACGTCTATCGCGTAACACGATGTTTCCGATATCACCAACACCAAGACCATCGATCAAAATGTTTCCTTGGTGAACTTTTTCACCGATTTTTACATTCTGTCCTCTAAACTCAACAACATCGCCTTTATCAATCAAGAAAATGTCACTGCGTTTCATGCCTACTTCTTCAGCAATACGAGAATGTGCTTTTTGCATACGATATTCGCCATTCACCGGAATTAAATACTTCGGTTTTAGTAAGTTCAGCATTAGCTTTAACTCTTCTTGGCAGCCATGTCCAGATACATGTACACGTTTTTGCGCAAAAATGACTTGTGCTCCGCTTCTTGTAAGGAAATCCACTGTTTTAGAATATGTGAGTTCTTGTCCAGGAAGAGGTGTAGATGCAATCACAACTGTATCATCTTTTTCAATATGAAGCTGTTTGTGATTTTGCTTCGCCATTTTTGTTAAAGCAGCAAGCGGCTCTCCGTGGCTTCCAGCGGTCAGAATAACTACGTCGTTTTTCGCCATTTTCTTCACTTCTTGAACGGGTACAAATAATTCTTCGTCTGCTGTAACATAACCAAGCTTGATCGCCAGCTGAAGGGTTGTCATCATATTTTTCCCTGCAACTGCAAGCTTACGGCCATTTTGATTTGTTGCATTAATGATTTGCTGCACGCGGTTAATATTAGATGAAGACACAGCAACAATCACACGATTTTCAGCATTGTACATCGCATTTGAGATTTCGTCTTGGACGAGCGCCTCAGAAGGTGTATAGCCTGGTTTTTCAGCATTTGCACTGTCTGAAAGTAGTGCTAAAACGCCGTTGTTCCCAATTTTCGCAATCTCTCCGATGTCACAGGCTTGGTTAAGCGCTGGGGTTTGATCAAATTTAAAATCACCTGTGCATACGATTGAACCAAGAGAGGTTTTGAAGCTGATCCCAACTGAATCAGGAATGCTGTGATTCGTTCTAAAGAACGATACTTTTGTTGTTTCAAAAGTAATGACTGATTTTGCATGTACCTCACGCAAATCAGCTTTTTGATTGAAGCCATACTGCTTTAATTTTTCTCGAAGTAACGCAAGGGTCAGCTTCGTTCCGTAGACTGGTACAGACAATTTGCTCAAGCAATGGAATACGCCTCCGATTGCTTCATCATGTCCGTGGGTAAGAAAAATTGCTTTCACCCGATCAGCACGCTCTGTTAAATAAGAGATATCAGGAATGACGACGTCAATGCCCAGCATTTCATTTTCTGGATGCATTAAACCTGCATCTACTACATATATGTCCGAATCAATCTCAATGACATATAGGTTTTTTCCGATTTCTCCAACGCCTCCGAGTGCAATAATTCTTACGTTCTCTGTATTTTTCTTTTTCAAAATTCTTATCCTCCTAGTCTCAAGCCCGTCCATCATCGCTTAATGCTATTATAACTGAATCTAATTTTAGAAAACAAGATGAAGTCACATTTTAAGAAAGTGTTTATGTATAAAAAACGGTCATACTCAGGGACATCTGAGAATGACCGCTTACGAAATCTTTTGTTTTGATCAGCTGTTTAAAACGCTGCTTAAATCCAGTCTCTCTTCTTCTGACAAAGGCAAAAGCGGAAGACGAACAGATCCGACGTCTAGTCCTTTCAGCTGAAGGGCTGTTTTGACAGGCGTTGGATTTGGTGCTGAGAAAAGCTGTTTCATGATTGGAAGCAGCTTTTGATGGATCAATGCTGCATTCGCTGTTTGGCCTGAAGCATAGCTTTTCAGCATTTGCTGCATATCCAGTCCTACGATATGAGACGCAACCGAGACAACTCCTTTTGCACCAACAGATACAGCTGGAAGTGTTAAGCTGTCGTCCCCTGAATATACGTCGAAATCTTCTGGCGTCTCTGCAATGATTTTTGTCATAGCATCAAGATCGCCGCTTGCTTCTTTAATGGCAACAATGTTAGGTATTTGCGCAAGCTTAATCGTTGTTTCTGGTGCTAATGAAGCTGCCGTTCTTCCTGGTACATTGTAAAGCATGACAGGAAGAGATGTAGACTCGGCAATGGCTTTAAAGTGTGCATACATGCCTTCCTGTGATGGCTTGTTGTAATAAGGTACGACAAGCATCACTGCATCAACGCCCGCTTCTTCTGCTTTTTTCGTTAGTTTGATAGACGCATTTGTATTATTACTGCCTGTTCCTGCAATGATTTTACAACGACCATTTGCTAATTTGACCGATTGCTGAAAAAGAGCGACTTTTTCTTCATTCGATAAAGTTGGCGATTCGCCTGTTGTCCCTGCAACGACTAAGGAGTCACTGCCGTTTTTTAACAAGTAATCAATGAGAATTGATAGCTTTTGGAAATCGATGTTGCCCTTTTTATCAAAAGGTGTAATCATAGCTGTTGCGATATTTCCGAAATTCATTTTTTTCACCTCATCATGATTCAATCACATTTATCTTGAAAGTTCAAACACTTCATGCAGGGCATTGACAGCCGCTCTCATGTTTTCTTCGTTCACTAACACCCAAATGGTCGTATGACTGTCAGCCGATTGTAAAATCGGAATGTTTTGCTCGGATAGAGCTGTTACAATTTTAGATGTGACACCTGGTACACCCATAATGCCTGCGCCAACAGCTGATACTTTCGCACAATTTGTTGTCACAATTGGTGTATAGCCAAGATCTTTTAGGATCGACGTTGCCTTTTCAGTCATTGCACCTGTCACTGTATACACAATTTCACTCGGTGTGATGTTGAAGAAGTCGACACTGATTTGTGCGTTTGCCATTGCTTTGAAGACCTCTGTTTGTACGCTGTACTGACCTTCTTTTGCAGGGACTTTGATTTGTGTCACATCATTGACATGTGCAATACCCGTAATGAGGCGGTCATACACATCATGGCTCATTTTATCGGAGTAGTGTGATGTAACGAGTGTGCCCTCATCATCAGAGTATGTTGAACGGACCCTCATTGGTACTTTTGCCTGCATCGCAATTTCGACAGCTCGCGGGTGAATGACTTTTGCCCCTTGATATGCGAGGTTGCAAATTTCCGTATATGTCACGACTCTCAGCGGTTTTGCATTTTCAACAATGCGGGGGTCTGCTGTCATAACGCCTTCTACATCTGTAAAAATATCAATAAAGTCCGCCTGCAATGCAGCGCCTAAAGCAGCAGCGGACGTATCACTGCCACCTCGTCCGATTGTTGTCACGTCTCCATTTTTCGCAGCTCCCTGGAACCCAGCGACAACGACAACATCATGTTCAGAGAGTGCTGCCTCCAGACGTTCGCACTTCATGTCAATAATTTTCGCACTTGTATGCTCCTTATCTGTCACAAAGCCCGCCTGAGCTCCAGTCATCGCTACAGCCTTTAGCCCGTTTTCATTCAGCATACTTGAAAACACAACAGCTGAGATATTCTCTCCGCAGGAAACAAGCAAGTCTTTTTCTCGATTTGTCATATGCTGCGCGCTGCCGTAAAGCAGACCAAGCAGCGTATCTGTCGCATAGGGATCGCCTTTTCGTCCCATTGCAGAAACGACAACAACCGACTTATAGCCTTTCTCTTTTGCAGATAAGATATGTGCAAGTGCCCTTTTTCTACCTTGATCATCTTTGACAGATGTACCGCCAAATTTTTGGACAATTATTTTCACTGTTTTCACTCCAAGTTCATTCTGACGTAACAGAAGAGAGCAGGCGAAAGATGCCTAACTCTCTTCTGTTCGTCCTCATCATCCATTGAATGTTAAACTAATTTTAATGCTTTTAAGCTTTCTGCAATTTGAACTGAGTTCCATGCAGCGCCTTTAAGCAGGTTATCAGATACAATCCACATATGGAACCCGTTTGGACGGTCCAAATCTTTCCGAATGCGGCCGACAAATACGTCGTTTTTCCCAACAGCATCTGCAGGCATTGGATAAATTTGCTGAGACGGATCATCTTGCAGCGTAATTCCTGGTGCATCTTTTAGAATTGATTTGAGGTCTTCCACTGTTGCATCATTTGATTCTAGTTCGACGTAGACAGATTCTGAATGACCTGTTTCAATTGGAAGCCTTACGCATGTTGCCGCTACTTCCAGCTCAGGCATATGCATGATTTTTTTCGTTTCATTGATCATTTTCATTTCTTCGAATGTATAACCGTTGTCTTGGAATTTATCAATTTGCGGGATCGCATTAAATGCAATTTGATAAGGCATGACTTCTGGTGTTACATCCTCTTTATTTAAAATGGCTTGTGATTGGCTGTATAGTTCGTCAATGGCTTCATGTCCCGCACCTGATACTGCTTGATACGTAGAGACAATGACTTTTTTCATTCCATATGCCTGACGAAGCGGTTCTAATGCCGCTACCATTTGAATCGTTGAACAGTTAGGGTTTGCAATGATCCCTTGATGATCATGCAAATCTTTTTCGTTTACCTCTGGTACGACAAGAGGGATGTTTTCGTCCATACGAAAAGCACTTGTGTTGTCAACAACAATCGCACCTCGTTTGACTGCTTCAGGAGCCAGCGCTTTAGAAACATTTCCTCCAGCACTGAATAATGCGATGTTCACTCCTTCAAAGCTTTCAGGTGTTGCTTCCTGAACAGTGTACTCTTGACCTCTGAATGTCACTTTTGTTCCAGCAGAACGTTTTGAGGATAGTAGAGTAAGTGTATCCATTTCAAAATCTCTGTCAGCTAGTGTTTTTAACATTTGTTGACCGACAGCTCCAGTCGCTCCAACTACAGCTACATGCAATCCTCTTCCCATCAGTAAAACTCCTTCCGACCCATCCATGATTCTTTTCTTTCGGATGGCCATCCTATGACTTTTTACATTTTATTTTACCATAGAAAAGCAAGGCTTGAAGCATCTTTTTTGAATCTTTCATGATTTTCTAGTGAATCTATTATTCGTTTGGTCCAATTAAAATTGGTTGAATTTGTCTATGCTGGAGTGCCTCTTCTACTGTTTGAGATAGCAGATCCATGTTCGCGACCATAGAAGTCGGTTTTTTGAATGGATCATCCTGACCAAACGGAATAAAGAAAATATTCTTTGTCGACATCAGCCTCATCAGATTTGTACCATTTAAACCTAACGCATCATTTGTTGAGATACCTAAAACGACTGGTCGATGATTCCGTATGGTTGCTTTAGCAGCCATTAAAACAGGACTGTCTGTCATGGCATTTGCAAATTTCGCCATCGAGTTACCAGTTAGAGGAGCAATGACCATACAATCAAGCGGCAGCTTAGGCCCGAGCGGCTCTGCTTTCACGATTGAGTCAATCGCTTGAAAACCAGTCAGCTTCTCAATCCGGTCGATCCACTCGGCTCCATCTCCAAATCTCGTATTCGTGCTCTGCACCGTGTACGACACCACTGGACGCACCTCTGCCCCTTCTTTTACAAGCGCTTCGATTTGCGGAAAAACAGCTTCATACGTACAGTGGGAACCTGTTAAACCAAAGCCGATTCTTTTCCCTTTTAATGTTGTCATGATTCCATCCCCCTTTTTTCCTCCGCAAGTTCACATAAAAGCCCGGAAAGCACTTTTGCAATGATTTGTCCTGCTGTTTTTGGTGCAACAATCCCCGGGAGTCCTGGTGCAAGAAGTGCCTTCACTCCGTGCTTTTGTGCAAAGTCAAAGTCTGTTCCGCCTGGGCGTGAGGCGATATCCAAAATGAGTGTCTTTGGTGTCATGCTGACGATGACAGATGAATCTAATACAAGACTTGGAATGGTATTGATGATAATATCAACATCCGTTACTTCCTCTTTTAACTGGTCCATTGAAAATGGATTAAGCCCCATCTCAAATGCCCGTGCTAAATGTGCTGTGTCTGCCGCCCCTACTTTTACGTCTGCCCCTAGTGCCCGAAATGTGCGGGCAATGGTGAGTCCTGTTCTTCCAAGTCCGAGAACAGTGACATGAGACCCGTGAATCGTATAGTCCGTTTGCTGAATGGCCATCATGATAATTCCTTCAACTGTTGGAATAGAGTTATATATGGCAATATCATCTCGCTCAAACAGCTTCACAAGCTTCCGGTTCACCTGCTTTGCCAGATTGTCTAAGTACGTATTTGAAATACCTGAGTACAAGATACAATGGGCAGGGGTTCTTTCTAAATATTTAGCTTCCAGCAAGACCTGCTCGTTTGAAAAAACGGTAGCAACAGCGCCTTCATCCGTTGTCCCAGATACTGGCAGGATCATACTATCTACTTGTTCGAATGGAAGTTCAGACATTTTCAGCTTTTCAGCACCGATAAATCCATGATCCAGCTGGTCAAATCCAACCAAAAATACTTTGGCATGCTGCTGTGACAACTTGCGAATAATTTCAAGCTGCCTTGCATCTCCCCCGATCACCGCAACCGTTAAACCGCTCAACATACTGACCGTTCACCTTCTTTATTTAAAAAAGTCTGTAATATTTTCTGAATCTCCCTTTCAGCATATGAGGAGAGGATTCAGCCTGTGAACGAATCAGAGAGAGAAAAGAAAAAGAGCACCCATTATTGCGGGTGCTCTTTTTCTCCGTGCGGCTGAAGTTCTTCAGGCACATCGAGAATGATCATATCTGATCCTATTTTTTGAATGTGATTCCACGGGACGCGGATGTCATTTCCTTGTTTTCGAAAGCCAAACCACTTCACGGAAGGTATAATGAGTGCTGTAATTTGACCGTCCTGTTCATTGATTTCAAGGTCGGTTTGTCCAAGCACGCCAAGCCGCTCCGCTCTTTTAATATCGACGATCTCTTTTCCTGACAGTTCACTCAGCCTCAAAATCGCATCACTTCCCTTCCGTATCATATATGCAGCAAAAGGAAGAAATAGACCGTCCTGCTCTTTTCAAGTTATGTATGATGTGAGTTGGTATACCAAACAGGCTTAAGTTGATGAAAGCAATTATGATCTTTTAGCATTCTCTCCACTCGTTTCACCATGTCTTTTACATGTCCCGGATCATAGGAAAGCGTCCAGATGATAGATGAAAAGCAGCTCATTGCTGTATAGATGGAAAAAAGAAGCCAAAAATCGTTTGTAGACTGCGTACTCACGTATTGATCCAGTTGTCCAGCTGAGAACGGAATGCTGCTTTCTCGACTAAATAAGGACAATTTATAAAAGTCATGAACCGGGTCGCCCCAGTCGGATTGATCGAAATCAATCACACCGGCATATTGATTACCTTGTATGATGATATTCCCTAAATGAAAATCATCATGCTGGAACTGGTTAGGCCTCTCTTTTACCGCATCAACATTCGACTTGATAAAATCTAATACAAACTGATCATTGGAAAACGTCACGCCACTTGATTGATAGGCATGTACATACCGTTCATGTTTTGCCATGACTTTCTCATCCCACGGACGAACATGAGAAGGTGCACGGCATGTATGCATCAAACTTAGCTCTCTCGCTGCCCGCCTCCCGATTTCATACTGCTCTTCATTTGTAAGTAGATGGATGGAGTCTCTAGCATTCTCGCCTTCGATAAAGGAGAAAATACGATAGGTACAGTTTAGTTCAGCACTCATTCCAATCTCAATCACTTCAGAACAAAGAATCCCTCGATCTTTTAACTTCCGCTGAAATGATGCTTTTCTTTTATAGCGTGAATACGTTTGAATGTCTGATAACTTAAGCACCAGCTTTTCACTAGATGATATTGTAACCAAAAAGGTGCGATCTCCCGAAAAACCAGATGTCAAGGCTTGGAAAGAAATAGCTTGTGTCAGAAGTGGAGAGAGCTGTTTCAGCTTTTCAAGTTCCATGAAAGCAGAACCCCTTTCTTCTTTACCTACAATAAAACGGCAGACTTTTTTGAGTCTGCCGTGTTGTTTACATTATGATGGCTGATCACCCGTCGGACTAATAAGCGAGAGCGCATAATCTTCTGTAAAAATGCGTTTAGATAAGTTATTCACGCCGTCTAATGTGACGCTGTTGATTTCATCAATAATTTCATCGAGTGTCCGATGTTTGCCAAGGAGCAGTTCATTTTTACCGTTTCGGCTCATTTTGCTGTTTGTGCTTTCAAGGCTGAGCATAAGGTTGCCTTTCATTTGCTCCTTAGAGTTCTCTAGTTCTTTCTGCGTGATTCCCTCACGTTTTAAGACGTCTAATGTTTGTAAGATGGTCTCAGAGAGCAGGTTTAGCTGTTTCGCTCCAGTTCCGCCATAAATCGTCAGCATTCCATTATCTGCAAATGAACTGTGATAGCTGAAGACGGAATAAGCAAGTCCTTTGTCCTCTCTTACATCTTGGAATAATCGGCTGCTCATGCTTCCGCCAAGAACATTATTTAAGACGATTAAGTCATAGATGCCCTTATCTCCAGCTGGAAGGCCATTAAAGCCCAGGCATAGGTGCGCTTGTTCCGTTTCCTTTTTGCGTGTGAGCTTGCCATAATGAAATGCTGGAGCTTCTACAGGCTGCTTTTTCCCTTTTCCTTCATAAGAACCGAACAGCTTTTCAACCTCGCGAATAAAGGTCTCATCTACGTTCCCTGCAACTGAGATCACGACGCGGTCCGGGGTATAGAATTCATCCATGTATTTTCTAAGCGAGTCTCCGTTAAAGGTTGAGAGTGTTTCCTCTGTTCCTAAAATTGGATATCCTAATGAATGATCACCATAAATGGCTTTGCTTAATAAATCATGAACGATGTCATCAGGAGTATCCTCATACATTTTAATTTCTTCGTACACCACATTTTTTTCTTTTTTCAGCTCTTCTTCATCAAAAGCTGAGTGAAAGAACATGTCGCTTAATACATCGAGGGCGTAGCCAGCATGTGAATCAAGCACCTTCGCATAGTAGCAAGTGTATTCTTTTGATGTAAAGGCATTCACCTGACCACCAATGCGGTCAAAGGATTCTGCGATATCACGTGCAGATCTTGTCTTTGTTCCTTTAAAGAACATATGCTCTAAAAAGTGTGAGATTCCATTAATTTCAGGTGTCTCATGTCTAGAGCCTGTTCCAATCCAGACGCCAATTGCGACAGACCTTACAGTGGGATTGTTTTCGAGTACAATTCTTACTCCGTTTTGGCATGTATACGTTTTGACCAAGTTTTGCTCCTCCTATTCAACAAACAGATCGCATCACGGATGTCTTTTTTCACTTAGGAGGTCAGAAACCGTCCCTAATTCATATCCTCTTTCTTTAATTTGAGTGATAAGTGCGTCAAGACTTTTCGCTGTTGCATCTGTTGGATGCATTAATATCATCGCCCCATTGTGAATTTTCCCAAGCACCCGCTTTTGTAAAATAGCCGGGGATGGTTTTTGCCAGTCGATGGTGTCTACTGTCCACATAATGGTTTCCATGCCTTCTTGTTTGGCAAGCTTGACTGTTTCTTCTTTAAAGCTGCCGCTTGGAGGCGCAAACCATTTTGGTTTCTTCCCAAGGGATTCTTCAATTTGGCGATTTGTTTTCGTTATCTGCTCTAATGCTCGTTCTCTTGTCAGTGTGCGCATATCTGGGTGATTGTATGAATGATTTCCAATTTCATGACCATCTGCCGCGATTTTTTTAGCAAGCTCTGTGCTTTTTTTCACCCATTTGCCTTCTAAGAAAAAGGTCGCCTTGACTTGATGCTTATCCAGCGTCTTTAACATGTTGATTAAATGCTCGTCACCCCAAGCTACGTTGATGAGGAATGCATTCATTTTTTTATCTGGATGCCCTTTATAAATGGGCTCTGCACCAAGCTCATGTAAATGAATAGATGGTTTTGTTTCATTAAAAACAAGCAACTTTTCATCGAATGACCCCTGTTTCTTCATTTTTTCATAAGAGGCATCGATATCAACTGTCTGTCCATTTAAGCCAGGCATCTTTTTCCACACTTTATCAATCTTAGCATTTTGCGCCTTTACTTCATAGTCAGAAGACTTCGATTCAATTTCCTGAAATAAAATATCTTTTGAAACAGATGCAACTTCGGCATGCTCTTTCATTGATTCAATATATGTAACAGCAGCCGGCTGCTTCATCGTTTGATATGACACGAGCAGTAAAAATACAAACACAATGAATGGTAACGTTTTTTTCAATGGTTGTCCCTCCCCTATATCACAAATTATGATGGCGAGAAACAAGCTAGAACTATTGTTAGCGCAAGAAAAGAAAGAAGCCTGGCACGGATACCTGGCTTCTAACACATTTTATTTGATCTCATTAAGACTGCTTTTCTTCTTTTTCCTTTTCTTCACGTAAAACAGCTTTTCGAGAAAGGTTCACACGGCCTTGTTTATCGATTTCAGTGACTTTGACAAGTAATTCATCGCCAAGTTTCACGACATCTTCTACTTTGCCAACACGCTCAAGCGCAAGCTCAGAAATATGAACAAGTCCATCTTTTCCACTGAAGATTTCAAGGAAGGCACCGAATTTTTCAATGCGTTTGACTTTACCTAGGTAAAGCTGTCCTACTTCAACTTCTCTCACAAGATCTTCAATGATTTTCTTCGCTTTTTGGTTCATATCTTCTTCTGTAGAAGAAATAAAGATTGTACCATCTTGTTCAATATCGATTTTCACACCGGTATCTTCAATGATTTTATTGATTTGTTTACCGCTTGGTCCAATGACATCGCGAATTTTATCCGGATTGATTGTCATCGTTAAGATTTTAGGTGCATAACGAGACAATTCTCCTCTAGAAGCAGGAATTGTCGACAGCATACTGTCTAAAATTTCCATTCTTCCTTTTTTCGCTTGTTGAAGAGCCTCTTCTAAGATGTCTTTTGACAAGCCATCGATTTTGATGTCCATTTGAAGGGCTGTGACACCTTTTGATGTACCTGCCACTTTAAAGTCCATATCTCCAAGTGCATCTTCCATTCCTTGAATGTCTGTCAGCACTGTGTAGTATTCCCCAGATTTCACAAGTCCCATTGCAATCCCTGCAACTGGTGCTTTAATTGGAACACCCGCATCCATCATCGCAAGTGTGCTTGCGCAAATACTTGCTTGTGAAGTAGATCCGTTAGATTCTAATACCTCTGAAACGAGGCGAACCGTATAAGGGAAATCTTTTTCGGATGGAATGACTGGTTCTAGTGCACGTTCACCTAGTGCACCATGTCCGATCTCACGACGGCCTGGACCGCGCATTGGACCTGTCTCACCAACACTGAATTGCGGGAAGTTGTAATGGTGCATGAAGCGTTTTGATTCTTCAACACCTAGACCATCAAGAATTTGCACATCGCCAAGTGCACCTAATGTACAAATACTGAGCGCCTGTGTTTGTCCTCTTGTAAATAGGCCTGAACCGTGCGTTCTTGGCAGAAGTCCTACTTCTGAAGAAAGTGGACGGATTTGATCTACGCCGCGTCCATCTGGACGTACTTTCTCTTCAGTGATCAGACGGCGAACTTCGTTTTTGACAAGCTTGTTTAATACATCTTTCGCTTGTTTAATCGTTGCTTCGTCACGTTCTTCTGCTTCAAACTTCTCAACTACAGCTTTTTTCACAGCACTGATCGCATCCTCACGCGCATGCTTCTCATGTACTTGAATCGCTTTCAGCAGGTCAGCTTCAGCAAGTGCTTTTACTTCGTCTGCTAACGTTTGATCTACTTCATATAAAGGAATATCGATTTTTTCTTTACCGACTGCCTTCACAATTTCTTCTTGGAATTCGATTAAGCGTTTGATCTCTTGGTGACCGTACATGATCGCTTCAAGCATTGTCTCTTCTGGTACTTCATCAGCACCAGCTTCTACCATGTTGATTGCATCTTTTGTTCCGGCAACCACAAGATTGATGTCACTTTGTTCAAGCTGCTCCACATTTGGGTTAATGATCAGCTTTCCATCCACTCGTCCTACTGTAACGCCGGCGATTGGTCCCTCAAATGGAATGTCAGACACACATAAAGCTAAAGATGAGCCAAACATTGCAGCCATTTCAGATGAACAATCTTGATCCACACTCATGACGATACTAATGACTTGTACTTCGTTTCTAAATCCATCTGCAAACAGCGGACGAATTGGTCTGTCAATTAAGCGGCTCGCAAGGATAGCCTTTTCACTTGGACGGCCTTCTCTTTTAATGAAGCCGCCAGGAATTTTACCTACTGCGTATAGTCTTTCTTCGTAGTTCACAGTGAGCGGGAAGAAATCAAGTGGTTTTGGTTCTTTAGAAGCTGTTGCTGAGCTAAGCACAGCCGTATCTCCGTAGCGTACGAGGACCGCTCCGTTTGCTTGCTTTGCAAGCTGGCCAGTTTCAACTGTCAGTTGACGTCCAGCCCAGTCTATGGTGAAGACATGTTTCTCTTGTCCCATTCTGAGATAAACTCCTCTCTTATCGTAAAATTTTAGTTAGTTCTTATTATGAACAAAATGATTTTCACATATCAATGTGAAAGCTGTATGTAGAAGGGTATTTGCCATTCTTTCAACATTTTAACCATAAAATATTAGTGATTATACGATAAAAAAGCGGGAATCCTCCCGCTTTTTACGATTATCGACGTAAGCCTAGTTTGTTAATTAACTCACGGTAACGAGTTACGTCTTTATTACGTAGATACGTAAGAAGATTACGACGTCTACCTACCATTTTCAAAAGACCGCGACGTGAGTGGTGATCTTTCTTATGAGTACGTAAATGCTCGTTCAAGTTGTTAATTGATTCTGTTAGGACAGCGATCTGAACTTCTGGAGATCCAGTATCAGATTCGTGTGTTTTGAACTCATTAATTAATTGCGTTTTACGCTCTTGAGTAATTGCCATCCTGTTTCACCTCCAAATCATGTTAGCCCCATCTACCTCGCAGCCGTCGGTGAAGTCGGCCTGCCAAGTAAGTGGTTTTAAAGCTACAGGAATAATCATACTAAAAATATGCTGAATTTGCAAATGGTAGAGCAGTTTTTCT
Source organism: Bacillus sp. FSL P4-0248 (assembly GCF_038593305.1). Classification (NCBI taxonomy): domain Bacteria; kingdom Bacillati; phylum Bacillota; class Bacilli; order Caryophanales; family Bacillaceae; genus Bacillus; species Bacillus sp. FSL P4-0248. Next base: position 1,591,999 of record NZ_CP151983.1, on the reverse strand, counting down.
ATGATTTTTTTGTTTGCTTATGCTGATCTTGAAAAAACTGAATCGCTTCTTCTTTATCTTGACTGATTTGAGCCGTCAGCTCCTGGATTCCATTAAATTTTCGTTCACTGCGAATGCGCTTGAACCATTGTAATTTAATCGGCTGGCCATATATTTCTTCGTTAAAATCAAAGAGGTTTACTTCAATGGCAGGCTGATCAGGACGTTTTTCATAAAATGTTGGTTTATAGCCGACATTACAAACACCGTCATAAACTTTACCTTTTACTTCTGCTCTTACTGCATATACCCCTGTTGGCGGAATAATGTATTCAGCAGATAAGCCGACATTAGCTGTCGGAAACCCGATCGTCCGTCCGCGTTTGTCTCCATGGATGACAATGCCGCGAAGCTGATAAGGTTTTCCTAAAAGCTCGCTCACATATTCAACATCCCCATTTTTTAATGCGGAACGGATGAGAGTGGAGCTGACTTTTCGGTCTTGATTGGACAGCTTAGGTACGATGGTTGCATTGATACGGCCTTTTCCGTATTCGTCGAACGTTTCCATTGTGCCTGCACCAAAACGGCCAAACGTAAAATCAAACCCCGCTACTGCGTGCTTCACATTCAATTCATCCAAATATTGATCCACAAATTCTTGAGGAGATAGAGCTGCAAAGCTCTCGCTGAATTGTACGATGTATAAATAGTCAGCGCCCAGCTGTTCGATAAAATCAATTTTATCCTCAAGCGGTGTAATTAAGTCTTTTGGTTCCCGTGCCTTTTGCAAAACATGTGATGGATGCGGATGAAAGGTCATGACTGCTAAGGCCAATCCTTCTTTTTCCGCAATGCTTTTCGCTTCGTCAATGACTTTTTGATGCCCGAGGTGAACACCGTCAAAGTACCCTAAAGCCATAACAGACGGGACTTGATCCTTTTGATTCAATGTATGTGGGTGTGAAATATGTATAGTCTTCACGAGATGTCACCTTTTCTTTAAGATTGCTTGTCCTGAGATAAGATCTTCGCCGGCTTCATCAGGTTCTGTTTGGTCGGGTGCTTCATATATATCGCCAGACAACGGCCTGAAGGAGCAAAAACAGCGACACGATCCGCCTCTGCGAAATGAGCAAATTCATCAGGCATTGGCAGGACTGCACCGTTTTCCACTTTACTTGCTAATGTATCATTTATCTCCCATTTCGGCAAATGATTGAGCGCACGCTCGATCGGAACAAGGTGCTCATCTACAGTTCCTTCCTCGCTTATATCTCGCAGCTCATCCAGCGTGATACATTCATCAAGTGTAAAATCACCAGACCCTGTACGAATGAGATGTGACATGTGGGCTGGAAACCCTAGTTTCTTCCCGATATCAACCGCTAAAGTCCTCACATACGTTCCCTTTGAGCATAGAACGGTAAACCTAAATGACACGCTACCATCCTCATATGTGACAGGTGTAGTCCGCTCGATACGGTGAATAGTAATTTCTCGGCTCGGCCGCTCAATTTCAATGCCTTCTCTTGCATATTCATAGAGCTTTTTCCCGCCAATTTTCACAGCAGAAAACATGGGAGGAATTTGTTCAATGGTTCCTTCAAACTGCTTCAGCGCCTCATCAATTTCTTTTTCTGAGATCGGTTTTTCCACTTTTTTTTCTTCTACGATCTCACCTGTTTGGTCTTCTGTTGTTGTAGAAAAGCCAATCGTGATTTCCGCATCATACGTTTTCGATTTATCTGTTAAGTATTCTACAATCTTCGTTGCTCTTCCGATACAAATAGGCAGAACACCTGAAACCTCTGGGTCGAGGGTGCCTGTATGGCCGACTTTTTTTGTGTGCAAAATTTTTCTTACTTTAAACACACAGTCGTGTGAGGTCATGCCTCTTTCTTTATGTAATAAAAGAACACCATTTATCATCTGCGTTCTCTCCTTTCATAAACGATGAAAAAGGACAGACGATCATCGCCTATCCTTATTTCAACATCTTATTCGTGATCTTTTGTGTTTAATTCAGCAATCAGGCTTTCAATTCGATTTCCGTAATCTACAGATTCGTCGAATTCAAAATGCAGTTCTGGTGTTTTGCGAAGTCTGATTCGATTGCCAATTTCAGAGCGGATGTACCCTTTAGCCTTTGCAAGACCTTTTAAGGTTTCCTCTCTTTTCTTCTCGTCGCCAAGAACAGAAATGTAGACTTTGGCAATTTGCAAATCACCGGATACTTCGACATCAGTTACAGTCAAAAAGCCGATTCTTGGATCTTTTAGCTTTCTGCCTAAGATGTCGCCCAATTCTTTTTTCATTTGCTCACCCACACGGGTTGCTCTCATACTCATGATCTTATCACCTCTAATTAAAACCACTCAGTTTTCGTGATCGTTCGTTCAATTTCAGGAAAAGAATCGATAAAGCTTAATACACGCTGAAGCTCCTTTTCCACTTGAACCCGAGATGAGGAAATCACGGCGATTCCGATTGATGTACGCTGCCATGTATCCTGGTAATCCATTTCAGCAATGGTTACATTGAATTTATGACGCGTTCTTGTCAATATTCGCTGAAGAACCGCACGTTTTTCCTTCAGTGAGGATGCATCATAGATCATGCACTCACATTCGGTATAACCGATCATTTTCTTTCGATTTCTTGCATAACGAATGATTCCATGACATCACCTTCACGGATATCATTGTATTTCTTAATGGTAATACCACATTCATAGCCTTGTGAAACTTCTTTCACATCATCTTTAAATCGTTTTAACACGTCAACTTCGCCTTCAAAAATAACGACGCCGTCACGGATTAAGCGGATTCCGCTATCTCTTGTAATCGTTCCTTCAGTTACATAGCCGCCAGCAATTGTACCGATTTTAGATACTTTGAACGTTTGACGAACTTCAACTTGACCGATGACTTTTTCTTCATATTCAGGGTCAAGCATTCCTTTCATCGCAGCTTCAATTTCATCGATGACTTTATAGATAATGCGGTGCAAGCGGATATCTACGTTCTCTGTTTCAGCTGTGCTCTTCGCATTTCCATCAGGACGTACGTTAAAGCCAATCACGATAGCATTAGAAGCACTTGCTAAAATGATGTCTGATTCTGTAATCGCTCCAACACCCGTATGGATGATTTTCACTTTTACGCCTTCGACTTCAATTTTTTGAAGAGCTGCTGTTAATGCTTCAGCAGAGCCTTGTACGTCTGCTTTCACGATCAAGTTGATATCTTTTACGTCACCTTGTTTGATTTGCTCAAATAGGTCGTCTAGAGATAATTTTGCTTTATCTGAACGCTGTTCGTCCAGCTGTTTAGAAGCACGCGCCTCACCGACTTGACGAGCTGTCTTTTCATCTTTGAATACAAGGAACTGATCCCCTGCATTCGGTACATCGTTTAAACCAGTGATTTCAACAGGTGTAGATGGTCCTGCTGTTTTCACGCGGCGGCCGATGTCATTGACCATTGCACGTACACGGCCAAATGTATTTCCGACAACGATTGGGTCACCTACATGAAGTGTACCTGTTTGAACAAGAAGGGTTGCAACAGAACCTCTTCCTTTATCAAGCTCAGCCTCGATGACAGTCCCTTTTGCCGCACGATTAGGGTTGGCTTTCAGTTCTGCTACTTCGCTGACAAGAAGGATCATTTCGATCAATTCGTCAATGCCTTCACCTGTTTTCGCAGATAGTGGAACGAAAATGGTTTCGCCGCCCCAAGCTTCTGGTACAAGACCATGCTCAGTTAATTCCTGCATCACGCGGTCAGGGTTCGCTGTTGGTTTGTCAATTTTGTTAACAGCAACAATGATTGGCACTTCTGCCGCTTTCGCATGGTTAATCGCTTCAATTGTTTGAGGCATGACACCATCATCTGCTGCAACGACTAGAATTGTCGTATCCGTTACTTCGGCACCACGTGCACGCATCGTTGTAAATGCTGCGTGTCCAGGTGTATCAAGGAACGTAATTTTTTTGCCGTTTTCTTCAATTTGGTATGCACCGATATGCTGCGTGATTCCACCTGCTTCGCCTTCGACGACTTTTGTCTTACGAATGCTGTCAAGAAGAGTTGTTTTCCCGTGGTCAACGTGTCCCATGATCGTTACAACTGGAGGGCGTACTTGCATATCTTCTTCTTTATCTTCAACTTCATACTTTTCAAGTTCAGTTTCTTCTAAAATAATGACTTCCTCTACTGGAACACCATATTCAGAAGCGATTAATTCAACTGTATCTTTATCAAGTTCTTGGTTGATCGTTGCCATGACACCAAGCATCATCAGCTTTTTGATGATTTCAGCTGTTTCTTTTCCAAGCTCATCAGCCAGCTGGCCGACAGTCATTGAATTTGTAAATTCAATTTTTTCAGGAAGCTCTTTTTTAGGCTTCACAGGTCTAGCTTGCTGATGCTGCGATTTGTTATTTCCACCGCGTTTATTTTTGTTTTTATTTTGGTTGTTGTTTTTTTTGTTTTTATTAAATTGATTATTCTGCACGTCATTCTTCTTTCTATCATTGTTTTTGTTAGATGATTGTTTTTTTTGTTCTGCGGGTTTCTCGTTAGCTGTCTCTTTTGCTTTGGCTTTTTTATAGATAGCGTCTAGCTTTTTCACAGTGTCGTCTTCAAGCGTCGCCATGTGGTTGTTCACTTCCACGTTCATATCCTTAAGCGCTGCTATAATATCTTTACTTGAAACATCTATGGCTTTTGCGTATTCATATACTCTCACTTTAGCCATTCGTTCACCCCCAAATAAATTAATCGAGCAAGCTTATGAGCTTCTTAGCGAAGCCTTGGTCAGTGACAGCGACAACTACGCGAGCTTCTTTCCCAATAGAACGTCCGAGAACGGAACGGTCTTCAACTTTTCTAACCGGAACATTATAAAATTTGCATTTGTCAGATACCTTTTTCTCTGTGTTAGATGAGGCATCTGCTGCAAGAAGAACCAGCTTAGCACGCGCATGTCTAATTTCTTTGATCACCAGATCTTCTCCTGACACGACTTTACGAGCTCGATTTGCTAGACCAAGCAAAGGATACCATTCAGATTCATTCATTAGGTTTTTTCACCTTTTCAGCCAGTTCTAGTAATTCTTCAAATATGTGTTCGTCAATCTGTGTCTGAAATTGCTGCTGTAAACTGCGTTTGTTTTTTGCCGCAAGAATGGTTTCTTTATCGAGAGAAAGGTAAGCTCCGCGTCCGTTCATTTTTCCGGTAGCGTCAACAGACACTTCTCCTTCTTTAGAACGAACAACACGGATCAGTTCTTTCTTTGGTTTCATTTCTCCCGTCACGACGCATTTTCTAAGCGGGATTTTTTTTCGGCTTTTCACCTTTAATATCACCTCTTATTCGTCAGATTCCTCAGCTACTGGTTCAGCCTCTAAGAAAAGAGATTCAGAGTCTTCAGTTCTTGGGAAAATACCGAGTTCCCTTGCATCTGTTTCGCTTTTAATGTCGATTTTCCAGCTAGTCAGCTTCGCTGCAAGGCGGGCATTTTGACCTCTTTTACCAATCGCTAATGACAGCTGATAATCAGGGACAATGACTGTTGTCGCCTTGTCTTCTTCATTCACAATGACATCAAGTACTTTTGATGGACTGAGCGCATTGGCAACAAATTCAACCGGGTCATTAGACCAATGGACAATGTCAATTTTTTCGCCTTTTAGCTCATTGACAATTGCTTGTACACGCTGACCTTTTGGTCCAACACAGGAGCCAACTGGATCAACATCAGGATCATCTGTACGAACAGATATTTTAGAACGGTCCCCAGCTTCTCTAGCAACCGATTTAAGCTCTACAGTACCATCATAAATTTCTGGTACTTCAATTTCAAATAAACGCTTTAAAAGACCTGGATGTGTTCTAGACACATAAATTTGTGGTCCTTTTGTTGTTTTTTCTACTTTTGTAATGAACACTTTAATGCGGTCATGTGGTTTGTATTCTTCATTTGGCATTTGTTCATTGACAGGAAGAAGGGCTTCGATTTTGCCAAGTGACACGTAAATAAATTTACTGTCAATCCGCTGAACGATTCCCGTCATAATGTCTTCCTCGCGGTCGATGAACTCAGTGTAGATCACACCACGCTCTGCTTCTCTCACTCGCTGCGTCACAACTTGTTTCGCTGTCTGAGCTGCAATGCGTCCGAAGTCTTTTGGTGTGACTTCAATCTCAACGACGTCACCAACCATGTAATTCGGGTTAATATTGGCTGCATCATCTACTGAGATTTCAAGGCGAGAATCATACACTTCATCTACAACATCTTTTCTTGCGAACACACGAATCGTTCCCGTTTCACGGTTTAAATCAACACGAACATTTTGTGCTTGATTAAAATTACGCTTATATGCAGAAATGAGTGCAGCTTCTATCGCTTCAATTATAATTTCTTTACTAATACCCTTCTCTTTCTCAAGAACAGTCAGGGCATCTAACAACTCACTACTCATTTTTATGGTTCCCCCTTATATCAATGAAAAGGTTAATTGAACGAAACTGCTAATCTTGCGTTAGCTATTTTTTCGTATGGAATATTGATCTCTTTCTTTCTTGTCTTGATCTTCACTGTCACTGTTGCAATCTCACCATCAAAGCTTGTAAGCTCACCTTCAAATGCTTTTTCACCATCAATTGGTTCATATGTTTTCATGAAAACATTTTTTCCAAGTGCTTTTTCAAAATCAGCTTTTTTCTTTAATGGGCGCTCCGCTCCAGGAGAGGACACTTCAAGAAAGTAGTTTTGGCTAATCGGATCTGCCTCATCAAGCTTTTCGCTCAAGGCTTCGCTCACTTTGGCACACTCTTCGATATCGACACCTTTATCAGAGTCAATAAACACGCGAAGGAACCAGTTTTGACCCTCTTTGACAAATTCAACATCAACGAGTTCAAGCTGTAAGCCATCTAAAATTGGCTGCACCATTTCGCTTACAACATCCACTACTTTTTTGCTCATTCTCTTCCTCCTTGTGCTTTCGATAAACGCTCTTATCAATCATTCTGCATAAAAACCCTGCTTTATGTGAGCAGGGGGAGCAGAAAACGGATGAATAATGTCGAGACAAAAATTGCCTGTTCAATACAAAAGAGCGGGTTTCCCCACTCTTGTCTCGGTAATCGTTAGCATTTCCATAAAAACTATACCATATCCAATTTTTTTATGCAAATGAAGTTCCTCCTTATAATAGGTACTTGCTCAACGATTACTGCAGCATGTTCAGTACCATTAATACCTCTCTCTTCCTTTATATATAAACGGAAAGCCACTATGAATAGAGCGGACTGGTAATAATGCACCTGAATGCAATGAGCGAAGAACAGAGCTCCCCTATGAAAGAAAGTAACATCTACACTAAGCCATCTCTATTTCCAAAAAACATTTTGTATGACACAGTATGGTTATTTATATAGAAGCAAAGAGTGTATCAGTAAACAGCCACTTTCAAATTTTTCATCCCCCCCCTAATGGATAAGTACTTTAACGTTAAAGAAATAAGCACTTTGCCTTTGCTCACTCACTTCAGAGAACCGCGTTCTAATTTTTAGGGAATAGCAATGTAAAGATCATTCATATTGAACTCCCCGAAGAGCAGGCGGAGACTGAACGGATAACCTTCATATTATACATAGAGAAAGAACCATGTTTATATGGAATGAATTTATCCAGACTGTTTAATCAGCCATGCATGTAAAAGTAAAGGTGTCTTCTGTGCTGAACTGCTATGTTCATCTGGAACCTGCCTTAAGGTGTGCTGTAAATTTTCATTTCCTATTAACGATAAAAATTCCATACTAAATGGGCTGAATCCTCCAATTATAGAAGTACCAATCTTATACTTTACATCTTTTCTAGGTTGGGTTATATAGGTGAGTAACTGCTCGAACTCAGATAATGTCAATGAGGCGTGATATTGATCATATAAATACAGTTCTTCTTCTTTGTTCTGAACTGAACTCATTCCACTTTCTATACTATCTCGATTTAAATCAACTATATAAATAATAGATTCATTTGATAAATAAGGAAGGAACTGTTCTAATAATGCTACAGGATCTTCAAATAGCCCAAAACACAGATGTATTAAAATCGCATCATAACTTTTCGCATGTGATGAAAAATTTTCGATATCTGTACAAATAAAATTAGCTTTTATATTCAATTGATTTGCACAATGTATGGCTTCCTCTGATGAATCAATTCCTGTCAAATCAGCTAGAGGTAATTGCTTAGATAAATACTCAAGCATCTGCCCTTGTCCACATCCTATATCTAAAATAGAGGCAGGCTTTTTTTTGAATGTTAGTTGATAATAAGAAATGAAAGTTTCAGCTGATAGACATCGAGTAAATGGCGTTTCTCGATTATCATAATTTGAACTTATTTTTCTTTTTTCTGGATCCAAAAACCATGACTGAGCCAGCGCTCTTTTTCCTTTAAGCTCTTTCATCTTTTCTAGTATTATCACAGGGTTTACCACCTTTATAAAAGCCTCACCAATCAGTTTCAGATAATACGGGAGGTTTCGTTTTGAAGTTGTTTATTTTGAGAGGTTGAAAAAAATGAATGAACAGATTATGTGAAATATGAAATGCTATCGCTGCTAGAATACCAAATGTTAAGTATGAAATAACTGTGATGAATGTAAAAAGCGACATATAAGCAATAGACTTAACACCGCCTATTGGTATATGCAGCAAGATAAATCCTATTGAACTGATACAAATCGATACCGCCACAGATTCCACAGAATTTGTTAGTAATAATAACGGAAGAAAGAACCGCCAAATCAATTCTTCTGATAGAGCAGTTAATGGAAGAAAAAAGATTGAATCAACATTGACAGCATATCTGCCTCTAAATGCAACAACTTTGTTTTTTAATTTCCATAGAACTGACGGTAATAGGACACCTAATAAAAAGAAGAATAAAATACCATACACATTTTTATTATTAGAAATTTCAACTAAGAGCTCTTGAGAAAATGCTCCACAGCATATAGAAGCTCCGATTATCGTGAATCCATCATAGCTCCTCTGAGGAGTGATATATGTTATTAACTTTCGATCGGATATTGGTTTATCTCTCTTGATTTTGATAACCATTTTAGAGCTTAAGGGACCCAAAAAGTGAAGGAGGATCCCTAAAGCTGCTACCATTGAAATCATCTATTTAAGTACCCGCAATCAATGTATAAATTGGAGCGTCATCTACTCCATTAAATCCACCGATCAGTTCCATTAACTCATCATCGATAAACCCTCCGAATGGTCGGCTATTAATCTTCTGTGCAGTAGATAGCAAAATCATATTTTGCATGACATGTCCTGCCTCCATAAAAACGAAGCGATAAGAACGATGTCCATACTTAAATCGAGAACGCCAAAAATTCGCTGAAATGACTACGGCAAATGCAAAATCTTGAACGGATTCTTCTTGTAACATTATTTTCTCAAATTCTTTTTCAGAGTAATCACCCATTTTAGTCAATCCTTTTCTATACGGATCGAAATGATAAATACCTTTGTCTAAAGAATCCACTTTGTTGGCTACAATAAATAGATCTAGAGGATAAAGTGCCCCGCCAGATGGTATAGGGCGTCTAGGTCCTTCTTTACGCTCTACCAATCCATAACTCTTCTGTAAAACTGTTGAGAGTTGTTCTAATGAAACACTCCCCCCGCTAAAATAATCTGCACTTCTTCGTTCCTGAATGACATCGTCTAAAGATATATTTGTATTTAATGGTTTAGGTAGTAAAATTAAAGGCAGGTCATCAAATCTTTTACTTGCATGTGTAGCAATCTTTTGCAAAGTTTGAGATCGCAGCAGCCCTGCAACACCGGGTGCGTCCCATGCCATTGAACCCCTATAGATTTTTGTTGCCTCAAACCAATTTTCAGAAGGATCATCAAACCGTAATGCTTCGTTTCCATACACAACATCAGCCAAATTAGTAGCATGTCTTTCAATACTATTCATATATTTAATCACCTTTCTACGATATTAAGGAAATGGATGCGGAATTGGATTCAGTTCTTCTAACTTAAAAGGTTTATCTACTAAACCTAAATGATAAGAATGTTTTAAAATTCGTTCTCCGCCCAACATTCTACCTCTATAAAGAACGTCAATCGGTTTATATCCAGGAATAATTGATTTTACGACATAGGCACCAGCATCTTTTATATCAGGGCTGGTTAAATCAAAAGTTGCCACATGATATCCTTGTTTTGATAAATGACTGACAAGGTTAGTCCATAGAATGTCTGGAGAACGATCATCAAACGGTGCATAGTCTTTAACGTCCACTAATTTCTCACTTGCTGTTAAAAAATCAGCTTCTTTCACAATAGCTGTTCCCGCATAGAGTTTAATATGATCTTCAAAACTGTTAATATCTCGATGATAATCTACATCCACTAAGGCGTTCCCTAATCGTTGTTCTGTTTTTACCCAAGTTCTTGTATACATTCCCTCTATCGCAGCTTTCTCACATGCTCTTTCAATTGAATGAGCAGAGGCCGCGCCAATAGCAAATGGAGCTAAATCTGTATGAGGATTTCTTATCACTGCCAAAATAGTAGGAACACCAGAAAAAATGCTCATGTCTACTAAATGCAAATCAAGAGAAGTAGGTTTAATATATCTTTCATAGAAGTGTTTTAATCTAGGTGAGGTATTAATATCGATCTGCGGTAAACTTAACTTATTGTACCAAGTAAGCATAAATGCATCTCTTTCAATTGTTTCAAATAAACCTGAGATTGCCGCTTCTTGATATGTAATACCACAAGCTAGTCCATTACTAGTTGCATGACCAATATTGGGGTCTCCTGGCCACTCAGTATAGTTTGCAATATGAATTAATTGAGCAGGCGTCCAAACTTCTTCATTATTTTCAGCAATATGACCTTTTCTCCACCATAATTTTGTATCTTCATTCCATCTATCATGAGGAAAATTCGGGTCTTCATATTGAGTGACAGCATACATCTCCCACTTATCAAAGCCAATTACTGATTTGCCTTCATTGATTAAGTCCTTTTGAGTACCAAAACATACAATATCAGAGTTTAAAGGTAAATAAGCGGCACTATATCTTTCCACCGTTTCACCTATAGCTGCTAATCTGGCTGCAGCTGGATTAGCAGATCCTCCCCCATTATATGAATTAGACGGTACCCCAAATAAAATATTGCTGTCTGTACCATGCGCTCCATATGAATGACCCCATATATCATCAACGTCTCTGAGTTTTCTATACTCTCTACGGACTATCCCAACATAAGGATCTGCCAATTGGTCGAGTATTTCCCATGACTCTTCTAACGTTGTCCATTTATTAGCCATAATTAATTATTCACCTCACCATGAAACCAAACTTGAGGAAAACCTGTATCTGCAGCTGGGGAACACTTCGGGCATCTAGGTACTCTATAGACACGATGATGATTAAATGAGACACCTTTATCATCTAAATTAATTGTTGTAAATCCACCTGGTATTGCACTTGGTGCGTAATCTTTTAGTGTGAGCCATTCTAAAATTAAATTACTTGCAATTCCGATTTGAACTAAATGAATCGGCATATGATAAACCGGTTTCTTTTCAGGATTTATAGGCTTTATTTTCATTAAGTCTGAACGCAATACTTCGTCAGAAAAGTTTGCTGACTTTCGAAGGTTATAGCAATGTAAACAAGCTGATTGATGTGGTATGAAAAATGGACCTACCCAAGATGTCTGTCCATCATATGGCACAATGCTCAACCAAGGTATGTGGTCTTCTAATGCTAGATCATTTATTTCTTCAAAAATCGGGTCTAAATGAGAGTTGCCAATAGCAACCCTGATATCCGGCTGCTTATTTAATTCTCCTTTAAGCACTACATGTAGCCCTGCCTCTTGCAAATGACGAATAAATTCAGCAGCAACTGGATTATGATCTCGCGTAATAACTTCAACAATTCCTGTTTTTAAACGATCTAGTATATCTTCAACCAATACTTGTCCACCGGCTCTTTCATAAGACAAAAGCGCCGTCAAATCAAAGTTCATATCCGTCTTAACACACATTCCGTTTGTAACTAAAAATTCGAGGACATGTTTTAATTGATCACTCTCTACTTCGAAATTCTCCTCTAGTTCTTTAATCGAAACCCCATTATCTTCCGTGAGATAATTAGAAATTTCTTGAATAAATTCAATAATTCCGTCACCTTCAATTTTGGTGACAGTTTGCGCTTTTAAACCAATCAAACTGTCTTCTAGTTTACCTAGCGTAATGTGTGGTGCTAATTTATACCTCGTCATTTCTTGGTCTTTGACAAACATATATTATTCCTCCTTTAAGAATAATTAATTTGTATTTTAGATAATTGGGCCCGAGTTGGGGGGTGACCAATTATTTGTTCAAGCGTGTTCGTAAATGGCTGTAAATGTTTTGAAGAAGAAGCTTCTTGAAAACCGACTAACCATTCTAATACGTCTAAAGGCATATTGTTCTGGGACAATATTGATATGACCTCTTCTTTACTTTTACAATACAATTCAATTTTCATGTTTAAATCCTCTTCAAAAATATCCTTCAGCCTACTCATACTTACTAACTCTGGTCCTGTTAAATCATATGCCTTTCCAGCGCGATTCCTAACATCCTGTTTAGGGATCAAACATGCCTTTACAACATCTTTTGTATTGATCCAATTAACTCCCTCGGGAGAAAATGCAGTTATTAATTTACCAGTAGCACCTGCCCATCCTCTATAAAGTTCTATATTAATATCAAGCGGTGAAGTCCTATAAAGTATGCTATTCTGATAGATTTTCAATAATTCACTTTCAAGAGAACCTAGTTCATCCTCGACAGTATGCCTTCTATTAGATAAAATAATCGTTTCCGTTTGAAAATCAGTATTATTTATAAAGAATTCTTTGTCATAACTAACAGCCCCGCCCAAATCAATTATTTGAACAGGATAGTCTTCATACTCAACTTTCATCTTCTCTAAATAGGCTTTTATTGGTTCTCTAATCCCGACATAATGAATACTCATAAAGATCCCCTCCCTCTTTTCTCTTTCCTGATTATCAGTGAATGGTGAAAATCTAAATTAATCAAACTTATAATAGAAATAGTAATCTTCTATTTGAGTTCTTCATAACATAGTAACCTCAACTTTTTTCATACATTTAATTAACTTAATATCTAAATACCCAAAACATTTGATTCAAATTAACACCAACCTTTAATCCAAAAATAACATAAAGACCATATAAAACCTCAAAATACATTAAATTTTAAATATAGTATTATTTTCCATAGTCATATTAAACCACATTTTTTCAGTGGTATCAACGGACTTTTCAGAAAATATAAAACTTTCACACTCACATATTGACAAATAAAGACTTATGAACCATCATATGTAATATATCAACTACATATCTATGTTGATAAATTTTAACTAAGGAGGTCTTAAAGATGACTAAAATTACAATCCCAACTGCTTTGGCTGCTAAGGTACATGGGGAAGGTCAACATTTATTCGAACCAATGGCTGCGCGCTGCACTTGCACAACAATCATCTCAAGTTCTTCAACTTTCTAATCAACTTTAGTTTTTTCGACATATCATTGAAAAGATCGCTCGCCCACCTAGCGAAGCAGACTTAGCTAGGTGGGTGGGCATTTTTTATTTGAAAATAGAAGTTTCCACGTTTATTTTGCTTAACGAAAACCTTGCATCCAGTTAATGGGACAGCAAGAGATAGTGAATAAAACAAAAAAGGCTATTGAGATTTTTCTCAATAGCCCCCACTGTATTAAATATCGATTACTTCCACACCGCTTAAATCTGCCCCTTCTCCTTCTAAAATATGATAAGTCATTTTATCCATTGTCACTCCAATAAAGTTTAATTTTTTAATCGTACATGATTTAAAATTAACATTGATTAATTTAGAATTCTCAAAAGTAATGTTTTTAAAATAACAATTTTCAAATAAAACATTTATTAAAGATGATTCATCAATACTAATGTTGGGTAAATGACAGCCATATAAGGATGAATTCGTTATCTCACAATGTTCAAAATGAGATTGAGTCAAATCACTCTTTTCAAAGGTAGATGAGGAAATTTTAGAATGGCTAATATTAACTTTTCTCAGATAGCACCCATTAAAATCTGAATGGCTCATTACTTTTTGTACAATCGATAGCCCCTTAAAATCGCATAACTTATATTTAACATTTATAAACGTTAACCAATCTAAATCAGCATTAACAAATATTTTTTTCACATGCTCTACGCGGTTATGATCATCAATTACTAATGTATGATTATCAATGCTTATTTCGCCTGATTTCAGCTTTTCAATAAGCATATCCTGAACCTCTGCATCTTTTAATCCATCATTTTCGAGTTTTAATTTAACATTTCCAAGCAGCTCTAATAATTCTTTTTTCTTTTCTTCATATGTTTTGTCTTTTTTATATGGCCGAAAACAACTTTCAACATACAGTTCTAACTCTTCACTTAACATTGACTCACTCCTTTTTTTCAGACAGCATACAAGCATTGATTTTGCGGTGCATAACATTTAGCTGAAATTTTTAGAGACTAGCCTCTTGCTCGCTTTATATATTTTTTATAGCCAACCAACGAAAGAATAAACCCTAACAGTGTATAGCCTATAAGGACTGCTGTTACTAAGATCAAATTCTCTCCCCCTGGTAGTGTTGATACTGATTGCACTAAACCTTGATGTGCCCAATACTGCGGGAAGAGCATACCAATTATTTTGAGATAACTAGGTAATTGATCAAATGGAGTCCATAAGCCACAAGCAACTGCTGTCCCTAAAGCAATCATGTTTGTCATCACTAGGCCTGTATTCTCAGTTTTAGCAAATGCGGCGATGGCAACTCCCCATGAAGTCACTTGCATTGATAATAGAACAACTACTAAGAAATACGAGCTGTATTGTGTTATTTCAATACCATATAAATAAACCCCTAAAATGGTTAACAACAAAACTTGAAATAAGATAATGATAAAAAATGGAACGCACTTTCCCAGAAAAAAATGATGCGGCTGTAAAGGAGTGCTTGCTAGCCTTGCCACAATTCCTTTCTCACGATCTTTTACAAAACTAATGACAATTGAAATAATGACAAATGTGGAGAAAAACACGCTCATCCCTGTCACTGATTGAGAAGCAACTAATGTTTTTTGTGCTTGAGAACTACCTGATGTAAATAATTCTATTAAAAGAATAATTGAAGCAACTGGTAATAAAATGGTCCAGAACAACAATGATCGATCTTTCACCTGTTTTATAGATTCGATGCGGACTAATGGCCACATAAAAATCACTCCCGTTATATTAATTTGATTCCCTTCTATATAACTCTTAAATAATCACATTTTTTATTTATTTTACCATTTGTGGATGTGACGAATTAGAATTAGTCACATAATGTTGACTAATTACGTATGATTTTAAATCACGGTACACACAAATTAATTCTGTTCGTTAGATTTATGCTCTTTCTACATCAGTTACTCTTTTAAGTTATTTTAATTGAAAAAAATACGAGAGTGCTTTTCATTCATAAAGACATTTTATTGTAATTGATCCCGTAAATCTGTTCCTGTTAATTGAAAAAAGACATCTTCAAGTCTCGGTCTGTACAAAGATAATTGTTGGGGAACCAATGATTCCTTTTTACTCAGTTTAGCCAAATCTTCTAAAGTATCTAATGGTTTTGTAGTTTTAACTAACACTCCACCTTGATGAGTAACAAAATCATACCCGAGACTAGTTAATGTTTTATTAGGAATCATAGATTCAAAAAAGATAGATGTTTCTGCGTAGCGATTCAAAAGCTCATCTATTTTGCCTTCTTCAACAATGTTCCCTTTATCAATGAAAGCCACATAATCACATAAACTCTCTATTTCCTCCATATAATGACTAACATAGATAATAGTTCTTCCCTCTTCCTTCAATTTGTTAATGATGTCGAAAATATAACGTCTTGATTGAGGATCTACCCCCACTGTCGGTTCATCTAAAAGAATTAACTTAGGAGCATGCATTAGAGCGCAGCCAATATTCAAACGACGTTTCATTCCTCCTGAAAAGCTTTCAACTATATCATTTGCTCTTTCCCACAATCCTACATCTTTTAGTGTTTTTTCTACTCTTTCTTCTAATGATTTCCCTTTCAAACCATAAATTTGTCCAAAAAACTCCATATTTACTTTAGCTGTTAATTTTTCCTCTAAGCTGATGTCTTGCGGGATGTAGCCGAGCGCACTCTTAGACTCACCAACATGCTCAACTCTGCCTTCATAAGATTTAATAATGTGAGATATAATTTTCATCAAGGTTGATTTACCAGAACCATTTGGACCTATTAATCCATAACAAACTCCTTCTGGAATTGTTAATGTAATACTTTTTAACGCTTGGGTAGTCCCGTATTTTTTACTGACGTTTTCTATTTTCAACATTCGGCACTCTTTCCTTCCATGTCATTTATTTTTTAAAATGGCTTCAATAACACTCAAATATTCTTTGTAGGCGTGCTCTCCTAAATCTGTTATACTAACGATTGTTTTTGGTTTTTTATCCACAAATGTCTTTGTAATTAGCACATAGCCTGCATCCTCTAATTTTTTTAAATGCGAGCCCAAATTACCGTCTGTTACAGATAAAGAGGCTTTTAAGAAGCTAAAATCACATTTTTCATAAATCATTAATAAACTCATAATCCCTAACCGAACTTTTGGATGGATTAAATCATTTAAACTATTGACATTACTCATTTCCTTGTCCTTTTCTTTTTAAAATCACACCAGTTAATAACAAACTTCCTCCACCAATAAAAGCGAAGATAATGTTCATTAAACTAGGAAATAATAAAAATGTAGTTACACCTAAAACACTTAGCCAGAACCCCATAATAAAGATCTCTTTAGCCAGAACAATACCTAAGAGTAAATACATGATAGAAACCAATAAAACAACATAAAAGGGTAAATTATTTAATGTATATGGTAATAAACCAACACATATTAAAAAAATAAAGATACCTAAAATAATTCCAAGACCAAGCCATGTGTATTGTAATTGAGTTCTTAAAAACAAGGGCATTGGTATCATTTTCTTTTGTTTAAAATATGTAGTTAAAGTGATAACCCAACCCGCAATGCCTAAAATAAGCCAAAAGACACCTGCAGTTATTGAATTAGCAAAAAGTAAAGGTATTGAATATCCCATTATCCAAATGAGGCCCCAAATGATAAAATAAATACTGGTTTGTTTACAATACTCTGTTTTATAGTTTGTAATCGTCTTGATATGAGATAAATTCTCTAATATTTCTGAATTATTGAATTTTTCATTAGTCATAAATAAACTCCTCTTCCACAAAGAACTCTGTGATACAGAGTATAGATTTAAATTTCCATTTAGTCAAGTTATTGGAAATACTTTTTTTATGAATTAAAATAAAAAATAGATATAACCACCTCCTTCCTAACGAATCTCCAAATACCTTCTGCTTCTTGATCGTTTCTGAAAACCTCAATGGTTGGTCTCATAAACGCTTCTTTTTTAAGAAATTTAAATATAGAAAAGGTGATAAACAAGCATTTTAAATTTTCTATTTGGAAAGTAAGAACTACTAATTGGAGTGAGCTATATAAACAGTTCCTTATTCAGCAGGCATTCGTCATCGATTCTTTTCTTTCATTCTTTTCGCATGTTCACTAATAAGTGCTGCCTCCCTGCTCCCTTTTATAATGCGGAAACCGTCATAATCCGGATAGAGCGAGTCATCGTCCTGAATGCTTGTTAAAATCCAAAATTGACTGCCAGCCCCTCCGAGCCGCTCTACCGCTGACAGCCAGCTCTGATATACGTCAGGACGAGCTGATTGATTTTGATAGCCAAACTCTTCTAGCACAACTGGCTTTCCGATTGACTTCCCGCGGGTGATATGGTCTTCGATCCATTTCACTCCCCAGGCAGCAGACTTGCTCCAGTGATCTGGGTACAGATGATAGGTTCCATAATCGATATTAGGAAGAGATGTTAAACGGTCCCAATCGACGCCTTCTCCTCCACCGTAAAACCAATCTTCATGTCCTGGTATGCGAAAGAATCCTTCATCTCCTACTGCAACAAGATGGTGACGATCCAGCGATTTGATCCATGTACTCATTTCATCTGCCCATTTGACTAGTACATTTCCCGTTGGATCTGACTGCATCCGCGGCTCGTTGGCTAATTCCCAAGTCATAATAGCTGGATCGTCTTTATATTGAACACCTGTATACGTATTGGTTCTTTCTAATACATAGCGCACATAATTTTTGTAAGCTTTTTGAATACGAGGATCTGTATAGAAGGCATCATGCGATCCTGCCCCGAACCACTTCACATATTGATTCATACCGCCAAAGTCATCCCAATTGTTCACTAGTGGGATCACAAGCTTTATTCCTTCCTGTCCTGCTTTATAAATCGCATAATCTAGTTTTTGAAAACCAGATTCTTCATAGACGCCTGGACTAGATTGTAAGACTGAGTTTTCTTGAGGAGCCCCGTCGTGAAAGCCCCAAATCCGTATGACCTTTAAATTCATTGCTTTCATATCATCGAACACAGCATCTACCATTTTTTTAGATTTGTAATGGAAATAGTAATTATTTGTGCCGGCGAAGTAAAATGGTTGATTGTTCAGCGTAAATTGTGTACCAGACGTCTGCACATAAGCAGCGGCCTTCATCGTAAGCGAAAACCAGCCAGACCATATAGCGGCTATAAGTATGAAGCAAGACACTCTTTGAGCCCACTTTTTCATTTACATTCTCCTCACAATCTATCTCTATCCTTCTTGAGGCAGGATCATATCTAGTTGAAACGGTGTTTGTTCATTTGAATCAAGTTCAATCGTCTGCTGTTTGAGCATTTTATTTTCTTTACCGATTTGAATCTCATATGTTCCGTGAAATGCTGGACATTTCACATGGCCATTAGCATCGGTTTTTTCAACTCTTTGGGTCGTCCACTCATTTAGAAGCTTTTCATAACGTCGTCCTGCTTCATTTAAAGACCAATCATAATTCACGATGGCTGCATGTTCACCTCTCCAATGGGCACCTGCCCAAAATCCCCACATCAGCACTCCTTTTACGGCTGGATGACTAAATGCGACGCGATATAAAGCTTCCAGGTTATCCGCTCTTCTATTAGGGTCAGGGTGAACAGAATCGTACTCTGTGACCCATATTGGAAGACCGAGCTCAGCCAGCACATCGAGCCTCTCTTTAACAATGACTGGATCGACCCGTTCTTCAAAATGGCCTTGAACCCCAATCGCCTCAATAGGTGCGCCTAACTGACGCAGTTCATTGATATGCGCTTTATAGGCATGGTGTTCACCATAAGAGATCACATTATAATCATTCACAAACAATAGTGCTTGAGGGTCAATTTTTTTCGTTTCTTCATACATCCACTTCCAAATATTTTTCCCAAAGCGATCTTTAAAAAATGAACCATGCATCATTTCATTGTTTACATCCCAATGACGGAACCTTCCCTTAAAGTGATTGCCCGCATGCTCAAGCCGGTTTTTCATGGCTTCATATACTTCGTGATTCGGCAGTGACCTTAGCCAGCTTGGATTCGCATCCTCTACCTCCCAAAATAAAGCGTGCCCCCTCACTGGAAGCTGATGTCGATCTGCAAAATTCAGCATCGCATCTGCTTTTTCGTAGGTGATTTTCCCTCTTTCTGGCTCATTCGCATACCATTTTGCTTCATTCTCAAAAACAGCCCAATTAAAATGCTTCACGAAAAAATCAGCATATTGTTGATTAAATAACACTTGATCATTCATCGCTGAACCAAAGGCGAATTCATGTCTGATTTGCTTTATTTCAACCTCTATTCCTGTTATTGGCTTTTTTTCGCCGTTTGTCACGTTGATCACAAGATCTCTTTGTCTATGCTCTGAGATTCGATCATCCGCCTCTTTTTTCCACATCAGATTTCCCTGCCCGTTTTCGCCCCTATTGAATGAATGATGAAGAAAGCTTCTTTCTTTGACCATGTGAAATCACCCTTATCTTCATTGGATTCATATTACCTATTCAAACTGCCGGTCAGAAGCCGGCAGCTTGATTTTAACCTCTTAGTTGATCAGACGATGGTATTCAGCATAGGCAGTGGCCATATCCACTTGAGACCAGAAGCGGTGATAAGTGAAAACTGGTGCGCCATTCTCCCATTTGCCTGTAGCTTCATTAAATGAAGACTGATATTTACTTTCGAGTGAAGACCATGCTGGATCTTGTTTAATCTTCGGACGAAGATCAGCAAAACTCGCATAGACCCCATTCCCTCCTCGCTGCGGGTCAGAAGGAATGGTGCTGGCTCCAGGAATTTGATTTCCTTGACCAAATGTCCCGTTCCATCCATTTGGGAAATACACTTCTTTTCTAAAGAAACGGTCATAGTCTTCTCTATCTTCCTCTGTCACTATGCCGACGCCATCATTGTAATTCCATGCAACCTCTAGGAGCTGCGCGGCTGCATCTTTCGCTCTTGCACCAAGCGCTGTATAATCACCTGTTTCCTGCTTTGTGGCTGCAGCAAAGAATATCAAAGCTTTGGCTAGACTTCCTAATACGCCCGTATCCTGAGTCGGATCTTTAGTTACAGCTGTTAAATTTGGATTTCCTGTTGCAGACTGGAACCCGTTCCAAGTATCAGGCTGTCCGCTCCAAGCAATATTTCCAGGAAGCCAAAACTCTCCAGGCGCACTTGTTGTAGCAACCGAAACATTCGTTCCTCCTAGAATTCTCTGTCCTTGCTCATCTAAGAAATAACCCTCTTCATCTGACACAGGACGGCTGCCAATAAAAATGTAATCTAAAGCATAGCTGACCCATTTTGTTATGACAGATTTGGCCATTTGGACATTTTCAGATGTTTTGTCGCCATCTTTTACAAAAATATAATAAAGCTCTGCTACGCGCTCCATTGGCCACGCCTGCATTCCAAACCAGTTATTTGAAGGCGGGTCAAGGTAAACAGGTGCATCTTCATATGCCATATCATAAAAAGTACTTCTTCCTGCTGGATAAGCGCTATAGTCTCCATTCCAGCTATTGGTTGCGCCTCCTGCTATGGCTCCTTCTTTCGATTGAAGCCATACGTAAAATTCAAGCTGTCTCTTTAGTGTTTTTTCCCAATCGCTTGCCCCTGTTGCTGAAGATGGCTTTAAGCCTCCTTTATCTGAGGATAAAGCATAAGCAGCGACAGGATTTTGATATCCTTGATGACAATGGCTCGCTCCGATACGCCATGACCAGTTTGCATACTCCCCAAGTCCTCCGCCCCAAGAGGTATACCATGCAATTAAGTAATGACAGGCACCCTTTCCGTTTCCAGGATACGGATTCCCCTGCTTCCCGCTTCCAATCGTTTGAAAATATTTATCGTACATGCCGTAACGGAGGAAATCCCCCATTTTTTTCGCTTTATCAAGATAAGCTGACCGATTATAGCCGAGCTCCTTTGCCCAATACATCGCTTGTATCGCGCGCGCATCAGCATCCGTTGCATTCGTATAGCGCCACTGGGCAGCTGGAGCTTGATTTTCTTTTGTGAACAAGCTCATAAAGCCTTCATTCGGCTTACCAAAAGATTTATCGTCCTGTGATGGATGAGGGATGGACTCCCACACAGATTCTTGCGGACCACGCTGGAATGTGTTCACATAGGCGGCTGTATGTGATGGGTTGAGCAAGTTGCCATAGCCATACCAGTTATCTACGTCAAGGAGCCAGTGCATTAAATACGTTTCATTCGTCCCATAGGTTGATTTCAATTCACTATCAATTGGATCTTGACCAGCAGGACGAGCACCGGTCAACTGGCTTGGGTATTGATCCGGAAATGGTTTCTCTGCTGCGTATGTGGCTGGGCTGGACGGATTGTAAGCGTTCATATGCGGCTGCTCATCATGTCCATCTTCATTGACTGGGATGATGTACTTCTCCATATTGTCCCAAGCTGCCTCTAATTTGCTCCAGTCCCCTGTGTAATGTCCGTACAGCACCTCAAGCCACAGCCAATAGCTATATGCTTCTGAAGTTGTCATATGCCCGTAATCAGGTGCTTCGCAAATCAGTGTCTCGATTGAATGATACGGAATTCCTTCTGGTGAAAAATATCCATTCGCATCGCTTTTGATTTGATGATAAAGCGTTAAAAACCGTTCTTTGTTTGACAAGTCCTTCACCCTTTCAATAAAATCGTTGATTTTTATTTGTCTGGAAGTGTGCCAAATACTAAAACACCATCGTCAAAGACAGGAATCTTTGTTGTTTTTTGCATATTGGATGTTAATCCTTGATAGGAATAATCATTTGAGGCATCCCATATATTCGATCCATTTGGAGCAGATAATCGAAATTGTATTTCCTTCTTATGCTCAGATTCTCCTCTAGGAGAAATAGCAACGCCCGTAAAATCGATTTCTGCAAAATAGACGCGGCTTGATGCGTCATATACTTTTAAAGGCGATAAGGAAGCGCCTTCATTGTAGGCTGCTGTCACTTGAATATCCTTTTCAGTGAATCCCTTTGCAAAGACCTCGCTCAGATTGACGTAATATCTAAAAGATAGTGTTTGACTGCTTCTTGCCGGCCAGCCGGACCTGTTGTACAACACTGCTTTCACTTGAGTAGATGTTGTATCGTTATGCATCACAGCTGCCTCTACAAAAAACTCATCCTCCACTTGTTCTTTAGGCGGGAAATTTGGCAGCTTTGATTGCCCTTCACCAAACAGCTGCACCATTTTGGCGATATTTCCAGTAAAGGCGGCATTATAATCGGTCGCCACCTCGTTAGATATATAATCAGAGATGTCATCATCATATTGATCCTGTGCATTAGGACCCCCTACAAGCGCTCCATAAAGAGTGTGCCGGTGAGATGGAGGATTTGTCAGCTGGTTAGACCATGAGCCATGTGCAGTACGGTGGTGCGGGTGCTTCGGCGGATTCTGGCCAAACCCAACGACGTAGCTTCTATTCAGCGGATTATCACCTAACATATAGTGGGTTTGCTTAATCGCAAACGATTGGTATCGATTTTTCTTTTCTTGATCAGATACCCAATCAGCATAGACAAAGGCTAAAAATGCTGCATTGGCGGCATAACGAAGTGAACCCCATTGATCCAGCCATGCCAAACCGCCAGGCGTATAGGTGATTCTTTCTACTTTTCCATTTTGAACAAGACCTGTGGTCCAGTAATCAAGATTGCGCTCTGTCGATTCTATAAATCTGTTTTCTTTCGTAATTCTTGCTAGTAAGATTTGTGAAGCAAAAAAAGTATTGTCCCATGACATGGTAAACGTATAATCCCAATCCTTCGGCCATTCCTCTACCGCTTTTAATGCTTTGTTTAAATAGGTTTCTTCATTTGTCGCCAAGTACAGCCAGATTCCACCCCAAATAAGTTCGTCAACATAGCCGCTCCAGGAGTTGTAAAATGGCTGCGCATTGGTGACACAATCTGTATATTTGCCGCGATACCTGTCAGCAAATGCATATAGCTGTTTGGCGTGTGTTAAAAGCTTTGCTGCATAGGACGCATCTGTTTCTTTAAAAATGATAGAACCTGCTGCTAAAGCCGCCGCAGTTTGTGCAGCTACTTCTGTGCCAGGACAATGTTCATCAATTTTAAAAGCTGGCCGGTTCATCGGCATCACTTCTGCTGGTCCCCACCAAGCATGATCGGCGTTTCCATCACCTACTTGCGCCCAAAATTCATTCGGTCCTGTATGTGCTTTCAAAAAATAATCTGTTGCCCACTTGATTTGATCTAAGATCTCATCAAGCAATTCTGCTTCTTCATAAGCTTCCCGGTATTCATATACTGTCCATGCAAGCACGGCTGCTGAGTAAGCCATCGGAAGTCCAAATTTCACATGATCTCCTGCATCATACCAGCCGCCAGTTAAGTCATGCCCAACATCCTTCCCGTCCTCTAGTCCAGAATCTCCCCGCCAGTTAAGGCGATTACTTTCCGGAAGCCGGCCTGACCGCTGCGCTTCATAAAACAGCATGGATTTTTGTAGAACCTCTACATAGTTGTAAGATGCCATTATTCTATTGCTCACCCCTTCTTTTTAGTGAAACATTTGATCAATAGACGAACCGCCTCCTTTTTATATTTCGTTTCGTGATCTGTACAGTTTTGAAAAGAATCAAATAGGTTTCAAAAATAAGCATAGTAAACAGCAATCAGCTTTACGCTCATCGAAGGTTTTCTCTTGATTCTCCTTCTGACTGTACCCAGAATGATCATATGTCACTTAAGAACATTTCAGACGGCGAAATTCTCTTTTGAGCTCTATTTGGGTAGAAAGAATGACATACAATCTCTTCTCTTAAAACATCACGCTAAATCAAGATATATGAACGAATAAGAAAATAATTCCAATTGGTAAGAAATCTTTATTAGTTAACATAATAAAATTATTGTATATAAAGAAAGAACGCCCTTTTAGGGCGCTCTTATTTATCACATTAAAATAAAGAAAGCTGGTTTTGATCAGGAAGTGCTTCTAAACAGCCTTGACGATCTAAATATTCAAGGATGGTCTTCGACACTTTTCCGCGTTTTTGTAAATCTTCTTTTGAGAGGAATTCCCCATCTTGCCGCGCGCGGACAATATTTAACGCAACGTTTGTACCGAGGCCAGGGATGGAGTTGAATGGCGGTATTAATCCGTCTCCATCAATGATAAACTCTGTTGCACTTGAGCGGTAAAGGTCAACTTTTTTGAAGTGGTAGCCTCTTTCACACATTTCAAGGGCAAGCTCTAGTACAGTTAATAGGTTCTTTTCTTTCGGTGATGCATCTAAACCTTTTGAATTAATATCGTCCATAACAGCTCGAATCGCATTCGATCCTTTTGTCATCGTTTCAATATCAAAGTCATCCGCACGAACGGTAAAGTAAGCCGCATAGTACAGGAGTGCATGATGCACCTTGAAATAAGCAATACGAACAGCCATTAACACATAAGCAGCCGCGTGGGCTTTAGGGAACATGTATTTGATTTTTTTACAAGAATCAATATACCAGTTTGGTACATTATTATTCTTCATTTCTTCTTCCCATTCAGGAGGAAGTCCTTTTCCTTTACGAACAGATTCCATGATTTTAAAGGCAAGTGACGGCTCTAAGCCTTGATAGATGAGATAGACCATAATATCATCACGGCACCCAATTACTTCACTTAGTTCACACGTTTTATTGTGAATGAGCTCTTGCGCATTTCCGAGCCAAACATCCGTACCGTGTGATAGTCCAGAAATCTGAACAAGCTCTGAGAAAGTCGTTGGTTTTGTATCCTCTAGCATTTGCCGAACAAATCTTGTCCCAAATTCCGGGATACCGAGTGTGCCTGTTTTACAGCCAATTTGCTCTTCTGTGACACCTAGTGGCTCTGTCCCTTGGAAAATCTTCATGACTTCAGGATCATCTGTTGGAATCGTTTTTGGATCAATTCCGCTTAAATCTTGAAGCATACGAATGACCGTTGGATCATCGTGCCCAAGAATATCAAGCTTCAACAAGTTATCATGGATCGAATGGAAATCAAAATGTGTCGTCTTCCAATCGGAACCTGTCGCATCTGCTGGGTATTGAATAGGTGAGAAATCGTAAATGTCCATATAATCAGGCACTACGATAATCCCGCCTGGATGCTGGCCTGTTGTCCGTTTTACTCCTGTACAGCCTTGTACAAGCCGGTCGATTTCAGCGCCTCTCATATGAAGGTTATGATCCCCTGCATAGCCTTTTACGTAACCATATGCTGTTTTTTCTGCAACGGTACCAATCGTACCTGCTCGGTATACATAATCTTCACCGAACAACTCTTTCGTATAGTTATGTGCGATCGGCTGATATTCGCCTGAGAAGTTCAAGTCAATATCAGGGACTTTGTCTCCTTTAAAACCTAAGAACGTTTCAAACGGAATATCATGGCCATCTTTTTTATACGGCGCTCCACATTCTGGACAGTCCTTATCAGGAAGGTCAAAGCCTGAACCAACAGATCCGTCATTAAAGAACTCAGAGTGCTTACAGCTTGGGCATACATAATGAGGTGCAAGTGGATTCACTTCAGTAATCTCTGTTAATGTCGCAACAAGAGATGAGCCGACAGATCCCCTTGAACCAACGAGATATCCATCATCAAGTGATTTTTTTACGAGCTTATGAGAGATTAAGTAAATAACGGCGAAGCCATGACCGATAATACTTTTTAATTCTTTCTCGATGCGGTCTTCTACGATTTTCGGCAAATCATCTCCGTAGATGCTGCGCGCCATTTGATAGCTCATTTCCCGTATTTCTTCATCTGCACCTTCAATTTTTGGTGTGTAAAGATCATCTTTAATAGGTTTAATGCTTTCGACCATCTCAGATACTTTTTGCGTATTTGTTACGACGATCTCTTTCGCTTTTTCGTCTCCTAGGAAGGAGAAGGCTTCGAGCATTTCATCTGTCGTTCTAAAATGAACTTTTGGCAGTTCATGGCGGTTCAGCGGATTCGCTCCACCCTGTGATGAAATTAAGATTTTACGATAAATTTTGTCCTCTGGATGCAGGTAATGTACATTTCCTGTCGCCACAACTGGTTTATTCAGCTTTTCGCCAAGCTTGACAATATTTGTGATGATTTCTTTTAACGCACGTTCATCTCGAACAAGCTCAAGCTGCAGCAGGTGCTGATACACTTCTGGCGGATGTACTTCTAAATAGTCATAAAATGCTGCAATGTCTTCCACCTCATCAGGGGACTTTTGCATCATTCCTTCAAATACCTCACCCTTATCACAAGCAGACCCAACAATTAAACCTTCTCGATATTTCTCAAGCTGAGAGCGCGGAATACGCGGGACCCGGTAGAAGTAATGAATATGAGAAAGTGAAACAAGCTTAAATAAATTCTTAAGACCTGTCTCATTTTGAGCAATCAAAGTCGCATGGTAAGGACGTGAACGCTGGTAAGCATTCGACTGCCCCATGTTTTCATTCAATTGATCGTGATAGGCAATCTCTTTTTCAGCCGCATCTTTTAGCATCTTCAGCATGAGATAGCCTGTCGCCTCTGCATCATAAATCGCCCGGTGATGCTGCGTCAGTTCAATATCGAACTTTTTACAAAGGGTGTTCAGCCGGTGATTTTTAAATTCTGGGTAAAGGAACCGGCCAAGTTCAAGTGTATCAATGACAGGGTTTGACGCTTTATCTGTTTTTAACAGGCGTTTATACGCTGCATTTAAAAAGCCCATATCAAAGCTCGCATTGTGCGCAACAAGGATATCCTGTCCAATCCATTCTTTGAAATCCCGTACGACGTCGACGACATCTGGTGCATCTCTCACCATATCATCGGTGATACCTGTTAATTCGATGGTGGTCGCTGATAACGGGTGATGGGGATTTGCAAATGCCTCAAAGCGGTCAATAATTTCCCCGCCTTTTATTTTCACTGCTGCAAGCTCAATGATCGTGTCATAAACAGCTGAAAGTCCAGTTGTCTCGACGTCGAATACGACATACGTCGCATCCTCTAACAAGCGGTGCTCTGGGTTATATGCAATCGGTACCCCGTCGTCTACTAAGTTGATTTCCACACCGTACATCATTTTGATGCCATGCTTTTTACTTGCTGCATACGCATCTGGGAAGGATTGTACAACGGCATGATCTGTCAGGGCAATTGCTTCATGTCCCCATTTTTTTGCTTGTTCAACAAGTCTGCCAATGCCAGTGACAGCATCCATTTGGCTCATAGGGGAATGTAAATGAAGCTCCACACGCTTTTCACCCTCAGTTGCTGTATCTTCTTTCAGCTGCGGTTTCATTTCATTGACATCATTAGCGATCATGACAAGATCTCTGACAAACGTATCATTTTGAATGCTTCCTCTTGCTTTCACCCACATGCCTTTTTTCAATGATTTCATCAGCTGAGCATCTTCTTTTTCTCTTGCAAACATTTTGATCAAAATACTGTTTGTATAATCTGTGATCTTAAAGATACAAAGCGTTCTCCCGCTTTTCAGCTCACGCGTTTCTGCATCGAATACGTAGCCTTGAACGGTAATTCTTCTTTCCTCGTCCATGATACTATCAAGCGTACGAATTTCTTCATTGTCTTTGATTTGATAGCCAATCATCAGAGGGCCTGACGGAGCTTCATTCTGCTCCTCACTTTCTTTCTTCTCCATCTCAGTGAGGGCTTGCATGGCTCTTTCTTGATCTTCAGCAAACTTTTGTTCTCTGAACTTCTGAATCTCTTGATCTGATACAAAAATTTCTGTATCGAATTGCAGCTCTGGAAAGCCCACTTGTTTAAATGCGGCCTGGAGCATCGTGCTGTACTTCTTCTTAATAGCGAGTGCCTCTGTTTCGCTTTTCGTTTTAATGATGATTTTATGTCCAGACAGCGATGGTTTTTGCTGCTGAAGCAAGCTGATGATTGGGGGAGAAATTCCTTGAAGTTCTTCCACACAATGTGACCAGTACGATTGCACGAGTTCTTCAGATATGTGCGGATCATTCACTTCAATCGTACAAGTGATTTGTGCAATATGTGAAAATGCATTTGTCAGCCTGCTGAGAAACATGGCGTATACTTTGTAAGGCAAAAGCGCCTTAAATTTAAAAAGGAAATGCCAAGTTTTCGTCGCCTTATGCACCGTCAATTTGACGATTTCTCCTTCTTCAAAGTAACGACTGAGGTCATCATCTGTCATTTGAATCTGATTGAGTAATATATGAAATTGCCGCCGTGTGATCGGTAATTGTTCATCCAAGACAGGACCCTCCTTTTGTCAATCAGAAAGGTACCTCTTTTCTACAGGAGGTACCTTCATTTTTTTGTTCGTTTTATGCTTGGCGTATAAATGAAATCAGATCATCAACAGATACTTCATGTGAATCACCTGATTTTCTAAACTTCACTTCTACTATACCTTCTTCTGAACGTTTTCCGCAGCTAATACGAATTGGCAGTCCAATTAAATCACTGTCTGCAAATTTTACTCCTGCACGCTCCTGGCGGTCATCGAAAAGTACGTCGAAACCTTCATCTTCTAATCGCTCGTACAACGTTTCAGCCAGTTCTTTCTGCGCATCGTTTTTCATATTTAATGCAAGGAGGTGAAGGTCATATGGTGCCACTGTTTCCGGCCAAATGATTCCTTTCTCATCGTGATGCTGTTCAACAATCGCTGACAGCGTTCTAGAGATGCCGATGCCATAGCAGCCCATAATCATTGGCTGCGCACGACCATTCTCATCGAGGTACGTTGCATCCATCGACTCAGAATAACGAGTGCCCAGTTTAAAGACTTGTCCTACTTCAATCCCTTTTGCAAACTGGATTGTGCCTTCCCCATCTGGAGAAACATCTCCTTCTTGAATCAAACGAAGATCTGTGAATTCTTTTACTGACACGTCACGTGCAGGATTGACATTGACATAATGATAATCCGCTTCGTTTGCACCAGCGACTGCATTTGTCATTCCCTTCACAGCAAGGTCCGCATAAATATCGACTTCTGCTTCCAGTTTAACAGGTCCAACAAATCCAGGCTCAGTTCCAATGACTTCTAGCACTTCTTCACGTGAAGCAAGCTCGACAAGCTGTGCTCCTACCAAGTTTTTCACTTTCACATCATTTACTTCATGATCGCCTCTAGTAAGGATCAGAACATACGCATCATCTGCTTTAAACAAAACAGATTTAATGCAAGCAGAAGGATCAACTTCTAAAAATCCAGCCACATCTTGAATGGTTTTCACTTGCGGTGTGTGGACTTTTTCAAGTTCTTTGAAGTCCGCAGGATTTGCTTCTTCTCCGTGGTATACAGCCTCAGCCATTTCAATGTTTGCAGCATATGAGGAAGTATCAGAATAAGCGATGGTATCCTCTCCGACTTCTGAAAGCGCCATGAACTCATGCGTATCTTTTCCTCCCATTGCCCCAGAATCTGCAATGACTGGTCTAAAATTGAGACCCACTTTTGAGAACACATTAGAGTAAGCCGTAAACATTTTGTTGTATGTCTCATCAAGGCTTTCTGGTGAAGAATGGAATGAGTATGCATCCTTCATGATAAATTCACGTCCGCGCAGCAGTCCAAAGCGTGGTCTCTGTTCATCACGGAATTTTGATTGAATTTGATATAAAGTTAAAGGAAGCTTCTTATACGATTTCACTTCGCTGCGTACTAGTGATGTGATCACTTCTTCGTGGGTTGGGCCAAGCGCAAATTCGCGGCCATGGCGATCCTTCATACGCATCAGTTCTGGACCGTATGTATACCATCTTCCTGACTCTTGCCACATTTCTGCCTGCTGCAGCACTGGCATTAACAGCTCAGCTGCGCCTGCCTTTTCCATTTCCTTGCGGACGATCGATTGAATATGCTGAATGACTTTATGCGCAAGCGGCAGATAATGATAGATTCCACTTGTATTTTGTCTAATAAACCCAGCTCTTACTAAGAGTTGATGACTTTTTGCCTCAGCATCTGCCGGCACCTCTCGAAGAGTTGGAATGAAAGTCAGGGATTGTCTCATGTCGTTACACCTCATTTATGAAATAGGACTTCTCACAAAAACTCTTGTTTCCCGGAATGAGAAACAAGAGAGAATGGTTTTTATAAAAATAACCGCTGAATGTCATTCCACGTTACCACTAACATTAACAGCATGAGGAAAGCAACACCGATAAAGACAACAAGTGCTTCCTTCTCACGATTAATTGGTTTACCGCGAATGGCTTCAACAAATAAGAATAGTAAACGTCCTCCGTCTAATGCAGGAATCGGTAACAAATTCACGATGCCTAGGTTGATACTGAGGAACGCCGCAAACTGCATTAATGTTAACACACCTTGTTTGGCTACTTCTCCTGTCATGTCATAAATTCCAACAGGACCTGCTAACATGTCTAGTGAAAATTGTCCTGTGACAATTTTTTGCAAGTTCGTTAAGATCAGACCTGCCGTTGAAATGACAGTTGTTCCAGAAGATGAAATAACTTTCAAAAATCCATTTTCCGTTGGCGGATATGATCCGAAACGGCCAATGCTTTTCCCATCTGCTTTTACAGCTTCTGGTACAACCTGCACAGTACTTTCTTTGCCGTCTCGGTCAATGACGACATTCATTTTTTTCTCAGGGTTCTTTTGAACTGTTTGAACGACGTCTGTCCAAGAATTCATTTTCTCGCCGTTAATGGACACGATGTGATCTCCCTGCATGAGTCCAGCCTCAGCCGCCCGGCCGTCTTTCGTCAGCTTACCGAGTACAGGATCATCAACGGTAACCCCTTGAATAAAACCTAAAGCAACCAAAATCACATACGCCAGGATAAAGTTCATAATCGGTCCAGCTGCGATGGCTTTAATTCGCTGCCAAACTGTTTTTGAACCAAATTGACGATTGTATGGTGCAATTTGAATTTCTTCACCATCTGCAATATAGAAGCTTGTTTGACTGACATTGTAGCCAGTCAGAATATCTTCATTTCCAGCTTCATATCCCGAGATTCTCATAGCATGATCTAAATCAATCTGCTCAACTTCGATGACAAGTGCATCAGGATATTTTTCTTTATCATTTAAAATGATCTTTTCTACTTCATTTTGCTCATTGAATAAGAGCCCCACTGTATGACCTGGTTTAATTTCGATAACTTCAGGGTCCTCTCCAGCCATTTTAACAAATCCGCCAATAGGGAGAAGTCTAATGGTATAAACGGTTTCTTTTCGTTTAAAGGAGAAAATCTTCGGCCCAAAACCAATTGCGAACTCGCGGCATAAAATCCCCGCGCGCTGCGCCATAATTAAATGGCCAAGCTCGTGGAAAAAAACGAGCGTTCCAAAAATAATAATAAACGCAATCACTGTATTCACGAACATACCACCTTATGTGAGGATTGATTGAACAAAGTCTCGTGTATCTTTGTCCACTTCATGGATATCTTGCAAACTAGGCGTTGAAATCACATGATGTCTGATTAGTGCCTTTTCAATCAATTCTTCAATTTGCAGGAACGTTACTTTGCCTTTCAGAAATGCATCGACTGCCATTTCATTTGCTGCATTAAGTACAGCAGGCATTGTCCCTCCTATTTTACCTGATTCATAAGCAAAATGTAAGCAGCGATACCTGTCAAAATCCGCTTTTTGGAAATTCAATTGTCCAATCTCCCAAAGGTTCAATGATTTCGCTTCTTGTAACGGCGCCCTGTCAGGGTATGTGAGTGCATATTGAATAGGCACTCTCATGTCAGGTGTCCCTAACTGAGCAATGACGCTTTTGTCGTGAAATTCCACCATCGAATGGATAATGCTCTCTTTATGTAGCAGCACATCAATTTGTTCATAAGGGATATCAAACAACCAATGTGCCTCGATCACCTCGAGCCCTTTATTCATCATCGTCGCTGAATCAATGGTGATTTTCGCTCCCATCGACCAGTTCGGGTGGTTCAGCGCTTCTTCAACCGTAACACCTTCAAGTTCAGTTCGTTTTTTATCTCGGAAACTACCACCTGAAGCTGTCACGATTAAGCGTTCAATATTTTTAGCTTGTTCACCTTGCAGGCATTGAAAAATAGCGGAATGCTCACTATCGACAGGAAGTAAAGGTACATCATATGTTTTAGCGTACTCTTTTACTATATGACCAGCCGTCACAAGTGTTTCCTTATTTGCGAGAGCAATCGTCTTTTTTTGTTCAATGGCCTTTAATGTTGGAACAAGTCCAACACTCCCTACAAGTGCATTGACCACTACGTCCACTGCATCATAGGTCGCTGCCTCGATGTTGGCTTCATCACCAGCAGCCAGCTTCACATCGTATGCAAATGAATGATTTTTTAGCATGTGATAGGTTTCTTCGTCTACACAGCCGACGAATTCAGGCTGAAAGCGCTCAATGATCGGAATCGCCTTTGCTATATTTCTGCCAAATGTCATGGCTTTCAGCTTAAACTTGTCCGGGTGCTGACTGATCACATCTAACGTTTGTTCTCCAATTGATCCTGTTGCGCCTAATAGCGAAATATATTTCAAATTGCCACTCCTTCTCTCGTTCAATAAGTTTCTATGAGGTTAGCTGGCAAACGTTGCGAGCAGTAAGTATAAAAACGGCAGAACGAATAAAAAGCTGTCAAACCTGTCCAAAATCCCGCCATGGCCAGGGAGAATTGTCCCTGAATCCTTCACGTGATAATGACGCTTTAAAGCAGATTCCACAAGGTCGCCTAGCTGTCCAAAGATACTGAGTAAAAGAGTAATAAACATCACAAGCAGATATGATGGCAAAAATCCTGTAACCGCCTGAAACACAAGTGACAACACGACCGCTGTGACGATTCCGCCGATAAATCCTTCTACTGTTTTGTTTGGGCTGATTTCTGGCCAAAGCTTTCGTTTCCCCATAGATTTCCCAATAAAATAGGCTCCTGAGTCAGTAGACCAAATAATCACTGCTGCGAAGAAGATCGCACTCATGCCATATAAGCCTCTAATTTGGATAAAATAATAGAAACTAACGCCAATATATAATGTGGCTAATACAACAAAAGCAACCTCATCGAATGTGAAAGAGTTTTTGCTCAAAACTGTATAAGTTAAAAGTATTAAGACTGCAAATAAAGCAATCTGCATTTTTGATGCGTCCACGTTTGGGAAGAAGCTGTTGTCTCCGCCCATTAAAAGCCAAAGCAATATTAAGCTGACAATACCAGGAAAGCTGAAAATCGAGATCTTTTTCATTCTTAAAAGCTCAAAGAGAGCGACACTTCCCATTAAATAAATCAGCAGGGTAAATGGCATCTGTCCATATATAACTGCTAGCAAAAAGACTGCAGCTGCCAAAACACCCGTCAAAATTCTTTGTTTCATCTGCACCACCCTCTAAATTCCACCGAACCTCCGGCCGCGGCGCTGGTACTCCCCGATAGCGCCTATAAGGTGCTCATCAGAAAAGTCAGGCCAAAGCACATCCGTAAAGACAAACTCGCTGTACGCAATTTGCCAAAGCATAAAGTTGCTTAATCTAATTTCTCCACTCGTGCGAATGAGCAAATCCGGATCTTGAAGAGATTCTGTCATTAAATAAGCTGAAAACATCTCTTCTGTGATGTCTTCTGCTCGAAGCTTACCTTCTTTGACCTTTTCAGAAATTTGTCTGCATGCGGAGACGATTTCTGTGCGCCCACCATAGTTGAGCGCAAAGTTCAAAATGAGTCCGTCGTTGTTCGCCGTACTCTTTACTGCGTTCTCTACCGCTTTTTTCGTATGCTGCGGGAGGCCGTCTGGATCACCTGTTAAACGCACACGGACATTTTCTTCGATGAGTTCAGGCAGGTAGATGTTTAAAAATTCTTCAGGAAGTTTCATTAAAAAGTCTACTTCTAATTTTGGACGTTTCCAATTTTCCGTAGAGAAAGCATACAAAGTCAGCACTTTGACATTCAGCTCATTTGCAAGCTTTGTCATGCGCTTGACGACTTTCATTCCTTCATGATGACCTGCTACCCGTGGAAGAGCACGTTTTTTCGCCCATCTTCCGTTCCCATCCATGATAATGGCGATATGTTCAGGAATTTCTCCATTTAATATGTCTTCTTTTGTCAGGCTTTCTAAGTTGGAAGCTGCTGTTTGCTGATTCTTCCAATTTTTGAGTATATTGAGCATGAGATTCCTCCATCACCCAAAAAGGTTGCGTTCCCGCTAAATAATATAGTCATCAACAGTATTAACAAAAAAACCCCCTGTAAACATGAAGAGGGTCTTTTCACTATTATCTATTGTACATAGTTTTTTCTTAAACTTCCATGATTTCTTTTTCTTTATCTTTCGTCACGTCATCAATTTTAGCGACATATTCATCTGTCAATTTTTGAACATCCTCTGTCGATGATCTTAATTCATCTTCAGTGATCTCCCCATTTTTCTCAAGCTTTTTCAAATCATCGTTTGCATCACGACGCACGTTACGAACAGCTACTTTTGCTTCTTCTGAGTATTTTTTCACGACTTTCACAAGCTCTTTACGTCTTTCTTCTGTCAGCGCAGGAATCGCAATGCGGATCACATTTCCGTCACTTGTTGGCGTGATGCCAAGGTCAGACTTTTGGATCGCTTTTTCGATATCACCGATTGCTGTTTTATCGTAAGGTGTGATAATCAGCATACGTGCTTCTGGCACTGTGATCGACGCAATTTGGTTAAGCGGTGTTTGTGCACCGTAATAATCCACTGTCACTTTATCAAGCAGTGAAGCATTTGCACGGCCAGCACGAACAGTTGCAAGCTCACGTCCGTAGGCTTGTACGGCTTTTTCCATTTTTTCTTTCGTTTGGTTCAACACTTCTTTTGACACGTTATTTCCCCCTCACGATCGTTCCGATTGATTCGCCGTTTACGGCACGTTTAATATTTCCTTCTTCCATAATGGAGAAGACGATTAATGGAATGTCATTGTCCATACATAATGAGGACGCAGTAGAATCCATTACAGCAAGCCCTTCTTTAAGTACATCAAGGTATGAAAGCTTATCATATTTTACTGCATCCGCATCTGTACGAGGATCAGCACTGTAGACACCATCTACATTATTTTTCGCCATTAAAATGACATCTGCTTCAATTTCTGCTGCACGAAGTGCTGCCGTAGTATCTGTAGAGAAATAAGGGTTTCCTGTTCCTGCAGCAAAAATGACGACACGTTTCTTTTCAAGATGACGGATCGCTTTTCTTCTTATGTATGGTTCTGCAACCTGTCTCATTTCGATAGAGGTTTGCACTCTAGACTGAATGCCAAGCGTTTCTAGGCTGTCCTGTAACGCCAGTGAGTTCATCACTGTTGCCAGCATCCCCATGTAGTCTGCTGTTGCACGGTCCATTCCTAGATCACTGCCTGTCTTTCCGCGCCAAAGGTTTCCTCCGCCTACAACGACTGCAACTTCAACATCGAGCTCTGCAATTTCTTTTACTTGCTTTGCAATTGATTGAATGACAGTTGGGTTAATTCCATTTCCAGCATCACCCGCTAGTGCTTCGCCACTTAGCTTCAGTACAATGCGATTATATTTCGGTTTGCTCATGATAACCTCCAAGTGTAAACTATACCGTCTCTTATTATGCGTAAGAAACTGTCTTTTGTAAATCAATATCCTCTAAAAAATAGGGAACACAGTGCTTGTGCTCCCTAAAAAAGCCCCAGAGAGCTTTTCAAACATTATTTTTTCACTTGGCTCATAACTTCTTCAGCAAAGTTGTCTTGACGTTTTTCGATACCTTCGCCCACTTCATAGCGAACATAAGTTTGAACAGTTGCGTTTTTCGTAGCTACAACTTGTTTCACTTTTTCATCTGGGTTTTTAACGAACGCTTGGTCAAGTAAGCAAATTTCTTCGAAGAATTTGTTTAGACGGCCTTCTACCATTTTAGCTACGATGTTTTCAGGCTTTCCTTCTTGAAGCGCTTGCTGTGTTAATACTTCACGCTCACGGTTTGCTTCTTCTTCTGACACTTGGTCACGAGAAATGTATTTAGGGTTTACAGCTGCAACGTGCATTGCGATGTCTCTTGCAAGCTCTTCGTCAGTTGTTCCATTAAGAACAGCTAACACACCGATACGTCCGCCCATGTGCAGGTAAGAACCGAATGCAGCATTATCTTCTTTTGTGATAACAGAGAAACGGCGTAGAGTGATTTTCTCTCCGATTTTCGCAATTGCAGATGTGATATGCTCTTCAACTGTAGAACCGTTTTCCATTTTAGAAGCATGAGCTTCTTCAATTGTTGCAGGTTTAGCAGCAAGCAAATGATCAGCAAGTTCGTTAAGAAGTGCTTGGAATCCTTCGTTTTTCGCAACGAAATCAGTCTCAGAGTTCACTTCTAGGATCACGCCTGTGTTGCCGTCAGTTTTGATAAGAGTTAATCCTTCTGCCGCAATACGGTCTGCTTTTTTCGCAGCTTTTGCGATTCCTTTTTCTCTTAGAAGGTCGATTGCTTTCTCGATGTCACCATCAGTTTCTGTTAACGCTTTTTTACAGTCCATCATACCTGCACCAGTTTTTTGACGCAGTTCTTTAACTAATTGAGCAGTAATTGCCATTTTACATTTCCTCCTTCTATGTTAAAACACGGATTACTAGGTGAAAAAAAGGTGATAAAAGGCATTTCCCTCTTATCACCTTTTGAATAGGTTACGCAGTTGTTGTTTCAGTTTCTGTCGTTTCTTCTACAACAGCTTCTTCTTCGCCTTGTTTAGACTCAAGAATCGCATCTGCCATTTTAGCAGTTAGAAGTTTTACAGCACGGATTGCATCATCGTTTGCAGGGATCACAACATCAATTTCGTCTGGATCACAGTTTGTGTCAACGATACCGATGATTGGGATATTCAATTTACGAGCTTCTGCAACTGCAATACGCTCTTTACGAGGGTCGATAATGAAAAGTGCATCCGGAAGACTCTTCATGTCTTTGATTCCGCCTAGGAATTTTTCAAGACGCTCTAATTCTTTTTTCAGTTGAACGACTTCTTTCTTAGGAAGAACTTCGAACGTACCGTTTTCTTGCATTTTTTCAATATCTTTTAAACGTTTAATACGTTTTTGGATTGTTTCAAAGTTTGTTAAAGTTCCACCAAGCCAGCGTTGGTTCACATAGAACATACCAGAACGGATTGCTTCTTCTTTCACTGAATCTTGTGCTTGCTTTTTCGTACCAACGAAAAGGATTTTTCCTCCGTCAGCAGCAAGGTTTTTCGTGAAGTTGTAAGCTTCTTCTACTTTTTTCACCGTTTTTTGAAGGTCGATGATGTAGATACCGTTACGCTCTGTAAAGATGTAACGCTTCATTTTTGGGTTCCAACGGCGAGTTTGGTGACCGAAGTGAACACCAGCTTCTAGCAATTGTTTCATAGAAATAACTGACATTTTGTTGCCTCCTAATATAATGGTTTTTTTTCCTCCGCTTAAGTCATGTTCACATAAAACTGCGCCACGGCAGCACCTTCATACGAATCATTAAGCGTGTGTATTTAACACCAAGAAATAATATAACACATGATGGACTGACAATCAAGAATCCTTTACAGCTTTCCGCTAAATTTTAATAAAAGCTCGATTTCTGTCTTGCCAGTTTTCATTTCTTTCGCTATTTCTTCTAGTGACCGCCCTTCATCATATAGGGTCTTCACTTGGTCCTCGAATGTTTCTTCTATTTCACTTTTAGAAGGCAGAGAAGCCTCTGTTTCAAGTTGTGGAACGGGTTCGTTTACCTTCTCTTCCTGCACCTCAACTTCGCTAAGGAGAGCCGACAGGTGCTCTGGTACGGGATCTTCACTTTCGACCGATTGCTGGGATTCAATTGGTGGTTGTGGCTGCTTTGGTGTCTGAAGATCCGATTTCAGCTCTTCAGCAGAAAAATCAGGGGAAGCGGCTGCCACTTTTGATAGTTTGTCATTCTCTTCTTTGACCTCCATCAAAAATGCAGCCAGGGTATTTTCCGTTTCTTCTAGAAGTTCTCGCTGCTTTTGTTCTGTTGCCTTCAGCGAATTCATTCTCGTATATAAAATAATCACAAAATAAATAAGTGCAGCATGAAGCATGAAGCTAATCAGCCATAACATATTTTTTCACTCACTAACTCTTTAAGATTGAATGGCTTTATCAAGCAGATGCTTAAGCTTGAACAAGGCCTTTGAATGAATTTGCGAAATGCGCGAAGTAGATAAATTGAGCACTTGACCGATTTCCGTTAATGTCAGTTCTTCTTTATAGAAAAGACTGATCACAAGCTTTTCTTTTTCTGAAAGCTCTGTGATTTTTTCAGAAAGCTGTTCAATTAATTCATCTTTCAGCATTTTCTCTTCTGGAGTCACAGACTTCTCGTCGCGAATCATGACTTGGACGTTCTCTCCGTCTTCTTGATCATGCAGCTTCTCATCGATTGAGAGCAGATTTGCAAAGAATCCTTCATTCATCGTTGTGACGACATCCTGTTCACTCATGCCGAGTTCCTCAGCCACCTCTGTCGGCGTCACATTACGCAAATAACGCTGTTCAAGCTTTTCAATAGCTGCTTCTACTTTTTTTGTTTTTTCTCTTGATGTACGAGGCAGCCAGTCCTCTTTACGAAGACCGTCGATAATGGCCCCGCGGATTCTGAAGGATGCATATGTATCAAACTTCAGATCTCTTCCGGGATCAAATTTTTCAAGGGCATCATATAAACCGAGCATCCCTAGACTGATCAAGTCTTCTTTATGCACTGACTTCGGGAGACCGATGGAAATTCTTCCAACATGATATGTGACGAGCGGCATATAGCGGCGCATAAGATCATCTCCAGCAGCTGGGTCTTTCCACTCTTTCCATCTAGCCCATAGCGCCTGATCTTCGTAATTTAAGGATTGCATCTTTATCCCCCTATACTTCCTTAGTTATATCTTCATAATGCCTTGCTTCACAGTACGGATCTCAAGCTCTGCCGTAAGCGGATCGAATTCGATCGTGCGGCCACTGTTTCCGCCTGTATCCTCACTAATAATCGGGATATGATGAAGAGACAGATGTTCTTTTACAGCTGAAACGTTTCTAGGTCCAATTCTCATTAGATCATTGGTTGACTTAAACTTAAACATTTCCGCCCCGCCAGCAAGTTTTGCCTTTAGCGCATGTTTGCGTGCGCCTGCTTTTACGAGCAGATCAATTGTATGCTTGACACCTGTATCTGCATATTTAGCCAAGTTCTCCACCGCCCCTTTTGAAAGAGAGGAATCTGGAAGCATAACATGGACAAGGCCTGCCAGCTTTTTGTCTTGATCAAACAAGACAAGCCCTACGCAGGAACCAAGACCGGATGTCCGAATGCGGTCCGGTGATTTAACAAGCTGAACATCCGCAATACCAACCTTTACAACTGCCGGAATTTGCACGTTCATTATAGGTTACCTAATGCTTTGAATAGTTTTTCGAATGATTCAAAGTCTGGTAATAGAAACATATTTCCTTTCAGCTCTTGCTTATTTTGATCATCAAAAATAGATGTATCAATCACAATCGCCTGATCCCCAAGAGGACTGAATTGTATCAACCCTTCACTAATGACAGCCCCGAACATATCGAGCGTGACATCTGGAACACTTGGGTAAAGCTGCAATTTGGTTAAATCGGCAAGGGCTGATAAATAAGAACCCGCTAAAATATTTCCAAGTTCATGAAGTGCTGAAGTCCCCATCTCATGTTCATGAATCGTATCAATATCAAATGCCGGATCCTGGACAAGCTCTCTTACAAATTGCTCTGCTTGCTCAAACGGCATAATGAAAAAGATTGAGCCGGTTAAATCCCCTTCCATTCGCAGGAAAATACTTGCAACAGGAAGGTCTGCACCGCCAAAGAAATCCATTAAATCTTCAAACGAGAGAACCTTGACAAAAGGAACAGCCATATCGATTTTTCGATCCAATAGGTTGGCAAGAGCAGACGCTGCGTGGCCTGCCCCGATATTCCCAACCTCTCCTAAAATATCTAGCTGTTCATCTTTAATTTCGTTGAAAATGCTCATTTCACATCCCCCTTAATGAACAGGTGCACCTTGAACGCTCTTGTCGAGGACAGCACCGGCATGAATGATATTGAAAAGACGCTGATCATGCTTAATGATACCTGTCACCCATGACTGTCCTTCTTTTTCAGCTGATTCAGGAGAAGATTCTACTTCTTCCTGATGGACGGTTATGACATCATTTGCTTCATCAACAATCCAGCCGACTTCAATGTCACCAACTTGTACAATGATCATTCTTGTTTCATCTGTAATTTCGTTGTCAGTAGAACCAAGTCTGACTCTCAGGTCAATGACAGGTGTCACAACACCGCGTAAATTAATAACACCGCATATATAAGGGGCAACGCCAGGAACTCTTGTCGGCTGCTGCCATTTTTCAATGGACTTTACTTCTGATACTGAAATGGCGTATTCTTTTTTGTTTACGATAAACACAATCATCTTTTCGCCAGTTTTGATATCTGTACTCATTTCAGACCGCTCCTCTATTGTTTTTTACTTGATCAGTGCATTACAGTCAACGATGAGTGCAACTTGACCGTCACCTAGGATCGTTGCGCCGGATATCGCAAATACGTTTGGCAGATAATCTCCTAGTGATTTCAATACAACCTCTTGCTGACCAATAAATGAATCGACCACAAATGCTGTCAGCTTGTCTCCTTTACGAACAACAATGATGTGCAGTTCTTCCTCTAATTCATTCGCATTTGGTACGTGGAATTGTTTCTTCAAGTA
The DNA here is from genome assembly GCF_038593305.1 of Bacillus sp. FSL P4-0248. NCBI lineage: Bacteria > Bacillati > Bacillota > Bacilli > Caryophanales > Bacillaceae > Bacillus > Bacillus sp. FSL P4-0248. Next base: position 1,550,503 of record NZ_CP151983.1, on the reverse strand, counting down.
CACGACCGGTACGATAAATCCGCGGAAATCAATCACTTCACGATCATGCGTTTGCAGGATGTCACTTTTCTTAATGACAGCCGTTTCAATAATAGAAGAAATCGGAATCGCAAATGTTTCCTCTTCTAGTTTTACAAGAAGAACGGAAATAATCGATAATGTAAGCGGAAGCTGGATCGAAAATAGTGAACCTTGTCCTTCTGTTGAGTTAATGCTTACAGATCCGCCAAGTGATTCCAGCTTGTTTTTCACAACGTCAAGACCTACACCGCGGCCTGAGATGTCAGAAATCGTATCAGCTGTAGAGAATCCTGCTGCAAAGATCAATGAATCAATTTGATGATCTTCAAGTGTTTCTGCTTCTCTTTCTGTGATAACCCCGCGCTCTAATGCTTTTTCAAGCACCTTTTTACGGTTAATCCCGCCGCCATCATCTTCTACTTCAATGAAGACATGGTTTCCGCTATGGTACGCTTTTAATAGAACCGTACCTTTTTCCGGCTTGCCTTTTTTCACACGTTCTTCTGGTGATTCAATCCCGTGATCTAGACTGTTTCTGAGTAAGTGCAAGAGCGGATCACCAATCTCGTCGATCACTGTTCGATCAAGCTCCGTCTCAGCACCCTCAATAATAAGCTCAATTTTCTTATTAAGCTCTTTCGTCAATTGACGAATCATACGCGGGAATCTGTTAAAGACAGTTTCCACAGGTACCATTCTCATGTTCAGGATGATTGATTGCAGGTCTCCAGAAATACGAGTCATTCTTTCGACTGTGTCTGTGAGTTCGTTATTTTCTAGTTCTTTCGCAATCTGTTCTAATCGGCCTCTATCAATCACAAGTTCTTCAAATAGATTCATAAGAGAATCAAGACGGTCGATGTTGACACGAATTGTTTTCGTTCCGCCGGCAGCTGCACCGTTATTGCCATTTGCTTTTGGCGCATCATTTGCTGGCGCTTTCGCAGCAGGAACGGATACTTCTTCTTTTTTCTGTTCAGGCTGCGCCTCTTGTTTTTCAGCTGGAGCTGCTTCTTCAAATGCGGAGACTTCAGAGATCTCAACCTTCTCAACCTCTGAGATCGCCGTAACGATTTTCTGTACTTCGTCCATCGGCTGTTTAGAAAGATAAGAAATGCTGAATTCAGATTCAAAATCTTCTGATTCTAACAGTTCTGCATTTGGAACGGTTTTGACAACCTCGCCTGCTTCATTTAATCTTTCAAAAATCATATAGACACGAACGGCTTTTAGTAAGCACGCTTCACTTAATGTCACGTTGAGTTCATAGCATTTGAAGCCTTGCTCTCTCGCTTCATCAAGAACTGTTCGTTCAAATTCGTTATAATCTAAGTCATTAGCAGCAGCTGATGCATCTGCTGTTTCAACGCTAGAAGCTGCCTCAGCATGGCTTCCTGTCACATCTAGCTTTTTACTAATCTCTGTGACATCACGTTTCCCGTCTCCTCCTTCTGCAATCGATTGAACCATTGCTTCAAGATGATCGAGTGCTTCGAACATCGTATCCATTGACTCAGGAGTGACAATCATTTGTTCATTACGGATAGCATCAAACATGTTTTCTAAATGATGCGTTAAGTGAGCCATATCATCAAAGCCCATCGTTGCACTCATGCCTTTCAATGTATGAGCCGCTCTGAATATATCATTCACTAGCTGCAAGTCGGTTGGGTTCTTTTCTAAATCAAGAAGTTTTTCATTACAAGTTTGTAAGTGTTCTCTGCTTTCATCTAAAAAGATATCTAAGTATTGGTTTACATCCAACGTGTTCACGCCCTCTCTTTTTTCATGGAGCTTATAATTGCATGTGCGATGTCATCCACATGCCTTGTTTCATGTGCAAGGCCTGCTTTAATGACTGATTTAGGCATTCCGAAAACAACACATGATTCTTCTTTTTCTGCAATGACTTTTGTATGACCGCTTGCGACCATTTTTTTGACACCTTCAGTACCGTCACTGCCCATACCTGTCATAATGACAGCGATTTTCTCGTAACCTTTTATGCTGCTGATGGATTCAAATAAATAGTTAACAGATGGCTTGTGCCGGCTTTCCGTGTCTTCAGGGGACAGCCTGATAACAAGTGAGCCCCCTTGGTCATGAAGTGACATATTCATTCCACCAGGAGCTATGTAAGCCACTCCATTTTTCGCGATGTCTCCATCTTGCGCTTCTTTAATCGTAATTTGTGATAAATGATCTAACCTAGTAGCAAGTGATGCCGTGAATCCTGCTGGCATATGCTGCACAATCAATATAGGTGCCTCGATGTCCTTAGGCAGTTTCGTTACGACTCGTTGAAGTGCCCTTGGTCCTCCTGTAGATGTTCCGATAGTAATAATCTTTCGGAGTGAGCTGCCTTTTACTGGTTGCAGCCGGGGTGAAGCCACTGGACTTGGCGGCTTTATCACCGGCTTAGGAGACACCTTCTCTTCAGTGCGTTTCCTTGACATTCCTGCTGCAAGTACCCGTTCTACAATTTGCCCCCTCACTTTGTGCAAATCGAGCGAAATACTTCCCGAAGGCTTTGTCACAAAGTCAAAAGCACCGAGTTCTAAGCAATGGATGGTTAAATCTTTTCCTTGCTTTGTCTGGCTTGACACCATAATCACGGCAAGGTCGTGTTCAGCCAGAATTTGTTTTAATGCTTCTGTTCCATTTAAAACAGGCATTTCCACATCTAATGTGACAACATCTGGATTCAGTTCCTTGATCCGTTTTAAGGCATCTTCCCCATTTCGCGCCGTTCCGACGACTTCTATTTCTTGCTCGGCACTTAGAAAATCACTAATGAGCTTTCTCATAAAGGCCGAGTCATCTACTACTAGCACTCTAATCATGAGTCCACCTTCCTCCTTTTAAAAAAAGAGGACAACTTATCTATAAACGTATGCTGTTCTCTCCGTGCCTCTCTTATCTGCTGATGATATAGTGTTTCTGCCAGCATCTTAATGGTTTTACTCAGCCTTGAATGAGGCTGCTTCATATAAAATGGAATTTGTTCTGATACTGCTTTAGGAACCGCAGGATCATCAGGCACAGCGCCAGCAAATACAAGTTTTCTGTGAAGAAAAGATGTGACCACTCCTGCTAATTTCCGGTAGGTTTCAGACCCTTCTGACGGCGTTTTGCACCGGTTAACAATGATTTGCACAGACCGTTCAAACTGATGAATGGCTAAGTGTTTAATCGCGCTGTAGGCATCCATGATGGATGTTGGCTCTGGCGTAGTCACAACGACGACTTCTCCTGCCGATAAGACAAAAGGCAGCTGATCTTTTGACAAGCCGGCTCCCATATCGAAGAAAATACAATCGAAGTCCTGCATCATTCTTTCCATCTCTTCCAAAAAGAACGACCATTGATCTTTATCTAAAGAAAACAGCTGTTCAAGCCCGCTTCCGCCAGAAATGTAATATAGGTTATCCGTTCCTTTTGTCATGGCTGCTTGGAAGGATTTTTTTCTAACGAGAACATCTAATATAGAACTAGTCGATGTTTTCCCTAGTAAAATATCAATATTCCCCATCCCAAAATCAAGATCAATCACTAACACTCTTCTCTCTGTACTTGCGATAGACAGTGCCATATTCAGGGTCAAATTCGATTTACCTACCCCGCCTTTACCGCTCATGACGGCAATGGTTTTGGCCTGTCCGCTGACGTTAGGAGGAGCCGGTGTGATCATTTGACTCTGCTGAACTAGTTTTCTTAACCCTTCTGCTTGGTCGGGTTTCATGATTGTAAAACCATCCTTGTTAGTTCAAGAGGCGAGCCTTCAAGAATATCCTCAGGCACATTTTGACCATTTGTTAAAAAACCAAGTTTGATTTGAGAGTCAGCAATGATTTGAAAAATGGTTCCCATCGTGTCCGTTTCATCTACTTTTGTAAAAATGAATTGATTGATTGGAACGTGTTCAAAGCGTTTGACCATGGCTTTCATGTCTTGATACTTCGATGTAGCACTCATCACGAGAAAACTTTGAATGCTCTCATCAAATGGAATAATGTCGGTCAGCTCTTTGATATACGCTTCTTCTTTAAAGTTACGACCTGCTGTATCGATGAAGATATGATCATACTCTTTAAAGGTCTCTTGGGCTTTTACAAAATCCTCTCTTGAATAACAAACCTCAAGCGGTGCATTCAGCAGTTCAGCATATGTTTTCAGCTGTTCGATCGCTGCAATCCGGTACGTATCGGTTGTAATAAAAGCGATTTTCTTTTGCTGCTGAATGGCCGTTTTAGCAGCCAGCTTTGCAATCGTTGTCGTTTTACCAGCTCCAGTGGAACCGAACAAAACAATGTATTTTGAAGAAATCATCGGCTCATCAGAGGTTTTAGCTGGAAGCATATCTGTCAGCAGTTGTTCAAGTTCTTTTTTTATGTGATTTTCTTTAACCGCACCCTTTGTTAAAAGACCCTTCAGGCATTCGTCTCGTATGGCATCATCAAGTCCTTGATCCTTTAGCTTTTGATCGATTGCTATGAGAGGATCAGGCAGAATACCCGCATGCCGTTCATTCCTTACATATTCTAAAGACTGGGGATGAGAAGGCGCTGGTTTCGCCGCCTTGGGAGCAAATGAAGGCTCTTCGGGCAGCTTTTGAACTTGTTCCTTTTTTGGTAATACTGGAAGAGGCGGCGCAGGGTTTAACCCTTTACCAGCTCTTTCCTCGAAATCTTGATCCAGCACTGCAATCACTTCGACCATTTGCTGTTTCTTCAAACCGAACAGTTTGCGTTTGACAACGGTTTTAGAATTTAAAATAACGGCATCTTTCCCAAGCTGCTGCCTGATTTGAATCGTTGCCTCCTGCATAGAATTTGCTGTAATTTTTTTCATTTTCATTAGATATCCACCACTCCGATGCTCTGTACTTCCACATTCGCTTCTAGTTCGTTATAAGATAGTACCGGTAAATCTGGGAAATATCTTTCTAACAACTGCTTAACGTACATTCTTATAGGAGGTGAGCATAATAGAACCGGCGTTTCCTGCCGAAGCGAAAGCTGTTCAATTTCTCTCGCCACTGATTGAATCACACTTTCAGAGGATTCTGGATCTAACGATAAGTAGTTTCCATGCTCTGTCTGCTGAACGCTGTCTGCAATCACCTTTTCTACTCGGCCTGAGCATGTCACAACTTTAAGTGATTCATTTTCTCTTGCATACTGTGCGGTGATCTGTCTTGCAAGCGCCTGTCTAACATACTCTGTTAATAAATCTGTATCAGTCGTTAATTTTCCGTAGTCTGCAAGCGTCTCAAAAATGGTGACAAGGTTTCGGATAGAGACCTTTTCTTTCAGCAGCTTCGCCAGTACTTTTTGAATATCACCGACTGCCAGCGGATTTGGTGTTACCTCATCCACTAAGACAGGATAACTTTCTTTCAGATGATCGATTAATTGCTTCGTTTCTTGGCGTCCGAGCAGCTCGTGTGTGTTTTGTCTAATCTTCTCTGTGATGTGAGTAGAGACAACAGACGCTGGGTCCACAACCGTATAGCCTAGCATCTCAGCCTGATCTTTTTCTGCTTCTGATATCCATTTAGCCGGCAGGCCAAAGGATGGTTCGATTGTTTCAATTCCTTCAATCGGATCATCATCAGGCGTTGGGGACATCGCTAAGTAGTGATCAAGCAGCAGCTCACCTTTTGCTACTTCGTTCCCTTTAATTTTCAACCGGTATTCATTTGGGTTCAGTGCAATATTGTCCCTGATCCGGACGACTGGAATGACAAGACCAAGTTCGAGGGCAAGCTGCCTTCGGATCATCACAATTCGGTCTAACAGGTCACCGCCCTGGTTTGCATCAGCGAGCGGGATGAGGCCGTAGCCAAATTCAAATTCAATGGCATCCATTTGCAGGAGATGAATGACACTTTCTGGACTTTTCATCTCTTCTACCTCTGCCTGTTCCTCCAGTACCTCTTCAATTTCTTCTTGGTCTTGTTTGTTTTTCGACATCAAGTATGCGCCGAGGGCAAGTAAACCTGCGATCGGTCCTGTCAAAAGTACGCCGATTGGCGTAAACAGCCCAAGAAGGAAGATCGTGCCTGCTGTGACGTAAAGCATAGCAGGGAATGCAAACAGTTGTTCAGTGATATCTGAACCAAGGTTCCCATTAGAAGCAGCCCTTGTGACGACAATCCCTGTTGCTGTTGAAATGAGAAGTGCAGGAATTTGTGAAACAATCCCGTCTCCTACCGTTAATAGCGTAAAGTGGGAAGCTGATTCTTGAATCGACATTCCTTGCTGAAGCATCCCAATAATGATTCCAAAAATAATATTAATAATGACGATGATAATACCTGCGATGGCGTCCCCTTTAACGAACTTACTTGCACCATCCATCGCTCCATAAAAGTCTGCTTCTCTCGCTACTTTTTCACGGCGGTTTCTTGCTTCACTTTCTGTCAGCATACCTGCATTTAAATCTGCGTCAATACTCATTTGTTTACCTGGCATCGCATCGAGAGTAAATCTTGCCGCAACCTCTGATACACGCTCTGCCCCTTTTGTGATAACGATAAACTGAATGATAATCAGGATAAGGAAAACAACGAGACCAACGAGGATATTTCCTCCAACAACAAATGAACCGAACGTTTCTACAACCTTTCCAGCATCTCCTGTTGAAAGAATAGAACGTGTTGTAGAGATGTTAAGCCCTAAACGAAACAGCGTTAAGAGCAAAAGCAATGATGGAAAAATTGAAAATTGCAGTGGTTCTTGCATGTTCATTGTGGTGAGAAGCACGATAAGCGCAAGAGAAATATTAATAATGATTAAAATACTTAATAGCATTGGCGGAAACGGTATGACCAGCATCGCCACAATTAAAATAACACTGAATAAAACAGATAAATCTCTTGCTGACATGCCTGTTCTCTCCTTTTAAAACCAAAAATTCATAAAATCTTTTGTTTCGTTTTATAGACGTAAGCTAAAATTTCTGCGATGGCCTTAAAGTATTCTTCCGGTACCGCTTGGTCGATGTCGACCTGATCATAGAGCGCGCGGGCGAGCGGCCGGTTTTCTACGGTCATGATATCGTGCTCTTTCGCAATCGTTCTAATTTTTAAAGCCAAAATATCCGTTCCTTTTGCCACAACAAAGGGCGCGTCCATTTTTTCTTCATCATACTTTAAAGCAATGGCATAGTGGGTTGGGTTTGTAATGATGACGTCCGCTTTAGGGACTTCCTGCATCATCCGTCTCATGGCCATTTCCCGCTGACGCTGTTTAATCTTTGATTTGATGAGCGGATCACCCTCTGATTTTTTATACTCATCTTTGATGTCTTGTTTGGACATCCGCAAGTTTTTTTCATAATCAAATTTCTGATACATATAATCAAGCCCTGCTAAAATCAGAAGAGCACCAGCAGCATACAGCCCCATAATTAAGGTCATATTTGCAACGAAATGAAGGGTTTCCTCTGCTGTTAATAAAGGAAGCCGCAGAATTTCGTCAAAGTGCATCCAAAGAGCAATAAATGTCGCAAAGCCTACAAAGCCAATTTTCAAAATGGATTTTAATAGCTCTACGAGGGCTCGAATACTGTATATCCGTTTAAACCCTTTGATTGGGTCAAGCTTTTCTAATTTCGGTTTGATCACTTCTGGTGAAAAGAGAAAGCCGACTTGTAAATAGTTACTGATAATGCCCGCCAGCATACCAACACCAAGGATTGGCATGAGGAGGAGCCCTGTTTCCTGAAGCAATTCCAAGAATAATTGATGAATATTAGATGTGCTAACCTTCATTAGCATGGTTGTTGAATAAAAACGTTCTATGAGCGCGATAATCCGCTCTTTCATAAAAGGCCCAATAAAAAAGAATGATAAAAAGATTAATAGAAATGAGATGGCTGTATTGACGTCGGTGCTTTTGGCAACCTGTCCTTTTTTACGTGAATCCCGCCTTTTTTTCGGCGTTGCTTTTTCTGTTTTTTCACCTGCGAAAAATTGCAAGTCTAGTCTAAGCCTTGTCATCATGACGAACCACCGACCAATGCTAAGAAATTCCTCATGGTGAGTACAATCGTTTCAAATGTATTTTGGACAACACCGAAGATGACGCCCATACAGATGATGATCATAATAAAACTCACACCCATTTTAATAGGAAGTCCAACCACAAATACGTTCATTTGCGGAACTGTACGTGCCACAATCCCCAGCGCCAAATCGACTAAAAACAGACTTGCCACGACAGGTGCCGAGATTTGAAAGGCGATGATAAACATTTGGTTGAAGCTCTTTGCGATAAAGTAAGCAAAGGATTCACTGCCGAAATTCAATGCGTATTGATCAACTGCAATGTATTGAAAGCTGTAATAGATTCCATCAAGCAGCAGGTGATGTGCGTTTGTTGCCAGCATCAACAGCAATGTGACCGTATAAAAAAACTGTCCCATCAGCGGCGTCTGCGCCCCTGTTTGCGGATCAATAATATTGGCAATCGCAAAACCCATTTGAAAATCAATGAATGAGCCGGCAATTTGAACAGCGGACACCATGATGTATGCAATCAGCCCAAGCAGAAGTCCGACCATTGCTTCTTTCACCGCAAGCATCATATAAAGACCGTCTATGTCGAGTGCTGGCGGTTCTTTTATGGTGCTAAAACTAATGACAGCTAAAAACAGTGAGAATCCAACTCTGTGTACAGCCGGGATCGTTCTATGCGCTAAAAGCGGTACTGTCACAAAAAAAGCGGTGATCCGAATAAAAACTAAAAGAAAAGCAGGGAATAATTCTATAATTGACATCGCTTATTAACCTGCAAATCGATCTAAATTCGAGAACAGCTCTGTCGTAAAGGACACGATTGTTGAAAGCATCCATGGACCAAACACAACAAGTCCAATGAGTACTGCAACAATCTTAGGAATAAACGCAAGCGTCTGTTCTTGAATTTGGGTTGTCGCCTGAAACACACTGACAATCAGTCCCACAATGAGCGCAAGCGCTAGAAGCGGCCCACTCACAAGCAATACCACATACACTGATCTTTCAGCCATCGTAATGACAAATTCTGAACTCATGTTTTAAGCACCTACTCTAAAAGCTTTGCAGCAAAGATTTAACGATCAAATACCATCCATCGACTAAAACAAATAACAATATTTTGAAAGGGAGCGATATCATAACCGGCGGAAGCATCATCATCCCCATTGACATCAGAACACTTGCGACCACCATGTCAATAATTAAAAATGGAATAAAGATCATAAAACCAATTTGAAATGCCGTCTTTAATTCTGAAATGGCAAAAGCGGGAACCATCGCCGTTAAAGGAATATCTTTAATCGATTCAGGTGTATCCATTTTTGCGTAGCTAAGAAATAAAGCCAAATCTTTTTGTCTTGTATGTTTACTCATAAACTCTTTAATAGGCACTTCGGCTTTTTCATACGCCTGATTTAACGTGATGTCATCATTTAAAAGCGGCGTCAGCGCCTCTTTATTAATCTGTGAGAACGTGGGTGCCATGATAAAAAATGTGAGAAACAACGCAAGTCCAACAAGCACTTGGTTTGGCGGCATTGAGTTGGTTGCAAGTGATGTTCTGACGAATGAAAGAACAATTACAATCCGTGTAAAACACGTCATTAAAATGAGAATGCCCGGTGCAACCGAAAATACTGTTAAAAGTAAAAGAAGACGGACAGATGTGCTGATGTTTCCTGCACCGCTGGAATTAAATAAATCAATAAACTCATTCATTTTGTTTCGGGCCTTTCTTTCTGACTTCTGATTGGGTCTTTTTCAATTCGGCTAGCTGCGCCTTTAAATTGGCTGAAAAAGAAGAAGTGGTCGGCTGATCATGTTTCTTTATCTGCGATGTGAATTTTTGAACCATTTTTGGTAAATCGGTTTTGCTTTCCATCGCTTCTTCATATTGTTTCACGATCGCTTCACATTCTTGTTCATCATCAATTTCTTTTAGCAGCTGGATTGAGTCTGCTACGCCGACAACTAATACTCGTTTTCCCACTTTGATCAGCTGGACTGAACGGTTTTGTCCGACTGTCGTTCCGCCGATATTTTCAACATAGCGAAATGGTTTGAGTAAGCGGTTTTGCTTACCAACAAATCTCACTAAACCATAAATAAGCAGGATGACAAAAAGTAAGGCACCAATCATTTTGACAAAATCCATAATGGAGACAGAAGAAGAGGGAACTTCTTCTGCCGGATTCGTTTGATTGTCAGTGGTTTTCTTCTCTGTATCCTTTTTGCTTTCTTTCTCACCTTTGAGCCAGTCATTCACTGTGCCATTCTCAGGATCTTTCGTTTCGGCAAACAGTGAGGCAGGCTGCATCGTCAAGAAAAGCATAAAACTGATCATTGCTATACATATCAAACGTTTTTTCAACAAATCTTACACCCTTTTTTAGCCTAACGTTTTATTAATTGCTTCAAGTACGCGGTCTGCCTGGAATGGCTTCACGATAAAGTCTTTTGCACCTGCTTGGATCGCGTCAATAACCATTGACTGCTGCCCCATTGCAGAACACATGATGATTTTTGCAGAAGCATCGATTTGTTTAATTTCTTTTAGTGCAGTGATTCCGTCCATTTCTGGCATTGTGATATCCATTGTGACAAGATCAGGAGATGTTTCCTTATATTTTTCAACTGCTTGTGCGCCGTTTTCTGCTTCTCCTACTACATCAAATCCGTTTTTTACAAGAATATCCTTGATCATCATTCTCATGAATGCTGCATCATCTACGATTAATACCTTAGTAGCCATTTACTTATTCTCTCCCTGTATGTTTGTTTATTTTAAATTAGAAAGTCTTTCTGACTGGCTTAAAATGTCAGTCACACGAACACCAAAGTTCTCATCAATGACAACGACTTCCCCTTTGGCGACGATTCGTTTGTTAACTAGGATGTCTACTGGCTCACCAGCAAGTTTGTCCAGTTCAATGATACTTCCTGCTGAAAGCTCAAGAACTTCTTTTACACTGCGCTGAGTTCTTCCAAGTTCCACCGTAATGGAAAGCGGAATGTCCATCAGCATGTCAAGGTTTCCAAGCTGGTTTGTTGTATGCTGAGGCTCACTGAACGATTCAAATTCAACTGGCGCCACATTTACAGGTGCTGCCGGCTTTGGCTTCGCCTGTCTTTTCGGCGGTGCTGCTTGCTGCGCTGGGGCAGACTGCGTTTGCGGAGCTGCCGGCTGAGGTTCAGGTGCACTCACTTCTTCTTGAACCGGCTCTTCTTCTTGCGCAGGATCTGTTAATTCTGCGATTAAATCCTTCGCAAATGTAATAGGATAAAGCTGCATAATATTTGAATCGATGAGTTCACCTATTTTTAATCTGAAGGATACTTTGACAAGCATTTCTTCAGCTGGAATGCGGTCTGTCCCTTCTCCTTCTTTCACATCAAGTAATTCGACGCGCGGCGGAGAAATATCAATCTTTTTATTAAAGACAGTCGACATGGATGTCGCAGCAGAACCCATCATTTGGTTCATTGCTTCTTGTACTGCACTTAAGTGAATTTCGCTTAAAGAAGGGTCAGCATTTGTCCCGTCTCCGCCCATCATTAAGTCCGCAATAACTGCTGCATCTGTTTGCTGGACGACAAGCAGGTTACTTGCGCTGAAGCCTTCCGTATAATTCACTTCAATAGCAACATACGGATGAGGAAATTCCTCATTCAGCATACTTTTTTGAATCACTGTAACAGTTGGAGTTGTAATCTCCACTTTTTGATTTAATAGGGTTGAAAGTGCTGTTGCAGAGCTGCCGAATGAAATATTTCCGATTTCTCCAATAGCATCTTGCTCCATTGCAGAAAGGACTGTATCAGGCTCTATATCGTCATTGCTGCCTCCTTTAAGGAGCGCATCGATTTCGTCTTGTGATAATTTACTTCCGTTATTCTCCATCTTCTTCACCTCTTATGTCGTGATCTAGAATTTGAATCGCCTGTTTCCGATTCACGCGGCCGGCCTGTCCCAAGAATTTCGGTTTATTTCCGACCATAACAGTAAGAGGCGCATTTACTGGTTTGTCCAAGGCAATACAATCACCAATTTCCAAATTCAAAAACTCTTCCACCGTCATTTCCGATTGTCCCAGCTCTGCGACTACCGGTATTTTTGCCTTCATAATCCGTTTTTCAATGGCCTTTGTTTCTTGCTGTTTTGGTTCATTTCGTTCAGACTGCATCCAGTAGTGTACAGACAGCTTCGGAATAATAGGCTCTAATACAACGTGAGGAATACATAGGTTAATAACCCCGCTTACCTCGCCAATCTGTGTATTAAGAGAAATGACGACAACTGTTTCGTTTGGTGACACCATTTGAACAAACTGGGGATTTACCTCGAAATCTGCCATTTCAGGCTCGATGTCGGTTATGGACTGCCACGCTTCTCTGTAATTTTCCAAAGCTCCCTCAAACATGTTTGAGATAATCTTTGTTTCAATTTCTGTAAGTGATTCTGTCTTATTATGACTAATGCCAATCCCGCCCATCAGCCTGTCCATCATCGCATAGCCGATTGTTGGGTTTACTTCAAGCATGATTCTTCCTTCAAGCGGGCTGACATAAAATAAGTTTAATAATGTCATATTAGGAATCGAACGAATAAATTCTTCGTATGGTACTTGGTCAACCGAGCTGACAGTAATTTGAATATATGATCTTAGCTGCGCTGAAAAATGCGTGGTGAGCAGTCTAGCGAAGTTATCATGAATCCTTGTTAAACTTCGAATCTGGTCTTTTGAAAAGCGCAGTGCACGTTTAAAGTCATACACCTTCACTTTTTTCGTCGTTTCCTCTTTTTTCAGCTCTTCTGCATCCATTTCGCCTGTTGAGATGGCGGATAATAATGCGTCGATCTCATTCTGGGAAAGCACTTCTCCTGACATTTCTTCACCTCCATCGCGTTAATTAATCGCCTCTATTGCAGATTAAAGGAGGTTATATATACTTCTTTCACCTTGCCATCTTGCAAATAGTTATTCACTTTGTTTTTGACTTGTGTTTTAAAATGTTCTCTGCCTTTTTTGCCATCAAGTTCATCTGCATTCGTGTCTGATAAAATGTCGATTACAGCATCTTTTACCTGGAAACTTCTTTTCTCAAGCTCTGATTTTGCTTTTTCAGAGTCCGTTTCAATATTCAGGACAAGTTTGACAGCATTTCCTTCAGACTTTAAATTGGTGATAATCTCAGGAATTTCAACAGAAGCTTTTACGACTTCATCTGCTGTTGGCTCTTTTTCAGCTTTTGCTTCGTCTGATCCATTCAGCAGAAAAAAGATGCCTGCTCCAATTCCGACGATGGCAATAACCATGATTAGCATTACTACGACTAATTTCTTCTTCATTCAAACTCCTCTATTCCTTGATTCAATGAAATGACTTGGATTTTTCTGTAGAAAGAAATGATTTTCTCTTGAAGCTGCTCTTCATCTTCTTTCACAACGAATTTCTTTCCATTGGCCAAAGTAATGGTCGTGTCTGGAAAACTTTCGATTTGCTCGATATGGAGAGCGTTCAGCATAAATCCTTTGCCATTTAATCTTGTCACTTCAATCATATTAAGCAGAGAAGCGAGCATCCGCTCCCCCTACCTCCTATCGTTTCAGATTCACAAGCTCTTGCAGAATTTCATCAGATGTTGTAATCGTCTTTGCATTCGATTGGAATCCACGCTGCGCGATAATCATTTCGGTAAACTCGTCTGTTAAATCAACGTTTGACATTTCAAGTTTCCCTGTTTGAAGTTCACCTGTTCCTTGACTTCCAGGAGCAATGGCATTACTTGGCGCACCGGAACTGAGCGTTTGGCGGTATAGGTTATCCCCAACTTTGTCTAATCCTCCTGCATTACTGAATGACACAAGTGATACTTGCCCAACAGTACGAGAAACGTTGTTCTCAACAACAGAAACGGTCCCATCTGGCCCAACACTGACACTTGACACATTGTCGCTTGGAATGTTGATTCTTTGCCCATCCATGCCAAGTAGATAGTTTCCATCAGGTGTTGCCAAATCCCCATTTGAATCAGGTTTGAAGTTCCCTGTTCTTGTAAATAGGATTTCACCTTGCTTTTGAATACGGAAAAATCCATCTCCATTAATATAGAAATCAAATGGTTCGTCTGTATTTTGAGAAGAACCTGATTTCATGATTTTATCAATAGAAGATAAAGATGATCCTAAACCAATTTGTTTTGAGTTGATTGAACCAGAGTTGTTCGTTGGTCCACCTGAGCTTGAAATGGTTTGGCTGACCATATCTTTAAACGTGATACGGCTTTTTTTGTATCCGTGTGTATTGACGTTGGCTACGTTGTTGGCTACCACATCTAATTTTGATTGGAAGTTTTTCATTCCGCTAATTCCTGAGTAAAGTGAGCGTAACATTTATTTTCCTCCTCGAATTACTTCGTTTTTTCTCCAACTGCTGTAACATCCCAAGGGCTGATTTTCGTTCCATCTTCTAAAACAAGTAAGTATTCATTGTCTATGTTTTTAACAGACTTCACAGTGCCCGATATCTCTTTATCATCCAATTTGCCCGATACTTCTTTACCAATCCAGCCTACATACGTCGTAAACGGATCTTGGTGTGCAACAAATGTAGACATGAGCTGATTTAGTTTGGTGATCGAATCGTTCATATTGGTTTGCTGTTCTAAAGATGAAAATGTCGCCAGCTGCGTGACAAACTCACGGTCATCAAGTGGGTTTGTCGGATCTTGGTTTTGAAGCTGCGTGAGCAAAATTTTCAAGAATTGATCTTTGCCAAGCGTATCTGTTTTCTTTTCTGCTTTTGAAGAAGTGTCTGCTTGTGCGGCTGTTCTATTCGTAGCATCAACTGTTGCCATTAGATCTCCTCCTCTTCTTCATCTGACCCAACAAGAGCATCCAGTACATCTTGGAATTCTGTTTCCTGTTCATCAGTCTGCTGGAAATTCTGTCCTTTTGGCTGCTGCTGCTTGTTTTCTTCACTAAACTGTCCAAATAACGGCTGCTCATTTGATTGAAGCGGTATATGGAAACGGTCCACTTGAACCGACATATTTGGAAGCGCCTGCTTGAGCTGCGGCAGATGATGCTCTAACAGCTCTTTCGCTGCTTGCGTCGAGGCTGTAATTTTACTCGCATACATACCGTTTTGCTTCGTTAGCTGAATGGTAATGAATCCAAGATTTTCAGGATTTAATCGAACGGTAAAGCGTCCGCTTGAATTACCAAACGGCGTGAATTTCATTTGCTTCCACGTGTTTAGAATTTGCTGATCAACCGTTCCTGGCTTTTCATCAGTCGTTTGTGTCTGCTGAACAGGAGCCGCTGACTGCAGTTGGAAAAACTGCTTATGACCTGGCAGAAGCGAGTGGGTCATTATTTTTTCAGAAGCTGGTGCAGCAGCGCTTTGTCCTTTAACGACCTCTTTTTTGATGAGCCACTCAAGAGATGCATTCCCTTTTGCCGGAGAAGCGAGTGTAGATTCTTGTTTTGGAGAGATTAGTTCCTTCAACTCTCCTAGTGAAATTTTCCACTCTTTGTCAGACCCTTTCGCATTGGCCATCATATGGTCGATTAGCTGATTAAAGTGCTTTAGCTCACTTTGAGTCATCGAATTCAGCTTTGGCGCTGAACCCTGCGAGAAGAACTGCTCTTTTACTTGCTGAATGAGTTTTTCATCTACCCCGTTTTTAGAAAGAAAGTGGATAAAGTCTTGACCTTTCCCTTCAATATCCTGCACAAGTTTCGCATCAAAGCTGAGCGGCTGTTGATTGAGCAATTGATAGATGAAAAAGTGGACTTGTATGAGCTGTTCATTATGTTCAGAACCTGGCTTTTCAGCTTGATCACCGTAAATGGAAGATTCCATTTTTTGAAATAATTCTTCAAGTGATTTGAGATCAGATGATTCAAGCGTTTGACCT
This sequence comes from Bacillus sp. FSL P4-0248, assembly GCF_038593305.1. Classification (NCBI taxonomy): domain Bacteria; kingdom Bacillati; phylum Bacillota; class Bacilli; order Caryophanales; family Bacillaceae; genus Bacillus; species Bacillus sp. FSL P4-0248. The sequence continues at coordinate 1,534,536 of NZ_CP151983.1, read as the reverse complement.
TGTAGTGTTTGAAGCGCACTTAGTAAGTCTGCGCTCATTCCTTCTTCAGGTGATTGCATCCATTTTTCAACAATTTGCATCGCATCATTGATAGAAAGAGAGGCAAGAGCGGCTGTTTCAGCATGAACAGGGCCGCTTTGAGCGCCTGCTCCGCTAAGCAATTGTTTAAACAAACCGCGTGCAGATGCAGCGCCGTCTCCTTTTAGCCCTGAGAGACCTTGAGAAGATTGCTGTAAGGCTCCAATATCCAATAGCTTCACTTATTGTCCACCCCCATTTTCACTTTCTTCTTTTTTGGCAAGCTCTTTTGTAAACGTTGCTGCCTTCTGAGGTGTCAGTTTTGCTAATATGTCTGTCAGTTTATTTTTGCTCAGCTCTTCAAGGATTTTTAACGCCTCTTTATCACTTAATTCTGATAAAATTTTGGCGGATTTCCCTGGGTCCATGCTTTCATAAATGCTGGCGACCTTTCCTTTTGTCTGCTGATTAGAGGAAGCCGCTGCATCAGGGGAGGTCCCTGCTGAGTTATTATCTGACGTGTTATTTGATGAGCTGTTATTCGATGAACTGTCATTGGCAGACGTATTCTTTGCATCATTTTCAGATGTTTTTTCAAGTGAATTGATTTTTTGATTCAGTCTTTTAATCTCTTCATCACTTGTTTTCAAATCTTTTTGTGCAATTTCGAGCTCATTCTTTTGCTCTTTAATGGTCTTTTTCAGTTCTTTCAACTCTGCATCGCTTTGATCATTAGGTGAAGATGACGTTTTTGAGGTGTCATCTGAACCAACCAAACTGCTGATCCCAGGAATGTTTTGGAGCGGTTTTTTTAGATCAAAACCTGCCATATAAAGGATCGTGCCAGTGACAATCACAAGCACAATCAATGGGATGATGACAATAAACAAGATCCATTGAAATTTTCCGCCGCCTGATTCCTTCGTTTTTTCCTTCTTAGGCATTCATCTCGACTCCTAATGTCCTTGAAACATGAATTGGCTGATAGAGATATCATCCATTTCTTTCATTTCAATTGCCTTATGTTCAAGGGAGAACTTTTCAAATTGCTTTTCTTTCATTTTTTCAAACTTTTTAAACTCAATGTTTTTTTCAGTTAAATCAGATTGTTTTTCATTCATTTGATGGCGTTTCATGATCACAAGCTGCTGATAATGCTGAATGGTGTTATCTAAGTTGGTCACAAATTGCTGGTAATGACGCATTTCTTGAACACTCATTCCACTTCTCAGCTTTTCTTCTTTGCTTTTTTCCATTAGCTCTTTTTTACTCATATTTTCATAGAGTTTTTCAGCGACTTGCTCAAATGCCGAAACGGATTGTTGGTACGCTGCGAGTGACTTGTCTTTTTCACTTTCTTTCAGTTCTAAGAGCTTTTGAAATTTGTATTGATATCTCACTGTTTTTGTCAATCCTCTCTATTCATCAAACTGAGCAATAAACTCACACTGTCTTCAATAGATACAGCCTCTTCTACATCCTGCTTCAAAAATGAAATCAGATGAGGATAAGCCTGCATGGCCTCATCAATATCTTTGGAGGAGCCTTTTTTATATGCTCCAATATTAATGAGGTCTTCAGCGTTTTGATAAGTGGACAAAAGCTGGCGGAACCGGTTAGCCGCTTCCTTGTGATCATGACTTGCGATATTACTCATGACACGGCTGATACTTTTCAAAATGTTAACAGCGGGAAATTGTCCTTTGTTGGCTAAAGCACGATCAAGTACAATGTGCCCGTCAAGGATCCCCCTCACTGTATCAGCGATCGGCTCGTTCATATCGTCTCCATCAACAAGCACTGTGTAAAACGCTGTGATGGAACCAAGCTGATTTGTCCCAGTTCGTTCGAGCAATTTTGGCAGTATAGCGAACACTGAAGGTGTATATCCTTTTGTTGTTGGCGGCTCGCCAGTTGCGAGTCCTATTTCCCTTTGCGCCATGGCGACCCTCGTAACAGAATCCATCATGAACATGACATTTTTGCCTCTGTCCCTGAAATACTCCGCAATAGCTGTTGCTGTATACGCAGCTTTCAGTCTCGTCAGTGCAGGCTGGTCAGAAGTAGCAACGACAACAATTGATCGCTTCAGTCCTTCAGAACCTAAATCCTTTTCAATAAACTCACGAACTTCACGGCCACGCTCTCCAACAAGGGCAATGACATTCAGGTCTGCTTCTGTCTGCTTTGCAATCATCCCCATTAAGGTACTTTTTCCAACACCACTTCCGGCAAAAATCCCGATCCTTTGACCAGTGCCAACTGTGAGCAAACTATCAATGACTCTAACACCGACACCCATCTTTTCTCGAATAGGCGGCCTGTCCATTGGATTTGGGGGTGACTGATCTGTCGAAACAGGTGCAAGTCCTTTTGGAAGCATACTGCCATCAAGCGGATCACCGAAGGCATCAACGACTTCACCAATTAATCCAGTCCCTACTTTGACCTTCAGCGACTCACCCGTCGCTTCAACAAGACTTCCTGGTGAAATATTGGATGCTTCTACATAAGGCATGAGCAAAATGTTTTCATCTCTAAACCCTACGACCTCTGCTTTTATCGGATGGTGCTTGCTCCCTTTTTTATGAATGAGACAAACATCACCGATCGAACTCTCCGGCCCCTTAGATTCAATCATGAGCCCAACCACTCGATTGACTTTACCAAATCGTTTATAAGGATCGGCAGTTTCAATCGTTTCTTTTAGTACATCCATTTTCATTTGTGATCACCTGAATCAATGACTTCTAATAATTTTTCTTTCAACTGATTCATTTGGGTATCAACACTCGCTTCCACTTTTCCAAAACTTGTTTCTACGTAACAAGTTCCTTTTGGCGCTTTTTCATCCGAGTAAATGGCAAGGTGTGTATCCTTTTGAAGGATTCTAATCAATTCGTCTTTATATTCCATCACATGCTCGTAATGTTCAGGGTCAACATAGATGGAAATATCATCATATTCTTTCACTTCTGAAATGACCTGCTTCACAAGAGCCAAAAATGGATCTTTCGTGTCCTCAGCTGCATTCCAAACGCGTTTGGCGAGTTCAAAAGCGAGTTCTACAATTTGCTCAGCAGAGCTTTCAATTTTTTCTTCGTAATCCTGCCTTGCAAGACTGACGATGTCATTTGCTTGATCAAGAATAGCTTGGTACTGCATATTCGCATCTGCTTCGCCCTTTTGGAAGCCTTCTTGATAACCTGCTTGTTTCGCTTCTTCAATGAGCTGCATTCTTTCCTCTTCAAAATCAGTCCGGCGCTGATTGATTTCAGCCATTGTTTTTTCCAGCTCACTGTTTGCTTGTTCTAATATGCGGCTCGCTTGATCTTCTGCATCACTGAGTACTAGCTGCGATGCTTCAGTTTCATTGACAAGCTCTTCTTCGTGATGTTCTCTTTTAAAGTTTACTTGCTGTAAAGGAATCGTTTGCCGCCCTTGTTCAGGAATAACAGATGTTTCATGTTTGATAATCCTAGACAATGATATCGTCTCCTCCGCCTCGAGCTATGACGATTTCTCCAGCTTCCTCAAGTCGTCTTACGATGCTGACAATACGGGTTTGTGCTTCCTCGACATCTCTAAGCCGGACAGGCCCCATAAACTCCATTTCTTCTTTGAATGTTTCGACCATCCGCTGTGACATGTTGCGGAAGACAATTTCTTTGACTTCTTCGCTTGCCACTTTGAGTGCGAGCAATAAGTCATCATTTTCAACATCTCTGATGACACGCTGAATCGCTCTGCTGTCAAGAGTGACAATATCTTCAAAGACAAACATACGTTTCTTAATTTCATCAGCAAGCTCTGGATCTTGAATTTCAAGTGTGTCTAAAATGGTTTTCTCAGTAGCACGGTCTACACCATTTAGCACTTCTACAACCGCTTCGACTCCGCCCGTTTGCGTATAGTCCTGCGTAAAGGTTGAAGAAAGCTTTTGTTCAAGAATACGCTCCACCTCATTGATGATCTCTGGAGATGTACGGTCCATTAAGGCAATACGTCTCGCAACCTCAGTTTGTACTTCCTCGCCTAACTCAGATAAAATTTGCCCAGCCTGCACTGGATCCAGGTAGGAAAGGATAAGTGCTATCGTTTGTGGATGCTCATGCTGGATAAAGTTTAAAATTTGTTCTGGGTCAGCCTTTCGAGCAAAATCAAATGGTTTCACTTGAAGAGAGGATGTTAGCCTGTTTAAGATGCTGTCCGCTTTATCCTCACCAAGCGCTTTTTCAAGCACTTGTCTTGCGTACATAAGACCGCCCTGCGATATGTAGTCCTGCGCGATGGCAATGCTGTGAAACTCTTCGATGACTTCATCTTTTTTAGCAGTATCTACACTTCGTACATTGGAAATTTCTAATGTTAATTTTTCTATTTCGTCTTCAGACAGATGTTTGTATACAGATGCTGACACGTCTAGCCCTAAGGAAATCATTAGGATTGCTGCTTTTTGTCTGCCTGTTAGTCGATTTGGATCTTTTCTCGACATGTGTATTCCTCCTAATCCTCGGACAGCCAGCTGCGTAGCAATTTAGCAAAGTCTTCTGGTTTTTCTTTTGCCATTTTTTCAAGCTGATTTTTTCTCACCATTTCTTCTGTTTCTGGTTCAGTGTCGATATCAGGAACATCGATTGGTGTACGTTCATCAAACTCAAACTCTTCTTCCTCATCTCTTCTACGCTTGCGTACAAGAAGAATGATAAGAGCGATAATTGCAAGTAGAAGCACACCGCCTACAATATAAACCCAAATTGGAATATTGTTTGAAGGGTTATCTGCCGCAGTTTGCTGTTTACCGTCTAATTTTGATACAGATAAAACGATTTTGTTATCTAAGTCGGCTTGAGTGAGCGCTTGACCATTTGTGTATTCTTTATCAATCGATGTGCTAATGATCGTTGAAAGAATCTTTTTGATATCATCTTGTCTTTCAGCCGTTAAAGAGTTTACATCGTTTGCAGTTGGTGGTTCGACCAATGCTTGAATGCCAACATCTCTAATTTTATAAGGGCTTTCTTTGATATCTTTATGAATGCGGTTGACTTCATAATTGATGCGATCTTCGCTCTTTTCGTAATCTCCGCTTCCATTCGCTCCATCGGCACCTTGATAATTTGTGACATCATCGTCACCTGTTCCAGCGGTGCCTCCAGCTGCTGCGCCGTTACCTGAATAAGTTTCAGCAATCTTTTCAGCGCTGACAGCAATCCCCTGCATGTTTTCTTTATCAACAGGTTCTACTAGGTCTTCTTTTCTTTTTTCTTCAGTAAAATCAATGTCTGTTGTGACCGATACAGCCACTTTATCTTGACCCATCATTGTTCCGAGCAGCTGCTGAATTTTTCTTTGAAGATTCTTTTCGATTTCCTCTTTTTTCTGCTGCTGTGCATCCATTCCACTTGCATAGGAATCGGAGCTGGTGTTTAAGTCGTAGTAGTTGGAATCTTGGTCCATAATGACAATGTTTTCTGTTTTTAAATTCGGCACACTTTTTGAAATAAGATGATAAAGGCCTTTTACTTGCTGCGGTGTGAGCGTGTAGCCCGGCTCAACTTGCAGCACTATGGATGCTGATGCATTACTTTGCTCTTCTCCAACAAAAACGGAATCTTTTGGCAGGTTAATCATCACTTTTGAATCTTTAATCCCATCAATTGTGTTGATCAGATTGGATAGTTCTGTCTGAGTTGCGTCTACTTTCAGAACATCAAATTCATTATCTGTTAAACCGAAGCCTGAATTGTTTGCAAAGAAGGAATAATCAATGTTGCCTGTCTTAGGGAGCCCTTCGGATGCGAGTGTTACTTTTAAAGAATCTGCTTGCTTTTCTGGAACGAGAATCGTTGTTCCATTGTTTGCAAGTTCCGATTTAACGTTTTTGCCATCTAGTTCCTGTTTGATTTGTCCAGCTTCTGCCTCAGACAAGTCTCTAAAGAGCGGAACCATTTTTTCAGAAGAAGCAAAGATGCTAACAACCGTAATAATGATTGCTAGGGCAGCAACGCCGCCAATCATGAGTATTTTTTGTAATTTTGATCGATTTCGCCAAAACTCAACTGTTTTTGTTCTTAATTGCATTAAAGTACGATTCATCTTAACCCCCGGTCATTCCATTCAGTCTTTTTTTGTCCACCAGCACCTCCTACATCTGCATTCTCATAATCTCTTGGTACGCTTCGACTGCTTTATTTCGAAACTCTGTTGCAGCTGTGAGTGTGACACTCGCTTTTTGTGAAGCAATCATGACTTCATCGAGATTGACATCTTTTCCTTGTGCAAGCGCATTTGTATACTGGTCTGATTTCAGCTGTGATTGATTTAATGCCTCAATGGAATTCTTCAGCACATCAGAGAAATTCGTTTGACTTTTAGGTGCAGCCGCCTGAATGGGCGTTGCATTCGTCAATTCACTTGCTTGCTGAGCAGTTTGAAGCTGGAAAGGAGATATTGCATTAACCAATTGTTTTCACCTTACTTTCCTATTTCTAAAGCTTTCATCAGCATGCTTTTATTCGCATTTAGAGCAGTCACGTTTGCTTCATATGATCTTGAGCTGCTGATGAGGTCGACCATTTCTTTTAATGGATCGACATTTGGTGTTTGAACATATCCATTTTCATTGGCATCGGGATTTGTAGGATCATATTGAAGGTTGAATGGAGTTTCGTCTTCAGTAATCTTTGTTACTTTGACGCCGTTTCCTAATTTGCCGCTCGAATTCATACTTGAGTTCAATATAGATGAAAACGATTCACCTGACGGCTGTAATGTGACAAGCTTACGTCTATAAGGCTCCCAGTTGCCATCAACCTGTTTAGCTCTTGTCGTATCCATATTTGCAAGGTTTGAGGATACAACGTCCATTCTGAGCCTCTGTGCCGTTAATGCTGAGGCCGAAGCGTTCACTCCTGAAAAGATCGACATCACTTACCTCCTGTCAAAACTGTTTTAAGAGAATTGAATTTCCCGCTCATTCTTTCCACCAGCGCATTATACTGAATTTGGTTTTTAGCGAGTTCACTCATCTCTTGATCAATATCGACATTATTTCCGTTTTCTTGATAAGAAGTACGGTTGCTCGAAACAACTGAATAATTAGACCCTGTTTTTGAAAAATCAATGTGACCTTGGTATGTTTTTTTAGCATCTAATTTGATTGACGCATCATTTAGCATGTCATGGAATGCGACGTTTTTCGACTTGTAGTTCGGTGTATCTATATTCGCGATATTATTGCTTATGACTTTTTGCTTAACATTCGCTCTGCCCAAGGCATTCTCAAGGTTGCTTATCGTTCCAGAAAATATATCCAAAACCATATACCTCCAATCATATGTATTTCATTCCATTTAATCATGTCGAGATTTGTAAAACCATATGTTCATTGTAAGAAATAATAGGATTAAAGTCTATGATGTATATGTAAAAAAAACTCGTAATATATATCTATTTTACGAATAGGTATAAAGGCCTAGATTCAAAGCACTACAGATTTGTAAGGGGTTTCTTGGAAAAAAGAGTGACATTTTTCGGACAAATCCTCATTTTTTCACATAAAAAAACCCTTTTCAGCATTTATTTCGGCCAAAAAGGGTTTTTGATTAATGAGATTTTAAATTTTCGAGTTCAATTAAAAATTTGTTGTTTAACACTTTGATGTACGTTCCCTTCATTCCAAGAGAACGAGATTCGATTACGCCTGCACTTTCTAACTTACGTAAGGCGTTTACGATCACTGAACGCGTAATCCCTACACGATCTGCAATTTTACTTGCGACAAGAAGACCTTCGTTTCCATCCAGCTCTTCAAAAATGTGCTCAATCGCTTCAAGCTCACTATATGAAAGAGAGCTAATCGCCATTTGGACAACCGCTTTGCTTCTTGCTTCTTCTTCGATTTCCTCTGCTTTCTCGCGAAGAATCTCCATTCCAACAACTGTTGCCCCGTATTCAGCAAGAATTAAATCATCATCTGTGAATGTATCTTGTAAGCGGGACAGGATTAACGTACCTAAACGATCTCCTCCGCCGATAATTGGGACAATTGTTGTTAAGCCTGATTGGAATAAGTCACGGTTCTCAATAGGGAAAGCTGTATATTCACTGTTAATATCAAGGTTTGAAGACGTTTCAGGGACATTGAATAGACTCTTTGTATATTCCTCAGGGAACTGACGATCTTCAAGCATTTTTTTCATACGTGCATTTTCGATCTGCTGATTAATGGAGTAGCCAAGAAGCTTTCCTCTTCTGCTTAATACGAAAATGTTTGAATCAATGACATCTCTCAGTGTTTCTGCCATTTCTTTAAAATTAACTGGTTTCCCCGCTGCATCTTGCAGCATTGAGTTAATAATCCTTGTTTTTTGTAGTAACGCCATAATAATGATCCTCCTAGATTACTTTATTCATTTGTTAAAGTATAAATTGACTTAAATCTTTGTTATTTGCAATCTTTCCTAGCTTCTCTTCGACATACTGAGGGGTAATGGTCACTGTCTCCATCGTAATATCAGGCGCCTCAAATGAAAGCTCTTCAAGCAGCTTCTCAAGTATGGTATGAAGCCTTCTTGCACCGATGTTATCTGTCTCCTGATTGACATGATAAGCCACTTCGGCAATCTTATGAATAGCATCGTCAGAAAATTCAAGAGATATACCTTCTGTTTCAAGTAAAGCTTTATATTGCTTTAATAATGCATTATCTGGTTCCGTTAAGATTTTCACAAAGTCTTCTATACTTAATTTATCTAATTCTACACGGATTGGGAAACGTCCCTGAAGCTCCGGAATCAAATCTGATGGCTTTGCCATATGAAATGCACCTGCTGCAACAAACAGCACATGATCAGTTTTAACGGCACCATATTTCGTCATCACAGTTGAACCTTCTACAATCGGTAAAATATCACGCTGAACCCCTTCACGAGAAACATCTGCAGATGATGCACCACCGCTTTTGGCAATTTTGTCGATTTCATCGATAAAAATAATTCCTTGCTGCTCTGCTTTGTAGACCGCTTCCTGACTGACTTCATCCATATCAATCAGTTTTGAAGCTTCCTCAGCCGTTAACGCCTTTCTTGCTTCTCTGACAGTCAGCTTTCTGCGTTTTTTCTTTTTAGGCATGAGATTGCCGAGCGCATCCTGCATGTTCATACCCATTTGCTCCATACCCGAGCCTTGAAGCATATCAAACATGGAAGGCTGCTGTTCTTCTACTTCAATCGTGACGTAATGATCTTCAAGTTCTCCCATAGCCAGCTGATGAGCGATTCGCTTTCTTGTCGATTCGAGTTCCACTTCTTCATTTGAATGATCTCGATCACGGTCATCTTCATCAGAACCGCCAAACAGCATCTCAAAAGGATTTTTCACAGACTGGCTCTTTTTCTTACCAGGAACAAGTAAATGAACAAGACGTTTATTTGCTTGTTTTTCTGCTTCTTCTTGAACATCTTTCATCTTTTCTTCTTTGACAAGTCTAATCGCTGTTTCAACTAAATCTCTCACCATGGACTCTACGTCACGGCCGACATAACCCACTTCAGTAAACTTCGTCGCTTCCACTTTAATAAAAGGCGCACCAGAAATTCGAGCAATTCTGCGGGCAATTTCTGTTTTCCCCACACCTGTTGGGCCGATCATTAAAATGTTTTTAGGAACGACTTCATCCTTTAGCTTATCATGTAAAAGACTTCTTCTGTAACGGTTTCTTAAAGCCACCGCCACTGCTTTTTTCGCATCAAGCTGACCAATGATGTATTGATCAAGCTTTTCAACTATCTCTCTTGGGGTAAACGGCTTTTTCTCCATACGTCTCATGTCCTTTCTATTCAAGCTCTTCTAAAGTGATTTGATCGTTCGTGTAGACACAGATTTCTCCGGCCGTTTCAAGAGCGGCCTTTGCAATTTCTCTCGCTGTGAGATGATCACCTGCATGGGTTTTGAGAGCTCTCCCGGCGCTAAGCGCATAGTTGCCGCCTGAGCCAATGGCCAAAATCCCATCATCTGGTTCAATGACCTCTCCAGTTCCAGAGACGAGCAAAATACTTTCTTTATTCATGACGATGAGCATAGCCTCAAGCTGCCTTAGCATCTTGTCACTTCGCCATTCCTTCGCTAGTTCTACGGCTGCCCGCTTTAAGTTACCACCATATTCTTCAAGCTTTGTTTCAAACTTTTCAAAGAGTGTAAAAGCATCTGCTACTGAACCTGCAAAACCTGCAAGCACCTTGCCTCCGAAAAGACGGCGCACTTTTTTTGCTGTGTGTTTCATCACGACAGCCTGCCCGAAAGTAACTTGACCGTCGCCAGCCATTGCACTTTTTCCTTTATGTTGAACGGCAAAGATGGTTGTTGCATGAAATGATGACATGAAAAAACCTCCTTTTAGGATCGTTTAAAAGCCCTTGGGTGATGAGACATGTACGTGTTTCTTAAAGAATCTTTTGATACATGCGTGTACACCTGTGTAGATGATAAATTTGAATGACCGAGAAGTTCTTGAACACTTCTCAAATCTGCTCCCTCGTTTAAGAGATGCGTGGCAAAGGTGTGCCTCAACATGTGAGGATGGATATGTAATGTACCTGACGCCTTTTTCATTAATTCAGTGAGAATGAATCGAACACCTCTGTCTGTAAGAGGCGTCCCGCGCTGATTCAAAAACACATGAGTATCAGCGCGGTCTTTCCCCTTAGCTTTCAGCTTCTGCCTTCCATCCTCTAAATAAGTAATGAGCGCTTCATGAGCATATGACCCGAAAGGAACATACCGCTGCTTGCTGCCTTTCCCATGAACAAGCACTGTATCCATCGATAAATCAAGATCAGATTCTTTTAATGAACATAACTCACTGACCCTCATACCTGTTGCATAAAGAAGTTCTAAAATGGCTTGATTTCTTTGCCCAAGTGGTGTGCTGACATCAGAAACTGTAAAAAGCTCTTTTAGTTCCTCTTCATACAAAAATGAAGGAATCCGCTTATCCTGCTTTGGTAAGCTAACGAGTAAAAAAGGATTTTCTTTCACAAGCTGTTCTCTTAATAAAAATTTATAAAAGCTGCGAAGCGCAGAGACTTTCTTACTAATCGTTCTTCTTGTCAGGCCTTTTTCATAAGCTTCTGTTAAATAAATTCTCGTATCTTGATAGGATACCTCTTCAAAACCGTCTATTCCTTGAATGTTCATAAATCTGACAAACTCTTCAATGGCTTCTGTATATCCTGAGATCGTTAAAGCTGAATAGTTTTTTTCAATTTGCAGATATTCAATGAATAAGTGGACAAGACGCTGTTTATTCGTCATTTTTACACCTCTTTAAGGCTTTTAAATGGTATCACATATCTTGCTTTCCGTGCAATGTTTTACTACAGAGATTTCGAAATAGTTTGAATAGTTTCGATTGCACGCTTAGCGTACTCTGCATAACGTTCTTGTTTGTTTTTAATTCGAACTCCTAGATCTTTCAGCAAACCAAAATTCGCATTCATCGGCTGGAAGCTTTTCTTGTTTGTCGATGTGATGTAGTGAGCCATACTGCCAATCGCCGTTTCCTCCGGAAGTGTCACAAGCTCTTCTCCTTTGACAAAACGAGCGGCGTTAATACCTGCCACTAGTCCCGACGCTGCGGACTCGACATACCCTTCAACGCCTGTCATTTGTCCGGCAAAGAATAGATCATCTCTATTTTTAAACTGATAAGTCGGTCTTAAAAGGCTTGGCGAGTTAATAAATGTATTACGGTGCATCACGCCGTAACGGACAATCTCTGCTTCTTCAAGACCTGGAATCAAACGGAATACTTCCTTTTGATCGCCCCACTTCAGATGTGTCTGGAAGCCAACGATGTTATATAAAGTACCTGCTGCATCATCCTGTCTTAATTGAACAACAGCGTAAGGTCTTTTGCCTGTTTTCGGATCTTCAAGTCCTACTGGCTTCATCGGACCAAACAGCATCGTTTTCTTTCCTCTTTTCGCCATGACTTCAATTGGCATACAGCCTTCAAAGAAGATTTCTTTTTCAAATTCCTTTAATGGTACAGTTTCAGCAGAAATGAGCGCCTCATAAAAACGATCGAATTCTTCTTCTGTCATTGGACAGTTTAAATAAGCAGCTTCTCCTTTGTCATAGCGAGATTTCAAGTACACCTTATCCATATCAATGCTGTCTTTCTCTAGAATAGGTGCTGCTGCATCGTAGAAATAGAGATATTCTTCTCCTGTTAACGATTTTAATTCTTTGGAAAGTGCTTCAGATGTCAGCGGGCCAGTCGCGATAATTGTCGGACCTTCTGGAATGCTCTGCACCTCTTCTTGAAAGACAGTAACATTCGGATGATTTTTCACGCGGTCTGTCACGTTTGCTGCAAATTCATGACGGTCTACTGCAAGCGCGCCGCCAGCAGGAACTGAGCTTTCATCTGCTGCTGCGATGATGGCTGAATCTAAATGACGCATTTCTTCCTTTAATACACCTACTGCATTTGTCAAAGCATTCGCACGCAGTGAGTTGCTGCATACAAGCTCCGCAAATTTATCTGTGTGGTGAGCCGGCGTTTGTTTCACAGGTCTCATTTCATATAAATTGACTTTAATGCCTCGTTTAGCGATTTGCCATGCTGCTTCACTTCCAGCTAAACCGGCTCCGATCACATTTACAAATTGACTCATTGTACAACTCTCCTATTTCGTAAGGTCTGTTTGATGACATAAAAAAGCAGGTGAACAAGGCTGCTCACCGCTATTTTTGTTGTTCCTCTTTATAATCACAGTTCACACATTGAACTTGAACGCCTTTTTTCAGCTTTTTCTCTACAAGCATATTTTCGCATTTTGGACACTTTCTTTCAATTGGTTTGTCCCAAGAGACGAATTCACACTCTGGAAAACGATCACAGCCGTAAAAAATGCGGCGTTTCTTCGATTTTCGTTCAACAATGTTTCCTTCATGACAAGACGGGCATTTGACACCGATATCTTTGACAATTGGTTTTGTGTTACGGCAGTCAGGAAAGTTAGAGCAAGCCATGAACTTACCGTATCGACCCATTTTGTACACCATCGGATGTCCGCACTCTTCACAATCAACTCCGGCGTATTCCGGCTCAATCTCAACTTCTTGCATCTCTGCTTCAGCTTTTTCTACCCGTTTTGCAAAGTCTTGATAGAAGCTGTCGATAATACGAACCCATTCGATCGTACCTTCTTCAACGCTATCAAGTTCCTTTTCCATTTTCGCTGTAAATTCAACGTTAATGATTTCAGGGAAGAATTCAATGATTAAGTTGAGTACAATCTCTCCAAGCTCTGTCGGAGTAAATCGTTTATTATCAAGTGCGACATAGCCGCGCTTTTGAATCGTATCTAATGTTGGTGCATACGTAGATGGACGGCCTATACCGAGCTCTTCAAGTGTTTTGACCAATCTTGCCTCAGTGTAACGCGGAGGCGGCTGTGTGAAGTGCTGTTCAGGTTCGATATCTTTTGAAAGAACTGTATCCCCTTCTTTGAGATCAGGAAGCATTTTGTCCTTTTCCTCTAGCTGGTCGTCCTTTCCTTCCACATAAACCTTCATAAACCCAGGAAATTTCACTTTACTGCCATTCGCACGGAAAGTAAGACCGTTATGATCAAGATCCACACTCATTGTATCAAGAACAGCCGGCGCCATTTGGCTTGCCACGAATCGTTCCCAAATCAATTTATACAGACGAAGCTGATCGCGGCTTAGCACATGCTTGACATCTGCCGGTTTTCTTAACGTAGAAGTCGGGCGGATGGCTTCGTGAGCATCTTGTGCATTTTCATTCTTTTTGGCCGGTCGTTTTGTTGTGTTTAAGAAATTCTTGCCGTACGTCTGATCAATGAAAGCAGATACTTCTTCAATCGCCGTATTGGAAATACGTGTTGAGTCCGTTCTCATATATGTAATGAGACCGACTGTACCTTCTTTACCAAGATCAATTCCTTCATATAATTGCTGTGCAATCATCATTGTTTTTTTCGCACGGAAGTTTAATTTTCTTGCAGCTTCCTGCTGTAAAGTAGAAGTCGTAAACGGAACGGCTGGATTACGTTTCCGCTCTTTTTTCGTTACTTTCTCTACAGAGAATTTGCTTCCTTTTAATTTCGAAAGGATTTCTTTTACATCTTCTTTTGTTTTCAATGGATGTTTTTTACCATTGAGGCCAAAGAAACTCGCTTCGAAGCTTTCTTTTCCTTTAAGGAATGTACCGTCAATAGTCCAGTATTCTTCTGGTTTAAATTCATTAATTTCATTCTCGCGATCAATAATCAGGCGGAGTGCAACTGATTGAACACGTCCGGCACTTAAGCCCTTTTTCACTTTCTTCCATAAAATCGGACTGATTTTATACCCAACGAGACGATCTAAAATCCGTCTTGCCTGCTGCGCATCAACTAAGTCCATATTGATCATACGTGGATGCTTAAAGGAATCCTTAATCGCATCTTTTGTAATCTCGTTAAAAACAACGCGGCATTCAGAAGAGAGGTCAAGGTCAAGGCTGTGTGCTAAATGCCAAGCAATCGCTTCTCCCTCTCTATCGGGGTCAGCTGCGAGATAGACTTTTTTTGCTTTTTTCGCCGCTGTTTTTAATTCTTTTAAAACCGGGCCTTTCCCGCGAATCGTAATATATCTCGGTTCGAAGTCATGCTCAGTATCAACACCGAGCTGACTTTTCGGTAAATCCCTTACGTGCCCCATTGAAGCTTTTACTTTATACTTTTTTCCTAAATAACGCTCAATCGTTTTCGCCTTTGCTGGCGACTCAACGATGACTAAATAATCAGCCATACTCAAAATCCCCCTTAAGAGGTGTTCTCTCTTTATACATTTCACAATTCATATTTATGTTAATTGCACCTATCTAACAGGCAATCATTAAAAATTCTTTATGATGAACATCATTATAAACACGAAAAACAAAGTGTAAACTTAAATCCTCACTATTATTAAATATTCCGATGTCTTTTGTCAAACGATATTTTTATGTTGGTTCAGTATATTGAACGCTGCGGAAGGAGAATTCCTCTAAAATATCTTTTGTTGAATGAACAAGCTTTGCTCCCTGCTGAATGAGTCTTGCCGGACCTGTGGAATTAGGATCAAAGATGGATCCAGCAACTGCAAATACCTCTTTTCCTTGCTCAAGTGCTTGATAGGCTGTAATAAGAGAACCGCTCTTTTCTTTGCACTGTATCACGATGGTTCCTTTCGTCAGTGCACTAATTAAACGATTTCTCATTGGAAAATGCCACTTTTCTGGTTTGACATAAGGAGGATGCTCTGACAAAAGCAAATGATGCTCGCCCATGTATTGAGCCATTTGCTCATGCTCTTTTGGGTATAAATGCTGAAAACCGCCTGCTATAATGCCGATCGTTTTTCCTTTTTTTCTGATGCACTCTTTATGTGCAAGTCCATCGATTCCTTTAGCTAAACCACTGACAATCATCCAATCTTCCTTTACAAGCTCACCAACAATTTTCTTCACACATGCTTCTCCATAAGACGATGGAACTCGCGTGCCGACTACACCTAAACTTTTTTCTTCATTTAAATATGATACGTTTCCTTTTAGGAATAACACAGGGGGAGGATCATAAATATTTTTTAGTGTGCTGGGATATAAGGGTGATGTGATGGGAATCATGTGAATGTTTTGCTTTAAATAGGCTTGAACGATGTGTTGAAAAATGGGGAATTCATTTTCTTCAGCTTGTTTTAAGCGGGTAAAGTCGATCGTTTGTAACGCTCGATCCTGTTTAAAATGATGTGTTTCTTCATTTATATATAGCTCAGGATCGACTTTCCACCATTTTGTTAATAATGAGGGTGAGATGAGGCCTTTTAAGCGGTGAAAAATCATTCTTTCGGACACGTTGTACATACCATTCCTCCAGTTTAAGATAGAAAGAAGAAGACTTGCCAAAGAACAAGTCTTCTTGTGTCATTAATGCGTTTTACAAGCTTCGAAGAGATTCTTCTCTTTTAATACTTTAATCAACGTTTCTCCCATGACAGATGGTGTTTCTGCCACTTCAATTCCACATTCACGCATTGTTTTTACCTTTTCATCAGCTGTTCCTTTACCACCAGAAATAATGGCACCAGCATGTCCCATACGTTTTCCTGGAGGCGCCGTTTTACCGCCAATAAAGCCAACGACTGGCTTAGTCATATTTGCTTTTACCCATTCAGCTGCTTCTTCTTCAGCCGTACCGCCGATTTCACCGATCATAATCACAGCATGCGTTTCAGGATCTTCATTGAATGCTTTTAAAACATCAATAAAGTTTGTCCCATTTACCGGGTCTCCCCCGATTCCTACAGCTGTCGATTGTCCAACACCAGCTTCTGAAAGCTGATGTACCGCTTCATATGTAAGCGTTCCAGAACGAGAAACAACACCCACATGACCTTTTTTATGAATGTAGCCAGGCATGATACCAATTTTACATTCTTCAGGTGTGATGACACCTGGGCAGTTTGGCCCAACTAGTCTTGTCTTTTTCCCTTCCATATACCGTTTCACTTTGACCATGTCAAGCACTGGAATATGTTCAGTGATACAAATGACGAGATCGACTTCTGCGTCAACAGCCTCTAAAATGGCATCTGCCGCAAATGGTGCTGGTACATAGATAACAGAAGCGTTCGCTCCAGTAGTCTGCACTGCTTCAGATACAGTATTAAATACAGGAACTCCTTCTACTTCAGTTCCACCTTTTCCAGGTGTGACACCGCCAACGATATTTGTTCCGTACTCAATCATTTGTTTTGTATGGAACAATGCGGTTGAACCGGTAATCCCCTGAACAATTACTCTCGTATTTTTATTAATAAATACACTCATTTAGGTTCCCTGCCTTTCTGCTCTACTTGACTAAAGATACAATCTTTTCTGCCCCGTCAGCCATAGACTCAGCAGAAGTGATATTTAAGCCTGAATCACTCAGGATTTTCTTCCCTAATTCAACGTTTGTTCCTTCAAGACGTACAACAAGTGGTAATGTTAAGCCGACCTGTTTCGTCGCTTCAACAACACCTTCTGCAATCACATCACATTTCATGATGCCGCCAAAAATGTTCACGAAAATCCCTTTGACATTTTGATCAGATAAGATGATTTTAAATGCTTCCGTTACTTTTTCAGCTGTTGCACCGCCGCCAACATCTAGGAAGTTTGCAGGGTCCCCGCCGTAATGCTTGATGATATCCATTGTAGACATCGCAAGTCCTGCTCCATTGACCATACAGCCAATATTTCCATCTAAAGAAATGTAGCTTAAGTCATATTTAGATGCTTCAATTTCTTTTGGATCCTCTTCATCAAGGTCACGGTATTCTAATATATCTTTTTGTCTATATAAGGCATTGCTATCAAAGTTTAATTTTGCATCAAGTGCCATGACTTTTCCATCGCCTGTTACAACAAGTGGATTAATCTCAGCAATTGAACAATCTTTTTCAATAAACGCATTGTAAAGGCTTGTCATAAACTTAACAGCTTGGCCAACTAATTTTGTTGGAATATTAATTTTAAATGCTACTTCTCTCGCCTGATAGCCTTGCAGGCCAATCGCTGGGTCGATGACCACTTTGACGATTTTTTCTGGCGTTTTTTCTGCTACTTCTTCAATTTCAGTACCGCCTTCTTCAGATGCCATCAATACAATTCTTGATGTCGCTCTGTCCAAAACTAGTCCAACATAGTATTCCTTTTGAATATCGCAGCCTTCTTCAATAAGTAAGCGTTTTATTTCGCGCCCTTCAGGCCCTGTTTGATGTGTGACAAGTGTCTTGCCGAGCAATTCCTCTGCAAACCCTTTCACTTCATCTTTCGTTTTTGCAATTTTTACCCCGCCTGCTTTACCACGGCCGCCTGCATGAATCTGTGCTTTTACGACATATACAGAGCTCCCTAGCTCTTCTGATGCTTTCACTGCTTCATCAGGTGTAAATGCTACTTTACCATTTGGAACTGAAACCCCATATTTTCTTAGGATTTCTTTTCCTTGGTACTCATGGATATTCATTTCCCATCCTCCCAACATATGTAGAAACAAAAATTATAAAATAGACTGCGCTTTCATTTTAAAGAATAAAAAAGAGAATGTCTAGGGTTCTATGTAAAATCGTAAAATCCTTCTAAACATTCAAACTTTTATTTTATTAAAAATATAAATTTTTCAGCCAAATCACTTTTTTTACCTTATTTTTTCATTTTTTGATCTAATCTGTAGATAAACGAAAAAATTTCTGCTACAGTATCGTATAACGCTTCGGGGATCTCCTCATCTAATGTTAAATGTCGCATGAGTTCGACTAAATTACGGTCTTCCTGGATTGGGACTCCCGACTTTTTTGCTTCTTCAATAATATGATCTGCCACATAGCCGCTGCCTGTTGCAACGACTTTTGGCGCTTTTTGTTTTTCTTCATCGTAATGCAGAGCGACCGCTCTTCTAAGCGGTTTTGAATCCTTCATACTCGTAAGTCCAGCCCTTTCTCGCTGATTTTATGAAAGTGTTCATCTAGAAATTGAGACGGATCTACTGGCTCTTGTCTCTTTTTTGCTGTAATTCCCGTTAAACTGTATCCTAGAGCATTTAAATTCTCCCGAACAGCCGGAATCATCGGATTAATGGTTCCTTGCAGTTCATGGGCTGTCTCGACAGTAATAGACATGACCTTTTGCTGAATCGTACAGTCTATTAAGGTTTCTTCAAGGTTTTCCATGTTTAGATAAAACATCAGGCGGCACTGAGAAATATCAATAGAGCCATCTTTTTTCTTATGTCCCTTTAGTATAAAGGTTAAATCTTGAACACTATGTTTTGAGAAAAGAGGATAGGAAACCATCATTTGACTGACGGTTTGGTTCTCCTGCTGCACAAATAACTGCCCATTCAATCTATGAAATAATTGATCCACTTCTTTTTTAACGTGCTCTGGTAAATCCGCCTGCTTCACATCATTCAGCACAAGCTTTAATTGGTGCAGCTCCTGACTTTTGACATCCTGGCTGCCTTTTTCGAGCAGTTTCAGCATACCGATTTCATCACGTACACCAATTGCCTTTTTCATCGTCATAAGTAAATCGAGCACATCAGTTTTATTGCTTAATGTTGGTTCAGTCTGCTGCACCACCTGGGCCAAAGCTTTTGCCTCTCTTTTTGACAGGAAGGGAAACTCTTTTTGAAGCACAGCTCCTTTTGCGTCAGGCTGAGATCCTGCCTGCTGGAGCCCTTGCAGCAATGCTGTGAGCTGTTTTAAGTTAGGCTCTTGCTGCCCGTCTGCACCTTGTTTCATCAAGCTTGTCAGTATCCGCTCAATTTGCTGAAGCGGAATTTGCAGCGCTGTTGGACTTGTTGACTGCTGCTGCACGTTTGTCTGAAGAACTTGGGACGGCTGACGCTCTTGTACAATTGAGGCAAGACTATTTTCTTTTTGCTGAGACGGATTGAGCGGAGTCGTTATTGGTGAATTGCCGTCTTGCTTCGCCACGCCTTCTCTCGCTGCTAGAAGGACCGATAAGAGCTTTTCTGCATGGATGGCTGTCTCTGCATCTACAACTGACCGAACGGCTTTTATAAGGGTCTGTGTGGCATCTGTGTGCTTCGGAAGCTGTGTTAATTGATTTAATAGCGCTGTTATATCCTGGTGAAGGGCAGAGGATGATTTTACGGCTAAAATAGATTGAAGCACCCCTTGCTGGATCGGTAAATCTTTCTTTAAAGCAAAGAGAAGTGCCTGGAGCCCTTTCTTCACATCAGCTCCTTGAAGCTGTTCGATCCACTTCACTGCCGTTTTTAACTCTCCTTCGTTGATGACCGGCTTTTCCTTTAAAAAAGCTGTAGCCGTCAGCATGTTTTCAATCCCATTTTTCAGTGAGAGACCTTCTAATAGTTTGGCTGCTGCATCTTTTAATGTCTTAGGATCTTGATCAAATTGCTGAACGGGTCTTAGTTTATTGAGGCTGCCTCCACCCTCTTGTTCAAATTGGAACCAATAAAACGCGTCTGCTTTAAGCTGAGCCGCCAGCTGTGCTTTTATTTTCGTTGAGCCTATTTGAACAAGGGCTGTATCATCTCCAAGCATTTTTAGTACCTTGCCGAGAATCAGCCGATGAACATTATCCTTCCCTTCGGTGTTTAATGGAACCGATTCGGCCGTATTCAGCCGGCTATTCAGTGCTGTATGTATGTCCTCAACTCTTGTCATCACAGGCAGCCTCCTTAGATTAAAATTTATGATATAACAGATTTCACCGGCGCAAACGATAATCGGTGGATTGGGGTAGCACCATGTGTTTGAATCGCAGCCAGGTGCTCTTTCGTTCCGTACCCTTTATGTTTTTCAAATTGATACTCAGGATATTTACGCCCGTACTCTTCCATCATCTGATCCCTTGTCACCTTCGCAATACATGCACCTGCTGCAATGGATGCACTTTTTGCATCTCCTTTGATGATATTCTCTTGGTGGGTAGAAAGCGGGAGTGTCATGGCATCTATGAGTAGATAATCAGGTGTATGAGTTAACTGCTCTACAGCTCTTACCATCGCCAGTCTTGATGCTTCATAAATATTGATTTCATCGATCGTAGCCGCATCAACAATGCCGATTCCGATATCAAGTGCTTCTTTTTGAATTAAATCATAATAAGCCAATCTTTTTTTCTCAGATAATTGCTTTGAGTCGTTTAAACCGAGCAGGACTGTCTCTTCCTTTAATATAACGGCTGCTGCCACAACTGGGCCGGCAAGCGGTCCTCTTCCTGCTTCATCTATTCCAGCAATACATGTGTATCCCTGCGTCTTTGCTTTGTTTTCAAATTGCAGCATGTCATGCCATGCTGCGTGAAGTGCTTGCTGCTTTTCTCTCTCTTTGTGCCACTTTTCTATCAGTTTTTGGACACTTTTTCTCGTATCATCTTTCACAAGCTCGCGAATGTATGACTCGTCGCCTGCATGCTTTTCTATTAGTTCTTTTATTTGTTTCACCGTGTACATAGGCTTTTTCGCAGCCTCCTTCTTTATATCGGCAGTTTTTCGCAAAAAATAAAGACCCGCATGAGCTGCGTGTCTTTTAGCTTTCAGGCTTCTCAAAAGTGAGGGGACCAAATTTTTCTGTTCGAATATCCCGAATAATGATTTCGGTGGTTTTGTCATAGTTTATGAATCCCCCGCTCATTAGACAGCCGCGCTTAGTGCCAATTGCATCAAACAGCTCAACCGTATCTTCAGGTATCTCCGCTAGATCATAGCGTTTTTTTAATCGCTCTGGGTAATTCTCTTCTAGAAAACGAAGTGCATACACAGCGACATCCTGTAAGTTGATGATCGAATCTTTGATCGCTCCAGTCACCGCAAGCCTGAGTCCTACCTGCTCATCTTCAAACTTCGGCCAGAGGATTCCAGGGGTATCAAGCAGTTCTAGTTCTTTCCCTACCTTCACCCATTGCTGTGATGTCGTAATACCAGGCCGGTCTCCTGTTTTGGCAATGTTCTTTTTTGCTAAACGATTGATTAAGGTCGATTTTCCGACGTTGGGAATCCCGATAATTAGTGCTCGAATTGCACGTGGTTTGACGCCTTTTGCTTTCATGCGGTCGAATTTTTCTTTTAAAATTTCTTTTGAAGTTGTGATGATCTGATTTAACCCTTGTCCATCGACTGAGTTAATGGCAAGTGACCGAACGCCTTGCTGCTCAAAGTGCGCCTGCCACTCCTTTGTCATACGAGGATCTGCTTTATCTGCTTTGTTTAAGAGCATGATTTTGGGTTTGTTTTGAAGGATTTCTTCGATCATTGGGTTTCTAGAGGACATCGGAATTCTTGCATCGGTTAATTCAAATACGATGTCGATGAGTTTTAATTTTTCTGTGACTTCACGTCTTGCTTTTGCCATATGGCCTGGAAACCATTGAATCGTCATATGTGCACCTTCTTTCTTCTACCTGTTATCTCTATACATTGTACAAAAAAAGAGCCTGTTACAGGTAACAAGCTCTTTCCTTTGATATCATTATCGTCTGATTTCTTTGATACGAGCCGCTTTACCGCGAAGTTCACGTAGGTAGTAAAGTTTCGCACGACGTACCTTACCGTGACGTACAACTTCGATCTTAGCGATTTTTGGTGTGTGTACAGGGAATGTACGCTCAACGCCTACACCGTAAGAGATCTTACGAACTGTGAAAGTTTCGCTGATTCCACCACCACGACGCTTAATTACAACACCTTCAAAGATCTGGATACGCTCACGAGTACCCTCGACAACTTTAACATGTACACGTAAAGTGTCACCAGGACGGAACGCAGGAAGATCAGTGCGTAATTGTTCTTTTGTGATTTCTTCAATCAAATGTTGCATCGTTTTCAACTCCTTCCAACAGATGCTCATGTCCTCTTTCTTCATTGCAGCGGAACATCGTTTTCAAACTTGGATCAGCAAGCCGTCCAAGTCACAAGTAGTATCATATCATACCTCTATGCCGTGTGCAATACAATCTAGTCATTATGAAGCTGCCAAAGCCATCTTTTTTCTTCATCCGTTAATGTTTTGCAAGAATCGATCAAATCTGGCCGTCTTGTATAGGTTCGCTTCAAGGATTCTTTGCGCCGCCACTCTTCAATTTTGGCATGATTTCCAGAGAGAAGCACATCCGGCACTTTTAGTCCTTTATAATCCGCTGGCCTTGTATAGTGCGGGTGCTCAAGCAGACCTGTACTGAATGAATCTTCGATGTGAGACGCTTCTTTTCCAAGCACATGAGGCAAAAGCCTGACCACACTGTCTGCAATCATCATCGCTGGCAGCTCTCCGCCTGTGAGGACGAAATCTCCGATTGAGATCTCATCTGTGACAAGATGCTCCCTGATGCGCTCATCGTAGCCTTCATAGTGGCCGCAAATGAACATAAGATGCTCTTCTTTTGCAAGTTCTTCTGCTTTCTTTTGTGTATATCTTTCCCCTTGAGGACAGACAAGAATGATTCGGGGTTTCGTGCTTGCTTTCTTTGTTAAATCTTCTACCGCATCAAATACGGGCTGCGCTTTCAGTACCATACCAGCACCGCCGCCATACGGATAGTCATCCACTGTTTTATGCTTATGATCCGAATACTCTCTAAAATTGACGACTTGAAATGAGACAGCTTCTTTCTCCTGTGCTTTTTTTAAGATCGATGAGTGAAGCACACCTTCGAACATTTCAGGAAAAAGGGTTAAGAAATCGATTTTCATTCGTCAATAAGTCCTTCCATCACTTCAATGTGTACGGTTTTGGATGAGATATCGATCTTTTTGACGACAGATGGTATATATGGAATGAGGGCATCTTTTTTGCCTTTTCTTCCAACCACCCACACATCATTTGCCCCTGGCGTAAGGATTTCTTTGATTTGGCCGATCAGCTTGTCCTCTTCATCGTATACTTCACAGCCGATGATTTGGTGGAAATAAAATTCTCCTTCGTCTAATGACCCAAGATGTTCTTTTTCTACCTTTAAGATTGATTCTTTCAAATGCTCTGCTTCATTTAATGAGTTGATTTCTTCAAATGTGAGCAAATCAAACTGTTTGTGCTGGCGATGCGATGCGACAGTCACTTTCAGCGGCTCGCTTTGACCTTGCTTAAAAATATAGAGGACGCTTCCCTTTTTGTAGCGCTCTTCTGGGAAATCTGTCTTTGACACGACACGTACTTCTCCGCGCACTCCGTGTGTATTGACGATCTTTCCAACATTCAACCATTCTAGCTCCATGTTCTCAATCACCCCTGACGTATTTCCACAATGGTGCCGTCTTTCACGACGATGACATTATCTTGCATCTTGTCATCCCATTTATCACCTATTTTTACTTCAACCAGTGCATCCACTTCTGTTTCTTTCATTTCACTTCCAAGCGGCAAAATATGCAGCTGCTCTACTTGAAAATCAATTTGCCGGATCTTCTCTTGCCTTTTATCGATCGCTTTTTGAAATTGAGGGATGGCTTCTTGCTGATGTGGTTCTTTTTCATGTTTTTTTAGTTGAAAATATAGTTGATTGCATTCACGTTCTAGTCTTTCTTTTTTCTCCAAAAAAGTCGTTAACAGTTTGTCCTTACTGCTTTCAGTTAATACTTGCATCACGGTGACATGTTGAATGATCTGCATCTTCCTTTTTGTCCCCCTATCCGAAGGCATTTGTCCTCTACAGTATAACGAAAAATAGATTTAAACGTGTAAAAAAAGGGGAGGTCCTAAGCCCTCTCCCTTTTTAGTCAGCAATCTCAAGTTGAACTTTCTTAGAAGACTCTGCACTTGCTGCAAAAATGACTGTTCGTATCGCTTTTGCTGTACGTCCCTGCTTTCCGATCACTTTTCCGGTATCTTCAGCATTGACAGACAGTGTGTAAATCACCTGCTCATCTTTTTCTAATGAAGATACGTGAATATCTTCAGGGAAATCAACAAGTGGCTCGACGATGGACACAATCAATTCTTCCAAGGACAGCTCATTCATTATTTGCTGTTTTTCGCATTATGAAATTTTTCAAGAATTCCTTGGCTTGAGAAAAGATTGCGAACTGTATCAGATGGTTTCGCACCATTTTGAAGCCATTTAAGCGCTAATTCTTCGTTGATTTTCACCTCAGCTGGTGATACCACTGGGTTGTAAGTTCCAACTGTTTCGATGAAACGACCGTCACGTGGTGAACGAGAATCTGCTACAACAATACGATAGAAAGGAGATTTTTTTGCTCCCATACGTTTTAAACGAATTTTTACTGCCATTTTACTAGCACCTCCGAAAATATTTCAACAAGATAGTATATTAACAATGATAAAAGGGTTTGTAAAGTGTTTTTTCTTAACAACGGTTTTATCATGTATAACCAATTACATAAATGGTAATTTAAAGCCCTTTTTCTTTCCTTTGGACATGTTGGTCATTTGCTTCATCATCTTTTTCATTTCATCAAATTGCTTTAAAAGGCGATTGACTTCCTGTACAGATGTTCCGCTTCCCTTTGCAATCCGTTTTCTTCGGCTTGCATTGATGACCTCTGGCTGTTCTTTTTCCTCGGTCGTCATTGATTTAATGATCGCTTCGATATGATTGAGCTGCTTTTCGTCTACTTGGACGTTTTTGAGCCCTTTCATTTTACCGGCTCCCGGCATCATTTGGATCAGTTCATCAAGTGGACCCATATTTCGAACTTGGCCAAGCTGCTCGAGGAAATCATCGAGCGTGAAGCTCATTGTCCGCATTTTTTGCTCAAGCTCTTTCGCTTTATCTTGGTCGACGTTTGCCTGTGCTTTTTCAATCAGCGTGAGCACATCTCCCATGCCAAGAATTCTTGATGCCATCCGCTCTGGATGGAATGGTTCAATCGCGTCAAGCTTTTCTCCTAGTGCAGCGAATTTAATCGGCGTATTGGTGACAGCTCGAATAGAAAGTGCTGCACCGCCTCTTGTATCACCGTCTAGTTTTGTTAGAACGACACCTGTTAAACCAAGCTGTTCATTAAAGCTTTTCGCGACATTGACAGCATCTTGACCTGTCATAGAGTCAACAACTAGGAAAATTTCTTCTGGATTTGCTACTTCTTTTACTTGCTGAAGTTCATCCATTAATTCTTCATCGATATGAAGACGTCCTGCTGTATCTAAAATGACATAATCATGGTGTTCTTCTTTCGCTTTTTCAATTGCCTGTTTGGCAATTTCGACAGGGCTGACTTGATCACCTAATGAAAACACCGGCATATCAAGCTGTTTCCCAAGCGTTTGAAGCTGCTGGATCGCTGCTGGTCGGTAAATATCAGCAGCTACCATCATCGGCTTGCGATTATGTTTTTTGCGAAGTAAATTGGCAAGCTTCCCTGTTGTGGTTGTTTTACCTGCCCCTTGAAGACCAACCATCATAATGACTGTTGGAGATTTTTTCGCTACAGCGATCTTACTCTCTTCTCCGCCCATTAATTCAGTGAGTTCTTCTTTTACAACTTTAATGACCTGCTGTCCAGGGGTAAGGCTTTTCATGACCTCTTGTCCAACTGCCCGCTCACTTACTTTTTTCACAAAGTCTTTGACTACTTTAAAATTGACGTCAGCTTCAAGAAGGGCAAGGCGTACCTCGCGCATCATTTCTTTTACATCTTGTTCTGACACTTTTCCTTTGCCGCGGATTTTTGAAATCGTCTGCTGCAGTCGGTCGGCTAATCCTTCAAATGCCATACTGTGCCGCCTCCTAATCTAATTTCTCAAGCGATTCAATTAAAGCTTCTGCTTCTTCTGTTTGCGCAGAATCAGCTACAAGCTCTCTCATTTTTTTGAGAAGTTCTTTACGCTCTTTAAATTTCTTAAACAAGAGCAGCTTTTCTTCATATTGTTCAAGCATCGCTTCAGTCCGTTTAATATTATCATAAACAGCCTGCCTTGATACTTCATATTCATCCGCAATTTCACCGAGGGAAAAATCGTCTAGGTAGTAAAGCGACATGTAGCTCTTTTGCTTTGCGGTCAACAACGATTGATAGAAGTCAAACAAGTAATTCATTCTCGTTGTTTTTTCAAGCGTCATGGGCTCTCTCCCCTTTGTTAAGTTCATTCCCTTTACATCAACTAAGTTTACACGGTTCTCTTCTGTGTGTCAAGTTTTTATCTTGTCACTTCATGAAGCTACGCATAAATAAAAATGCCAGCAGATTTGCCGGCATTTTTTTGTTAGTCTTGTTGATCAATTACGTCTGAGAATAATCCATACACATACGATTCTGCATCAAACTCTTGCAGATCGTCCACCTTTTCACCTAAACCGACAAGCTTCACAGGAATGTTCAGCTCATTTCGAATCGCAAGAACAATTCCGCCTTTTGCAGTACCGTCAAGCTTTGTTAAAGCAATCCCTGTCACATTTGTCGCTTTAGAAAATTCCTTAGCTTGTGCCATGGCGTTTTGACCCGTTGTCGCATCAAGAGCGAGCAATACTTCATGAGGTGCATCTGGAACCTCGCGTTCAATGACTCTCTTGACCTTCTCCAGTTCTTTCATCAAGTTGACTTTGTTTTGAAGTCTTCCTGCTGTATCGCAGATGAGGACATCCGCATTTTTCGCTTTTGCTGATTGAACGGCATCATAGATCACCGCTGCTGGATCAGAGCCTGCCGTTTGTTTGACGACAGGAACACCTGAACGTTCTCCCCACACTTCAAGCTGCTCGATGGCACCGGCACGGAACGTATCACCTGCTGCTAAAATGACGGATTTCCCTTCATTTTTCAGCTTATTTGCAAGCTTGCCGATAGTCGTTGTTTTTCCAACACCGTTGACGCCTACAAATAAAATGATATTCAAACGCCCGTCTTCAATGTTCAGCGCAGAGATTTGTTCCTCTCCGCTATTGTAGATATCAACCAGTTTTTCAGAAATGACCGCTTGTACTTCGCTTGGGTCTTGAATGTTTCTTAATTTCACTTCTTTTTTCAGCTCATCAATCAGTTCCATCACAGTTGTGAAACCGACATCAGCGCCGATCAGAACCTCTTCCAGCTCTTCAAAAAAGTCTTCGTCGACTTTGCGGTAGCGGGAAATCAGTTCATTTACTTTTCCTTGGAAGGAGTTTCTCGTTTTTTCGAGTCCATCTTTAAACTTTTCTGATACTGAATCGGTTTGCTGCGTAAATTTTTCTTTTAATTTCTTAAAAAAGCTCATTGGTTCAAAAACCTCCTTTAATTACTGGACAAGCTCTTTCGTTTCTTCTAGTTTGACAGATACGAGCTTAGAAACACCTGATTCCTGCATGGTCACGCCGTAGAGCACATCTGCTTCTTCCATTGTTCCCTTGCGGTGCGTAATGACAATGAACTGTGTTTCCTGGCTGTATTTCTTTAAATATTGCGCAAAACGGAAAACATTTGCTTCATCAAGCGCCGCTTCTACCTCATCTAACACGCAGAATGGAACAGGTCTCACTTTTAAGATAGAGAATAGTAAAGCGATCGCTGTTAAGGCTCTCTCTCCACCTGAAAGCAGGCTTAAGTTTTGCAGTTTTTTTCCTGGCGGCTGCGCGACAATATCAACGCCAGAGTTGAGTAAATCATTTGAATCTGTCAGCTTAAGATCTGCTCTTCCGCCGCCAAATAATGCTTGGAAAACAGATTCAAAGTGCCCGCGGATTTGAGAGAATGTCTCAGAGAAACGCTTTGTCATCTCTTGATCCATTTCTTCGATGACTTGGAATAATGTATTTTTCGCTTCTGTTAGATCATTTCGCTGTTCTGTTAAGAAAAGATAGCGTTCATTCACACGTTCATACTCGTCAATGCTGCCTAAGTTTACTGTTCCAAGCTCTTCAATGGCTAGTTTGATCAGCTTCACTCGTTTTCTTGCTTCTTCTGGCGATAACGTCAACTGATACATCTCTTTTGCTCCTTCAAATGAAAGAGCATATTCATCGTTCAAATAAGCGATCAGGTTATCGAGCTCGACTTCCATACGGCCAAGCTTAATTTCTTCATCTTTTAAGCTTGTGGTGAGCTGCTTATACAAACGTTTTTGTTCTTTAAGCTCACGTTCAGCGAATTCTAATGTTTCAGAAAGAGCGAGACGCTGCTTACGGCGCTCTGAAATGAGTGCGGTTGTTTTGTTTTTGTTTTCCAGCTTCTCTTTCGCCGCTTCTTCCAGTTGTTCGGCTCCGCTTGAACTAGATGACATTTCACTTGTTAAGAGTGACAGATCTTCTTTTGTTTCCATCAGCGTCTGTTCAGCTTCTTCTAATTCAGCCATTAAGCTCGAAAGCTTTTCTTGTTCATTCGCTAAGGACTGCTCTTTTTTGGCAAGCGAGATTTTCAGCTCAGTTAATTCAGCAGAAATGGTTTCTTTCGTTGAGCTTTGCGTCTGCTTACGCTTTGTTAATGTATTGATTTCTTGATCAAGAGCCGTCAGTTTCTCACCTATAGAGGCTTCAAGAGCGACCTGCTTTTTGTCCTTCTCCGCGAGTTCAGTAGAACGCTGCTGCAATTCTTCTTTTTCTTGATCATAGAGTTCAAGATGAGCATTGATATTTTTTTCTGCAACTTGCAGTTCGTATAGCTTCCCTTTGAGATCTTGCTGCTTTTCACGAAGCGTTTCGCCGCGCTGACGCAGTTCGTTTAATTGGCTTTCGTTTGCTCCGATCAATTGCTTCGTTTCTTTTGTTTCTTTTTCAAGGATCGTTGTTTTCTCTTCCATTTCAACGAGCTGCTTTGTTAACGTTTCGATCTCCCGGTTTCTTGAAAGAAGAGAGTTGTTCTTTTTCTTTACGCCGCCACCAGTCATTGAACCGCCGGGGTTTACGACATCTCCATCAAGGGTCACGATGCGGTAACGATGTCCAAGCATTTTTGCCAGTTCATTGGCGCCTTTTAAGTCTCTAACGATCAGCACAGTTCCAAGCAAATTCTGAATCACCTTTTGATACTTTTCGTCAAAGAAAACAAGGTGACTCGCTACGCCGATAAATGCAGCATGCTGCTCTGCTGTTTGAACATCTCTGAGCTGAATGGTTCTTTCTTTGATCACGTTCATTGGCAGGAAGGTTGCACGTCCAAAGGAATGCTGCTTTAAGTATCCAATCGCTTGTCTCGCAGCTGCTTCATTTTCTGTAACGACGTGCTGCGTGGCTGCACCCAGCGCAATTTCAATCGCTGTCTCATGCTGCTGATCCGTTTGAATCAGCTCTGCAATGGCACCATGAATACCGCCTAACCGTTCTTTTGCCTTTAAGACCTCTTTCACTCCTTGGAAAAAGCCTGAGAAGTCTTCCTGCATGGATTCAAGCATTTCTTTTTTTGATTTTGCCTGCTGTACGTATTGATAGGCTTGGTAAAGAGCCGTTTCTTTTTTCTCGTATTGACGTTTCATTTGCTCAAGCTTTTGTTCTGCTTCTCTAAAGCGTTTTACTTGAGCCAGAATGTCTTCTTCCAGTGCTGAAAGCTGCTGCTCAGCTTCTGTTTTCTTTTCTTTAACAGACACTCGTTCTTCGATATGTTTTTGGTTATTTTGCGTCAGCCGCTCTAGCTGCATCGCTGCTTGGCGCTGCTGTTCTTCTAGTAATTTACGTTCATTACGGATGGAAGCCTGTTCATTGAGCAGATCAAAATAATCGCTTTTCAGCTGTTCAATTTGACCTTCCACATCTTCACTATGAAGCGACAGTTGATGCTGCTTTGTGTTCACTTCATCTTTTAGCTGCTGCACTTCTTTTTGCAGGCTGTCACGCGTGATTTTCTGCTGCTCAATCTTTTCGGTTAACAGCGCTTGCTTTTCAGTTAAACGAACGAGCGTTTCCTCAAGCTGTCCTTGGTTTGCGGCCGCATTTTTTTTCCGCTCTTTTAGCACTTCTTTTTTTCCTTCAAGCTTTTCTAATTCCTCACTTGTGAAAAGAAGAACTTCTTGCAGGTCATTAATTGATTCGTCAAGCGCTTGAATGCGGTCTCTTGACTCTTCAATTTTGGCTTCTTTTGCTTGGATATCTGTAGACTGCTTCATTTCATCTTGTTTGAAACGCTCGACTGCTTCACCAAGTGTTGTCCATTTTTCATGAAGTGCTTCGATGTCATGGACAGTTAAGGCAATTTCCACATTTTCAAGCTCTTCTTTTTTTTGCAAATAGTCCTTTGCAATAGAGGCCTGCATTCTTAATGGTTCTACTTGGTCTTCTAGTTCATGCAGAATATCTTCTACTCGGTTTAAGTTGTCCTGCGTTTCAAACAGTTTATTCTCGGCTTTTTTCTTTCTTGTTTTATATTTCAAAACGCCAGCCGCTTCTTCAAAGATGCTTCTTCTCTCTTCTGCCTTACTTGATAGAATTTCCTCTACCTTTCCTTGGCTGATGATTGAAAAAGCTTCCTTTCCAAGACCTGAATCCATGAAAAGATCAATAATATCCTTTAAGCGGACAGATTGATTGTTTATGAGAAATTCACTTTCTCCTGAGCGATAGACCCTTCTTGTCACACTGACTTCGTGAAAATCGATCGGTAAAAAGTGATCTTCGTTATCTAATGTTAAAGTCACCTCTGCTAGATTGACTCTTTTTCTTGAGTCACTTCCTGCAAAAATGATATCTTCCATTTTTCCTCCGCGGAGGCTTTTCGCTGATTGTTCTCCAAGTACCCAGCGGATAGCATCGGTAATATTACTTTTGCCGCTCCCGTTTGGTCCAACCACAGCTGTGACCCCTTTAACAAAGTCCACGGTCACTCGCTGTGCAAATGATTTGAATCCTATCACGTCTAAACGTTTGAGGAACATGAGAGTGATCCTCCTTATGTATTTAAAGTACTATCATCTTACCATATGAAGTGAAAAAAGATGATGGAAAACAGAGTGAAATCCCCCTGAATAACGAGGGGGATTTTATTGGTTCATATGATGTTTCTGCAATTTAGCAAGTGCTTCCTGTGCAGCGTGCTGTTCTGCTTCTTTTTTAGAGCGTCCATTTCCAATTCCGAGCACTTCACCTCGAAGGGATACATTTGCTTCAAATTCCCGGTTATGTGCAGGCCCTTTTTCATGCAGGATACGGTATTCGAGCACACCTTTTCCATCGCGCTGCACAAATTCTTGCAGCTGGCTTTTAAAGTCCATGACGTGCGAGAATGCTCCATCGTTAATTTTCGGATAGACGTACGCTTCTAGGAAACGTTCAACCGGCTCAAGCCCCTGATCTAAATAAAGTGCACCGATAAACGCCTCGAATACGTCCGCTAAGAGTGCTGGGCGTTTTCTGCCGCCTGTCATTTCTTCGCCTTTTCCTAAAAGAACAAGGTCTCCGAAGGACAGCTCATGTGCTAGTGATACAAGTGACGGTTCACATACGATCGCCGCTCTTAGTTTCGTTAAATCTCCCTCGCTCATCGCTGGATATTTTGCAAATAAAAATTGAGAGATGGTCAATTCTAAAACAGCATCTCCTAAAAATTCAAGTCTTTCATTATCCTCGTATGGCTTTTTCCGGTGTTCATTCACATAAGAGGAATGGGTAAAGGCTTGATATAGAAGCTTTTCATTTTTAAATTGTACAGAAATGCGCTGCTGGAATTCTCTAAATTGCTCTAGTTTTTTGCTCTGTTTCTGTTTGTCTTTATATTGTTTTGGCATAGCAACCTCCAGGTAGGCGTAATCGCCTTTAAGGATACTGATTATATGGAGTCTCTCTTTCTACATGCAGGGAAACATTGCTCCCAGCATCTGAAAAAGGCTGACAATTGATCAGCTGAATGTGTTGAAACTAACATAAATTTTCAAAGTCCCGTCAAAAGTAGACGGGACTTTGTTACACTTATTGCTGGTTATTTATGTAGTTCACAGCGTCACCGACTGTTGCAATTTTTTCAGCATCTTCGTCAGAAATTTCCATATCGAACTCATCTTCAAGTTCCATAACTAGCTCAACTACATCAAGGGAATCAGCGCCTAAATCTTCTTTAAATGAAGCTTCCATTTTCACGTCAGCCTCATCAACGCCAAGGCGGTCTACAATAATTTTTGATACACGCTCTAATACGTCTGCCATTGCCTTTCACCTCCCCTCAAAGTATTATAGTTGAATTGTTTTTAAAAAACTAGAGAAAACCTAATGAAATTTTGATATTTCTTAGGACATGACCATTCCGCCATCTACTTGGATGGTTTGGCCTGTAATATAACCTGCTCCTTCTGAAGCTAAAAAGACAACGACGTTGCTAATATCTTCAGGTGCACCAAAGCGTGCGAGCGGAATTTGCTTGAGCATTTCCGTCTGTACATTTTCATCAAGCTTGTCTGTCATATCTGTTGAAATAAAGCCTGGTGCTACTGCATTAACTGTAATGTGACGAGTTGCCAGCTCTTTTGCTGTTGTTTTCGTTAATCCGATGACGCCAGCTTTTGCTGCAACATAGTTTGCTTGTCCAGGGTTTCCACACACACCAACGACTGAAGCCAAATTGATGATTCTTCCGCTTCTTTGCTTCATCATTTGACGTGTCACGGCTTTTGTACAGTTAAAAACACCTTTTAAGTTTATGTTAATGACATCATCCCATTCATTCTCTTTCATTCTCATGAGCAGGTTGTCCTTTGTGATCCCTGCATTATTCACAAGAATGTCAATTGAACCAAAGGTATCAATCGCTTGTTTCATCATGGCTTGTACTTCTTCAGCATTTGAGACATCAGCTTTCACAGCAAATGCCTGCTGGCCGAGTGCTTTGATTTCATCTACGACTTCATTTGCTTTTGCTTCGTTTCCAGAATAGTTCACGACAACATTTGCACCACTTTTCGCTAAATCAATCGCGATGGATCGGCCAATCCCGCGTGATGCTCCTGTTACAACGGCTGTTTTATTTGTAAGCATCAAGAATCCCCCTTCAATGTTTGAATGGCTGCTTCAATTGTTTCTTGATCTGAAACGGAAATCGTCGTCAGGCGGCGATTCACTTTTTTCACAAGACCTGAAAGCACTTTGCCAGGACCAATTTCAATAAATGTTGTGACGCCTAAATCAATAAGGCGTTCCACACTTTCTTCAAAACGAACAGGAGAATACAGTTGTTCAATCAGTTTTGTCTCAATTTCATCTCGGGAAGTCACGATGTCTGCTGTTACATTTGAGATGACCGGTGTTTTCGCATCCGCAATATCCAGCTTTGACAAAACATCCGTAAATTTTTCAGCGGCTGGTTTCATTAATGCAGAATGGAAAGGTCCGCTCACTTCAAGGGCAATTGCACGTTTTGCGCCTTTTTCTTTCGCTTTCTCTGAAGCAAGTTCTACCCCTTTTGCTGTACCAGATATCACGATTTGACCAGGACAGTTTAAGTTAGCGAGCTCTACAAGGTGACCGCTCTCTGTCACTTCTTTTGTCACTTCTTCAAGTGCCGCTTTGTCTAAGCCAAGAATTGCTGCCATGGCGCCTTCTCCTGCTGGAACAGCTTCATTCATTAATTCTCCGCGCTTTCTGACTGCATAAACAGCATCTTTAAACGAAAGTGCGCCTGCTGCAACGAGGGCCGTGTATTCACCAAGACTGTGTCCTGCTGTATAATCTACTTTGATTCCGCTCTCTTCAAATTTCTTTAAGATGGCGATACTTGTCGTTAAAAGAGCTGGCTGCGCGTTAAAGGTGAGCGTCAGTTCTTCTGCATCCCCTTCAAAAATCAGAGAAGATAAGTCAAACCCGAGGGTCTTGTCTGCTTCTTCAAAAACAGCTTTAGATACTGCTTCTTGGTCAAATAAATCTTTTCCCATGCCAATTTTTTGAGAGCCTTGGCCAGGGAATAAAAATGCAATTTTAGTCATGCTGCTTTACCTCCATTAAGACTCATTCGTTGTTTCTTTTTGGACTTCTTGATGAATGATGGCTGAAACGTCTTTTTCTACGATATCACGTGCCTGACGAATTGCATGGAAAATGGCATTTTCGTCAGAGGAGCCGTGCGCTTTAATGACAGGTGCCTTTAAACCAAATAAAGCGGCACCGCCATATTCGGAGTAATCCATTTTAGATTTCATCTGCATTAATTTCGGCTTCATCATGCCTGCTGCTATTTTTGCTGTAAAACTGGATGTTAATGTTTCTTTCAGCATTTTAAAGACAGAAAGGGCTGTGCCCTCAATCGTTTTAAGCGCAATATTTCCAGTGAAACCATCTGTGACAACAACGTCAGCAACACCTTCTAATAAGTCACGAGACTCTACATTTCCTACGAAATTCAAGTCTGATGCTTTTAATAATTCAAAGGTTTTTTTCGTTAAATCGTTGCCTTTTTTATCTTCTGTTCCTACATTTAACAGTCCAACACGCGGATTGCTCTTTGGGAAGACACGCTCTGCGTAGATTGATCCCATCATGGCATATTGCACGAGATGTTCTGGTTTAGCATCAACGTTGGCACCAACATCTAGTAACAAGAAGCCGCTGCCATCCAGTGTTGGCAAAGTTGGGGCAAGTGCCGGTCTGTCAATACCGTCAATTCTGCCTACGATAAACAGTCCAGCTGTCATGAGGGCGCCAGTATTTCCTGCTGAGATGCAGGCATCTGCTCGTCCCTCGGATACTTCCTTCGCCATTTTCACCATAGATGAATCCTTTTTACGTCTAACTGCACGCACTGGTTCATCCGTCGGTTCAATCACTTCTTTTGCATCTAAAATCGTGATGCGGTCGTTGTTTGTTATGTATGGTTTGATTTTGTTTTCATCGCCGACAAGTGTAATCTCGATATCTGAAAATGCTGTTAAGCTTTTTTGCACACCGTCAATAATGGCTTTAGGGGCATGATCTCCCCCCATTGCATCGACTGCAATTCTCATATTACGTGCCACCTTTTACTTTTGTTTTGAGCGATACATGACGAAGTCACCTGAAAAGACAACTTCCTCACCAACATAGCTGTTTACTTCAACTACGGTTCTTCCTTTTTCTTTATCATGTGAGGCTACTTTGGCTTTAGAGACGACTCTTTCGCCTTGTTTCACCTGCCTTGTAAACCTGATATTCGCTTTTGCTGTCAAAGCCAGTTCATCGTCGATGACGGCAACTGCCAGCGAATTTGCCTGGGCGAAGAGATGATGTCCCCTGGCAATTTGGTTTCGGCTGAATACATGCTCTTTTCTCACTTCTAAAATGGAAATGGCTTGGTCATCAAGTTCTACATCAATCATTTCTCCAATCACTTCATCCAGTGGAAGTGACTTTACTTCATCCTCTAATGTCTTCTCGGCCACATGCTTAATTCTTTCGCGTAATTCAGGGATCGACAGCTCTAAACGATCAAGACGAACCGTTTGTATGCTGACACCGAATTTACTTGCCAATTCTTCATCAGTAATGAATGGAGTCGAGCTGATCGTTTGCTGGAGAAGCTTTTGACGTTCTTTTTTATTTAGTTTCATATGCAGACACCATCCGTACATTTATGACTAGGTACTAATAGTAGTATATAATCTCATAGATGATAAATCAATCCTTGTTTCAAAAAGACAAGAAAATTCCTCCAGCATTTGATCAGCTTAATTTATCTCCTCCCAGCACACCGCTGTCTATCAGCGTTTGCCGGAGTTCTTTGTATTCGGGATCAGTCCAAAAGGCATCCGATTGGACAAGGTCTGCTGCATCTTTTCTAGCCGTTTCCAGCGCTCTATAGTCGTGAACCATATCTGCTACCTTAAATTCTGGCATCCCGCTTTGTTTTTTACCGAAGAAATCGCCGGGTCCTCTTAGTTCTAAGTCCTTTTCAGACAGCTCAAAGCCATCGGTTGTTTCGGACATAATCCGCATCCGCTCTTTCCCCGTTTCTGACTTCGGATCAGCCATTAAAATACAAAATGATTGATGCTCTCCTCGTCCGACCCGGCCTCTTAGCTGATGAAGCTGAGACAGTCCGAAGCGGTCTGCATCATAAATGACCATGATGGTTGCATTCGGTACGTTGACCCCGACTTCAACGACTGTGGTTGAAACAAGAATTTGTACTTCATTTGCGGTAAAGGCTCTCATGACCTGATCTTTTTCATCACTCGCCAGCTTCCCATGCATTAAGCCAATCGACCACTTGCCGCGGTATGCCTCAGTGAGCATGCTATGGACATCAAGCGCATTTTGGACATCAAGCTTGTCTGATTCTTCAATGAGCGGACAAATAATATATGCCTGTCTGCCTTTTCTCAGCTCTTTATCAACAAAAGCAAGAATTCTCTCAAGCATGTCATGCTTCACCCAATACGTTTCGATTTGTTTTCTGCCAGCTGGCAATTCATCAATGACGGAGACGTCCATTTCTCCAAAGACAGTAATCGCAAGTGTTCGCGGAATAGGTGTGGCCGTCATAAACAAGACATCCGGGTCCTGCCCCTTGCTTCTTAGTTTTTTCCGCTGCTCTACGCCAAACCGGTGCTGCTCATCTGTGATGACAAGACCGAGCTGCTGAAATTCGACTTCGTCTTGAATGAGTGCGTGCGTGCCGACTAATATGTCAATCTCGCCTTCTTTTAAACGTTCAAGCAATTCTCTGCGTCGCTTTCCTTTCACAGAGCTCGTCAAAAGGGCGATATTCAGCCCCCATTTTTCAAACAGCTGGTAAAGTGAATCGGCATGCTGTTCTGCCAAAATTTCTGTTGGGACCATTAATGCACCTTGAAAACCTGATAAATGAGCGGCATAAAGCGCAATGGCCGCAACAGCTGTTTTTCCTGAACCTACATCTCCTTGAAGCAGCCGGTTCATTCGATATGGAGACGCCATGTCCGACATGATTTCATCAAGCACTCTTGATTGTGCCTTCGTCAGCGGAAATGGCAGGCTGTTAACAAACTCAAAAACAGCCTCTTTGGAAAACGGATGCTGGATGCCTGATGTTCTCTCTCGTTCTTTCTTTCTAATCGCCTGCATCTTCAGCTGAAAGATGAGAAATTCCTCGTACACAAAACGGCGTCTTGCTTGCTTGAGCGAGTCTCTTGTTTCTGGGAGATGAATGGTTTTTAATGCTTCCTGATAGGACATGAGTTTATAGGCAGAGACAAGCTGCTTTGGCAATGGATCTTCAGCTTTGTCTGCATAAAGTGACAAGGCTTGCTTTACAAAGCGCCTCATCATTTTCACGGTCACATTTTCTTTTACTGAATAAACGGGCTCTATACTGCCATCTTGCTCGTGCGTCCCTTTTTTAAATTCCTGCACCATGATAGATTGACGGTTTTTATCCCATTTTCCTGTGACGGAAACTGTATCACCTAACACAAGGCTTCGTTTTAAATACGGGCGATTGAAACAAATCGCCGTAATGAGAAAACGCCCGACAAGCAGCCTGAATGTCAGCCTGCTTCGTTTTTTGCCATAATAGGTGAGAACGGGCTCACTATGTACTTTCCCTTCAACTGTGACACGTTCGTCATGCCTTACTTCTTCTAAGTTACGAAGCTCATAGTCGTCATATCGATAAGGAAAGTAGCCGAGTAAATCGGCTACTGTGTAGATTCCAAGTTCATTGAGTGTTTTTTCGGTTTCCTCTCCAATCCCCTTCAGGACAGAGACATTATCTTGCAGTTTCTGTATCACGAGATGAGGTCACACCTCCGAAAATCTTCTTTTCAAGCTCTCTTGCTGTCGGTGTCGCTGCGAGACCGCCTTGGGCTGTTTCGCGAAGAGCCGTTGGCATCGTTTGACCGATTTTGTACATCGCATCAATGACTTCATCACATGGAATGCGGCTTGTGATGCCGGCAAGAGCCATGTCTGCTGCAATCATGGCGTTAGATGCACCCATTGCATTTCGTTTCACGCAAGGTACCTCGACAAGTCCCGCTACAGGATCACAAACAAGTCCAAGCATATTTTTCAGTGTAATCGCCATCGCTTCTGCAGATTGCTGCGGTGTCCCGCCTGCCATCTCAACAATAGCTGCTGCCGCCATCCCTGATGCAGAACCTACCTCTGCCTGACAGCCGCCTGCTGCACCGGAAATGCTGGCGTTATTCGCCACAACAAAACCAAATGCGCCAGAAGTAAATAGGAATCTGACCATTTGTTCCTTTGTTGGCTTTAATGTTTCTTTTACTGCAAATAACGTACCTGGTACAACACCTGCTGAGCCTGCTGTAGGCGTGGCACAAATGGTTCCCATTGCAGCATTGACTTCATTTGTTGCAACTGCTTTACTGACAGCATCTAATATCGTATGACCAGACAGTGTTTTGCCTGATGCGATATAGGCTTGAAGTTTGACTGCATCTCCGCCTGTTAAGCCTGATAATGATTTCACACCCTTCAGCCCATTTTCAACGGCCTGCTCCATCACTTCTAGGTTGCGGTACATCTGGGAGAAAATTTCCTCACGTGACTTCCCTGTCACTTCCATTTCTTGCACAATCATAATTTCTGAAATGGAGGTATTCCGTTCTTCTGTTAGCTGCACGAGTTCTTTGACGTTTTTAAACATCATTCATAACCTCCTTGTTGTTACTCTGCAATTTGTGTGACTTGAATAATGTTTGGCAGCGTTTCTAGCTCTGATAGGACAGCTGGGTCAATATTTTGATCTACTTCAATCGTCATCAGTGCCTCTTGCCCGACATCTTTACGCGCCACTTCCATATGACCGATGTTGATGGCGAATTTCGCTAAGACATTGGCAACTGCCGCAATCGTCCCGTAGCGATCGTTATGAACCACAAGAATAGCAGGATGATTCCCTGAGAGCCTGAGCTCAAAGCCATTTAATTCTGTGATTTCAATTTTACCTCCGCCGATGGAAATCCCGATTAGTTCAAGGCTTCCGTTCGCATCTGAAATCTCTACTTTTGCTGTATTCGGATGCGCCGGCACCGCCTCTTCTTCTTTAAATTCAATGTCAATCTCTTTGCTTTTTGCAATATCAATCGCTGTTTTGATTCGTTCATCAAATGTATCAAAGTCAAGAACACCGCCGATAATGGCGACATCTGTACCGTGTCCTTTATACGTATCTTTAAAAGAACCATAAAATGAAACGACAATTCGTTTCGGTTCTCTTCCAAATAAGCTGCGGGCTACTCTCCCTATACGAGCCGCACCCGCTGTGTGCGAACTTGATGGCCCAATCATGACAGGTCCAATAATATCAAACACACTTCTAAATTTCATAGGTCTTCCCCTCTCATCACCACTCGCGTATGGTTTGGTTCTTTCTTTAGACTAATGGATTCATTCGTTTCCCGCAACTCATTTCACCGTTGAATGGCTAGTAAAAAATTGCAAAAGAAGAAGAAGGGCTTTATTTGCCCTTCTTTCGTTATTCAACCGCCAAAATATATGAATAAAGCGGCTGTTTTCCATCGTGGACTTCAACTTCTACATCTTCAAATGTTTCTTCAATAAAGGCTTGTAACGCATCCAGCTCATCAGATGATGCATCTTCCCCTTTAATGATGGTGACAATCTCATCATCTTCTGTCACCATTTTGGTTAGAAGTTCTTTTGCTGCATCTAATTGATTTTTCGCTGTTAACGTGATTTTCCCGTTGAACAGACCCATATAGTCACCTTTCGCAATGTCGATTCCATCAATTTGAGTATCTCTTACTGCAAAGGTAATTTGCCCGCTTTTCACATGGTCAATCGCTTCTAGCATCGCTCTTTCATTGTCTTCATTTGAAGCTGCTTCATTGAGAGAAAGAAGTGCCGACATTCCTTGAGGAACGGTCTTCGTCGGAATGACAACGACCTCACGGTTTGAGACAGTTGCCGCCTGTTTAGCTGCCATGACAATATTAGAATTATTAGGTAAGATAAAGACGGTTTCGGCATGTACGCTTTCTATTGCTGTGACAATGTCTTCTGTGCTCGGATTCATCGTCTGCCCGCCTT
Source organism: Bacillus sp. FSL P4-0248 (assembly GCF_038593305.1). NCBI lineage: Bacteria > Bacillati > Bacillota > Bacilli > Caryophanales > Bacillaceae > Bacillus > Bacillus sp. FSL P4-0248. Next base: position 1,494,113 of record NZ_CP151983.1, on the reverse strand, counting down.
CAATGACGACGGAAGCTCCGATGCTTTTGAACAAGTCAGCAATTCCTTCTCCCATTGCGACACTGACCACACCAAAGCGCTGTTTTTCAGCAGCAGGTGCTTTTGGTGCAGCAGGCACATGTTCTCTTTCTTCGTTCACGATTGAGCTATGCTGCTCTCTCATGTTTTCAATTTTCATATTAATCAAGCTGCCGTAGCGCTGTGCATATGATAAAACATCTCCTGGCTGCTCGGCATGAATATGAACTTTCGCCAGTGTATCGTCAGACACCACAAGAAGTGAATCTCCGAATTCACTTAAGTCTTCTCTGAAGGCATTCTCATCAAAGGACTGTTTGTCTTCTTCAAATTTCACCATAAATTCAGTACAGTAGCCAAATTCGATATCTTCTGTGTTCATATGGCTTTGTGCACTTTTATGATGCTCTGCACTAACGAGTTCTTTTAGCGTAGGTAAAGAAGCCGATTTAGGAGGAAGCTCTTCACCTCTTAATGAAGCAAGGAAACCTTCATATACGCATAGAAGTCCTTTACCTCCACTATCGACAACACCCACTTCTTTTAAGACAGGAAGCAGATCTGGCGTTCGATCAAGTGATGCTCTTGCTTCCTCAATCGTTAACTCTAGAACGCGGTCAATTTGATCCTCTGCTGCCGAAACAGCAACCGCTTTCTTTGCTGCATCCTTTGCAACTGTTAAGATCGTTCCTTCAATCGGTTTCATCACGGCTTTATATGCTGTATCAACACCCGCCTGTAAGGCAAGAGCAAATTCTTTTGCATCAATCGTTTCTTTTTGTTCAATATGTTTACTGAAACCTCTAAAGAGCTGTGACAGGATCACGCCAGAGTTTCCTCTTGCGCCCATCAATAACCCTTTCGAGAGGGCCACGCCGACCTTCCCAATATGATCGGTGTTTGTTTCTTCAACTGCTTTTGCCCCTGAAGTCATCGACAAATTCATATTTGTCCCCGTGTCTCCGTCTGGCACTGGAAAAACATTTAACGCATCCACAATTTGTGCGTTTTGAGAAAGATGGTGAGCACCTGCAAGAATCATTTTTGCAAATGAGCGGCCATCAAGATTTCTAATAGACAATATATTTCCTCCTTACTACGGGTTCGTAACTTTTACTCCTTGTACATAAATGTTGACCGAGTCAACAGAAAGTCCAATTGTGTGATGAATCGTGTATTTGACTTTCGTTTGAACATTATGTGCGACTTCTGATATTTTTGTACCGTAGCTGACGATGATGTACATATCAATATGAATGCGGTCTTCTTTCTGACGCACAAGAACACCCCGGCTGAAGTTCTCTTTGCGGAGAATATCCGTCAAGCCGTCCTTAATTTGGTTTTTGGACGCCATGCCAACAATACCATAGCAATCGATCGCAGCGCCTCCTGCCACCATTGCAATGACTTCATTTGATATATCAATTTGTCCGTATTTCGTTCTAAGTTCAATGGACACATTGGTTCCCCCTTTTTGAGAAATTGCCCTGAGTTATCACTATTTTACTATAAGACCCTTCTTTTTAAAAGAAATCATTCAATCCGACCCAATCTTACTTATACTATAGCCTCGATTTTTTATCAAGATGTCAAGGTATTTTTCTTGAAAGAGGAGTAAACAATCCTTGCAAACCCCTTGAAGCTGTGGTAAATTATTAAAGTATCTTGAGGCATCTCTAAGTACGTATATGAAGAATATGATGATGTTTTCGCAGTTAGGAGGGAAACAAATGGCACGTAAATGCGTTATTACAGGCAGAAAAACAAAAGCTGGGAACAACCGTTCTCACGCAATGAACTCTACAAAACGTACATGGGGCGCGAACCTTCAAAAAGTTCGTATTCTAGTGGACGGTAAGCCTAAAAGAGTATATGTATCAGCTCGAGCTTTGAAATCTGGTAAAGTTGAGCGTGTATAAGCAAGAAGAGTAAACGCCTGCTACAATAAACTGTAGCAGGCGTTTTTATGTGGAAATAAAGGAGATTACTCATTAATCTTTTTTAAATGAACCAAGCATCGCACGGACAATGCCGCCAAGAAATCTAGGCAGTTTGATTGTATAAAATTTCATTTTGTCCCCCTCCTAAAAGTACCGCTTGCAGCACAATTGAGCTTAATCAGCCATCCACATTGATAGGTTGGTCAATCTTTGCTTCTTACCATTATTAATATGCCTTCATGAAAAGAAAAAGTACCATTTGAGTGGATGAGTTCGTTACTAATACATAGTGTGGAACCAGGCTCAATATGACAATTTTTCAGAGGATATTTGAAACCTTTTAATGTCAGCTTTTCAACCGATGTACCAAAGGGCAGAAACGACACATATTTTTTATCAGGGTCTTCTTTTATTTCGTATGTACCAGGACCAAACATTTGAATGATATTTTGCTTATCTACAAGAGTGATGTTCTGCTTGTGCTGAATGCCTTGATATAGAAGGTGAATATTTCCTAGAAAGTGATCAGCCCTTCCTCCTGTAATGCCGTAAATGTGAATATGCGCAGGGTGCTGGCGCATGGCCCAGTTCAGCGCAAGCTCTAAATCGGTTTCATCTTTTTCAGCCTGAAATACATTCAAGGCAGGCAATTTCTTTTTCAGCTCGCAAAGCTCTTCTTCTGTCACACTGTCAAAATCACCAAAAGCCTTGGCAGGCATGATGCCGTGCTCTAGTAAAAAGAGCGTCCCCCGGTCTACACCGACCCAGAGAATATCGTCCTGTGATGCTTCATGTTCAAGGGGCGGGATGTAATCAAAAGGACCGCCGGCTACGATATGTATGTGCATGATATACGCTCCTCTCCATGTAAAAAGAACCAAAGATCAGAGTGACTTTGGTTCCTTTTTTTACGCTTCTCGAATGGCCTGAATGGCTGCTGCACGGTTGTTTTTACCGTATATCGCTGAGCCGGCCACAAGTAAGTTAGCGCCCGCCTCTTTACAGCTCTTTGCAGTCTCTACATTGACACCGCCGTCTATTTCTATGAGTAAGTCTGATAAGCCCTTTTGTTCGCTAAGGGACTTCACTTCTTTTACCTTCGTGAGGACAGATGGAATAAACGCCTGTCCGCCAAAACCAGGATTCACCGTCATGAATAAGATAAGGTCTACATCCTCTAATACATGCTCAATCTGAGAAACAGGTGTGTGCGGGTTCAAGACGATGCCTGCTTTTACGCCTTGTTCTTTTATGTGCTGTATCGTTCTGTGCAAGTGCGGACAAGCTTCTACATGGACAGAAATAATGTCAGCACCTGCTTTTGCGAATGCAGGAATATACCGGTCTGGCTGCTCAATCATTAAGTGAACATCGAGCGGCAGCTTTGTATGCGGTCTGATCGCTTCCACAACATTCGGTCCAAATGTAATATTCGGTACAAAATGGCCGTCCATCACGTCGATATGAATGTAATCCGCTCCGCCTTGTTCCACATCACGGATATCTTTCTCCAAATTGGCGAAATCTGCTGATAAAATGGAAGGGGCAATATAAACCATGAGTTAGTACCTCGGCTTTCTGTCTTTGATTTCAGTTAAAAACTCTAAATAATGCTGATAGCGATACGCTCTGATTTGCTCTTGTTCGACCGCGCCTTTTACCGCACAGCCAGGCTCTTTCACGTGCAGACAGCCTCTAAACTTACAATCTGCACTCCGCTCTTTAATTTCTAAAAAGTAAAGGCCTAAATCTTCCGCTTCGATGCCGGTAAATTCGAGCGAGCTAAAGCCAGGTGTATCTGCAATGAGCCCTTCTGCTGTACGAATGAGTTCGACATGTCTTGTCGTATGCTTCCCCCTTCCAAGATGAGAGGAAATATCATTGGTTTTCAGCGCCAAATCAGGACTCATCGCATTTAAAAGAGAGGACTTACCTACACCAGACTGACCGGCAAATACAGTGATTTTATTGTGAAAATGCGGGGTCAGCTTTTCAATTCCGTCTCCCTCGATCGTGGATGTTACATGAACATCATATCCAATTTGCCGGTAGTCCTCTGCATAGCCTTGAATACTTTCAAGCTCTTCATCTGTTTTCAATAAGTCCATTTTTGTGATACAGATAATCGGCTTAATATCATTTGCTTCCACCAGCACTAGAAATCTGTCTAAAAGCGATGTGCTAAAGGTTGGTTCTGTCGCAGAGAAAACGAGCACCGCTTGATCGACGTTACTAATAGGCGGACGAACAAGTTCGTTTGTCCGCTCTTTTACTTCTAATAAGTAGCCTTCTTTATCGTTGTCCGCTTGATATACAACATAATCTCCAACAAGAGGTGTGATTTTGTTTTTCCGAAAAATACCTCTCGCTCTGCACTGAATCACTTTTCCACTTTCTAGAGACTCATCGAGCACATAATAAAATCCGCTTAATGCTTTAATAATTTTGCCCTCAGGCATAAAGTCCCTCCTTTATTCATCGTCAGGGTATTCGATTGTTTTAGAGCTTACGACCTTATCATCAACTGTCACTTGATAGTATCCTTTTTGACCTGGTTCAATCTTAAATTTAATGGTCCGTTCAGTTGGTGCAGTGATGTTAAAGGTTTCATATGAATCAGAAATGCTATGCTCAGCATCGTCAATGGAAATCTGAACGGTCATTTCTTGCCCTTCAGTTACTGGTTCATACGGGATGGCAATCTTTTCAGTTACCGTTTTAGCCGGTTTTTTCTTCGGTCCAAGTGAGAAGGTGATTTTAACCGTATCACCTGGTTTCACAGCAGTACCAGCTCCTGGTTCCTGCTTCATTACCTCACCTTTTGGCACATCATCAGAATACGCTTCTTTTTCATCAAGCTTTAATCCGTTATCCTCTAAATAATTCGATGCAGCCTGTTTACTATATGTCGTTAAATCCCGCAATGTAATATCGGCAGGACCTATGCTGACCGTCAACGTCACTTCTTCATCTGCTGCCACAAGCTCAGTACTCGCTGAAGGTTTCTGTTCCATGACAATCCCAGATTCGGTGTCATTATCATTTACTTCCTCCACAACAACTTGCTTAAACCCTTTTTTCTCTAATAATTCTTTTGCTTTATCAACCTTTTCACCTGTTACATCAGGTAATTCGGTCTTTTCTTTGCCAGTACTTTGGTAAAGCTGAATCTCGGTTCCTTCTTTTACCTTTGTGCCGATTTTCGGGTCTGTTTTGACGACAAGCCCTTTTTCAATTTTTTCATCAGCGATCTCAATTGGTTCAGAGGCGACGGTAAAGCCGGCTTTCTTCAAGGTGTCCTCTGCTTTTTCAATCGTCATGCCAGATACATCAGAGACCTCAACATCTTTTGGAAAGAGCAGTCCGGGAAACACAGTGATAGCTAAAATGGTCGCAGCAGTTAGAATAAACAGGATGGATGCCACAACCCAAGGCCATTTTTTTCGTTTCTTTTTCGGCTTTTGTTTCTCTTTTTTCTTCGGTTTTTGCACCGGATGGACAGCTGTTTTTTCATTGTCTTGATCGACTTGATGATCTTGAATGATTGGGATCGCTTTCGTTGCTTCATGATCCTCTTCAATGACAAAGCGTTTTTCTTTTAGTCTTGAAGGGTCGAAAGCAGTTTGCAGATCTTTTTGCATTTCAGATGCATCTTCATATCGATAAAATGGATCTTTGGCCATTGCCTTTAAAATGATGTTTTCCACGCTTTGTGGAACAGAAGGATTCCACCTTCTGACAGATGGCGGCTCTGATTGCAAATGCTTCAGCGCAACACTGACAGCTGATTCCCCTTCAAATGGCATGCGTCCAGAAATGAGTTCATAGAGCACAATTCCAAGTGAATAGATGTCTGACTTTTTCGTCGCAAGACCTCCGCGTGCTTGTTCTGGAGACAAATAGTGCACGGATCCTAGGACCGAATTTGTGTGGGTGATGGTCGCTGAGCTGAGTGCAATGGCAATCCCAAAATCAGTGACTTTAATATTTCCCATGTTGTCTATTAATATATTGTGAGGCTTAATGTCCCGGTGGACGAGCTGCTTTGCATGGGCTTCTTCCATCGCCGCAACGACTTGCTCCATAATGCGAACGGCTTCTTTCGGATGAAGCGGGCCATTGGCGTGTATGTATTCTTTCAGCGTCATCCCCTCGACATATTCCATGACAATATAATAAATGTCATCTTCTTCCCCTACATCGTAGATGCTGACAATATTTGAATGATCTAAGCTTGCGGCTGATTGCGCCTCGCGCCGGAAACGTCTAATAAAATCATCATCGCTTGCAAAGTCAAAGCGCAAAACTTTAATCGCAACTTCGCGATCTAAAATCATGTCCTCCGCCAAATAAACGTTTGCCATTCCGCCTCCGCCTATGACGCGAAGAATCTGATAACGGCCGCTGATCCGTTTTCCGATCAACACTTGCTGTCACCCTCCTCTGGCTGGGAGGAGATTTCTAACAATACTGCTGTAATGTTATCTTCACCGCCGTTGTCATTCGCTGTTTGGATTAATGCTGTTACTTTTTCATCTGGTGCGGTCGTTTGCGTTAAAATATGAATCAAATTCTCTTCTTCTACTTTATTGGATAAACCATCTGAGCAAAGCAGGATTTGATCTCCTGGGTCCACTTCAAAAGTATGTGCATCAATTTGAACGTGTTTATCTGTCCCTAATGCTTTTGTGAGCACGTTTTTTCTTGGATGATATTCTGCATCCTCTTTAGAAATTTCACCTGTTTTCACAAGCTCATTTACAAGTGAATGGTCATCCGTAAGCTGGGTCAGTGCTCCTTCTCTTAGCAAGTAGCAGCGGCTGTCTCCAATATGGGCAATTGTGACCGTTTGCAAATGAACGAGCGCACAAACAATGGTCGTCCCCATTCCTTGGCACTCCTCATTGTTTTTCGCATGTTCATATACTTGATCATTAATGTCACTAATTTTTGAGATTAACCAGCTTTCTTGCTCTGCTGGTTTTGCTGGGATTGAAGATGTTTCTTCCCAGTATTCTTTTAAAGAAGAGACGGCCATCCTGCTGGCGACATCACCAGCAAGATGACCTCCCATTCCATCTGCTACAACAGCTAGAAGGGTGTCTTCTTTTGCTTCAAAAATACCTGCATCATCTTCATTATGCTGACGGACTTTTCCTGTATCGGTTTGAAAGGCTGCCCTTATCAACATTCGTCACCTCGTCTCTTCCTGACGCTCCTTCGCTCTTAGCTGACCGCAAGCAGCATCAATATCATGGCCTTGCTCTCGTCTAATCGTTACGTTTACGCCGCGTTCTTTCAGCGTTTTTTCAAATAGGAAGATTTGTTCTCTCGGTGTTCTTACATAATCCCTTTCCGGTACATAGTTCACCGGAATGAGGTTCACGTGGCACTTGATTCCTTTTAATAAGTCTGCAAGCTCTTCTGCATGATGAACTTGATCATTTACTCCGCCAAACAGGCCGTATTCAAAGCTGACACGTCTACCCGTTTTTTGAATGTAGTATTCAATGGCTTCCATTAATTTTGGCAGCTTATATGCCTTATTGATCGGCATCAGACGGCTTCTGATCTCTGTGTTCGGTGCATGCAGAGAGACAGCAAAATTGATTTGCATTTGCTCATCAGCGAATTGATAGATCTTTGGAATGATTCCGCTTGTCGACACTGTAATGTGACGCGCGCCAATATTTAAGCCGTTGTCATGGTTGATGATTTTAAGGAAGGCAAGCATTTCGTCAAAGTTATCAAACGGTTCGCCAATTCCCATGATGACAACCGAGCTGACTCTCTCATCTGTTTCGTCAAGTGCCTGCTGCACTTTCAATACTTGAGCAACGATTTCTCCTGCTTCGAGGTTTCGTTTTAACCCGCCAAGTGTAGATGCACAGAATGTACAGCCGATTCGGCAGCCAACCTGAGTTGTGACACAGACAGAGTTGCCGTATTCGTGGCGCATCAGCACTGTTTCAATCGTATAGCCATCATGTAATTCAAATAAAAACTTGATCGTTCCGTCTTGAGACGTTTGTTTGATCACGGTTTTTAATGTGGTGATCGCAAATTGATCTTTTAATTTCTCTCTTAAATCCTTTGAAAGGTTAGACATATCGTCAAAAGATGTTACACGTTTCTCATAAAGCCACTCGAAAATTTGGGCTGCGCGGAAAGGCTTTTCGCCTTGTTCTTTTAACCATTCTTTCATTTCGTGAAGCTCAAATGAGTAGATCGACGGCATTTCTGTCTTCAGTTCTTTTCTTACTTTTTGTTCTGTCATTTTTTATCCCTTCTTTCTCATGCTGCAAATAAAGAAACCATCTGTTCCGAAATAATGAGGAAGAATTTGTACACTTCCGTTTTGAACAAACGGAGCAACCTGCTCAGGCAGCCGTTCATTAAGAGATAGATCGGGTTCGAAGTCTTGGTGTTCTTGTAAAAACGCATGAATCACTTGTTGATTTTCTGTTGGGTCCATTGTACACGTACTGTATACAAGGGTTCCGCCCGGTTTTAAAAGCGGGGCCGCTTCCTTTAAAATGGCCTGCTGGATAGCTGCAAGCCTTGCTGAGTCTTCTTGTGACTTTGTATATTTCATATCTGGTTTGCGTCTAATGACGCCAAAACCGGAACACGGTGCATCAATGAGAATACGGTCAAACGAAGCTTCGCTGTAATAGTCTGCCGCTTTCCTTGCATCAAGTGCTTTTGCCTCAATGTGAGAAAGGTTCAGACGTTTTGCTGCTTGTTTGATGAGTTTCACTTTATGTTCATGTAAATCAAGTGAAACAATTTTGCCCTCATCATTCATACGTTCTGCAATATGTGTTGATTTTCCGCCAGGAGCCGCACAGGCGTCAAGCACTGTTTCTCCCGGCTGAGGGTCGAGCGCTCTTGCGACAAGCATGGAGCTTTCATCTTGTATCGTCACATAGCCTTCTTGAAAAGAAGGGGTTGAGACGATGGACCCTTTCATGAGCTTGAGTGCATCTTGTGATAAGTCGCCAAGCTCCGTTTCGATGCCTGCATCCATTAGTTTTTGCTGCAGTGCCGTGCGGTCAATTTTCATTCGATTGACGCGAAGGGTTTGCTTTGGCGGGACTAAATGAATGCGGCACATGCTTTCTGCCGCTTCAAATCCGTACGCCTGAACCCATTCCTGCACAAGCCATATTGGGTGGCTTGTCTCAATGGACAGCCGCTTTACTGGATCTTTAATCGCATCAAATGACGGAACGCCTTCTCTTTGCAGAGAACGAAGAACACCGTTCACAAGTGCAGAAATCCCTTTGTGCCCGCGCTTTTTCGTTAGCTCGACAGCTTCATGAATGGCTGCACGATCTGGTATTTTTTCAAGGTACACCATTTGATAAAGAGACATCCGCAAAAGCTGCATCACCCATGGAGCGACCTTTTGCGGTTTTTTCACAAAGGGCGTCAGCATATAATCTAATGCCAGCTTATTTTGCAGTGTACCATATACAAGCTCTGTTAACAGCGGTTTGTCCTGATCAGCTAAGTCTTTATCTTTCATGACTGACTGCAACAGCAAATTACTGTAAGCCTGGTTTTGTTCGAGTTTGATTAAAGCGTCCAGCGCTACTTCTCTCACATTACTTTTCTTCATTCATTAACCCTAATTTCTGTCCAATTTCGATATTTGCGCCTCTTAAGAAGTCTTCGCCGCTCATTTTTTTCTTACCAGCTGGCTGCACACCTGTTAATAAAAGGCCTTGCTCATTCCCAGTTCCAATGACCGGACCTTCTTTTTGAAGCTCAATCACTTTCCCGGGTTCTTCTTGCGCTTGAAGCGGAACCTTTTTCGCTTCCCATACTTTTAGATGAGCGCCGTTCCATTCAGTATAGGCAACTGGCCAAGGATTTAGCCCGCGAACTTGGTTGTAAAGCTCTTCGCCGGTTTTTGTCCAGTCTAATCTTTCTTGCTCCCGTTTAATATTTGGTGCGTATGTGGCCGCTTCTTCATTTTGCGGAATCGGAGAAATAGACCCGCTCAGAACATTTGGCACCGTATCTTTTAGCAGCGCGGCACCTGCAACACTTAATTTGTCATGCAATGTTCCGACATTGTCTAATTCATCGATTTCTACTTCTACTTTACTGATCATGTCACCTGCATCAAGTCTTTCCACCATGTACATGATGGTAACGCCTGTTTTCTTTTTGCCTTGAAGGATCGCATAATGGATCGGCGCGCCGCCTCTTAGTTCTGGCAGCAGCGAGGCATGAACATTGATACAGCCAAACTTAGGTTCATCGAGTAATCGCTTTGGTAAAATTTGTCCAAATGCCGCTGTGACGATTAAATCCGGCTGTAAGGCAAGCACCTTATCAATTTCTTCATCAAGGCGCACCTTTTCAGGCTGCAACACAGGAATGCCGTGCTTTAAGGCTTCCACTTTTACAGGAGGCGGTGTGAGCACTCGTTTTCTTCCTTTTGGGCGGTCTGGCTGCGTGACAACCCCTACCACTTCGTATCCTTCTGTTATCAGTGTTTGCAGCACAGGTACTGAGAAATCAGGGGTTCCCATAAATACGATACGTGCCATTTTCTTCACCCTTCCATTTCCGCAAGTTCTTTTTCTGTATAAGTTTCAATGATTTTTGACGTAAATAAAATGCCGTCTAAATGATCAATTTCGTGCAATAAAGCTCTTGCTAAAAATCCGTCTGCTTCTATTGTAAATGGTTTGCCTTTCTTATCAAAGGCTTTTACCTTCACATAGTTCGGTCTCTCTACAGTGCCGTATAAAGATGGAAAGCTCAGGCAGCCTTCAATATCTGTCTGGCTTCCTTCTACTTCAAGCACCTCGGGGTTCACTAAGTCAATTCTGCCAGATTCTTCTCCGATATCTACAACAGCGATTCTTTTTGAAATACCGATTTGTGGTGCTGCTAGTCCAACTCCATCCAGCTCAAGCATTGTATCATACATATCATCCAGCAGTTTTTTAAGCTTTTTATCGAACGTCTCGACGCGCTCTGTCTTTTGTTCAAGCACTTCTGCCGGATGTATGACTATTGGTTTTACTGCCACTTACAGCCCTCCGTTTTACATCATCATATATGGATTCATATCTATTGAAATCATCAATTGTTTTTGTTCCATTTCCTTTTGATAATGGTCTTGTATTTTCCGTAGTAAACTTGCCAGTTCATTTTCCCTTTTGTATTTTATCACGCATTGATACCGATATCTATCTTTGATCTTAGCGATTGGCGATGCGGCCGGACCAAGGATTCGAGTATTCGGTGCACAGTTCATTTTTAGGAACTGGACAATTTGATCAGTGACATGTGCTGCCTTCGTCACTTCTTCGTGTGACACTGTCACCATCGCCAAAAAGTAATAAGGCGGATAGGACTGGTGGCGTCGATGCAGCATCTCCTGTTCATAAAAGGCTTCGTAGTCATGCTGCTTCGTTAATTCAATACTATAGTGAGAAGGCGTATACGATTGAATAATAACCGAGCCCGCTTTTTCATGGCGCCCTGCTCTGCCGCTGACCTGTGTGAGAAGCTGAAATGTTTTTTCACTTGAACGAAAATCAGGGATGTGAAGGGATGTATCCGCACTGAGAACACCAACAAGTGTGACATCTGGGAAATCCAGCCCCTTTGCAATCATCTGCGTCCCGAGCAAAATGTCCGCTTCTTTATTGCCAAAAGACGTAAGAAGCTTTTCGTGAGCACCTTTACGAGACGTTGTATCCACATCCATTCGGATCACACGCGCCTCAGGCAATACCTTTGTCAGTTCTTCTTCTACTCGCTGCGTGCCAGTTCCAAAATAGCGAATATGCTCACTGTGGCATTCTGGACATTCAGAAGGTACTGGAGCTTCGTGACCACAATAATGGCACTTCAGCCGTTTTTGATAGCGGTGATAGGTGAGAGAAATTTCGCAATGTGGACATTGCTCCACATATCCACAATCACGGCACATCACAAAGGATGAATAGCCTCTTTTGTTCAGAAATAAAACGGCTTGTTCTTTTCTTTCAAGCACTTCCTTTAACCTGATCATTAATTCTTCTGAGAACATGGAGCGGTTGCCATTTCTTAGTTCTTCTCTCATATCAATTAACGAAACGTGCGGCATCTGCTGCTGGTTGACGCGGTGCTTGAGCGGCAGCAATGTATAGACGCCTTTTTTTGCACGTGCATAGGTTTCAAGTGAAGGTGTTGCACTGCCTAATACGACTGGACATTGATGCCGCACTGCTCGTTCAATGGCGACATCCTTGGCATGGTAACGAGGCATTTCTTCTTGTTTATAAGAGGATTCATGCTCTTCATCTATAATAATCATGCCTAAATTTTCAAATGGAGCGAAAACAGCAGATCTTGCGCCAACGACAAGCTTGACTTCCTTGCGATGAATTTTCCGCCATTCGTCATATTTTTCTCCTGTCGATAAGCCGCTGTGAAGAACAGCCACATTTGAGCCAAATCGTTCTTTAAATCGCTGCACCATTTGAGGGGTTAACGAAATCTCAGGAACTAAAACGATCGCTTCTTTGCCTTTTTGAAGAACATGATCAATTGTCTGCAAGTAAATCTCCGTTTTGCCGCTTCCTGTCACTCCGTGCAGTAAAAAGGTTGCGTGCTGATCCTCACTGACTGCTTGATGAATATGTTTTGCCGCCTCTGTTTGCTCAGGCGTGAGATCAAGTGATGCAGATGGTGTAAACTCCCGGTCACGGTAAGGATCCCGGTAGACCTCTTCATAGCTTTCTGTTAACAGCCCTTCTTGAATAAAGGTTTTAAGCGTTTGAGAACTCGCGCCTGTTTGCTGCTGCAAGTCTTTCGCTAAAAAGGTTGCCTCTCCCGCTTGAAGCAAGTAGGAAATCAGTGCCTTTTGTTTTACCGCATTTTTCTTTAGCTGCTGCTGCTTTTCTTCAAGTTTTTCTTTCGATACAGCCAGCTGGAGCATGCGGACCTTTTTCTTTCCAGATTTTTGCGAGACATGGTATCTCACCTCTAGATGACCTTTTTGGACATGCTTTTGAATCTGTTTTAATTGTTCAGACGGGATGTCAGCATAAAGAATGCTCTCTCGCTGACCGAAAAGCTCTTTCAATGACTGCGGAAGTTCTTCCTCTGATAGCACCTGTATTTCTTTTTCATACTTTGCCTTCATGGCTGCGGGCAGCATCGATTGAAGTGCCGTAATATGATAGGACAATGTTTTTTCCGTCAGCCAGTGAGAAAGCTCCAGTAGCTCATCTGTCAGAACAGGTGATAAATCAAATAAATCGACTATCTCTTTAATGCTTCCTGTCTTGATGTCTGTTTCCTCTTTGACTTTTGTCACAAACCCTTGAATCTTCCGCGGGCCAAAGGGAACGACCACCCTCATTCCCGCTTTGACGAGATCTTTGAATCGATCTGGTACCCGGTAATCAAATGGCCGGTCAATGGCTTTCGTTGTGACATCTACGATGACTTCAGCAATCATGCGCGATCACGCTCTTTTGGAAGCAGCATTATTGCCTCCTTTAAAATTTCAAAAGCGAGGTCTTTTTTGCTCATCATTGGCAGCTCTTTTTTCGTTCCATCTGCTTTGATGATTGCTGCCACATTGGTATCTGTGCCAAAGCCTGCACCTTCTTTAGTGACGTTATTGGCCACAATCATATCTAGATGCTTGGATTCAATTTTCTTTTTCGCATAATATTCTACATCCTGCGTTTCAGCTGCAAATCCGACCAGCACTTGATGCTCTTTTCTTTTCCCCAGTTCTTTTAAAATATCTTTTGTCCGGGTGAATTCAATGTCCAGAGCGCCGGCCTGTTTTTTCATTTTATGAGCATATGTCGTGACAGGGGTGTAATCGGCGACAGCTGCTGATTTAATGACAAGATCAGCTTCCCCGTATACATCTAGCGCAGCATGATACATCTCTTCAGCTGATTCAACGTGCACTACATGTACATGGTCAGGTTCAGTTAAAGAAACAGGTCCAGAAATCAGCGTAACATCTGCACCCATTTGCTTAGCAGCCTCTGCAATCGCATAGCCCATTTTTCCACTAGAACGGTTTGTAAAGAACCGGACAGGATCGATCACTTCACGTGTAGGACCTGCTGTCACCACAACTTTTTTACCTGAGAGCGGTAAGCTTTTTGGCTCTTCAAAAAAGGCCCGGATGTGTTCCACAATTTTTTCAGGCTCTTCTAATCGCCCTTTTCCAATGTACCCGCAGGCTAAATAACCTTCACTCGGCTCAATAAACCGGTAGCCGTCTTCATATAATGTGCGAATGTTCCGTTTCACAGCCGGGTGATCATACATATGCACATTCATCGCTGGTGCGACCCATACAGGCGCTGTAGAAGCAAGCAAAGTCGTTGTGAGCATATCATCTGCAAGTCCAGCGGCCATTTTACCAATCGTATGTGCTGTTGCAGGGGCAACAAGAATGAGATCGGCCCAGTCAGCTACGTCAATATGTGCAATGACTTTTGGATTGTTTTCTTTGAATGTATCTACATATACCTCATGCCGAGACAGTGCTTGGAAGGTAAGCGGAGACACAAACTCACGAGCAGATTCCGTCATAATCACTCTTACATTTGCGCCTGCTTGTACGAGTTTACTAGTAAGTGCTGCTGCTTTATATACGGCGATTCCTCCGCTGACACCGAGCAATATATTTTTTGACTGTAACATTTGTTTGTCCCCCTTAACGGCCTTTTTCACAAATTCGTCTACAATTCAAAAAAGTCAAAACCAATCATAGTTTTGACTTTTTTGAACGTATCGTATCTGCATTGCAGAAGCGATGTGTTATTCTTGATCCTCTTTTTCAAATGTCAAAAGACCAGCGTCAATTTCTTCTAGTGCTTTGCCTACGAATTTGTAAGACTTTGTGTTTTCAATCTGCTGATCTTGATGGATCTGCATTTCACGTGCACGACGTGCCGACACTGTTACAAGTGTATATTTTGAATCAAGTTTGTTCATCAATGAGTCAATTGAAGGATCTAACATGGTTTATTCTACCCCCAGCATTTTTTTATATCTTGGTGCGACTCTGTCTCTGCGCAGGTGTTCTGCAAGGACGATCGCTTTGATTCTTTCACAAGCAAGCTCGACATCATCGTTTTCAACGACATAGTCGTAAGCATCCATCATTTCAATTTCTTCTTTCGCAGCAGCCATTCGGTTTCGAATGAGCTCCTCAGATTCTGTACCGCGAGTAATGATACGGTTTTGAAGTTCTGAAAGACTAGGCGGTGCAAGGAAAATAAAAAGACCTTCCGGGAATGCTTCTCTTACTTGAAGTGCACCTTGCACTTCAATTTCAAGGAAAACATCTTTTCCTTCGCTTAATGTCTGTTCTACATAGTCAACAGGCGTGCCGTAGTAATTCCCGACGTACTCTGCCCATTCTAACAGCTTTTTGTTTTCAATCATATGTTCAAATTCTTCCCTGGTTTTAAAGAAATAATCGACACCATTTCTTTCACCTTCACGCGGTTTGCGTGTCGTCACAGAAATAGAGTATTCAAATTTCGTATCTTCCTGGGAGAAAATGGCTTGTCTGACCGTTCCTTTTCCAACTCCCGAAGGTCCAGAGAGAACGATTAAAAGTCCTCTTTCTTTCATAATGGCGTATTACCCCTGCCCTTCATCTATGATTTCTTCTTTTACAGAAAGTCTTTGCGCGACAGTCTCAGGCTGAACGGCAGATAAGATGACATGGTCACTGTCCATAATGACAACAGCACGGGTTCTTCTTCCGTATGTAGCATCTATGAGCATGCCTCGATCTCTTGCGTCTTGTATCATTCGTTTAATCGGTGCTGATTCCGGACTGACGATCGAAATCATCCGATTCGCTGAAATGATGTTTCCAAATCCGATATTGATCAACTTTATGGTCATCTTCTTTCGTCCCCCTGTAATATAAACGTCTCTAGTCTCGCCGAAAGAGACGCACTGTAAACAGCATACACAATGACTATTCTATATTTTGCACTTGTTCTTTTATTTTTTCAATAGCACTTTTCATTTCAACCACCAGCTTTGTTAAATGGTGATGGTTCGCTTTTGATCCAATGGTGTTCACTTCACGGTTGAGCTCCTGTACAAGGAAGTCAAGTTTTCGGCCGGCAGCACCGCCTTGCAGCAAGATTTGCTGGAACTGCTGAAAATGACTTTTCAGTCTCGTAATCTCTTCTGTAATGTCACACCGGTCAGCAAAAATGGCAGCCTCTGTCGTTAGTCTGCTCTCGTCAAGCGCCTCTCCGATCCATTCTTGCAATCGCTGATTCAATCGTTCTTTGTACTGACTCACAACCTCTGGAGCAAAGACTTTGATTTCTTCTGTATAGGCCTCTAATTCAGAAAGCCTCAGTTCACAGTCTTTTTGAAGTGATGCGCCCTCTTGCTCTCTCATGAAGCAAAGCTCCTTGACAGCAGCCTCGCAAGCTTCCATCAGCAGCTGCTCTAACTGTTCATTTCGGCTGGCTGACTCTTCCACTTGAACGGCAAGCTCCAGCCCCAATAAGTCATGTGCATGCTGAATGCCTGAAATGTGATAGCGTTCTTCGAGGTCTTTTGCGGCTTTCATGTATTCATCAAGCAGCGGCCAGTCGATCTGTAAGGACCGGCTTGCTAGTTTACCGCCTTCAATCGTGACAAACAGCTCAATTCTACCGCGCTGCACGTGACGAAGAATGATTTTTTTTAATGTATCTTCGAAATATAAAAGCGGCCTCGGCAAACGGGCATGAACCTCTTTAAAACGGTGATTGACCGATTTTAGCTCAACTGACACTGTCAGTTCTCCATCCGTTTTACTCGCTTGGCCGAATCCCGTCATACTGCGTATCATGTCAAAACACCCAATTCTTTCATATTAATAAAATGAAAAAGGTAATAGCAGACACTATTACCTCAAAATTATACCATAATCAATTATTTTTTTCTTGTCAAAAGTGATCCTGCCAGTAAAAAAGTTGGCAGTGCTGACATCCCAATGATCAGCAGCCAATCAATTGGTGCAACCGCCACCGTTTTGAAAATCGGCTGAAGCGGCGGGTAATAAATGACCACAAACATGAGTAAAAGTGATGACAAAACCGCACCGATCAAATAAAGGTTCCCAAATGGATTACGTTCAAAAATGGACCGTTCACTGCGGCAGTCAAATACATGAATGAGCTGCGCCAAAACAAGCGTACTAAATGCGACAGTCTGTGCATATTGCAGGTTGTTTGGATCGCGGTGATACACAAATATAAATGCCAAAAGGGTCGCAAGCCCGATGAGGAATCCTCTTGAGATGACCTTCCAGCCAAGCCCTCTAGCAAAAATGCCCTCTTTCACATTCCGCGGCTTTCTCTTCATGACATCGCCTTCTGGCTTATCCATGCCAAGTGCCATAGCCGGCAGACCATCTGTGACAAGGTTTACCCATAAGATTTGTATAGGCACGAGCGGCAGCGGCAGCGCGAGCAGCATCGCAAATAGCATGACCAAAATTTCTCCGACATTTGATGCCAGCAAATAACGGACAAACTTACGAATGTTTTCATAAATATTCCGGCCCTCTTTAATGGCGGATTTTATGGTCGCAAAGTTGTCGTCAAGTAAAATAAGAGAAGACGCTTCTTTGGCTACGTCTGTTCCAGTGATGCCCATGGAAATGCCAATATCTGCTTGTTTAATGGCAGGCGCATCATTGACCCCGTCACCTGTCATCGCCACAACATGACCATTTTTTTGATAGGCTTTGACAATTCTCAGTTTATGCTCAGGGGAAACCCGGGCAAAGACGTATACATTTTCAGCCGTTTGCTCAAGCTCTTTGTCGCTCATCTGATCAAGCGCTTTTCCGTCGAGCACCTGTCCTTGCTTCGGTAAAAGGCTTAAGTCTTTGGCAATCGCTTTGGCCGTTTCTACGTGGTCGCCTGTAATCATGACCGTTTTAATCCCGGCATCCCGGCACTCTTTAATCGCTCGTCTGACTTCAGGGCGCGGTGGATCGATCATGCCCTCTAACCCGATCAATGTTAAATCGGTTTCAGCCTGCTTTACAGAGGTGATTTTTTCCGTCAGACCGACTTTTTTATAGGCAATGGCAATGGTTCTAAGCGCCTGTCTTGCTAAGCCTTGAATTGCAGCTTCTGTTTCTTGCCTGTGAGTGGCTGAAAAAGAAGCTGTGCGCCCACCGTGCATGATATGACTTGAACGGTTCATTAGTACATCTGGCGCACCTTTTGCAATGACATACCGCTCTTTTTGATTCGTTTCAACGACGACTGACATCATCTTTCTTTCTGAATCAAAAGGAAACTCCTCAATGACATGAAATCCAGCTTCGATGAATTGCTCTGTAAAACCCGCTTTACGTGCTGCGGTGAGAAGCGCCCCCTCTGTCGGATCTCCATCAAGCCTCATCTCCCCGTCTTTTTCAACGATGGTCGATGTATTACAAAGCGCCCCGTATAATAACACCTTTTGCAGGCTTGGGTGCTTGTCAGCATGGACGATTTCTCCGTTCAAGGTAAAGTCACCGGATGGCTCGTAGCCTGTGCCAGAAATATTCCACGTTTTCCCCTCTGCCCACACATGGGTCACGGTCATTTTATTTTGCGTCATCGTTCCTGTTTTATCTGAGCAAATGATTGACGCGCAGCCGAGTGTTTCCACCGCGGGGAGCTTTCTGACAATCGATTTTTGTTTGATCATCCGCTGCACCCCTAGGGAAAGTGCAACAGTGACGATCGCCGGCAGGCCTTCTGGAATCGCCGCAACAGCAAGAGATACTCCCGCTAGGAACATATGATACAATTCATGTCCTTGCACAACCCCGAGAACAACAACGAGCACCGTTAAAAATAAAGCAGCCACAATCAGAATTTTCCCAAGCTGCTCGAGACGTCTTTGCAGCGGCGTTTCCATATTACCTGCTGCATCCAGCATGCCGGCAATTTGTCCCATCGCCGTATTCATTCCTGTACCAATGACAACCCCTACGCCGCTGCCTCTAGTAACAAGCGTCCCCATAAAGGCCATGTTCGTCAAATCTCCGAGAGAGACATGACCGCTTGAAAGCGGACTTGCGTGTTTGACCGCTGGGATGGACTCACCAGTGAGAGCGGACTCCTCGATTTCTAAGCTCTTTGTTTCTAGTAATCTAATATCTGCCCCAATCCGGTCTCCGCTTGAAAATTTCACAATATCCCCTGGCACGAGATGTTTAGACGGGATCTTGACCCATTCATTATTTCTCCTTGCATACACGTGCGGAGTTGATAATTCTTTTAACGCTTGAAGGGATTTCTCCGCCCGGCGTTCTTGATAAAAACCGAGTACACCATTAATCAAAACAATGGCTACAATCGCAACAGCATCAATGTATTCTCCTAAAAAGGCAGAAATGATTGTTGCTGCAAGCAAGATTAACACCATGAAATCTTTAAACTGTGCTAAAAAAATGATCAGAGCCGACGCCTTTTTTCCTTCCTGCAATTCATTTGGCCCGTGTTTTTCAAGCCGCTTTTGTACATCTTTTTCTGACAGTCCGTCACCTATCGATGTATTCATTGTTTTTAATAAATCGGTTTGGTTCAGTTCATGCCAATTCATTTGACCTCGTCCACTCCTCTTTTGTTCTCTCTCATATGCAGTGTTCTATAAGCCAGTTTATTCAGACTCGTCCTAAATCATGCTATAATAATAAGACTGCCTAAAGAACGAGAAAACGGAAGGTTCTTTCAGTAGATTTGTGTGAAAGAAGAGGGTGTATCTAACATGTCATTTGACGGCATTTTTACATATGGTATGACAAATGAATTGCAAGAGACTTTAACTGGCGGGAGGATTTCAAAAATCCATCAGCCATATAAACACGAGCTGATTTTTCATATTCGGGCAAACGGGAAAAATCACAAGCTGCTTTTATCGGCTCATCCGAGCTATGCGAGAGTGCAGCTCACAGAGCATCAATACGACAATCCAAGCGAGCCGCCGATGTTTTGTATGCTGCTCAGAAAGCATCTTGAGGGCGGCTTTATTGAACGTTTTGAACAGATTGGGTTTGACCGGGTGATCGTGCTTCATGTGAGAAGCCGAAATGAAATCGGTGATGAACAGACGCGTAAGCTTTACATTGAAATCATGGGACGTCATAGTAATTTGATTCTTGTAGAGGATGGAACGCAGCAGATCATTGATGGTTTAAAACACCTTTCTCCATCTGTGAACAGCTATCGAACGGTGCTTCCTGGTCATGAATACCTTCTGCCGCCTGCGCAGCAAAAATTGAATCCTTTTGACGTGACAAAGGATGATATTTTGAAGCATTTACGCTTTCAAGAAGGAAAGATCGCGAATCAAATTGTCGATACCTTCTCTGGGGTTTCTCCGCTGTTTGCAAAGGAAGCAGTACACCGGGCCGGCCTTGCCAATCAAGAAACAATTCCAAATACACTGCTCGACATGTTCCAGCTCATTCGCATGCATTCTTTTACGCCGCAGCTCACAAGAAAAGACGGGAAAGAGTATTTTTATTTATTAGAGCTTCAGCATGTCCATGGCGAGATGAAGACATTCGACTCACTCAGCCAGCTGCTTGACCGCTTTTATTTCGGAAAAGCAGAAAGAGACAGAGTCAAACAGCAGGCGGCAGACCTTGAACGATTTGTCGTCAATGAAAAAAAGAAAAATGAAAACAAGCTGAAAAAGCTAAAAAGAACACTTGAAGAATCCCAAGATGCACACAAATATCAGCTCTATGGTGAGCTGTTAACAGCCAATTTATATGCGATTAAAAAAGGGGATAAAGAAGCGACTGTCATCAATTATTACGATGAAGACGGCGGAGAAATCACGATCCCGCTCAAAACAAATAAAACCCCTTCTGAAAATGCACAGGCATATTTCACAAAATATCAAAAGGCAAAAAATGCTGTAGAAGCTGTAAATGAACAAATTAAGCGGACACATGAAGAAATTGCTTATTTTGAAGAGCTGATTCAGCAGCTGTCCTCTGCTTCACCGAAGGATTTAGAGGAAATGAGAGAAGAGCTTGTTGAAGGAAAATATTTGCGCGCCAAACAAAAGCGCCACGCCAAAAAGAAAAAACCGGCGGCCATTCAGCTCGAAACGTATGAATCGTCCCAAGGCATACCAATTTTAGTCGGAAAAAACAACAAACAAAACGAGTATTTGACTACAAAGGCAGCTGCTCGTGATGATATTTGGCTGCATACAAAGGATATTCCTGGATCACATGTCGTCATCCGCCACCAAGCACCTGATGAACAAACGCTGCTTGAAGCGGCTCAAATTGCCGCCTACTTCTCGAAGGCAAAAGAATCCGGCTCCGTTCCTGTCGATTATACGAAAATCCGGCATGTGAAAAAACCAAACGGAGCAAAGCCTGGCTTTGTTACGTATGATCAGCAGCAAACATTATTTGTCACGCCTGACGAAGATCTTGTGCTCAAGCTGAGAAAATAAATAAAAAAGCCGATAAAATCGAGGGTCAGTCCCCGATTTTATCGGCTTTTTCTTTGTCGTTTTTTTCTTTCGATGTAAAGGGCATCAAGTGCGTCAATATCCTCTTGTTCAAGCAAGGATTCAATTGCCGCAGCCAATTGTTTTGTCCGGGCGGGGCTTGCACCGCTTGTAGAAACTGAAATCGTCACTTTTCCTGCTTTGACAACCTTCGGCACCATCACATTGCCGAGCTCAGATTGGCTCACACAATTCACGAGCTGGTGAGGCTGTGCTGTTTGTGCAATCCATTCATTTACCGAAGGGTCGTTTGTAGCAGCAACAATGAAAAACGCATCCTTTAAATCTTCAGCGTCTACTTTCTTTTCCTTCCAATTGAGCGCATATGTATCAATGAGGCGTTCCATCTCTTCAGAAATATTAGGACTCACAACGGTTATCTGGCAAGACTCCGTACACAATGCCTTTGCTCTTCTTAACGCGACAGATCCGCCGCCGGCGATGACCACTTGTTTATCGGTTAAATCAAGATGGACTGGAAGCATGGATTTCTCCTCGGAAACGAAACGCATCGTCTTTGTTTAAAATGGTTTCTTGCACGCGTTCAATATAAGCCGATTTGACATGCGGATGAAAGCCAATATACCGGCATACCTGGACATCTTTCAGCCGCTTTCTCGCCTGAGCGGCTTCACTTTCAATTTCTTTCATTAAAATCCCCGTAAACAGCAAGTAAGGAACGAGATAGACAGGCCCATCGTCATCTGCTGATAACTGCGCGAGAACATCTCGATAATTTGGCTCACATGCTGTAATAAAACACGGAAGAACCTCTGCATGCGGAAGCAGATTTCGGACATCGTCTGCAATGCCAAACACATCTCGCTTCACATCCGGATCAGAGCTCCCGCGGCCAATTAAAAGAATCCGCGCGCGCTCGCCTTGATATCCTGCTTCTTCAATTCTTGCGGCAACCGCTTTTGTTACTTCTTGATTCACGCCGATTGGCTTTCCATATGTGACCTTTACTTGCGGGAAACGCGCATGCACTTTCTCAATTTCGACCGGGATATCCGATTTGGCATGCATGGCAGTTAAAAGGAGGAGCGGGACGATTGCAATGTGTGTCGCTCCTTTTTTCACACAGGCCTCAAATCCTTCTTCTATAGAAGGGTCCGTCAGCTCTAAAAAACAAATTTCTTGTATATCTGCTTTCACTAACGGCATACAGCTTTTCATAAAAGAAATGGCCTTATCTTGTGCTTCTTTTACCCTGCTTCCATGCCCAACATAAAGGACAGCTTGTTTCATGCGGCTCCTCCCTCTCACTTGTTTTCATCAGACGAAAAGACACGATGTATGCACGTGTCTTTTCTCTATCATTCTCATTTCTCGATGAATGCAGGTTCAAACCAGTTCAGCTTTTGATGAAAATGAACGACATCTCCAACAACAATTAAACTTGGATGCTCGATCCCTTCTTTTTCAACGGTTTCAGACAGTGTCGCCACCGTGCAGCACGTTGTCTTTTGCCTTGTTGTGGTTCCCCAGTGTATAAATGCAGCGGGTGTTTCAGGGTCCCGTCCATTTTTCAAAAGCAGGCGCTGCACTCTTTCCACGTTTTTGACACCCATGTAAATCACAAGAGTATCAATCCCTGTAGCCAGCGCCTCCCACTTTTCTTCAAAATGTTCATCCTTTTGATAGTGACCCGTGACAAAAGCAACATTTGAGCTGAATTCACGATGTGTCACAGGGATGCCCGCATAAGCAGCCGCTGCAATCCCAGAAGTAATTCCTGGGACGACCTCATACGGAATTCCGTGCTCAGCTAGGCATTCGATTTCTTCACCGCCGCGGCCAAAGACAAAGGGGTCGCCGCCTTTCAGCCGAACGACAACGTTCCCTTCCTTTGCATGAGCCACAAGCGCTTCATTGATGGCTTCCTGTCTCATTGTATGATGATTTGGCAGCTTGCCGCAATAAATCAATTCCGCCTCCGGTTTGGCATGGGCGAGAATTTCTTGATTGACAAGACGATCATATAAGATGACATCTGCCCGCTGTATCGCCTTATGGGCCTTTAATGTTATTAAATCTGGGTCACCGGGTCCAGCACCCACAATGTATACTTTCCCCATCTTGCTTTTCTCCCCCTGCCATCAGGCGATTATTTCGTTGTTCCTTTTACATAATCAACAAGACGCTGTTTAGATTCCTCACGGGATAATTCCCCTGTATCTAATACGAGCTCAGGCGCAGCAGGCTCTTCATACGGTGAATCGATTCCAGTGAAAAACGGAATTTCACCGTTTCTCGCCTTTTTATATAACCCTTTTGGATCACGCTCTTCACACACGTTCAGATCACATTTGACAAATACTTCGTGAAATTCCCCATCTTCGACCAACTGTCTGACAGTGTGGCGGTCTTCTTGAAATGGAGAAATAAAAGCAGTGATGACAATCGTCCCTTGCTCCACAAATAATTTTGCTACTTCTCCGATCCGGCGGATGTTTTCTTTTCTGTCATCATCTGAAAACCCTAGATCTTTATTGAGTCCGTGCCGCACGTTATCACCGTCAAGAACTGTGACTTGGTAGCCTTGTTCAAACAGCTCTCTTGCAGCTGCATTCGCGATCGTTGATTTACCTGACCCGCTTAGACCTGTAAGCCAGATAATGCCGCTCGTATGATTGTTTTTCTGCTGATATTCTTTTTTTGTAATTGATGAATCATGCCACACGATATGTTCGTTGCTCATGTCATACCCTCCCATTAAGATACCGTCGTTTTTAATCCTTCGATTAATGTTTCAATGACTTCTTTTCGGCTGAACGTGCTTGGTGGTAATTCACCGTTTCTCAGCATTGTTCGAACCTTTGTACCTGAAAGAATGACATGCTCGCTTTTGTCGTGAGGACACGTTTTTGGAGTGGCCATCGCTTCACATGTATTACAGTAGAAACTGTGTTCAAATTTTAATGGAGTAATGCCGATTTCTTCGCTTGTAAATTGATCAAATAGTTCCTGCGCCTCGTATGTGCCGTAATAGTCACCAACACCTGCATGATCTCTTCCAACAATAAAATGGGTGCAGCCATAATTTTTCCGCACTAGCGCATGAAAAATGGCTTCCTTTGGTCCAGCATAACGCATTGCAGCAGGAAAAACACCTAAAAAGACGCGGTCTTTTGGATAATAACCGTCCAATAATACTTGATAGCTTTTCATTCTTACATCTGCCGGGATGTCGTCAGATTTTGTTTCACCGACAAGCGGATTTAAAAATAAACCATCGACTGTTTCCAGTGCTGTTTTTTGAATATATTCATGAGCACGATGAACAGGGTTTCTCGTTTGGAAACCAACAATGGTTTTCCAGCCGTTATCTTTAAAATGACGTCTTGTTTCTTCTGGCTCATACGTAAATTGAGGGAATGGTTTTTCACTGCGTTTCGTCAGTGTAATTTTTCCGCCAATGTAAGTATCGCCGCGTTCAAATAATTTTTTCACGCCTGGATGATTGCGGTCATCTGTTTTATAGACATTCACCGCTTCTTTTTCTTTATCTGGTGTGTATTGATCCTCTACTTCAATGACCCCATATACAGTTCCATTGTAGGATAAGCGCACGATATCGCCTTGATGGATTTCCGCCGCCTTTTCTTTTGTCACTGGCAGTGTAATAGGAAGAGACCAAACGACACCACTTGCTAGCCGCATACTGCTTACAACTGCTTCATAATCAGCTTTTGTTAAAAACCCTTCAATTGGACTATATCCGCCAATTGCAATGAGTTCAAGGTCTGCAAAGGAAATCGCATCTAGTTCAATTTCCTTCGCAGCCGTGCTGAGATCATATTCTTCATTTACTCGATTAATTAATACGCCACCATGTGGTGTTAAACTCATTTGTTCATCTTCCTCTCAATGTTCATATTTATTAGATGTTAATAGTCGGATTTATGGTTAAATCCCGCCGCCCTGTTCATGAATAGAGCTGCTTTCATTTTTGACTGCCTTCATCAGACTCAGCGCACCAAGTGAGGCAAGCAGTACACTCATCATGATAAAGATAGAGTAATAGTCTCCTTTTAAGAAAAGGCTCACAAGCAAATACGAGAGGCTGAGTGATAAAAAAGGTGAGACCACCCATACTTTCAGCATTTTTTTCACAACATGTTTGTGAAAAATGTTAGGCCCGCCTTTTGCCATTCCAAGCCCGATGATAGACGAGGAGGTGATTTGCGTAAGTGGAACGGGCAGCCCAAAAATAGAGCTGACGATGACAAGCCCGGCACCGGTACTCGAAAGTAAAATCCCTTCGCCTGTTTGATAGCGGGTAATTTTCTTTCCGTTTGTTTCCAGCACTCTTCTGCCTAGCAAGAGGGCCCCTGCTGCGACGAAGATTCCGCCGTAAAGTGTTCCCTGCCCAACAGACAAAACGCCTGAAGCGACGAGCGGGCCGACAGCATTTGCCACATTGTTCATACCGGCTGAAAATGCCTCTAAAAATCCGCTGAGGATTAATACGACAGATAAAATAGCTGTGCCTTTTTTAGACAGCTTCCGTTTAGGGAACATTCTGATGATTTTGACGACAGCAAAGGTAAAAAGAAAGGCAAAAAGCGGGATGATGACCCAAAATGCCACAATCACTAAAATGGATTTCACAAACAATACTTTATACGCGACTGCCACACCAACCACAGCCCCTACTGTGACCTCACTTGTTGATAAAGGAATCGCCATGAGATTCGCTATGAAAAGTGATAGTGCAGCAGAACCAATGATAATACAAACGATTTCAAGTGTAATGACTGATTCTGGCATAATACCAGAGCTGATCGTTTTGACGACCTCGCCGCCGCCAATCACTGAACCTGCTAAAATTCCCACTGCACAAAAACTGAGTGCATAAATGGGCTTTTGAATGGCACCTGATCCATACGCAATGCCCATAGAAGCAGCTGCCCCGCTTGCGCCTATGTTTAAAGCAAAGAATAGACTAAATAAAATTGCGGCGATTTCCATACGTTATGCTCCCTTACTCATGTAATCCGCACTCTGTCTTTGCTGTTCCTGACCATCTGCCAGAACGCAGATCATCTGCAGTAAATGCTGGCTGTGTACACGGTGCACAGCCGATACTTGGATATCCTTGGTCATGCAGCGGATTATAAGTAAGTTCCTCTCTAGATGCATATCTCCATATGTCCTTCCACGTCCAATGGATGAGCGGACATACTTTCACTGATTTGAATTTCTCATCCTTATTTAAGAAATTCGTCCCTGCTCGTTTTGGTGACTGCTCTCTTCTTAAACCGGAAAGCCATGCTGGATAACCAGAGAGAGCTTCTTGTAAAGGAATGACCTTACGCATATGGCAGCAGCTTTGAGGATTTGTTTTCCATAATTCATCACCGTGCTGCTCATTTTGCTGTTCAACCGTCAGCTCAGGCGTTTTCAATACAATGTCTAAACCCGGGTATCTTTCCTTTACCGCATCAATTGTGTCGTATGTTTCCTTAAAATGCAGACCTGTATCTAAAAAGACAATTCTCGCATCTTTTTTTACTTTTGCAATCAGATCAATCAGAACGATGCCCTCGATGCCAAAGCTGCACGCATACACGAGCTGGTCACCATAATGACCGTACGCCCATTTCAGTACAGACAGGGCTCCTTTATACAAATCATCCTCTTGAAATGTAATGGACGGCTCTTGCCAATTTTCATAAGTTAACATGATTTCTCCCCTTCCGGAGTACCGCTCATATTGCTAATTTCCGCACTACTTCAATCTAATTTTTTCGTTTTTTTCCACTTGAATCACTTGACCGTCCTGAACAATTAACGTAATTGAACCGAATTTCATATCCCCAATCAGTTCTTGCATATGCTTTACTAAGTCCTCATCCTGATTTTGTTTCACTTCCATCTCCTCTTCCTCCTCACCGTTAAAATAAAAAAACTTTCTTTCAGTCCGAAAGAAAGATGAGGAAGCTCACGATTTCCTTATCTTTCAAAATAGAATCATTTTGCAGGAAGTAGCACCTTGCGAATCGCAGGTTGCCGGGTTTCATCGGGCCAGTCCCTCCACCTCTCTGGATAAGAGTTTCAATTTGTCTTAAATATTAACACAATTCAAACAAAAGTCAACCCGACTTTATTGATAGGATTAGTTTTTATTAAAATTTGAGTCTATTTTACTATTTTTACCCAAATAAAAAAGCCGTGCGGGCAAGCACAGCTTTTGTTAACGATAGGAGGCTAAAATGCTCTTCATCCTAGTCCTTTCTCTTCTTTACAGACCGTTTCTTCCATCCAAGATTCAGAGGACGGATCTTGTCTCCAGCGTTTTAGTTTGTTCATCGCAGACGGCTCAATCGCTTTCAGTTCAAGTGCCACGTCTGTCAATGTGTCATAGTCTGTCAGGGTGACATACGGAATATTTTTTTCTTGAAAAGCGGCTGCTGCTTTTGGCAGTCCGTATGTGAAGATTGCGGCGACTCCTAGTACCTCGCAGCCCTCAGCTTGAAGAGCAGCGACCACTTCAAGCACACTGCCTCCTGTGGAAATAAGGTCTTCAACGACTACAACCTTTTGGCCTTTCGATACAGCCCCTTCAATTTGATTTCCTTTTCCGTGTGCTTTCGGCTTACTTCTGACATAACACATTGGGATGTTCAAGCGGTCTGCCGCTAATGCCGCATGCGGAATGCCCGCTGTTGCAGTACCCGCGACAACCTCTGCTCCCTTGAAATGAGTGAGAATCAAATCTTTTAGACCTTCCGCAATGTCGTGTCTGACTTCTGGATATGATAATGTGAGGCGGTTATCACAATAGATCGGTGATTTTATACCGCTCGCCCATGTAAACGGTTCGTCTGGTTTTAATGAGACCGCTTTGATTTGTAATAGATGTTTCGCGATTTTTGATTTCATCTGGCAGTCACTCCCACTCTTTCAAAATTTGATGATAGGCTTCTATTGGTTTATCCGCTTTTGTGATTGATCTTCCGACAACAATTTGTGAAACACCTTGCTCTTTTGCATAGGCAGGTGTCGCCACACGCTTTTGGTCATCAGTTTGATCATTTGGTAAGCGAATACCTGGCGTTACAGTGAGAAAGGAGGGTGAGATATGTTCATGAAGTGCTTTAGATTCATGAACAGAGCAAACAACCCCGTCCAGCCCACTTTCATATGCTAATTGACCGTACCGGATAACAGTCTCTTGCAACGGACGGTCAATGAGTAATTCTTTTCTCATCATGTCTTCTGACGTACTAGTCAGCTGGGTCACTGCAATAATGCCCGGACGGCTTTGTCCAGCAGGAGTCCCGCTTTCAAGTCCCTCTAATGCAGCCTGCATCATTCGTTTCCCGCCAGCAGCATGCACATTGACCAAATCAACGCCAAGTGTGGCAAGCCGGTTCATCGCTTTTTGCACCGTTGTTGGAATGTCATGTAATTTTAAATCGAGAAAAATGCGGCAATTTTTTTCTTTCAGCTCATCAAGGATGGCAGGTCCTTCTTGGTAAAACAGCTCCATGCCGACCTTCACAAATAATGGTGTCCCTTCAAAGGGATCTAAAAAGGTAAGCGCCTCCTGTCCTGAAGGAAAATCAAGCGCGATGATGGGCAAGTGCTTCATGTTTCCAGCTCCTTCCGATACATTCCTCTACAGATGAATAACCATATGCTGCTAACACATTTGGCAGCTCTTCAATGATTTCCGGACAAATAAATGGATTCACAAAATTGGCTGTACCGACAGCTACTGCACTTGCACCTGCTAGTAAAAATTCAAGTACATCTTCAGCACTTTGCACTCCGCCCATCCCGATAATCGGAATAGAAACCGCTTGACTCACCTCATGCACCATGCGCACAGCGACAGGTTTGACAGCTGGTCCTGATAATCCGCCTGTTTTATTGGCAAGGATGGGTTTCCCCGTTTTTAAATCTAAACGCATCCCAATTAATGTGTTAATCATGGTGAGTCCATCCGCTCCAGCAGCTTCAATCGCTTGAGCAATCTCTACAATATTGGCTACGTTAGGTGACAGCTTGACATAGACAGGAACAGAAGAGACTTTCTTGACTGCTTTTGTTAATGACGCCGCCATATTTGGATCTGTACCAAAGGCGATCCCGCCTGTTTTAACATTTGGGCAAGAAATATTCAGTTCAAGGGCATGAACATTTTTGGCTTGACTGATTTGCTTGGCTACTTCAACATAATCTTCGACCTGTGAGCCAGCAACATTCGCAATAATAGGTGTATTAAACTGCTCGAGCCAAGGCAATTCATTTTCAAGCACGCCTTTTAGACCTGGGTTTTGAAGTCCGATTGCATTGAGCATACCAGCTCCTGTCTCGGCTACCCTTGGTGTCGGATTGCCAAATCTCGGTTCAAGGGTTGTGGCTTTGATCATGATACCGCCCAGTAATGATAGGTCATATAAGGATGCAAATTCTCTCCCAAATCCAAAGCAGCCTGATGCAGGGATAATTGGATTCTTTAAAGATAATCCCGGTAACTCAACGTTTAGCATGACAATGCCACCTCCTCTGCTTTAAAAACAGGTCCATCAAGACAGACTTTGACGTAAGGTTTGTCGAGCTGATCGGTATGACAGACACATGCAAAGCAGGCACCAATCCCGCAGCCCATTCGTTCTTCCATCGAAATGTAGACGGGCTTATCAGGATACGTGTCTTTCAGCGCTTTTAGCATAGGTGTCGGACCGCAGGAAAGCAGCACATCAAAGCTCAGGTTTTGCTCTTTTATCACATCTGTTACAAAGCCTTTAGCACCATATGTGCCATCAACAGTTGCAATAAACGTATCGCCGAGTGCTTGAAATTTCTCCTCGTAAAATACATCCTTTTTCGATTGAAAGCCGAGGACATGCTTTACGATGACGCCTTTTTTCGTTAAACGCTTGGACAGTTCATATAGAGGCGGTACGCCAATTCCGCCGCCGACTAGTAATGCCGTCTCTCCGGGCTTGACGACTGAAGGATCATACCCGTTTCCAAGCGGCCCTAATACATCAACTGTTTCTCCCTCCCGCTTTTGGGAGAGGAGCTTTGTGCCCTCTCCTTCTGCGCGGTAAATGATGGTTGCTTCTTTTTGCTCGGCATGAATGTTGGCAATACTGATCGGTCTTCTCAGCAGCGGTGTCATGGATTCACTGACCTTTAGATGAAGAAATTGTCCAGCCGTTTGAAAGGCGTCCACAAGGTCACCTTTTAATGTCATTTCGTAAATATGATCAGCGATCTCTCGGTTCGAGACGACCGTCAAGTATGCTTTTTTCATATCGTTACTGTCACCTCAGCATTCGTTTTCACTTCTGGCATTTCATCCGCTCTAAATGTCATGCTCTCAAGCACTCGTAAAATGGCTTCTGCTGTGTCTAGGGACGTTAAGCAGGCCACTCCGTTTTCAACAGATTCACGTCTAATTCTAAAGCCGTCTCTTGCCGGCTGTTTTCCTTTTGTTAATGTGTTGATCACGAATTGGGCTTCCCCGTTTCGAATGACATCGAGAAGATTTTTGCCTTCTTCTCCAATTTTGCCGACCACACTTGATGGAATGGAGGCTTGTTTTAAATAATTCGCCGTTCCTTCTGTTGCTAAAATATGATAGCCGATCGAATGGAATCTTCTTGCGATCTCAAGTCCTTCTTCTTTATCCTTATCAGCCACTGTCAGAAGAACTGTTCCGTCTTTAGGAATTTGAATGCCTGATGCAATCAATCCTTTATATAAGGCTTTTTCGATCGTGACATCTTTCCCCATGACTTCACCTGTTGATTTCATTTCAGGCCCGAGTGTAATATCCACTCTTCTTAATTTTGCAAAAGAGAAGACTGGAACTTTGACGTACACTCCTTCTTGCTCTGTATGAAGCCCTTCTTCGTAGCCATAATTTTTGAGTTTGTCCCCCAAGATGACTTTTGTCGCAAGGTTTGCCATCGGAATGCCTGTAATTTTACTTAAGAAAGGAACCGTCCGGCTTGATCTCGGGTTCACTTCAAGTACATACACTTCACCTTTTGATAGGACAAATTGTATGTTCAAAAGCCCAATAATGTTGAGTCCTTTGGCAAGCTTGATCGTGTATTCTGCGATCTTCGCTTTGATGTCCTCAGACAATGTTTGCGGCGGATAGACCGCAATCGAGTCACCAGAGTGAACTCCGGCTCTTTCAATGTGTTCCATAATGCCTGGGATCACGACAGTTTCACCATCAGACACGGCATCTACTTCAATTTCTTTTCCTGTCAAATACTTGTCAATTAACACCGGATGCTGCGGATTGACTTTCACCGCATTCTCCATGTAGTGAAGAAGCTCTGTTTCTTGATACACAATTTCCATCGCGCGGCCGCCTAATACATAGGAAGGACGGACAAGGACTGGGTAGCCGATTTGATTGGCAATCGCTACAGCTTCAGGCACAGACGTTGCTGTTTTCCCTTTAGGCTGCGGCACACCGAGTGTTTCTAACGTTTGTTCAAACTTGTCCCGGTTTTCTGCGCGGTCTAGGTCTTCTAGAGAAGTTCCAAGAATTTTCACCCCTCTATTTGATAATTCGTCTGCTAGGTTGATCGCCGTTTGTCCGCCGAACTGAACAACGACTCCTTCAGGCTGTTCAAGGTCGATGATATGCATGACATCTTCTACAGTGAGTGGTTCAAAGTAGAGCTTATCTGAAATACTAAAGTCTGTTGAGACCGTTTCAGGGTTGTTGTTTATAATGATCGCTTCATAGCCTGCTTGTTTAATTGCCCACACAGAGTGAACAGTCGCATAATCAAATTCAACCCCTTGTCCAATTCGGATAGGACCTGAACCTAATACGATGACGCTTTTCTTGTCAGTCCGTTCTGATTCATTTTCATCTTCATACGTGCTGTAGAAATATGGTGTCTCTGATTCAAATTCTGCTGCACATGTATCCACCATTTTGTATACAGGTACAATGCCTGCTTCTTGTCTTAGCTTGTAGACATCCGCTTCGTTCATATTCCACTCGCGGCTAATGTAGATATCTGAGAAGCCTTTTTCTTTTGCTTCTTTTAATACGTCTGTATTGCCTTTGTTTTCTTTTAATGTCTTCTCAAAGACGATAATGCCTTCCAGCTTATGAAGGAAGAAGTAATCAATTTTTGAGAATTCATGTATTTGTTCGACTGTATAGCCTCTTCTAAGTGCCTCAGCGATATAAAATAATCGTTCATCTCCCGCTTTGATAATCCGCTTTTCAAGCACTTCATTTGTGATGTCTGCTTCATCTTTTAATTCAATGTGATGCACATCGGCTTCAAGTGAACGTACTGCCTTTAGAAGAGACTCTTCTAATGTGCGGCCGATCGCCATGACTTCACCAGTTGCCTTCATTTGCGTACCAAGACGTCTGTTGGCAGATTCAAATTTATCGAACGGCCAGCGCGGTATTTTAGAAACGATATAGTCAAGTGCCGGCTCGAAGGCTGCATAGGTTTTACCTGTGACTGGGTTCATCATTTCATCAAGCGTTAAGCCGACAGCAATTTTCGCTGCCAATTTGGCAATTGGATAGCCTGTCGCTTTTGACGCAAGCGCAGAGGAACGGCTCACACGCGGGTTTACTTCGATGATATAGTATTGAAAGCTGTTTGGATCAAGTGCCAGCTGAACATTACAGCCGCCTTCAATGCCAAGTGCACGGATCAGCTTAAGCGACACATTTCGAAGCAGCTGATATTCTCGGTCACTTAACGTTTGGCTTGGTGCTACAACAATACTGTCACCTGTATGGATGCCGACAGGGTCAAAGTTTTCCATGTTACAAACAACGATTGCATGGTCACCGCTGTCTCGCATGACTTCATATTCAATTTCTTTAAAGCCGGCAATGCTTTTTTCAAGTAAGCATTGTGTGACTGGGCTAAGCTTCAGACCGTTTTCAACGATTTCCTTCAGTTCTTGCTCGTTTGTACAAATACCGCCGCCCGTTCCGCCTAATGTATAGGCTGGTCTGACAATGACAGGGAAACCGATTTGATCCGTGAACGCCATCGCTTCTTCAAGGTTATGAATGATTTCACTTTCTGGTACTGGCTCATTTAGTTCATTCATTAAATTACGGAATAAATCTCTATCCTCTGCTTTTTGGATGGCTGACAGCTTTGTACCGAGTACTTCAACGCCGCATTCAGCTAATACGCCAAGCTCTGATAATTCAACTGCAAGGTTTAATCCAGTTTGCCCGCCAAGTGTTGGCAGGATCGCATCAGGGCGTTCTTTTCGAATGATTCGTGTTAAAAATTCTGGTGTCAGTGGTTCGATGTATACCTTATCAGCCATTTCTGTATCTGTCATGATGGTCGCAGGGTTAGAGTTGACAAGAACGACTTCATAGCCCTCTTCTTTTAGTGCTAAGCAAGCCTGTGTGCCTGCATAGTCAAACTCCGCTGCCTGACCGATGATGATAGGACCTGATCCGATTACTAAAATCTTTTTGATGTCTACGCGTTTTGGCATACTTCTTCCCCTTCTTTCTCAGTCGTATGAATCATTTCCATGAACTGGTCAAATAAGTAGTTTGCATCTTCTGGACCCGGTGATGCTTCTGGGTGGTACTGAACAGTGAATGCTGGTGCTTCTTTATGTTTTAATCCTTCAATCGTATTGTCGTTTAGGGCAATATGTGTGACTTCGAGCACGTCTTCGTTAATACTGCTAACCGTGTAGCCGTGGTTTTGAGACGTCAGTGTCACCTTGCCAGTTGCTAGTTCTTTCACCGGATGGTTTGATCCTCTGTGGCCAAATTTCATTTTTTCTGTGCTTGCACCGCACGCTAGAGCAAATAATTGATGCCCGAGGCATATACCAAAGAGCGGCACCTTTCCAATCAATTGCTGAATCATCTCAACGGCTTCCGGTACATCCACGGGATCTCCAGGTCCGTTTGAAAGCATGATGCCATCAGGCTTTAGCTGCAGCACTTCATCTGCAGTGATGTTGTATGGCACCACAATGACGTCGCAGTCACGTTTATTGAGCTCGCGCAAAATACCGTGCTTCATGCCGAAATCGACAAGGACAATTCTTTTTCCTCTGCCTGGGCTTGGGTACGCATTTTTCACAGATACTTGACTCACTTGATCTGTTGGCAGCTGCAATGTTTGAAGGCGGCGGACAACGTCTTCTACTCGTTCATCAGGTCCTGCAAACGCCCCTCTTAAAGTGCCTGCACTTCGAATCATTCGAGTCAGCTTCCGTGTATCGATTCCGCTCAGCCCCGGAATGTTTTTCATTTTTAAATATTCATCGAGTGAGTATGAAGAGCGCCAGTTTGAGGGCTTTTCACAAAGCTCTTTCACAATCAGCCCTTTTACAAACGGTGTGATCGATTCAAAATCATCACGGTTAATGCCATAGTTGCCAATAAGCGGGTAAGTTAGTGTGACAATTTGTCCGCAGTATGATGGATCAGATAAAATTTCTTGATAGCCCGTCATCCCTGTATTAAAGACAACTTCTCCGACTGATGGTTCTAAGCTGCCAAAGCCTGTTCCTTCGAATACTGTTCCGTTTTCTAGCACTAAGCGTCTCTTCATTTTACTAGTCTCCCCTCTTCATAAACGACTTTCCCAGATGCAAGTGTCATGACCGGCCATCCTGATACGGTCAATTTGTCAAACGGTGTATTTTGCCCTTTAGATAAGAAGCTTGTTTTATCGATTGCCATTTCTTTGTTTAAATCAATAAGTGTGATATCAGCTATGTGCCCTTCTTCAAGCTTTCCGTATGGAAGGGAAAATGCTTCTGCTGGTTTGATTGTCATATAATCAACGAGTTCTTTTAATGTCCATTCGCCTGTTTTGACAAATCGTGTATACAGAAGCGAGAACGCTGTTTCAAGTCCCACAATTCCAAACGGGGCACGCTGCATGGTTTCGTTCTTTTCTTCTTCTGTATGCGGCGCATGGTCTGTTGCGATGAAATCAATCGTTCCATCTAACAGTCCCTCGATCAATGCCTCGCGATCCTCTTTTCCTCTGAGCGGCGGGTTCATTTTATAATTTGTATCAAGACCTGGAATGTCCGTATCACACAACAGCAGGTGATGCGGTGACACCTCAGCCGTCACACGGATGCCTGCTTTTTTTGCATCGCGTACGACCCGCACAGATTCTTTCGTACTGATATGACATACATGATAATGACAGTTCGCTGCTTCTGCTAAAAGAACATCTCTTGCAATATGCACCGATTCACAAATGGACGGTATTCCGTGTAACCCATTTGCTTTTGAAAATTCTCCTTCATGAACGCATCCGCCGTAAATGAGCGAGTTATCTTCACAGTGCGCCACAATCGCTTGATCAAGACTTGCTGCCTGTTTCATCGCTTCGTACATCATGCCTGCTGTTTGGATGCCGACACCGTCATCTGTAAAAGCAAAGGCGCCTGCTTCTTTTAGTGCTGCAAAATCCGTCATCTCTTCCCCAATTTGTCTCGTTGTGATGGAGGCGTATGGCAGCACTCTTACAGATGAGGTCTCTTCGATTCGATTCAACAGCCATTCCATTTGCTCTTTTGTATCTGGAACCGGCCTTGTATTCGGCATCGCTGCAATCGTCGTATATCCGCCTCTTGCGGCTGCTTTAGAGCCTGTTTCAATCGTTTCCTTTTTCTCTCCGCCCGGCTCTCTTAAATGCACATGCAGATCGATCAAGCCTGGTGACACAAATAGCCCTGCTGCATCAATAACCTCTTCTCCGTCTTCTCTTTCTAGGTGACCAATCGCTTGAATCACTTTTCCTTTTACCCTAATATCCTGCTGCACTCTTTCACCTGTGCTTGTTAAGATAAAACCGTTTTTAATGAGATATGACATAGACAGAATCTCTCCCTTTTTGATGTAGTGTGCTATTTTGAAAAGCTCTTTTTAATACGGCCATTCGGATATAAACACCATTTTCCATTTGTTTGAAAATCCTTGACTGCTTGGACTCTACTAATGAATCATCTATTTCAACACCTCTGTTTACTGGTGCTGGATGCATAATAATCGCGCGTTCTTTCATTTTGTTTGCTCTGTCTACTGTTAATCCATAAGTTGATAAGTAATCTTCACTGCCCATTTTTTCAGCGTGCCGTTCATGCTGGATTCTAAGCAGCATCACCACATCAGATTGTGCGATGGCTTCATCTACTTGGACATACGTTCCGTGAGGGTTTTGTTCATCCTGGAAGGAAGCAGGTCCTGAAAAGAGGACTGTCGCTCCCAGCCTCGTTAAAACCTCAGCATTTGATCTTGCCACCCTGCTATGTTTGATGTCTCCATGAATCGAAATCGTTAAGCCTTCAAAGCCGCCAAACTCTTCAAAGATGGTCATGAGGTCAAGCAGTGATTGGGTTGGATGCTGCCCGCAGCCATCTCCTGCATTGATGATGGGAATTCCAACCTTCCCAATCAGCTCGTTATAATATTCATCGGTGCTGTCTCTGATCACACATGCCTTTACTCCGATCGATTCGAGTGTTTTTACCGTATCGTAAAGTGTTTCGCCCTTTTGAACGGAGGTGCTAGCCGCATCTAAGCTCAGGACATTCATCCCAAGTTTCTTCTCTGCTACTTCGAAGCTAAAACGTGTTCTTGTGCTTGGTTCAAAGAAGAGGTTTGCCACAAATTCTCCGGCTAATCCATGTTCTTGTTTCCCCTTTTTGAGTGCAGCTGCTTCTTCAATCAGCTGTAAAATCTCTTCTTTTGATAAGCTGCTCATTGTCGATAAATCATTCATTTTTTCTTCCCCCTCTAGTTTTTCATCACTTTCAGGTTCAAAAAAACCCTAAGCCTCGGCAGCTTAGGGTTCTCCAAAAGAAGCAGCGGCACTTTTGTGCATTCTGCTCCATTTAGAACCCTTGTCAGCCTCACTGGACTTCTTTTAAAAGGTTTTCTGTATTTGATTCATTTGAGTTGTCATCTTCTGCTTTTTGATGCGGCAGGATCAGATTTAACAGGACACCTGTAATCGCAGCAAGTGCCATTCCAGATAGGGTGAGATTGATTTGTTTCACCTCAATGAATGCCCCGCCAATTCCAATGACTAGGATGACTGATGCGATAATGAGATTACGCTTTTCTTCAAAATTCACCTTATGATCAATCAGAATTCTCAGGCCGCTTGAAGCAATGATTCCAAAGAGCAGGAACGAAACGCCTCCCATCACCGCGGACGGCACTGTACTGATTAATGCTGATATTTTTCCTACAAAACCGAAGCAGATCGCAAACACCGCTGCTCCGCCGATGACGAAGATACTGAACACTCTTGTGATGGCAAGTACGCCAATGTTCTCTCCATAAGTTGTTGTTGGCGGTCCGCCAATAAGTGAAGCGAAGATCGTCGCCGCACTGTCTCCTAAAATGGAACGGTGAAGACCTGGTTTTTTAATAAAATCTTGTCCTACGACCTTACTTAACACCACTTGGTGGCCGATATGCTCAGACATTGTGACAAAGGCAACCGGCACCATCACTGTGAGAATGCTTAATGTCACAGCAGGTGTATAGTCGACAAATGGCACGACGAAGTCTGGTACAGCAAACCATTTTGCGTCAATGACCGGCTGGAAGTTCACAATGCCTTGAGTTAAGGCAAAGAGATAGCCGCTGATGATGCCGATTAATACTGGGATTAAGCTAAGGAATCCTCTTAGGAAAATCATACTGATAATGGTCACAGCCAGTGTGAAGCCAGCAACCATTAAATGCTTGAGGCTGTAAACTAGCTCGGTGGCATTCGGATCAACATACATTGCCATGTTGACTGCTGTTCCAGCGAGTCCGAGTCCGATGACCATAATGACTGGTCCTACGACAACCGGCGGCAGAAGCTTCATCAGCCAGCCTGTGCCGAGCCATTTAATGAACAGGGCGATGAGTGCATAAGCGACACCCGCCATGAAGGCGCCAACCATTGCGGCTCCAGGGCCGCCCGTTGCTTTAACATTCAGTATGGGGGCGATGAAGGCAAAGGACGATCCAAGATACGCCGGAATTTGTCCTCTTGTGATAATTAAGTAAACAATCGTTCCCACACCGCTTGAGATGAGCGCGACGGCTGGACTCATATCAATGATTTTTGGTACAAGAATGGTCGCACCAAACATCGCAAACAAATGCTGAAGGCTAAGTGACAGCCATGTGAATGGTTTTGGGATATCTCGAATGCCTAAATTGGCTTTTTGCTGACTCATGATTTTCCTCCTAGATGTGTCCTTTTTCATTAAAAAAGCCTCTTTGCGAGTATGCGCAAAGAGGCCTAGAAAAACCAGACACGTCATGTTAGCCGTGTGCTCGGTGTCTCTGTTATTGCCCTCTTTGCAAACTCTCTGGAATGCATTTAAAAAGGTTATTTTTCATATATAGCGACAAGGTCGTTTTGATCTACTTCATTGAGCTGAACCATGACTGTCTCTGCTTTTGAAGTCGGAATGTTTTTCCCGATATAATCCGCTCGAATCGGCAGCTCCCGGTGTCCCCGGTCAACGAGCACAGCCAGCTGAATGGAAGATGGTCTTCCTACATCCACAAGGGCATCCATAGCGGCTCTGACGGTTCTGCCTGTAAACAGGACATCGTCAACAACAATAAGTGTTTTGTCATTAATGTCAGTTGGTATGTCTGCACCCTTTACAAGCGGGTCTTGGTTGTCTGTCTTTTTTGTCAGGTCATCACGGTATAGCGTAATATCAAGTTCACCTACAGTGACTGGATTCCCTTCAATTTGCTCGATGCGCTCTGCAAGGCGCTTTGCAAGATGTATGCCTCTTGTCTTGATCCCGGCAAGGATGACATCCTTCATCCCTTTGTTGCGCTCAATCATTTCATGTGCAATTCGGGTAAGCGCTCGTCTGATCGCTTGTTCATCAAGAATGACTGCTTTTTGTTCCATCTTTTACACCTCTTTTTGACAAATAAAAAGCCCCTTCTGCAAAGGGCAGAGAGGGGCGTTCATTTGTGCATACGCGTGCACAAATTGATCCGTTATCCTTCTCAGCCTCTCTGGACTGTTTTAAAGAATCTCAATTTCTTTGTTTATTATTTCAGAAAAAGCACGGCCTGTCAATCGTTATTTCTTAATGAATCGATAAAAGCCTGCATATCAGCTGGAATTGGTGCTGTGAACTCGATATATTCTCCTGTTCTAGGATGATCAAATCCTAAAACACCTGCATGCAGCAGCTGTCCATTAAAATCGACTGTTTTTCTCGGCCCATATTTCGGATCTCCTGCAAGAGGGTAGCCGATATATTTCATATGAACACGAATTTGGTGTGTTCTTCCTGTTTCAAGACGGCATTCGACAACCGTGAAGTCTTTAAAGCGTTCAATCACATCAAAGTGAGTAACGGCTTGTTTTGCATTTTCTTTTGTGACCGTCATGCTTTGGCGGTCTTTTTTGTCTCTGCCAATTGGTGCATCAATTGTTCCTGTATCATGCTGGATAATACCGTGGACAACAGCCGTATACTTTCTTGTAACAGTTTTAGCCACCAGCTGATTGACGAGTGACTCATGTGCCATATCGTTTTTCGCGACCATTAACAGCCCAGACGTATCTTTATCAATTCGGTGGACAATTCCAGGACGCATCACACCGTTAATCCCTGATAAGTCTTTGCAATGTGCCATCAGTCCATTTACAAGTGTTCCTGACACATGACCCGGCGCTGGATGAACGACCATTCCTCGTGGTTTATTTACAACTAACACATCTGCATCCTCATAATAAATATCAAGATCCATTGGTTCTGCTTCTACATCTAGCGCTTCCGGATCTGGAATCTCCACTTTGATTTGATCCCCAGCTTGTACTTTGTAATTGGCCTTTACTTGTTTCCCGTTTACTTCGATCAGCCCATCTTTTACCCATTGCTGGACTTGGGTTCTTGACCATTCTGGTTCTGTCGTGCTTAGAAATTTATCTAGCCGTTCACTCGTTTGTTCTTCTGAAACGGCAATATTTACTTGATTCATGTAGTTGACTCCTTATTTTTCTTTCCATCTAACAGCATTTGAATGAAGAGCAGAATAACCCCTACACAGAGAGAAGAATCTGCAATATTAAAGATTGGGTAGTGATAATCCCCAAATACGAAATGAGCAAAATCAACCACTTCCTGACGGAAAATACGGTCAATAAAGTTGCCGATCGCTCCGCCAAGCATTAAGGCCAGCGCTACTCCCAGCAGCTTGTCCTTTTGTCCATGTTTTTGTAAGTAATAAACAATTCCCGCAATAACAACGAGTGTGATCACATAGAAAAACCACATTTGCCCTTGGAGAATTCCCCATGCGGCTCCTGAATTTCGGTGAGATGTGATATAAAAGAATCCATCAATGACTGGAACAGAATCACCGAGCATCATATTTTTGACAATGAGCCATTTTGTTAATTGGTCTAAACAAATGATAACGAATGCGATTATGTAATAGAACACACACGTTCCTCCATCTTCATACTTTGATCTTTAAGCATTTTATCAAGAAAACAGGAAGGAGTAAAGAAACTTTAGTTGACAGACAAAAACCTCCCTACATGTGGAAGGCTTCAAAATGAGAATCATTCGATTCATAAGGATAAGGAGT
This sequence comes from Bacillus sp. FSL P4-0248, assembly GCF_038593305.1. Classification (NCBI taxonomy): domain Bacteria; kingdom Bacillati; phylum Bacillota; class Bacilli; order Caryophanales; family Bacillaceae; genus Bacillus; species Bacillus sp. FSL P4-0248. The sequence goes on along the minus strand of NZ_CP151983.1, from coordinate 1,452,992 downwards.
GAATGCTTTTTTCTCGTATTGCTTATGATATAAAAAGTCGTCAGCCGTGCGGGCGGTAGGAAGAATGCTCATTTGTTCAAGCGGAATCACATCTCCTGTTGCCTCACATATGCCATAGGTTCCTTGTTCAATTTTTGCAATAGCGAGAGACACATCTTGCAGCTCTTCTTTGATGTGATAAAGAAGCGTGGTCGTTTTGACCTCATTCAATGTGACATGCTCAGCGGGTGAACGAAATGATGCGTATTCAAACAGTTTAGATTGCAGCTCTTCTTTCATTTGAAGGAGTTCCGTGTAAATCGTCTCTAGATCGCCATTCATGTCGCTATTTCAACTCCTGCCCTGTCGTGATAATCATATTGTTGCCCCGACTGGTCACTTTAAAGCCATAAGATTTTTCCTTTCGTTCTAAACGCTGTCATTTTCTCATAAAAGAAAACGCCCCGCATATGACGGGGCGCCAGCTTGTGATATCGCACTGTTATTTCTGGTAATATTTCTCCACGATTTCAGCATTTTTCAGCGACAATGTTGGGTATTTCGGATTTGCCCCAACGTCTTTTGAAATAATGCGGGAACGCTCGCACAGTTCTCCTTCTGCTTTCTGAACCACAATTCGTCCTGATGTATATTCAGGTGCTGATGTATCTGCATGCTGCTCATCTTCTACCGTTAATTCAGAGATGATAAAGAGCTGCTTCACATCTTCTTTAATGGATGCAAGAAGGTTTTTCACTTCATCTGTCGCATAAAGCGTCACACTTGCTTCAAGTGAACGTCCGATGACTTTCTCGTTACGCGCAATCTCCAGCGCTTTTAGCACATCGTCACGTACCTCCATAAAGCGGTCAAACTTCGTTTCTGTCGCTTCAGCTTGAGGAACTAGCACACCTTCTGGCATATCTGTTAACTGAACACTTGGCTCTTCAACAAAGCTTAAGTGGCTCCATAACTCATCTGCGGTATGCGGAAGAATTGGTGCAGTCAGCTTCACTAAAGCCATTAATGTTTCGTAGAAGACCGTCTGCATGCTGCGGCGGTCTGGATGATCGGCATGCTCAATGTAGACGACGTCCTTTGCAAAATCGAGATAGAAAGAGCTGAGCTCAATCGTACAGAAATTGTGAATCGCATGATAGACGACCGCAAATTCGTAATCATCATAAGCTTTTTTCACTTTATCAATCAATTTGTTTAATTTGATCATGATGTATTGATCCACTTCGCGAAGCTCTTCTACTGGCACGGCATTAACTGCTGGGTCAAAGTCAAATAAGTTTCCATGCAGGAAGCGGAAGGTGTTACGGATTTTACGATAGACTTCTGCTACTTGTTTCAAAATATCATCAGACACTGGATGATCGGCTTGATAGTTGACTGAAGATACCCAAAGTCTAAGAATTTCTGCACCAAGCTGCTTCGCGACCTTCGTTGGATCAATCGTATTGCCTAATGATTTACTCATCTTACGTCCTTCTTTATCAAGCGTAAAGCCGTGGCTTAGAACCCCTTTATATGGTGCTTTTCCAGTAACAGCAACTGCTGTTGATAAAGAGGAGTTAAACCAGCCGCGATATTGGTCAGAGCCTTCAAGGTAAAGATCTGCCGGACGGACTAGGTCATCTCTTTCTTCTAAAACAGCTTGGTGAGAAGAACCGGAATCAAACCATACATCCATGATGTCCTGCTCTTTTGTGAATTCACCATTCGGGCTGCCTGGATGTGTAAAGCCTTCTGGCAATAGCTCTTTTGCTTCTTTTTCAAACCAAATATTCGAGCCGTGCTCTCTAAATAATTGAGATACATGCTGAATGGTTTCGTCCGTGATGATCGGCTCACCATTTTCCGCATAAAAGACTGGAATTGGAACGCCCCATACACGCTGTCTTGAAATGCACCAGTCACCTCTGTCACGCACCATATTGAACAGGCGTGTTTCTCCCCATGCTGGAACCCATTTCGTTTCTTTAATATTGTCTAATAACGCTTCTCTAAAATCTTTAATGGATGCAAACCACTGAGCTGTCGCACGATAAATCGTTGGTTTTTTCGTTCTCCAGTCATGCGGGTAGGAGTGCGTGATAAAGTCGAGCTTTTTCAGCGCACCTTTTGCTTCAAGCTGTTCTGTGATGGCTTTATTGGCATCCTCGTAGAATAGTCCTTCAAAACCAGGCGCCTCATCTGTCATCACACCTTTTTCATCTACTGGACAGAGCACATCAAGACCGTATTTCATACCGACAATAAAGTCATCTTCCCCGTGGCCTGGTGCTGTGTGAACACAGCCTGTTCCCGCATCAGTTGTCACGTGGTCACCAAGCATCACAAGGGAATCTCTACCATAAATCGGATGCTCTGCAACGACGTTATCTAATTCTTTTCCTTTTAATGTTTTCACGACTTCATACTCTTCAAAGCCAAGCGTTTTTGCCACTTGTTCAACGAGCTCAGATGCGACAACATATCGCTCAGCACCTACTTGAAGAACACTGTACTCTAAGTTTGGATGAACACAAATGCCAAGGTTTGCAGGAAGCGTCCAAGGTGTTGTTGTCCAGATAATGAATTGTTCGCCGTTTTCAAGAACGCCTTTGCCATCTTTTACTTTAAACGAAACGTAAATCGATGGTGAACGTTTGTCTTTATATTCAATTTCCGCTTCAGCGAGGGCTGATTCACTTGAAGGAGACCAGTTAACAGGCTTTAATCCTTTATAGATATAGCCTCTCTTCGCCATTTCACCAAAGACAAGAATTTGCTGCGCTTCGTATTCAGGCTTTAATGTGACATATGGATTGTCCCAGTCTGCTCTGACGCCTAATCGCTTAAACTGGCTGCGCTGACCTTCAATTTGCTTCCAAGCATACTCCTCGCATAGTTTGCGGAATTCTGCTGTAGACATTTCTTTGCGTTTTACTTTTTTATTTTTAGTGAGAGCTGTTTCAATTGGCAACCCGTGTGTATCCCAGCCCGGTACGTACGGTGCATGGTACCCGTTCATTGATTTAAAACGGACGATAAAATCTTTTAGGATTTTATTGAGTGCATGCCCCATATGAATGTCACCATTCGCATATGGAGGTCCATCATGCAAAATAAACGTCGGGCGTCCTTTAGTCCGCTCTAAAACCATTTGATAGATGTCTTTCTCTGCCCATTCCTCTTGGATTTCAGGCTCTTTGTTCGGCAAGTTCCCTCTCATCGGGAATTCTGTTTTCGGCATTAATAAGGTGTCTTTGTAGTTCATACCCATTCCTCCACATGCAAATTCTGATTAAAAAACAATAAAAAAAGCCCTCTCATCCCATAAGGGACGAGAAGGCTTGTCTCGCGGTACCACCCTTTTAGACAAGCGATATGAAAGAGCCGCTTATCCACTCAAAAATCGTAACGTGATCAGACGCCTTTTCTTACTGGTTTTTCAGAAAAGGAACTAAAGGGGTGATCTCATTGCAGCGTCTCGTAATGTCAGGCTTCCACCATCCCTGATTCGCTTTATTACGCATGTGACAGCTGCGAGTGTCCCTTTCAAACGTTTATCTCTTGTTAATTTATGATGGTATTATATGCAACATGAGCACGTCATGTCAAGATGATGCGCTTATTCTTTTTCGTCAAAGACAGCGTCTACTTCATATTCCAGTAAATGATCCCAATCGTCATTTTTCAGAAGATCAAGCTGCGCTTCGATGAGCATTTGGAAGCGAGTTCTAAAGACCTTCGACTGTTTCTTCAGCTCTTCGATTTCCATTGCAATCTTTCTTGATTTTGACAGCGCTTCGTTGATAATACGGTCTGCATTTTTCTCTGCTTCACGAATAATCAATTTTGCTTCTTTATCAGAATGACGCTTTACGTCTTCCGCTGCTTCCTGCGCCACAAGAATCGATTTGTTTAATGTCTCTTCAATTGTTGCAAAATGACCTAGTCTTTCGTCAAGCTCGTTTACTTTGTCTTCAAGCTCGTTCTTTTTACGAAGTACGATCTCGTAGTCTTTACGTACTTGGCTTAAAAACTCGTTTACTTCGTCTTCGTCATAGCCGCGAAAGCTTTTTGTGAACGTTTTATTATGAATATCATTAGGTGTTAATGGCAACCTCGCCACCTCCAGATTCAAGTTCGTTATGTCAGAAGCTCAAATGTTACTTTGAATTTATCTTTTTTGGTCTTCCCATCAATCGTTTTGAGGCTAAAGCGGCCAAATCCCCGAACAGAGAGCTGATCGCCTTCACCGATTGTAAAGGAAGGGTCCTCAGTGACTTTCCAATTGACTTTGACAAGCCCATTTTTAACTAAAAGCTGTGCTTTTTGCCGAGACTGACGGCTGACAGCAGCGCATACAGCATCCAGCCGAAGTGAAGAAATGGTATCTTCTTTGATATCAGTCTTCGTGATCACTGGCTTTATTTCTGCCTGCGTGATTTCCTCTAATGAAACGGCTGCTCTGCCGACATGTGTCAGCTGCGCCCGCACAAAATCGGCGACATCACTTGTACAAATAAATTGCACATCTTCCTCTGAAAATAATAGATCTCCGAATTTTTGACGCTTCAAGCCTGTCCCAATCAATGAGCCGAGAAGCTTCGGGTGTTCTAAGGAAATAAACTTTTTCGCATAGTTCACCTGAAAATATGACAGCTCAACATCTTGAATAGAAGGTTCTAAATAATCAGGATAAATGAGAGCTCTTTTGCGCTCCGCTCCCTCATACCCGCCAAAAAACATGATCCCAAGTTCTTCGCCATGCTGGATGACGGATTCAGTAATAAATTGCTCACGCGGATCAAGAAAATCTGTTAATTTCATTCGATATTGGTCGAGTGCGATTTTTTTCCAGCCTAACACTTGGTCAACAAATGGCTGTTCGTCTTTTCTAAAATGCTGATAGATATCGCTCATTTTGTTCCCCTCTTATGTAAAAGAGCCTGGCAGTGCCAAGCCCGGCAGCCTGTTTACATGAAGCGCACAATCATATTGTAAAGACCAGTTAGTCCATATGATGATGCAAAACGAATCACAAGCAATGCCACAATCGGCGAGATGTCAATCATGCCGATTGGCGGAATAATTTTACGAAATGGTTCTAAATACGGTTCGCAAATATTTGTCAGAAAACGGCCAAACACAGTTTCTCTTGCAGATGGCACCCATGACATAAAGATGTAAATAATAATCGCGAATGAGTAAATCGTTAATACCGTTCCTAAAATATTAAAAATGAAATTTAGAATCACTATGATTTACCACCTCTGAGGTTCTTCCTCTGTCAATAGCTCTGATATTGTACCAGATACATCTACATTATCAGGTGTGCAGAGGAATATATTCGAGCCAATACGCTGGATGTCTCCACCGATTGCATAAACGGTTCCGCTTAAGAAGTCAATGATTCGCTTTGCTTGATCATGCTGAATGCGCTGCAAATTCACGACGACTGCACGTCTGTTTTTAATATGGTCTGCAATCTCCTGCGCTTCTGCATAAACACGCGGCTCACTTAACACCACTTTAGAGGATTTTTGCACGCTTTGCAAGCTGACAACATTTTGTTTTCCTGTCTGCGGACGATCTTGAAATGCTGCTTTGTCCTTCGTTCCTTTTTCTTCTTGAACGGGTTCTCTTTCTTCATCAATATATTCGTACTCATACTCTTCATCGTCGAGAGTGAAAAAGCTTTTAAACTTATTTTTTATGCTCATGTCACGCACCTCCTGTTTCATTTCCAACAAGTGAAGAGCCAATCCGAACGAATGTCGCACCTTCTTCAATTGCGATTTCAAAATCATTTGACATGCCCATCGATAAATGCTGACAAGGTGCATTTACTTGGTTAAGATGTTTTACTTCTTCTCGAAGGTTTTTTAATGTTTTAAAACAGTTTCGAACCACAGTGTGATCATCTGTAAATGGAGCCATCGTCATCAGTCCAGCAATTTCAATCTGTTTGAAATCAGCGAGCTGCTTCACAAACGGAATGACGTCTTCACTTTTCAAGCCGTGTTTTGACTCCTCAAGTGACGTGTTCACTTGTACAAAACAGCGAACTGTGTGATCCGCTCTTTTTTCAATTTCATTCGCAAGAGACATCCTGTCGAGCGAATGTAAGTAGTCAATTGTCTGAATGACAGATTTCACTTTACGTGTTTGTAAACTGCCGATGAAGTGCCAGCTAATGTTTTCATCGGTTATGGCCGCCTGCTTTTCAAGTAACCCTTGGTCACGATTTTCACCAAAATGCATAATTCCTGCTTCTTTGGCTTCTTGTGCTCGTTCAATTGAGACATACTTTGTCACAGCAACGACCGATACATCTGCTGGATGTCTACCGGCTCTTTTACATGCTTCGTTTATTTGTTCATTTATTTGTCTGAGATTCTCTCGTACATTCAATTGCACTTATGCCTCCTTAAACCCGACAAAAGACATCATACGTCCTGTTTTGCCTTGATCACGCCGGTGTGAGAAGAATAGCTGATCATTGCAGCTTGTGCACATCGAACTGACATGTATGTTTTCTTCTTTTATTCCTGCATGAAGCAATACGTTTTTGTTTAATGTTTTCAAATCAATTTTATATTGTCCTTGTGAAATCTCGGAATACACATCCTCTGTTGAAAAAGGAAGCTGTTTCACTTGATCCATGACTGCGTCATCGACTATGTAGCAGCAGCTGCCAATGGATGGTCCAATGACGACTTGGATATGATCGGCCTTGGCACCTTCTTGGCGGACCCATTCATCAACCATCTTTGCACCAATTTGCTTGACGGTTCCTTTCCAGCCGGCATGAGCCGTTCCAATTAATCCGTTTTGCGGAGCTAGAAAATAAAGCGGAACACAATCAGCGAAACAAAGAGCGAGCATCATGTTCGTCTCAGAGGTATATAAACCGTCTGTACCAGGCAGTGCCTCATGATAATGAAGACTTCCTCTTCCTCTTTGCTCCTTGGTGACTTTCAGGATGCGATCCTCGTGTGTTTGGTCTGCAAACACCCAATCAGAGAGCGGCACAGCAGCAGCATCTGCTATGACTTGACGATTCATTTGAACACTAGAAGCATCATCTCCTACATGGAGTCCAGTGTTCAATGATTGATATGGAGGTAGGCTGAAGCCGCCATTTTTTGTCGTAAATCCGGCCAATACCTCTTTTCCAGAACATGTCATGTTCGTCCAATCATGAATGGTCATTGCATATGGTGATTTCTGCTGAAAGGGGTCATATTTGTGTGTCAAAGCTGCCTCCCACCTTTCATTCATCTCTCTTTATATCGCTCCTATTTTACCACAAGACATGCATAGACAGTTAGTGGGATTCATTAAATATTACACTCAAATGTGCCCTTTCTGCAGGTTTTTTTTCAAATTGATATGAAAACGTAATCTTTTTACCCGAAAAAGACATTGTTTGCTGAGAATGGAGAGTTTGTTTTAAGGAAAAATTGAATGATTCATTGAGGAGTTATATGAATTAAGAAGACAATCGGACAAGTATCACATCTTCGCCAATTTTTACTATATTTCGCCAAGGGACGATCATTTCCTCTTCTTTTCCGAAAAATCCCATCATTTTCCCTGTGCCGCCAATAATAATCGCTTGTATTTTGCCGCTTGTCACATTAATATCAATGTCCCCAATGGTGCCTAGTTTTTTTCCGCTGGATACATCGACGACATCCTTGATTTGGAATTCAGAAATACTGATCATCTGTCCTTCCCCGCCTTTCGTTTTCTACTATAATATGTATGATGGAAAAGCAGGGACGCAGACCAATAGTTTCTTTTATCTACAATTTACTTAAATGCGGACGGCCATTTCTCCACATGACATCTACCGGACATTCAAAAAAAGAAGAAAGCAAGCCGCTTGTCATCATTTCTTTTGTTTCTCCTTGATCAAAAACAGATCCATCTTTTAATAATAAGGTGTGCTGAAAAACAGGCAGAATCTCCTCTGCATGATGGGTCGTATAGAGCAAAGTAGGCGCATCAGGCTTTGCTGCAATAAATGAGATGGTCTCCAGCACTTGCTCTCTTGCTAAAAAATCAAGACCCGTCACAGGTTCATCTAAAATCAAAAGCTGCGGATCATTCATTAAAGCCCTCGCAATCAAGACTTTTTGCTTCTCTCCCTGTGAGAGGGTTTCATATGTTCTGTTGGCATATTTGAATGAACCAAATGCTTTTAATAGATCAATGGCTTTCTCTCTCATTTCATCTGTCGGGGTTTCATAAAGCCCGATAGAAGCAAATGCGCCGCTAAGTACAATTTCAAAAGCATTGTCGTCTCTATGCAATTTCTTTTCAAGTCCCGCTGAGATGAGACCAATTTTCCTCCTGAGCTTTTCACCAAGAGCTTCCTTGCCAAAGACATGTCCCAGCACTGTCATCTCGCCTGATGTGGGGAAATAATAGGAGCAGAGCATATTTAATAAAGCGGTTTTTCCCGCACCATTTAAACCGTAAAGCACCCAGTGTTCCTGCTTGTTCACCTGCCAGTCAATAGACTGCAGCAGCCATTTCCCATTTCTTTTTAATGAAACATTCTTCAATTCAAGTGACACCATAACTTCCTCCTGATTAAAAATTCTGAATATACAAATAATGAATGTTTACAGCATATCGTAAATGCTCTTTCTGGTAAACCTCATATAAAAAAGCTGCTCCTAATTAGGAACAGCTTTTTTTACATGGTTACGAAATTTCAATTCGTACGCCTTCTTTTATATCAGGAAACGTGTGCGGGGATGCAAAAACAGCACCTGGTAATACATCATCAAACGGTTCTTGGAAGTAGATCGAAATATGGCCGAGCTCTTTAAAGTTCTCATTTGCTTTATTGCCGAGGGCTGTGATCGTGTACGTTTGATCGCCCACTTGAATGGTTCCGCCTAGCTTTAGCGGCTCTTCTTCTAGATGCTCGAACTCATGAATGACAGACATATCTCTTAATTCCTGCGGCGCTGCGGGTCCAAATAAAACAATCAGCTTATCTTCTTTAAATTGAGGGACTAAGATCCCAATTTCTTTTACGACAGATTGTGTTACCATGTATCTCGATTCCTCCTTTAATACTTAATACATACCGAAGCTGGCAACGTAAGCGATCACAACAGATAGAACCCCTGTAATAAGACGGCTATACAAAACAGCTGGTACCCCATATTGTACCGTTTCCGGCTTCGCTTCACCAAGTGACAGCCCCACTGGAATAAAATCACACCCTACTTGGCCGTTGATGGCAAATAGTGCAGGAAGTGCAAATTGAGGCGGAATGTTTCCTAGTGCAATTTGACTACCAATCAGAACACCGATGACTTGGGCAATGACTGCTCCAGGTCCTAAGACAGGTGATAGGAACGGCAGTGTACAGACCACAACGAGCAGTAAGAGCCCCCAAAGAGATCCTGCCAAAGGTGATAGAAAATGGGCAATCAGGTCACCGATTTTTGTATAATTGATAATTCCAATTAACATACTGACAAATGCCATGAAAGGAATAATGTTTTTCAAAAGCATATCAACAGAATCACGGCCGGCCTGGTAGAACGTACCGGTGACTTTCCCGATTCCGCGTGAGAATCTCATCAGGAAATTGCCTTTTTCCTGCCGCTCAATATTTTCCTCTTTCAGCTTTGCATACGTTTCTTTGAAATTCTCTTTGTCAATCGACTCACTGTTTTCCTGACCTTCTGCTTTCGCCTCACCATCAGATGCTTCTGCATAGGAAATATCTTTTTCTGTTACGCCTGATACGAAGATATCTTCTGTAATATGTTTAGCAAGCGGCCCAGAAGGAGAGGATGCCAAAACGTCTACAGTAGGAATGCGTTTCATTGGATAAAGTCCGATTCGCGCTGTTCCACCGCAGTCAATGACAACACACATCATTTCATCTTCTGGTATAGAGTTTTTAAAGCCGTCACATGCTTCTGTCCCTGTCATTTCTGCAATTTTACGTGCAACCGGGTGAATGCCTCCCCCTGTAATGGAAACAACCTTTCTTCTTTTACCAGTTGGTTCAAGCTCTAAGCCTTCTCCCCATCCGCCAGCACCTTTTGCAACAAATACTTTGTGGTTTGTCATGTCTAACCCTCCCCTATTGTGAATTCGCTTTCATTTTTCCTGCTAAATATTTTGTAATCCATTCAGTAATGATTCCGCGTAGTAAAATGACGACGATCCCGACTAAGAAGTAACGAACAGCAAGCTCTGACATTGAATATCCAGCTTCTTTAATCCCGTTCGCAATTCCTAAGTAGACAAATAGTTCTCCTGCGTTGGCATACGGGAACAGTGATGTCACCGGATGAACAAATGAAACAGCTGAATCATAGAATGCTGGTTTTTGTTTTTCAGGTAAGAAGCGGCCAAACGTATAAGCCATTGGGTTTGTCAAAATAAGAACAGATAAGATCGGCATTAACGTGTAGCGCAAAATGGTATATTTCGCTGCAAACTGAATGGCTCTATTCACTCGCTCTTCTCCAATAAATTTCATGACAGCATAAGTGAAAGTAAGTAACACAACAAGCGTTGGAACGATACCTGTAATTAGACCCATGAACTGCTTTCCGCCGGCTTCAAACATTCCGATAAAGTGCTCTCCAAACCATTGAATCCATTCCATGTTTCATCTCCCCTTTCCTTAGTTCACATTTGTTATATTTTTTTTCGAAATCGAGACAAGTGCCTGCTCAGCCGCCATGGAAAGTGCTTGCATGACAGCTGGCGCTTTTTTGCGCTTTTTCAACGTCTTCTTCATCATATGGTGCTCGTCCAGCACAGCCCCTACATGCTTGCCTTCATATGCAGGGACTTCTTTAAATTTAGATAAGATCGACACGCCGCCAAGCACATGGCATTTTTGAATGATATACGATTCATCCACAATGATGAGCGCAATGGCCCCAGGGCCAACTTTGCGCCGTTCCATTCCTGAAAATAAGTGATATCCCTGTTTCCCTCTGTAGTCATCAATTAGTGAGTCCATGCTTTTGCGGTAATACTTGATTTGGATAAAAGATAACCCATATTGCACAATGAGAATGATACAAAGTACGATTGCTAATTTTTCCATAGCTTCACGTCCTTATGATTGAAATAAGTGATCTTGTAATGAACGCAGCTTCCAGACGGTTGTGTTTGAATCAAGCTCTACATCATCATGAGTAAGGAACTGTCCTAATTTGATGTCTTTTTTCGCTACAACTTTTCCGCTGATTAAGCCAATTGGAATGTGACCATTCGTTTTCATGTCTTGATGTGTTTCAAGTACACCTCTTACGGAGTATCCGCCAATTCCGTCAAGTGATTCCCCTGCTTTAATATCTCTTTTCGCAACAGCGACTGTTTCTGAGACTGGTACACCAATCGGGTGGATCGATGAATCATGCTGTAAGACCGCTTTTGCGATCGTAACAGGTGTTTCAAGGCTCGCTAAGTGGAAAGGACGGTAAAGCGTGTAGTGAGGACCTTTTCCAACTTTTAAGTAACGAAGCTCTTCATCTACTGGCTCTAGATCACTCTTGACGATAACGAATACGCCTGGAGCAAGTCCATTTACATATTCAACGACTCCGAAGTTATCGAGCACGCCACCTTGTTGTTTTTGATTCAATTTATCTGCTACATTCTCTAAATTTGCTTCGACTCCGTGCATACCGACTTTATCTGGCAAAAGCCCTGTCGCGTTACTTAATAAGTTCATTTCTGCCATTGTTTTTGTTCCATCTTGGAAGGCAGCGAGCATATGTGCACTCATATGTTTACTATCTGCTTCTGCTTTACACGTATCTGGATTTGCTTCTGGGAAGAATGGGTTGTTCTTGCCTTTCCCAGCAACGAGCACCTCAAGTCCCATTGTTTTTGCAAATTCATATAATTCTAGTGTTGCTGCCGGTTCGTCTCCAGCTGATCCAGAGTAAACAAGCCCTGCATTTGTGAATAATTTATGCATCACCAAACCGATGGTAATATCAACTTCTACATTTAAAAGAACGAGATGTTTCTTTGAATTAAGCGCTTCCAAAGAAATGTTTGCTCCGACCTCTGGCACTCCTGTTGCATCTACGACAACTTCCACAAAATCTGATTGAATCACTTCTCTATAATCATTTGTGACGACCATTTGATGCGGCTTCGCATGCTGCTTGTAAAAATTCGCTGCCTTCTCTGCTGCACTAAGGTGAATATCACAAACACCTGCTACAATCATACCTGGGATTTTTGAAATTTGTGAAATAAGTCCAAAGCCCATTTGACCTGCCCCAATAATTCCTACTTTGATTGGATCTCCACTGCGTTCTCGAGCTAACAACTGTTGATAGATTGACATCTAAATCATCCTTTCAGGTTTTCTTGCTTCTCGGGTAGATTGCTAGAAAAATAATCTGAAACTTTTAACAAATGTTATAAAAATTAACAAAAATCTGCTTCTTGTAACATTTGTTATTTTATTTATCATTTGTTATGAACTTAGTTTATATGATGTGTCAACTTTGTGTCAAGATAAAATCGATAAAATTTTCAATCTTTTTGAGTCTAAAGACTCAAAAAAACTACCTAATCATATTAGGTAGTTACTTTAATAAGGCATCTCCTGTTCGTTCATCCGTAATTAATACATGAATTAATCCGCCTTCTAATGCTGCCCGGATCGCTTCAATTTTTTCTTCTCCTCCAGCGACACCAATGACTAGCGGGATTTCTTTCAGCTTTTGCGGGCTTATGCCCATTACCCTGTCGTTCCATGGGTGGGGATACACTTCCCCTTGGTGATCAATAAAGTTATAGCAAATGTCACCCGCTACATCCTTCGCTTGAAGAATATCCTCCTCTCCGCTTGTCATATAAGATTTCACCATCGTTGAATGCTGCGGAACCCCGCCAATCCCGACAACCGCAATATTTGATGATTCTCCTAGTTCAATCACTTTTTTGATTGACGGCTGCCGAATCAGTACATCCTTCGCTTCTTTCGTATCAAGCATGACAGGCACATGTAAAAACTCACATTTAGATTTGAGTGCCTCTGTGCATCTCGCAATAATATAATTGGCATGGATATCAACATCTTCGTTTCCCACACCCCCGACTAGCGGAACAAATGTCACGGATGGGTAGTGCTGAACTGACGTAAGCGCTTTCGCCATTTCATGCAAAGTGGTTCCTGAGGAAAAACCGATGACTTGTCCATCCTTCATGACTTTTAATAAAAAGCCTGCCGCCGCAGCGCCAATTCGGCTTTTTGTTGTTTCTTGACTGAGCGTTTCCACACAGACGACTTCTCGCAGCCCATATTTCCGCTCTATTTTTCTTTCTAATGATCCATATTGTTGATTCACTTCATCATGAATAATGATTTCCACGATTCCTGCTTCACGTGCTTTTGCCAAATATTTCGATATGAGCGAACGGCTAACCCCAACCGCTTCTGCTATTTTAGATTGAGTGGCGCCTTCTTCATAATACATATGCGCAACCTTAATGAGCAGCCTTCTTTCATCATGGAATGTCATAATAACCCTTCTTTCCGCTTAAGTGTTCCCTAACAAATGATATCTAAAATAACATTTGTTAAAAACAGATTAAATGAAAAAAATAACAGAGTCAATACTCGAGACGTGCTCTTTCCAAGAATGAAAAAAGCCGCACATGAAGTGGCGGCTTTAAAAGATGTTTTTATTCATTTGTTTAATGGCTGCTTTTTCAAGTCTTGAGACTTGTGCTTGAGAAATTCCGATCTCTTCAGCGACTTCCATTTGCGTTTTTCCTTGGAAGAAGCGTTTGCGCAGAATCATTTTTTCTCGATCATTCAATCGGCGCATACCCTCTTTTAAGGCCAATTCCTCTACCCATTGTGTGTCTTTGTTCCGATCATCACTAATTTGATCCATCACATAAATCGGATCTCCTCCGTCATTATAGATCGGTTCAAACAAAGAAACAGGATCTTGAATCGCATCTAGGGCAAAGACAATTTCCTCATGAGGCACTTCCAGCACTTTGGCAATGTCTTCTGCCGTTGGCTCCTTGCTTGTCTCACTTATCAGCCTCTCACGAACCTGAAGCGCTTTGTAGGCAATATCTCTAAGTGAACGAGACACCCGAATTGGGTTGTTATCACGCAAGTATCGACGGATTTCTCCTATGATCATAGGGACCGCGTAAGTTGAAAATCTGACATTGTGGCTTAAATCAAAATTATCAATTGATTTCATTAATCCGATACAGCCTACTTGGAAGAGATCATCCACATACTCGCCTCTGTTGTTAAAACGCTGAATCACACTTAAAACCAACCGCAAATTGCCATTGACTAGCTTTTCTCTTGCTGTATCGTCACCCTCATCCTGCAGCTGTCTGAACAATTTTCTCATCTCTTCGTTTTTCAGAACAGGCAGTTTGGAGGTGTCGACTCCGCAGATTTCCACTTTATTTCTGGACACTTTTTTCCCTCCCTACAGGAGCTGTTGTACAAAGTTCAGTATCTCCTTGGGATGGAAAAATATGCACGAGTGATGATGAGAATCATGAGAAAAGAAGTTGATACCTTTGACAGCAAAGGGACAGAGCTTTCAAAAAAATTTTTTTAGACCATTTTGTTAAATTCTTTTTGTAATCGTTTAATAATTCTTTTTTCAAGTCTTGAAATATACGACTGGGAAATTCCTAACATATCAGCGACATCTTTTTGGGTTTTTTCTTCACCGCCAACTAAACCGAATCTGAGCTCCATAATCTGCTTTTCGCGGTCATTTAATTGCTCCAGCGCTTTTTTCAACAGTTTTTTATCTACATTTGCTTCAATATCCCGTGTGATAATATCATCATCTGTTCCAAGTACGTCTGATAAAAGCAGTTCATTTCCGTCCCAATCAATGTTGAGCGGCTCATCAAACGACACTTCTGAACGAATTTTATTATTTCGGCGCAAATACATCAAAATCTCGTTTTCAATACATCTCGAAGCATATGTCGCAAGCTTGATCTTTTTTTCTGGATTAAATGTATTGACTGCCTTAATTAGACCAATAGTTCCAATACTAATTAAATCCTCAATATTAATCCCTGTGTTTTCAAATTTTCTTGCGATGTAGACCACCAACCGCAAATTTCTTTCGATCAGGATGGCCCTTGCTGTTTGATCACCTTTTGGTAATTTGACAAGCAGTTCCTGCTCTTCATCCTTTGATAATGGCGGCGGCAGCGCCTCACTACCACCAATATAATAAATCTCATCACTCTTAAGACCTAGCTTCATGAGGAGTTTATACCAGTAGTAAGTGAGTTTAAATTTTAATTTTTTCATCTTCTTCTCCCTTCTAAATGTCAAGTTGACCTCGTAAGATAAAAGACATCACCAAAACTTAAGACACCCCTTGGATGATTTTTCCCTCTAACATATCTGGATGAATGATGGATTGAAATTCCTGATCTGCTGATAAACCGCTCAGACTCATGCCTACAAAACACTTGGCTGGCTGGATCATATGCGTCTTTGAATAAATGATGACCGTATCTGGTTTTAAGCATAGAAGAAACCCGTGATCATGACCGACCGCTCGATATGGAACAAGTCTTAAACGGTCAAGAAGCGGAAATTGATCATCGAGCTTTTGCATCACTTCAACAGGATGAGACTGCTTCATAAGCTCTATAAATGGCTCTCCGCAAATGGACATGAGCTGATCTGCTTGAACGATCATCACAGGTGTTTTCGTCATAGGATCATACAGCTGATTACCGGAATCGACGAGTCCCTTTAAACGGATGATCTCCCCGTGAATGTGTATCTCCACAAGGACTTGTTCATCAAACTGTCTTTTTTTCGCACCGACCTCTCCTAATCTTTTCTTTGAAAACAGCCAAATCGCAGGAAAGCCGGTTAAAACGAAAAGCCAGCTAATGGGATCACCAAAGCCATCATTTTGTGAAATCAGCAGCCCGTCTTGAATAACAGTATTGGTTTGTAAAAACGAATGAACCCCGATCATGCCTCCTCCCATCAAAAATGTGATAAAGTAAAAAGCAAACAGGTTTTGAAAAAAGGATCGAAATCTTTGAAATCCAAAAGTAGCAAGCACGATCAAGACAGAAAAAAGCAGTTTGCCCAAAGGGTGTGACACAAACATTGCAAATGGTGTAAAGAGCAAGAGAACAATGCTCGATCCAATCAGAGCTCCTAACATATATCGCCGTTTTTTTACTTGTCGTTTGAGAATAAATGCAGTGAGTAAGAGAAGCAATAGATCAAAACAAAAGTTTAACAGCCAAATCACATCTAAATAAATGACCACCTTCTGCTCCTTTCATCTGAAACAAAGAATCAAAAGCAGTACTTGCACTTGTTTGTACCAGTATAAAACAGCCAAGAGATGGAAGTCTGTCAATTCTTGTTGGGGATGATAGAGAACTTTTGGTGGATTGTTATTGTTTTTGTCGAGGAATGAGAGCACAAAGCAAGAGAGTGTGCTTCCGGACAAGCTTTCAAACAATTATTCGAAACGAAAAAGACACGCTCCAAGGAGTCGTGCCTTTTTTTAAGGATTATTTTTCATTGATATTTAATGTGCCTGAAGCCTTTTGTCGAGTAACATTTCCATAATCATCCCGAACAATCACTTCAATTACTGCACCTTTTGCTTTGGCGGTAGAAGTAGCTGTCCAGTAGCCTTCATATGTTCCGCCGGCTACCTCACGAAGCGGAAGTTCTGTTGTATTTTGCAGCTTTGATCTCGCGTTTGTCAGCGGCATATGAATGACAAACGTTGCGTCTAGCTTTTCTCTGCTGTTAAATGAAATTTTAACAGACTCACCTGATGATAGATTGACATTCTCTGCTGGTGTCAGCTTAGAAATCTCAGGCGCTTCGTATTGAACATCGATATCGACTTTTTTAGTCGCTTTGTTTCCTGCTGCATCTTTTGCTGTAACTTTGATCGTATTTTTCCCGTTCTCAAGCAGGATTCTTGCAGAATATTTCCCATCTTTTATTGCTGCCTTTTTTCCATTCACAGTGACTTGATCAAGATGATCATCGGTTACCTTTCCTTCTACAGTGAGTGATTCTTTGTTAGATTTTTCCCCTTTTTTTGGTGTATCTATCGTTACCACTGGGGCTGTTTGATCAATGATCACCTTGACTGATTTGGATTTTTTCGTTGCGCCTTTATCCGTAACAGTGGCAGCCGTAAATACATGCTCTCCGCTTGACACTGTAACCTTCTCTTTGAAAGCACCCGACTGATCTGCTTTCACTTTGGCAATCTCTTTATCGTTTTGATAGATCGCTACATCAAGCCCTGGAGAGGCTTTACCTTCAATCTCCAGTTCATCTTTGTTCGTGATCGTTCCAGCCTTTGGAGATGTTATTTCTGGCACATCTGCTTCATATTGGACAAGCGCACGAATCATATAATTTCCCTCTTCTTTTGGAGAAGGAGAAAAGGCACCGCTTGTCAGCTGCCAGCTTCTTTCAGCATTTGGTCCATCTTCATCTGTTGCAAGGCCTGGAGATTCCGTATTCTTTTTCGTTTGAATATAGACAAGATAGAAATCTCCATCCACCGTAATGGCTTGATCTTCTAAATCTACTTTTGTCCATTCACCATTACGCAGCGCATTCGCTTTGAAAGGTCCAGCGATTTTCTTACCTGGAGCACCGTCCTTTCCGGAAGCATCATACACTTCAACCGCAAATTCATTCCCGCCAGGGGCTGGCCACTCTGTTGTCCAGAAACGGAAAAGTCCCCCTGCGACCTGCGCTTGTTTCTTCCCTTTTTCTAATGAAAATTTCACCGCCCAGCCATTACCAGGATCATAGAACGCCCGCGCATTTTCAGCTGTTCCGTCATCGTAGCCAATTTCGCCAGCAAAACCGATGAAAGGTTCCAGCTTGATTGCTTTTTCAAGCGGCTTTTCTGTCACATCAGCTGTAAACGAATATCCTTTAAACCCTTTCGCAAATACTTTGACTGTATACACACCGCTCAATGCCTCTAGAGAAAACTCACCAGATTCATCAGTTTTCACCGGCTCAACTTTCGCATCCTCTACAAGATAAACCGTAGCATCCTTTACTTTTTCACCCGTTGCTTCGCTTACAATTGTGCCAGATATCGTTCGTTTTTCTAGTGGCTGTAAGGAGAAATTTGCCTCTGCCTGATCATTTGCAGAAATATTGACTTTTTGGGTGCGTGATTCAAAGCCATATGCTTCAGCTTTCACTGTAAATTCCCCTGCACCATGAGAAAGCTGATATCTCCCTGTCGCTTCATCCGTGTACGTGGACTTGCCGCTTTCAAGAACACTGATTTCTGCCTTCATCGGAAGAGCTTTGATAGATGGGGCATCTACACTTTTTTCCTTTTTCATCTGGACATGCTTTTCTTTTATTTTAGCAGGCTTTGCACTTTTCGGATCGACGGGTTTCTTCTGCTCCTGTGCTGGCTTTTCTTTTTTGATGACGCCAAGTTGTTTCTTTGCCTTTTGAGGCAAGGCTTGATCTGTTATTTTCACATCATCTAAATAAAAACCGTCTTTTGTCACACTGCCATCCGTTCTTAGCTGAAAAATAACTCTCACGTTCTGACCTTTGTAGGCAGATAAATCAACTTCTCCTTTTGTCCATCCACTTGTTTTGCCTGTGTAGGCTGCCACTTGGACAGCATCTTCCCCCTCAGGCTGCACATGAATATGCACATAGTCATAATTTGCTTCAAGGTCATGCCAGTATTGAAATTGTAAAAAGGAGGAGCCTGACTCAGGTACAGCAATCATCGGCATAGATAAATGAGCATCTGTTTGATTTTCATAAGGACTGTCTAGGTTTGTAGCGTAGACATGATCTCCAGTAAAGGCTTGTTTCGGACCTGTGGTCGGCTTCCCCCACTGCCAAGGATCTTTTGTTCCACCACTGAACCATCCACTTGGCCAAGCTTCAAAATCTTGCGAGTAGCCAGTCGTGATGGATGTTTTAATCGGAAGCGTATACGGTTCTGATGCGGCTTCATTTTCTCCAAAATCTTTCACAATCCATCGGTACGTGACGTTTTCTCCCTCAAGTTCTGGGAGCTGGACAACATATGTCCCTTTTAAATGATTTCCATCCGTTCGTTTTGCTTGCAGCGTCTCCCTTCTCCCTTGATCCACTTGATAGCTCAAGGAGACATTTGTCACAGCTACTTCATCTTCTGCTGTAATACTAAGAGGTGTTGGCGTAGAGGCAAAAATTTCATTCGGTCCTTTATGAGAAAAAACAGGTGGTTCTGTATCTTCTCCTTCTTTTGTTACCTGCCCTTCAATCTTGCCAATTCCATCTGTTAATGCTGTGATGGCTTCTTTTGCATCAACTAATCCTGCCCCATAGCCATTGTTAGGGGATTCCGGGAATTGCTGATCTGTCAGTGGTTTTGCAGTATCAATGAGAATTTCTTCAATCTCTTCAACAGACAGATCTGACTGTACTTGGCGCAGAAGAGCCACAACAGCTGAAACATGCGGACCTGCCATCGAGGTTCCATTCCAGCCATCCTCATACCCTTTCCCTGGAATAGAAGAACGAATGTTTACCCCTGGGGCCGCAATATCTGGTTTCATGACTCCATATGGAGAGGGACCTTGCAAAGAGAAAGAACCCAGTTTGTTGTTTTGATCTGTTGCACCCGTCGCAAAGGCTTCGGGATAGTTCGCAGGATTTGCAATAGATCCCTCAACGCCAGGGTTAAATAAATCCGTATTACCAGCTGAAAATTCTGGGAAGATGTCCGCAGCTCTCCAAGCATTGACCACATCTTTATACCAATCATCAAGACCAGGCCCACCGCCCCAAGAATTATTGACCACATCTGGCGCCTTTTCTGGATGAGGGGTTCCGTTTTTATCTTTTGGAGCTAAAATCCATTCACCTGCGTCAAGCAGATCAGCATCTGATCCACCATCTTCTGAGAAAGCTTTCACCGCGATCCATTTTGCACCTGGTGCGACTCCAATTTGATTCTCTCCATTTGGCTCAGAGCCAACCATCGTTCCCGTTACATGTGTACCATGCTCTAAATCATCGTATGGCGCTTCAGAACCTGTCGTTGCATCGTACCAATTGAATTCATGAGAAGGTTCATTCGGACGTGCAGGATCAAATCCACGGTATTTTTCTTTTAATGCAGGATGATCCCATTCCACACCTGTATCAATACTTGCCACAACGGTACCAGTTCCGTCATAGCCTAAAGCCCACGCTTCTGGGGCATGAACTTGAGAAATGTTCCACTCGATTCCATCTGCTGCTTTGATTTGTTTGTTTTTCTTTGAAGTTTTCAAATCAACAGGACGATGGATTTGACGGATTTCATTTGGCAGCACTTGATCTACTTCTGGGAAGGAAGCCACCTTTTCCATGACTTCTTTCGTTCCCGTCACAGCGAGACCATTTACAATATAGTACGAATGAATATCCTTCACTTGCTTTTTCTTTTGTGCCTTTTGTAAATAAGCAAGCAGCGCTTCCTGCGTCTCTTCAGACGTCGCTCTTAGTTCTGATACGACAGCTGATCTTTTTGTGTACTGCGTTTTAGCTGCTGTTAACTTCTGTTTTTTGGCCTTTGACACAGCATCCTTCGCCACTTTTTTGACATTGGTTTGTTCCTTCATTTTGACTAAAAAGGTCACCTTGTCTTCTTGTTGAAACTGTTTCATTAATCTAGATGAGATCTTTGCTTTTGTTTTCTTGGAGGAAACAGCTTCCTCTTGATATGAGGTAGAAGTCGATTTTGCTTGAACCATCCCAAAGCTTGTCATCGTTAAAGTACCAATCACCAAAAGACTCATCAAACGATAGCCGGCGGTCTTGCGAAACTTCACTTTCAATCAAATCCCTCCTCCTCAAATGGTCAAACAGTGTATGGGTTTAACTCCTCCCTTTCCTTTGTTCATGACAAGATTCATGGTGTTCTATTTAATGTAGTCAAATAAAGTTCATCATTTTGTCGCTTTTTGTAATAGGATTTAAAAATGATTCTTTTTACTTAATCACTCTAAGTCGAAATACATATGTTGAATAAAGTAGCCCAGACAGATTTAAGACTTTTTGATTAGGAGTGATACAGGTTTCTTTATATATTGGACATGAAAAAATCCCCTTCCGGTGGAAGGGGATGAGTGATACTCGATTAGCGTTTATTACGATTGCGCAAGAACGTTGGGATATCCAGCGTATCATCGCTTGATTGTGTATTTTGTCTCGGCTGAGATGATGACTGCTGATGTTCCTCACGCTTGACTTCACGTTTTTGAGGAATGGATTGATTTTGCTTTAATCCTTGCCCTAATGGATTTCTTTGTGGTTTTGACACCTCTGGCTCTTGCTCAATAAATCCCGTTGCGATCACGGTTACCACAATTTCATCCTTCAAGTTATCATTAATGACAGAACCGAAAATCATGTTTACATCTTCATCAGATGCAGAAGCCACAATGTCCGCTGCTTCTTGTACCTCATAAAGACTTAGGTTCGTACCACCAGTAATATTCATGATGACACCTTGTGCACCGTCGATTGCCGTTTCCAGAAGTGGTGAAGAAATAGCTTTCTTCGCAGCTTCAGCGGCACGATTTTCACCAGTCGCAACACCGATACCCATAAGAGCAGAACCTTTATTGGACATGATCGTTTTCACGTCAGCAAAGTCAAGGTTGATTAAACCTGGTGTAGCAATAAGATCTGAGATCCCTTGAACACCTTGTCGTAGTACGTTATCTGCTGCACGGAATGCTTCAAGCATTGGCGTGTTTTTATCAACAATTTCAAGCAAGCGATCATTTGGAATCACAATTAATGTGTCAACTGCTTCCTTCATAGAAGCAATTCCTTCGACTGCTTGAAGCTGACGCTTTCTTCCTTCAAATGTGAAAGGACGAGTCACGACTCCAACTGTCAATGCACCAGAATCTTTTGCGATTTTTGCAATGACAGGTGCAGCACCCGTACCAGTTCCACCGCCCATACCAGCAGTAACAAAGACCATGTCTGCGCCTTTTAATACTTCTTCAATCTGTTCTTTGCTTTCCTCAGCAGCTTTTTTACCGACTTCAGGATTCGCACCTGCTCCAAGCCCTCTTGTCAGCTTAGCACCGATTTGCATTTTCGTTTCTGCTTTTGATAGATTTAACGCCTGTGCATCTGTGTTGACTGCAATGAAATCGACACCTTGTACGTCATTTTCGATCATTCGGTTGACAGCGTTATTTCCGCCTCCACCTACTCCGATTACTTTAATTGATGCTAGGCCGTCTATATTTGTTTCAAACTCCAACATGCTGAATCCTCCTAATCCGTCGAAAATCTAATTCTATTCCCAGAACATATTAAATAGTTTTTTCATTTTGCCCGGTTTTTTATTTGTCTCTTCTTGTGCTTTTTGTTTTACTTTCGGTCTTGGCTGCGCTTCTTTCACTTGTGGTGCAGAAGAAACCGGCTCCATGGACGCGCCTACTTCATGAAACGCCTCATCCGGCATTTGGAATCCAACCTGTCTGCCCTGAATCTTTGCATTGCGATAAGCAAAGTGGATCAGACCCACTCCTGTCATATACTGAGGTTCTCTCACCCCAATATAATTCGGACTTGCAATTCTAACATTGTTTTGCAAGACCGTTTGTGCAAGAGAAAGGATACCTGGTATAGCTGCCTGTCCACCTGTTAAAACGAATCCTCCAGGCAAATCATGGACACCCATATTTCTTAATTCCTCTGCCACAAAGAGCAAGATTTCTTCCAGCCGCGCCTCGATGATATTAGCCGCTTCAAGCTGTGTATACGTCTGTTTCTGATCGGTACCGATGACAGAAACTTCAAATGTTTCCTCAGACGATGCCTCATCATAAAACGCATGTCCAAATTGTTTTTTGATTCGTTCAGCTTCTTCAGTAGAAGTTCTAAGTCCTATAGACAAATCTTTTGTAATGTTCTCTCCGCCCAAAGGGATACTGTGAGTAGAATAGAGATGCCCGTTTTCAAATACGGAAATCGTTGTAGATCCGCCGCCAATATCGACGAGAGCTACCCCTAGATTTTTTTCATCTTTCGATAATGCTGCTGAGCCCGATGCGAGCGGCTGCAAGCAAATATCCATAATTTCAATTCCAGCTCTTTCTACACATCGGAGCCAGTTATGTAGAATCGTCTTAGAACCTGTAATTAACGTTCCATCCACCTCTAGCCGAACACCAAGCATTTTTTTCGGATCAGTAATCTCATCTCTTCCGTCGACGATAAATTGTCTCGGGATGACGTCTACGACGAGATGTTCTTGAGGAATAGATACTACCTGTGCAGCATCTAAGACACGTCTCACATCTTCAGCATGTATTTCTTTGTTTTCACTAGATACTGCGACCACGCCGCTCGTGTTCTGAATATGAATGTGGTTTCCGTTAATTCCGACAATCGCCTTTTGTAAAGGAAAACCTACCATTCTTTCAGCCTGTTCAAATGCTTGTCTAATAGAATGAACTGTCTCATCTATATCAACAATCGATCCTTTTTTTAACCCTTCTGAAGGGACATTTCCAACACCTATAATGTTAAGCGAATCATCCGCCATTTCTCCGACGATGACTTTTATATTGGATGTACCGATGTCAAGGCTGACGTAAATTTCATTGTTGTTCATTCTATGGCACCTCCTCACATATCAATACTTTCTATTCTATTATTTGCTGAACAACAATACAATGAATGTGTTTTTACAAGTGTGTAACAAAACTTAAAAAATCAACATTTTTTATTAGGATTACTGAAAATATTCGTTACATCATATGTATATCCTTTTTTATGACTCACTTTTTTTCTTTTTTTCTCTAGAAATTGTCCATTTTGTTAGTAGAATTCTTCGAATAACTGCTATATTTTGAAACAATCTAACGCCGAAAGCAAACATTCCGACTAAATACAAGTCTACACCAAGATGGACGCCCAGAAAAGCTAAACTTATTGCAAGTATAATATTAAAGAAAAAGCCTGATACAAACACTAGTTCATCGTATGCCCCTTGCAGATGTGCCCTGATTCCACCAATCAATGTATCAAGCGCAGCAAGTACAGCGAGGGAAAGATAATTAGAATACTCATTCGGTATCGTAAAATTTGTTAAGAAACCGATCGCAACTCCTATGATTAAGCCAAGTACAGGAAGCCACATTAAGATTTTCCCTCCTTTACATCGTCAAGAGGCTTCAACTCGTTTAACTGAATCGCACCGTCATATGCTTTTAATTGAATTTGCTGCTTCGGCTGGCTAATACTTAAGCCGAAATTTTCCTGAGCAAACAAATCACCAATATCTGATACATTTAAACGGCTGTATAATTTGTCGGCCTGGTCGCTGATCATCTTGATGGTCACTTCATCACCATCTAAGCTGTAGCCATCCATTTTCGTCGTGCCATTAATATCTCGAATCACACTTGTATTAATCACACGGTGGTCATTAATGGAAATATGTTTTGCCCCATACATATTGGCTTCGTTGATTAACTTTTTCAGAAGATCAGGTGGGATATTTTTCACTTCTTCCCCGGTCAGTTCCTTGGAGAAAAGCTGAGAGATGTCAACTTCAATTCCTTCCCCTGTCACTTCTGTAAAACCAGCCTTTTCTTTTAAATCTTTTAATGTTTTTGTCAGTTGTGCTTCTTTTGATTGATCTCCTTGATGACCATACTTTTTCAGCATTTCATCGTATTTATCAATTTCTTTCAGTAAATCCAATTCTTTACTTTTAGATGCAGATAAATCCTCTCTTAGCTCCCACACATCGCGAGTATCACGAACTTTGGGCTTTTGCAATGAATTAAATTGGATGGAGACCATGATGCCGAATATCACCATTAAGGCTGTCAAACTAAGTAAAGGCTTCTTTTTCCTCAACACCACTCACCTTTTCACTTTTAATCTTTGTGTTTTAAAAGAGGATTCATACGAATATCCTTTTTTTCAATCGTCATCGAAATGTGATCACTTGTCAGCTGATCGACTACTCCTCCTGCAATATTTAATGCAGGTATTAGCACAGCCGGATCACCAATAGCAGAAATAACAAATGGCGCTGGATGCTGAACCCCGTCAACTGTGACAACTGGGCCGTTACAATGTATGTACGATTGGTGCGTAATTCTCTGTCCATTAATAGATACAGCAGAGGCCCCTGATATAAACAGTTCGTTTATCACATGAAAAATATGGCTCTCATGAACAATGTAATTATTGACATTTTGTCCACTCGGGATATAAGATGCATCTTCAAGGGATACTTTTACCCCTTTTCCTTTTACACCGATCTCTCCTGTAAACATCCTGTATTTCTCAACATCTTCCAATACATTAAAATACTGCTCTTTTTCATTTTTCAAATTGGCCTCAGTGGCTTGAACCTGTGATTGTAGGCTATATAATTCTTTTTCAAGTTTCTGATTCGCCTTTTCTTGCTTTGTCAGCTGACTTTTCAAGGAATATTCTTTTTTCCATTGCTCTGTTCGGATGACATCTGCCTGATGCTGCTTTGTATATTGGTATGAAAAAGAAATCAGAAAACCAAGAACAAGCATTACAATTGAGAATATAACTGTTTTGCCTCTCAACGTTCATCTTCCTTTTTCTTAGATTTAAACGCTTCAAAATACGTCGCGACTTCCATATGGATTGTGCCTTTTTCAGATGGCGAAAGTTCTTTTACAATGGCAGGATAGGTTTTCATTTTATCAGCGAATGTTTTAATTGATGCAATCACGGTGTTCCCGTCATTCATATAAAATTTAACGAGCCACTGGTTTGAGCTTGTCGGCACATAATATATTTCTGAGATGAGTTCCTGAATAGAGGCTGGCAGCTGATTTAAAGTTCTAACCGTTTGCTTCAGCTTCTCTTTATTGTCCCAATCAACAAAAATAGGTCCTGCATGACTTGGTGTGACTTCTTCTGGCAATACTGTCCCATTTTCAAGAAGCTCATAGTATAGATTTCCCTTTTGAAGATAAGCAATATTGGCATATTCTTTGACAGCAATACTAACCTTATTTGGAAAATGTTTTTTAATACTGACACTTTTAATCAGTTTGTTTTGTTTAATATGATCTGCTGTTAAATCTTTATTTAAATTCCAAAACTCTGTTTCGCCTTCTTTAATCTGGGAAAGTTTCACAAGCTGTTTTGTAGGGACATGCTCGTTACCCGTAATAGTTAAAGAAGAAATTTTACTGATTGGTGTCTGCAAATAAATAATGATTAAAACCATGATAAAAAACAGTAGAATAAAAGAGATTAGTCTCCGATTCGCTTTCTGCTTCCTTTGTTCTTTAATTTTAGGAATCCGTTCTTCTATATTGACGATCTTTTCATTTTCATGATCAGGCCGCATATATATTCTTCACCCCATTCAAAGCTGCTTGTCCACACCTTTGGGTCATCATTTTGATGAGAAAACAAACGGCATTCTTCATGCCGTTTGTTTTCCTGTGATGCCATCATTCATAAAACTTGCTTTTAATTTGCTTCACCGATAATTTCTACTTCTGTATGCATATCTACATTGTAGTCATCTTTAATTTTCTTTTGGATGTACTGAATTAAGTCCAGCACGTCTTGAGCAGTAGCCCCGCCAGCGTTCACAATAAAGTTTCCATGCATGTCAGAGATTCTTGCTCCGCCAATTTGGTACCCTTTTAAATTCGCTTTTTCTACAAGCTGTCCTGCATATTCAGGCAGCGGATTTCGAAAAATACTTCCCGCACATGGTCGATTATAAGGCTGTGTTTCCTTGCGATAGTCTTTATTTTGCTGCATTTTCTTTGTGATTTTCTCGCGATCATCCTGTTTTAACTTAAACACGGCCTCGAGAACAATGCCTGGTCGTTCCTTTTGAAGGACAGACGTTCTGTAGCTAAAGTTCATCTGCTCATTTGTTAGCCATTCGATGCTTCCATCTTCAAATAAGATTCTCGCTTTCACAAGAATCTTACTGATATCAGATCCGTGCGCACCTGCGTTCATATAAACAGCGCCGCCAATAGACCCTGGAATACCAGCTGCAAATTCCAGCCCTGAAAGACCCTGCTTACTAAGAGACGTTGCAAGCCTTACAACAGAATAGCCGCCGCCAACTGTAATTTCTTCACCATTTACAGTTAAGTGATCAAGTCCAGCGCCTAACTTCAGGACGACACCGCGTATTCCTTTATCAAGTACGAGTAAATTTGATCCTCTTCCAATAACCGTCCAGTCCGCATGGTGTTTTTTTATCTGATCCATGATCGTTTTAACTGCATCAATATCTTTAGGAACGATCAATAGATCAGCCGGCCCGCCTATTTTCATTGTCGTATGATTTGCAAGCGGCTCATTTTCAAGCACTTTACCGACTTGCGCTTCTAATAATTCATTCTTCAAGTTCTCCATATTACCCTCCGCCTTACCTAATATCATTCCATCATGTAGTCGTAATTTCTTTTAATACATTATATAAACGTCCAGCCGCATCTGGTACTCCGAGTTCTTTTGTTAAACGGCTCATTTCGTTTAATTTTTCTTCATGACCAGCAATTTCATCAATGGCATGAAGGAGGCTCTCTCCAGAAAGCTCTGATTCTCTTAAAACGATTGCAGCGTCATGCTTTTCTAGTGATCTTGCATTGATTTCCTGGTGATTTGCCGTCACGTATGGACTTGGAATAAAAATAGTTGGAATTCCAAGGGCTGTCACTTCAGCAATCGTTGTGGCTCCCGCTCTTGCAACAATCACATCAATCGATTTCAAGTACTCCGGCATTTGATGCAAGAAAGGCTTTGTAATCATATTAGGTGCTGCACCTTTTTCCTTTAGTTCGTTCAGCACTTTTTCATAATGAACCTCACCTGTGATATATAAAAGCTGATAGTTCTTAGCCTTTAATTCATCTTGCATGTCAATAACTGCTCTATTAATCGGCGCAGCCCCCCGGCTCCCGCCAAAAATAAGAACCGTTTTTTTCTTTTCATCCAGCCCAAACTCCTTCAGAGATTTCCCCTCTTTTATAGAGACGACTTCAGAGGCTCTAGGGTTTCCCGTAAATACAACCTTTTCAGATGGAAAATGTGCCTTTGCTTCTTCAAAACAGATGGCTACCTTATCAACATACCTTGCTAAAAACTTATTTGTGATACCAGGCAGGCTGTTCTGTTCGTGAATAATGGTCGGAATTTTCAGCTTAGAAGCTGCATAAACAACAGGGCCGCACACATAACCACCTGTTCCAATGACCGCATCTGGCTTAAATTCCTTTAAGTAAGATTTGCTTTTTTGAACGCCTTTTAGAAACCTCATCACCGTTTTTACATTATCAAAGGAAAGCTTTCTTTTAAAACCTGAAATTTCTATGGACTTGAAAGGGATATTTTCTCTTTCTACAATTTTCTTTTCAAGTCCATTTTCAGTACCAATATATAAAAATTCTACATCAGGATGCAGTCTTTTCACTTCTTTAATAAAAGCTAAGGCCGGATAAATATGTCCGCCTGTTCCGCCTCCACTGATTACTATACGCATTATACCATTTCCCCTCAATTTTTTTCTGCTCTGAACAAAGTATAAACCCTGTTTTAAACAACAGGGCTCCGTTAAAACCTGTAAAGAAGAGGTAAAAAACATGTTTTCGGATACTAAAGCTGTCTTTTTCACTCTTCAAATCATTTTTTTGTACTTTTGCAAAATAAATGTCATCATGGTTTCATGAACTAGCAGCATTAATATCTAGCGTACCTGCTTACATTCAAGAGTACGCCAATGGCCATCAGCATTAATGTCAGTGATGAGCCGCCATAACTTAGGAATGGGAGCGTGATACCTGTCACAGGGATAAGTCCAGTAACAACTGCGATATTAATCATCACTTGAATGGCAACCATTGAAATAATGCCAACTGCTAGGAAACTTCCATATAAGTCTGGAGCTCCAAGTGCTATTCGTATGCCTCTCCATAATAGAACACTAAAGAGCAGCAAAATGAGTGATCCTCCTATAAAGCCAAGTTCTTCAGACAATATTGCAAAGATGAAGTCTGTTTGAGGCTCAGGTAAATAAAAGAATTTTTGTCTACTTTGACCGAGACCCATCCCGAACAAACCGCCTGGACCAACAGCGTATAAGGATTGAATAATTTGAAACCCACTGCCTAGTGGATCTTCCCAAGGATTTAAGTACGATGTAATTCGTTTTATGCGGTAGGGCGCTGATAAGACTAGTGCAGCAAATCCGCTGAGCCCTAAAAGACCGAGAAATATAAAGTGAGCAATTCTCGCACCTGAAACAAATATCATAATAATACAGGTTCCAACCATTACCGTCCCTGTTCCCAAATCTGGCTGCAGCATGATGATGGCAAATGCAGAAAACACAATGCCTAATGCTGGTGCGAAACCTTTACGAAAGGATGTGATATTTTTTTGTTTTTCAGATAAGAATTTTGCAAGAAACGCAATCATCGCAAGCTTCATAAATTCAGAGGGCTGAATACTAAACGCACCGACACCGATCCAGCTTCTTGATCCATTTCTCTCCATACCGATACCAGGAATAAGTACAAGCAGCAAAAGGAGAAAACAAACAGCAATCAATATCTTTGACCAAGTCCGCCACGTCCAATAATCGACTCGCATAATGAAAAACATCGCGATAACTCCGATTCCGGCAAACAAAAGCTGTCTTTTTGCAAAATAAAACGAATCATCAAATTTATACGATGCCCACACAGCACTAGCGCTGTACACCATAATTAAACCAATCGTCAATAAAAGTAACGTAATGACAACAAGCAAAAAGTCCGGAGAAGTTTTCTTATTCGTCAAGAGACCGACACCCCAAGCATAATTTCATTTGGGCTGTCAGTCATACGAGAGACAAGCCCTTATTTAAGCATATGCACGGCGTTTACAAACATGTCTCCACGTTCTTCAAATGTTTTATGCTGATCCCAGCTTGCACAAGCCGGGGATAATAAAATCACGTCTTCTTCTTCAGAAATGTTAAACGCCGCAGGTACTGCTTGTTCAACATTATCGACATGTTTTACGTGATGTATTCCCAGTTCTTCACCAAGCTTCACAAACTTAGGTGCCGTCTCACCAAATGTAATAATTCCTTTTACATTTTTCATAAAAGGTTTCAATTCATCAAATTCATTGCCCCGGTCAAGTCCGCCGGCTAATAAAATAGTCGGCTGCTCAAAAGCTGACAATGCTTTACTTGTTGCCAGTATATTGGTGGCTTTACTATCGTTATAGAATTTTCTGCTTTGAATTGTATCTACAAACTGCAGACGGTGCTTCACTCCACTAAATGTCGTGAGAACGTGTGCGATTGCTTCATTTGAACAGCCTGCATTTTTCACGACACAAATAGCTGCCAAAATATTTTCTTGGTTATGCTCACCAGGAAGAACAACATCCTTTAAATCGATGATATGTTCATTCATGTAGTAGATCGCACCATTTTTAATATACGCACCATGTTCTACTTGCTCTTTCACGGAGAAAAACACTTTTTTTGCTTTTGAAGCTTCAGCCAGTTTTACGACTGATGGATCATCGAGGTTAATGACTGCTATGTCATCATCCAGTTGATGTGCGTAAACTTTCTGCTTTGCTTTTTCATATTCATCACGAGTGTGGTGATAGTCTAAATGTGCATCAAAAATATTTAATATTAAGCTGATTTTAGGTCTGAATTCAACTGTTCCCATTAACTGAAAAGAAGAGAGTTCAGTTACGATCCACTCATCACCAGCTGCCTTTGCAGCGACTTCGCTGGCAACTGTGCCAATATTACCTGCCACTAAAGTTTTTTGACGGTCTTGTTTCAACATTTCATAAATCAAAGTCGTGGTAGTGGTTTTTCCATTTGATCCAGTAATCCCAATAAAAGGAGCTGAGGTTAAATGATAAGCTAATTCTATTTCCGTCCAAACTGGAATTTGGCGGCGAAGCGCCTCTTGAACCATCACATTTTCATATGGAATTCCTGGATTTTTAATTAAAATCGTAATTTCTTTATCATCGAACATACGAAGAGGATGGCTGCCGCAAATGACATCAATCCCCTTTTCAGAAAGAAGCTGAGCAGGTTCATTTTCTTCAAACGGCTTTTGGTCATTTACTATGACATTTACTCCATGCTCATGAAGAATTGAAGCTGCCGCATATCCGCTTTTTGCAAGACCTAATACTAGTACATTTTCGTTTTTTAACATTTGCATCTTATTCAATTATAACCACACCTCGATGTAAATTCCTAAAACAGCAAGTAATAAACCAGCTGTCCAGAAGGTGACAACTACTCTCCACTCAGACCAGCCAACTAACTCATAGTGGTGGTGAAGCGGACTCATCTTAAAGATTCTTTTTCCAGTTGTTTTAAAGGAGATCACTTGAAGAATAACAGATAACGTTTCGACAACAAATACTCCTCCAATAATGACAAGCAAAATTTCAAGCTTTGTTAAAATGGCAATCGCTACAATCGCTCCGCCTAAAGCAAGCGACCCTGTATCACCCATAAATACTTTTGCAGGATGCGCGTTAAACACAAGAAACCCTAGAACGGCTCCAGCAACAGCTACTGAAAAGATCGCTACATCGTACTGTGATTGATTCCAAGCCAGTATAGCAAAGGCTCCGAAGGCAATTGCAGCAGTTCCAGATAATAGACCATCCAGTCCATCCGTTAAGTTCACGGCATTAGAACCTCCGACAAGCATGAAAACGACAAGGATAAAGTAAGCCCATCCTAAATCAAAGCTGACATCTGTTCCTGGAATGCGAATCGTCGTTGCAAACTGATAATAATGGAAGACTGCATAAAAAATCACTGCGATCACAATTTGACCGATTAATTTCTGTTTCGATGTTAAACCTAGGTTTCGTTTCATCGCTACTTTAATATAATCATCTAAAAATCCTAATAGACCGTAGCCAAGCGTGACAAATAACAATAAAAACATTTCTGGACTAATCTCAGAAAATTTGTTGATCATCACAATCGTTGTAATTGTAATAGAAAAGATAATCATAATTCCGCCCATTGTCGGAGTACCTGATTTCTTTTGGTGAGACTGTGGTCCTTCTTCTCTAATACTTTGACCAAATTTAAGCCTTCTTAAAAACGGAATAAAAATCGGGGATAAAAGAACACTGATTAAAAATCCCATTATGATTGTAAACAATATCACCTGTTCAAGCATCGTTCTTTACTCCTTCCGAATTTCCAAAGCCGTTTTCCATCAGAAAATTACATTCATTATTAAGGTATTCATTCACGTTCTTCGTATGTTGTTTTTGTACAAAATGCTTCATTTCATTACACTCTTTTCATCATTTTAAGATTTGTTTAGATCTAAAATAGCGTCCATAGCAACCTTTGCATCATCAAAATCGTAAACTTGATCGCCGACGATTTGATATGTCTCATGACCTTTACCCGCTATTAAGACTGTATCGCCTTTTTTCGCATTGGCAATTGCAAAAAAGATGGCTTGTTTGCGATTCACAAAACTATGATAATATGCGTCTGGCACCCCATTTTCCATATCCTTTAAAATAGCTGAAGGATCTTCGCTTCTTGGATTGTCTGATGTAAATACAGGTTCATCTGCATACTTCACAGCGATTTGGGCCATTTGAGGACGCTTTGTTTTATCACGGTCACCGCCGCAGCCTATCACACAGAAAATTTTGCCCTCTGTTAATTCTCTACACGTTGTCAGGACATTTTCTAAGCTGTCAGGTGTATGGGCGTAATCGACAATAACAGGAAAATCTTGATCACAGTTCACAAGTTCAAATCGGCCTTTGACTCCCTCCAGCTCTTCAATAGCACTTACAATCGTTTCAAATGTTAAGCCAGATACGATCCCTACTGATACAGCTGCTAGGATGTTGTACACATTAAACTTACCGATGAGGGCAACTGTCACATTTTTTGTGCCAATTGGAGTGATCAAATCAAATTGAGTTCCCTTCGGTTTGATTTGAATATTCTTTGCCATCACATCTGCTTTTTGCTCTAAGCCATATGTCATGACTTCAGCAGCTGTAACTTTTTCATAATAACTCGAAGCGTCATCATCTGCATTTAAAATCGCATGCTTTGGCTTATCGTGATGAAAGGCACTGCCAAGCTGTGAAAATAGCAAGCTTTTCGCATGTTTATATTCTTCCATTGTGTTGTGGTAATCAAGATGGTCCTGCGAAAGGTTTGTGAAAACGGCAATATCATAATCACATCCATGTACCCTGCCAAGATGCAGTGCATGTGATGAAACTTCCATAATGGCTGTGTCTACATCTTGGTCAAGCATCTGTTTAAAGGTTTTCTGAAGTGTGACACTTTCAGGTGTAGTGTTTTTCACATCGAGAATGTCATCATTCACCTTCATATACATTGTACCGATTAAGCCTGTTTTCTTTTCAGCTTTTCTCATCATTTGTTCAATCATGTGTGTTGTCGAAGTTTTTCCGTTTGTTCCTGTGATCCCGATGAGATTCAGCTTATGAGTTGGCTGCTCGTAAAACGCATCAGCTATTCTTGCAAGAGCTCTTTGAGAGTGTTTTACAATAATGACTGGTACATCTGATATGTTAAGAGGGTGTTCTGCTACAATCGCTGCAGCCCCGCTTTTCACCGCTTTTTCAGCATAATCGTGTCCATCTACTGTATAGCCTTTTATACAGACAAAAAGGCTTCCTTTTTTCACCTCTCTTGAATCCATTTCAATGGAAGTGATATCAGGATTTTCGTTTATTAATTCGTCATTTTCACTTTTAAAGTATGTAAGGAGTTCTTGTAATTTCATTTCATATCAAACCTCTCAAATTCGTTCACGTGCATGTCTTGTGAAAAAAACACACAGTCTATATTTTATCGTAAAAAAAAGGATACATCCAGCGTATTCCTTAAGTTTCTCTTGGAAAAAACACACTTTAGGCTCTTTTTTTCAAACAGACCTTCTCTTTCAACAAAAAGAGGCAGCCGAATGAGTGCGGCTACCCTCTGTTCATTCTTTATTATTCATCGTTTAAGTATAATCTGATGGTGGAGCCTTCCTTGACCTTTGTCCCGGCAGCAGGTGATTGCTTCACCACTTTACTGCCCGTTCCAGAAGCATCGATCTTAAGGTTAATCAGTAAGGATTCAAGGTCTGAAACAGATCCCCCTACAAGATTCGGTACTTCAATGGTTTTTGTGTCCAGCCACTGGTACTTCTTTTCAATTTGTCCTTTTCTTTTTTTCACACCCATCTCAGGCAGGCTGTCCCGCATAATATGACCCACAATTGGTGCAGCAACTGTCCCGCCAAATTGAATAGTGCCTTTCGGGTTATCTACAGCCACATATACAACGATACTTGGATCATCAGCAGGCGCAAACCCGATAAACGACACAATGTGGTTATTTTCCATGTACTTGCCGTCTTTTACTTTCTGTGCTGTCCCTGTTTTTCCGCCAACTCGATATCCTTCAACAAATGCATTTCGGCCAGTTCCTTGAGCGACTACACTTTCAAGCGCATATCTGATTTCTTTGGATGTTTCTGCTGAAATCACTTTCTTTTTGGCAATCGGTGATTGCTTTTTCAGTACCTCTTTTGTGATTGGATCTATCCATTCTTTTGCAATGTACGGCGTGTAAAGTGTTCCGCCATTTACCGCAGCTGCTACGGCAGCTACTTGCTGTATCGGCGTAACAGATACACCTTGACCAAAGGCAGTTGTCGCCTGCTCTACAGGACCAACCCGGTCCAGCGGGAACAAAATACCTCGTCCTTCCCCTTGAAGATCGATTCCTGTTTTTTGGCCAAACCCGAAATTTTTAATATAGGAAAATAATTTATCCTTTCCTAGACGGTCGCCTAGTTCAACAAAACCGGGGTTACAGGAGTTTTGAACCACTTCTAAAAATGACTGTGATCCGTGGCCGCCTTTTTTCCAGCACCTAAGTCTTGCACCATCAACTGTCACAGAACCGCTGTCAAAAAAATGATCACGTTTTAAATTGACTTTTTTCTCTTCTAGTGCTGCTGCAAGCGTAATAATTTTAAACGTCGAACCTGGCTCATATGTGCTCCACACCGGTAGATTTCGGTTAAACACTTTCGAGTCAACTGATTGATAATCCGCTGGATCAAAATCCGGTCTGCTCGACATCCCAAGCACTTCACCGTTCTTCGGGTTCATCGCAATTGCAATCATCCCATCTGGGTTATATTTTGCCTGCGCATTGTCTAATTCCCGTTCTATAATGGTTTGCACCTTCGCATCGACAGTTAACTTCATATCAAGACCATCTTTAGGCGGTGTATAATCATCTGCTTCATCTGGCATTTTCTGCCCTTTTGCATCGGAATAGAACTTCACAGAGCCTTTTTCACCTTTTAGGTCATCATCATAATAGGCTTCCAGTCCAAGTAACCCTTGATTATCAATTCCAGCGAAGCCCAGCACATGAGAAAGAAAACTGCCAAACGGATAGTGTCTGATGCTGTCTTCTGCAACATAAACACCATCTAAATCAAGCTCTCTGACTTCTTTTGCTTTTTCATGAGATACTTTTCTCCCTTCTGGAGAAATTCGTTCGATGGATGTTTTCTTTGTGACGTGCTTGTACGCTTTCTCTTCAGACATATTCAGTACTGCCGCCAGTTTTTTGCTTGTTTCTGCCGGATCTTTAATTTGCCGCGGGACGACCAATATAGATGGGGCACTTTTGTTCGTCGCAAGCTCTACCCCATTTCGGTCCAAAATATCTCCCCTTTCTGGTTCGAACGGGAGGTTCCGGCTCCATGAATCTTTTGCTAAGCTTGTGAGCTTCTCGCCCATAATAAACTGTACATATCCTAATCTAGTATCTATGATGAAAAAAATGATCACCCCAAACAGCAGCACGAAAAGCAATCGTTTTCTCACTGTTACACTTGATACTCGCACGCCTGGTTCACTCCTTACATACATATGGCTTGTTTCCATCATATGCAGGCCCGTCCTTATGTAGAACGTCTCGTCTATCCCGCTCGGCAAAAGAAAAAACCTAGCAAGTGGTTTGCTAGGTTTTGCAGTTAATTCGGACTTTTAAATGTCACAGTGACGACTTCATCTGAAATCTCCGATCCTCTTTTCACACTTTGTTTGACAGCATATCCTTGTCCCTTTGTTTCGATATGCACACCGGAAATGGATGCATATTGAAGGACTTCCCGTCTCGACCAGCCTGTCATATCAGGCATTTTTATCGTTTTTCCTGCTGTTTTCAAGAAAACTTTCTGGCTTTCAGAGAATTCAGAGCCTGCACTTGGCCACTGTCGTTTAATGGAGAGGCCGTCGCCGATGACAACAGGCGTTAAGTTTTTGTTTTTGGCTTCTGTTTCCGCCTGCTTCACTTCTAAATCTAAGAATGAAGGCATTGTTTCTTGCTTCACTTTTTGTTCGCCTGATTTTTTATCGTCTGTTTTTGTTGGTGCAATATTTAAATATAGCAGACTATTTTTCATCACTGGGTTAAAAATTTGTGCAACTGGGGCAGAGCCAGTTTCTGTGTCAGACAGCTGCGGCTGCTGTACAGCTACATAAACGAGCAGCTTCGGATCATCTTTTGGCGCCATTCCCATAAATGAAAAGACGTAATCGTTTCTTCCTTTGAGATAACCGCCGGCACCGCCAATTTGTCCTGTTCCTGTTTTCCCAGCAACGTCAAATCCTTTGATTTGGTAAGGCTGGCCTGTTCCAATCTTCGAGGAAACCACCTCACCTAAAATGTCACGGACTTGCTTTGCTGTATCAGAGGAAATTGGCTTTCCAGCTACTGTTGGTTCGTGCTGTAAAATTGTTTTGTTTGTGTTCGGGTCTGTAATATGATCAATGACATATGGCTTCATCATCGTTCCGCCGTTTGCTATCGCTGTCGCTGCTTCTATTTGTTGAATCGGTGTAATGGCAGACGCTTGACCGTAAGCCGTCGATGCTTTGTCATATTCGTATCTGTAATTGATTTTACTAGACGCTTCGTTCGGCAAGTCAATACCTGTTTTGTCATAGAAATGGAACTTCTGCAAATATTGTTCGTAGCGCGTGAAGCCTAGTTTTTCTTTTGCCAGCTTTGCAAAAGCTACGTTAGACGAACGGAGAACACCTTCATGAAAGTCAATTTTTCCCCAGCCATTTCCATTGTTGTGGTCTCTTACAAGGCCTCCTCCTACTTTATAAGTACCAGATTGATATTTATCATTGCCTTGGTAGACCCCTTCTTGGATTGCTGCAGCAAGTGTGAAGATTTTCATCGTTGAACCTGGTTCAAACGCATATGAAATGACATCATTGTTATAATTCGTAATGTCTAATTCATTTAAATTAAAGCTTGGCCGCTGTCCCATCGCGAGCACCTTTCCCGTTTTTGGGTCAACGACTGTGGCAATGATTTTCTTCGGTTTATATTTTTTGGCAACCTGCGTCATACTTTCTTCAAGGAACGCCTGGATTTTTTGATCGATGGTCAGCGTGACATTTTTCCCATCCTTCGGAGCGACAATGTCTTCTTTACTATTTGGAAGAGCCCATCCGCTTCTGTCACTGTTATATGTCACATAGCCGTCTTTTTCTTTTAAAAATTTGTTCAGCGCCTTCTCAAGTCCCATCGCGCCTGACATGTCCTTCGTTGCCTCATCTAATCTTGCATAACCGATCAGATTCGACGCAAACATGCCGTTTGGATAATATCGCTTCGTGTCTTTTTCAAATGCGATCCCTGGAAGCTTTAGCTTTTCAATTTTTTCCTTTGTTGAAAAACTGATGTCTTTCCCAGCTTTACCAAACTCCACTTGGAACGCACCTTTAGTATTCAGACGCTTTAAAATTTCGCTTTCACTCATATCAATGACTTTTGACAGCTCTTTTGCTGTCTTTTCTTTGTCGACGACATGCATCGGGTGCTTTGGGTCGACTGTCATTTTCTTGCTCATGACCGCAATGAGCTTATAAACAGACGTATCCTCTGCAATCACATTTCCATTTCGGTCTAAAATAGACCCTCTTTTGGCTTCAAGTGTTTTCTTCGATTGATATTGTTCATTTGCCTTTGCGGCTAACACTTGGCCATCGACCGTTCCTGTAATCTGAATATAGATAAAACGTGCAAGGATGATAAAGAAAAACAGGGCGAAGCAAATACTCGCAATTGCCGCGCCTCTGTTCATCATTTTATTCTTTTTAGGCATCGCCATCTTAATCGACCTTCTTAACATCTTTCGAAATGCTTAAGCCTGCTTTTTTCGCAGTATCAATGACTCTCTCCGGTTCACTCAGCAAGTCTTTTTCTTTTTGAAGCTCAGTGATCTTCTTCGATTCTAAAGATACTTGCTGTTCTAATTTCTGGACTTCAATATTAGCGTGATAGACAGCAAAGGCTTTAGAAATGATGAGAATGGAGCTGCACATAAGAGCCATGACAAACATGACAAGTAAGATTTTTTCACCAAGTGTGATAGAACCTCTTCTTTTAATAACAACCGATTGGCCTTGCTGCTCTGTTTGATATTGTTTTACTTCTCTTTGGTAAGCCAAATTACTCATAAGAAACCTCCTTTTTATCATCATCTATGGTGTCGTTTTACTTTTTTTCTGCAATTCGGAGCTTCGCTGAACGGGCACGGTTGTTATGTTCCAGCTCTTGTTCTGATGCAACGATTGGTTTTCTCGTGATCAGCTTCAGCTTTGGTTCAAGTCCTTCTGGAATCACTGGTAGTCCGTGCGGAAGTTCTGGAAGAGAAGACATTTCTTTAAATGTACTTTTACAAATCCGGTCTTCAAGTGAATGGAATGTAATGACAGAAATTCTCCCCTTCGGATTGAGTAACTCTATTGCTTGTTCTAGTGCTTCTTCAAAAACTTTCAATTCATCATTTACGGCAATTCGGATCGCTTGAAACACTCTTTTTGCTGGATGTCCGCCAGTTCGTCTTGCAGGTGCGGGAATTCCTTCTTTGATAATGTCGACAAGCTCACCTGTAGTTTCAATTGGTCCTTTTTTTCTAGCTTCTTCAATTTTGCGTGCGATTTGCTTGCTGAATTTTTCTTCCCCATATTTGTAGAAAATCCGAACTAGATCTTCAAATGGCCATTCATTCACCACTTGTTTTGCCGACAATGCGGCTGTTTGATCCATTCGCATGTCAAGAGGTGCATCATGGTGATAACTAAAGCCTCTCTCTGGTGTGTCGAGCTGAGGAGATGAAACCCCAAGGTCAAAAATCACACCGTCTACGCTTGTAATACCTTGTTCATTCAGACGTTCTTTTAAATATCGGAAGTTGCTTTTTATGAAAAGAATGTTCGCTTTAGAATCCGCGAGCTTCTCTCGTGCATGATCCAGTGCAGCATCGTCTTGGTCAAATCCAATCAATGTACCTTTTTCTGATAGTTGAGATAGTAAATATGAGCTATGACCTGCTCCGCCTAGCGTGCAGTCTACATATGTACCGTCTTCTTTGACGTTTAAACCGTCAACTGTTTCTTTTAATAATACTGTCTCATGTTGGAACATGATGTTATGGTCCCACCTTTTTCAAATAGAAATGAATGTGTAGAAAGCTTGCTGCACAAGGGATTATTATATATCAAATCCAATCATGTTTTCAGCAATTTCAGCAAAAGAATCTTCTTGCTCTTCTGTATATTGTTCCCAGATCGACTTACTCCACAACTCAATTCGATTTGAAACGCCGATGACCACACATTCTTTTTCGAGTTTTGCATATTGGAGTAGGTTTGATGCGATGTTAATACGCCCCTGCTTGTCCAGATCGCATTCAACTGCGCCAGAGAAGAAGAACCGGGTAAACGCACGTGCATCTTTTTTCGTTAGCGGCAGTGCTTTGAGTTTCTCTTCGATTAGTTTCCACTCACTCATAGGGTAGCCAAATAAACATTGATCAAGCCCTCTCGTCAGCACAAACTGTTCTCCGAGACCGTCTCTAAATTTAGCAGGGATGATCATGCGCCCTTTTGTATCAATCGTATGTTGGTATTCACCCATGAACATGATAATCAGAGCCCCACTTTCTCACCCTTACTCTCCACTATCCACCACTTCTCTCCACAAAACTTATTTTACACTGTTTCTACATAAAAAAAAACCCTGAACTAGTCAGGGTTCATTAAAACTTTATTTCAAAGTTTGACAATTTGCTGCTTGTTTTGAAATGAAAATGGCAGATTTTTGAACGTTTTGAAGAATTCTGGACCATATTTGTTTAAAAAGTACATGATATTCCAAATTCTTTCTTGCGGGGCATCTAATGGTTTTAAGCTGTTTTCAATCCGTTCAAAATCTCGAAGGATATATCCTTCCTTCTCTTCCACACGCTGCGCCACCTTTTGATAAACAAATTGAAGCTGGTCTTCGATAAATTTGGCATTTTTATCTAGCAGCTGTTCGAAGTTTGGTTCAACCTCCAGTGCTTCTTGCCTCAGTACGCCATGAACATTCGCTAATTCACGTTTCGCCTGATCAACGGCTTGAACAAAGCTGTCTGGAAGGCTTTGCTCAAAGTGAGCCTCTTTCTTTTCTTTTACTCCGTTTGTGAGCACTTCTTCAAGAGAAAGTTCTCTGACCGGCAGCTTCTTATCGATGTGCCTTTCAAGAATGGTCACGTGCAGTCTTGGAAGAACGGGTGCCATCTTTAATTCAAAATGCTCAAAAATTCCTTTCAGTTCTCCCCAATAGTTGACTTCACCGTGGCCTGCCATAAAAGCAAGTGTTGGGAGAAGGGTTTCCTGCATTAAGGGACGCGTCACCACATTGTTGCTGAACCGTTCTGGGTGCTCCTCAATTTCCTGCAAAAGCTCTTCTTTTGTCCACGTAAGCCCCACTTCTGATATAGAAAACTGGCCGTTTTCTTTTTCAATAAGGAAACGCTCTTCATCATATTCGTAAAACAGGTTCGCCTGATTGTCACCAGCTTCTATGATAGGCTGATATCCCGCTCGTTTCATGGCAGCCTGCGTTTCATTCAAACGAGCTGTGACCGCATCATTTGTCTCAACAATATGCTTGAATAACGTACGCTCAAGTGGTTTGACGCCTAAGTCTCCTGAATTAAATAGAAGCAGTCCATCTTCTTCAAAAAGGTCGCATACAATCCATTCAAAGAAATCCGTAAATGTTTGTGATTTGCGTAAACATCGAAGAAGCTGATCAAGCAAGTCATTTGTATACGCAGATTCTTCATATGTTGAAAACACATCGCGGAGCCATTTCTCTGTTTTTTCTTGATGCAGAGGTGTTCTTTTGGCAGCAGTTTTTTTGACGTTATGTAATGGCAGCTTTTGCTTGACTGGACCTTTTTCGCCAGATGTGTAGACAAAATTAATTTCATCTACGTCATGATCCTCACCTGCTACCCAAAAGACTGGAATCACAGGAACGCCAAGCACTGATTCTTTTTCTTTTGCGAACTGAATAATGGATATGATTTTATGTATGGTATAAAGCGGTCCTGTCAGTAGGCCTGCCTGCTGTCCTCCAACCACCATGACACTCCGTTCATCACGGATCTTTTCAATGTTCTGACGCATCGCTGTCGATTCAAACTTTGCGTGGTATGCGCTCATATAATCCGCTAAAGCCTCGCGCGGGAAGCTCATTTCCATGAGATCGTCGTATCTTTTTTTCCATGTGTGCTCAGAATGTATATCATAATCAAAAAAAGCAGTCATCTCTTTTTTTTCTTCTATATAATCACGTATGAATAAATTCTGACTTCGGATGGAAAGTTCAGTCAATTGCATGTTTAGAACTTCCTT
Organism: Bacillus sp. FSL P4-0248; assembly: GCF_038593305.1. Lineage (NCBI taxonomy): Bacteria > Bacillati > Bacillota > Bacilli > Caryophanales > Bacillaceae > Bacillus > Bacillus sp. FSL P4-0248. The sequence goes on along the minus strand of NZ_CP151983.1, from coordinate 1,411,123 downwards.
TCTTCAATAAATAGTTAGTTTCCCGAAAAAAGTATAGCATGTAAATGAGCTCACTCAAAAGATTTTGTTTGCTTTTTTTCCAATACTTCCAAGCTTCGATTGAAGAAAGTAAGATGTGGCGCCAGAATTTCTTGAGCTTGAGCCTTTTTTAAAAGATAGCCAACGATGGCTTTTCTTTCGGTTTCACGGCCTTTGACGATATCTTGAAGCATTGACGATTGATTGGCGGCCGTTTTCTTACAAATGGAAACGACGTGTGACCAGAGCCGCTCTTTTTCAGCCAGACCTAGAATGGACAATGCTTCCTCAAATGCACATTTCATCATGTATTCATATGCAGGAGTTGCGATCAATTCTCCATTTTTCACATGCAATAAAGCCGTGAGCGGGTTAATACAGACATTGACCAGCAGTTTTTCCTCCAGCACTTTTTTCCATTCATCCGTATAAATCATCTGAAATTGGGCCGGCGTTTCATTCAAAGCATTTCTCACATCAGCTGCATCCTCAGGATGAAAAGCCCCCCACTTGATGACACCAATCCCTGTATGGTTTACTGCATGATCTGATACCTTCATCGCCCCGTGCTCTACAACACCGATATATATCGAATGCGGCGTGTCCCAGTTTTCTAAATCTAATAAGTGGGCCATGCCATTTTGTAAAAATAAGATTCGTTGACGAGGTAATGTGGATAGTTCATCAAGCACCTCTTGCAGCTGGTGATATTTCACCGTCACAATCAGCAGATCAAATACTCCTGTAATCCCTGCCCTTGCCTCCGCAGACGCCAGGAATGTGTCTCCTTTTACCGTTCGCTTAATACCTGATGTTCGAATCTTCTCTGCTTGTTCTTTTCTTCTTGTCAAAACAGTGATGTCATGATGCTGTGATAAATAACTGGCACAAAGCAGACCAATCGCACCGCCGCCAATGATTCCAATGTTCAACTGCCGCACTTCCCTTTTTCTGTTTACTTCATCATATCAACCATTTTAACAGTTTCAAGCCGCGATGCAAAAAGCAGATGGCGCGCCGCGATTGAATTTTTTTAATTTAAAAACTATAATAATAAGTGTAAAAACTTTTTGAGGCGGATGGGATGAAAACGCCTTCAACGACATCACTGTCAACATTATGTGTGTAAGGGGGAAGATCATATGACACAAGTAAAACGACTTCTAATCAATTACAAAACTTTAGAGGAATTTAAACAATTTAAGGAATATGGCATACAAGAACTATCCATGCTTGAAGACCTTGAAAGTAATATGATTGAAAATGACAGCAACTCTCCATTTTACGGGATTTATTTTGGAGATAAGCTGGTTGCACGTATGAGCCTTTATCAAGTGGACGGCTCGACGACAACGTATTTTGACCACAATCATGATTATTTAGAGCTGTGGAAGCTGGAAGTGCTTCCTGGGTATCAGCGTAAAGGGTACGGCGAGGCACTTGTTGATTTCGCCAAATCTTTCGGACTGCCAATCCGGACCAATCCACGCGTCAAATCTGCTGGTTTTTGGGATAAAATGGGCTTTGAAGCGGTAAAATATGATATGGAACGCGACAAAGGTGAAAATCCACTCATCTGGGAACCTGCCCATATTCAAAAGAATACAGGTGAATCCGCTTAATCACTGATGGCAAAACGCCCCTCCTTTCTCTGTGAGGGGCGTTTTCTTATTTAGCATATTCTTTTAAGTTGATATTCTGTTTGACTCTTTCAACAATCCCAATAAGTGCCCGGTAGTCTTCTTCTGTCATTTTTAATTGCCGCTTCAAATGTTCATTTTCTTCTGTGAGCGACTTCAGTTGATGCTGCGTGTCCGCCAGTTCTTCGCGTAAATAAGCTGAGCCAGCCGGTTCTTTTTCAAGCTTCTCTAAAAACTGAATCACTTCTCGCAAGGTCAATTCAGCCTGATCTGAAGATGCCTTCTCTTCTATGGTTAGCGTATTTTGCGGTAAACCCGAGGAATGAATTCCAATCTTTTTACGCAGTTCTTTCCGCTGTTTTTTCGCCAGCTCAATGCCTGCCTGATATTGTTTTCTGACGTATGAGTTCCATCTGAATCCACATGCTGCCGCTGTTCTTGACAATGCTTTCCCGACTTCCTCAAATGCGGAAAGCTGCGTTCCTCCATCTCGAATATGCCTTAAGACGACTTCTGCTAAAAGTAAATCTTCATCTTGTGTCCATGCGTCCTGCCTTGTAATCGTCAATTGATCATCCCCCCTGAATCTGAATACCACATCATATGCGCTTACTAGAGTAGATAGACTATTTGCAGGAGAGAAACCTAAAAAATAGACAAATAAAAAAACGCAAGGGAAGATTCCCTTACGCTTTTTTATCAAGCATTAGTTGCTTTTTACGTCTTTGCCTTTGTATGTTCCGCAAGATTTGCAGACACGATGAGAAATTTTCATTTCACCGCATTCTGGGCAAGCTACCATACCAGGTACTTGTAGTTTGAAATGCGTACGACGCAATCTTTTTTTCATTTTAGAAGTTCTTCTAAAAGGTACAGCCATTATTCCCACCTCCTTAAAGAGTTAAGATTCATTATTTTCTTCTAAGAGCTTCTTCAAGCCTTCCAGACGCGGATCAATTCGGTTTTGATGTGCATCTTCCGAAATGACCGCCCAGTCATTCCCTTCCTGTGGCGCAGCACCTTTTACGTCTGTTTGGTCGCAAAAGATTTGCATCGGCACTTCAAGAAGAATTTCTTCCTTGACTATAGGCGTTAAGTCGATGATATCGTCTTCTACAACAGATACGTCTTCATCTTCTATATCGTCTGTCTTATGAAGTACAAATAGTTCTTTCGTTGAAATCGCAAATGGATAATTTACATCAACAAGCGTTCTTGAACAAGGCAGTGTCATTTCACCTGTGATGGTTAAATCAAATGCGACTTGCTTTGATTCGATCACTCCAGTCCCTTTCACCTCTACCGGTGAAATACGACGTATATCTGAATGAAGGCTAGTAAGTTCATTTAAGTCAACCGTCTCATGAAAATCGAAGCTGTTTTTAGCTTTTTGATGTAACTGATAAACTGTCCATTTCAATTGTATCACCTCTAAGAGCAACAAACATGATTATAGCTTTCATCATGCTATTTGTCAATATTTTTTCTTTACAGTCCTTTGTGATGTCAGAGCGTTGTTTGACATCAGTTCACGGAATGCCTACACTGAAAAAAATGGGCTTCATTTTTCCCTTATGCTACTGTAGCATAGACCATTTAACCATAGCAAGAAAGGCGGAACATCTATTGAAAGCAACAGGAGTTGTTGTCGAGTACAATCCATTTCATTATGGACATGCCTATCATGTTCGCCAGGCGAAAACACATACCTCCTCAGATGTAGCCATTGCCGTCATGAGCGGATCCTTTCTCCAGCGCGGAGAGCCCGCTATCGTCTCAAAATGGGCACGAACAAAAATGGCATTGCAAAACGGTGTAGACATCGTGTGTGAGCTTCCATACATATATGCAGTGCAAAAGGCAGAAACCTTTGCAAACGGCGCTGTGTCTATTCTAGATGCTTTAAAATGCCGCTCCCTTTTTTTCGGAAGTGAGGACGGAGACATCAAAGCATTTGAGCGAACAGCGCACGCTTGGCATGAGAAAAAAGAAGAAATCGACCTTTTCACAAAAGCAAAGGTAAAAGAAGGTCTTAGTTATCCGGCTGCCGCTGCCGCTGCGTTTCAAGAGGTCATTGATCCGAAACACTTACTGGATCTGTCTAGGCCTAATAACATTTTAGGCTTCCATTATGTCAAAGCCATCTTAGAGAGATCTCCTCACATAGAGCCCTTTACCTCTCAAAGAATTGCATCCGGTTATCATGATCAAGAGCTTCCTAAACATCAGAAAATCGCAAGCGCTACAAGCATCCGAAAAGCCTTAAAAGAGAATGGGTCATTTGAAACTGTCGCCTCTTATCTCCCGGCAGCCTCGCTTAAGCAATTACATGACTATTATTCTTCTTATGATCTTTTACATACGCAAGAAGACTATTTCAGCTTCTTAAAACATGTGTTTCACACAATGGATACAGCAGAACTAGAAGGCATCTATGAAATTGAAGAAGGCATCGAACACCGCATGCAAAAGGCGATCACACATGCGTCCTCCTACGAGGAATATCTATCACTTGTGAAAACAAAACGATATACGTGGACAAGGCTGCAGCGGATGAATACGCACCTTTTAATGAGGGTGAAGAAAACGGTCATGCATGAGCTGCTAAAGGAGAAACAAGCACCATACATTCGTTTACTTGGTATGTCAAAGAAAGGTCAGCAATACTTATCTCTTGTAAAAAAGGAATTGGACGTACCGCTTGTCAGCAAGCTGTCTTCCTTTTCACATCCTGCCCTTGATCTTGACATTCGCGCTTCCCGCGTCTTCAGCCTTCCCATCAGCGAACCAATGCAAACAAAGTTAACAGAAGCAGAATTTAAAACCTCACCGATCCGCTATGATGAAGAGACTGGTCTCTTCCAATCTCGATAAAAAAAGCAGCCTAAGGCTGCTCTCTGATTGTTGACAAAGGGCTAAAAGGATCTTTATTTTAGTCCTTTGTCCTCTTTTCAGCGTGATAGAAAACCTTTGAAGTCTAGAAAGGGCGAGCACCGGAACGGAGCGAATTTGACATTCGTGAGTACCGGCGCAGAGACCTGACACCGAATGCGAGGGTTTGTCTACACGCTGAGAGCAGCCTTTGATGAAGGCTGCTCTTTTTTCAATTAAGATGCTTTCTCTTTTAACTTGTTTAAATAGTTCAGTGCGTCCTGCATTGTGTCCACAGGAACGATTTTCATATTACTTTTGATATCTTTTGCTGTTTTCACTGCATTTTTGTAGTCTGAATTTGGATCACCTTTATCGTTTGGTGCAAAGAAGATATCTTTTCCTGATTTATCTGCTGCAACAACCTTTTGATCAATTCCGCCAATTGGCCCGACCGTGCCATCAGCGTCAATCGTTCCAGTCCCTGCAATCGCATAGCCATGTGTTTCGTCTTCTTTTGTCAGCTGGTTATAAATTTCAAGTGACATCATTAAACCTGCCGACGGGCCGCCGATATTTTCAATATCCACCTTAATGGAAGGCGATACTTTCACATTTCGGTCTGTAAATAATGATACGCCAATTCCGACTCGGTTCGGCTCTTCTTTAAAAGGCTTTAACTTCACTTTCTGCGTGATATCCTTGCCGTTTCGTTCAAGGACAAAACGGACAGATGTACCAGCTTTTTGACGGCTGATATACGACACCATTTTATCAGCAGAATCATACGTCTTGCCATCAACGCTTTTAATCCGGTCGCCCACTTCAATTTTGCCATAAGCAGGCATGCCTTTCATGACGTAGCTCGCATATACCCCATTAAACGTATAATCTACTTTTTTGCCTGCTTTTGTATACGCTGCAATCATGGCATTTTCTTGAGAGCTTTTCATCAGCTGAAGCTGTCTTTTCATATAATCTTCATCCGACTCTCCGTCCGCTTTAATATTTTCTTCTGGGACGATCTCGTCATATTTATTCATTTTCGCAAGTAAATACGTATACGGATTGGCTGGACCTACTTTTATCGTCATAAGAGAGAAGCTGCCCTTCTCGCCGTATCCACCGTCCACTTGAATGTGAGGGGCAATCTCTGTTGCATCACCCGGCTTTGTCACGTAATACGGCAGTTTAACAAAAGTTAAGCCAAATAAGACAAGAACAACGACAAAAAAGCTGAGCCAGCGAATATTCAATTTTTTCATTCGATTAACACTCCCATTTATCAATGACATCTTTCAGTTTACCTGCTAGTTGATCTGCGGCGAGCTCACCAGCTTCAATCATCTCCTGAACCTGGGTGAACGAACTAGAGCTAAATGTTTCAAGCCTCGGCCGGATCATGAGATCTGCATGAATGGTTTGATGACGGACCAATTCATTTTGAAGGATGTCCAAACTTTGCATAATCACATCCGATAATCTCGTCGCCTTTTCTGTTTTTTTCACCCTTGATACATCAGAGGCGATAATAAGGTCTGCGCCCATTTCTTTTAAAACAGACACAGGAATGCGGTCAACAACCGCTCCATCCACTAGCTGTCTGCCGCCCATTTCGTGAGGAACAAACACGCCTGGAATACTGATGCTTGCTCTGACTGCTTGTGAGACAGACCCTTCTTTAAACACAACCTTCTCCCCTGTTTCGAGGTCACAGGCAACCACCGCAAGGGGCATTCTTAATTCTTCGAATGTTTTCCCATATGTAAACGTGTGAATCAGCTGCAAAATTCGATTTCCTTTTAAAAGACCGATTTTTGGCAGTGTATAGTCAGCATAATACTTTCTTCTGAAGACAAGTGCAAGTTTTTTCATTTTTTCTACGTCTTGTCCTGCTGCATAAAAGCTCCCAACAAGTGCGCCAATACTGCTTCCAGCAATCATATCTACCTGTATTCCTTGCTTCTCAAGACTAGACAATACCCCGATATGCGCCATTCCCCTCGCACCCCCGGAGCCTAGTGCAAGCCCGATGATCGGTCGCTTCATGAAAATCCACCCTCCTCTTTCTATGCATATATACGAATCTATAGGTCTAAACATGCCCCTACTGCTCGTATAGTAATAGAAGACAGGCTCGGCTAGTTTCTTTTTCTAATATCACGAGCTCGCCAATAGATCATAACGGCAAGGGGCGAAATCTCCATGAAAAAATGGAACACTCTGTTCATCGCTGCTTTTTTTATTTTTTTAACAGCCACTGTGATTACACATCCACAAGCCTCTTTGCAAGCGTCGAAAAATGGACTTGCAATGTGGTGGGAGGTTGTATTTCCATCATTGCTTCCTTTTTTTATTTTGTCCGAGCTATTAATTAGTTTCGGGATTGTCAGATTTGTCGGGGTATTATTAGAGCCATTTATGCGCCCCATCTTCCGGGTGCCGGGTGTAGGCGGATTTGTACTGGCTATGGGAATGGCTTCAGGGTTTCCTTCTGGTGCGAAATTAACGACAAGACTGAGGCAGGAAAGGCAGCTGACGCGGATCGAAGCAGAGCGTCTCGTTTCCTTTACAAATTCATCAAATCCATTGTTTATTTTCGGTGCGGTGGCTGTTGGTTTTTTTCATCATCCAGCTTTAGGCATTGTACTCGCCAGCGCACATTATTTAGGGAATCTCGCTGTTGGTGTGACGATGCGGGGATATAAGGCGCGGCATGATGCACACCTAAGAAGCCGCAAGAAGTTTTTATTCCCGCCGTTTAAAGAGGCATTTAATGCTCTTCATACAGCAAGACTCGCAGAGAAAAGACCGCTCGGCCAAATTTTAAGTGATGCAGTCATGTCATCAGTCCAAACACTCTTTATGATTGGCGGCTTTATAATCTTATTTTCAGTGTTTAGCAAAATGCTGTCAGTTGTCCATGTGACAGACCTTTTATCCATCGGGCTCGGATATATGCTGCAAACGATGCATCTTCCGCCAGAATTAGACCTTGCCATGATTGCCGGTTTATTTGAAATCACATTAGGAAGCCAGATGACGGGGTCACAGGAAGTCACCCTTCTCGCTAAAACCATTGTCGTCAGCTTTATTTTAGGATTCAGCGGGTTTTCTGTTCAAGCCCAAGTCGCCGGCATTTTGGCGGCAACCGATATCCGCTTTAAACCGTTTTTCTTCGCCCGTTTGCTTCACGGAATTTATGCAGCTGTTTTTGCCTTTTTATTATTCAAGCCTCTTTATGTCTCTCGATCAGACATGGCTCTCCCAGCGGGTGCCTTTGATGCAGGGCAGCAGGTCGTCATGTTCAGCAGCGTGGTTTGGAATCAGCTTGTGACAGCTGGTCCTTTGATCACACTTTGCAGCTTGATTGTGTATATCGCACTGTACTATCGGAAATTAAAAAATGGATGAGTGCCGGGTGCACTCATCCATTAAATTTTTCCTTCAGCGCTGCTTCTACCTCTTTTGGTACAAGATCTTTGACTGCCCCATGATATTTCGCTACTTCTTTGACAATACTGGAGCTTAAGAAGGAATATTGATTGTTGGTCATCATAAAAAACGTTTCAATTTCATCGTCTAACACTTTGTTCATTGAGGTGCCTTGCATCTCATACTCAAAGTCCGTCACAGCCCTTAATCCGCGTAAAATGACTTTGGCTTCTTTTTGCTTTGCATAATCAACAAGCAGGCCGTGAAACGATTCAACTTTAATATTTGGCAGCTCCTTCGTCGCTTGGCGAATAAGCTCACACCGTTCTTCAACAGTAAATAACGGTTTTTTAGATGAGTTATTTAATACACATACATACACTTCATCAAAAATCTTTGCACCTCTTTTGATGATATCCAAATGCCCCAATGTAACTGGATCGAAGCTGCCCGGACAAACGGCTATGTTCCCCATGCTAATTTCCCCGCTTTCTATAAATCGTAATACCAGTCAATCCGTACAGTTCCTGTCTTGTGATATGAAGCTGTCCTGCTTCTTCTGGCAGCTTCACGTCTTTATCATGCTCACACACGATCACGCCGTCATCTGTTAACAAGGCGTGCTCGTCAATCATTTCAAGAAGTGCTTTTAGCTGTTGATCTTTATAGGGCGGATCAAGGAAAATGGCTTGAAAGGATTCCTCTCGTTTCACAACAGCTGCGAGTGCACGCTTTGCTTCATTTCGAAACACTTCACTTTGATCCATTAGCGACAATTGATTCAGGTTTCCTTTAATCGTCTGAATCGCCTTTATATCTCGATCAACAAATATGCAATGATCGAATCCTCTAGAAAGCGCTTCAATCCCTAAACCACCGCTTCCTGCAAATAAATCAAGAGCCCATCCGCCATCAAAATACGGGCCGATCATATTAAATATTGATTCTTTTACTTTATCTGTCGTCGGTCTTGTTGATTGACCTGGTACCGCTTTAAGTGTGCGGCCTTTTCTCGTTCCAGAGATGACTCTCATTTTTCCACCACTTTTTCTGCTTGCTTCTATTCGTCATTGTTTATGACAAAAAATTCAACATTATCTTACCACATCACTCCTCAAGGAACAATGCAATGATATTCATTCATTTTCTATGTATAGATCAAGAAATCCGGGGTCATACTACTTATAACAGCATCTGATGTGGTGCTGTTGCCAACCGCGGAGAAGACTTACGTTTCCCCATAAGTTCTTCCTCCGGTTTCTCCTCTCCCTTTGCCTTCTCCTTAATGAATCATTAAGAATAGAAGGACCCCGCGGGTGATGCCGCGGGGATTTTTTTGTGTCTTTAAAAGCCCACCTTATAATCATACTCTTTTGCTTTGTCCAATTTGGATTCGTACTCTAATTTAATAAAAGGTTTATATGAAGGCTCAACACGTTTCACAAATGGTAACGAGCTGAGTTTAGCCATATGGCGCTCAAGATCATCCATATCACAATAGATCACGGCATATTTCATTTTCCTTGAAATATAGTGAACATTCCCGAATTTTCTTAGCGCTTTTGACTGCTTTAACGAATGCAGCCAGACAACCATCCCTTGACGTTTGGTTTCCATCTTTTCACCTGCCGCTTTTCAATTCTTTTCATTCATTATGTAAAAGACGAGACATTCAAGTCTCGTCAAGATACTTTACAGCCGCAGCTGCCACCTGATCCACAGCCGCCGCCGCATGATGATAGACCATCAAAATATGGGTTCCCTGTTGGAACTTTAATATATGCTGATACAGCTTGACCGATTTCAATACTAATCTCATCTAAGATGGATTGAATCGCTGTTTCTGCTTTTTTGAAATCAACCACTGTATCGTGAAGATCTAGCTTTCTTTTGACCTCACGCATTTCCTTTGAGATCGTTCTATAGTCCGGATGATACTTGCCGAACCGCTGCACATCCTCATACTGCTCTTTTACTTTTGTAAAATGGGCAATAATTTGTTGGGCTTCTTCGTCTTGCTGGAGACGCTTAAAGCAGTTGCGGTAATGTTCAGCCTCCTCCGACTGAAGAATCATGGCAGCCAATTGATTTGCTTCCTCTTGGAGCTCCACAGATTCGATTGTCGCATACATAAATGTTGCACCTCCAATTCATAGTTTACCACGAAACCTATGGATCAGAAAATGCTTTTACGTGACAAATACATCCCATGTCTCTCTTTTCTGTTGATATTCTGGATGACGGGAATTCAGCACAACGGTCATTTTATGCTTTCCTTTTGAAAGATGCTTGACCACAAATGCCGCGGTATACTCATTCCCTGCACGTTTCCCGTCTACATACACTGTAAAATATCCCGCCTTCTCGTTCTTTTTCAGACGCTCTGGCTGAAGATGAAAATCTTGAAGTGTACTTTCTATATAGACAGACGACCCTTGCACTTTGTATTTCAAAAAGCCTTGCTGCTTCATTGCGCTTTGGGCTTGCTGCATGACTGGTACTGCTGGGTCTTGCTTAATCACTTGCTCTTCTCCATGTTGACTTTGACACCCGGTGACAAGAAAAAGCAATGCGCCTATTGACAGCATCCATTTCATCATCTGATTCTCCTTTCATCTACTTTTATAGGATGCTCAGGAAATAGACATCTTAATCAACTCAAAAAAAGCCTCAGCCGGCTCCATTTTGATTGCGCATTGCTTGGAACATTTGAATCATCATTTCAGCCATTTGGACGCTATTGCTCAACTGACTCACACGATGAGGAATGGTTTTTTCGTAAAAGTTCATTTTATCTAATTCAAAGGACGTTAGATTTTCAGGATGCCGCGTCAGCTGTCTGTACCAGATAGGACGCTGCCTTATGAATTTGATTCGCTCCTCTTCGGCCATGACAAATTCCTGTACTTCTTTTCGCACCAGAAGCATCCCCTTTCACTTAATCTTTCCTGAAGGAGAATGGGTGCTGACTGCCTCCAGATGAACCTTTCTTTGAACCATTGGATGAAAATTGGCCGAGTAAGCTTTGTAAAGAGGAAATAGACTGGCTCATTTTGTTAATCTGTTCATTCATTTGATCAGCGTCCATTTTTTTCACAGCAGAAACCATTTTAGACATGAAATCTGCTTTTCCTGTTTCACTTGGCTTAGAGGCTTTTTCTTCTTTCGCATCTTCAGATTTCGATTGCCGGTAAGGTGACCACATCTCATCTTCCTCACCAAACATGACCCAATTCTCGTATACACTTTGCCAGCTTTTTTCTTGCGATTGCACTTCTTGAATTAACTTCGGATGGCGTCTGACGAATTGTTTAAATTCATCTATGGATGTTTGTTTTTGCTTGTTTGTCATATCCTCACCCCCCATACAAATGCCTACTATACTATATACATCAGCATCTGTTTTGGTGAGCCTCTTTTTAACCATCAAAAAAGCAGCTGCGACCATGCAGCTGCTTTCGTTTAAGATGTTTTCTTGATGAAATTTTGGGTGTAATATTTTTCTTTTACTCCTACGCCAAGATGCGTGTAATCTTTATTTAATAACGCCTTCCTGTGACCTTCACTATTGAGCCAGCCCTCTACCGCTGCGGGTCCATCGACATAGTTATAAGCAATGTTTTCACCTGCGAGCTGAAAGCCCACCTCGCCTCTTTCTAACCGGTCTTTCAGCGTACCGTATTTTTTAGATTCATGGGAGAAATAATGATTCTCTTTCATGTCCTCACTATGCATGAAGGCCACTTCAGAGGTTTCATCATCCCACTTTAAGATCGGCAGGTTGTACTTATGGCGGATAATATTGGTCATATCAAAAATTTGTTTTTGACTGGAAGCTTCGATATCTTTCCACTTTTCACCTGATATCGCCTCAGGTTCTATCAATTGACCTCGATAGACCACCTCATACGGCTTTTGTTTCACAAATGTATCTGCGTTGAAGGCCCTGATACTTGAAAGGGTGCTTTCAAACTTATCCATGTAAAGCTGAACATACACATCATCTCCGACTTTCACAGTGGGTCTTGTATTCATATCATCTTCTGAGAATTCAAAGCGGTATGAATTTTGTTCATCCTCTACATGAATGTAAGGTGCAATTTGTGTTTTCTTAAATACTTCACTTGTGGCTTGACCGATTTTAAACGGTTCTACATTCAGTCCGTCTCCTGTTGCAAACAAGGTCACCACTTTACTATCCTTTACCCCTACTTGAATATAGTGCTTCTTCGATTGGTTGTAAATCCACCAGTCATAATCATATGCGGAAGGATCAATGCGATCTGGTTCTCCCAGCTGTTTAAGCACTTCGTTTGAAGATTTCCCCATAAAGGACATGAGTCCCTTTTTTGGGATGTTGATCGGCTTATCGCTAGATGTTTCTTCATTAGACACCTTCGGTTCATTGCTGTTTTCTTTTTCTGGTGAAGATCCATATTGAATAAACAGAACGTATGTTCCAGATATAATCAGGAGGATGAGGAGTGTTTTGAGCACAGTTTTCAAATAAACACCTCCGTTAAATTGGCAAGGTACAAAAAGTACCTTCTACTGTCATTTAAACAAAACTTGCTCCATTTATCAACGACAATACAGCCTATTTAACACGAATTTAAAATATGCCCCTCTTAATGAAGAAATCCTTGTCCATGATCTTGATCCTGTTGAGAGATTTCTGTCAGTGCCTCTCCCGCGCGATCATTTGATAAATCTTCGACTGATAAATCTCCTAGAGCGACAATCCCTGTTAATGCGCCGTTTTTTACAACAGGAATGCGGCGGAGCTGATGCTCTGACATGAGCCGGACAATTTCTTCAAGTGTTGCATCTTCTTCAGCTGTTAGTACTTCCTTTGTCATCAGCGAGCCCACTTCCTGTGAGTTTGGCTTTTTTTCTGCAATGCCTCTAAGCACAAGGTCACGGTCTGTCACTATCCCAACGAGCTGATCTCCGTCAACCACTGGAATGGCACCGATATCAGCATCTCTCATTTTGACTGCTGCTTCATACGTATTGTCATCTTGCTGACATGTCACTACTTTTTTTGTCATAATATCTTTGATTTTTTTCGTTTTCACGTTGATTCCTCCATCCGTTATTTTCTTTATTACTGTAACCAGCTTATAAAAGAACATACCTTTCACAGTTGAAAGTTTAACGCTTTCATACTATGATTGTCAGTAAAGGGAAAATTTATAAGGAGGGGTTTTGGGTGAAGTTTGAAGGTACGGGGATTGAAGAGGTATCAGCTGACTTAAATAAATTAGATTTCATTATGGAAAGCGAAGGATTTGTACGAGCCGATCAATGGGATTATGAGCGTGTGACATACGACAGAAAGTACAGCATGGTAGAGGGAACCTTTTATTTACGGATTTCCGGCTACGCTACTGAAGGAGATGTCGGTGCCAAAAAGGCACACATTCAGCTTCTAACACCATTACTTGGAAAACACTATTATCCACATGGCGTTGAATACGGCGAAGGCGAAGAATTCCCTAAGTCTCTCATCCAATCGAGCAAAAAAACACTTGCACAGCTGAAGGAAAAACTAGAAGCCATGACGGCTGAAGCATAAAACAAAGGGCTAAAATATTCTTTATTTTAGCCCTAGATGAAAGCACAGCCATCTGGCTGTGCTTTTTTTATTCATATTTCGGAATAAGCGCATCTGGTACGGCATCTTTCGCTCTTTCTTTTCTTGCCCAGTCAAAGAAGACAACAGCAAGAATAGAGCCGTACACAATCTCCTGAATAATTTTCATTAAAATGGCACCTAGCTGCTGATCCTCTAGCAGCGGCAAGGTGTGGAACATATCAGGGCCAGTGAGAGCAAGGCCAGCAAGCATATCACTTGGCACACATAAATGCAGTGCTTGTATCCAGGCGCCTGCATCTGAATAGGTTGCATAAATCGGTGCCTCACTAAACATGATGAGTGCGCAGGCCGGAGTCATCAATATCCCGTCTGCCATGATATATCCAAGCTTCAAAATGCCTGTGATCTGCGGCTGACTTTGGACTTTATGGACAAGCGGCCACCACATGAAAAAGGCAGCGATAAAAATAACCACCGTCATCAATGCGTGGTAAAACGGATCTGTTTTCACAAAATCAAACACAAGCGGAATGTGATACAGCGAAAACAATCCGTTAAATCCAAGCAGTGCAATTAAAGGTTTGGAAAACAAACGGAAAACAGCTTGAATACCTGGTGTTTGAATGATCCGCTCCCATATGGCTGGAGGCAATCCTGTAATAAGGAGAGGCGGGATGACTAGGTATAGCACCGCCATTTGCGCCATATGTGCACTAAACATAATATGCCCCATTAAATCAATTGGGCTCCCTTTCACAGCATATAACAGAACAAGCCCCGTCAGAAATAACGTTTTCTCTTTCACCGTCGCACGGTGCTTTCCCTTTGTCACAAGAAGCAGATAAAGAGCAGCTGCTATCACAATACAAGTCAAATAATAAGGGCTCCATAATGCCCGAAATCCGAATATTTCTAAGTTCTCCATTGCTGCGCCTCCTTCAAGGGCAAAGCGGGTTTACCACCATATAATGGTCAAAAAGGCTAATACGGTAATAAACGCAACAAACACACCTGAGTATAGAAACAAGGCGGGTGTTTCATGCCCTTTTTGGTTCATGTGCATAAAATAATAAAGCTGAAAAGCTACCTGAATGCCTGCAAGCAGTAAAATAAATGGTACTGCGAACCAATTTCCAACGTCTTCTGAGGCGATCGTTAAAAACGCAACAAATGTTAATCCAATCATCAAGCCGAAGGAAATGAGCTGATGCTTCATTTCCTCGGCATTTTTCTTTTTACGATATACAAGATCGACTTTGGACTGATTTGTGTTTTTATTTCCCATTCTTATCCCACCATTCCCATTAAATATACAACGGTAAAGATGAAGACCCACACAACATCAATGAAGTGCCAATAGAGACTTGCCACATAATATTTCGGCGCATTGTATAAATCTAGTCCGCGTCTCATATTTCGAATCATAAGAGCGGTAATCCAGCAAAGTCCGAAGGCAACGTGAGCTCCGTGAGTTCCAACAAGTGTATAGAAGGAAGAACCAAGAGCTGAGCTGGTAATCGTAAACTCATACGCATGCACATAGTGATAAAACTCATAAATCTCAACCCCTAAAAATCCAGCACCTAAAAGGACCGTGATACCAAGCCAAAGCTGCATCTTTTTAAAGGCAAAGTTTTTCATATGGTACATGGCATACACACTCGTTAAACTGCTCGTTAATAGAAGCATTGTGGCAATAAAGACAAGTGTGAGGTCAAACATATCAGTTGTTTTTGCTCCGCCTGCATTTGAGTTTTTCAGCGCCAAATAAGTGGCGAAAAGCGATGCAAACAGAACGGTTTCTCCTCCAAGAAACAGCCAGAACCCGACAAACTTATTCTTCCCTTCTAACGTGGCCTTCTCAGGAGAAGCCGGAAAGGTTTCCGCCGTCATTTTTTGTGGTTCCATTATGCTTTCACCCCTTTATCATCGTCGTCAGTCAAATCTTCTTTGTGAATATGGTATCCATGATCATCTTTCAGAGACCTAACCAGCATGGTCGCAAACGTAATGCCAAGACCAATGAAGATCACCGGAAGCCCCCAGCTGTGCTCTTGACGATACATGAAACCAAACGCTGACACAAATAGACCGAATGAGATAATGACAGGCAAGATGGAGTTATTCGGCATGTGAATATCATCGAGCGGTTCAGATGCTGTCATTCCTTTTTTACCATCCATTTTTTCAATCCATAATGGATCTAGTCCTCTAACAAGCGGAAGCTGTTTAAAGTTGTATTCTGGCGGAGGCGAAGACACTGCCCATTCAAGTGTTCTTCCATCTCCCCAAGGATCGCTCGATACACGCTCCCCTTTGGCTGTTGTCCAGATGATATTAATCAGCATGATCACAACAGCTACAAACATAAACAGTGCCCCAATCGTACTGATCAAGTTCCCAAGCTCGAGACCCTGACCTGGCAGGAATGTAAAGACCCGGCGCGGCATGCCCCATAGACCGAGAAAATGCTGGATAAAGAAAGTTAAATGGAAACCGATGAAAAACAGCACAAAGCCAATTTTTCCAAGCTTCTCATTCAGTATTTTTCCAAACATCTTCGGCCACCAGTAATGCACACCTGCTAGAATACCGAATACAACCCCGCCGATAATGACGTAATGGAAATGCGCCACAACAAAATACGTATCATGGAACTGATAATCCGCTGCAGCTGCCGCAAGCATGACCCCAGTTACCCCGCCAAGTAAGAACGACGGAATAAAGGCAACAGAATAAAGCATCGGCGTTGTAAACTTAACATTACCGCCCCATATCGTGAGCAGCCAGTTGAATACTTTAATTCCTGTTGGCACCGCAATTGCCATGGTCGCTACAGCAAAGATCGCATTGGCGATAGGTCCAAGCCCCGTAGTGAACATGTGATGCGCCCATACCATGAATCCAAGGAAACCAATCAATACAGTAGCGAACACCATGGACGAGTAACCAAACAATCTTTTTCTTGCAAACACCGGAATGATCTCAGAGAAGATTCCGAATGCCGGCAGGATCAAGATATATACTTCCGGGTGTCCGAAAATCCAGAACAAATGCTCCCAGATGATTGTATTTCCTCCAAGCTCTGGATTGAAAAAGCTCGTGTCAAACATTCTATCAAGCATCAGCATCGCAAGCCCTGCTGTCAGCGGCGGGAATGCGAATAAAATAAGTGCAGAGGCGACAAATGTCGTCCAAGTAAAGAGCGGCATTCTCATATACGTCATGCCAGGCGCTCTCATATTAATAATCGTTGCAAGAAAGTTAATCCCGGCAATCAGCGTACCAATACCCGCAATCTGCAAACCTAAAATATAGAAATCCATTCCATGCCCTTCTGAATTCAGCGTGAGCGAAGCGTATGCAGTCCAGCCAGCATCAGGTGCTCCGCCCATAAACCATCCAAGGTTTAAGAAAATTCCTCCGAAAAAGAATAACCAAAAACCAAGTGAATTCACAAACGGAAATGCTACGTCACGTGCACCAATTTGAATTGGTACAACCGCATTCATTAATGCAAATAAAAGCGGCATAGCTGCAAGGAAAATCATTGTCGTTCCATGCATCGTCATGATTTCATTGTAAACCCCTGCACTGACAAAATCACTTTCAGGGATGGCTAGCTGAATACGGATAAACATCGCTTCTATCCCGCCAACCAAAAAGAAAAATCCCCCTGCCACTAAATATAATATGGCAATTTTTTTGTGGTCAACCGTTGTCAAGTAATCCCATAAGACAGCGCCAAACCCCCGCTTTTTAGCTATTGTACTCACCATGAAATCCCCCTCTTATCTCCCATTTGCCCCTTTTCATATAGATGTCTTTCTTCACGATCCTTTAAGCAGACTATGTCTGACAGATGACGGCTTCTCGGTTGTAGAGACATATTCGGGAGCTCTTAACAAAAACTTCACATCGATCACATACCCTCTTGAATATCTGCTCTAGTTGTTACTCGATTTTAAGACCTTTTAAATACTCGTAAAGTGCATCTGCTTCTGAGTCATTTAATTTAGGGTACGTTCCTGTCATTTTATTACCTGGTTTAAAGCTTTCCGGATCTTTCAGCCATGCTTTCACATTTTCTTTGTTCATGTCTTTGATTCCAGCTACTTTCGTTCGCTCTCCGAAGGTCGCAAGGTTTGGTGCTGTCCTTGCTGCTTCCGGCCGCTTGTCACCAGGCTCTACTGCGTGACAGCTTAAGCAGTTTTTCTCTTTAAATAGCTTTTCACCCTCTAAAGCGAGATCCTTTGTGGATTCAGGCTTCTTGTAATCAGCCATTTTTTTCGTCCATCCTAAGAACTCATCTTGAGAAAGCGTTTTAACTTTAAAGTCCATTAAAGCATGTGACGGCCCGCAAAGCTCCGCACATTTCCCGTAGAAATATTCCCCTGCATCTTTCGTTCGTTTCGAGTCAAAGGTTAAATAAAATTTGTTCTCATTATCTGTGTTTGTATCAATTTTACCGCCAGCCGATGGAATCCAGAATGAGTGTTTGACATCGGATGCTTTCAGCTTAAAATACACCTTTTGATCTGTTGGTACGATCAATTCCTGACTTGTGACAATCCCATAATCAGGGTATTCAAATTCCCACCAATATAAGCTGGCCCTTACATTAACAACAAGTGTCTTTTCAGGATCTCGTTTTTTCTTATCCATAGCGCTTGTGTCCCCTAGTTCAAGCGTGTATGCAACAACAGGTACAACGAGAATAATGAGTAGAAGAATCGGAATCGCTGTCCATGTGATTTCCAAGTTGCGGTTCCCTTCCACCTGCTTTGGAATCGTATCTTCTCCCACTTTAGAACGTTTGAATTTAATGATGACGTAAAAGAAAATGATCGATACAACAATGACGACAAGAACCATAATAAGTGTACTCAGTACCGTTAGGAAAAACTGTTTATCTGCTACTTCCCCAACTGGCTTGAGTGTTGATAAGTATGGTTCACCACAGCCCGCCAAAACGAGCGTCAGTAAGAGAAACAGTGAATAAACACGCCATTTTCTTATCATAATTTGTCCCAACCCCTTTTGCTTGATCTCCTTTGCCTTTCGCTTTTTACCTCTTATTTATAAAATCACTTCTCACCCATCTATAACCCCCGCCTCTTATAAAAGCACTTACATTTCCTCTTTTCATAAAAAAATGATGTTTTTACTCAAAATACCATCTATGTATAAACAGAAAGCCGCCTAAATAGAACTGAATATCAGGCGGCTTTCATAGTTGTTAGAAAATGTTGTGTTATAAGATATAGCCATTGTTTTGATGTGATCAAAGTGTATTTCACTCTAGAATAGTGTAATAATAATCATCGCTACGAAAAAGATGGTTAAGTAGTTTAATGAATAAACGAACATGAGCGTCGACCACTTCATGATGTCTTTCATTTTAAAGCCCATAAGGCCAATAACAAGCCATCCAATATTAAGCAATGTACCAAGTGCGACAATCGGCCATCCTAATCCACCTAAGAAAAATGGAAGCGGTAGAAGACATGCTGTCCAAATGATGATCTGGCGTTTTGTGACTTCAAAGCCGTAAACAACTGGCAGCATTGGAATGCCCGCCTTACGGTAATCTTCCGTTTTCTTAATCGCAAGTGACAGGAAGTGCGGGATTTGCCAAATGAACATAATCATAAACAAAACCCAAGCCGTTGTGTCGATTGTACCTGTGACAGCTGTCCAGCCGATTAATGGCGGAACCGCGCCAGATACACTTCCGATAACTGTATTGATCGTGTAATGGCGTTTAGACCACATGGTGTAAAGAACCGCATAAGTAAAGACTCCAATAAATCCAATCACTGCTGATGTAATGGTTGTCATCAGAAGCATAATGAGTCCTAATACAACAAGCAGAATGCCAAATGCATACGCTTGCCCCGGCTGAATTTTACCTGTAACCGTCGGTCTTGTTTTTGTTCTTTCCATTAATATATCAATATCACGGTCAAACGCATTATTAATTGCGCATGAACCGGCAATAATAAGAGAAGAACCAATCATTGTTAACAGCACAATATCAAGATTTCCAAGAAAACTCATACCTGTAAAATAAAAAGCAAGCCACATTCCAGTAAATGTCGTAATGAAATTGGAATTGACGATGCCCATTTTAATCAGAGCAAGAAAATCTTTCCACGCTGTTGTTTCTTCTATTTGTCCATGAATAGCTGCTTCCGCGGCTGTTTTGGAATTTGCCAATGTGTATAACCTCCCTTGCCCAAACCTTCAAACGAACGAATGACACGTAAAATCATTACAACTCTATCATACAAGATAAACAGCTGTAAAAAAACATCCTATTAAATAATAAACGACAAACTTGAAGTTATTTGTGAACTTTTCGTGAATTTATTAGGATATATGTGTGTTTCAGAAGGCGGTGCAAAATGAAATATTCTCTCCTCTATTTCTATCAGACTGTCAAAGAAAGATCAAGCACTCTAAATCTGTAAACTTTGTGAACTAACATATCATTTTTTTGTGAACTTTGGTCATTATGAATTGCAACAGAACACGCATTTGGCTTAAACTTGAGAGCATGTGAGGTTTTCATTTACATCAGAAGTTTTTTAGAGAAGGTGAAATAATTTGATGAAATTTGCTTTAAGGCTATTGAGCGTGATCACAACGTTTGTGATGCTGATCGTGCTGATTGGCGGTGCGCTTGTGACGAAAACCGGTTCGGGTCTTGGCTGCGGTAGACAGTGGCCCCTTTGCCACGGTCGTTTCTTTCCTGAAATGAACCCCGCTTCCATCATCGAATGGAGTCACCGCATGTCAACAGGGGTTTCCACCATTCTTGTTCTGGCACTGGCGGTCTTATGCTGGAAAAAAATTAGTCCAGTATTCCGTGAAACCAAATTTTTGGTCATCATGTCCATTATATTTTTAATGCTTCAAGCGCTGTTAGGAGCTCTTGCCGTCGTATTTGGTTCTAACGCACTTGTGATGGCACTGCACTTCGGTATTTCACTCATTTCATTTGCTTCAGTATTACTGCTTGCACTTCTTGTCTTTGAAGCAACCAGATCTGAAACAAAGCTTGTGAAGCCGCTTCATATCGGCAAAAAAATGCAGTTCCATATTTATGGGTTGATTACGTATACGTATATCGTGGTATATACGGGCGCTTATGTGAGACATACAAAGTCAAGCCTTGCTTGTTCTGTCTTCCCGTTTTGTTCAAAAGACGGTGCGCTTCCAGCGTATTTTAATCAGTGGGTTCAAATGTCTCACCGAGCAGCAGCACTTCTTTTATTCGTCTGGATATTTGTCGCTATGTTCCATGCCATAAAACATTATAAAGAACAGAAGCAGCTTTATTATGGGTGGATTATCTCAGCCATTCTGATTACACTTCAAGCCATTTCAGGTGTGATGTCTGTTTATTCTCAGCTTGCACTTGGTTACGCGCTGGCTCATTCATTCTTTATTTCTTGTTTGTTTGGGGTGCTATGCTACTTCTGCTTACTTATTGCCCGGTTTAAATATGAAAGCAAAGAGCCATTTAGATAAAAATTGTATCCCCCTTTCATGTAGAGAGGGGGATTCTTTATTGTCGTTTTGCTTCTTCGAATAGCGAGATGGCTTTTTTGCGTCTTTCCTTGTGATCAACTGTCGGCAGCGGGTATGTATCACCCAGCACACAGCTCGATTTCCGTTGTTCATCTATCGGCATTTTACTTGGTTCATGAATCCATTTTTCCTCAACATGCTCTAGCTCTCGTACATATCTTCTAATATATTCCCCGCTTGGATCAAACCGCTTTGACTGGGTCGTTGGGTTAAAAATACGGAAGTACGGCACGGCATCTGTCCCAACAGAAGCTGCCCACTGAAATCCTCCGATATTCGAAGCCTCATCATAATCCACAAGCTTTTTTGCAAAATACGATTCTCCCTTTCTCCAATCAATCAAATAATCCTTTGTTAAAAATGAGGCGGTGACCATCCTTAAACGGTTATGCATCCAGCCTTCCTCATTTAACTGTCTCATCCCTGCATCAACGAGAGGAAAGCCTGTTTCACCTTTACACCATGCTTCAAACAGCGTCTCATCTTCATTCCATTTCATCCCTTGAAACGCTGAATTGATTTCTTTTTCTTTCATTTCTGGATAATGAGCATAAATCATATGGTAAAAATCTCGCCACGCCAGCTCTTTGATAAAGGTTTCTCTGCCCTCGTCTTCAAACAGTGCTTCCTCATGTACCGCATAAAAGATCGTTCGAATTGAGATAGTCCCTGTTTTCAAGAAACGTGACAGCTTGCTCGTTCCAAAAACAGATGGCATATCTCGTTTTTCATGGTAACGTGTTAGTCTTTTTTGGATAAAGTCATGCAGCGTGTTCATCGCTTTGCGTGAACCGATTTGATCAAATTTTCTTGAGCATCTCATGATTATACTGCGTAGTTTGTCATTCCCTTTGTGTGAAAGTGACTCATCACAAATCGTATGAGCGCTGCTGAGAAATGATTTGTCAACTTTTATCACAGGCTGCTTCTCTTGCTTTCGCCATGATTGATAGTATGGAGTAAACACTTGATAATGAGTGCCATCCCTTTTTAAGATATCTTGCGCCCCGTGAAGGTGTGTATCTTGCCATTTTGATACATGAATGCCCTTCTTTTCTAAAAAAGCGGTTACTTGATGGTCACGCTTTTGACCGATTCCCACTTGATCTTCATTAAAAAAGACAGCTTTGATGTCATACACATCGATAACTTGCTGAAAGGCACGCAAGACATCACCATAGAGAAGATGAACATACATTTGAGATTCTCTTGCTTTCTTGATAAAATGCGCCAAGCTTTGAAAAAAATGTTCGTTGTTTAAATCGAGGTCCATTTCAGTAAAAAATGGATCTAGATGATAAAGAGCAAATAATTTGTACTCGTGTTTTTTTGCATATGTGATCGCTTTTGATAAGGCGATATGATCATCTAATCGCATATCCCGGCGAAACCAAATCACAACAATGTTGTCCAACCTTCTTCACCTCACTCTATAGTGTAATCACTCTCACTGGCTGCTGCACATTTTAATGCGCTCAAAAAAGACACATCACGGTGGATGTGTCTCACTTCTTATTCAGGCTTTAATACGATTAACAGATCACCGGTTTGAATCGGTTCTCCATTTGTCACATGTATTTCATCTACGACCGCAGAAAATGGTGCTTGTACAGTCGTTTCCATTTTCATGGCTTCATTGATCATCAAATGCTCACCTTGTGAAATTTTCTGCCCTTTTTCCACGAGTACTTTAATGACAGTGCCTGGCATCGATGCGGCGATGTGATTTGGATTTGAACGGTCCGCCTTCATTTTTTCTTGAACGGAGGATTTGATGCTTTCATCCTTAATCACCACTTCACGCGGCTGGCCATTTAACTCAAAGTAAAGAACTCTTGTGGCATCTGGATTCGGTTCACCAATTGATACGAGTTTGACAATCAGGGTTTTTCCTTTTTCGATTTCTACCTCAATCTCTTCTCCAAGCCTCATCCCGTAGAAGAACGTTGGTGTATCAAGAACAGAGATGTCACCATAGCTTTCTGCTGTTTGGACAAATTCAGAAAAGACTTTCGGATATAAGGCATACGCAATTGCGTCTTGCTCTGTTAACGTCAGGTCATGAGATTCTTTGAACTGCTTCTTAATGTCTTCAAAGTCCACTGGCTTCAGCTTCTCACCAGGTCTGACAGTAAGAGGCTCTTCCCCTTTTAAAATCAGCTTTTGCAGCTTTTCTGGGAATCCGCCATGCGGCTGGCCTAAATAGCCTTTAAATAATTCCACAACAGAATCCGGGAAGTCTAGTGTTGCGCCTTTTTCATAAACATCTTCTTCTGTTAGATCATTTTGCACCATGTAAAGTGCCATATCTCCAACTACTTTAGAGGATGGTGTTACCTTTACAATATCACCAAACATGTCATTCACACGTCTGTACATTTCCTTTACTTCATTCCAGCGCTCGCCAAGACCGACACCTTTCGCCTGCTGCTGCAAGTTACTATATTGACCGCCAGGCATTTCATGCTCATAAATTTCTGTATGAGGCGAATTCATGCCGCTTTCAAATTCATGATAGTATTTTCTGACGGAATCCCAGTATTGAGAAAGGCGTTCGACAGATTGGACATTCATGTCTGGCTTTCTTTCATGTCCATCTAAAGCATAATAAAGTGAGCTTGCACTTGGCTGCGATGTGAGTCCTGCCATAGAGCTGACGGCAACATCCACAATATCAACACCTGCATCAATCGCTCTTGCATAGGTGAACAGTCCATTTCCACTCGTGTCATGCGTATGAAGGTGGATAGGGATCGTAAGCTCATCTTTTAAAGCAGAGACTAGCTCGTAGGCTGCCTGCGGTTTTAATAGCCCCGCCATATCTTTAATACCTAAAATATGCGCGCCGGCAGATTCAAGCTCTTTTGCAAGAGATACATAGTAATCAAGATCATATTTTGGACGAGATGGATCAAGAATATCTCCCGTATAACAAATCGCCGCCTCTGCCACTTTGCCTGATTCCCGAACAGAATCAATGGCAAGCGTCATGCCTTTGACCCAGTTTAAGCTGTCGAAAATACGGAACACATCAATGCCTGCCTCGGCTGATTCTTTTACAAATGCTTTGATCACATTATCCGGATAGTTTGTATATCCGACAGCATTTGATGATCTTAACAGCATTTGGAACAGCGTGTTTGGCACTTCTTGACGAAGCTCTTTCAATCGTTCCCAAGGATCTTCTTTTAAGAAACGGTACGCAACATCAAATGTAGCCCCGCCCCACATTTCCATACTAAACAGCTCTGGCCATAAACCTGCTGTCGGCTGGGCAACTTTCTTTAAATCATGTGTTCTGAAGCGTGTCGCAAGCAGAGACTGATGCGCATCTCTAAAGGTTGTGTCAGTTAAAAGGACGTTATTTTGTTCTTTTACCCAGTTGGCAAGTCCCTCAGGTCCATGCGTATCTAACAATTGTTTTGTCCCAGACGGAATCTCTTGATTAAGAGGAAGCTTCGGTACGTCTGGCTTGTCAAAATGAGGCTTCTTTTTCTCCGCAATACCCGGGAACCCATTAATGGTAACGTTACCAATATAAGTCAGCATCTTCGTTCCACGGTCTTTTTGCTTAGGGAAATTAAATAGCTCTGGCGTTGAGTCGATAAACGATGTATCGTATTCCCCTTTTAGGAACTTCTCATGCTTAGCCACATTTTCAAGAAATGGGATGTTAGTTTTAATCCCGCGAATCCTGAATTCTTGTAAATTTCGAACCATTTTAGCAGCCGCTTGATCAAACGTGAGCGCCCATGTAGACAGCTTGACCAATAGTGAGTCGTAATAAGGTGTAATGACCGCACCTTGGAAGCTGTTCCCTGTATCAAGACGTACACCAAATCCCCCACCTGAGCGGTAGGCCATAATTTTTCCTGTGTCTGGCATAAAGTCATTTAAAGGATCTTCTGTTGTGACCCTTGATTGAATGGCAAAGCCGTGTGTAAAGATATCTTCTTGCTTTGGAATACCAACTTCTTTGCTGTGAAGGTTATGCCCCTTTGCAACAAGAATTTGGGTTTGAACGATATCGACACCTGTGATCATTTCTGTAATCGTGTGTTCTACCTGCACCCTTGGATTGACTTCAATAAAGTAAAACTCTCCATTTGCAACAAGGAATTCTACAGTCCCTGCATTAATGTATGATACATTCTTGGCCAGCTGGACAGCTGCTTCGCAAATATCTTCACGCAATTGATCTGTTAGAGACACACTTGGCGCCACTTCAATGACCTTTTGATGCCGCCTTTGAACAGAGCAGTCACGCTCATATAAATGAATGATATTGCCGTGATTGTCTCCAATCACCTGCACTTCAATATGTTTTGGATTTTCAATCAGCTTTTCAACGTATACTTCGTCATTTCCAAAAGCAGCTTTTGCCTCTGACTTCGCACGGTCATAGGCTTCCTTCAGCTCTTCTTTTGATCTGACAATGCGCATACCCCGGCCGCCGCCGCCTAGTGAAGCTTTAATAATAAACGGGTAACCGTATTCTTCACCGAATTTTTCGACTTCTTCGACCGAATCAACTGGTCCGTCACTTCCTGGAATGACTGGAATACCAGCTTTTTTCGCTTCATCTCTCGCCTTTACTTTATCTCCAAACATATCTAAATGCTGAGAAGTTGGACCGATAAATTGAATGCCTTCCTCTTCGCATCGTCTTGCAAAATGAATGTTTTCGGATAAAAATCCGTAGCCTGGATGAATCGCATCCACGTCATTTCGTTTTGCAATTTCGATGATCCCCTCGATATCGAGGTAGGCATCAATCGGTTTTTTCCCTTCTCCAACTAGATATGCTTCATCAGCTTTATAGCGATGATAAGAGCCAGAGTCTTCTTTGGAATAAATGGCCACTGTACGTAAGTTGAGCTCTGTACAGGCCCTGAAGACTCTGATAGCGATTTCCCCTCTGTTTGCAACTAGAACCTTTTGAATTGTTCTCTGTGACATTCTCACTCCTCCATATCCCTTAAAATTTTATATGTACTCTATAATAAAGGAAGAAATGAAAACTGTACACTTTTGTTTTCTAAAGATTCAAAGTTTTCTGCAATCCATTTTTTTCAACCGATGGTCTGCTTATTGATTTTTTCTTTTTATAACGCTCTTTATATTCAGTAAACATGCTGATATTCAGCAGCATTCCCATACAGATGCTAAGTAAAATGATAGACGATCCCCCGTAGCTGATAAACGGAAGTGTCACCCCAGTAATTGGAATAAGACCTGAAACACCGCCTAAATTGATACAAGTTTGGATCGCAATCATGGAGGAAATTCCTATTGCAAGCAAACTTCCAAACGGATCTTCACACTTTCTCGCAATATAAAAACCTTTCACGACGATGAAACCAAGAAGAGCGAGAACAAAAAACACGCCGAAAAAACCAAGCTCTTCTGAGATAATTGCCATGATAAAATCTGTGTGCGGTTCTGGAAGATACCCGTACTTTTGAACACTTTCCCCTAGACCGAGTCCAAAAAAGCCGCCTGATCCAATCGCATAATATGAATTAATCAATTGATGCCCAGTAGCCCCTGCATCTTTAAATGGATCTTGGAAACTCTCAAAACGTCCGAGACGATTTTGCGTGAAAATTTTATCCCAAAAAAGAATAATAAACGGGGTCACGACGACCATCACTGCGCTAAATAGCGCCAGCAGCTTCGCAAGCGTTTTGCCGCTAAAGCCTGAGCATAAAATCATCGCAAGGGCAATCATGCCAATAATAAAGGCTGTCCCATAGTCTGGCTGCAAAATGATAAATCCGCACAGGATAGAGACAATCACGATTGGAGGCGTGACACCTCTTAAAATATGATCAATATAATGCTGCTTTTTGGCATAGACCGCAGCAAGATAGATGATGACGACAATCTTCACAAATTCAGCTGGCTGAAGACTAAAAGGGCCTAATTTGATCCAGCTTCTTGCGTTCCCTGCAACATGACCGAGAAAGTACACATAGATGAGGGAAAAAACTGAAATCAGCAGCATACCAATCTGGAATTTCTTATTTGAAAACAGCTGATATGGAACTAATGCTGTAAAGATTAAGATGGCTGCTCCAACAATCATAAATAAGAGCTGTTTCTTAAAAAAGTTATCTGGCGCGGCATCGTATCTGATAACAGATGTAATCATACTTGAGCTATATACCATAACCAAACCGAATGCGCTGATTAAGATGATGGCGAACAATAATGAGTAGTCATACGATTTTAGCATTCTCTTTAACATATAATCCTCTTCCTAACGTCTGTTTCTACTGCTTGATATCTTCTTAGCTGTTCTTATTCTACTACATTTTCTCCGTTTGATCCCGTTTTACCTCTTTTATATTGTTCGTCATTCATGAAAGAATCAAGTCCGTTTGCCGTCAATCCATAAAAGAAATGAGAGGACAAAAAAACTCAAACCTATGTTGTGGAAGTTTGAGTTTTCAATCGTTATTTTTTTGTGAACGCATCATGAAGTGCGGAAAGCTCTCTCTCAAGTTTATCGAGTAGTTTCTTGCCTTCATGTTGATCAACTAATCCAAGCCGGACAGCAAAATCAATCTCCCTCGATAATCCGAACATTTGAGTATCTAAAACCTCTTCATAAAGAGGACATTGCGGCATCGTTAAGTTGTCCATTTGCACTTGGATCAATTTTAAAATTTTATCTGCATCCAATTTTAATAAAGCCAGTGCTTTTTGCCGATGATCGACTAAAATTTCTGACGCCAAAAGTATCCCTCCGTTCCCCAGGCGAGTACCTAATTCTTCTATTTATCATAAAGCGAAACGCCCAAAATTGCAAGCAGATTTGTACAGTTCGCTTTGTAAAAATAAAAAGAAGACATTCCTCATTAAAAGATACTCATCTCATATTTTTCACTCATGAGCTCAAGCAGCTTAATCCCAGCAATACTATTCCCTTTTTCATCCAGTGCAGGACCGAAAATTCCGATCCCAAAATCATATGGTGCCGCTCCCATAATCCCGCCTGAAACACCGCTTTTAGCAGGTATGCCGATATTAATGGCAAATTCCCCGCTTGCATTATACATGCCGCACGTCACCATAAAGGTTTTACAAATTCTAGCGACATCTTTTGAAAGAATTTGCTGGCCCGTCTCTGGATGTCTGCCATCTAATGAAAAAACACAAGCAATTTTCGCCAAATCTAAGCTGTTCATCATGATGGCGCATTGTTTCGTATACACGTCCATGACCTCTTCTACGTTCCCTCTAATAATATGATATTGCTTCATATAATAGCACATAGCCCGGTTAATCATCGATGTCTCAAATTCGGATGCCGCTGTCTCTTTGCAGTATGTAATGCTTTTATCATTTGCGAGCTCTCTAATAAAGCCAAGCAGGCGGTTCAGCTGATCTTGCGGAGTCGCTCCTCTTATTAAGCTTGTGACTGCAAGCGCTCCTGCATTAATCATTGGATTCAGCGGCTTATTCGGACTTGCTGTTTCCAGCTTAATCATTGAATTAAACGGATCACCTGTAGGCTCTTGTCCAACAAATTGAAAGACTTTTTTTGGCCCTTCTTCTGAGAGTACGAGCGCAAGGGCTAATACTTTAGAAATACTTTGCAGGGTAAAGCGTTTATCTACATCTCCTGCCGAGTGGCAAGTATTACTCACATGGTACACAGCCACAGATAAATCTGTCTGATCCGCTTTGGCGAGAGCGGGAATATAGGATGCTACTTTGCCATCTTTGGCCACTTTTTTTGCTTCTTCTACAAATCGCTGAAGCTCTTCATTGTCGCGACATGCCATGCCCAATATCCTCCCTATGTTTCATGTACGATTAGTGTGTACAAGGAGAAGCATGTTTATGAAAGTGACAAAGCAGGAGAAAACTTCTATAATTTATGGTGGAAAGGGGTTGTCTTGAACATGAGTATTATTCAAATTAAGGGGAACGTAAAGTACAAGATCACCATTGATCCAAGTGTATGGATTTTTGATGACCGCAAATTTTTAATGGATTCATTTTTTGAAAACAGCGCAGCAAATGAAGAAAATCAGCTGGATCAGGAGCTTGACCAAGAGCGGGTGATCAGAGAAGGTCAAACACTTCCACCCACTTTAAAAACAGAGAAGAAGTACGAAAAGGAAAGACTCGTCACAGGCAGCTTCGGAATGAAGCTGGGTGATATGCTGAAAAATGCAGAACCGCTTGAACATGCAGATACATGCGAATTTGTCACAGAAACAGAGACAATTGCTGTTCCGCTTTCTCAGGCAATGGAAAGCATTGCACACTTCAGCCAAAATGGGAAGCCGATGACTGAAGAAGGACCAATCCACGTTTATTTCGCAGATCAGTCCAACCTCACTCAGCCGATAAAAGGTGTCAAAGAGCTCATCATTACATAAGACAGAGGGTCTGGACTACAGCAAATCAGCTGCAAGCTGTGCAAGTCCAGACCTTTCTCCTTTGACAAGCTTGACATGTCCAGATATTTGCTGTCCTTTGAACCGCTCAATGACATACGTAAGCC
This sequence comes from Bacillus sp. FSL P4-0248, assembly GCF_038593305.1. Lineage (NCBI taxonomy): Bacteria > Bacillati > Bacillota > Bacilli > Caryophanales > Bacillaceae > Bacillus > Bacillus sp. FSL P4-0248. The sequence goes on along the minus strand of NZ_CP151983.1, from coordinate 1,381,443 downwards.
CATTATTTAAGCTGTCTAAATAAGGATGATCAATCTGCTCCGGGTCCCCCATCAGCACAATTTTACTTCCCTCTCCGACGCGCGTTAATAATGTTTTCACCTCGTGTTTCGTTAAATTCTGCGCCTCATCAATGATAATAAATTGATCAGGGATACTTCTTCCGCGGATATACGTTAAAGCTTCGACTTGAATAGAACCAATACCCGCCAAAATCGCATCAAGTTCACCAGGTTTTTTTGTATTAAATAAAAATTCCAGGTTGTCATAAATCGGCTGCATCCATGGTCTGAGTTTCTCTTCCTTTTCACCTGGCAAGTAGCCTAAATCCTTGCCGACAGGAACAATGGAACGGGCTACGATCAGTTTTTTAAACATGCCGAGATCCTCTGTCTGCATTAATCCGGCAGCAAGTGCAAGCAGTGTTTTACCAGTACCCGCTTTTCCGATCAATGTCACAAGCGGAATATCACGGCGCAATAGCAGCTCTAGGGCCATCGTCTGCTGAACATTTTTCGGACGGATTCCCCAAACATGCTCTTGATCATAAATAAGCCGTTTCACGTTCTCTGCTTTTTGATCAAGCATTCCTAAAGCAGAACCGCCTTCATTCCCCTTCATAATGACAAATTGATGAGGGTTTAATGGTGCACTTGTGACTTCTTTTATCGGCAATTGACTTTGCTTATAAAATGTATTCAATTGCTCGGTCGGAATATAGAGCTCATGATAGCCGTTATCAATGTCTTCGTTTTGCAGCACACGGTCACTTAAGAAGTCCTCTGCCTGAAGACCTATCGCATCTGCCTTTACCCTGACTAAGACATCCTTACTGACCAAAATGACAGGCCGGCCGTGAGGCTTTGTTTCTTCCTCTAAGCTCAAATTTTTCGCGACCGCTAAAATCCGATTATCGTTCGTTTTTTCAATAAAAATTTCTTGAAGCTCATGGAAAGAGCGATGATTCAGCTCGATGCGCAGCGTCCCTTTTGACTCTAGCGTAATTTTTTCATGCAGTTTCCCTTTCGATCTCAAACCGTCGATTAAACGTGAGACGCGCCGGGCGTTTTGCCCAACCTCGTCCATATATCTCTTTTTCGAGTCTACTTCTTCTAACACAACGGCCGGAATGACGACTTCGTTGTCTTCAAATGAAAAGATTGAATTCGGATCCTGTAATAACACATTTGTGTCTAATACATAAATTTTACTCAGGTCCTTCGCCTCCTGATCGGGGTTTCATTCATCCTTGTCTTTCCCAAAACGATTGTTAAAATATATGTTTTCATGAATAAAGTTAGAAGGTTAATTCAACAATAAAATAAATCATGCAGTTTGTGAAGGAGGGAATTTAGATGCGACTATTTTTAACATTATTCATGATTCAAACGATCATTCTGTTAGGCGCTTGCCAGCAGCAGGAAAAGCCAGAAGCGCTGGACAAGCAAGATGGACGCCAGCACTTAGTACGGGTGTCAGACTCATCCAAGAAAAAGACAAATCAAGCCCGCCCATCTACAGATGTTGCGCAGCATCTTGTCAATGTGACAGAGCATGTAGCAGATGTCAATGATGCAACGGCAATTGTCATCGGCCGCTATGCTGTTGTTGGTATTGATGTAAAAGATGATTTAGATAGAAGCAAAGTAGAAACCATTAAATATTCAGTTGCAAAAGCGCTGAGAAATGACCCTGAAGGTGCAAATGCTGTTGTGGTTGCTGATCCAGATACAGTCAGCCGTTTAAAAGAAATGGGCAAAGAAATCCAAGCAGGCCGTCCGGTAAGCGGTATTATGGACGAACTGGCTGCCATTGTCGGCCGCGTGATGCCAGAGATGCCGAGAAATGAGATCGAGCGTAACGAAAAAGACCCGACAAATGATCCGAATAATCAGCTCAAAGAACAGGATCAAAAACAGTTAGAAAAAAATCAAAACGACCAATCAAACCATCATATGAATCAGAAGAAATAATGAGAACGGCTTATATCTCCTGTGATATAAGCCTTTTTCTACGCTGATTTTAAGTAGCTGGAAAACATGCTATAATAAATGCAATAAAGTGAGGTGAAAATGATGAGAGTGAAGTGCTCATTATGTGAAAAGCTTGAAACCATTGATGATGATACACTTGTTGCTAAACGGTTAAGAAACCGGCCAATTCATACATATATGTGCGATGACTGCCAAGAACGCATTAAAATAAAGACTGAAGCTCGCATCAAAACTGGCAGATTCTCTCTTTATCAGGATCCTGCGACGAAAGAGAAAAAGAAGAAAAAAGGAAAGAAAGAACAAAAGACATAAAAAAAGACCTGACACATGTTCAGGTCTTTTTTTACGTATTAACTGTTCCTTCTTTTTTCGCACGATGCAGCCGTATTTTATAAATAATCAAAATGGCAGCTGCCACAACCAGTCCTTCCGCTACTGGAAGGAAGATACCTAGAAATGTGAGAAACGTGCAGCCAAAAATCAAAAACAAATAAATCACGAGCGCTTTTAAAATCGGTAAACGTCTTGCAAAGCCGAGCTTAAAAACAATAATCGCTAAAACAAGGATGGTGCCATATAGGAGCCACATCCCTGTTTGCGGATTTTCATCGACACGAAACAGCATCGCGAAAAAGGATAGATTTTCACTTACTTCCTGATCATTCAAAAAGATTCCCTCCCCTTATCTTTCAGGGTTCTATCTTTTTAATTCTTCATGGAACTAAGATAATCCTGCTAGCTTTTTCTTCTTCGCTGCTTTCTCACGTTCGTTTTTGTCTAAAATTTTCTTTCTAAGACGAATTGATTCAGGTGTAACCTCACAGTATTCGTCTTCATTCAAGTACTCAAGAGATTCCTCAAGTGACATAATACGAGGTTTTTTCATGCTAACCGTTTGATCTTTCGTCGCTGAACGTACGTTTGTTTGTTGTTTCATACGGCTTACGTTTACAACAAGGTCATTCTCACGATTATGCTCCCCAACAATCATCCCTTGGTATACTTCAGTACCCGGCTCAACGAAGATCACACCGCGCTCTTCAACACCTTGGATTCCGTAAGCAGTCGCTTTACCTGTTTCCATTGAAACAAGTACACCTTGACGGCGTCCGCCAACTTGACCAGACTGCATTGGCTGGTAGCTGTCAAACGTATGGTTCAAAATACCAAAACCACGAGTTAATGAAAGAAATTCAGTTGTATAACCAATTAAACCACGTGATGGCACTGTAAAGATCAGGCGAACTTGACCGTTACCATTATTGATCATGTCAATCATTTCACCTTTTCTTGCACCCATTGATTCCATAACAGAGCCAGTATGCTCTTCTGGTACATCAATTTGAACGCGCTCTACAGGCTCACATCGAACACCATCAACTTCTTTTACAATAACTTCTGGCTTCGATACTTGTAATTCAAAACCTTCACGTCTCATATTCTCAATGAGAATGGATAAGTGAAGCTCTCCGCGTCCAGAAACAACCCAAGCATCAGGTGAATCAGTTGGATCCACACGAAGACTGACGTCTGTTTGAAGCTGCTGCTCTAAACGCTCTTCAATTTTACGTGATGTCACGTATTTTCCTTCACGGCCTGCAAATGGGCTGTTGTTTACAACAAACGTCATTTGAAGTGTCGGCTCATCAATACGAAGGATTGGAAGTGCTTCTTGGTGTTCTACCGGACAAACCGTTTCACCTACGTTGATGTCTTCCATTCCAGATACAGCGACAAGATCTCCCGCTTTCGCTTCGTTGATTTCCACTCGTTTTAACCCTTGGAAACCAAAGATCTTTGTTACTCGGAATTGTTTCACAGTGCCGTCGACTTTCATCAAGGCTACCTGCTGTCCTACTTGCATTGTTCCTCTGAATACACGGCCGATTCCAATTCTGCCAACATAATCATTGTAATCAAGTAGTGCCACTTGGAATTGAAGCGGCTCTTCATGGTTATCAACTGGGCAAGGAATATGGTTCACAATGGCTTCAAACAAAGATTCCATGTTTTCATCTTGCTTGCTCGCATCGTTACTTGCTGTACCATTGATTGCTGATGCATAGACAACTGGGAATTCAAGCTGTTCTTCTGTTGCATCCAATTCAATGAACAAGTCGATCACTTCATCAACTACTTCAGCCGGACGAGCAAAGTCGCGGTCAATTTTATTGACGACAACGATTGGTGTTAAGTTTTGCTCAAGTGCTTTTTTCAGCACAAAGCGTGTTTGAGGCATACAGCCTTCATAAGCATCCACAACGAGGAGTACACCATCTACCATTTTCATGATACGCTCAACTTCACCACCGAAATCGGCGTGTCCTGGTGTATCTAAAATATTAATGCGTGTATCTTTATAATGGATCGCAGTATTTTTAGCTAAAATCGTAATACCGCGCTCTCGCTCTAAATCATTTGAATCCATGGCTCTCTCAGCGATATTTTCATTCGCACGGAAAGTACCAGCTTGATGGAGCAATTGGTCAACAAGCGTCGTTTTACCATGGTCAACGTGGGCAATAATTGCGATGTTGCGAAGGTCTTTTCGAAGTTTCACATTTTCATCTCCTAAAATAATTAGATAACTTTCATATTATATCACAATCCCCTTTAAATGCCGATCGTTTTTCTGTAAACTTATATTAACTCTAAAAAAAGGGATGGAGACAAATGAAACAAATCAAATGGCTTCTATTATTATGTGCATTACTTGCAGTTGTCAGTATGGCGTTTATTGGGGTATCTCTTGCAGAAAAAAACATACTGGGCATATGTTTTAGTATCGTGTTCGCCATGATTTTCATGGGTACAGGATTTACATTAAAAAGAAAATTAAACGTGCAATCATAAAATTAGTTAAAAGCCTTTTACATTCTATATGTAGAAGGCTTTTTATTTTGAGTAAAAACAAGACAAATCACCTATGAAAGCTTCATTCATCAGACGGAACGTATCTTGAAGAGTTGACAAAAGTAAGCAATCTGAACCCCTCCATTTTTCGACAAGAACTTTTATAGTTCTCCAAAATCAAACAGAAAGTTACATTTTTCCTATTCTTCCACAAAGTTTCTCATGGTATGCTTTTCTTGCAACAAAATTTAACAGAAAAGGGAGAGAAAAGAAGCATGAAGAAGTTTTTGAGCAAATCGCTCAGCTCTGTTGTATTTTTCGCTTTAGCTATCATTCTTACTTTCACAACAGTAGCTCCTGGGCAAGCAAGCGCTGCAACTTTCAAAGGAATTCCTTTTGAACAGCAGCAAATCATTAAAGAATTATTGGAGAAAAACGAGCGTGTCATCAACATTCTCATCAATTCATTTGTTGAGGAAGACAACAGCTACACATTTGATGTGAAAAAAGCTGTTGAGCTCGGACTAACTGAAGAAGAAGCGGCGACTGCTGAGAAATTCTTAGATCGCGCAGCTGTTCTTACAATCGTTTTCAGTGAAAGCATCACTAAAAACGAAAAAGGGAAATTGGTTTTTGATGCAGCAAAAGCTGTTGAACTTGGTCTTACAAAAGAAGAAGCGGCTAAATTTGAAAAGCTTTTCAAATCAGTGATCAGAATTGCTGATCTTGCTGGTGATGCCCTTGTTCTAGACAAAAAAGGAAACGTTGTGATTGATTCAAAAATCGCAAAAGGTCTTGGATTCAGCTCTACTGAATTACTTGTTTTCAACCAAATGCTTAAGAAAATTCCTCAAGAGCAATTGAAAACGTTCTATGATGCAGTTCAAATTGCGAAAGAAAAATTAAGCTAATCTCAGAAAAACTCCCACCTGGTTCATCCAGATGGGGGTTTTTTATTTCAGCCAATAAAGCGTATAGACTTCCGCCTTACAGTTTCAGGAAAAACAAAAAATCACTTCATTCTCATGAAGTGATGTCGTTTATTTTTTATTTCCGCTTTCTTTTATGTAATCATGCAAGATTTTTTCACAAATGGATCGATTTCCAGCCACTATGCTGTTTTTGTCTAGGAACGTAAGACGTTCTCCGTGAATATTTGAGTAAACGGCCCCTACTTCATCAAGCAGCACGCAGCCCGCTGCATAATCCCACGGTGCAAGCCTTAAGGTGACATATGCGTCACTTCTGCCGCTTGCAATATAAGCAAGCTCAAGGGCAGCTGATCCAATCGTTCGTGTCCCTCTCACGTCACGCACTAGACGGGCAAATGGTTTGGCGTCAAAATAAGGACTTTCAATCGCCCATGTCGGATTAATACCCACAATGGCTTTTTCAATCTCCACATCTTTTAATGGAGGGAGCAGGATATCGTTCATATAGGCTCCTTCTCCTTTAATGGCATGGTAGAGCTCGTCATGAATGACGTCATAAATAAGACCGATTTTCCCCACACCATTTTCAAATATCCCGATTGAAATGGCAAAGTTGCGCTTTTGATGGACAAAGTTCATTGTGCCATCAATCGGATCAATGATCCACACAATTCCATCGAGTGAGGTGACCTCTTCCCCTTGTCCCTCTTCTCCTAAAATGTGATGATCTGAAAATGCCGACTGTATTTTTTCAATAAAAAAACGTTCTGTTTCTTTATCGATATTCGTGACTAGATCATTTGGATTTGATTTTGTTTCAATTGATAGACCTTCCTGCATGGACGCTTTAATACGGCTCCCTGCTTCTTTTACCCAGAGCTTTGCAAGACGGTCAATTTCCACCCAGTTTGTCATCAGATTGTAAACCTCTTTTCTATGTAGGACCTATTTGTAATAGCATACTGATATTATGTACGTAAAAGCAAGAAAAAAGCAGCTTCATACAAAAACGAACCGATGAATTGGTTCGTTTTTACCTCACCCTGTTTTACCCTTGAAGCTGCTCCCATTCTTTTCTTAGGCGCTCAAGCTTTCGTTTGCTGCGTTCGATTTGGATGTCATCTTTTTGTTCGATGGCTTCATGAAGCGTAGAAAGCTCATAATCAACCTCTAATCTCCACACAGCGATGCGATTTTTCTTCTCCTGTCTATAGCCCTGCTTCACGATTTGCTTCATTGGTCAACGCCCCTTCCAGAGAATGATTCATTCCTTGTCAGTTTTCATTGATAAAAAATTCAATCGATAAGAGAAATTGTTCTTGCTTATATCGTATGAAGCGATCGCATAACCGCAACGACATTCTGAAAATTGTGTCTTTACCTATTAATGATGTACCACATAATGAAAGGTTTTAAACGCTGCACCACGCCCTTTACAATCTTTTATCTGACGGTGCATCTTTTTTTGAGCTTGACCCAAGCTATGATAAAATATGATCAGCGAAAAGATACAGGAGGCATAACATGAGTGAAATGCGTTTTAGAGATGAAGATTTTGAAACATTCACAGTTGATGGTTTAGATGAACGAATGACTGTATTAAAAGAAAGAGTACGTCCAAAGCTTGAGGCACTTGGCGAACATTTTGCACCACTTCTTTCTTCTATTACAGGAGACGAAATGTTTGTACACGTCGCAAAGCATGCTAGAAGATCTGTCAACCCGCCAAATGATACATGGGTTGCTTTTGCAAACAGTAAGCGCGGATATAAAAAACTCCCTCATTTTCAAATTGGGCTTTGGAAAACACATGTCTTTGTCTGGTTTGCGCTCATTTATGAATCTCCAGTGAAAGGTGAGTACGGCCAGCTGTTTGAAAAAGAGCTAGACACCATCCAGCAGAAAATACCGCAAGATTTTGTTTGGTCTAAAGATCATATGAAACCAGATGTCATGCGGCACAGCGAACTAGATTCCGAACAGCTGAAAACGCTTTTTGAACGTGTTCAAACAGTCAAGAAAGCCGAGCTTCTATGCGGCATCCAGCTGCCTAGAGAGGAAGTCGTTCAAATGAATAATGAAGAATTCCTATCGAAAATCGAAAATGCCTTCCGCACGCTGACGTATCTATACCGCTTCACACAGAAAGAATCTGTATAAAAAAACGAGCCCTTATAGGCTCGTTTTTTACATGCGTATAACGGCTGTCTCTTCTGCCTCTCTTGCGGTTTTCACTGCACGATAAGGGGAATACCCGCTTCCCTTTTCAAAAGCCGCACAATGCGTTTTTTCCTCTGCTTTTGATGGCACAACCTCTTTAAATCGTTTATAAGCATCTAATAACTCCTGCTTCGCAATTCCTTTTTCATAGGCTTTTTCAACAGCCTGAAAAAATGAAATGACCGCAATTTTTTCCTCTGTCGTCCAGTCGACATCCATTGGATATTGATATTCCATTTACTTGTCCCTCACTTTAACACTCATTTCTCATTTGAACTTTTATTATAGCATCTGTTTGATCAGAAACCGATTGATTTTATGCTTTACATTCCGATCAGTTCATAATATAATTCTTTTGTTTTATGCAATGAAATCTGCTGTAATTGGCACAATAATAGCAGGTATTTCGATGAAGGTGGGAAAGCAATTGTCACAACATGATACACCCTTATATACTGGACTAAAAAAACACGCAGCAACGAATCCAGTCCAATTTCACATTCCAGGCCATAAAAAAGGAGCCGGAATGGATCCTGAATTTAGAGCATTCATTGGCGACAATGCATTAAGCATTGACCTCATTAATATAGAACCTCTCGATGATTTACATTCACCTCGAGGGATGATAAAAGAAGCACAGGAGCTTGCTGCTGAAGCCTTCGGTGCTGATCATACGTTTTTCTCCATTCAAGGAACAAGCGGGGCCATCATGACAATGGTGATGACGGTATGCGGACCTGGAGATAAAATTATCGTTCCGCGTAATGTCCATAAATCAATTATGTCCGCGATTGTATTTTCTGGCGCAGTTCCTGTTTTTATTCACCCAGAAATAGACAAAGAGCTTGGCATCTCTCACGGGATTACACCTGAATCAGCCAAAAAGGCGCTCACTGAGCATCCAGATGCGAAAGGTTTGCTTGTCATTAATCCAACGTATTTTGGTATTTCAGCAGACTTAAAATCAATCGTAGACATTGCCCATTCATTTGATGTGCCTGTCCTTGTCGATGAAGCACACGGTGTGCATATACATTTTCATGATGAGCTTCCCCTCTCTGCCATGCAGGCAGGTGCCGACATGGCAGCAACAAGTGTCCATAAACTTGGCGGCTCTCTTACGCAGAGCTCTATTTTAAATATGAAGGAAGGGCTTGTTTCAAAAGACCGCGTGCAATCGATTTTGAGTATGCTGACGACAACGTCCACTTCTTATTTGCTCTTAGCGTCACTTGATGTCGCTCGAAAACGATTAGCCACTGAAGGTAAGGCACTAGCTGATGAAGCCATTCGTTTGGCTGAATCAGCGAGAGACCGTTTGAATCAAATTGACGGCATTACCTGCATTGGCAAGGAAGTACTCGGTTCAGCTTCCACTTACGATTATGACCCAACGAAATTAATTATCTCTATTAAAGACCTTGGGTTAAACGGACATGATGTCGAAAAGTGGCTGAGAGAAAGTTACCGAATTGAAGTAGAGCTCTCTGACCTGTACAACATTTTATGTATCGTCACCCCTGGCGATTCAGATGAGACAATTGATACGCTCGTGACGGCGATGCAGGAAATTGCCGCAGCCTCTACTCGTGAGGGCGGCAAACAAGCGGTAACGGAAGTGCTGCTGCCTGAGATTCCATCGCTTGCTATGACGCCGCGTGACGCCTTTTACGCTACAACGGAAGTCGTTCCGTTTAAGGAAGCAGTCGGCCGCATTATCGCAGAGTTTGTGATGGTGTATCCGCCAGGTATTCCGATTTTTATACCAGGTGAAATTATCACAGAAGAAAATATATCGTATATCTTTAAAAATATTGAAATTGGTCTCCCTGTCCAAGGACCTGAAGATTCAACGCTTGAAATGATCCGTGTGATTAAGGAACAAAAACCAATTTTATAAAAAAGAAACATGCAGCCCCAAATGGAGCTGCATGCTTTTTTATTTATTCAGAGGCTTCATCACAGCAATGACAGTGACCGCACGTTCCGTATAGCGTTGTCACTTTTTCATTTTCAAACTGATCAATGGTTTCATTGCAATCTTGACAAATAATTGTACCCACGTACATTCCCCTTTTCTTCATTCATAGTTTGAAAGCGTTTGATCTATTTCTTATTTCTATAATATGATGTCATATTTAAGTTGTCAACGGTTAATTGTATGACACATTTAATCATTTTTTATAAATATGTGCTTTTTTCTCATCATATTGAGGGAACGTTTCAATTGTATTTTGCTTCATATCAATTCTGTAACAATTGAGTAACAATCGAAAATTGTCAAAAGGGACATGATACACTAGAGTGACTAACAGGGAACAAGCTCCTAAAAATGTTGGGACAACCCCAAATGATTTTGAGGTGAATAGATTGAATTTTATGAGGACACTTCTCATTATATTCCCCATGCTCTTTGTACTTAGTTCATGCTCATTTGCGTATATCATACCGAATCAGACCGACCAAGTCCGTCATATTCAAAAACCGAGAATTCTCTTTTTTACTGATGCAGAAAACCTTGATAAAGAAAGCCCATATTATGATGCAGTCCTCGAATTAAAAAATGAATACCCTAAGGAAATGTCAAAAATGATTGTGAAAGAAGATCGTAAAGGCTGGAAAAATGAAGTGGACGAATTACCGGCTATTTTACTTGTCAATGATGAAAAAGTGATCGTGAAGGTGGAAGGAAATGTCCGCAGTAAACAGGAGATCTTATCGCCTTTATGTCATGCTTTAGACCGCGTCAATACAAACTAATGATATTTACCTTACACTTATATATATCCATATGAAAAAACCCCTCATCTCATGAGGGGTTTTTCATATGGTGTTCAGAGCAGCAAAAAAACCCTCTCCATCAAGGAGAGGGCTTCATAGGTTTCATTATTTTACGATGTGGATTGGGCTTCCGATTGCTACTTCAGCCGTTTCCATTGTAATTTCACCTAATGTTGGGTGAGCGTGAATTGTCATAGCGATATCTTCAGCAGTCACTCCAGCTTCGATTGCAAGGCTAAGCTCTGAAATCATATCAGAAGCGCCAACACCTGCGATTTGAGCACCGATCACTAGACCATCCTCTTTACGAGTGATCATTTTCATGAAGCCATCAGTTGCATCAAGAGAAAGTGCACGTCCGTTCGCTGCGAATGGGAATTTCGCTGCAACGATTTCGATACCTTCTGCTTTTGCTTCTGCTTCAGTGTATCCAACAGTTGCAAGTTCTGGCTCAGAGAATACAACAGCAGGAATACCAAGGTAATCAATTTCAGCTGGCTCTCCAGCGATTGCTTCAGCTGCAATTTTACCTTCGTAAGAAGCTTTGTGAGCAAGTGGTGGTCCATCAACGATGTCACCAATTGCATAGATGTTAGATACGCTTGTACGGCATTGTTTGTCTGTTTTGACAACTCCGCGGTCAGTCAATTCAACACCAACTTGCTCAAGACCAAGCTCATCAGTGTTTGGACGACGACCAACAGTCACAAGTACGTAATCAGCATCAACTGTTTTTTCTTCGCCTTTTACTTCGAACGTAACAGTGACACCATCAGATTTTTCTTCAACGCCTTTTGCAAGAGCGTTTGTATGGATTTCAACGTTTCCTTTTTTCTTCAGGTTGCGTTTAACCAATGAGCTCATTTGCTTCTCGAAACCTGGAAGGATTTCGTCTCCACCTTCAAGGATCACAACTTCTGTTCCAAAGTTTGCATAAGCAGTACCAAGCTCAGTACCGATGTATCCACCACCGATGACAACTAACTTTTTAGGTACTTCTTTAAGCGCTAAAGCACCAGTTGAGTTGATCACGCGGTCTGTGTATTTAAAAGTAGGCAATTCAATTGGACGAGATCCAGTTGCAAGAATTGCATTTTTGAACGTATAAGTCTGTGCTGAATTATCATCCATTACACGTACAGAGTTGCTGTCTACGAAATAAGCTTCACCTTTGACGATGTCTACTTTATTTCCTTTAAGAAGACCTTGAACTCCACCTGTTAACTTATTAACAACAGAAGCTTTCCACTCTTGAACTTTTGTGAAATCAACTGTTACGTTTTCAGCTTTGATACCCATGTCTTCAGAATGCTTAGCATTTTCGAAACGATGGCCAGCATTGATTAATGCTTTTGAAGGGATACAGCCAACGTTTAGACATACACCGCCAAGTGTTCCTTTTTCAACGATTGTTACTTTTTGTCCAAGCTGTGCAGCACGAATAGCAGCTACATATCCACCAGGACCTGCACCGATGACAAGAGTATCTGTTTCGATTGGGAAATCTCCTACTACCATGACATTACGCCTCCATTAAAATTAATTGTGGATCATTCAATAAACGCTTGATGTGGTTAAGGGCATTTTGCGCAGTAGCTCCGTCAATCATACGGTGGTCAAAGCTTAGGGAAAGAGCTAAGACTGGAGCTGCAACGATTTCGCCATCACGAACAACCGCTTTTTCAGCGATACGTCCAATACCAAGGATCGCTACTTCTGGGTGGTTGATGACTGGAGTAAACCATTGTCCACCAGCAGAACCGATGTTTGTGATTGTGCAAGATGCACCTTTCATTTCAGCTGGAGCCAATTTACCATCACGTGCTTTTGTTGCAAGCTCATTGATTTCGTTAGAAACTTCGAAAATCGCTTTGCGATCTGCATTTTTCACAACTGGAACTAGCAAGCCTTTTTCAGTGTCAGCTGCAATTCCGATGTTGTAGTAATGCTTTTGAACAACTTCATCCGTTTTATCATCGATAGAAGTGTTAAGTACTGGGTACTTTTTCAAAGCAGAAGTTAGAGCTTTTACAACGTAAGGCAAGTAAGTTAACTTGATTCCTTGATCAGCTGCAACTTGTTTGAATTGTTTACGATGTGCAACAAGGTTTGTTACATCAACTTCATCCATTAATGTTACGTGAGGAGCTGTATGCTTAGAGTTCACCATTGCTTTTGCGATTGCTTTGCGGATTCCGCTCATTTTCTCGCGAGTTTCTGGGAATTCTCCTTCAAGAACTGGAGCTGCTGCCGCTTTAGGAGCTGCTGCTTCTTTCGCACTTTCAGCTGCTTGAGGTGCTGCTTCTTGAGCTGCAGAACCACCATTAACGAAGCTGTCGATATCTTCTTTTAACACACGGCCGTTTTTACCAGAACCTGCAACTTTGTAAATTTCAACGCCTTTTTCGCGAGCATATTTACGTACAGATGGCATAGCGATCACGCGTTTGTTTGGATCAGCGTCTACTTGCTCTTGTGCGCCTGCACCAGTTGCTGCTGCCGCTTCTTCTTGTGCTACTTCTTTCTTCTCTGGCTCGTTACCAGCTTCAGCAGTACCTTGTACTTGAGCTTCAGTTTTTGCTTCGCCTTCTTCTTCGCTGCCTTTAAATTGAAGATTTTCGTAACCAGGTGCATCAAACGTAATGATTGTTTGTCCTACAGTTGCAACTGTTCCCTCTTCAACTTTTAATTCTAATACTTTTCCTTTAACAGGTGAAGGAATTTCTACAACTGCTTTATCATTTTGTACCTCTGCTAAAACGTCATCTTCATTGATTTCGTCGTTTGGTTTAACAAACCACTTAACGATCTCACCTTCGTGGATACCTTCTCCGATGTCCGGAAGTTTAAATTCAAATGCCACTGTTTTTCGCCTCCTAGATTTTGTTGAACCCTTGTTGTGTATATTTACACGGTCATGTAATTGATAAAGGGGAAGAGAAATAAATTCTTTTCCCCTCTGTCATTTAATTAAAATTCAAGAACTTTCTTCGCTGTTTCAAGTACATCTTTATGGTTTGGAAGCCATACGCTCTCAGCTTGAGAGAAAGCAAATACAGTATCAGGTGCAGCGACACGAAGTACTGGTGCTTCCAAGCTAAGGATCGCTCTGTCATTGATTTCAGCTACTACGTTTGCAGCAATACCAGCTTGTTTTTGTGCTTCTTGAACAACGATCGCACGGCCTGTTTTTTCAACAGAAGCGATGATTGTTTCAATATCAAGCGGGCTTACTGTACGAAGGTCGATAACCTCAGCAGAAACGCCTTCTTTTTCTAGCTCTTCAGCAGCTTTTAGTGATTCGTGAACCATTGCACCGTAAGTGATGATTGAAAGGTCAGAACCTTCACGTTTCACGTCAGCTTTACCGATTTCAATTGTGTACTCTTCTTCAGGAACTTCCTGACGGAAAGAACGATAAAGTTTCATATGCTCAAGGAACACTACAGGATCGTTGTCACGAATTGCAGAAATTAAAAGTCCTTTTGCATCGTAAGGTGTTGAAGGAATAACAACCTTGATACCAGGCTGTTGTGCGATAAGTCCTTCTAAGCTGTCAGCGTGAAGCTCAGGTGTGTGAACTCCCCCGCCGAATGGAGAACGGATTGTCACTGGGGAATGCCAGCGTCCGCCAGAACGGTAACGCATACGAGCCATTTGTCCAGAAACAGAATCTAATACTTCGTAAACGAATCCGAAGAATTGAATTTCCATTACCGGGCGGAATTCTTGTAGTCCAAGGCCAATAGCAAGACCGCCAATACCAGATTCAGCAAGTGGAGTATCGAATACACGATCCTCACCAAACTCTTTTTGCAATCCTTCAGTCGCACGGAATACGCCGCCGTTTTTACCAACGTCTTCTCCGAAAACGAGAACGTTTTCGTCATTTTTCAGTTCTGTGCGTAACGCATCAGTGATCGCTTGAATCATTGTCATTTGCGCCATGGCTTACTTCGACTCCTTCTGTTTGTAAATTTCAAGCTGTTCAACTAAGTTGAATGGTTTTACATCGTACATGTTTTCAATCAAGTCAGTGACTTTTTGCTTAGGCTGTTCGTCAGCTTCTTTGATCGCTTGTTTGATTTGTTCTTTTGCATCTTCGATCACTTTATTCTCTTCTTCTTCAGACCATAGGCCTTTGTTTTCCAAGAATTTGCGGTAGCGTACCAATGGATCTTTTTGCTCCCACTCGTTTTCATCTTCTTTTGTACGATATCTTGTTGGATCGTCACCAGCCATTGTATGTGGGCCGTAACGGAATGTAAGAGTTTCGATTAATGTTGGACCTTCACCATTTACAGCGCGCTCACGAGCTTCAGCAGTTGCTGCATAAACAGCTAATGCATCCATCCCGTCAACTTGTACGCCTACGATACCAGCTGCAGCTGCTTTTTGTGCAATTGTTTGTGCAGCAGACTGCTTTTCAACAGGTGTAGAGATCGCATATCTGTTGTTTTGGACAACAAAAATCGCTGGCGCTTTGTAAGCCCCTGCAAAGTTAATACCTTCGTAGAAATCACCTTGTGAAGCTCCACCGTCACCAGTGTAAGTGATTGCAACAGCTTTTTTACCGCGCTTTTTCAAACCAAGAGCTACACCAGCAGCTTGAATGATTTGAGCACCGATAATGATTTGCGGTGAAAGTGCATTCACATCTTCAGGCATTTGGTTACCAACAAAGTGTCCGCGAGAGAACAAGAATGCTTTTGTTAGCGGAAGACCATGCCAGATTAATTGTGGTACATCACGATATCCTGGAAGAATGAAATCTTCTTTCTCAAGTGCAAAGTGAGTTGCAAGCTGAGAAGCCTCTTGT
Organism: Bacillus sp. FSL P4-0248; assembly: GCF_038593305.1. Taxonomy (NCBI): domain Bacteria; kingdom Bacillati; phylum Bacillota; class Bacilli; order Caryophanales; family Bacillaceae; genus Bacillus; species Bacillus sp. FSL P4-0248. The sequence continues at coordinate 1,365,846 of NZ_CP151983.1, read as the reverse complement.
CCAGCTGTTGGCGCATAGAAGCCAAGACGTCCTTGACGGTTCAATGAAATTGAACGTTGATCTAATACTCGTGTAAACACCATACGGCGCATTAATTCTTTTAATTGGTCATCTGAAAGATCCGGCATTGCCGCTTCGTTTACGACTTCGCCTTTTTCGTTTAAAATTTGAAACGTTTCAAACTGCTTTTTGATGGCATCAAATTGCTTTTTGCTATCAACAATTGCTTTTTTTGTTTTTGCAGCCATTCTAAAGTCACCTCTTCCTTTCTTTTAACAGTCCATTTGTCGTGAATCCATTTATACATACAGATATAGGATAACCCAAAATACTCATATGACTCCTGTATATAATAGCCACTAAGATCGTTGTCGAAACATTGGTTGATCACTCGTTTTTGAGTCCTTATAACTGTATTAACGATAGTTCACAAAAAACTAATACAACTTCTGTTAACAAGGAATAGTTTACAACAAGAAAAATAGTCCGTCAATTGATTTAACGGCTTTATTTAAATAAATGTATTCGCTTTACTTTTTATGGTGAACTGTATCAATCTGTTTAACAAACAACCTAATCTGTACTAGTATAGAGTGTACTGCTGTACTACAATAGAAAATGTTTGTTTTTGTCGAAAAATAAAAAAAGAGCTGTTTTTTCAGCTCTTTTTCGATCCTTGATCTGTTGCTTTATACAAAGCCTTTTTATGATCATTCAATTGATCTGTATATCGATTGAACTTCTTACTTTCTTTTCTGACTTTGCTATATGAACGATTCACGGTCTTCAGCTTTGACTTCAGCTCTTCATATCCTAGATCCTTTTTCTTTAAAGATTGATACAAAAGCTGATCTTGTTTCAGCGCCTTTTGATACTCCTTGTAAAGCTGATCATATGACGCATATCGTTTCTCGATTGATTTGACCGTTTGATCTGCTTTCTCTTTTAACTCCGCATCTTGCAATCGTGCAGCAGATTCCTTTACTGTTTTCAATTCTTTTTTCGATTCATCCATACTGACTTTTTCTGTTTTTAAATGTTCTTCTCTTTGTGCTGCCGATGCTAACGCCTGATCAGAAAGGCTTGCCACTGTTTTTGTATGGTCCTTTGTTGTTTGAATCATTTTTTTATACAGCTTCTGCTCTTTTTCCTCATAGCTTTGCAGTGTACCTTGCTCTTTTTCGAAGGATGCTTCTTTTTCACTCATTTTCTTCATCGCGTCCTGCATATCATTGAACGGACTTTGACCTCCGCACCCTGTCAGCAAAAGGGTACATATCCCCGCTAAAGCAGCACCTGCTTTCATGCTTTTTTTCATCTGTCTCATGACAAGGTCCCCCTTTACGTCTCCACATACCACTATAATTTTTATAGACGTTTGTGACAAGGAAAGAGGTCAGTCAGATGAGGCGGAGAAGATTTTTTTCAAGCAATAGGCGCATGACTATACAAATAGTGCATTCATACATAGTTTATATTACACGCTTCGCCTTCACTTATGAGAGGCCAAGTGTATTTCCAAAGGAGGTCAAAAGTATGTCTAATTATAGTCATGGAAGTATGTATGGTGGATACGGCGGTTACGGGTATGGATTCGGTGGCGGATATGGCGGCGGCTGTTGTTACCCAAGTTATGGCGGTGGATACGGATACGGCGGCGGACGTACATTCGCTTTAATCGTTGTGCTTTTCATCCTATTAATTATCGTTGGCGCAGCATTCTTAGGCGGCGGCGGTGGCTGCTGCTAAGGCTGTTTAAGCCTCTGACCGGTCTCACAGGACCGGTCTTCTTTATTTCATTGCATATGTTGTGTATCATTTTATATACTTTACATACAAAGGAAATAGGAGTGAAGTTTTGTGATTACCATGGATGATATCGTAAGGGACGGACATCCCGTCTTAAGACAAACAGCTGAATCGGTCGAGCTCCCGCCGACAGAAGAGGAAAAACAGCAATTAGCTGACATGATCGAATTCGTCAAAAACAGTCAGGATGCTGACATTGCTGAAAAATACGGACTAAGACCCGGCGTTGGATTGGCAGCTCCGCAAATCAATATTAGTAAACGCATGATCGCTGTTCACTGTGAGGATGAAGACGGAGAAGAATACAGCTATGCTCTGTTCAACCCGCGTATTGTCAGTCATTCAGTCAAAAGAGCTTATTTAGCGACTGGTGAAGGCTGCTTATCAGTTGATGAAGCCATCCCTGGATTTGTTCCTCGATATCAAAAAATCAGGGTCAAGGCCACTACGCTTGAAGGAGAGGACATTGATATCCGTCTAAAAGGGTTCCCTGCCATTGTCTTTCAGCACGAAATTGACCATTTAAATGGCATTATGTTTTATGATCATATTCAAAAGGATCAGCCATTCGCTGAGCCAGAAAACTCTGTTGCGATCGGCAGATCATGACATAAAAAGAAGACCCGTCGTTCTAAGGGTCTTCTTTTTTATTCTTCAATGAGGCCAAGCTGGGTCACTGCATGGAATATGCCGTCCTCATCTACTGGCTTTGTCACAAAATCAGCCAATGCTTTCAGTTCACTCACAGCATTTCCCATCGCCACGCCTGTTCCAGCAAACGAAATCATTTCTCTATCGTTCAGTCCGTCTCCAAAGGCAATGGTATCCTTTTGATCGTAAGGAAGTCTTTCGATGACTCGTTTGATTCCTTCAGCTTTTGATCCGCCTTTTGGCAGAACGTCTGTTGACAGCTCATGCCATCTGACAAGGTCAATTTCTTCGCGGAATGCCTTATACTCCACTTCCTCTTCTGCCTTACAAAATAACAGCATTTGAAAAATGTCGTTTTCTTTAAAGAAAGATACATCGTGCTCAGGATGCTCTGTTTTCAAAGTACCGATTCCTTCATGGATAAACGGATGATTCGGCACAGACGCCTTCATCGTTTCTTCTCCCATAAAAACGAGCGGATGATCATGACGATCCGCTGTCTCATAAATCCGCTCCATCAGCTCCTGCTTCAGCGGATTGCCGTAAATAACGTCTCCCTCATACATGACATACTGACCGTTATAAGCAATGAATGAGTCAAGCCCTAATTCTTCTAAAATGGGCCGGATCAGAAAAGGAGAACGCCCAGATGCAATAAAGAGATGATGACCTTTTTCTTTTAATAAATGAACCGCTCGCTTCGTTGACTCAGGTATATTTTTATCATGGTCATATAAAGTACCGTCGATATCAAAGAAGATGACTTTTTTATTCATATCTCGCCCTCCTGCTCTTCGTTATGTATACACACTCCCTTTCATCATACAGAAAGATTTCAGCTTTCGAAACCAATTCCTTTTGAAAGCGCCTATTTCCCACATATAACCATGTAACATTCAATAGAAACATCATATAATACAAGTATATAGAGAGACCGGAACACACTGGTTAAGCTTACTTCAACCCGAAAGGAGGCGGCATGTGATGCTTCGTCGTCTGCGTAAGAAAATTCGAAGACAATGGAAGGACATGCTTCGCAAAAAATCAATTGCTTAAAAGGATCTTCCGCACATTTGCCGAAGGTCCTTTTTTCTCAGAGACTTTTCTTATGCGCGTTTTTTTAATATAATAGAATAAGCGAGTGTAACATACGGTATTTAAGGAGAGATTTGGATGATATATAAGGTATTTTTTCAGGCAAGTACTACTGAGGTACCTGTAAGAGAACACACAGATTCACTATACGTTGAAGCGGTTTCTGAAAGAGACGTACGCGATAAGTTGAAAAAACATAACTACAACATTGAATTCATTCAGCCTGTAGACGGTGCTTTTTTAGACTATGAACGAGAAAGTGAAAATTTTAAAGTATTGGAGCTATGAGAGGAATGAAATTTGTTAAAAACGATCAGGCGGCAGTTTTTGCGCTCGGCGGTTTAGGCGAGATCGGTAAAAACACGTATGGCGTTCAATTTCAAGATGAAATCATTTTAATTGATGCAGGCATTAAGTTTCCTGAAGACGAGCTTCTTGGAATTGACTACGTCATCCCTGACTATACGTACTTAGTTAAAAACGAAGATAAAATCAAAGGTCTTTTCATCACTCATGGACATGAAGACCACATCGGCGGTATCCCTTACCTTCTCAAGCAAGTGAATATTCCAGTTTACGGCGGCAAACTCGCAATCGGCCTACTTCGTAATAAATTGGAAGAGCACGGTCTCTTGAGACAAACAAAACTTCATATTTTTGAAGAAGAAGATACCATTAAATTTAGAAAAACAGCTGTGTCTTTCTTTAGAACGACACACAGTATTCCAGATTCTTATGGAATTGTCGTCAAGACACCTCCTGGTAACATCGTACATACAGGTGATTTCAAATTTGACTTTACTCCTGTTGGCGAGCCTGCCAATTTAACCAAAATGGCTGAGATCGGAAAAGAAGGCGTTCTTTGTCTTTTATCTGATAGTACAAACAGTGAAATCCCAGAATTTACGATGTCTGAAAGACGCGTAGGTGAAAGCATTGATGACATCTTTAGAAAAGTCGATGGACGTATCATCTTTGCCACGTTTGCTTCAAACATTCACAGACTTCAGCAAGTGATTGAGTCTGCTGTTGCCAACGGCAGAAAAGTCGCTGTATTTGGACGCAGTATGGAGTCTGCTATTGATATTGGACAAGATCTTGGCTATATTAAATGTCCAAAAAACACGTTTATTGAACATAATGAAATCAACCGCCTTCCAGCAAACAAAGTGACCATTCTTTGTACTGGAAGCCAGGGTGAACCGATGGCAGCTCTTTCTCGTATTGCGAACGGTACTCACCGCCAGATTTCCATTAACCCTGGAGACACTGTTGTCTTCTCATCTTCACCGATCCCAGGTAACAATATTAGTGTAAGCCGCACCATTAACCAGCTTTATCGTGCAGGTGCTGAGGTCATTCATGGCTCCCTTAATAATATTCATACATCTGGTCACGGCGGACAAGAAGAACAAAAACTCATGCTCCGTTTAATTAAACCAAAATTCTTTATGCCGATTCACGGTGAATACCGCATGCAAAAAACGCATATCAAACTTGCGAATGATTGCGGCATCCCTGAGGAAAACTGCTTTATCATGGATAACGGTGAAGTTCTTGCACTGAAAGGTGACGAAGCAAGTGTCGCTGGCAAAATCCCATCAGGCAACGTGTATATCGACGGAAGCGGTATTGGCGATATCGGAAACATCGTTTTAAGAGACCGCCGCATTCTTTCTGAAGAGGGCCTTGTTATTGTGGTCGTCAGCATGGACATGAAAGAATTCAAAATCTCTGCTGGTCCTGATTTGATCTCAAGAGGTTTTGTCTACATGAGAGAATCTGGAGACCTGATCAACGATGCACAGGATTTAATTTCGAAGCATCTTGAAAAAGTAATGGAACGTAAGACAACTCAGTGGTCTGAAATTAAGAACGAAATTACTGACACCCTTGCACCTTTCCTTTATGAAAAAACAAGACGCCGTCCAATGATCTTACCGATTATTATGGAAGTGTAATCACAAAAAGAGACACAAGCCGCTTGGCTGTGTCTCTTTTTTTCACCGTTCATTGAAAAAACCGCATATATACATATGCGGTTTCTCTCTTTTTATGATTGAATTGGGAGATGCTGAAAGCTTCTGACATCAAACAAACCTTTTGTCGTCATTTTCACATCAGGAATGACTGGGAGTGCCAAGAAGGACAGCGTCAAAAACGGATTAAAGTCTAAAATAAAACCTGTTTCTTTTAACGCTTCATGGAGTGCATGAAGGCTTTCATTTACAAGATGTGCCGGCTGATCTGAAAGTAAACCAGAGATCGGTAATGGCAGTGTATGAAGAGTCTGGCCCTCTTTGACAACAGTCAAACCGCCGCCTGCTTCTTTTAACGCGTCAATGGCTTTCACGATATCAGCATCATTTGTGCCAACCGCAATTAAATTGTGAGAATCATGTGCAACCGTTGTTGCAATTGCGCCCTTTTCTAATCCAAAGCCGCTGACAATCCCTATCCCCATTTCAGATAAGCCTTGATGGCGTTCGACAAGCACCATTTTTAATAGATCTCTTTCTGTATCACTAGTGAATTGTCCGTTCGTTTCTGAAGGAGAGATTTGTTCTAATTTTGTTTCTAGCTGATTTGGAATAATGCGGATGACATTCATCTTTTGATGAGCTGTGATAGACAGAGCCAGATCTTGCTCTTGAACGTCTATAGCATGAACAGATTGTAATAAGGCTGGACTCGGTGCAATTTTTTCGACACCTGGCTTGTACTCTCCATGCTGCGCCACTAATTCTCCAGCAATAAATACGCTGGTAATGTCTACTTGATGAAGATCAGAGACGAGCATAAAATCAGCATCAAAGCCTGGCGCAATGGCTCCCTTTGTTTTGAGGCCAAAACACTCTGCTGCGTTTAAACTTCCCATTTGATACGCTAAAAATGGGTCTAACCCTTCTTTTATAGACATACGTACTTGTTCATCAATACTTCCTTCAGCCATTAAATCATCTAAATGTTTATCATCGGTACAAAAGAAAAAGCGTCTCGCATTCTTTTCATTCACAGCTGGTAAAACGCTTTTCACGTTTTTGGCAACAGAGCCTTCTCTCAGCATGACATACATGCCTCGTTTTACACGTTCAAGGGCTTCTTCGGCTGTTGTCACCTCGTGATCTGTTTGGACATTCGCTGTGCGGTAAACGTTTATTAATCGGTCTGTTAAGCCTGCTAGATGGCCATCAATCAATTTATTCTCGTTTTGAGCATCAAGCAGCTTTTGAAGCATATCTTCTTCTGCCTGCTCCACACCGACGTAATCCATCACCTCAGCAAGACCAAGAACCTCTTTCTCTTGATACAAAGGCTTTAAATCTTTCGCTTTTAAAACAGCACCTGATCGTTCAAAACTGACTGCCGGTACGCAGGATGGCAGCATGAAATAAATATTTAAGGCAGCTTTTCTCGCTTCTTCCAGCATAAAACGGATGCCTGTGATCCCTGACACATTGGCAATTTCATGCGGGTCTGTTACGACAGTTGTCACACCGCGCGGGACGACAGCTTTGGAGAATTCAGCAGGGGTAACCATAGAGGACTCGATATGAACGTGGCCATCAATAAAACCAGGTACAAGCATTTGACCTGCTGCATCCAGCTCCTGTTCTCCCTCGTACTCTCCAATCCCTACTATTTGTCCATTTTCAACAGCGACATCAGCGTCTATCCATTCCTGGTTAAACACGTCCATAACTTTCGCATGTTTAATCACTAGGGCTGCTTTTTTTCTCTTTGCAGCTACCTCAATTTGATGTCTGAAAAGCTCCTTATCCAACGACACTGCCTCCTCCAAGTAAACAATATAATGTTTCTTATCGTAAACGAATCTGTTTGCCCAGTCAATGACATTTAGAGAAAATCACCCAGATAAAAAGACTGATTTTTATTTCTGAATAGTGATAATTGCATGAAAAATATGATGAATGACTTTAGCTGTTTATGCAGAACAAAACAGCCCTTTTAATGTCTTCTTCCCTCTTCACTGTCCACCTCATGTGTACACAATCATATTAAAAAACACCCCACCTAGGAGTGTTTAATAATCGTTCTGCATTTCTCGTTTTTCAAAACGTCCGATATCGGCAACTGCCCCAATGACAATCAGAATATCTTCTTTTTGAATCATTTCATCTGCGAGCGGTGAAACAATCACTTCTTTTCCACGCTTAATCGCCACAATATTAATGCCATATCTCGCTCTAATATCGAGATCTAAAAGAGAATGCCCTGCAAGCCTGCTGTTGGCAACGATTTCAATGAGGCTGTACTCATCTGACAGCTCAAGATAATCTAATACGTTATTGGAGATGATTTTATGTGCAATTCGTCTGCCCATGTCCCGCTCTGGATGAACGATGCGATCAGCTCCAATTTTATTTAACACCTTTTCGTGGTAATCGTTTTGCGCTTTTACTGTGACCATTTTAACGCCAAGCTCTTTCAGCATAATCGTCGTTAAAATACTGGCCTGAATGTTTTCACCAATCGCAACGATGACATGATCAAAATTGCGAATGCCGAGATTTTTTAAAACAGATTCGTCCGTCGAATCACCAATGACCGCATGTGAGGCAATTTTCGCGTATTCGTTCACTCGATCTTCATTCATATCCATGGCCATGACTTCAAGTCCTTCTTCGCTCAGCGCCTTACAAATACTTCCGCCAAAGCGTCCAAGACCAATGACTGCATATTCCTTTTTCATGTTCAGACTCCTTTTATCTCACTTACCATGCATTTTACTACGGTTTGATTAATGAATCCATATGCGAGCGAATTTTTTTGCGGAATGCTTCACTTAAGTAAAGATCTGCTCCTTTTTCAATTTCACTGCGGTAATGACCTGGCGGAGCAATTTCTTCGCTCTTTTGAAGAACAAGAAAGGTTAAACAGTCTTCATATATTTGATCACCTATTTTGACATCGACAAAAGCTGGACGATATGTGCCCTCATAGACGCCTTCTCGTTTGTACAAATATCGAATGGCATCAAAAGGAACCTCATATAAAACACCCTCTGTTTCTCCGCCGTCTTCTACCATATCGGCTCTTGATCCATCAGGCCTTACCAATGTAAATCTAGTTGTAAAGCCGTTCAGAGCACCGCCGCCGATGATTTGTTTAAAATAATGATCAACTTCCGCCAGTTTAAATCTTGCATCATCCATACAGGAACCATAGGCAAAATAATAGAAGGATGCCGGCTGCTGCTGCCACATTCTATATTCCTTCCAGCAGCCGCTCTCGATCTCCTTCAGCGATGATGCTTTCTGCTTTGGTAAAGTGTATGTAACAGCCGCCACCGGCCCTTTGTCTGTCATGACATCGACCACCTGCTTGTCATACCCTTCCTCAAGCAAATCTATCTTATTCAGCGTGCTTGCGGTTACCTCGTACAATTCTCCATATACTGTGCTTTTCTCTTTTAGAACGCACGCAGGGTATCCTTGACCTGTATCATAGATTCTGCCGCTGATCCAAGCAGATTTAGCTAATGGCCTGCTTTCTTTCATATACGTCTCGTGGTGCTCTTCATGCTGCAGAAGCGTCCCATATACAAATAAAGCTTTCTCCTTCATGAAATCACGTCCTCTCGCCTTGCTGGTGTCTGCTTTTTTGCCACACAGGTAAATAGATATGAAAAGCTGTACCTTTTCCCAGCTCACTGACCACATCCATCCTACCGTGATGATCTTTTAAAATCGCTGCACAGATGGTGAGGCCAAGTCCCGTCCCTTCTGTTTTTGTGGAGAAGAAAGGATCATATATTTTCTGAATATCCTCTTCAGACATCCCTTTTCCTTCATCTTGAATGGTAATTTTCCATTCGTTCATCACTTTTTCTGTTGATATGTATATACTGCCGCCTTCAGGCATTGCCTCAATGGCATTTTTGATTAAATTAATGAACAGCTGCTTCATTTGGTTAGCGTCTGCTAATATAGCGCCGGCATCCTGCTTTTTAAATGGCTGTTTGAGATCAATATTCGAAAGGACTGCATTGGTTTTTAGCAATGTAATCACCTGTTCTAACAGTCCATGAAGCTGAACTTCTTGAAAATGGACCGACTGCGGCTTTGCCAGCACCAGCAGCTCACTTAAAACAAAATCAATCCGTTTAATTTCAGAAAAGATAATGTCAAAATAATCGGTTCTTTCAGGATATTGTGTTTTCATCAGCTGTAAAAAGCCGTTTACTGAGGTCAGCGGATTTCTGACTTCATGGGCGATTCCAGCGGCTATTTGTCCTGCAACGGCCAGCTTTTGCGCCTGCATTTGCACTTGTTGATTTGATTTTTCAAGCTCAAGCTTTGCCAGCTTTTGTTTTGTAATATCTGCAACTGTTCCAATACCTCCAGTAAACTGGTGCTCCTCATCAAAGTAGAGCTTATAATGAACGTCTCCCCATACTTTCTTTCCCTCTTTATGAAGAAGCTGCAGCTCGATCCGCCCTGAATCTTTATGCTCTTTGATGACAGATGACAAATGCTGAATAACTCTTTCTTCTTGATCAAAGTACTGATTGTACATCGTACCTAGACATTCATCTATGTCATAGCCGGTCATTTGTTTCCATGCTTGATTTAAGAAAATGATGTGCCCTTTTTCATCTGTTTCAAAGACAATTTCTTGCAAGTTATCTGTAATTCGATTCAGCCGCTCTGTCAGTTCGTGTGCTTCTTTTTCTCTCTTATTTAGATCTGACACAAGTAAATTCAAGCGGTCTACATATCCTGAGACAACCCAGATCCCTACTAACACAACGACTGTAAAGGCTAGATCGAGCGGCCAATTAATTTGATAGCCGCCTACATAATAAAAGAAATCCCAGCTTATGATTAAGATAAATGTAAGAACAGATAACACGATCCGAACTTGATATGTTTTGTTCAAATGATTCCACCTGCCGCCCTGAGATTCTTTGTCAATTGTACCATTTTCCACTTATTTTTTGAGGGAGATGGGGCATTTTTAAGGAACTTTTTTAAAGAAAAAATAGCCTGTTCTCAGCACAAAGGAAGAGAGCAGGCTATTTTGATTACTTCTGAAGAGCTTCTTGCAGTTCTTTTAACAGCAGTTCTGCGCCTTCAGCGCTTAATGTAATTTGACCATTTCCATATTCATGGTTCTCTGATGTAATCTCACCAGTCATGAGACAAACGCCCTCTGGCTGATATTTTTTCAAGACGATTTTATCTCCATCTATAAAAAATTCCATACTGTCTTTAATAGCGATATCAAGTGCTCTTCTCAATTCGATTGGCATCACAATACGCCCTAGTTCGTCTACTTTTCTTACGACTCCGATAGATTTCAATTTCGTTCCCTCTTTCTTTCATTAGCTCAAGATCAATCTGTTTTTCACCAATTGATATATCGTAGACGTTAGAGATTCTTAAAAGGTTTCTCCTCTATAAAAATTTTTTTCATAAAAGAAAAAACAAAGGGAAAATTTATTGTGATTGTCAAAATGATACTTGAATTTTACAGATTCATTTCAAGGTGATCACAAACCCCCACAAATGACATCAACCCTCTGAACTTTTAAATGTAAAATTGTTTAAAACAGCAAAAATAGAGATTGGGTGAAAACATGTTTCAAAATGCCGAAATTGGAATTGATTTAGGAACAGCTAACATATTGGTTTATAGTAAAAATAAGGGGATTATTTTAAATGAACCGTCCGTCGTAGCAGTCGATACAGAAACAAAGACTGTACTTGCCGTCGGATCAGAAGCAAAAGAAATGATCGGGAAAACACCTGGGAAAATTGTTGCGATCCGTCCGATGAAAGACGGTGTCATCGCTGATTATGATATGACAACAGATTTACTTAAACAAATCATGAAAAAAGCAGGAAAAAATATCGGGTTTACCTTCAGAAAGCCAACTGTCGTTGTATGTACACCTTCTGGTTCAACAGCTGTTGAGCGCCGCGCCATCAGCGATGCTGTGAAAAACTGCGGAGCAAAGCATGTGCATTTAATTGAAGAACCTGTTGCAGCTGCAATCGGTGCTGATCTTCCGGTAGACGAGCCTGTGGCAAACGTCGTAGTCGATATTGGCGGCGGAACAACAGAAGTTGCGATCATTTCATTTGGCGGCGTTGTCTCTTGTCATTCGATCCGAATTGGCGGCGATCAGCTGGATGAAGATATCATTACGTTTGTCAGAAAGAAATATAACCTATTAATCGGCGAACGGACTGCCGAGCAGGTGAAAATGGAAATTGGATATGGTCTTATTGAACATGAGCCTGAATCATTAGAAGTGCGCGGTCGCGACCTTGTGACAGGTCTGCCAAAAACGATCACACTTGTCTCTCATGAAATTCAAGGCGCCATGCGAGAATCACTTCTTCATATTTTAGAAGCGATCCGTGCCACATTAGAGGACAGCCCTCCAGAGCTAAGCGGAGATATTGTAGACCGCGGCGTCATTTTAACTGGCGGAGGCGCTCTTTTAAATGGAATTCAAGAATGGCTTTCTCAAGAGATTGTTGTTCCAGTCCATATTGCAGCCAATCCCCTTGAATCTGTTGCAATTGGAACAGGTCGTTCATTAGAAGTGATCGACAAATTGCAAAAAACTTTAAAATAATCTTCTTGTTCTACTTCTTTTTTTGTCATTTCGATCATATCGTGAGAAATGGATAAACGTGAAGGAGGAAGAACATGTTGCTTGATTTAGGTAAACGGGTCGTTGTCACAGTCATTTTAACGGGTATTATTTTAGGAGGAATGAGCCTGTCGTTTTCACATATGCCGCCTTCTAATGCACAGCCTGTGAAACAACTGAACCGCTAAAAAAGCCGCACGAAAGCGGCTTTTTTATTTTGGCTTTAAACGGGCTCCCCATTTTCCTTTTCGGTCATAAATCTGATATGATGAACATGACTAAAGGAGGGGTTTTTATGAGTTCATTTGAAAAACAACTAGATCAATATGCGAAGACCATCGTTGAAGTCGGTGTGAATGTACAAAAGGGGCAGGAAGTCGTTGTATCCGCATTTACTGAATCTGCACATCTTGTTCGTCTTGTAGCGAAACACGCGTATGAGCGCGGGGCGAAAAACGTACATATCCGCTGGAGTGATGGTGTTCTCACTCGTTTAAAGTATGAACATGCACCGCAAGATGTATTTGAGCAATTCCCTGAATGGGAAGCACAGATGATGGAAACCATCGCAAAACGCGGAGGCGCTTTTATTACCATCCTGTCAGAAAGCCCTGACCTTTTGCGAGGCATTGATTCGAAAAAAATCGCTGCACAGCAAAAAGCTGCTGGTTCAGCACTACATACATATCGTCAATACGTTCAATCTGACAAAGTCGCTTGGACAGTCGTAGGTGCTGCATCAAAAGAATGGGCGAAAAAGATTTTCCCTGATCATACAGATGAAGAAGCTGTCACGTTATTGTGGGATCAAATCTTTAAAGTCGCACGCGCTGATCAAGCAGATCCAGTTGAGGCTTGGAAAAAGCACGATGCGTCATTAAACGAAAAGGTCAAAATACTCAATGAACGCCACTACCACAAGCTTCATTATGAAGCACCGGGCACAGACTTAACGATTGAGCTTCCAGAGCAGCATATTTGGGTAGGTGCTGGCAGCGTAAGTGAACGCGGCGTCTCGTTCATGGCCAACATGCCGACAGAAGAAGTCTTTACCGTACCGAAAAAAGACGGTGTAAACGGGACAGTCTCAAGCACAAAGCCGCTCAGCTATGCTGGAAACATCATTGATGAGTTCTCATTAACCTTTGAAAATGGCCGGATTGTGGATGTGAAAGCAAAAGAAGGCGAAGATATGTTAAAATCTCTCGTTGAAACAGATGAAGGCTCTCATTATCTAGGTGAGGTTGCCCTCGTACCAGATGATTCACCAATTTCTAACTCAAATATTCTTTATTACAATACACTTTACGATGAAAATGCATCAAACCACCTTGCCATCGGCAGCGGATATGCGTTTAATATCGAAGGCGGAAAAGAAATGAAACGAGAAGAATTAGATGCAGCGGGTGTGAACAGCAGTATTACACACGTTGATTTTATGATTGGTTCAAAGGAAATGAATATTGACGGGATCACAAAAGACGGGAAACGCGAACCGATCTTCCGAAATGGAAACTGGGCGATTTAATCAAAAAAAGACATCCTATGGATGTCTTTTTTTATTTATGCGTAAAGCTCTTGAAGTCTTTTTTGGATGTCTTGATCTGATAAGAACTCATCATATGTTGTTTGTTTATCGACGATGCCATTTGGCGTCACTTCGATAATCCGGTTTGCGACTGTTTCAACAAACTGATGGTCATGAGATGAGAAGAGCATAGCTCCTTTAAAGCTCATGAGGCCGTTATTCAGCGCTGTAATGGATTCTAGGTCTAAGTGGTTCGTTGGCTCATCCAGCAGCAGAATATTCGCTCCAGACAGCATCATTTTTGATAACATACAACGAACCTTTTCTCCTCCTGATAAGACACTTGCTTTTTTCTTCACTTCTTCCCCAGAGAAAAGCATACGTCCTAGGAAACCACGCAGGAAGCTTTCGCTTTGATCATTCGGAGAATATTGACGAAGCCAATCAACGAGATCAACATCGTTTCCTTCAAAGTATTCACTATTATCTTTCGGGAAAAAGGCTTGTGACGTTGTGACGCCCCATTTAAATGATCCGCTGTCTGGCTCCATTTCACCAGCAAGGATTTTAAATAAAGTGGACACAGCAAGCTCGTTACGGCTTAAGAACGCAATTTTATCTTCGCGGTTCATAATAAAGCTGACATTATCCAGTACTTTCACACCGTCAATTGTTTTTGATAGACCTTCTACTTGAAGGACATCATTTCCGATTTCGCGCTCTGGCGCAAAATGAACATACGGATATTTACGTGAAGACGGCTTAATGTCATCTAAAGAGATTTTATCAAGCAATTTCTTTCTTGATGTCGCTTGCTTCGATTTAGAAGCGTTCGCACTAAACCGGGCAACGAATTCTTGAAGCTGCTTAATTTGTTCTTCTTTTTTCTTATTTGCTTCTTGGCTTAGTTTCAGCGCTAACTGGCTGGACTCATACCAAAAATCATAGTTACCGACGTATACTTGGATTTTTCCGAAATCAAGGTCCGCAATATGTGTACATACTTTGTTTAAGAAATGACGATCATGCGACACGACGATGACGGTATTTTCAAAGTTAATGAGGAACTCTTCGAGCCACTGGATTGCTTGTAAGTCCAAGTGGTTCGTTGGCTCATCGAGAAGAAGAACGTCAGGCTTGCCGAATAAAGCTTGAGCTAAAAGTACTTTTACCTTTTCAGAACCGCCAAGCTCAGACATTTTCTTCGATTGAAGGCTTTCTGGAATGCCAAGGCCCTTTAATAGGATCGCTGCTTCACTTTCAGCTTCCCAGCCGTTTAATTCAGCAAACTCACCTTCAAGCTCCGCTGCACGAATCCCGTCTTCATCTGAGAAATCAGGTTTCATATAGATCGCATCTTTCTCCTGCATCACGTCATATAGACGTTTGTGACCCATGATGACGACTTTCAGCACTTCAAACTCTTCGTATTCAAAGTGGTTCTGTTTTAAAATCGCTAAACGCTCACCAGGACTCATATGAACATCGCCCGTTTGAGGTTCAATTTCTCCAGAAAGAATTTTTAGGAACGTTGATTTACCAGCTCCATTGGCACCAATTAATCCGTAGCAGTTGCCAGGAGTGAATTTAATATTTACTTCTTCAAATAGTTTACGATCAGCAAAGCGCAAACTAACATTATTTACTGCAATCATTTATTAATCCTCCATCACTCATTCATCAATATGAAGTATAACATGAATAACGTTTGATAGAAACGTCTCTCGCTAAGAACGAAGGCTTTTTATCTATTATGATATAATAAACGGGAATGATTGATTGAAGGAGTTTGGGCGATTTGAGATTACTCACACTGATGGAATACTGTTTATTGATTTTCTTTATGGGCATTTATTTAACTGCAACAGGCTTTAATGCGAGGGACTTTGGCCTTTATATTGGGCTTATCCTCATTTACACACTGGTTCACATCTTTTCCAAACGTTTTTTACAAAAGCGGGGAAAAGAAAACCAAAAGATCGGATTGTTTCGATCCGTTTTAGCCATTACCGGATCTGTATTCGCTTCTGTTCTAGCGATTGTGATCATTGTTACAGTGCTCACACCAAATTAAAAACGACCCTTCTGTAAGGGTCGCTCGTTCAAGTACCTTTCTCTTGCCCATGAGAAGGTGCTTTTATTTTGTCTGTCGAATATCGCCAAATGGGAAGAAAACAAATTCTGATGTCCCGACAACCCGATCCTTTTCAATGAGGCCAAGTCCATTTCTGCTGTCCATGGAATTCAGTCTGTTGTCCCCCATCACAAAGTAATCGTTTTTCGGTACTTTCACTGGACCAAAATCTCCAGTTAAATGCACTTCATACTCTTTCGCATGCGCCTTGTTCTCTTTTAAATAAGGCTCATCTACTTTTTTACCATTAATGTAAAGCGTATCATCCTTCATTTCAATCGTATCACCTGGAAGGCCGATCAATCGTTTGACATAATGAATCTTCTGACCATCTTTTCCATTAATAATCACGATGTCACCGCGTTTTACACCACCGAGATAGTTAATGGTTTTGTTGACAAACAGCTTTTCCCCATCATGAAGTGTTGGTTCCATTGACTCTCCTTCCACCACATACGGTTCAAATATAAACGTACGGATGAGCAAGACGAGTGCAAGTGCGATTAAAATGGCTTTGATCCATTCAAACAGTGAACTTTTCTTCTCTGTTTTGGCTTGCTTCGCATCAGATTGAATTTCATTTTCGTTTTGTTTGTTTTCTTCGTTCAAAATACTGCTTCCTCCTAAGACTTTCTGCTAAAAGACTTGAAACGTGAATTGAATAACTTTACTTTATCATATGTCATTTAAAAATTCACAAGACAACCATCTAATTAGATATTTTTTCCTAATTCACTGATGATTAAACAAAAAGAAGCACCGTTTTTCACGATGCTTCTCTTCTGCATTACGCTTCTTGCCTGACTGGTTTTTTCAAAATACCCAGTAAAATCGCTGTCACAACAGCACCGATTAAGATGCTGATGATATAAAGAACTGGATGATTTGTTACCCAGAAAACAAATAGTCCGCCATGCGGTGCAGGAAGCGTCACTCTAAAGAATTCCGTTAATCCGCCAGCAACTGCTGCACCAATAACAGCTGAAGGAATCACACGAAGAGGATCTGCCGCCGCAAACGGGATCGCCCCTTCAGTGATGAAGGCAGCTCCCATGAAGTAACATGTAATCCCTGCTTCACGGTCACGTTTTGAGAACTTATTTCTAAAGATCGTTGTTGCAAGTGCAATACCTAGTGGTGGTACCATTCCGCCTGCCATAATTGCAGCATGCGGTGCATAGTTGCCAGCAGCAATCATTGCAAGACCAAATGTGTAAGCCGCTTTGTTAATTGGGCCTCCCATATCAATTGCCATCATACCAGCTAAAATAATACCCATTAAGACAAGGTTTCCCGTACCTAATGATTCAAGCCAATGTGTTAATCCGTCCATCACCATTTTCACTGGTGTGTTGACAATATAATGCATGATAATGCCTGTGAAGAAAATACCGAACAATGGATACAGCAGAACCGGTTTAATCCCGTCGAGTGTCTGCGGTACGAATGTGAATACTTTTTTGAGCAGCACAACAATGTAACCTGCTAGGAAACCAGCAATCAGTCCGCCTAAGAATCCTGCACCTGCTGCTGACGCCATAAAACCACCGACCATACCTGGCGCAAAACCTGGACGATCTGCAATACTCATGGCAATAAACCCAGCTAATACAGCAACGATTAAGGCAAGCGCATTATCGCCGCCAATTCCTTTTAAGACAGCTGCAAATGAATTAAATGAAGGGTCCTTAGGATCTGCTGAGTTAATGCCCCAAAAGAATGAAATCGCAACAAGGATACCGCCTCCGACAACAAATGGAAGCATGTTACTTACACCACTCATTAAGTGCTTGTAAAATCCGCTTCTTCCTTTGCCAGATGATTCATTTTCGTCTTTAGAAGAACTGCCGCCTGAACCTTTATAAATCGGCGCATCTTGATTGATTGCTTTTTCAATTAATTCCTGTGGACGGCGAATACCAGCTGTTACAGGGACTTCAATGACATGCTTGCCTTTAAAGCGTTCCATTTCTACTTGCTTGTCCGCTGCCACAATGATGGCTGGTGCTTCTTCAATTTCTTTTGCTGTAAGGGCATGTTTAATACCGCCAGAGCCGTTTGTTTCAACTTTAATGTCAACGCCCATTTCTTTTGCTTTTTCTTTCAAAGCATCTGCTGCCATAAATGTATGGGCAATGCCTGTTGGGCAAGCTGTTACTGCTAAAATTTTAGCGGGTTTTCCTTCTGCTGCCGGCTCCTCTTGAACTTCCTCTTCTTCTTCATCATCTTGATCATGTGTATTGATGATCTCAATGATTTCATCTTCAGTCGCCGCTTCAAGGAGCTGCTTTCGGATTTCTTCACGCATTAGAAGTGTGGATAAACGAGAAAGTGCCTCTAAGTGCGTGTTGTTTGCGCCTTCAGTTGCGGCAATCATAAAGACAAGATGACTCGGCTGCGCGTCTAGTGATTCATAATCAACACCAGCAGTTGAGCGGCCAAATGCAATGGCAGGCTCTTTTACACTTGCTGTTTTAGCGTGCGGGATGGCAATTCCTTCGCCAATACCAGTAGAGCTCTGTTTTTCACGATTGATCACAGCTTCTTTGTAGCCCTCTTTATCATTTAACTTGCCTGCTGTATCTAAAACAGTGACCAGCTCTTCAATGACTGCTTCTTTCTGCTGGCTGTCTAATTGAAGCTTAATGGTATGCTTCGTGAGTAGTTCTGTAATTTTCATGATGACTCCTCCTTTAAATGCGTGTGACTTTTACTTGTGGTAATAGTGTGTCAACAAGCTCTTTTGTGCCAAGCTCCTCAGAAAAGGCTGTAGCGCTTCCTGAAGTAACACCAAGCTTAAATGAATCTTCAATTGAAAGGCCTTTTGAAACGCCGGCTAAAAACCCTGCAACGACTGAATCTCCTGCTCCAACTGAATTAACGAGCGTTCCCTTTGGAACATTGGACTGATAGATTCCTTCTTTACTGAATAAAAGGGCGCCATCTCCAGCCATGGAGACGATGACATGTTCAGCACCTTGTTCTAACAGCTTTTTCCCATAAGGAATTGCTTCTTCTGCTGATGAAATACTCGTCTCAAACATTTCACCCAGTTCATGATGATTTGGCTTCATTAAGAATGGTTTCATGTCAGCTGCTTTTTTTAACGCTTCGCCAGAAATATCAAGAACAACTCTTACACCTTGCTCTTTGCAAACTTCAGCAATACGCTCATATGTGTTATGAGGTAATGAAGAAGGAATGCTGCCAGCTAAAACCACGACATCTCCTTCAGTTAATGAAGAAAATTGAGATAGAAATGACTCAAATTGCGCTTCAGTAATTGATGGGCCGAGGCCGTTGATTTCTGTCTCTTCACCTGTTTTTAGTTTCACATTAATTCTTGTATCTTCTGACACCTCGTGAAAGGCTGTTTGTAATTGTTCGTTCTGTAAAAAATCTTGAATATATTTGCCTGTAAATCCACCAATGAATCCAAGTGCTTTTGATTCAACACCGTGACGTTTTAATAGCCTTGAGACATTAATTCCTTTACCACCTGGATATTTTTGATCATAGGTTGAACGATTTAAACCGCCGACTGCAAAATCCTCCACGTGTACAATGTAATCAACTGATGGGTTTAAAGTAACTGTATAAATCATGTTTTCACTACCTTTATAACCGTTTTTTCATGGTAATTATCGAATGAATCCTCTTTTGCGTCGTTTGTGATAATGGTGGCTTCCTGTAAACTAGCAAAGGTTGAAAACGATATTTCGCCAAACTTCGAGGCATCTGATAAGATATAGGTTTTTTTCGCCTGTTTCATGGCTCTTTTTTTCATGAGTGCTTCCTCTGGATCAGGTGTTGTAAAACCCGCCTCGGGATGAATGCCGTTTGTCCCAACAAAGCTTTTGTCAAAACGATAATTTTCCATCGCTGTCAAAGCTGAGGCTCCCACCATGGCTCCTGTTCGATGTTTCACTGATCCGCCTGTCAAGTAAAAGGTAATGCCTTTTCTCATAAGTGCTTCAATGTGCATCACACCGTTAGTCACCACGACAATATCTTGATCTGGATCGATATATTCAATCATTTGCTGTGTGGTTGTACCTGCATCTAAATAAATACAGTCACCCTGTTTTAAAAGAGATGCCGCTGCCTCTGCTACCAATGACTTTTCTTGAAGGTTTTTGGCAGATTTCTCAAATACATCTGGTTCAAGGCGAATACTCGAAACCTTGGCCGCTCCTCCATGAACCCTTTTCAGAAATCCTTTTTCTTCAAGGGCTGATAAATCTCTTCTAATTGTAGATTCAGACGCATCCGTCATCATCGTTAAGTCCTGTATTTTAATGACATCATTTTCTTCTAAGCTGTCGATAATGAGTTGATGTCTTTCCGGTGTTAACATGAGAACACCCCTTTTGAAAACGTATTCATTTTGCGCGCACCTTTATTGTAATCGCTTTTTTCAACATTATCAATACAAAACAATCAAATACATTCAATAACTATCAAAATCTTTCACCATGGTCATCTTACCTTTATATGTACCATTTGTAAACTGAAAAATATGTGACATTAAGATGAAAGTCATGATATTAGCATTTCTATCATTTTTTATTTCATTCAATGGAACTAAAAAAAGCTTTTATGCGATTTGCATAAAAGCTTTTGATGGGTAATGAAGGCGAATGTAAACCGTTTGTATGCTTTTTTCTTCTCCGAATTATTCATACCTGAGCGATTCAATAGGGTCTAGTCTCGCTGCTTTATTCGCAGGAATTAACCCAAAAACAATACCAATGAGCATACTAAACAGTACGCCTCCACAAACCACTTGCCAAGATACGAGAGACGGCCAGCCGGCAAATAGTGAAACTAGCGAAGCACCGCCTAAACCAAGTGCAATTCCCATCAGCCCGCCGATGAGTGTTAAAACGACAGACTCAATTAAAAACTGAACGAGAATTTGCGCCCTTGTTGCGCCCATCGCCTTTCGAATACCGATTTCTCTTGTCCTCTCTGTCACAGAAACGAGCATAATATTCATCACACCGATGCCGCCGACAAGTAAAGAGATTCCGGCTATTGAGCCAATGATCGTTGTCATAACGGACGTTATTTGACCGATCCCTTCTGCGATTTCTTCCATATTGATCATTTCGTAAGCATCTTCTGTATGATGATTTTCATTTAATATGGCAGCCGCGCTCTTTCCTACTTCCTTCATTTGATCCGCATGTGCGACTTGAATAGACAACTTATCATATTCATTCATACCAAATGTGGAGGTGAGCATCGCAAATGGGACATATAATTCATTCATATCAAATGAAAACATCCCTTTCTGTTTTGCTAACACACCGATGACTTCAACTGGCTGTCCGTTCATCCAAATCAGTTCACCTAATGCCTTTTGTCCATTGAATAGTTCTTTTTGTAAGCCATCCGAGATGAGGGCAGCTCTTCTGCCGCTTCTAAAGTCAATATCTCTTAAATTCTTTCCTTCTGCGATTTGTAATGAATGTACATCCGTATACCCCTCATTTATGCCGTTAACTGTCGCATCAACTGTCGTATCTTGAAATCTCAGCTGCATTCCTTGTGCAGTCGAGGAGGCGACCTGCTTCACCCCATTGATTGTCCTAATGCTTTTTATGTCTTCCTCAGTAAATGAGGCTTCGAATAAAGCATTTGGATTTGCATTTAACTCTTCGTCAGAAGGCGTATATGTCATATCAATGGTATTGTTTGGACCTGAAATCGATCCTTTTAACATTTGCTCACCGCCTTGACCGATCGCCACGACTGCAATGACTGATCCAACACCAATAATAATCCCAAGCATCGTTAAAATAGAACGTAATTTATGAGCTAAAACCGAATTCAGCGCTATTTTGATATTTTCAAAGAGTTTCATTCATAGCGTCCCCTTGCATCCATCTATCTTCAACAAGCCGTCCATCTCTCACAACGACCGTACGGTTTGTATAAGCAGCTATTTCTTCTTCATGGGTGACAAGCACAATCGTTGTCCCTTCCTCATTCAGCTGTGTAAACTGTTCCATAATTGACATGCTTGTTTTTGAGTCGAGAGCACCAGTCGGTTCGTCTGCCAAAATAAGCTGAGGCTTATTGACAATCGCTCGTGCAATTGCCACCCTTTGCTTTTGTCCTCCTGACAACTCACTTGGCATATGTTTCATTCGATCTGCCAAACCAACCTTTTCAAGTGCCAATTCCGCACGTTCTTTTCTTTCCTTTTGGCTGATCCCAGCGTAAATCATCGGAAGTTCAACATTGCGTCTCGCATTTAACCTTGGCAAGAGGTGAAATTGCTGAAAAACAAATCCAATGGATTGATTTCGAATAACCGCGAGCTCTTGATCCTTTGCTGCTGACAGCTCTGTACCTTGAAAATGATATTGTCCCGTCGTCGGACGGTCTAAACAGCCAATAATATTCATTAATGTTGACTTTCCAGAGCCTGACGGGCCCATAATGGACATATACTCACCTTTTTCAATGACAAGATTCATGTCACTTAATACATCAAATGTTTCGTGTGCGACCTCATAGCTTTTTGTTACGTTGGAAAGCTGAATCATTCAGCATTCACTTCCATTCCGTCATACATGTCATCTGTTGGATGAGCAATGATTTGGTCCTCTGCCTTGACACCTTTTGTCACTTCAAGATCATGACCTGACGTTTCCCCTATGACCACTTTTACTTTTTTCAGTACATTTTCTCGAACAACATAAACGTATTGTCCATCAGTCTCTTTTTTTACTGCTGTTTCAGGAATTGTTTGCGCCTGGCGCTTATCTGTTTCAATTTCCATGATCATTTTAAAACCAGGCTTCGCCTCAGGTTTCTTCCCCTTTATTTCAACTTCAACAGGATATTGAACCGTTTGATCGCTCGAAGTTGTTTCGGCCGCAGTCTGGACAGGAACAGCACCTACTTTTTTCACGACTCCTTGCCAGCTCTTCCCGCGAATGACATCAGACGTTACCTTCACTTTTTGTTTCTTTTTGATTTTGATGGCATCATACTCTGAGATCAAACCCCGCACGATCATTTTTTTCTCATTACCAATATGGATGATCGGCTGCCTATCTTCCGGCCCCCCTGCTCCGGCCTCTTGCTCAATGGAAATCACTGTTCCATCAATTTTACTATGTACGGTTAAATCTTCTATTTGCGCCTTTACTTTTTCTTGGCTGATCTTTGCTTGCTTTTGTTCTAATTCAGCCGCTTTCAGTTCTAATTGAAGCTGATCTCGCTCGCTTTTGGCATTAGCGTCAGAACCGCCTGCTTTTTTCTCATCTAATTCACTCAGCCTATTTTGCAATTGTTCCAATTTTAATGTACTTGACTCAGCGGCTAATGCTTGCTGCTGCTCCTCAAGCTCCAGTTCCTTGTTTTCATATGTAAGAAGCGGCGTTCCAGCCTTTACCTTTTCCCCTTCTTTCACAGCAATTCCCTTCAATTTCCCCTTTTCCTCTTCTTCATAGATGAACTGCTCTTCAGAGAATGAAAGTGTCCCGGGTGTCATCACCGTAGATGTGATTTCTTTCGGCGTGAGTTTGACTGTTTTAATCGCTGCTGTAGAAACAGGCTTTGCTTGGTTTTTCGCAATATTAAATCCAATAAATAGTCCAATCACAATAATTAAAATAGATCCGATGATGATTTTCTTTCTCATAAAAACATTCTACCCCCAGCTTACTGATATGTTAATTGCTGTTCCTACATATTGAAAAATTAACGATAAGATATAAAAGACGCCTATAATCACCCAAGAAATTCTCGGTGATATACGCCCAACTTGGATGAATAAAAAGCCTGTTAAAACAAGATTCCAGATCACAAATAGATCGATATTGGCTAACACCGCATGCCATGGACCAGAAATTCGAATGAGTGCGTTTAACGAAGTAACCGTGACATCTTTTGGAACATGAAAAAGGATGACTGCCAAATGAGAAATAATCGTCCCAATGATCGTAACGGGTGTAATGAACAGAACCGCTGAAAACAGCTGCCGAAATGATGCATCACCTTTCGCTAAAAATACGATGAACTTATATATAGCAGCATTGATGACAATCCCAAATACCAGACCAATGAGCGTCACCACATAAACAACAGGTACCGGCAAACTTAAATCTGCCCACATTCCCTTATTTACGAGCTCAGACAAATAAGTCACAACAACTGTTAAAATAAGCACACAAGATAAAGGCCACCAAACAACTGGATTTTCCCATACTCTTTTCAGGTGCTCTGATGGTCTTGTGCTCACTCCAATGATCGTAGGTTTTTGCATGTTTTCTTTCACCAAATGTCATCCTCTCTATGTCAAGCAAATATGCAAACGCACAATGACGCTCTTTTTCTTTCTATTTTATCAAAAGATTGCCAATAAGTGATCGATCATTTGATTTTCTTATTTTCGTTGAGAAAAAATTTTATCTATTATTCTATTTTCACGAATGAAACCCTTCAAATGACCCCATGATCCGACCATATTCATATCAAGAATCGTGCTTTTACTGACTTAAAAACATTTTATTAAGTAAACAATATGTCTTTCGGAATAAATATCCTTTTCTTTTGGATTCGCATGGTCTTAGATAGACACAACAATTTTTTGTTAAAATAATCCTAGTAATTTGGACAAATCCCGGCTTTATAGGACTATGATTGGTTTCTTTTACAGAACAAATAAGTCTTTAGTATCAATACTTTCATATTAAAAAATTAAAAATAAAGGGATTTTACTTGATCAAAAGTTATTTTTTCATATAATGTAAAATAGAGGTAGGTTAAATGATAGTGGAAATGGAGTCAAGTGAATGTTAAGAGAAAAATTGAAAATGCAATTGATTTTACTGTATGAAAAGGAACAAGAAGCATGGCAATACTTTCGAAAGGAAAGAGAATCGATTTATCATGAGCTCAAATTACTTGATATGAAAGAAAGCAGACCTTCTAACGACAAAATATACTACGCTGCAAGATGTGTAGATATTATCAAAGAGAAAAAGGGAAGCATTGTGAGCACAAAAGAATTAAAGGAACAGCTTCAAGCCCAAACAGATTTCAATGTGAGACGAATCAGCGAATTGTATGATCTCATTCAGCAGCTCGATCCTCACATTTCTAAAGCAAGAAGGGGATGTTTTATTTACGAAGATCATACCCAAGTACCTCTACAAACTTTTCACACATAAAAAATTGGTTACAGCCGGGCGGCCATAACCAAATCCTCTAATATCTATTATCCACCACTTACAGGAGGAATGAGTGCAACAGTGTCCCCGCTACGCACTTCAGCATTTTCCCTCGTATATATTTCGTTGACTGCAACCATTACATTTTGTGTAGCATCAACACCATATATCTCCTGTAATTCTATTTTAATCTCATCAACCGTTGTTTGTTCTTTTTGAATGATGATTTGTTGTTTCCCGGCCTTCTCAGCAAGGCCGGCGAACAATAACACATTAATCATGCTGATCACCTTCTTTCTCTGCAAGTTGAAGATGGCTAGGTTTACCTTCTGGATATGAAACCGTTTCAAGCTGATTACCTATCCAGGCCTCTCCATCTTCCCAATATTCTTTTTTCCAAATAGGAACGATTTCCTTGATTCGTTCAATAGCATATTCATTGGCTTCGTAGGCAGCCTTCCTATGAGGAGAAGAAACGGCGATCGCAACAGCAATATCCGTTATCTCAAGTGTTCCAATACGGTGCACAATCGCTGCTTCAGTGTCAGGCCACCGATTCTTCATTTCTTGTCCAATCTGCCTTAGCATGCTTTCCGCCATTGGTATGTATGCTTCGTACGTTAAACGCAATGTTTTCTTGCCGTTTGTCCATTCTCTGACCGTCCCGATAAACGTTGTAATCGCGCCTGCCTTTCGTCTTGTCACATGCTGAATCAATTCGTTTACCTCAATCGGCGTTTTTGTTATTTTAAAAAGTTCGCTCAAAACGTGCCGCCTCCCTTCAATAAGTGAAAAGCAAATGTCATCCCGCGCTTATCAAAAGCTGAAAACACAGGAAACGGGTAATTTTCGGTTAATGGATCCTCTTGAGAAAAATAAATAGCTGCTTGTATATTAGAAAGAGTTGAAAGGTCAATA
The DNA here is from genome assembly GCF_038593305.1 of Bacillus sp. FSL P4-0248. Classification (NCBI taxonomy): domain Bacteria; kingdom Bacillati; phylum Bacillota; class Bacilli; order Caryophanales; family Bacillaceae; genus Bacillus; species Bacillus sp. FSL P4-0248. The sequence goes on along the minus strand of NZ_CP151983.1, from coordinate 1,339,891 downwards.
AGCTCCTCTTCATTCTTTACACAAACGATTTTGCGATAAGGCGCCTGTTTGTACCCTTCTATGAGAACAGCGTCTAACGGAAGAAGCTGACACATGCTGAGCAGTTGCTCTAACGTGATGTGCTGCATCGAAAAGTGAAATTCACCCTCTCCTTCCACACCTGCGGCATATGCCCCTGCTTGTACATATCGATCGGTATCTTTTTCTTTGAAAAGACGATCTGGTGTCCCGCCATGTCCATGGTGTTTAAAGCAGCCTAGCTTCAGCCCTTCACGTTCAGCCAGCTGACAGAGCTTTTCGATCAAGGTAGTCTTGCCGCTATTTTGATAACCGACCACCTGTAATATGCTTAATTTGTCATCCAGCACGAGGAACCACCGCCTTTGTGCTGAAACAGCAGAACAGCAACTTGATCACCTGCTTGAAAACCTCTTGTTCCCCCAGGCAGCACGATGAAACAATTAGCCTCTGCAATAGAGGTCACTGCACTTGATTTATCAAGACCTGTCGGAGTCACACTGATGTGACTGCCAGTGAATTGAAGGGCAGCCCTGACAAAACGAGTAAACGGATTGGCTTTTGGAAAATCATGTGTGAGTTTCGCCTCAGCAAAAGCGGGAAATGGATTTCCTTTCATATACCATTTATAGATGATCGGCTTCACAAATAATTCAAAGCCCACAAAACAGGCAGCAGGATTTCCGGACAGCCCAAACAGCAATTGACCATTTGGCATTGCAGCCACAGTCGTCACACTTCCAGGTCTCATGGCTACTTTATTAAACAGCACCTTGGCTCCCAGTTTTTCATAAATGGCAGGCAGAAAGTCAAAATCGCCCACTGACACACCGCCTGTTGTGATCAGAATGTCTACCTTGCTCATGGCTGCTTTTACTGCATGATAACTTTTGTCAAAGTCATCGGAGACTCCGCCTAAATCAAGCGGCTCAGCTCCGGCCTCAAGTACCTGCGCATAGACCATACTAAGATTACTATTTCTAATCTTGCCGTCCACCATGGCATCACTTACTTGAAGAAGCTCTGTGCCTGTTGAGATAATGCCAATCACCGGTTTTTTGACAACTGGCACTACCGCATATCCGAATGTCGCCAATAGAGCCGTGACGCCAGGAGTGACATCTGTTCCTTTTTTGACCATCACGTTTCCTTTGAGTACCTCTTCTCCTTGACGAGAAATATTGTCTCCCTTTTTCAGCGGTCTTTTCAGTGACATGAATGATTTGCCGCCTTTTTCAAAAGTCTTCGTCAATTCAATCATGATAACGACATTTGCGCCATTTGGAATTTTTGCTCCTGTCATAATACGAATGGCCTGAAAGGGACCGATGGTTTTTGCTGAGACCATTCCTGCACCAATATGATCAATGACTTCGAATTCAACTGGATGCTCGCTTGATGCTTCTTTTGTATCTTCTGCCCGAAGTGCAAAGCCATCATACGGAGAACGATCAAATGCCGGAACATCATGGTCTGCCAAAATATCTTCTGCAATAAACCGTCCAAGGCTGTCCTTTAAAGGGACCCATTCTATTTCTCCATGTTTTTCGTATTGGTGGACTTTCTTTATGGCCTCTTCTACTTGTATTGGCTGCCGTCTTTCCATCACACATCACTCCTATATCCCTAGCAATCTTGCTAGTAATGAATTGGCTTCTTTTTCATCGTTTGTTCCATGGATTAATGCACGTCCCCCTTTGAAACAGACCATTCGGTAGTTTTCGTAGCGTACATGGATTAAGAAGTCGTTTACTTCCACCTCACATATAGATGAGAGCCGCTCTTTTATATGCTGAAATGATAGTTTTGCTAAATCCTTCGATACAATTTGAACGGTGTCACGTCCGCAAAGGACCGTCGATTTTTTACGCTGATCATGTAAATAAGGATAGGTTCTTGCCGTGCCGCAAGTTGGACAGGTCTTCTCTTTAGTGCGAGATAAATCCATTTTAAAGGATGTAGACTGCCAAAGATCAAACGTGACAAATTTCCGCTCGATTTGCTCTTCATGACCTGTTAAATATTTGAGTGCCTCTGTTTGCTGATAAGCAGAAACCATTTGAACGGCAGGTGAAATAATCCCCGCTGTATCGCACGTCAAGCCGCCAACAGGCATTGCCGTGAACACACATGATAAACATGGCGTTTTATCCGGCAATATGGCCATATACATCCCCTGACTGCTCACACAAGCGCCATATATCCACGGCGTCTTCGTTTCTAGTGATAAATCATTCATCACCATTCTTATCTCAAAATTATCTGTTGCATCAATGACGATATCTGCTCTCTGGAATAACGGCCTTAACAGCTCCGCCCCTGCATCTTCAATCAGGGCGTGTATCTTCACTTCATGATTGATCTGCTCGAGACGTTTTTTTGCCGCAGCTGCTTTTGGCACATGTGCGTTTGCATCATGTTCCGTGTACAGCTGCTGCCGCTGTAAATTTGAAAATTCCACATAATCACGATCGACAATCGTAAGCGTACCGATGCCAGACCGAACAAGCCCTTCCGCAGAGGCGGTACCAAGAGCACCGGCTCCAACGATCAGAACATGACTTTCAGCCAGCGCATGCTGTCCTTTTTCCCCAACCGGAGGGAACAAGATTTGTCTTGAATATCGGTCATTCAATGCTGCTCTCTCCTCACCGTTTTTTATGTATCATATCATACCGTTTTCAGGTAAATCGCTTCTTTTATTGATATTACGAAATTCGTTTGATGTCACGTTCAGTTCTTCCTCTGAAACGATGCGCACTTGAAGCTTTTGAAGCAAGTCTTTAATGGCTAATTGATTCTCTTTTAAACACGCGCGAATAAACGGCAGAGAGCGGCGGTGATAAAACGCAAATAAAGGCTGTAATCTGCCCTGATCAAGCGGGATGACGGCGTCTGCGTGCTCGCTGCAATAAGACGATAACACTTCCGCTGTTTCCTTCCGTATGAAAGGCATGTCACATGCCGTCACTAAATACCAATCTGCCTTTTGCTTTTGCATCGCCGTATATATGCCGGCAAGCGGTCCGCATCCGCGCACCTCTTCATCATCTAACCACACACTTTGTTCACCTCTTGCTTTGAAAAAAGGAAGAAGCGACGGATGGCTGATGATGACCGTCTGCCCTTCTAAAAGCTGCTCTTTCACATGCTCATATAATGGTTTCCCTTGATACATATAACTTGCCTTTGGCTCTCCAAAGCGTCTGGAAGCGCCTCCAGCTAAAATGACATTCACTACGTGCATCCTCTAAGTCCTCCTTTGATATGGTTGTTCTAATCGCACTCCTTTCGCATACTTTATTGGTAACATGAATAAGGAGGGTCTATCGATGAACAGGCGTCATGCTTCTCCCCTATTCCATGATTTATCTCAAGAGAATTTATACTTAAAAGCTGAAACTGCCAAATATCAACAAATGATCTCTGATTTACAGTCCTCATATACGTATTCTAAAAATAAGAAGTTAACTCAAGAATATCATGAGATGAAAAAGAATTTCACGCAATTAAAACAACAATTGGATGAAATGACCAATGATCAAAACGATGCTGCCTCAAAAATACAGGATCTCTCCTACAGCAAATCAGAATTATTACATAAAATGGTCCTTCTCCATGAGATGCTGCAAAAGGAAACCTATCATAGAAGAAAAGAAACAGAAGAAAAACACAGGCTGCATTTGAAAGTTGTCAAATATAAAGAAATCTCTCAACAATTAAATGAACGGATAGAGGATCAAGATAAACGACTTGCAAAAGAGGAGAAAAAAGGAAATACTTTATCCGCAGTGATTGAGAAGCTGCAGCAAACATTGGGCAATAAAAACGCAGAGCTCCATGTATTACAGGAAGGCGTCAGACATCTTCAAGAGCGTTTTTATGAAACACAGGAGAAATTACTGCAAATTGAAAAAGCAAAAGAAGCGATTTTTTACGAAACACTCACAAGCTATCAAAAACAGTTAGCAGAAAGCGAAGAATGGATTGCATCTCATTTTGCTGATATTGACCAGTCAGCACAAACAAATGCACAGCCATTCTCACGAGACCACATCCTGCAAACGACAGAAGAAATCGAACCGATCTTGAAGAAACTCAACGAACAAGTTCAAACACTTCAGGAACAAGTCGATGCAGTGCAGCGTAATGGAGAAGTCATGACAGTCAAAATCGACAGCTTCAAAAAACAGCGTGATCACCTGCCCAAGGAACGCACCAAGGAACGCAAAATTGTCTATACAGTTGATCAAAAGAAATAATTCTCAAAATAAAAAACTGCTGGCTTTTATGCCCAGCAGTTTTTTATTTATTCGTCTTCTGTTTGAATGTCGCCTTCTAAAATATACTGTCCGCGATAAGGCTTCTTCACTTCAGGGTACATTTTAATTAAGCTTTGCATAAACGTTGTCATATTTGGGATTTCAAGACCGCTCTCTTTTTCGATCTCTTTTTGAAGCTCTGAGCTTTTAATCGCTGCATTATGACGCTTTAACGTTTTAATCGCAGCTTCACGAAGCTTCGCTGCCTTAGAGCCAGGACGAGCTGTGCCTCTTCTGCGTCTTGTCGATCCTTCAGGAATACCTACAGGCGCACCGTTTAGCTGTCCTGTTCCTAAAGATGATGATTGTGGTTGTGCCGGCTGCTGGTAGCTTCTCATTTCTTGCGCAGCAAGCTCAGCTAATACAGGCAGTGAATCCGTCTTTCTCTCTGTACGTACTTCTTTTTTTGTATCTGACACTAGACCTGTTCCTTGACGGTCTAATTCTCTTAATTTTGCATAAATCGCATCTCGCTCAATTTGGTATTCACGGATGACCTTTACTTCTGCCTCGTTTAATTGTTCCAATCGTAAACGTAACGCTTCCCTCTCATTAAACAATGGATTTCCCCCTCATCATATAAAAAATATTCTATAGTAAATATTAGATTAGAAAACTAATTTTATCAACTATTTTTTTATCATTTTACAGTTTGCTAACAGATAGGTATTTTCAACTAAAATTTTGCCAAAGAGGAAAAATCGGCACCCATTTCATTGCCACTATAGGCTTTTGACAAACCTTAAAATATTGTAAAAAAATTGAATAAACGCTTATACTACTTGATTTATATAGTTATTTACCTAACTGAAATTTCTTTTGTGCAAAAACGTTCTGAATAGTAAAAAGTTAAAATCTTTACATTTTCATTTCAAAACAAAAATGTAAATAGGTCGTTATACCTTTTTGTTTCAGGGATATTTTTTAATAAACTCCCTCATTTTCTCTTTTCTTAGGAATAACACCTACATAAAAACTCATCCGAAGCCATATGCTTCCTAATTTTGTCCATGAAAAAACCCCCATTTATGGGGGAAAAGCTTATTCTGCAGCCTTTTCAGACTCAGAAAGCACTCGATTGACACGTTTTTCAAGCATTTTCATTCCGCTTCCGCCGGCTTGGAAGTGGCGCAAAGCACCTGTTTTATCAAATACATAATATGCCGGTACATATTCGTTTTCAAAGGCTTCTGTTAAGTGATGATCACTGTCCACAAAGATTGGCTGCGTGATTTCATGCTCTTTCGCAACTTCTTTGATTTTTTCTAGATCTAGGTCATCCTCTGAACGAGGCATATGAACTGCCACAACGTTTAGTTGATCCTTGTATTCATCACGGAATTGATTGACTTGAGGCATTGCCTCTTTACAAAGATGACAGCTGACTGACCAGAAATGAATCAATGTTGGTTTGTCACCAATCAAATCTTCTTTTGTTACTTCTCCATTTAACCATTCTTTTGCACCAGTTAGTTCTGGCATTGGTTGACGTAATTTCATTATGAAGCGCCTCCATCCATTGTATGTGTCGAAACAAAAAGGTCTAACATCAGTTAGACCCTCCTGTTTCTTCAGTTATCAATTAAAGTGTTTTTTGACCAGGTTTCCAGTTCGCTGGGCAAAGTCCACCAGTTTGTAATGCTTGAAGAACACGTAATGTCTCATCTACATCACGACCGATATTGTTGTGGAATACTGTTTGGTATTGTAGTTCGCCTTCTGGGTTAATGATGAATAAACCGCGAAGAGCAATTCCTTCTTCTTCGATTAAAACGCCGTATTCTCTAGATACTGTGTGGTTAGTATCAGCAGCTAACGGGTATTTTAATTCACCTAGACCATTATCTTTACGGTCTGTATTGATCCAAGCAAGATGCGTGTGGATTGTATCAGTAGATACACCAATGATTTCTGCATCTAAATCTTCGAACTCGTCATAACGATCGCTCATTGCTGTAATTTCAGTTGGGCAAACAAATGTGAAATCCATTGGATAGAAGAAAAGAACTGTCCATTTGTCATTCTTCATGTTTTCCTCTAAACTTACTTTACCAAATTCCTTGTTAGCAAGTACTGCTTCCATTTCAAAACGTGGAGCTTGTTTTCCTACAAAACGCTCTGCCATATGTAAATCCCTCCAAAAAATAATATCTTTATACAGTCTTCTTAGCTGTATATAAAATGAGAATCAAAACTTAAAATTCTCATTTAGTTAATAACTTCACAATTACAATTATAATACTTATGCGATTTTTAGTCAATATTAATTAATAATAAATTTAATTAACGATTTGTCACAATTCCTGCTCTACTTATCAAAAGTTTAACATGACTTGCATAAGGGAACAAATGATTAGCTTCTCTTTTAGAGCATACATAGAAAGGTTTTGAAGATTATGAGAGCATTTCAACAAGTAGATTGGGTTTCCATTATCCTCAATAGCAGTATGATTTTGCTAAAACTAGTCGCCATCTTTGCCATTTACTTTATCATCAGAGCCATAGGAAACAAGATGATTAAGCGCGCTTATTCAACATTCGCTGAAAAGCATGAGGTCTCTTTATCAAGAGCTCAGACACTGCAAAGTTTGACGTTAAATATTTTCGCCTACTTATTGATTTTTATTCTAGTTGTGATGATCCTCGACTTATTTCATTATAACCCGACCGCTTTACTGGCAGGTGCGGGCGTTGTGGGACTTGCGATCGGCTTTGGCGCTCAAGGGTTAGTGAGTGATATTGTGACTGGATTCTTTATATTATTGGAAAAACAATTTGATGTAGGAGAATATATAACGGTCGCTGGCTTCGATGGGATTGTCGAACAAATTGGCCTAAGAACCACGCAGCTTCGAAGCTTTGACGGCACCCTTCATTTCATTCCAAATCGCAGCATACTGAATGTAAGCAATCATTCAAGAGGGACGATGCAGGCACTCGTTGATATTGAGCTGTCACCGGATGAAAATGTGGATCAGATGATCACAGCCCTCCAAGCTGCCTGTGATGAAGTGCGGGAGGAAACTCCTCAAATTATCGAAGGTCCTCAAGTTGTCGGCGTAGAGGCGTTCGGTTCCTCTTCCCTTGTGCTGCGCATCATAGCGAAAACTGAAACAATGGAGCAATGGCGAGTGGAACGAATCTTGCGCAAAAAAATGAAAGAAGTACTCGATATAGAAAAAGAGCAAAAAGAACCGGGATCATAATCTACCGGTTCTTTTTCTTGTTTTATTGAACACGCTGTTCTACTTCTTGGCAAATTTCATCAGCCGTCATACCTGATGCTGTAATAACAGATGCCTTTGTTGTTGTGTCTGAAATGCCAAGAACATTTGAATCTAGTCCTGTGACGACATAACAGTCACACTGATCCATTTGCTGTTCATTTTGAATACGTACGACATCATATCCTTTTTGCTTCAATAGTTCTTCTACATCGGATAAAGATTGTTCTACACCAATTCTTGTCATAATCAAGAACACCTCCTGTTCATAAGGTGTACAGGAGGCAGCTCGATTATTCATTCCCCAGCTTGCTTTTTAAAATAAGCCGTCATGACATTCACAGCTGTTTCAATCGCGTTTTCATCAGGCTGGAGCTTTGCATGGTGCAGGCCGTATTCTGAATCGACCCCTAACCAAAACATGAAGCCGGGATATTTTTTCAGCATGTAGCCAAAATCTTCTCCTGTCATGGCTTCTCTGCATTCAATCACATTTGCTAGCCCTTCTTCGGCTACATATGACATAAATTCCTCTGTCAAATCCTTTGAATTGTCCACTTCGTAATAAGATGAAGGGTATTGAACGGTTGCCTTGCATTCGTAGCCAATTTCAACGCCTTTTGCCAATGCTTCAATTCGCTTTCTCACCTTGTCCATAGACTCTGGGGATAGTGTGCGAATGGTACCGTCAAGCTTTGCATGCTGCGCAATAATATTTTGAGCCGTTCCACCGGTAATTGTACCGACTGTAATGACCGCACTATCAAGGGGATCGACATTACGCGAAATGACCGATTGCAGCTGACCTACAAGTGCACTTGCGGCAACAACCATATCATTTGCTAAATGAGGATATGCAGCGTGTCCGCCTTTTCCTTCAAGCTCAATCACAAGCTCACTCGTATTGGCAAATAACAAACCAGGCTTCGTAGCAATTGTTCCAACAGGATATTCAGGTGCGATATGCAGCGCTGTAATAAAGTCTGGTGTCCATTTTTTCAATACATCACTTGCAAGCATCGGTTCAGCTCCGCCTGGCCCTTCTTCTGCCGGCTGGAAGATAAATAATACGTCTTCTTTGATCGGTTCATGAACGAAATGATCAATGATACCAAGTGCAATGGTCATATGAAGGTCATGTCCACATGCATGCATCTTTCCTTCATGCACAGATTCAAATGGATACCCTGTTTCCTCAGGAATAGACAGACCGTCCATATCTGCACGATAAGCAAATACGCGCGTTGGGTTTGTTCCCTTCACTTTCACAAAAAGCCCAGTTCGCCACGTTTCAATCTCAACTCGATCTTTTGAATAGGTGCTAAGGTGCTGAATGAGATACGCTTGAGTTTTAAATTCTTGGAAACCAAGCTCAGGGATTTGGTGTAAATCTCTTCGAATGGATATTAATTGCTCACGATTTAACAAGTGAACTCACTTCCTTTCTTCTATACGAATAAGACGTGGATATCTCATCCACGTCTTTGTCTTCAGCTGCGAATTATATAATTAAAGCTGACGCAGTTCTTGTTTGATTTCAGTCTTACCTTTTGTTTTCTCATCAATGTCTTTGATTTTCTTAGCAGGTGTACCTGCTACAACTGTGTAAGGCTCTACATCGTTTACAACGATCGCACCAGCAGCTACTACTGCACCTTTACCAATTGTCACGCCTTCTAGAACAACAGCGTTCGCACCGATGACAACGTCATCTTCTACAACAACTGGTTTAGCAGACGGCGGCTCAATGACACCTGCAAGAACAGATCCAGCACCGATATGACAGTTCTTACCTACTGTCGCACGGCCGCCAAGCACCACGTTCATGTCAATCATCGTACCTTCGCCAATCACAGAACCGATATTAATTGAAGCACCCATCATAATGACTGCATTATCACCGATTTCAACTTGGTCACGAATGATTGCCCCTGGCTCAATACGGGCTTTAATGTTTTTCAAATCTAACATCGGAATTGCAGAGTTGCGGCGGTCATTTTCCACGACAACATCTTCAATTTTATCTTTGTTAGATGCTAGCGCTTCTTGAATTTCGCTCCACTCACCGAAAACAACTCCAGTGTTTCCTGTGATGAATGTTTTTGCATGTTCACCAAACTCAATACCTTCTAAGTCTCCTTTGATATAGACTTTGACAGGTGTTGATTTTGTACTATTTTGAATAAATGAAATAATTTCATTAGCGTCCATTTGTTTCATGTATGTATGTCCTCCTCTTAATTTATACTTCATTACTGTACCAAAGGAGTGTTTTAATGACAAGTGTTAGAGTCATCTCCGCAATGGAAAATAAAACAAGCGGGACCGATTATCCCGCTTCTTGCTGGTGAAGCTGAACAAATTGTCTGCCAAAAGAAATTAATTCGTCTTCTTCCTCCCCTTCTGGATTCAGCTCAATCTTAACTGAAGGCAGGACAATGTCACCGCCAAGCTCCTTCACTTTTTCTTCAATTAGGTCAACAGCTCCGCAAAAATGTTCGTAAGATGTATCGCCAGAACCAAATACTGCAAATGCTTTACCCGTTAAATCAAGGTCATCCATTTCTTCATATAAATCAATAAAATCATCCGGAAGATCGCCATCTCCCCATGTATACGCCCCTAACATAATGTGCGAGTAATCATTGAGCAGCTCGGCATCAATATCCATCGCTTCATGCCGGTCTACGCTGGCTCCTGCTTCCGTTAACCCTTTTTCAATTAAATCTGCCATCGCTTCTGTATTTCCAGACATCGTGGCATATACCAATAAAACCTTTTCTGTCACTTTTTCTTCCTCCTTATCAATGAATCAATGCAGGCTCCTCATATGGCCTGACAAACTTACTTTCATATAAACCCGCACAGAAAAAGTTTTCGTTTTGATTGGCTACACGAAAACCATGTCCTTTGATCGTATCAAACCATTTGAGCTCTTTTTGCTCAATATCAAGCTGATACACTTTAGAAAATCCGTGTTCGTCTTGTGAGGTGGTCACATACACAATGCCATTATCCTCTGACACATCCAAAAATGATTCTTCTCTAGCAAAGGCCTGTGATTGAATATCATGCAGAATATTTGTATGTAAATCTAAAATTTGAACAGATCCTTTTTTGCCTTTTTTTGAACCTAACGCACAAACAAGAAGATGTTCATGACAGAGCAGCATAGAAGCTGTCATGCGGTGCTCCTCTCTGTTTAGAAGAAAAATCTGTTCACTTTGCAAGTCATACACCCATATTCCTCCGTGAACCTCATGAATCTGTGTTCCAATATAAAGATGGTCACCTGCAGCACATAAAGAACGAATGACCGGCGGATGATTCACATGAGCAAATGGCTTCATAATTTCCCAGGAAATTCCGAAATCATTTGACACATAGATACTATGTTTTCCATGCGCACATACAAACCCATCTTTGCGTCCTGTAATAGACCAAACGACTGCATTTGTTGGGAATGAAGATAACGCCCATGTGTTGCCTTCATCTCCTGATCTAATTACTGTGCCATTTTCACCAACACCGAATAAATAAGGGCCAATATAGCTGATCGCATGGATTTTATGCTTGAGCTTAAATAGCTGCTGCCATCCGCTCTCCACACTATAGTGAAAAATGCCTTCACGTTTTACAGCAACAAAGTATCCACCACTTTTAGATGCTGCAACGGCTGTTGCTCCTTTATGAAACATGATTTTCAACTCGTTTCTCAGACAAAGCAGCCCACGTTAAAAAGCTCGCTGCAAATTCCTGACAGCACGCCACATCTTCATCTGTATCCGGTGCAAGCTCCATTTTTAATGTTTCAGGAAAAACGGATGCACCCGTTGATTTCAACATGTCATGGAATGTATGGACAGCCTCGCAAAACTTCGGATAGCTGTAATCACCCGATCCAAAGACAGCTGCTTTAATGTGGCTAAGTTCAAGAGTAGAGACCTCTTCATAAAAATCCTCTGCTTCATAAGGCAAATCTCCATCACCCCATGTATAAGAACCAATGAATACGTAATCGTATGAGGAAAGGTCTTCTGCATTCGTATCATCAAATTCCATCATTTCTGTATCGATCCCTTTTCCTTCAAGTGTTTGCTTTAAGATCGCTGCCATATCTTCCGTATTTCCAGACATACTCGCAAATGTAATTAGTGCTTTCATCTATCGGTCACCTCATCTAAATGATAATCATTTTCAATTATTATATGTACACTTTAAATGATAATGATTTTCATTGTCAAATGATTTCATAAAAAAAAGTACCTCCCTATTCCAAGAAGGTACTTACACCGCATCATTTTCAAGCATTTCTTTAACCACACCGACAAAAGCTTGCACCTGTTTTAGCTGAAAAGACGCTTCATAGCCTAGCAGCCATGTGTCACGGCCGATTTGCTCTCCGTTCACATCAACAAGCGGTGTTTTATAAACACTTTTTTCGTGGTCATATAATGTAACAGAAGGCAAAATGGCGTAGCCGATGCCGTGGTAGGCCATTTGTTTACATGTTTCAATTTGGTCCACGAGAATCGTCTGCTTTGGAGACACTTTAAATTTTTGGTGCCACCAGTGCTGGATTTCCTGATAATACGTGCTGTCGCTTTTAAATTGGATAAATGGCCGCTCTGTCTTGATTAATTCATCTACGTCCTTGATCACGGAATCGACTAAATATAAATGATCTGTCATCAAGTATTCCTTTGTCCCCTTCCAATCAGGGTTACCGCGAATGATTCCTATGTGCACGTGATCTTCATACAAGCTTTTGAGCATTTCACTGCTCCAGCCAGTAACGAGTGATACTTTGGCATTTGGAAATTTTTCAACATACCGTTTTAACACCTTTGGTAGCCAGTGCTGTCCAATAATCGACGCCACCGCAAGCTTGAGTGTACCGTGAATATCACCCTCAAGTTCATCAATTCGCTCTCTCACTCGATCCTGTTCAACCGTCACCTCTTTTGCAAATTGAATAATCTGTTCACCTGCCGAAGTCACAGTCAGCCCCTTTTGTGAACGAAAAAAGATTTTGGTTCCCCATTCCTTTTCGATCGTCTGCAATCTTTGAGATAATGCAGGCTGAGAGACAAAGAGCCGCTCTGAAGCCTTTCTCATATTCAATTCTTCACTTAGCACAACAAGCATATGTAACTCCTGAAGCTGCATGGGCGTCCCCTTTCTCTCTATAAGTTTTTCTTATTTTATATAGCCATTATATAAATTTTAACTTATGAAGGCAAAAAAAATAAGCTGGGCTGCAGCTCATTTTTTCGCGGAATGAATGACCTCATTTAAGCGCTTTAATACAACTCGTCGAGTAAAAATGCCCTCAAAGACCTGCTCCTCATTTTCTACACAAACAAATCCATTATTCGTCACAGCGTGAACGCCTTTTAGTACAGGATCTGTTGTTTTAAGTCTCGGAATATCCGTCAGCATGACCTCTTCAACCTTCAACTGGTCCAGCTTCTCGAATTCGATACGTTCTAAACCGAAGATTTTATCCATAATCATATTCGTTCCAATTAACCCGTGTAAATGATAAGAAGCGTCTAATACCGGTATGGCTGTATATCCTGTTTTTGTTAGAACCAATAGGGCATGCTCAAGATTATTTCCAATTTGAACATGTGCCACCTTATCTGCATCAATCATATGCTCGGCTACTGTTGACTCAAGCAATTGAGTCGGTTCTATCTCTATCATGTTTCTTCGACCCCTTTTCTCTCAATCATCAATCATACATTCCCCTTTACCATTAAGCATAAACTAAAACGAAATTTGTCGAAAGATTTTTTCTGCATAAAAAAGATACTCAGCCCCCGAGTATCTAATAGAATGTTAAATCAATATTAATTCTCAAACCTTACTCTGTCATACAATGTGATCAATTGCTTATACGTATTGTCGTCGACATTTTTTGTTCCACATTCTATATCATTGATCTCACTGCTTAGTAATTCGACAGCATATTCCTGATTCAGCAATACGTTTAATAATAGCTTTTTCTCTTCTTCATTAAAACGATTTTCGATGACGCTCATTCAACATCAGGCCCCCTGTTTCATATATGCTTTTATATTGATTAGCAGGCTTTTGAATGTCTGCTTCCTCTCTATACAGCTAGAATAAGGAACTAGAATCGAATCGTCAACCGCACGTTTCGACAAGGTTTGGAGAAAAATGACGGAATTTATTTTGTGTATCGATTGGCATAGCAAAATGCTGCATATGAGTCGGGTTTTATTTTTGCTTCAATTCCCATAGCTGTGATCATTCCGGTCATTTCCTGAATCAGCTCTTTCGTACTTCCTTTTTTGCCAATATCCAGATGGGCTTCAAAACGAAGGTCTGCCCCTTCCTCAGCAAACGGAAGAAGCAAATCCATCAGTTCTGTTAAAGGCCCCTCAAGGATGTCTGCACATACCTTTTGGCTAAACGCTGTCTCTAATGAAATTTTTTCTCTAAGACTTTGCACGGCTCTCTCGATCACTTGTTGTGTGAGACAACCCCAAGCTCCTTTGCCAATCCGGTGGAGATGAATTGCAGTCATAAATGTTGTGACATTTTGATTGACCTGAGAGTCCGTACCAATTGATAACACATAGGCGGATCTAGGGTCTTTTCGAATAAAGTCTTTCATTCTCATGACGACATCAGAAAACGCTAAATGATCTTCAGAAAGATTGTAGAAAAAAGAATCACTCACAGAAAGGAACTCCTTTTTAATGGTCTCTTATCCGAAAAATGCGCTGATTGATCATCTTCCATTTGTACATCTCATCTATGATGATCCATGTATGCTGCCGCAATAAACGAAGGAATCCTCAGAAAAAACATTTCATACGATTCAGCTTAGGATTGTAGAAGCTCAAAAATCTCAATCGAAATCATATCAATGTTGTCAAATGGGAAAGTATTTGGCTTATCCCCTTGTTGAAAAACAGTCAATTCAAACGTTTGATTCTTTTCGAAATACTTAACACTACAGATTTTCTCACCGTTCACTTCGAAATAACGCTGTGCCGGCTCGTTTGCAGCTTCTGCTGTCTCTTGAAGACTTTGCAGCCTTGTAATGATACCCATTAATTGTGACATTCTAAAAAAAGACTCCTTTCAAAAAAACAACTCAAGATGAACCCGTATTGATTATACACAAGTCCTACAAAGCATCATACCATAAAGTGTTCTCAGATGATATTTTTCCTCTTGAATTCAAAAAAGAAAAAGAATCTGTTTTTTTAGTTTGAGTCTTTTTTCTCATCTCATGCACCATGATTTTTATAAACCGGCAGATCTCATCAGCCGTTTCGCAATTTCATCAAAATCTTCTTTAGAAATCCCCGGAGCAAACTCTTCTGGCAATTCTCTATAATCTGGCACAGGTGCTCCTTGCGGGGTGCCCTCAATGACTGTCAGCGGCTTTCCATCAATCGGGTGGCTGCCTTTCCAAATTTTATTGATATCCTTGTAATCCGTATCACTAAATGTGTACAGCTTTGTATGAACATTCTGGTCTTCAAATTTCCTCGCTGAATCAAAGTATTTGTTGTCGAGATTTGGGATTGGCAGCATTTTCCCTAAATCTACTCCTGTAGCGACTTCAAGTGCCTTTGCATATGCCACAATATGCACGCCGCCCCTGACAAGTAAATAACCGATCATCTCTCTTGCTGTAGGATGGTCCGTCATTTCATATACACGCATTTTGTGCGTACGAGCTCCGCATTCAAGAAAGAAATTATGGAGGAGATCAAGAATGAGGTTGCCACTTGAGAACACATTCTCTCCGGTCCAAGGTTTTGCCATTGAATCAAACGGATAGCCTGTTTGGGCTGTTTGAATAAAATGCTGTGTATTTCGTTTATCGACAGCTGCCTTCATCGGCGTCGTATCTGGATCCCCGCCATGGGTGGTTCCTGTAATCATGAGATTGATGGCTGTGGTTACGAGCTCGACATGACCGAATTCTTCAGCCGTAATACTGGATACGAGGTCATAAAACGGTTTGAGTTTTCGTTTTCCTCTAAAGTTAAAGGATTGAAACATGTAATTATTTAATGTGGACATTTCACCGAATTTCCCGCCGAGTAATTCTTGCACAGCAGCGGCACCATTTGCATCTGGGTGATCTGGTCTTGGCAAATCAATGAGCAGCCGCATGTCACGTTTGATCATGATGTTTCCCTCCTACCGTCTAACTATCATCACTTAAGATGTATGGAGAGTTTGGGCTGTCCTATGCATGAAGGGAAAGATTGAAGCACAAAAAAAACTTGGCGGGGGTAGCGCCAAGTTTTTTGGATCTTGATCTGATAGAGGGGTTGGGGAACAGAGAGTAGCTTCTCTCTATAACTAAATGATAATGATTATCAGTTTCATTGTCAACCATTTTTTATTTCTTTTTTCTATCAAAAAAAGCAGCCTGCGAGGCTGCTCAGATTGAGACAAAAGGCTAAAATGCCTTTTGTTTATATTTCAGCGTGATAGAAAACCTTTGAAGTCTAGGAAGGACGAGTACCAGAGCGGAACGATTGTACATTCGTGAGCACTGGCACGCTGGAGTGACAACAACGAATGCGAGGGTTTGTCTTCACGCCGCGTCTTCAAATTAATCCATCTTGCTCATATAAATAAGCATACGGAAGGTCTATAAACAAATACATATCACCCTCTAAAGGATAAGAAAACGTACGTATCCTCTCACCGGTTTCTAAATCACTGTAAATATCGCTGAAAAATCCTTTTCCGCTAATTCTCATTTGAAGAATATTTGCTAGGAAATAAGGACGCCAGCTCCAGTTTTTTTCTATATACTCCGGCTGAAACAGCCATTCTTCTTCTTTTTTAAACACATTTCCAGTGATTTGAAAACCTTCTTCATTACACATATAAATCCGAAAGCTGCAATCTGTTAGTTCAAGTGCCAGCTTTTGAATGAGCTCATCATTTGTGCTGCACGATTTCTTTAAAGTCGTAACAGCTTGATGAATTCGTTTATAAAATGTTTCAGAATGTTCGTAGACAGCTTGCAGCTTCTTTTTCTCATGGGCAATAAATTGCTGGAATTCTTCTCTAAGCTGATCTTTTCGGTGGCTTCGGTCGATTAATTCTCCTGCAGGCTCATGAAGATAGAACCCTTGAAAATATCTCCCGCCATTTCTCCAAGCATACTGCAGCTGGAAATTTGCTTCAATATCCTCATAAATTAAGGCAGCTCCTATTTTTCTTGCAAGCAATGAAATGCTGTACAAGACATATTCATAGGAAGGAGATGGAGCCGATGCCTTTAATGCCTGTAAATCTATTTTTAATAAATCAGGTGAAAGCAAGGCAATCCGGTCCAGATTACTGCTTTCTTTTCCTATATTTGAGACGGCGATCTTAATCCCATATGTACGATAATACGTTAACGTATGGTATAGCTGTTCAATGTCGCCGCTAAACGTATGCTCTGCAAACTCAATAACAAACCGGTTAAGCTGAATGCCCCTTGCTTCATATTCCTTTAAAAGTTCTAAAAAACTTTCACCATGATCCAGCATGAGGATATTGGCATCATGATTAATAAAAATGAGCAAATCGTCATCTGCAGTTGTGAAGAGATCAAGTGCTTGAGTCAATACTTTGTGATCTACTTCCAATTTATATTCGTCAGGAATAGATGAATCCGTAAAGAAGGAGCCTAGGCTGACCGTTTCTGACTCAAGCTTCATTCTTCCTAGAATCTCATAGCCTATCACTTTTTGCTCTTCCGCACTGAATATTGCTTGATAGTGCGGGAAAACATCTTCAATATTCGTTAAAATATCCAATGGATCGACCATTTTCATCACCTGCTTCTCTCTTTGTGTGATTATACCACATCAAAAGCAGGTCTTACATCGTCAATCAAAATGGTGATTGGTTGAGCCATTGTCCCCCATCCATCGTGATACAATCTCCATTTATATAAGACGCATGCTCAGACAATAAAAAGCTCGCAAGCGCTGCAATTTCCTCAGGTGTGCCCAGTCTGCCAAGAGGAACACTATCTATTGTTCTTTGCGCTGCCTCTTCAGATTCCCATAGTTTATCTGCACCGCCTGTTCTCTCAATTGGACCTGGTGCGATCGCATTGACGCGAATGCGATATTGCTTCCCCCATTCCACAGCAAGCGTTCGAGTGAGAGACAACACACCGGCCTTTGCTGCCGCCGAATGCGCCACGCCTACACCAGCACCCCATGCATAGGTGGCCACCATGTTAATCATACTCCCCCTTTTCTTTTGACGAATCCAGTAATTCCCCACTGCATGGCTGCAAAAAAATGTACCATTTAACACAATATCAATGACAGCCTTCCAGCCGTTAGGAGACAGTTTTTCTGCTGGCACTAAAAAATTTCCTGCTGCGTTGTTAATGAGGGCATCGACATCACCAAATGTATCCACTGCAAACTTGACCATATGGTCAGCATCCTCCGGGTTTCGTACATCCATTTGGAAATAAGCGACCGATCCGCCCTTCTGCTTCATTTCTTTTGCCGTCTTTTCCAGCGTCTCTTCCGTTCTACCAGTAATCACGACATTCCAGCCTTCAGCTGCCAAATGAGCAGCCATCGCCTTCCCCATACCGCTTGATCCCCCTGTGACAATCACTGTTTGTTTCGTCATTTGTTCTCCCCCTCTGTGTCATTTGAATGACTATTCATTCATTATTGTCTATCATATCATGATTGACCCTCGGTGCACCATATGGGAGATTTTCCAAATATGATGCTATACTTAATTTTATTTATAAAGGAGTCTTATATGAAGCAGCTTTCCCGCAGACAATTTTTAAAAGGAGCAGCTGGTGCGAGTATTCTCGGTTTTTTGGCTGCAAGTTGTGGATATGGATATGCCAGGTACATTGAGCCGCGCATGATCGATACCGTGTCACTGACCATTCAAGATGCTCAGCTTCCAGCTTCATTTGACCAGTTTAAAATAGCCCAATTTAGTGACGTTCATTTGAGTGATACATTCCCTGCGAAGAATCTAGAAGCCATCGTCCAGAAAATCAATGCTGCATCTCCAAATCTCATTGTGTTCACAGGTGATCTCGTTGATTTTCAAGCATCCTCTGAAGAGCATGAAAAAGCGAAGCTTTATTTGAATAAGCTTCATGCTCCGTTCGGTAAGCTTGCCATCTACGGAAATCATGACTACGGACCATTTGGCGTGGAGCTCTATGAGAAAACAATGGAGGCTTGTGGATTTACTTTATGCAAAAATGATGTGTTTCTATTAGAAAAAGATCATGCGCATATTCAGATTGCTTCACTGGATGATCTCATGATGAGCGTGCCTGATTACGATTTGATCAAACGGGAAGTATCATCTGATTTATTTACGTTACTGCTCGTCCATGAGCCTGATGCCGCTTTAGAGCTGAAAACAACACCTATTAACTTGCAGCTTTCCGGGCATACGCATGGCGGTCAAGTGCAGCTGCCTTTCTATGGACCGGTTCTCACAGCACCTTACGGCCGTACATATGTAGAAGGTTTATACGGCATCGATCAGCACCGCATCTATGTCAACCGTGGACTTGGAACAACGCGGCTGCCGCTTCGGTTTTTAGCCAAACCCGAGTTAACCTTTTTTACCTTGACATCTCGCGTATAAATAGAAGCCAAACCGCCCTCTCCTGCATATGTATAATCAAAGTTCTTTTTCATGACAAATGTTAGGAGAAACCTTACTGGGCCTGATTCCGTCCATATAGTATGTCAAGTGACGGCATCATGGCTTCTTTTATTTGAGTAAAAGGAGTGTGCTTTGGTGCTTCGATACACGGTGAAAAGTGGAGAAACCCTTGCTTCTATAGCACTTGATTTTCGAACTACAACAAATGCCTTAAAGGCTGCAAATCCGTCATTTCAAGCTCGCGAGCCCGAACAAAATGAGGTCATTATCATTCCTGGTTTGCCGGATCCTAATACGATCCCTTACCGCATTTTTGTTTCGATTTCAACGAAACGTCTCGTTTTGTTTTCTGGATCACAGCTTATTCGTTCGTATCCGATTGCAACAGGGAAAATTTTAAATATGACACCGACAGGTTCTTATTATATTGTCAACAGACAGCCAAACCCAGGAGGGCCCTTTGGCGCTTATTGGCTGAGCCTCTCAAAAATTCATTACGGCATTCACGGTACGAATAACCCGTCTTCAATTGGTAAAGCTGTTTCTAGAGGATGCATCCGCATGTATAATCAGAATGTCATCGAGCTTGCTTCACTCGTTCCAAACGGAACACCTGTGACCATTAGCCAGTAGATGAAATCAATTGTACGAATGGTTAAAATTTTATATGATATAAAGTGGGATCTTCAGGTTAAGGAGCGTATTTATGGATATTTTTAAAAACAGAAATTTTGTTCGTCTCTTTTTTGCAGCACTAGCTTCGCAAATGGGGACAACAGTAGGCAATATGGCGTTTGCCTTTTATTTGCTCGACCATTTTAGTCATCAGCCCGCATACGCCACATTGGCTGAGCTCATGTATTCTCTTCCTACCGTCTTTGTCTTTTTTATGGTCGGTGTAGTCGCAGACCGTTTTGATCGTAAAAAAGTCGCAGAGAATTGTGATTGGATACGAGCTGGGCTGACGATTGTATTATTCATCGTTATTTATTTTAATTCACTGCCACTTATTTTCTTGATCTTGTTTATTCGAAGTGCCATTACGAAATTCTTCTATCCAGCTGAAGCTTCTCTCGTTCAGGCCATTTTAAATAAAGATCAATATGCAAAAGCCGCTGGCTTAAATCAAATGCTGTTTAGTTTATTTATGGTATTTGGCGTTGGTATTGGTGCCATTATGTATAAAACGATTGGACTTCACGGTGCCATTACAATTGATTTAGTCAGCTTTATTATTTCAGGCATCCTGATTCGTTCATGTAACATTCCAATTGAAGCGCGCCAGCCAAATGGACAAGCTGGCTGGAGAGGCATGACCATCAAAACGTCTCTGAAAGATTTTAAAGAAGGCATTCTGTATATTTTAAAAAACAAATTATTGGCTTCTTTAATTTTTGGCTTTTTTGTTTTCGGTCTTGTCAATGGCGCATTTGCCGTTCTTCCGATGTTTACAATGAAATATGGACTTTCACCGGACCATTTTGAACTGCATACATCCTTCTTTACCATTGCGATCGGTGCAGGACTGCTCGTTGGAAGCTTAATGGGCTCTGTCCTCGCTAAAAAGGTAAAGATGCAATATCTCATGTCGATTCCAATTCTGGTCGCAGGTATTTTGATTTTTGTCCTTGGCTCTACCCATACATTATGGTTGTTTTATGTCACATCATTTGTCATTGGTACATGCATTGGCCCAGTCAACATTGTCATTGGCGGCTGGCTGCCTAGAATCGTCCACCCTCGCCTGATGGGCCGTGTGTCAGGATGGGTTGATCCGCTCACTATGTTTGCTCAATCGATGACATTAGGTCTGATTGCTGTATTATTTCCAAAACTCATTACAAATGTTTCTTATATTTATTACGGAATGGGCTTTATTATTTTACTCGTCTTCCTTTTTTACTTCATTACACTGCCAAAGTTCAGCAGAGAAGCTGCCGACTTAGACGTGCAGCGTGAACTAAAGGGTCAGGGAGTTCAATAAGTAAATAGCAAAAAGGACTTTCTTTTCAGGAAAGTCCTTTTTGCATGGCTGAAACGTCCTTCATGTCATTTCCTCTGCCCATAGAATCTGTTTGAAGCATGCATAAATAAATCACATATACCTCGCTTTACTAACCCCTCCATCCATTTAGCACCTCTCGTTTTGTTTTGTTGATCCATTTTTTCTTGTTTTTCACAATAAAATTCCTTTACATCATTAAACGTTTTATAGTAGGATAGTCAGGTTGGAGGTGAAGGAAATGCTAAAAAGTTACTATTTTATTCATACAAAGAATGAACAGGGACAGTTTGTTGTACATACAGAAGATTGTGCATTTTTAGGTGATGCTGCAAGCCGTACATTGATTGGCATGCATATGAATGGGGAGAGCGCCATGGGTGAAGCCAAACAAATGACGAATGAAACTGACTTTAATGGTTGTTTTTATTGCGCTTATTCTATTCATACAAAATAATTCATCTGCTTACATCATATAAAAAAATATTATTTGAGAAACTACCCATTTTAATAAATAGGTAGTTATCATGAACTAATAGTTCACTTTATTTATATTTCATTCAGTCAATTCTTCTTATCATTCCTTCTATTGTTCAACACCCACCCCTCTCATTTTTTTGGCTGATACAATGCCAAGAATAAAATCATATAGACAATACAAGCTGTCCCTATCCATTGGAAAAGTCCGAATGGCTCTTTTAACCAGAAAACAGTCGTAACGACTGCTGCAAGGGGCTCAACACTGCCAATTAAGCTCGACTCTTTTGGTGATAAGTATTGCAAACTTTCTATGTAAAACCAAAAAGCGATCATCGTTCCAAATATGACCACAAACAATAAATAGACATACGCTTCAAAGGGTAAATGAGCTAAATCAACCTTCCATGGGGGATGGATTAAGCTAAGGGCGCCTCCTCCTATAAGCATCGCCCATCCGACAACCACTAAAGAGTCGAATTGTTTTAACAGGCTGATTGGATATAACGTATAAAACGAGAGCGCCACAGCCGATAATATTCCCCAAATCACTGCCGCAAATGGAACGGTTAATGTTGAAATAGAACCATTCGTCAATAAGAAAAACATACCCGCTAAAGCCAATACCACTGTGACCAGATCTCTTCTAGTGAAGGTTGATTGCCTGCGAATGACCAAATACGCGATAATCATAACAGGGGCAGTATACTGCAGCAGCGTTGCCACAGCAGCATTTCCATGTTGAATGGATGCCATATACGTATATTGAACAGACAGCATCCCCATTAGCCCAAATAGAAGGATTTGCATCGCTGTCCTCTTCTTTTGCCACACACCCATCAGATGTGTTTTTTCTTTTGTCATCACATGAACAAATAAAAGCAATCCCCCTGAGATGAGCAGCCGGACCGTCACAAGCCAATTGACATCAATCCCATATTGCTGAAACAATTTTTGTGAAATCGTTCCTCCTACCCCCCAGCAGATGGCGCCTATGAGTACAAGTAAAATGCCCTTTCTCCTATTCATTTTCATTCTCCTCAATTCTCAACAAATCATGATAATATAGTTGATAGTAGTTCAATTTGTTACATATTGATATATGAATTGAACATAAAAATAAAAGAATATTGAGGAGAATCATGCACAACCATCATTTTCTGATTGACTACAACCTGAAAGAATTAACGGAGCATTCCACGACAGCATGGCCTATTGCTCTTTATCATACGAAAATTCGTCATCATAGAAGCGGCTATATTCCTCTTCACTGGCATGACGAGTTTCAATTTGTCTTTATTTTAGAGGGTGAGGCTGAATTTCATATTAATGAAGTGACATTATATGTAAAGAAAGGAGATGGCATTTTCATCAATAGTGGCTGCCTGCACATGGTAAAAGATGCGAATGGGACGGCATGTACTTATGTTTGTTTAAATGTCTCTCCCTCTTTCATCACAGCGAATGAATTATTCACCACTTTTGTCCATCCTTATATGCATGCGAGCCAGACACCTTATATTTTACTCAACCGAAAAGATCACTGGCCAAAGCAGATTTATCAATGTATTCAAACCATTCAACAATTAATTGATGAAACTCCAGTCTATTATGAACTTGAACTCAATATTCAGCTCATCACCATTTGGAAAAGCTTATTACAAAATGGCTTCCAAATGAAACATGATGCGCGTAAACACGATAAAAATGAACGGATGAAACACATGCTGAATTGGATTCATCAGCATTATCATGAAAAGATCCTTCTCCAAGATATCGCTCGTGCAGGACAGCTTAGCCGCTCAGAATGCTGCAGATCCTTCAAAGACATTTTAAAGAAATCACCTATGCATTATGTAAATGAATATAGAATTCAGCAAAGCCTCATCCTGCTCCAAGAAACGGATCTCACTATCACAGAAATCGCCTACCAAGTAGGTTTCAACAGCACAAGCTATTTTATCAATTTGTTTAAAAGAATAAAAAATACGACACCTTTAGCATATAGAAAATTAAAACAGACTGATTCTCTTCAGATTAAACGGGTAGAAGAAAACTGATGACAGATAGTGTGTTTGCTAAAATGAAGAAGGTGTTTAAACCCATCATAAATAACTATTGAAAATACAAGCAATGAGAATGGTTTAAATTTCAATGCCCTCGACGAATGCAGACTAGGGCATTTTTTATTGCTGTTTTTGTTCTTTTAGTTTCTTGAAAAACACAAATTGATATACTCCAAATAATACGATTAGGATCATAATTGCTGTAAATAATTGATCGACTGGAAGCAAGAAATATACGACAATAAAAGATAAAAGCAAAACAAAATAACCTATATTGAACGCTTTTTTGAATGTCATGATATTACCTCCTTTTTACAATCATATCACGTTTTAACTAACCGAATAACCAATTTTATCCAGTTAAAGCCCCTATCCATTTATGGACAAAAGCTTTACTTGTTTTAACGCTTTTCGAGACTGTTCCTCTGACATCTCCTTTATGCTGTCAATCTAATCTAAA
Source organism: Bacillus sp. FSL P4-0248 (assembly GCF_038593305.1). Lineage (NCBI taxonomy): Bacteria > Bacillati > Bacillota > Bacilli > Caryophanales > Bacillaceae > Bacillus > Bacillus sp. FSL P4-0248. Next base: position 1,315,646 of record NZ_CP151983.1, on the reverse strand, counting down.
AATTTACCGTTCACAGTTTACGACATACTCATGCGACTATACTGATAAGCAAAAGAATAGTGCAGACCTTCTAAGAAATAACCCTCAAATGATTCATAACTTATATACTTACTATATAATCAACAGAAATAGAATCAGTTGAATTTGTTGAAGAGGCGGATTTATAAATTTTGGGGAAGTTGAGAAGGATTCAAACACACAAAAATTTTTAATCCTCCCTAATCCCTTTATACCAAAGGTTTTCTTTTTACAATAACTCTATTTGCAATTTACTAATAAAAACGTATAATTTATACTAAGCACAGGAAGACGAAAGACAAAGGAGAGAAAAAATGGACGATTATGCTCATACTAAAGACATAGAACCTACAGCAGAAAACATCGCAAAAGCCATTTATACTGTTAACCGCCATGCTAAAACCGCAACAAACCCCAAGTTTCTTTACCTTTTGAAAAAACGCGCGCTGCAAAAACTATTGCAAGAAGGTAAAGGAAGAAAAGTGGGCCTACATTTCTCTAACAATCCCAAGTATAGTCAACAACAGTCCGACGTGCTGATTGAAATTGGAGATTATTATTTTCACCTGCCACCAACGAAAGAAGACTTCGAATTTTTGCCACACTTAGGAAATTTAAATCAATCATATCGCAATCCGAAAGCGAATATGTCATTAAACCGAGCAAAGCAAATACTTCAAACGTATGTCGGTTTAAAAGAAAAACCTGCCGCCACAAAACAAAAATCACATTACACAAAGCCCGTCTTCAAACGACTCGGGGAAAGTTATTTTTAAACAAAAAAAACCACTCATACCGAGTGGTTTTTTTGTTTAGATAATAAAATGATCGACTTTTTCAATCAGCTGATGAATTTCTGGTTTACTGATTTGATCATCTGCCCCGATCGTTTCCCCTTTATGACGCAAATCTTCAGTGATTAACGAAGAGAAAATAAGAATCGGAATGGAATTTGTTAAAGGATTGTCCTTCAGCAGTTTTGTTAGCCGGTGGCCATCCATTTTAGGCATTTCAATATCCGTAATAATCATATCAATTTCTTCTGTGACACTGATTCCTTTGCTGACAAGGTCCATGACATGATCATATGCCTGTTTGCCATCTTCAAAGGTCACAATGTTTTTATAGCCTGCTTCGGTTAATTCATTTGTTAATAAACGCATGAGAAGCGGAGAATCTTCAACGACATACAGCTTCTTCCCTGTTCTTCTCTCGTCTTTCTCACCGTCAAACATATGATACGTATCAACACCAGAAGCGGATTCAATATCATAAATGATTTTTTCGTAATCTGGAAGGAAAATCATTTTTTCATCAAGCTTAATGATGCCCGTTAAATGACGGTCCATCCCTTGATTGAGTGCAGTCGGCTTCTCAATCTCTTCCCAGCTGACGCGGTGAATTTGTGATACCGTTCCTGTATGGAACACAAATTTCCGTTGGTTGAATTCAGTCACAATATATTTCTCTTGTTCTGACTGATCTGACTCGACATTAAAAAAGGAAAATAGATTGATGACTGGTAAAATCTCGCCTCGTAAACTAATCATCCCTTCTACATCTTGGTGAGAGTGCGGTACAACCGTCACCTCAACCGGCTGAATGATTTCTCTTACTTTCATGACGTTAATGCCGAATTGATTTGCACCAATTTCAAACTTCACAATTTCCAATTCATTGGTACCAGAGTCAAGTAAAATTTCTTGTTTGTTTAAAGCCACGGAAATCCCTCTATTCTTCAATATAAGATTGTACTTTTTATATCGGCAGCATAGGTAAAAAGTTGACGTTTCTTTACGCTTTCTCTCGAACGAATTGATGAATCACAAGTCCTATCGCTGTAAGGATGAGCAAAGACCCTAGTGCAAGGCGGCTTGCGAGATTTCCGTGCTCTGCAAACAGCAGGGTAACTGAGCCATAAATGATCGGCCCGATAATGGAAGATACCTTCCCTGAGAATGCAAAGAGGCCAAAAAACTGTCCCCTTTTTTCCTTCGGTGTCAGTTCAATAATCAAGATTCGTGATGCCCCCCAGCTTGCGCCAAGTGAAATCCCGAATAAACTGCCCGCTATCCAGAAGACCCATTCGGTTGCCGCTGTCACAGCCAGAATCAGCGCCACAATCAAAATGACATACACAACTGTAATCGATCGCTTTGCCCCTATCGCTTTTGTGATATATCCAAACAGAAAGGAGCCAATGATACTTGAAATGGTCGACACAAGATAGAGCAAAATAAATTGCCCAGCTGTAAAGCCAATGATGATTTTGGCATAAACAGCCATCATCGCAATCGCTGTTTGTAAAGCATCATTCATAAAAAAGAAAGCAATCATAAAGATAAAAGCTGGCTTGTACTTTTTCATCTCTTTAAACGTGTGAATAATCTCTTTATACCCGCTGAAAAAAGACGCCTTTTTCTCTCGCTGTGGCAGCGGATGAGGATCTTTTACAAAAAAGAGAAAGGGTAGAAAAAAGAGAAGGAATAAAAGAGCTGTCGGAATAAATGCTTCATGAAACTGGTCATTGCCGACAAGTAAATAAACAGAGAGGCCGACAAGTGTTCCTAAATAGCCAACAGCGATACCAAATCCAGAAATAAGCGGGATTTCTTCCTTTGTCCCAAGATCGGGCAAAATGGTGTCATAGAAAACAAGACTAGAATGATAAAAAAACTTTGCGATCACAAACAAGGTGACCACGACCAATAAAGAAACAGGCAGCCCAAACCATTCACTTGAGAAATCAATCCCAGCAAAAATCCCCATCAAAAGCGTACAAGCAATACATATGAACGTAAACACCGTAATGTAGCGTTTCTTTTTTCCTGTACGATCAATCAGCACTCCGTATAAAGGTGTAAAAATGACGAGAAAAAAGCTGGCTAGTGCGTTTGCATAAGAAATAAAGGTGCTGGCGATCTGGTCCATTCTCGCACTGTCCCCGATCGTTTCCTGTAAGTAAAACGGGAAGAAAATGGTGATCATGTTTGATGAAAAGATCGTATTTGCAAAATCATACAACGCCCAGGCTAACACAGGTGCTGTCAAAAACAGCCCAAAGCCTGCCCCTTTTTTCTGTGCGGTTTTTTTTCCTGTTCTCAATCGATTGTCTCCCTTCCTCATTTTCACTATCATTCTATTTTATGTGCTGTTTCCCTCATCCATACAAGCGATCTATGAAAAAAAGCACCTCTTACCATATAGAAGAGGTGCTTTTTTCATTATTTCTTCACAACAATGGTACTTGCAATCAAATCGTGAAGTGCTTGTTTTTTTTCTGTGAAAAAAGCAATGATATAGCCAATATATAAGATCGGAGACAAAAAGCCTTTTGCAAAGAAGCGGCCAGTTGCACGTCCGAATGTGACCTTTTCGCCTGTGACTTTTGTTACTTTGATGCCGAGAGCCATCTTTCCAAGTGTTCCTTGCAATTTTGATGATTCCATGATGGCGTAATAAAGCCATGTCACCACGGTACCCATCAAGATTGCCCCTATATAGAAAAAGATCAGTCCCATAATAGCTTCCCATTCCTCATCCGTTATGACGGTTGAAGAATAGTAATAACTGTCGTCATCCATCATCATTGCTGCCTCTGGGCTTGAGATAAAAAAGACTGACGCCAAAATAAACATGATAAATGCAATTGGTACACCGATAATGATACCGTCCAAAAGGTGTGCAAGAAAACGATAGCCTACACCTGCTAGCTCAGGATGCTTCTTTTCTTGAATGTGTGGTTCTGTTATGTTGGTTTCCATCCTATTTCTCCTTTATTATGTATGTTTTCTATAAATTTCTTATAATCATTCGTTATTATATCCTATGAATATAGCAAGATCAATGGAGCTTTACACTTTTACATACATTTTAGATCAGTTTGATCTAAGCGATTTATGTGAATAAATACTGAAAATTTGTGAAAATCATGGCACTTCTAGTTCTTTTACCTCCTGATTTTTTAACATTTTGTGATATTTTCGTCTTGTTTCCATTCTTCTGTTGACAATGATTCTTCAAATGGTACAATAGTCAAGGATTTTTTTAAAGAAAGGTGTTCATGATGGGAACTGTCGTATTATTAAAGAACAACGAAATGACTGTAATTGAAGATATTTGCGAGGCTGATTTTTTAGATATGAAGCATGGTTTGTCAAATGATGACACAGCTTATATCTCTTGGTATGAAGACTACGATACTGCTTATGGATATTGATTTCATTTCATAGATGAAGCGTAAAAAAGGCGATACAACCTGAGAATAGGTTGATCGCCTTTTTTACGTTTGTACGCTTCTTTCACTTTCAGGTTCCACATGAATAAAGATTTGTGCATGCGGAAATTCCAGCTGAATCTTCTCTTCAATTCGATCACATAATTGGTGAACATCTTCAATCGTTGTCTTTCCATCTACAATCAAATGAAAATCAATATATTCCTCGGCACCAGACCGCCTTGTTCGAAAGTCATGATATTCAATAAATTCTTGACTAAATTCTTGAATGATCGCTTCGATCGATTGTTCTTCCTCTGGTGTTAACCGAGCATCAACAAGCGGCGGAAAGGCTTCCTTCATGAGTTTAAACGCTTCACGCATAATAAAGAGGGCCAGAACCATTCCAATGATCGGATCTAGGAAATACCAGTCGGTTAATGCCACAAGCAATAAACTAAATGCCACCCCTAATGACGTAAACACATCCGTTAAAAGATGCAGTGCATTTGATTTCATGGCAACTGAATGTACTCGCTCAGCCTCTTTGTTCACAACCCTCGATACAACAAAATTGATGAGCGCGCCTAGCAGCATGACCACAATGCCAAGCACAGGCAGCTTGACTGGCTCTGGATGCATTAATTTGTGAACACATTCGTATATAATCCAAATGCCAGCAACGAAAATCAGCAGGGTCTCAATCGTTCCAGAAATATTTTCGACTTTTCCATGTCCATAAGGATGTTTAGAATCTGCTGGCTTTCTTGAAATACGAACAGAAATAAATGCAATAAACGACGCCATTAAATCGAGAAACGAATGAATGGCTTCTGATAAAACCGCAACAGATCCGGTTAAAAGACCCACAATGATTTTTAAGATGACCACAAATGTGTTGCTCAGCACGGATAGGAACGCGATTTTCGATGTCTTCGCTGATTGTTCCATCTATCGTCCTCCTTTAGGAGATCGTATGTCTATGAAAGCCATTCCCATGACCCTGATTCTCATGTTCTTTCAGTTTACGCAGTTTTGCCGTTTTCTAATCATCTTCATCACAGCCTGTATTTTCTCTTGAGGTTACGCTATAATAAATGTTGCTCTTTCTTCAATATATCACTCATGCGGTGATGGATAGGAGAATAGACTACATATAACGATATCCAGTGCCTTTCGCAGGTGACATTTATGCAGTGAATGGTAAAATAGGATAAAAACATAAATTTTTAAGGTGATGAGAAATGGAGCATTTGCTGAATCCAAGAGTAAAGGATATTGAAATTTCAGGCATTCGAACATTTTCAAATCTCGTATCGTCATATGAGGATGTCGTTTCATTGACGATAGGCCAGCCCGATTTTTATACGCCGCATCATGTCAAAACAGCTGCCAAAGCAGCCATTGACGAGAATTTCACCTCATACACTCACAATGCTGGTTTCCTAGAGCTAAGACAAGCGATCCAGCATTATATCAAGAAGAAAGTGAATCTTGATTATGATGCAGAGTCAGAAATCATTGTGACGACAGGTGCAAGTCAAGCAATTGATGCTGCGTTTCGAACCATTTTAACAGAAGGCGACGAGGTCATTTTACCTGGACCTGTATACCCCGGATATGAACCGATCATTCGAATGTGCGGTGCCATGCCCGTACATATTGACACAACGAATGCCGGCTTTAAATTGAATGCCAAGCTGATTGAGGATGCGCTAACGGAAAAGACAAAGTGTGTGGTTCTTCCTTACCCTTCAAACCCGACTGGTGTCACGCTTTCAGAAGAAGAATTGAAAGAAATTGCCCAGCTCCTTGAAGGAAAAGACATCTTTATTTTATCCGATGAAATCTACAGCGAGCTGACATTTGACCGGCCGCATCATTCAATTGCCTCTTTCTTAAAAGAACAGACCATTGTCATCAATGGACTGTCTAAATCTCATAGCATGACTGGATGGAGAATTGGATTTTTATTTGCTTCAGCTCCAATTGCTAAACATGTATTAAAAGTACATCAATATAACGTGTCTTGTGCCTCGGCTGTCTCACAAAAGGCGGCACTTGAAGCTGTGACAAATGGTGTGGATGATGCACTAATCATGAGAGAGCAATATAAGAAAAGACTCGATTATGTATATGATCGGCTCATTTCTATGGGGCTTCCGGTAATTAAACCTTCTGGCGCTTTTTATATTTTTCCATCCATTGAATCGTTTGGGATGAGTTCCTTTGATTTTTGCATGGAGCTGTTAGAAAGTACAAGACTTGCGGTCGTACCAGGCTCAGCCTTCTCTCCACTCGGCGAAGGGTACGTGCGCCTGTCTTATGCTTATTCACTTGAAACGCTGAAAGAAGGACTTGACCGGCTAGAACAATTTGTACTTGAAAAACGTTCCATTCATTCGCTAGATTGAAACAACGGCTCTCTTGCCGTTGTTTTTATTTTGCAGGAAACATGATGTGAAATACGGTGCCCTTTTCAGGCTGACTATCCACACGGATCGTCCCGTTATGATTTTCTAAAATATTAAATGTGACCATGAGGCCAAGTCCGGTTCCTTTTTCCTTTGTGGTTAAAAAGGGCTCTCCAATCCGCTTCATCACCGATTCAGGAATGCCAACCCCTTCATCACGAATGGTGACAAGTATTCCATCACCTTCTGCTTTGGCTGTGATGTCTACCTTTCCTCCGTCCGGCATGGATTCTACGGCATTTTTGATTAAATTGATAAACACTTGCTTGAGCTGATTTTGATCCCCGTTCATCAGGAGACCTTCCTCTATCTCACTTGTGTTCATTAAAATGCCATTTAAGTTCGCTTGTGTTTCTAACAAGGCTGTGACTTCGCTGATGATTTTTTTCAAATCAAGCGTCTGCATTGAGGACGTTTGCTGCGGTTTCGCCAGCATTAGCAGCTCACTCAAGATAATTTCTATTCGGCTCAGCTCAGAGAAAACAATCTCGAAGTATTGATCGCGGTCTTTTGTTTTCGGTTTAATGAGCTGTAAAAAGCCTTTGATGGCGGTCAATGGGTTTCTGATTTCATGTGCAATGCCAGCCGCCAATTGGCCTGCGATCGATAATTTTTCAGAGCGGAGCATGAGCTCTTCTGTCTGCTTACGTTCGGAGATATCTCTTAAAATAATTTGAACCGCTGTTTCTCCAAAAAATGTAGTTGGGATACAGACCATTTCTGTATAAATCAGCTTATGTTTAAACGTATGACAGCTCATCGTGACAATCTCAGAATCTGATGCTCTTTCAATAATACGTGATAAGCTCTTTTTGACCTTCTGCTGATCACAGGAATGAATTTGATGAAAGATATCCTTTCCTATTAATTTATCGTAATGCTCGGCTTCAAATAATTTAATGCCTGATTCATTCATAAATACCCATTTGTGATCATGAATGACCGCAATCGTATCAATGGAGTTTTGAATGAGCAGCTGATACCTCTCCCGGCTTTTTTGAAGAACGGTTTGGAATTTTTTACGGGATGAGATGTCCACGAGCAGTAAAAGCTCTGCCCGCTGATTTTGATAAATCGTCGGTGATGACTTTACCTCAATATGAATACTGCTCCCATCTTGACGCTTCCATATCTGTTCAATCATTCCGACTGGAAGGCCTTGCTGCAGCCTTGTTATTCGGCTTCTGACAATGTCATGGTACTCTTCAGCAATAAAATCAAACGCGGACTTGCCGATCATGTCATCTCTTGCACTTACCCCCATTAATTGCAGCATCGCATCATTCGCATACACAATTTTCCCTAAAGTCGTAATACATAACGGATTTGGCAGCATGGCAATCAATTGTTCAGCTTCACCGACATTTTGGAAAGCCGGCAGACTGCCTAACGACTGTTCTGCTACTTTTGATGTTGTTTGAAATGCTGCTTTTTGGGGCTCAGTATCCAGCACCCTCATTTTCAGGATCATTTCTCTACTTACTTCGCTACCTAACCCATCACAAGCAACAAAATCAATGCTTGCTTCGATCCATACAGCTGTCAGATCACTTCTTAGCAGTCTAAAGTGGCAAACCTCTAGCATGTGCTGATTGTAAAAATAACTTTCGACGAGAAATTGATCTTCGGTATGAACAAAGTCTTTCAAAAAACACCCTAGTAAATCCTTTTGTTCATAGAGCAAAAGCTGCTTACAGTTGGAAGAAATGTAGAGAAAGCGGCCATTAGAAGAAAGAACGGCATGTAAATCGATGTTCGAATACAATTGATTCGAATCTTTCATTTGTTGTTCCATCGTCGTCCGACCCTCCTTTTCATTTTTTAGGGTTGTCCTTAGATTGATGTATAAAAAAGATTCGCTAGAAAACCCGTATTTTCCTTCTGTCATCGAGGGAAACGTCCATAAATTCAGCAAAAAGGGAGCACTTTCTGCTGCTGTGCTCCCTGCGGTTTATTGTTTTTCATATTTCTTTTGTAATTCAACGTACTTATCCACAATTTTACTTGGGATGTTTTTGATGACAGGATCTTTATCTGAAACATAAGGTGTCACGACACTAAAGGCTACCTCTGGATTAGAAGAAGGATAATATCCTCCAAAGGTTAAGTTGTATGTTGAATTTCCCCACCAGCTGCGGTTGGCGCCATAGTAGAAGGTTTGTGCTGTACCCGTTTTTCCTGCGACATCATGCTGACCAAACCGGCCAGCGGCAGTTCCGCCTGTTGATGTGACCATTTTCAGACCCGTTTTTACACGGTCAATATCTGCTTTCGAGTTGTTAATCGTATTCAGCACCTTCGGCTCATATTTTTTTACGACTGGGCCTACTTCATCATTCTTCGTTGGAAGATGAACACTTTTCACTACTCTTGGCTGAATACGGCTGCCTCCATTGGCGATCGTCGACATGTATTGCGCCACTTGAAGCGGTGTATACGTGTCATACTGACCAATTGCTTCATCAAGCAAGAGTCCGCCGACCGTCTTAGGATGCGTCTGCATCCCGCTTGATTCCTGCGGCAGATCGATCCCCGTTTTCACGCCAAGACCGAATTGCGCATAGTAGTTTCTCATTTTTTGTAAGTGCTCAGGCCTTGCAGGTAACGGACCATCCTTTTGATAGGTGATGCCCGCCATTCTCATCGCTACTTGGAACATGTAGACGTTGGAACTTTTTTGGAGTGCCTGAATGTCGTTAACCCATCCAAGAACTTTGTAAGACTGTTTCGCCTTTCCATTACTTCCTGCAAAATAGAGCGGTGTATCCATATAGGCTTGGTTGTGTGACATCCCGTCCTGATAACCGCCAAGTACTGTGGCTCCTTTGACAACAGAGCCCATTTCGTACTGGGTCGTAAATGTTCCGATCGCATAATCTGTAACGTCTCTGCCGTCCATTTTCTTGCCCGACATGGCGAGAACATCCCCTGTGTGAGGGTCCATCATGACGACAAAGGCACGATCCATCATATAGTTTCTCGCACTGGCAGATCTAAGCTCTGATTCAACAATTTTGTCGACTTCCTTTTGCAGCTCCATATCAAATGTCAGCGCAAGATCAAGTCCTCTTCGTCCTTCTGTCCGCTTGATTTCATCGAGCAGCTTCCCGCCAACCTGTGTATATTGAACGGTCGCTTTCTCTGGATTAAGAAAATCCTCGTACTGATATTCTAAATAGCTCTTCCCTACCCGGTCATTTCGCGAGTAGCCTCTTGCCATATAGTAATCTTCACGTTCTTTAATAATTCCTTGCTCTGGTGTCGTCACACCGCCAAGTACATTATAAAGGGTCTTTTCATACGGATATTTTCTTGTCCAGTCGTTGATGACGTTCACACCAGGCAGTTCATCAAGATGCTCTGAGACAAGTGAAATCTCTTCATATGTCAAACTCACGGATGAAGTCTGTTTTGATTCTTTCGTTTCATCGAGTAAAGCAACTTTTTCGTCCCCTTTTTTCTCTTCGTTTGGGTCCATTGCCTTCACGATTTGGGGCTCAAAGGCATATCCGCCTGTAAATCTACGGTAGATCGCTGCAACAGCTTTTTCCTCTGCATCCTTTTCGATGGCCTTGACTTCTTTCTTTGGGACACGCTCTACTTGAAGCGGATAGACATCCTTTGCATCGATATCTTTTTTCTCCGCTTTTGAAATGAGTTTATCCGCTTCTTTCGGATGACTCGCCAGCCAAAAATCCCGAATGTCACGCTCTCTCAAAAAATCAGTATCCATTTTTATATAAGTCGCAAGTTTTCTTGCTACCTTAATCTTATCCTCCGCTTTCACACCGCTTTCTGATGTATAAACGATGGCAGGCACACTTTCGTTATCAACGACGACTCTTCCTCTCGCGTCATACATTTTTCCTCTTGGAGACGGGTATGATGCTGTTTTGACCTCTGTTCGGTTGGCTTGCTTTTTATAATCTTCACCATTGACGATTTGCAGCACACCAAGCTTGATCACAAGTCCAGCAAATAAACTAAATACAGCGAAGAAAAAGAGATTAATTCTCCAGGCGTTCCGGCGCTTCATTCTTTTTTGCTCGGCAGCACCTTGATGCTGTTTCTCTCCCACTTATGTAGCTCCTCTCATCCTTTTCAATCTTTTACAATTACCACTCATTATTGTAACACTTTTGTAATAGTTGTTACAGCGAAACGAGTGAAAAAAAGCTGTCAATCCCTAATCTGCAAAAAAATATACTAACACTTTAAAATATTGGTATGTTTATGTCGTTTTCTTTAAATGGAAGAATTCCCTATCCTTTGATATGAAGCGGCTCTTACGATGACTTTAACAAAAATGACAAACTGGCATTGTCAATGGAGGATGCTGGTACGTTTATAACAAAAAGTCCATGTTATGATTTTTTGTGAGAAAACAAAACAAAGATTTTAGGAGGAGTTACAATATGAAGAAGAAATCATTCTTTTTTTCAGCGCTGACAGCTGCTGCACTCATCACATTCACTGGAGGACATTCAGCTGATGCGAAGGAGCTTAACCTGAAACAAGTAATAAATGTACAGCATCAAGCCATTGATCTTCATACACTAGCAGCAAAATTACATATCTCTTCAGATGTAAATAAGCTAAGCAAGTCGAATCAAAAAGAGATCGAAGCTCTATTAAACAAACTGATCAAAAGCGGTCAACCTGTTACTGGAACAAAAGTAGTGAAAGAAGTAAACAAAGCAAAACAAGAACAAAAACAAGAATCAGTGAAAAAACCAACTGCTTCTAAGCCAAGCACTCCAGCAAAAGAAAACACAAGCAGCAACACTAAAGCTGACCAAAAAGACACAGCGGCATCAAAAGCAGACAGCAGCTTAAATGCATTTGAAAAAGAAGTGGTTGAGCTGACAAATAAAGAGCGTGCAAAGCAAGGCTTAAAGGCACTTTCTGTTGATTCTAAATTAAGCAAATCTGCTCGTGCAAAATCTCAAGATATGAAAGATAAAAACTATTTCTCTCATACAAGCCCAACTTATGGATCTCCATTTGATCAAATGAAGCAATTCGGTATCACTTACAAATCAGCAGGTGAAAACATTGCCCAAGGTCAAAGATCCCCTCAAGAAGTTGTGACAGCATGGATGAACAGTGAGGGCCACAGAGCGAACATTTTAAACAAAAGCTATACACATATCGGTGTTGGTTATGTGAAATCTGGCAACTACTGGACGCAGCAATTCATCGGAAAATAATATCAAAAAAACCTGTCCCTATGTGGGACAGGTTTTTAGTTTGTTTTGAGAGTTTGTTTAAAGCTGCAAACTATTCCACCTAGGCGGGGCAGTTTATTTATTTGACCCATAATTTATAGATGCTCTGGGTCCCGCTGTTTTCTTCACCCTGTTCGCTCAGCTTTTCATAAAGTGACTTCGCAAGTGAGAGCCCTGGCATTTCTTCCCCCATCAGCTCTGCTTCTTCAAGTGCAATGCCCATATCCTTGATAAAATGTTTCACATAAAACCCTGGCTCGAAATCGCCTTTCAGCATTCTTGGTGCAAGATTTGACAAGGACCAGCTGCCGGCTGCACCTGTTGTGATGCTTTTGAGCACCTGCTCTGGATCAAGCCCTGATTTTTCGGCATAGGCCATTGCCTCTGCGACACCGACCATCCCCGCTGCAATGGCAATTTGGTTACACATTTTTGTATGCTGACCGCTTCCTGCCGGTCCTTGATATTGAATGTTTTCACCCATTTGCTCAAATAGCGGCAGACAGGCTTCATAGGCTGACCTTTCTCCGCCGATCATAATGGCCAGCGTGCCGTTTTGGGCTCCTATGTCTCCGCCTGATACAGGTGCATCTAATGCATATACACCTCTTTCCTTCGCTTTCAGCTCAATTTCTTTTGCAAGCTGAGGCTTCGATGTCGTCATATCAATGAGATATGTACCTGGAGCGGCATGTGCCACAAGCCCATCTTCACCTAAATAGATCTCTTCTACATCCGATGGATATCCCACCATTGTGATGACGGCATCTGCACTTTCTGCAATCTCTTTTACTGCCGGCTTCCATGATGCCCCTTTTTGAATCAATGCGTCTGCTTTTGCTTTCGTTCTTGTATAAACGATAACTTCATAGCCTGCATCCATTAAATGCCCTGCCATACTGCGTCCCATTACACCGATTCCTATAAAACCAACTGTTTTGATTTGTGCCATCACTTGTTCCTCCTTAAAGAGACTTTGTCAATCCACCATCAATGATCAGTGTTTGACCTGTCATATATGTATTGGCTTCAGATAAAAGAAACACTGCATATGCTGCAAATTCCTCTGGCTGTCCGTAACGGCCAAGCGGGATCGCTCGTTCAGCCTGTGCTTTGATTTCTTCAACCGTTTGATTCTCTCTTTGTGCTCGGTGCTTTTCCAGCTGTTTCACACGGTCTGTTTCAATTTTTCCCGGTGCTAACGTATTGATCAAAATGCCATCCTTTGCAAGCTCCTGAGCGGCTGTTTTTGTCCAGCCGGCAATGGCAGGTCTAAATGTATTCGACAGCATCAAGCCCGGTATCGGTTCTTTCACTGACATTGACGCAATATTTAACACACGTGCGCCGCGTTTTTTCAAATAAGGCAATGCCTCTTTTAATAATCGAATATAGCTGAGTAAATGAAGCTGAAATGATTCGATCCAATCTTCATCTGTTAAGGTGTCGAGCGTTCCTGTTTTAGGCCCGCCTGTATTGTTCACAAGAATGTCGAGACACTTCTCATCACCAGCCGCCGCTTGAACAAGCGCCTTGATTTGCCCGGCGTCAGATACATCACATACTTGATAAGTCAGCTGTCCTTTGACAAGCGGAGACAGCTCCTTGACTGTTTCTTTCAGCTTCTGTTCATGTCTTCCCGAGAGCATCACATCTGCTCCCTCTTTTGCTAGAGCAAAGGCAATCGCTTTTCCGATACCTTGACTGCTTGCAGCTACCAATGCTTTTTTTCCAGTTAGATTGACATCCATGTCAACACCTCCTCTAGTTTATTTTATCATACAAAAAGAACCTTGCTCACATCACAAGGTTCCTTTCCGCTCATTACACCTTAAATCGGTCAACCGCCTGACGCAGTGCCTGGCTTGATTCGTTCAGCATTTCAGTTGAGGTTTTCGTTCTTTCTAACGCTTGAACTTGTTCATCTGTAGACGCATGCACTTCCTCAGCTGAGGCAGCAGATTCTTCTGAAATGGCAGCAATACTTTGAATGGAGTCACTCATCTTCTGCTGTTCTTCTGTCATTTCATTAATCTGTGTATGAATACTGTCGATTGAACCGACAAGTGCCTGCATTTCCATTGTGATGCTGCTGAGTGCCTCACCTGTTGCATTGATGGCGGCACCTTGTTCCTCATTCATTTTACTTGCTGTTGTCATCGCTTCAGCCGCCTTCTTCGATTCATCTTGAATGAGTTTGACGGTTTCACTAATGTGTTTTGTTGACTGCGCAGATTGTTCAGCAAGCTTTCTCACTTCTTCTGCAACTACAGCAAATCCTCGTCCGCTTTCTCCTGCTCTCGCTGCTTCAATGCTCGCATTTAGTGCAAGTAAATTCGTTTGATCCGAGATTTCAGAGATGGCGGTCACGACATTTTCAATATTTTTCGTTTTATGCTCAAGGTCTAGCAGCATTTGCTCAACCTTTTTCGATTCTTCACTCGCTTGTGTTGATTTTTGGACGAGCAAACCAAGTGCGTCAAGCCCTTTATAGCTTGCATCTTCAGATGATTTTGAGTTGGTTTGCATTTGTGAAGCGAGCTCACCCATATGGCGCACTTTCTCATACAAATACTCTGATTTTTCATTAATCGTTTCTGCATCTGATGCCTGCTTAGTCGCTCCTGTTGCCACCTCTTGAATGGCCGTTGCAATCTGTTCGCTAGACAGCAAAGTCTCATTTGAAATGTGGGTCACTTCATCCGCTGATTTCACAACTTGATCTGAAGCCCCTTTCACTTTTTCAATTAACTCCCTGACATCCTCGGTCATTTGATTAATGCTTTTCGTGAGGGAACCAATTTCATCTTGGGATTTCACTGCAAGCGTACTTGTTAAATCGCCTTCTGACACCTTACGCACATGCTCTATTAGACGCTTGATTGGCGTTGTAATGCTTCTTGCCAATAAGAAGCTGAGGATCATCGCAAGAATAATGGCAATGACGGAAATAATGATGCTTGTCTGATTCATTTGTTCTGTGATCCAAAGCAGTTTCTTTTTCTCAAAGCTGACACCAATCGTCCAATCAGCTTCTTTGATTTTAGATATGACCGTCAGTTCTTTTCTGTCATCAATACCTGAATTGTCGATCGCTTTTTTCACAGAAGCTACTTTTGATATGTTTTTTCCTTGCTCTGTTGGATGTGCTAAAATGGTTCCTTTGCCGTCAACTAAGAAAGCGGTACCCATATAAGGAATCTTTTGTTCCTTTATATAAGATTGAATGGAGGATAATTTCAAATCAAGTCCAGCGACCCCAACGACCTTTCCGTTTCTGACAATCGCCTTTGTGGCTGAGACGACCATTTCATTTGTTGCTTTATCGATATATGGATCAGTCCAAATGACTTCGTCAGGCTTTTCAGCTGATTGGATAAACCAATCTCGTTTAGATGGGTCATACCCTTCACCAAAATCGGACTCTGGGAAGGCGAACATTTTGCCGTCACTTGTTCCAATATAGGCAAGTGAAATAAGTTCATCCTGCTCCTGCAAGCCTTTTAGTTCATCGTTTTCGAAGACTAATGTTTGTTTTGTTTGTTTTTGCGCAAAATCTTCAGTAAGTGTACTAGTTGCCAGTTTATTAATTGTATCACTGTAATTATCAAGCTTTTGTGCAATGATGTCTCTCATGCTTTCTGCCGTTGCTGCTGCGGTGGTTTTTGCATCTCGTTCAATCAGTGGTCTTAACACTAAGTTGGAACCCACTTGAACAGCCACGACGGTTAAAATTAAAATAACTGAGATGAAAACAGCTATTCTCACTTGAAGTTTCTTAAACATCTCATCACCCCTACATCTACTTTCACACCTTAATTTATATATCGGCAAAATGATACCGCATTCAATAGTTGTAAGAAAATTTAAATAGAAAAAACAAGCCGTATAGGCTTGTTTCAAGTAAAATATTCAATTTTTGCAGAAGGAAAGTACTGATCTATATATGACTCTAAAGTCTTTCTTAGTTCTTGTTCCTCATCTTTTTGATAGATATATTTTCCTATTCCATATCTTCCCCACTTGTACCTTCTTTTTTCTTCATCCAACTCTAATTTTGATTTTGGGTAGTTTTTTTGAATCACACGCTTTGCTGGTTTTGTAAAGCGATGCTGAATCATCTCAAAGGTGATATCGTCTCTCACATCTTCAGGAAGAGCTGCATCAAGCTTTTCAAAAAGAACTTTATATCCTTCCTGCCAGCCTTCATGGATGTAGATTGGAGCAACAATAAAGCCTAGAGGATAGCCTGCCTTTGCGACCTTTACAGCCGCTTCAATCCGCTGATCTAGCGGTGATGTGCCGGGCTCAAAATATTTAATGACATAATCGGCATTGATACTAAAACGGAATCTTGTCCGGCCATTATGCTTTGCGTCTAACAGATGATCAACATGATGGAACTTCGTGACAAAGCGAAGCTTTCCTAAGTCGGTCTGCCCAAAGTATTCAATCGCTCGTTTGAGTGTATGTGTCAAATGGTCAATTCCTACGATGTCTGAAGTACATGATGCTTCAAATCTCGTGATATCCGGCGCCCGCTCGTTCATGTATTGCTCTGCCTGATCTAATATTTCTTCTACATTGACGTACGTTCGAATGTACGGCTTACTTCCCATTGTTGTTTGCAAATAGCAATAATGACAATGTCCCATACACCCTGTTGCAAATGGGATCGCATACTCTGCAGATGGTTTAGACGAGTCAAACTTCAATGTCTTCCTCACACCAATGACAAGCGTTGACTTCGCATTACGATACTTTTGCAAGTCATTTTTTCCCGGAATATTTCTGACCTGGTTGTGTGAAGTCGTTTCTCTTATTTCGATTCCCATACCCTCAAACTTTTCCTTCAGCTCTCGTCCTAACGGGTACTCTAACGCCCGGGGTTCAATGTAAACAAGCTGGGGAACGAAAGGTTTGATCATATTAAGCACATCCTTACCTTTAAGGTTTTCATACCGTTACTTTAACCGCACAGGATGGCTTTTATCCTTTCTAAAATCTCCCTTATTCAAACAAGTCTTGATAAAGAGCTTCTGCTTCTTCATATGTTGGAAACACAGCATCATCAGGTGCTAGTGGATGATACGTTTCAAGTAAAAAGAGGGCAAGCTCTTCTTCGTTGTATGGATGTGAAACAATTTCTGCTTCTTTAATTTGTGCTACGTTTGCAGCATGTGGATTTCGATAAATCACATATACTTGATCACCCGGTTTGTAGTCTGAGAAAGGCAATCTGGTCACCTCCATTTTTTAATTATAGGGTGCCCTTCTCACTGCCCAATATGACTCAATATGATAAAATTCGACAAAAAAACCAGACAGTCTCACCTGTCTGGTTTTCATTCACTTAGTTCTGTTGAAACGTCTTCTTGACGAAATCAACCACTTCTTCTGTTGTGCTAAGTGATAAAATATGCTCTTTAAATGATGCAGCTTCTTCTTTAGAAAGCTTGCTTAGCTGCGTTCTAGCTGGAAGAATGGATGTTGCACTCATTGAGAATTCATCTAATCCTAATCCAAGTAGAAGCGGGATTGCGATTTCATCTCCTGCCATCTCACCGCACATGCCGACCCATTTACCCTCTTTATGCGCTGCTTCGATCACAAGCGTAATAAGACGTAAAATCGCTGGGTTGTAAGGCTGATAAAGGTAAGACACTCGTTCGTTCATTCGATCAGCAGCCATTGTGTATTGAATCAAATCATTCGTTCCAATACTGAAGAAATCTACTTCTTTTGCAAATTGGTCTGCGATGACAGCTGTTGATGGAATTTCTACCATCATTCCGATTTCAATGGAATCAGAAACGTCTGTACCAGCGGCAACCAATGCTTCTTTTTCTTCAAGTAAAATGGCTTTTGCTTCTCTAAATTCTGATAACGTCGCGATCATAGGGAACATGATTTTCAAGTTTCCATATGTACTTGCACGAAGTAAGGCGCGTAGTTGTGTTCTGAAAATCTCCTGCTCTTCCAGGCAAAGGCGAATGGCTCTATAGCCAAGGAACGGGTTCATTTCTTTTGGAAGCTGCAAGTAAGGAAGTTCTTTATCGCCACCAATATCTAGTGTGCGGACAACCACTGCTTTCCCTTCCATCTTCTCTAAAACTGTTTTATACGCATCGAACTGCTCCTCTTCTGTAGGAAGCTGGTCTCTGCCCATGTATAAAAATTCAGTACGGTACAATCCGACTGCTTCGCCGCCATTTTCAAGTACACCTTTTACATCTTCAGGTGTTCCGATATTTGCAGCTAGCTCTACGTGAACGCCGTCTTTTGTAACCGTTGGCTGGTCAACAAGTTTCGCCCATTCCGCTTTTTGAGCTAAGTAGTCTTCATGCTTTTTTTGATACGCTTTCACTTCATCTTCAGAAGGCTGAATGATGACGTCGCCGCTAATACCATCCACAATGATCAGATCATCGTTTTTCACCGTTTTTGTTGCTTCTTTTGTCCCAACAACTGCTGGAATCTCCATAGATCTTGCCATGATCGCTGAGTGAGAAGTACGACCGCCGATATCTGTTGCAAAGCCTTTGACAAATTGTCTGTTCAGCTGAGCAGTATCAGAAGGTGTTAAATCTTCAGCAATGATGATGACTTCTTCAGAAATCATGCTTGGGTTTGGAATGTCAACGCCTAACAAATGTCCAGTCACACGTTTCGTTACGTCGCGAATATCCGCCGCACGTTCCTTCATGTATTCATTGTCCATTGCTTCGAACATTGTGACAAACATCGTCGCTGTTTCTTTTAAAGCAAATTCAGCATTTACTTTATCAGATTTGATTTTATCCTTTACTGGGCTTAGCAGTTCAGGATCACTTAACACAAGAAGGTGGGCAGAAAAGATATCTGCTTTGTCTTGGCCAAGCTCTTTTAGCGCATGCTCTTTAATTGCTTCAAGTTCTTGTTTAGAAACATGAATTGCTTCTTCAAAACGCTTCACTTCTGTCTCTGGATCATTGATGTCTTTTTGGTGAACTGTTAAATCTGGTTCTTCCAGACGATACGCTTTTGCAATCGCAACGCCTGCTGAAGCACCGATTCCTTTCAGTTGTTGCATTACTCGCCTAGGCCTTCACTTTTCATTGTGTCTTTAAGCGCAGCAAGTGCATCATTTTCATCAGAACCAGAAGCAGAGATTGTGATTGTAGCACCTTTCGCAATTCCTAGAGACATTACACCCATAATAGATTTCAGGTTCACTGTTTTACCATTATATTCTAAGTTGATATCAGCATCATATTTACTAGCAGTTTGTACAAGAACTGTTGCAGGACGTGCGTGAATTCCAGAATCTGCAGTTACTTTGAATGTTTGTTGAGCCATTTTTATCAATCTCCTTTTTATACAATTAATACATCCACAATATTATATCATACTGCCGAGCTTGTCATCTAACAAGAACGGCAGTTATGAAAATTATTTTGAAATTTTCATGATGTTTTCTTGTCCAGCTTTGATTTCACCGGATGCTTGAAGGTCAATAAATTGTCCTTCACTTAAGTTGGTAAATACAATTGGAGTCATCAAAGATGGTACTTCAGACTTAATTTTATCAATATCAACCTCTAAAAGTTTTTGACCGATTTCTACTTGATCTCCCTCTTGTACAAATGCTTCAAATCCTTCTCCTTTGAGGCCGACCGTATCAATTCCGAAGTGGATCAAAATTTCAAGTCCACCATTAGATTGCAGGCCAATGGCGTGTTTCGTCGGGAACACATTTAAGATCTTCCCTCTTACCGGTGAAACAACCGTTCCATCTGTTGGCAAGATGGCGAAACCGTCACCCATCATTTTCCCTGAGAATACTTGATCTGGTACATCTGTAATTGGATGAAGCTCCCCTGTAATTGGTGAAGCAAAAATTTCTTCCCCTTGCTCATTTTGAAGCGGCTTTGCAATGACTTCTTCGACCTGCTGGCTGACTTCTTCTTTTGCAGAAGGGTCTTTCGCTGGACGAGGCGTGCGGCCTGCAATGATGTCCTGCATTTGTGTTTTTAAATTATCAGAGCGCGGTCCAAAGATTGCCTGGATGTTGTTCCCTACTTCGAGAACACCTGAAGCGCCAAGCTTTTTCAAGCGGTCCTTGTCCACTTTCTTCTGATCATTGACAGTAACACGTAAACGCGTGATACAAGCATCAAGGTGCTTAATGTTTTCTTGATCACCCATTGCTTCAAGGATTTCATAAGGCAAGTCATTACCTTTTTCAGACTTCGCCTCACTTGCTCCGTCTGCTGCTTCATCCTCGCGGCCTGGCGTTTTCAGATTAAATTTGCGAATGGCGAATCTAAATCCGAAGTAGTAAATGACAGCAAGGACAAGACCTACTGGAATGACGAGCCACCAAGCGGTTCTATTTGGCAGGATACCAAATAGGAAGAAGTCGATTAACCCTCCTGAGAAGGTCATCCCGATTTTCACGTTTAGAATATCCATTATCATAAAGGATAATCCAGCGAATACACAGTGAATCGCAAATAATACTGGTGCAACAAACAAGAATGAGAATTCAAGTGGTTCAGTGATCCCTGTTAGGAAAGAAGTAAGGGCCGCTGATCCCATTATTCCTGCTACTAGCTTTTTATTCTTTGGTTTTGCTTCATGGTAAATCGCAAGTGCTGCTGCTGGAAGACCGAACATCATGAACGGATATTTCCCTGTCATGAATGTACCAGCTGTCAGCTGAACACCATCTTTGATTTGCGCCATGAAAATACGCTGGTCACCACGGACAAGCTCTCCTGACAAGCTCTTGTAGCTAAAGAACTCATACCAGAATGGTGAGTAGAAAATGTGGTGCAGACCAAACGGAATTAATGATCGTTCAATGACACCGAATACAAAGGCAGCCAGCGGCTCATTCGCTGCGAGCAGTCCTGTTGAAAATGAGTTCAGTGCACCTTGGATTGGCGGCCAAATGACTAGCATCAATAGCCCTAAAATAAGTGCTGAAATAGAAGTAACGATTGGAACAAAACGCTTACCAGCAAAGAAGCCAAGATATTGCGGGAGCTCAATTTTGTAAAATTTATTATACATATAAGCTGCTAATACCCCGACGATAATCCCGCCAAAAACGCCGGTAGACAAGGTCGGTATACCGAGCATATTAATATATGCTGGATGGCTTTCCTTGAAGAACTGGGCCAGTTTGAGTGAATCGGATGGAATGGATCCGTTGGCCATTAATACGGCACTCATCGTTACGTTCATGACAAGATAACCGATGATAGCGGCAATTCCTGCCACTCCGTCTCCATTGGCAAGACCGATGGCAACCCCTACAGCAAATAATAGCGGAAGATTCGAGAAGACGATGTTCCCCGCATTCTCCATGACACTTGCAACAAGCTGAATTGTATCGTTGCTTAAAAATTGAGCTACATCAATCAGCTGCGGATTTTGCATCGCATTCCCAAGTGCTAGTAAAATACCGGCAGCAGGAAGGATCGCAACTGGAAGCATGAGTGCTCGTCCAATTTTTTGCAACACACCAAAAAGTGATTTAAACACTGGTTGAACCTCCTTTTGTTTTCGCTTACAACATACATTTGGGATGCTCCCTGACGTACATTTCATAATTAACCGTTTACATTTCACTTTCAAACGCAAAAAAAGGCATGGTGATATAAGGTTGCGCAAATAACAGGATCTTATCCTGTATTTACCTTAAGTCACTCATGCCTGATCGAATCAGTTACACGTTTCAAGGAAACTATGAAATTTTATTTGTCAATCTGTACAGATGAAGTGTCAGGTAGACGGCCTCAGCATCCTGTACAGGCTTTTTCAATGCATGCTGCAAAATTTTGATCATTTTCCAAGCAGTATTGTAGCATAAAGGATATTCATTTTTCAATAGATGAAGCAATTTTTCTGGCTCCTCTAATGATTCTCCCCGTTTAATACGCTCAATTGAAAACGTAATATGGCGTAATAAGCGTAAATAATGAATACTTTCTCTGTCTACTTTCATATGAAATGAATCTTCAATGACTTGGACCATTTGTGTAATGAGCTGCGAATGACGGTTCACCTCAGATAAAGGCCGATTCGTCAAAGCTGAATGGATATGGAGCGCTATAAAGCCAATTTCTCCTTCTGGCAGCTTCGTTTCGACATCTGGCCGCTCGTTAATCAGTTCAACGACTTCCTTTGCAACCTCGTATTCTTTCGGGTAAAGCGATTGCGTCTCAAGCATAAAAGGGTTCGTGATATCATAGCCTTGCTGCACCCGCTTAAAACTAAACGCAATATGATCGGTCAGTGCAACATGTATATGCTCATTCAATCGTTGTCCCATTTTTTCTCGTATATGATAAATGACGTCATTGGCAAGCTCAATCATGTTCTCATCAATATGATGAAGCAGCTGTTTATATTCTGTTTGTTCCTTCGTGTTTTTTAACACAAACATTTTTTCAAACACGTCTTGATCGAGAAGATCACCCGATTTTTTACCGAAGCCGATCCCTTTCCCAATCAGAACCACTTCGCCCAAAGAAGGGTGTCTTGCGATGATGACATTATTATTTAACGCTTTATCAACGGTGAAGGATTCCATGAACATCCCCACCTCCTTCTTATTCAATCCCTCTTATCGTACAAAACAGATGAAACGTGCGTCAACGATTGTTTTTCAAAACGGTTGTTGTCCGCTCAATCAGGTGAAATGGCAGCATTCTTTTTTCTGATTTCTCTCCCTTTAATGCCCGGTCGAACAAGTCAAAAGCTTCCTGTCCCATTTGTTTGAGGGGAATATGAATGCTGGAAATCCCTAAAACCTCACTCAATTGGTTATTTTGAAAGCTGAGTATGGCTGGTGATTCTCCTACTTTTATGTCATGACGCTGCGCCTCTAATAAAAAGCCTGCAGAGACTTCGTCATTTGTGATGAATAAAGCTGTAGGACGATTTTTCATTTCCTGCCATTCTGCAAATAATTGCTTCCCATCAAGCAGGGATAACTTCCCTTCGATGATCCATTCCTCATCAATGGTCTGTCCGAGCGATTGCATCATGTCTTGATAAGCCTGAAGGCGCGACTTGCTATTCGCTCCTTCTGTTCTGGCGAGAACGATCGCAATTCGTTGATGCCCGCATGCAGCCAAATGATACAGGCCTTCCTTAAATGCTTGATCATGCGCAATCGACACGGTTGAGCATTGATCGTGCGGCGCAGGATGGCAAAATATAATCGGCCCTGATTCCTGCCACTTTAAAATGTGACCATCACTTAACGCATTTGAACAAAATATTAAACCATCCACACGGCGCTCTTTTAAACTCATTAACGCTTCTTTTTCTTTTAATGGGTCATATCCTGTTTGAAATAAAGCAAAATGCATACCGCGCGCCTGTGCTTTTTCTGCAATACCTGTGACGAGTGTGCTGAAATAAGAGTGTTCAATGTTTGGAAGGACAATGCCAAGCATATTCGAATAGCCCTTCGCTAAATGAACCGCCTGGATGTTTCTCGTATACTTGAGCTCTTTCATCGCTTGTAGAACACGTTCCCTTTTTTCTTCTTTAACATAAGGATGCTCATTCAACACACGTGATACGGTTGTCACAGATACGCCCGCTCTTTTCGCAATCTCCCTTATGTTTGCCATTTTTTCTCCTACTTTCTCTTGATATGGTAAGCGTTTCATACTTTAAGATGTATGTGAGCTGAACAAATCACTGGATGGAAAGGGGAATTCAAGATGGGTTTCATCATATGGATTATATTATGTATGACTGTTTTGTTTTCTGCTCGTTTTGCATTACATCCTTTAGGAAAAGAACATAAAATCAAACCGTTTCAATCAATTGATGATTTTTTTGTTGATAAGGATCGAGAAGAGTGATAAAAAATCACGATGACACTTCCAAGACCTGGACGTTCATCGTGATTTTTTTATTACTTGATGATCGTCAGCTCTTTCGGATAATTGGTTAAGGTGACTGGACCATCTGCCGTAATGAGAACATCATCTTCAATTCTTACGCCGCCGACTCCCGGGACATAAATTCCTGGTTCAATCGTATACACCATACCTTCTTGCAGAAGGTCGTCATTTGCCTGACTCATAGAAGGAAACTCATGAACAGAAATCCCTAACCCATGTCCGAGGCGATGTGGGAAATATTCACCATACCCCGCTTCTGAAATCAGCCCGCGGGCTTTTAAGTCAAGATCGCCGATTCTCACGCCTGGCTTACTCATTTCAAGTGCTGCCATTTCTGCATTTAAGACGGTTTGATAGATGTTCTTTTGCTTTTCAGAAGCTTCCTGATAGATAAATGTTCTTGTGATATCTGAGCAATATCCATCGACAATGACGCCAAGGTCAAATAACACAAAATCGCCTTTTTTTAAGGCTGCCTGTCCCGGATTTCCATGAGGCTCGCCTGATTTTTCACCAAAGAGAACCATGGTTGAAAAGGACATGCCTTGAATGCCTTTTTTCTTTAGTTCATATTCTATGACAGCGAGCACTTCTGTTTCTGTGATTCCTTCTTTTAAGGCGTTAACCCCAATTTTTACACCTTCATCTGCCAATTGAGCCGCTTTTTTCAGTGTAGCAATTTCAGATTCATCTTTAATCAGTCTGAGCTGATCGAGCGCATCTTCAGCCCGGACGAACGTTTCTGCCCCGGTGACAGCTTGGAGCTGTTCTGCTCTTTGAAGCGGAATCGATTCTTTTTCAATCGCAAGACGCGCCGCTTGAATACCTCGTTTTTCTATCGCTGATTGAATGAAATCAAATGGATTCTCATGATCTTCATATCCAATGATATCGCCGGACCATCCTGCATTTTTTGCCTGCTCGACTTCCATTTTAGGCAAAATAAAAAATGGTTCTGCCTCTTGGAACACAAACAGCCCCATCACTCTTTCATGCGGCTCTGTGAAGTATCCAGATAGATAAAACACATTTTCCTTTGTATGTATAAATGCACCTTGAATGTCTTCTTTCTTAAGCCAAGAAGACAAGCTCTTCATTCGGTTCATCATGATCCTCCTCACACGTTTTACTACTGGTCTATTGTATCAGTTTTTGCTGTATTTCGCACAAAAGCGCACTGGCATGAATCCAGTGCGCCCTGATGATTGATTTAAGATGCACGAAGCAGACGCAGACCATTTAAAATGACCAAAATCGTACTTCCTTCATGCCCGATGACACCAAAAGGCAAATCAAGCACTTGTAAGAAATTCGCACAAATTAACAGACAGATCACCGTTAATGAGAAAATAATGTTTTGCTTAATGATTCGATTCATTTTTCTTGAAAGACGGATCATCTTTGTTAGGTTATTTAAATTGTTCTTCATTAAGATGAGATCCGCTGTTTCTAAGGCAACATCTGTGCCTCCGCCCATCGCAACCCCAACATCTGCTGTGGCAAGCGCTGGTGCATCATTGATTCCGTCTCCTACCATGATGATTGAATTACCTTGTTTTTTTAATTGATTGACCTCATGTACCTTTTCATCTGGAAGACATTCAGCCACTACGGTTTGGATGCCGGCTTCCTGCGCAATCGCTTCAGCCGTTTTTTGCTGATCTCCTGTCAGCATGACGGTCTGGATGCCTAAATCATTTAGTTCTTGAATCATTTTTTTGGCTTCAGGTCTGATTTGATCCTTAAGGCCAAGACAGCCAACAACTTTTTCATCCTTTTGAACGTAGACCACTGTGTATCCTTGCGCTGAAAGGTCATCACCTGTCTCTTCAATCTCGCGGTCGATTGACGCCTTACCCGCAAAGTCTTTCTTCCCAATCCGCCACGTTTCTCCATTTAATTGTGCTTTCACACCAAATCCAGAGGTTTCTTCAATGGTGACATGGACTGTTCTTTCTGTTTGGTGCTCTTTTGCCATATCAGAAATTGCTTTCGCTAATGGGTGGTTTGATTGACTCTCAATTTGATAGAGTGCCTGGTAAAAAGCAGATTCATCCTGCCCTTTCGTCATGACAACTTGTTCTACGGCTGGCTTCCCGCTTGTAATCGTCCCCGTTTTATCAAAAGCAATCATACTGCTTGTGCCTAGTTTTTCTAAAAAGACGCTTCCTTTGACAAGCATCCCATTTCTTGCGCCATTTGAGATCAGTGACAGTGCGGCTGGCATAATGGATGCAACAAGAGCACAAGGTGAAGCAACGACCATAAACACCATTGCCCGATAGAAGGTTTCACTCATACTCCAGCCGAGGACAAAATGAGGCAGAACCATTAATACCGCAACGGTGATCAGCACACCTTTTACATAGGCACCCTCGAATTTTTCGATAAATGCCTGGCTTGGCGAAACACTTTCTTGAGCGGATTCAACAAGTTTAATAATTTTATGGAATAACGTTTCTTCATTATGTTTCGTGACTTCCACTGTTAAGGAACCATTTAAATTCACTGTTCCTGCAAATACGTCTTCCCCCTGCCCTTTTTCCTGTGGAATAGATTCGCCTGTGAGGGCAGATTCATCCACACTTGTTCTCCCGCTTAAAATGACACCATCTGCTGCAATGCGTTCCCCAGCTTTGACCATAATCCGGTCACCTGGTGTTAATGATGAAGCGGCGATTTGAATGGTCGTACCGTCTTCTTCAATTAAAGTTGCTTCATCTGGTGCAATGCTCATTAATGCTGTTAAATCTTTCTTGCTTTTATTTGACGTATACGTTTCAAGCGCACCACTCAGTGAGAAAATAAAAATTAAGATAGCGCCTTCTGCCCAATAGCCGATTAGAGCTGAGCCTATTGCTGCGAAAATCATTAAAAGTTCCACATTCAAGGTCTTCGACGAAATCGTTTCTTCAATTCCTTCCTTCGCCTTTGCAAAACCTCCAATAACAAATGCTAGGACGAAAAGAGGAATGCTCCACATGCTCTGATCCTTTAGAATCCATCCAATTAAAATGAGAATCCCCGAGATTCCTGCTGCAATTAATTCTCCGTGCTGTGCCCATTTATGTAAGGACCATTTCGATTCCTTTTGATTTGTCGTTTGGTAAAGTGCTGTATTCTCATTCATGATTGTTTTCTCCTCTCTAATTGATAATCGTTTTCACATTATCAATCGTTAACCGTTTCTTTTTCCATCTATATTTTCTGCTATTTCAAGCTTTTTATTGGTCTGTAACTCATTATAACAGGTTCTGATCAATTTTCAATTAATAATTATTATAATTTCTTTTTGATAATAATTATCATTATTGATATAGATCGTTCCGTCTTCTTCTGAGCACATTGTATTCAGATGAAAAGCAAACGAACACAAAAAAGAACCAACAGAATTGGTTCTTTCACATAAAGGATTTGTTCTACGAATTTGTCCACTCTTTGATTTGTTTTTTCGTCAGTGGACCTACATGATTTTTCACCACTTCTCCTTTTTCGTTAATCAAAAAGGTCGTTGGAATGGTGATGATTTGATATTTCTTCATCATTTCTCCGTGTTCATCTAGTATGATCGGGAATGTAAACCTTCTGTCTTTCACAAATTGGGCAACAGCATGTTTACTTTGTTCAGCACCTAGTAAATTCACGGTCAATATGTCAACATCACTCTGATTTTCTTTCACAATCTGTTCAAATTCGGGCAGCTCCATTTTACAGGACGGGCACCATGTTGTCCAAAAATGCAAAATGGTCTTTTTCCCTTTTTCGGGAACCATCTGCATGTCACCATTTAATGTTGGCGCCTCTATCTTTGGCGCCATCACAGGCTCTTTTGCTTCTGCTGCTGTGCTCGTTAGAAATAGAAGCAGGGTCATCATCAGAAGACTGGCGGGTAGATGTTTACGATTCATCATGATCTTCCTTCCCAGTTTTCTTCTAGCTTGCCCTCTCGATGGCGATGACATTCAAGCTTTTTTCAATGTAAGAAACATTGAAACGCCGAGCTCCTTACAAATCGTCGCATAATGCAGTGCAGTCAACAGCAGCATGCCTGTGTTCATCCCTAAAATGACCCCCATCATATTCAAGCTTTCAATTGAACCGAGGAAATACACCATAGAAAAAGAGACGACATGCACCCATATATTATGTAGGAACACATCTTTGATGAGCCCCATTCCGATTAAACACGCTTGAAACGGCATCACAAACAGGTGGCATAAAAAGTATGGCCATAGCAGCTGTAAATAGACAGCAGCTTGCGGTGAATCAAAAAAGAGCTGTGTGAGCGGGTAAGCAAAATAATACATGACCATCACTGCCGGCACCCCATATCCAAACGTTATAAGAATCGCCTGTCTGACACGTTTTTTCACAAGATCATACTGACCTAAAGCATAGGCTTCAGAGACACTCGGAATCATCACAATCATGATGGAATGAGCGATAAACGCTGGGAAAAAACCGATCGACATTGCGACACCAGCCAGCATGCCGTAATGATCAACAGCAAGTGTTCCAGAAATGCCTGCTGCTACGAGCGCTCCTTTGATTAAAAATGGTTCAACCGCATTGGCGATCGCATGAAAGATGCGCATGCCCGTTGTCGGAATGGAAACGGCTAATAGGCGCTTTCGCACATCACTTCCTCTTAATTCAACAGACCTGACATTCACAGCATTTTTTGCCATGACGTATTGGGAGTATAAATAAATAAAGACAACAAGATCACTCGCAACAATGACACCAATGGCGATGAGTACTGCTGTTTCAATATCAAACGAATACCAATGAAAAAACAAAAACAAGCAGATAAGCTGGATCGTTTTCTTCAGCATATTGCCTAAAGCAATTCTGCCCATTTGCTGCTTTCCCATAAAATAGCCGCGGGCAATGGAGGTAAACGCAATAATTGGGATAAGTGACAGCACTAGGCCCTTCATAAGCGGATGATACGACTGAAACACTGGAATGAAAGGCAGTACAATAGCTGCTATAGCTGTTGTTGTACTTGTCACCACAAGTGTCATTTTAAAGGCATGACGGAGCATGCTTTTGTGGAGACGCTCATGTGATTCTGCAATGAATTTAGAAATGGAGACTGGCAGCTCTAAACTGGCGATCACAAGGACAAGCATGATGATTGGAAGGATACTCATATATAAGCCCATTCCATGTTCTCCAAGCTCTCTCGCTAAAATCATATTGACTAAAAACTCTATACACTCCGCAATAAAAGCTGCGACAGATAGCAGAATGACCCCTTTTACAAATCGATTCATGTAGCCTCCCCTTGTCTAAAGCAAATTCTTTTCACATTCTATGAGACAAGTCCAAAAAATATTTTAATAATTGAAGACAAAAAAAGAGCAATCTCATTGATCGCTCTTTTTCTCTATACGGCAAACACGTGACGTCCGATACGTTCTACAATTTTGCGGGAACGAATCCAATGATCTGTTGCCGTTTTTGGATTATAAAAATAGATAGCCTTTGTTGTTCTGTCATGCTCTTTTACTACCTGCTTCACCGCTTTAATGGAATCTTGATCTGCCTTATCATGAATGCTTCCATTCGATACTGGCTGGAAGGCATTTCGCTGATAAATCACACCTTTCACGCTGTCAGGAAAAGAACGATGCTCCACCCTGTTTAAGACAACACTTGCCACCGCTTTTTTCCCTTCGTAAGATTCACCTTTCGCTTCAGCGTGTACCAACCGAGAAAGCAAGTCCATTTCTTCATTAGAATACTGTTTTCCGCTTGCCTTATTCGTTGTTTCAGATTTTACTTTTTTCTTTTGCTTCGGTTTTGAAGACTTTTCTTCTGTTGACGTACTTAGCAATTTCACTTTTGGCTGACGCTTTTCTTCAGAAAATGCTGGGATGACTTGCTCGTGGTCTTGATCTATATATGAAAGCTGATGTTTAACAGGTGCTTGTGAAAGTTCGTGACTTAATGTGCCTTGCTGCTCTTGTATATTGTCCATCTTCATTGCTGCAACGAGCATAAGGATGACAAAAAGAGCTGTATGAATTTTAATCATTCGCCTTTTTCCTCCTATAATCAAAGTAGGCTGTAAGATACTTGTCCACTCTAACAAGAGCTCATTCTATTTTCACGCACAAAGATTTACATGCCTGTCCAAATTCCGTCATTAAATGGCATGTCCTAGTTGAGCGCACATAAAATGGAATTGTTAGCGCTTAAAAAGGTCCCTTTTTCACCTATCATCATCCTTATGCTCCTGATTATGGGTTATTACATTTTCTTTTCATATGTATCAGAGTCGTTTGAAGTGTGACAAAAGAACGAAAATAAAAAAGCTTTCTCTCATCAATGAGAAAAAGCTTTAGCTTCTTGCTTCTGTAAGATATTCAAAAATAACATCTCCACCATGTTTGGCGATCCCGCGAAAATGTTTAAAATCATCTTGATTCACCAAAACAGAACGAAACGTTAAAAAGTCATCTTTTTGGATGGCCACCTGTTTTTCCGTCCCATTCCGTAAAGATTCGAGGATTGTGAGGATTTGTTCTTCAGTCAAAAAAACCGCTCCTTTTCAGCCATGATCAATTATTAAATATACCATTCGTTAGAAGAGCATACAACGAAAACAAAACAAAAACGTCTTTATCCTTTACATTGGTATGAAAATATTGCAAAATACTTTTTAATAGGGAATGAAATCTGTTTTTAAAGGAGAGGGATCGGTTGAAGATTGCAAAAATTGGAAATGTGATCGAATTTAGAAATGGTTTAACAGGTGTAGTTGAAAAAGTGAATGAAAACTCTGTCATTGTGGATGTCACCATTATGGACAACTATAGAGATCTAGAACTGGATTCACTAACAGTCGTTAATCATAAAAACTATAAAATCATCAAAGACTCCGTACATTAATTTGCAATCCTCAATTCAGACAATCGGTACATACGTATATATAAAGCAAATTTGGCTCGTTTGACAACTTTGCTCTATTTGAACAATCACATATGAAAAAGACTGATACCACTTAAAGAGGGGTCAGTCTTTTTGCGTATGAAAGGTTTGCATTTCCGCCTTCGTCTTGTACATCTCGACTTCCTCGGGTGTGATCACTCCTTTATCAATCAAGAGGGCAATCACTCCAAGCAATGTGGAGGCACTCCATTTATACCGTTCTTTGTTTTGATGTTCGAGCATTTGAAGCTCTTCCCTTAGATCCATTAGCAGCTGCTCTGCCCGCTCTTCTTTGTTTGCCAACTCAAACGCCTCCGTTTATCATTCACTCCCTCTATTTTATCTTACATCAAATGAGATAAGCAAAAAAACATGATCCCCCTTTACAAACGTACGTTCTGTCATGTATAATATGTTTACGAGCTGGTAGCCCCCAGCCGTCCTAGCAAGTTCTATTCCCATTCGTATGAGAAGAGTGACATGACTCTTCTCTTTTTTTATGGTTGTTTCGCAAAAAAAGACATGCATCCGGCATGTCTTTTCCTTTTTTCTCATTTTACATATCCATCACCAAACTTAGTTTGCAGCATTTGTGGTTACTCAGGACATAAGGAAAACGACTTTTTTATACGACTCAAGTAAATCCCCATTAACTTTTTTTGGGGACGATTTGTAATCTCTTCGCAGTGACATTATACCTGTGCTAGCCCGCCATCTACGAACAATTCAACACCCGTCAAGTAACTGCTTTCGTCTGAAGCAAGGAAAGTTACAGCGTTTGCTACTTCTTCAGGTGTCCCAACTTTTCCAGCTGGAACAGTATTTCTGGCATCTTCCATCGCTCCTTCAAGTGCATCACCAAAAAGCTCATCGTATGCAGGTGTAAGAATAACTCCTGGACTTACCACATTTACACGAATTTCAGTACCTTTTAGGTCAAGAATCCAGTTGCGAACTAGTGCTCTTAATGCTGCTTTAGATGCTCCATATACACTAAATGCTGGGTTGCCAATTGATCCAGCAGTAGAGCCCGTTACAATAATAGAACCTACTTTGTCCGGGAATAGTGATAGCGCTTTTTGAACAGTAAAAATGGTTCCTTTCACGTTAATGTCGAACGTTCTATCAACCTGCTCTTCAGTAATTTCACCTAATGGAAGGAAGTTGCCGATGCCTGCATTAGCAAAAAGGATGTCCAACTTACCTTTTTCCTGCTTTATCATGTCATATAGTTTGTCTAAGTCTTCAAGCTTAGAAATATCACCTTGAACACCGGTTACGTTCTTGCCAATTTGGTTAACAGCTTTATCAAGTTCGTTTTGTCTACGTCCCGTGATATACACATATGCACCTTCGTTTACAAATTTTTGTGCAGCAGCAAGACCAATCCCACTTGTTCCACCCGTTACAAGCGCTATTTTACCTTCAAATTTACCCATACTTAACACTCCTTTAGAATTCATATTATTTTATGTCTAGTACCTTTAAGTACTTGAAGAGCAACTTACAAGATATAGTATCCTCCAGCAAGCACATTATCGGAAGTACCCACTTTTTTGTGATATAGTAACTAAAAAGTAATAAATGTGGAATGGAGAGCTTTAGACATGAAAAAATTTAGCTGTGGGTTTGAAGTGACAAAGGAAGTGATTGGCGGAAAATGGAAAGGCCTTGTATTATACTTTTTAATGAATGGACCAAAGAGAACGAGTGAATTAAAGCGCATTATCCCAAATATCACGCAGAAAATGCTGATTCAAACACTTAGAGAGCTTGAGGCCAGTGGACTTGTGACCAGAAAGATGTATAATCAAGTACCGCCGAAGGTTGAGTATTCATCCACTGAACTTGGAGAATCTCTTAAACCTATCTTGCAGGAACTTTGTCAATGGGGGAGCCAATATGCGGAGCAAGAGTATGCAGAAGGTGAATATGAAATTGTACAACCAGAACAACTAAAGTGAGGATTGAAGTAGCTGCTGAAGTAAATGCTAAACAACATCAATACCATCACCTAACAGATGAAGAACAGTCAGAAATAAATGAGATAGTCAATTTTGAAAGTGAAGTTCTAATCAGAAGTGTCATGGACTATATTCAGGAGAACTTTGATGAAATTCAAAAAAGAGCTGTTCAAATGTTAAAGAGAAGGTTCAGAAACTTAACTTTAAACAATAAATGAAGATATGATCATAATATTTAATGCCTATGATCTCTAAATAGGCATTTTTTCTTTCGGATAAAAAAGAAAAGACGTACAAATTGTACGCCTTCATCTGCCTCTGTACTATCAATTTTTCACTGCATAAAAGTTACAGTTCAGGTTGCACCTCAGGTCACACTTTTTCATACAATTCCCATGAGTATTTTCAGGTGTAACTTTTTCCACTTTAACGTGACACCAATTCGTTTCACACTCCGTCTCACACAGCGGAATAATTACCGATTATCAATCGTCTCCGGATACATATCATGGTTCATCATACGGTATTCTGCCATTTCCTCATATTTCGTGCCAGGTTTCCCGTAGTTCGTATACGGGTCAATGGAAATACCGCCTCTTGGCGTAAATTTGCCCCAAACTTCAATATACCTTGGATCCATCAATTCAATCAGGTCGTTCATAATAATGTTCATACAGTCCTCATGGAAGTCACCATGGTTACGGAAGCTGAACAAATATAATTTTAGCGATTTACTTTCGACCATGATTTCATTTGGGATATAGCTGATATAAACTGTCGCAAAATCAGGCTGACCTGTTTGCGGACATAGTGAGGTAAATTCTGGGCAGTTGAATTTCACAAAGTAATCTCTATTTGTATGTTTATTTGGAAACGTTTCAAGCACTTGTGGTGCATAATCAAACAAATAATTGGTTCCTTGGTTTCCCAGTAGCGTGACACCTTCTAATTCTTCTGGTTTTCTTGTCGTCATGTCATCTCTTCCTTTCTATACGCCTCGTTTATTTCCCCACAATAACGTGTGCAGCTGCGGCAGCACTCTTACGCGGTTTAAGTCTGGATCTTGCGCTACTTGATCGACAAGCGCTTCATATTTCTTTAATAAATGCGTCAATAAGTACGCATCATCAGCTGTCGTCGTGTCATCATTTCCTACCTGCAAATAAAAAGGAAGCTCAGGGTATTTTGCATGAACATCCTTCGCATACGCTAAGTCACGATCGTCAAAGATCACGACCTTCAGGCTAGCATGCTGCAACCTATTTCCGTTTTTCAGCTCATCTATAATACGTGTTAGTTTCGTAAAATCTGTTTTCATATTCGAGCTTGGCGGCTTAGGAGAAATGGTTAAATCATCAATTTTCAAAAACCATTCCTGATACATCGTCCCTTGTGTTTCAAGCGCTGTATCAATTCCCTCTTCATGCAGTAAATCAATGAGGGATTCCATTTGTTTTAAAAGGGCTGGGTTTCCCCCTGAAATGGTGACATGAGAAAAAGCCTGTCCGCCTATTCTTTTTAATTCTTTGACAATGTCTTCTGCCTCAAGCCACTGAATGTCATGCTTCGCTGAGCCATCCCATGTAAAGGAGGAATCACACCAGCTGCACGAGTAGTCACAGCCAGCCGTTCTGACAAACATGGTTTTTTGTCCAATGACCATTCCTTCTCCTTGAATGGTTGGACCAAAGATTTCTAATACGGGAATCGCTTTAGCCATTGATCTCAACTCGTTTCGGACGGTAAATGCAATAGCTTGTTGGTGTCTCTCTGACAAAGACCTGAACACATGCCGGCTTGTTCGCTAAAGTCGATAAATACGCTGCGACTTTGTCATGTACGGTCTTTGCTACCACCTCAGTGGTTGGCATCGCGTATCGATCGTTTGATGAGAATTCCTCATGATCATTGAGCAGCGTGTGATCGTACTGCCCATGAATGAGCTTTTTCAATGTACTGAAATTGACAAGGAATCCCGATTCATCTAGCTCGTCTCCCGCAATCGTGATATTGATGGTGTACGTATGACCATGAACACGGCTGCATGCGCCCGCATCTTCTCGCGGGATGAAATGGGCAGCAGAAACATGCATGTCTTTATTTAATTCAAATGAAAATGGATGATCGGTTTGTGGATAGATTTGAGAAAGCATTTATTTTGCCTCCTTCATTTCCATATAAGTGTCATAGCCATTTTTCCGCAGCTTACACGCAGGACATTCCCCGCAGCCATCAGAGATGATGCCGTTATAGCAAGTGAGCGTTTCATTTTTCACAAAATCCAGCGCGTTAAGCTCGTCTGCCAGCTTCCATGTTTCTGCTTTATTCAGCCACATCAGTGGTGTATGAATCACAAATGGTTTTTCCATTGCTAAATTCACTGTGACGTTGCAAGATTTCACAAACTCGTCACGGCAATCTGGATAGCCGCTAAAGTCTGTCTCACAAACACCTGTGATAATATGTCTTGCTCCAATTTGATACGCAAGAATAGAGGCGAAAGATAAGAACACTAAGTTTCTTCCTGGTACAAATGTGGAAGGAAGCTCTCCTTCTTTTTCCTCAATGTCAATGTCATCTCTTGTTAAAGCATTAGGTGCCAGTTGATTTAAAAGAGACATATCTAACAGATGATTCTTCACACCTAATTTGTCAGCGATTCTTTTGGCGACATCAATTTCTTCTTGATGACGCTGATTATAATGAAAGGTCACGGTTTCTACCTCTTCAAATTGTTGAAGTGCCCATAATAAACATGTCGTACTGTCCTGTCCCCCGCTAAAGACAACGACTGCTTTTTCATTTTTCATTTTCTGTTCTCCTCCTTTTGCAGATGAGTACAACCGTACAACACTGCATCTGAAAGGCTCCTGAAAACCCCTATTTTTCTCAAAAGAAAAGACACCTTTACATGTGTATGAGGTGTCCCAGCCATAAAAAATAAAAAATGCCACATCCAAGGATACGGCAAGTCCTTAGTTTTTTATAGAGGGTTTTGCTAGAACCTCTCCCGTCTTCACGGATTTTTGTTCAATTTTCACAGAGGATAGTGTACCACATATTTTTCATGCAGGCTATCCCTTCTTTACTTATCTAGCGGGGCAGGCACTTTTTTTAGACAAAGAAAGAGGATAAAAAAGATGCTGACATAGCCAAAAACCGGATAAACCGTTGAAATCAGTGTACCGTAACCAATTTTACTAATCACATAGCAGCATATGAGAATAAGTGATATCGTAAAGATGCTGTTCATTCGGATATATGCCCTCACCTGTCTCTCCAGCCCGTATAAATTGCCTATGACGGATGTAAAAACTTCACCGAAGATGACAAATAAATAAATGAGATGAATCGAGTTTGCGACTTGATAAACTACCTGGGCCATTGGAATATCAAACGCCTCCAGCATATCTAATGAAGAAAGAGATAAGAAGCAAGCAAGCAAAATGAGTGTCAGCATGATGCCCCCAAGCACCGCTCCCTTTTTAATGACTGCTTCAGAGGTCATTTCATTTGCGACGGGTACTAACACTGCCTGTGACAGTGCTAAATTAAAGGCACCATATGACACTGCTGATAATATCCACTCGCCCTCACCCATTTGCAGCGCAAGAACATAACTTTCACTGCTGCTAAACACAAATGAATCAAGAAACACGATCATTGAAAAGAAAATCAGCATTGGAACGACAAGGACGTTGACTCCAAATAGCCCTTTTGAACCTTTAAATAGTACAATGACGCTCAGAATGATCGTCAAAAAGACCCCATATTCCTTCGATATACCAAGCTGTTCTTCAAAAATAGCCCCTGCGCCTGAAATCATGACTGAGGTGACACCAAGTAAAATAAAAAACATGACAATATTAATATATCGACTCGCAGCTGCGCCAAATAAAAAACGGTTCATATCTTGATAAGATTCTGCTTCGATTCGTTTCGAAATCAGCATCATTTTTGCCCCAAGGCCAGTAAAAATAACACCGCTAATCAGGATCCCTAATAGTCCAATCCAGCCAAAACGAACAAAAAATTCTACGATTTCTTTCCCTGTCGCAAACCCAGCTCCAACCACTGTTCCTACATAAACAAAGGCAAGCTGAAAAGCGGATTCATTTGAACGTTTCATGTGACCCCTCCGCACCCATCACTTTCGATTGTCTCTTTTTTATCCTATGAGACAAGTTCCTTGAAAAGAAGGACAAACCATGATTAAATGCAAAAAAGGATTTTTATTCCCCTTTGAGCAAAACAGTTGAAAGTCAAAATAGGTCAGAGTATACTATAGTCAAAGATGGTCAAACAATAGACCATTTCCTTTAACATTCATTGGTCAAATAAAGTCAAACTTTATTTTAAGGAGGTCATGGCAAATGCGTTGTCAACATTGTCAAGTAAATGAAGCAACTATTCGCCTGAATATGCAAGTAAATTCGTCCCGGAGCCAAATGGTTTTATGTGAAGACTGCTATACCTCTTTGATGGAGCAGTCAAAAATGAAAATGGGACCTCAGCTTTTTGGCGGAAGTTCATTCTTCTCTCAGGCAGCAAGTCATGCCCCAAACATGGAGCAGCCAAAGCAAAAAGGCTTACTCGATGAGCTTGGCCGTAACTTAACAGATGGAGCAAATGCTGGTTTAATTGATCCAGTCATTGGCCGAGATGAAGAAGTCGCAAGAGTCATTGAGATTTTAAATAGAAGAAATAAAAATAACCCTGTTCTTATTGGTGAACCAGGTGTTGGGAAAACAGCGATCGCAGAAGGACTCGCGCTCAAAATTGCGAGCGGCGATGTGCCAAATAAATTAAAGAACAAACAAATCTATTTATTAGATGTCTCCTCACTTGTCGCAAACACAGGTGTACGCGGTCAATTTGAGGAAAGAATGAAGCAGTTAATCAAAGAACTGCAAAGCCGTAAAAATATCATCTTATTTGTAGATGAAATCCACCTTCTTGTGGGCGCAGGATCTGCAGAAGGATCAATGGATGCTGGAAACATTTTAAAACCAGCCCTTGCAAGAGGCGAGCTGCAGCTAGTAGGTGCGACGACATTAAAAGAATATCGCCAAATTGAAAAAGATGCTGCACTCGAACGGCGCTTCCAGCCCGTTATCGTAGATGAGCCAACACAAGATGAAGCAATCGACATCTTAAAAGGCATTCAAGATAAATACGAGGCCTATCATGGTGTCTCCTATTCAGATGAAGCAATCAAAGCGTGCGTTCAATTATCTTCGCGGTATATTCAAGACCGTCATTTGCCGGATAAAGCCATTGATTTAATGGATGAAGCTGGTTCAAAAGCGAATCTCTCCATTGATGCAGCAAGTGAAGATGAGCTGACAAACCGACTAGCGCAAATTGCCGCAGAAAAACAAGCTGCGCTAAAAGAAGAACAATATGAAAAAGCAGCGAAGCTTCGCGATGAAGAAGAAGCCATTGAAGCAAGACTTCAAAACAAAACAACTGAAAAAGAGCATATCGTTACAGCAGAGGACATTCAGGCCATTGTGGAACAAAAAACAGGCATTCCTGTCGGGAAACTCCAAGCAGACGAACAAACCAAAATGAAAGAAATTGACGTCCGTCTAAAAGCACGAGTGATTGGACAGGAACATGCGGTTGATAAAGTGGCGAAAGCCGTGAAAAGAAGCAGAGCTGGTTTAAAATCGAAACATAGACCAACAGGCTCCTTCCTTTTCGTTGGACCAACAGGTGTCGGGAAAACCGAATTGTCTAAAACGTTAGCTGAAGAATTATTCGGTTCAAGAGATGCGATCATTCGTTTAGATATGAGTGAGTACATGGAAAAACACTCTGTGTCCAAACTCATCGGTTCTCCTCCTGGTTACGTTGGACATGATGAAGCTGGCCAGCTGACTGAAAAAGTGCGCAGAAAACCATACAGCATCATTTTGCTGGATGAAATCGAAAAAGCACACCCAGATGTACAGCACATGTTCCTGCAAATCATGGAAGATGGCCGCTTAACAGACAGCCAAGGCAGAACGGTCAGCTTTAAAGATACAGTCATCATCATGACAAGTAACGCAGGCAGCGCAGATAAAACGGTCAAGGTCGGCTTCCAGTCTGATCAGGAAGAAGCGATTGAGGAACAATCACTCATTGATTCACTAAGCAGCTACTTCAAACCAGAATTTTTGAACCGTTTTGACAGCATCATTCAGTTTGAATCATTAGACAGAGATGATTTAGTGAAGATTGTTGATCTTCTGCTCAATGAGCTGTCAGAGCAATTAAAAGAGCAGAATTTAACAGTCCATGTCACAAATGAAGCGAAAGAAAAAATCGCAGAGCTTGGATATCACCCTGCATTTGGTGCTCGTCCACTTCGAAGAACCATCCAAGAGCACGTTGAAGACCAAATG
Organism: Bacillus sp. FSL P4-0248; assembly: GCF_038593305.1. NCBI lineage: Bacteria > Bacillati > Bacillota > Bacilli > Caryophanales > Bacillaceae > Bacillus > Bacillus sp. FSL P4-0248. Next base: position 1,276,503 of record NZ_CP151983.1, on the reverse strand, counting down.
ACGGAGATCCTGCTTGAAGAGGAGCAGCTTTCTGGATTTACTGTGGATGTTGAACATGACGAAATCGTCGTAAAAAAAGGATAACTACATCTTCAGGATGATATGCATCTCCATCATGTTGCGGCGTCTAAGTTCCATCTGAACGACGACGCTCCCCCGCCTCTTTTCCTTTACGATAAAAGAAAAAGAGGTGGATCACATGATGAATTGGAGCTACGATCTTGTTAAAATCATGTATGAAGAAAAATTAAAAGAGCTGCTTCATTTAGATGAACCAGCTCAAAACGATTAAATGGAGACTCCCTTTATATGAGAGGGAGTTTTCTTTTTACGCAGATAGAAAGCGCTTTCATCAAAAATTCTTCACAGAAAGTGTCTTAATTTTATATTCTGACTAAAACCCTTCTGGAACACACCGATATTAACTATAGAAAAAGATAGTTAAAGGATTTGGTGAGATAATGGACAAAACATCGTTAATTGGTATTATTTTAGCATTTATTGCACTAGGTGTCGGTATGGTTTTGAAAGGTGTGAGTCTAACTGCTCTTCTCAACCCGGCGGCTATATTAATCATCATTGTTGGGACGGTTGCAGCTGTTGTCATCGCATTCCCTTCTAGTGAAATTAAGAAAACACCAAAATTGTTCGGCAAAATTTTCAAAGACAGCCAGCTTCCAACGATTCAAGAAATGATCCCTCTATTTTCAAACTGGGCACAAATTGCGCGTCGTGAAGGTCTTTTGGCATTAGAAGCAAGTCTTGAGGAAGTCGATGATGATTTTCTAAAGAACGGGTTAAGCATGGCAGTTGACGGCCAAAGTGCTGAATTTATTCGAGACGTCTTAACAGAAGAAGTTGACGCCATGTCTGAACGACATCAGTCAGGTGCATTAATCTTTACACAAGCTGGTACATACGCTCCGACGCTAGGGGTACTTGGCGCCGTTGTCGGACTTATTGCCGCACTTGCCAACATGGGAGATATTGAAGCACTTGGACATGCGATCAGTGCTGCCTTCGTCGCCACACTGCTTGGGATTTTTACCGGATATGTGTTATGGCATCCATTTGCCAACAAACTGAAGCGTAAATCAAAGGAAGAAGTAAAGCTTCGTCTGATTATGATCGAAGGTATTCTTTCTGTTCTTGAAGGTCAATCTCCAAAAGTCATTGAACAAAAACTTCTTATGTACTTACCAGCAAAAGAACGTGCAAATCTTGTCATTGAAGAAGGAGAAAATCAAAATGGCTAGGAAACGTAAAAACCATGATCATGAAGACCATGTAGATGAATCTTGGCTTATCCCTTATGCCGATCTACTAACGCTTCTTCTCGCCCTCTTCATTGTGCTCTTTGCATCTAGTTCAATTGATGCGGCAAAATATGAACAGATGGCTAAGTCTTTTAATGTAGTTTTTACTGGCGGTACTGGTGTTATGGATCAATCCAGCATGCAAAGCACGGAAGAAACTGAAAACAGCAACCAAGTCAAGAAAGCAGCCGAGGAAGAGAAAGATGAAGAAGCCAAAGCAAAGGCTAGGGACCAAGCGGTTCTCACAAAGGTCAAAAAGCAGGTCGATTCATTCATTGCAAATAAAAAACTTGGTTCAAAGCTCGAAACAAAGCTTACGGATGAAGGTCTTCTCATTACGATTGAGGACAGTATCTTCTTTGACTCTGGACGGGCAGTTATTCGCCCTCAGGATGTCCCGTTAGCAAAAGAAATCTCAAAACTGCTCGTCATTAATCCTGCTCGTGACATTGTCATTAGCGGACATACAGATAATGTACCGATCAGAAATTCAGAATTTGAATCAAACTGGTATTTAAGCGCCATTCGCGCTGTGAACTTTTTAAATATTCTTCTTGAAAACAGCAATCTAAACCAAGAGAACTTTAGTACAAAAGGATACGGCGAATTCAAACCGATTGCCTCAAACGATACAGCAGAAGGCAGAAGTAAAAACCGGCGTGTAGAAGTACTCATTTTACCGATTGAGAAAAAAGCGAAATAAAAAAAGAAGCCAGCGGCTTCTTTACAGATTGTTGACAAAGGGCTAAAATGATCTCTATTTTAGCCCTTTGTCTTCTTTTCAGCGTGATAGAAAACCTTTGCAGTCTAGGAATGAGCACCGGCACGCAGGACAGACAACTGAATGCGAGGGATTGCCTGCGCGCTGAAAAGGAAGCCAGCGGCTTCCTTTTTATTTATTCTTGATGATCATATAAATGCTTTGCACGCAGCCCTACATGTTTGAGCATATCGATGCAGGCATCTTTCTCTTCTTCGCTGAGGACACTGATCATCTCATGAATTTCTTTCGCATGATCTGGGAAGATGTCATCAAGCAAAGCTCGTCCCTGCTTGGTAATATGCGCAAATGTCACCCTGCGGTCTTCTGCACAAGCCTTGCGGCTGAGGAGTTCTTTCTTCTCCAATTTATCAACCACATACGTGATGCTGCCGCTTGCAAGTAAAATCTTATCACCGATTTGCTGAAGCGGCTGATCACCTTTATGATACAGCAATTCTAGCACAGCAAATTCAGTTGGATTCAGCCCGTGCTTCACAATATGTTTGTTCATGTGATGATTAATTGAGCGATAGGCACGTGATAATACAATAAATAGTTTCAATGATTTTTCAACATTATGATTTTCCATTTTTTATCATCCTTTATGAAATGCAACCCACTAATGTGACATTAATAAACAATAAGTAAAATGTCAACATTTTGATCCATCTTTAGCACGAAAATGAGACCAGAACGAATCACCTAATTTTTTAAAAATCACACAAGTCATCGTAATAAAGATAGGTTCAATGCTATAATAAGTCTATTAGGTAATACGTTGGAGCGATGAATGATGAGTATACTGAAAGGGTTTTGGAAGAAGATCAGGCTTTACCTTATTTTGGTCATGCTTCCAACCCTAATCATTAGTTATTTTATCTACGAAAAAGAAACTGAAAAAATCGATTTAAAGAACAAACAAACCGCTACACTTATGTTAAATATTCACAAAAATCAAATGAATTATTTAATAAGTGAAACAGAAGCGAGATTAACTTCCCTCGCCATGGGATTTGACCAGCCGCTTGAGACGAAAAAAGTACAAAACATCCTAGAGAAAATCTATAAACAAGAACCTCGTTTTTCAGGTCTGTATCTCCTAGACAAAAAAGGAAATGTAACAGCAAGCACCACCCCGTTAAAGGAAAAAATTAACCTATCATTCAGAGATTACTTTAAACGCATTCAAGTGACCAAGCAGACCGTGATCACAGACAACTATGTGAGCCGAATTACAAAACAGCGGATTCTCTCCATTTGTGTGCCTGTTCTCGATGAAAACGAAGAGGTCACCAATGTACTGATTGCCGCCATTCAAATTGACTATTTAAGAAATATTATGAATGTATTGAACCCTGATCTTCATTTTAAGATGCTGAATCAAAATGGACATGTCGTCTTTACAAGCGGTCCACAGCCAGTACCCGAGGGCGGCAGCACCGTGTCTACATATTTAGATGAAAACAGCTGGAAGCTGGAGGTTTTTCCGCAGCGTGCTTCAACAAGTGAAGTGCTGTCTGTGATGCTCATCCCTTTATCCAGTGCGTTTATTTTATTAAATATTTTATTCACACTCGTCCAATATATCGTGTTAAGGCGGCAAACTCAGCAGGAGCGTCATCAAAATGAAGCGCAAAAGCTTGAATTGATCGGAACACTCGCAGCAAGTACAGCACACGAAATTCGCAACCCATTAACAGGGATTAGCGGATTTATCCAGCTATTGCAAAAGAAGTATCATTCAGAAGAAGATCAGCTCTATTTTTCTGTCATCGAGGAAGAAATTAAACGGATCAACCAAATCGTCAGTGAATTTCTTGTATTAGGAAAACCAACGGCAGAAAAATGGCAGAATAACTCTGTAAAAGAAATTGTAAGTGAGATCATGCCGATCGTTTTCTCTGAGGCAAATCTTTATAATGTCGAAGTGGATTTGCAAATCAATACGATTCAAGATGTGGGCGTGTATTGCACAAAGGATCATATTAAACAAGTTGTTTTAAATGTAGCAAAGAACTCTTTAGAAGCGATGCCAAACGGCGGTCATTTGAAGATTGTGATCGAAGCTGAAAAAGAACATGTCATCATTAAAGTAGAGGATACAGGTGAAGGCATACCAGAAGAGATGTTAAAGCACATCTTCCTCCCCTTTATTACATCGAAGGAAAAAGGCACAGGTCTTGGGCTTGTCGTGTGTAAACGAATCATTTCGATGTATGGCGGAACAATTGATATTCATAGCGAAGTGAATAAAGGAACGACTGTCATGATCATGCTTCCTTCTGCTCACTCAGCATAACTGAAGATGTCAGCCGGTTTTGCTTATGCAAGACCGGTTTTTCATGTCAATAAGAGGGGCGGTTCACAGATAAAAGACTCATTTGAGACACAAGATCATGAAAGGAGGGGGCAGATTGTTTCTCATGAAAAAGAAGATGCTGATACTCATTCATCAGGTTGTCCAGTTCTTGACTATATTTAATTGTCTTCTCACCAGTGTAACCTTCCACTTGAGCAGCTTCTACCATTTGTTTTCTCTTCTCATCAATGGACATCAGCAATTGTTCTTTCCTTACGTAAATATTCATGATCTCAGCTCCCGCAATGATTTCGACTGTCTATGCTCAAAATGATCCGACACCAAAATTATACTTTATTTGTAAATTAAATTAAATATGCTTATTTTATTTAATTTTTTACAGCCTAAAGACCTTTTACCCAATCAAATTTGGGGGTAAACTTCAAATTTGGACAGGACTGACACATTGATTAAACAGAATTTTATCCTATGCAGAAGATCAAAATCAACTATTTTCTTTCTCATTTTATGTCTAATTTCCTAAAAAAAAGCTGATCTTCCGCCTCATGCGGAATGATCAGCTCTATCATTAAACCGTTTCTTCCTCGTAAATCGGCACCCAGCCCTCAGTTGTGACAAATATGCGAACTGCGACCACTTTGCGATCCTCTTGAAGTGTAAAGTAATGACGAATGTTTGGCGGAACAGAAATTAAATCACCTGGATTCAATCTCACATCAAAAAAGACGCCATCCTTGCCTTGAATAGCAAAGATTCCGTGCCCGCTCACAATAAAGCGTACTTCGTCATCTGTATGGTGATGCTCACGTTTAAAGTTTTGGAGCAGCTCATCAAGATTTGGCGTGGCATCAGATAATGAAATGACATCCTGCGCTTTGTACCCTCTTTTTTCAGAAATACTTTGGATTTCCTTTTGGAAAACAGTCAAAATCTCTTCCTTTTCCTCATCGGTTAAATCATACTTTTCTGATAAACGGTTTGGCAGCTTTTCAATATCCCAATGCTCATAAATGACCCCTTGGTTTTCCAAATATGATGCTACCTCTTGCTCGCTTTCAAGTAATGTGTTCTCTTCATTATGAATCAAAATCGTCGCCATGTGTTTTTCCTCCTTTTTATCTTACAAGCTGCTGTTGATAAAGCGCTAATTTTAAGTGATAGCTAAATAAAAATTCATATGCTTCTAATACTCGTTTTGCTTCAAAGGCTGTTTTTCCCCAGACTGTAATACCATGATTGCGAATGAGTACAGCACCAGATGACGCCTCTAGTGTCAGATGTTTGGCAAATTGCTCTGCAAGCTGCGGAATATGAGCTGGATTTTCAATAATCGGAATCGACACTTCTGCATCCTCTTCCCAATAACCAAGCGCTTTGATGATTTCGTTGCCTTTAAAACGAATCTCTCCCTTATCCCCATACAGCTCTGACATCACATTATTATCGATTGTATGGACATGGAGGCAGCAGCCTGCTTTCGTCCGTTCATATACGTACGTGTGAAGCAGTGTTTCAGCTGATGGTCTAAGCGGCTCGTTCGGATCATGGGGCTGGCCTGCCGCATTTACTAGCACAAAATCTTCGTTTGTTTCTTTTCGTTTATCTTTGCCGCTTGCCGTCACCAAAAACGTGATTGGATCATCCGACACCTTGATCGATAAATTACCGCTTGTTCCGAAAAACCAATCTCTTTGAGCCAGTTCACGTTTAACGTCTGCTAGCTCCTGCCAGCGTTTGCTCTTTGCGTCTGCCATTCCTTCACTTCCTTTATTTGAACAAATTGCGCTTGTAGATCAATAAATGTGTCATATTCCTTGTGTACGAGCCCGAGCTCTTGACATTCATTGAGCAAGTAGTCGCGCGCAAACGTAAGATCCGCATGCTTCGCCGCCTCCACATCAGTCACTGAATCTCCGATCATGATGATGAAGTCATCCTCATGAGTCAGCTTTCGAATGATTGAGGGCTTGCAGCATCCGCAGCCATTTTGACATTGCGTATCGCAGGCATGCGGCCATTCAATCTGAATATGGTCTTCCACAAATGATGCATGGTTGCAATAAATATCGTCTCGATCGACAATGCCTTCGAGGATGGGGTAGACAAAAAAGTCCATCCCCCCGCTAAGTACATAGAAAGGAATATCTGCTTTTTTTACCTCATCGACAAATTGCTTAAATCCTTCTCGAATCTCTGTATCTTCTAAAATAAATGATTGAATGGCATCCTTCTGATCACTTTTCAGTAATTGAAACATCTGCCCGACGCCTTCTTGAATGGTGATTTCCTTTGACAGGACACCATCCTTCAGCTTCGTCCATTCACTTGGTGCAAACTGTTTCATGATGCGGATGATATTATCATTTTTTGTAATTGTTCCATCAAAATCACAGCATACAATTGGTTTTTTCATTATTCTGCTACCCTTCCCCAAAGATCAAGTGCCGCTTTTAAGTCTTGGCAGGAAGCCGCCTTATCTTGGATGGTCTCTTCATGTATCACGGCATCAATGATCGAACGAAATGCCTTCCCTCCGCCAATGGCTCCCCGCGGATGTCCGTGAATGCCTCCACCTGCATTTATCACATGATCAATTCCAAAATCTTTGATCAATACTGGAACCATTCCTGGATGAATGCCTGCTGACGGGACAGGGAATGTTTTTTGAACCGTATCCTCTTTCACGCAAGCTTCATAGATTCCAAAGGCATCTTTTTTCGGAAGTGCAACCGATCCATAAGGTGAGGGAAAGAGGCTCAAATCAGCGCCAGCATATCGATTTAATTTGCCTAAAAGAAGAGAATGCGAGAATCCATATTCAGGAGAGGATGTCAAAGCACCACTCACAGCGGGATGCGCCATAATCGGCAGTGGAATGTCTGGGTCCTCAGCTAGGCTTTGCATGACATCAAGGCCGTATGCAAAGACATTGAATAAGAGCGCATCTGCCCCAAGTTCAGCGGCCTTTCTCGCTCGATCCTTCAGGTCAAAGGTTCTGCCCGTTAAATTGACAGCATACAGTGTGCGGTGTCCTGTTTCTTCATAGGTTTCTTTTAAAATCGCTTTTCCTTCTTTGATTCGCTCTTCAAAAGGGGCTAATGGACTTTCAAATAAAATTTCATCGTCTTTGATGAAGTCAACCCCGCCTAATGCCTGTAAGCGGATCTGCTCTTTTAAATCCTGCATATCACGGCCGATAACGCCTTTAAAAATACTCATTAATAATGGACGATCAAACACATTTACCTTTTTTCGTATGCCATCAATTCCAAATACAGGTCCTGGCAGGCTTTTTTTAAATTCTTCAGAAAATTGGATATCGACTAACTTCACTTTTCCGTCTAGTGAAAGCTTTCCAAAAATCGTCGTAAAAACAGCTGGTAAATCAGCTGAAAAGTTTGCCTCAGGATAAGCAATGGTCACCTCTGATTGATAAAGGCCATTTTCGGCTGGAACAGCCTTTTCTAATACTTTTTCAACTCGGCCTTTATGCTTTTGAAGCTGCTCCTTTTTGAGCTGCGGCAAATCCGTCCATGATCCAACTGTTAAACCAAGCGCGATCTGCTCCGCTTTTCGATTTATTTGTTCATCCTCTCGATGTGTTAATACGTATGTTGCCAGTAATTCACTCACTAGGAATCCCCTTTCGATTGCGTCATGCATATGTTCAATAAAAAAACCTCTTCAAGTGCTTCATGAGCGCCTTAAAGAGGTTGTTTCGTGTCATTCATCCGAATCTTATCTCTCAGCGCTTGCTGCAAGAATTAGCACCGTGCTTCATGGAAGTCGGTTGCCGGGCTTCATTGGGCTAGTCCCTCTGCCTACTCTTGATAAGAATATTCAATTTTCTTAAATATTGCCTGAATTATCGCACCATTTTTTTATGTTGTCAATGGCTTTTTTTCAAACAGCTTCAAAGCAGCGATGCGCTGAGCGGCTTCTTGTAACCGCTCCTCACTTGTTAGAAGCCCTACTCTCACGTACCCTTCACCGTGAGCACCAAAGCCATTACCTGGCGCAACAACAACATGTGCCTTCTCTAATAATAAGTCAGAAAAGGCTTCAGATGTATATCCTTCCGGCACCTTTAACCAAGCAAAAAATGAACCTTTTGGTGCACTGACTTCCCAGCCAATTTCTTTGCAGGCAGCCATCCACACATTCCGCCTTTTCTCATATCGATCATTTTGCACCTGCACGCACGTTTGATCGCTTAATAGCGCTTCCGCTGCTGCATCTTGAGTGGCTTTAAACAGCGAGACAAACAGATGATCCTGATAAAGCTCAACCGCTTCAATAACAGACGAATTTCCTGCTGCGAATCCTACTCTCCACCCTGCCATATTGTACGTTTTAGATAATGTGTAAATTTCTATTCCCGTCTCTTTCGCTCCCTCTACTTGCAGAAAGCTGAGCGGCTTTTCTCCATCAAATCCAATGCCGCCATATGCAAAATCATGGACTACACATAGCTCGTGATCTTTCGCAAACGTAACGGTTTCTTCAAAAAATGCACGGCTTGCCGTAGCCCCTGTCGGATTGTTGGGGTAATTTAAATACATTAATTTTGCCTTTTTCTTATCATCTTCAGGCAGCAAATCGTAGTCAGGTAAAAAATCATTTTTTTCAAGAAGTGGCATGGTTACCATATGCGCTCCAGCAAGCACAGCGCCTGACCAATAATCAGGATAACCAGGATCAGGGACAAGAAGCGTATCACCCGGATTCAGCAGACATTGCGGCAGCTCAACAAGCCCTGCTTTCCCGCCAAATAAAATCGCAATTTCCGTTTTTGGATCAAGTGCGACCCCATATTCTCTTTCATAAAAAGCGGCAGCAGCCTTTTTTAATTTCGCTGTTCCACGGAATGAGGAGTATTGATGATTTTCAGGTTTTGCTACCGCTTCCTGCATGGCTTTTACAATGTGCGGAGGAGTTGGCTGATCAGGATTTCCCTGCCCCAAATTAATGATATCTGCCCCTTCCCGCACTTTTTTCTGCACCTTTTGGACAAGGGACGCAAAAAATTGTTTCGGTAATTGTTTCAACACATCTGATTGCTGGAATTCCATTTCTTCACCTTCTATTCAAGTTACGTGACAATACAATCACTGTAATGGATTGTTTTATGAATTGTAAAGCAATTTTGAAAAAAGATTGACATGTAAAGCGCAGCTCTGATAATATCTTGAATTAAGAAATGCAATCAGACACGAAACAATTACATATTGATTTCTCTTATCGAGAGTTGGGCGAGGGATTTGGCCTTTTGACCCCAACAGCAACCGACCGTTAATACCACTGTGAAGTGGGGCGCAGCAAGTAACGCGCCAAGACAATTGTCTTATAGGGCACGGTGCTAATTCCATCAGACGTATGTGCTGAGAGATAAGAGAGGCTTTGAGCATACACACCATCAAGCCTCTTTCTCTCAGGAGAAAGAGGCTTTTTTATATGATTTGGAGGGGAAGCAATTGGTTACACTTACGGCATCATATGAAGAACTAACAGAAAGCTCGGCAGTTGCACTCGCAATTAGACTTGGCTTGATCCAAGAAAGCAGTCATTTGACATGTACTGAAATTGGGGACGGGAATTTAAATTACGTCTTTCATATTTATGATCACAAACAAGAAAAAGGATTGATCATCAAGCAGGCGCTGCCTTATGCAAAGGTGGTAGGGGAGAGCTGGCCGCTTACATTAGACCGGGCAAGAATTGAAAGTGCCGCCCTGATCAAGCAGTCAGAATATGCGCCTCACCTTGTACCAGCAGTCTATTATTCAGATACAGCTCTTGCAGTGACAGCCATGGAGGATCTCTCCCACTTAGAAATCGTCAGAAAAGGGCTAATTGCCGGAAAACAATATCCGCATTTATCTGATCATGTTGGAGAATTTTTAGGAAAAACACTTTTTTACACATCTGACTTTGCTACAAATCCTAAAATCAAAAAACAATTTGTGAAGCAATTTACGAACCCTGACCTGTGTGATATCACAGAAAAACTCGTCTTCACAGACCCTTTCTTCGATAGTGAAACAAATGACTTCGAAGAAGAATTAAGAGAATCAGCAGAAGCGCTTTGGGCAGATCTTGAAGTGCAAGCTAGGGCAGCAGAATTAAAGCGTATCTTCCTGACATCAGCTGAAACATTGGTTCATGGAGATCTTCATACAGGCAGTATTTTTGCAAATGAAACTGAAACGAAAATCATTGATCCAGAATTCGCGTTTTACGGTCCCTTCGGATTCGATATCGGCCACTTTATCGCCAATCTGTTCCTGAATGCTTTATCTCGCGAGAATGAACACGAGCAGCAGCACCTTTTTAACCATGTCGTCAATGTATGGGCAACCTTCAAAGAAGTGTTCACAAAAGCTTGGAAAGAGGACAGCATTGAAGCGTTTAGTGTATCGGACAGCTTTTTAGAAACAACGTTTGACCGGATTTTAAAAGAAGCAACAGGCTTTGCCGGCTGTGAGCTTGTCCGCCGAACAATTGGTCTTGCTCATGCCGCTGACCTTGATGCAATTCCATCACCAACTAGACGGATTCAGCAGAAAAAAGCAGCACTGACACTTGGAAAAACATTTATCAAACAATATCATGCAGTGGAAACAGCGTCTGACCTCGTCGCATTATTCCAGCCATCTGTAAAGGAGTGACGGGTTTTGTCAAAAGAATTTGAAGTCCCCCGTTCTGTCGAATGGGAAGAAAACCGTATTAACATTTTAAATCAGCAAAAATTACCAACCGAAACCGTATTTGAGCATTTATATACGAAAGAAGATGTGTATGATGCGATTGTGTCATTAAAAGTACGCGGAGCGCCTGCGATTGGCATTACAGCAGCTTTTGGGCTGGCGCTTAGTGCACAAGCAATTGAAACAGAAGAATTGGATGTTTTTAAACAAGAAGTCATTCGAATCAAAGAATATTTAAACAGTGCTCGTCCAACCGCTGTGAACCTCGCCTGGGCATTAGACCGGCTGCTGCAGCGCATTCAGCGTGCAGCATCAGTGAATGCAGCCAAAACAGACCTTGTGCATGAAGCCATTCAAATTCAAATAGAAGATGAAGAAACATGCAGACAAATCGGTCAAAATGCACTTCAGCTCTTTAAATCAGGTGACCGTATCATGACCATTTGTAATGCAGGCTCCATCGCAACGAGCCGGTATGGAACAGCCCTTGCTCCCTTTTATTTAGCCAAAAAGAAAAATCTTGATCTTCACATTTATGCATGTGAAACACGCCCTGTTCTTCAAGGCGCTCGTCTGACAACATGGGAGCTCATGCAAGGCGGCGTGGATGTGACGCTCATTACAGATAACATGGCAGCCCATACGATGAAGGAAAAGCAAATTTCTGCTGTCATTGTTGGAGCTGACCGTATCGCCCGTAATGGAGATACAGCGAATAAGATTGGAACGTTAGGTCTTGCCGTTCTAGCCAAGCATTTTAACATTCCGTTTTTTGTAGCAGCACCGCTTTCAACCTTTGATGTATCCACCCGCGACGGGTCAGATATTCCAATTGAAGAGCGCGACCCGCTGGAAGTAAAGGAATTAAACGGCGTCCCCATTGCACCGCCTGATGTTCAGGTATTCAATCCCGCCTTTGATGTCACTCCTCATCATCTTATTTCAGGCATCATTACAGAAAAGGGAATTATCACATCGAACTATGCAGAAGAGATTGATGCTCTTTTCGCCGAAAGCATCTCCCAGTGATCGCAAAAAAGCGCCGTGTTCTTGTCATTTAAGAGCACCGCGCTTTTTTGGTTCTTGATTCGTTTTTGTTAAGATTTCTTTTTTTTGTTCTTCTGTCAAAACGTTCATTTTGACACATAGTGACGTCACGGCATACATTTTGCCTTTTTTGCCCCAAAACATGCCAGCGCCCTCCTTTTTCCCTCAACCAACTTTTTTAGCTTAATAAAAGGATATGTCGCTTGACAAACATTCGGAACAGGTCAATCGATTTATTTTTGAACAAATGGGATGCCTTCTAATTCAAGGAGGACCGCTTTCATGTCTGTTTTCGATCCTGCATAGCCCGTCAGAGTCCGGTCTTTTCCAATCACCCTGTGACACGGGATAAAAATAGGTAATGCATTTCGTCTGTTAGCTTGTCCGATGGCTCTTACAGCCTTTGGATTGCCAATCGCTTCTGCAATGTCTGCATAGCTTTTTGATTCACCATATGGAATGGCCGACAATGCTTCCCACACCTGCTCTTGGAACGGAGAACCAGTTTGCTTGAGCGGGAGATCGAATACTTGCCGCTCACCTTTGAAATATTCATCTAGCTGCTTTTTCGCTTCTTGTAAGACAGGCGTATCTGCTTGCTTTAGATTCGCTGCCTGCTTTTTTGCTAAAAACGGTTCATCATCAAACATCACCTCGATGATGGCACCGTCCTTTTCTAGTATGTATAATTCCCCGATGGGTGCGTGATAGACGGTATAATACACGTTACTGCTCTCCTTCTTGTTTCTGCTGCCTAAGTGGCAGCGTGAGATGGAAGACGGTTCCTACGCCTTCCTCACTTTCTACCTCAATGGTTCCTTGATGCTCTTCAATAATTTTATAACTAACCATTAAGCCAAGTCCAGTTCCTCTTTCTTTCGTTGTATAAAAAGGCTCGCCTAGACGCTTTAGCTTATCCTCTGCCATTCCGCAGCCTTCATCACGCAGTGAAATGACAATATGCTCCTCGCCCTTCCGCTGAATGCTCACATAGACATTTCCTTTGCGCGGCATGACTTCAATTGCATTTTTTAAAATGTTAATAAAGACCTGCTTTAATTGGTTTTGTTCACAATAAATGAGCGGAATCTCATCCAGCACATTGAGATGCATTTGAACATTGCCAAGATTCGCCTGTGCGTGCAGAAGATCCATCGTGTCTTTCACAATTTGCACCACATTTTTTTCTTCATATACAATGGCTTGCGGTTTCGCTAAAATCAAAAATTCGGTGATGATGGATTCAATCCTTTTCAGCTCTGATGTGATGACATTAAAATAGAGCGAATATTCCCCTTCTATATTTCCTTTTAACAGCTGAATGAAGCCTTTTAATGCTGTCATCGGGTTTCTAATTTCATGAGCAATTCCAGCGGCAAGCTCTCCGACCACATGAAGGGTATCTGATTTTCTCACCCGCTCTTCTAATTCCTTCCGCTCTGTCACATCTCTAAAGATCGCCAAATTCATATTATGGATAATGTTGCGTTTAAAAGAGAATTCCAGGATACGCTGATCTGGATGGTTCAGTACAAACGGAACCTCATTATCCATTTCATCTAATGACATCGCCTCGGCGGGCTGAGCCAAATTTTCTATTTGATAAGGAGCAAGGATGTGGAAAAGATTCATTTCTGTTAAATGATCGTCCTTCAATTGAAGCAGCTCGCTGGCAGATGGATTGACTTCAATGATTCGGTATTGATTATCAAAAAGAACAATGCCGTCCATTGAGCCATTAAAGACTTTACGGAATTTGAGCTCACTTTCGCGCAGCTCCTGCTCCATTCTTTTTCGATCACTTACATTACGTAAAATGGTTAAGTGCTGTCCTTCTAATACCGCATGCTTTGAAGTAAACTCAAGCTCTTTATACTGTCCATTAGCCATTTTGAACAACAGCTCTTCCCTTATTTCATCATTCCGGATATAGCGTCTTCTTGTTGGTCTATATCTCTTATCAGATTTGACGAGAAAGTCGGTGAGTTTTTTGCCAATCAGCGAGTGCATCGGTAATTCAAAAATTCGGCAGGCTGATTCATTGGCTTTCACAATCTCTCCATCGTCCGCCCATATGATGATGGCATCCATTGCATTTTCAAAAATTTCTCTAAAGCGTTCTTCACTTTTTAACAGCTTCTCTTCCATCAGTCTTTTTTCTGTAATATCCCGCATGATGGACATATAAAAACCACTCATCACATTTGATGTAATGGTGAGTTCAAATAATTTTTGCTGGCCAGATTGAAGGGTAACAGGAAGCTCCCCTTTTGCTTTCCCTGTTTCTTTAAGTGACGTTAAAAGATGCTGCAAGGCGGGAAGATTTTCTTCTTCGACAAATTCATGTAAATAGCGATCGGTTAAATCAGTCTTTTGCAGCTCAAAGCTCTGACAAAAAGAATGATTCGCATCAATCATGCAGCCATCCTGATCAAAAATGACCATCCCGTCAATGGCTCGGTCAAACAAATCTTTGAACAGCTGCTCATTCATGGAGCGTTCTCGTTCTAATATTTTCTTTGAAGAAATATCTCGCATGACCACAATATATTGCTGACTCATGGTATCGTGCTCTGCGACAAATTCAATGTATTTTGTCTCACCATTTTCCAGCTGAATGGAGATCTCTCTTTTTAACGTACCTTTTCGAAAAAATAGATCGAGTGAACATTCAATTTTATCTTTCGGGATGCCGTATAGGAAATCTAGAACGGATTTATTGAGGAGGTCTTCTTTCGGTGTCTGGACAAGCCTGCATGTTGCTTCGTTGGCTTGGATGATGTTGAGGTGCTGATCAAATATAAAAATGGCATCTAGCGTCTTATTTAATAGCATTTTTTGTTGCATTAACTCAGTTCGCAAATATTCGTTCTCTTTTTCTAATTTTCTGATATCTCCCGCAGGGGTTAACCTATTGCCATCGAGCGTTTCAGTCATTCTCTTACACTCCTTTTCCAGCCTCATTCCTCTACAATATTTCTACAATATTTTCATTGTTCCTTCATTCGACTCATAAAAAAAGATAACTTTTTACACGAAGACTGTCTCATTTATTTCATTTGGATGACAGGATTGTATAACGGTTCACTTTTCTTACGCTTCTTTTACAACCATTCTACAATTTCACATCAAATAGCGAATTGAGCGAAAATGTATTTTAGAATGAGGCAAATAAGGGAACAGTGCACTTAGAATATTTATGTTTGAAATCGAGCAGGAAAGGTGATGTTATGGCATCTTCACGAGATAGTTATTTTGATAATGCGAAATTCCTTCTGATTTTTCTAGTTGTTTTTGGTCATTTGTTACGATCATTCATTCATGATAATGACTGGATGCTCTATTTATACAAGTTTATTTATACCTTTCACATGCCCGCCTTTATTTTAGTTTCTGGCTTTTTTGCAAAAGGGTTTAGAAAACCGGGCTTTATGAAAAAAGTCGCCGTTAAGCTGATCATCCCATATTTAATCTTTCAGGTGATCTATTCGGTTTACTATTATCTCTTGCAGGATCAAAGCATGGCCAATTTAAATCCAATTGATCCACAATGGTCCTTATGGTTTTTAATTAGTTTATTCTTTTGGAATTTGCTGCTCATTCCTTTTTCAAAACTGCCGTTTCACTGGGCGATGATCGTCAGTTTATCGATTGCTTTACTCGTCGGTTATGTGGACAGCATCAGCGATACACTCAGCTTATCACGTACGTTTGTCTTTTTGCCTATGTTTTTAGCTGGATTCTATTTAAAAAAGCAGCATTTTGAATTCATCCGTACAAGCAAAGGAAAGCTGGCAGCACTTTTTGTATTAATGGCTGTGTTCCTGTTTTGCTACTTCTATGAATTTGATTATTCCTTCTTATTTGGCTCAAAGTCGTATGCTTCTCTTGGGGATGAAGGAATGATTGCGGCGATGAAACGAATGGCATGGTATTTGCTTGCATTTGGCGCTACTTTCAGCTTCTTTGCATTAGTTCCAACACGCCGTTTCTTCTTTACAAAATGGGGAACAAGAACGTTATATGTTTATTTATTACACGGCTTTGTGATCAAGCTGCTAAGAACCACTTGGTTTGATGACTGGGCGCTAAATGCAGCAAGTGTACTCATTTTATTGCTGCTGACCATTCTGTTAACCTTTACCCTGTCTAGCACTTTTGTCAAAACCGTTGCACAGCCAGTGATCGAGCTCAAAATGACCCATCTCATGCGAACGATCACCGGCAGGCAAGGCAGTTATATCAAATAAAAACGATCCTTCATGGATCGTTTTTTCTATTTCTTATTCTGCTGACATGCATCATCTTTCTTTGGCTTTACCAACGTATCAATCCATTTGCTGCTGTTAATATCTCCAAGCTCACTGCCAAATTCCTCTTCTAAAATATCTGGGTCCATTGGCTTTTTATGGTCCTTCATCTCTTTGCTCTTCATATGCTTCTTAGTCACGAGATGCTCCCCCTTGTTTCCCTTTATGAGAATTTCGGTTTGCCTGACGATCTCTTGATTGTTCGTCAAATTGAGTTTGTCCTTGATCATGTGCCATACTTTCTGTCGGCGTCATATTATTTGTTAATGCTTCATTTTTCGCTGCTTTTCTTTTCATCTGAATTCAGTCCTTTTTTGACAGGTTTAGTTCTTCTCTTAATTGGTCAAGGAGTTCTTTCATTTGCTTGACCGTCACTGGCTTTTCCTCAGGTTTTAACTCATAGCCAATTTGCCCATTGGCTTCTAGCGTGGCTTTTTTGAGACAGCTGATGTCAGTGATGCCTTGCTGCTTTAAACGCATTTTAAATTCGTCCCTTGTGAGCCTTGTTTTCTTCAGCTTATGATCAAGCATTTGGCCATCCTGTAAAATCACGACCGATTTGCCTGAAAGCAATTTTTCAAAAAAATCCGATTGAATCGACAGCTTCTCCATAATGACAAGTGCCACAATAAAGATGGTAGCTGCATAAATGGTTTCAAGTAAATTATGCTCAATAAAGGGTTGGATAATAATCGATCCGATTGAAATCATGATGACTGTTTGTTGTACAGTTAATTGACTAATCGATTTAGGCCCTGCTATTCTCAGCAGCAAGGTACCAACTAGCAGCATGACAATTGCTTTCCATAACACATCCAGCACGTCTCGTTCACCTCTTACCTATAGATTGCGAACATCCCATGTGATTTAGCCAGTTAGATAATGGAAATAAAAAAACAGCATTCGAATTGAATGCCGTAAGATGTTGACAAAGGGCCAAAATGAAGATCATTTTGGCCCTTTGTTTTCATTTCAGCGTGATAGAAAACCTTTTAAGTCTAGGAAGGACGAGCACCGGAACGGAGCGAATTTGACATTCGTGAGTACCGGAGCGCAGAACTGCGGGCGAATGCGAGGGTTTGTCTACACGCTGACAGCATTCAAATTGAATGCTGTTTAGCCAATAATGACGCGCTCTTTCGGATAATGATAATTCGCTTCGCTTTCTCTCCGGCCTATTAAATATAAAAAGCTTGGAATGCCGATCCGGCCAATAAACATGACCACCATGATGATACATTTACCAAACACAGTGAGATCTGAGGTGATCCCAAGCGACAGCCCCGTTGTTCCGAAAGCAGAGCAGACTTCAAATAAATTTTCAAGAAGTGTATTATGCTCTGTTAAGGATAACAGGAACGTAGCGCCAAAGACCAAAATAAAGGCCATCATGGTTACCATAAGGGATTTATTAATATCCGCTTGATGAAGCTCTCTCTTGAAGATTTTAATGGACTTATTTCCCCTAGCAAAATGAAACAAGGCAAGTAAATTAAGAGCAAACGTAGTTGTCCGAATGCCGCCCCCCACAGAGCTTGGGGAAGCCCCGATAAACATGAGCATACATAAAAATAAAAGCGTCGGTTCCGTCAGCTGCGTAATATCTAACGTTGTCAGCCCCCCGCTTCTTGTTGCAGTCGATTGAAACAAAGAATAGAACAAGATTTCGTGCCAGCTTTTCCCTACAAAGCTAAACCCGGCTTCAAGTGCATATATTCCAATCGCTCCAACAACGACAAGGCCGCCGAACGTGAGCGTTGTGATTTTTGTAAACAATGAGAATGATGCGTGCTTTCGGTCCTGATTGAACAAATAATCCTTCACTTCCACGAGCACAGGAAAACCAATCGCTCCAAAGATGATCAGCAGCATCGTAATAAACTGGACGAAATAATCATCTTTGTAAGGAATAAGAGAACTCCCTGTAATATCGAAGCCCCCATTGGTTGTCGCACTAATACTTGAGAAGAAGCCATGTAAGAAAGCGCCTTGCACATCGTAATACTTGAGAAAATACATGCTTAAAATCAGCCCGCCGACAAACTCAATCAGCAAAATTAAATATAAGACCTGCTTCATTAGTTTCACAATTCCAGATAAATTGCTTTGGTTTTGATCTGCCATGATAAGCTTTCTTTCTTTAATTCCAATTCTTTTTCGCATAACTAGCCATACGAAGGTACCGAGCGTCATAATGCCGATGCCTCCGATTTGCAGAACAAATGCAAGGATCCACATCCCTGCCACACTAAATGTTTGTGAGGTGTCGACAACAGTCAGTCCTGTAACACTTACAGCACTCACCGCTGTAAACAAGGCATCAATGAATGTCCATTTGACTCCCTCTTGATGAGCCACTGGCAGGCTGAGAAGAATAAACGACACGGTCACAGCAAGAAAATAATAAAGGGCAATCAACTGAAAAGCTGACAGCCGGTCAATTAGCTTTTTTATAGGATTCATTATCATTCCTTCTTTTATCTATCTTTTCGAATACCTTTATCATTTTAATGAAAAGAGACATGATTTTAAAGCTATTTTATGCTTTATTTTCATTTTCATCAAAAAGAAAAGACATCCTGTTAAAGAATGTCTTTTTCCTCTTTCTTATTTTGCTTCTAGTCTTCTGATTCTTTCGTTTAAATCAGGGTGTGTTGAGAAAAGAGAAGCTTTTCGTTTACCGCTGATTTTAAGTGTAGCGACTGCTGTTTGATCATCATCTTTGATTCTTGACGTGTACGCCTCAAGTGAACGAAGCGCATGAATCATTTTATCTTTACCTGCAAGGTCGGCTCCGCCGCGGTCTGCATGGAATTCACGGTGTCTAGAATATGCAAACACGACAAGGCTTCCTAGGATAGAGAAAATGATTTGGAAAACAATCACAGCGATAAAATGAACAATCGGCACAAGCTCTTCGCGTGAAACAAAACGGCTAGCGATCCATGCCGCAATTCTTGAAAGGAACACAACAAACGTGTTGACAATTCCTTGAAGCAGCGTCATGGTCACCATGTCACCATTTGCAACGTGAGCGACTTCGTGGGCGATTACACCTTCAACTGCTGCATCATCCATTTCCTGAAGCAATCCAGTTGATACCGCAACAAGTGATCTTCTCTTAGAAGGACCTGTTGCAAAAGCATTTACTTCAGATGATTGATAAATACCAACCTCAGGCATTTTAGAAAGGCCTGCTGCTCTTGAAAGTCTGTGCACGCGGTCAACTAGCTGCTGCTCATCATATGTTAATGAATCCTTTTCTGGATTTAACACACGTACACCCATCATCATTTTTGCCATCCATCGAGACATTGCAAGTGACATAAACGAGCCAACAAAACCAACAACTGCACTGAATACAAGAAGATAAACGATATCAAGTCTTCCGTCTGCTCCTATATAAGAATCAACACCAGTTGCTGCACTAATAACCGACAGTACAATACCAATCGTAGTGATAACAAGAATGTTCGTTAATATAAACAGAAATATTCTCTTACCCATACATAACCTCCGCTGTCATATTAAGTTCAAATGAACTTATTAATAAAATTATAAAAATAAACGTCTCAAATTGCAAGGAAAAAGGAATCACTTTCTTTGTTTATCATAACGGCTAAAGCCCCGTCACATCAATATTTACGACATTTGCCCCAGCAGAAAAGTGAACAAATTGTGACGCACAGGTCTGATTTTGAGTTTATTTTGCATTTTCATCAAAAAGAGACTATGATGTTGAATTAGATCAATAATCACGTTTTGACGTACAAATGAGGTGGAACATGGTTACTTTTAAATTAACGAGAATTGACATGACAAGACTTCTGTATTCTCTAAAAGGAGAGGGAGATCTGACTCCGCTTCAGCTTTTGAAACTATCTGTAAAAAATGGCAAGGATCATGACTATGATGAATTAAAGATCCCGTCTTTTTTTGAGAAGCTTGAACGGCGGAAGCAAAAATCAGAGCATGGTCTTTCTACAAATGAAATTGTTGAGCTTGGCAACTTGTGTGAGCTGACTTCTCTTAAATCGACGGCGATCCAAAATTGGATCAAACGTGATATTAAAGATATGATTGGCCATCCAGAGCTTGGCAAGAAGTACTCTATTGATCAGGTCGTTATTTTATTAATTGTCAGGGATTTAAAATCAGTTTTTGACTTCGATACCATACGTATGATCTTATCTGCCTTATTTAACACCATCACAGATCGAACAGATGATATTATTAGTCCAATCCGTTTTTATGAAGCATATGCGCACGTCCTTGATTTTATTTATCACCATACACAATTTCCATTAAAGGAAACAAATTTACGAGAAATAACCGAGGAGCAGACAGACAAGCTTCATGACGAGTTTACAGAATTGACGAAGAGCCAATGGAATTTGATTAAAGGGATTATCAGTTCTACCGTCTTCTCTGTATTTACTTCTCATTTGCAAAGTACAGCTCAAGAAATGATGTATAATACGCTGCAGCTGAATAAGGGATAAATAAGAACCGAGGTGACCTTCATCATCTCGGTTTTTTGTACAGCAATTGCCAGCATAATTGTACGGCTTTTTTTTCAAAATAAGAAGGCGCAACAAACATGAGGTGAAAGGAGGAATACGAACATGGCAAATCGAAATCAACTTCTTGTTCCTGGAGTAGAACAAGCTTTAGATCAATTTAAATACGAGATCGCTCAAGAATTTGGCGTCACTCTCGGTTCAGATACAGTTTCACGTGCAAACGGTTCTGTTGGCGGTGAAATCACAAAAAGACTCGTTCAACAGGCTCAATCACAAATGGGTAATCAATCTAAATCATGACATGGTGAAATACGCCGGAGCTATTCTGGCGTTTTTTTATTGTTGATATGTGTGCTCATGCCGGTTCTCGCGATAAGGAAACGGTGCACCTTTCCCTTTTTGCTTTGCATGTTCTCTTTTTTGTTCAGCGGATGGATTGTTCTGATCCCTGCCGTTTTTTTTTGCGTGTTTTTCTGCATCACCACGTGATGTACCGTTCCAGTGTCTTCTTTCATCAGGATCAGTTGAGTGATTTTTTTTTTGCTCTTTATCGAAAGAATGATCCTTTTCTTCCTTTATGTTGCTGTCTTTGCTTTCATTATCAGGTTTTTGAGGCTTTTGAACAGATCCTTGCTCTTCCCTCTCTGCCTCCTTCTGCTCTTTGTGCTCAGCTTCAGGAGCCTCTTGATCTGGCTGCATCTCTTCGCTATCGTCTGTCTTTACGTCTTCTTGATTGTCTTTATCTGCTTGTTCTTCTTCATGTTTCTTAGGATCTTCTTCCTTCACAGCATCGTTCTCTGCTGCGTCTTCATCCTTTTTGATGTCTTCATGTTCTTTATTTTGCATTTCTTGATTTCTAATATATGTTCCTGTTGAAATGCCTGCCTTTTGAGCTTTTTCTCTTGTTTCCAGGTCACTTTCCACAGTTTCCAGCTTATAATTGCGTTTTTGATATTCACCAGAAATGGTGTTAATTTTGCTTTTTACGTTTGTTTTATATGTATTGTCCTGCTTGTTTTCATAAACGGTTGAAATATAAATACTTTTAGAATTGTTCACATATCCTTTTTTGTCACAGTCATCTATAATTTCCTGCACGACTTTGGTCATGTCGTTTTTTTCCAAATCCTTCATACTCGCCAGTACTTGCTTTGCATCTTTATTCAGCGGTGTGACACCGATCACTTGATAATTGTGATCAAGCTTCAGCTCAAAGCTTGGATTAATGTCAATTGTCATATACGCATATGCTTTTTGACTTGAGAAAGATGGCATCATAGTAAAAATCACGACAATAATCGCTGCTATTGATAGGATTCCTGCATTTAACGGACGTAAACGAAGCAGGTCAAAAAAACCGGCTCTTTTTCTTTCGAGACGTGATTCATTCGGAAAAGTCACTTCTTGGCCGATTTCATAGTTTTGCTCTTCATATTTTGTCCGCAGAAATTGTCCATCAGGGGTCAGCAGCGTGACATATTTTTTGTTTTTCTCTACTATAATGCCTCTTCTCATGAATTAAGCACCCCTTTAAGGTAATCTTTCAAATACACATAATCACCTGTCATAATGATCGCCATCGCAATGATATATTTTCTATTTCTCTCAATCGTTTTGCGGCTGACTTCCACTAGCTTTTCCAGCTGTTTGACAGGCAATTGTTTTTTCTGAAATAAAATGGTTCTCAGCTCATCATGTTCAACGAGTGTATGGGCTACTTTAATGGCATTTTGTCTGGCATCTGCATGCTTTGGTGAATGCTCAAGCAGCTCTTGAAACGTGAGACCGTAAACTTTCAATCGTTCTTTAAAATGTTCAATCTCTTCTCTTCTATGTTCTTGTTCAATTAAACGCCTATATTCATTTGCAGAGAGCTCTGCTTCAATCATGCTTTGAGAGTATTCGCCATTCTCACTTTCTTGCAGGTCCATTTGAACCGTTGGCGCATTTCTTGCTTCTTTTCGAATATAGTCAATCACTTTTCTTTTAATAATTAATTCTGCGAAAGCAAGCAGTGAGTTTCCTTTTTCGGCAGAGTATTTTTCTATCGCTTCATTAAAGGCTATTAAGCCTATGCTGAATTCATCATCTTTTTCATCTATATATCGTTTACAAACGGATGAAACCGTCTTAGCGACAAATGGTTTGTATTGCTCTATTAATGCATTTTGCAGTTCGATATCACCTTGTTGAATACTGATAGCCGACTGCTCTAATGTTTGCTTTTTCTTTCCTTTTTTAAACAAAAGGCTAAGCAATGGTTTCACCTCAGTTCTCCCTATATTACTCATTTATGATAGCTAATTTATGAGGGAAGCGCAAAGGAAGAAATGAGGAATTCATTTCCTGTTACTCAATTATGACATGTATGTCACCATCTACTTTACAATGTTTCGTCTAAAAGCAAAGAAATAAGGGGGTATCTCCCCCTTATTTGTAATATACGTGTTATGAAAATGAAATGATATTTCTTTCAAAAAACCTACTCTCCCAGGCGTGCCTCTTGTTTCTCCTCGTTTTCCTGCCCGCCTTTTCTTGATGGACTTGATAAAAACCAGCCAAATGCTGCAATTGCGAGAAGCACTGTCCAGAAAATGACTTTCCATAATGCTGAATGGATAAAGTGAGACGATACGACACCGATGGCTGGATGTGACAGTGTATAAAGCGTGAGCTTCACACCCACCCATCCGACAATGACAAATGCTGCTGTTTCTAGGCTCGGTCTTGTTTTGAGCAGTTTCACAAAGACCGTTGCTGCAAATCGCATAATAACAAGACCAATGATACCGCCTAAAAGAATAACAATAAATTGACCGCCATCGAGTCCGCCGATTTGCGGAAGACTTGTTTTTGGCAGTGTCACAGCTAAAGCGACTGCCGCTAAAATGGAATCTACAGCAAAAGCAATGTCGGCAAGCTCTACTTTCACGACTGTTGCCCAGAAGCCGCTTTGTTTCATGTTTGTATCTGTTTCTTTTTTCTTAAATACGTGCGATTTTAAAATATGGTGAATGGAAATATAAAGAAGATAAATGGCACCAATGGCTTGAACTTGCCACACATCCACTAAAAAAGAAATAAGAAACAGAGAACCAAACCGCATGACAAACGCACCTGCAAGTCCGTAAAACAGTGCCTTTTTTCTTTGTTTTTCAGGAAGGTGTTTGACCATCACGGCCATGACCAGTGCGTTATCAGCTGCTAAAATCCCTTCTAATCCAATCAGTACGAGCAGAACCCACCCGTACTCTAAAATAATAGCTGCATCCATCATCATTCCTCCTTGTTTTTATCTATTGTCCCACAACAGACAAAGGCTTATGAATGCAAAAAAGACCTTTGCCTGTAATGGCAAAGGTCTTGCTAGACATGTGATATGTAGAATCATGCCAACAAAGCCGATGAACATCAGTCCATGTAATGACGACTTTGTTTCCGGTAAAAACCGGACGCTACTCCCCTTTGGCGGGATTTAGAATATTTAGATTACTTATATCTTAATCAATAGACACTGAATTGTCAACAGGTGACTTTCTGTTCGATCCATTGATTAGGCAGTTGGCGTTTCTGTTTTTCTTTTTCTTCGTTTTATAAATAGGTACAGAACAAACAATAACACAACACCGATTCCAATTGGTAAAAGATAAGGATCTAACATAGCGCCAACCTCTTTCCAGTTCTCCCCAAGCATAAACCCAAGATACACATACACAAACGTAATTGGTGTAATCGCCAAAAACGTATACAGGCAAAAGACCCACACATTCATCTTAGCAATACCGCACGGGATGGAGATCAGTGTTCTGACTCCTGGTATAAACCGGCCGCTGAATGCGACCAATCCGCCATGCTTTTCAAAGAAAGCATCCGATTTATCAAGTGACTCAGGTTTTATAAAAAAGTACTTTCCATATTTATTTAAAAAGGGTCTGCCGCCGTAACGTCCTAACCAGTACAAGGTCAACGGGCCAGCCACGCCGCCAATGGAGCCGGCCGCCACAACACCGATAAAGGCCATGTCCCCTTCTGAGACCCAGTAACCCGCAAGAGGCAAAACCACTTCAGCAGGTACAAATTCAATGCATAATGCGAGGAAGATGCCAAAGTATGACAAGTTCTTAAAGGCATCAGCTAATGAAATAATAAAATCTTCGATGTTTATCAATCCCTTTCACACATAATCATTTGACTGATTCTATCTCTTTTAGAATCACACCATATATTAAACGAATAAAACCGAAGAAACGATTCACTTTTCATCGTTTTTTTACATTAAATTTGATTTTACTATAAAAGAAGGATGAAAAAAACGTTGATTGTTTTATTTAAGTGAAGGAAAGGTGAACACAGAAGCCATTCGATCCGATATATTAAGTATATGTCTGTTTTAAGATACAGGAGGTTTTCTTACATGACCCATTTAACAGGAAGCTACAATGGATGGCTTGTCTTTCTGTCAATCGCTGTCGCCGCTGTCGCCTCCTACTCAGCTCTTCATATAGCCAGCAGGGTAGCACAGTCAAGCGGTGCAAAGAAAAAGGTATGGCTGCTCATTGGTGCAATGATCATGGGAATGGGGATATGGTCGATGCATTTTATTGGCATGATGGCATTTCAAATGCGTGTTGGCATTACATATGATACGTCCTTACTGATTTTATCGATTTTGGCCTCATTTATCGGATCCTTGATTGCTTTTTCAATATGCATTCAAAAGCAGGTCTCTAGAAGAAGGCTGCTCATTAGTTCAATCACTATAGGTACAGCTATTTGCAGCATGCATTATCTTGGAATGGAATCAATGGCCAATGTCTCAATCAGCTATGATCCAGTCCTCTTTTTTCTTTCATTTTTCATCGCTGCCATTGCCTCCTACTTTTCATTGAAGCTCTTCTTTCGTGTTGAGCACATGAAAAGTAAACGGAAGAATTATCTTTTAAAGAGCCTTGGTTCAATGTTGATGGGCGGTGCTATAGCAGGCATGCATTATACTGGTATGGCTGCCTCTACCATGTTTTATCATTCAAATGGACAGGCCGCTGCAGGCGGCTATCTTGAAATGTCGCCATTCAGTCTGTCGATTTTCATCGGATTGATGACACTTATTGTTCAAACGCTGATGATCTTTGGTGCCTATATTGATCACCGGATCATGACGCAGTCAGATCAGCTGAAAGAAAATGAACAGCGGTTTCAATCGCTCATCAAACATAATATAGACGGCATTATCGTGTTATCTGTCGATCGAAAGGTTCTTTCTGCAAATGACTCTGGTAAACAAATCTTAGAGTTGTGCAATTCTAAGATTGGTGATGATGTCAGCCAATATGTGATGCCGACTGAGTTGTGGGAAGAATTTATTTCTCAGTCAAAAAAGGCCATCACACGCGAAGCAGAACTGAAAGCAGCAGATCGTTTTTATTATTATCATGTCACTTACATACCTGTTCATGTGAACAATTCACTCGACAGCATTTATCTTGTTTTAAAAGATTTAACACAGCAGCGGATTGCAGAAAAAGAAATTCATGTGATGGCACATTATGATGCACTAACAGAGCTTCCTAACCGCCGCCACGGCATCAATCATTTAAATGATGTTCTCTCCGCTCAAGAAAAGTCAAAAACATCAACAGCGGTTCTGTTTCTGGACTTAAATCGTTTTAAAATTATTAATGATGCACTTGGTCATAACATAGGAGACTTACTGCTGAAAGCTGCCGCAAACAGACTAACGCAATGTTTACCGGACAATGGCTTTATCGCAAGACTTGGCGGTGATGAATTTTTAATGATCTTTCCCCACATGGATCATGATACACATAAAATCGAACAATTTTCTAAAAATATCATCCATCAATTTGAACGTCCTTTTTTCATCCAGAACCATCAGCTCATTACATCGATCAGCATTGGAATCGCTATCTCTCCGCAAAATGGAAAAAACGGGATGGAACTGATGAGAAAAGCCGATATGGCCATGTATTTATCCAAAAAACATAAGCAAAGCCGTTATGAATTCTTTACCGAATCCATGGAAAGATTGAGTGAGGACAGGTTAAACCGGGAGCTGGAGCTGAGGGATGCCATTCAAAGAGAACAATTTGTCCTTCACTACCAGCCGCAAGTCAGTGCCAAAACAAGAAAAATGACTGGGGTTGAAGCCCTTTTGAGAATGAAGGCACCAGATGGTTCCTTAAAGTCACCTGAAGCTTTTATTGAGCTGGCAGAGGAATCAGGACTGATCATCGATATTGGCAGATGGGTCATTGATACGGCTGGCAAGCAGGCAAAAATGTGGTATGACGATGGGCTGAAGATTCCTGTGGCTGTCAATTTATCTGCGAAACAATTCAATTCTGAAGACTTAATTGATTTGATCAAGCTCACACTGAAAAAATACGACCTGAAACCGTCACTCTTGGAGCTTGAAGTCACAGAAAGTATGACAATGGACAATATCAAGCAATCAAAACAGGTGTTAACGTCGTTGAAACAGCTTGGCGTCCGCATTAGTATTGATGATTTCGGTACAGGCCACAGCTCATTAAGCTATTTAAAGGATTTACCGATTCATCGACTGAAAATTGATAAATCCTTTATAGAGGATATTTTAAGTGATTCAAAGTCTGAACAGATTACAGGGGCTATTATAGCGATGGGACATCAATTATCTCTCGAAGTGATAGCAGAAGGTGTTGAAACATTTGCACAGGCTCAGCTATTATCTGCCCAGGGCTGTGACGACCTGCAAGGGTTTTATTATGCCAAGCCGCTGCCAGCAAGCGATATTGAAAAATTCATCGCCTATCCGGCGCTGCTTGACACATAAAAAAGGTGCCATCATTGGCACCTTTTCGTTTTATCTAAATAATAAATGCTGACTGTGAATACCTGCTTTTTTCAATAGACTAATCAATTGCTCTTGCTCTTCACGCGTCAGACCAGAGAATGCACGCGCAATCCGAAGAGAGTGGATCGGATAAATCTTGTCAAGATAGCTTCGCCCTTTTTCCGTTAAATGGGCATAAACAGACCGTTTATCCTTGGGGTCCTGTTCTCTTTCAATGAAACCATTTCGTTCTAATTTGTCAATTACGTACGTCACATTCCCGCTGACAAGCAGGAGTCTTGAGCCGATTTGCTGAAGCTTTTGAGCACCTCTTGTGTACAGTAATTCAAGAACGGCAAATTCAGTTGGATTGAATCCATGCTCTTTGCTGTCTCTAATACTGTGTTCTGAAACGCTTTTAAATGCTCTTGCAAAAACCTTGTAAAGCGTCATTGAGCGTTCTACTTCTTCTTCATTAAACGATAGTCTCATCACATATCTACCTCTTATAATATTTTTTTAACTTCAAGGCTGTCTTGCGGTGCAGTTGGAGCCTTTCGTAAAAAATAGAAGTACGTTTTTGAAAACCCTTTCAACCACATAAGTGACTCCATTCGTGTTATGTATAAGGTTTCGATATAAACTTTTAAAATCCTTCTTATTTTTCACAATCATCTCGAAAAAAAGCTTTTTCAGCAAACCATCAAGATGCGACACACTTTAACAAAATCTGTAAAGAATCTATGGTTTCTTACACTTCATTCGCCAAATTTCTACAAAATTCAATATTGCTATAATATTAAACACAAAAAAAGAACCCTTTATGTGACATACGCACATTTCAAGGGATTTTTACAAATAGCGCTCTGTTTTGTTGAAAAAGAAATGATACTCTTTTTTTAAGTCACTAATTGTCATGTCCTTGGCCGCATCAGGGCTGTAAACTCCTAATGAACATAGCTGCTTCGTATAATAATGTCTTTCCTTTGCTAAAGCTTCTTTTAATATACGCCGCACCGATTATCCCTCCTATCAAGTGATTTGGATCGGGTGCTTATGAAGACTTCTTATACAAATCATTTTGCATGGCTCTTAGAAGCGCATGTGCATTCTGACCTGCAGCCTGCATGAATTGCTCAAGCAATTCATCCCTCTTCACATCTAATGCGATGATTTCTTTTGCCATACGAATGATCTGTGCTTGCTCCATCATATGCTCCTCCTCCTATGTCAACTCACCATGATTATATGCCGCCGTAAGATGTATTGCACACTCCCTGTTATCTTTCCTTCCATGGTTTTTTCATTTTTTTCGTTTTTGTGTTATATTTTCTAACAAACGATAGGTTTTTTTCCTTCTCGTTCTATATAATATGAAGAAAAGACTTGCAGGGGTGAGTATATGACGCAGGAAGATGTATCTTATAAAGATAAAAAAGTCATTTCAATCGGGATTGTCAGTGAGCTAACAGGGCTTTCCGTCAGGCAAATCCGATATTATGAGGAACGTAAACTCATTTACCCCCAGCGCTCAACAAGAGGCACACGGAAATATTCTTTTGCAGATGTTGAACGTTTGATGGACATCGCCAATAAACGGGAAGACGGTGTGCAGACAGCTGAAATTTTAAAAGACATGAAGAAAAAAGAACAAGCGCTAAAAAGCGGACAATTTAAGAAAAAAATGCTGGAAGGCCAGATTAACGCACACTTTCGGTATAAAAATCGTTAAACAAAAAAAGAATCGCTCTTTTGAACGATTCTTTTTATTTAGAGGAAGCTTCAGTACCTTCAACAACCCCTACAAAGTCAATCAGCACGCCGCCTCTTTCAGGATCTTCTTTCACCCGCAGGGCAAGTGCCTTTTTCTTCCCGGTTTTTGCATCTTCATAATTCGCGTGGAACACATGAATGCTGGCTTCTTCCAATTGAAAATCCTCATAAGAAAGCGTGTCTATGCCCCATTCTTTTTTCAGCTTCAGAATGTCGTCTGGGCTCGGGACTGCGCCTTCGACGTAGATGTCTTCCATTTTTCTTTTATTTCCTTCGGTGATGGCTTCAAGCATATGCTCTGCAGCCACTAGCCTTCGGTCTTTCCCCTCGTCCTCCCTTTGACATGCACTCAGCAAAAACATACATATCAAAACGAATAAGAATTTCTTCATGTTTCTCTCCCACCTTCTCCTTAAAATGTAAAGGATGGAAGCGCTATATGCAATCTTTATACAAAAAAAGACTGTAAAACGTCATGTTTTACAGTCTTAGATTGTGGACAAGGGGCTAAAATGATGTTTATTTTAGTCCTTTGTCTACCTTTCAGCGCGATCTGAAAACCTTTGAAGTCTAGGAAGGACGAGTACCGGAGCGGAGCGAATTGAACATTCGTGAGCACCGGCACGCAAGAACTGAAAACGAATGCAAGGGTTTGTCGGCGCGCTGAGACTGTAAAACGTCATGTTTTACAGTCTTTTTGCTACATGAGTGTATGAAGGAAAGCTGTCGCAATACCAAAATAGATGAGCAGTGATAAAATATCGTTCAATGTTGTAATCAGCGGCCCAGATGCAATCGCAGGGTCCACGTTTAATCTGTGTAAAATAATAGGCACGATCGTACCTGCCATCGTTCCAATAATCAGTGTGGCAAGCAGTGACGAACCAACAACAAATCCTAAAATCATATTACCCTGCCACACCATTGCGACGACTGTAATAATGATGGAACAGACAATCCCAATGTAAATACTTGTTCGGAGCTCTCTAAAAATCAGGCGCATAATGGTTTTTTTCGTTAATTCTTCTTTTGAAAGTCCTCTAATGACGACCGCAAGCGACTGTGTGCCTGTATTCCCTGTCATTCCGGCAATCATCGGCATGAAGAAGGCTAAAGCGACGACTTGCTGAAGGGTATCTTCAAAGTAATTTAAAATACTGCCTGAAATCAGCCCAATGAATAAGAGCAAAATGAGCCACGGGAGACGCCGGTATGCTGCCACAAAAGCGGGAGTGTCGAACGTAATATCTTTACCAGAGGCAGCGAACTTCTCATAGTCTTCTCCTGCCTCTTGAATGACGACATCAATGATATCATCGACTGTGACGATTCCGACCAGGACATTGTTCTCTTCTACAACAGGAATGGCAAGAAAATCATACCGTTCAATCAGCTTTGCGATTTCCTCCTGATCCTGAAAAGCTCCAACGGCAATGACTCTTGTAAACATAAGATCCTGCACTTTTTCATCTGGTTCACCTAAAATGAGATCCCGGTACGACAGAACCCCTACAAGCTGCTTTTGATCATTAATGACATATAAATAGTTGATCGATTCTGCAATTTCAGCAAAGCTTTTCAGCTTTACAACTGCGTCCTGAACCGTATAGTGCTGAGGAATCCATACGTACCGGTTGGTCATGATCCGGCCTGCTGTCTCAGCAGGATAATTCATGAGAAGCTGGACGGCCTTTGATTCCTCTGCCTCCATGTTTGATAAAAGCTGATCTTTCAGCTCATCATCCATTTCATCAAACAAGTTGGCTAGGTCATCGTTATCCATTTTGTTTGTGACGAAGGTGGCTTTGTCTTTTCCTACTTTTTCAAGCACAATTTCTTGGTATTCGCGCTCAAGCTCACCCATCATTTCCGTCACATCATCGATTGTTAAAAAGCTGAGGAAACGGCCGCGGTGTTTTTCTGGAAGTTCTTTAAATAAATAGGCCATATCATATGGCTGAAGTTCTTCCATAATGTTTTTAAATTCTTTGCGTTTGCCATCTCTTAATAAAATAATGATTCTTAAAATGAGTTCATCGTACGTAATGTTCTGTATCATCGCTGTTACCTCCCCAAAGTCAGGAGATACCCGAATCCCTTAGAATGTGCGGGGTCAGGATCTCCTCTGTCTGATGCGTCAATCTGATCTTTTGACATACTCTCTATGTGTCTCGAATCGGGATGATCCATCCCCACACCTCCTTTTCTCATAAAAAAGCACCTTCAACCGAATGAAGGCGCTTTGTAAGCATGACAAAATAAACACTTGCTCCTTCAATCGTAGAGCTTTAGCACTGTATGGCATAGGAAAAAATCCAGCTGCATTAAAAATCACCTTATGTCGATGATTTCTGTTGACCCATTGGCGTCTTTGGACATTTTTGGGCAGCAGCGTATCTCCATACAGGAGCCTCACCTAACGAAGTCTCATATTGTTAACACACTGAGATTACAGAAAAAGCGGAATGATGTCAATAAGCAAGATGCCAAGTATCCTTATGTATTCGCTTACTTTTCAAAAAAAAGAGCGATAGACAGCTCAGCCATCGCCCTTTTCATGTCTTTTTATTTCTCTTCAGGCTGATTCATATCCTCTTGGGAGAGGAGATGAAAGGAATCATGCAAAAACAAAGCATATCCTTCTCCATCAGGATGCGGAACGTATTCCGCGTGATCCATTGTTTGCTCTTCTTCTTTTTTCTTCATATTCTCTCGCCTCCTTTCCCGTAGTTTGTCCCAATGAAAAAACCTTACACATGAAAGTGTAAGGTTTGGTCATAGCTTAATCATCCCATTCTTGCTTCAGGATTTTGCCTGTTTTAGCGGAAATCTCAAAATCAACTTCCTCGCCGCTTGGTGTTGTGATTTCAATTTCGTAAATGTACACACCATTTTCTTTATCTAGATCAGAATCAGTGACTGTGCCTTTTACTTTTGCAAGAGCCATTTTTTCAGCCTGTTTTTTCGTGATCTTCACGTTCTGTTTCTTTTCTTTGACTGGATCATTCATCGCTTTTCCAGTTTTTGCATCGACATATACTTTATATTCAAAGCCGCCTTTTTTGATCTCGACCTCATACACCCATTTTCCTTTTTTACGCTCAAGATCCACATCATCCACATAGCCTTTCACCACTTTTAAGGCTGCTTTTTCAGCTTGTTTCTTTGAAACAAATGACGATTTCTTTTGCACGACTTGCTCGGCGTTTGCTGTTTGATTTGTATTTTGCGCTTGAAGTGTGAAACCACCTGCGACAAGAGTTCCCGTTAATGCTGTAGCTACTAGTACTTTTTTCATCATGTTCAATTCCTCCTCTGTTTGATTTCTTCTCTATCTTAAGAAAACAAGATGATAAAGGAAGGAAAGAAACATGAGAATATCATGAGAAAAGGATTAGTTTTCGTACGTAATGCCCTCAATATCCCCTGTATAGGCGTTCACAAGCACCTCCGCCTCTCTGCCGTCAGGCAAATCCAGCTCCACCTCAAATACGAGCATACCGCTGAATGTTTCAAGATCAGCATCATCCACTGTTCCGCCAACTTCTTTGACGGCAATTTGGATGGCTTCCTCGACAGTAATTTTCGTAAGCTTCTTTTCTTTAGAGGTTGGTTTTTTCTTTTCTGCTTCAAGCACCTTAAATGACTGTTTGTCGACCTCGACTTGATATAATTCTTTTTTTGATTGGATGGTAAAAATGAAACGATCTGACGTCTCTTTTTTTTGAATGACAGTTCCGCTCACCTTTTTAACAGCCGCCTCTTCTGCCTGGAGCTCAGCATTTTTTTCATTTGGCTTTTGATAGCTTTTTAACTGTCTAATTTCTTTCATTTGACCGCTTGCAGAAGATGCAATGATTTGATAGATGCCATTTGCATTTTCCAGCGTCATTGTATAGTCCTGTTTATGATTGATTAAATCAATATGTGTAATGTTTCCATTGTAGTCTTTTGCGATCA
Source organism: Bacillus sp. FSL P4-0248 (assembly GCF_038593305.1). Lineage (NCBI taxonomy): Bacteria > Bacillati > Bacillota > Bacilli > Caryophanales > Bacillaceae > Bacillus > Bacillus sp. FSL P4-0248. Next base: position 1,242,949 of record NZ_CP151983.1, on the reverse strand, counting down.
TTTTTTTCATTTCTGCTTCACTTAATATTTTTTGATCAATGGTTTGGATCATGAGCATTGCAAAGGCCGCAAGAATCACAAGACATCCTGCGAGCGCAAGCACCATTTTCGTTTTTCTAGACATGCAGCGCCTCCTTCCTATTTCCTATTTTATAAGGAGGAAATGAGAAATTGATGAGAAAAGACCCATTTATTTCTGAAAAAGAATGGTCATGGCTGTCCCTTCGCCGATACGGCTGTCTACCTTCAGCTCGGCCTCATGTTCTTCTGCAATTTGCTTCGCAATTGAAAGACCGAGTCCGGTTCCGCCCGTCTCACTGTTTCTCGCTTCATCCACGCGGAAAAAGCGGTCAAAGATTTTCGGCAGATCCTCTTCTTTTATGCCAATTCCTTGATCAATCACTGAAATAAATGGCTTGTCTTCTGCCCATCCGCAGGTCACATCAACTGGCTCTCTGCTATATTTGACCGCATTATCAATTAAGATGGTCAAAAGCTGTTTGATTTTCTCTTCGTCTCCTTCTGCGATCAGCGGCTGATCTGTCTGCACATGGGCTTGAATCGTTCGATTCGTGGCCACTTCAAGTGTATGACATAGCTGCTTGCACAAATGACCAAGATCAACCGGCTTCATATCCAAGTATAACGGCTGACCGTTTTTCGCCAATGTCAGTAATTGATCTGTCAGTCTTTTCATTTTTTTCGCTTCATCATGAATCGCTTGGGAGGATTCTTCTACAACCTCTGGACGTGTTTGCCCCCAGCGTTTGAGTAAATTGCTGTAGCTCATAATGACGGTAATCGGTGTCTTCAATTCATGGGAGGCATCATGCAAAAATTGCTGTTCTTTTTCATAATGCTTCTCGAGAATCTCGGACATTTCATTAAAGGTTTGTCCCATTTGATATAGTTCATCCTTTGAATCGCCTGTTAATTCAATTCGTTTAAACGCCTTCTCTTTCATACTTGCCTTCATGGTATTCGTCATTCTGCTAATCGGCCGGACAATTTGCTTTGTTAAAACGTGGCCTGCAAAATAGGAAAGCACAATAAACAAAACGCCGGTAGCGATTAAAATCATTTTTAATAACGCTAAGTTCTCTTCCGTATTTTCGATTTCTTCATATACTTGAAGCGACATAATCTCACCATTTGTCCAAATGACCGGAATAGCAGCGAACGCAATCATATGCTTATTGTATTCTTTGATTTCTGCTGTCTGGCCAGATTCGTATGTAAAAGGCAGTGAGCTAAACGTTGATTCCTTTGTGACAGTCAGTTTTGACTCTCCCGTTTCTGTCACGACTCGGATCATACCATTTTGAGGCAGGTACGCCTTCAGCAGCTCCGAGGACGGAAGACCCTCTTCCTCTGATTTTTTTAAAGCAATGGCAATATTTTCAGCCACCTCAGACAAGCGGGACATATCTTTTTGCGTCAAGGTCATCGAAAAAATAAAATAAATGGCTGTATGAAACAAGAGCACCATTAAAAACAAAGACAACGACGTATAAAGCTGAATCTTATTTTTTAATCTCATTCTTTATCCTTTCATCACATAACCCACACCTCTCACTGTGTGAATCAGCTGTTTTTCGAATGGGTAATCGATTTTTTTCCTTAAATAACGGATATAGACATCTACCACATTTGTATCACCGAAATAATCAAAACCCCAAACCGCTGTTAAAAGCTGATCTCTTGTGAGCACTTGCTGCTGATGGTTCAGTAAGTGGACAAGCAGGTCATATTCTCTCGGTGTGAGTTCAAGCATTTGCCCAGCCCTTTGGATTTCTCTTGTTTTCTCGTTGACCGTTAAATCTGCTATGCTCAGCTCTGTCTCCTTTTCTTCTTGTGCATGTATATTCAACCTTAGCTGTGCGCGAATTCGCGCTAATAATTCTTCTATGTCAAAAGGTTTTGTTATATAATCATTCGCCCCAAGATCGAGCCCGCTTACCTTATCAGGAACACTTCCCCTTGCTGTAATCAAAATAATAGGTGTCGCTGTATTTGTTTTCCGAACCCTTCTCAGCACTTCAAGACCGCTTAACTCTGGAAGCATGACGTCAAGCAGCACCAAATCGAAGCTGTCTTCTTCAAGAGCCTGAAGCCCGTCCATTCCTGTCTCTTTGACTGTCACCTCATATCCTTCATATTCAAGTTCAAGTGACAGTACCCTTGCGATTTTCTTTTCATCTTCGACTACGAGTATCTTCCCTTTGTTCATCTCTATCTCTCCTATCTAAAAGGCAAGCTTGTCTTTCCATTATTATATGTTGCCTTTCTCATTTGGAACAGTCACAATCTTCACATCTATTTTTTTATGGAGGGAATTATTTTTGAGAAAAAACATTTAACTTGATCCTTCTTCTCAATTTGTTACTTCATCTCATTATTTTTTAGTCTGCCTCTTTTAGTTCTATTCACCCATTTTCATCTGTACAGGTGCAACCTCACTATGCAGCATTTCCTTCTTTTTCATATGATATCAAGAGTTTTCTTCAAAAGGTGAGCTCTTTCGTCAATATGTGAGGAGAACTGCACTTTTGATAATAGATTGATTATTTTAAAAATTATTACAATTGACCCTTTCCGATCAAAAGTTTCTTTTATACAATAACATTATGCAGCCTGAATCTACTTTGAAAACAAAATAAGGAGGGCTTTCTTATGAAAGGTGAAATTCGCTTAATTCCGTATGAAGTAAAAGCCAATGTGATGGAAGCGAAAGAGACGCCGGAAAGTATTCAGGAGATTAAAGCACCCGAACTTTGGTCAAGTGGCTTCAAAGGAAAAGGCATAACCATTGCTGTCCTTGATACAGGCTGTGACACAGAGCATCCCGACTTAAAAGATCAGATTATCGGTGGGAAGAACTTTACCGATGATGACGATGGAGATGCTGAAAATGTAAAAGACTATAATGGGCATGGTACCCATGTAGCAGGAACGATTGCCGCAACCGATCAAAATGGCGGAATTTTAGGGGTTGCCCCTGAAGCCAAGCTGCTCATCGTGAAAGTTCTTGGCGGTGAAAATGGCAGCGGAAAATATGAGTGGATCATTGATGGCATCAACTATGCCGCAGAGCAGAAGGTGGATATTATCTCTATGTCTCTCGGTGGTCCAAGCAATGAGCCTGCCCTGCAGGAAGCCATTCAAAATGCGGTAAAAAGCGGTGTGCTTGTTGTGTGCGCAGCAGGAAATGAAGGGGACGGGGACGAGCGTACGGAAGAGTTCTCCTACCCAGCAGCATACAATGAAGTCATTGCCGTCGGTTCTGTTTCCCTTGCTAGAGAATCCTCTGAATTTTCTAACGCCAATAAAGAAATCGACCTCGTCGCTCCAGGAGAAGACATTTTATCCACTCTCCCTAACCATAAATATGGCAGGCTCACAGGGACTTCAATGGCTGCCCCTCACGTAAGCGGTGCACTAGCCATTATTAAAAATGCCGAAGAAGAAGCGTTCCAGCGCAAGCTGACAGAGCCTGAGGTTTATGCTCAGCTTGTCAGAAGAACCCTTCCATTAAAACAGTCGAAAGCCCTTGTAGGGAATGGATTTTTATATTTAACTGCGCCTGATGTCCTTTTAGAAAAAACATTAGAAGCAGATCTTTTATCTCTATAGCTTAAATAGAGGTCCTGAGAAAAGATAGAATTTTCTCAGGATTTTTTTAATTAAAATTATTCAAAATTTACTTTGACGAAATGAAGTGAACGTTATATAATCGAACACAATAAATTCATAGTTTGAGAGTCGGTAATTCGATTACACGTCGAATTTTAATTGGGAAGACCGGTGAAAATCCGGCGCGGTCCCGCCACTGTGAGTGAGGAGAGCTTTTCTCAGGAATCCACTGTCATTAGGATGGGAAGGATGAAAAGCTTGCAGATTCACCAGCCAGGATACCAGCCGCTCTATCACATCAAACCCCCTACGGTTGATAGGAGATGTCGGAAAAGCGTCAGTGATACTCACGCCTTATTTCGCACACACATTTTGTCTTTTAAACCAGACATTTACCTCATCAATCATGATCATGAGCGTAAATGTCTTTTTATATTTAGAGGAGGAATTGGAATTGACAATTGTTAAAACAAGTAATCTAGGCTTTCCGCGCATTGGTTTAAACAGAGAATGGAAAAAAGCACTTGAGTCTTACTGGAAAGGTCAAACAGACCGCGAAACCCTCTTAAGCACACTGGATGAACAATTTTTAACTGCCATTAAAACACAAATCGATCAACAAATTGATGTTGTTCCTTCTGGAGACTTTACCTTCTATGATCACGTGCTGGATACCGCTGTTATGTTCAATTGGATTCCAGAGCGCTTCCGCAGCTTAAAAGACCCGCTAGATACATACTTCGCGATGGCAAGAGGAACAAAAGATGCCGTCTCAAGTGAAATGACAAAATGGTTTAATACAAACTATCACTACATCGTTCCAGAATACGAAAAAAGCACAGAATTTAAACTCACACACAACAAGCCGCTTGAAGCTTACGAAAAGGTGAAAAAGGCGTTTGGTGTTGAAACAAAACCGGTTGTACTTGGTCTATATACATTTGTCTCACTTTCTAAAGGTTATGAAGCAAATGAAGTGAAAGAAATCCAGCAGCGTCTAGTGCCGCTTTATACTCAGCTTTTAAAAGAACTTAAAGAAGCAGGCGTCAAATGGGTTCAAATTGATGAACCTGCACTTGTCACAGCTTCCAGTGAAGACGTAAAATCCGTAAAAGAAATTTATCAAACGATCAAAGAAGCCGTACCTGGCTTGAACATTCTTCTTCAAACATACTTTGATTCAGTAGATGCGTATGAAGAGCTTGTCACATATCCTGTTGAAGCAATTGGTCTTGATTTTGTCCATGATCAAGGGCGCAACCTTGATCAAGTGAAAAAGCACGGCTTCCCGAAAGATAAAATTTTAGCAGCAGGCGTCATTGATGGAAGAAATATTTGGAGATCAGACCTTGGCGAAAGATTATCCTTTATTTCTGAAGTCATGGCTGACGTTCAGCCGAAAGAAGTGTGGCTGCAGCCATCAAGCAGCTTGCTGCATGTGCCAGTTGCCAAACACCCAAGCGAACAGCTTGAAGAAAAACTATTAAACGGACTGTCTTATGCCACTGAAAAGCTGGCTGAATTGACATTACTAAAAGAAGGTTTAACAAAAGGAGCAGCTGCCATTGATGCTGATATTAACGAAGCAGCACAAGCACTTCTTACCTTAAAAGAGTTCGCAAAAGGAACAAATGCGGATCTAACAGCGGAACGCAACAATCTTTCATCGAAAGATTTTAAACGTCCAGCTGCCTTTGAAGAACGCCTTCGTATCCAAAACGAATCTCTTGAGCTCCCGCTTCTTCCAACAACAACAATTGGCAGTTTCCCGCAGTCTGCCGAAGTGCGCAGTGCTCGTCAAAAGTGGCGCAAAAATGAGTGGACAGATGCAGAGTATGATGAGTTTATTAAGAAAGAAACAAAACGATGGATTGATATTCAAGAAGAAATTGGTCTGGATGTGCTCGTACATGGGGAATTTGAACGTACAGACATGGTTGAATACTTCGGTGAGAAGCTAGCCGGATTTGCCTTTACAAAATTTGCTTGGGTACAATCCTATGGATCACGCTGCGTGAAGCCGCCAATCATTTATGGAGATGTAGAGTTTACAGAGCCAATGACAGTGAAAGAGACGGTATACGCACAAAGTTTAACAGAGAAAAAAGTCAAGGGCATGCTGACAGGACCTGTTACCATCTTAAACTGGTCTTTCCCAAGAACGGATATCTCTCGCAAAGACATTGCTTTCCAAATTGCTTTCGCTTTGCGTAAAGAGGTAGAAGCTTTAGAAGCAGCTGGTATTCAAGTGATCCAAGTGGATGAGCCTGCGCTAAGAGAAGGTCTTCCGCTCAAAGAAAGTGATTGGGCAGAATATTTAAACTGGGCAGCAGAGTCATTCCGTTTATCTACATCATCCGTTCAAAATGAAACACAAATTCATACACATATGTGCTACAGTAACTTCGAGGATATTGTCGATACAATCGAAGACTTGGATGCTGACGTGATTACAATTGAACATTCACGCAGTCATGGCGGATTCCTCGATTACTTAGAAAAACACCCGTATTTGAAAGGACTTGGACTAGGCGTTTATGACATCCATAGCCCGCGCGTTCCATCTGTTGAAGAAATGAGCGAAATCATTGATGATGCGCTGAACGTTTGTCCGACAGATCGCTTCTGGGTGAATCCGGATTGTGGTCTAAAAACTAGACAAGAGCCTGAAACCATTGCTGCTTTGAAAAACATGGTCACAGCTGCTGAAGTCGCTCGTAAAAAGCTGGCGCAGCATGCATAATTGAATGTCCCTCCCCTGCTGAACGCGGCAGGGGTTTTTTATGCGTAATTTGGCCTGTTCGATCTCCTGCTATGATGATTTCTTTTCTAGCATGATTCGTTTATACTAGAGAAGTCAGTCGAACAAAGGGAGGAAGACAATGAATCACGAAGATTTTTTACAACGAGCAATTGATCTTGCAGTAGAAGGAGTCAATAGTGGTACTGGCGGCCCTTTTGGAGCAGTCATTGTCAAGGATGGTCAGATTATTGCAGAGGGCAGCAACAACGTGACAACAGCAAATGATCCAACCGCACATGCTGAAGTCACAGCCATTCGAAAGGCGTGCCAGACGCTGAATACATACCAATTAGAAGACTGCACTCTATACACAAGCTGCGAGCCTTGTCCGATGTGCCTTGGCGCTATTTACTGGGCTAGACCAAAAGCTGTGTATTTTGCCGCTGGGCATCAGGATGCAGCGGATTCTGGTTTTGATGACTCATTTATTTATGAAGAAATCAACAAAGAATACGAATCAAGAAATATACCATTTTACAAGCTGACACCTCAAAAAACCCTTGCGCCATTTGAAGCATGGGAAGCATACGAACAAAAGAAAGAATATTAAAAAAGAAACACCTGCTCATCAGCAGGTGTTTCTCTTTTCAGCGTGATAGAAAACTTTTTTATTCAGCCACTTCAAGCTCTACTTCAATGTTCCCTCTTGTTGCTTTTGAATATGGACAGAATTCATGTGCAGCATGGACAAGCTCTTTCACTTTGTCATGATCATGACCTTTCGCAGATACAATCAGCTTTACGCCAAGCTTAAAACCGCCGTCACTTTCATCTTTTAAAAGACTGACATGTCCTTCTACTTCCGATTCTATTTCTATCCCTTGCTTCTTCGCTACCTGCTCAAGTGCTCCTCCGAAACAAGCTGCATAGCCTGCTGCAAATAATTGCTCTGGGTTTGTACCAGTCTCTCCATCTTTCTTAGCGTTAGGCATGACAATGTTATGATCGAGCACACCATCCTCTGAACGAACATGTCCAGCTCTTCCATGCTGCGCCTTTACTTTTGCTGTGAATAATGGTTTCATCTTCATCTCCTCCTTCATCTATTCATCCTTTTCACGTTCTCTTCATTTCTCAAACATTTATGGCACATTGAAGAATTTTTCATTTTTCGTCTGTATTTATTTTAAAAAAGAAGAAAATCTTATACAATGATAAGTATGACAAAAAATAGTTGGTGACTGACATGACAAATGAATTTGAACATATGAAGCTGGAAAATCAGCTTTGTTTCTTGTTATATGCAAGTTCACGAGAGATGACGAAGCAGTATAAACCGTTGTTAGAAGAATTAAACATTACGTATCCGCAATATTTGGCACTGCTTTTATTGTGGGAGCATGGAACATTAAATGTGAAAACGATGGGAGAGCTTCTCTATTTAGACTCCGGTACACTCACGCCCATGCTGAAACGAATGGAGCAAAACGGACTCATTATCCGAGAACGTTCGAAAGAGGATGAGCGGTCTGTGCAAATTCGTTTAACGGAATATGGAGAGCAGCTAAAAGAAAAAGCCACTGCGATTCCGTCTCACATGCTGACTGGGACAGGAAGATCGGAAGAAGAGCTAAAAACACTGCGTGCCTCTTTACATGAGCTTTTGCAAAATTTAACACAATCAAAAGGCTGAGGGAATGTTCCCTCAGCCTTTTATTGATATCTATTATTGTGCGACAGCTACTAGTTCTACTTCGATGTTTCCTTGAGTTGCTTTTGAATATGGGCATACGCCGTGCGCTTTATGAACAAGTTCTTCTAATGCAGACTGCTCAATTCCAGTTCCCTTTACTTCTAATTGAACACCTAGTTTGAAGCCGCCATCTGAACTGTCTTTTAATAAGCTGACATGTGCTGTTACTTCACTTTCAAAACGGATACGCTCTTGTCTTGCTACCATTTGAAGGGCTGAATCAAAACATGCAGAGTAGCCTGCTGCGAATAATTGCTCTGGATTTGTTGCTTTTTCAATTTTTTTTGCTCTTGGTGTTCCAGGCATTGCTACATCATGCTCAAGTACACCATCTGTTGAAACAACCTTACCTTCTCTTCCTCCGACAGCTGATACCGTTGCTGTAAATAAAACGTCTGACATGAATATAACCCTCTTTCTCTCCAATAATATTTCCTACAATTGAATTGTACACAATTTAAATTGTAGAGTCAATCAATAAATACTCTTTTTTAAGTTTTCCTCCTCGTTTCCTTTTTATGAGCATGTCCCGCAGAATGGTGTTTAGGCAGTAAAAAAAGCCCTTTAACAAGGGCTTTAGATCGTGTCATGCTGCGGATTCGGTTGTTCCAGCGTATGGTTTCTGTTATCTGGGTCGGCATTTGCTGCTGCCAGCCACAATGCCATAATGGTGATGCTTGTACAGACGACTGCCCATTTTTTAAAATTCATATAAACAATCCCCTCTCTGAATATAGATTCGAGCATGTTCCGCTTCCCCATAGAACATGGAAGATTTTTCATAATCCCCCATTTCATTATAATACTTTGCGGTATCTAATGCCAGCTCCTCTATATCTGGATATGCATAGACAGACTCTAAAAAATGGAAAATTTGTTTGATATGCTCAGCATCTTGTCTTAAATACAATGCTTCTAGAAATATGGTTTTCTGAAGATGAATGTCATCTTGAAGAGCTTCTGCTCGCTTCATACATTCTTCTCTGTAGTGTAATGCTTCTTCGTGTTTTCCTTGTTTGTATAATATCTGAGCGGCTGTATAAAGAGGGTCTATAGATCGACGAAGATGATCGGATTGATTTTGATCAAATAACGAGATGGATTCTTTCATTAATTCGAGTGCGCGGGTCAAGTCTCCCATTCGGTAATAACTGTTGCCCATATTAAACAAAGAGGAGGCAATAAAACGCACATTCTGAAACTCTCTTGATCTCGCAAGTGCTCTTTCGAGATGTGGTAATGCTTTTTCATGCCTTCTCATATCATCGTAGTTACCTGCCACAATAAATTCACACTGAATTGTGCGAAGCGCATACAGTTCATGCTGAACATAAACATCCAGCGCTAGTTTAGCATGGTGCATCGAGATATGTGTTTGTTTCATGTGATAATATATTTCTGACATTTTAAAATGAAATTCCGCACGTTCAATATCATCTGATACAAAAGAAAGCTTGTGCTCTGCCTTTTGATAAGACGATATGGCAGCAATATACTCCCTCCGCCCGAATTCATACATGCCTCTAAAAAAATGATAGTAGTATTCAAGCATGCCTGTAACATGCGTTTGATGCTCATCTATTTCTTTCGAAAGCTCGGAAAAGTTGGCGCGAAGCTTTCCTTCCTTTAATGGCTTTAAATAATCGAGCATGACCTCATGCCTAAATTCCATTAAAGAAAAATAGAGAAGCAAATTCTGATCTTCTTCCATTGAATCAAGAGAGGTGCGAATTTCCTGTTTTAACTGTTCTGCTTGTTCTGAATCAAATCTGCGGATTAATTCATACCACTTGTTGATTTTCACTCCAATATCCGAAGAGGGAATGATTTTCGCCATACGTTGCCTTCTCCAATCTTCTCAAAATATAAAACATTACCATATTTTATCATACTTGACCGGAGAAATACAAAAATGAAAGGAAAAAGAGAGCCTGTTGTCACAAGACTCTCTTTTAAATTCGTTATTCTCTTATTTGTCCTTGACCACGAATGACAAATTTTTCAGACGTTAAGGCTGGCAGACCCATTGGCCCTCTTGCATGAAGTTTTTGTGTACTAATTCCTATTTCCGCTCCATAGCCAAACTCAAAGCCATCTGTGAAACGAGTAGAGGCATTATGATAAACAGCGGCAGCATCGACAGCTGTTAAGAAAAGGGCTGCATGCTCATCGTTTTCCGTAATGATCGCTTCAGAGTGCTTAGAGCTATATGTTTGAATATGCTGAATCGCTTGTTCTATGTTTTCTACAATTTTAATACTGACGATCGGTGCTAAAAACTCCGTTGCATAGTCCTCTGCTGCCGCTAATGCAGCACTAGGAGCAAGCGCGCAAACGGCTTCATCACCGCGTATTTCTACCCCATTTGATTGAAGGGCTTCAAATAACGAAGCACCGTATGTTTTTGCCCATGTTTCATGAATGACAATGCTCTCGATCGCATTACAAACAGATGGTCTCTGGGTTTTGGCATTCAGCACAATCCGCTCAGCCATTTCGTTTTTTGCTGTTTCATCAATATAGATATGACAATTTCCTGCACCTGTCTCAAGCACCGGCACAGTTGACTCTCTCACGACAAGATCAATTAAATTCTTCCCGCCGCGCGGAATGAGGACATCCAGGTATTCATTTAAGGTGAACAGCGTTTTCGCCGTTTCACGGCCAGTATCTTCAATCAATTGCACACTGTCTACTGGAATATCCGTCGTATGAAGCGCTTCATGAATCACCTTTACAATTGCCTTATTACTATGAATAGCAGATGAGCTTCCGCGCAGAATCACAGCATTTCCAGTTTTCAAGCAAAGGGTCGCAGCATCGACTGTCACGTTTGGTCTTGCTTCATAAATCATTCCAACCGTTCCAAGCGGTACACGGACCTTTTCGATGAGCAGGCCGTTTTCTTTTTGAATGGTTTCTAACGTTTCACCAATTGGGTCTTTTAGCTGAATGAGTTGAAGGGTCGCGTCTGCAATGGCTTCAATTCTCTCTTCCGTGAGTGTGATTCGGTCAATGACAGATGGCGTGAACTGCTTTTCCTCAGCAGCCTGAACATCCTTTAGGTTCTCCTCTATTAAATAAGCTGAAGATGCTTTTAGTGCACTCGCGATGGCGTGCAGGGCAGCATTTTTTTGTTCCGTCGTTTTTAGAAGCAGCTGATCTTTGGCTGCACTTGCTTTTTTTGCTTTTTCAAGAACTTCATTCATCGTATTCCCTCCTCAGTTTTGTACATGCTGTACCCAGTGATCTCGGTGTATGACCTCAGGCTTCTCTTTTGAAAGCTCGTCACTTCGCATTCCTTTAATGCCGAGAAGCTCATCGGAGGCGTACAAGGTTTGTCCCTTACCAACTAATCCGTTTGGACCGACGACTTCTACGACTTCTCCTTTAGAAAAGTCACCAGCGACATCAATGACTCCTGCCGGAAGAAGGCTTCTGCCATTATGCAAAATCGCCGCTTCTGCTCCTGCATCAATCATGATCTTTCCAGAGACCGGTGAGTGGAATTGAATCCATTGACGACGGTTGTTCACGGCTGATAAATCCTGTTCACCGATATACGTTCCATCGCCTTGCCCCGTAAGAATGCGAAGCAGTTTGTCTTCCCCAGTGCCTGTGCCAATGAAGACTTTCACGCCAAGTGAAAGTGCCGTTTGTGCAGCAGAAAGCTTCGATTTCATTCCGCCTGTTCCAACCTTTGAACCGGTGCTCTTTGCATATGAAAACAATTCTTCTGAAATGTGGGTCAGGACATCAAACCGCTTCGCCTCAGGATGCTCATTTGGATTTGCATCATAAATGCCATTGATGTCTGTTAATATAATCAATTGGTCTGCATGGATTAATCCACTGACAAGAGCTGACAGCATGTCATTATCCCCAAAGGTAAGCTCCTCGATGGAGACTGAATCATTTTCATTTATGATCGGCAAAATCTTTCTTTCCAGCAGCTCCATCATCGTTGCGTAAGCATTTCGATATCTTGTTCGATCTGAAAAGTCATTACGTGTTAAAAGCATTTGAGCAGGTGTCATGTGAAACTGTGAAAAAAGCTCTGTATATTTCTGCATTAACAAGCCCTGACCAACGGCGGCAGCTGCCTGTTTCCCCTTTAAGGTCACAGGTCTTGATGGATAGCCTAAGCTGCCAAATCCTGCTGCAACGGCTCCTGACGAAATTAAAATGATTTCATGACCTGCTTCTTTGAGCTTTGCGATGGCTCTTACATGATCCCGCATCTTTTGTTCATCAATGGCTCCTTTTTGCTCTGTTAATGAACTGCTGCCAATTTTTATGACGATCCTTTGCTTTTTCATCCTTGATTCCCTCCGCTATACCTTTAGGCACAAAAAAATCCCTTTTTCTCCTTATGTAAAGGACGAAAAGGGATTTTCCGTGGTACCACCTTCATTGAATAAGCATGCGATCTGCTTATTCCACTCAACTCCTGTAACGCCAGGCACGCGCTTAGATTTTTCCTCTAAGGCTCAAAGGGCAGGTTCAGCAGCTGTCTGCGGCAAATGTTTCAGCACATCATTTGCTCTCTTTACGCATCAGTTCCTGCTTACTATTCCTTTTCAACGCTCGTTAATTTTTTTATATTATCACCAATTGCTAAAGAAAAGTCAAGCGGTCAATTAAAGACAATCGTTTTATTCTCATGAACAATAATTCGATCTTCAAGGTGCCATTTGACAGCACGTGCAAGCACACTGCGCTCAATTGTCCGGCCAATATTTTTCAGGGCTTCCGCATCATCCCGGTGATCTACACGCTCAATATCCTGTTCAATGATCGGTCCTTCATCTAAATCATTGGTGACATAATGAGAAGTCGCACCAATTAATTTGACTCCCCGCTCATATGCCCGCTTGTAGGGGTTTGCACCAATAAATGCTGGCAGGAAGGAATGATGAATATTAATGATTTTGTTCGGATGCTCTTCAATGAATCCAGGCGTTAAAATTTGCATGTACCTGGCAAGCACAATCGCATCAATGTCGTACTTTTCTAATAAGGCGAGCTGCTCTTTTTCAGCTTCTTTGCGAATATCTTTATTCGCCTTTACAAAATGGAATGGAATTCCGAGTGCTTCTACTGTATCTTTTGCCGTTTCATGATTGCTGATCACAACTGCGATTTCAGCCATTAAATTTCCGCTTTGCCATTCCCATAGAAGCTCATGCAGACAATGAAGCTCTTTTGAGACAAAGATTGCCAGCTTTTTCAGCTCACTTGCACGCGACATGCTCCACGTCATTTGAAATGATGCTGCGATTGGCTCAAAGCTATTTTTCAATTGATCCATATTCGCCGAGATGTCTTTCCAATCAAATTCAATTCTTAAAAAGAACCGGCCGCTTTCATGATCGGTTGTGTATTGGCTGGATTCAATGATGTTCGCTCCGTGCTCAAATAAAAAGGAAGAAACAGCTGATACAATACCAGGCTGATCCGGGCAGCTGACAAGTAATCTGCCTTTTTGCTCGTGCTTTTGTCTGTGTAATTCAAGTTTCTCTGTAATCAATGTTCTCATGTATCATGACCTCATTTACGTTTTCATTCTAATGAAATATTATACTGGACTGGAAAGAGAAAAAGCAATGAAGAGTCCATTTTTTATTGAATATTCATTCAATTCTGCACCTAGCGTGATATAATATGAGTAGACCTTTTATCACAAAAGGAGTGATGGAGATGAAAAGCATGACTTTGTTTGGTAAAGTGAGCTTTTGGCTCGGCATCGTATGTCTGATCACAGGTATTTATCTTTTTATAGCCGGTGAGAGACTCATTCCTTTACTCACATTTGGTGTCTGTTTTCTTCTAGTGAGTCAGCTTTACCGCAAAAATGAAAACGATTCCAATCATCATTCGATGTAACAAAAAAGGGCTCAAATGATTTTTATTTGAGCCCTTTTTCTACTTTTAACGCGTGATAGAAAACCTTTGCAGCCCTGACAAAGAATGCGAGGGTTTGTCTACATGGAGAGGCTGGCAGACAGATGCCAGCCTTTTCTTATTCAATGATTTTTAACCCGACCGCCGCAGATAAAATCAGTGCGATAAAGAAAATACGTTTTGCGTCCTTCGACTCACCGTAAAACAGCATGCCGACAATGGCTCCTCCAGCAGCTCCAATGCCAGTCCAAATGGCGTATGCCGTTCCCATCGGAATTGTATTCATCGCAAGAGAGAGCATGAGAAAGGACAGCGAAAATCCAGCTGCAATGAATAAAATCCATTTGACATGCCGGTCTTTCTGGAATTGATTCATCATGGTGACACAAAGCATTTCTAAAATGCCTGCACCAATAAGTAAAAGCCAGCTCATGATTCAGTCTCCCCTTTCTTTTCACCCGTGGTCAGTTTGAGCCCTAATACACCGCTTAAAAGCACCATGATTAAAAGTAATTTCACTAGCTGTACCGGCTCACCCATTACCATACCTACTATGACAGTACCTGCTGTCCCAAGTCCGGTGAAAACGGCGTAAAGTGTGCCAACTGGCAGTACAGTCGTGGCTTTCAGGAGTAAATAAAAGCTGACGACAATACAAACGATGGTTGCGGCCCACTCCAATAAAGAGTCAGCATATTTCAACCCCATCACCCAGCCGACTTCAAAGATCGCCGCAATAAAGACATTTCCCCATTTCATCTAATCCCTTCCTTTCTGAACGATTCCAACCAACAAAAAAAGCCCGGAAATCGATCGTTTGATCAAATCTCCCGGGCTTTTATCCCTCCGTGTACATACGGTCTATTGTGTAGACCTTATGTGTTTTCTCTCGGTCCAGACTGCGCCACCCGCACGGAACCCTAGAAAACCAATTCTTAATAAGCAGATCTGACTTAAAGCAGATTCTGTGTGTCAAAATTGTATCACACCCCGAAATACCGGTCTACCGCTTTGCTTGCCACACGCAAATATACTTGTTCATTTTTCGAAAGAAATTTTATGGGACCTCCGTATACTAAGGGTTAGAAACAGGTCAACTGATAAAGAAGATCTGCGGGCTGTTTCACATGCTGCGAACTGAAGGGAAACGAGCGTATATGACAATTCATTTATTTTTTATGACATTGACGATTAAGCGTAAATACAAGGACATGGAGACCGTACTTTACGAACAAGAAGTTGAAGCATTTTATGAAGAAATGAAACAGAAGCAGCTAAAATATATGAACTAAAACAGGAAGTGAAAAATGAGAAAAGAAGGAGAATGATGCTTGATTGTTATACGAGGGAGAAGGATCTATTCCGGGTACAGCAACGATCACACCGCTGATATAATAAAATCAGATTGATGTGATGAACGTTCAACTTTAGGATGATGCATTTACAGATCATCCGTTGTACTCCAAATAATGCTGAAAAACATTTTATAAAAAATTAAGAGGTGGCTTCATATGATGATGACCGATGAACAAAAACATGAATTTTATCAAGCACTTGTTGACAAGAATCCGCAATATGACGGCACATTCTTTGCCTGTATTAAGACAACTGGCATCTTCTGTCATGCCACATGTACGGCTAGAAAGCCAAAATTTGAAAACTGTGAGTTTTTCTTTACAGCGGAGGAAGCACTGCTGGCAGGGTATCGCCCTTGCAAGCGCTGCACACCATTAACATACCCGAACAGCATTCCTGAAGAAGTCAAAACACTCGTTTCAGCAGTAGAAAAAAATCCTGAGAAACGCTGGAAGGAAGAGGACTTCCGCCAATTAGGGATTCACTCTGCCACAGCTCGAAGAAAATTTAAAGATATTTACGGCATGACCTTTGTTCAATATGCAAGATCACGCCGAATGGGACTTGCCTTTAAAGAAATTTTGAACGGAAAAAAAGTAATCGATCAGCAGGTCACTTTCGGCTATGAATCTTCAAGCGCCTTCAATGATGCATTTACGAAAATCATGGGAAATCCCCCTAAAAAAGCGCAGATTCACATTCTTTATGCTAATTTTATTTCCACACCGATCGGGCGGATGATGAGTGTGACAGATGCCACACATGTGTATTTACTGGAGTTTATGGACAGGCGGGGACTCGAAAAAGAAATTGAAACATTAAGAAAGAAGCATCATGCCCGCATTTTAGTTGGAGAAACAAACGTCCATCAGCAATTAGCAAAGGAATTGGCCTTATATTTTGAGAAAAAGCTGACCAAGTTTACTGTACCGCTTTCCTTACATGGCACCCCTTTTCAAATGAAGGTGTGGGAGCAGCTTTCACTCATTCCAGCAGGCGAAACGAGATCCTATCGTGATCTAGCCGCGAAACTGGGCGATCCGCATTTGGTTCGTGCCGTTGGTAATGCAAATGGTGCGAATCAATTGGCTATTATCATTCCCTGCCACCGCGTGATTCAAACAAGTGGTGAGCTTGGAGGCTATGGCGGGGGGATTGAACGGAAGAAATATTTGCTTCAGTTAGAACAGCGTGCATAAAAAAACGGCTCTGCTTAATCGGTAAGCGAGCCGTTTTCTCCGTTACGGGTAATGCTGTATACATCAATGATTTGGTCCCATTTTGAAATAGTTTTTTCTTTTTTCATGCCCATTTTTAAAGCGACCTTCACCGACGCTTCATTCTCAGGACGAATTAGGCTGACCATCCGTCTGACCTTCATTTCTTCAAATCCATAGGTAAGGCAGCCTTTTGCAGCCTCAGCAGCATAGCCATTCCCCCACGCCGCTTTCTTTAGCATATATCCGATCTCAAGCTCCGTTTGTCCTTCGATATTTTGCAGAACAATTCCGCTTTGTCCAAGACGTTCATTTGTTTCTTTATCTTCAATGATCCATAGCGAGGTGTGGTACATGCGGTCATTTTTTTGATTCCATGCAATCCACTCTTTTGTCTGCTGTTCATCCTTCAAAGAAGGATAATACTTCATCACTTCTTCATCTTGGAACAGCTCGTCATATAAAAATGACGCATCATGTTCATTCATCGTTCTCAGTTTCAGGCGCTCTGTTTCTAGTACTGTTCTTGTTTGATATGACATTGATAATCCCCCCTTTTTTACTTGCTAAAAATATCTCCGAACAACCCATTTGAATCTGGGGCAAAGTAATGGAAGCCCGCACCGGTTAAACTTGCAGCCAGCGCTGTCCACATCATTAAACTGACGGTCATCCACACCGCGACTTGCTTTCTTTTCGTTCCAAAGCTCATGCACATCAAGGCCGCTAAATGACTGCCGATGATAAAAGGACCAATGAGCGCTAATCCAGGCAGACCGTATCGTTCCCAAATTTTTCTAGCCCGCAGCTGCTTTTTCTCTCCTTTCTCATCACCTTTCTCTTCTTTTCTCTTTAACCACCATGCTTTAAACCGGTCCACAAACACAATGAGAAGCAAAACTGTGAGAAAGTTGCCGATGAATCCAATTACAGCCGTTGTCACAGGGTGCAGCCCACTTAAGATTGCGAATGGAACGACACCAATCACCTCAAAAAAAGGCAAAGCAGCCAATACAAAAACGAGTACATATCCCCATACGATATCCAAAAACAGAACCCCTTTTCATTTTTGTCCTCTCCCCATTGTAATGAAAAACACAATTCCATTTCTACATTTTTTTAGAAAAAGAAAAGCACATCGTATGAGATGTGCTCAGTTTACATTCATATTTTCATTTTTCTTATTTGCCCGGCGCAGGACAATGAGCATAAGCCCTATTAAAATCACAATAGATAGCAGACTTTGCAGCAAAATCACACTTGGTGACGTCCAGCCAATCCATTCGAAGATGAGCTGCGGTCCGAAAAAGATAATCGGAATCAATGAAACGACATTCGCCTTTAAGATTGCATTGAATACAACGATGCATAGCAGCATGAGCAGAATGACGCCCCACCTCTGGCCAGAAGTAAGGACAAGTAGTGGTGTGCCGACCTTTTGATCCAATAGTTTGATTGTCACCATCGCTGTCAGCTGAAAGATTCCTAACATCCAAAAGTAAAGAAATACCCGGCTGCTTGTTTGAAAGGCAGACGCTCTAAACATCACAATGATCATGATGACATTGGCCACTAAAACGAGCGGATATCCAATTAAAGCAAACCAAGAATAGGATAAGTTTTGGCTGATTGCATCTGATAAGATCATATAAAAAAGCGATCCAATTAAGAAAGCACTGACGAATGGCACCCAGTCTTTATGGTTTTCTGACAGCTCTTTTGCCAGTTCATCAGCATAGCTCCGCGGATCTCCTCCGAACACATCCTCACCTGTTTTGCCGTCTTTTTCAGCCTCAACCGCATGTGCTGTCAGTTCATCCATCAGCTCATCGATTTCATCCTGATTTTTTCCCTTTGATATGAGATAAAGTTGCAGCTCTAGTAGAATGTGTCTTGTTTCTTTTGATACCATAATCTCACTTCCCTTTTTGTAATAAGCGGTTTACATTTTTTGAAAGCTCATTCCAGCGGTCAATAAACTCTGTGAGCGCTTGTTCTCCCGCTTGTGTGAGCGTATAGTATTTCCTTTTCGGACCGCTCGCTGACGCTTTTGTAACGGTGGTCACCAGCTGTTCCTTTTGCATACGCAGCAAAATCGGATAGATACTGCCTTCACTAATTTGATCAAACCCATAATGCGCGAGCTTCTTCGTCATTTCATACCCATAAATTTCGCCCTCAGAAATAATCGACAGCAGACAGCCTTCTAAAATTCCTTTTAGCATTTGTGTGGATGTTGTCATGATTGTTCCTCCGATTCCAGTACCTTGCATCACAAGATAGCTTTATCTTATCATACACTATCTTGCCATGCAAGATACTGGTACAGAAAAAAATCACCGCTTAAAGGGTGATTTTTACGCCCAAGGTTTATCTGTCCCAAGTGCGTCAGCAAGCGCCTTACTATGCTTTCGGCGGCTTTTTCTTTCCTCTGCCCGCTGCTTCGCTGTTTGATGAAGCATGATTTCTTCCTCTGTTTCCGGCATCACCTGCGGGACTCGTTTAGGCTTTCCGTTTTCATCTAATGAGACAAATGTCAGAAATGAAGTCGCTGCGAGTCTGCGCTCTCCAGACATCAAGTTTTCTTTAATGACTTTGACGAACACTTCCATAGAAGACGTGCCCACCCATGTGACATAGGATTCCAAGCATACTGACTCCTTTTGTCCAATCGGCTCTAAAAAGTCAACAGAATCCATTGAAGCTGTGACCGTTTCACTGCGGCTGTGTCTTGCTGCCGAGATGGAGGCAATGTCATCTATATAACTCATTAATTTCCCGCCAAATAACGTTTGGTGGTTATTCGTATCGAGAGGGAATACTCTGCTGGTTTTAACAACTTTCGATTCCTTGCAGTATTTGAAATTTTCTTCACTCATCATCATAGCTCCTTCTTGCTGTTTTCGTGGATGCGGAACGACTTTTATTAAACACTATTCTTTTAGGTTTGTCTAAACTTTTTGCTTTAGTCTTATGTGAGAGATTTTCTTTCGGAAATGTTTCAACCATGGCTAGAAGAAGGAATAATAGAACTATGAATGAACAAGGAGGCCATTTGATGGATTCTATGAGAGCAGAGCAATTATACAAAATGCCGCAATGCATGAGTGAATACGACGATTTAGAAGAAGTTCTTTTATGCAGTCCTATTTATATGGAAATCAAACAAATTATTAACGAAACCCAGAAACATTTTGCGAAAGAAAATATTTCTCAAATGAAAGCAGTCGCTCAGCATAAGCAATTGATCCAAACCCTTAAAGATCATCAAGTACGGCCTATCCTGCTCCCGGCGAATGAACGCTTCCCTGAGCAAGTCTTCACTCGGGATATTGGGTTTACGATTGGACAGACACTGTTTGTTTCAAGTATGGCCGCTCCGGTTCGGCAAGGGGAAGAACAATACCTAAAAGAATGGGCACACGCAAAAGGGTGGTCAGCTGTCACTTTGACAGACGGAACGATTGAAGGCGGCGATGTGCTTGTGGATCAGAAGCGTGTGTTTGTTGGCACGAGCAAAAGAACTAGTTCAGCCGCTATCTACCAGCTAAAAAAGGAACTGCCGGATCATGACATCATTCCGATTCACCTTCCTCCTCACATTTTGCATCTTGATTGTGTGATGAATATTCTGTCTCATGACGAGATAATCATTTATCCTGAAGCGTTCAAGCAAAAGGATCTCCAGCTGCTCAAAACGTATTATGATTTGATTGAAATCAGCGAACAAGAGCAATTCACACTTGGACCAAATGTTTTATCCATTGGTCAGAAAAAAGTGATCAGCTTGCCCAGCAACCAAGAAACAAATGCTTTATTAACCGCTCACGGGTACACCGTTATTAAAGTGGACTTTTCGGAAATTATTAAATCTGGCGGCTCTTTCAGATGCTGTACATTGCCTATTCGGCGTTCATCCACTAAAAAAGCCAGCATGTAGAACAGTTTGTCTACTTGCTGGCTTTTTATCGGGCTTGTCCTATTTTCTATTGTATAAATGACAGGCGACTTCATGTCCTTCTTCCACCGCTTGTAATGTCGGCTTTTTTTCAGCACACACATCCATCGCGGCAGGACATCGTGTTCGAAATACACAGCCGCTTGGCGGGTTCACTGGACTTGGAATTTCTCCTTTTAAAATAAACCTTTTGCGCTTGTCCTCTACGTCAGGATCTGGAATGGGGATGGCAGACAGCAAGGCTTGTGTATATGGGTGAAGCGGTGTTTGATATAATGCATCACTCGTCGTCAATTCGACGAGATGACCTAAATACATGACACCGATCCGGTCACTAATATATTTCACCATGGACAAGTCATGTGCAATAAAAAGAAAAGTTAATCCTTCCTCTTTTTGCAGTTTTTTCAGCAGGTTCACGACCTGCGCTTGGACGGAGACGTCTAGTGCAGAAATCGGCTCATCTGCCACAATAAATTTTGGCGCTAAGGCAAGTGCTCTTGCAATGCCGATTCTCTGCCTCTGTCCCCCGCTAAATTCGTGCGGATAGCGGGTAGCAAAATCATAGCTTAATCCTACCGCTTCAAGCAGATCTTTCACGCGGGCAATCCTTTTCTTTTGACTGCCATAAAGCTGATGAATCTCCATTGGCTCCAGCATAATATCTTTTACTGACAGTCTTGGATTTAACGAGGAATACGGATCTTGAAAGACCATTTGCATTTGCCGGTTGAAATCAAATGATTCTTTTTTAGAAAGGTGGTGAAGACTTTTCCCTTCATATAAGGCTTCACCATCTGTAGGTTCATAAAGACGCATGAGCACTTTTCCAAGTGTGGATTTGCCGCAGCCAGACTCACCAACGAGACCAAAGGTTTCTCCTTGTTTCAGCTGAAAAGAGACACCATCCAGCGCTTTTAAGGTTCTCCCTTTCGATAGATGAAAATGTTTTTTAAGGTTGTTTACTTGTAAGAGTGGTTCAACTGTCATGATCGCTCCTCCTCTCGCTTGGTAAATACCGCCTTGCACCTGCCCATTCCTTTTCATATGAAGTGCCAGAAAGGGAGAGAAGCTCAATTTGTCTGCCAGTTTTGGGCGAATGAAGCATCATCCCGTTCCCAGCGTAGATCCCTACATGGCGGACCGCTCCTTTTCCGTTTTCATTTGCAAAAAACAGCAAGTCGCCTTGTTCTAAATGGCTTGATGTAACCGGCGTTCCTTGAACAGCTTGGTCACTTGCATCTCTCGGCAAAAGATATCCGCACGCTTTGTACATGCTGTAAGCAAAGCCTGAACAATCATAGCCAAAGCTGCTCATGCCTCCCCATAAATACGAAAGGCCTATAAATTGTTTTCCTGCGTCTACGACATCTTTGCCTATCAGAGAGAAAGCATGTGAGCCTGGGCGTACATCCGCTTTGTTGATTTCTCTTATTCCTACTGGGGTGACAACATGAAATTGATCATCAGTTTCTTTGGCTGCTGCCAGCTCTGTTAAAAAACTAATCTCCATATCTGGTTCCCCGTTTTGATATAGCGTGGCTTTTTTCTGACAAACGATAAGAGATACAGCTGACGCACTTCCCTCAGTTACTTGGTTTAATTGCTCAGCAGGTATATAGCCTGGATAGCCTTCTGGATGTTTCCGGCTGGCCTGCTGCGGTATGACGACTTTTATCCAGCCATCTGTCTCTTCTAATCCAATCACTCGTTCGCCGAGCAGTATTTGAGATTGAATCAAATTTTCTTCACATAAAGCCAGCTTTTCTTCATATGTTTGCTGGTCAATCCACTCTTTGATGTTGATGGAGTCCTGAAGTACCTTCTGATCGATTTCTCTCGGCGAATGCGGCGCTGTCCATACGTTAGCGACTGGAACCTTTGATTCGTATATCATCATGAGACTCCTTTCACCCCTTGAATGCCTAACCCATGATGCAGCGGTAAAAATATGTCTTTTCCTTTGTACACGATTCCTCCGTCTATCAAGTCCTCTTTCAGCATAAGCGGGGCATCAAAATCGCAGCGGGTGATATTCGGCTGGCTTGCGGCGAAATGTGCCGCAGCTGTAATGCCAAGCTTTGACTCAATCATACTGCCAACCATGCACTGAACACCGTATGCTTCGGCTAGGGCATTGATTTTTAATGCTTCTTTTATGCCGCCTGATTTCATTAATTTTAAATTGATCAGATCGCAGCTTCTCGTTTCAAGCACCCTAATGGCATCATGAAAACTGAAAATGCTTTCGTCTGCCATAATCAGTGTTTCAGTTGCTTCTGTCACACGGCGCAGCCCTTCAATATCTTCTTTCGGCACTGGCTGTTCTACTAGTTCAATATTCAGCGCTTCCATTTTTCGAATGGCTGTGATCGCTTCCTTCCACGTCCAGCCCTGATTGGCGTCGAGCCTGATCTGAATATCCGGACCGACTTTTTCTCGAATCCGCTTGATCCGCTGAATATCCGTGTGTATATCATCTTTTCCTACTTTAACCTTTAACGTCTGAAAGCCTTCGGCTGCGTATTGCTTCGCATCTTCCGCCATCTCAAGCGGCCGGTTTACACTGACCGTATAGTCGGTTTCGAGCTGATGACGATATCCGCCAAGGTATTGATAAAGCGGAAGTCCTGCCTGCTTTGCTAAGCCATCATAAATGGCCATATCGATTGCAGCCTTTGCGCTTGTGTTGCTTGCGAGCACGCGGTTCATAGCAGAAAAGATTTGTTCATACTCTGCCAAGGAAGCCCCGAGCAAAATGGGTCTGATCACTTCACAGATGGCATAGTCGATGCTTTCCAGCGTTTCTCCTGTAATCACCGATGTGGGAACTGCCTCTCCGTAGCTGACGTCACCTTGATCATATGTGATGATGACGATCAGAGATGCTGCGTCATACACCGTTCTTAAAGCGGTTTTGAAAGGCTTTTTTAGCGGTACACTCGTTCTGCATGTACGAACATCCACAATTTTCATTTAATCGCCTCTTTCGCTGCAACGCCTGGAGAAATGTGCAGTTTCTTCCCTGCCGCATCTAGTGCAGCCTGCACGCCCATCGGAATGGCAAAGTTCGGTGATGAATGACCGATCCGAAAGCCGCCAAGTGCAGGTTTCTTTTGCGGCACAATATAGGTTTCCCATAGCTGTTCCAACGTTAAGGACTGGTCTTTCTTTTTTGGTTCACATTGATGAAAATCGCCAATGATGAATCCAGCCGCATCATCCAATTTTCCAGCAGAGGTGAGATGCTGCATCATGCGATCGATTTTATAAGGCTCTTCGTCAATATCTTCAATGAACAACAGCTTTCCCTTCGTATCAATTTCAAAAGGTGTGCCAAGTGTTGTCACGATGAGGGCAAGATTCCCTCCTATGATGTCCCCTGAAGCGGTGCCGGGGTAGAAGGTATGAAGAGGTGACAAGTGATGCGAATACGTAAAGGCCTTCGGCGTGAACAGCTGCAAAAAGGTATCCTTCGTATACGGATGGACCTCTTCAAGTCCCACATCAGAGGAAAGCATTGGACCATGAAAAGTCACAAGACCCGTCTGCTGCTGGATGGCCGTATGTAAAAACGTAATGTCACTATAACCCCAAAAGATTTTTGGATTCCGGCGAATGAGATCATAGTCAATGACTTCCGCAAGTCTTCCAGTTCCGTACCCTCCGCAGGCACAAATAACCGCTTTGACTTCTGGATCTTGAAACATGCCATGAAGATCTTCCACTCTTTCATGATCACGACCTGCTAAATATCCGTACCGGGAATCAAGATACTTCCCTTTTTTCACCTTCAGCCCAAGGCTTTCTAAAAAGGCAATCCCTTTTGCTAATTTCAATTCATCAGGCGGGCTTGCTGGTGCGATAACCCCCACCGTATCCCCTGTTTGAAGCGCCGCTGGCAGCTGGTTCATGCCAATCCCCTCTTTCTCTTTATTTCTTACAATCTATGGGCATCTTCTCCATAACATGAACAAATAAAGGAACAGACGCTTTTGTTCAAAGCGTCCCATATTGTTGACAAAGAGCTAAAATGATCTTTATTTTAGCCCTTTGTCTTCTATTCAGCGTGACCTGAAAACCTTTGCAGCCCTAGGAAGGACGAGCATCGGAGCGGAGCGAATTTGACATTCGTGAGTACCGAGCGCAGGACTGACAAAGAATGCGAGGGTTTGTCCGCGCGCTGAGACGCTTTTGTTCAAAGCGTCCGTGTTCCTCTTTTCCTTCAATTACTCTCCATCTACTTGTGCCCATTTCAAATCGATATACCCAACAGGGTGGCGGACAATTCCCTTCACGCCCTCTTTTTGCAAATGCACTTGGTTATAAAAATGAATTGGAATGATCGGTGCTTCTTCAATGAGAAGTGCCTCTGCATCATGAAGGATGCTGTTTCTTTTTTGTTCATCTGCTTCCTGGCTTGCCTTTTTAATCAGCTGATCATAGGTGTCGTTTGACCATCCAGTCCGGTTCATCGCATTCCCTGTTTGGAAGCTCTCTAGGAAATTGATCGGATCTGCATAGTCTGCTAAAAATGAACTTTGCGAGAATTGGAATTTCAGCGCCTTTTGATCTTCTGCAAATACATTGGCTTCCATGTTTGCAAGCTTCACGTCCACACCCAGCGCTTCTTTTAATTGCTGCTGGATGGCTTCAGCTTTTTTCTTATTCTCAGGCTTTGTGCTATATGTTAATGTGACGGGCGGCAGCTTTGAATAGTTTTCTTCTTTCAGCCCTTTTTCTAATAGCTTCGCAGCTTCACTCGTATCTTGTTTGACAAGATCGCCGCCAGCTTCTCTGAAATCATCACCCTTTGAATCTAAAATCCCCGGTGAAACGAAGGCGCGGGCAGGCTTCTCTTTATTCTTCGTGACATAATCCACGATATCTTGCGGGTTGATCGCCATTTGAAAGGCTTTGCGAATGTTCTTATTTTGAAAAGGTTCCATGTTCACATTCAGACGATAAAAGAACAGTCCGGCCTGATCTTCAATTTGTACGTCTTTATTTTTCAGCAAATTTTCACTTTGTTCTGCTGGGACAAAGGCAGTGTCCAAATCTCCCGATTGATACATTTGATAATCAGTGTTTCGATCACTGATCATCAGCCACTTTACCTGATCCAGCTTGACTGTTTTTTTGTCCCAATACGTCTCACTTTTTTCCATAGTGAAGCTCTCATCATGCTTCCATTGTGTCAGCTGAAACGGTCCATTCCCAACAAAGGTTTTGGCATCCTTTGCCCAGTTTGGATCCTTCTCTGCTACCTTCTCATTGACAGGGAAAAAGGCAGGGTTTGCGGTCATATTTAAGAACGATTTCTGCGGGTATGCCAGTGTGACCTTTAGCGTTTTGTCATTTTCAGCACTGACTTTTACATCCTCTTTCTTTCCTTTTCCGCTGTTAAATGCCTCTCCGCCTTCAATCATGTATGCTAAGAAGGATGCAGATGAGCCTGTTTTCGGATCAAGCAGACGCTTCCACGCATATTCAAAGTCACTCGCTTTCACTGGGTCACCATTCGACCACTTGATGCCGTCTCTTAAATGAAATGTGTATGTTTTTCCATCCTCTGAAATCTCCCATTTTTCCGCCATTGCAGGAGATGGTTCGTGCTTTTCGTTCAGTCTTGTTAATCCCTCCATTAAGTTATTCAGACCTTGCCACGATACATTATTAAAACCAATCGGCGGGTCAAATGACGTCGGTTCGTTTTCGTTATTTAAGGTTAATACTTTCTTTTCATCCTTATTGCTTGATGATCCTTTACCTGCTTGCTCATTGGCTGTACATCCAGCGAGCAGTATGATGATAAACAAACAAATACTGATGATCCACCCTTTTTTCCTCATCAAAAACTCCCCCTTTGTGTTGCAGATAACATCGCTTGGTTCGCTCGCTCATCCTGAAGCCAGCAATGCACTGTATGAGTAGGTGACCGCTGCGTTTCGTGCGGCATGATATGATCACACACTTTCATGGCAGCCGGGCAGCGATCGGTATACGGACAGCCCTTTGGCGGTGCAAATAAATCAGGCGGGCTTCCTTCAATCGGAATCAGTTCATCTTTCATATCAAGTCTTGGAACGGATTGCAGGAGCCCTTTTGTATAAGGATGCTGCGGACTGTAAAAAATATCCTGCCTTGTTCCAGTTTCAACCATTTTCCCTCCGTACATGACCGCTACCCGGTCGGCAACTTGGGCTACGACCCCTAAGTCGTGTGTGATTAAGATAATGGTAACCCCTGTTTTCCTCTGAATCTCTTTAAACAGCTCTAAAATTTGTGCCTGTATGGTCACATCCAGCGCGGTCGTCGGTTCATCTGCGATCAGCACCTTTGGCTCACAAATCAGTGCCATGGCAATCATGAGCCGCTGCCTCATTCCCCCGCTGAATTGGTGCGGATATTGCTTTAGTCTCTCCTTTGGCTGCGGAATACCAACCAAATCAAGCATCTGTATGGCGGCTTCTTTCACTTCTTTTTTCGTCAGCTTTTGATGCTCCTTCGCCGCCTCCATCAGCTGATCTCCTATTGTCAAGGTTGGGTTGAGTGCTGTCATCGGATCTTGGAAGATCATCGAAATATCCACGCCTCGTATGGCGCGCATTTCTTTTTCAGATAATGACAGCAAGTTGCGGTCTTGAAACCAGATTTCTCCCTGATCGACTTGCGCGCTGTATGCAGGCAGAAGCCTCATAATGCTTTGTGATGTCACACTTTTTCCGCAGCCTGATTCTCCCACAATGGCGAGGGTTTCTTTTTCATATACATCGACATTCACTCCGCGTACTGCTTGAACTGAACCGCCGTATGTCCGAAAACTGACGTGCAGATCGATAATTTGTAGAACTTTTTTCAAAGCGCTTCACCTCTTCATCTTTGGATCAAGCGCATCTTGCAAGCCATCACCTAAATTGTTAAAGCAAAACATCGTGAGTGAAATAAAAAATGCAGGGAAAAATAAACGCCACCAATGTCCATTATCTGACAGCACAGTCGGCAAAGCGTCATTAGCCATCACGCCCCAGCTTGCAAACGGGGCTTGAATACCTAAACCGAGAAAGCTTAGGAACGCTTCAGCAAATATCGCGGTCGGTACAGTCAGGGTCATTTGGACGATAATCGGCCCCATCGTATTCGGCAGCAGGTTGCGGCGAATGATCCGCAGGCTTTTGGCACCAAAGGTTTTTGAGGCAAGCACATATTCCTGGCTTTTCAGCTGAAGAACCTGACCTCTCACAATTCTTGCCATTCCAATCCATCCGGTGACAGTGAGCGCTACAATAATGGTGACAAGCCCTGGCCCCATGAGCACCATCAATAAAATGACGACGAGTAAATAAGGAAGTCCGTAGAGCACCTCGACAATTCTCATCATGACATGGTCGTATTTGCCTCCCTTATAGCCCGCTATGCCCCCATAAATCACACCGATGGCAAAATCAATCAGGGCTGCCATGACACCCACAAATAATGAAATACGGGCTCCGTACCAAGTGCGTGTGAACACATCTCGTCCAAGCTCATCTGTTCCAAACCAGTGAGCAGCCGAGGGCGGCAGATTTTGCATCGAAAGACGCTGCTCTGTCACACTATTTGGTGCAAGCAATGGGCCTAAGACTGCCATGACAAAAAGAAAAATCAGAACCGATAGGCTAAACATCGCAAGCTTATTTTGCTTCAGCCGCCTCCATGTATCAGCCCAATAGGAAAGAGAGGGTCTTTTAATGGCATGGGCTTCTGTTTTCTTTTGCTCTCGTGGAGAAAACCATTCGTCTGGCACTTCAGGATGCCTGTTCGGTGGATCATGCTGAAGGTGTATACTCATGCCTTTCCTCCTTTCTGATGCAGCTGAATCCTCGGATCAAGGAGACGATACGCCACATCGACAATGAAGAGAAGTGTGATTAAAATAATGCTGTAAAAAACAGTGGTTCCCATGATGACAGGATAATCACGGTTGTTAATACTCTCGACAAAGTATTTTCCCATCCCAGGAATAGCAAAGATTTTTTCAATGACAAAACTTCCTGTTAAAATACTTGCGACAAGTGTTCCAAGAATGGTTACAACGGGTAAAAGTGCATTCCGAAGCGCATGCTTAAATACAATTTTAAAGGGAGAAAGCCCTTTTGCTTTGGCCGTACGGATATAGTCTTGTGACAGCACTTCAATCATGCTCGATCTCGTTAACCTGGCGATAATGGCCATTGGGCCGACAGCAAGGGCGATTGTAGGCAGCACCATATGCATTGGACTTGTCCACATCGCTGTAGGAAAGAGCTTCAAATTGACAGCAAGCTGCTGAATTAATAGGGTAGCAAAGATAAAGTTTGGAATGGATATACCGAAAACTGCAATGGTCATGGCGATGTAATCAATTAAACCATTATGCCGGAGGGCAGCCATGACCCCTAGCAGGATGCCAGAGATGACAGCAATCAATATCGAGATAAGACCAAGTTCTAATGAGACTGGGAAGCCTCTCGCCAATAGATCATTGACACTTTCAGAAGGCTTTTTAATGGAAGGACCAAAATCAAAGGTAACAATGGATTTTAAATAGATGACATATTGAACATAGAGTGGTTCGTCTAAGTGATAGTAGCTTTCGAGGTTTCGCTGGACGGTTTCGTTTGTATTTCGTTCTTCATTGAAAGGCGATCCTGGGATGACCTTCATTAAAATAAACGTTAAAGTCGTAATCGTTAAGATCGTAGCAATCATCGCAATAAAACGCTTGAACAAAAAGCTGGCCATCTGCTGTCTCCCCCTCACTTAACAAAATGTTGTACGTGCGGCAAGCTCTGTCATGACAAGCATCGCTTGATAGGCTTCTAATATATTGTCTGCTTGGTACGTCACCGTCGTTGTTCCTTCTATGATGGCAGTACCCGGCATTAAATTCGCCCATTCAGCTTGTCCATAATTGGCAAACTCAATCTTAAGCAGCGGCTGATCAGGAGGCGTCAGCGGCTTCATTTGATCAATCTGTTTCATCGCGGCTTCCACTTGCTGCGAGATTTGTTTATTCACTTTGGCAGGAGGTAAGCATTTCACAGCAGATCTTGAGATGGTTTCTTTCACTGCCACTGTTTTCACACCAGGCATCAGCTTTTCTGCCTCACGTGCTGCTTGATCATCCCCGCAAACAAGAATCACCGGCACACCATAGTAGCCTGCAACATACGCATTAAAGCCCATTTCCCCAATTGGATGATCATTTATGTAAAAATGTCTGACACCAAAAATCATACTGTGCGACATCACACCTTTCATTGATGCCCTTGCATGATAACCTAAGAAAACAGCTGCATCATAGGTTTGATCCAATCCTTGCACCATTGAATAAGGCTTTACGTCACCTGATATGAGAACTGCCTCTTCATGCAGTTCTTCGATCAAAAGATTATTCATTTTAGAATGACTGTCATTCACCAAAATGTCGGTGGCACCATGCTGAAGAAGCGCTTCTACACAAGCATTCACTTCACCTGTCATAATGCGTCTGCCCCGCTCATAGTTATGCTGGCGCGAATCAACAAATGTATGATCAGCTAGACCAGTAATCCCCTCCATATCGACAGATACATAGAGCTTCATTCCCATCCCCCTTTAATTAAACATAAAATTTGTGTATATTTTTCTAAATTTTCTAAAAAATTATATGAGAACTTGATTGATTTTTCAATACAATGTCCGAAAATAAGGAGTTTAGACTCAGATAATACAGGTCAAAAGGCTTTTTTAGAAAGGATTTTTTTAACAAATAAAACACCACTAACTATGCCTTTAGTGGTGTTTATCCGCTTCGTTGATCTGCGATTTCAGCTGTTCATATTTCTTCATGGTTTGTGTAAATAAATCATCAAACATCTGAGGTGCCTGCTGTTGAATGACCTCAGCACCTTCTCCTGTAATTCCCCCTTTTGTCGCCACTCTATCGACAGTTTCAGCAAAGGTTAGGCCTCGCTCTACGAGGATCTGGCCAGTACCTAAAAGGGCATACGTTAAAAATTCATTCGCTTCCTCTAAGGAAAGATCACTATTTCTCACAGCCGCTTTCGCCATTTCTTCAAAAAGAGCAGCGATAAAACCAGGAGATGAGCTTGTCAAATTGCTCGCCGCATCAAACCGGTCTTCCCCTACTTCCCTGACGATGCTAAAAGCTGAAAGCAGACGGTGCAAACGCTCCTTTTCCTCGCTTCCTGCTGCTGCACCATGCGCAACAAGTGATACGCCCGTCCCAACAGCTGACGTGAGTGTTGGGATGTATCTAGACACTGGCTGTGTTGTATGCGCCTGTAACTTTTCTAATGTCACAGCTGCTGCTACTGACACAATATGTACCGCTCTCGCTTGAGAAGGCAGCTGATCCAGAACATCAAGTACTGCAAGCGGCGGCACGCAGACAAACAATATATCACATGACGCAGAAAGTTCGTCTAATGAACAAATGTTGACTTCTTGGTGCTTTTCTTTGAGCTGATGAAGGCGCTCCGTTTCACTTCTTGTATGGATCATGATTTGATGAGCATCCAGCACCCCATTTTCCAGCCACTTTTGCACCATCATATCAGCCATACTTCCATATCCAATGATTCCAATTGTCTCCACAGTTTAATCTCCTCTATCTTGCTTAGATTCACTACTTATTTTAACAATTTCCCACAATGTTTTCATTTTTATCCCACACTTTTTTCATACGATAAAGTCAGTCCCCACCACATACGGTAAAACACCCAAACACATACATGAAAAAATCATTGAAAGAGAGTGATTGAAATGACACAGCACAAAGATGACAAACAAACAATTGAACAACCTCAAAAACAGAAAAAGCCAAACGGCTGGTTTAAGCCATTTGTCAGCGGTGTTGTAGGCGGTACATTAGCTTTAGGTGTCTACGTTCTTTCGCCATATGCTCAGCATTCATCAGACAGCACTGCAAATGATTCGGCAGCGAAAACTGAAGCAGTATCGACAAATCACACGAATTCGTCAAAAACAACAGCCGTCCAAACATCAAATTCATCAAGCAGCATCTCCAGTATGGTCGAAAATGTATCACCAGCTATTGTCGGCATTACAAACTACCAAGCACAAACTCAAACAGACACGAGCTTTGGCGATTTCAATACGCCTTTCGATGAATCACAGCAAAACAAAAGCAGTCAAGAGGAAGAAACCGGTACAGGCTCAGGAGTGATTTTCAAAAAATCAGGCAATAAAGCCTATGTCTTAACAAACAACCACGTCATTGACGGGGCAAATAAACTAACCGTATCCTTACACGATAGCAAAACCATTGAAGGAAAACTGGTTGGAGCTGATCCGCTCACTGACTTAGCCGTTGTGGAAATTAGCAGCAATCATGTGACGAAGGTTGCGGCATTAGGCAATTCCTCCTCACTGCGTGCTGGAGAAACCGTCATTGCGATCGGAAACCCGCTTGGTGAAGATCTTTCAAGAACGGTGACACAAGGAATTGTCAGCGGCGTCGACCGAACAGTCTCTATGAACACATCAGCAGGCGAAAGCAGCATTAATGTTATTCAAACAGATGCAGCCATTAACCCAGGAAACAGCGGAGGCCCGCTTCTGACGACAGACGGAAAGGTTGTGGGGATCACGAGTATGAAAATCTCTGAAACAGGTGTTGAAGGCATTGGGTTCGCACTGCCAATCAATGATGTCAAACCAATCGCTGATCAGCTTCTCGCAAAAGGAAAAATTGAACGTCCATATATCGGCATCAGCATGCTGGATCTCGAACAAGTTCCAAATGTGTATCAAAAAGAAACTCTCGGACTCAAAACCAGTCAGCTCAATCAAGGCGTGTATGTCAAAGATATCGCCGCAGGTTCACCTGCCGCCAAAGCTGGCTTAAAGTCAGAGGATGTCATTACCGGCATCAATGGGAAACAAATCAAAACTGGCAGTGAATTACGTCATGAGCTATACACGAATGCAAAAGTAGGAGACACCGTGAGCATCACCCTCATTCGAAACGGAAAACAAGAAACAAAGCAGGTCACATTAACACAATCTGAATCTAAGCAGGTCAGTTCCTAATAAAAAAACAGCTCAGTTGATGAGCTGTTTTTTTATGACGACTGAATTGGCGTTAATCTTTGTTCAATTTCTGCTCGTTTATGCTCTAGGAACGGCGGAAGGGCTAATTGATCGCCAAGCTCATCCACCCCTTCATCGACTGTAAATCCAGGGCCATCTGTTGAAATTTCAAATAAAATACCATTTGGCTCTCTAAAGTAAAGAGCTTTAAAGTAAAAACGTTCTACAACACCAGAGTTCGTGAAGCCTGCTTTTGAGATTTTTTCATACCATTTTTCAAGCTCCTCTGCATCCTTCACACGAAATGCGACGTGATGCACACTTCCTCTGCCGGAACGTTCAGAAGGCCCTTCTGTTTTTTCGATCACATGAATTTCTGTTCCAGCACCCCCATTTCCTGACTCAAAAATGGTCACGATCTCACCATCATTTGATTGTTCACGTGCTCTTTCAGTGAAGCCAAGGATGTCCGTTAAAACACGGATCGTCTTGTCAGCTTCTGCAACGGTTAATTCAACTGGACCTAAACCTCTAATCGCAAACTCTGCCGGAATATCATCATGCACTGGCGGTGAGCCTTGCTCTTTTGCATTCGGTTCTACTGTTAAAAACAGCTGCTGCCCTTCTGGGTCTTTAAAACGCAAAGCAGGTCTTCCGCCTCTCAAGGAAGCTGTTTCTTGCTGCACGCCTTTATCTTCAAACCGCTTTTCCCAAAACGTGAGTGCCTCTTCAGAAGAAACGAGAAGGCCTGTGCTTGTGATCGCATTCGTCCCTTTCAAACGGCGGGCAAGCATTGGAATTTCAAAGAATGTTAGCTCCGTTCCTGGTGAAGCGACCTCATCTCCATAAAACAAGTGATACATAGACGGGTCATCCTGATTGACTGTTTTCTTTACAAGTTTTAAGCCAAGGATTTGGCGGTAGAAATTAACATTTTTCTGAGCATTGGCTGTTAACGCAGATACGTGGTGAATCCCATTGATTTTCATTATTTTCACTCCTATTTTAAATTATCTCGAATTCGAGATAATATCCTTATGAATAAAATAGTTCATTTTTCAAGAAAAGTCAACCATTTGGCTGCACGTTAACTGGATGTTCGGTTTCCGGTCATTAAATTAACATTAAATCAAAAATAATCTTTTATAGTTCGTTTTTAACGCAACATTCACCCTAATATCTCCAATAAACGAACACTTTCAAATACAAATACGAAAATCAGAAAATTTTTTTAATTCTTGTTTTCCTAAAATCGTATTACAATGAACAAAATACATGTCACAGTAACGTACGAAAGTGATGCAGGAGGTCGTGTGTAATGAACAAAGAACAACCAGCGTTAAAACAGGACATCGGCTTATTTTTCGCCCTATCTCTTGTCATCGGGACGATTATCGGGTCCGGCGTCTTTATGAAGCCAGGCAACGTCCTTTCCTATTCAGGAAGCTCAGACATCGCCTTATTCGCTTGGCTGCTAGGTGGCATCTTAACCCTTGCAGGCGGACTGACTGTCGCTGAAATTGGTACACAAATCCCGAGAACCGGCGGTTTGTACGCCTATCTTGAAGAAGTGTATGGTGAATTTTGGGGCTACTTATGCGGCTGGGTGCAGATTATTATTTACGGACCCGCCATCATTGGTGCACTTGGTCTTTATTTTGGTTCATTATTAGCCAATCTATTTTCTCTTTCGACTTTATGGTCTACAACGATCGGCATTATCACCGTTTTATTTTTATGTATCATTAACATCATGGGAACAAAATACGGCGGTTTTGTTCAAGGGCTGACCACCATTGGAAAGCTTGTCCCGATTGCCGCTATTATTGTGTTTGGCTTATGGAAAGGAAACGAAAATATTTTGATGGCTGTCAACGATAGCATCGCTCAAATGAACTTCGGTGCAGCGATTTTGGCTACGCTGTTTGCTTATGATGGCTGGATTTTACTTGCGGCGCTTGGGGGTGAAATGAAAAACCCTGAGAAACTGCTTCCTCGCGCGATGGCAGGCGGAATTTTAATCGTGACGGCTTGTTATCTCTTTATTAATGTCGCACTTTTGCACGTGCTGCCAGCTGATCAAATCGTCCAGTTAGGTGAAAATGCGACAAGCACTGCTGCTACCATGCTCTTTGGGCCAATTGGCGGGAAAATCATTAGTATTGGGATCATCATCAGCATCTTTGGCTGTTTGAACGGAAAGGTTCTTTCATTCCCACGTGTGATTTTTGCGATGGCAGAACGAAAGCAGATTCCTTTCGCCAACGCGATTTCGCGGATTCACCCAACGTTTAAAACACCTTGGATCGCTGTATTTGTGCAAATTTTGATCGCCATTGTGTTTATGATCGTCAGTAATCCGGAGAAGCTGTCTGAGGTCTCGATTTTCATGATCTACATCTTTTATGTGATGGCCTTTTTCGCCGTCTTTAAGCTGAGAAAACAAAACAGCGGAATGAAGCGTGCTTACAGTGTACCACTTTACCCGCTGACACCGATCATTGCGATTATCGGTTCATTATTCGTTTTAATCAGCACCATGATCACCGATTGGAAAAGCTGCCTGATCTCCATGCTGATCGGGATGGCTGGACTGCCTATTTATTATTATATGAAAAAAACACAAAAAAAAGCAGAGCACTAAACGGTGCTCTGCTTTTTTTCCTTCTTCTCAGCGTAATAGAAACCTTTGCAGTCTAGGAAAGACGAGTATCGGAGCGGAGGACTGACTTGCCTACAGGCTGAAGCAGAGTGCTAAACGGTCTCTGCTTCATTTTTTATATTGTTTGATCACTTTGTATGATTCGTTTAAATATCTCATGAGCCGGTATGGCTTACTAAGCACGCGGATTGGGAGTCTTGAGATAAATCCATTCAGGTTCGACTTATATTCCTGCGTGATCCGCTTTGGCTTTGTCGCTATTTTCTCGTATACTTCCTTGTAAAATTCCTTCATGATGTCGACTTGCACACTGATCTTTTGATGACACTCTGTACACTCAACGCTTTTCATCTGATCATTCACATAAACGATGCTGTGGAGGGTCTCTTCTTGGCACCGAGTACAGTGTAGGTTTGCTTCCATTTCGGTTTGCTTCAAGATACACAGCTCCTTTCTCGTTTGATGTTGCTCTTGTTATACCATTCGAACGCTGCCAGTCTTTTATTGAACGGATGCTTCCTTTAAAATGGCTGCCGCCGTTAGTTCGTCTGTCACCAGTACTTGGATGAAGCCGCCATTTAAAGCCCCTAAAATGCTCTCAGCTTTATGGGTTCCTTCTACAACAGCGATGACCGTTTTGACGCTCTTTAATTGTTCCAGCGATAAGCCAATGACCTTTTGATTTAGTTCATCTTGGACAGGTTTTCCTTCTCCATCAAAGAAACGAAAGCCAATATCACCGACAGCCCCTGATTGCCTTAAACCAGATAAGTCCTCTTCTTTTAAATAACCGACTGTTTTTAAAGTTGACCCTTTATGCGGGTTGCCAATACCGATGAGGGCAATATCCACATTTCTGCCTTCTTCAAGCACAGCTTCTATGTCCTGCATCGCCATAAGCCGTTCTTTTAATTCTTCTGTTTCTAAAATCGCAGGGGCATATAAATAGGAACACGTGCCGTTCATTTTCTTTGCCAGCTCATATGCCAGCTGATTGGCATGAATGTCGACCGCCTGCCTGCCCATTCCACCCTCTAAAGGAATGACCTTCACATCGTTTCTTCGTTCAAACGGATATTCTTTTACAAGCTCAGCAAGCGTCGTCCCCCATGAAATGCCGATTTTCTCCGCATTTTTCATGTTTTTAGACAAATAATAGGCGCCTGCTTGACCGACTGCCCGCTTCACCATCTCAGACATTGTCCCGACACTTGGGACCACGACCGCATCTGTTAATTGAAAGGTTGTTTCTAGCTGCTTTTCAAGTTCCACCGTATGAATGCTTTCGTCTTTAATGTACACTTCAACGATTCCCACATCTTTCGCTTTTTGTAAGAGCTTTGAAATGACTGGTCTTGAGACATTGAGCTTTTTTGCAATTTCCTGCTGCGTCCACCCGTCTGTATAATAAAGATGAGCAACTTTGACGAGCTGTCGTCTTTCTTCCCAATTCAGCATGTGACATCATCCTTTTAATATACTATGATTACCAGTATACCAAACATTCGTTTCCAATTGGAACAATTGTTATGAAAATGACAAAAAGAGCGATTAACTCTCCGCTCTTTTTCCCTCAGTATATTTCGGCTGATACGTTCTCCCTCCGTCTAACAGGATCATTTGTCCGTGCAAATAACTCCCCTCGCCACGTGTGAGAAATAAAGTGAGTCCTGCAATATCCTCAGGCTTTCCTAATCTTCCGATGGGAATGAGTGATTGCAGCTGCCGTTTCTCCTCTACAGTAGGATAGAGCGTATCAAGCATTTGAGATTCAATTACGCGGGGGGCAATCACATTGATGCGTATATGATGCGAGCCTAGTTCTTTTACGAGCGAACGCATCAATCCAAAAGCCCCTGCTTTTGATGCATAATATTGAATACCGCCGCCTGATCCGGTGATTGCCGATCCCGATCCAATAATGACAACACTGCCTTCCTCCCGCTCACACATATAGGGTGCCAGCGCTTTGATGCAATAGTAAAGACCATATAAGTTCACAGCAAGTGTCTTTTTCCAAAGTGAAAAATCGACTTCTAAAAAAGGCAGTGATTTTGTCATTCCTGCTGAATACACAAGGTGAGCAATACCGCCCAGCTCCCTTTCAGCTGCTGATATCATTTGCTGAACACTTTCCCACGATGAAACGTCAGCTTGAAATATCAGTAGCTGAGGATACTGTGTCTTTAAGAGCGAAAGTCCCTTTTCGTCTATATCTGACACGGCGACTTGGTGCCCTTCTTTTAAAAACCGCTCAGCAATTTCTTTTCCGATCCCTTGGGCTCCGCCAACGATGAGAACTGGTTTTTGAACATTAGCCAGCACTCTCACCCCCATCAAGCATAATCGCCGCGCCATCTGTAAATGCACCATAGGATGTACTGAGAAACACCGTCATATGGGCCACAGTCTCCTTGATTTGCTCTGTATCAGGAACCAAATCGAGAGGCGGCGGCAGCAGCGCAAGCACCCGGATACCTTTGTCTTTAAATTCTCTTGCTAACCCTTTTGTCATGGCATTCAGCATAGAATTTGATGTAGCATGTGAGATCCCGCCATCCCCTGTGATACTGCCTGATGACGATATATTAATGATGCAGCCTTGCTTCTGATCAACCATATGCCATACGGCAGCCTGACTGGAAAGAAAGACGGTATTCACAGCCGATTCCACTTCATCCACCCACTCATCTGGGCTCACGTCATCAAGCTCTGCGTCCGCTCCTTGTTCAGCTTGATTGACCAAAATATCCAGTTTACCGCATGTATCAATCACTTGCCTCAGCATCTGTGTGGCATCACGCGGCGTTTCCAGCGGGTTCTGAATGATACTCGCTTGACCGCCCATTTTTTGAATGTCTTCACGAATGGTTTTAGCCTTTAATTCATCATGAAACGTGTGTAAAAAAACATGTGCACCTGCCCGGGCTAAAGCCAGGCAGATGGCTTCTCCAAATCCATCTGTGCTACCTGTCACAAGTGCCGCTTTCTGATGAAGCTGGACGTGCACATGCATCTCCTCCCTATCCCTTGTTTGGCATTTATTTTCTCAGCTTACTCACGATATCAAGTGCTGCTTCGTAAAAACCTTCTGAGATGGTCGGATGCGGATGAATCATTTTCGCCATCTCTTCTGCTGTTCCTTCTAAATACATAAAGGAGGAAGCTTCTGAAATCATCTCTGTGACGTGCGGGCCAACCATCGTCGCGCCAATCACTTCACCATAGGCTGTATCGTATACCAATTTAATAAAACCTGTTTGCTCGCCTGCCGCTAGTGCTTTACCACTTGCTGCTAAATCAAATCGTTCTGCCCGCACGTTAAGTCCTTTGGCTTTTGCCTCTTTTTCAGTTAGACCAACACTTGCTACCTCTGGTAATGTATAAATACATCTAGGCATGATATCAGCATTTATTTTTTCAGACACACCGCAAATATTACTGACCGCAACAGCGGCCTCTGCCATCGCTGCGTGAGCAAGCTGATAGCCGCCAGCGACATCCCCAACTGCATAGACACCTTCCACGCTTGTCTGCATCTTGTCGTTCACCTTGATAAAAGGACCATCCAACTGAAGGTCAAGCTGGCTGACAGCAGAAACGCTAGGTCTTCTTCCTACACAAACAAGCAGTCTTTCAGCCGTAAAGATATGCGTCTCTCCTTTATCGTCTGATGCATGAACCGCTTTGATTCCTTCGCTTTCCGTCACCTCTGTCACAGTGGTTTTTTTCGCGATATGGATGCCTTTTTTCTTTAATTCTCTTTCTAGCAGCTTAGATGCTTCCTCATCCTCTTGCGGAATAATAGACGGAGCCGCTTCGATAATCGTGACTTTTGATTGAAGACTCTGGAAGATACAAGCCAGCTCAAGTCCAATGACACCGCCGCCAATGATGACGACAGAAGCCGGAATATCTGGAATGTCAAAGATTGTATCACTTGTGTCAAATTGAATGTCTTTAAGGCCCGGTATTGGCGGAATGGCAGGTGAAGATCCAGTAGCAATGATGAGTTCTTTCGTTTCGATCGATTCTGCCCCATCTTGCTTTTCAATCTCAATCCGGTGCTTTGTAACAGCTGTACCTCTGCCGTTATATACATCAATCTTTCCTTGCTTTAATAAAAAGGCAATTCCGCCTCTGAGCTTTTCAATGACGTCATCTTTGCGCTTTCTCATTTTATCGAAGGAAAGGACCAAATCACCTGTTTCAATTCCCCAGCTTTTCGCCTTCTCAATTGATTCAATGACTTCTGCATGTTTGAGCAGCGTCTTTGAAGGAATACAGCCTCGATTTAAACAAGTACCGCCTAGAAAATCCTCTTCAATCAATGCGACCTTCCGTCCACGCTCAGCTGCTTGAAGGGCGGCAGTATACCCGCCAGGCCCTCCGCCAATGACTGTCAGATCATACGTTTTCGTCATCCGATTCATCTCCTACATTAGCAATTCAAATGGTTGTTCAAGCACTTTTTTAAGATCTGTTAAAAAGGCAGCCGCTGGTGCGCCATCTACCACTCGGTGATCAAACGATAAACTAACGCCCATCATCGGCCGCACCTGAATTTCTCCATCTACTACAACAGGTTTTTCTTGAATGCGCCCAACCCCTAAGATCGCCACTTCCGGCTGATTAATAATCGGGGTAAAGGTATCAATGGCATACATCCCTAAGTTACTAATGGTAAAAGTGGACCCTTTCAGCTGGTCTGGCAGCAGTTTTTGGTCACGTGCGTTTCGGCCGATTTCTTTCGCCTCTTTTGTCAGCTGTTTTAACCCTTTTTGGTTCGCATGAGAAATGACTGGAACCATTAAGCCATCTTTTACAGCGACAGCGAGACCAATGTGCACATCATCATGGAAATGGAGCTCATTTTGTTCAAACGTCATATTGATATGCGGGTGGCGTGTGAGTACGTTGCTGACCGCATGAATGATAATTTCTGTGAACGACAGTCTGTAGCCTGTCTCTTTTTCAATCGCTGGCAATAGCTGTTTGCGTACTTCTTTCGCTTTTGTCATATCGATTTCACTTGTTAATGTCACGTGTGGTGCTGTAAAGGCACTTTGTGACATGCGGTCAGCAATCACTTTTCTCATGCCAGCTAGTTTTTGTGTTTTCGCTGGAGAAGACTCTACTGTTTGTGCAGCTGCTGCCGTTACATCACTCTTCATAATTTTTCCGTGTGCACCAGATCCAGCAACATTCGCTAAATTGATTCCTTCACGAGCAGCCACTTTTTCTGCAAGCGGTGACACGCGCTGATCTTTCTCACTAGAGTGGACGGCCGCCTCGACGTCACGCTTTTGAACTCTGCCTTTAGGTCCTGTGCCAGATACCTCATGAATCGCTACATGATGATCTTTTGCCGTTTTTCTCGCCGCAGGTGTGGCACGTACTTTTTCATTAGGTGTTTTTGGGGCTTCAGTAGAACTGGATGAAGCCGCTTCTGATGAAGACGATTCGCTGCTGTCTGGTGAATCTTCATCTGATTGTGCTGGCGGTTCGCTTGGCACCTGTTCATTTGCCTCTCCGATGTATCCAATGACAGCATTGACTGGAATTTGATCATCGGCTTCATAATATTTCTTTAGAAAAATACCATCATCATAGGCTTCCACCTCAATATTGATCTTGTCTGTCATAATTTCAAAAAGAGGCTCACCGATTTCAACCGAATCTCCTTCTTCTTTAAACCATTGAAGCAAGGTGCCGACTTCCATCGTACTGCTCAGCTTCGGCATAAATATCTCTTTTGGCATGATCTTCTCCCCTTTACTTAAGAGCGCACAAGCTCTTTTGCTGCTTCAATAATATCTGGCACTTGTGGAATGACCGCTTTTTCCAGCGTCGGGTTGTATGGTATTGGGACCGCAAGACCGCCAAGTCGTTTAATCGGCGCATCTAAGTAGTCAAAGGCTTCACTTTCCGCTATCATACTTGCAATCTCTCCGCCATAGCCGCCTCGTTTTACTGCTTCATGAACCACGATACATTTACCTGTTTTCTTCACAGATTCGATAATCGTTTCTTCATCTAATGGGACAAGTGTTCTTGGGTCAATGATTTCAACATCAATTCCCTCTGCTTCTAGTTCCTTCGCCGCTTCTAACGCTTTGTGTACCATAATCGCTGTTGCTACAATCGTGACGTCTTTCCCGCTTCTTTTCACATCTGCTTTCCCTAGAGGAATGGAATATTGCTCTTCAGGCACTTCACCGATTGTTTTATATAAAAGCTTGTGCTCGTAGAAAATGACAGGGTTGTCATCATCCATCGCCGCTTTTAAAAGTCCTTTTGCATCATAGGCTGTTGAAGGCTGAACCACTTTGAGTCCTGGAATATGCGCCATCCACGCTTCTAAGCTTTGTGAGTGCTGCGCCGCTGCACCCGTTCCTGATCCTGCTGGTGTTCTTACGACAAGCGGCACTTTTCCTTTTCCGCCAAACATGTATCGTGTTTTGGCTGCTTGGTTCACAAGCTGATCCATTGCGATTGTTATAAAGTCAGAGAATTGAAGTTCTAAAATCGGCCGCATACCAGTTAAAGCCGCTCCGACTGCCCCACCTGCGATGGCAGCCTCTGAGATAGGTGTATTGCGAACGCGCTCTGGACCGAATTCTTCAATCATGCCGCGCGTGACCCCAAAAGCACCTCCATATACGCCGATATCTTCACCTAAAATGAAGACATCTTGGTTTTCTCTCATTTCCTGACTCATAGCCTCTCGAACGGCTTCTAAATATGAAATCTCTCTCACTGTTGTTTTTGTCACGTGATTTCCCTCCTAATTAGGCGTATACATCCTCTAATAGTGTGTCAATTGACGGTTCTTTACTGTTTTTGGCGAATTCTACAGACGCTTCAATTTCCTGCTTCGCTTCTTCCTGTAAGCTTGCTGCCTGCTCTTCTGTTAAAACATTCAGTTCAATCAAGAGAGACTTAAAGCGTTTGATTCCGTCTTTTTGTCTCCACTCTGTCTCTTCTTCACGTGTACGGTATTTTTTCGCATCACTCTTAGAGTGACCCTTCCAGCGGTACGTTTTCATTTCAATGAGTGATGGGCCTTCTCCCGCTCTCGCACGGCTGACTGCTTCATCTACTGTGTTCATAATTTCGACCATGTCATTTCCATCAACCGTTTTTCCTGGCATTCCGTAGCTTTCTGCTCTTGTTGAAATGTCTTCAATGTTGATCATTTCTTTCACAGGGCCAGACATGCCGTACTGGTTGTTTTCACAAATAAACACAACCGGTAAATCCCAAATAGACGCAAGGTTTAATGCTTCATGGAAGCTGCCTTCATTTGTGGCACCATCTCCGAAGAAACAAAGAACAACAAAGCCTTCCTGCTTCATTTTAGATGTGAGCGCTGCACCTGTTGCCAGCGGGATACCGCCGCCAACGATTCCATTTGCCCCAAGATTTCCTTTTTCTAAATCCGCAATATGCATCGAGCCGCCTTTTCCTTTACAATAGCCGGTTTCACGTCCAAACAATTCAGCCATCATTTTATTAACCTCGGCCCCTTTTGCAATACAGTGACCGTGTCCCCTGTGTGTGCTGACGATCTTATCTTTATCTTCTAATACGGCAATCGATCCA
The DNA here is from genome assembly GCF_038593305.1 of Bacillus sp. FSL P4-0248. Taxonomy (NCBI): domain Bacteria; kingdom Bacillati; phylum Bacillota; class Bacilli; order Caryophanales; family Bacillaceae; genus Bacillus; species Bacillus sp. FSL P4-0248. Next base: position 1,200,040 of record NZ_CP151983.1, on the reverse strand, counting down.
ACAGCTGACGCTTCCTGTCCAACACATAAATGAGTGGTGCCATGGATAAGTCCTTTTGCAAAAAATTGGTCGACCTTTTCATCAAAATATCTCACTAACCACATTTGTTTATATAAATCTGCTAATTTCTCATGGCTAATCTGTTCAGGCAAAGTGATTTGTTTTTGCATTTCTTCTCTCCCCTTTACATTTGTTCTTATGTGTTACATTTGTAATAATCATACGTTTAAGTGTCATCGAAGTCAAGCATTTCTCTCTCATTTTTAAGCGTTTTCATCTTTTATCAGTAAAAAAGAGAAAGGGAAAGCCCTTTTCCAAAGAACTTCTCTTTCTCTTTTAATCTCATACACTCATTCATCTGGATACATCATGATTTTGACGCTCTCACCCTCAGGATGCCTCGCACATTCTATCGCCTGAAGCAGCTGGCTTAACGGATAACGATGCGTCACCATCTTTTCAGTGTTGACCACTTTTGCTTTCAAAAGCTCGAGGGCTTCACGATAATGATATGGATGCGAGGAATAGGCTCCTACTACCTTCACTTCATCATTAAAAAATCGTTCAGCAGGAATGGCCACATCTCCCTTTGGAAAATGAGCAAACACCAAAATCGTCCCGCCTCGCGCTACAGCCTGAAACGCCTCTTTTAAAAGCGCACTGCTCCCAACAGAAATAATGACGAGGTCTGCTCCCTTTCCATCTGTTTCTTTCATCACCCGGTTTTCCACCGGCTCGGCTGCTGGATGAAAGGAGACGTCTGCACCTAAACTCCTCGCTTGCAGCAGTCTGTTCTCATTCACGTCTGTTATCATCACTTTCCCAGCCAAATAATATTTGGCGAGCTGCAATTGAATACAGCCAATTTGCCCCGCTCCAAGGATCAAAACGGAATCTCCTGGGTGAACAGGAGCTCGTTCAAACCCGTGCAGGCAGCAGGCAACCGGTTCTACCATCGCCCCTTGCTCATACGATACGTCTTTTGGAAGCTTGCCCATCGTGTGCTTGACATGCAAAGCAGGTACACGGATATATTCTGAAAACCCGCCCGGCTCTACATTTGTGGCTGTAAACTGCGGACACATCGTATAAAAACCCTTTTGACAAAAGTCACAGGTGAAACAAGGCACATGATGTGCCACATAAACCCTGTCTCCCGTTTGGACATTTGTCACGTGCTTGCCGGTCTCGACAATATCACCAGCGATTTCATGCCCCAGCACTGTCCCAGGAGGTACTGTCTCATGTGTTGCTTTGTAAATATCCGTTCCACATAAGCCGCAGGCTCGCAGCTTTAACAAAACTTCATCATCACCGATGACTGGCCGGTTCCGCTCCTCATACCGAATGTCCTCTGAAGAATAAAAGACAGCTGATTTCATGTAGCGGCATCCTCCTTTTCATCACCCTTCGCAAAATCCTGCAACGTTTGAACAAGCTGCTTGTACTCACTCATCTCACTGGATATCCAGTAACGCCCTCCGAATATACGAGATGGACCCACCCTGACATAGACTTTCCCGATATGAGGATAAGGCTTTAAAAAAAGCTTTCCTTTAATATCAGAAACTGCATATGTGTGCCATCTGCCAAAAGCGCCTATCTTCAGTTGATCTTCACTAATGATGACGCTTGTCGGCTGGTTCAGTCCTGTAATACTAGAGAGCATGAGAATAGGCAGCGTATAAACGCCTAACACAGCTAACGGGTCAGGTCCTGCTGACCATAACGTATAAAGAGACCAGAGAAAAAACAGACAGATGAGCACAGCCGGAAGAAAAATAGACAACACTGCAGACGTTCGGCTATAAGCATGATGCTGCATAAGACTTCCTCCTTTCAAATCACTAGAAGGAGCCGGAAAAGCTCCTTCAGAAAATAGCCCTCTACTTGATATGATCAATGATTTTCTCGATATCATCTTCAATACCAAATCCAGTTAAAAAGGATAATGTTTGAATCACAGGTGTCCCTTTTGTATCACTTACAGGCGTTGTCGTCACAATTAAATCGGCGCCTTCCGCTTTTTGCGGGACTTCAGATGCCTTACACTGTTCCACCACGACATCATATCCTTTTTCCTTTAACGTCTCTTCTACCTTTTTAGCGACAACCGTTGATGTTGCAACTGCCGTTCCGCATGATACTAATATTTTCTTTGCCATTAGAATCCCTCCAGCTCATTTATTGTTCTTTCTGATCTAAGCCCATTTCTTTTGCATACTGCTTTTTAATATCATTTCGCACCCAGTACCATAGAAGCCCATAAGCCAGAGCACAGATGATGGCTGCAATAAAGTAAGGGTTGCTCGGATCAAGAAGTCTCACCATGATCCAAGGAATGACGTGAGAACCAAGATCAATACCTGAAATCATGTTTGCCCCTTCTGGGAAATCAAAGCCGACTGCTTTCCCCATGGTTGTCGCAAGCGGAGCAAGGTTCGTTGCGATAAAGAAGACAATCATTAATGTAAAAATACTGTTAATAAGGCCGCGAATAATATTTCCACGAGCGGCTGCTACTGCCCAGACAACTGTAAATGGCAGAACCGATAAGTCAGCAAACGGGAGCATGCCATTGTAAGGCAGAACAACTGCGAGCAAAATCGTAATCGGCACCATTAAAAGGGCTACCGCCATATTCGCTGGATGACCAATCACAATCGCTGTATCTAAACCAATATAGACATTTTTCCCTGGGAAACGCTTTTGAATATAAGAACGAGCGCCCTCAGAGATTGGAATGAGCCCTTCCATTAATAAAGCAACCATTCTTGGCATTAAGACAAGAACTGCCGCCATTTGAATACCGAGCGTCATCACGCCTTTTGCATCATAGCCGCCGAGAAGACCAATAATGATACCAAGTATGAGACCCATCACAAGCGGTTCGCCAAAAATGCCAAAGCGTTTCTTCAATGTTTCTGGATCAGCATGAATTTTGTTTAAACCAGGAATCTTATCTATGACGCGGTTGGACGCATACATGAGCGGGGCGAAGTTGACCGTTTCCGCATGAGCCATCGATACGCCTTTTAATCCGAAATGGTGTTCGATTGTCGGCGCCGTCCAATCGGCTAACTTTAGCGTGATCGCAGAGACGATCAAGCCAACAGCAAGAGCCAAGAACATATTATGATAAGCGTAGTAAGTAACAGAGGCTGCGAAAATCAAATGCCAGAAGTTCCAAATATCCACATTCAGCGTTTTCGTAAAGTTTACAGACAATAAGATGACATTTAATAAAAGCACAAGAGGAATCATGAGCGGGGCAACGGGTGTACCAAAGGATATGGCAGCTCCAATCGGCCATCCAACATCCAAAATATCGAGCTTTAGCCCAAGGGAATTAACCATGGCTTTTGCTGCTGGCCCAAGTCCGCTCACGAGCAAATTAATGACAAGATTGACACCAACAAATCCAATTCCGATCGTAATACCGGCCCTGAAGGATTTCTTAAAGCCCTGCCTTAAAATCATACCGAAAAGCGTCATAATAATCGGGAGCATAATAGTTGGTCCAAGGTCTAATATAAAATCGACGGCTTGCTTGATCATACATCCACCTCCTGAATTTTTCAGATAAAGCGCTTACATAATTTCGTGAGTGACTATTGGTTTAGTTCTTGCTGAAGCACGTCAACCGCTTTTTCATAAGATGTCATATAAGAGAGCTTCGTCATCACTTCTTCTTTTCTAAAAAGTGTCATCAGCTTCTCCAGCATCACAAGCTGTTTGCTAGGCTCAGAGATTGCTAGGACAAATACAATTTTGGCTTGCACTGTTTCATCAGGGCTTCCCATCTTATGAAAAATGACAGGTTCCTTTAAAGTAGCTACACTAATCGCTGGTTTGTTCACATGCTCAGGATCTGTATGCGGAATCGCTACCCCAAAGGCTGCAAGTGGAAGGCCTGTAGGATATGTTTTTTCTCTTTCAAGCACTGCTGGTAAAAAGCTCGATTTAATGTACCCTCCAGCTTCTAACCGCCCTGCTAAATATGTGGTCACCTCCTCTCTCGAAGATGCTTCGAACTGCAGCTTAATCAGTTGTTCATCTAACTCAAACAAGCTGTTCAAACAACCACCCCATTCATTTGGTATAAATATGAACACATGTAACAAAAGAAAGAACATTTTTAGAATAGAACCTTTTATAAAGCGCTTACAATTATGCGTTCTAAAAAATGTTCAATACCGTTACCTTTGTAAAGATATTATAATATTCAAAATTATAAGTCAATGTCCCTAGGGAAATTTAAATAAAAAAAGACGCAGTCATCACCGCGTCTCTTCCTTCTAATCTTCTATACTGCTTGTTAAATGTGGCTTCCTATATCTAAAAATTCAGATACAAATAGATTGTCTGTCTGCACTGCCATTTCTTCCTTTGTGCCAATTTTTTCGATTCTTCCTTCATTCATCACCACAACACGATCAGCAATATCAAATGCTTCTTCTTGATCATGTGTCACAAAAATGGTGGTCATTTGAAAGTCACGATGAACTTTTTTCAGCCAATGCCTTAATTCTTTCCTCACCTTTGTATCAAGTGCGCCAAAGGGTTCATCTAAGAGGAGTGCCTTCGGCTGAACGGCAAGTGCGCGCGCCAGTGCTACACGCTGCTTTTGCCCGCCTGACAGCTGCTCTGGATACCGCTGCTCAAACTTCGTAAGCTGAACAACCTCTAAAAGCTCATGTACCCGCTCTTTGATGTCTTTTTTAGGCAGTCTTTCTCCTCTAGGTTTAATTTTCAGTCCATATGCCACATTATCAAAAACCGTCATATTTCGAAAAAGCGCATATTGCTGAAACACAAAACCGATCTGCCGTTTTCGTACTGGAATGTGTGTGTAATCCTGATCTCCGAATAAAATCTGCCCGTTATTGGCGTAATCAAGACCTGCAATGATTCTTAATAACGTCGTCTTCCCAGAGCCAGACGGTCCTAATAAAGAGATCAATTCACCATTTCTTATCGATAAATCCACGTTTTGCAAAACCTTTGTCTGGCCAAATTGTTTTGATATTTGTTTTGCTGTAATCCCCAAGGCCGATCCCTCCATTTATGTTGACCGCTTGCCAAGCCGGTGATCCCTCTGCTGAATGATTTGCTTAATGATTAAAGTAATGACTGCCACAAACGCCATGAGAGACGCCACAGCAAAAGCGGCTTGAAATTGGTACTCATTGTATAAAATTTCGATATGAAGCGGCATCGTATTGGTTATGCCTCGAATATGACCTGATACAACCGACACGGCACCAAATTCACCAATCGCTCTTGCCCCGGCTAAAATGACACCGTAAAAAAGAGCCCATTTGATATTCGGCAGTGTCACAAAGAAAAAAGTCTTCCATCCGTTTGCACCAAGTGTGAGCGATGCTTCCTCCTCATGAATGCCTTCATGCTGCATAAACGGGATTAATTCTCTAGCAATAAACGGAAATGTAACGAATATGGTGGCTAGGATCATGCCTGGTACAGAATAAATGACTTTCCATCCATTCGCCATAAGCCAAGGTCCTAAAAGCCCGTTTGAACCAAATAAAAGCACAAATACAAGTCCAGCAATCACAGGCGAAACGGCAAACGGGAGGTCAATCACAGTCGTTAACAAACGTTTTCCGCGGAAGTTAAATTTTGTGATAAGCCATGCAGCACTCACCCCAAAGATCATTTGAAGCGGCAAGGTGACGACGACAATGAAAACGGTCAATTTGATCGCCGCTAGTGTATCTGGATGTGAGATGGCCAGAAGGTATGAACTCCACCCTTTCTCAAATGCCTTTGAAAAAACGGCGATCAGCGGTATAAGTAAAAATAAAATCAAAAAAGCATACACGACCGTAATCAATAGGATTTTCACTGCTTTAGATTCGGTTACAGGACTTTTATACCGAACATGGTGCTGATGACTAAACTTTCTCTCCAATGGTTTCACCTCACGTATACTTGTTTTTTCCGCTCAACATACCACTGAATGCCGTGAATCAATAACAGAATGAAAAATGAAAGAAGCAGCATCAAGCATGCAATTGCTGCTGCACCATGATAATCATATTGTTCAAGCTTGGACATGATCATCAGCGGTGTAATTTCTGTTTTAAACGGAATATTTCCAGCAATAAACACAACAGAGCCATATTCACCTAGCGCTCTTGCAAACGCAAGTGAAAATCCAGTCATCACCGCAGGAAACAAGGCCGGCAGCAGTATGTGAAAAAAGGTCTGTCTCCTTGTCGCACCAAGAATCGCCGCAGCCTCTTCCACTTCCTGCTGCAGCCCCTCTATCACAGGCTGAACGGTTCGGATAACGAATGGAATGCCAATAAAAATCAGTGCCAAAATAATCCCAATCGGTGTGTACGCCACCTTTATATGCAGAAATTGACCAATCCATCCATTAGGAGAATAAAGGGTGGTGAGGGCAATACCCGCAACAGCGGTTGGGAGAGCAAAAGGCAAATCAATGAGAGCATCTAAGATTTTCTTTCCAGGAAATGTGTACCTGGCGAGAACCCAGGCAATCAGTACACCAAACCCTGCATTGATGAGAGCAGCTGCAAAGGAAGTCGTCACGGTCAGCTGAAGCGACTTCAATACTCTTGCATCGGTAAATACCTTCCAAATCCCCTCTGCTCCTAATGAAGCCGTCCAAATAAATACCATGGATAAAGGAATGACGACAATCGCACTCACATAAACGAGCGTCACCCCAAGGCTCAGACCAAATCCAGGCAATATACGTTTTCTTTTATTGGCGGCTGCATGTGTTTTCTTCATCACATCGCCCCCTATTTTTGTCCGCTGTATATTTGATCAAATAAGCCGCCATCATCAAAAAATCTTTTCTGCGCTTTTCTCCACCCGCCAAACGCTTGATCAATCGTCACCATATCAATCTTTTTAAACTGGTCTTTATATTTGTTTAGGACTTCTTGATTTCTAGGGCGATAATAGTTTTTCGCCGCAATTTCCTGCCCTTTTTTAGAATATAAATAATCTAAATAAGCCTTCGCCACTTTCTCTGTTCCTTTACGTTTCACATTTTGATCAACAACCGCAACAGGCGGCTCCGCTAGAATACTAATTGATGGGGTGACAATCTCAAATTTGTCTTTGCCTAGTTCTTGCTGCGTTAAATAGGCTTCATTTTCCCATGCAATTAACACATCCCCAAGTCCGCGTTCAACAAAGGTCGTTGTGGCTCCCCGTGCACCTGAATCAAGGACTTCGACATGTTCATATAGCTTTTTGACAAAATCCTTTGTTTTTTCTTCATTCCCATGAAATGTTTTATCGGCGTAGGCCCATGCAGCTAAGTAATTCCATCTCGCACCGCCGGACGTTTTCGGATTTGGCGTAATGATGGACACACCTGGCCGAATCAAATCGTCCCAATCTTTAATGTTTTTGGGATTCCCTTTCTTCACAAGAAACACAATGGTCGATGTATACGGTGTGGACTGATTTGGAAATTCTTTTTGCCAATCTTTTGAAAGCAGTCCGCGATCTGCAATCGCATCAATGTCATACCCTAAAGCCAGTGTTGCCACATCTGCCTCGAGTCCATCAATAATCGATCTTCCCTGCTTTCCTGATCCACCGTGAGACTGCTTGATCGTGACATCCTCACCAGTTTTGTCTTTCCAATACGTCTGAAAGGCTTGATTGTATTCCTGATACAATTCACGTGTAGGATCATACGAAACATTTAACAGCTCAACCTTTCCCTTTTGCTTTGAAGCTTCGTTTGCGTTTGAGCATGCAGTACTCGTCACAGCCAAGACTAATATGATGGTCACGATAGAGACCCATTTCCACTTTTTCATGTTATCCCGCTCCCCGTTATCAAATAATAGTGACACCAACCTTGCCGTTTCACACGCAAAAAAGACCCTTAGCCACCTGAAATACATCACAGTTCTGTACTTCAAATTGCCAAGAGCCTTCGGTTGTCCGATCAGCTATGTATGATTGATGTTAGTCTATATATTATTCAAACTATTCACAGGTGTCAACTATGTTTTTTCATTTAAACAAAAAAAGAAACGCCATCTTGAAGAGGCGCTTCTTTTCCCGGGAAATGGTCTTAATCGGCAGATAGCTTTAAATTGACACCAACAGCGGTTCCATTTCTTGAGGAGTCAGCTACTCCTGTAAATGTCCCTGCTTTCCGATCAATGAGTAAGGCTTGCACATTTCCTATATCAATAGGTGAACTGCCAAAACGGTGACCCATGTCATTTAGCTTCGTTCTCACATCAAGGGGAACACCTACTTCGTAACGGTAAGAAGTTGGACTGTTTGTATAAATCCGCGGCTCTTCTACCGCATCTTGCAGCTCCATGTCGTATTCAAGCAAGTTTAGGATCGTTTGTGAAACAGAAGCAATAATGGTCGTTCCTCCAGGTGAGCCCACAGTCATGACCGGCTCGTTATCTTTGAATATGATGGTCGGGGTCATACTGGATAATGGACGTTTGTTTGGCTGGACTTCATTTGCTCCGCCTGGTCTTGCGTCAAAATCTGTTAGTTCGTTATTTAAGAAAAAGCCATATTCCGGAACAAGAATTCCTGTACCAAATAACTGTTCAATGGTTGTTGTGAATGACACGACATTTCCCCACTGATCGGCAACAGTAAAATGAGTGGTCTCGCCAATGGTTTTATCTTCTGGCTGCGGGACAATTGGGGATGGATTTTTTTCATCCTCATACGCCCATGGATCTCCTTCTTTCGGGTTTTTGTTCATTTGATCTAATTGAATGAGAGAAGCTCTTTTTGAAATGTAATCATCGTCTAGTAGTCCTTTTAGTGGAACATCTACGAATTCGGGGTCGCCTGCATATGCAGCACGGTCAGCATAGGAGAGATGCATTGTTTCAGCTAGCAGCTGATATTTTTCGAATGATTTGGGGTCATATTGTGATAGATTGAAGTGATCTAGTATTTTGAGTATTTGCAGCATAAACACACCGCCTGAGCTTGGTGGAGGCATACTTGCAAGCTGGTATCCTTTATAGTCCCCCCAGATAGGCTTGTCAGTCTTGACCTCATAACGAGCAAGGTCATCAGTTGTCATCGTTCCGCCAAAATCTTGGACTGTCTTTGCAAGTGCTTTTGCTACTTTTCCTTCATAAAATGCTTTGCTTCCTTTTTTTGCAATCAGCTTAAATGTTTTCGCAAGACCTGGCTGTACAAGCAGATCGCCTTCTTTGAGCGGCTGATCATCTGGAAGAAAGATTGGCGCTGCGGCCGTTTTTTTCAGCTTTTCTTGATGATCTTCAATGGCTTTTGCCAGAACAGAATCGATTTCAAATCCATCCTCTGCAAGCTGAATGGAAGGCTCAATCAATTCCTTCATCGAACGGGTTCCCCACTTATCTAATGCTGCCTCGAGACCTTTTACTGTCCCTGGGACACCAACCGCATTACCGTGTGTGGACCGCTCAGCAAATGGGATGACTTTTCCCTCATCCGTTAAAAACATGTCAGGTGTTGCGCCCTGTGGTGCTCGTTCTCTACTATTGATGATGGATGTTTCTTTTGTCTTTCCATCATAAACCATCATAAAACCACCGCCGCCAATTCCAGACATCATTGGCTCTGTCACATTCAGTGCGTACTGGATGGCAACAGCAGCATCCACTGCGTTTCCACCTTTCTTCAATACATCAGCACCTACTTCTGATGCCAGCGGGTGAGCAGTAGCCACCATGCCATCTTTACCAACAGCTACTTTACTCCCATGAGATTCGTTCGCATTGACTTGGCTGACAGGCAGAAAAAACGAGAAAACAAACAGACATATGGACAAAACAGTTAGAGAAATGCGTTTCATGAACAACACCCCTTCCATATTCTTACTTTGACCTTACCGACTTCTTGACCAGAATACAATAGATTATTCTAAAATTTCAAAAATTTTCATCCTATCATCCTACATTTCCCAAATCAAACATTGTTTTTCAAAACATATGACGCACTCACTCATTAGGAATAAAGACACATCATTTCCAACGATTCAGCTTCAAGGTATAATAAACACAACAAAGAGGGGGAAAAGCATTGAACAACAAATGCAGATTATTTTGGGAAGACTATTGGAAAGAGAAATCAGAAAAAGCACCTGCTGACGCGTTTGTTTCGGCGTGGGCATTCGGCTCAGATCCTGATCATTTGCTTGATCTTGTAAAGCAAGGAAAAAAAACAGCCACTTGTTCTGGACACCTTTTTTATGAAAAGGAACAGGAGCCGCTTCCACAACCCGGACAATATGCGGTCATTTTGGACAGCCAAGAAGAGCCAAAAGCCATCATTGAAATTACACATGTAGATGTCATGCCAATGAATGAAGTTCCCGTATCATTTGCACAAGCAGAGGGTGAAGGCGACTTATCTTATGACTATTGGTACAGAGAACATAAAGAATTTTTCACAGAAGCACTCCAATCATACGGTTTAGAATTCAAAGAGGATATGCTTCTTGTTTGTGAACGGTTTAAGCTGATTCATTCAGCTTCTTAGCCTTTAAGCGGCGCCAAATATGGCCCGCTTTTTTCGTGGCTTTTCCCCTTTTAGAAAAAGGTGTGTTGAGATCACATCTTTAGGTCAGAATAAGATCAAATAGAAAAAGTGAAGAAATTTTCGACTACACCTGTTTTTTTTCGACAAAAGAATATATAATTATTTGATGTGTGCATTGTCTCATTTATACAATGGAGGGTTTTTACATGTTAAAAAGGAAAAAAGACAAGTTTTCCGTCTTGTTAACGGAAATTGCTAAAAATTTAGATGAAACTGCTGAGTATTTTGTTAGCTATAAAGTAACAAATCAAACCACTCTGAAAGAATTTTCTGACACATTGAAGGAATATGAGACAAAAGGTGATAATCATGTTCATACCATGATTAAAGAGCTGAACAAAGCCTTTATTACACCGATTGAACGTGAAGACATTCTTCAATTGACGAATAGCCTCGATGATGTTTTAGATGGAATTGAGCATTTTTCCGCAACATTAGAAATTTACTCAATTACAAGCTCTGACGAACATATCGACAAATTCAGCCACTACATCAGAGAGTGTGCGAAAGAAATTTTAATCACAATTGATCTACTAGCTGAAAATCGCTTGAAAGATATTCATCCGCACGCAATCAAGATCAAAGAGATTGAACATAATTGTGACAATCTTCATCGTAAATCATTAAAGAACTTGTTTGGAAAAGAAACAGATCCAATTAAAGTGATTCAATACAAAGAAATTTACGAAACACTTGAAGAAATCGCTGATTCCTGTCAAAGTGTTGCCAACAATCTAGAAACAATCATTATGAAGAATGCGTAACGGGGTTAGTTAAACATGGACACATTACTCATCCTTACCATACTTATTGTCATTTGTGCACTTGCTTTTGATTTCATTAACGGGTTCCACGATACAGCAAATGCCATTGCGACTTCAGTTTCAACGAAGGCATTAAAGCCTAGACATGCGATCATCATGGCAGCGTTCATGAACTTCTTAGGAGCAATGACATTTACAGGTGTGGCAAAATCCATTACAAAAGATATCGCAGATCCATTTACGCTTCAAAACGGCTCTGTTGTGATCTTGGCTGCTTTAATTGCCGCCATCACATGGAACTTGCTTACTTGGTATTACGGGATTCCGAGTAGTTCTTCACATGCATTAATCGGATCAATTGCAGGTGCGGTTATTGCTTCTGCCGGTTTTGGCGCTTTAAACTATTCGGGATTCATTAAAATCATTCAAGCACTTTTGCTTTCACCTATCCTAGCTTTCGTATTGGGATATATCGTGTATACCATTATCAAAATTATATTTAGAAACAACAATCTCGCAAAAACAAATAAACAATTCCGACGTGTTCAAATTTTAACGGCTGCACTGCAATCGTATACCCATGGGACAAACGATGCGCAAAAAGCGATGGGAATTATTACGATGGCTTTAATTGCAGGTAATTTGCATACAACAGACGACATTCCTTTCTGGGTACAATTCTCTTGTGCGCTTGCAATGGGACTCGGTACTTCTATCGGCGGCTGGAAGATTATCAAAACAGTCGGCGGTAAAATTATGAAAATTCGTCCAGTAAACGGAGTATCTGCAGACTTAACGGGTGCAGCTATTATCTTCGGTGCGACGTTTATTCACTTACCTGTTAGTACGACTCACGTTATCTCATCTTCTATTCTAGGTGTAGGTTCTGCACACAGAGTCAAAGGGGTTAACTGGGGTACAGCAAAACGTATGCTTGTCACTTGGGTGATTACATTACCGATTTCAGGAACTCTAGGAGCTCTTATATACTTTGTGTTAAATGCGATTCTCTAATATCAAAGACCTGTCTGACAGGTCTTTTTTTATTTGCCCGCACACTTAAAACCGTCCTTCTACAGGACATTTTTTCATGAAGCAGGGTTTCCAATCATATCCATAGAAATAAACAAGTATTCATCTGTCTATGGGAGAGAAGAACATGCTATTATTTTTTCAATTGACTGTATGGTTATTGCTAGGTGCTCTTGCTGTGTATGTATTTGCGGTTTGGCGCTTTGAACAAAAAGTAAAAGAAAAGATGTTTGCCATTCGTAAAACGTGGTATTGGATTTATGTAGCGGGTGCTGTTGTGTACTGGACAAATGACCCCTCTTCTATCTTCACTGATTGGATGCACTACTTGATCATTGCCGTATTTTTCGCATTAACTGATGCTTTCATCTTTCTTAGCTCCTATATTAAAAAACTCGGAAATCATGAGCTGGAAACCGACACCCATCAACTCCTTGAACAAAATAACGATCTGCTTCATTCTTACCTCAATAAACTAAAAACGTACCAATACCTATTGAAAAATGAACCGATCCATGTATATTATGGAAGTGTAGAGGCATATATAGAGGGAATTGAGCGGCTGATTTATTCTTTTGCCGACAAGATGAATATTCAAGCGGTGCTTTGTCCATACGATATGCAGGAACAAAAAGACGACCTGCTTCGGACACTTGACCAGCGGGCTCTTATTCAGGCGAAGCTTGACAGGCAGGAAGTATATTACGATGATTTCGGTCATTTGGTGCTCATCCCATTTTCTGTAGCAGATGCTCATTTTGTCATTAAGCTCACCTCCGATGAGATTGTCACGGAGTTCGACTATTTATTAATGACATCACTTACAACAATTTATGACCTAATCTTGCCTGACGAAGAGGAAGGTGATGAAGATGGACCACGCACTTCAAGGGGATAACAACAATCCTAAGAAAAACCCTTTTAAGATTTTAAAGAAAAAACGCCATATCAGTATGGCCGATTATAAGGTAAGCCCCCATACTGAGCGAATTTTTAAAAAGAATGAACAGCTTCTGGATGAGTATAAAAATAAAAAGGCTTGATTACACTAAAGGACGCGGAACGAAATCCGCGTCCTGCTTCCATTTTCACATAGACTTGCATACAATACACTATACGCTGCAACGATTGAGGTGCCAAAATGAAAAAGAAAATCAAACAACTGAGATATGTTCAGTTTGCCGAATATCAGCCGTCCCCATATACTAAGCGTTTAATTGAAAAGAGTGAAACAGCCATCCAATCATACAAACAGAAACACTCACTGATTTAACAGTTTAAGCAGCTTCTCCTTCGTTTTAGGACCGTATATTCCATCACTTGTCAAACCGTTCACCAGCTGAAAGCGCGCTACGGCATTCGCCGTTTTTTCTCCGTAAACACCATCGATACCTTTATCTGCAGCCGATTTATCAGGATAAAAATAAACAGCAGCAAGCGCTTTTTGGACGAGGCGTACGTGCTCTCCCTTCGTTAGAGGCGAAGTCACCTTTAAAATCCCATCTGGCAGCTCATACATCATTTTTCCATCATTTCGATAAATTTTGAGAACCTGTCCAATTTGAATCTTGTTCGGGTCGCTAATGTTATTCCACTTCTGAAGATCTTGAACTGTGACGTCATGAGCTTTGGCAATACTCGTTAACGTATCCCCGCTTTTGACGACATACGTGATGACCGTCTCAGGGTCTCCTGCCGTTTCAATTCCTTTTTTAAATTCATCCCATGTAGCGAGAAGCAGACGCGGACATGCTTTTCCAGACCAGTGCTGATGTGTGACCACATTCGCTAGTGGAATATTATGCTCTTTCAGCAGCTTTTGGATGAGCCATTGCGCATGTTTAACCGCTTGCTGGAAATTCCCATCTTCATTTTCACAAATTTCAATGCCGATCGACTTTCTGTTCCCATTTCCATGTCCGTCCCCTGCATGCCAGCCATTTTCATTTAACGGCAGATGCTGAAAGATTTCATGATCATCCACTGTAAAGTGCCAGCTTTCCGCTGTCGTTGGGCGTTTCACATATGCCGCATGACTTTTCGCATCCGCCCCTTTTGACGTGTTTGCTGTGTTATGAACCGTCACATACATCGGTGTCATGGCGTATCCTGGGCGGTTCCCGTTTCCAACTGGAATAAAATCTTGATAAATTTCCACCATGTTCTGCACTCCCTTTTGCTAAATTGAATTGATCTTTCTCATCAATTGGTGGCGTTCGTAAGACAACTTGGGTTTGTTTTAGTGATAAGACTATGGTAAAATTTGAATTCAAACCACTCTTTTTAGTAATGGAAAACGCAAAAATGAAGAAAAAAACAGGAATTAATTCCATTTTTCCTTGATTTTATGTTAAAATTGTTAAAAATAAGCCGATATTAAAAGTAAGTAATAGCTTCATTAGCTATTTAGTCCTATATGGACTTTTCTTTTACGCCAAAAATAGAACATACGTTTGCATGGAGGTTTTTAAATGACTGGTTTTTTAACCCATTTAGAAGAAGAGATTAAGCGGTTATATGCCAAATTACAAATAAGCGGTCCTGCTTATAGAGACATGCAAAGGATCGCTTCTGAATTTCATGTATGGGTCCACTATGAGGATACTGGCAGCATGATGATCAAACATCAAGGTCTTTACAGTATTATATTAAACAGATCTCTATCGTCAGAGGAACAATGGCAGGATTTTGCCCACGAGCTTTGTCATGTGCTGAAGCATGCAGGCAATCATTTCAAGATGCACAAACTCTTTCGAGAACTGCAAGAGTTTCAGGCTAAACAATTCATGTATCACTTTTGTGTGCCGACCTTTATGCTGATGCAAATGAAGCTTCCAAACCTTCGGCAGCAAGCCATTTTGCACATTGCGCAAACATTTCACGTCACCTGGGCTTTCGCTGAAAAGCGGCTCGCCTTGTTCGAACAGCGGAAAGCAGGCATTCGCTTCCAACAAGAGTTTACATCTTATTTAATGAAAGCCGAGAAGGTCGCGGAAAAAGAAGCTGTTTATCAAACGTAAGCCTCTTCTGCATAGGGCGACAGGGTTTATCCATAAAGATTTAATACTTGCTTGAGTACATTTGTGTACCGATAAAATTGCTCATTTTGCGTTTCACGGCGATAGCGCCGTCTGAAGTCTTGAAAGAATGCTCTTCTTTGCGCCTGACTGATTTCAAGTTGTACACTTTTTCCGGTCAGACATTGATTATTAATATTGTGAGGATGAGTTCCAGAATAACGATCAGATTCAGATAGCAGCACTGCAGGGAATCCATTAAGCGTTAAACGTTTCACTGTTTCTGCCGCTTTTTCTCTGTCTGTCCCGCCCACTAATGTTTGAAGCACCTCTGTTTCCCCGTAGCCATGGAGCGCAAACGTGTAATGATGGGCATGCACTAGAGAAAGGCAGACCGGCTCATTGAAACGTGTGCTTGTAATGTGAAGCACATGATTGCCTTTCACTTTAAGGCCTTCAAATAAATACATAGAATCATCACTTGCGATCTCATGAATGAGCTCACTCACGCCAGATTCAATTCCCCCAGCATGAGGGGACAAAACCAAAAGCTGGTCTCCTTTCCGCTCGTGAAGAATTTGATAGTCGATTCCCTCTCTTTCATGAGCGGAAAGCTCTTCATAACTTTGATATGTATCAATGATTTGCGTCATTCCATCTTCCCCATTTCTCTATATGAGCATAAGTCTACTGATCTTAAATTCTTTTGTAAAGGGATTTCACATGACCTATCGACTTAATACATCCTTAAATTTTCCTTATCTTTTCGGCTATCTGTTGAATTTTGAGAAAAAATGACCGATAATTGAAATGAATAGAACTTTTGGACTATATGAATCTTTTTGCATTCTCTCTCATAAATTAGAAATATTGTGATCTACATCTGGAGGAATTCATGTTAAAAAAGAAAACCACCATCACCTTTGTCATCTTAATCCTCAGCTTCGCTGGCATCATTTACTGGAAATGCTTTTCTCTTCAAGGCGTATCTCACGGAACCTTTATCCGCTCGATGACATCACCTGACGGAACATATATCATCAACACCTATCGACATAGCGGAGGGAAACTAAAGGAGAACGCAGTTAGAGCAGAAATTGAAAACAAACTCACCCACCGAAAGAAAACGATTTACTGGAAATACCCTGATAAAGACCCTCTCATCAAATGGAAAAATGGACAGCTTGTTCAAATTGGGCATGAATTTTTAAATGTGGTAAAGGGAGAAACATACGATTATCGCTTTGACCGGAACAAAAGAAAATAGCGTATCAAAAAAACGAATCCCTCTTGGATTCGTTTTTTACGTTGACATCACATGCTGCATGAATTCTTTCATTTCTTTACTTACGCTCGTCAGCCGTTCCACAATTTCACTAAACTCTGTCACAAGTAAAGCCTGCTCTGATGATGAACCTTTCATATGGTCCATACTCTCAAGTAATGTATGTATATTAGAGGAAATCCCTTGCAGTGAACTTTCAATATTTTCTGTTGCACGTGAAGTTTCACTTGAAAGCTTTTGAACCTCACTGGCTACAACACTAAATCCAGCCCCCTCTTTTCCTGCCCTGGCTGCTTCGATTGACGCATTCAATCCCAGCAAACTTGTTTGTTTCGAAATGCCCTTAATCATTTTTGTAATATCAGATGTTTTTTTCGAGCTTTCAAGTGTTTGCTGCGTTTGTAAGGTCATTTCCTCACTTGTCGCAGAAAGCTCTTCTGAATGTGCCGCCACCACATGCACCTTTTCTTGAATACTTTGAATGATGTCATTTAATGACTCCATATATGCTTCAAGCTCTAATTGATTTTTAAGTGGAAAACCTAAAGCGAGTGCGCCGATAACTTGTTGATTTTCATCAAAAATTGGCAGACCCATTGCATTTAACGGTATTCCGTAAACCGATTCAGGCACAAACATACTTGATGTCTCACCTCTGAGCGCTTTTTTCATATTTAAATCATCTGGCTTAATGAGTTCTCCTGCTCGAATTTGAAAATCAACATCTTTCGATGGCAAATACAGCAAGAATTTCTCTCGATCAATGACACCCATCGTCACTTCGTTTTTTAAAATCTGCATCATATAAGGTGCTGCTGTCACAATACTCTGTAGTATATCCAATTTCTCTACCCCCTTATATAGTTTATCGGTCGTTCCTCTTAAATTAATAGTTACTTTTTAAAATAATGATAATGATTAGAAGAAATTCTTCATATTTACGAGTAAAAAGAAGTACTTTTCCTTTCTATATTCAAACGTAAATTTGCTATAATTAATGAATCGACATATGATGAAATGGTCATGTAACCATTTTGTATATTCATTGGAGGCGCATGTTGTGACACAACCCATGAAATATGAGAGGGCAATCGTCATTGGCGGAGGTATCACCGGGATGCTCGCTGCAAAAGTTTTATCAACGTTTTATCATCAAGTTTTGATGATTGAAAAGGATGAACTGCCGGACTCTCCTGAGAATCGTCTTGGCACTCCTCAAGCCTTTCACCCACATAGAATGCTGCCACTTGGCAATCAAATCGTTGAACGTCTATTCCCTGGTTATACAAAAGAGTTACTGGCAATGGGCGGATTTAATACCATGCATCAAACCTCTCGATTTATCACAAAAGATGGCGAATTAACGCTCACTGATAGAGAAGAAACCGCCGTCACAAGACGTGCAATGCTAGAGTGGGTATTGATGCAAAGAATGGTAACAGAGGAACGTGTGCAGTTTTTAGAAAAACATGAAGCCATCTCCCTTCAGTTTAAAGAGGGGACTAATCAAGTCATGGGGCTTATTGTGAAGGACCGGCAAGTAAAACCTGGCAGCATTCATGAAATGAAAGCAGACTTAGTGATCGATACGTCTGGAAGAATGTCTAAGTTGCCAAAATGGTTGAAAGACGCTGGATTAACCTTGCCACAGACTGATGAGTTACATGTGTTTCTAGGATACAGCACAAGATATTATCAAATACCATCAGGTGCGCCACCCCTGCAATCAATGGTCGTAGTTGGCCAGCCAGACAAGCAAATTCCAACAGGACTGTTTGAACGGGTTGATCATGATTTAGTAGCTGTGCTTCTTTCTGCAGCCGGCGGTTCACATTATCCCACAACGGATGCAGATCAATTTGATTCAGAAACCGCTGGACTGACCCATCCCGCGATAGCAGAAGCCATCACCCATTTAACGCCCTTTACAAAACCAAAAGGATTTAGAGTTCCTTCTTGCGTGAGACATCACTATGAACACATGCAGGATTGGCCAAGTGGATTATTGGTGATGGGCGATGCCTTGTGTACGTTAGATCCCATTCATGGACAGGGCATGACAAAGGCAGCCCTCGAAGCACAAACACTTCACCGTATGCTCAAACAAGCACAAAAAAATGAGCGGCTGTCTTTTGAAAAGGACACATTACAACAAATGCAGCAAGCGAGTGAACTTGGCTGGTGGCTTTGTGCGATTGCTGATATGGCGTGGGACGGCGTCGAGTTAAAAGGAGAAGCAACCATCCCCCACTTGACGTTCGTACAGGAATTTTTAAATCGCTACGTACAATTCGCCATTGTGACAAAACAGCCTGAATGTCTTGAGTCGTATCACCGGATGCATTCTTTTTTATTAGAACCAAGAGAAATCATCAACTTAGAACAGCTGCACAACATGATTCAAGCTGACACCTCTGGAGAAACCGCTGAATGGTGGAAGCAATGGGATCAAAAGAACGATGAAGGCAACCTAGCTTTTTTCCATGAAGCGGTTCCTGACTTTCGTCTAGAGCACTTGCTGTCATTTGAATGAAATAAAAAAAGCCCCTCTCAAAGGGGCTTTTTCATTAACGTAATAATTGAAGTACGTTTTGTGGCTGCTGGTTTGCTTGCGCTAACATTGCTTGAGATGCTTGAGAAAGAATGTTGTTCTTTGTGAACTCACTCATTTCTTTTGCCATGTCAACGTCACGAATACGAGACTCAGCTGCTGTTAAGTTTTCAGCAGAAGCACCAAGGTTGTTGATTGTGTGCTCTAGACGGTTTTGGACTGCACCAAGAGCTGAACGCTGTTTAGAAACAGCGCCGATTGCTGCGTCGATTTTTGCTACTTCGGTGTCAAAGTTAAAGCCTTCTTCATTAACTACAATATCTTTTACAGTTAAAGTTTCTGCATCCATTTTGCCAATCTGTACGTTGATATTTTGCTCAATGTTTGCGCCAATTTGAAATTGGAATCCTTCTTCAACGCTACCATCCAACAGATTCTTTCCGTTAAATGCTGTACGCTGAGAAATACCATCAATTTCATCAACCAAAGCAGTAAGTTCTTCTTGAATAGCTGTTAAATCTTCTGTTTGTTGAGTCCCAACGTTACCTGCTTGAACTGTTAATTCACGCATACGTTGAAGAATCGCATGTGTTTCAGTTAATGCACCTTCAGCTGTTTGAATAAGCGAAATGCCATCTTGTGCGTTTTTAGACGCCATTTCTAATCCGCGGATTTGTCCACGCATTTTTTCAGAGATCGCAAGACCTGCTGCGTCATCTCCTGCACGGTTGATACGAAGTCCAGAAGAAAGCTTCTCCATGTTCTTTTGCCCTGCACCATTGTTGGCAGACAAACGGTTCAGTGTGTTAAGTGCTGCGATATTGTGGTTAATTCTCATGTTAAATGACCTCCATGTGTTTGAACCAATTGGACGTCCTTATCCAAAAGTTCTAAATTAGAATTTTTTTGTAAGCCTTACAATCCATTTATCGAACATTTATGGAATATGTTTAACAAAAAAGGAATAAATAAGGATAAAGTCTCATTCACTATGGTCGTTTCGCTAGAGTATTCCAAATTTAAAGGTCATTTTTCATGATTTATAACAGGGGTTTAAGAATCATAAGACTGGAGAAAACGCGAAGAAAAAAACATAAAAAAAAGCCCCATAAAGGGGCCTGTCATTAACGTAGTAATTGAAGTACGTTTTGTGGCTGTTGGTTCGCTTGTGCAAGCATTGCTTGAGACGCTTGAGAAAGAATGTTGTTCTTCGTGAACTCACTCATTTCTTTCGCCATGTCAACGTCACGGATACGAGACTCAGCAGCTGTTAAGTTTTCAGAAGAAGCACCAAGGTTGTTGATTGTGTGCTCTAGACGGTTTTGAACTGCACCAAGTTTACCACGTTGAGCAGATACTTGGTTGATAGCAGCATCAACGATTTTCAATTGTGTATCAAAACCTACATCAGTTGCAGTTGCAGCATTATCAGCAAATTTAGTTACATCAATATCTTTTACAGATTGATTAGCTAAGATTGTTCTTCCAGTTGTATCAGCTGGATCTTTAACTCCTAGTGCATCAGTGCTCATTTTTTCGATGTTCACTGAAATTTGTTGAGTTGCATTAGCACCGATTTGGAATACTAAAGATTGCTCACCAGCAGCTGGTGCTGCAGGATCAGCAGGAGCTTTAAATGTACCATCTAACAATTTCTTACCGTTAAACTCTGTACGATTTGAGATACCATCTACTTCTTCTTGTAGAGCTTTAATCTCATCTTGAATAGATTGAAGATCAGTAGTTTTATCCTGTGTACCAGTATTTCCAGCTTGTACAACTAGTTCACGAACACGTTGAAGGATTGAATGAGTCTCAGTCAATGCACCTTCAGCTGTTTGGATAAGAGAGATACCGTCTTGTGCGTTTTTAGAAGCCATTTCTAATCCGCGGATTTGTCCACGCATTTTTTCAGAGATTGCAAGACCTGCTGCGTCATCTCCTGCACGGTTGATTTTAAGACCAGAAGAAAGTTTCTCCATGTTCTTTTGGCTCGCACCGTTGTTTGCAGACAAACGGTTTAATGTGTTAAGCGCTGCGATATTGTGGTTAATTCTCATTTCCTATTACCTCCATGTATGTGGGACCTGACAGACGTCCTTGTCTGAAAAAAGTCCTTTATTCTAGGGCTTATCAACCCTGACAATTCTATTATCGGATTTGTTTATAGGATGTTTAGCAGATTTTTTAAAAAATATCTTATTTTTTTCATGACGTTGATCCTAATTTTAACAATTCTATCAAAATAAAAGCTGCTGATCTCTTATCAGCAGCTTTACAATTTATGAATATCAGTATTGCTTGATATCAAACATTAAGATATTTTGGTACACAACGTAATCCTTCTTACTTGTGAAAGGACCTTTATTGTGTTCATCATTGATTTCATAGAAGTTCATGCCAATTCCAAAACTTCTCTCTTTATACCAGTTTAGAAAATCGTTGATTTCTTTCATTGAAAGCAAATAATCCTTTTGCAGCCCGTTTATCATGGTAATTGAAAGTATACCTTTTGTTGCTTCTTCACCAGGTTTTGTTCCGTCTTGATCCTTTGGTTCTTCAGTTGAACCATCACCTGGTTTTGTTCCGTCTTGATCTTTCGGTTCTTCGGTTGTGCCATCATCTGGCTTTGTTCCGTCCTGATCTTTCGGTTCTTCGGTTGTGCCATCGCCTGGCTTTGTCCCGTCCTGATCTTTCGGTTCTTCTGTTGCGTCATCATCTGGCTTTGTTTCACCTTCAGCAATTTGCAAATCTTTTAGTGAGATAGAAATCACTGATTTGTAATCACTTTTAATCGATTTTGAATGATAATCTTGCTTGAAATTTCGACCACCTATGATATATATGGTATCCTCAATCGTTACAGCACTTGAACCTACTCTAGCTTCAGGTAAATTGATCGAGCTTCTTTTCACAGAATTCGTTTTAGCATCATAAAACTGTGTGTAAGGTGATAATAGACTAGATCTGTCGTCATACTGACCTCCAGCCATAAACAATTTCCCCTGGTATGTTGTAAATGCAGCCCCTAGTTGATAAAAATTCAACTTTGATTTCGTTTGTACCCATTGATTTGTTTCAATGTTATATTCATATACTTGGGCATTATGGAGATTACTAACTGTTCTTTCTCCACCTGTGGCATAAATCTTGTTGTTAATAACTTCTGACATAGACATTCCCGTAAATTGCTGAGGAAACATTTTTAATTGTTCCCATTTATCCGTTTTTGTATCATAACTATAAAAATTATGTTCTTGATAAGGGCTTTTATTCGTTGCAAGAATATAAATCTTATCATTTAAAACACTCGCACTTATATCACCTTTTGTTACAGCTAAGTATGGAATATTAATTGGTGTTTCTACCCATGTATCTAACTCTGCATCGTAAATATCAATCGTATTTGTACTATCTTGATATGCTCCTCCAATAACATATACTTTTTTACCTATCGCCACTGCCGTACTATCTGTTCTTTCTCTTGGCATATCAGCTTTTGAGCTCCACTCATTTTTGTGAGGATCATACATGTAGGTATTTTTATTACTATATGATTTTTCACTACTTCCCCCGAAAACAAAAATCTTCCCATCTACTACTGCGGAACTAGAATGAAGTCTCTCTTCCGGTAAGTCCGCCCGCTTCGTCCACCCATTTGTTTCAGCTGCATGAGCTTTTAACGGATGAATTGTGACCATCATAAAAATAGTCAAAAGCACTAAAAATAAACCTTTTTTCATCGTTTCTTTCCTCCATATCTTAAATATCCCTCCTTTTATCGACATATTTGTAATAAAATTTAATTTTTATCATTGTACACCAGAACAAATATCCTCAAATCGCACCTGTTATTTACCCTCACACATACATCACCGGCGTTGATATTTTAATAATCTTTCCGCCGCGACGATAAAATCTTGGGACGCGCCGGCTTAAGGTGGCGATGACTTCGTAGTTGATCGTATTGAGCATTTCGGCGATTTCATCGACAGAAATTTCTCCGCCCTTTTGACGACCATATATGACGACTTCTTCGCCTTGCTTTGCTTTCATTTCTCCTAAACTGATCATCGTCATATCCATGGTGACGCGGCCAGCAATCGGCATTCGTTTTCCACGGAAAAGCATAAATCCTCGATTGGATAATGCTCGTGAGTACCCATCTGCATAACCGATTGGTATGGTTGCTATAACTTCATCAGGTTTTGCTACATAGGTTGCCCCATAGCTGACGGTCCTTGGCTTTGTCACCATTTCCTTCACGAATGCAATCCTTGCTTTTAAACTGAGAGCGGGCTCTAGCTTAATAGCATCTAAACTCTCAATGTATTGCGAGGGATACAGTCCATAAAGTCCGATGCCTAGCCGTATCATATCTGCGCTAAATTCAGGAAATGCGATGGCAGCCGCTGTATTGTTCATATGTACAGTGGGCAAAGTAATGCCTTCTTTTTTTAAGAAACGAAGAAAATCAATAAAAATGCTGTGCTGCATTAGTGTGAAATCAGGGTCAGGCTCATCCGCAGTGGAGAAATGCGTAAATATTCCATCCCACCTCAGGTTTTCACTCTTTTCAAGCGCCTCCACCACCTCTAACAGCTCTTCCTTTGTCCGTACACCTAATCGTCCCATCCCTGTGTCAACATTGACATGAATCCCAAGGCGATGCTGACTCTCTTCTTCCGCTAAGATCTCATTTGCTTGAACAATCCAGTCTTCTCGAAGGCCGGATAGGTCAATTCTCCAGGCTGCGGCCCTTTTCACACAGTCGAGCGGGGTAAATCCAAGGACCAGAATCGGTGCTTCAATTTTTGCTCTCCGCAATACAATGCCTTCTTCCAAGCTGGCAACCGCAAGCTCTGTCGCACCGCTTTCTAGTGCCTGCCGCGCTACTTCAACTGAACCGTGTCCATAAGCATTTGCCTTTACGACAGCCATGATCTTGCTTTTCCTTGGAATATGCGCTTGAATGGCTTCGATATTTCTTTTAATCGCGTCAAGATTGACCTCGATCCAGACTTCCCTGCAAAGCTTTTGCATGTATGTTTCCTCCAGTCATTTTTGATAACAATATTCGTTTCCGTGTCTAGTCTATCTTTATTCATTTTTGAGAAAAACATTCAACCGCAATGATTGAACCAGCTTTTGTCTTGATGGACATAAAAAAAGAAACCACCTCAAACTGTGATTTCTTCTTTATGAACAGTCATTTATTAAACCGCAGATTTCATCATTGAATCAATTTCATGATAAATCTCCTTCAGATTTTCTCGTTCAGTCAAATATTCGGCATTACTCTTACGAACAGGCACATCAAATGCCAGAAAGGCGAGCGTTATCGTTGATGATTCCTGATCATTCATAGTTAATCTCAATTCAAGTGTCGAGATCTCTTCATTATTATCACTCTCAACAGATTGTTCAATCGGTACACCATCTTCTAACATGTCAACTTGCTTCAACTCTTTCAAGGAAAGCTCAGTGACTTCAAACCTGAATTTTCGAGATGAGCCGCCAGGTTGATGTGTAATAAAGCGCATTGCCTTTCGCTCATCATCAATTGCAAAGCCTTTATCAACATTTTGTGAAAAGATGTATGTTGAAGCCTGAAACCCGTCTTCTTGAAAAAGCATCATCATTTTATCTAATAATATATTTGGATCATTCTTTTCTTTTTGCCTTTGCAGCCTACCCGCTATCCATAAAATGACCATTGCACCGATGATGCTAAAAACCGTTCCCAGCCCATTACCTACATCTACGAAAATAGTAAAGCCTAAAATAGCCACAATAAAAGCGATTACAATGCCTATGATGAATATCACTCCATGCTCCTCCTGTCATGACCCTCATTGTTATATTTGGTTTAATCAAGTATAGCATCTGGATTTTGATCGAAAAAAAATCTACTATAGACTAAACAGATACTATATTCATTTCGCTTTTAAATAGAAAGGATTTTTATGATGAACCTCTACACGACAGACGAAATCATTGATGCACTTTATAAAGCCTGGTCCTCTCAATCTAGTTCAAAATGGAGTAAAGAAAACCCGGCCAATGGACAATGCGGTGTCACTTCTTTAGTCGTCCATGATCTTTTAGGCGGAAAAATAAACAAAACCGCATTACCCAACGGATGGCACTTTTACAACGTAGTGAATGGAACAAGAATCGACTTTACTTCTTCACAATTCTCGGAGGAAATCGTTTATATGGATGTACCTTCAAATCGAGAAGAAGCATTTGAAGATACGAATGAGGATCAATATCGATATTTAAAGGAACGAGTCCTAAAATATTTATACATATAATACTCATGAAAACAGACCATATGAGGTCTGTTTTCATTGCAGTTTGATCAAGTGTTTAAAAGATAGGCAGTAAGAATTCACACACCTTATCTTCGCCTTCTTCTTCTCTATACCTCTCCATTATAGGTGCCTGACGCATGTTTAATCGATTGTTTTGGATCATTTGAGGCAATTGTCTCCAAAACAAATTCACTTTTTCAGTTGTATGTGTCACCGTAAACACAGCATACTTTCCTCCTTCAAAATGACCAGTCTGAACCATTTGATCTTTTGTGAAATCTCTATTTGTCATAAGCATGAGGTCGTATCTGCATTTTTCTGATGGAATTTTTCCAGGATCATCTTGAGGAACACCATATATACCATATTCCTTTAATTCATCATTTAAATGATGTTGCTTAATCCATTTTTTAAATCTCTTCATCATCTCAAAATTCTCTTTGCTGCCATATGATCCGATATTTCTCATATACACCATTTTCATATTCGTTAACATTTCAATTTTGTAATTCATGATTCCCCTCCAATTTTTATTGGAAGACTGGCCAATCATTCCTTACAAACAACGGTAACATCCTTTAAAATAGAATGCAGTAGGATATTAAAAATAATGTATGATGAAAAATACATATTTTTCAAGATTTGAATCTTTAAAACAAAAAAGAACGGACAACGGCCGCTCCCTTTCTATTACGATTCATTTTTTTAAGGCTTAGCACATTGAAAACCAAAAAAGCCATTATAAAGGCTCTTTTAGTTTAAGCAAAATAACCGATACTAGATGTATGTCCTCTTTGGGCTTCATTATGGATATCGTTTGACGAAACATAGCTAAAAGCACCTAACACACTGACAATTATAAATATGGTTGCTACTGACTTAAATTTCATAAAGACAGTCTCCCCTTTTAATTTGGTGTTGGAAATATAGAATCTTCTCGTAAAATTCGTTTGAGCGTTCTAAATCTCCTGCTTTATTATAATGCTTCGCTGCATCTTTCGCTAAATCTTCAAGATTTGCAAAAAAAGACTTTGATTCCAAATAAGCCATTGACTCTGTTATACGATTCACATTGTTATCTATATATAGTGATTTCAACATAATGAATGTATTTATAAAAATATCATCCTTTAATTTTTCAGCTAACTCGATCCCATAGTTTAATGCATATAAACCTAAATCACTCTGATTATCTTTAAAGTATGATTTTGTCAACATGACTAGCGGATCAAGGATTTTGTTTAAATGCTCATATCCCTGTTCTTTAAACGAATGAATAGATTCATTAAAATATTTAATTGCCATTGAAAGATTATTGTTATGAAAATAACTCAACCCTAAATTATAGAGTGCTGATCCTTTTAATCGTTTGGTTGAGTTGTCGGCGGCTTTTTCTAGTGCGTGCTGAAAATGGGGTATTGCTTTTTCGGGGCAGCCCATATCTATATAGTTTAATCCGATCACAAAAGAACATTGTATTTCTCTTACTGTGTATGTCTCTTTTTCTCGATAGCATTCTATCGCCTGAGCGATATGGTGCATAGACATGTGGGTTTGTTTCATGTGGTAATAGATTTCAGCCATCTTGTAATTGAACTCGGCCCGTTCGATATCGTCACTGACAAGAGACAGCTTTTTTTCTGCCCGTTTATAGAAGGTAATCGCATTTAGGTATTCATAGTTTTCAAATTCATACATGCCGTAGAAAAAATTGAAATAATACTCGAGCAATCCTGTTAATTTCTCTTGGTCCCTTTTGATCTTCATTGCGAGCTCCTTGAAGTTGGCCCGCTCTTTCCCATTTTCTAAAGGATTCAAGTAATCAAGCATTAATTTATGTCTGAACTCCATGAGTGAGAAATACAATAATAAATCTTGATTTTCTTCCATATGATCAAGCATTGATTTGATTTCCTCTTTATATGCTTCGGCGTCCGGTACGTTAAATCTTTGAATATGATAATACCATTCATTGATTTTTAAACCGACGTGAGAAGAAAGCACTTTCTCCATCAGCTCTTACCCCTTCCTCTATTTTCCCTATAATGACATATATTATCATTTTATGTACCATTCGACACCGAAAAGAAACCGCAAAAAGGCCCAATAAAGGGCCGTGAAATTGATAAAATAAAATGACTTCTATTCATAAATAAGCACCCAGTATTCCGCTCCAGGTTCTCCTTCTTCCACAACAGCCTTCCACCCTCTTTTTTGATAAAAAGATAAAGCTTTGTGATTGTCGGAGACACATTTGAGGGTGACCGGTGTTCCTAAAACTTTTATCGCTTGTTTGAGCAGCAGATCGCCAGCCCCTTGACCAGCAGCTTCTGGATGTACAAACAAAAGGTGAATAAAACGATCTGGTACATATAGAGAAATGAATCCAAGGATTTTATTGTTCTCCTCAGCTAAGAAAATTTGCTCTTCCTGCGTATCTTGATCAAAATCTTGCAGATGGAGTTCTTCTGGATTGAGCCAGTGAAAGCTCTGGCGCCGGGATTCTAAATAGGTTTGTCTTAATTGTGGATAATCGATCGTTTTTGCTTCTCGAATGAGCAATAGAATTCCCCCGTTTATATTGAAATGTGAAGCTGCATCATTTAACTCGACACTTCTTCTTTTCTACCAAGTTTCATTGATAACTGAACGCCAATCATTAACGAGACGATGACAAGCATTGCCACAATGGAAGCATAAAAATGTCCGCTTAAATCGAAAACCAAGCCAATGAAAAACGGACCGAATCCACCCACGATGTACCCGCCCATCTGCGACATCGCGGACCAGGTTCCGGCTTCCTCCGGAGTACTCGTCTCCATAATCGGGAGCATAAGCGCTAAAGGAAATAACCCCCCGGCACCCATACCTAGGAAAATGACGGCTGGCAAGATCGGCATTGGCAGAAGAAGAAAGATAAGACCAATGAGTTCAGACAGACTGCATAAGATGAGAAATAATTTCGGTTTTCCTAACCGAGTAACGACTGCTGGAACGAGTAGTGCCACCGGAATCTGAATGAGTGTAAATATGGTCAAGAGCATGGCAGCATATTGCGGACTGTTTCCAAAACTAAGAGCAATCGGTGAAATCCATGCCGTCAAAGAATAAAACATACTGGACATAAAGCCAAAGAACAAGGTGAATTGAATGGCCTTTTTGTTTCGCAGCGGCAATTTTAACGGCAACGTTACAAGATCACTCTGCTCATTTTTGCGAGCTAAACCTATCCATAGAATAAGGGCGATCACCCCTAGAATAGCCCAGCAGGACAATGCAAATGGAAGATGATGCTGACTGCGTAGATAAATCGGAATCGTGAAGCCGGAAGCGAGCGCTGCACCTATTGTCATCGAAATTGAATACACACTGACAATACCAGGATTTCTCGGGAAATATTTTTTAATAAAACTAGACAATAAAGGACCTGCGAAGCTAATCCCTACCCCTCCAGCAAACGCAGTCATGAGCAGGATAGCAACCGATTGGCTAGTACCACGCAGTGCAGTGGCAATCGTGATAAGAAGAATCGAGAAAAACAGCGTTCTCTCTAAACCAAAACGCCGGCTGAGTATCGTTGCAACGGGAGCAAATATTCCCATACAAAGGACAGGCAAAGTGGTCAAAAGACTTGCTGTCAGTGCGTTTACTCCAAGCTCTGATTGGATCATGCTCATCATGGAAGCCACGGAAGTAATGATCGGACGTAAGTTTAAAGCGGCTAAAAATAAAGCGGCTAAATAATATATTTTTTTCATCAATACCCTTCTTTCTCTCTCATCTTGTTAAGGTTACTTTGAGTATAAATCTGCCGCATTCATTGATCAATACAATAAATCGTATTATGATGATAGGAAAAGACTATCATTTATGAAAGGTGGACATATGGATACCCGGCATATTACCTATTTTATGGCTGTATTCAACCATTTGCATTTTACAAAAGCCGCTGAGCAGCTAGGTATATCACAGCCTACACTTAGCCAGCAAATTCGACTGCTTGAAGCAGAAGTTGGGATGCCGCTCTTTGATCGAATCGGCAAAAAGGTCGTTGCTACCGAAGCTGGTTCACTGCTTTATCAATATGGCGTGAAAATGCTTCAAGCTGAAAGAGATGCAAAAAATGCGATGAAAGAACTATTATCGGAAAAACGAGGAACCGTTCGTCTCGCAGTACTCCCTTCAGATCTTGATTTTCAGCTGGTGCCACTATTTGTAGAATTTAAAACTCTTTATCCAGAAACCAATCTAAAGGCATATTCAAATATCTTCGTTCGTGAAGAAGTCCTTTCGCATAAAGTGGATCTCGGCATCGGACTGCGAGGGCCTGCGGATAAGCGTCTCGTTCAAATTCCACTTGGAAGTGAGCCTTACGAATTATTTGTTCATTCAGAAAGTGATTTGGCCCAAAAGAGCGAAGTGTCATTAAAAGAGCTGACTCACCGTGCGTTGGTCATGTATCCGAAGGGATATCTAGGAAGGGATTTAGTAGATGACGTATGTAAAGAACAGGGTGTTGAACTGGACACCGCCATGGAGGTTGGGTCCGCGTTTTCGCTATTGCAGCTGGTTGAAGCCGGCATCGGTGCAACCATTCAGCCAAGAGGATTACTAAAGCAACATTCGATGTGGCCTAATATTGTTTCGATTCCTATTGCTGATCCAGCACCTGTCCGGCACTTGGAATTAATTTATTATGCAGATCGATTTGTCAGCAAAGCACAACAGCAGCTATCTGAATGGCTGATAGACTTTTTCAAATCAAGAACAAACTAAAAAGTGAGGTTAACACATGAAGAATGCAAACAGCATATTTACAAGAACAAACCGGGTTGTTATTCGTCAATTTGATAGACAGGATATTGAAGCATTTTATCAATATCGAGCAAATCCTTTTATTGCAAAATTTCAATCTTGGGAAAACTACACGTACGAAAATGCTGAATCATTTGTTCAACATCAAATGACACAAAAACCTAATCAACCGGGGACGTGGTTTCAATACGCTATTGCCTTATCTGAGTCCAATCAGCTGATAGGAGATTGCGCCATCCATACACTTGACAGTGAACCTAGAATCGTTGAAATAGGTTTTACCCTCGCGCCCGAATACCAAGGAATGGGCTATATTCACGAAGCTCTCAGTTCAATCTTCGAATATATTTTTATGACATTGAACAAACATAAAATTATCGCCTTTACAGATGTGCGCAACGAAAAATCCATTCGAGTGCTGGAACGTTTAGAAATGAGACGCGAAGGACATTTGCTGCAAAATTATATGTCGAAGGGACATTGGGTGGATGAATATCAATATGCCATTCTTCAATCTGAGTGGGCCGCTAAGCGTCATTAAACATTTATTTCCTATTCAAAATTCCTAAATAAGCGCTCCATGGACCCACATCGGTTCGATATCGTTCCGCCATGACCCGAACAATCTGGGACATGTGTGTGAAGTCATGGACAACCCACGCAGAAAGTAATTCGCTCACTTGCACGACCCCAAACTCCGGATGGACGCCCTTTTTCTCTAAATCAAGGCCTGAATGTGTTATGCGCTGAATGTATGCCACATTCTCCATCCGCACATGATGAAACTCAGATAGTGCTTGTTCTATCTGTCTTTCAGTTTGATTCAAATGAGAGTAGCGGTCAAACGCAGGAAATGGTGTATTCTCTCCATCAGCAAGAATCACATTTAATCGAGGAATCCAATTGAATTTCTCTGCTTCAATCAAATGTTCAATGACTTCAACTGGATTCCATGTTCCCTCTCCTTCACGGCTGTGAAGCCAATCATTCGATAAACCGGACAAAAGACTTTCTAACATGTGAGGAGTTCGACTCAACATATCCAAAGCTTCATTTAAATTGAAATTCATATGGCTGCTCCTTTGTCAATTTTCTTTATTCTAATGTTTTTTGAATAGATTGCAACTCATATTTCAAGACAGATAAATGCGCTTTTCATCAACCTTCTATATACAAATAGAACTTTTCTATAACGATTACCATGCTTTCTTTTTTTATAATAGAAAAAAAGAAATGTGGTGATATCTATGTCTATAACGATTGGTATTATGGGCGGGATGGGTCCTTTAGCAACGATTGATCTGATGAAAAAAATCATTTCACATACACCAGCTATTAAAGATCAGGATCATTTACATGTGATTGCTGATAATTTCCCTCAAATTCCTGATAGAACCACTGCAATTTTTGGGAAAGGCGACGATCCTACAGAATATATGATTGAATCAGTAAAGAGATTAGAACGTGCCGGAGCGGACTTTATTCTTATTGCATGCAATACCGCACACTTCTTTTTAGAAAACGTACGACATTCCACTCATATCCCTATTATGAACATGCCATTAGAAACCGCAAATTACCTAAACAAACATCACTATACATCTGTGGGCTTACTATGTACTGATGGAACATTAAAAACCCAGCTCTATCAAAAGGCTTGTGCTCATCACAAGATTGACGTCATGACTCCTAGTGAAAATCTTCAGAAAAACGTGATGAATGGGATATATGCAGTGAAAGCAGGAAAATTAAGTAAAGGCGAAAGTGAATTGGCGTTAGCTGCAGAAATTTTAATCAATCAAGGAGCAGAAGCCATCATTGCCGGCTGTACAGAAATCCCCTTAGTCTTAAGGTCAACTAAAGATGTGAAAGTGATTGACCCTACTGTCATTTTGGCGAAAGAGGCTGTAAAATTAGTGTATGAGCTTGAAAAACTAAACATTTAAAGAACGTCATATAAGGGGATAACATGAATATTGAGAATATAGAAGCGTTTATTTATGTATGCCAGCTAGGCAGTATCAATAAAGCTGCGGAAGCACTGTATTTAACCCAGCCTTCTGTTTCGGCACGTATTCAATCATTAGAAAAGGAATTAGACCTGAAATTATTTGATAGACAGAGAAATAAACTATCTCTGACGGAAAAAGGTGAACAGTTTTACCCGCATGCCAAAAAGATTCTCCATTCTTATCAAGAAGCAAAGCATAGTCTCAAACAAACGATGATTCCTTATGAATTGACGATTGGATGCGCATCCTCCATTTCCAATAATCTATTGCCTAACATATTGCCCGCCCTAAAAGAAAAATACGAAAACCTGAAAGTGAAAATCGTAACAGGACATTCAAAGGATGTTGTCCAAAAAGTGATTAACAACCAAGTAGACTTTGGGATTGTGAGGACTGAAACACATCCTCAAATTGAATCGATCCCAATTTTCAGCGATCCAATCGGGCTGTTCGTCCCAACTCATCACCCACTTGCCAGCCTTGACAACATCAATATGAAAGAGCTAGAAGAACAGCCTTTTATTTTCTTTGACTATGGATCATTTGATTGGTTGATGCTCCATCGATTATTTCAAAAAAACAACATCACACCGAACATTTCCATTGAGGTTGATCATATGGAAACTGCAAAAAATTTAGTGCTGCAAGGAATGGGACTATCATTTCTACCTCATCATTGTGTTAGAAATGAGCTAGAACAAGGAACATTAAAACAAATTTCAATAGACCCATCCATTGATTTCAACATCAATATCGAGTTCATTTATAAAAAAGGAAAATCCAAATCCGTTTTCATTGATCAACTCAAACAGTTTTTTCATGAATTAGATTAAAAAAAGCCCTTTTTAGGGCTTTTTTTGGATTCGTTCTGATTGATTAGCTTTCGTTTGCCAACATGTATGCTGCAGATTCATGCATATATTTCAATCCTGATCTCTGTGCGTACTCGGCCACAGTGATCGCACTTGTCGTCAGAAGTTCTATTATATGTTCATCCATTCCTGGCCAAGTTCTCCCGCCTGCTTTTTCATACGCATGGATAAGTTTTGTTAACCCTTCTTTCCCAAAGAGAAGTTGATGCGACAAAAAGTCTGCAGATACATCACCAACCCCCACTTCAGACCAATCAATCACACCCGTCACACATTGATTTTCATCAATCAGAATGTGGCCGGGATGCAAATCTCCATGCTTCACTCCCACGAAAGGCGGCCATAAAGAATCTTTAGCTAGCCATTCTTGCCAGCGCTCCCATAAACCGCTGTTAATGGTGTATTGCGATTTGACACGTTCCATTCGCTGTTTCATTGATCCTCTTAATTCATGAGCACTGAGCATCTCCACACCGATCGTTTTAAAAGGCTGTTGATCTAAGGAATGTACATTCGCTAGAACTCTTCCTAATGATTCATAATAAGCTTGCGGTACTTTCGTTTGATCAAAACTCCACACATATGATTGCTTCTCCACATCAATACTAGCCGACGGTACCCCCTCTAATTGTTTATAAGCAATCAGACTTTCTGTAAAGATAGACCACTGAGGGACCTGAAAGTGAACCTGCTTACTCATATGATCTAATGTCTTTTTTTCTTGTAAAGTATGTTTCATTGATTCAGGTCTGCGAGGCACTCTTAATATCCATTGATCACCATGTAAATCTTCGACATGTGCGACACGGAAATCCACACCTGATTCATTTATTTTGATGGTATTCTCTAAAATTTCTAATCCGTGATGTTTGGCTAATTGCTTTAATTCTAGTCTATTCATATTCTTTTCCTCCAATTGCTCATTTAGTCATGATCAATAGGCGTTAAGAAAATCATCAAAAAAACCACAAATAGGCTGCTATCTGTGGCTAGAGTAAACACGGCTAGACTCATCTCTCTCTTTATATTAATAAAAATTACAAAAAAAGACAGAAACGATATCTGTCTGTCTTCAAGTAAAGTTACATACTTGACCGCTGAAAATGATTAAAAATGTGCAGACTCCTCCGTTTACTCTGTTTGATGAAAACAGAGCCTTTGAACATATGAAATTATTGATTGTTCAAAGTTTGCTGGCGTAATCTTCCTGCATGCATCATTTTTAACCATCCTCCTCTTCATAATATAAAACTACTATACTTCATTTAAATATGACTTTCAATAAGATTACAAAAAGAAGCCCTTTTCAGGGGCTTTTATTCTTTCACTATCGTTTTTTCACAGGATGAATGTCCTCTCCCAAAAAAGCGGTATCAGGCTCACCACTATTTTCTAGAAACTCCGCTATTTCTTTCAGCTCTTGATTGATAAGGTCATTTCTTTGCATATCCGGGTTTAACAGAAGGATGGAGTGAATCGTTGTCGCTGCTTCATACAAAATATGTTGATCTTTTATCTGTTTGATGCATTTTTTCATACGATCGAAAAACCATTCAATCTCTTCAATTTCTTCCATCGGATAATGTGCCATTTTAAAGAGATTCTGCTGACAAAGGTCTTGTCTCTCAAAAATTTGTTCAAGCTCTTCTTTACTGATATACAAATCCGAGCATTCCTCATCAATTTCTACTACCTCGATCATGGCGTCTTCAGCTGTATATAACTGCTCAATAAAATCATCGAAAGTATCCGCCAGCTTAAAATCGACTCCCATTTCTAAATCAAAATAGTGGATAGGCGGGTGTTCCTTCGTTTTTCGATAATCCATTGCGATCCATGTCTCTTCCTCTCCGCTGATGATCACAAGTCCCTCCGGCAGCTCCAATTCATCACTTAACTGGGAACTATTCATGATGCCATCATCTTTGGCGATTCCTCTTAGATGGTCAAATTGAACATGATCATCTCCCATGAATTCGGCTGATCAGTTGGAAACGCATTACGCACTGTAAAACCACCGTTCCAATCTAAAATGAGCTTTTTATATGTATCAGGTAAAGTGACACCAAGTCTTCCCTCTGCTTCACGAATTTTTTCCTCATCTATCTTTTCTAACGTGAAAGGACTCTCTTCTTCTTTCTCCCAAAATGGTTTCAAAGTGGGGACCTCCCTATATCTATTGAGATAAGTATAACATTGACCAACTGTTCATTTGCTCATTCTACTTCATAAAAAAACAGACTATTAAAGTCTGTTTTAATCTTGTCTATACGTTTTCAGAGGTTGTATTTCGATCAATCATAGTCGTGTTTCGATTTGATTTTTGTTGCTCCTCCATAGTTGTATTCCGAATTGATTTTGTTTCAATGATTTTCAAAGTTTCTACTGTTGAAACACTTAACAATACAATGGATACAATGACTAGTAATTTTTTAATAATCATACAGACACTCTCCTTTTTGAATATCATTTTGAGCTTTAAGAGCCTTTCTATAATATTCGGCAGCTTTTTCAAAGTCCCCCTTTTTTTCAGAAGATAATCCTATACTTTGAGCAAAAGCCTCTACATAGACATATAGTTGCTTTTCCTCAAAATAATCTAGCACTTCTAGAATTGCATTCTCATTAGCATCTATATAAATGGCTTTTAAAGCTTTAAATAACATCAAACACAACGAATCATTTATCTCTAAGGAGCACTTAAGACCATCTTCTACGAGTGGAGCGGCTTCATCATGTTGACTAGATTTATACAACGACCAACTTAAACTAAATAGGGTGATTGGTTTTATATCGATACTTCGTGGTGTAATAATGTCTAAAACTTCTCTGTAGCGTATGATTGCTTCAGTGTACTTTTGTTGTCGATCATATGTATTCGCTATGTTCAATAGAATTTTAGCAATTAACATATTATCGGCGAGCTCTTCTGCTATAGAAAAAGCTGTATTTAGATGCTGTAATGACTTGTCATATCGCTTGAAATCATCATAATTTCCTGCAATAACAATCAAGCTTTGTATTTGGCGAACTTTATATTGTTCATGCTGCTTATAGATGTCTAAGGCTTTTATAATATGATGCATAGAAACATGAGTTTGTTTCATAATATAGTAGGCTTCAGCCACCTTGAAGTGAAACTCTGCTTGCTCAATATCATCGACCACCAATGCGAGCTGCCTTTCAGCGATCTTATAATATTGGATAGCCTTTATGTATTCTTTCTTACTAAAGTCATACATTCCTCTAAAAAAAGCATTATAGTATTGCAGCATACCAGAAAGTTGATGATTTGAATTTTCGATTTTATCAACCAAATCAGAAACAGAAGGCGATCGTTTTTCTGAAGGTTTAATATAATCGAGCATAAGCTGATGTCGAAAACACATCAATTGATAGTAAATGAGCAGGTCTTGATCCTCTTCCATTCGCTCAATTTCTCGTTCTACCTCAGCTTTCAAAATCTCTGCATCGGGTACACTGAATTGCCGAATCATTTTATACCATTCATTTATTTTCACACCAACATGTGAAGAAAGAACTTTCTCCATCCCTTATTCCCCTTCCACTAATTTCCCTTATATTACATTTATTATCACATGTATGAGTTTTCAAGGCACCGAAAAGAAACCGCAAAAAGAACAGTTGAGTAACAGATTTTACGCATTTTCTTCACATAACAAAAAAGCAGACTCCATCAAGTCTGCCTTTTCTAAAAATCAAATGACTACACCTTTTGAAAATTAAGTATACAATGAATCGCTTAACCACTCTTCACAATGTTCTATAAGCCACCTCAAATATTCCACATATTGACCGACGTGATAACCATCACAAACAGCATGATGTACTTGAATCGCAACGGGTAGGATGATTTTTTCTCCTTTCATCTTAAATTGACCTAACGTAAATATCGGCAGTAAATAAGTTTCATCTGTAGATACATTAAGGTTAAAAGAAGTAAAATCAATCCACGGCAGACTTGAAATATTGAACATGTTTTCTGGCATATGAGGTTTCGGAAATAGGTTGCTGCTTTTGCTAAATGTTTCAATGTCGGCCACACAGCTTTTATAAAACCGAGCAAAGTTTTCGTCATAAGGTGTCCAAATACTTGAAAATGTCTTTGTTTCTTTATTTAGAATCGTATAACTAGGATCGAGAAGATCCCAGTGACCAAGTTCATCGTTCACTAGATCCATCCGAAACTCCGGTATTTTTTGCACAGCCCTTGCTAACAAATAAATTTGCACAGGATATACTTTTAGCTTTTTTTCTTTTAATATTGAATGCAATGTCGTGATGTCTAGATCAACCACCAGACTATATGAGCATCGAGTTAACGTCATATAATGATGAAAGTGCTCTTTTCTCGGATAATTTTCATCTATTTGTTTAAACATTTTTTAATCCTCCTGAATGTGTGATTTACTGTATTCAGGAGGAGACTTTATCTGTTTTCACCACCACAATCATCCTTTCAAGAGATATGTGTTTCTGTCCATTCAAAGTCTACCATGAGTTTTACCTACGATAAAGCCTGCAGCAACTCTTTGTAAGTCATCTTCCCTAACGTGAACTGTTCTAGTGCTATATATGTTTTCTCTGCTGAGGTATTCATTCTATTATGACATTCATTCACTAACTCATGTTCATTTGTTATTGGCTCATGTATATGTTCTTTTTTTCGAAATGCTTCATAATATCTTATACCAAATATTCTCTAGGACATCGCATTGATGTGAATTCCGTCCGGATTAGGTATAAGACCTTTCGCAGTAACATAATAACTATTTTCATGATGATGTGCATACGATAACATATTTAATCAGTGTGTGCGATAGCCTTGACTTCAATCAATTGCTCTGGGAAAGCCAGATATGTCACACCAATGAGACTGCCAGCTGGTCTGTGTTGACCTAAGTATTCCTTGAATAGATCTATGACCGTTTCGGAGTGTTCTTGTGGATTTGTTAGAAAAATTTCAACATATGCAATGTTGGATTTCGTAGCTCCCAATTCCACCAATACCCGATCAAGGTTCTCAAATGTTTGCAGAGTCTGAGCTTCAATATTCTCCTTACCAACGAACATACCATTTTTATCGTATGAAAATTGACCTGAAATATAGATTATTCCTTTAACGCTATATCCTTGGGTAATACCGTGATCCCATAGATTGTGATTGTAGGTTTTAATATTAGTCATCGTTTTCTCTCCTTTATTTCAAAGTAAAGTAAGTATAAAATGAATATAGAGAGAAAAAAAGTACGCACTATTTAGATAGTTACTACCAGAAAGGATAGTGTCAATA
This sequence comes from Bacillus sp. FSL P4-0248, assembly GCF_038593305.1. Lineage (NCBI taxonomy): Bacteria > Bacillati > Bacillota > Bacilli > Caryophanales > Bacillaceae > Bacillus > Bacillus sp. FSL P4-0248. The sequence goes on along the minus strand of NZ_CP151983.1, from coordinate 1,161,468 downwards.
TGAGTATGGCCGATTATAGAAAAACGGGTAATATCCAAGAGACACCTTTTGGATATACTTTATCAGTTATAGGAGGCAAATGGAAAATGCTAATTCTGTATCTCCTTTCGGAAAATCAACCCGTTCGCTTTAATGATATGAAAAGGAGACTTGGAACGATTACCTTTAAAACATTGAGTGCACAACTTAAAGATTTAGAGGCAGATGGGATGATTATACGAAAGGAATATCCACAAGTCCCCCCTAAAGTGGAATACAGTCTTACAGATAAGGCAGAAACACTTTTACCAATTTTAGAACAGTTATGTGATTGGGGAGAGAAAAATCGCAGTAATTAAATTCTTTTTGTATAGATAATTCAAGTATTGACTATGAAGGTTTTGATAAAGCAATGGAGCGTATAGATAACTTCTAATCTAATGAATACTATAGGAATGAATAGCCCCTATCTATTTTGTCTATACGTTTTGAGGTGTTGTATATCCAGTTAACTGTTTCTATTGAAAAAAGCCGTCCCTTTGGACGGCAAAATGATATTCATTTTATTTCATGCTTCTCCAGATAGATCTTCACCAGTATGGACTGTCTTTGCATGCTCAAAGCTAATTAAAGGAAACTTGTTTGCATAGCAATTTGTTCTCCTTGATTTACTATAAGTGGATCTTTATTTTTTTCTAAAAATTTAGCAATTTGATTTAGATTTTTATTAATTTTATCGTTGATTGGCATATTTGGATTCAATAAAAGAACGTTGTTAATCGTAGAAGCTACTTCATAAAGATCATCTTCATCTTTTGTTTTTTCAATATGATATTGCATCTTTTTAAAAAACCATTCTATTTCATCCAATTCAACCATTGGGTAATATTGAATTTTATACAAATTATCTTCATAAAGGAAGTCCAATTCAAATATGGCTTCAAGTTCTTCTTTACTTAAATGATCTTCATGAAGTTCATATTCACCCTCTGCTGCTTCCTCATCAACAGTGTACTCAGCTGTATAAAGACCTTCAATAAACTCGTCAAAAGAATCTGCTAACTTAAAGTCTTCTTCCATCTCAACATCAAAATAATGAATTGAAGGATTCTCTTTCGTTTTTCGATAATCCATAGCTACCCAAGTATGGCCATCCCCGTTAATCAAAACAAGCCCTTCTGGCAGCTCCCACTCTTTTATCAAATAGGCACTATCCATAATCCCTTCATCTTCAGCAATTCCCAGCAGGTGATTAAATTGAATGTGATCCTCAGCCCATGAATTAGAATGAGTGGTTGGAAAAGCATTATGGATATGTATCTGGCAAAGTGACACCAAGTTTCTTTTCAGCTTTAGCTATTTCTTCTGCATTGATCTTTTTTAACGTATAGTAACCTTCCTCGTCTATTTCCCAAAAAGATTTCAAAGTTTATTTCCTCCTAGTGTCATTTAACAAAACACCTTTCACGAACTTATATTCTATTAAATTGTTTTTGGTGGTGATTGTATGTTTTATCTTGAGAGAAAGATTTATCGTATGAGTCGCTTTCGTAAGAATCCAACAATTGATGATCTGAAAAGAAAAACAGGTAAAGACGAGAAGATCGTTAGGCAATCAGTCAAAACCTCCTGCCAACTGAAAAACAACAATCTGGCGGATAAAGTTCGTCCCCAATCAAAAGAAAAAGAACAAATATTCGTTGTCAAAAAAACAAAAAACCCTTGCTACGCAAGGGTTTCAACGATGATTCCGACTGGGCTCGAACCAGCGACCTCTACCCTGTCAAGGTAGCGCTCTCCCAGCTGAGCTACGGAATCGGGTTATGTATCAGTTCTGGGCTTTCTTTTACTGACAGTCTCTATTATATAACCATCATATTAAGTCGTCAATGGTTTTGTTCAAAAAAGGTCAAAAAGCCGGCGGCTGTGCCGGCTTTTTTCTCTCCTTCTTTATGATTGGTTCACAAGGACGGGCTTTAGTTGATCGAGTGCTTGTTTGAAGTCGCGTTTGAGGTCTTCTCCGTTTTCAACTCCGACACTTAAACGAAGCAGCCCATCTGTAATCCCTCTTTTTTCTCTTTCTTCTTTTGGCATAGCCGCATGTGACATTTTGGCTGGATATGACAGAATCGATTCAACGGCGCCGAGGCTGACGGCGAATACAGGTAATGTGACAGCATCCACCAATTCTTTGACAGCCGCTTGGTTTTCTAGTTCAAATGAGAGAACGGCTCCAGCTCCGCTTGCTTGCTTGCGCTGAATGTGTGCCCCAGGATGATCGTCTAAGCCTGGATAGTATACTTTTTTCACCGCAGGATGTTCTTTTAGAAATGAAGCTAGTTCGAAGGCCGTTTGGCTTGCTTTTTCTAATCTCACCTGAAGGGTTTTTAACCCTCTTAACACAAGCCAGCAGTCCTGCACGCCAAGGACCGCACCGAAGGAGTTTTGCAGCGAATAAAGTTCCTCTCCCAGCTTCTCATCTTTCACCACGGCTAAGCCTGACAGCACATCACTGTGGCCGCTTAAAAATTTCGTTGCGCTGTGCAGAACAACGTCAACACCAAGGTCAAGCGGACGCTGAAGCGCAGGGGTTAAAAACGTATTATCTAAGAAAGTCAGACAGTCATGCTCTTTCGCAAGCTGGACGACACCTTCAATATCTGTAATCCCTAGTGTTGGGTTGGACGGTGTTTCCATGTAAATGACCTTTGTATTCGATTGAATGCCTCTTTTGACTTCATTCAAATCCGTCATGTCCACGAAGGTATGCTCAATTCCAAACCTTGAAAGAACTTGGGTGATCATCCGGAAAGTCCCGCCGTACACATCTCTTGTGACAAGGACGTGATCTCCCTTTGATAATAGAAGAAAAGCGGTCGAAATGGCTGCCATGCCTGATGCAAAGGCAAGCCCTCTCGTTCCTCCTTCCAGCGCCGCAATCGTATCCTCTAATGCTTGACGTGTCGGAGTTCCCGATCTGGAGTAGTCATATTGGCCAAATTCATCGAAGCTGCTTTGATGAAATGTGGATGCATGCTGAATCGGTACACTGACTGCACCTGTTGAACGGTCTGTTTTAAACGCATTATGAACGAGTTGTGTTTCGAGTGTCCAATCGTGTGTGGTCATTTGGCGTGTACCTCCTCTTTTACTTGTGATAGTGCCTGTTTCAGGTCTGATTTCAGATCATCTACATGCTCGATGCCAACAGAGAAACGGAGCAGCTTGTTACATACACCGTTTGCAATGCGAATCTCTTCTGGAATATCCATATGCGTTTGTGTTGCAGGATACGTAATGAAGCTTTCGACTCCGCCAAGGCTTTCAGCAAAACAAATCGTTTTCAGCTGCTTCAAAAATGGATTGACCCAGTCCTCTTTGGCTACTCGGAATGACAGCATGCCTCCCTTTCCTGGATAAAGCACATCTTGAATTTCTGGCTGCTCCTCTAAAAACTGTGCCAGCTCCTTCGCATTTGCCTCGTGCTGGCGCATTCTAAGAGCCAGAGTTTTCATTCCTCTCATTAAAAGCCATGAGTCAAATGGTGATAGAACCGCTCCTATCGCGTTTTGATGCTGGAACATGTCTTCAGACAGCTGCTCTCCTTTTGTGACGACAAGCCCTGCAAGAACGTCATTATGTCCACCTAAATATTTGGTTGCGCTATGAATGACAATGTCCGCTCCAAGCGTAATGGGCTTTTGCAAGACTGGTGTGTAAAAGGTGTTATCGACAATCACCAAAGTGCCATAATCTTTTGCAATCTTCGCTATTTTTTGAATATCTGCTTCCTGCATCAGTGGATTTGTCGGTGTTTCAATAAAGACCGCTTTTGTGTTTGGCGTGATTTTAGAGCGTAAACAGTCTTCATCTGAAAAATCATCATAAAGAAAACGTAAGCCGTACTTTTTCCATTCGTTTTCAAACAAACGGTATGTACCGCCATATAGGTCTGAAGAGACGATGAGTTCATCTCCGCTTTCAAATAGAGCCATGATCGTTTGGATCGCCGCCATTCCCGAACTGAAGGCAAAACCGGCCGTCCCTTCTTCGAGTGAAGCAATTGCATCCTCTACGAGCTGTCTTGTTGGGTTTTTCGTTCGAATGTAATCAAATCCTGTAGATTCCCCTATCCCTCTATGTCTGTATGCTGTCGAAAGATAAACGGGAGGACTGACAGTGCCAGTCACCTCTTCGCTACGGTTTCCAATCTGCGCTAATTTCGTTTCCACATGTTCTGTCATTTGACACCATCCTAAGTAAAAATCTGATTTCAAAACAGAAAACCCCTTCTTCATAAGAAGAAGGGGTTTAATCGCTTCCTCTTATCTTCCAAGCAAAAAAGCTGCTTGCTGGATTTAGCACCTTGGTACATCACATGAAGTGATGCATACCGGTTGCTGAGGTTTCAAAGGGCCAGTCCCTCCACCTCTCACGATAAGAATGTGTTGTCTGTCTGTTCTAATTCTTAATACTGTAACCCATTAAATCTCATTTTTCAAGGGGAAATGACATGATTAATTAAAATTTTCTGTATTTTATAACAGAATGAATGTTATACGATTTGATTGCATGTTAGCATATAGGAACAATGCTGTTTTTCATGTTACAATGAATGGAAACGTTTCACTTTATGATGAATTTGGTTAGCTGGAGGAATGGATTATGGTGAAGAAAACAGGAATCATTCAAGAAGAAACCTTACAGTCAAAAGAACTTGGGGCGGACATGACCATTTTGATCTATTTGCCAGTCAATTACTCCCCCCTTTATACATATCATGTCATCATTGCCCAGGATGGTCATGATTATTTCCGCCTAGGCAAAATAGGCAGACAGGCAGAAGAATTGATGCAAAACAAAGAAATGGAACGCTCGATTATCATTGGTGTTCCTTATGAAAATGTCACAGAAAGACGAAACACGTATCATCCAGACGGTACAAAGTTTGAAGCGTATAAACGCTTTTTAGCAAATGAACTGGTCCCTTATATTGATCAACACTATCCAACCTATCAAATTGGATCAGGACGGACGTTTATTGGTGATTCACTGGGTGCGACGATTTCCCTCATGACAGCCATTGATTATCCTTCTTTATTTGGCGGGCTGATCTTGCAGTCCCCTTACGTTGACGAGTCGGTTTTAGAAGCCGTCAAACAGTCGACAGCCCTTTCTCATTATGCCATTATCCATCAAATTGGGCTTGAGGAAACCGCTGTGAAAACAACAGATGGCCAAGTGCTTGATTTTGTTCAGCCGAATGAAGATTTAAAGACCCTTCTTGAACAATCTGGTGCGGATTATTTATTTGAGACATTCGAAGGGGATCATAAATGGACGTTTTGGCAGCCGCTCATTGCGCCTTCGTTAAAAAGAATGCTCCCATATTCGTTAATCAACTGAATTTTGTTATAATAAACAATAATAAATACTTTCTTATTCAGGAGGGAACATGATGAAATACGGAGTTGTTATATTTCCATCAAAAAAATTGCAAGATATTGCGAACTCTTACCGGAAGCGTTATGATCCGAACTATGCACTCATACCGCCTCATTTAACATTAAGAACACCTTTTGAATTAACGGATCTAGAAGCGGCTGAGGTCGTCTCAACGTTAAGAGATTATGCAAAAAATGCTTCTCCTATTACGTTACGTATTAAAAAATTCAGTTCATTCGCTCCTGTAAACAACGTCATTTATATGAAAGTAGAACCGAACGAGGACATCATGGCGCTCAATGAAAGATTGTACGCAGATCCACTTGCCGGCACACCTGAATATGCCTTTGTTCCGCATGTGACAGTCGCTCAAAAACTATCAGATGATGAGCATTCAGACGTACTTGGCACATTAAAGCTGAGAAAGATTGACCATGAAGAAACAGTGGATCGCTTCCACCTTTTATATCAATTAGAGAACGGATCTTGGACCGTCTATGAAACATTTATTTTAGGAGAAGAGGGTTAAAGACATTTGAAAACAGTCATCGCAACAGAACAAACACAACGAGAAGATGCATATTACGTTCGAAAAGAAGTATTCGTAAAAGAACAAGAAGTTCCAATAGAGATCGAAATAGATGAACTAGAAGACAAAGCCACCCATTTTGTCATTTACAATGATGACAAAAAGCCTCAGGCGGCCGCTAGACTGCGGATCATTGAGGGATCAAAGGCAAAGCTTGAACGAATTTGTGTGTTAAAAGAGGCGCGCTCCTTCGGCCTTGGCCACAAGCTATTAGAGGCGCTAGAAACAGAAGCGGTTGCTAATGGAGCAAAAGAAGCGGTTATGCATGCCCAAATCCAAGCTCTTCCTTTCTACGAAAAGAAAGGCTACAAAGCGGTTTCTGAACCGTTTGAAGAAGCAGGAATCAAACATGTCAAAATGACAAAAACACTGTCTGTTTGACCAAAAGAAAAGCCAGAGCATTCAAGATGCCCTGGCTTTTTCTTTTTCATTATCGTTCGCCAATGGAAGAAAGCGCAATCATTTATATATACGTATTGATATGAACGCCCTTGCCTTCCTCCATAAACATATCTCGTACAAAGCGTTCCCGCTTTTTTTGCTGTACTTTCGTTTCCGCTTCTGTCACTAAGTCCTCTTTTTTCTCCAGCTCTCTGTAAATCTTGTCATGAAAGGTGCGGGTAACCTTTGTTACTTTCGCGTAGTCTTCTTTATCCTGAGGAGCTGGACGATTGATATACTGAAAATACAGATCCGGCTGAATCGGGGCTATATATCCCATCAAGAACGCCTCCTTTGCTTCTCTCTTACTCTACTATTCCCTAATTATGACTGTTTGAAACACGCCTCATTTGATATGATTAGATGTGTTTCATTTTAAGATTGATTGACTATTGGAGGACTAGCTTTGAAATGCGCACGACGACATGATCGAACGATCTCATTACATACGTATTCGAGAGAACACTATCAATTCCTCCATGACGAGGGAAAAAAAGGACAATTATTCTGCCCATATTGCGGACAACCGGTCTTTTTTAGATTAAATATACATGATGAACCTGCCTTTATTCATAAGCACATGTCTCAGCAAGAGATTTGTGAACAAGCTGATCACAATAAAACGGCAGATCAAGAGGAAAGGGATTCTTATAAAGAACTTGGCGGCTTCCGTTTTCCAACCGGGAAACAGATCATCTCGCAAACGAACGAATCATATGACTGGCAGGAACCTAGGTCAATTCAATTTAGCGACGCCTTACATTTAGAAGAGAATGAACAAGTTCATACGATCGACCTCTTTCCGCATATCACCTTCAGCACACCGCAGCTTCAAGCTGTCACACATCAAGATGGTCCGATGCTTGTGCTGGCTGGTGCCGGCAGCGGGAAAACAAGAGTCCTGACGGCTAGAGCGGCTTATCTCATGTCCCATCATCATATTCCTGCTCACCATATTTTACTCGTGACTTTCACCACAAAAGCGAGCAATGAGATGAAAGAAAGGCTGCGTAAGCAATATCAGCTTCATCCTTCACAAGCCAGTCAAGTGGTAACAGGCACCTTCCACAGTCTTTTTTATAAAATGCTGCTTCACGATGACGCAAGCAAATGGAACGGCCAGCATCTGATCAAGTTTGACTGGCAAAAGGAGCAATACATTCGAAAAGCCATAATGAATGAAGGGCTTGATGAAAAAGACTACCCTACTGATCAAGTACTGCAATCGATCGGCTATTGGAAAAATGCCTTTTTACCAGGTGAACTTCCTGATTTGAAGGATGAAAAGGAAAAACATATGTGGACGATCTATCAATCATATGAACAGCAAAAACGAGACAATCAGCAATTTGACTTTGATGATATGGCGATTGCCTGCTTACATATGCTGACAGAACAGCCCGAACTGCTAAAACGGTATCAAGAACGATTCCAGTATATTTTAGTGGATGAATTTCAGGATATTAATCCAGTACAATATCAATTGATTCAGCTTTTATCCGGAGAATCAGAGCAGTTATTTTGTGTAGGGGATGATGATCAAGCCATTTACGCCTTTAGAGGGAGCAATCCTGCTTTCATTCTTGAATTCAAACAGGACTATCCTTCGGCTCAGATCGTCCATTTACATGCGAATTACCGGTCTCACCATACGATTGTCGCAAGTGCTGATGCGATTATTAAGAAAAATCAGCATCGCTATGAGAAGACGTTAAAAGCCGTGCGCGCGGAGAAAATTCCCCCGACGCTTTTTTATCCATATGATGAAGAAGAGGAAGCGACGATGATTGTCGCAGATATTCAGGAGAAAATTAAAAACGGTGCAAAGCCGAATGACTTCTGCGTGCTGTTTCGAACGAACACAGGCGGCCGTGCGATTTATGAACGGCTGCATCAATCGGCCATTCCGTATGAAACGGATGCCGGCGTCAAAGCCTTCTACAGCAGACGAATGGTTCGGGTTCTCCTCGCCTTTCTTTCCTTAAGTCAGGATGCAGATGATGTGGCCGCCATAAAACAGCTGCTGCCGGTTTTCTTTTTAAAGCAGCAAACCCTGAATACACTAAAGGCACTGACCATCACAGAAGATTGCTCAATGGTAGAAGCGCTCGGAAAACTGACAGATATACAGCCGTTTCAGCGGAAAAAGCTGCAATCAATTGTTCCTTTGTTCCGAACGTTACGGACGTTAAAGCCATCGGACGCAGTGACATTTATTGAACAAAAGATGGGACTCGGGGATTACTTAAAAAAACGGGTGAACGATACGAATGTACTTGAAAAAGGAGCGGATGATGTACGTGATGTGAAAACAGCCGCCAAACGCTTTGAAACGATTGAAGCCTTTCTCGCACATGCCGAACATATGAAGTCTGCCGAAAAGGAAAAAACAGATGAACCCGGTGTTCAGCTCATGACGATCCACCGCGCAAAGGGACTTGAGTTCCAGACAGTATACATCACTTGTGTGGTCGACGGGGCACTGCCCCATGATTTCTCACTGGATGAACTCAGAAACGGTGATGAAGAAGCGCTGGAAGAAGAGCGCCGTTTATTATACGTTGCCATGACAAGAGCTGAACAATCTCTTTATCTGTCTGTTCCATCATTTAGACGAGGAAAAACGGCTCATCGTTCTCGCTTTTTATATCCTCTTCTAAAGAAAAACCGTGAATTATTTACGCAAAAACAACAGGCCCCCCTTTAAACGGAGAGCCTGTTGTTTATTTTTTGTTGTTCATCATTTTAGAGATTGTATTGAAATCAAGCTTTTCTTTTCCACTTGTAATCGATTGAACGATTTTGTCTTCCATTTCTTTAGGTACACGTTTGTTCGCAAGCTGCGCTACTTTTTTAATGACACCTCGAACGGTATTCTCATCTTTAAAGTTGGCATTTTGCAAAGAACCTGCAAGTTTAAACACATCATTCATATTCACACCGGTTTTGTTTTCTACGCTTTTAAAGAATTTATTATCCATTCATTTGCCTCCTCTTTGTGGAGTAATCACCTTACTATATGAAAATAGGCGAGATATGTGCCTATCCTAAAGCCTTGTTTGATCAAAGAGAAAGGAAAGCAAAAGGCTTCCCCCTTGCTTCCCTCACCTTCTTACTTTTTAGTAGTTAAAGAAAGAAGCACCAACGATAATTAGAAGGATGAAAAGCACAACGACAAGAACAAATGTTGATCCATATCCGCCGCCGTAGCCACCTCCGTAGCCGCCGCAAGAACCGCCACCGTAACAACTCATATATAAGCACCTCCTCTTCTCCCTTACAAAGTATGAAAAATGAAAGAAATGGTTTGGACGATCACATAAAAAAGTGCGGAATTTTTATTTCTGCTGTTTAAATACGTAATCTGCCTCTCTATGACGCATCATGAATGCTTCTGTTTCTTTCGCAAAAGCCTCCATCTTCACGCCAAATTCTTTTAAGTGCTCCTCAAGATCATTCGCTTTATCCGTTAGATCCATTTCAGCCTTCTCGTGCGCTTGTTCTTTCCCATCATGGGGTTTAGTGAACAAGGAACCAATTAATTGTTCGAATGCATCCATTCTGGTCACCCCTTCCCTCTTACATATGCATCACTCAAAAAAAGGGCAACAAAAAAACCGGATAAATCCGGCTTTTGTTTTTCTCTTCTATTTAGGTTTCTTTTTGTTTCCACAGCCGCAGCCTGTTTTCTTGATTTTCTTCGTATATACAGATTGTTGATTTGACTGCGCTGGATAACCTTGAAGCGTATGTGACGGCGTTTCGTTTGGTTTCATCGCAACCCTTCCTTTCCTATTCCATGATAGTATATGCATTTGTTGAAAGCGTGTCTGATCAGAATGCCTGTTTATTTCACAAGCTTTGAGACGACCGCTTCAATGATGCCTGCTGCTGCGGCAATCGCTAATAGTAAATTAAGCCACATGCTGATGACAGGAAAAAGTATGTATATCAGAAGTAAGGCAGCAGTGCACCATATGCCAGTACACCAATAACAGCTTAACAGTTCTCCAACCCAAGACCGCAGTCCTTCCCCTTTAATGATGATATATGTTTCGACCTCACCTTGTTCGTTTACCTCTTCCTGTTCTTCATGAAATAGACGGCGGAAAGGGGCCGTAATGGTATCAAACACAATCAGTCTCGTCAGTCTAAAGGATGCGAGGGCAAACACGACAAATGACAAAGCACCGCTCAGAAGCCTCCACCTCCTTCTTTCTTCTTTTTCCGTCCTTTCTTTATATATGCAAGAAAAAAGATCGTCATGATGAATCGAGCGGAAATAAAATTGGGTTGTACTTTTTCACACTTTCCGATTCCACCTTGCGTCCTTGCTGCATTAAATAATGTATAGATAAGAAAGGAGTGAAAGTATTGTCTATTGAAGAAAGTGCTGAAATATTATATACACAACTGTTAAACGAATTAATCAGCAATTATGATGATTTCATTGAGATCAAAGATTCCGAAAATGTCACAATTCATAAAACAGATGTAACAGCTGCACTCTCCCTTCAAGCGACCGTAACGACAATCATTACTCTTTTAATCCAAATTCTTGTACCAGACGATGAAGTGGCTGCCGACATCACAGATCAGCTTTTATCCACACAACAAGTGACAGTCCAAAAGAAAACTGTGATTCAAATCATCAACTGCCATAACATTACGATTACATTATCAGATGCATCCATTATAAACTCCGTCCAAATTCTCACTCAAACATTGAATGTACTCTTAGTTGAAGCCGGCATTCTTTGACCCTTTCTTTTTCTAACATGACGTATGAAAGAGGTGAAATCATCGTGGCTGAAGAGAACGAAAAAAAGGAGTTTCAAATCAATACTGATATTGATCCATTAACAAGTCTTCTTGTCAGTGATGTGTTAAACAAAAACAATATTACTGATGATCAGAAAGCAAATATCTCAGATGATCAAAGAAGAATGATTTTGAAATTAGTGGAGGACTTGCAAAAGAAAGCAAATGATTTCGTAGAACAGCAGCAGGAGAAAAAAAGGCAGGCTGAGGCAGCAAAACAGCCGGAACAAGTAGAGCCTGAACCAAAAGTACGTCCAAAACGAAATTCACTTCGAAATCGTATTCAGCAACGCCGTGATGCGCAGCGTAATAACGATTAAATAAAAATGGGTTGCCTGCTAGGGTAAATGCCCGAGACAAAACCACGCATTCCAGCATTTAATAAAGTAAACGGAAGGAGGAATAGAAATGGATTCTAAACCATATTCTTGGGTCGCTCTAGATCGTAACTGTACACACCACGGACACCACGGACATCACAGACACCACGACGATTGCAACTATGAAAGAAAAGCACTTTGTGACGACTATTATGATGATGAAGATGTCTTACAAGACTTGGATCAAGTAAGTTTCACAAAGCAGACATCTGAAGAAGTCATTATCGTCAGAGACTCTTGTGACATTAACGTCTCTTCTGTTGATGCACAGGTTGCAGCATCTATCCAAGTAGCGATTCAAACAGCGATCATCACTATTACAAATATCTCAATCGCTGACGGTGATTTGGCAGACCGCGTTACGCAGGATCTTTTACAAGCTGCTACTCACAAACAAACAAACCGCCAAAAACTTGTCATCGAAAATTCAAGAAACGTTACAGTATCTACAATCGATGCGGACATCTCTATCGCAATCCAAACACTTACTCAAACACTTGTTGCGACAATCGTTGCAATCGGTATCCTCTAATGTACAAAAGCAGAGCGAAAAGCTCTGCTTTTCCTTTTATCAAAATACATCAAATATAAATGGTCATTTACCCACACCAACTAGAGGGCGCATACATATGTTGTTAAGGACTAAAGTCAAATACCTTGTTAAAGGAGCTGAAATCCATGAGCTGCGGAAAACACCATGGCCGACATGATGAAAACTGTGTATGCGATGCGGTTGATAAGATTTTAGCAGAGCAGGAAGCTGTAGAAGATAAATGTCCTACGAGCTGCTACAGTAATTTATTAAGCCCAACAGTTTCTGGAAAAGATACGATTCCGTTTTTACTTTTTGATAAAAAGGGCGGGTTGTTCTCTACTTTCGGAAACATCGGAGGATTCGTTGACGATTGCCAATGCTTCGAATCTATTTTCTTCCGGGTTGAAAAATTACACGACTGCTGTGCTACGTTATCTGTATTAAGACCTGTTGATGTACACGGACATACGCTAAGCGTATGTCACCCTTGTGACCCTGACTTCTTTGGTCTAGAAAAAACGGACTTTTGTATTGAGGTTGATCTAAACTGCTTCTGCGCAATCCAATGCTTAAACCCAGAGCTTGTCGACAGAGTCATGCCATCAAAAGATAAAAAGCATCATCACCACGGCTAAATCAACAGGCCGCTCATCTAACTTGTCATGAGTCAAAGCATCCCCTTCCTCACGAATGACAGCCAATCATGCGGAGCAGTCAGCATAAGAAGCGGCTGCTTCCGCATTGGTTAAAAGTAGATGCATGAGCCGGCAAAGATAGCTTGAAGATGATGACAGTGCTCAAACACTCAAACAAATTTCCTAGTATAGGAGGGTTGAATATGAGCCGCAATCATTCATGGAGCTGTGTAACAGAGGCTGTTGAAAACATTAGCGACTTGCAAAATGCTGTCAAAGAAGATTGCCCGACCAGCTGTTACAGCAATCTCCTTTCTCCATCACATTCATTAGGTGACACTGTCCCGTTTGTTCTCTTTACATCCAAATCAAAACCATTCGTCGCATTCGGAAACGTCGGAGAAGTAGATGCAGGCCCTTGCTTCAGTACTGCATTTTTCAGAGTCGAACATATCTGTGATCACTGTGCAACACTCAGCTTGCTTATCGCATTTGACAAAGACCGTCATATTTTAGATTTTACAGATAAAGATTCCCTATGTGATGTGTTCCGATTAGAAAAATCGAAGTATTGTGTTGAAGTAGACCTTGACTGCTTCTGCGCAATCGAGTGCCTAAACCCAAGACTCATCAATCGTAACTGCTAACAAAAAAAGTCCCTAAATGGGACTTTTTTTATTAGTTAAAAACCTAGCGGGTGGATGGAAGAAATCTCAGCAATCGCTAATTCGACTGGATTTCCCCCGCCTGCTGTACGAATGATCACAGTATCATCTTTTCGATCCATGATGATCCCTCGATATGTTTTACCATCAGCTTCAATCAGACAAAGAGCCCTTGGCATATTATGAGGCAGTCTTGTGAGAAAATCGACTTTTTCATCAATACTCATCTGACTTAAAGGCTTTTTCACTCGTTTTCTTCTTGGTTCTTCTTTTGTTTCATGAAAGACACCTTCTGGCTGGTTTCCCTCTTCTTCTTGAGGCTCTCGCTTTTGTATGATCTCTGGTTCTTGTGTGATCTCTTGTTCCTGCGCAGGCTCGGCTTCTTGTGTAGCCTCTTGTTCCTGTGCAGGCCCTGCTTCTTGTGGGATCTCTTGTTCTTCTGTAAACTCAGCTTCTTGTGTTATTTCTCGTTCATGTTGAAGTTTAGGCGGCTCGGCTTCTTTTTTATGCTCTATTTCTTGAGCTGCAGGTTCCTCCTGCTTGCTTTCTTTGATCACATCTTTTGTATTGGGCTCACTTTCTGGCTGTTTTTCTGATTTCTTTCGCTTTCTCACAATATTTTGCATGGCCGGCTTTGATTCTTGATAGCTCGGCTGAACAATATACATCAGCGGCTTTTGATTCTCATCACCTTTATTTGACATACTAATCCCTCCCGAATGATTCATTCCTTATATATATGAACGGAGGCCTCAAATCAGAAGAAAAATAAAAAAACAGCATACCCTTCATCGGTATGCTGCAAGTCTTGTATTCGTTTAGCGGGCAATGATATGGAAGCCAGAATCAACATGCAGATTCTCACCTGTCATGCCGCGAGATAGATCACTGAATAAGAATAGAGCTGTATCGCCAACTTCTTCAGGAGTTGTTGTACGGCGGAGCGGTGCACGCTCTTCAATATCCTTCAGAATGGTATTAAAGCCGCTGATGCCTTTTGCAGATAACGTACGAATTGGACCAGCAGAAATACTGTTCACGCGGATGCCTTCTGCGCCTAAATCAGCTGCTAAATATTTCACACTTGCTTCAAGTGATGCTTTCGCTACACCCATTACGTTGTAGTTTGATACAACACGCTCTCCGCCTAGGTATGTAAGCGTCACAATGCTTCCACCCTCTGTCATTAATGGACGTGCTGCTTTTGCTACAGCAGTTAATGAGTATGCACTAATATTGTGCGCCAAAAGGAAACCTTCACGGTTCGTGTTCAAGTATTCGCCAACAAGCTCTTCCTTGTTTGCAAATGCAATGGCATGTGCAACGCCATGAATGACTTGTACTTTTTCTTTAATTGCAGCGAAACATTTTTCGATTTCTTCGTCACTTGTCACGTCACATGGAAGAATAATTGAATCATCACGCTCAAGTGTGCTTGCCAGCTCTTTTACCGATTCAGCAAGACGATCTCCAACATAAGTAAAAATCAAACGAGCTCCAGCTTCATGAAGTGAGCGGGCAATTCCCCAAGCGATGCTTCGTTTATTGGCAACACCCATCACCACGATATTACGGCCTTCTAAAGAAAAGTTCATATGTAATAAAGCCTCCTATTTTTTCAAGACATAGTATTAGTACCTGATCATAATATTATCACAGATCATAAGAGAATGACAATTTCCGCTGAAAGAAAGTTTCATTTTCACGAAAAAACCGCCCTCACAAGTGAAGACGGTTCGATTCGGTTATCGTTTGATTCTGTTTTGCTGATAAGCAAAGTGGTTCGTAGGCCCATGTCCAGATCCAATACGTAAAGGGAATTTAATGGCTTCATGGACAAAGGTTTCTGCTGTTTCAAAGGCTTCCTTCATCGAATATCCTTTCGCAATTTCAGCTGTTAATGCTGCTGCAAACGTGCAGCCTGTACCATGTGTATGCGGTGTATCAATATGTTCATTTGTGACTTCAATAAAGCCTTTTCCATCATACAGCAGGTCTGAAATCATCCCATCAGATGGACCATGGCCGCCTTTGATCACGACATGTTTCGTGCCAAGCTCATAAAGACGCTCCGCTGCCACATAGCGGTCCTCTTTCGTCTGAATACGTATGCCTGTTAGTACTTCTGCCTCAGGAAGATTCGGTGTTACAGCATAGCTGACAGGCAGCAAGTGTGTTTTCATCGCAGAGACCGCATCTTCATTTAATAAAGAGGCCCCTCCTTTTGCGATCATGACTGGATCTACAATCAGCTTCATTTCATATTGAACCGTTTTTTCAGCTACTATTTTAATCATGTCTGCACTCCACAGCATCCCTGTTTTGACGGCATCTGGCAGTAAGTCTTCTGCCACTGCATCTATTTGACGCTCTAACGCCTCAATTGAAAGCGGGTATATCCCGTGAACACCTAGTGTGTTTTGCGCAGTAATCGCTGTGATCGCAGACATTCCGTACACACCGAGCTCCTGAAAAGTTTTCAAATCTGCCTGAATGCCTGCTCCGCCGCCAGAATCAGAACCCGCGATTGTGAATGCTTTTTTGATCATTTCTTCACACCTCTCATTAGCCAATCCATTGATGATAAATAGTTCTTGCTTTGGCAATATCATTCGTACCATGAACAAGTGCTCTGCCATCTTTAAATAAGACAAGCTTAAACTCATCCTTTTGACACGAAAGCAAATATGGATTCTCAAGCACATCCATTCCTGCCCTCTTTAACCGAAGAGCTACTTCATGTAAAGGCGGCGGTGTTTCTGCTGCACTGCGGATTTGTACCGTATTGCGGCCGCATAGTACATCTGCCTTCGCTCTCTTGTCATATGAAAGAAATGGATAGGTCTTCAGTCCACAGCTTGGACATTGCTTCTTCTTTAAAGACGCGGCCGATCGAATATCAGACCGTTCATTTTTCCATAAATCGAAGGATTTTAAAATTGGCGTCACTTGATGTCCTGTTAAATATTTAAGTGCATCTGCCACTTGATATGCGGCCACCTGCTGCACAACTGGACTGATGATACCTGCAGTATCACATGTCATGCCTTGTGCAGGTAAATGTTCAAGCAGACAGTGTAAACACGGCGTCTCACCAGGAATCACAGTGAATTGAATGCCGTAACTTGCTACACAGGCACCATAAAGGAACGGAATTTGATGTTTGACAGCGGCATCATTTGCGATCATTCTCACCTCAAAATTATCCGCTGCATCGACAATGATTGAAGCCTCACTGACAAGTTCGTCAATATTGTGAGCAGTCACATCGATTACGATTCCTTTGATGTGCACGTCACTGTTTACTTGCTTGAGTCTTTTTTCAGCCGCCACAGCTTTTGGCAGCCGATCCTTCACGTCTTGCTCCGTGTAAAGCTGCTGACGCTGAAGGTTGCTCCATTCAATATAATCTCGGTCCAAAATGGTGACAGAACCAACGCCGGCACGAACGAGCATTTCAGCACTTGCGGTTCCAAGTGCCCCCGCTCCAACAATAACTGCCTTTGAGTCATTTAGCCGCTTTTGACCCTCTGTTCCGATTGGCTGAAAAAGCTCCTGGCGTGAATAACGAGTGCTCAAAATGACGGCATTCCTTCCTGTGGACTGCTCGCTGTCCCATAGTTTTTTAGCGGAATACGTCCTGCCTCAAAGCCTAGTCTTCCTGATTCAATCGCCAGTTTCATTGCTTTTGCCATTTTCACAGGATCCTTTGCACCGGACACAGCGGTGTTTAGTAATACAGCGTCAGCTCCAAGCTCCATCGCATAAGCTGCATCCTTCGGAGAACCTACGCCAGCATCAACAATGACCGGCACCTTCGCCTGCTCGATAATAAATGAGAGATTCAGAGGATTTAGTAAGCCTTGGCCTGAACCAATCGGTGAAGCACCAGGCATGATGGCATGGACACCGAGTTCTTCTAATTTTCTTGCCAGCACCACATCATCAGATGTATATGGCAGCACGATAAATCCTTCTTCGAGCAGCATTTCAGATGCTTTTAATGTTTCAACTGGATCTGGCAGAAGAGACCTTGAACAGCCAATGACTTCTACCTTGATCATGTCACAAAGCCCAGAAGCCTTTGCTAAACGGGCAATACGCACTGCCTCTTCTGCTGTACTTGCTCCAGCTGTATTCGGAAGCAGCGTATATTTTGATAAATCAAGCTGCTCCAAAAAATTAGGCTGAGATGCTTCGAATATGTTCATTCTTCTGACAGCAAAGGTTAAAATTTCGGCTTCCGATACGTTCACCGCTTCTTTTTGAACCTCAAATGATGGGTACTTTCCTGTTCCTAGTAATAGTCTTGATGTGAATGTTTTTCCGCCAATGTGCAGCATTCGATCATCCTCCTCCTACGAAATGAACGATTTCAATCGTGTCATTTGGTTGAATTTCTACTTGTTGAAACGCTTCTTTATCAATGATTTCATGGTTCTTTTCAACGATCACCACACGGTTTTCAAGCTGATAGGCTGATAGCAGATCATAGATCGTTCCATTCTCTTGATCGAAATCAACGATTCTGCCATTCAATTGAATCTTCATACGAATAGTGCCTCCTTTCGTCCAATACGAAACGCATGAAGCCATTCCTCTTTGACCGGTTCGTCTAATATCAGGTCACGAATGATTTCTCCAGTAATCGGCGCTAGTAAAATACCGTTCCTGTAATGCCCTGCAGCAAAAAGAATACGCTTGTCTTCTGGATGTCTTCCGATATAAGGATGCCGGTCGTTTGTCGCCGGACGAAGGCCAGCCCAGCACTCTTCAATCGGCATCTCCTTAATAGAAGGCATAAGCTGAGACGCCTTTTGAATCACAGCTTCCATGCCGCCAAGCGTTGGAACAGCCTGCCACTCGTTTGGCTTCATTGTTGCGCCGATAACAAGCTTTCCGCTATCTCGCTGAACGATATAACAATGATCATGATAAATGGTGTGTGCGAGCGCCGGACCATTATTCCATACAGACACACATTCCCCTTTTACTGGATAAAGAGAATGAGATAATCCGAGTTCTTCAAAAAAACGGCCAGACCATACACCACTTGCGACTGTCAGGTCATCACATGTGAATGTGCCCTTCGTTGTTCTGACAGTTAACGCTTCTTTGTCCCGCTTCACTTCGATCACAGGTGTACACTCTTTCACATCTGCCCCGTACCGGACAGCCGCCTGCCATAAAGCCCTGCATACAGCGTAAGGTTCCACATGCACATCCTCTTCAATCAAACCTGCTCCCAGCATGTGATCTGTAACTTGAGGCATGCATTTTTTTACGCTGCTTGCGTCAAGCCATTTAAATGTAGACAAATGCTGCATCCGGCAAAGGGCTTGTTTCTCTTCTTCTGTAAAGGCGACCTTCATGATACCGCCCGCTGAAGTTCGAATATCAATGCCTGATTCATGAAGAAGATCGACTTTTAATTTTTCGTACAATGCCTGGCTTGCTCTGCCTGCCTGAAAGAAAACATCCTCATGACCCTCTCCTTCCGCATGTGCACCGAGCATCCCGGCAGCCGCACTTGTCGTTTGCTTCCCTATCTCATTCGCTTCAAATAAGACCACCTGTTTTCCTGCTTTTGCAAGGTGATAAGCGATGGACATCCCTATGATTCCACCACCAATGATTGCAACGTCATAATGCTTTTTCATAAGGATTCTCCTTTACCTTTTCAGAAAATGCTTGTGCCATCATACGCGGCTGATGATGAGCAAAAATCCCAGACATGACAGCAATTCCTTTCACATTTGCCTGTTTCAATTCTGGAACTCGTTCTGGGGTCACCCCGCCGATGGCCACCACTGGAATTGTTAGTGCAGAAGTCAGTTTCTTCACAAGCTGTACACCTCTTGCCTGAAGTCCTGGTTTACAAGAGGTGGCATATACGTGCCCAAACATGACATACTCTGCTCCATTTTTCTCTGCTGCTTTCGCTTCTTCTATCGAATGGACAGATACTCCCGCATGAAGGTGAGGAAATTTTTTTCGCAGCTCTTTTGGCGAAAAGCTGTGGCCCGGGAGATGCACCCTGTGAATATTGGTAAGCAGCGCAACGTCTACTCGGTCATTGATGACGAGCTTTTCTTTCGGCACACCTTCTAAAAGGAGATTTTTCACGAGATCAACAAGCTCACTTGCTGTTTTAGACCGTTCCCGAATATGAATAAAATCCACTTCAGACGCAATGGCTTTTATTTGTTTGATCAGTTCACCCGCAGGAAGGGAATCATTTGTCACTGCGTGGAGTTCCATTTGCACCAACCCCATCTAAGCATGCTGTTTGCCACATTTCTTTTTGATACGCCATCTCCCAGAAGTGATATTCGTAATAGCTTGAAATCACAAAATTTTCTTTCATATTGGCCCGTACATGTTCTGGTGCTTTTTCCGCGAGTTCATCAAAGCGGTTCACCTGTTCGAAGACAAGTTCCTTAAACCAATCGCCTCCATATGTCAAAATCCATTCTTGATAAATCGGATGGTCAGGTGTTGTTTGTTTCAGCTTTTCACCTACCTCATAATAGAGCCAGTAACATGGTAATAACGCGGCTAAAATCTCTTCAAACCGTCCGCTTTTTACAGATCGGTACATATGAGAGGTATACGCATAAGCAGTGGGAGAAGGCTTAAAGTTCTCAATGGCTTCATCAGAAATCTGCAGAAGCTCTGTAAATTTCCTATGCAGCGACAGCTCTGCTTCATACGTGCCCTGAGCATGATACGCCATTCTGCCCGTCGTATGTAAGTCCTCACTAATCGCCGCTCCATATGCCTGCACCTTTGCAAAATGAGTTAAATAATACGAATCCTGCATCACGTAATAGGTGAAACGATCGAGTGAAAGTGTGCCATCTCCAATCCCTTTGACAAAAGGATGTGTAAAGCTTCCATTCCACCATGTTGCTGCAGCCTCTTTACATTCTGTTGAAAACGTCATGTTCCTCTCCTCCTGTTTTTCCATATAAAAAAGCCACTTTCCGCGTGGAAAGTGGCTTGGAATTTGTAAAAAGCATAGTCAAAAACCGCACCACTTCCCTACGCAGGTATGAACCTGTTCAGGTAATGAGGGTCTAAAAGTCGACACTTTTATCTCAGCCCTTTTAAAGGACTCCCCTAGTGGATCAAATATATGATGTTGTACCTCTATCTTAATCAGGAATTGTTCATTGGTCAAGGGTTCATTGTCATTCTAATTGGGCTCTTAGTCCTGCCACATACTCACGAGAGCCCGATACAAGCACACGGTCGCCGCTTCTGAGTGTCGTATCTCCATGCGGTACTAAGCTGTCTATCCCTCTGAAAATACGGACAAATACCAAATCACCGGTGAAAGGAAATTCTCTCAGCATGACATTATGATAACGATGATTGTTCATTTGAATTTGATACAAAGAAGAATCCTCATTTGTTAGCAATCGAATCGCATCAGGTGCTTCAATCAAAGCTCTTAGCACCGTTTTAGATGACAGGAAAGTAGAAAACGTATCAATTCCCGCTTCCTTCAATGTCAGCTCTGCCTCTGCTTTGTTGACACTTGCAATGACTTGTTTTGAACCTTCTTCTTTTGCAAATAAAGCAATTTCCTTATTTTTCGTCTCACTGCCTGTTGCGACGACAAGGACATCCTCTTGGCCAACGCCTGCCTTTCTCAGCGTCTCATCGTCGTATTGTTCAATTGATTCGACTTCAAAGATAGAGTCTGCCAGCAGTGCTTCCTTATTTTCTTGAAAAACATGCAAAATCCGAATGTCATATTCATCCTGATGTAAGTCAAGTGTGACAGGTAAGGTCAGCTGATTTGCTCCAATAAAGGTCACACGCTTCTTATGGATTGCCGCTTGTTCTTTTTTAAACAGCGCTTTAAACCAAACAGGTGTTAAAATACTCGTTAGCACAGCAACTAAAATCAGCGCCCCTGACATTTTATGATCAATGACACCGAGCCGCTCACCAATCGTCGCAGCTGCAATGACGAGAGATAGCGTTGAAGTTAATAAAAAGCCGGAGCCAATGACCTTTTTCATGTCATACCATTTTTTCAAATAAAGAATCGGAATGAGCTTACTTATAAGCAGCGCAATAAACAGCAGCGGAATCATGATCATGATGTTTGGGTCCTTAAACAGTGCCCATATATTCAGATCTACTCCGACCATCACAAAAAAGATCGGGATTAAAAATCCATAGCCAAATGAGTCCAGCTGCTGAACGAGCTCTTTATTTGGTGAAAGAAGGGACACAAGCACGCCAGCTAAAAACGCCCCTAGAATATTTTCAGCCCCGAGTGATTCAGATAAGGCAACTAAGACTATAATGAGAGTAAAGATTGCCCTTGTCCCAATTTGCACGGTCCCTTTAGACATCGACTGAAAAATTGACTTTGTCTTAAATACGCGGCCAAATAAATAAAGAAGAATGCCTGCAGCAAATAATAAGAGCAGGAGCCACATGTTCCCTGTTCCATCTCCATAAATGGAGGAAAACACAGCAAGCAAAATCATCGTGACCAAATCGGCAATGACAGCTACAAGCAGAATGATTTGACCGATATTCGTCTGCATCAACTTTTCCTCTTTTAAAGTTGGGACCACTACGCCTAATGAGATGGTAGAGATAATGAGCGTCATTAAAAAGGCATTTTGGATAAACCCTGCGAGTACAAACGCATAGGACAGAATAAAAGAAATACAAAATACCCCAAGAAAAATAATGGTGGCAGCTTTAAATGTATTTGGTTCTTTTAAACCATTTGGAAGTTCTCGTGCTTTCTTCTTTGACTCAAAAGAAGAAAAATCTATTTCAAGTCCACTTAAAAACATCAGAAAAATAAAACCGAGCATGGATAATGTATCTAACCACGCATCATGTTCGACAACCAGTTGAAGACCGCTTTTCCCAATGATGAGCCCCATGATGATTTCAGCTACAACGACCGGAATGGTCAGCTTAAATCGGTGCAATAAAATAGGGGTGAAAAAGGCGACAATGATAACGACAACGAGTGATGAAACAGATGTATGCTCCATTGGCTAAAGCCTCCTAACATTCATGTTTAATTTTTTAAGTCTTACGTTAAAGCATTGATTCTAACAATTGCCCAAATGAAATGAAAGCCATTCGTTATATTTTCTAAAATTCAAACTTCTTTATATCCGACGAATGGATGAAAAAAATCAGGAGGAAACCTTATGAAATTCGATATTATTGGCGATATCCACGGCTGCTACGAAGAGCTGCTTACCCTCATACACAAACTAGGATATGAACTCAAACATGGATTACCCGTCCATCCTGATAAGAGAACGCTGGCCCTTGTTGGTGATCTAACAGATCGTGGACCTCAGTCAGTAGACGTCATGCGATTTGTCATTCATGCCTATTCACACGGCGCAATCCGCTATGTACCTGGCAACCATTGCTTTAAGCTTTATCGTTACTTAAAAGGAAATCCCGTCAAATTGCTTCATGGCATCGAAACCACAGTGAACGAAGTAAAAAAACTGCCAATTCACGAACAAAACAAATTGTCACATGAATTTAAGCAGTTATTCGAGAAGGCTCCGCTTTATGATGTACTCATTCCTGATGAGCTGATCATTGCACACGCAGCGATGAAGGAAAAGGATATTGGAAAAAAGCCGAATAAACAGATGCGGTCCTATCTATTATTTGGTGCCGTCACTGGAGAAACATGGCCAGATGGACGGCCTGTTCGGAAGGACTGGGCAAAGGAGTATCACGGAAAACCGTGGATTGTGTATGGCCATACACCAGTAAAAGAACCTCGGTTCGTTGGCAGAACCGTCAATATTGACACAGGCTGCGTATTTGGCAACCAGCTGTCTGCCCTCACATACCCTGAGCTTAAAACAGTCTCTGTTCCTTCATCTATGCCTTATGACGATTCAAGGTTTCAGCATTTCACATCATAAAAAAACCCGGCCCTGCGCTGCAGGTGACCGGGTTTCTCTATTTAAAAAAGCAATGATTTCATATCATCAGGAAGCGGGGCTGAAAATGTCATTTGCTCACCTGTCATCGGATGAGGAAATACAAGGGTTTCACTATGCAGTGCCTGCCGGTCTATCCGCTCGGTCGTTCCGCCATACAGCGTATCTCCGATGAGCGGATGCCCAAGAAATTGCATATGAACACGAATTTGATGTGTTCTCCCAGTTTCAAGTGAGAGAGACACATCCGACATGTTCAACTCAGCGATTACCGCTCGCACGAAATAATGCGTCACTGCGTCCTGCCCAGTATCATCAACCATCCGCTCGATAATACTATCCCCTTTTCGGGCAATTTTTGCAGCGATCGTTCCATGTTTTTCTGTGATCATGCCATGTGTAAACGCTCTGTATGTTCGCTTAACCGCTCCACTTTTTTGCGCCTTTGATAAAAGGCTATGGGCAAAGCGATGCTTCGCCACAAGCATGACGCCAGATGTGTCACGATCAAGACGGTTCACCAAATGGACCGTATGCCGAACAGACTGCTTGGCATAATGATGCAGCAATCCATTCGCAATACTGTGCTCAGGGTGCTCCCGAGAAGGGATTGAAGGAATATACGGCCTTTTATTCAGCACAAGGACATGCTCGTCCTCAAATATAATATCAAGTGGAATCGGTGCAGGCTTTAGTCCTTCACTCACTTTTTCCTCGGGAAATAAAATGGTGAGCCTGTCCCCTTCATGCAGCTCGCACTTCACGGTAACATGCTCTCCATTAATGAGGAGGTCACCGCCAGCAAACTTAATATCTGTCAGCATTCTTTTCGAAATGCCAAGATCAATTAAATATTCCTTTAAAAGCAGCCCTTCTTCTTTGGCTGTTATGGTTTTGTTTAACGTAAAGTATTCCAGCGGGAACAACCTCTTTCTTATTCTCCTTTTCCGATAAAGGAATCTTGCACCCTTTTCCAAAACGGAAACGGTCTAAATCTGGCAAAACGGACATTCTCGTCTGCCACCCGGCATTGAATGGATTTGACGTCTTTATGAAGCAGTGTTAAATGATCAATGGTCACCTGAAAATCCACATCATTCCTCGGCTTAATCACACAAGTATGGTGGTCAGGCAAAATAAGCGGTGAACCGACCGTCCGAAACACTCGGTTGTTGATTGAAGCCATTTCTGCCAGCTGAATGGCTCTAATGGAAGGGTGAATAATGGCGCCACCTAGTGCCTTATTATAGGCCGTACTGCCAGATGGTGTAGACAAACAAAGACCGTCACCTCTAAATGTTTCAAACAGCTGGCCTCTGATTTCAACATCTGCCACAAGTGTCCCTTCCATACTTTTAATTGTACATTCATTCATTGCTAAATATTTCTCTTCTCTGCCGCCGTCGTTGTATCTGACAATGACTTCTAAGATCGGATATTCCACAATATGATAAGGCGTTTTCGCAATGGCTAAGACGAGTTTTTCAATTTCACTCGGCACCCAGTCAGCATAAAAGCCAAGATGACCTGTATGAACACCGACAAAAGCCGTTTCATTTAGACGATCGCTATAACGGTGAAACGCATAAAGAAGGGTGCCGTCTCCACCAACCGTAATGACAAGATCCGGTTCCTCTTCATTTAGTTCCATACCAAAATCCAATAAGTAGGTCTGAATTTTACTTTTGAGCGTGTCAGATACAGAATTCCCTTTTGAAGAAACTGCAAATTTCATGAATTCTTCTCCTTTTTCACCTTGCTGCTATGAGAGGGCAGCATCATATTTGATCAAACTGGCTCAGCTGTCGTTTTTCTTTTTCCGGGAAAATGCCACTTGTGCTTCTTGAATTTCCCCTCTAATTTCGGACATTTCTTCATCGAGACGAGAAGCTGCCTCAGATGCTCTTTGAAGGCGCAGCTTGACCTTCTCCGGGATGTTCCCGCTATATTTATAATTCAGAGAATGCTCAATGGTCGCCCAAAAGTTCATCGCAAGCGTACGAATTTGGATTTCGACGAGGAGCTGTTTCTCTCCGCTTACGGTTTGCAGCGGATATAACACAACAAGGTGGTAAGAGCGGTATCCGCTTTCTTTATGTTCTGCAATATAGTCGCGTTTATCTACAACCACAAAATCTTTACGTGACTGGAGCATTTTTTTCACGACTTGTATATCTTCTACAAACTGGCACATAATGCGAAGCCCAGCAATATCCTGCATCGTTTCAATCTCATGCATCGGGATGTTTTTACGCTTTGCCTTTTCTAATATGCTGGCAACGGGTTTCACTCGGCCTGTGACAAATTCTACTGGTGAATGGTCATCCTCGAATTCATACAGCTTTCGAATGCCTTTTAGTTTCACTTTTAGTTCTTCGACTGCTTGTTTATACGGTGCGAGGAATTGATCCCATTGTTTTTTGTCCATGAAACTTCCCCCAATTCCATATACCTAATTATTTCAGAGGAATGTGCTTTTCACTTTCTCTTCCATATCTCCGTAATTGGCATTGTCTTTAATATTGTCGATTAAATAATGTAATTCCTGTTGAAGCTGAATGAGTTCCAGTGAATGTTCATCTGATGCCAAATAGACAGGGATGTCACGATTCATTGCTTCTTTTAATGGAGCCCATGTATGTTCCCCTAAAATAAGATACGAAAAGGACTCCTCGGTTTCAAGTATGTAAACGAACGCAAAGTGATCAGAATCAACAAGCATTTGTCCTGATGCTTTTGCTTTTTGGATTTGCTCTTCTGACTGGATTGTCAAAATCAGCCTGTCTTCTTTTAAAGTTGCTTCTGTGATTTCAATTCTGTTTTGCATCATGATCTCCTTTACAACAAAGTACAGCTTTATTTTATCATATCAAGTTCAATATTGATAAACCGAACTTTTTGAGAAAATCCTGTTTTTCTCTTTTAAATGATCCTTTCCCAAGATTCTTCATTCATTTTGTCCATACCTAAATTGAAAATAGAGAGAAAAAAACAGTCTTTTACATGTTGAACACACTTCATGTACAATAATCATATTTCCTCTAATGAAAGGTTGATGTCAAATGGCACAGGAAATTGAAATCGAACTAAAGCAATTATTAATGAAAGAAGAATTTGAACAGCTGAAACAGCATTTTCAATTGAAGGATGCGGATTTCCATACGCAAACCAACTATTATTTTGATACACCTCAATTTGATATAAAATCTCAATTGGCTGCATTAAGAATGAGAGAAAAAAACGGTCAATGGGTGCTCACATTAAAGGAACCACATGAAATAGGCTTGCTCGAAACCCACCAAACGATTGCTCCCCCTTCTCAACTTGACGATTTTAAGCTGCCAGAAGGTGAAGTTGCAGACAGATTAGACCACCTGAACATTCTAAAGGATCAAATTGTGTACTTTGGTTCACTTGAAACGTCAAGAGCAGAAAAAATGATCCAAGAAGGCTTAATTGTTTTGGATCACAGCCGATATTTAACAGTAGAGGACTATGAACTTGAATTTGAAGTGAGCGACCTGGAAATCGGACAAGCCGCTTTCTCCGAATTGCTCCGCAAATTTCATATTCCAGTACGAAACACGAAAAACAAAGTCGTTCGTTTTTATGAAGAAAAAATGAAAACACAGAATAGATGAATTCCTTGAAGGAGGAACATGATGAACGTCAATCAACTTCAATCCTTTATGCAGCTTCAAGCGCTTAAAACGTTACAGACAGATCCAGCACAAACGCAAATGTCTGGGGGTCAAGAATCGAATGCCCAAGCTTCATTTCAGTCGCTGCTGCAAGATTTTTTAGGCGGATCGGAATTATTACGTCTCCCGCTTTCCATCTCAGCTTTTTTGGGCACGGATCCATCAACGGCTCCAAACACGCAATATGCGCGTACAAACCCATATTTATCTGCCACTTCCGGCAGTGATCAGCTTGAGGCCCAATCTTTATATGCAAATGACAATCAATTAAATACAGCGAATGGCATTGGAAATGTCTTAAACAACAGCTACACGCCGCCGCTTCAAAAGGCTGTCTCAAGTAGCTCATCATCAAAAGAGATTAATCAAATCGTGTCACAAATGGCTCAAAAGCATGGCGTTCCCGAAAAGCTGATTCACGCGGTCATCAAGCAGGAATCCGGCTACCGCTCAAATGCTGTCAGCCATGCAGGTGCGCTTGGACTCATGCAGCTCATGCCATCTACTGCTAAATCACTTGGCGTCAACAATGCCTTTGATGCGTCCCAAAACATTGAAGGCGGAACGAAGTATTTAAAACAAATGCTCAATAAATATAACGGAAATATCTCACTCGCCTTAGCTGCCTATAATGCAGGCTCAGGAAATGTAGATAAATACGGGGGCATTCCTCCATTTAAAGAAACACAAAATTATGTCAAGAAAATCACAGCTCAATATTTCGCTTAAACCGAAGAGAATAACCTCTTCGGTTTTTTGTATGTCGCTTTTCCCCCTTTTTTGACTGAATGTGTTATGATATGGTCAATTGATCACAGAATCCGATTCTCTCTTTATTTTGAGCAGACCAAAGCGGTTTGTTTGTGGAATTGAGATGAGGTTGTTAAAATAAGTACAAGAATAGAAACAATAAAATAGAACAAACTGAATATCACTTTTGAAATAAATGAAATGCGCAATAGGGTGAGTCATCCTATTAACTACGAGTAAAAGGAGTAGTCAACATGGTACAATCGTTTAACGCACCTTACGAAGCGGTTGGAGAGGAACTTCTATCGCAACTTGTTGATACTTTTTATGAAAATGTAAAGTGTCATCCTTTGCTTCATCCTATTTTCCCGGATGACTTAAAAGAAACAGCAAGAAAACAAAAACAGTTTTTAACGCAATATTTAGGCGGACCACCGCTTTATACAGAAGAGCATGGCCACCCAATGCTGCGGGCGAGACACCTCCCTTTTCCGATTACTGAGGAGCGGGCTGACGCATGGCTTGAATGCATGGAGGATGCAATGGATCAAGTAGGATTAACCGGCGATATTCGTGACTTTTTATTTGAACGGCTTTCTCTGACGGCTCGTCATATGGTCAACCAAACACCTGAAAAGGATGGACGATCTTGAGCTGCAATACGCACGATCAATATTTCTCACACTGTCACGGACATCCTCAAAAGCCGATTGAAATCTATGTATTCATTGATCCTCTAAGCCCAGACTGCTGGTTATTAGAGCCATCCATTAAAAAGTTGAAAATGAAATATGGCCGTTTTTTCACTTTACGAACGGTAACAAGTTCTAGTATTAATGCTTTGAATCGGAAAAGAAAGAAACATTTACTGACTGAAGCATGGGGGAAATTTGCCACTAAAACGCAGACTAAAAAAGAACAAATGCTGTCTGAACAAATTGTGACATCACCCTACCTCGCCTCACTCGCACTAAAAGCAGCGGAGCTTCAAGGCAGAAAATGCGGAATGAAATTTTTGCGTCTTATTCAAGAATCACTTTTTTGCCATCAGCAAGATGTCACAAGTGAGCAGGTACTGATAGAAAATGCAAAAAGTGCTGGTCTGGACATCGAGGAATTCCAGCGCGACATTCATTCTCAAAGTGCTGTGAAAGCACTGCAATGTGATATGAAAATTGCAGCTGAAATGGACGTATCTGAGCTTCCGACCTTCGCCTTTTTTAATACCGTAAATGGAGATGAAGGATTAAAAATTTCAGGTGCCTACTCTTATGATATATACGAGGAAATCCTTTTTGAAATGATTGGTGAAAAACCAACACCATCAGAACGTCCTCCAATTGAATGGTTTATTGCTTACTTTCAATTTGCTTCCGCAAAAGAGATAGCCGTTGTCTATGACCTGACGCTTGAAGAAGTTGAACGAGAAATGAAGAAGCTGGCTTTCGCTCAAAAGGTAGAACGTGTACAAGTGCAGCAAGAAATGTTTTGGCGCTATAAAGAGAATGACCACCATACAGATCTTGATGTCTATCGCTGTGAAAATGAACATGGGTGCTGACCCATGTTTTTCTTTACTCCAAAAAGGAACATTCGTTCCATTTATAAACACGAAGAAACCGCGCCGGGATAAGCGCGGTTTCACTATGTCTTAACGACAACAAAGGGGATGGGAGAAATTTTTCACGGTCAAACAAAGGGGTAATGTTTGTATGTGATTAATTTCACATCTGTAGTATATCAAATTTTGTCGACTTATGACAACAGATATACTATATGTTCATATTTTTGTCACAAAACATAAGAGGGTTGTCACTTTCATATAGTAAAAGTAACAAAAAAATGGGGGGATCTGCATGCGCAGCACAACTATTGGACTTGTTGCCATTGGCTTATGTTTCTTTTTAAATATATTAGGCTTAATGAAGATGCTTCCTCTTTATTTGACGTCTCCACTCTTATTTGCTTCGATTCTTTTTACGCTTTATCGAATGAATCACCGTAAGACCTTTAGAGGTTTTAAAGGTTGATGATTGACAAGGAACGGCCTCGACATCTGAAGAGGTCTTTTTTTATGAGAAAAAAACTCCTGTCAAAAGATGAGATAGCACTCACACGTCTGACAGAAGTCTTTTCATTACTCACCTGTTTTGGAGATGAGCTCTTCCATTTCTTTTAGTTTTTCTTCGAACAATTGACATGCTGCTTCGATTGGTTCTTTAGAAGCCATATCAACCCCTGCTTTTTTCAGCACATTGATTGGATAATCAGAGCTTCCTGCTTTAAGGAAATCGGTGTAGCGCTCTACCGCTGGTTTTCCTTCTTGTAAGATTTGCTTGCTTAATGCCTGCGCCGCACTATAGCCTGTCGCGTATTGATACACATAATAGTTGTAATAAAAATGAGGGATTCTCGTCCACTCTAATCCAATTTCCTTATCAACCACCATGCCGTCACCAAAGTACTTCTTGTTCAGGTCGTAATAAAGGTTTGTCATAAATTCTGGCGTTAAAGCCTCTCCTTCTTGTGCTTTCACATGAATAAGATGCTCAAACTCAGCAAACATCGTTTGTCTGAATACCGTTCCTCTAAATCCTTCTAACAAGTGGTTTAACACATACAAACGCTGCTTTTTATCGTCTAAATGATTGAGCAGGTATTCGCCTAGTAACGCTTCATTTGTAGTGGAAGCCACTTCAGCTACAAAGATACTATAGTTTCCATACGGATATGGCTGGTGCTTTCTTGTATAGTAGCTGTGTACAGAATGCCCAAATTCGTGAGCGAGTGTAAACAAATTATCAATATTATTTTGCCAGTTCATGAGGATATATGGATTTGTACCATAGCTCCCAGATGAATAAGCACCGCTTCGTTTCCCTTTATTCTCATAAACGTCTACCCAGCGATTGTCGAGTCCTTCTTTTAACACGGACACATATTCTTCTCCTAATGGCGCTAACCCTTTCAGCATATAATCCTTTGCTTCATCATAGGTGAGCTTCATGCCAGCATCTTTCACAAGTGGTGTATACAAGTCGTAATTGTGCACTTCATCAAGCTTTAATACCTTTTTACGCAATTCAATATAGCGGTGTAATAACGGTAAATATTGATGAACTGTATCAATTAGATTGTCATACACTTCTTCCGGGATACTGTTTCGTGATAATGCTGCTTCTCTTGCGGATTTGTAATTTCGCACTTTTGCATAAAAATTATCCTTTTTAATCGAACCGCTCAGTGTAGAAGCAAGTGTATTCTTATACTGATCATACGTTTTATACACAGCTTTAAAGGCATTTCTTCTCACTTCACGATCATCACTATTTAAAAATGTGATGAAGTTGCCGTGGGTAATCTTCTTTTCCTCCCCATTCTCATCCTTTACAGAAGGGAACGAAATATCGGCGTTGTTAAACATACTAAAGGTAGTAGATGAAGATGAAAGTGGTTCAGATGCCTCAGCTAATAAAGCTTCTTGCTCTTCACTTAATATATGTGGACGCTCTTTATTAATTTCTTCGAGAGCATGTGAATACAGTTTTAATTCTTCTTTTTCTAGTATGAATTGCTGCAATTTATCTTCTTGGATCGATAAAATCTCTGGAACAATATAAGCAGATGTACTAGACAGCTGTGTAAATAGATTCGATGCCTTATCATTTAACGCCTGAAATGATGAGTTCGTTGTATCTTCATCATATTTCATGTGCGCATATGTATAAAGCTTGCCAAGCTTTTCAGAAAGTTGATCCTGAAAGGTGAGGGCTTCATACAGAACATCAGCAGAATGGGCCAGCTTTCCTTTAAACTGGGCCAGCTTCGGAATTTCTTTTTTGACCGCTTCGAATTCCTTGTTCCATGCATCGACGCTTTCAAAAATATCTTCAAGACGCCATTTGTTTTCTTCTTTTACTTCGCTTCTGTCTGGTAAATGATTGTTTTTGTTTTGTGAAGTCATATGAATCCCCCTTGCATGAGTTGTGTTAAACCAACCTTTCGGAAAGTGAAAGAAATTGGTGTTGTATTTATCTTCTTTGTTTTGAACTATATTTGTCAAATCATATGCAGAAATAAATACCAAACAGACTAAAAAAATGAGGAAAAAGCGTTTCTTTTGATTCAATAGCAACACCACCTTTTTCTTATCATGATCAAAGTGGTCATGAAACATGCTAATGAAATAAGAAAGCATCTCGTTTTAACACTTCATCTAGTGTTCGTATAGGCATTTGATTCGACGATACTTCATAATTACCCTCTTTCGTCATATGTAAAAACCCTTGTCTTACAAGCGCATTTACATATGCAGTGACCACCTCTTTTATTTCTTCTCTTGAAACATCGCCATATCGGAGTTTCACTTCTTTCATTTGCACACAGCGATTGATTTCCATCATCAGCTGTTGAATCGTCACTCTTCCGCTTCCTTTTTTCCGCATCATCCAATCATAGAGACACCCTTGCCAAACATACACGGGACTTGTAAAGATATACGCTTCTTGCACCGGAATAAATAATTCAGTTGGCAAAAAAGGGAATGCCGTATGATGATGCTCATAAAAAATATTTCTCAAACGTTTGCTTTCATTTGATAAACTGCGAGGAGGACGCTGCCTAAATTGCTGTATACATTTAATCCATTGTTGGTTTACTTGTCGCTTGCTGGAAGGCAGAGATAGAAGTGCCGGAATATCACGGTATGCTGAAGGTGGTCTGACAGTCATGGCCGCACATATTTTCGTTGGTTGAAACACGAGGAATTGATCAAGATGGATGAACCTTTTCTGGATCGGGCAGAAAAAAATCAAGCGCCTTTCCTCTGATTCCCTTAAAATTCCCCAATGAATGGAGGAGAAAGAAAAAAGCTGGGCAGATTTTCGGTTTAAACGATTTGCCCCTATCATCCATATGGGAAAGAGCCCTGCCTCGCGGAGACCTGCTGTTCTTCTGCGAAGCTCTTGCCGGGAAATATTTGCACATTGAAATTCAATTGCATAGTTTTCATTTCCTATAGAGACGGTCACATCAGGACGCTGATGAATATTTGACATATACTTTTCCAGCGCCGGTCTATGTCCAAGCCCCTTCAGCCAATTCATAATGGCTTCCTTTCCCGCCTGATGATAAGCCGTTTCGCCTGAAGCTAACGGACATGCTGTCAGCTGTTTATGCGCAAAATGATAGACACGATGCTCCCCTAGCTTTAATTGCACTTCCTCCCTGCACTCAGGACAATAAAATTTGCACGTCGTTCTTACATGCTCCAAACGGCTTTTCGATAGATGATGTGTCATTCGGATAAGCTTACCGTTATCCATAATTGCTGCATTCATTCAGTTCGCCCCTCGCTCTTTGATGAGCGTATTATAGCTTGTTCGTCTTTAAGGAAGCGAATAGACAAAATGAATTTTTATCGTGTCAAAAGATGATTTTACTGATCATTTCCTTAGTAAAATCAAAAATCCCCCTTATAGAAAAGGGGGAAAATACAATCTTTATAAAAGTGGTGATAATAATCTTGCTGTTGATTCAAACAGTCTGACCCCCAAGGGTCTCTTTGCAAACTCTTCTGGAACAATTTCATGTGACTGCTCTAAATCACCTAAGAAATCATTGACGAGCTTCTCGGTGCTTTTTGTTTTATAGAGGAAGGCATTCACTTCAAAGTTCAAATGAAAGCTTCTCATATCCATGTTTGCCGTTCCTATCGAAGCCAGCTCGCTATCCACAATAATAAATTTACTATGCATAAAGCCTTGATCATACTCGTATACCTTTGCTCCTGCGTCAAGAAGCTCCGGGAAGTATGAACGAGATGCATGGAAAACAATCCGTTTATCTGGATTCTTTGGAGCAATAATCCGTACTTCTACTCCGCTCAATGCGGCAATTTTCAATGCGGACAAAATATCATCATCCGGCACAAAATACGGTGAAGCGATCCAGATGGACTTTTTGGCGGAGATGATCATGGAGAAAAAGAGATTTTTAATGACCTCCCACTGCTTGTCAGGCCCGCCAGCAATCATTTGTACGCCTTCTGTTGTACTCTCAAGGTGGCTGAAATCTTTGAAATAGTCCACACCAGAGCATCTTTCATTCGTCATATAGTACCAATCCTGCATGAAAATCTGCTGGAGGTCACGAACAGCTTCGCCCTTAATCATCAAATGAGTATCACGCCAAAATCCATATTGTCTGCTTCTGCCCATGTATTCGTCTCCAATGTTAAGCCCGCCGACAAATCCCACTTCCCCATCAATTACGACAATTTTTCTATGATTTCGGAAGTTGATTTTATTATTTAAAAGGGGGAGCCTTACTGGTAAAAACGGAACAATCTGAACGCCAGCCTTTTCTAGGTCAGCAATATATTGACGGGAGAGCTTTAAGCTTCCTACATCGTCATATAAAAAGCGGACAATCACGCCATTTTTCGCTTTTTCAATGAGAATGTCCTTTAATTCTTGGCCAAGGTCGTCGTGGCGGAGAATGTAATATTCTAAATGAATGTGATGAGTTGCTTTTTTAATCTCTTCAAAAATATGAGAGAATGTTTCTTCACCATTGGTTAAGACTTTAGAGGACGTGCGATATGTAATAGGAGTATGTCCGAGTCTGTGGGCCAGCTTAAATAAGAGCTGCTGATGATCACCCATATGCGTCATTTTTTCAATCGCTTCTCTATGGATACGTTCATCTTCCTGAATTAATTTCTCGTCCAATACCGCCTTCTTTTCAAACAGCCGGCGCTTTTTGATATTGCGTCCAAAGAAAATGTAGAACAAAAAGCCGAATAACGGAAAGCTGCCAAGCAGGACAAGCCATGTAATCGTTTGAGACGGATTCCGGTTCTCCAAGAAAATAACAAATCCGATGAAAATAATCGATAAAGTAAATAGAACACTCACAGAACTTAATACACTTACCGCTAAATCACCGACAATCAATTGGATAATTAAATAAGCACCTACCGTAATGATTAGAAAAAATAGAACTTTGACTACATTTCTCATTTCATTTTTCTCCTTGCCGATCTCTTTATTTATCTATTCATTCAGATAAAAAAGCCGATTCCTCTATAGAAATCGACTTTTTGTTAGTTACGAGAAGTGCTGTTGAATCGTTTCAAGGGCATTCCCTTCGATAATCAGCTGACCGTATTCTTTCAGTCTGTAGATGCTGACCACTGATTCATGAGCATATTCAAGCAAAATGCTGAGCTTATTCTCCACTTGCTCATCTGACAAATCCTCGTGGAAGTCAACATATAGATAATAACGGTTTTCAAACGAATATAAACTTGTGGTAAAATCCTGCATATTTAATTGAGAAAGTGCAATCAAATCTTCAAAGTCATCCATTTTCAATACGAATTGAAGTTGAAGTTTTTTGTCCTTCTCATTATGGTCTTCTTGATCTTGCTCTTCTTTATGAAAATCATCAAGCAGTGCGTCTAAGCTTTCTTCATCTGTTTGATCTTTTTTATCTTCTGGAATCGGCAATTCGAGCTTTTGTCCATCTTTAGAAAGTTGGGCTTTTGTCACGACAATTTCAAGACCTTTGTCAAGTGCCTGTACTTGAATCCAAAGCGGTCCCTCTACTGCAAATTCTTCTTCTTCGTGCACTTCGTCCATTACTTCCCAAAACAGCTCTTCACTGCGCTCACGATTGTACCAGATCTCTTCACGGTCAAATCCGCGATCTTCAATATCACCGTAGGAAATATAAAATTTGACTGTATGTTCATTTATTCTTTCGATTTCCATTTTGCCAACCTTCCCTTCTATATAAGATGTTGAAGGGACATACAAGCTCCCAATTAATAGTACTTTACTACACTTTACCCGTTCCGTCTACATGTTAACCGTTTAAAGAATTGAGGTATTGCTTCGTACTGTCTATTTTATGATAAAACATGAATAAAAGAAATAAAAACGCATTTTTTGCAGAGAAAACTTGCAGAAACATATATTTGAATTGTCCTCATATATTGGTTGTACGAGCTCTATTTGGGACATGAGGTGAAATAGATGGAAACAGAGTGGATCGTATCCTTACTGATGATTATTGGCATAGACCTAATTTTAGGCGGAGATAATGCGCTCATTATTGCGATGGCGAGTCGCAGTTTATCACATGACAAACGCAATAAAGCCATTTGGATCGGCACCCTTTTAGCCGTGCTGATGAGAATTACAATGACTGGTGCCGCCGTTTATTTATTGACTATCCCTTATTTGCAGTTTATTGGCGGTCTTTTTCTCCTTTATATAGGATACAATCTGTTAATTGAACAAAAGAAGGAATCCATTCGGATAAAGAGCAGCGGCTCCCTTTGGCGTGCGGTTCAAACCATTGTGATTGCCGACCTCTTTATGTCACTTGATAATGTCATCGCAGTTGCAGGTGCAGCAAAAGGCAACATGCTTCTGACCGCTTTTGGCCTCATGATTTCTGTACCGATTATTATTTGGGGAAGCAAGCTGATTCATGCAGCTTTAACAAAATTTCCGTTTCTTTTATACGGAGGAAGTGCTCTCTTGGCCTTTACAGGGGGTGAAATGATTGTGCGTGATGTGAAATTGGCTGAATTTATGGCACAGCATGCCACGCTTGAATTGATGCTTCCGTTTTTAACCGTCATAGTGGTCATATTAGCGAGCCTCTTTTACGAACAAACGGCTGAAAATAAATAAAAAAAGCTGCCAAATGATCGGCAGCTTTTTATGTTTTTATTAGTTAGCAAGTCGCTGAGCTTCTCTTAGTTGGAATGTACGAACCGTTCTTGGTAAGAAACGTCTAATTTCATCTTCATTGTACCCAACTTGTAATCTTTTTTCATCCAAGATAATTGGACGACGCAAAAGACCTGGATGCTCATTGATTAGTTTATACAATTGTTGAAGCGGCATTGTCTCAACATTGACATTTAGTTTTTGGAATACTTTTGAACGTGTTGAGATAATTTCGTCTGTACCGTCTTCTGTCATTCGAAGAATTTCTTTGATTTCATCGATTGAAAGAGGCTCAGAAAAAATGTTTCTCTCTTGATATGGGATATTGTGCTCTTCTAACCACGCTCTTGCTTTTCTACATGATGTACAGCTTGGTGATGTGTATAATGTTACCATAAATCTTCACTCCTCAATTTGTAGAATGAATATTGATCTGTATTCTTAAATTAAAATTGTTCTAAATAAGTAATCTTTATAGTGATTATACTATAAAAAAGTAAGTGTGAACAGATTTTCTTGCAATTTTTGTGACAAAAACTAGACAATTTCATTCATTTTGTCGTGCTGCTGGATGTCAGAACATTCTCATTTACTCGAGATGATCGAAAATATTTTTTTGCTTTCTATTTTCAATGATCTTCAATACATCATCAACATCCTCATACGATTGTCCATACCATTCTTCATCTTTATACGTATGGATTCGTTCATAGGTCTTCCTCATGGCTTCCATGATCTCTTCCTCATGATTTGTAAGAGGCGACCAATAAAGAATTTCCATGCGGTTCACTTCATTTGTTGCAAGTGACCTGCGTTTATAACCGATTGATTCTGCATGCTTGAAGTGCTCTCTTTGGTAAAACTTTAGGCGTTTTGCAGTATCTGCATCATCTTCATCTACAGGCTCAACCTCAAGCAAGATCGGTTTCTTTTTTTCCTTCAGCTTATGAATAAGCTTTGACCCGAGGCCTTCACCTCTTGCATCTTTGGAAACAAATAAATAATCAATAAAGATGAAAGAATCAAATTCGGCGTACATCATCACATGATGAGGTCCTTCTTCCTTATGATAAATATCACTTCTTTCCTTTAATAAAGCTTCCATATGCTCTTTTGATTTCATTTCTTCTATCGGGAAGTATTCACTGAGCTTTTCATACCAATTCATGGATCTGCTCCTTATGCTATAGTTAAGAACCACTTCCTTAGATATTCCCGATTTCCTGCTATTTAAACGCCTGTACTAGTAAGACGCAGCAAAGTCTTAAGTAGTTTCACTTTTTTTCAATTAACGCAAAAAAAGTTTTATAACGAACGATTCATGACGAGTTGAATACAGACAAACAGGATAATTGTCATCGCAATTTGAAGCATAATGAAATAAAGATATTTTACGCGCCATGCTTCTTGCTTCTGACCGCTTGTCTTTCGGTTAAGCATATATTCCATTGAAAAAGACACAATCCCAATGAGTACCATAAACGCGAGCATCCACTTTCCTCCGTTTGGTTTCCTGAAAAAAGACGTTGAAAAAAGCATGAATACAATGAGAACATGAAGCAATGAATAACGAAAGGTTTTCCATCTCAACATCCTATTTTTCCCTCCTTTTATTTGTTTAATTCTTTGGTCAGAATGTTGATGGCTTCCTTAACTTCTAAAATATTTTCTTTAGTGTTCATTTCATTTCTAGCGTGAAGTAATACTGGTCGGACTGATTCAACTGAACGCCCGAAGTTATACATCCATTCATATCTTGGTACCATCCAAGTATGAAAATGATGGGTTGTATCTTCGTTGTAAAAATAATAGACATGTTCTATCCCTAAAGCGGTTCTTTGTGCTTTTCTTATCTTTGCTAAAACGTCTATGTAGTCTAATCTTTCCGAATTAGTTAAATCATCTAAACATTTGATGTGTCTTTTTGAAGCTAAAATTATTAGCCCTCTGATTGGATAAGCGACATCTTGATGGGCGTGAAAGTACTCTGTTTCAATAACCACACCACCTTCTGGTTCAACTAATCCATTCGTTAAAGCACAACTAAGACACTCGACTTCAACTGTTTCTCCATTTGATAATGTTATTTTTTCCAATTGTCCTCCCCCAAACGAAATAGTATACAATTTGAACTTTCATTACTTAAGCGTATCATATTTTTCCTTATTTTGAATTAAACTCCTCATTATCACTTCACCTATGATTGAGTTTATTTCTTTTTGATGAGTGACACTTTCTAATATATGAAACCAGATCCAAATAAAAGAAGCACTGACTTAGCAGTGCTTCTTTCTTCTTATGATTGTTTCGCCTGAAGCTCTTTGAATTCTTCCTCTGTGCAGCTCACAAAATGACCTGGCTTCACTTCACGGAACTCGGTGTTTGTTCCTTTGTGAACAGATGGATCATACTTGATTCGTTTGCGGTTACGCTCATAATCAGGATCTGGAAGCGGAATCGCAGACAGCAATGATTTTGTATATGGATGAAGCGGGTTTTCGTATAATTCATTCGCTGGTGCCAGCTCAACCAATTTTCCAAAATACATCACACCGATACGATCGCTGATGTATTTTACCATGGACAAGTCATGGGCAATGAATAAGTACGTTAAACCTTTTTCCTCTTGAAGCTCTTTCAATAAATTGACGACCTGCGCTTGGATCGACACGTCTAATGCAGAGATTGGTTCATCGGCGATGATGAAATCCGGCTCTACTGCTAATGCACGGGCAATTCCGATACGCTGCCTTTGACCGCCTGAGAATTCATGCGGGTATCTGTTCGCGTGCTCTTTGTTCAAGCCAACAGTTTCAAGTAATTGGTACACACGCTCTTTACGCGCCTGTTTTGTTTTTGCAAGGCCATGAATGTCGATGCCCTCTGCAATGATATCAAGCACTGTCATTCTAGGGTTGAGTGAAGCATATGGATCTTGGAAGATCATCTGCATTTGACGGTTGAACTCAAGCATTTTTTGTCTTGATTTCTTCCCGTGTACATTTTCTCCCTTATAAAGAACTTCACCATCTGTCGCATCATAAAGTCTAATGATCGAACGGCCCGTAGTGGATTTACCACAACCAGACTCACCTACAAGACCAAGCGTTTCACCTTTGTAAATATCAAATGAAACCCCATCAACTGCTTTCACAGTTCCTCTTGCTGTATGGAAATGCTGCTTCAAATTTTTGATTTCTAACAGTTTTTCTGCCATGCTATTCACCCTCTTTTACTAATACAGGTTTTTCGTAGCTACCTTCTAGTTCACGCATTCTCGCCTTTACAGAAGCAGGCGGTTCAACTTTAGGTGCATTCGGATGAAGTAGCCATGATTTCACATAATGCGTATCTGATACTTTGAACATTGGCGGTTCTTGTTCAAAGTCAATTTTCATTGCATAATCGCTGCGGAGTGCAAATGCATCTCCTTTCGGCGGGTTTGTCAGATCTGGCGGTGTTCCTGGAATGGCAGTCAGCTTTCCTTCATCTCCGCCATCTGTGTCAAGACTCGGCATGGATGCTAAAAGTCCCCATGTATACGGATGCTTAGGATTGTAGAAAATTTCATCGACAGTCCCTGTCTCCACAATCTGTCCTGCATACATAACAGCTACACGATCAGCGACGTTGGCAACAACACCTAGATCATGCGTAATAAAGATAATCGAAGTGTCAACCTTTTGCTGAATTTCTTTCATTAATTCTAAAATTTGTGCTTGAATTGTTACATCAAGTGCAGTCGTCGGCTCATCGGCAATCAGCAGCTTTGGATCTGCTGCAAGCGCCATGGCGATGACAACCCTTTGTCTCATCCCGCCACTAAATTCGTGCGGATATTGTTTAATTCTTTTTTCAGGCATTGGAATTCCAACGAGCTCCAATAGTTCAATGGCTCTTTTTTCAGCCGCTTCTTTTGAAATTTGTTCATGCTTGAACAGCACTTCTGTAATTTGTTTCCCGACTTTCATCGTTGGATTCAAAGACGTCATCGGATCTTGGAAGATCATTGAGATATCTTTTCCTCGAATGGTTTGCATTTGTTTTTCAGTTTTCTTGACAATATCTTGGCCATCAAACAGGATCTGTCCGCGCTTGAAATAACCCGGCGGCATCGGAATTAATCTCATGATCGCTTGTGATGTCACACTTTTACCAGAGCCAGATTCACCTACAATAGCAAGTGTCTCGCCTTTATTTAAGTGGAAGTTCACACCACGAATGGCTTGAACCTCTCCACCATATGTTTTAAATGAGATTGCAAGGTCTTTCACCTCTAGAATACGTTCACGTTCCATCCTAATCACTCCTTATTTACGCAACTTCGGATCTAAAGCGTCTCTTAGTCCGTCTCCAACCACGTTAAAACCAAACATTGTAATACAGATAAATGCGGCTGGGAACCATAATCTCCAAGGGTAATACGTCATGGCTGGAATTCCGTCAGACGCCATTGTTCCCCAGCTCGCTAACGGAGCCGGTACACCAAGCCCTAGGTAGCTTAGGAATGCCTCTGTGAAGATAGCAGAAGGAATCGTTAATGTCATCGTCACAAGGATTGGTCCCATTGAGTTTGGAATTAAGTGTTTAAATAAAAGTCTAGATGTTTTCGCACCTAATGTTTGTGCTGCAAGAACGTATTCTTGACTCTTTAATTGTAAAACCTGTCCCCGAACAATACGTGCCATGTTAATCCAGCCTACGACTGTCATAGCGAGGATAATCGTTAATAATCCTTTTGGCAGAACAACCATCATTAAGATAACCATTAATAGTGTTGGAATTGCCCATAAAACGTCTGCGATACGCATCATCACTTCATCTGTACGGCCGCCTTTGAATGCAGCAATACTTCCCCAGATAATACCGATAATCACGTCAAGCACCGCTGCAGCAAGCCCGATAAAGATCGAAATTCTTGCCCCGACCCATGTACGGACAAACATGTCACGTCCTAAATCATCTGTACCAAACCAGTGTTCTTTTGAAGGCGGCTGGTCAGCATTCAGCAAATCAGTCGTAGAGTAATCGTATTTAGAAAACATCGGAACAAAGATGGCCAGCATCACGATAATAAAAATAATTGTAAGTCCAACCATTGCAAGTTTATTGGCACGGAAGCGAAGCATGGCATCCTTCCATAAAGATAGACTAGGTTTAGAAATTTTTTCAGATTCTGCTGCGTCAGCTGTCGCAGGCACAAATAAATCTTTTCTCATCTCTTCCATGTGTTAGACCCCTTTCTTCGCCTTCGTCAGTTTAATTCTAGGATCGATAATACCGTAGAGGACGTCAACGACTAGAATACTGATTAATAGAATAATACTGTAGAAGACTGTGACACCCATGATGACGGTGTAATCACGGTTTGTAATGCTTGTGACAAAGTGAGAGCCTAAGCCAGGAATACCAAAAATCTTCTCAACGACAAAACTACCTGTTAAAACTGAAGCAGCCATTGGTCCCATGTATGTGATAACAGGTAACAATGCGTTTCGGATGGCGTGTTTGATCGTCACAGCAGATTTTGTTAATCCTTTCGCTCTAGCCGTTCTAATGTAGTCACTATTTAGTACTTCAAGCATACTTGACCGTGCAAGTCTAGCGATAAATGCCATTGGCATGAAGGAAAGTGCAATAGAAGGTAGTACGGTGCTTGCCCAAGACTCCCATCCTGCAACTGGGAAGATCGCTATAATACTTGCCTCAGATGCAAATACATATTGTAGTAGCGCCGCTAAAATGAAACTTGGAACTGAAATTCCAAAGATCGTTAAAATGGCAATCGTATAGTCTTGCCACTTGTTATGATAGAGCGCTGCAAGGACCC
Organism: Bacillus sp. FSL P4-0248; assembly: GCF_038593305.1. NCBI lineage: Bacteria > Bacillati > Bacillota > Bacilli > Caryophanales > Bacillaceae > Bacillus > Bacillus sp. FSL P4-0248. The sequence continues at coordinate 1,118,994 of NZ_CP151983.1, read as the reverse complement.
CAAACAATACACCAAATGCTAATGCGAGGAGAATTGCCTCAATTCCGAGGGTAAAGGAAACGGGGAATCCAGAACTGATTAAGTCATTTACGGTTTGTCCTTTATATTTAAATGAGGGACCAAAATCTAATGTTGCAACTGAACCTAGGTAGTTTACATATTGAACAAATAAGGGCTTGTCCAATCCGTAGTGCTCGTTTAGGTTTGCTTCAATTTCAGCAGGAAGTTTCTTCTCACCAGAGAATGGACCACCAGGTGCTGCCTGCATGAGAAAGAAAGTTGCAGTTACAATAACAAACAGTGTGATTAAAATATATATTAATCGCTTACCGATATATTTAAGCAACGGAATTGCACCTCCATGATTTTACAACAATTTCTCTAATCAGCAAGAAAGGTATATGGAGAGACATCCTCCATATACCTTAAGATCCTTGCCGTAGATCTCTTACACTATTACTCTTACTTTTCGAAATGTGCCCATTTGTATTGAACATCACCTAGTCCAGATACAACTACACCTTTAAGTTTTGGATCTTGTACCCAAAGCTGAGTGTAGAAGTAAATTGGTGCTATAGGCATATCGTTGATGATGATTTCTTCTGCTTTTTTCAGCATTTCTTCACGCTTCGTTTTATCTGTTTCTTTTGCAGAATCATTCAACAATTGTTTGTACTCTTTGCTTTCCCATCCAGTGTCGTTGTTTCCGCCGTCTTTATCTTTGTAAAGCTCAAGGAAGTTCACTGGATCGTTGAAGTCACCTAACCAGCCCATACGTCCGATTTGGTAATCTCCGCTGTGGATTTTGTCGATGTATACGTTCCACTCAGAGTTATCAAGTTCAACTTTCACACCTAAATCTTTTTTCCACATTTCTTGAATTGCTTGAGCAATCTTTTGGTGGCCTTCATCTGTGTTGTAAGAAAGTTTCAATGTTGGAAGATCAGAAACAGACTTATAACCTAATTCTTTCGCACCTTTTTCAAGAAGCTTTTTAGCTGTATCTACATCGTGATCTTTGAAGTAGCCAGTTTTGTTATCTGTGAATCCTTCCATTGTTGGTGGAACGATTGCCATTGCTGGAACTTGTTCACCTTGCGTAATTTTGTCAACGATCGCTTGACGGTTGATTGAGTATGCAAGGGCCTTACGGATGTTTGCATTGTTTAAAGGTTTTACTTCTGTGTTGAATTTGTAGTTATAGATACCAGCGATCGTCTGGATTTTCAGACCGCCTTCTTTTTTCAATGTTTTTAAAGACTCAGTTGGAAGGCTTCCAGTTGGAGAACCAGCCCAGTCAAGCTCGCCTTTTTTGAACATGCTAAGCTCAGTGTTTGTATCTTTGATCATAGACATGTTGATTTTTTTCAATTTCACAGTATCTTTATCCCAGTATTCATTGTTCTTTTCAAGCGTGATAGAACCGCCATGTTTCCATTTAGAAAGAACGAATGGTCCGTTAGATACGTAGTTTTCACCAGCATTTGTGTACCAGTTTTTATTCTTTTCAGCCACTTTTTTGTTGACTGGCATATAAGTATAGAATGCAGTTAGTTCAGTAAAAAACGGTGTTGGGTTTTCTAGCTCAACTACAAGCGTTTTGTCGTCTTTAGCTTTAATGCCAACATCAGCAACTTTCGCTTTCCCTTTGTTCGCTGCTTCAGCACCTTTAATATAGTAAAGCTGGTAAGCATATTGAGATTCATTTTTAGGATCTAATGCCCATTTCCAAGCATATTCGAAATCTTCTGCTTTTACAGGGTCGCCATTAGACCATTTTGCATCACGAAGTGTGAATGTATAAGTTTTACCATCAGCACTTGTTTTGATATCAGAAGCCATTGCATTTTCTGGCTTTCCTTCAGCGTTAATTCTTGTTAACCCTTCAAAAGTCTGACGGATGACACTACCTGAAGTTGAATCATTTGCCAATCCCGGATGTAGAGAAAAAGGCTCAGTGGAGATATTCACATTTAATGTTGTTTTAGCCTCTCCAGAACTGCTCGTGCTGTCGCCTGATTTGTTTCCGCTGAAACCACAAGCGCTTAATACAAGTGTGAAAATAAGCATTAAAGTAACAACAGACCAACGCTTTTTCAACTGTATTCCCCCTTATAATATGTTTTTAGTTCAAAGGTCTCGATAGAAGATGAGATTCAGATTTAAGAAATAGCGTAAAAAAGTCCCTGAATAGCTTACTTTCTATTTCTTTTGTTTTTTCTGAATTTTCACTATGTAAAGAGCCTAGCACAAACGTGTGAACAAATTCATTATAATGAATAGAATAATTTATTGCAATATCAATTTCATATATTTTTTAAAAACGTAAATGGGGATAAAGAGGGATTTTTATAAACTAAAGTCTCAATCACTTCAACAAATTAAAGCGTAAATTGATTAAAATAATTTAACAAATTCAGCAGGAATAATGTTTTATACATATAATTAATCATCCTTTTTTAAAAAATTCTGACAGATATTTGTTATTTTATCTAAAATTTTAAGTGTCAATAGGCATGATGAGAAGGTCACATAAGGGCTTCGTGACTTTTTCATGGTCATCCTTTATAATAGATAGACATATTGTTGCGATGAAAAAGAAGAGTACATATATTCACCATTTACAGAGAATCTGCGGCCGGTGTGAGCAGATAATGGCATGTATGGAATGGGCTTTGGAGCAGCTAACCGAACACTTCTAAAAAAGTGAGTAGGCTTAGACGGAGCAGTCTCCGTTATCAACGTCTTGAGTGATTTCTATGTGAAATAACAAGGGTGGTACCACGGTTCATTCGTCCCTTTTCTGTTGAAAAGTGATGGGTGGGCCTTTTTATATTGAAGAAAAGAGGTTTTAGTATGACAAAGAAGACAATTTTTTCAGGCATTCAGCCGAGCGGTTCTGTCACGTTAGGGAACTATATTGGAGCAATGAAGCAATTTGTTGATTTGCAGCATGACTATAATGGCTATTTTTGTGTCGTGGATCAACATGCGATTACAGTGAGTCAGGACCGATTAGCTCTCCGCCAAAATATTAGAAGCTTAGCAGCTCTTTATTTAGCTGTTGGTCTTGATCCAGAGAAAGCGACATTGTTTATCCAATCAGAGGTACCTGCTCACGCCCAGGCAGGATGGATGCTTCAATGTGTTGCTTATATTGGGGAATTAGAAAGAATGACCCAATTTAAGGACAAATCCGCTGGTAAAGAAGCAGTTGTTTCAGGCCTATTAACGTATCCCCCATTAATGGCTGGCGATATCTTATTATATGGTACTGATTTAGTCCCTGTTGGAGAAGACCAAAAGCAGCATCTTGAATTGACTAGAACGCTCGCTGAACGCTTTAACCGAAAGTACAATGACATCTTCACTGTGCCTGAAGTGAAAATTCCAAAAGAAGGCGCACGGATTATGTCTTTAACAGATCCAACGAAAAAAATGAGCAAATCCGATCCGAACCAAAAATCTTTCATTACCTTATTAGATGAACCAAAGCAGCTTGAAAAGAAAATTAAAAGTGCTGTGACGGATTCAGAAGGCATCGTGAGGTATGACAAAGAGAACAAGCCTGGAATTGCCAACTTGCTGACGATTTATTCTGTATTAGGCAACATATCGATTGCTGAGCTGGAGCAAAAGTACGAAGGCAAAGGATATGGTGAGTTTAAAGGAGATCTTGCGAACGTTGTCATTGAGGCTTTAAAACCAATTCAAGATCGATACTACGAACTCATTGAATCAGACGAGCTTGACCGTATTCTAGACGAAGGTGCTGAAAAAGCAAACCGCGCAGCAAACAAAATGCTGAAAAAAATGGAGAATGCGATGGGTCTTGGCAGAAAACGCAAATAAAAAAAGCTTGCAGCACTGCCGCTGCAAGCTTTTTCTAATTTACTTTTGATTCGTTTTCCATTTCCCAAAGCTTTTCGAAAAAAGGCTGCCCTTTAATCATTTTTTCACAGAAGGCTAAATGATTCTCTGACCACCCATCAATCGTTTCATTGTAAAGCATGTTCCAAATCTCTTCGAAAGACATTCGTTTGATTTGGTTGTACATGCGCGGGTTCCATTCCGTATACCAATACGCAATCTCCGCCCTGTTTTTGAGCCCTTTTAATTGATCGAGCGCCATAAACATCAGCTGTTTCAGCTGTCTTTCTTTTCTCGTTAATCCGCTGATATGCTGCGGCGGCAGTGATAGAATGTGATATTCTTTCGTCGATTCAAGGCTGTCCTTAGAAAATTCATATTCCTCTGCCTTCACATCTTTCACCATTTCATACACCAATTGCTCCTGCCTTGGAATCAAGCGGCTTTTTCTCACAGGTATGGAATACCCTATCGTATCTACAGCAATGATTCGAATTCCGTCGGTGACTACAAAGCAATACTCTAATTTACGGCGTTCATGATTTTTTCGAATATATGATTTCTCAAATACAGACTCTAGCAGCGTCTTCGGCAGCTCTGAAAGATCATTCTCTATGTAATCAAACAAAGGGCTCTGCACCTTAAGTAAAGGCACTTGATCTAACAGTTCAACACTGTCCTCCTTACGCCACTCATGAAAATGACACACATTGTAGCCATTCTCTTCCCCTTCAAACCAATTCACCCATACGTCATGAAGAAATAACATAACCAATCCCTCACTTTATAAAAACTGTTGTCCACAGTATGGGCAAGGGATAGAGAAATTATTCCAACTTTATCAAAACTTCAAGCTGAGAATGATGAGCTTCATGTCTTTCTTTCGTTCAGGAAACGCAGAGCCCTTTTAAACTTTACTTCAGCTTTTTAGGATCAAGCGCATCTCTCAGCCCATCTCCTAAAAAATTAAAGCATAAAACAGTCAGCAAAATGAATAAACCTGGGAAAAGCGGGTACCACCAAGCTTGCACCATAATGGAGAAATTTTGTGCGTCTTGCAGCATGTTGCCCCAGCTTGCCGTTGGCGGCTGAATACCAAAGCCAAGGTAGCTGAGCGTTGATTCAGCTAAAATGACGGAGCCTACTTTTAATGTAGCTGACACAATAATAGGACCGATACAGTTCGGTAAAATATGCGAAAAGATGATGACATGATTTTTCGTTCCAATGGTTCTCGCCGCGAGGACGAATTCTCTTGTTCGAAGTGATAAGAATTCACTGCGGATGAGTCTGGCCGTTGTTGTCCAGCCTGTCAAAGCAAAGATTAAAATCAATTTATCAATGCCCGGTTTGAAAATGGTGACGAGCGTAATCAATAGAAAAATGTCTGGAATCGACAACACGACATCTACAAACCTCATTAACAAAGAATCAACAAACCCTTTGAAATACCCCGCAACCGCACCAACGACAGTACCAATGGTGATTGCACCGAGCACTGAGACAAAACCGACCAATAAAGAGACCCGCGCGCCATATAGCACCCTTGAGAAAATATCGCGGCCAAACTTGTCAGTGCCCATAAAATGCTCGGCACTTGGCGGCTGGAGCCGCTTCAATAAATCTTGCTGTTCTGGTGTATATGGAGCGATCACTGGAGCGAAAATGGCTGAAAAGATAATGATCAATAAGATCACAGAGCCGGCAACCGCCAATTTATTTTTGAAAAATTTCTCGCAAAACAAACGCAGCATCGTCTCTGGCTTTGGCGGAAGGCCCTCCTTTAATTTGATATCAACAGGAGGTGTTCCCATATTAGGCTGTGCCAATTGTGCTTCAGCTCCCTTCTAATATTCAATACGCGGATCAACGATCGCATATAAAATATCCGCTATTAAATTTCCAACCACCACAAGCACTGCGGAAATAACGGTCATTGCCATAATGACCGGATAATCTCTCGAAAAGGCAGAATCAATGAACAGCTTTCCAAGTCCAGGCCAGGTGAAGATTTGTTCCACCACGACTGCGCCGCCAATAAAAGATGGTATCATTAATCCGAAAATCGTTATGACAGGCATAAGACCGTTTCTTAAACCATGCTTAAAAATGACTTTGTTTTCTCTAAAGCCTTTCGCTCTTGCTGTGCGAATGTAATCCTGCCTCATCACATCAAGCATGCTCGACCTTGTGTACCGGGTCAGCCCTGCCATATCAGCCGTTGCTAAAACAAAGGCTGGTAAAATGATGTGATGGAGCCGGTCAAACACATTAAAATCAGCATTCAAGGTAGAGACTCCGCCAGTTGGAAACCACCCTAAGTTCACGGATAAAACCATAATGAGGATGAGACCAAACCAAAAGTTTGGAATAGCCAGTCCGATAAAAGATGTAACCGTAATGCCATAGTCAAGCTTTGTATACGGACGTTTTGCTGAAAGAACACCAAATGGGATGGCGATCAGCAGGGCAACTATTGTAGAAAAGATCATGAGGATGAGGGTATTTGGCAGCCGGGCAAAAATCAAATCAGCCACGGGTGTTCCCTTTTTGACAATGGATGTGCCAAAGTCACCTTGTAGCATATTGCCAAGCCATTTCATATATTGCACATATTCAGGATCGTTCAAGCCGTACTTATCAATAAAGGCTTCCCGGTCTGCCGCACTAATAGTAGGATCCATCATGAGTGACATCGGATCGCCTGGTGCTGCTTTCATAATGGCAAAGGACAAGATGGTAATCCCTAATAAAATGGGAATGGAGAGCAATGTCCTTCTAATGATATATGTAACCATATGCACAACTCCTTTTTCATCGGATCGCCATTCTGTGAAAAAAAGGCCAAAATGATGTTATTTTAGCCTTTTGTCTTCTTTTCAGCGTGATCTGAAAACCCTTGAATTCTCGTGCTGATGCGGAGCGAACGAAGTGATCTTTTTAGCACCCGCGCAGAGAACTGACACCGAATGCAAGGGATTGTTCTCACGGTGAAAGGGGGAGAATCCCCCTTCTTCACTATCAGCCTACTGTTCAAGCCACCATTTTTCGATTTTGTAATACTCATCTTTCGGGTGGTAAGAGTAGCCTTGGAGATTAGATGGCATAGCGCGATGTGAATTGGCATAGTAAAGGAACGTATATGGCTGATCCTCTGCGATAAGTTTATAAATTTTTTCATATGCCTTTGAATAATCTTTTCGATCGCTTAAGTTTTTAGCATCGACTAACAGCTTATCGACCTCTTTATTTTTATACCAGATGTTATTTAAGCCTTTTTCAGACTGGCTTGAGTGGAATATGCTGAATTGATCAGGGAATGTCGCAAGGCTCCAGCCGAGCAGCAGCGCATCATAATCCCACTTAGGCGGTGTCGTCTGCTCAATGAGTGCACTGAATTCCACAATTTGCGGCTTTGCTTCCACACCGATTTCTTTGAGCTGCTGCTGGACAACGACAGCGATATCTTCACGAACTTTATTTCCTTGGTTGGTCTTTATGACAAAGGAGAATTTCTTGCCATCCTTATCAAGATAGCCGTCTCCATCTGTATCCTCCCAGCCCTCTTCTTTCAGCATCTTTTTCGCTTTTTCTTGATCAAATTCAAATACTGGCACACTTTCATCCTTTGGATAGTTCCAGGACAGCGGACTTTCTGGAATGTTGGCTACTTTGCCGTCTCCATCTAGCACTTGGTCAACAATCGTTTGACGATCAATAGCATGTGTCAGCGCTTGGCGGACCTTTTTACTTTTAAAGAGTTCATTTTTCTGGTTCCAGCCAATGTATGAATAATTGAGTCCTAGATCAGATTCGATTTTAATGTTGCTCACTTTTTCAGCTGTTTGCAGCTCGGAGCCTGGTACAGCAAAGAAATCAATATCTCCTGCTGACAGCTGGGCAATCGCTGCATTCTGATCAGGAATGGTTTTAATTGTGACAGTATCAAGGTAAGGACGTCCATCCCAATAATCGTCAAAGGCTTCTAGTTTGACGTAGTCTCCTTCTTTCCATTCTGCAAATTTAAATGGACCTGAACCGATTGGTTTTTTTCGGTTAAATTCGTTTTCACCGAGATCTTTTATAGGCACATCACCTAAAATATGCTTAGGTAAAATACCGTAGCTTCCTAGTGTGACATTATAAAAATACGGATCTTTTTTATTGAGCTTGAATTCGATCGAGTAGTCCCCTGTCTTTTTAACAGACTCTAAAACTTCAAAGCCTGATCCGCGCTCCCCGTTGTAGTCCTTATTGATTGGAATGCTGTATGTAAACACAACATCATCAGCAGTCAGTTCTTCACCATCATGAAACTTCACACCTTTTTTAATGGTGACATCAAACTGCTTGCCGTCATCAGATTCTTTAATATCCTCTGCCAGCGATAGCTGAGGGTTGAGCTTTCCGTCTGTTTGAAGTAAGAAGCTGTAGATTCTTTCCTCAATATCAGAGCTTGCCACATCTGTAGAATACAGCGAGTTAAATAATGTTGGCTCTGCAATTGAACCGATGACAAGATCGCCGCCTTGTACCGGTTTACCTGTGGATTTCTTTCCACTGTCTCCAGACGTTTTATTTCCACCAGAACAAGCAGCAAGGATTAATGTAAAGATCAGCAGTAAACTGACCAAAATGGACTTTCTATTTCTACCTTTCATAGACAATTCCCCCTATTCTTTTTTAAAAATAATGATCGAATCCTGTTTCATCCCCCCTCTCAAAGATGAGATCATACAAGCTTGATCAAGCGTTGTAGAGGTGGCAGGCAACAAAGTGGTTCGTTTTTAATTCCTGAAATGCTGGTACTTTTTCTTTACAGATTTCTTTCGCGTGCGGGCATCTTGTGTGAAATACGCAGCCTTTTGGCGGATTTGCAGGACTCGGCAGATCGCCTTGGAGCATAATGCGTTCTCTTTTCGTCTGCCCTTTTTTACGGGTGACAGGAACGGAAGAAAGCAGAGCCTGTGTATACGGATGGAGCGGGTCATCGTACAGACTATGCTTATCGGCAAGCTCCATCATTTTGCCGAGATACATGACGCCGACTCTATCGCTAATATGCCTGACCACACTTAAATCGTGAGAGATAAATAGATAGGTAAGGTCAAATTCCTCCTGAAGCTCCTCCATCAGATTAATAACCTGCGCCTGAATGGATACATCAAGTGCTGATACAGGCTCATCTGCGATGATCATGTCGGGATTCATGGCAAGCGCACGAGCGATGCCGATCCGCTGCCTCTGCCCGCCTGAAAATTCATGGGGATAGCGGTTCGCAAAGCTTGGATGAAGACCTACCTTTGATAAAAGCTGTTCCACTTTTTCATTTCTTTCTTTTAAGGAATATAAGTGATGTGTTTTGTAGGGTTCTTTGATGATGCTTCGAAGTGTTTTTCTAGGGTTGAGTGATGCAAAGGGATCTTGAAAAACCATTTGGATGTTTTTTCGTGTAGATTGTCTTAGCTTTGATTCTGATACGCGCGTGATGTCTTGCCCTTTAAAAAAAATTTGACCGTCTGTTGGTTCGTATAGGCGGATCATTGTCCGGCCTAGTGTGGATTTCCCGCATCCTGACTCCCCGACAATACCTAACGTTTCACCTTTATAAATCTTCAAGTCTATGCCGTCAACAGCTTTCACTGCACCGACTTTCTTTTGAAAGACGCCCGCTTTAATCGGAAAATGCTTTCGAATCTGTTTCAGTTCAAGGATCGTTTCTTTCTCTGGTAATTCCGTTATTTGTGTTTGATTTTGAGCAAGGGTCATGTGTGGTCTGCCTCCTCATATAAGAAACATCTGACGCTTCTGCCATTTTCAAATGTTCTCAGCTTAGGCAGTTCTCCCAGGCAGCGTTCCTTCACTTGCGGACATCTAGGAGCAAAGCGGCAGCCGGCTGGAAGCTGATCTGGCGCAGGAACATTCCCTTTGATGGCTGTTAACGGCTGTATGTCTCCGTCAATGACAGGAATCGATTCAAGCAGCCCTTCTGTGTAAGGATGAAGCGGCTGTTCAAACAACTCTTCAACAGTTCCATTTTCAACAACCTGTCCGCAGTACATGACAATCACTCGATCTGCCACTTCAGACACGACACCTAAATCATGTGTGATAAGAAGAATAGATGTACCAAAGGTAGAGCATAAATCTTTCATTAATGTGAGTACCTGTGCTTGAATGGTCACATCCAGGGCAGTTGTCGGTTCATCTGCAATGAGAAGCTTCGGGTCACAGCTTAACGCTATGGCAATCATCACTCTTTGCCGCATGCCGCCTGATAAACGATGCGGATAATCTTTCATGATTTGCTCCGGGCGGGAAAAACCAACAAGCTTCAGCAGATCAACCGCTTTTTTGACCGCTTCTTTTTTTGAAAGTTTTTTGTGATAGATGAGGATTTCTGTTATTTGTTCTCCGATGGTTAAGACGGGATTAAGTGAGGTCATGGGTTCCTGAAAGATCATAGATACATCATTACCGCGGATGCTGCATAATTCCTTTTCACTATATGTAACAAGGTCCTTTCCATCAAGTTTGATGGAACCGTCCATAATTTTCCCACCCGTTCCATGAATCAGACCCATAATGGATAAGGACGTAATACTTTTGCCAGAACCAGACTCACCGACTAATGCGACAGTTTCTCCTCTGTTGATGCTGAAATCAACGCCATCCACAGCAGGTATCGGTTCCTTTTTTCGAAAAAAATATGTTTTTAAGTTTTGCACTTCAAGCAGCGTGCTCATTCATTCGCCCCTTTCTCCTTAGATCAATAGAATCGAACCTGAATATTCTGTATTTTAAAAATAAAAAGAATTATTTGTATATTATTACATCGCTATGACGAAATCAAGAAGTATTTAGTAAATTTGTAATATGTCTCTTCTTATGTGAATTATTCACTTTGTGATTCTATCGCCTTTAAAAAGGTTTCTGCTGGCTCTGCAATCATCGACTCCTCGCTGATTCGGTGCTCATTGAAATATTTTTTCACAATATAAAACCCGGTAGCGTAACCAAGCATTTTAGGGTAGTTCCCTTTTCCATAAAGAAGATTCTGTATCAGCCTTTCGTCGTCCTGGACTCTTTGATCAAGATGACTGGATACCCATTTCTTGTACATACGCTGAAGCTGTTCTTCGCTATAGAAGGTGGTCCATTTCGCTGTATAGTTTTCTCCATATCTATGATACACAGCATATTCAGCGAGCCCCTCCATCATGATTGTATCGAGGAATGTAAAGTCTTTTTCTTCTTTTGAGAGAAAATGCAGCCTGCATACATGGTGATATTCGTGAGTCAGCAATGTACCGATTCGCTCCTTCGGGGTATTTGGAGACAAAAAAAGAAAGACCTTGTCATCAAATGCCATGCCGGATTGATAATAAAATTGCTCTCTGATTTCTCTGCTGCTCTCGTTGACAGGTAAAATAAACACAGGAATGTCTGGACCTTCCCACTGCTTTTGAAGCGTTTGATATTCTTTCATGACAAGCTTGAAGTACCCTTTTTCCTTGAGCTTGTCGATCATGTTTTTGCACGAGCTCCAAGACCGAACCATCCCGTGATGCTGCAGGTGAGCGAGGATAGACGACCATTCTTTTTCCTCGGCCCCTTTAAAATAAGGAACAAAGCGCGCTGCAAGCTCCTGAAATGATGATGATTGATGAATGAGATATTGTGTATTGATCAGACCCATACCGCTGAACACCTCCATTTTCATCATATGCAAAAAAGCGGCGATCTGTTTATCGACCGCCGCTTTCTCAGAAAGTATTACGCTTCGTATTTTTTGAAAATAATTGTCGCATTATGCCCGCCAAAACCAAGTGAGTTACTTAAAGCCACTTGTACTTCTTTTGAACGTGCTTCATTTGCTACATAATCAAGATCACATTCTTCATCCGGTGTTTCAAGATTAATGGTTGGAGGAAGGACGCTGTCTTTAATCGCAAGAACAGAGAAAATGGCTTCTACTCCGCCTGCTGCGCCAAGTAAGTGACCTGTCATTGATTTTGTCGAACTGATCGCAAGCTGGTTCGCATGCTCTCCGAACACTTCTTTAATCGCCATTGTTTCAAATTTATCATTGTAAGGTGTGCTTGTACCGTGGGCATTGATATAATCAATATCTTCCACAGACAACCCTGCATCTCGAATCGCTTCTTTCATTGCACGGACGCCGCCTTCTCCATTTGGAGCTGGTGCTGTAATATGGTAGGCATCTCCAGTTGAACCATAACCAACGATTTCTGCATAAATGGTCGCACCACGTTTTAAGGCATGCTCAAGTTCTTCAAGAACAATAATCCCTGCACCCTCACCCATGACAAATCCGTCACGGTTTTTGTCGAACGGACGGCTTGCTGTCTTTGGATCAGGATTTGTCGAAAGGGCTTTGTTCGCACAGAAACCTGCAAACGACATTTTTGTTAATGGCGCTTCTGTTCCGCCTGTGATCATTGCATCTGCATCTCCGCGCTGAATAACTTTAAATGCATCACCAATCGAGTTTGTTCCTGTTGCACATGCTGTCACCGTACAAGAGTTAACCCCTTTTGCGCCAAGTGCAATAGAGATTTGGCCTGTCGCCATATCAGGAATCATCATTGGGACGAAGAATGGACTGACGCGTCTTGCCCCTTTATTTGAATACACTTCGAACTGCTCTTCAAATGTTTCAAGCCCGCCAATACCAGACCCAACCCATACACCAACACGCGGTGCGATTTCATCTGTGATTTCAAGACGTGAATCTTCCAGCGCTTTTTGAGCTGCAACGACTGCATATTGTGTGAAGCGTGCCATTTTCCGCGCTTCTTTTTTCTCCATGTAATCTTCAATGTTAAAATCTTTTAGTTCTGCCGCTACTTTTGCGGTATATTCACTTGAATCGACACGTGTAATCGGTCCAACCCCTGATACACCCGCTAAAGCATTTTTCCATGTTGACTCTACATCGTTGCCAAGAGGTGTCAAAGCACCTAATCCTGTAACAACTACTCGTTTCTTATCCATTAATTTGTGCACCCCACTCTTTTATCGGCCCCATCGCATAGCGATTGCGCCCCAAGTTAATCCGCCACCAAAACCAACCATTACAATCACATCGCCGTCATGAATTTTTCCGGCTTCGATTTCTTCACATAGTGAAATTGGAATGGATGCTGCTGATGTGTTTCCATATTTATGAACCGTCTTCGACATTTTTTCAACCGGAAGCTCTAAGCGTTCGCGTGCTGCTTCCATAATGCGAATATTTGCTTGATGCGGGATCAAGAAATCAACGTCTTCTTTTGATAGTCCAGCTTTTTCAATGACATTTACACTTGACTCTCCCATTTGTCTTACAGCAAATTTAAATACTTCTCGTCCATTCATGATTGTATGATCTTTTTCATCTAAGTACAAGTGCTTCCCGCCGCTTCCATCTGCTCCAAGTTCAAATGATAGAATTCCTTTGCCTTCGCTGACTTCTCCCAGCACAGCAGCTCCAGCTCCATCTCCAAACAAAACAGCAGTATTACGGTCATCCCAGTCTGTAATGCGAGAAAGCTTTTCTACACCGACAACAAGCACGTGTTTGTAAGTTCCTGATTCGATAAATTGTTTTCCAGTTACAAGCCCATACATAAAGCCAGCACACGCAGCGCTAATATCCATTGCACATGCTTTATGTGCACCGAGCTGCTCTTGAATCATGCAAGCAACTGTCGGAAATGCTTGATCTGGCGTGACTGTCGCCACAAGAATCATATCGATATCTTCTGCAGCCACATCTGCGGCAGCTAATGCTTTTTTTGCAGCAGCAAGCGCCATATGAGATGTATTGACATCATCAGATGCAATTCTTCTTTCTTCTATACCTGTTCTAGTACGAATCCACTCGTCAGAAGTTTCAACCATTTTTTCTAAATCATGATTTGTTAATACTTTTTCAGGTATATAGCGGCCAAGGCCAATAATTCCAGCATTCATTGAATAAGACTCCTTTTACTCATACGAGCATGTGATATTGTGATCTTATATTAGTATCTGGTACTAATTTTACCTTATTTTTTTCTTCTTGGCAATACAAACGTCTAACCTTTCCTCTCACTTTTTTCATAGATTAATGATATATACCAATAGTAGAAAGGAACATGTGATATGGCACAAAAAGATATTTTCTCAGCAATGATGTTTGGACAGCCGATTGAGAAGGAGAAAAGCAAGACAGAGGCAAAGGAGGAACGTGCGGAGACATCTTCAAGTGAGGACTCAATTGACTACATGCATGTCATGAATCAAATTGGGAACATTATGAACTCCATCGATGAGCTGAAGCCTGTGTTTAAAGATGTTGGTCCTATGATTAGTGCCTTCAAGAAAAAATTATCATAAAAAAAGCCACTATTCTGTGGCTTTTTCTGATTCTGCATCTGCTTTTCCAAGCTCGTATGCTTCCTGCATGACAGATGTAAATAATGTTAGAAGCGGCTGAAGTGCTTCAGGGTCAAGCTGAATCCCTGCTTTATCTAACTCTTCCTTCGCCTGCGGAAAATACTTCATGGCAATTTGTAAAAATTCCATCGATTTTTCGTGCTGCATGTCGTCGTCTCCTCACTTTTCATTTGGCAGTTTTCCGGTTTTTTTGTAAGACGCAATATCACTTTCAATGTCTTTCACAAAAGCGTCGTCAATGGTGGAGCTAAATTTCCCCATCTCGACCACTCCTTCTTTAAAATCAAAGGAGTACTCATCTTGTTCATTTAGCTTGCCTTCATTAAACTTCTTTGCAATGATACTGTACGCCTTATCAACATGCTGTACAGTGCTCGTTAAAACTGTATGGCTGCCGAGGTTGGATTGATCGGTGACGTACCCGATCGCTGATAAATTATCGGCTTTGATTTGTTCAATGACAGGGATATTATAACCATCACCTGCTGGATACACAACATCAACGCCCTGCTTTTTTAATTTTTGATAGAGCTCCACCGCTTTGTCAGCATCATCCCAGTTTTCGACAAACTCTGCTAATACTTGTACATGTTCATCTTGATATTTTGCTCCTTTGATAAAGCCGTCTACTTCACTTTGCCAATCATATGTAGCAAGAATACCAATCTTTTTTGTTTTTGACATATGTGCAGCTGTCATGCCTCCGAAAAAGCCCATCGCTTCACCTTTAAACGTCACGTTTGTGACATTGCCCGTCTGAGGCTTGTTTCCATTGACCGTAATAAATTGTATGTTTGGATAATCTTCACTGATCAAGTTAAAAATTTCACTGTATTCATTGCCATGGCCAATAATTAAATTGACTCCTTTTTTATGGAATTCTTCAATGGCATCAACGATTTTCTCCTTGTCGACCATTCCTTCCTTATAATAAACATCTACACCAAATGTTGATTGGATACTTAATAAGCCTTTATAACCTTTCGTTCCCCAAACTTGATCATTGATCGTATCGGGGACGAGTAAACCCACCTTCTCAATTTTTCCTTTTAAAGGCGCCTGCGAGCAGGCAGATAATAGAAGAAGGAACGAAAAGATCATGACAAGCCGCTGGTACTTCATGCCATGTTCAACTCCCTTTTGCAACATGCAGTGATGAACCTGTATGTTAAATATAGGTTTATTTTATACTGAAAAAAGATAAGATGGAAGATCATTCTTGCTTTTTGTCGAAAAATGTTGAGTTTTGTCTTTTCCATTCTGCAATCATGTCTTCTGCTTGTTTGTCATCTATTTGGCTTTCTACCTTCAATTCATACGTCATGTCCTGTCTTTGACCTGTGTCCGAAGCCCATTGTAACAATTCCTTTGCCACATCTTCTACAAAAAGTGAATCTGCACGCTTTGTTTGATCTTCATTGAGTGTCCATGGTCCGAACATGCGAGGAAGAATAACTGCCGGCACATTCTGTTTCGCTGATTCGTTTTCAGGTTTTTCATAAAGAATCTGGTACATGCCATGCTCTGCTTTGATGTCTTTCTGCCTGTTATGCGGTTCCTCTGATTGAATAAAAATGAGGTCATACGTGTCTTTGCTATCCTGAAGGTCAATGACACGAACGAGATCATTTCTGCCCAGCCACATCATCCGCTCTTCTAACAGTGTCTTTTGTTCTTCTTTAAGATCATGAGGACGCGTGATATCCACTTGAATGCCCTCTTTCATCATATATTCACAAAGTGTCAGGCCAAAAAACTCATCTGCCCCTATGATCAGTCCTGTTTCCATGTTCACGTCCCCTTTTTTAATATCGAATAAAAAGAAGAGCCCTTTCTATGAAGGGCTGTTATCATCCTATTCATCACAATTCTCTTTCATGCGATTTATAAAACTTGTGAATGGATTGAAAGATTCTTCTCGGATGATCAAACATATGCAGCGTGAGATCGACCTGACAATGTTCTGGATTTTTCATATGCTGATCAATAAAAGGCTTTGCGTGAAGTTCATATGCATAAGGTGCGCCGTTTAGCCTTTGCCATATATGAATCGGTACATGAGCAGAATGAACAGGACAAGAAGGCAGTGGATACGTTTCAGCTTCCTTTTCAGAACAGCCATAGCTCTCTGCTAACTCTTTGAGCAGCTGCTTATAAAAGAATTTGTGTTCCTGTTCTCTTTCTCGTTGTGCATCCAGATTCAGACATGGATTCACCATCGCAATGGACCTTAGTACTTCAGGCATCTCCTCAGCAAGGCTCATAGCAACAAGTGCACCCATTCCCTCTGCGAGCACATGAATTTCCCGGTTTAATATTTCTTGTTTTAGTGTGTGATGCACGAGCTGCTTGGCACTAAAAACAGCATCTTCGCATCCCCAGTGATTCCCATGAAGATGACTATTAAACAATGTATATCCTTCATCCTTTAAGGCAGTTAAAAGCTGGTTTCTTCCATAATGCTGAAGCCAGAATGATGTATTTTCCTGCACAAAGTGATTTCGGTCACCGAGGATTAGAATGCCAAAGCCATTTGGTTTTTGAGGAAGGTGAATGATGTTCCACTGGGAACCAAGCTGGAAAAAACGTTCGCTTACACCCATATGGCCAGCCTCCTTTCAGTGATTCTGCTTTCTATGATATGAACAACAACTCTTGTAGGAATAAGGAAATCCCCTAAAGACAGAAGAATTCTTTTTATTTTTATAGCAGAAGGTCTTAAAATGGTCACATAAAGGCGGAAAACAGTCTTTTCCCTTCACTTGCATCTATGGTATGATAATCAATAGATTGTTACATAAAGGACGGTGGGATTATGCATTATATTATCACCCTCATTTGGACTTTTCTGCTGACACATATGGCTGGTTACATCGTTGCCTCTATGAATGGAGCTGCTTATGATTTTACGCTCACTTCCATTCTTGCAGTTGTGTTTACGGTTATTTTATTCATCTTTGCTGAAGTAAGTCCAATGAAAGAAACGGAAAGTTCAACAAAACATTCTTAATATGACTTGTGAAAAAGAGCTAAATTGATGTTTAGCTCTTTTTTCTTTCTTTTCAGAGTGATTGCGGCACGCTAAAACCCCCTGCCTTAAACATACAGGGGGTTTTTATTGTTTATACCTCGACGGTTTCGGACTTCTGTTTGCCCTCTGTCAAATGGCTTTTCGCAAGCCCTGTAAACAGGAAGATCGCGATACCTGATAAAATTTCAAGGATTCCTCCGCCAGCAATGACAGGTCCCGCTCCAAATCTTTCTGCCAGGACGCCTGATACGACAGCTGCAAGCGGGAGAAAGACATTTGATGAGGCATTGATCACAGCATATACTTGCGGCTGATCCTCTTGGTCAACAGATGTTTGAATAATGACCATTTCCGGCACATTGATCGCACTGACAGCAGCTCCGAAAATAAAGGAAGCAAGCAGAACAACCGGCAGCCATGTACTCATCCCTGTCATAAAGAATGCAGCCCCTTCAATCATGCCAGCGACAATAAAGAACAAACCAAATCTCTTAATTTTCACCTTTGCCAGAGCAAAGCCCATCATAAACGCGCCAACTGCGGCAACACCTCTTAAAATGGAATACACCATGGAGTCGCTTTGCAGCGCTTCTGCTACGTATACCGCTGACAGTGCCTGCCACGGAGCTGCTGCGACATTCATTAAAATACAATACAGCGTGAGCGCAAATAAAATGTGGTGGTTTTTGACAACGAGAAACCCTCTTTTTAAGTTATACAAATATGTATTCTTCGCTTGTTTAATGCCCGCTGCTTTTTCTTCATCGGTTTTCTTTAGTTTGACCCCGATAATAAACAGACCAGAAATCACAAATAAAGCAGTGGTGATCAGCAGAGTATCTGCAGGTCCAATTAATTTAACCAAAAGACCAGCTACCATGACTGCTGCAAGTGCAACAATCTCAAAAGAAGATTGCAGGATTGCATTTGCTTTTTGAATGAGATGCTTTGGAACAATCTGCGGTAAGATCGCCACCGAAGCTGGATTATATGCTGCACCTGTTGCCGATTGAATAACCATTAATGAAATCAATAACCATAGAGGCAATAGATGCGAAAAGTGCAGAAGTGGAATAATGAGTACAATTGTTGCTCGAACAACATCTGAAGCGAACATCCATTTAGACAAATGGTGCTTTTTCATAAGAGGTCCTAAAATTGGGGCTAACAAAGATGAAGGGAGAACCGTTACTGCTAGAAGAAGTCCTGTACCGAGCGCTCCATCCCCTCTTAAAATCAATAGCCAAAGGACGGATGTAAAAGCAAAACTTTCCCCTGTGTTTTTAATGAGTCTTGATATGAATAATGAGGTGAAGCGTTTATTCCAAACACTTTCACTGAGATTCATCTTTTCCATCACACAAATCCTTTCAACAATATATTACATATTTTACCTTAAGTTCTCTCTTTTTCATACTATTTATTTGAAAATTTGAACTTAATTGTTTTTTATTATAAAGAAAAAAGAGGCATGACACATGCCTCTAAAGTCTTATTCCTGCTGACTCTTAGTCAATTGCTTACGGCTTTCTTTGGTAGGTCCAAACACGATTATGGTTCGAGTTATCAGGAAAGACGTCGCCTGCTTTAAGCTTAATCTTTAAAGGATCTTTTACCATACTGCCAGTTTCACCGATCTCGATATACACACCATTATTCGGTGCTTTATTCCCTGATTTAAACTGATGCTGCTGACCCATTTTCATCCTCCTTTCTCGATTGATGTTATTATGTCCCGTCCCTTGCCTCTCCAATCCTTTATGCAAAAAGTCCCTGCTCATACGAGTCAGGGACACTTGGATTTATTTGGATGTTTGATACATAAGTTCTTTCATTAACGCTTTTTGCACATGCAGGCGGTTTTCTGCCTGTTGAAATACTTTTGAGTGCGGCCCGTCAATAATATCTGCCGTCACTTCTTCCCCGCGATGTGCCGGGAGACAATGAAGGAAAATATAATCCTTTGCTGCATGACTCATCAGTTCGTTATTGACTTGATATTCTTTAAATTCAGCAAGACGTTTCTCTGTTTCTGCTTCCTGCCCCATGCTTGTAAACACATCTGAATAAATAACATCTGCCTCTTTTACAGCTGCAACAGGATCTGTTGTCACGGTCACTTCTGCCCCTGATTGTTTTGCAAACTCACGGGCAGTGTCTGTGACTTCTTGAAGTGGTTCATAGCCTTTTGGTGATGCAACCGCAATGTCACAGCCTAGCTGCGCACAGCCGACCATCAAGGAGTGCGCCACGTTATTTCCGTCACCGATATAGGCCACTTTGATTCCTTTTAAAGTACCTTTTGTTTCTTTAATGGTTAATAAATCAGCAAGCGCCTGACATGGATGTGAGTAGTCGGTTAATCCATTAATGACTGGAATAGACGCGTATTGTGCAAGCTCTTCAACCTTCTCATGTTCAAAGGTTCGAATCATAATACCATCGACATAACCAGACAGCACCTGCGCTGTATCACTGATGGTTTCTCCTCTGCCAATTTGCAAATCATTTGAGCTGAGGAAGAGCGCATGTCCTCCTAGCTGCGTCATCCCCGCTTCAAACGAGACACGGGTTCTAGTTGAAGATTTTTCAAAGATCATCGCTAACGTTTTTCCTTTGAATAAATCTTGATATGGGTTTTGTTTCATTTCTTCCGCTTTTTCAATTAAATATGCAATCTCATGGATTGAGAAATCTTTTAATGATAAAAAGTCTTTTCCGTATAATGCCGGTTGCACGTCGACTTGACTCATGCCGTCACTTCCTTTTTATATAATTCATGGAGCGATACTGGTGATACATCTCCATTTTTTCCTTGCAGGAATGCTTGAACTGTTTCATATTCGGTTAGGACTTGAACGCCGTGTGTAAGTGCTTTTACACGCTGCTCTTTTGCCTCTTCATCTTCTCCTAAATGAATATGAAGGGATTTATCTTCATTCTGCAGCCAAGATTCAAAGCTGCCAGTCCAGACGTCAAAGCCTGCATGCTTCGCTTCATCTATCAATTGCTCGCTGCCTTGTATAAAAAGGCTTCCTTTTTGCTTCCAGATCGGCGCAAATACTTTTTTCAATGCGCTTTCGGCGTTCTTGCCTACACACATTCCTTCTCCAGTCGCTTTCATTTCAGGTGTCAGCTTGAGGTCGATATCTTGAATGGCATGTGATGAGAACACTGGGAATTTGACCGCTGTCCCCCCTTTGTTTTTCGTTGCAGGGTTTAGTTCTTCAAGCGATGCACCAGCTAATAATTGAGTGGCCATTGGGATCATATCAATGCCCATTACCTTACTGACGACTGGTACAGTCCGGCTTGCCCGCGGATTCACTTCTAATACAAGCGCCTGATCCCCTTTGATGACAAATTGGATATTCATAATGCCCTTGAATGATAATTTCTTCGCTATTTGTTCAGACGCGGTATGCACCTGCTGTTTGATGTCTTCACTGATTGAGATACTTGGTAAAATGGCAAAACTGTCACCTGAGTGCACGCCCGCTTTCTCAATATGTTCTACGATGGTTGGAATGAACGCCTTTTTTCCGTCAGAAATAAGATCCACTTCAATTTCTTTTCCCGTGACATACTCATCAATTAAGATTGGGTATGGCAAATGATCTGGCTGATCAAGCAGTGATGCCAAATGTGCTTCTGACTGAACAACGATCATTCCCATTCCACCAATGACATACGATGGGCGAATTAATACAGGGTAACCGATGCTTTTCGCATGTACGAGTGCTTCTTCTTTTGAATGAGCCGTATCTCCTTTTGCGTGAGGAAGATTCAGTTCATCAAGAAGCTGATAGAATAAATCGCGGTCTTCAAGTGCATCCAGCGTATCAAAGGACGTACCTAACAATGTGACACCGGCTTTTTCTAAGCCTTCTGCGACGTTAATCGCAGTCTGTCCGCCAAATTGGACAATGACAAAATCAATTTGTTCTGCTTCCACAACGTTTAGGATGTGCTCTAATGTAATCGGCTCAAAATATAAACGATCTGCAATCTCATAATCAGTACTGACTGTTTCTGGATTGTTGTTCATCATGATGGTTTCAAATCCAAGCTTTTGCAAGGTCAGAACGCCATGAACAGCGCTATAATCAAACTCGACCCCCTGCCCGATTCGAATCGGACCAGAGCCAATGATGAGTGCACGCTGCTTTGTTTTTTCTTGATGTTCACCATCGCTTTTGCCGAAGTAGGTGGAATAGAAGTAATTCGTTTTAGCATCAAATTCCGCCGCACATGTGTCGACAATTTTAAATGAAGCAGCAATGCCGTATTCTTGACGAAGCTGCCTGATTGACTCTTCCGTGTGACCCGTAAGAAGAGCAATCGTTTCATCAAGGAAACCCTTTTCCTTTACCTTTTTCAAGGTATCTTTTGATAGCGTCCCCTTATGATCTTTCAATTCTTGTTCGAGCGTAATCATATTCTGGAACACATGTAAGAAGAATCGATCGATTTTCGTCGTTTGATGAATCGTTTCAACCGTTTCTTGTCTTGAAAGAAGCTCCATAACAGCGAAAAACCGGCGATCGTCTGGTGTTTTGATAAGTTCAAATAAAAGTTCTGTCGATTGCTCTTTCAGTTCTGGCAGGTGGAAGCCCTTCGTTTTAATTTCAAGTGATGCAACTGCTTTTTGAATGGCTGACTCTAAATTCCGATCAATCGCCATGACTTCACCAGTGGCCTTCATTTTTGTGCCTAATTGACGGTCTGCCTGTTTAAATTTATCAAACGGCCAGCGCGGGAATTTCACGACAACATAATCGAGTGCCGGCTCAAAACTAGCATAGGTTGTACCTGTAAGCGGGTTTTTCAATTCGTCTAGCGTATAACCCACCGCAAGCTTAGCTGCCATTTTCGCAATCGGATAGCCTGTTGCTTTTGATGCAAGAGCAGAAGAACGGCTGACCCGAGGATTCACCTCAATGACAAAGTATTCTTTACTGAGTGGATCAAGGGCAAATTGGATGTTGCAGCCGCCGACTACATCCAGCGCTGAAATGATTTTCAGGCTTGCAGAACGGAGCATTTGGTAATCCTGATCCGTTAATGTTTGGGAAGGTGCAACGACAATCGAGTCTCCTGTATGCACACCAACTGGATCGATATTTTCCATGTTGCATACCGTGATACACGTATTTTGACGGTCTCTCATGACCTCATATTCGACTTCTTTAAAGCCAGCTATGCTTTTTTCAACTAAACACTGGTGAATTGGACTCGCTAAAAGAGCTCCTTCAATGAGCGGCTTAAACACCTCTTCTGTTAGAGCGATTCCGCCGCCTTTACCGCCAAGTGTGTATGCTGGTCTTAGGATGACTGGGAAGCCGACTTCTTTTGCAAATTGAAGAGCATCTTCCGCATTATCCACAATTTCACTATCTGGCACGGGTTCGTTCAAATGCTTCATGAGAGCACGGAATTTCTCTCGATCTTCACCGTTTTCAATGGTTTCAACTGACGTTCCGAGCAGAGTCACCCCATGCTTTTTCAGCACACCGGCTTTTTCCAGCTCGACAGCAAGGTTTAAAGCCGTCTGTCCGCCAAGGTTGGCTAAAAGACCATCTGGTTTTTCCTTTTCAATGATTCTTGTCACTGAATCAACTGAAAGCGGTTCAAAATAGATTTCATCAGCAAATGACTCGTCTGTCATAATGGTTGCTGGGTTATTATTCACTAAGATGACTTTGTAGCCTTCTTCTTTTAAGGCCATACATCCTTGTGTTCCTGAGTAATCAAATTCTGCTGCCTGACCAATGATGATTGGACCAGACCCGATGACTAGAATGGTTTGTATGCTTTGATCTTTAGGCATGTGCGACTTCTCTCCTTGCTTGTTTCACTTTCTCAATAAAATCATCGAATACCCATTCACTTTCAGCAGGCCCTGGGTGTGCTTCTGGATGAAATTGAACTGACATAATCAGCTTTTCTTTATGAATGAATCCTTCTACAGATCCATCATTGACATGAAGGAATTTCACATCCACTTCTTTGTCATTCATGCTTTTTTCATTCACAACATAGCTATGGTTCTGACTTGTCATAAAGACACGTTTGGATTCTGTATCCTGGACAGGATGATTCGCTCCCCTGTGGCCAAATGGCAGCTTATACGTATCTCCGCCAAGTGCAAGAGCGATTAATTGGTGACCTAGGCAGATCCCAAGTGTCGGAAATGACATCATGATGTCATGAATTGTTTTTAAATACGGTGTCATGGTTTTCGGGTCTCCAGGTCCGTTTGACAAGAGGATCGCATCCGGCTTGATCTCAAATACCTTTTCCATTTGTTTATATGGAATGACGGTTACTTTACAGCCGCGCGCTGCAAGCGAATCTGCAATTGATTTTTTAAAGCCAAAATCAATGAGCGCCACATGTTCCTCACCGCTGCCTTGTGTGTAGATTTCACTATCTGTCACCTGTGCGACGACATTGTCTTGTTTCATTGCAGGCGGCGTTTCGTTTTCGTCTACACTGAGCACAGCGTTCATCGTTCCATTTGCCCGGATGTTTTGCACGACTGCGCGCGTATCTGTATGTGTCAGAAGCGGGATATTCCACTTTTGTAAATAATCTTTTAAGCTGACCGCTGCAAGATGATGTGAAAAATGCTCTGCTGCCTCGTACACAACTACCGCTTTTACTTGAGGCTTCTTGCTCTCAAAGTCTTCATGGTTAATGCCGTAATTTCCGATCAGCGGATAAGTGAAAACAATGATCTGACCTTTATAGGAAGGATCTGTGAGCACCTCTTGATAACCTGTCATACCTGTAAAAAAGACCACTTCACCTGTGATGCCAGCTTCTCCTGTCAGATCTCCTTCAAAAGAGGCTCCATCTTCTAAATTTAAATAACCCTTCATGCTTATGTCACCCCAAAATTGAATAATTAATGATATAAATGCATTTTTATACGTTTGTTTGTAAAAAAAATTTACACCGAAACTGTTTTATTGGCTAATACTTGAACAATTGTTTCGATCGCTTGATCCAGCTCTGCTTTCTTCACATTCAGCGGAGGTAATAAACGAATGACATTCGGACCAGCTGGAAGCACCAGCAGCCCTTGTTCTCTAAGAGCTGTGATATAGCCGGCGACTGGCTGATCACATTCAATACCTGCCATCAATCCTTTTCCCCGCACTTCTTTTACGATATTCAGCTGTTTGACATTTTGCAGCTTTTCTAACAGGTAATCACCCTTTTCTTTCACTTCTGAAAGAAACTCTTCTTTGAAAATGACATCGAGTGTCGCATTCACAGCCGCCATGGCAAGCATATTTCCACCAAATGTTGTACCATGTGAACCTGGCGAGAATGCATCTCCTAGAGCTTTTTTCCCTATGACTGCACCAACTGGAAAGCCGCTTCCTAACCCTTTTGCCGAAGAGATAATATCAGGGTCAAGACACGTCTCTTCGTACGCAAATGCTGTTCCTGTTCGACCGATGCCGGTTTGGATTTCATCTACAATCAGCAGTGCTTCATGCTTTTTGCAAAATGCTTGAACGGCTTCTAGAAATTCTGGTGTCGCTGGATTCACTCCACCTTCACCTTGCACAACCTCCAGCATCACCGCTGCCACATCATCGACTTCACACGCTGACATAGCGTCTGGATCATTAAACGGTACGTAGTGAAAGCCTTCTAGCATAGGGCCAAAGCCAGTTTTGATTTTATCTTGGCCTGTCGCAGCCATACCAGCATACGTGCGCCCATGGAAAGAGTGCAAAAATGTAATGATATTTGTTTTCCCTGTCGCTTTACGTGCTAATTTAATGGCACCTTCATTTGCCTCTGCCCCGCTATTGCAGAAAAACACGAGATCCCCTGAACTGTTTTCTGCCAGCTTTTCTGCTGCTTTTTCTTGCAGTCCATTTTCAAATAGATTTGAAACATGCCAGACGTGGTCAAGCTGTTCCTTAATGGCTTCATTGACCTTTGGGTGATTGTGGCCTAAATTTGTAACCGCAATGCCTTGTATAAAGTCTAAATATTTTTTTCCATTTGTATCGACTGCCCAAGAACCTGCAGCCTCTTTAATTTCAACATTCCACCGACCATAAGTTTGAAAGAGATGACTCACAGGACCGCCTCCTTTTGTTTCACAATTCTTGTTCCTTTAAAGGTTTCTCCTGTAAAGATACTGCCTTTGCCATTTACGATCATCACTTCATCCACATCACCTGATAAAGCACTCAATGCGGATTGTACTTTTGGAATCATTCCCCCGGAAATAATGCCTTCATCAATGAGTGAAAGGGCTTCTTGTTCGGTGACGACATCTAATAGTTCACCATTTTTTAAAATGCCTTCAACATCTGTGACAAACATAAGCTTATCAGCCTTCATGGCTCCGGCGACAGCTGATGCTGCTAAATCGGCATTCACATTTAAGGTTTGGCATTCTTCCGTCATAGACAGCGGCGCAATCACAGGAATGAATTGTTTTTCCATGAGTGCTTCTGCCATCTCTGGATGAACTTCTTTGATTTCGCCAACGTACCCGTAAACGTCTTGATCTAGGAAATCGGCGACAAGCATCTGCCCATCTTTACCGGATACGCCGACAGATGAAATATCATGCTTTGCGAGCTCTGACACAAAGTATTTATTGACCGTTCCCGAAAGAACCATTTCGGCTACCTCTAACACAGGCTTCGTTGTTTTACGCTGCCCGTCAACAAATTCTGTTTTCACTTCTAATTTTTGCAGCATGTCGGTGATTTCAGGTCCTCCGCCATGCACGATAGCCAGTTTAAATCCAGCGGCTTGAAGTGAGCGGACATTTTCATAAAAGGTATCTGAAAGTTCTCGAATGACACTGCCTCCACACTTGAACACGATCGTTTTATTCATGTCTATCTCCTTCTTTATGTGCGATAGCTCGCGTTAATTTTCACATAATCATAGGTAAGGTCACAGCCCCATGCTGCTGCTTCACCATTCCCCTCACTCATTTGAATGAAAATCGTAATCTCATCCTTTTCTAGATATGCTTTTGCTTCCTCTTCTGAGAATGGCTGCGGTTCATTGCGTTTGAACAAACATTGTCCGCCTAAATAGACTTCTACCTCTTCCGGTGTGACGGAAGCTGCGCTATGACCAATGGCTCCAACGATTCGGCCCCAGTTGGCATCCGTACCATATACGGCAGTTTTAACAAGACTTGAACCAACGATTTTTTTCGCAATGATGCCGGCTTCCAAGTTATTTTTAGCACCAGCGACTTTCGCTTCAATTAATTTTGTTGCGCCTTCTCCATCTCTCGCAATCTCTTTGGCTAAATCCTCACAAGCAAGTTTTAATCCTTCTTTAAACAATGGCCATTCTGGATGCTCTTCATTGAGTACATCGTTTTGTGCCATGCCATTTGCCATCACAAGCACCATATCGTTTGTCGAAGTTTCTCCGTCGACGGTAATTTGATTAAAGGTCACATCCGTAATGTCACGAAGCGCTTGCTGTAAGGCTTCCTGTTCAACATTTGCATCTGTTGTGACAAAGCCAAGCATTGTCGCCATGTTCGGGTGAATCATGCCAGAGCCTTTTGCTGCGCCTGAAATGATAATCTCTTTTTCGTCTATCGTAAGAGTGTATGCTGTATTTTTAATGACAGTATCTGTCGTTAAGATCGCTTCTTCAAAATGGCCTTTTTCGGCTTTTGCTTCTTTTAAATCGGCGATGCCCTTTTTGATTTTATCCATCTCCAGACATTCCCCAATGACACCCGTAGAAGAAACAGCAATGTAATCAGGTGCTACACCTAACATATCTGCACAGGCTGCCTGCATGTCGTATGCGTCTTTTATTCCCTGCTCACCAGTACATGCATTGGCGATAGCACTATTGACAATGACACCTTTTAATTGTCCTGTCTTTTTTAAGCTTTGTTGTGTGACTTTGAGAGGCGCAGCTTGAAAGTGACTTTGTGTGTAGACCGCTGCACTTGCTGCTGGTACTTCGCTGACGATGAGGCCAAGGTCTTTTTTTGAATAGCGCAAGCCAATGTGAATCCCCTTTGCTTCAAAGCCTTTTGGTGATGATACGTCACCGTCTATTTTGACAATGCTTTTTTCATTCAATTCGATCATGTTTGTTGTCTCCCCTGTTCTCTTATGGATAAAGAGGTGTCATTGTGAGGCCCGCCTCTTCATGTAAGCCTTTGATAATGTTGAAGTTTTGAACCGCTTGGCCGGCCGCGCCTTTCATGAGATTGTCTATGACCGACACGATTGTCAGTCTCCCTGTTCGCTCATCTAAATGAAAGCCAATATCACAGAAGTTACTGCCGTATACTTCTTTCGTTTGTGGATAAACGCCGTGATCTCTCACTCTGACAAAATAGGAATCTTCATAAAAGTCTTTCATTCGCTTCATCAATTCTTCTTTTGTGGCTTCTGTTTTTAATTGTGTATACATCGTCGCCATAATCCCTCTTGTCATCGGGACAAGATGCGTAGAAAATGTGACGTTCGCCGTCTGCGGATTCCATTCTCTTAATATTTGCTCTATTTCTGGCGTATGCTGATGCTCATTCACCTTATAAATTTTAAAGTTATCGTTTAGTTCTGAAAAATGCGTGCCAAGTGAGGCAGATCGTCCGGCACCGGACACCCCTGTTTTTGCATCTATTATAATCATGGATTCATCGATGACATTCTGTTTGATGAGCGGTGCTAAACCGAGAAGAACTGCGGTAGGAAAGCAGCCCGGATTGGCAATCACTTCAGCCTGTTGAATTTTGTCACGATTCAGTTCGGATAAACCGTACACCGCTTGCTGGACAGATGCTGCATCCGCTGCCCTTCGTTTATACCAAGCTTCATAGGTTGCTCCATCTTGAATGCGCAAATCACCTGATAAATCAATGATCGGCACTCCTTGATTCATAAGCTTTGGTGTCAGTTCACTAGATACGCCTGCTGGTGTCGCTAAAAACACAGCATCTGTCTCTTGCACAATGGCAGCCGGGTCAATGGCTTTTAATGTTTGGTCAGTCATGTTTGTCAGATGCGGATAAGATTGACTGTATGATTGCCCATCACCACTTGATGAATACAATATACATTCCTCCACATGCGGGTGATGCTTGAAGATACGAACCAATTCCGCACCACCGTACCCTGTAGCACCTATAATACCTATTTTCAACGTCAATACACCCTCTTGATCTTTGTGAAATTATTTAACATTATAACATGTATAAAAATTAATTCAATTGTATATTTAATATTTGTTTTCATTTTTTTTCAACAAAAAAACCGCATGTCTCATGAAGATATGCGGATTTATCTTTCGTTTTTGATATAGAGGACCATGAGTGCACTGCATAAATATAATATGGAGCTTGCATAAAAAATGAAGTAAACGGTAAAGAAATCAGCAAACAGGCCGCCAAGCATAATGGCAATGGATGAAAATAGGGCTGTCCAAAAATGATAGTGACCGACTTCTTTCATTCTTTTGTTCTCTGTTGTCAGATCAGTGACAAGCAGTTTCTCCCCATGTTTTTGAAAGCCGCCCAGCGCACCAAGTGCAAGCTGAATGATATACACTTGCTCCACTTCTGTTATATGCGGAAAAAGCAGCAAAAGAAACGCCATACCGAACGAATGAATGATTAAAAAGAGCCGCCTGTCAGTGGTTTCCGGCAGTTTTCCTAAAAGTAAATGAATAAACGCACCGCTTAAACCAAACAGACCATAGGCGAGTCCAAACTGTGAATAGCTTGATCCAACATTTTTAATAAAAAGAATGTAAAAGGGGAATATCAAACTGCTGGCGAAAAACAGCAGACTTTGAGAGTAGACGAACCATTTCATTGCTTTTGCATTCATTGTGTATTGTACCTCTCATAAAAGTAGTTGGTAAACGTGCCATCTGGATCTGCTTGTTTTTTCTTTTGGAAAAATACATCGGTTTTAGGATAAGCCCGCTTCATTTGCGCCTTCGTTTGATAAGGCATGTACGGTAAGTAATAGCTTCCATCGTGCCGCAGCGTGATATCTGTCATTTTTCGAATGATCCGCTCTGCTTCCGCCTTCTCTTCTTTTTCGAACCCGTAATTCACTAAAAGCACAAGGGCAAACATATCTTGTTTCGCATATGAGAGATCCGCTTTTTCATTTTTTTGAACGTAGCGGATTGTGATATTCATTAGATTCAAATCTTCCTGTTGTAAGAAGGCTCTCATGTCATCGATGTACGCACGAAAACGGTCAACTGGGACGAAATATTCCTGCAGCACATCTGTGTCTGACTCATTTTCATATTCCAAAAAGGCAGAATCAGAACGCATCACATTGTTTCTTGTGATCAGCTGATCATTTTGACTTAGGAAATACTTCTTTTGCAAATTCCAGAGCAGATCTTTCCCCATATCAAATCTCCTTGAAAGGCCGAGCATAAATTTCAATGGCATAACGAGTTGATCTTCTTTCAGCTCTTGATATGATTCGTTTTTTTGATCTGAAGAGAGGGAATAATTCGTCACATACATTTCTTTCAAAAAGTTTGTTTTTGCTGTTGAGATTCTGGCAAGATGCATGCGTACTTCTTTATTGTGTTTGACATGCTTTTGAAAATAATCCGTATACTCATCGTAATCTAGAGAGGTTGTCTCCATTTTATATAATTCATCTTTTGTTAAAGAAAGATCAGCATCTAAAATGACACCGAACAATCCGTATCCCCCAATGACCGCAGAAAACAAATCATCACCTGGCTTTACTGTGACAATCTCACCATTTGCTTTTAACAGCCTAAAGGAACGTACCGTATCAATGAGTGACCCGTAGCGAATGTCACGTCCATGTGCATTTGCACTTAAAGATCCGCCAATTGTAAAGATATTCTGCGATTGCATCACCTTCACAGCTAGGCCATATGGATTCACATATTTTTGTATATCATCCCATGTAGCACCGCTTTGAACCCGAATCGTTTTCTTTTTTGGATCAAACGCTAAAATCTGGCGGAATTCCGTCATATCGAGCACGATGCCGTTTTCATAATATGTGTGGCCGCCCATACTATGCTGTTTTCCGGCAATAGAAATCGGCAGGTGTTTAGCTTTTGCTTCTTTCAATACTTCTTTTAACGTGTCTATCTCTTTCCCTTGAACAACTTTTTTGATTTTGACAGGCATGAGATGACTGACATCAGTAAAAGCCTCAAGATCCTTTTTTTTGTGTACTTGGCCTTCTCGTATAGTGATTGATATAAGAAATGCAGCAGCATATACGATCAAAAGAACGATCCATAGCCATTTTTGTTTCATGATAGGTACTCCGTTCTATAAAATTACATCTATTATATCAAGCTACTCTCTTCCTCCACCTTAATTTTTCATAAAAAAACCTGGCATGAGTTTAACTCATACCAGGCATTTTTCATTTTGTGCTTATTGAATACCGAGCGCGATTTTTGCGTATCTTGACATTTTGTCTCGTGTCCAAGGGGGATTCCATACGATGTGAACTTCTGTTTCTTTTACTTCTGGAAGATCACTTAATGCTTTTTTGACTTCATCTACGATAATTGGTGCAAGAGGACAACCCATTGATGTTAAGGTCATGGTGATATCCGCTTTTCCATTCTCATCAAGATCGACATCATAGACAAGTCCAAGGTTGACGATGTCGACATTCAGCTCAGGGTCAATCACCTGTTCTAGGGCGCCTAAAATATTTTCTTTCAATGCTTCATCCATGATATCCACTCCTTTTTCCATTAGTATAACGTACTTTTTCTTATGACTAAACGTTTGTGCTTTTCAGATGTGTCTCAAACCAGTCTATCGTTTCGAACATCGCTTGTCTTGAGATCTTATGTCCAGCTTGTCCATCAGTGATAAAACGAATCAGATGCGGATCCTGCTTATATTGTGTGGCTACTAACTCATCATATAGAGTTTTTGCGTGCCGGTAAGGGACGACAGGATCGTTTTCTGCATGCCAGAATAACAGCGGTCTTTTGTTTAATCGATCCGTTTGCAGCGTTAAATCATATGGGCGCAGGGCGTCTAATTGCAGATGAACCTCTTCGTCTGTAATGTCTTTCATTAACCCTTTGTGACGCATGTCCATGATTTGTGCTTTTAGAAACGTCGTATAGTTTGGACTTCCCATCAAGCTGACAGCGGCTTTGATCCAATCATGCTTGGCAAGTGCACCAAAGGTGGTGATGCCGCCCATGGATGTACCCGCAACGCCTATCAGATCGGCTTCAATCAATTGTTTTTCTTGAAAGTATGTTTTAAGTATATCGATTTCACGAATTTCGTTCAGGACAATTTCCCAGAACTTTGATGCCAGTTCCTCTAAGCTGAGGTTTTCTGATCTTACACCATGATAAGCACAGTCAGGCAAAATGACTCTTATGCCTTTTTCCGCCAAATGGAAGGCAAAGTGTAAATTATGCTCGCGTGCACTTGTAAATCCGTGAATAAAAAATACAAGCGGCAGCGGTTTGTCTTTATTTTCAGCTTTTACGATATGTAAAAATGGAATATCGCGCGTAATTTGCTCATCAATGGTGATCACAGCCTATGAATCCTCCTTTATCATTCCCGTCTTTGTTTATTTTAACATGTAGACAACAAAGATGTGATAAAGATACACTATAGAAAGAGGCGCTAACATGAATTGCCTCCTATCACTTACAGATCAAAGGAGATTTTATGGAGACTAAACCTTATCTAATCGCACTTGACCTGGATGGCACATTATTAAAAGATGATAAAACCATTTCTGCGCATACACTTGACGTCATTCAAAAAGTGAGAGACAGCGGGCATCACGTCTGTATATCAACAGGCCGGCCATTTCGTTCCAGCTCTCCTTATTATCAGCAATTACAGCTTGATTCACCCATTGTGAATTTTAACGGAGCGTTTGTCCATCATCCTCTTGATGAAAAATGGGGCAGATTTCATACGTCACTTGATCTTCAAGTAGTCAAACAGCTTGTAGACATTAGTGAAGAATATAAAGTGCATAATGTCTTAGCTGAAGTGTTAGACGATTTGTATTTCCATTATCATGATGAAAAACTCATTGATATCTTTAATATGAATGCAAACAAAGTCACTGTTGGAGACCTTAGGGACAACCTTGGAGAGAATGTGACGAGCGTGTTAATTCATGCAAAAGAAGAGGACGTCGGAGCCATTCGAAGCTATTTATCAGATGTTCATGCAGAAGTGATTGATCACAGGCGCTGGGCTGCCCCGTGGCACGTGATTGAAATCATTAAAACAGGCATGAACAAAGCCGTTGGACTGCAAAAGATCAGTGATTATTACGGTGTTCCTAAGGAGCGGATTGTGGCATTCGGAGATGAAGACAATGATTTAGAAATGCTTGAATTTGCTGGATGCGGTGTAGCAATGGGCAACGGAATTGATGCCGTGAAACGTGTCTCAAATGAAGTCACTGATACAAATGAACAAGATGGGATTGCAAAGTTTCTAACGAATTACTTCTCGCTTTAATTTTTCCATTCATACATAGCAGATGAAAGCGGGCATACTACCGTTAGACAGGTTGTCCTGTCAGCTTGTGTAAAGGGGCGGATTCCGAATGGGTAAAAGAAGCAAATCGAAACGCTTTATACAACAAGGTAAAGATTCAGTCAGTCTTCATGACGCACGTTTTCCTTATCGTTCGACACTTGAAGAAGCGTCAGACAGAGGGAATATGAAGACTGATGCTTCTGGAGGTTCATTGTGAGAAACGAACTTTTTGATCAAGCCAAATCGTTTACTGAAGAAGCTCTTACTTCTTCATTTTCATCTGGGTTAGAGCGTCAGCAGGCAGTCAAGCGAGCGAAAAATGCCGTATCCTCTGCATTTGCCAATTCGACAGATGCAGAAAGAAACCAGCTGCATACCTTCCAAGACTTGCTCGATGATCTCTAACATAAAAAAAGCTGTTCACCTAATGTGGACAGCTTTTTCTGATTCCCTCGCTTATTTGACTTGAAATGTTTTCTTCTCCGTGATTTGTTTCAGCCCTTCTGCTTTTCCTTTAAACGTTACGACTGCTTCGTATGTTCCGGGCTTTACACCGTTTGACCATGTATCTTGAAAATCATAGGCCTCGCCTTTTTTCAGCACAAAAGTTTGGATGGCCTGTGTGAACATACGGTCTTTCGAATAGCGGTATTGTTCATTCCCGTTTTCGTCATACACACTAAGCTCGAATTTTTGGCTTGTGTTAAAAGTAAATTCAAAATCTCGGTCTGATTCATTTTTCAGTGACATGTTAAATTGAACTGAAGAACCTTTCTGGACGGGGTCTACTGTGAGCTCAACCGTTTTTTCTCCCATTTGACCGGATACCTCCTTGTCTGGTTCATCCTTTTTTTGTTGTCCACAAGCGGCTAAAACCAATAGAATGAGGAGAAGCACAAACCCTTTTTTCATCTGCTACCCACCTTTTAATCTCGTCTGAAAAATCCAAGAATATTGGTTGTCTGTACAATATTTGTAAAGGCTTTTGGATCGACTTCTTTAATAATTTGTTCAAGTTCATACAGCTCATACCTTGTAATAACGATCACCATCATTTCCTTTTGCTCGTTGGTGAATGCGCCTTTTGCAGGTACAGTCGTAATGCCTCTGACCATTTTTCCGTAAATGGCTTCTTTGATTTCATCTGCTTTCTTCGTGACAATCATCGCGGTCAGCTTCTCATGTCTTGTATGGATGGCATCAATGACCCTTGTGGTCACATATAATGTGACAAGGGTATATAATGCTTTCTCCCAACCTTGTAATAATCCTGCTGTAAAAATGATGATTCCATTTAAAATGAAGAAATACGTGCCAACTGGTTTATCCTTCCACTTCGCTAAAACCATAGCAACAATGTCTAGTCCGCCTGTCGATGCCCCGTATTTGAGCGTAATCCCAATCCCTACTGCGGATATGACACCGCCAAACACAGCATTTAATAAAATATCGTGGGAAACACTCGTTTCTGGTAAAATGCCAAGGAAAATGGTCGTCAGTGCAACACTGATGATGCTGTACAAAGTAAAGGAACGGCCAACTTTCATCCAGCCTAAAATGCCGACTGGAATGTTTAAAATAAATAATAGAATCCCTGTTGATACATAAAATGGCGCATATTGATCGATTAAGCTGGATAACAGCTGGGCTACCCCTGTAAAACCGCTTGCATATACGTCAGCTGGGATTAAAAATAAATTCAGTCCAATCGCATTGAGTAATGCACCAATAACGACGACAATGAGTTTTTTTGCTTCTCCAATGAACATGTTGTCATTCCTCCACTTACCATTCTCTCTATGGTTTTCCCTAAAATTTAGAATTTGAACACGAAAAGATGATTTCTATGATATAGTTAGGCTAAAAAGATGTAAAATATGGCTTATTTTTTAGAAAGAAGGGATTTATATGACTGTTCATATCATAGCAGACAGTGCTGCTGATCTGCCTCTTTCTTATTATGATGAACATAACATAACGCTCATTCCGCTCCGCGTATTGCTTGGCGAGCAGGAATTTGAGGATTTGATCACCATTGAACCAAAACAAGTATTTGATGCGATGAGACAAGGAGCCAGTCCAAAAACGTCACAGGCTTCACCAAACCGGATCAAGGAAACCTTTGTTTCTGCCGCTCAAACCCATACATCTGCTATCTATGTCGCTTTTTCATCAGAGCTTTCAGGTACATACCAGACAGCTGTGATGATGGCAAACGAAGTGAAGGAAGAATACCCTGATTTTGATTTACGAATCATTGATTCTAAATGCGCTTCACTCGGCTATGGGCTTGCTGTCAAACACGCTCAATCACTTGCCATTGACGGAAATACAATACAAGAAATTGAAACGTCTGTAAAGCATTTTTGTGAATCTTTACAACATATTTTTACTGTAGACGATTTATCGTATTTAGCAAGGGGCGGAAGAATCAGTAAAGCGTCCGCATTTGTTGGCGGTTTGTTAAGTATTAAGCCCATTTTACATGTCGAAGATGGAAAACTCATCCCGCTTGAAAAAATCCGAGGACGTAAAAAACTGCTGAAACGCATTATTGAACTAATGAAAGAACGCGGAACGGATTGGTCGAACCAAACGGTCGGTATTAGTCATGGTGATGATCCTGCACTGGCGGAAGACATGAAACAGCTGATCGAAGCCGAATTTCATCCAAAGGAAATTGATATTCAAATCATCGGTGCCGCTGTTGGGTCCCATTCAGGGCCTAGCACGCTTGCGATCTTTTTTACAGGCAAATGATCATAAAAAGCACCCTTCCCTGACACAACACGGGAAGGGTGCTTTTCTTATGAAAGTTTAAATCGCTGGACGGTTTCATTTAACCTCGCCGTCATACTCATCAATTCTTCGACCTGTTTGTTCATTTGATGGAACGATTGCAGCTGTTCATTGGCTGAGGCAGAAATTTCTTCGCTGCCAGCTGCTGTTTCTTCTACAACTGCACTAATATTTTCAATCGAGTGCAGCACTTGTCCGCCAAGTTCTGTTGATTGCATAATTTGGTCATTTAAGACCGCCATTTCTTGTTTAATATGCTGCGCTTTTGTTTCTATATCTTCAAAGGAGTGTGAGGTTTTGTCCATCGCATCCTGCTGCTGAAGTGAAAGTTTGACCCCTTCTTGAACAGTTTGACTAATGGATTGAATGCCTCTTTCAATATGACTGACCATGTCAAAGATTTGTCTTGTTGCATTAGACGATTCATCAGCAAGCTTGCGAATTTCATCTGCTACAACGGCAAAGCCTTTTCCAGCTTCGCCTGCTCTTGCCGCTTCAATGGCTGCGTTTAAGGAAAGCAGGTTTGTTTGGTCCGCAATGTCAGAAACCGTTTTGGCCATGGCCGAGATTCCGCTGGCGTATTGCGTAAATTCTCCTGCTGATTCTTCGATTTGTCTCGTGGCATGTGTATTTTTTTCAATCGCTGTTTTTGTTTCTGTTAACGTGTGCTTTCCGCTTTCTACGGCTTCGATGGCATCCTCTGTACTGCGGATGACCGTTTGCGAGCGTTCTGAATTTTTACGTCCATGCTGGTCCATTTTCTCAATCAAGCTGACGCCGTGCTGGAGATCTTCTGAAATCGCTTGTGACCCATTGGCCATTTCGTCTGTCGAAACAGATACTTGATTCGCAGACTCCATCATCTTTTTGTTTTCATCATTCAGGTGGATCGAGAATGTCTCTACTCGGCTTGAGACATTGCTGATTTCTTTAATCAGACTAATCAGCTGATCTGTCATTTGATTAAAGGATTCATTCAAGCCGCCGATTTCATCCTTGCGCTGAATATCCATCCGCTCCACAGCAAGATTGCCTTCTGCGATCTGCTTTGCTCTGTAGGATAGTGATTTGATGGGTGTCACGATGGATCGCGTTAATCCAATATTCAAAAAGACAGCAATGACAATCAGTGTGAGTGCTGAGACGAGTGCACTTGTGATAATCCATTGGACATTGTCTGCTGCAGCCTCTAGATTTTGTTTATACGCTTCTTCTGCCCTTTTATTCATCGTATGCACATCGTTTAAAACGCCATCAATTCTTGCTGCCACACGTCTTGCATCCGATGCGTTTTTTTCACCAATGGCGTTGTTTGCTTCCTTGGTCCACGTGTCAAATTTTGAATTTAACCTTGTTAATGCCTCTTTGTTCATATTTCCTGTATGTTTGTTTAGCGTTTGCAGCTGCTTTTTTGCTGTAGAAATATCGTTTTGAACGATCTCTAGCTGTTCATCTGAGAGTGTCATCGAATAATTGGTCATGGCTTGCTCGACACTTTCAAAGCTTGCCTTCGTTTTTTGTACGTTTAATAAGGTTTGCACATCTGTCTCATTTGATGATTGGATCTTTGTCATGCTGACAATGATAAAGGCGATGACGCCAACTGCTAAAAGAAGTGAAATAAGTGAGTTAAGTAAAATTTTGACGCGTAAGCTCATGATGCGTCCCCCTCTTCTTTTAGAAGCGTCTGCTTCAGACCATTTAATTTTTTGGTCAGTGTCTCAGCATTTTTCAGGATCCGGATTTTTGCCATATCGATTCCATCATTGCTTAAGTCATAGACAACATGACCGCTTTTCATTTGATTGTTCTTGACGAGCTGTTCACTGAATTGATAGACCACTTCATCGACTTTTTTCACCATAGACGAAATGACCGCTTTTTCAGCAGTATAGTACTGATCGCTGTCTACACCAATGGCATATTTACCCTGCGCCTGCGCTTCTTTTAATACACCGACACCTGTATAACCGGCTGCGGCATATAAAACGTCTGTTTTCTTTTTGATCATGTCTTTGGCTATTTTACTACCCTTGCCTGCATCACTAAACGTACCGGCATAGGTGGATAAGATCTTGATTTTCGGATTGACTGATTTGGCGCCTTTTTGAAATCCTTTTTCAAAACGATGAATGACATCTGCGTCAACACCGCCAACAAATCCAATGACATCGCTTTTCGTTGTCATCGCAGCAAGTGCTCCCGCTAAATAGCTGCCTTGCTCTTCTTTAAACG
Organism: Bacillus sp. FSL P4-0248; assembly: GCF_038593305.1. Lineage (NCBI taxonomy): Bacteria > Bacillati > Bacillota > Bacilli > Caryophanales > Bacillaceae > Bacillus > Bacillus sp. FSL P4-0248. Next base: position 1,081,078 of record NZ_CP151983.1, on the reverse strand, counting down.
TCACAGAGGTCACATTTTTCAGCTCAGATACAGCATCGATCAAAAGGAACTGCTTCTTCGGATATTTCTTTGCGACTTTTTCCAGGTCTTCTTGCATACTGAAACCTACACCAATGATGAGATCATTTCCATCTTTCACTAGCTCTGTCAGCCCTTTTTCATATGTATCAGTTTCTGCAATTTCTCTATAATCAAATTCAATGCCAAGCTCATCACGTGCTTTTTCTAATCCTTTAAATGATGAATCGTTAAATGATTGATCACCAAGACCATCATCTGTGAGCATAACGCCAATATGCTTCGCAGTTGATTTTGGCGCCCCCTCCTGTTGATTACCGCATGCGGCGAGCACCATAAGCATGGCTGCCATCAGAAGTAATGAAATCTTCACTTTCATCCAAAAACACACTCCTTTTATCATCCTTACTCCTTTTTTATCGGATTTGAGAGGCGTTGTTTCAATGATTAGTGAAGGTTTTTCATGACTTTTTTCACAGAAAAAATCCATTATTTAAGACAAAAATAAAAAAGTGAGCAAATGCTCACTTTTTCTCGTATGTCCAGCCTTCTTTTTGGTAAACTAAATCATTTTTCATGAGATGACCTAGTGCTCGTTTAAAGGCTGCCTTGCTCATTTGAAATCTTTCGCGGATATCCTCTGGATCACTTTTGTCCCCATAAGGCATGGCGCCGTTTCTTGTTCTCATATAGGTTAAAATTCCTTCTGCATCGACAGATAGTGCATCCTGTTTTCTAGGAAGCAGAGAAACGTTCACCGTTCCGTCCTCTTTCACTGCAATGACGCGTCCTGTCACGGTCGATCCTAATCGTGGCTCTTCCTTTCGTTCCGTGCGGTGAATAAACCCACGCACGCCTGTATCTGTCAGCATAAAAGAACCTGTCGCAATTAAACGATAGATTGTTCCAGTGATTTCTTTGTTCATTAAGGTTTCTGGTGCCTCTGTGAACAATTCACTGATCACGTCTTCTGTGGCTGGTTTTGCGAACATTCTGCCGTAGCTTGTGACTTTCAGCATACAGTAGAGTTTGTCTCCTTTTTTCGGCCATGCTTCCTCAAAAGGCGGGAGGTGTTCTGTTGCAACAAGTGCATCCTTTGACAGCCCAACATCAACAAATGCGCCCATGTCTTCTACCACGTCCACGACTTCTACCCAGTCGTATGTATGTGCGTTAATTGTAGGTATTTTCATCGTGGCAGCGAGTCTTTCTTCATGATCTACATATAAGTAGACCTCTACTTCATCTCGGTCACCAATATCTTCTGTCATTTCACTGCGGTGTAAGAGGACCGAATCTTCACCGTCTGTCAAAAAGTAGCCGTATTCCATTTCATTCTCTATTTGCAAGGTCAGTTGCTCACCTGGTCTCATGTTCTCTTCCTTCCTATCTGCCCATAAAAGAGCGTTCGTTCATCTTTTGATTCACTCTATTCTACTATACTTCTTCCTGCATGAACATCTCTAGTTCTGTTAGCTAAAGTGGACAAACTGGACACGATTTATACGGCTGGCGGCTTTACTCTTTGATAAAGTTTTCTTCTTCTGCTATTTGCATGATAAAATAGACGCAATATCTAAACTTGGAGGTCATGTGTGATGGCAAAAGAAAGCTCATTTGACATTGTATCGAAGGTTGAACTGCCTGAAGTGCAAAACGCTGTTCAAGCAGCACTGAAAGAAATTAAAAACCGTTATGATTTTAAAGGAAGTAAAAGTGATATTTCTCTCGAAAAAGAAGAGCTTGTCCTCATTTCTGATGATGACTTCAAACTTGAGCAGCTAAAAGATGTGCTTGTGACAAAGCTGATCAAACGAAATGTTCCAACTAAAAACATCGATTACGGAAAAACTGAGCATGCCCTAGGCGGTACAGTACGCCAGCGTGCGAAGCTGATCAGCGGGATTGATCAAGACAACGCCAAAAAGATCAACGCGCTTATCAAGCAGTCTGGCATCAAAGTGAAATCACAATTTCAGGATGACCAAGTGCGTGTGACAGGGAAAAATAAAGATGATTTACAAGAGGTGATTTCTCTTATGCGCAAGGCTGATTTACCGATTGATGTCCAGTTTATAAATTTTCGATAAATTTCAAATTTTCCATTGATTATTTCTGCATTTTTCGTTACAGTTGATGGAAGTTCAATTCATTGACATGTTCATATTGCTTTCTTATCAAGAGAGGCAGAGGGACTGGCCCTGTGAAGCCTCAGCAACCGGTGTAGTAGAAATCTATTTTCTATGACCAAGGTGCTAAATCCAGCAAGCAACTGCTTGGAAGATAAGGAGAAGAATTACGATACAGCCAAAAAGTCTTCTTCTTATCAGAAGGCTTTTTTTGTTACATAGAAATAAGGAGGAATACAATGGGCCTATTACAAGACTTACAAAACCGCGTACTGATAGCTGACGGAGCGATGGGAACACTTTTATACTCTTACGGCATTGACCGCTGCTTTGAAGAATTAAATTTATCGAAAGAGGATGAAGTGAAACGCGTGCACGAAGCATATGTGCAGGCAGGCGCTGACATCATCCAAACGAACACATACGGTGCGAATTATATTAAACTATCCCGCTACGGCTTAGAGGAAGAAACGAAACGCATCAATACAAAAGCGGTACAAATTGCAAAAGCAGCCGCAGGCTCTGCTTATGTACTCGGAACAATTGGCGGCATTCGAACGTTTAACAAAAATGCCTACTCTATAGAAGAAATCAAACGAAGCTTTAGAGAGCAGCTGTACATCCTATTAAATGAAGAGCCTGACGGATTATTGCTTGAAACATATTATGATATAGAAGAAGCGAAGGCTGTTCTCCAAATTGCCCGCAAAGAAACGACTCTTCCGATTGTCATGAACGTCTCTATGCATGAACAAGGCGTTTTGCAGGATGGTACCCCGCTGAAGGATGGTTTATCTGAGTTATCATCTCTTGGTGCAGATGTTGTCGGCATCAACTGCCGGCTGGGCCCTTATCACATGATTCAGGCACTCGAAGGCGTTCCACTTTTGGAAAATTCGCATTTATCTGTCTATCCTAACAGCAGTCTCCCCTCTCTTGAAGCAGGCAGACTCGTCTATGATACCGATAACGATTATTTCCGAAAAAGTGCACTTGAATTTAGAAATCAGGGCGCACGTATTATCGGAGGCTGCTGCGGAACAACACCTCAGCATATTAGCGCAATGGCTGAAGCGGTCAAAGATTTAGCACCTATCACTGAAAAAGAAGTGAAAGTGTTAAAAGAAGAAATCATTTCAATCCAAGATCAGCGCACTGAGCCAGGTCTTGATGAGCTGGCTGTGAAAAAACGATCGATTATCGTAGAGCTTGATCCGCCGAAGAAGCTGAACTTCGAAAAATTTCTCGTTGCTGCAAATGAATTAAAGGATGCTGGCATTGATGCATTGACGTTAGCCGATAATTCTCTTGCGACTCCGCGCATTAGCAATGTCGCTTGCGGCGCATTATTAAAGCAGCAGCTCGATATGCGTTCTCTTGTTCATATCACATGCCGCGACCGTAATTTGATTGGGCTTCAATCTCATTTAATGGGGCTCGACACCCTTGGATTAACCGATATTTTAGCGATCACAGGCGATCCATCTAAAATTGGAGACTTCCCAGGTGCAACATCTGTGTATGATTTAACCTCCTTTGATTTGATTCGTCTCATCAAACAGTTTAACGAAGGCCTTTCTTTCTCAGGAAAGCCCCTTGGCAAAAAGACCAATTTTTCAGTGGCTGGCGCGTTTAACCCAAATGTGCGCCATATTGATAAAGCGGTGAAACGTCTTGAGAAAAAAATCGAATACGGTGCTGATTATTTTATTTCACAGCCTGTTTATTCTGAGGAACAGCTTGTGAAAATTCATGAGGAAAGCCGCCACTTGGATAAACCGATTTATATCGGCATTATGCCGTTAACAAGCAGCCGAAATGCAGAGTTTATTCATCACGAAATTCCAGGCATCAAATTATCTGATTCTATTCGTGACATTATGGCCAAAGCTGGCGAGGATAAAGAAAAGCAGCGAGCAGAAGGCTTAGCGATTGCCCGCTCTTTATTAGATACAGCCTGCGAATTGTTTAATGGCATTTATTTAATTACTCCTTTCCTTCGATCAGATTTAACAGCAGAACTGACCAACTACATCCATCAGAAAGAAAAGGAGTCTAACGTCCATGTCAACTATCACTGAACAGCTCAAAAAACGCATCCTCGTGCTTGATGGGGCAATGGGCACAATGATTCAAAACGCCAACCTGACAGCAGAGGACTTTGGCGGAGAAGAGTATGAGGGCTGTAACGAGTATTTGAATGTGACAGCCCCTCACATCATCTCTAAGATCCATAGGGAGTACCTCGAAGCAAATGCTGACCTCATTGAAACAAATACGTTCGGCGCGACAGAGCTCGTCCTTGATGAATATGGGCTTGGCCATCTTGCCTATGAACTCAATGTTCGAGCTGCGCAGCTGGCTAAGGCTGAAGCAGACCGTTTCTCTACACCGGAGCAGCCTCGTTTTGTTGTAGGCGCAATGGGCCCGACAACGAAAACATTATCTGTAACAGGCGGCACAACCTTTAGTGAGCTCGTCAGAAACTATGAAGAACAGGCCCGCGCTCTGATTGACGGTAAGTGTGATGCCCTTCTTTTAGAAACAAGCCAAGATATGCTGAATGTAAAAGCTGGATTCAAAGGGATTCAAGAAGCCTTTCAGCAGACGGGCATTCAATTACCACTCATGGTATCAGGAACGATTGAACCGATGGGCACCACCCTTGCTGGCCAGGATATTGAAGCCTTTTATATCTCTCTTGAGCATATGAAACCCATCAGTGTGGGCCTTAACTGTGCGACTGGTCCAGAATTTATGACAGACCACATCCGCACGCTCTCCTCCATCGCAAAGTCAGCGGTGAGCTGCTATCCGAATGCTGGTCTCCCAGATGAAGAAGGCCAATATCATGAATCCCCTGCCTCTCTTGCGAAGAAAATCGCCGCCTTTGCTAAGGAAGGCTGGTTAAATATCGTCGGCGGCTGCTGCGGGACTACACCTGCGCATATTCAAGCATTGTCAGATGAAGTACGCACGCTTCAGCCGCGTCGTATCAATTGCGAATCACCGCAGCATACCGTATCAGGAATTGAGCCCCTTATTTATGAGGATTCGATGCGTCCTCTTTTTGTAGGCGAACGGACCAATGTCATTGGTTCTCGCAAATTCAAACGGCTCATTGCGGAACAAAAGTTTGAAGAAGCAGCAGAAATTGCTCGTGCTCAAGTGAAAAATGGCGCTCACGTCGTTGATGTGTGTCTCGCCGACCCAGACCGTGATGAGGCAGCAGACATGGAAGGCTTTTTACAAGAAGCCATGAAAAAGGTGAAAGCCCCTTTTGTCATTGATTCAACGGATAAACACGTGATTGAAAAGGCACTCACCTATTCTCAAGGGAAAGCCATCATCAATTCCATCAACCTTGAGGATGGCGAGGAACGCTTTGAAGAGATTCTTCCTCTTGTGAAGCTATATGGCGGTGCACTTGTTGTTGGCACGATTGATGAAATAGGAATGGCCGTGACAGCAGAACGAAAGCTTGAAATTGCTGTACGTTCTCACGATTTGCTAACGAGGAAGTATGGAATTCCCGCAAGTGACATCATTTTTGATCCGCTTGTCTTTCCCGTAGGCACTGGAGACGAGCAATATATTGGCGCCGCTGAAGAAACAATCAAAGGCATTAAAATGATCAAGGAAACCCTGCCTGAGTGCCTCACTATTTTAGGCATCAGCAACGTATCTTTCGGACTTCCGCCTGTTGGCAGAGAAATCTTAAATGCCGTCTATTTGTATCACTGCGTGCAAGCAGGGCTTGACTATGCCATTGTCAATACAGAAAAGCTTGAACGCTTTGCTTCCATTCCAAAGGAAGAAATCAAACTAGCTGAAACCTTGCTTTATGAAACAAATGATCAAACACTAGCTGAATTCACCCAATTTTACCGCGGTAAAAAGAAAACGGAGAAAAAACCAAAGATCTCCTTATCACTTGATGAAAGGCTGGCGCTCTACGTCGTCGAGGGAACGAAAGAAGGTCTCATCGATGATCTAGCCCTTGCTTTGGAGCATTATGAATCGCCGCTTCATATCATCAATGGCCCGTTAATGCAGGGAATGGCTGAAGTTGGTCGTCTTTTTAATCAAAACGAACTGATCGTAGCCGAGGTGCTCCAATCGGCAGAGGTCATGAAAGCATCTGTTTCGTTTCTTGAGCAATATATGGAAAAGCAGCATGCAAGCGGGAAAGGAAAGATTCTTCTTGCGACTGTAAAAGGAGATGTCCATGATATCGGGAAAAACCTTGTCGACATCATTTTGAGCAATAATGGCTTTCAAGTGGTCGACCTCGGTATCAAGGTGACACCTCAAACATTGATTGAAGCTGTGCAAAAGGAAAAACCAGATATGATTGGATTATCAGGCTTACTTGTAAAGTCCGCACAGCAAATGGTACTAACCGCTCAGGATTTACAAAAAGCAAACATTTCTGTTCCTATTTTGGTCGGCGGTGCTGCCCTTTCTCGTAAATTTACAAAAATGAAAATTTCGCCTCATTATGATGGGCCTGTTCTTTATGCAAAAGATGCTATGGACGGACTGTCATTAGCCAATGAGTTAAAAGCAAATCCACTGCAATTTCAAACAAAGCCGCCAGAAGAGCCAGCGGCACCTATCAAGGAGAAAGAAGGAAAGCAGCCGAAAGCTGTCATTGAATTACTAGAAAAACGCGCATCTCTCCCGCAAGCACCGGTATTTACACCAGAAAATACCACACGCCATTATGTGAGGGACATCGATTTGCATCATATTATGCCATATGTGAATGAACAAATGCTCATTGGTCATCATCTCGGTTTAAAGGGAAAGGTCAAAACCTTATTAGCTGAACAGCACCCAAAAGCATTGGAATTAAAACAGCTTGTCACAGATCTTCTAAACGTAGGCAGAGAGAAAAACTGGTTTGCGCCAGCATTTGTGTATCAATTCTTCCCTGCCAGTTCAGACGGAAATGATTTGCATATTTATGATCCTGAAGAACCTGACCGCATCATTGAAACGTTCCAATTTCCAAGGCAGGAGAAGCTCCCGTACCGCTCTATTTCTGATTATGTACGGAAAAGTGATGAAAACGAGAAAGATTATATTGCCTTATTCGCCGTCACAGCCGGCGCGCGTATACGTGAAGTCGCGCAGCAATTTAAGCAGGAAGGAGATTATTTAAAAATGCATGCTGTCCAAGCTCTGGCACTTGAACTTGCAGAAGGATTGGCTGAAAGAACTCACCAAGTGATTCGTGACAAATGGGGATTCCCTGACCCAGTCGATTTTACAATGGAAAAGCGATTCCAAGCGAAATATCAAGGGCAGCGCTATTCCTTTGGTTATCCAGCGTGTCCAAATCTTGAGGACCAGGAAAAGCTATTCAAGCTGCTTCAGCCTGAAAAAATCGGCATCCATCTGACAGAAGGATTCATGATGGAACCTGAAGCATCTGTTTCTGCGATCGTCGTTTCCCACCCTGAAGCTCGATATTTTAATGTTCATTAAGACTAGAACCTCCGTCATTGGGGGTTCTTTTTTCATACACGCTGAGAGGAAAAGGATCTTCCTTTTCCTTTTTCTTATGTCTTCATATGGTACGATACATATAGATGAAATCAGCTAAGAAGGAGTTGCGTGTATTGGAAAACGTTGTACAACGAACTTTAACACTTGATGACATACCCGATCTTATCGCATTGTCAAAAGAGGTCGACTGGCCTGATTACAATGAGGATGAGCTTACATCTCTTTTAACAAACGGATATTTTACAGGTTTTTCAACAACAGATGGACAAGTGATCTCATGTGCGGGACTTTTCCAATATGATAAAGCAGCATCAATTGGTGCCGTTATTGTATCTGAGACGCATCGCGGCTTAGGCCTTGCGCGGAAAATGATTGACACCCTGCTTCGCCGGAGCGATCAAAGTGTTCCTGTCGTTTTAACTGCTACTGTACAAGGACAGCCCGTTTACGAAAAAATCGGATTTCAAACGGCCGGCTATATTCATACATACAAAGCACAGACTACGAATCCATCGGCTTTTCGTGTGTCAGGCGGGATTCACCTTTCTCCTGCTGATGAAGCGGACCTTCCGTCTATTGAAGCACTTGACGAAAAAGGTGCAGGCACCAATCGATCAAGCTTTATAAGAAAGCGAATGGAACGAGCATCGTTCCGGCTGATCGCAAAGAATGAGCATCATGAAACAACTGGATTTGCATTTGGCATCGAAACCCCTGCTAATCTAATGATTGGACCGCTTACAGCAAACGATGAACAAACCGCTCTCTCGCTCATCCAATCACTCATCTCGTCTTATTCAGGGGCAATTCGTTTAGATATGCAGGAAGAAACTGCTGAACGCCTGCATGAAACACTTGTTGAAGCAGGATTTACGAAAACAAACGTAGCCCATTTTATGATGATTCGCGGGAAAGAAAAACTAAATGATCCCGCCCTTTTCTATTTTCTTGCCTCTCAAGCATTTTCTTAAAAAACAAACAAGCTGTAGACACTTAATGTCTACAGCTTTTCTATTACTTCTCCCCAACTGACGAAAGAACATGAGCGAGTGCATTTGTGACCTTCCCATGCTCTGATGCATGCGGGCGGTCATCTCCATCTCCATAGCCATAATCAATCATTCGATTACGATTTAAGCAAAGCTTTGTCAGCTTCGGCTGGAATAGATCAAATAATTCAAAACGGTCTTTTAGCTGCGGAAATTGCTTTTGATACTGCTGAATTTCTTCTGCAAGCAAACGCCAAAGAGTCGTTTCATCTAACAGATTGTGATTGTCTAATACGTTGGATACATAACGCAGATTGCAAATAAATAATCCTGTAAAGATAAATTGTACTAGACCTTCTGGCGGCTCACTGCGCAGCACTTCTTTTAAATCTTCTTCTAATGAAGCTAATTCAGGCAGCGGCTGGTCACTTATATTCACATCATCAACGAAATCTTTGATCGCCAAACGATGCGGCTGATGATTTTTTAACACAAGAATTGTATTTTGCCCATGCGGTGAAAAGACTGTGCCGTATTGATACATAAAGTGCAGCAGCGGCGGCATCACGACATGGAAGAACTTCGCCATCCATTCTTTTGCTGAGAGACCTGATTTTTCAATCAGCTGCTTGATATACGGCTCACCTTCATGATCCTCGTAAGTAAGTGCCGCAAGTGTAACAGGGCTCTCCCCTTCTTCTAAGTACGTATAAATGCTTTCTCTAAAAATGACACCGAGCATCTCAAGATATTGATACGGCGCACCAGGCAGTTTGCTGTAGTATGGATGATCGACATTGATACTTGCATTCTCACCTGGTAAAATGACGCGGCACACATCAGATAAAAATGAGTCTTGATCGGCAATCCCTTTAATATGCGCTGTAATGCGCGGGGCAATGACCGTACGTTCTGATGGGAGTCCACGGTACACGAGCGTATTTAAAATACTCATTGGCAGTTTAATATGATGCTTGTCTTTATTTGAGATATTTGTAAAGGTTCTGATCGACTGCTGCGGGATATATTGATCCAGCCCCTCTCCCAAATACACAATCCGGCGCAAGGCCAAATCTTCAGGGAAATGCTGAATAATCATATGCGTCCACTGCCACTGATGAACAGGCATCATATAATAGTCAGCTGCATTCAGTCCTTCATCCTTTAACACACGCTGAAATTGACGAATCGTGACTTCATCTAATTCTTTGGCGATCACCTGCTCATAGTTTTCATGATCGACTGCATGGAATGTCGCAAGCTCTCTATGTACAGCAATCCAAGACAGCTGCACACATTCCTGCCGTTCTGGTGCATAGGCTAAGTAATCATCGTAGCTGAATCCTATACGTCCTTTGTTATACACAATCCAAGGATGGCCTGTCATTTCTCCTTCAATCCATGCATAATCCGTATCTGTCAGTTCATCCGCACGAAGTGCTTTTTTCGACAGCACATGGACATCGGCTAACAAAGTATGGTGAAGCTCTTTGATAAGATGGCCTGTTGTGTCAGAGGACATTGGAATGATCGGCTGAATGTCTAGTAAAAACACAATAGCACTGACATCCTTTGACCATTTTCCATCTTGACAGCACTCAATTGATTCAGCGATTGTATCAAAACTATCAAACAACCGAGGTTTTGCTAGATAACGATATTTCTTATGTTCGTGAATGATTAATTCATACTGCGCGATGCCATCCTTACAATCCAGTTCTATAGGATGAAGCATGTCCTCATACATGTATTCAGACAGCATTTTTGCCACCATTCGCTGGTTTGCCTTTTTCCAAGCAGCAGGATTCACCGCTTTTTTCAATTCATCTTGTACACTCATCGCTTCATCCTCCTTATCCTTTGATTTCTTCAAATGTGTGTGCGTTCTTGTGTGTACCAAATGTCTGGAAGACGTGCTTTTGATAAAGTGGATACACGGTTTGACGAGCAAGTTCATTGATGATCACACTGTTTCGATAAGCCCCCAGTCCCAAATCTGGTGCGCCGACCCCATGTGTATGAAGCTCTGCATTTTGTACAAAAATATCATTTTCACCTATCGTATTTGTTTTCAAACGATATTCACGTTCAACTTGGAATCTCCCTTGATCATCCCATTGAATGTGATGAGAAATAGGATTGATAAATGGCGGCAGAACGGATTGATAGCCAGTCGCCAATACGACAATATCCGTCTCATGTGTAAAGGATTCTTCCTTGACCCATTGCGTGCATGAAAGTGATAACCCGCCCGCTGTTTCCTCAATCAAGTTGACCTCTGTCATGGCTTGAAGCACTGTGTTCAGCTGGTTTCCGCAGGCAGAACGTTCATAAAGCAAATGATAAATATCACGAATCATCGCCGAACTGATACCTTTATAAAGCAAGTCTTGCTGTTTTAATAACGCATCCTTTTTGGCTTGCGGAAGCTCATAAAAGAAATCAATATAGTCAGGGGAGAAATACTCAAGTCCAAGGTTTGAATATTCCATTGGGAAAAATCCTTTTGACCGTGTGAACCAGTGAATATCCTTTGCCTCATCATCTGATAAAATGTCATAAAACACTTCTGCCGCACTTTGACCAGAGCCGATAACTGTTACAGATTTCCCTTTGAAACAGCCTTCTTTCTTTCGTTTTAAATAGTCAGCTGAGTGAAAAACCTTCTCTCCTAAAGCTGGCTGGAGCGATGCGGGTATCGCCGGCTGCGTGCCAATTCCTAAGACGAGATGTTTGCTTTCAAACACCTCTACAGTTTGGTTCTTTACATGACGGACATGCACTTCATACCGCTTTTCCCCTGCCTTCTCGATCAGTGAGACAGATTCGACGTTCATGCCAAATCGGCAGGAATCTAACTGGTCAGCGACCCAGCGGCAATAATGACTGTATTCCTTGCGCGGGATATGGAAGTCTTCTAGAAAGTAAAATGAATACAAACGGTTTTGTTCCTGCAAATAGTTGAGAAAGCTATATTTGCTTTTCACATCTGCCATGCTGACAAGGTCCGCTAAAAAAGGGACTTGCAGTGTTGTCCCTTCAATGAGCATCCCTGGGTGCCAGTGAAAGGCTTCATTTCTTTCAAAAAACAAAGCGTCGATTTCATTTACCTCTTCAGATAATGCGGCAAGCCCGAGATTAAACGGGCCAATGCCGATCCCAATTACATCCACTATATTATTTTGCTTGTTGAACCGCGTCATGGTTATACTTCCTTTCGAATCGTTCTCGATCACAAAACATCAAAAGACCTGTTTTATCGGGTAAAGTGACTGGTTTCACACGTTCGAAGCCGCATTTTTCAAATACATGAATCATTTTTTCATTGCGAATATCCGGCTCAGCAACGATTTTTTCTGTTCGTTTGTTCTGCTCAAATTGAAATGCTGTCATTGCCTGAAGGAGCGGCGCAGCAAATCCTTTTCCCACATAATCCGGCTCCCCTATTAACAGGTGGATGCCTTGATCATGCGGAGAAGGCTCATAGTAGGATTCAATGATATCCCCTTTCACGTTGTAAGCCTCAAAATAACTCATTGGCGTCCCATCAATCGTGCCTAAATAAAGGGTTTGATGCGGATCATGTATGGCCTGATAAAAATGCTTTTCAAAAGCAGGAAATGGAATATTCAAATGCCAAAATGGGTGAACGTACTCTTCTTGCATCCACTTATGGACAAGCTGGACATCTCTTTCATATTCAGCACGAATAAACCTGATGCGATGCCTCATCCAATCAGCGCCTCCTTATGTAAAAAGAGCGGATTCAAGACAGCCGTGTAACGAGACTGTGTTTCCAGAGATCCTGTCAGCTCATCCATATCTTCAAATCGTGTCAACAAATTCGCTTTTGAAGGAAGTTCTTTTGAGCGGAGAAGGCTGTTAGTCAAATCAGATGCTCCGTACGTCTCCTCATGAGCGAGCAATGTATCTCTCACGAGTGCCAGCAAATCTTCTTCCTTTGCTAGACCTTCTGTGCCAAAGCCATTAATGAGACCAAATAAATGATTAAAGAAGAAATAATAACGGAGTCTCTCAACGGCTACATCATCCGCACAAATGGTTTCACTTCTTACGCTCAAGTTTTGAACTAGATTTGCGAGCTTATCTTTTTTTGATTCACTATAATAGTAGCCTTGGTTGTCACGATAATAGAAAGTCTCTGGATAACCATCCTTCATTTGCACAACAGCATTTTGCTGATGGGCCTCGAGTGCAAGACCATACGTTTCAAACAGCCAGAGCATCGGTTTTAACGAAATGGTCAAATATTGTTTAAACCAATCTTGGCTGACCGCTTCTGTTGACCGGCCTTCTGAATCTGCAAGTTTATGAATAATTCCTGCTAATCTCGATTTTCCTCCGTACGCATGATCCTGACATAGCCCAGCAATTAAGCTTGCGCCTCTTTCACGATGCAAGAATGGATTTTGACGAATGACCACTTCAAAGCCAGATTCCGCTTCATCTCCTCGAATAGAGAGATATGCAGGATCTTCAATGACACGGAATCCAGAGAATTTTTCATATAAAGAAACGCCTAATTCTGTTTTTAAGATGCGGGACATCTCTACTCCTCGATCCAGTTCCTTTTGTTTATTGATACGTAAAGAGTTCGTAATTTTCACAGGAACAGAGAATTTGAGCATGTAAGCAGAATCCTTTTGATAGACCGTTCTAAAGGATGAGGTCGCTGTGTATTCAGACCCGAGCGGTCCTAAATAAGTCAGTTTCCCCTCCTCTATATAACGCTTCACGAATGCCTTCTCCATGACCACTTTGACTTGCAGCGGATGAATCGGAATGAGCACAAATTCTCCGTTTTCTGTTAACCTATTCAGTCTCTCTGTTTCTTCTGGCACCTGACGCATAAGCTCTTCTAACATGAGGCTTGCCGCAGATTGTGAAATAGACGAATCCTGAAGCACAATCGAATGGTGCGCTTTAAAGTAATGAAGCTGGAAAGCTCCTTTCAGCTCAGGAGAATAGACGGCTTCCTCTTCTTCTGTCATCCCTTGTCTGCTTTTTGGTGTAGGATGTGTTAAATGTCCAAGGAGAAGTGACTGCTCAGCCTCGATGTACTCAAAATCAGCTTGAGATAAAGCAGCTTGATCACTTTCTCTCTCCCGTAAGAATCGTTCAATATTTCGGCAGCTTAAAATGATGCGCAGCATGAATTCATCCTCTGCATCAGTGCGGCCATATGCAATGAGAAGCTCCTTTGAACATAAAGCAACAAGTGTCGTGTAATCGACGATCGTTCCCTCTTTTTCGCTGCCACTTGGACGAAAGCGAATCGGAAAATCAAAGAGATGGCGGCCTACAGATGAAAAATATCGGATCGGAATCACAAGCTCAAGGTCTTGCTTTGCTAGTTTTGCCACGAATACAAGCGAACCATCTGCTTTCGTCTCTTTTTTTGCAGATCGATCGATTCCTGTTTCACGTAAAAAACAGTTTAAAAAGCTTTGCATAGTTGCATTTTCAGCCATTTGTTTATATTGACTCAACGTAGTACCCTCCCGGATTGAATATGAGCGATCCCGATATCAACGATGTCAGAAAGGATTTCCTCAATATGTGTGATTGTCGTTCTCGGATTTAACAAAGTGAATTTTAAGCATGTTTGACCATCCACCACTGTTTTCGCAATGACAGCAGTTCCTGATTTGAATAACGTTCGATGGATGATTTTATTGATGGCATCCGCCCCCTTAAATCGAAACACAACTGCATTGATTTCTGGCTCAGGATTGATCACGTCAAGGTGATCATTGCTCTCAATAAGCGCGGCCACATCCTTCGCAAAATCAATGGTATGGTCAATGATGTCACCAAACCCTTCCTCCCCAATCAGACGAAGAGAAAGAAGCAATTTCAGTGCGTCAAACCGGCGCGTCGTTTGCACAGATTTATGGACAAGATGTAGTATTCCATCCAGTTCATCTTCCTTTGGATTGAGATAATCTGCATGATAATGAATCAAACCAAAATGTCTTTTATCCTTCAGTAAAAATGCTCCGCAGGAGATCGGCTGATAAAATTGTTTATGAAAGTCAATCGTGATGGAATCAGCAAGTTCAATACCGTCTAATTTATTCCCGTAGGTTTCGCTTAATACAAGCGCTCCGCCGTAGGCAGCATCTGCGTGAATCCATAGACCGTATGGCTTGACGATGTCATACACATCTCGAACCGGGTCAATACTGCCAAAATCAGTTGTCCCGCAAGTCGCCACTACCGCAAAAGGCAGGAGATCTTGTTCCTTTAATTCAACAAGTTTCTTCTTCAAATCGTTGAGGTCCATGCGGTGATGCTCATCTGTCTCTACCAGAACAACTGCCTGCTCCCCTAAGCCTAGCTGGGATGCAGATTTCTTCACAGTGAAATGAGCATTCTTAGAACAAAGAATTCTCATGCGGTGAGCCTCACTCGGCAAGCCTTTCTGCTGAACATTCCATTGCCATGTGTTTTCACAAAATGCATCTCTTGCAAGAAGCAGTCCCATGTAGTTAGATTGGGTGCCACCGCTCGTAAATGTCCCATCTGCTAGATTTCCATAAGAAAACTTCGCACATAGCCACTTTAAAATTTCCTCCTCAACCAAAGATGCAATACCGCTTTGATCGAAGGAATCCATTGATTGGTTAAAGGAGCTCACTATCACCTCTGCGGCAAGTGCAGGGATAAGCGGCGGACAATGCAAATGTGCCAAGCATTTAGGATGCGATACATCAACGAGATGCGGCAAAAGGTGCTGCTGTATATCTTGAAAGACAGATTCCATTGATTCGCCAGACGGTTGAAGCTGAAATAAGGATTCGACACTAGCCGCTAATTTCCCAGGCAATATTCCGCTGTATGGACCTTGGTCTTTTTGCCACTGATCCAGTAAGCTGTCGATAGATGTATGAAGAGCCGCTCGGAAGGACTCTCTTCCAAGCTGGCTTTGATTGATAAATAATGAATCCACAGAAGCTTTAGTTGATTGCATCGTAAACGGCCTCTTTGAAAATAGCGATGACTTGTTCAAGCTGTTCTTCTGTCATGATCAATGGCGGTAAGAATCGAATGACGCTACCGAAACGGCCTCCTGTCTCTACAATTAAGCCTTTGTCGAAGCAATTCTTTTGAATGAGACTGGCTAGCTCAGGATTTGCTGGATAACTTCCATCCACATCCTGCTTCTCATTTGGATTGACTATTTCAGCACCAATCATTAATCCTCTTCCTCGAACATCACCAATAGCAGGTACATTTTTTTGAATGTCTTTTAGATAAGCCTGCATGCGATCCCCTAGCTGGTCTACATGATCAAGCAGATTGGTTTCTTTTATAAATTTAAGCGTAGCGGTTCCTGCAGCCATCGCCATTTGATTCCCTCTAAATGTGCCAATGTGTGCACCTGGATTCCATTGATCCAAATCTTGATCATAAATCACAACTGAAAGCGGCAGGCTTCCACCAATGGCTTTAGATAATACAATAACGTCTGGCACAATTCCCGCATGTTCAAAGGCAAACATCTTGCCTGTACGGCCAATGCCTGATTGAACCTCATCGATAATGAGCGGAATGCCTTTTTCTTTTGTGATTCTTCTCATTTCTTTTATCCATTCAATAGATGCTGGAATTGAACCTCCCTCACCTTGCACTGCTTCAAAGATCATACCTGCTGGCGGAAGAATACCACTTTCAGGATCATTTAATACACGCTCAATATAAGAGCTGGAAATGCGGTGTGAATCTTTCCCGCCAATGCCAAATGGGCAGCGATATTCATATGGATAAGGC
This sequence comes from Bacillus sp. FSL P4-0248, assembly GCF_038593305.1. Lineage (NCBI taxonomy): Bacteria > Bacillati > Bacillota > Bacilli > Caryophanales > Bacillaceae > Bacillus > Bacillus sp. FSL P4-0248. The sequence goes on along the minus strand of NZ_CP151983.1, from coordinate 1,064,634 downwards.
ATGAAATGCACATCTGGAATTAACCCTTGCACTCTTTCCTTTGGAGACAAATTTCCGCTTAATGACATCGTGCCATGTGTCGCACCGTGATAAGCACCGTGGAAAGAAAGAATGGAACGATTTCCTGTCGCTGTCTTGACTAATTTAATCGCAGCTTCTATGGCATCACCGCCAGTTGGTCCACAAAATTGAATTTTTGCTCTCTTTGCAAACTCTTCTGGCAGGTGAGAAAAAATTTCATTCACAAATTCTTCTTTAATTTCTGAGGTTATGTCCAACGTATGCAATGGTCTTTTTTCATGAAGCATACGTTCAATAGCTTCTATAACAACCGGATGATTGTGACCAAGTGCAAGTGTTCCTGCGCCTGCCAGACAGTCATAAAACTCTCTGCCATCTGCATCTGTCACGATCATACCCTCGGCTTTTTGCATGGCTAACGGGAACCGTCTCGGGTAAGACCTTGCATTAGATTCTCTTTGACTTTGCTGCTCTAAAAATTGCTGATTTTTAGAAACGGTTTTGATGGACATAATAAAACACTCCTCCAATTGATAAAGATTATCATTTTCATTTATTAGCCTAGAGGATGTGAGATAGGAAAGTCAATTGTATTCAAAAAGATGATTCAAAAAGCACATGAATGCAATATTCTCTTTTTAATGAGTATTTTCGAGTAATTTTTACAAACCTTACTGCTATAAGGAGATGGAACGCATGAGACGGTTTGATATTGAAAAAAATTACAAATCATTCTTCCTGGTTCTTTTGTTCTACTCAACTCAAAGCGCTTATTTTATGAAGAAATTTGGATGAAATGAAGGTAGAAAATTGAAGAAGTAACATCATTTTTTCTTGATATAAATGGTTTGGATGGTATAATTTCTCTGAAACATAAAGGGATGGAGGGGAATTTGATGATTTTTACAAAGCACGATCTTCACCATTACTTAACGCAGGATAAGAAAGCATTAGCGATCACGCGCAGAAGACCAAAGTGGTTTGGGGACGATATATGGAAATATCAAAGGTATTTGCGAAAATATGAGTACTATTCTAATAGCGGCGCTCTACTGCGCAAATGGTTTTATCGCTGTTTACATAAAAAGAAAGGCATGCAGCTTGGCTTTGATATTCCGATTGGCGTCTTTGGCCCCGGCCTTAGAATCAATCATAGTGGTCTCTTAATTGTGAATAAGCACGCAAAAATTGGGGCATTTTGTGATATTCATCAAGGGGTGAATATTGGCCAAAACCATTCCGAAAAGGATGTACCAACCATTGGAGATCACGTATGGGTTGGCCCCGGTGCTAAGCTGTTTGGAGACATTTACATTGCAAATCATATTTCAATCGGAGCAAATGCCGTGGTGAATCGTTCCTTTCATGAAGAGCAGATCGTCATTGCTGGTGTACCGGCTCAAAAGGTAAAAGAAAAAGGCCCTTCTTCATGAAGGCGCCTGATAAAAAAGAATAACACCGATCAAAACAGAGATGAGCAGCATGAGATAAAACAAGATGGTTAAAATCAAGATCGTCCAGCCCAGCCCCTTCCTCTCTGTCTTGATCAAATAAATACCAAGTACGATGGTGCTAAATAGCACGCCTAAAACAGCCCACAGCCATTTGTCTTTGTTATGTTTTGGCGCATCAAACCATAAATAGATGGCAACAGCAAGTGAAACGAATAGACCCGTTAATCTCATATTTAAATTCCCCCTTATGTAAAAAAACACATTTTCTATTATTCGCTTGAAAAACCGATTTTTTTCAGTTTATTCAAACATACGATACTTTTGTCCTAAAATATTTTATCATTGTTCCGCGGAAGGCTTCTCCATTCTTCTCTCAACATTCCGTAGCGCATTGAATCATAATAAACCCCTTGATAATAACGGACCTTTCTCAGTCTCCCCTCAAGGATAAATCCGCAATTCTCTGCGCACCGCATCATCCGTTCATTCCCTGACCAAGTTGTTAAACCAATTCGAGGGATATCAATATGCGTAAATAACACATCAATCCAAAGATTTAATGCCTTTGTCCCAATACCCCCGCTCCAAAAGCGTGAATCATAAATGATAATGCCGCATTCAAGCCACCTCGTACGTTCATTCTCCCAATAATATGATACGGTGCCTTTGATATCACCATCTATTTCAATGCCATATAGCTTTTGAGGAATGGATTCTTCCTGTAAGTAACGTTTCTTAAATGCAGCAAGCGGGATTTCGTGTTCATAAAAATAAGGGGCATTCCATTTTCGATAGGACTGGTCTGATGCTTTAAATTTTAAATGCCACACCGTTTCTAAGTCCGTTTCGGTTAATGGACTTATGTTCACAAGCTCTTCCTTTTCACTTTTCATCTGTTCACGTTCCTTTACTTTGTCGTTCTTTTTGCTAAATGACGGTACTCGATCGGCGTCATGCCTTCATTTTGCCGAAACAGCTTAGAAAAATAAGTAGGGTCGTCAATACCTACATGATCTGCAATGGCAGCGATTTTTTCATTCGTTGAGGCCAGCATGCTTTTGGCTTTTTCGATTTTGAGACGATGGCTGTACTGGTTTGGCGTCAATCCATACACCGTCTGCATACATCTTGTCATGTAATCAGGATGATAGTGCAGTTTCTCTGCAAGCTGCTCCATGTGTAATTTCTCCATAAAGTGATGCTCAAGATAGTGAACCACTTCTGATGCGACAGTCTCCTTTGCAGTTGGAATATGGAATGCTTCCTTTTGCAGGTGAATGAGCATTTCCTCAAATAATAGCTGTTTTTTCAGCGGAAGTTCAGATGCATCATGATTTAGTGCTCTCATCGCTGAAAGGTGTTTTTTTAACACACTTCGTCCTTTCACTTTTGCTAAACGGGGCAGACTAAATTCATAGGTTGCCGGCTTTTCGAAGGTCGCTTGATTTTGTTTCATATCAATCCAGTGTTCTCTCGGCCGGTTCGTCAGCTCAAATCGGTCAATTGAGAAATGCAGCCACTCATAGTGGGTTTCCTCTTCACACGACAGATGTCCACCATGAGACAGGCCCGGTGAGAGAATCATATATTCACCTTCTTTTACATGAAAAGCCTCCTCGCCCTCTGTCATCCATAGTTCACCTTTTGTGATATAGAGAAGATCAAATACAGTGAAGGTTCTTGAGATATGTCTTTCTCCTTGATGAAATACACCTTTACCTGAAGCAATATAAATCGGAAACGGCGGTACAGTAAATGTAATAAATCGATCCATATTCATCCCCTTATGAAGTCGGATTTCTCCAATAAGTTTCGGTTTCATCTCTTCTTATTATAGTCGATGCACGGTACACTATAAATCGGATTTATACGAAAGGGGGCTATGTGATGAAATCTCAAACCCTGTCATATGAAAAGGTTCAAGCCAAAGATGAGAAAACACACCCTTCATTATTTGCATTAACTTGGCCTATTTTTATCGAAATCTCTTTATATATGCTCATGGGGAGCGCTGATACACTTATGCTCAGCCAATACTCCGATAACAGTGTGGCCGCAGTAGGTGTAAGCAACCAGCTCCTGAATTTATTAATTGTCATGTTCAGCTTCATTACAACAGGAACGACCATTGTGATTGCGCAGCTTTTAGGAGCTGACCGCAAGCAGGAAGCGACTCAAGTCGCCTATGTCTCACTAGGAACCAACTTCTTGATCAGCTTTGTCATTAGTCTCCTCATGTTTGTGTTAGCTGTTCCAATCCTGCACATGATGGGCTTATCAAGTGAACTCATGCCGGATGCGGCGGTCTTTTTACAAATTGTCGGCCTGCTTTCTTTTATTCAAGCACTCATTATGACGTATAGTGCTATTTTAAAAAGCTACGGATATACAAGAGACACGATGTATGTCACCATCGGAATGAATTTGCTAAACGTTGCCGGCAATTATTTGGTCATTTTTGGTCCGTTTGGCTTTCCTGTATTAGGTGTCATGGGTGTTGCCTTTTCAACCTCGCTGGCTCGTTTGATCGGATTGATGGCGATGATCCTCATTGTCCGCCGCCGAATTGGATTGCGCTTTTCACTGAAGAGTATGTTTCACATCCAGCGGACGCATTTAAAAAAGCTGCTGAAAATTGGCATTCCTTCTGCTGGAGAGCAGCTTTCTTATAACGGCTCTCAAATGATTATTACACTGTTTATTACATTTATGGGGACGCAGGCTTTAGCCGCAAAGGTCTACACTCAAAATTTGATGATGTTTATTATGTTGTTTGGTGCAGCGATTAGCCAAGGGACACAGATTTTAATCGGGCGCCATATTGGAGCGAAAGAATTTGATGCTGCCTACCGCAGATGTATGAAAAGCTTATACTGGGCCATTGGGATCTCTCTTCTTTCTTCCACTGCTTTATCTTTATCATCGACGCATTTGCTTACCTTTTTCACTAGCAATCGTGAAATCATTGAAATCGCCGCCACACTTCTCCTATTGACGATCATTTTAGAGCCGGGACGCTCTTTTAATATGGTCATTATTAATTCATTGCGGGCTGCTGGTGACGCGAAGTTTCCAGTGTATATGGCGATGATTTCAATGTGGGGAATTGGGCTTCCGATCGCTTATTTGTTAGGCATTCAGTTTGAAATGGGGCTCATCGGGGTTTGGATTTCTTTTATTGTGGATGAATGGGTAAGAGGTATCTTCATGTATAGGCGCTGGCGTTCCAGAGTATGGACGGAGTATCGTTTTTCTTCCACATAAAAAGGACTGCGGGTGCAGTCCTTTTTTACGTAATATCTTCTAAAATAAGTGCTTTTTCCTGTTTTGAAATAAATGCTCGCTCTGTAAAGACGCGGTATTCGTTTTCTCTTGTTTTATCTAAAATGGCTTTATAAAAGTAGGCTGCTGCTTTCACCGGTATTCGTGAATAGAGCGGGAATTCATGAAGATGGTCAAAAAACTCCTCGTAGTATGCCTCTGCCTCAAAGGCAATGTACTCCCAGACGTGCTGGAAGGCTTGATTCACAATCCCTTCCTGCAATTCTTGCTCTGTGTACCCGAATTGATCCATCACTTGCTTTGGCAAATAAATGCGGTCTCTTTCAGCCTGATCTTCGCCGATATCTCGAAGGATGTTGGTTAGCTGCATAGCAATCCCTAACGAAATGGCTGCTTCTTTTAGCTGCTCTTTTTTACGCGGTGCAATAATGGGAAGGAGCATAAGCCCAACTGTACTAGCAACATGATAGGAATAGATGAGCAGTTCATCCAACGTTTCGTATCGCTGCTGCTCTAAATCCATCTCCTGTCCTTGGAGCAGGTCACGGAACGGGGCTTCATCCATCCGAAACTCTTGAAATGTATGCTCTAGCGCCACCCATATTGGATCATTCCGGTCTACCTCACCTTGTAAAAATCGATCAAACGTCTCCCGAAAGGATGCAAGGTCCTCTTTTGGCGAAGGGGATTCATCTACAATGTCATCTGCTCTACGGCAAAAGGAATATACGGCCCAGACGGCCTGTCTTTTCTTTTTAGGTAGCATGGAAAAGGCCCGGTAAAACGTTTTTGAATGGGTTTGAATGGTTTCCTCACACACTTTTAATGCTGTTTGTACATCAACCACTTAGCTTCACTTCCTTTCTATCATTCAAATCTTTTAGTAGTACAGAAGCCATAAGCTTCGCACTTTGCATCACGATCGGCACCCCGCCACCCGGATGGATGGAAGCACCTGCCGCATAAAGATTATCTGTCTCACTGACCTTCACTTGCGGGCGGAAGACACCTGATTGAAACAAATTAGGCGCAAGTCCAAAGCTGCCGCCTTCAAACAATCCTTCTCGCAAGGAATCATTTGGTGTTCTGACCTTTTTCCAGACAATCGACTCTCGCAATCTCGGAAAGCCTCTTTTCTCAAGGACATCCACCATCTTCTCGACAAACTCTGTCTCCTCTTCCCAGTTGATATGATCTCCTGAAGGAACGGGAACGAGCATGTATAGAACACTGCAGCCTTCTGGGGCAAGAGATGGATCAATGATCGATGGATTAAATGTATAAAACGACGGGTCTTGAGGAATCGTTTTCGTTTGAAAAACTTCTTTCATATGCTGATCAAAGTGTTCTCCCATAAAAAATTGATGAACAGGTGCTTCATGATACATCTTGTTTAACCCGAGATACAACATCACGCAGCCAGAGGACGGCACGTATTTCCGGCGATCTTGTTCGTCTAAACCAAGCTGCTTTAACGCAGCTGGATAATCTCCATTGATCACAAATGCATCAGCGGTTTCATATTCATCATTTACTTTTGCTTTGACTGCCCGTTTCCCCTCAAACACCAATTGCGTGACTTCTTCATTTTTTCTTACATGCACACCCATTTTGATGAGCTGCCCTTCCAATATATCTACTAAACTCGCATATCCGCCTTTTAAATAGTAGATTCCATGCGCGTGCTCACTATAGGACACAAGCGAATAAATAGCCGATGCTTCATACGGGTTTCCCCCAACATAGAGGGTTTGAAGTGCGTATGCATCTCGCAGGCGTTCGTCTGAGAAATATTTTTTCAGAGCACTTTGTACCGTTCGATACGCCTTTAATTTCATTAAAATCTTCATATTCGCTTTTGTAAAAAATGTACGTTTTTCGTGAAATGATTTTTCTAGAAAGGCTTGCTGCCCTTCTTGAAACCGGTCTGTCATTTCTTCCATAAACCTCAGGAACCCTTGATCTTCCTTTGGAAATACACGTCTGATTTCATCTAGCTGACGAAGTGCATCAGAGTATTTCGTATAGGAGGTTCCATCTTGATACTGAATTGTGTACAGCGGATCAAGCTGCAGCAGATCAAGAGATGAATCGTCAATTCCTACCTCATGTAAAATGCCTTTTAACATGTCAGGAAGTAGGACAATGGTCGGACCTTCATCTACTTTATATCCTTTCTCACGTACAAAAGCAAGTCTCCCGCCAAGCCGTTCATTTTTTTCGACAAGGGTGACATCATGTCCCGCTTTTTTTAAATAAAGCGCTGAGATCATTCCGCCAATACCGCCGCCTGCAATTAATATATGTTTTTTCATGAGGCGCTCCCCTTTTCTTGATGCGGCATTGTTTTGTGTGAATGTTTCTCTTTTTTAAGAATGGCATTTGTCGTGATACGTGCTGATTCTAAAATGGTTGGCAGTCCGCTTCCTGGATGTGTTCCTCCTCCAACGAGCCAGCAGTGCTTTAATTCATCAAATTCATTGTGCGGCCTTAGGACCATCATCTGCGTCAGCTGGTGGCCGAGGTTAAATGTAGCTCCTTCATATACGTAAAGGTCTTCCTCCCATTGCTTCGGTGTGATCATCCGCTCGACTTCTATATGCTGTCTCACATTCTGAAAGCCTGTTTTCCGCTCCAATGTATCTAGCACAAGCTCTCTAAATTCATCTTGATGCGCCCCCCAATCAATACCGCTTTGGTTATTGGCAACTGGAGCCAGCACATAAAGAGCTGATTTTCCTTTTGGAGCAAGTGAGTCATCGGTTACACTTGCATTTTGAATATAAATAGACGGGTCATCTGGCAGCTCATATGTTTTCGTAATGCCTTTGACAAATCTAGCATAATCATCGGAAAAAACGATGGTATGATGCGGCTCATCATATATGGTATCCAGTCCTAAATAAAGCATAAAGGTAGAGCAAGAGAATTTTTTCTTTTTTAATTTCTTCTCGCTGTATTTCTTTAAGAGTCCTGGCTCGACAAGCTTTGTCATCACATGTGCAAAGTCTCCATTGACGACAACCTCATCTGCTTGTATTTCTTCCCCAGATTCTAAACGAATGCCTTTTACTTTCCTTCCCTCCGTGAGCAGCTTTTCGACGCCGGCTGACAGATGAATCTCTGCTCCAGCTTCAAGCGCGGCCTTTGCCATCGCTTCTGACAGCTGATTGACACCGCCCTTCGGATGAAATACACCTGTGTCATGTTCCATAAACGAAAGGATCGAGAACGCACCAGGGCATTCCCACGGGGACATTCCTAAGTACTTTGATTGAAATGTAAAAGCATATTTCACTGATTCATTCGAAAAATAGTCTGACAGCACATCATACAAACTTTTATTTAGTGAAAGCTGTGGAAGTGCTTTGATCACCTTCAGGCGAAGGTAATGATGAAAGCGGTCCATTTTACTTTGTAGAATTGGTGTCAAACGATCCATTTTGCGCTTTGTATCCTTCATAAATCTTAGATACCCTTCACCCTCACCAGGTGCAAAGGCTTCTAATCGTTTGTACATTTCATCGCGATCCCGAATCATATCGAGCTGATTGTCTTGAAATATTAATCTATACATCTCTTTTAATTCAATCACATCAATATAGTCATAAAGATTTTTACCAGCAAAGGTGAACAGCTCCTCTGCAATATGAATCATGCTGAGAAAGGTAGGACCTGTATCAAACGTGAAATCACCAAGTTGAAACTTAGCGTTACGCCCGCCAACAAAGGACTGTTTTTCGTATACATGAACATCATGTCCTTTGCTTTGAAGCATCATAGCTGCTGCAAGACCCCCTGGTCCCGCTCCGATCACAATGATTTCCATTATCCTTTTTCCTCCAAATTAATTCACTTTAAGTTAATTATACAAATTAGAAAGATTAGATCAACTTTTGATGTGCTCAAAAAGTCTCATGTTATGTATCAAAAAAGCCGGCTTCCTTTCAACAAGTGCAAGAAAGCCGACCCTTTATTACGCTTCTATATCAATTCGATACGTTTCAAACCAATGATGAATCTGTGCAAGATGGGCAATCAACTGCGGGCCCTTCATGAGCTGGCCATACCATGGCACATGAAAAGAAGCTCCTTCCGTTTCAATCAGCTGCTTTAATTGATGTGGGTCTAAAAATTCGTGAAGTACAGAGTCTTTTTGCGCGAGGCAGTCTGTTAGCATCTCTTTCACAGCCTGAGTATAGGCTGGATGATGTGTTTTCGGATAAGGACTCTTCTTTCGATAAAGCACTTCATTCGGTAAAATTCCCTCTAATGCTTTTCGTAAAACCCCTTTTTCACGATTTCCATGCATTTTCATTTCCCAAGGAATATTCCACACATATTCGACAAGACGATGATCTGCAAATGGCACACGTACCTCAAGACTAGCCCCCATACTCATTCGATCTTTTCGATCAAGCAGTGTTGTCATAAACCAGATCATATTTAAGTAAAAAAGTTCTCTACGGGCTTTATCAACGCCAGTTTCTCCATCTAAAAGAGGCGTTTCTGCCACCGTTTCTTCATATTTGCTTTGCACGTATTCCTTAAGTGACAGCTTTTTTTGCCACGAGTCTTGCAGGAGCTGAGTTCTCGCTTCAGTCGATCTCATCCACGGAAAACCATTCGTTTCATTTTCCATATGGAACCAAGGGTAGCCGCCAAAGATTTCATCAGCACATTCACCTGACAAGCCAACAACGAAGTCCTTTTTAATTTCTCGGCAAAACCAAAGCAAGGAAGAATCAATATCTGCCATACCCGGTAAGTCTCGAACCTCAACGGCTTCCTTCAAATAGGAAGCGAGCTCTTTTTGTCCAATGATACAGCTGTGATGATTCGTTTGAAACGCTTTTGTCATTTGATCAATCCATGGGCCGTCAGCATTCGGCTGGAATTGATTTGCCTCAAAGAATTGATCGTTTCCTTCGTAGTCAATGGAATACGTATGAAGCGGTGCTTCCCCTATTTTCTCAAAGTGCTTAGCGGCAATGGCAGTAATGGCACTAGAATCGACGCCCCCAGATAAAAATGTACATACAGGCACATCAGAGACGAGCTGTCTTGTCACGGCATCTGTAAAGAGATGCTTAATGTGCTGTGCGGTGTCATCAAGTGAGTCGGTATGCTCCTTGCTTTTGACATTCCAATATCTCCACACGCGCAGTCCGTCTTTTGAAAAGGTCAAGGCATGTGCAGGTCTCAGCTCTTTTATCCCTTTAAACACTCCTTGACCTGGTGTTCTTGACGGTCCTAAGCCAAAGATCTCCGACAGCCCTTCATAATCGACTTTTGCTTTGATATCAGGATGAGCAAGAAGTGCTTTGATCTCTGAACCAAATAAGAAGGAATGATGACGTTCTGTATAGAAAAATGGCTTGACGCCTAGCCGGTCTCTCCCTGCAAATAACAATTCACGCTCACTATCCCAGATCACAAATGCAAAAATGCCATTAAAATGGGAGACACACTCTTCCTTCCATTCTGTATAGGCATGAAGAAGAACTTCTGTATCAGAATGCCCAAGAAAGCGGTGCCCCCTTTTTAATAATTCTTTTCTTATATCCTCCGTGTTATAGAGCTCTCCATTGTATACAATCGTATAAGCATGGTTTTGATGTGTATATGTCATCGGCTGCTTTCCGCCTTCTACATCTACCACCGCTAACCTTTTATGCCCGAAAAGAACGTGCTCACTTTTCCACGTATTTGTATCATCTGGCCCTCTTTTAGATAATGTATCTGTCATTTGATTGATTACATGATCCTGTTGGATGAGCTGCTTTTTAAAGTCTGCCCAGCCTGTAATTCCACACATCATCATCAGCTCCCATCCGTTTTTCCTCAAGTGTTCTCATTCAGCCTTTCTTAGTTTATGCATCGTCTCCTTGATAGTTGATTTGTCCTTTTTTCCCGGCGTATAGGACAAGCTTAATTTGGTAAGAAAAGAAAGAAGAAAGGAGCTTTTGCAAATGGAAAATCGAATGAAGCAGCTTGAACGCTGCAGCCGAAGATGGTGTAACGGGTATTTGCTCATTGAAAACGGGCATTGTCTGATTGAAGATGAAGAAGGAGAGATCATGCTGCCAGAAAGTCTTCAAAGCACAATGATCTGTTTGAAGGAAAATGACCAATGGACAAAAGGGGAATTGCTCGGTTCTATGATTCTTCATGAAAACGGGCAGCTAATAGAAGTACAGGGAGGAGAAAACATTCAATATACGGCGTCCCTTGCCAAAGGATGGCTTGATCTTCTCATGTTCGTACCGGAAAACGTTTTTGATCACATCCTTGAACAGGTAGAGCAGCTTGGTTTTTCCGTCTATGATTGTGTCTTCTCCTCCTTTTATTCAATGCAGCGCGTCTCTTTCTTTCAGTTTTCGACAGATACGCAATCACTTGCACTTCAATGTCACTATGAGCCTGCAGCCAGCCACATTCGTTTTGAATGGACCACTTCAGACGGACAACGGATCGTTTCACAATTTGATGCCACATAAAAAGGACACTGCTTCGTATAAGCAATGCCCTTTTTATATTAAAAGATATGGAAACCGATCGGCAGACGTAAACCGAGAAGAATGGTCACAATCGCAAATACGATAAACCCAATCAACACACCAGTCACCGATTTTCCTTTTTTCTTGCGCACTAGGACCATTTCCATGAAACCGATCACGAGGATACCGAGAATCATTTTTCCAATATACTCGCCCCCGAAACCTGGAATTTTCATTCCTGTGCGAACATACAATTCTACGCCTGTTGCGATAATGATCAAGTAGAATAAGCGAACGATCATGTGCACAATTTTAGCGCCTTTGTCGTTTTTACCTGCAAGAGCAAAGGCTACGAAGAATAAAATAATCCCCAGCACCCATGCTGTGATATGTAAATGTGTTCCCATTTGTGATTTCCCCCTTTATCAGAACAAGTACCTTCTCATCGTACCACGAAATAAGTCGAACACAAAGCGACAATCCTGTGTCATCACGCGCTTTATTTGACGTGATTTGTCAGCGTTCCAATCGGCTCAATTGTGATGTCAATTCGATCTCCAGAAGCTAAAAACTTAGGCGGTTCAAAGCCCTTCCCTACCCCAGAAGGTGTACCTGTTGCAATGATGTCACCCGCTTCTAATGTCATCCCTTTTGAAAGAGTGGAGACAATGTCTTCAATTGTGAAGATCATTAATTCCGTACTGGCAGACTGACGAACCTCTCCGTTTACCTTTGTTTCCACATGGAGCGCACCATGATCCTCGATCATTGACTTATGAACGATATAAGGTCCTATCGGGCAGGTTGTATCTAAGCTTTTGCCAATGAAAAATTGTTTATGTTTTTTCTGTAAATCTCTTGCCGTCACATCATTTAAAATGGTGTAACCGAATATATAATCTTGGACCTCTTCAGGAGCAACGTTTTTTCCTGATTTGCCCATCACAATGGCAAGCTCTCCTTCATAATCCAGTTCACTGGTCACACCTTCATGAAGAAGAATGTCCGCTCCGTGTCCAATGACAGAAGTAGGTGCCTTTGTAAAAATCATCACGTCTTTAGGAATATCCGCCGCACTTCCCATCTCCATGACATGGTCTTGATAATTCTTTCCGACACACATGATGTTTTTAGACGGCTTTGGAATCGGCGCATGGAGTTTCACGTCCGAAAGCGGATATACATAAGAACCGCGGTCTTCTTCTTTTTTCTCAGCCCAATCAAGAAGCTGTCCTACATGTTCAACAAACTTGTCCCCCATTTTGATACACTCAGATAAAGAGTTTGGCAGTGTCTCAAGCTCAAATAATTTGGCTTCTGCCTTTTTGACGTCCATCACCCATTCATCATCAATGACTACCCCAATAAACATGCTGCTATGTATCTCACCTGTAAAAAACTTCATGTCTTCCCCTCACAATCTTCATTTCGCTAAGTTATGATGTCTCATTTTATTTCTCTACGAAATAAAAAAAACCCTTTTTTATCATACTCTCTTTTAAAAAGGGTTTCAAAAATGATGATTGAATGCTTAGCGGAAACGGCGGTACTCCCACATGTTCCCTTGATCCCATTTACGCTCAACATTTCCTCTATTTCTGGAACGATGCGACTTCTTTCCACATCTTCGGCAAGAGCGGCTGCGTTTATGGTGATGAGAACGTTTAGATCGATGGCTGCGGCGCGACTTTCGGCTCTTCTTATTGTGGGATCTGTGCTTGCTGCGATGTGACTTGCGGCAGCTCTTCTTATGATGAGATCTGCATTTGCTGCGATGTGACTTGCGGCAGCTCTTCTTATGGTGAGATCTGCATTTGCTGCGGTGTGACTTGCGGCAGCTCTTCTTATGATGAGATCTGCATTTGCTGCGATGTGACTTTTTCGGTTCGCTCTTTTTGCTTCTGTAAGATTTTTTGCTTTTATATGACTTTTTACTCTTCATGCTTTTCTTCGAACGATAGCTTTTCTTAGAGCGATAACTTTTCTTTGAACGATAGCTTCTGTAGCTTTTTTTACTGCGGCGTGATTTACGGCGTCCACCACCGCCAAAGAACCAATGACCGCGACTTGAATGACGAGAACGAGCTGACTTATGCGAACGTCTCGATTCTGGTTCACGATCTAAGTGATGATCACGTCCCTCACTTCGAAGTGAAGCTACTGCATGTTCAATGTGTGAATGATCAAATGTACTCACGAACAATTCCCCTCCCAGTCTATCTTCGACAAAACAAACAGACAAAGCTGTTTATCTTCTCTGCTTTATGTTACGAGACTCGGTAGACAAGTGTTCGTGACGAATGCCTCTTTCCTTGAAAACTCCATGAATACCTACCAGCCGGTACAGGACATTCCTTCACTTTCATATCGTAAAGAAGAGCATATAGGAGGCTGATGAACATATGAACACAGAACCTTTAAAACAACTTGATATGTGGATTCATCCAAAGGACCTGATTGAATTAAAAAAAGACATTTGGAACGATGAACCTGTTGAAGCTATTCTAAAAACCGGCCAAACCAAATCACATATTTATGCTTCATACCGCGGATCGCACATTAGAAAGCTTAAGAAAAAGTCCTATCAAATTGAATACCGAAAGCCAAAACAAAGACAAGGCGAATCCATCTTTCATTTAAATGCAGAGTACAATGATCCGTCGTTTATCCGAAACAGGCTGTCCTTTTATTTCTTTGAGCAGATGGGGGTGCATAGCCCAGCCGCTTCTCATGTGTTTCTCACCATAAATGGAAGAAAAGAAGGGATTTATTTGAAAATAGAATCCGTCGATGAGTTCTTTCTTCAAAAACGGCAGCTTTCAGGAGGCGGCATTTATTATGCGGTTGATGATGACGCGAACTTCTCCCTTTTGAGTTCTTTTGATAAAAAACCAAAAAAGCACCTTCTTCTCGGATATGAGAAAAAAACGGGAACTTCTCAACATGATCAGCAGCTGAGCGAATTTATTTACTTTCTCAACACAGCGAAAGATGACACTTTTGCAGAAAAAATTGAACAATACCTAGATGTGACACAATATTTCCGCTGGCTCATCGGTGTGGTATGCACACAAAACTTTGATGGTTTTGTTCATAACTACGCCCTTTATGTAAATGAACAAGGGAGGTTTCAAGTACTTCCTTGGGATTATGATGCAACATGGGGTCGTGACATTCATGGAGAAGAAATGCCGTTTGATTATATCCCAGTAAACGGGTTTAATACATTAACTGCTAGATTACTAGATATCCCTTCGTTTAAAAGAGACTATTACACACTTTTCCAGCATGTACTCGATACACATTTTGTAGAAGACCGGCTCTGCCCAGTCATCGAGAAATGGCATGAATCGATTGAGAATCGAATTGGAGATGATCCATATACGAAAGATCGAAAAGATGTCTTGCAGTCTGAAAGAGACTTAATCCGGCAATATATCAACAAAAGACGACGTTATTTACAGACTGAGATCAAAAAAGAGATTTTTGGTACGTAAGAACACTTTCGAATTTTGTCAATTTATTACTCATATTGACGAAACAGCTTTTTTTATAGAAAAATAGGGTATACTAACCATATCCTTCTATTTGATAAAAAATGTGAGAGTTGGCGTCCGTTATGATCAATTATGAAATTGAACAAAAAAGATTACATTTAATTGAGACTGCGAAAAAATTCGGGATGAATGCCGAAGAAACGATCAGGTGCAGTCAAGAGCTTGACACACTCTTAAATAAAGGCATTAAATCCACCTCTAAAGATTGCTCAAAAAAAGGGTAAACCATACATCTAATTCCTCTCATCAAAAGCTTTCAAAAAGACAATCACACATTAAAAGACCCATCATAAGCTATGGTGAAACGCCCAAAACAAGTGCCCTAATTTTATAAAGGATGTGCACCGCTATGCCGGCTATTGTGGGAGCCTTTAAAGTAAATGCCGTCGGAACGAGCGGAGTCGTTCATGTTGGAGACTGCATCACTATTTCTCCAAATAGTCAGGTTAAAACGTTTGCTGGCGCAGGCAGTTTTAATACTGGTGATCAATTGCGAATTAGCAACTACAAAAGTGTGACAAATACGTACGACAGTGATGTCATTGATCAACCGCTTGTTGGTAACTTGTAAGGAGTGAGGATCCGTTGAACTTCTATATTAATCAAGCGATACAAATTAATTATTTACGTGTAGAGTCTGTAAGTAACTCCTCTGTTCTGCAAATTGGGAGCGCTGGATCCATCAAGGCCCTTTCCAACCTGTATAACACGGGAAGCTACGTAGAAGCAGCACCTGCCGCAGCAGGTACACAAGGAATTGAAGAATCTCAAGGCGCAAGCACAGCACCTTTTGTACCGCTTCAGTCACCAACAACTTAAGTCATCTGCAATCCCCGGAGGTGTATGTAAATGTATGATTATCAGAGCAACGCTTCACAGGTATATGGCATCATTCAAAAACACTCGCAACAAATCATGATGCTTGAAAAAAGGCTTAACGAGCTTCAGCAGGAAATACAAATGATCAAAGATAAACCGACAACGAATATTGAACGGATTGATTATCAATTTGATCAACTGAAAATCGAACGGCTGGAAGGAACGCTGAATATCGGCCTCAATCCATCTGATCCAAACAGTGTTCAAAACTTTGAAGTGGGCCAAACAACAACCCCGGGAATTGGAATGATGCAGCAAGAAATGGCTGATCAATTTTTCAATCAAACACGGCAGCTTGTCGATGCATTTTTAAATGAAGAAGCTCCAGAACTTCTTGAAGAACTAGAACAGCGATATGAAGGGTCCCTCGATGAAAGCAACAAACACCATATCATTGAGGATATTCGCAAGCAAATTGACAGCAGGATCAAATACTATGCGGGACAGCTGCCACACCGGGAAGAAATGACACCGCTGCAGCGTTCAGAGCAAATTGCTGAATATGTGAAGCATGATGTAAAGCGGGCGATTGAGCACTTTTTAGCCCATATTCCAAGTGAAACGAAAGGAGAGGAAAACGGATGAATTTCACAGTTGTCAACCGCAACATCGAGACCGGAAGCATTAAAGTAGTCGGGGTTTCGTCCTCTTCCCTGTTTATCATCGGGGACACAGACCATGTACAATTATCCTCGATTTTCGATACACCGCCAGAATCACTGATTATTGGCCCGTTTGTTCCTCTGGCACCTCGATAATGATCAAGCGCACATCTAAAGTGAAGTTCTCAAAGGTGAATTCTGTCGGGATTTCGAGTGTGGTTCAAATTGGTGATACACAAGAGCTGTGCCCGAAAGTCAAGGTATTAGCTGTTCAACGAACCATTAGTTTGTTTTATGGCTATGAAGCAGAAAATTTAGATGCGAAAGAATTTGAAGTGTATTATGAGCCCATTCCATTGATGCTGCCAGAACGATCAGTGAGAACGGCATTTTTCCATGAAAAGCCTGTGATTAAAGTGTCTTCAATCCATGTAGAAGGGGTATCATCGTCCTCTGTCTATCAAATCGGCTCTACTTGTAGAATGAATGGCGTTGCGCGAGTGAAGCATATTAGAGAGCTGTTTAGCAATGATGAAAGTCCGCAAAACTCACAAATGGACCTACCTGCGCATATGATGGTGATATGACTTCGAATAAAGGATGTCGATTATGCCAGCAATTGTCGGACCCATTTACATTAACTCTATTTCTGGAGGCGTCGTAAACGTCGGTGACTCATTCTACCTGTCGCCTAAAAGTTCGTCAAAATCTGCTTTAGGCTCTGGAGCGGGGAATACCGGAGATTTCTTGATATTAAATAATGGCATTAGCGCCACCAACTATGTGGATCCTGACTTAAATGATCAGAATATGGTAGGCAATGCATAAAGCAGCTCCTCTACACCCATTTCAAATAGAGGAGCGCTTTTTATGCTTATTTTTTTCTGCGCTGTCTCGATTTTTTCGTTTTGACCAGCTTGCTTGCCGGCTGTTTCCGAATCCATTTGATGTACGAAGCAAGCTTTTCATCCTGCCTCAGCGCATCAATTGTATTCAAACGTGCGGCAAGCTCCTGGTTTGTAAAGAGGGCATGTACTTGTTTATGACAAGGGATGCATAGGAAGGCAGTCGGTAAAAAAGCCCCGCCCTCTTCTCTTGGCGTTAAGTGATGTTCTGTGAGCAGGACATCTTGTCTTCCGCACATCTCACATAATCCAATTGTTTGCTTTGCCACCGTGTCATCACCTCAATATTTACATTAATTCCATTGAGACTGTTGTCCCTTTCCCGCTTGGATCTGCTGGATGGACAATCAGTTTTTTCGGCAGCCGCATTTTCAATTCTTCCACATGGCTGATGACACCAACAGCTAAGTTTTGAGACTGTAATTTCTCTAATGCGGTAATCACTGTATCGAGCAAGTCTTGATCAAGGGTACCAAAGCCTTCATCAAGGAAAAAGAATTGCAGCGGGAACTCACCTCTCAGCTGAATCTGCGCTGAAAGAGCTAGTGCAAGCGCAAGCGACGTCAGGAAGGTTTCCCCGCCGGACAAGCTGGACACTGGACGTCTGACACCGCCATTCGCATCATCACGCATGACAAAGCCGCCTTCTGAATCAACTTCAATCGCATACCTTTGTCTTGTCAAAATACCAAGACGGGCAGATGCATCACGACTGACACTTTCCAGCTGTTCTTCTGCTAAGAACTCAACAAATGTATTTCCTTTAAACACGGTTTGCAGCTTATCGAGCCGATCAATTTCTTGCTGCAGCTCCGCCAAGCGTTCATGAATACTTGCAAATCGCTGGTGATTCTCTTCCATTACACGCAGATGTTCATATGCAGAGCCGCTCATCACTGTTGCTTCTTCCAATGCCTTCTCTGCCGCTTCTTTCCTCAGTTGAATATCAGTCCACTGCTTTTCATCTAGTGACTCATCTTTCAGCAGCTCAGAAATTCGCTTTAAGTTTGCGGCACATTGCTTTCTTTTATCCTCAAATTCGTCAATTTCCTGTTTAACCGAGTGACGTACTGCCTGATTCATAAAAGCAGATTCAATCTCTTGAGGCTTATCAAAAGGAGAAGACTCCGATTCTTTAGCCCATGCTGCACTTGCTTCTTGTTTTCTCCGGTCAGCCTCTTGAAGCTGACGCTCACAGCTTGAAAAATGACTTTGTGCTTCACTAAAGAGCTCCTGCGCATGCTGTAATTGCTTGTACGATTGCTGTTCCATTTCATTGAGACGAGCAAGCGTGTGTTCAACCTCGATCAGCTCTTCAGAAATAGAGACAGCTTTCAATGGATATCTCCCTAAATCTGTTTCATATTGATAAATGAGCTGCTGCTGGCTTTCTAGCTGATGCGCTAGTTTATCAAGTTCCTTCTCTACATCATATATGGCTGTTTGCAGCTGTTCTTTTGCCTGCTGTTTTTCTTCCAAAAATGAAATACTTTTCTCAATACGCTCTTTATAGCCTTCCGCTTGCTGGTCCTTTTCGTCGATCTGCTTTTGCATCTCTTGTACTTGGTGCAATGTAAAGTGCGGGAAGGCCTGTTCAAATTGAGACGTTTGCTCTGAAAGCTCAGATTGAAGCTCCTTGATCAGCCCGTCTAATTCTTCGATACGCTGCTGATCAAATGTCATTTGATCTTTCGTCTTGCTTATCTCTGCTGCTTGATCGTATGTTTCATCCATTAAACGAGCTCGTTTACGTTCAACTTCTTGAATATCTTGTTTCAAGCCTTTCCATTCTTGCATGAGATACTGCAAGGACTCCGGCTTTTGCACTGCTTCTACTGCTGCTGCAACTTCCGCACCTGGAGCTTTCTGAGATAAAAAGGCAAACTGCTTTACTAATTGATTGGCGTGCGTTTCCAATAACTGCTTGGCGGCATACATGTCTCTTGTATATTCCTCTGCCTGCTTGAGCTCTGTGTCCATCCGTTGAATCACTTCATCGATTTGTGCCACTGTTTCTTCATGGTCATTGTTTTCCAATGCCTTTGGGTCATGATGAATCGATCCACAAACAGGACATGGCTCACCATCTACGAGCTCTGCCGCTAATTCTTTTCTTAATTCTGCCGCCCTAACAGCATCACGCTGTTTTAATTTTGCGAGCTTCTGACTTTGTTCTCTTTTACTCCATTCTGTAAAAGCCCGTTCGAATTCACATACATAGAAATAGAGCTGTTCAATCGCTTGAAACGATTGGTCTATTTTTTCATGATGGTCTTTTTGCTGTTTTTGAAGCTTTTCATATGCTGCTGCGGTCTGTGTTGATCGCTTTTTGAGCTCCTCCATCTTTTGTTCTTCCTTGTGTATGCTTTGGTGTATTCTTTGAACATTTTCGCTTAAACGCAAAGCATCCTGTACACTTTTCCGTTCTTTTACAGAGACTTGTAATTGCTCCAGCTCACGCTTCAGCTGTGTTTGTTTTGCCAGTGCACGTTCTAACAAAGATTGGAGATTGTCTGCTTCTTCTTTTTTTTGTAATAATTGCTGCGCTGTATCGTTTTTTCGCTGTTCGATTGCCGTCTTTTCCTGAAGAGCCGCCTCTTTTTTCCGTTCAATTTCCTTTAGCTGAAGCAGCTGCTCTTTCTTTTGAAGAAGTTCTGGCTCAGTTTCTATTTTCTTTTGCCTTGCTTGCTCATAGTTCTGCGTCATTTGATCATAGATCGTTCGTTGATGCAGTAGCTGATTTTCTGCTTCCTGCTTCTCTTTTAATGCTTGAGAAAGCTGATTTTCAGCCTTTGTTAATGCATCCGCATAAGGCTTTAATGCCTCTGCCTGCTCAGCAATATGAAGCTTGACCTTTTTTTCTTCCATTGATGGTGCCAGTTGATTCAGATGGTTTAGTTCCGTCTCATAGGCTTCTCGTTCCTTTTGATACTGCCAAATTGTTTGCGCCTTTGTAAAAGCAGTGAACGCTTCATCCCGTGCTTGTTTTTTCTCATGAAAAATAGCCTTTGCCTGCTCAGCCGCTTCCTTTGCCTTTGCGAGCGCCTCTGGGCCAGCTTCTCCTAAGCCATTCAGCTCAGCAAGCAGTTCATTTTTTTGTCCATACTGATTCTGCGCTTTTGCGCGCAAACGTTTAACGAGCTGATCCCCATACTTTTCCAGGTTAAACAAACGCTGTAGCATTTGTCGTCTATCGGCTCCTTTTAGGGAAAGGAATTCTGCAAACTTCCCTTGAGGCAGGACAACCGCTCGCGTAAAATCATCAATGGTTAACCCGAGTAATTCTTCTATTTTACGATTGACCTCACTCGCTTTATCTGCAAGAACTGTCTGTGTATCCCCAATTTCAATCAGACGGCATAGTGTCGTTCTGACTTTCATTTCATCTGCCCGCTTGAAAGCACGTTCGACTTTATAAGAAATGTGGTGTTCCTTTTGTAAAGCGAACGTAAAGGAAACTGACAGCTTCTCTTCCGCTTGGTTCAAAATACCATGTGTATTATTTAACGCACGTTCCACTTTGCCATAAAGTGCCAGGGTCATGGCGTCTAATATGGACGACTTTCCGCTGCCTGTCGGTCCAAAAATGCCAAACACACCTGCATCACATAATGAGCTAAAGTCAATTGTTTGTTCTTCTCTGAAGCTATGAAGTCCTTTAATGGTTAGCGTAATCGGCTTCAAGTCGCTTCCTCCTCTTGCATTTCATTGGCGAGCTCCAAAAACAGCTTGAC
This sequence comes from Bacillus sp. FSL P4-0248, assembly GCF_038593305.1. Lineage (NCBI taxonomy): Bacteria > Bacillati > Bacillota > Bacilli > Caryophanales > Bacillaceae > Bacillus > Bacillus sp. FSL P4-0248. The sequence goes on along the minus strand of NZ_CP151983.1, from coordinate 1,043,700 downwards.
TGTTTTTTCATCAGGAAGACCGCCGCCTGTCTGGCGCTCATAAAATTTCACGAACCGCTCCTCGATTGAGAGCTTTTCGGCTTGCTTTTGTTCTTCCATTTGCTGAAGTTCTTTAAATTTCGGTCTAATATGGACAAACCCGCTATGCTGCTTTCGGAGCTGATGGATCTCTTCTATGGAGAGCTGATCTGTTAAATGAATCTCTAAATCAATCCATGCCTGAAGATCCCGTTTTTCATCCAGCCACTCGTGCACTTGACTCAGTCCCTCAGTTGCCTTCCATTTCACAAGTGGTTTTCCGCTTGATAACAACACTTCTTTCCAGCTTGCTTTTTCATTAGGTTTTGCCTCTACAATTGTGACTGATTTGGCATATCCTGATTCAGAAAAGCTGTAAGCAAGAGGTGACCCGGAATAGCGGGCAATCGTTTTGGCACGCTTGATGGTTTGCGGGCGGTGCAAATGACCAAGGGCCACATAGCAGGCTGCTTCTGGCAGGCTTTCTGCCGCAACGGTATATGCACCGCCTACTTCAATCGGTCTTTCTGAATCTGTTTGACTTCCTCCTGCCACATAAATATGGCTCGTTGCGATATTGACCGTATCGGCTTGAAATTGAGTGCTTAAATGTTGGAACGCTTGCTGTATTTTTAAATTGTAATGATCGCGAAGCAATTTCTCTTCAAATGTTTCAGCCAGCACCTCGTTTAGTCTCGCTTCAGACGGATAAGCGAGTGCTGCAATGGATAAACGTTCACTTGAAGAAGGAACATCGACGCGGATGATGTCATTTGTCGGATAACCAATTAAATGAATCCCCTGATCATTAGTTAAAGGAGATGCGGCAGATAGTCGATCCGGATTATCATGGTTGCCTGAGATGACCACGACCTGACGTTTTCCTTTATCTGATAAGGCGGATAGACTTTCATAAAAAAGCTGTTCTGCTCTAGCAGGCGGATTCACTGTATCAAAGGCGTCTCCAGCCATGACAATGACATCAATGTGTTCGTCTTTTACGATTTGATTCAGCTCATCTAAAAACTGTGCTTGCTCATCAAGCCGGCTCCGGCCTTCAAGGGTTTTTCCTAAATGCCAATCTGCCGTATGCAGAATCCTCATGTGATTCACCTCTCATTCCGATACATTTATAATGAAATTTCTAAATTACCATCAAAGAAATAAAGAATTTTCTCCTCTAATGTTCTGTTTGTTAAACGTTCTACTGCTTTTGCATATAACGCTATTTGAGTTTCATAGCGCTTTTTCAATATAGGTACAGCTGCTTCAAGACCGTCTGTATATCTGCCTTGCACTCTATCTGTTTTATAATCTAGTAAATATAGTTTTCCATCCGTTTCAAACAAACAGTCAATCATCCCTTGAATAAGGACAGGCTCCCCCTCTGCATCAATATGGCTGTATACCTCTTTAACAGGTAACACCATACTAAATGACACTTCTCGTTTCACCCAGTCCGCTTTCCGCAGCTTTTGACCAATAGAAGTAGAGAAGAAAGCTGCAATTCCTTCTTGATCAATTGACTGGACTTGTTCATCTGTTAGCAAGTCTCGCTGCTGTAAGGAATCGAGCAGCTGATGTATACGGATTTCATCGAAGGGCTCGTCAGAAGGAAGCGCAATATGCTGCATGACTGTATGCATTGCGGTGCCTTGCTCTGCGGCAGTGAGTGTTTTTTTCTTCATGAAAGCCGGCCGGTCATACATCGTGGCACGGTCTTTTCGAAGAGAAGAAGGAACACTGTACTCATCCTGTATTTCTTTCATTCTTTTTATCTCGGAAACTGACTGCTTTGTGCCGACTTGTGAGGCCGCTAGGTATGGGTATCTCCATGAAAGTCTCTCTGCTACTTTCTCATCAGCATCACCATATTTTTCAACAGGCAGACCTTCCATCAAAGCTTGTACCACCTCGTCCTGCTGCTTCTTTTCAAGTGACATATCTTCTTTTAGAAGATCGGAAGCTTGAGTAAATGAGATCGTGAATGCTGATGGGTGTGACAGAACAACATCACCTGTTTCTTCTAAAATAGATGACATTGCTTGGTGGCGGATGAGAGCAGGACCAATAAAATCTAAGTATGTTTTCGATTGATAACGTTCAAAATCAGGGAGGAGCCAGTCCTCTCCGGTTGCAGCATTTTGCCATTTGCTTAATGCCTTCACCTGATTTTTGACAGAGCCGACCAGAAATAATTTCTCCTTAGCCCTTGTGAGCGCTACATATAGAACTCTCAGCTCTTCAGATAATAGCTCTTTCCTCATCTTTTTTTTCATCGCCACAAGCGGTAATGTTGCATAGCTAATTCTCAGCTCTGGATGAATATATTTGCTTCCAAAGCCTAATTCTTTATCAAGCAAGTAGGACTGGTTTAAGTCCATCATATTAAAGTTTCTGCCGAGTCCTGCGGTAAAGACGACTGGAAATTCTAATCCTTTACTGCTGTGGATCGTCATCATGCGAACAACGTCCTCTGTTTCACTGAACGTTTTTGCCGCACCAAGATCATCTCCACGCTCCTGCATTCTTTCGATAAAACGAAGAAAACGGAACAGCCCTCTAAAGGCAGCTTTTTCATACTGCTTCGCTCGATCATAAAGAGCACGGAGGTTCGCCTGTCTCTGCTTGCCTCCAGGCATCCCGCCAACGTAATCTAGATACTGCGTATCGCGGTATACTTCCCAAATCAATTCCGCTACTGAATGATTCATGGAGAAATCACGCCACTTACGCAGCAACCTGAAAAACCGTTCTAGTTTTTTGCATGTAGGGTGATCTGAATGAGTCACACTCATAAATGCCTTCACAGCATCATAATAAGTGCCTTTTTTATCACTCGTGCGAATCAGTGCCATTTCATTTTCGTCTAAATGAACAATTGGTGATCTTAATACAGCTGCAAGCGGGATATCCTGATATGGATTATCGATGACTTTTAACAGAGAAAGAATCACAGACACCTCTGTTGCTTCAAAATAACCGGAGGAAAGATTCGCATACACAGGGATTCCCTGCTTCTTCAATTCCTCCATCATTTGCGGAGCCCAAGGCATGGAGCGAAGTAAAATCACAATGTCCCGATACTGCAAGTTACGGGTCATTTGCTGTTTTGCATCGTACACTTGAAATGGCTGCTCCACCAATTCTCTTATTTTTTTAGCAATGACTCTCGCTTCTAGTTGTACGGTCTCTAGTTCTTCTCGCTCTTCGTCAGTTTCTGCTTCCTGTTGATCTAAATGTACAAGAAGCATTTCTGTCGTTGTATCTTCGCTTTCTGGATAACTAGCTCCAAGCTTTAATTCAGCTTGTTCATCGTAATCAATTTCTCCAACTGTTTCCCCCATCAGCTGTTTGAACAAAAAGTTCGTACTGTCTAACACATCTGAACGGCTGCGGAAGTTTTTATTTAAATCAATTCTCTTCCCTGTTTCTTTGCCGTCTGGTGTAAATTGTTTATATTTGTTTAAAAAGAGCATAGGCTCAGCCAGTCTAAAACGATAAATGGACTGCTTTACATCACCAACCATAAACAGGTTGCCCTCTGCAGCATGTTCCCCTTTAGATACAAGCCTTAAAATCGTTTCCTGTACAAGGTTTGTATCCTGGTATTCATCAACGAGCACTTCTTCAAACTGCTGTTGATAGTACTTGGCCGCTTCTGTTTCAATCAAATTTCCTTCCGCGTCCTGCTCTGCTAAAATGCGTAAGCAATAATGCTCTAAATCCGAAAAATCCACGATTGATTTTTCTTGCTTCGCTCTTTCGAAACGCTGTCCAAATTGGATGACAAGCTCCACAAGTGTTTCGATCACCGGCTTCATTTCAGCTAAACTGTTCAAATGCTGGGCGGGACTGCGCATAAAGTATTCATCTTTGAGCTTTTCTAATTGTTTTTTTGCTTGATTGCGTGCATCTGTGGCTTTTTCTAACAGCACAGGGTCATATTCGTCCCCTTTACATGTTTTGAGCCTTTTAAAATTGATGTTTGGCAAAAGCTCGTAAAGCTTCTCAAAATCATCTTGGTGCCTGATTAATTCATTGATCTGCTCTAAATCATCTATAAAATTTTCTGCTCTCGGCGCGGGGCCACCCGGTTCTTTTGATAGGGCGAGAGCTCGTTCGAGCAGTTCAAGACAGCTTCGAAAAACGAGAGAAAGGTCCTCTTTGATATATGGGTAAAACGGTAATTGTTCTACTTTTGTTTGAGCATCTACATCATAAAGAGAAAGGAATGCCCTCATCCATTGTTCAGGTGAAGGATGAGATCTGGAAAACTCATAAATTCTCTTCACAAGCCATTGCAAATCTAAATCATGACGGTCAGAAGTGTAACGATCAACCAGTTCAAAGAACGCTGGCTTTCCAGCCTTATATTCATCCTCAAACAGTTCATCTAACACTTCATCTCCTAATAATTCTCCTTCTGTTTGATCAGCCAAACGAAAGCCTGGATCAAGGTCAATCTCATAGTAAAAGGTGCGCAAAACCTGCAAACAAAAGGAGTGCAGGGTGGAAATATTGGCACGATTCATGAGCGACAGCTGTCTTCTCATATGAAGGGACCCGGGGTTCTTAGCTAATTCCTTTTCAAGTGCTTCTGTGATCCGATGCTTCATCTCTGCCGCAGATGCATTTGTGAAAGTCACAACGAGCAGACGATCCACATCAACTGGATCTTCAGGACGGGTCATTTTTCGAATCAGCCGTTCAACCAAAACAGCTGTTTTACCTGACCCTGCCGCCGCCGCAACAAGGATATCTTGTCCTTCTGAAACGATGGCTTCCCACTGGTCATCCGTCCAAGTACTGTTATTCGGTTTTGGTATTTGCATACTGATCCCCTTCTTTTTTGATCCGGTCTATCACAACATCATCCTTTTCAGATGAAAGCACTCTAAATTCATTATCCTCTATCGATTCATCAAATTGGCAAATAGACTTAAATGAACAAAAGCGGCATGGTGTTTGATCCTTCAATTTATATGGATTAATCGCTACCTCGCCATTTGTAATTCTTTCGCCTGCCTCTTCAAACGTGCGCCGAACATGCTGTGTGAGTATATGGAAATGATCTTCACTTAAAACAGCAGAGTCAGAACGGAAAGACCCATCCTTTTTCAAGCCAGCTTGAATGACTTGTGATCTTCCTGATTCAAGCGTTTGATCCATTAGCTTTACCGCTTCTACATCTTCAAGCAAAAGACCTTTCATTTTAAATTTCTTGAATATTTCCTGCTCGATTTCATCCTCTGCAAGCGGAATCGGTGCTTGAATGAGCGGATCATGAATATGGAAATATAAAATGCCAGCTGGCGTTGCTTCTACACCGAGCCACTCCTTTGAATACGTAATCGTCAGGTCTAAGTATGTGAGCATTTGCAAGGCGAGCCCATAGTATACTTCTGCTAGATCAAGGCCTTTCTCACTCGATTTGTAGTCGACGATTCTCAACAGCAGCCCTTTTGAACCTTCTGCTTTATCCACCCGGTCAATTCTTCCGACAAGCTCCATCGTGCAGCCATTTTTCAATTGAAAAGTAAACGGCGGAAGTGGCCCTTGGCCGCCAAAGCCTAACTCAAGCCCAACGGGAGAAAATCCACTCACTCTTGCATGCTCACTTAATATAGAAGAGACTCGAATCAAGATTTTCTGGAGCTTTTCTTTAATATAAGCATGCCGGTTAGAGCTTAATAGGATTTCCTTTTGAAGACGCGGTGCAAGCTGTTCGATTGCATGTCTTGAATAGTTGACACAGTCATCCTTCGTTAGGTTTTTCCAATCCTTTTTTTGTTCAACAAGCGTATCTGAAATATGCTTTAAGGCCGAGTGAAACAGCTGGCCGATATCGGGTGCTTCCAATTTATAAAATTGCCGGTCCTTTAGTTTTAACCCGTGGGAAGCAAAGTGAGAAAATGCACACGCATTGAATTTCTCCATTCTTGAAACACTGCCTTGAATGTGATCACCATAAAGTTCTTTTGTGACGTTTGGTTTTAAGCGCTTCGCTCGATTTGTAAAAAACAAACTCGACAAGATGTTTTTTGATACATCCCGATGAGATGACGTCATCAAATAATTATAGACACTCCACCATACACCACTGATGGGGTATTGGTTGAGCCATTGCTGCAGCTGCGAGACAGTATACGATAACGAGACATGCTCATTCGCTACAAATTTTAATTGCTCCTTGTCATCCAGCTGTTCCGGGTCTAACACATACAAAGCATGCTCATGATTTGGCATAAGCTCCTGACAATACTTGATAAGAGGCGAAGGCAATAGAGAGCGCCCCTCTTCATCTGACACTGAATAAGACAGATACAAATGATGAGATGGACTCGACAGCGCCTGGTAAATTAAAAATTGCTCATCTAGCAGCCGTTCTTTTCCTGTCTCTGCGAGTTCTGCTCCTGCTCGTTTTAACCACTCCCGGTCATCCTCAGACAAAACACTTTCGTCAGAAGGACGTGCGGGAATAACGCCATCATTTACCCCAATGATAAACATACACTTCACTTGATACATTCTCGATAAATCCATACTTCCGATAAATACTTGGTCGAGTGAAGGCGGAATTAAAGCGAATTTTAAAGAGGCCAATCCTGTATCCATCATCTGTTGGAATAAAGGAAATGAGAGCTCCTCCTCACCGAGCATTTCAACAAATTCATCCATTAATTGAATAACAGCATCCCATACTTGTCCATGCTGCATGGCTTCAGCTAATCTACCTGCTTCTTCAGCTTCCAGCCTAGCCTTTTCAAGTTTATCCGGCACTTGTATTTCCTCTAAGAAGACATAAACTGCCTCTACCATGTCTTTTACCTTTTGCGCTTTTTTCAGCCTTTTTTGCAATTGGAAAAGCGGCGGTGCGATCCATTCCTTTACATCATTCAGCATCTGTTCCATTTCAATTTCTTGATCTGTTTGTCCAAAATCCTCATCTAAGGATTGGAATCGCCTGTAATGGAAACGGGAACCGTTTGTCCAGCATTCTCCTTTTACACCATAAGCAATACAGTAGTTTTCAAGCTGGTCTGCCTGTTCTCTCGCTTTGTTTTTGGCAAGTTCGAGCGGAAATAAGAACTCTGTCTTCACGCAGCGAAACACGGCCTCATAACGCCAGTTTCCTTTTATGACATCCAAGCTTGAACGAATTAATTCAATGAGCGGATGATACTGCATCGATTCATTTCCATCAATAAAAAATGGAATATCGTAATCTCGAAAAACCTCTTTTAACGTATCTTTATAGTCGTCTACATGCCGCGCTACAATCGAAATATCTCGCAGTCTAAGTCCTTCTTCTCTCACTAAATGAAGAATTTCTCTCGCTACTCCCTCAATTTCAGCTCGTTTACTCGCACTTTTAGACACTGTGAGATGAGGGGTTATTTCCTGATATGGCTTCACCGGTCTCTGCTCATATTGCCGTTCTAAATAAGCAAGATCCGGCGTATGAAGATGACGGTTATTTTTCTCCAAAATGTGCTCAGAAATGGACGCGCCGCACTCTTTAGCAAGCTGATAGAGCTGGAAATACGTTTTACCTGTCATACGAAATAAATCAAGTTCATTTGGCTGTTTATCATGATAGGAACGATCCACTGTGAAAGCAGCCGTTATTTTCTCAGCATGCAGCAGAAGCTGTTCAATGACGAGAAGCTGCTGCGGTGTAAATTGATAAAAACCATCTATATAAATGTGTGCTCCTTTTATTTCATCAGATAAAGGAATTTGCTCCGTGAGAAGCGTCAAATAGTCTTCTGAGTGCACATATTCATCTTGTAAATGCTGCTCCATCTGCTGATAAAGAACATGCAGATCATGCAATTTCTCGGCTGCCCGTCTTTCTTCTGTATACTCTGAATGCATGCTCGATAATGAAATTTTTTCAATATCCTCAGGCAGCATGCAATATCTCTTGAACTCAGCCATCGTCTTTTCGATTTGCTCGACAAACCCCGGCTTATCACTCGCTTTTTTGAATACCTTAAACTTTTCTTTCTCCTCTTCAATCACTTTTCTTAAAAGCATTTGAATTCCTGTGCTTGTCACAAATTGCCGGTTCGCTCCGCCAGTCTGCTGTAAAATAGACCAAGCAAGACGCGTGAAACTAAATACTTTGGCCCTGATCATCCCGCCAGCTTCAGACGTTTTTGCAAGCTCGTATTCCATTAAGAATGTCATTTGATCCGGGACTAAAAAAATGATTGGCGGACCCAACGGATCAAGCCGAAGCTGTTCTTTGATTTCCTCTAAGATTGCAGTCGTTTTTCCACTCCCCGATCTGCCTGCTAAAAACTGAATCTCCACGCTCCACAACACCTTTCTTATGTACTCATATTCTAGCGAAAATAAAAGTAAATAGCTATTTTCCCCTTCTCCTTCCTAAAAAGATATAGGCACCTTTCCTTACTCTTCTCATATCATAAACCATCATGAACTCAAAGGAGGCTGGCAATATCATGTATTACGGTTATTACGACTACCCGCCATATGACATGCGCCAAAACACAAGAATCATTTCAGACCTTGAAAAAGCAATCAATGGTGAATATTCTGCGATCCAATGCTACGAAAAACTTGCTCAAAGAGCAAAAACTCCTGAGGCAAAAAAAATCATTCAAGAAATACGCCAGGATGAAGTCAGACACTATCAACTATTTTCAAAGCTGTATTATTCTTTAACAGGTAAAAATCACAAACCAAGCGTAACAGAACCTTGTCCAGATCAATTTAGAGAAGGGCTTCTTTTCGCATTTAAAGATGAACAAAGAACGGTCGATTTTTACGTAACGATATCAGATTATGTCCGGGATCAAGGAACAAAAGAGCTGATGAAACGTATCGCTCAAGATGAACAGCAGCATGCGGTATGGTTTTTATATCTTTTAACGCACCATGTGTCTTAGATAGTCCTATTTTAATAGGAGATCGTATGTTCCGTCAAAAAATGAAATCGGCTTTTTGTTCATTCAATCTATCAAATAAAATACTATTCTCAATAAATCCCTCATCTCTTTCACTTTTTCAAACGTGAAAACGACAATTTGAGAAATAAAAAAACTCCTCTGCCACAAATAGCAGAAGGAGTTTTTTCATGATCGTTTAATGAAATTTTGCTTCATTGCTTTGCTGCTGATGTTTTAGCAACCCATCAATGGACAGCATCTTACTGCCGCTGAGTGTTAAATAAAGGGCCATGACAAGCAGCGATAGTTCAAATTCATAACCGCCAACAAATCCTTTAGAAAAACCAACCGTAATAATCGCCACAGCCATAATTGGTACAAATAATGCTGCGAAAATACGTGTTCCTAGACCTAAAATCAAGGCGATACCACCGACCAGCTCAATTGTCTTTACAATATAGGCCATAAATTCCGGTACACCGATTTGTCCAAAGAATGCCGCTGTTCCCCCCAGACCTCCTTGATATGCCTGAAGTCCGTGTAGAAAGAAGATAATACCTAAAATAACACGTACAAAAAGTGTTCCTATTTCTTGATTCGTTTTCATATAGTGATTTCCTCCTGTTTTTACACTACATAATGTAATGTTAATAAGTAAAAAAATTAGTAATTTAGGTTAAGCATAATAATTAAGGCCACCATGAGAATGGTTGATGTGACAATGGGAATGATGGGTACATTGAAAGGAATATTGTATGTTGGATTTAAGATCTTCTGTATTCTTAAATTCAATGCCCGATCTCCAAAGGATACCGCAAACTTCGTTTGTTTTTGAAACTGCGTTCTCTTTTTAATCAGCTTCAAAAGGGCTTGCCCTACTCCAAGCTCAGTGCCTGTCTGCCGAATCGCATAGTCATCTGCGATCACTTCACGAAAAACGGAATAGCTTTGTCTCATATGCTTTAACACTGGAATGTACCAAATAACTTTTGTGAGCATTGAGAATGTGAAAGCCTTTAAAGGATCATAGCTGTATTTGTGGTGTAATTCATGATAAACAACAGCGTCAATCTCCTCTTCATCCAGCACGTCCATGAGAGACGTTGATAAGTAAACCTTTGGGTGAAGCATCCCCATGGCAAAAGCAAGCGGTTCATGACAATGAAACACAATGATGTCATTTGCATATTTCTCAGATAAAGATTCGGTCGAGTTGTAATCGACTGCAAGCATCAGATTTTGCTTGAATTGAATGTACGTTTTGATTTGCTTCGTCATATAGAAAATCGCAAATCCCAGTGTGTAGAGGACTAAAGCATCTAGAAAATATTTCAAAGGAGTGAATCCATAGAATTCGAGAACAGACTGGCATACATGAATAAGATTATATGCTTGATTCCAGCCAAAAAAGCTTGAAAGCACGTAATAACCCATCTGATAAAAAATCGTTAAACCAATCAATATACCGCCTAAAAACAGCAGGCTCGATTTCATTTTATTCATTTTGCTGCTCCTCTTTTTTGGATGCCAGCCTTGCTTCAAGCACTTTGAGTAATTCAGGGTCAGCACTTTCAATTGCATCCACCATATGATTCACTGCCAGTGGACCAAAATCGTCCATCAGCCCTTGGGTAATCCATTTTGTCTGCTCATTTAGAAATTCTTCTTTTGTTAAAATGGGATTATAAATAGATGAACGCCCTTTTGTTTTCTTCTCGACAATTCCCTTTTCGGTTAAGCGGTTCAGCACAGTCATCACCGTGTTGAAATTAATCGGCTTCTCATCTGACAGCTTCTGCTGCACTTCTTTAATCGGCATACCCTCACCTTGATAAAGGATCTCCATAATCCTTCCCTCTAAAGGACCGAAAAAGCGATTCAATCCCTTTTCATTATATTTAAAAGAAGGAATTTTCATGTCATCACCTCACACTAAGGATTGTAGTGTAATTGAAAATGATAGTCAACAGATAACCAAAATAGGGGAAAATCGTTGCATATTACCTTGCTTCTTGGTAAAAATTACGAACCTATTTATATCAATAGGCAATCTGATTCTCGATAAGATAATCTTATGAAATTGGTAAAAAAATTCGTATTTTATTTATAGAGACTTTTGTATTATAGTGAAGATAACAACATTTCACTTACTGAACAAATTTATAGGAAGAAGGTTTACATGTGATGAAACAAGGAAACAGCCTTCGAACCGATCTCATTTTGATCGCGATAAGCGGTTTAGGTGGATTTCTTTTGTCTTTAACAGGAATGTCTATTGGCTGGATGATCGGAACATTAATCACGGCTGCATTTATTGCCATGCGACGCCCCGCCCTGTTTCAGCGTAAAGGAAACAACACCTTGCGTATCCACAGCAGATGGCTACTCCTTGGTCAATTTATTCTCGGAATCGAACTCGGACAGAAAATGAACATGAAAGTTCTTCATATTTTCACTGAACATTGGCTCCCTGTGAGTTTCATGCTCGTTTTTTCTATTCTACTGGCGATGCTCTCTGGCTTTGCCTTATGGAAGCTGAGTAAAACAGATATGCTGACCAGCTTTGTCGGAACAGCACCAGGCGGTTTATCTGCTATGCCAGGGATTGCCCAAGAGGTTGGAGCAAATACAGCCGTTGTCAGTCTCGTACAAACAACACGTGTATTAATGGTGGTACTCACCATCCCATTTACGGTGTTCTATTTAAATACAAAAAATCCAGCGGATGCAGCTGCAACCGTGCAAGGGAGCGCCTTTTCATCCGGCGTTTTCACCCTGTCAAATATCTCGTGGAGTATCGCACTTATTTTAGGTGCCTGGCTTATGTCACGCCTCGCGGTTCGTCTTCATTTCCCTGCCCCTTGGCTGATTGGCAGTATGTTAGGAGTTGCAGCTCTTCAAGTAGGTGCAGGTGCTCTCATAGGTCATGATTTGATTCCTTACTGGCCAGCACAAGCGAATATCGCGTCACAGGTATTTCTAGGTGCAACCATCGGTTCAAAAATGAATAAACAGATGTTTGTCGGGCTAAAAAACACGTTAATTGTGGCCGTCGTCAGCTCAGCTGGACTGATTGCTGCAACGGTTCTCAGTTCAATTGCCATTGCAGAGGTCACAGGCATTTCTGTCATTACAGCCATTCTTGCCTTTTCGCCTGGCGGTATTGCAGAAATGGCAACAACAGCAGTCACACTCCATGAGGACTCAACCTTTGTAGTAGCTGTACAAGTCGTTAGAATCATTCTTGTCATTGCGATGCTGCCACCGTTTTTTCGATTCTTACATCATGTCTGGGCAAAAAGACATCCTGAATATAAAGCCGCAAAATAAAAAAAGAGACGCTTTGCATGTGCAGAGCGCCTCTTCTTTTATTCATTCTGATTTCTTTTGACACCAACTACTTGATCCTTTGAAATCGTTCCAAAATGCCGGCTGTCGAAGCTATGTATTCGGTTATCTCCGATCACGAAGTAATGGTTTTTTTTGATTTTATCTTGTCCTGTGATAGCTTTCAGCTGAAAATCTCCTGTCAGGACATTCCCCATTTTATGTTTTTTCTGCTCTTTTAAATAGGGTTCTTTCCATTTTTCCCCATCGACAAATAACTGATCATCTACATACTTGATCGATTCTCCTGGGAGCCCAATGACCCGTTTGATCAAAATTTGATTTTTGGGTCCGTGAAATAACACATAATCAAACCGGCTAATTTTCGTGAGTTTTGGCGAGAACTTGTTGATTAATAATTCTGTTCCATCTGTAAATGTAGGGTCCATACTAACCCCTTCTACTTTATACTTCACAAACATGAAATTCTTTACCTGGAACAATAAGACGATGCATGTAATAATCATCAACCACAGCAATGGCTTCTTTTTCATTAAGAGCCTCCTTTGTCCTCACGCTTGCTCATTCGAATATTCAACCTATTTTCTACTCTCTTTCCAACATACCATAATAAAACGATAACTAGAACCGCAAAAACACTTCTTAACGGATTCTTTACTAAAGCAGAAAGATCATAACCGATAAAACTAATGATAAAGAGCATGACACACTTACCAGCTAAAGCAGCTAATGAAAATTGCCACATGCTAATTCTTGATAAGCCTGCGACAACATTGACAGCCGCAGAAGGTGTAAAAGGAAAGCAGAGTAAAATAAATAACGGACCAAATCCCCGCTTCTCTACCCAAAGCATCAATTTCTTAATGGAAGGGTGTCTGCTGATAAAGTTCAGCATTCTCATCTGTCCAAATTTTCTGATCAGTAAAAAGACAAGAATAGACCCTGCACTTGCACCGATCCAGGTTAATAAAAAGCCTTCCCAAAGGCCGAATGCATTTGCATTGGCCACCGCAAACGCCACAAGTGGTAAAAACGGAAGAAATGCTTCAATCAGAGGAAGCAATATAGCGACAATTGGTCCAAAAGCCTTGTAGCTTTCAAAAAATGATGTGATATTTTCATGAGTAAATAGAAAAAGAAATGATGTCAACTTGTTTGACTCCTTCAAGGTTTGTCTACATTTCATTTTACATGGAAAACATAAAAATATACAAATGAATCCCACTCGCCCCCTTGAGATTGTTTGACTCATTCGATATAATAAACAAGAACATTTGTTCTATTCATAAAGAAAGCAGGCTTGGACATGACAAGACTATCAAGAATACAGCTTAAGATGATGGAACAGGCCATCTTTCTTCCAATGGTCATCTCCATCCTCAATCGTGACCTGACACACTTAAAACAACATCAAACATTTAAACTAAATGAACCATACATTCAGCTTGTGACCTCTGTGTTAAAGGAAGCACAGAAAGCACTTTACGAACTGAAGCAGCATTTACGTAAAGAAAATATGAAAGTACAGCAAATTGAACACGATGAAGGATTTACAACGTATCTATTTATCATAAATGGCTATGAAGAAAAGCATAAATACTTTAATCCGCGTATACGTCACCGGGTAGAGGAACTGCTGACTGCATATTTTCTGCATCAAGCAAATTAACTTCTTGCTGAAATGCGGCGCGGTACCCATGCAAAAAAAGCCTGCCGCGGCGGCAGGCTCCTTCTTATTTATGATAATTCAAGCTGTTTTCTCAGCTCTGTTCTAACTTCTTCTAATCCTGGTCCATCTAACTCAAAGTAATACACATTCCCAGGCTGATAATCATGGCCCTTTAGCTGAATCGTATCCACTGATTTCAATGAGCTCAGTAATGGAAAAAGACCGATGAACTGTTTCATGGAAAGGTTGGTTGAGACATTATCACCAAGCGTATCAATGATGTTGTCGTATGACGGGATCGAAGAAATCGATTTAGATTTTTCAAAGATGGCTTGAAGTGCTTCCATTTGGCGCTTTCCGCGCATGAGATCACTATCAGCCTTTCTCGTTCTCACAAAGGCCAAAGCTTCTTCGCCATTCAGTCTATGAGTGCCTGTTTGCACTTGAACTTTTCCCTTTGAATCCTTTTCCATCTGTTTTGCGATGCTTTCATCTTCAATCGTTACGTCAATTCCATTTAGCTCATCCACAATGTCTTGAAACGCCTTAAAGTTCCCTGAAATCACATAGTCTACAGGAATGTTCAACAAGTTTTCGACCGTTTTGACTGACAAATCTGCACTCCCAAACGCATGGGCGTGAGCAATTTTATCATATCCTCTTCCCGGTATATCTACATAAGAATCACGAGGAATACTGAGAAGCTTAATGGTTTTGTCTGTTCGGTTCACCGCCGCCAGTAAGACCGCATCACTTCTTGCTTCATCTACCGTTTCACCTGGACGGCTGTCAATTCCAAGCAGCAGCACCGAAAAGCTGTCCTTTCCTGGATCAAAAGCTTTCACACGCTTTTGCGAGGTGTCTCCTCTTTCTAATGATACTTGCGCCTTATTCGACGCTTTTGAAATTTTATAGTATGCGTATCCAGTCACGGACACTGCCATCACCATGACAAATGCCATGATAAACAGCACGGCTTTTACCCAAGGCCTTAGTCTTCTTTTTGATCTTTTTTCCTTCATCCTTTCCGAACCCTCACTCTATCTTAGTCTATCAATGTAGGTTCCACTATAACATATTTTGATGAAAGTTTCCTGCACGCAACATATTTTTATGAATCCACAATAAAAAAGCCGCTCAAGATGAGCAGCTTTCGTTCATTATTTTTGGCTAATACCTTGTTTTACTTCACCAATCATGGCAGATAATGATTCAAGCCCGCCGCCGGATAGATACCACATGTCAGAGTTCAAATACACCACATGGTTGTTTTTGATCGCTTTGACTGATTTCACGTAATCATTCTCAACAAGCTGTTTCGCAGACGTTTCTTCTCCGATCGCTGCGCCTCGATCAACGACAAATAGATAGTCTGGGTTCGTTTTGACCATGTATTCATACGAAATGCTTTGACCGTGTTTATCAGATGGCTCAAGCTTTTGATCTGCCGGTGTGATACCAAACACATCGTGGATGAGACCGTATCTTGACTTAGGTCCGAACGCTGTCATTTTGCTGTCGTTCGCCATGATCACCAGCCCATTTTTCTTTAACTCTTTTGCTTCTTTCTTTAAAGCATCCACTTTTTGATCAATGGCTGCAAGTTCTTCTTTAACTTTGTCTTCTTTATCAAAAACCTTGCCTAAAGTTTTGGCATTCTTTTTAAATGATTCCATATAATTGGCATTGTCTACATCCATATAAATCGTAGGGGCAATATTAGAAAATTCATCGAATGCATCTGCTTGACGGTGCTGGATAATGATTAAATCCGGCTTAATTTCTGCAATTTTTTCAAAGTTCGGCTCTTTTAATCCGCCGACATTTTCATATTTGTCTCCTTCATATTTTGATAAATATTTAGGCACCGCTTGTTTCGGTAAAGCTGTTACATTCACACCTATTTTGTCTAAAGTATCAAGACTTCCCATATCAAACACGACCACTTTTTTCGGGTTTTTCTTGATCTTTACACCATCTTTATTCAGTATGTCTTTTACCGTGACGGTTTCCCCTTTTGTGCCTTCAGTTTTCCCTTGGTTCCCGCAGGCAGCGAGTACCACGATTGCTATTAATATAGTCATCATCCAAGTCCATTTTTTCATACGTAATCACCTCTTCATTTTTTTAAGAAAAATATAAGCAAATGCGCTCACCACGAATAACTTCAATCGGTATGCGCATGTCATAAATTTGTTCAAGTGCATCTGTTTGAATCACTTCGTCCACTCCACCTTCTTTAATGACCTGTCCATCTTTTAAGGCGACGATATGATCGGAATACACAGAGGCAAAGTTAATATCATGAAGAACCACAACAATTGTTTTCCCAAGATCTTTGACGAGCTGCTGAAAGAGCTTCATCATCTCGACAGAATGATTCATATCCAAATTGTTTAAAGGCTCATCTAAGAAAATATAATCTGTATCCTGCGCCAGCACCATTGCAATAAAAGCTCTTTGTCTTTGTCCACCGCTCAGTTCATCTACATATTGATGCTGGATATCGGCAAGCTTCATGTATTGGAGGGACACATCAATCATCTTCTCATCCTCTTTTGTCAGATGACCCTGCGAGTAAGGGAAACGGCCAAAGCTGACAAGCTCCCGAACGGTCAGCCGCACATTCATATGATTGGCCTGCTTTAAAATACTCATCTTCTTTGCAAGTTCCTGCGGAGGGTATGCACTATATGGCTTGTCTTCTAAATAAGCTGCACCTGAGTCTGGCTGAATCAGCCGGCTCATGATGGATAAAAGCGTGCTTTTTCCCGCACCATTCGGACCAATGAGAGACGTCAGCTGTCCCTTTTTCACACTGATCGTTGTGTCGTGAAGCACTGTTTTTCCGTTATACGCCTTACTGACGCCCTTCATCAAGACCATGAACGACTCTCCTTTAACAGTAAATAAATAAAATACAGTCCGCCGACTAAATCAATCAACACACTAAGCGGCGTTTGAAAAGTAAATACCTTTTCTACAAGAAATTCCCCGCCTACAAGGGCAATCACGCTGATAAAAAAAGAGCCTAATAGCAAGTATGTATGCCGGTATGTCCGAAAAAGCTCTCGTGCGACGTTTACGGCGAGTAAGCCGAGGAACGTAATTGGTCCGACAAGTGCCGTTGCGATAGACACAAGGACAGCTATCACGATCAGCATTTTTTTTGTGATGCTGTCGTAGTCAATGCCTAGATTCACCGCATGTTCCTTGCCAAGAGACATGACATCTAATTTGGAGCGGAATGTCCAAATGTAAACACACAGCGCCGCAAATAAAACAGAAGCGATCAGTAAGATGTCCGTGTTCATGTGATTAAAGCTTGCAAAGGATTTATCCTGTACGACCTGATATTCATTCGGATCGATCAGCATTTCCATAAACGAAGAAAGACTTTTGAATAATGTCCCAAACACAATTCCAACAAGCAGAAGTAAGAAAATGTGTTTATTTTTGCGTTTGAACATGACTGTATACAGCAATACAGAAAATAGAATCATCAGCCCAACGCAAAGGAAAAAATTAAGATTCTTATTGACGATCATTAAATGAGTCGACCCAAACACATAAATAATCGCTGTTTGCAAAAACAAGTACAGTGCGTCTAAGCCCAATATGCTCGGCGTTAAGATTCGATTGTTGGTCAAAGTTTGAAAGACAACAGATGAAAAGGCAATCGCGCCTCCCGTTAATGTCATCGCAAGCACTTTCTTTAAACGGCTTGGGACTGTGTACGGCCAGTAGCCCATTTGAAAGGTAATAAAAATTACGATCAACACGGCTGCAATGGCTGCAATCAGACATAATATACGTTTCTTATGCATAGCGTTTCCTCCTTAATAACATGTACAGGAAGATCGCACTCCCGATGATGCCTACCATGAGCCCAACTGATATTTCATATGGATAAATGATCACCCTTCCGAGCACATCACAAATCAGAACAAAAATAGCTCCTAGTAAAGCTGTATGCGGGAGGCTTTTTTTCAAGTGATCGCCGCGGTAGATCGAAACAATATTCGGAATGATTAATCCAAGGAATGGCAGCATCCCGACAGTTAAAATGGTGACAGACGTAATCATTGAAACGATCACCAAACCAACTGCCATCACACGTTTATACGTTAAACCTAAGTTGACAGCAAAGCTCTCGCCCATGCCTGCCACTGTAAAGCGGTCAGCATATAAATACGCAATGATCAATAGTGGAACGCTCACATAGAGCAGTTCATAACGCCCTTGGACAATAAGAGAAAAATCCCCTTGAAGCCATGCTGATACGTTTTGGATCAAATCATATTTATAGGCTATAAACGTAGATATTGAACTGACAATCCCCCCAAACATTAAGCCGACTAATGGTACATAAATCGTATCATTCACCTTGATATGCCGCAGGATTTTTAAGAAAAGAAGATTCCCAGCTAAAGTAAATAGAAACGCAATCCCCATTTTCATAAGCGGATTCGCATGTGTAAAAACAAGCATTGCTGCTAAAATACCAAGCTTCGCCCAATCCATCGTTCCTGCAGTGGTTGGTGAAACAAATTTATTCCTCGTCATGCTTTGCATAATAAAGCCGCATAAACTAAGGCTCATACCAGCAAGCACAATACTCACGAGACGCGGGAGGCGGCTTGAAACTAACGTGTGCACTTGTTCATCTGTTAAATGAAACAGTTCTAAAATGGACAGATCCTGTACACCGACAAACAGAGATATACATGCCAAACATACAAATAACAAACTTAATTGATACAACTTCATACAGGTTTCTCACTTTCTATCAAGCTCTATCCGCCATAAATGATTATCATTATCAATTAAGCGACAGTTCATATATTATCACATCTAGTGAAATATTCAATAGCGGTATAAAAAAGACGAAAACTCAAAAAACAGCCTGCGGCAGCGGCTGCTTTTTCTCTTATTGAATATTCAATTGAAATTGTCCATTCAGTTCTTCTTCTGCTTCTTGAAATAACTGACGCAAGTTCTCAGCATAATCACCAAGAGCGTCTTTGCTCGTTTGAAAATTCACCCATGTCAGTTCAACTGGAAGAGTCACCTCGCCTGTCAAACAGTCCCAAAGGGCATCAAGATTTTTTCCGTAATAGTCAGGAAGGTGTAAAACTGTTTTTAGCTGGTCATGAAGCTCTTCTTGCGACCTGCACGCTGCGCCATCAAGCTGCACTTTTTTCATGTTCATCTTCCCCTCTCTTGCCTATATTTTAAACGAATTGGAAGAGAAAGAGAAAGATGGACATCTTACTTTTGTTTCTGCCTGACCCCTGAGATCAAGAGAATGAGGCAGGCAGCCAAAACGATCAAGAGAAAGAGGGTTAACACGATCTGAGTACCGTATATATCAGCAAAGAGTCCAACAAAAACACTCGGAATACCAAGTCCTAAATAGGCAAACAAGTAATACCCTGCAACGGCTCTAGCCGCCTCCTTTTTCCCTCGCTCAACAATGAGCTGAAGGCCACCTAAATAAGTAAATCCATAGCAGGCAGTACCCGCCAGCATCGTTCCGGCAAGTACAAGGAAAATAGACCCGCTGCTTGCACCGTATAGTAAGAGGCCATATCCGCACGGAAGACAGATAACCCCCAAAAGGAGCGCTGTGCTGCTATTCATCTTGCGCACAAAGGGCTGCATCAGGACACCTGCCATATTAATTAAAAAGAGCGCTGGCCCTACCCACAATTCATAACCATTTAGTTTAAGCTGTGCTGGCAAAATTGAAATGACAAGGCCGCACACCGACCATGCGATAGCAATGGCTGCATTCGCCGGCATTGTTCCTTTTGGAAATCTTGGCATGTTCATCATCGGTTTACCTGAATCTCCTTGGACAGGCGGCACGAAAAAGAAGACACCCACAATGGTTAAGATCAAAAAAGCCAGCACAATCCAATAGCTAAGCGGCGTGAGGGACACACGCTGAAAAGAAAGAAGTGCCGTAAAAAGAGCACCGCCCCCAAATCCAACCGAACTGCATAGTGCAATAAAAGTTGGAATCCAGCCTGACTTCTCTGGATATAAAGCAATCAAATATGCGGTGCATGTTCCAACACTAAGACCAAGTCCGACACCTTGCAAGAGCCGGGCAGCAAAGAGCATCTGTATGGAAGGGTGGATAATCATCAACAAGGTGGCACATAACGAAAAGCTAAGCGCAACCAATAAAATCGGTTTGCGTCCAACCCGGTCAGAAATGCCGCCAAGAAAAAGCAAAACTGGAATAAGTCCGAAGACATACGCGGCAAATACAAGTGCTGTTGCCGCCTTTCCGTACCCTGCGTGTTCTGCATACGCCGTATAAAGGGGCACTTGCAGATTCACAGCAATCGTAATCATAAAAAGACCAAGTAAAACGAAAATAAACGGGATGATGGATAAGTGTGCCGTTTCCTCTTTGGATGCTGGGATCATTTGACTCTCTCCTCTATGTCATTGCATATGAGAACAGTGTACACACCATTTGGCTTACTTCCTACATCCAAAAATGACACTATTGACCAGTCCATAATTCAGTGTCATCATCAACTTATGATGTGAAAACGAGAGAAGGTGCACGATGTATATTCATTTAGACCGTTCAAGCGCTACTCCGCTCTGGCAGCAAATCGTGACTGAGATCATTCAAAAAATTCATACACAAAAACTGCATCCTGACGATCAGTTAACACCGACAAGAGTGTTAGCACAGGAGCTTAATGTATCAAGATCAACCGTACAGCTTGCCTATGATGAGCTGCTGGCAAGAGGTTACGTGAGCACATCTAGAAGAGGCGGTACCAAGGTCATTTCAAGCGATCAATATACAGCTTCCCCTCCCTATCAAAGTGAACCGCCTTTTTCACCTCCGACAAGACCTCACTTTGAAGAAGCCGAAAAACAAATGGATCATTGGCTGTCAGCCAATCAATTTCATGAGAAGCTTGATATTGATTTTCGTCATCAGGAGCCAGCCATCGATGCACACTTTCAAAACATATGGAAGCGCTCGCTCATGAAAGCATTACAGCGATTAGATATGAAGGATTGGGGCTATTCCTCACCGCATGGATTATGGGAGGTGCGTTCAGAAATACGCCAATATTTATCTGTTGAACGCGGGATTGATGTAGAAGAAGATCAAATGGTGTTAACAGGTGGTACGCAGCAAGCCATTGATTTGATTTCACAGGTATTGCTTAAAAAAGGTGATACAGTGGCTGTTGAAGATCCAGGTTTCCCTGGGGCAAGGCTGTCGTTTATGCATCGCGAAATGAACATTCACCCCGCACCAGTTGATGAAGAAGGAATGGTGGTGAACACATTGCCCCGGCGAACAAAACTGATTGCTGTGACGCCCTCCCATCAGCGTCCAACTGGAGTATGTATGAGTGTAAACAGAAGGCAGCTGCTGCTGAAGTTTGCTGTCAGCCATCAGTCTTATATATTAGAGGATGATTTTGATGGGGATTATCGTTACCATGGCGGGCCGCTCCCTTCCCTATTTTCAGAAGCACCCGAGCATGTGATTTACATCTTAAGCTTCTCAAAAGTGCTGGCACCTGGCATCCGCCTGGCTGCCATTGTCGGCTCCAAAGCAGTCATGAAAGAAATTGCCGCACTGCAATCACTCATTCAAAGGCAGCTGCCCATTATGGAACAAATCACACTCGCTTCTTTTTTCAAAGAAGGAGAATTCACGCGGTATGTCAGGCGAATGAGACAGTTGTATAAAAAAAGACAGGCAGCCATGATGGAAGCCCTTTTGACACATCACTTTGACAAACACTTCCGTATCTACGGAACCGATACGGGCCTTCATGTCTTTTTAGAAGGAGCGCAAGACTTTGATGAAAAAGGAAGCATTGAGGCAGCAAAAGCAGCTGGCGTTGGCATTTATCCATTAAGTCCTTATTGTTTTGAAAGCAATCGAAAGGGATTACTGCTAGGATTCGCCTGTACGGACGAAAGCATGATTCAAGAGGGCGTTCGCCGTTTAAAGAAAATCCTTCACATCTAAAAAAGTCTGGAAGGTTTACTTCCAGGCTTTTTTAGGATGATTGCTGAATCTGACCTACTTCTTCCATAAATGCGGCTGTCTGCTGCAAGCCATCCTGAAAATGATGGGTAGCGGAAATAAACAGCTTTTCTTGATCGGGATGCTTCAAGAGCTTTTCCACCTTACTGATCCCTTTTTCAAATGAAGCAAGGCCTGTCTTTAATTGTTGATCGGCCTTTTGGTAAGCAGCTGGAACTTCTTGATGATCAAGCCCTTTTTGAATCACACGATCAAATGCTTTCGTCGCTTCTGTCAATTTTTTATTTGTTTGGATCTTTCCATGTCCATCTGAGATAAACTGACCGGTCATATTTTCATATGCTTTATTTAACTCATCCATATAAGACTGCACCCATTGTTCATAAGCAGCTTCTTTTGTGTCTTGCTTTGAAGGCGGCTGACCTGCTTGCTGACAGGCTGCTAGTAATGTCAAAGTTAGGATAAATAGCAGCACCAAATGTGATTGTTTTTTCATACAGAGCCTCCATTTCTTCATCCCATTCGTTCATATCGGTCAAATATAAGCATCCTTTACCACATAAGATTTCTTTTATTGTAACAGACAAGCTCGTGTCTCTTCTGTGATTTATGGATAAATGAATGAAAATATGTCTAAGGATTCACATTTCCCTGTCATTTCCCAAACAACCAATAGACGACGAGACATACGTATTTGGTTTCAATGAATTCTTCTTTATGATGTAGCGGCGCCTTTTTGCATTTCATTCATGCTGGATAAGAGGTCCAGCGGCTGCTCTGCCGCTGGCTTTTGACTAATATTTGTTTCGAAGCTCCCTTAATATAAAATCGTATACGAGATTGAGCTGCTGTTCTTTTGGATACAGCATAAATTCTTGTTTCTTCGGAAGACCTCCATCGAGACGATCTTGAAATTTCGTTCGGAGATATGCTGTCCGGTGCACCTGACTCTCAAATGATTTATATGAGACATCAAGTTTGACGGTTTGCTCGTTTGTAAAGGTGACCACCGTGTCTCCGAGGGATGATTCTTGGAAGGTATGAATGTATTTGTGGGAGATCCAGCCGCACTGAGGACGGTTGGATGAATAGGTTGGGAAAAAATACAGATGATTGGATGAGTCAATCACAATTGGGGGTTTGTGAGAAATTCCTGTTACTTCGTATGTTCCCGCCTTTCTGCCTGCATAGCTTGAGCCGAAGAATCTGCAGCTGCGTTCAATAATTTGCAGGGGCTTTAATTCAACGTAAAAGCTTGTCTCTCTTTCTATAACTTTTGAATATACTCTTTTTCCTTCTTCAACTGGAAGGACCGCCATTGTTGTTTGATTAATGACGTATGAATCTAAAGGTGTTTCACTAATTCCTGACACTTCATTTCCTCCTGTGTTAATATTTGGTTATTTGAGATACTATTAATCTATCACCAACATATAAGAAACGACAGGATTTTTTCAAAATTTATTAAAAATCATCTTTTTATCATATTTTTTAGTCCATTCGATCTATCGAAAAGCCATTTTTAAAGATATATCACATCCTGTCGATTGGACAAGAGGTGTCGATTCTGCTCAAAAATAAATTGTCTAAAAATTATAAATTCTTGTTGATTTTTTCTCCGCCAATCCATATACTATAAAAAAGGCATCGGGGGGATTCTTTATGAAAGAGAAAAAAACGTATGCTGAGCTCATGAAGTCCCGCAACACCCAAAAAACCGAAGAAAACGGCGTCACCATTTTAGACATCTATATTCAAATGGTTTTAGATGAGGCGCTTTATAAACAGCGCTTAACCTTCCTAAGAGAAGAGATTGATAAGGCACTGGATCAGCGTGATGAAAAGCGATTCAATGACTTGTCAGCTCAATATGCAGAACACTGCTTACATCAATCATGATGATTTTACTTGCGGCAGAGAGACAGTAACTCGTCTCTTTACCGCAAGTTTTTTGTTTATCCATTTAAAATGGTCCCGCCATTCACATGCAGCATTTGTCCATTCATATAAGATGAGTCTTCGCTCGCTAAAAATAAATAACTTGGCGCAAGCTCTACTGGCTCACCAGGACGTTCCATTGGGACATCTCCGCCAAATTCAGAGACTTCTTTTTCCGTAAAGGTTGAGGGAATCAGCGGTGTCCAAATAGGACCGGGAGCTACTCCATTCACTCTAATCCCTTGTTTAATGAGCGATAAAGATAATGATCTCGTAAAGGTGACGACCGCCCCTTTTGTGGATGAATAATCGATCAATGTTTCATGCCCTTTATAGGCGGTGACAGAGGCTGTATTAATGATACTGCTTCCTTTTTTTAAATGAGGAAGAACAGCCTTTGTTAAATAAAACATGGCAAAAATATTCGTTTGAAACGTCCGAAGAAGCTGATGCGAGGTAATTTGCTCAATGCTTTTTTGTGGATGCTGTTCCCCGGCGTTATTCACCAAAATATCAATGGAACCGAAGGCATCTTTTGTTTTTTTGACGACCTCATTAGAAAAAGCCTCATCCCCTAAATCACCTGCAATTAAGATGACACGGCCTCCCGCTTTCTCAATATAGTCCTTCGTCTCCTCGGCATCACGATGTTCACTTAAGTAAACAATGGCGACATTGGCACCTTCCTTCGCAAATAAAACAGAGACTGCTCTTCCAATCCCGCTGTCTCCACCTGTCACAATGGCTGTTTTTCCTGCTAACTTTTTATTCTGCACCTCACGATCAAAGACAGGTCTAGGGTTCATTTTATATTCAAGACCCGGACGTTCATTTTGGTGCTGAGGCGGTAATGTTTTCTTCGGCTGCTTTGTTGACACGTTAGTCCACTCCTTCCTTTTATCTTGTTTATTTTTATGTGCTGGCTGCTTTTTTATGTATGACGCCCCTGTTTCCTTTCAGATGTATGATTTTCAGCATTGTGGAAAAATTATACACAACAAATCATTGGAGGCGACAACATGGAACAAGAACATAAAGGAATGGAACAGGCAAAATCGTTATGGCTGGCGGATAGTCAGAAGCATTCTTTTCCTGCTGTCAGTGAAGATCTCACAGCAGATGTGATCATTGTCGGCGGCGGTATTACCGGTATCGCTGCGGCGTTTGAAATGACAGAGCGAGGACTAGATGTGATCATCATTGATGCCGAACAATTGCTGCAAGGCACGACCGGACACACAACGGCTAAAATCACCTCACAGCATGATGTGTACTATTATGAGCTGATTCAACAAATTGGGATGCCAAAAGCACGTTTGTATGTAGAAGCAAATGAGAAAGCAAAAGACCTCATTCAAGCTCGTATCAAAGAGCACGACATCGATTGTCAGCTAGAGATAAAAGATGCTTACCTTTATACAAAGGAAGAAAGCGGTGTAAAAAAGTTAAAGAAGGAATTAGATGCCTACAAACAGCTTGGTATTGACCGGGAATGGAAAACAAAGCTTCCTTTTGACGCTGACATTAAAGCAGCCCTTGCGATGACCAATCAGGCACAGTTTCATCCCCTTCATTATCTCAATGCGCTAATCGACAAGCTCCTAGAGCGAGGTGTACGTATCTTTGAACAAACAACCGCTGTTGATGTAAAAGAAGGGAACCGCCCTGCTGTCGTCACAAAAAGCGGATATCATCTGACAGGGCGCTATGTCATTTCATGCTCACACTTTCCTTTTTATGATGGAAAAGGACTTTATTTCACCCGTATTCATCCAGAGCAATCCTATGTCGTAGCAGCTAAAACAACCAAACCACTCACAGACGGAATGTACCTAGGAATTGACCAGCCTGCTCACTCTTTAAGAACGGCAGAATGGGACGGAGAAGAAGTAGTCCTCATCGGAGGAGAAGGCCATAAAACAGGACAAGGCGGAGATGAATCCGCTCACTATGAAGGACTAGAAACGTTTGGAGACGCCACCCTTGGAATAGAAGAAGTGCTGTATCGCTGGTCAACCCACGATATGGTCACAATGGATCAAATCCCTTACATTGGCCGCCTGACCAAACACCACCAGAATATCTTTGTAGCAACCGGCTTTAGAAAATGGGGCATGACCACAAGCCACGTCGCAGCCACTCTTATCGGTGATTTAATTGAAGGAAAATCGAATCCATACGAATCAATCTTTACGCCATCAAGACCTGTTACTGACTCTTTCGTCAAAGATTTCGTTAAAGAAAATGCCAATGTCGCTGCCAAGCTGATCAGTGGTAAATTCAAACGAACTGATCAAACAATCGATGATTTAAAACCAGGCGAGGGCGGCATTATCTCGTATGAACATAAAAAGTGCGGCGCCTATAAATCAGAGGATGGGAATGTCTTTCTAGTCGATACAACATGTACTCACCTAGGCTGTGAAGTGGCTTGGAATAATAGTGACCGCACTTGGGATTGCCCGTGTCACGGTTCACGTTTTTCCATTACTGGAGAAGTAGTAGAAGGCCCTGCTAAAAAACCACTAAAAAGGTCATATAAAGAACAGTAAAATTTCACTCGTCCCCCCTTTAAAAAATCCAATATTATCCGATAAAAAACATAAAGTCTGATATTTTTGATGATTATGGGGGGACAAACACATTGTTATTTAAAAAAGAACCGAAAAGAAAAAACACTGCTTTTTTCACACAGCAGGATGATGGGATAAAACGAATCAACTTCTCGAACAATACGGACATCGCGAAACAAATCAAAATGATTGACCTGACGCAGCATGACCTATTGATATTAAAGCAGCTCAATCCAATTGTTCAGGATGATATTGCACATATTGTTGATAAGTTTTATAAAAATTTAGAAGTCGAGTCTTCCTTGATGCATATCATTCAAGACAATAGTTCTGTCGATCGTTTGAAAAAAACACTCCGCATTCATATTAGCGAAATGTTTGCAGGCGTGATTGACGAAGCCTATGTGGCAAAACGCGTTAAAATTGCGCAAGTTCATTTACGGATTGGACTCCAGCCTAAATGGTACATGGCAGCATTCCAAGACCTTCTGCTATCAATTATGGATTTATTCGCTAACCATATCCAAGATTTCAAAGAATATCAGACAGCGGTCAAAGCGACGACGAAAATTTTAAATTTAGAGCAGCAGCTTGTCCTAGATACATTCCAAAATGAATATTCTAAAATTCGTGATGAAGCAGAAGAGCAGCAGCAAGAGCTTCATACAAAAATCACAGAGACTTCAAATTCGCTTGCTTCGCTCTTCTCAAACACAACAAGTGCGGTCGACAAGCTTGTCTCAAAATCGGATGAGATGGCGGACATGTCACAAGCTGGAACACAAATTTCAGCACAGGTCGAAGAAAAATCAATCGGCGGTAAAAAAGAATTAGAAATTCAGCAAACACAAATGAATCAGATTGATGGCAGCATGACGAAGATTGAAACAGAAATTAAGCGTCTTGAGGAAATCGCCAAACAAATTGAACAAATCTTTGGGATTGTCACAGGCATTGCAGAGCAGACGAACTTGTTATCTTTAAATGCTTCAATCGAATCTGCACGAGCAGGAGAACATGGAAAAGGCTTTGCTGTCGTTGCAAACGAGGTGCGCAAATTATCAGAGGACACAAAGAAAACGGTTTCAACTGTATCTGAACTTGTCAACAATACCAATTCACAAATCGCCATTGTCTCTCAGCACATTGCGGACGTGAATTTACTTGTGACAGACAGTAAAGAAAAAATGACACAAATCAATTCACTCTTCGATGATATCGTCAGCAGCATGAACTTAAGCAAAAACCAAAACGGAAAAATTGAAATTGACCTTCAGACTTTCCTTAACGAATTGAAGGAAGTCAAACAAACGGTGTCTCAAGTCGCAAGCTCCGTCGAATCCTTAACAAGCCTGACAAATCGCTAATACAGTCTTTTTTCTTCTGCTTTAGTATAATAGAAGAAAAGATAGAAAAGGCGGGATTTGATTGACAACAATTTGCCTAGTCAGACACGGGGAAACAGATTGGAATGCAGCGAAACGAATTCAAGGACGAACAGATATCCCTTTAAACGACACAGGTAAATGGCAGGCTGAACAAACTGGACTTTACTTAAAGGATGTCCATTGGGATGTTGTCATTTCCAGTCCACTAACAAGGGCAAAAGAAACGGCACACTTGATTTTAAATCATGTCCATGCTCCACTTGTCATCATGGATGATTTTATAGAACGAGATTATGGTGACGCTGAAGGCATGTCGTTTGAGGAGCGTCAGAAGCTGTTTCCAGATAAACAGTATCCAAATATGGAACCAATTGAGACGATTCAAAACCGAATGCTAGAAGGTATTGAGAAAGTCAGAGCCGCCTATCCAGATCAACATGTCCTGATCGTGGCTCACGGAGCTGCTATCCATGCTTTACTCACCACTTTGGCAGATGAACATATGGGTCTACAGAACACGAGACTTGTTAATGCTTGCTTAAATTATGTGGAATGGTCAGATGGTAAATGGAAGGTCCGTGATTACAACGTGGTCAGCCATTTAACTCAATCCGCCCCTTCTTAAAGAGCCTGTTATCTTAGCAGGTTCTTTTTTATGGCAAAAACAATGATAAAATAATATTTTTTTATATCGAAATTCGAAATAGATGCTAGACGATTCTACCTATTTTATGGCTTTTCGGGTATCGAATATTTAACCGGAAATGGATCATGAGAAAAAAAGCACACTCCCTTTTTAATAGAACATCGCTGAAATGATAGAATAAACATATTTTACCACCAGTTCCAAGTGACTTAATTCCCCAATTTTCGCTAGGACTTTCACAAAAATTCGGGTCTACTCTTATTTGCCTACTTCCCTTAAACTGAATATACAGAATAATCAAACGGTTCATTCTTATAGACTACGGATGATTATTCTGAAATAAGAAAAAAGGGATGTGGAATGTGCGTGAAAAAGAAAAATGTGATGACAAGTGTTTTATTGGCTGTCCCTCTTCTGTTTTCAGCAGGGTTTGGAGGATCCATGGCAAATGCCGAAACGGTCTCCAAAACAGATAGTGAAAAAAGCTATATTGTTGGTTTTAAAGCCTCTGCCACCACAAACAGCTCTAAGAAACAAGCTGTCATTCAAAATGGTGGAAAACTAGAAAAACAATACCGCCTCATTAATGCTGCACAAGTGAAAATGTCCGAACCAGCCGCCAAGAAACTTGAACATGACCCTAGCATTGCTTACGTAGAAGAAGACCATAAAGCAGAAGCATATGCACAAACCGTCCCTTATGGAATCCCTCAAATCAAAGCTCCAGCTGTACACGCTCAAGGTTATAAAGGTGCTAATGTCAAAGTAGCTGTCCTTGATACTGGAATCCACGCTGCACACCCTGACTTAAATGTTGCAGGCGGTGCGAGCTTCGTCCCTTCAGAGCCAAATGCCACCCAAGACTTTCAATCACATGGAACTCACGTAGCAGGAACCATTGCTGCCCTTGATAACACAATTGGTGTTCTTGGGGTCGCTCCAAGCGCTTCCCTATATGCTGTGAAAGTATTAGACCGTAATGGCGACGGACAATACAGCTGGATTATTAGCGGTATTGAATGGGCTGTAGCGAATAACATGGATGTCATCAATATGAGCTTAGGCGGACCAAACGGCTCCACAGCGCTTAAAAATGCTGTTGACACAGCGAATAACCGCGGAGTAGTTGTCGTTGCCGCAGCAGGAAATTCAGGTTCATTTGGCTCTACTAGCACCGTTGGCTATCCAGCAAAATACGATTCTACAATTGCTGTTGCCAATGTAAACAGTAACAATGTCAGAAACTCATCTTCTAGCGCAGGTCCTGAATTAGATGTTTCTGCACCTGGTACTTCTATTTTAAGTACGGTGCCAAGCAGTGGATACACTTCTTATACTGGAACATCTATGGCGTCTCCTCATGTAGCAGGAGCAGCAGCGCTTATCCTTTCTAAGTATCCGAATCTATCAACTTCTCAGGTTCGCCAGCGCTTAGAAAACACGGCAACACCGCTTGGTGACTCATTCTATTACGGAAAAGGGTTAATCAACGTTCAAGCGGCTTCTAACTAATCCAAATGTGATAATAAAAATCCGGCTGATCCAGCCGGATTTTATTTATTCCTGCTTTTTCGGCGTTTTCTCTTTTTCCGCTGCTTTTTCCATATCCATAATTCTTTCCATCATGGTCGGGTGTCCATAGCGGAAAATCTTCACTAGAAATGGTGGATTCACCTGGGAGAGCCCTGATTTTGCAAGCTTTTGAAAAGACGTTACGCCTGCATTCCCGTCTTTTGTCATGTTCACCGCATATTCGTCGGCTGCCCGTTCTTGATGCCTTGACACTGCATTTGTAAAAGGTGAAGCTGCAAATGACAGCATGGATACGATGATTAAAAGAAGCGGAAGAGCAGCGATGTCGTTAGACACCTTGAGTCGAAATGAGGCTGCTCCTTTTTGATAAAGATAAAAATAAAGACGGTCGATTACAAAAAATCCGGCCAGTGACAGCACTAAATATCCTGCTAGACCGATATACACATGCTTCATCACGTAATGCCCCATT
The DNA here is from genome assembly GCF_038593305.1 of Bacillus sp. FSL P4-0248. Lineage (NCBI taxonomy): Bacteria > Bacillati > Bacillota > Bacilli > Caryophanales > Bacillaceae > Bacillus > Bacillus sp. FSL P4-0248. Next base: position 1,013,150 of record NZ_CP151983.1, on the reverse strand, counting down.
TCATGCGCCATGATAAATAAAATTTCGCGGTCTTTCAGCTTTTGAAGTGTTGTATCCCATAAAACAATACGCTTATTTTCACCTATTCCGGTGACATATGCGTTCATCGTGTTCGTTTTCTCAGACATATTGACCTCATATACATGATCTGCTGGAATATGCGCTTTGTCTGCCAGCGTTAATATCTTCTTCTCTAGGGCTTGATCCTTTAGTGGATAAAAATTGTTATATAACGGATCAATGACGACCGGCTGTATAAAGAAGAGAAACAGCGTAACTGGGACTGTCAAACACCACGCATACAGCCACCAGCGCTTTCTTCTCTTTTGAATCAGCCAAAAGAACACAATAGCACAAAGGGCAAGGAGCGGATATTGAATCCAAAAATCCAGTGTTTGATCTTTCAACCAGCTTGCCGTACTTTGTGAAGATACTCCGTAGTGTAAAGACAGCTGATAGCCAATCCATTTAATTGGGAATGAAATGATCATTGTTAAAAGTGACAGCACAAACACATACACAAGTTTGCTTAAAAACTTGAAACGGGCTGCTGCCAAGCTCCAGTCTGCTATTTTCCGTGAAAACCCTGAAATGAGCAAAAGAAAAAAGACATACCAATCTAATGGGATGGTTATGAAATACAGCAGGTTCCGTATGTTCGAGAAATTCTCACTGATCACAAGCTCATGGCTTGACATAAAAGTATGCGGATCTGCACTTGTCTCTTTTATACTTTCAGGTACCGATGAATCCCCCATTAGAAACAAATACGAATAAATAAAAAGACCGTACAATATGTATGCTAAAGTTACAAGAGCTATCCATTTACGTACTCGCACAGGTCAGCCTCCTTTCCATCCCTCTCTCTATTCTAGTCGCGCATTTTTTCGTTTAGAACCTGTCTCATGTGGCTCCATCATAGCATGCCCCATCTGAAAAAGCTTTCGCGAAAAAAATGATTATGCGGCTCAAAAATCGGAGAAGCTACATGTAAAACAGTAAGTTGGAGGATCAAAATGAAGAAAATCCTTGCAGGAGTTGTGATTTTTGGACTTTTATTAATCACTTTCTTTTATGTGTTCAGCCGGACGAGCGAAATCTTTGATGAGAATCGAGCAGAAAAATTGCTGCTCTCACCTGCGAATGAATCAATCTCTTATGAAATAGATGATAAGGACACAGCAGAAGATTTAATTGAAGAATTAAATAAAGGCAAACAAACAAGCAATCATTTCAAGAAAAATTTAAAAAAGCCTGATTATATCGCCAAGGTGATGTTCGGACGAACAAACGGCACCACCTTCCAGCTTTGGACCAACCGATCACAGGTCGTTTTTTTAGTTGATGGAACGTTTTATGAACTGAATCAAAAACAGTCGAATTCTTTTCAGAGACAGTTAAAAGAAGCCATTCAAAAGAGCTAAAATGTCTTTGAGAGAAAACCTTGAAGTGCGGGGATTTGTAAGGGAGCCTCCTCATCAGAGACTCCCTTTTTTTATTTACTTTCTTCTGCTTGATACTTTTCTCTTAGCGCTCTTCTTAAAATTTTACCTGTTGTGTTTTTAGGAATATCATCTATGAAATGGATCGTTTGGGGCTGCTTATATTTTGCTAAATAGCGTGAACAATGTGTGATGATGTCTTCTTGATTGATGTGAGCATGTTTCTTAGGGGAAATGTAACAGACGACTGCCTCTCCTGTGTTTGGGTCTGGCACACCGATGACAACGGCTTCTGCTACACCTTCATGTTGATATAGTACTTCTTCTACTTCTCTTGGATATACATTATAACCGCCAACAAGAATCATATCCTTTTTCCGATCGACAATGTAAATATATCCGTCTTCATCTCTTCTCGCCAAATCGCCAGTATACAGCCAGCCGTCTCTTAGTGCAGCTTCCGTATCTTCTGGCATTTGATAATAGCCTTTCATGATGTTTGGCCCTTTTGCTATCAGCTCTCCGACTTCATTAGGACCGACTTCTTCTCCAAGTTCATTCACAATTTTATTCTTCACATTCATAATGTCAGTTCCGACAGAACCCGGTTTTCTTTTTCCGTCAAGAGGATTGAATGCAGTCACTGGAGATGCCTCTGATAACCCATAGCCCTCAAGGACCGTAACTCCGAACTTTTTCTCAAAGCCATGCAGTAAGGCAACAGGCATTGAGGCACCGCCTGATATACAGATCCTCACAGATGACATCGCTTCATTATGCCCCTCCTGTCGGTACAAATAGTTATACATGGTGGGCACACCAACAAATAGCGTTGGCTTCTCTTTTTCCATCATGCGCAAAAGCTCTGACGGGCTGAAATGCGGCAAGACATAAATCGTCGCACCATGAATCAACGGCGCATTCATACAGACTGTTAAACAAAATACATGGAACATTGGCAAAGCGGCAATGACCTTGTCCTTTTTATCAATCGATAAATACTCAGCGACATCTCTGGCATTTGAATAAAGGTTGAAATGAGTCAGCATGGCACCTTTTGGTTTTCCTGTCGTGCCAGATGTAAATAAAATAACAGCGGTATCATCTGACTGAATGGAAGGGTGTACGTTTTCATTCGCAGCACCTGTCACAAGCTTTCCAAAGAAAACAAGCCGATCAGATACTTCCTTGAAGCTTGATCTGCACGCCGCTTCATTTTCTGCACAAATAATGACTCTTTCAATGGAAGGAAGCTGCTCATACACCTGCTCGTACACTGGCAGAAGCTGTTCAGGCGCAACAATACCTTTAACATCACCTGTGATGAGCATATATCCAATTTCACTAGGTGTGTATGTTGGGTTAATAGGCACAACGACAAGCCCTGCCTTTAATGCGCCAAAAAAAGAAATGACGAAATGCGGTGAATTTCCTAAAATAAGCGCGATATGATCCCCGGCTTGAAACCCTTCGCTCACTAATCCATCTGCAAAACGCTCGATACTTGTCATCAGCTCTCGATAGGTCCACTTCTTTCCTTCAAAGATCAATGCGATATTTTCTCCCTTCGTCATCGCCGTCTGCTGAAGATTTTTGATCAAATCCATTCTCCCACCCCTTACATGTCATCAATGAATGAATGGCCATTCATTTTATGGCCGAACATTCCTCCTTTCTATTATAATCGACAATCGAAAAAATCCACAAGATCAAATGTAAATCGCTTTCATTTCCTTCAATCAAAAAAGCACTGCTATGCCTAGCAGTGCTTTCCCGCGATTAATAAATCAAATCAAGAAAATCCTCTTTTGATACGTTGCCGAAATAGTGACGCATGTCCATATCTTCTAAGACGTCACTGATCGTTTTACGATCATATTGCTGGCCAATGAGCCGCTTCTCAATATCGGCAATATCTCCTACGCCAAAGAAATCACCAAAGATTTTGCAATCCTGGATCATCCCTTTTTTCACTTCTAATCGCAAATCAATGGAGCCTGCAGGGAATCTCTTAGAATGCTGCAAATTAAATTTCGGTGAACGGCCATAGTTCCATTCCCATTTTTGATAGCGATCTCGGGAAATCTCGTGAATCTTTTCCCAATCCTTTTCAGTCAGACGATATTGAGGCACGTCCCCATTTGTATCAAAAATGTAGCTTAAAAGAATTTTTCTAAACTCTTCTGTTGTCATTTTTTGATCCATCAGTTCACTAATATTGGCAACCCTGCTTCTAATTGATTTGATGCCTTTTGATTCAATCTTTTCTTTTTTCACATTTAAAGCCGAAACGACATGTTCAATTTCTGAATCAAATAGCAGTGTGCCGTGGCTGAAAATACGTCCTCTTGTTGCGAACTGGGCATTTCCAGAAATTTTACGTCCATCTGCCATGATGTCATTTCTGCCGCTCAATTCAGCTTTAACGCCTAGCTTTTCAAGCGCTTTGATAACTGGCTCTGTGAACTTTTTAAAGTTATGAAAGCTGTCTCCATCATCTTTTGTGATAAAGCTGAAGTTTAAGTTCCCTTTGTCATGGTAAACTGCACCACCGCCGGATAAGCGGCGCACGACTTTGATTCCATTGTCTTCCACATACTTTGTGTTGATTTCTTCTATTGTATTTTGGTTCTTTCCAATAATGATCGACGGCTGATTGATGTAAAACAGCAAATATGTTTCTTCTGGATCTAAATATTTTAAGCAATATTCTTCAATTGCCAAATTAATCATTGGATCATAATGTTGTTCGTTATCGATAAACAGCATCTCTATCTTCCTTCCTTGTTCCATCTAAGCCCTGAATGGGCAAGCTGTATACTGCCAGTATATAACGCCTGTGCTTCATTGACTAGGTCTTTATGACGTCCAAAATGGGGCAGATGGGTGATGATAAGTTCCCCAACATTTGCTTCCTTTGCAATTTTCCCTACTTCCGTACTGTTCATATGTCCGGCACCTGATCCATCTTGTCCAGCGTAAAAATTGCTTTCGGCAATGAGCAGATCTGCCCCCTTGCTAAATGGAATAAATGCCTCCTGATAGCTTGAGTCTGCAGTATACACGACCACAGCATCTTCTGCCTGAATTCTCATCGCATAGCATTCTGCCGGATGAACCGTTTTCAAAAAATCAATTTGAAAGGGTCCGAGTTCAATCCTTTCTTCTGGCTGGTAAGGCTTTGCCTTTGTATGTACATCATCAGAAAGCCGCCCAAATGCTTCTTGATCACCAGTATGTCCATAGATCGGAAGCGGGCCGCTGCTTTTTCCTAAATGATATCCCACTAGCTTTGCATATTGGAGTGGTCCGATATCAGCAATATGATCGTGGTGATAATGAGAAAGGAGAACAGCATCTAGTTCTTCTATATCAATGTATTGCTGCAGCTTTGAAAGAACACCGCTTCCGCAGTCTACAAGAAGACGAAAGCCATTTGATTCAAAAAGGTAGCCTGATGTCGCTTCACCAGCTGCCGGAAACCCTCCATAGCATCCAATCACGGTTAAGTTCAACGTCATTTTTCCCTCCTTTTCTAAAAATCCCCTTCTTACAATATACCCATTTTTCAAGGAAAAAGCATTCTTCCTGCCTATTGTTACAAAACAGATTGACAATTATTAATCTGTTATAATACAATAATAGCAACAAATCGTATTGGAGGATGACAAATGCTAGGAAAAATCACAGAGTTTTTTAGAAATTTGCCCTCAAAGAAATGCACAAAATGTGGAAATGATTTAATGGAACAGCACGAGTGTTACGGTAATGAATGTGAGGAATGCTCACAAGTAAGTTATCTTAAATAAGGGAATAAATTGAATAAAAAAGCACTTTTTTCCTCCGTCATCAGTTGGAGTCAAAGGTGCTTTTTATTTTTTCTGAAAAATAGGTAAAAAGGTAAAACCCTCGTCACAAAAGGTTTTTTTAGTATTTTCATATGATGACTTTTAGTTCTGAAGGCACTTTTTATTGACTCGAAACAATGGAGGGGGTTCTAAATGTCTATTTTTTCTAATAATTTTGTATTTTCTTAATATAATTTAATCGTGGACGAACCTCTTTAAATTTAGTTATACTTTAATTCATATATTAAAACTTAATATGGTGGGAATATTCCTTTAATGAATATGTTAGGGAGGAAATCTATGAAAAAATTAAAATTTGGATTGGCTACTCAAATCCTAATCGGTCTTATTCTCGGTGTTGTTGTTGGGGCAATCTTTTTCGGTAACCCAGGTGTCGAGACATACTTAAAACCAATTGGAGACTTCTTCTTAAGGCTCATAAAGATGATTGTCATACCAATTGTCGTATCCAGCTTAATTTTAGGTGTTGCAGGTGCGGGTGATGGTAAAAAAGTAGGGAAACTAGGTTTTAGAACCATTCTTTATTTTGAAATTATCACAACATTTGCGATTGTCCTTGGTCTTGTGCTTGCAAACTTTGTACAGCCTGGTGCAGGCGTTGACTTTGGAAATACGGAAAAGCAAGATATTAGCCAGTATGTTGAAACGGAAAAAGAGCAAAGCAGCAAATCAGTTGCTGATACGTTCCTTCATATCGTTCCAACGAACTTCTTCCAATCATTGGCGGAAGGTGATTTGCTTGCGATTATTTTCTTCACTGTGCTATTTGCACTTGGCGTTTCAGCGATTGGCGAACGCGGTAAACCAGTGCTCGCCTTCTTCGAGGGTGTATCACATGCCATGTTCCATGTCGTCAATGTTGTGATGAAAGCTGCACCATTTGGTGTATTTGCACTCATTGGTGTAACCGTATCAAAATTTGGTCTTGAATCTCTCATTTCATTAGGTAAGCTTGTAGGTCTTGTTTATTTTGCGCTCGCTCTCTTCCTTATCGTTGTATTCGGAATTATCGGAAAGATGATTGGCGTCAATATTTTCAGATTTCTTGCTTACATGAAAGACGAAATGCTTCTTGCCTTTAGTACATCCAGCTCTGAAACAGTTTTACCAAGAGTCATGGATAAAATGGAGCGCATCGGATGTCCAAAAGGAATTGTTTCGTTCGTTATCCCAATCGGTTATACGTTTAATCTGGACGGCTCCGTCTTGTATCAAGCCATTGCTGCGCTTTTCCTTGCACAGGTATATGGCATTGACCTCACGATCGTCCAGCAGCTTACACTAGTTCTTGTGCTGATGGTAACATCTAAAGGAATGGCTGCCGTTCCTGGTACTTCATTTGTTGTATTACTCGCGACATTAGGAACGATCGGTGTACCTGCTGAAGGTCTTGCATTTATTGCAGGTGTGGACCGTATCATGGATATGGCGCGGACTGTTGTCAACTTAACAGGAAATGCACTTGCAGCTGTTGTCATGTCTAAATGGGAAGGGCAGTATGACCCTGAAAAAGGACATCGTGTGATGACTGGACAAGAGGCACCTGAGCCAACACAGCTTTCAAGCTAACCAAAAAGAACCCCATCTATCAGGGGTTCTTTTTTTATGCTGTGATTAATGGTGATTGAACATAGTAGTAAAGGAGATCCGCTGTATGGACAAGTGAATCTTCATGTGTTCTTTCAAAAGCATGCGAGGAATCTATACCAGGACCAATCAGTCCATGAATGATATCATGCCCTGCTCTAATGGCTGCTGATGCATCAGAGCCATAATAAGGGTAAATATCAAGGCGGTAATCAATGTTGTTCTCTTCTGCTAATGCAGCTAAATGCTTGCGTAATCCATAGTGATAAGGGCCGCTCGAATCCTTTACACAAATCGATACACTATATTCATCTGTTGATTGACCGTCACCGATGGCACCCATATCTACAGCGAGATATTCCACTGTTTCTTCTGGAATATTCGAGTTTCCGCCGTAGCCAATCTCTTCATTATTGGAAATTAAAAAATGCGTTGTATGCGGCAATGTGATGTTTTCCTTTTGAATCCGCTGGATGAGCCGCAAAAGCAGCGCAACACTTGCCTTATCATCAAGATGTCTAGATTTAATAAACCCTGAAGATGTCACTTCCACTCTCGGATCAAATGAAATAAAGTCCCCTACTTGAATGCCAAGTGCTTTGACATCGTCTGCATTTTTCACTTTTTCATCGAGACGAATCTCCATATTTTCTTGGTTTCGTTTCGCTTTTCCAGCATCCGCATAAACATGAACGGATGTTTGATGCATAAGAATGGTCCCTGTGTATGTATGGCCTGATGCTGTTTCAATTTCACAATATTCGCCTTCAATTGAGTTATATTGAAAGCCTCCAATGAGTGCAAGACGAAGCCGTCCATTTGATTTAATTTCCTTAACCATCGCACCGAGCGTATCGACATGCGCTGTCAGCATGCGGTGTTCTTTGTCATCTGTCCCTTTGATTGTGGCAATTAATCCGCCTTTTCGATTTCGTTTTGTCTCAATATTTAAATCTTGTAAAAAACGTTCAACAAAGCCGATCACTTTTTCCGTATTTCCTGATGGACTTGGGATTGATACGAGCTTTTGAATCAGCTGAACGGTTTCGTTTACTTCAGTTGTCATTCGGCATTTCCTCCTTTGTCTGAAAGCAATTCTTTCCATGTATGCCTTTTTCAGCATCTCTTCTTAAAATATATCGCTTCAGGTTCGAGATGTCTAATTTCAAATGAAAAATCCTTCCTCTATAAAGAGAAAGGATTCATGAATTAAGCTTCGTCCTGTTTCATTTTTCTTACGTTCCAAGCAAAGTATGCTGTTGTTGCCGCCATCATGATGATCGCAACTGTTCCAAGGATCGCTGCTTGGTGCCATAAATAGCTGTCATCACCGCTTGCAATGATCGTTCTAAATCCGTTGATTGTATACGTCATTGGAAGCAGACTATGAATGACTTGGAAGAATTTCGGCACAAGCTCAAGCGGGAATGTACCAGCACTTGCTGCGAGCTGAAGAACCAAGATAATAACGGCAATGAAGCGTCCTGGGTTCCCCATAGTTGTCGCCAGCAGCTGAATGATCGCTAAGAATGTCAGACTGACGATAATCGCAAAGAGATAGAAGCGCCAGAGGCTTTCCACCTCAAGACCAAGCCCAAAGATGAGCATGGAGCTTGCAATGACTGCTTGCAGGATACCGACAAAGAGGAGTACGCTATATTTGCTGAAAAACCATTCAAACGCGTTTCTAGGGCGTCCAGCAGGGTCTTTCATTGGGAATACAACGGTGAGCATGAGAGCCCCTACAAAGAGTCCCATCGATAAAATATAAGGTGTGAGCCCTGTACCATAATTATCGATCTTTTTCGCTGTATCATTTTCTGTTTTCACGGGACTCGCAATCATATTGTAATTGTCTTGACCCGCATCAATTTCTCCTGTTTCATCAGCGGCACTTTTTAATTTATCGGACAGCTTACCTGTACCGCTCTTTAAATCTCCCAATCCTTTATCGAGTGATTTTGAGCCTTCAGCAAGCTTAGATGTGTTGCTTTGGATATTCGTTGAACCACTTTCCAGCTTATTTAACGCTGCACTCAGCTGGCTTGAACCATTCGCAAGCTTATCTGCACCGCTTTTCGCTGTATCCAGCTTTCCATTTGCTGTTTGCAGACCATCTTGTAATTGGCCTTGACCTGCTTGGAGCTTAAGTGCACCTTGATACAATTTATTCGTACCAGATGTCATTTGATCAATCGCATTTTGTATCGCGACTGTAGATGTGTACAGCTGTTCCGTTTTCTTTGGCAGCTGTTTGACTTGCTGCAGCTGAGCTTTTGCAGAAGCAACCGCAGATTGAACCTCACTTGCATCAGGCAGTTCCTGCAAGGCCGCTAAGCTTTGTTCTAGTCCAGACAGATCTGGCAGTTCGATTTTAGGCAGACTGTCAAGCTGATCCATTGCCGCCTTTTTCTCTTCATCTGTCATTGAGCTGTTTTGGATGATGCTTTTTACTTTAGCATCTCGATTCGATAGCGCTTCTTTTAATGAAGCAAGTTTTGTACTAAACGTTTTTGCGTCTTTTTTCACCTGATCGAGTTTAGGCGCCATCTTTTCAAGATTCGCTAATTCTGGTGACGACAAGACTTTTTCTACTGCTTCAATTTTTTCTGAAAAAGATTGTGCTTTGTTGTTTAGCTGCTCAATACCCGCTGTGAATTGCGGCATTTTAGAAGCGAGCTGCTGATGACCTTCACGGCTTGTGTTTAACCCTTCAGTCAATGTATCAATTCCTGTACCAAGCTCTCCAAATTTCTGATCGATGGTTTGATAGCCTGTTAAGAGCTGGCCAAGTCCGCTGTCAAGAGATTGTATCCCTGTGTTCAGTTCACCCATTTTACCAGCAAATTGATGAACACCTTCGCTATAGGTTAACGTTCCTTCAGCCAATTTTGCTAAATTGTCCTTTAACTTGTTACTGCCATCTTTTGCACTTTTTGTTCCGTCATCAATTTTCTTCGCACCATCGCTTGCTTGATCTAAGCCTTTTGCAATCGTTTTGAAGTTATCAAAAATGACCTCTGCGTAATTTTTTGTGACTTCCTTTGAAACCGAATCTTTTAATTTGATAATGGCATTATTCGCAATTTGTGACGCCGCATAGTTGGCGCCTGGATTCGTATAATATTTCAGATTCGATTTTTTTGGATGTTTATCAAGGACTGTACTTGCATTTTTCGAGAAATCCTTTGGTATTTCCACGACGAGATAATAATCCTCATTATTTAATCCCTTCACTGCCTTTTCTTCACTATCGACAAAGTTCCATTTGAAATTATCGTTTTTCTTTAATTCCTTCACTAAATCATCGCCGACATGCAGTGTCTTCCCGTCATATTGACTGCCTTCATCCAAGTTGACAACCGCTACAGGCAACTGATCGACTGTACCATATGGATCCCAGTACGCTTTTAAAAATACACCGCTGTAAATCAGCGGAATAAATAAGACAGCTAAAATCGGGATCAGTAGTTTTTTGCTCGTCACAATGTCTTTCCATTGATTCCGAATTAAATTCATTGCTGTTTTCCTCCCATAGATGAATGACTAAATTTAGAATTTGGTCATTTGAACTTAAAAAAAATTATGGTGCTACTAAAAGTCCTTTGAGAACATAAAGTTCCAGCGACTCGGCCACCTCTTCTTTTGTTAAAGGCTCGTATCGCTTTTCCCAATCAAAAATAAGTGCAATATATAGTTTCACCATCACAAATGCAGTCAATTCAGGATCACATGGCTTAATGTCGCCTTTATCAATCGCTTCTTTTACTTTCGTTTTGATATAGCGAATGATCATTTGCTCCATCTTCTCAATCATTTCCTTGACCGCTGACGTGCCAAGCTCCGCACTTTCCTGAAAGATTTTGATTGTGAGCTGGTGGTTTTTTCGAAATTCCAATATTGCAAAGAGTGCTAAGTGAAGGTTTTCAGAGAAACTTTTTTCCTCATCCATTGCTTCATCCGCAATTTTCCTCATCTCCATTAAAAGGGATGTGAAAATTTCATCGAACAGCTCTTCTTTGTTTTTGAAAAAGGTATAAATGGTTCCTTTTCCGACGTTGGCAAGCTTCGCCACAAGGTCCATTGTGGTGGCTTTATACCCGAATTGAGTAAATGCCTTCGTAGCCCCGTCTAAAATCATTTGTCTCCTATCAACACTCATGATCTCACTCCCAAAATGACTATTTGAACGTTTTGGTCATTAAGTACAGAAAGTAATATACCACACCCTTTTCCCCGGATGCAACAACTTTGTTCACATTTATGATTCCCAACTCTTTTCGATTGATTCGAACATGAAAAACTCCCTTTCCATGACAGAAAAGGGAATTGTTTTTTTATGAAAATAGGTAAGATAAAGCTTCTGAAATAGCAGCTTTTCCTTGATCAATACAATCAGGGATTCCGACACCTTCAAAAGCAGCACCTGTGATATAAACACCAGGATATGATTGCTTAAACGTTTCTCGCATGTTCGAAATAGCTTTTTGATGACCGACGTGATATTGCGGCATGCTCGTCTTCCAGCGAGTCACTGTCGTCAGTTCTGGATCTGCTTTAATATCCATGATTTTTTTCAAATCCTCCAGCACGATGCTGACGATTTGATGGTCTGACTGCTCGACAATTGATTCGTCGCCAGCTTTCCCTACATAGGCACGCAATAGCGTTTTTCCTTTAGGAGCTGTATGCGGCCATTTTTTGTTCGTCCACGTACAGGCTGTAATAGAGAAATCACTGTTTCTTGAGATGACAAAACCAGTACCGTCATATTCATTATGAACATCCTCTTCTTTAAAACCGAGTGCCACCGTTGCAACAGAAGTAGATGTCATATCATGCAAGTACTCAAGCCCTGCTTCTTTTGGAAACATGGAATAGATCGATTGATGCGGAGTTGTCACAATGGCTGAATCAGCAAAAAGCGTTTGACCGCTGTCTAACTGCACACCGTAGCCCCCATCTGTTTTTTCAATCTGCTTCACTTTTGTCCCTTTATAAATCGTTGTCAGCTTGAGCTTGCTTTCTACTGCTTCAACAAGCGCTTGCAGTCCTTGATTGATCGTTTGGAACTGCCCTTGTCTTTTCGCTGTCACTTGCTGCGCTTTCGCATGCTGCTGTGATTTTTTCATCCCAAGAATCAAACTGCGATGCTTTTGTTCTGTTTGATAAAACTGCGGGAAGGTGGACATTAAGCTGAGACGGTCAATGTCACCTGCATAAATGCCTGATAGAAGAGGTTCGATTAAATTCTCAACTACTTCATCACCGACACGTCTTCTAAAAAATTCACCGAGCGACTGATCTTCTGTTTGCTTGCTTTTTGGCAAGACGAAATCCATTGCGGCTCTCGCTTTTCCTGCAACTGAAAAAAGACCGGTTGTGATGAATGGGCTGATTTGAGTTGGAATACCCATGACAGCGCCTTTTGGCATCGGGTGAAGGGTTTCATTGACTAGTACATATGCCTGCCCTGTTTCATTATTGACGAGCTGATCTGCGAGACCCACATCCTTCGCCAGCTGCGGTCCACTGACCTTTCTTTCTAAAAATGAATCAGGTCCACGTTCAATGATGTAGCCGTCTTTATATAATGTTTGTATTTTTCCACCTAGCCTAGGGCTCGCTTCAATAAGAGATATTTGAATGGGAAGACCTTTTTCTTCGACTTCCTTTTCCAAATAGAAGGCGGCGGCTAAACCAGTGATGCCACCGCCAATGATGACAAGGTGTTTTTGATTGTCATGCATAGGATCGCCTTCTTTTATATAATTACTTGCTTTCGTCAAGCTTCTTTAATACGACAGTTGCGAGAGCATCAATAAATGCTGGTTTCGCATTTGGCATTTCTGGACGATAGTAGGCTGCACCGATTTCATCTGTCACGACTTTACATTCATAATCGTTGTCGTATAACACTTCAAGATGGTCAGCGACAAATCCAACAGGCACATATACGAACGTTTTATAGCCTTTTTGTTCGAATAGGTCACGTGTTAAGTCTTGAACGTCTGGTCCAAGCCATGGATCAGGCGTGTTGCCTTCACTTTGCCAGCCAATTTCATAATGTTCAATTCCTGCACCTTCTGCAATCATTTTGGCAGATTGTGCGAGCTGATCAGGATATGGATCTCCTGCTGCAATAATCTTTTCAGGAAGGCTGTGTGCAGACACAATGAGTACGGCTGATTCTCTTTCCTCTTCACTCATCGATGCATACGTATCCTTCACTTGTTTCACCCAATAGTCCACAAACTTCGGCTCATCGTACCAGCTTTCCACAGACGTAATCTTCAGATTGCCAAGCTTGTCTGCCTCATCTTGTGCACGCTTGTTATACGATTTCACGCTAAAGGTTGAAAAATGCGGCGCAAGAACAATACTCACTGCTTCTGTGATGCCGTCCTTGTGCATCTCTGCAACTGCATCCTCAATGAACGGCTCAATATGCTTTAAGCCAATGTAGACATGAAATTCAATGTCGTCTTGGATGTCGTTCAAATGATCACACAAACCATTTGCCTGCTGTTCGGTAATTTTTGATAAAGGAGAAATACCGCCGATTGCCTTGTAGCGATCCTTCAAATCTTGCAGCATCTCTGGCTCCGGCTTTCTGCCTCTGCGGATATGTGTATAATAACGCTCAATATCTTCTTCTTTATATGGGGTGCCATATGCCATGACAAGAAGTCCCATTTTCTTTTTCTCCACAACCAACACTCCTTCAGATCATTTGAAATAGTTTAGATGGATGATTTTTTATGTTTCGCTGAATAATCGTGAATAAAATCTGTCAGCTTCTTTAACGTATCTGGTGAAACATCTGGAAATACCCCATGACCTAAGTTAAAGATAAAGTGATCTGATTTCATTCCTTGATCTAAAATAGCTTTTGCTCTCTCTTCAATGACTTCCCAAGGAGCAAGTAAAATGGTTGGATCAAGGTTCCCCTGTAACGTTTTTGTGAGCCCTTCTTTTCTTGCTTCGTCTACACTCATACGCCAATCCAGTCCAACCACATCAAGCGGCAGGTCATGCCAGTCTTTCGCTAAATGGCTTGCTCCAACTCCATACATGATCATTGGGACGTTTTCAGACTTCAGCTCTGTGAAAATTCGCTGCATGACAGGCTTAATGAATGTCCGGTAATCTGCTGCATTTAAAGCACCAACCCATGAGTCGAAAATTTGAAATGCACTGACCCCGGCTTTTACCTGCGCGCGTATGTACGTAATCGTCATATCAGCTAACTTGTTCATAAGCAGCATCCACGCCTCAGGATCACTGTACATCAGTGCCTTTGTTTTATGATAATTTTTAGATGGGCCGCCTTCAATCATATAGCTTGCCATCGTAAATGGTGCGCCAGCAAAACCGATAAGCGGAACATTCAGCTGCTCCTTCGTTAAAAGCTGAATGGTATCAAGCACATATGGCAGGTCTTCTTCAGGATGAAGTTCCCCAAGACGTTCGATATCTGCTTTAGATCGAATCGGTGCATCAATCACAGGTCCAATTCCATTTTTAATTTCTACGTCCACTCCAATAGCCGGAAGCGGGGTCATAATATCTTTATATAAAATAGCGGCATCTACACCATATTGTTCTACAGGAAGTCTCGTTACATAAGCACATAGCTCTGGCTGATGCGTAATTTCAAATAGCCCGTATTTTTCTTTAAGGGCACGATATTCAGGCTGTGAGCGTCCTGCCTGTCTCATATACCAAACTGGTACATGGTCTGTTTTTTCCCCTTTACACGCCTTTAAGAACGTGTCATTAAAAACCTTCGTTTTTCCCATTACCTTTCATTCCACCTTTCGCCTTATACTCTCTTTTTGTACAAGGCTCAAACCTGCTTTTACTATACCGTTTTTTCAAGGCACGGTATACTAAAGCGGCTCAATGTTCAAAAAATCGCCGAATATTAACGTCCAAAAGCCTCTGGCTTGACATATGGACTGCCTTCGCCTTCTTCTTGCGTTTGGGTATTATATGGAACAACCTTATACTCTGCATTTGAAAATACATTGGCATACGGCATTGTATAGCTGCCCACGCCTGTCACTGTGTCGATCAGCGTCTCGCTTCCATTTCTCTTTTCATAAATGCGGTATTCAACGCGTTTATCCTCTTGATTGTCCCAAGACAGCTCTAATGTAAACAATCCTTTGATTTTAAACGCATAGCGGGCTTCAAATCCTGATAGTCCCTCTAAATGGATAGGCGACTCGAGCTCTTTTATCCCCTCTGGTTTTTCAAACGTTTCATTGGTGATTTGAGCTGCTGTTAAAATATCTTTAAACAGCTGCACCGGGAATTGACTGCCGCCGGTTAAATAGTGACTGTTATCGGTTTTGTCATACCCCATCCAAATCGCACCCGTTGTACTAGGCGTATAGCCGGCAAACCAAGCATCCTTTGTTGCACCTTTCACACCTGAATATGTGGTCGTACCTGTCTTACCTGCTAAATCTCCAGCGTATGAACCGCTCTGGGCTGTCCCGCCTTTGACGACTTGCTGAAGCATTCTTGTCATATTCCAAGCATTCTGCACGCTAAACACTCGTTCTTGCTTACCACGATTCTTTTCTACAGTTTCTCCTTCATCATTGGTGATTTTCTGAATGAAGAAAGGCTTTTTATATACGCCTTCATTTGCAAATGTATGGAAGGCTCCAGCGATCTGTAATGGAGAAACTCCTTTTTCTAAACCGCCAAGCGCCATGGCTAGTCCTTTATCCGAGATATCTATCCCCATTTTCTCAAGATATGATTTCGACGTGTCAATGCCCAGCTGGCTTAACGTCCACACAGCAGCGGTATTTTTACTTTTCATGAGGGCATCCACCATTGTGACCCTTCCTTCATACTGCCCATCGTAATTCTTTGGTGAATAGCCGTCATAGCTTTTTTCTTTGTCTTCAAGCAATGAATAAGGTCTGAATTTTTTCTCCTGCATTGCCGGACCGTAGACCGCGATCGGCTTAAAAACAGATCCAGGCTGCCTAACAGCTGTCACCCTGTTGTAGCCTCTCGCCTGATATTCTCGTCCACCGATGGCTGCTTTCACTCCGCCAGACTCGTTATCAATGAATACGGCGCTGCCTTCCGGAGAACCGCTTTTTCCCGGGAAATAACGGTTGTTCTTCATCGCATCATATGCGGTTTTTTGCAGATTCATATCAATCGGAACTGTAATGGTATAGCCGCCTTGAAGCAATTGTTCATGTGAAATGGCATACTCTGACTCTGCTTCTTTAATGATGAGATCAACATAGCTGTCCACCCAAGGCGTTTCTGATTTCTTTTTCAAATGAATGCCTAGTGTTCTCCCTTTTGCTTCTACTGTTTCTGTTGAAGACAAATATCCTTGTTCGTTCATTAAATTCAGGATGGTGTCCCGCCTTTGTTTATTTTTATCAGGGTGTAAAACAGGCGAATAAGAAGATGGTGCCTTTGGCATCGCAGCGAGTGTGGCACCTTCGCTGACCGTTAAATCTTTGACATCCTTACTAAAGTAATAATTGGCTGCTGCCTGAATACCATAAACACCATGGCCAAAGTATAGCTGATTCAAATACATCTCAAGCAGCTTATCCTTTGAATAATCTCTTTCTAAGTTAATGGCAATAATGACTTCTTTTGTTTTTCGAAGAAAGGTTTTGTCATTTGTGAGAAAAATATTTTTTGCGAGCTGCTGGGTGATTGTACTGCCGCCCTCTACCTTCCCTCCTGCTAATATATCTCGATAAACCGCCCTTGAAATAGACTGTGCATCAATGCCGTGATGCTCATAAAAACGCTTGTCCTCAACAGCCACAAAAGCTTTTGCTACTTTATCAGGCACCTCTTTTAATGACACAGGATCCCGATTTTCTGAATACATGCTTGTGAGTTCTTTTCCATTCTGATCAATGATTTTGGAGGAAGCGTGAAAAACAAGCTTCTTTTCATCTATGACATAATGTCCTAAAAATAAAATCGTCAGATAGCCAATAAATGAGAGTACGATTGTACTTCCTGCAATGACTAATGGAATGATTATCTTCTTTTTCTTCAAATTAGGTCACCTCATTCCTTTATACGGATAGTATGGGATGTATTGCTTCATAATATGTTTTATGGATTGACTGCCAAAGAATTATATATCATTCTTTTGTTATACTATCAAGCAGGAGGCGGTTTAGATGAATTTCTATATTACATATGGAACAGCAGATTTTTTGCATAAAATCGCAAAGAAACACCATCTGGAAAATCTGCTTTATATGGTCGGAAAAGAACAAGCAGCTCTTTTTCATGAAACGGAGGGTGAGACTGTATTTAAAGCCCCTCATGCCTATGATGTGATTTATGCGAAAGGCGCGCTTGTCCAATCTGGTTTCGTCACCTTGAATCATATCCCTGTTAAGCTTGAAAGCAGAGCACTGTTTGAATCCACCTTTCAGAAAAAGACGAACATCTCAGAACATCAGCGCGGCTTCCAGGCTATTCGCGTTTTAAGACCGCAAAAAGATGAAGAAGTTTATTTGATTTTGACACTTTGGGAATCAGAGGACTTATTTCAAGACTTTCAAGAATCAGAAGCATTCTTTCAGCCACACGAGGATACAGGCTCCATTTTCTCTCGTCCAGCTTACCTCACATCCTATCATGCCGTCACAGACAATTAAGGAAGTGCTGCTCTCAGCACTTCTTTTTTTCATCAAAAAAAGCCCAGTCGATGGGCTCTTCATTTTATGAGCTTGATTTCAGCTCGTACCGATGAATGATCGGCTGAAGCACATAGAAATTCAGCAATATCCAACCTAATAAGACCGGCCACTTCAACATAGGTGAAGCACCTTTCAATTGAATCAGCAGCACCAATAGTGGAATCAAGCAGATCATGAAAAAACTCATTTTTGAGAGAAATGTTTCTTTAATTTGATGCCGGCAGCTTGGACACATCATCATTTTCGTATGTGATAAATGAAATTTTTCGACGAAAGAAAATGTTTTTGAACAATTTGGACAGCTTCCCAACGCTACTCCTCCCTTTCCCTGCTTCATATCAACTTCGACTTTTATGTAAAATGACCTTTTGCTACTGACCACGAAATCCTCTTCTGTTGAAAGATTCTAACAATTACCATACAATCAGTAAAAGAGCATGAAGGAGGTTTTCGATTCAATGACAATATCCACTTTACAAAAAAGCATCAATGAACGTCTTGATGAACATTATGAGGAAATGGTTGAAATTAGACGCCATCTCCATATGAATCCTGAACTTTCTTTTCAGGAAGAAGAAACAGCCGCTTTCATCGCCAGCTACTATGATACATTACAAATACCTACGCGCACCAAGGTGGGCGGTCATGGCGTACTCGCTTTTATTGAAGGAGCTTCTCCGGGACCAACCATTGCCCTCAGAGCTGATTTTGATGCACTTCCCATCCACGATGAAAAAGATGTACCTTACAAATCAACAAAGCCTGGTGTGATGCATGCGTGCGGTCACGATGGGCATACTGCGACACTTCTTGTATTAGCAAAAGTCTTGCATACGCATCGTGATCAATTAAAAGGAAAGATCGTCCTCATTCATCAGCATGCAGAAGAATATGCTCCCGGCGGTGCAAAACCAATGATTGAAGACGGCTGTTTAGACGGTGTCGATGTGATATTCGGTACGCACCTTTGGTCTTCAGAGCCTTGTGGCACGATTCTTTATAAAAGCGGGAACTTTATGGCAGCGGCCGATCGTTTCTCCATTCAAGTCCAAGGGAAAGGCGGACACGGCGCTCAGCCTCATTTAACAAAAGATGCCGTACTCATCGGTTCACAAATCGTCGCAAACCTGCAGCAAGTCGTTGCACGTAAAGTCAATCCGATTGATTCTGCTGTTGTTTCTGTTGGAGGTTTTGTAGCAGAGAATGCCTTTAACGTTATTGCAGATTCAGCTGTTTTAACTGGTACTGCACGATCCTTTGAAGAAAGTGCACGGCATATTATCGAACGAGAAATTGAACAGGTGGTAAAAGGGGTATGCCAGATGCATGATGCTTCCTACACATATGAGTACGTCAGAGGATACCCTGCTGTCAAAAACCATCCAAAGCCGACGGAATATATTGCTGGCATCGCAAACCAGACAGAAGGTGTCACAGAAGTAAAAGAAGCGGAAACCCAAATGGGCGGAGAAGACTTTGCTTACTACCTTCAGCATGTCCCTGGTACCTTCTTCTACACAGGCGCCATGCCGGAAAACAGCCAGGACGTGTATCCACATCATCATCCAAAGTTTGATATCAACGAAAAAGCAATGCCTATTGCAGCAAAGGTACTCGCGAACGCCGTTCTTTCCTACAATGAATAAAAAAAGCCGCTGTCCTCAGCGGCTTTTCTATTTCATTTCTTTCAATATTCGCAAGTGAAACACATGGCGTGCGACCTCTCCGAGCTGTCCTGTCAGCTGATGATTCGCCACCCCGCCAACAGCGGCTCCGACGACCGGCATTAATTGAAACAGCTTTACAAGATCAATGTAATCTCGATACTCTTGCTGAAAGCTGTACCAATCCATTTCCTCGCGGCTCGTTTCCCAATCATCTATGATCTTCATCATTTTTTGACGATGGGCACTGCTGGAAAAGGCGAGCTGAAATATACAGAGCAAAAAGAGTCTTTCCTCCTTTTGAGATAAATCAAAGCCATAAATACACGCCAGCTCATAAAGGCATTTCATCTTTATGCTTAACAGCAGCGGAAAGTCTGCCATTCCGAGGAATAAACCGCCTGCACCTGTTCCAACCCCTTCGATGGCAGCCGCCTTTTGGTAATACTTCACTTTATCCTTAGCCAGTTCATTTCGTTCTACAATAGATAATTGTTCATCAATCACTGAAAATGAAGTGAAGTGTGATCCTGATACGGTGGATTCAACCATTGTTTTGACTGCACTTGTGATGACTTGATGAAACCTGGCAGGAATTCGGCGGTTCACATGCTGCTGAACTCCTTTTGAAAACCGTTCGATCTTTGAAGGTTTTCTTAAAAAACGTGTTTGAAAAAGAATGGCTTCTTCATACAACTCTCGTTCAGCTGCATTCATCCGGTTCCCTCCTTGATGTCATCATACGCTCGCTGTAATCTCCACTTATCTCATCTTTTTTAACCTGCTTTGTACGTAAGGCTTAAAGAGGACAAGCACAAATGCTAAAGAAATAAGAAAGGCAAGTCCGCTTCCCTGCCAGCCTCCCGCTGGAAGTACCGCACAGCTCAGCAAGATTGATTGGATGATCAGCACATTACGGACGAGAACAAAAAAGCTTCGATCCTTTTCTTTTTGAGAAACTGGATAAAGTGCCTGTAATGAAAGATGAGCAAAGTGCTTCGTTAACGGCACAAGCTGTACACCTGTGATAAATACTGTGAACAAGACAAGTAACGCACCCACCCAGCCTGCTGCACCTGTATACAAAATAATCAGGACAAACACGGCCGTTAATCTAAACACCAGACCAAAATAATCATTTGAGCGTACAAACGCCCTCACATACATATAAGAAAAAGTTTTACGCTGATCGTAAGGAACAAACTTCAAAATCCAGTCCATATATGCTCTTCTTTTCACCTGTTTCTTTAAGTGAGGCACATCTGTAAATAAGTTTGCCAAACGATAAAAGCGCTGCTTACGTTTTAATTCATCAGAAATATGCATTTCCCATTGAAAGGGCTGTTTTTTCACTGCATTTGTTAAGTAGACGAGATATACACCATAGATAAGATAAAAAACGATTGCAATCGCATAGGCTGCCTGTAAGACGGTGTAGATCAACATCACATTTAACAGAAAACGAAGAGCTGCATCGAGCCATCTCACGTGTTTTCCTTGAAAATATGTGATTCTCCATTGAATGGCTGTATTCAGGCCCTTTATTAAGATCATTTGCGCCAGTATCAGCATATATCCCGTGATGCCTCCTGAAGACACCGCCGAATAAAGCGGAAGTGCGACAATGGATACAGCAATGAGAGGAAACAGCTGAGAAATGAAGCTAAAGTTAAACGCTTGTTTTAGGTAAGGCTCCATCTTCCCTTCCAAAGGAAGCAAAAACACGAGATCGGCTTCTTTAATCAACGTACGTACGTATGAGCTTGTGAGTACCAATGAGAAAACAACTGCCATCACCCAGTAGGATGGGAAGTGAGCCGGAATATGTTTAAGCCAGCTGCTGTACCAGCTTGCTCCGCCTGCAAGGAAAAAAATGAGCACAATGACAAGATGATCGTTGAACATGTATTTTAAGTATTTTCTTGTTTCTTGTACGTGTTCCTCTAGTCTTGATTTCCAAATGGTTTGTGTTGTTTTACTCATAGCTTTCTTCCTTTGTTAATTCCAAATAAAGATCATCGAGTGTCGCATCTCTCATATTGAACTGTTCTCTCAGCTCTGCCAGCGTTCCTTTCGCTCTGATTTCCCCTTCGTGCAAAATAATAAAGGAATCACAATAGCGTTCAGCTGTCGCCAAAATATGCGTTGACATCAGGACACTAGCGCCATTTTTCTTCGCAGCATTCATCCGTTCAAGCAGTGCATTGATCGCAAGAGGATCAAGCCCTAAAAACGGTTCATCGATGATATACAGCTCTGGTTCCACAAGGAATGCACACATAATCATGACCTTCTGCTTCATTCCTTTTGAAAAATGAGCAGGGAACCATTTCAGCCGTTTCTCCATTCGAAATTCTTTCAGCAATGATGGCAGGCGTTCGTCTAATTGTTCCTTTGATAGACCGTAAGCCATCGCTGTCAGCTCTAAATGCTCTTTTAGCGTTAATTCTTCATATAAAACAGGTGTTTCAGGAATAAATGTAAATTGTGAACGATACGCCTCTTGGTCGTCTTGAAGAGTTCGTCCATTCAATTCAATGACACCTTTATGCGGTTTCATGAGCCCGATAATATGGCGGATGGTTGTACTTTTCCCCGCCCCGTTTAAGCCAATGAGACCGACGATTTGATTTCTTTCTAATTCAAATGAAATATTTTTTAGAACGGGATTCTTCGTATATCCACCCGTTACATCTTTTACAGTGAGAAGGGACATGAATTCGTTCCTTTCTTTCTTTTTTCCTTTATAGTAACAAAAACGAATGATAATTTGAAATGTTTACCTATAGACGAGTCATGAATAAAAAATAGGCGCTTTGGTCATCATAATGTATGTAGAAGAAATGAACTTGATGACCAATAAGTAAATGAGGTGTTTGTTAAAGGCAAAGAACCGCATGACAAGTTGGTTTTTCATCTAAAAACCTTAGCTTCTGTTTTGCTTCACTGATTCTTGATTTTTGTGTCCTATACAATATGTATACGACAAACCAAAACGTCAAATGAGGTGTTTACGGCAGAAATAGCAGGCATATGAATTCTTTATTTCAGTAAATAGAGAATTCAAAAGGCATTCGAATGAAAGCATCAGCATTTCTTCTGCAGGAGCAGGATGAGCGACCAAAGGAGTTCGCTTGTCCTGTTTTCTTTTTTGCTTCTTTTTGTGATACGATAAAGGAAAAATAATGAGGAGTGACATGGCGTGAGCGACTGCATTTTTTGCAAGATCATTGATGGAGACATTCCATGTGCAAAAGTATATGAAGACGAGCATGTATTGGCTTTTCTTGATATCAGCCAAGTAACAAAAGGACATACCCTTGTAATCCCGAAAATACATAAAGAAAACATCTATGAGATGACACCAGAAGTGTCTAACCACTACTTCCAAGCGATTCCGAAAATTGCAAGGGCGATCAAACAGGAATTTGAACCAATCGGGTTAAACCTCCTGAACAACAACGGTGAAAAAGCCGGACAATCGGTATTCCATTACCATATGCACATCATTCCGCGCTACGGAAAAGGTGATGGCTTTGGTGCCGTATGGAAATCACATCAAGATCAATACACGTCAGAGGATTTAAAAGACATTTCTTCTGCCATCCACACGCGGCTTACCTCATCTTAACAGATGAGGTTTTTCTTATTTTCACCCCTTTTCATCGCTTCCGCCTTTTAATAGTAAGATATTTTGAACGATTCAATTTTTTTGTCCAAATGCTTCAAATTTGTGATAGGATGGTTTTATCTTTTGATCCATTAACGCGAGAAATAGGGAGAGATTGTGATGAAGCGAACGACGAATTTTAATGCTGGTCCGGCGGCATTGCCGCTAGAAGTGCTTCAAAAAGCACAGGAAGAACTTGTTGATTTTAAACAAACTGGGATGTCTGTGATGGAGCTTTCTCATCGCAGCGGTGAATATGAAGCAGTCCACAATAAAGCAAAAGCGCTTTTAGTGGAACTGATGGACATTCCAGAAGATTATGAAGTCCTCTTTTTACAAGGCGGAGCTAGTCTTCAATTTGCGATGATTCCAATGAACTTCTTACATGAAGGCGAAACAGCTCATTTCATTCAAACAGGCGCTTGGTCAGAAAAAGCATTGTCAGAAGCAAAAGGGTTTGGGCAGACATCTGTGCTTGCTTCAAGTGAAGATGACAACTACTCGTATATTCCAGAAGTAGATGCATCCGGTTTAACAGACGGCGCTTACTTACATATCACATCGAACAATACGATCTTCGGCACTCAGTGGAAAACGTTCCCGAACACGTCACTCCCGCTCATTGCGGATATGTCCAGTGATATTCTCAGCAAAAAAATAGACGTTTCTTCATTTGATCTCATCTATGCCGGGGCACAAAAAAACCTAGGGCCTTCAGGTATCACGATTGTGATTGCGCGCAAACGTTTATTAGAGAAAGAGAAAAGCAGCACGCCAAAAATATTAAAATATTCAACACACGCAAAAGCCAATTCTCTTTATCATACACCACCGACTTTTGCGATTTATATGCTGTCACTTGTCCTTGAGCATGTCAAACATGCTGGCGGTGTAGAAGCAGCGGAAAAACGCAATGAACAAAAAGCAGGCATTCTCTATGATACCATTGATCAAAGCGGCGGTTTTTATCAAGGACATGCGCGTGCTGACAGCCGTTCTCATATGAACGTCACCTTTACTCTTCGTGATGATGCACTTACTTCTTCCTTTGTGGAAAAAGCAAAGCAAGAGCAAATGGTTGGACTTGCCGGCCACCGTTCTGTCGGCGGATGCAGAGCATCTATTTACAATGCGGTCTCAATAGAAGACTGCCAAAAGCTTGCGGACTTTATGAAAAAGTTCCAGCAAGAAAATGAGTAAAAAGGCTTTTCTATAGGGAAATAAATTTGTTATAATAACGAGAAATATAAAGTCATGACTCTTGCAATAAATGATGAGCCATATTATTGGAGAGTCCTATAAGAGCTTAGCAGAGGAGAGCATAGAAATGAAAACAAAAGAATTAGTGATTATGTCATTGCTTGCAGCAATGGGAGCTGTTTTGCATACGATTTTCCCGCCCATCTTTTTCGGAATGAAACCTGATATGATGCTGGTCATGATGTTTTTAAGCATCATCCTTTTCCCAAAGGTTCAGCATGTTGTCGTGATTGCGCTAGTGACTGGCGTGATTTCTGCATTAACAACGGGATTCCCAGGCGGACAAATTCCGAATATGATTGATAAACCAGTGACAGCCTTTATCTTCCTAGCCCTTTTCTTATCTTGCTTAAAGATAAAGAACAAAGTGGTGCTGACCGCTGTGTTAACTGCGATTGGAACCATCGTATCCGGCGTGATTTTCCTATCTGCCGCTTTACTGATCACTGGACTGCCAGCTGCATTACCGGCACTTCTTGTGGGCGTGGTCCTGCCAGCAGCCGTGATTAATACCATTGCTATGGTATTTGTCTTCCCAATTGCTCAGTCCATTTTGAGACGTGCAAGAATGATAGAAGTTGCTTAACGAATAACTGAACCTCTTCATGATAGATGAAGAGGTTTTTTTCATGCTTTTATAAAAGAAAAAGGGTCAGCAGCAAAATGAGGAGTGAAATCCCTGCACCAGCCGCACACACAAGTGCTTTTTGCTTTAAGACATGTTTTGGCGGATAAGACCCTGCATACCCAAGCTGTCTTGCATAATGAATAGAACCAACTGTAAAAACGATGCCGATACACATAAAAACGAACAGAAAGACAGACAACCTTCTCCCCTCCCTTTTCTTCAAAAGTATGCTAAAATAAAGCAAGCTATGTATGGAAGTTCAATGAAGCTGATCGTCAGCTCAGAGAGAACATGCGAATGTGTAAAATTTGACTAGAGGTGATTTGAATGGCTAGTGGACGTTCTTTATTAACAGGATTATTTGTAGGCGGTCTCCTTGGAGGTGCGGCAGTGCTCCTGACGACTCCCTCTTCTGGCAGAGATGTGCGCGGAAAAGTGAAAGACGGCTATGACAAATTCGAAGATACGCTGACAAAATTAAAAAGAGATGGACAAGCTTTAAAAGAGCAAATTGTGGAAACAGCAAAAGAAAGCGCAGAGGTGATTAAAGAAGTCGGGTCTGAATTGCAAACATCGATTCAGCAATGGCGCGAAGAAATCAAACCTCATCAGCAGGACTTACAAAAGGAAATTCAAGAGATTGAGGAAAAGCTCAAACAACTGGAGAAAACCTTACAAAACTAATATACTCACAAAAAAATATTCGTTTACAAAAGTGTGCGGGGTGCGTATCCCGCACTTTTTTTGTTGAAAAAAGGTTATTTTGTCAATGTTTTTCATGACTTTTAAAAATTCTTGAATTTTCAGCTTTATTAATCTTTATTTTATTGGCATAATAGAATTACAAGAAAAAGAGAAGTAGGTGAAATGGATGAATCATTCGGAACAGCCTTTCGATGTAAAAGAAGCACTTTTATTCAGTCAAAGAATGGCCCAATTGAGCAAAGCTCTTTGGAAATCCATTGAAAAGGACTGGCAGCAGTGGATCAAACCGTATAACCTAAATATCAATGAACATCATATTTTGTGGATTGCGTATCAATTAAAAGGAGCTTCAATATCAGAAATTGCAAAGTTTGGCGTCATGCATGTATCAACGGCGTTTAACTTCTCCAAGAAACTGGAGGAACGAGGATTTTTAAAATTTTCTAAAAAGTTAAACGATAAGCGCAATACGTATATTGAGCTAACGCCAAAAGGCGAAGAGACATTCCATAAACTACTCGAAGATTATGACCCGGCACGAACTGGTATTGTCAAAGGCGCACAGCCGCTTCATGACATTTACGGAAAGTTCCCTGAGATTTTAGAAATGATGTGTATTATCCGAAACATTTATGGTGAGGATTTCATGGAGATTTTTGAGAAATCGTTTTCAAACATTGAGAAGGACTTTTTGAATGAGCGAGGAAAAGTCACAAAAAAGACTGAGGAACTTGAAAACTCAGCTGAGGCAGCAGAAAAAGCGGCTAAAACAAATCAAATTGTTTAATGATCTTTATAAATTCATTCATTAGCGGCTGAAACAGCCCCTGATCATGCAAAGCAAATATCGTCTCATGAACATCCAGCTTTTCAATTAACTGTCCCGCAAAGAGCGCAAGGAGATCGTCAAACATGACGTAGCCTTGTGCTTTTTGCTTATCCATTTCCTCTGAAAGCTCAGCACAAATACGCTCAATTTCCTCTGCCTCTTCTTTCGATACACGCTGCCTGATCAATAACGCATAATATGGATAACGGGTCATATCGGCTGCCGTCAATAAAAGTTCCATGTAATATTCAAGCTGGCTCATTCGTTCCTCAATACTCATGTACGTTCCCTCTTTCTCTTAGTCCTTCTATTTTAGCCGAAATTACTCATTGACGAAAGAGACGAACCTCCCCCTTCTGTTCTTTTTTCTTGAAAAATCCAAAGTTTCCTCTCTTTATTCCATATGAAGGCACCATTTTATTTTTTTTCATCAAAACCATTGATTTTTATCCTCAGGAAGAGTAAATTATCTTGAGATATTCAATTCGATTTTTAGATTGGAAGGATGAAAAATGAATTGTTGGAAGACCATTAATCTTGAAAAGGATTATGGTTATACGAGAATGATGATTTCAGCCATAAGTCTTGCTATCCTTTTTTTCATTATGGCATTTTTATGTTTTCAACTGACTCATCCTGAAACGCGGCTAAGCAGCCATAACGCACCACTTTTTGCCGTACTCTTACTTGTGACATTGCTTGTCCACCGTGTGGTTCACTTGATCCCAGTGATGAAAAATAAGAAAAAAATGACGCTATTGATGAAACGAAATTGCTGGCAGCGCGTGCCTAAGAAAGTGATGCTTTTTTCACTTCTCAGCCCGTTTTGTGTCATCTCTCCGGTTTACTTTTTGTTAGGCGTGGCGTTTCCTATGTACGCACACTATTTTATCATCATCGCAAGTATACATGCAGGCTATTGTTTGCCTGACTTTTTATTTGCATGGAAGCTGCTCAAAGCACCTAAATCCTGCATCATCGATCAAGCTCAAGACGAGTTTGATATTTTAGTTGACCAAACTTCCTCATCATGAGGTTTTTAAAGCCAACTTCTATCTTTTTCATAAAAAATTTGGTAATGTAGTATGGGAATAGCATAGAGAGGGGGGATCTCCGATAGTTTTATTTTACTTCATCGTCTTTGCCGCGTTTATTGTGTATTCAATAAACAGGCTTACTAATACATTATGCCTTGTCAGAGAGATTCCTGAAGAACGGCAAGATAAGGTGTTTCGCTTTATCAATGTATCGATACTGATCTTACTTATCTCATCATTTGTTGAAATTACCATTTCCATTTAAGATCAAAGCAAAAGCTGCCAGTTTGAGGGCAGCTTTTTGTGTATATTTTCATTAGCAAATCCAAGATGCACCGATGATGATCAATAAAATAAATAATACGACGACTAGTGCAAAACCGCCAGCAAAGACTTCTCCTCCCATGTGAAAACACCTCCTGCCAGTTCTTCCTCTGTTCTAAGCTCAGTGTATGCAGAAAAATAAAAAACGTTTAGGCACCTGTCATCGTTTGAAAAAAGAACCGCCCTCACGCACGGCAGGACGGCTCCCTTCTGTCACAGCGATTTAATTAGTAAAGATATGCTGCACCAACGATGATCAGCAAAATGAATAGCACGACCAATAAAGCAAACCCATTAGAATATCCTGCTCCCATATAATTCAGCCTCCTTTTTGTGATCACTATATGTGTATGTCGCGCGCAATTTTTTGACTAGACGAATGCCCTTCCATTTGCATTTCTTTTTACAGCGTGTCACAATATGTTATGATACAAGCAATGATAAATAAATTGGAAAGATTAGGAGTGTTTTTTGAATGAAAAAAATGGCTTTAGCAGCTGTAACAGCAGTAAGTGTTTTAACTCTTGGCGCATGCAGTAGCGGTGATAAAGATGTGATCGCCACAACAAAATCAGGAGATGTCACAAAAGGAGAACTTTATACTACTCTTAAGAAACAAGCAGGTGGAGATGCTTTAAACCTACTTGTTCAACAAAAGGTTCTTGCTGACAAATACAAAGTATCTGATAAAGAAATTGATAAGAAATTGGAAGAATATAAAAAGACACTTGGTGAAGATCGTTTAAAACAGCTTCAAGATGAATTCGGTAAAGATTACATCAAAGATCAAGTGAAATATGAGCTGCTGACTCAAAAGGCTGCCAAAGCTAACATCAAAATCACTGATAAAGAAGTAAAATCGTATTACGATGACCTTAAAGGAAAAATCCGCGCAAGTCACATTTTAGTAGCTGATAAGAAAACAGCTGACGAAGTGGAAAAGAAATTAGATAAAGGTGAAAAATGGGATGCCCTTGTCTCTGAATATTCAACTGATACTGCTTCAGCAGCACAAGGCGGCGATGTAGGCTGGTTCGCAAAAGAAGGCCAAATGGACGAGAACTTCAGCAAAGCTGCTTTCAAACTAAAAGTAAATGAAATCAGCAAGCCAGTAAAATCCCAATTCGGCTACCATATCATTAAAAAGACTGAAGAACGCGGTAAATATGATGACATGAAAGCGGACTTGAAAAAAGAACTGCTTGACCAAAAACAAGCAGACACAAATGAAATCCAAAACATCTTAAACAAATTAGTAAAAGATGCTGATGTGAAAGTAAAAGATAAAGAGCTTCAAAAAACGTTCAAAGAAAAATCTGAACAGCCTGCACAAAATCAGCAGCCTCAACAAGGCCAGTAATCACAAAAAACCCCTCTGCCGTCATCGTGCAGAGGGGTTTTTGTATGACGAGATTAAGCAATCGAATGATCTTCATGTGCCGCAGTATCCTGCGATCTTTTCACCTGCTGATCCTGACGTCTGCGCTCTCTTTCCTGTTCCATTCGCTCGATAAAAATTTCTCCTTCCTTTTCAATAAAGGATTGATCAATCTCTTGCTCCTCTTTGGCTGTTGTCATTAATTTATACGCACAGAAAATAATGCCGATGATACATGCATACACCCACCACGGAAAAAACAACATTTTTTCATCGCCTCCTTTTCTTAAGGACATTCCTCTCTTCCTTTGTGTTACATGCTTATGCGAAAAGAAGACAAGTTATGAAAAAAAACGCCCGCATAAACGGACGTTTTGACATGATTATTCGTGATGGAAGGTTGGTTTATAAAACGAACGATTCTCAAGTGCAAAAATACGTTCTGTATATTCTCCTGGTTTCACATGCTCAAGCGCACGATCCATCATGTTCATTTTCGCATCTAAATTATCAATATAGTGGAGAATTTCAGCTTCTTTTACCATTGGTGGTTTCGGGCTGCCCCATTCTCCTTTTCCATGATGACTCAGGACTAAGTGCTGTAAAATAAGAATTTCCTCTGAATCAATGCTAAGCTCTTCCGCAGCTTTCGCAATCTCTGTCACCATAATGGAAATGTGGCCAATTAAATTCCCTTCCACAGTATATGTCGTGGAGACTGGACCCGAAAGCTCTTTGACTTTCCCTAAATCATGAAGAATGATGCCTGAATATAAAAGATCTCGATCTAGTGATGGATATAGGTCAACAATGGATTTTGCTAAATGCAGCATAGACACGACGTGGTAGGCGAGTCCAGAGACAAATTCGTGATGATTTTTTGTCGCTGCTGGATAATCAGCAAATTCCTGTCCATATTTCTTCAGCAAATGCCTTGTAACACGCTGAATATTAGGGTTTTTCATATCAAAGATATATTGCATAATCGTATCCATCATATCGTGTTTTGGAATAGGAGCTGTTTCGAGAAAGTCATCAATTCGAATTTGCTCGTTTTCAGCAACAGGGCGTATATTCCTAAGCTTCAGCTGATTCCTCCCGCGATAATGATGAATGTCGCCTACTACCTTCACGATGGTTTGCGGTCCATAGGTGATTTCATCATTCTGCTTTGCATCCCATAGTTTCGCCTCAATATCTCCACTTTGATCTTGAAGAATGAGCGTTAAAAATGGTTTGCCATTACTTGCAATTCCTTTAGTAGATGATTTAATTAATAAATGCAGGTCAACTTGTTCGCCGACATCATAGGTCATGATCCCTTTAGCCATTCAATAAAAGCTCCTTCCATGTTTCTGCTCATATAAGTATAACATAAGTCATTATTTGTCAATCATTCAACTGCTAAACTCGTAATCTGTCCATCTTTTGCAGCCTGCGCCATAT
Source organism: Bacillus sp. FSL P4-0248 (assembly GCF_038593305.1). NCBI lineage: Bacteria > Bacillati > Bacillota > Bacilli > Caryophanales > Bacillaceae > Bacillus > Bacillus sp. FSL P4-0248. The sequence goes on along the minus strand of NZ_CP151983.1, from coordinate 982,593 downwards.
GCTGATGACAGGTAAAATAAAACAGCTGTGTTTCAAAACGCGTGAGTTCATTCATCAACTCCAGCACTCTTCCTAGACGAACATGATCAAAATGAACGAAGCTGTCATCCATCATAAACGGAAGCTGACATTCCTGCTGATGAGACAAGGCGAGTGCAAAACGAATGGCCAGATAGACTTGTTCACATGTTGCTTGCGAGAGCTCGTCTGGGCGGAATATTCGTCCGTCCATCCTTTTCACGATCAGCCGGTCATCCTCTGGTGAAAATAAAATGGCTTCATATCGATCATTCGTTAACGGCTGAATAAAGCGGGAAGCTGTTTGCAGCAGTTCTGGCAGCCTTTTTTCTTTATGTTCATTCAATTTTTCTCGAATGACGGAGCGGACAAGCTGAATCGCCGCCCATTTTTTCGCAAGGTGCTTTGCATGCTCCTGCTCAGCTGAAAGCTGATGAGTCAAATCAGACACCGTACCTGAAGCTTCTATTTGCCGGATTTCCACTGCTCGTTCTGCCAGACGTTTTTCCATATTCGCCGCATTCGATTGTATGTTATTCAGGTGCTGCTTTGCTTCCGCACACTCTTCTTCAAGAAGACGCAATCCTTTACGAACAATCGATTCTTCCTCATCAAAGCAGCCGCTTCTATGCAGCTCTTGATTCAGCTGCTGCAAATGGGAAAGCCGTTCCCGATATTCTTTCGACAGATGGGAAAGAATTTGGTAATCTTTTTTGGACTCTGCCTCTACTTGACGAAAAAGCACGTCCATTTGTTTTTCGTAATAGTCAATTTCCCCTTCCAGTGTCGTGATCTGCTGTTTCACATGTTGAATCGATACATCCAATGTCTGACGTTCTTTTTCTCTTTTCGCCTCATCTTTCAATATCTCTTGAAAGGCCGAGATGCTCTCTTGAATGGTGCCTTCCTTTCGCTGCAGAAGACTGCTTAACGCTTCCACCCTTTGCTCATAATTGGACTGCTGGCCGGCAAGCTCGTCTATTTCCCGGCTAAGCTCCTCATATCCCGCTGTATTCGTTTTTAACTGCTTCAGGATAAGGAAGGCTTCTACTAGGAAAGAAAGCTCTGAGGACAAGCCCAGCTGTTTTTTCTTTTCCTCTACTTGCTGCTGGACAGGTTCCAGCTCCTGCTCCCAGTCTTCATATTGCCGGATGATCCTTTCGTACAAAAGCTCCTTCTGCCTCACAAGCGTTTCAGCTGAAGCTGCCTGTACTTGGAAGGAATCGAATGTTCCCCCGCCGCTTCCCTGTTTCACCTGTGTCGATTTCAAAAATGGGTAAATAGCAAAGAAGACAAAAACAGAAAACCCTGCAAATAAGAAAGTAACCCACCACTCTGTTAAAAAGAAAAGGACAAGCAGAAATGCAGCATCAAATATCACCATCACAGGGAATAACCACGCCCGGGAATGAACCTGTTTCTCTTTTGCTCTTGTTTCCCCAGCTTCCACTGAACTGTCCGATCTGGCCTGCTGTTCCTTTAATCCTTTTAAAGCGGTTTCCGCTTCTTCCAGCTCATGTCTTGCATGATCAAACCGGTCATCCAGCTGTGCCTTTCTGTCCATTAAACGAACGTAGTGGCTGACAGCCTCCTTTAATTCCCACTCAAATTCAAGGGAGTCGTCAATCTGATCAAGCTTGACTGAACGCTGCCACTTCAGCTTCGCTGCGGCTTCGTCCATTTTTTGTTTCAATGAATCACGTTCTGCTTTACATTCTGCTAAGCGGTTTTTGATACGTTCAGCATGAGATGATTCATCAATGACACGTGTCATCTCCAGTAATGTATCCTTGTCATGAAGCGGTTGAACTTGTGCCAGCGAGGTTTGCAAATGGTCTAATTTTTGCTTTAGTGCAGTCATTTGAGCCTTTTTCGGATGAAGGTGTGATTCTAATTTATCCAATTCATGCTCTGTTTCTGCTCTAAAGCGTTTGACTCGTTCTGGATAACGGGCTAATTCTTTTTTTAACTCCATCTTCTTCTCTATCATGGGATAAAGTCGAATGTGTTCATTTAATTGCTGAATCTGTTCTTCTGTCTGCTTCATTTCCTTTTGAAGCGCTGCGATACTCTCTATTAATTCAGAATGCTCCCGTTTTTTTTCTGTATAACGGCCTTCTGCCAATCTAGCTTGTTTCAGCTGGCCAGTCAGCTCTTTTAAACGATCAAGCTGCTGGTTTAATTCCGGCTTGCGTCCATTTGGTTTAAACAGCTGCTCCTGCTGCTTAAGCAGCCTGCTATCCATCTTGGAGGCAGCATCTGAGCCAAATAAACTTGAGAAAAGGAGAAATTCACCGATTTGATCTTCGTTTAAGGCTTGGACATTTTGCAGTCCAAACACATCAAATGAATAGATTGATTGGAATAATCTGCGATCTGTTCTCTTTAAAAGAGTTCGTAGAAATGCTTCATCTTTCACTTCACCATTCGGTAAAAACACCTGTGCTTGACCGCCTCGATCGGACGATCTCTCAATGTGAATGACACCTAACTCCTCATCTAAGCAAGTGAGGGAGCCGCCATAGAAAGATCCTTGTTTCGGCTTGTATATCTTGTTTTTTGAAAAACCAAATAACATCGACTCAATAAATGCCTTCAATGTCGTTTTCCCCGATTCATTCAGGCCGTAAACTAGCTGAAAACCGTCATCAGAAAAGTGAAAGGTTCGATTTGAAAATTTCCCGAAATTCGCTATATGGAGTGAACGTATTTTCATCATACCTCTCCTTTTCTCATAATTGCTTCAGCTGTTCCGTCAACAGCCTTTGTGCCTCTTCTTTTATATCCACTTCATCCTCTTTTGTGAGCGCTTTTCCTGACTTCCTGTAGGTTGGGTGACGCTTGATCGGTGAAAGCAGTTCTTCATATGACTCAAACTGTGCAATTTCTGCCGTTAGTTCCTTCAAAAAGGAATCTTCTGGATAAATGACATCCTCGTTTGTTCGGCAATCAATTGACATCACCCAAACAAACACATCTTCATCTTCCTCCTGCTCATGAAAAACAGTCATCAGCTCTTCGAGGACCTCAAGCTGCGTGTGCTCAAAGTAAGAAGGCGCATCACCTGTCAATTCAATTCTCACAAAATGAGGAATACCTTCCTCTTTCAGCTCATTGATTTTGCCTTCCACAAGTGTGACAAGATCCGTCATATGAGTTGTTTCTGTGATGTCTATTGCCAGTTTCTCAAAGATGATATCTGCACAGCTGATAAAATCCGCTGCCCGTGAATCTTCGGAGAGGTGAATCAAGTAACAGCCTTTTTCTCCCGTTTCTTTTATATGTCTGCCCTGCACGTTACCAGGGTAAATTATATATGGGTCTTCATGCAGAAGGGCTCTTTTATGTATATGTCCAAGCGCCCAATAATCAAAATCCCGCGCTATGAGCTGCTGCAGCTGAAATGGGGCATATGCATCATGTCCTTCTTGTCCGGCTAATGTGCCGTGAAGCATCGCAATGTGATAGGCAGCATCTGTTGTTTTGACATAATGAGATGTCATATTTTCATAGACAGCCCGCTCTTTGTAGCTAAACCCATAAATACTCGCGACAAGCTGATCCCCTCGATAATAGGAGTGCTCACTTGGTGTACTGCTCGAAAAGACATGTACATTCTCGGGCCACTCAATCGGTGTCCATTCACCGCCTAAATGATCATGATTCCCATAAATAATAAAGACTTCAATCCCGTGCGTTTGCAGTCTTACAAACTGATTTCTTAAAAACAGCTGTGCTTTTAAGCTGCGATTGGATTCATCAAATAAATCTCCGCTCAGCAGCACAAAGTCTACTGCCCGCACAATGGCGAGATCAAAGATGTTCTTAGCGCTTTGAAATGTACTTTCTTTGAGCCGCTTAAATATGGAACTAGGTATAGTCGACATTCCTGCAAATGGACTGTCTAAATGTAAATCTGCGGCATGAATAAAGGTGAGCTTAGTCAAACGTCTATCTCCTTGTCCGATACTGTCATTGTCCATATTTTATCATGCCATTTTTACGAATGCACGTTCTATCACTCTCATTCTAAAAAACACATTTTTAAGGGCTAAAAAAGAGGTTTTGTCTTATTCCATGTTTAATTACATTAAAAACAGAGGAAAGGAAGATGAGGAATGGAGAAGACATACTTTTTAACCGTATTTGACCGGTCGGGTGAGACTTTATTAAATGAAAAAATCACAGCGGATAGTGACGAGAAAGCAAAGGAATTAGGACGTCATCGCTTAATGGAACAGCAATACACAAAGCATTCTCATCGACTCGTTGATCAAGCAGGAAAACTGCTTTTATTTGAACGTTAAAAAAGCCGGCTTTCGCCGGCCTCATGTTCATTTATGCTTTTTGAAAGACAGGACGTCTTTTTTCTAAAAAGGCCTGTATACCTTCCTTGTGATCATGACTTTTTCTCAGTCTTGCCTGTGCTGCTCTCTCTTTTTGAAGAACTGCTAAGAGCTTTGATTCTGACTGGTGGAAATAGATCATCTTTGTTTCGATAAAGGCTTGAAGCGGCATGTTCATAAATGGCTTCACACACACTTTTTGGTACGTATCGACCTCATCCTGGAACACCCCGTCTGCAAGGCGCAGCTTTAACGCTTCTTCAGCCGGCAGCTTTTGTCCGCTCCAAATCAATTGTTTAGCGGTTTGCTCACTCACTCTTTTTGTGAGGAAAAAATGCCCCCCGCCATCTGGAATTAATCCTACTCCATTAAAATTCATGGCGAGTTTTGCATCCTGATGCATAAACAAGTAGTCACAGCTTAGGGCAAAGCTAAAAGCGAGGCCTGCTGCTGACCCGTGAACAAGCGCAATCGTCACTTTTTTCATACTAGCTAGAGAAAGTGTAATTCCCTCGATCAAATCCATCACACGATGGAAATCTTCTTCACTTTCCTGCTTGAGCATCATCCCAATATCTCCGCCTGCTGAGAATCCTTTTCCCGCTCCCTTGATGACAACGACTTTTGCACTGCTTTCCTCCGCTGCATCACATGCTTCTTTGAATTCAGCAAACATGTCCACATGAAAAGAATTATAAGCTTCAGGCCTATTGAAAACGATTTCAAAAACATCCCCGTCTAACTGACAATTGATATATGTCATCATCCATCCCCCTCTTCTTTTAAAAGCTCATCACTTACTTCCATTTCCATCATGTAAAACCTTTTTCTCTAAATAAAAAATTTCAAGATCAATTGATACTAAAATAAGCATAATGATTGAAACAAGAAATATATTTTTATATAGTAAAAAAAGAAAGAAAATAAATTTGAAAGGAGGAGGATGATTGATCAGATGTTCCATCATGATATTGGTTAGCTTCATCGTCATGTTTTCTCCTTTTTCAAATGTCGTTTTTGCTTCACAGGCAGAAGCGAGTATACCTAGCCTGATTTCTCCATCCATTTATGATGAAGAAATCAATGCTGTGAAGACACCATCGTTTTCAAAAAAACATGCTTCATCCATTCTGTTGAAGGACAGATTATCAAGGGCGGATGCCAAGACTTTTCTGCCAAAGCCTGCCCCATCAGCTGCATTGTCCATTGATCTATGTTTTTTGGAAATGAAGTGTGCGATCCCCGTTATGTATCAATCTAATTACCTCTACTGATTCATTTTATTTCATCCGCATTTACTATATGAAAAACACAGACTATCAAATTCGGAGGGATAAAATGAACATTAAAGAAAATGATCTTCCTGGGATCGGAAAGAAATTTGAAATTGAAACGAGAAATAGAGAAAAGATGACGATTGTGATTCATGATGATGGCAGACGGGAAATTTATCGTTTTGACGATGATGATCCAGATGAAGTGCTGTCTACCATTTCACTCGATGATGCTGAATCCCGGCAAATCGCTGCTATTATCGGCGGTATGGTGTATAAACCGCAGGCACTAGAAACCATTGAAATGGCCTTCAACGACTTGATCATTGAATGGTTTAAAGTGGAAAAAGGTGCAAAAGCGGTTGGACATACACTCGGTGATTTAGATGTGAGACAAAATTATGAAGTCACCGTGATTGCGATCATTAAACATACAAATGAAAAATTACTCAACCCTGGTGCCGATTCGATTATTCAAGCAAATGATACGATGGTCATTTCGGGCGAAAGAAAACACTTGAAGCGATTGGTACGTGATTTTCTTTCTAGAGGGGGAGAGTGATGAATGGATCATTTAGTCTTTGAAGTTGGGACGGCGCTAATTCTTATCGCCATCGCCAGCTTAATCGCCAATAAAATTAAATTTTCTATCATCCCTTTTCTCATTGTCCTCGGAATGATTGTTGGGCCGCATGCTCCAACTATCGGGATCATTGATTTGAAATTTATCGAAAGCACGGAGATTATTTCGTTTTTTGGCAGAATGGGCGTCCTGTTCCTTCTTTTCTATCTTGGACTTGAGTTCTCTGTCGGAAAACTCATTAAATCGGGTAAATCTATTGCAGTCGGCGGATCTATTTATATTTTGATCAACTTCAGCTTAGGTCTGCTCTACGGTTTTATCACAGGGTTTGGATTCCTTGAGGTTCTCATTATGGCAGGGGTGATCACCATTTCATCCAGTGCCATTGTGGCCAAAGTCCTTGTCGATTTGAAACGAACGGCGAATCCTGAAACAGAGTTAATTCTAGGGATTATTATGTTTGAGGACATTTTCCTCGCCGTTTATTTATCCGTCGTATCAGGTCTTGTCCTTGGAGATGCCACTACTGTTGGCGGTGCCTTATTATCGATTTTAATCGCTTTTGGTTATATGATGCTTTTCTTTATCATTGCGCGGAAGCTGCCAAAACTATTAAATAAGTTGTTTGATATCCGTTCGAACGAAGTGTTCATCATTGTGATTTTTGCCGCTTTGTTCTTTGTCGCTGGCTTTTCAGAAACGATTCATGTAGCAGAGGCTATTGGAGCTCTCTTACTTGGTCTTGTTTTCTCAGAAACAGAGCACTCAGACCGCATCGAGCATCTCGTGGTTCCGTTTAGAGATTTCTTTGGAGCGATGTTCTTTTTCAGCTTTGGTCTCAGTATCGATCCGTTTACATTGGGTGATGCCTTCTGGCTTGCGATCGGCGCTGTGATTCTTACCTTAATTGGGAACTTCACTGCCGGAATGTTCGCTGGACGGAGAGCTGGATTTTCTCATAAAGCCTCTTCTAATATTGGATTAACCATCGTATCGAGAGGAGAGTTTTCAATCATTGTTGCCGAGCTTGGCATTGCCGGCGGACTTGCCGCTACTTTGAAGCCCTTTGCTGCATTGTATGTCTTAATCCTTGCGATCTTAGGACCGCTCGTAACGAAAGAATCTAAGAAAATCTATCAAATCCTAAACAAAATCTTCAAATGGAAACCTGAAAAACCAAAAGTAAAAAAAGAAACGACGATCTAATAAAAAAGGGCCCTATGCTTGGGCCCTTTTTTATGTCTTATTCAAATTGCTGAAATGCAGTTTCTTGTTTGACTGGCGCTTCCTCGACACCTCGAATGGTTCGAATGACTTTCTGGTTGCGGTAAATCGATAGTTTCAAATTGGTCGCCGCTGTTCCATGAGAATGATCAAGATTCGTGAATGTAAATAAATGATTTGAACGCTTGTCTTTGAACACAAGCCTGAAGTCGTCTGTCACTTTAAAATGCTCATCACTTTCCCATTCAATCAAAGGTTCATATGCGCTAAACCATTCAGGAATATTCGGTGTGTATCCTGTAGCCAATACAGCGTGATCTACAGTTATGCTTTTTTCTTTCTTCAGCTGCCACTGCATGAGATGCAGCTCCAAAGGCTGATGCTCTCCTCTTTGAATCGCTTCAAGCTCGGTCATCGGCTGAATGAGCACAGATGGCTCTTCACCTGAAACGGAGCGATGATACAACTCCTGATAAATGCGCGAAAGCGTTGATGCATCGATGCCATTTCTTAATCCTGTCAGCCTGGGCAATGTGTTCATACGTTCTTCATAAGGAAGCGAATGAAAATACTCGACATACTTTGGTGTAAAAAGCTCTTGGCCAAGCTCTGCCGTCTCCAGCTCTCTAAATTCACTAGAACGCGTAAACCACGAAAGCTGCTGCCCTTTCTTTTGATGCTGAAGCAGGTCTAAGAAAATTTCAGCTGCACTCTGCCCTGAGCCGATTACCGCCACCGACTCAGCTTCATGAAGTGCTTTCTGCTGATCTAAATAACGGCTGCTATGGGTCACATATGGGTAAGCTGCTTCAGGCACATCGACTGGAATCATCGGTTTGCTTCCTGTGCCTAACACGACATGCTTTGCACGATATTCAGAAAGCGATCCATCGTTCAGCCGTCTGACTTTCACAAGGTAGCCTTCTTGGCAGTCCGTCACTTCTTCTACCTTCATCCCGAACTGACAGCTGTCTAATTCTCTTGCCACCCATGATAAATACTCATTGAATTCTCTCCGCGGGATATCAAACTGTTCAAAAGTATAGAACCGGTGAAGTCTATTTGCTTCATGTAAATAATTTAAAAATGTATACCTGCTCCTTGGATTCGCCATTGTGACAAGGTCTGCTAAAAAGGAAACTTGCAAATCCGTTCCTTTGATCAGCATACCAGGATGCCAAGCAAACTCAGACTCTTGTTCAAAAAAACAGCATGAGACATCCTCATACTCCTCTAACAAAGCGGCCAACCCTAAATTTGCGGGCCCAATCCCAATTCCGATCACATCTATCATATGTACACCTGCTTTAACTTTTTATCACTTATATACCCTTTTACAAATGAAAAAAACACTGCGTCATCGCAGTGTTTAAACGTGAGAAACAAATAATGATTCAAGGAATTGAATTTTCTCTTCTGTATAGTGTTCATAGCGGTCATTATACGATTTTGGATCTTTTGGATTGGCATACTGCGTAATTTTTCCTGATCGTGGATCAATGAATTTACTTGCTGCACCGCATCCAATGCCAATGATTGTCTGTACTTCTTCCATGATAATAATATTATACAAACTTTCCTGTCCATCTAATGAATACCCGACATTTTCAAGATTCCCCAAAATATTTTTTTGTCTATATAAATAATATGGGTGATAATGATGTGCTTTCGTCCAAGTGATCGCTTCATCCATCATACGTGTGATTTCTTCTCGGTCGGCTACTTGATATTTCTCCTTATTGCGCGTCATTTCAGATGCTCTTTTAAAGGAGAGTGTATGCACGGTTAAAGATTCAGGCTTGAGCTCTTCAGTCTGCTGCAAGGAGTGCTGAAATTCTTTGAGCCCTTCTCCCGGCAATCCAATGATTAAGTCCATATTGATATTATTCATGCCGTACTGTCTTGATAAGTGATACTTTTCAATCGTTTCTTCGACACTATGATGCCGGCCAATAGCCTTTAGTGTTTCATTCTCATACGATTGCGGGTTAATGCTAATCCGGTCAATATTGTAGCGGTTTAGCACCTCTAGCTTATCAGGCGAAATCGTATCAGGACGCCCTGCTTCGACAGTCACTTCCCGTATATGCTTCACATCTGGGAACGAGCGGTACATTTCTTCATACAGCAAATCCATTTCTTCCGCTGTAATGCTCGTTGGCGTGCCTCCGCCAAAGTAAACGGTCGTCACTTTGATCCCGTGTTCTTTTAGCCATGCGCCCATTTTTTGCATTTCATAATGCAGACCAAACAAAAACGTTCCCACTCTGCCAGCTTGTCCTTTAATGGCGTAAGCAGGGAACGTGCAGTAAGCACATTTTGTGGGGCAGAAAGGAATACCAATATAAATACTCACTTCCTGCTGAAGGTCATACAGATCTGGAATGGCTTGAAGCTGACGATCGACAATCTCCTGCATCAAATTGATTTTTTCATCATGAATCAAGTAATCACGCTTTAATGCCGCATGTGCATCTTCCTTTGACATGCCTTCTCTCAGCATCTTATGAAGCAATTTCGTAGGACGTATTCCTGTGAGAATGCCCCACTTTTGTGTCATTCCTGTGTGCTCCTGAAGCAAGTGTAAATAAACAGACAGCACTGTGTTTTTGATTTGTTTCCAGCGCTCCTTATCGTTCAAGCTCTCTGGGACATCCCGCGAAAAACGACTGGTGATGTCTGATCCATCGATATGACCAGATGCTTCCACCATGCCATTTTCTTCCTTCCAGTTAAATACCATGACCAAACCATCATCCAATTCACTTGGATCAAACATCACTTCACTATCTTCTTCAAATAAATTGGCTATATTGACAAGCGGGCGATGAAATCGTTCATCTGACAGCCCTTTAATTAAAATTCGCATCATATCACCTTTATCTTCAAACTTGTTTCATTTTACAAAATTCATGTAGGAAAAGCAATGAAGGGAACAGACGAAGGCCTTGTCATTTCTTGATTGACAGGGCCTTCACTATATTATCTCTTAATATCGAATTGATGCAAAAATCCTTCTCTTTGCTGCATTCTAAAGTATTCCTTGATCATATAAGCCACACCCTGTTCATCATGCGAGCGCGTCACCCAATCGGCTTTACGCTTGACATCATTGGGGGCATTTCCCATAGCAACACCTAAACCAGCCAATTCAAGCATTGGAATGTCATCTGTTCCATGACCAATGACGACTGTATCTTCTAAAGTAAAACCGAGTGCAGAGGTTAAAAGAGAAAGTCCCGCTTCCTTCGAAACCCCTTTGCATACAATATTCATTTTCTCATCACTGATCCTAATAAGGTCAACAGATGGGAATGCTTGTTGAATGGTCCTGTGAATCTCAGGCTGAAGCTCCGCGGTCGAATATACTTCAATCACTGGAGTACTGACTGGTTCATCCATCAGCATATCACTTAACGATTCAACAAATTGAACGGGATAGAAAATTGGATCAGACGGATGAATAAGCGTCTTTCCCATCAGCTGAGACTGCGTTTTTTTCCGGTTGCCGATCGAGAATTTTTCATGCAGCAAGCGGACATTACAATCGAAGCTTTCAAGGATTTGCACAAGATTAAATGTCTTTTCTTCCGTTAATTTTTTCACATGAAGCGGCTCATCGAGTTTATCGGCGATAAATGCACCACTATGCGTCACAAGGGTTGATGTTGGAATCTTCAACGCCTTGGCAATTTTTTGAGCGGAACGAAAATGCCGGTTGGTGACAATCGTCACGTAAACCCCTTTTTTCTTTACATATTCCACAGCTTCTTTTGTAGCAGAATGGATTTTACCATTGGAACGAAGTAACGTCCCATCTATATTGAGTGCAAGTAGTTTTTTTGACACTGAGGCATCCCCCTTCTTGATGACTGTACTTACGATGAGGATATGCCCTAGCTTGGTGCTTTAGAACATGCAGTTGAAAGAGCCCCAGGTTATGAATAGATGGATAAATAAAAAAAGCCTACCCCTAGGCTTTTTTTTATGTATGGTTTGGATGCGTTACAATGGAGTGATGAAGCTCCCCATGATCCCCTTATCATTTACACACCAAAGCATTGCTTATATCAGATCCCCTTATGATGCTTTGCGTTTCTCCCAGAAGCGCTTCTCTCTCGTTTGGCTCACCGCCATAAATCCCAAGTGAAACGCACCCAATTGTCCCTTGAGAGCGCCTTTTGAAAGCACTTTCAATATAAGTATTATCGCAGAATTTATGTGCTTCGACAACCTTTTTTTAAAAGATATTGAGGAGAAAAGATAAAACAAAAAAGGGCGAATGACATCGCCCTTTCCATTAGTTTTCTTCTGGATTCCCATAAAGCTCTTCAAGTGGCTTCATGATAATTTTATTTAATTCACCGATAAGAACACTCACACGTTGTTCTGCTTCCATCAACTGAGAGATTTTATCGTGCTGCTGAACAAGCGCAACTGTTTTTTGAGCTTGCTCCACTTCTTCTTGTGTGATCTCTTGACCAGTCATTTGTTTTTGTTGAAGGTTTACTTGAATGTCACGGAAGTTCTCAAACATTCTTTTAGAGGACTCATCCGCGTTTACCTCATCATAAAGATTTCTTAAAGTTGAATATTCTTCGCTATGACGCAATGCTTTTTCAAGGTCATATGCAACATCATAAAGATTTACAGACATGTTATGTCTCCTTTCTATCCGTTATCACCGATATGATCGGCGGACACCACTCCACTATAACAAACTATGGCTTTCGTTTCACATATATACAATGAATTCATTAAAATTTCTATAGCTTGTCTTAGAATAGCGCCACAAAAACAGCCTGGATAGCACCAATCATCCCGCCTAAAAGACCGCCTAGAAATGTTATCATCTTCAGCTCCTTATTAGAGATGCTGACTACAAGCTCTTCCATTTTTTCAAGCGGGAAAAGTTCAATTTGTTCACGAATGATATCTTCAAATTGCAGCTTTGCAAGCAGACTCTCTAAAGCATTTGAAGCCGCTTCGATCCCCTTATCAATCAACACTGGCGCAAAATGTGTTTTAAGGTCATCCGCTACAGCACTGACATATGTTCCAACTGGTTTGTCTAATATCAGCTTTGTAGAGAAATGAGAAAGCAATTGATTTTTCACACTAAAAATAAGTTCCTTCACATTCCATTTTTCATCAAGCTCATGAAGAGAAAATAGCTTCACCTTGTCCCATTCTTGAACAAGTAAATCTGATAAAAATCTTTTTGTTTCTGCATTTCTTAAGAACTTGATAATTTCTGGATGCACACGGTCAATTAAGCTTGAATTCCCTAGAAACATTTGGACCATACTGCCAAGCATTCCCCGTTCTTTTAAGAAATCATCAATCATATTGCCAAGCCTGGCTTTGCCTTCATCACTTTCAAAATAATGAATGCCTCTCTTTAAAATATAATCTGCTGCATCTGGAATTTTTGATGATATTTTGGTTTCCACTTCTACCGGGAGCAATTCAGATAAAGTTTGCTCGTTATATGTTTCAAGCAATGAAGCGAGCTTCTGGTCAGACCACTGATGGAGCCATCTATCTGCTTTGACATCAGCCTGTGAAACGCCGAATTTTTCTAGCAGGGAGAATACGGTGATCTGCATATTTGCGCCTTTGTCAATATATTGATGGACTGTACGCAGGATCTCCTGCTTTGCCTCCGATGATTCAAATCGCTTTTGAATACCTTCTGGCGTGAGCAAATGCTCCATAACCATGACACCAACCTGCTTGGCTACTTCGTCTCTTCTTTTAGGGATAAGCCCTGGTGTAAATGGAAGCTGTTTTCCGAATAAGTAATATGGCTTATAAGGCCGAAAAAGCATTTTAATTGCAAGATGGTTTGTCGCTGCTCCTATGACTGCGCCGATAACAATCATAAAGATAAACGTTGTGAATATATTCAAAGTCGTCATCTACCTTTCAAACAACACCCGAGGTTTATTGTTTTGATCTATACGTATTATAGTTGTTGTCAAGTTCCCAAGCAAATGAAGCATGCAGCGAGACATATGATCAAGCGATCTGTCGTAATGATAAAGGAGCGCAAGCTTTATGTAAAATCATAAAAAAATGTTTTTGTGATGGTAAAAAAAAGAAGTTGAAAAGAAGGTGTTTTTTAATGACAACATTAGGTATTGTGAGCCTTTCTCCGCAGTATGAAGAGGCATTCACACGGCAGCTCGCCAAAGCTGCCTCTTCTTATCGTTTAGTGGTTGTTCGTTTTACACCATTTGATTTAAAGCCGGCTTCAAATTTGATACAAGGCCAAACATATACGAATGGCCAAGGGTTTGCCGACGCACAATTTCCGATTCCCGACTTGATTTATGACCGATGTCTTTACCGGCATGACGCACTATCTAAAAAAGCAAAACCCATCATGGAATGGCTAAAAAAATATCCAAAAACAAATTTTTTGAATACCGGCATTTCAAATAAAATGGTGCTATTTGAGCAGCTCCGTCTCCGCTCTGCTTTACAGCCATATTTACCTGGCTGCTTTATATTAAAAGAACCCTCAGACCTGATCAATATGGTAAGGGAGTGCGGGGCTGGCGGTTATTGTAGAATGCAGCCTCTCTCCCATCAGCATGCAGCATCTACTTACTTCATTTCCTTTGATGGCAAATCAACATTTACCGTTCAGCTAAGTTCCAATCAAACCATTACATTTTCTCGTACGTCAGAGCTGGAGCGCTGGTGCAAAAAATATGCAGGCCGGTATTTTCTTCAATTTTTCAACACGAATGATCAAAAAGAACTTTTATTCAATGAAATCAAGATTTTTCTTATGAAAGATTCACAAAATCAATGGAAACGCATGGGAATTCACACAAAATCACCTGCAGAAAATAGTCTTTTGAGTCATACACAAAAATCAGCTCCTGTGATATGCTTTGAACACTATCTAAATACATTGCAGCCACACATCAAGGAGCTCCTTTTAGATGATATTGCATCCATTCAGGCATCAATCCCAGCTTATATAGATAAAACTTACTCTCCTTGCTTTGAATTCGCAGTAGACTTACTTCATTCAAGTGAAGGCAGACTTTTCATATCAAATATCAGATCAAAGCCAGGGCGGTCCGCTTTTTTAAAAGCTTACCCTGAGAAGGAACACCAATTGATTCGTACCATTCTTGAACATGCGCAAACGATAAAGTCTCAACCGAAGGAGGTTTCTTATGAACAGAAATCGCTGCATCATCGCCCCACACCTCACAAGTGAAAAAACAATTCATCTTCCCGTCCATTATAAACAGAAAGATGCCATCTATTCTCTTGCTCTAGGGTCCCGTTTAGTAGATGCCTTCAACATTTCCTATCATCTGCATCCAAATAAAATTTTATTATCTGAAGATCTATACAGAGGATTACTGATTCCTTACCAATCAAAAGCTGATGTGATCATCATTGACCATACACTTTTTATAGGGCCGTTGATGGGCATTTTCACTGCGGGTTTTGAGCAAAGTACACAGCCATTAGGAACGAGATCAGAATTTTTTATCAAACTGCTGCACTCTTTCAGGCAGCATCCTGGTTTTGCCTATCTTTTTGGGTCACATTCGATTGATTGGGAAAAAGGAATTGTAGAAGGACTGTTGTACCAGCAAGATTCATGGGTTAAAAAACAGCTTCCCCTGCCGTCAGTTATTTATGACCGGCTTCCAAATAGAAAAGCTGCTCAGTCGGCACTCATTCAAGAAACGAAGCGAAAACTCACCCAAGACTATGATATCCCTTGGTTCAATCCTTACTTTTTTAATAAATGGGAGATTCATGAACAGCTATTAACAGATGAAAAAACATGGTCCTTTCTCCCACATTCTGTACAATTAGATCCCGTGGACGCTCTAATTAAAATTGAAACACTTCTCCACCTGCATCAAATTATATACTTAAAACCGACAAACGGAAGTCATGGAGACGGGATTTATCAGTTAAAGAAGAAAAACGACGGAATTACTGTATTCTCAAATTTTGGAAAGTCCATTCCATATGATTCAATAGATCAGTTTGTTCAAAGACTGCGAAAGGATCATGCAATTCATGATTTTATTGCACAACAAGGCATTGAGCTTCTTCAAATAGACAATCAACCGATGGATTTCAGAGTTCATACGAATAAAAATAAAGAAGGTGATTGGACAGTCACAGCAGCAGTAGCAAAGGTTTCTGGAGATCATACCATCACGACTCACCAGTTACACGGGGGAAAGGTGAAAACACTTTATGCTGTCTTTCCAGAAGAAAAGAAACGTTTGCAGATTTTACAGCAGCTTTCTCATACTGCCATCATACTCAGCCAGGTGATAGATAAAAAAATGTCCGGGCATATCGGTGAAATCGGTTTTGACTTAGGCATTGATCAAACAGGTGCAATTTGGATGTTCGAAGCTAATTCTCGCCCTGGCCGAGAGATTTTCCAGCATGTCTCTTTGAAAAAATCAGAATGGATGATTGGGAAAAGTATCATGGATTACGCATCTTACCTTTCAAAAACGGCACTCACAACTTCAGATCACGCGAACGTCTACTGACGCTTTTTTGTCACATGTCAGTGCTCTTAAATCTATGCTTTTTCTATGCTCTTTTCATGAGATGAGATACAATAAAATCAAGTTCAAGGTTGTTTCCGTGTTGTCGTGTTTGTTTATTGTTACATCAATAAAAGCAAGGAGGCAATGATGATATGATTTCTCATTTTCAATGGAAACCCCTTTTTAAGAAAGCACAATTGCCAGGCTGGAAAATATCCTTTTTCCACAACGGTGCGCACTATGAAGGCATCTACCACAAAACAGGTGACATTGAATGGGGCTCTCAGCTTCCGCCCCATGAAGTAGAACCAACTTTAAAAGAAGAAATCCACGAATTAATGCTGTTCCATGTCTATGATTAAACTGATTAAGGAGCCCCGCCATGTTAGAAAAATTAAAACTGGTTTACGGAGACCATATCATCAGCACACCTACTCATGACAAACAAATTCTTTGGTATCAAACAGAAGAAGGTGAAATATTTGGAGTAAACAAATCGGAGCTTTCAGAAAGAGAAACACTTCTTCTCAACTCTTTTCTTACACCAATTGATCTATTTCAAAAAGCGCAGACCGAGGATGAACAAAAATGGTTCAGCTATCTTTTTGAAAACAAACCACTAACTGTCCAACATCCCGTCCGTGTTTATTATTTTCAAATGATCCATCAAGAAGAACAAAGACAGCAAATAAAAGAGGCTGTGAATAACAGCCTCGAACATACTCATTTCATATGGACAGGCCCTGAAACAGCTATGCTGATTCAACCAAACGCCACATCAGAAAACAGTCAATTAGATCAGTTAAATGATTTGTCTCTGGCTATTACAAGTGATTTTTTAACAGACTCAGTCTTTATGCAA
This sequence comes from Bacillus sp. FSL P4-0248, assembly GCF_038593305.1. Classification (NCBI taxonomy): domain Bacteria; kingdom Bacillati; phylum Bacillota; class Bacilli; order Caryophanales; family Bacillaceae; genus Bacillus; species Bacillus sp. FSL P4-0248. The sequence goes on along the minus strand of NZ_CP151983.1, from coordinate 965,731 downwards.
GGACAGCTGCATTTGCCTAATGACCATTTACAGATGAGGTTATTAAATGAACAACAGCTCTTTTTATGCCATCTGCAGCGAGAAAAGCTTAGATCAGGGGCTTCCACATTTTATCAATGCCTGCCATCGTTCATTTGTTATGATGCATCTGCACTCTCTCACGCTATTTCAGATGCTTTTAAAGAAGCGGTCTTTGACCGGGATGTTTATCGCACTCTCATGACCTATATGCAATGTAATTTAAACGCATCCAAGGCAGCAAAAGCGTTATATATTCACAGAAACAGTCTTCAATATCGAATTGATAAATTTATTGAGCGCACTGGTCTAGATATACGACATTTTCCAGAAGCATCAGCTGCTTATTTGATGATGATTCTACTCGATCTTTCATAAAGAACGAAGACATGAGCACCCTGCCCAAAAATGAAAATAGGATGTTGTGCACGTTGTCCATTTACAGACTCTTCCTCATTTTATACACTTTATTTACTAGTAAAGCGCTTTCAAAAAAGAGGGACTGGGGAGGCTGACAGCTAATGGCTGAAATGATGCTGAATCAAATTTACAAAGTGTACGATAACAAGGTAACAGCAGTAGACAACTTTAATCTACATATAGAAGATAAAGAATTTATTGTGTTTGTTGGTCCATCAGGCTGCGGAAAATCAACAACCCTTCGCATGATTGCAGGTCTAGAAGAAATATCACAAGGAGACTTTCTGTTAGATGGAAAACGGATGAATGATGTAGCACCGAAAGACCGGGATATCGCAATGGTTTTCCAAAACTATGCATTATATCCTCATATGAATGTGTACGATAATATGGCTTTTGGATTAAAGCTTCGGAAGTTTCCGAAAGCAGAAATTGATGAGCGGGTTCGAAATGCCGCTAAAATATTAGGGCTTGAGCAATATTTAGACAGGAAACCAAAAGCACTGTCTGGCGGTCAAAGGCAGCGTGTTGCACTTGGCAGAGCAATTGTACGTGATGCAAAGGTTTTTCTTTTGGATGAGCCGCTTTCTAATTTAGATGCAAAACTCCGTGTTCAGATGCGTGCTGAAATTTCTAAGCTTCATCAGCGTCTGCAAACGACATTTATCTATGTGACACATGATCAGACTGAAGCCATGACAATGGCAACCCGCCTTGTTGTCATGAAAGATGGATTTATTCAACAGGTTGGAGCGCCGAAAGATGTATATGAAAACCCAGAGAATGTGTTTGTAGGTGGATTTATCGGCTCACCTGCGATGAACTTTTTCACAGGAAAGCTCTCTGACGGTGCCATTGCGGTTGGAAAAACTCATATTCGTGTACCAGAAGGAAAAATGAAAGTATTACGCAGCCAAGGCTATATTGGAAAGGATGTCATTTTAGGCATCAGACCAGAAGATTTTCACGATGAACCAGTATTTATAGAGGCGTCTGAAGGCACAAAAATTCATGCTGACGTAGAAGTAGCTGAATTAATGGGGGCAGAAACGATGCTTTATTCTTCTATCGATGGTCAATCGTTTATTGCACGTGTTGATTCTCGTACCGATGTACAGGCCGGACAGTCTATCCCTCTTGCGATTAATATGAACAAAGCCCATTTCTTTGATTCGGATACGGAGCTGCGCATCCGCTCAGCAGAATAAAAAGATATATAAGCAGCACCATCACTCATCATTGGGTGATGGTTTTTTGTATGTTAACACAACATTTACCATGTTCTTTTTTCGTATGTTTTTTTCGGAAATAACCATAATACTTAGTACAAAGCAGTTACTGCATTGGGTTTCGCCAAGTGGCAAATGACTTGATCATTTCGCTGGTGCGATTCCAGCAAACCCAACCAAAAAAACAAATCATATACAAAAAGGAGAATCACATCATGGCTAATTCTAATAGTTCAAACCAATTACTAGTTCCTGGAGCAGAGCAAGCGATCGATCAAATGAAATACGAAATCGCTTCTGAATTTGGTGTAAATCTTGGAGCAGAAACAACATCTCGTGCTAACGGTTCAGTTGGTGGAGAAATTACAAAACGTCTTGTGTCTTTCGCTCAACAAAACCTTGGCGGAACAAAAGCTTAATTTCATATCTGGATCATAGAAGGCACCTCTTATGGTGTCTTCTTTTTTTGTTTTTATCCCTCACCAAACTCCTTTCAGCTCATATCATGTAGTAGAAAGGAGCGGATCTTCATGGACATTTTTTCTGGTATGAACTTTGAACTTTTACAATTTGTAGGGATCTCTCTATTATGTGAATATGCTCATAGTATTCGGTCCTTTCATCTTTATAAAAAAAGCATCACATAAAAGTTGTACCAATTTGGGTTCTTTTCACTTATAGTATGTAGTGGAGGGATCGAACAGATGAAAATAGCTCTTTTCGGTGCTCATGGACGTGTAGGACAAGCATTTCTTCGTTTCGTTCAAGTAGATGAGCGTTACATGGTTCGTTCATTGATTCGGACAAACCGAGAAGAAATGCTTGCGGGTATGTTTCAAGTCACCGGCAATTCAAGAAATCGAGAAGATGTGCTTGAGACAATCAAAGGAGCAGATATTGTTGTGAGCTGTCTATCAACAGATGGTGATGATACATTATCTGTTTCAATGGAGCATATCGTACAAGCCATGAAGCAAACGAATACATCAAGAATTATTACAATTGGTACAGCAGGCATTTTAAAAGCAAGGCAGCAGCCGGAGCTCTACCGTTTTGAAACAAATGAATCAAGACGGACCACTTCCCGAGCAGCTAAAGAGCATGCGAAAGCGTTTGAAATCCTTCAATCGACTGATCTAGATTGGACCATTATTTGTCCAACCTATTTACCAGATGGAGAAGTGACACGGTCATATCGCTATGAGAAAGATTTTCTCCCTATAGATGGAAAGAAAATTTCAGTTGAAGATACCGCACACTTTTTATATCAGCAGTTAAATTCGAAGGAGTTTGTACATCAACGCGTCGGCATCGCTTATTGATGATGATGCCTGTCCAAACAATATAACCAGTAAAAGTCGAGGACAGAACCCTCGACTTTTTCATGCAAAGGAAAGAGCCTCTTCCAATTGAATGAGGCTCTTTTTTCTACTATTCATCAGCTGTTTGCAACAGCACCTTTTTGCAGTTCATACATTTGTGCATACAGCCCTTCTTGCTGCATGAGTTGTTCATGACTGCCACGCTCGACGATTTCACCTTTTTCTAACACCAAGATCATATCGGCTTTTTTAATAGTGGATAATCGGTGAGCGATCACAAAAGTCGTTCGTCCTTCTTTAACTACATCAAGCGCCCGCTGAATGATCGCTTCTGTTTCTGTATCAATGTTCGCGGTGGCTTCATCTAAAATTAAAATCGCTGGATCGTACGCCAATGCGCGCGCAAATGAAATCAACTGACGTTCCCCTGAGGAAAGGGTGCTTCCCTTTTCAACGACTGGTTCATCAAAGCCTTCTGGCAGGTGCTTCAATAACTCTGCGGCACCTACTTGCTTTAATGAGGATTCAATCGTTTCTCTTTTGATGTCTTCATTCCCTAAGCTCACATTGGAAGCAATCGTTCCAGAAAATAAATACGGGTCTTGCAGCACAATGCCCATTTGTTTACGGAGCGTTTGGCGCGACTGATCATAAATGCTTTCGCCATCTATGAGAATGTCTCCTTGCTGAATGTCATAAAAACGCAGCAGCAAGTTCATGATCGAGCTTTTCCCAGAACCAGTATGCCCCACAAGTGCAACCGTTTGACCTTTCTTCGCTTCAAACGTAATGTTCTTTAAGACATTTTTCCCTTCATTATAAGCAAAGGTGACATCTTTGAACTGAACGTGTCCCTCCAGCTTCTTCTGAACAGGTTCTTCCACTTCTGTTCCTGGTTCATCTAATAACCGGAAAACCCTTTCTGATGAAACCCTTGCTAATTCCAACCTAGAGAACTGATTCACAATGCCTGTAATCGGCTGGAACAATCGATTTAAATAATCGACAAACGCATAGAGCACACCAATGGACACAATGCCTGTCGCACTTAGCGACGCACCGCCAAAATACCAAATGAGTGCCACATATGCTAAATTTCGCAGCAAGTTAACCAAGTTATGTGAAAGAAGTGAATTTAAATGCAGCATCTTTCGCTGATATCGAAAGTGATTGTTGTTCAGCTCATCAAATTCCTCTTGCGTCGCTTTTTCATGACGAAAGGCTTGAATGATTGTCATCCCTTGAATGGCTTCATTTAGTTTGGCATTAATTTCACTGATGATCGAACGAATGCGGTGATTGTACACTGATGCAAACTTTCTGTAAGTCATCGACCATAGGAAAATAATCGGTACTGCTACCAAACAAATGAGTGCCAGCTTTACATTTAACAAAAACATGGCAATGTAAATCCCAATCATGTAAATGGCACTCGTCACGAAATTAGCAAGGACTGTTACATATAAATCACGAATGGTTTCCGTGTCATTTGTGATTCTCGCGACAACCTTTCCAGCCGGTAAATTATCAAAATATCGGATCGGCAGTGTTTGGATGTGCTCAAATACGTCTACCCTCATTTTTTGAATAATTCGATTTGCAATCCTCTGGAGCAAATAATGCTGCCCATACTGAAAGAAAATCGCAACGATGAGCAGTCCTAAATAAAATAGAACAAGCTGCACCAAACCACTGATTTCTGGCTGATAAAAAGCGAAAATCTCCTCTTTTGATAAACGCTGTACCTCATAGGTCTCACGCTCGTTTCCATTATCAATGGTGAGCTGATCTCCCGATATTTTTCTGTTTCCATCAAAACGAATCGGCTCATTCACAAAATAGTAACCGAACCCGACTTGCACTACATTGATTTGCTTTCCAGAATCCATTCCATTATTTAATCGATCGCTTCGTATATAGTTATTTCCCTGGTAATAAACGGTTTTGTCTGTCTTTTCATTGACCTCGACATACGGTTTTTCTACACCTAAAATATGATCATCAATCATTTTCTTCCCAATAAACGGTCCTGTCAGCTCAGCACCAACTGCAATCATTAGAAAGATTAAGGCAACAGACAATACTTTCTTATATAGGAGTGCGTAGGCAAGGAGTCTTCTTCCTGTTGTCATGCCTCATCCCCTCCTTCCAGCTGATTTGTCAGCTGCTGACGCAAAAATTGTTCTTTGTACCACCCATCCTGCTGGATGAGCTCGTTGTGTGTGCCCTTTTGGACAATGCGTCCCTCTTCCATGACAAGAATGAGATCCGCATGTTCAACAGCTGATAGGCGATGAGTTGTAATAAACGTCGTTTTGCCATGACGGTTTTGTCTTAGATTTTCTAAAATAGCGGTTTCTGTTTTTGCATCTACCGCAGATAATGAGTCATCCAGAATTAAAATGTCTGGATCAATTAATAAAGCACGTGCAATGGATATTCGCTGTTTTTGTCCGCCTGACAGCGCCACACCTTTTTCCCCAACCATGGTTTCCAGACCCTCTGGCAAAAGGCGTAAATCCTTTTCAAAATAAGCATCTTTGATTGCTTGTGCTAACTCATCTTGTTTCGCGTCACGATGACCAAAGCGCATATTCTGTTCCACGCTTTTTGAGAAAAGTATATGATCCTGCGGTACATATCCGATCCATTGAAATAACTGATCTAATTCAATGTTTTGGATCGGAACACCTGATAGCAAGATTTGCCCATCACCTGCCGGGTACTGGCGCAGAAGCTGTTTGACAATGGTCGTTTTACCGCTTCCTGTTTTGCCTGTAATCCCAATCGTCTGTCCTTTTCGAACGGTAAAGGACACATCAATGAGATTATCTTTAGATGAAGTTGGATACCTGAATGTCACATGATCGAACTCAATATCTCCAGGCTCTTGTAACGTTTTCGGCTGAGCAGCATCTGTTACGTCCGGCTTGTAGCTGAGTGTATGATTTAACCGGTCTAACGACGCATTTCCTCTTTGCATAATATTAATCAATTCGCCGATCGCAAACATTGGCCAGATCATCATGCCAAGATAGACGTTAAATGCAACAAGCTCCCCAATGGTTAAATCACTTTGGAACACGAGATAGGCTCCGTAGCCAATCCCTATTAAGTAGCTGATCCCCACAAGTAATTTCACTGTCGGTTCAAATAAAGAATCAATGGTCGCCACTCGCATGTTTTTTTGGAATACATCATCTGTCATTTCGCGAAAGCGTTCGACATCTTGTTTCTCCTGTACAAAAGAGCGAATGACCCGGACGCCTGCCACTGATTCAAGAACGCGATCGTTCATATCACCAAATGCATCTTGAGCGACTGTAAAGCGATCATGGATTTTGCTGCCATAAAATGCAATCAAGAGCGCCATCAGCGGCATAGGGATAATCGCCATTAAGGTTAATTTCCAGCTAATCGTCAGCCCCATCGTGAAGAAGATCATCAGCATATAAGCAGTGGAATCAACCAAGGTCAGAACGCCAAAACCTGTCGTTAAGGCCACAGCATTCAAATCGTTTGTACCTAGTGCCATTAAGTTGCCTGTTTTTTTCTTTTCATAAAAGGTAGGCGTCATCTTAAGCAAGTGGCGCATCAGTTTCCCGCGCATCACACGCTCCATGACATTTGCGCCGCCAAATAACTGATACATCCAAAAATATGTAAGTGTATAGACGACGACACCTAGTAAGCAAAAAATGGTCACATAAAACACAATACTGGATGTTGTAAATTGACCAGAACGAATGTCATCAACTGCCTGGCCAAGGTATCTTGGCGGCAGCATTTCAAGCACATTCACAATGAGCAGGAGCGTAATAGCAATCGTATAACGCCTCCACTCTTGTTTAAAGAACCAGCCTAATTTCGCAAATACTGAAAACATGTTTGTCTCTCCTTTTCAAGCTAGCCGCTTTCTAAATTTTCCTGCAAGTCACCTTGTTTCGTTTTTTGAGTTTTTGTCATTTGTCTTGATTTTGGCATGTTCACATGCTTTCACTCCTCTTCATTTATTCGTTGATCTCCATCCCATTATTTCGAAATGCGAAATGAATTCAACAAAAAAAGAGGCCACCAGCTTGCTGGTACGCCTCTTTTCGTCATGTAAAAAGGCGCATGTTGACAAATACGCAACATACGCCTTGATTCATCCGATCAATTGGAACAGACGAGTTCCTTTTCAATGACCAATGAAGGTGTAATTGTCACGTGAATCAACCCATTCATGCAGTTTGATTTCATTCTTCCAATGTTGCACATGACATTTCCTCCTTTTGGCTCTTGAATCTTTTTTTATCTTATAGTGGCTGTCACTATTTTGTCAATAAAAATTTTTCAATAAATGAAATTTTCTAACAAAAATCATTCTCCTTCATGTGTATCTTTTTCTATTAACGGGTATACCATGAGTGTAAAGACTCCTTTTGAAAGGAATGAGGACATTGTTTCAAGCTGATCGGATGGTCGTAGCGTTTGATGGACATGAAGACAGTAAGAAAGCATTAAAAAAGGCAATCGCTTTAGCTAAAACCTTACATGCCAAGCTGACCGTTACCTATGCACATGATGGCAAAACAGACAGACAGGTGTTTGATGCACCGCGCCCAATGACTGGCGGAGCTTATATCGGCGGCGGTACGGCAGATCTTCAAACTCCCCCTGTATATGTACCTCACGATGAACAGCAAAGTCCCTTGATTTTTGAAGACCATACAGAAGAGGTCGTTGCGGAAGCACGAATGCTTTTAAATGAGGAGCAGTTTGAGGCTGCCATTGAAATTGTAGAAGGAGAACCAGCAGAAGCGATTATCGAATATGCGGAGGAAATATCAGCAGACCTCATCGTCATGGGAGCACGTGACCAAAGCAGATTGAAAAAAATGCTGTTTGGCAGTGTGAGTGAAAAGTTATCAGCAAAATCAGATATACCTGTGCTTATTGTGAAATAAATGCATCACAAAAGGCTGTAAACATTGGTTTACAGCCTTTTTTATTTATGAAGAGATGGATGCTTCACTTTCATGTTTAATTTTTTGCTGGAAGCCTTCCTGTACGCGCTTTGTCAGCTCTCCTGGAACGCCTTCCCCTACGGGCTCGCCATCTATTTCAACAATCGGAATAACTTCAGCTGTCGTCGAGCTGATGAAGATTTCCTGAGCGCTCAGCAGTTCTTCTTTGCTTATACGAGTTTCTTCAACCGTACATCCTTCTTCCTCACATACCTCCAGCAGCTTTCTACGAGTAATGCCGTTTAAAATGAGATTGTTTGCAGGATGAGTACGAATCACGCCATCAATCACGGCATATACATTCGAGGAGGTTCCCTCGGTCACAAAACCGTTTCTCACAAGGATTGCTTCAAACGCACCAGCTTCAGATGCTTTCTGCTTTTCCATGATGTTATATAAAAGATTTAAGCTTTTGATATCACACCTTAACCAGCGAAGATCCTCAGATAAAATGGCTTTTGCCCCAGCTTTCTGCTCTTGAACAGGCTTTTTCACCTGGAACGTATATGCCGTGATTTGAGGAGTAAGAGAATCACTATATTGATGTTTACGAGGGGCGACACCCCGCGTGACTTGAATATACACACCGCCATCTGTTAATTGATTGTGAGCGACGAGCTGTTGTAACTTTTCTTCCATATCTGATACTGTACCTTGCAGATGAATGCCAATTTCCTTTGCACTCTTGAACAGACGCTCTGTATGTTCCTTTAACGTAAACAAAGTACCATTGTATACACGGATGACCTCATAGACTCCGTCACCAAATTGATAGCCTCTGTCCTCAATATCAACATGTGCATCCTTTTTTTCAATGAAATCTCCATTGTACAATATTTTCATATGGAATCTCCCCTTCGCTTTGCAATAATGGTTGAATCTGATGCTATCTTAGCGGATAAATGGGTTCGTTTCAATGATTATTCAGAATTATTTCACATCATATGAAATGGATAACCTTTCATTGTAACAAATATAGATTGATAACCAAAAAGATTCCAGTTTTTTAGCATCTTCTATATTCATAGGCTCTTTTTTCCTGTATACTTACTCCATATAAACACGACAAAAAACAGCGAAATAAGACAGAATCCACTACATGATTCGACACAAATTTTTGATTTATTGGAGCGATTGTAATGCAACGGGTTAAAAAAAAACAGACACCTTCAAACACAATGCTGCTCTCAAAGGCGATTGGTTTTGTCATCCTGACACTAATCCTCTTTTTTATTTGGGATATGTCCAAAACCAATATGCAGGCAGCAGATCAGCCGGCTAAATTGTCTGCGAGCAGTCAATTTAGGGACACAAGTACTAGTATGAAAGCAAAAGATGCTTCTCGGAAAACATTAGATGCACATTTTAAGATCAATTCAAATAAACATATAACGGATCAAACGATCTTTTTAACCTTCGATGATGGTCCATCAGCGACTTCAAATCAGCTGTTAGATGTGCTAAAAGCGCATCAAGTGAAAGCCACATTCTTTATGCTCGGACCGCAGATTAAAGAACACCCGGCAGCAGTGAAAAGACTCCATCAAGAAGGTCATCAATTAGGGCTTCATGGTATTACCCATGATGTGAAACGCTTTTATCAAAAAAGTGATTCTCCTGTTAACGAGATGAAGGAAGATCAGCGCATTTTGGCTTCTGTCACAGGTGAGTATACCCATCTTGTAAGAACACCTTATGGCAGCACCCCAAATTTAACCGATCAGCAAAAAGCACGTTTAAAACAAAAAGGCTTTGTCTACTGGGACTGGACCACTGACAGTCTTGACTGGAAATATAAAAGCTCAAAATATGTACCAGAGGTATTAAATCAGCTGCAAGTGCTGGAGACAAAATATCCAAAAGAACCAAAAATCATCTTAATGCATGATCAGCCGGCGACGGCAAAATACTTAAGCAGCTTAATTACGCAGCTAAAGGCAAAGGGCTATACATTTGAAGTCCTTGATGAAACAATGAAGCCGCTGCAGCAATAAAGTAAAACCCGCACCTTTAGGATGCGGGTTTTTTAATGATTTATAAAGCTTTCACGAGATCGCCAATTCGCTCATGAAAGACAAGATCAAAAAGCGGATCGAATTCTGTTTCACTCAAATTCATCATCACCATGAAGATGGAAGGATCATGAGCTGCATCTTCTGGAATATATCTTGCTGGCGCTACCTCCAGGGAAGTCCCCATGACGAGGAGCATGTCCGTTTTCTGAAGTGATGTCTCCACTTGGTCTAAATGTTTGACCATATCGCCAAATAGGACAACATCTGTTTTTAGCACACGTCCACACGTACTGCCGTCTGAGGAAACCTTTTGACAGACCGGCACCTCTTCTTTTAATAAATAAGGCAGATCATATACCGCGTGGCACGATGGACAAGTAGCCGTTTGAATGGAGCCATGGAGTTCATATACATGCTGGCTTCCCGCCTTTTTATGAAGACCGTCAATATTTTGGGTAAAAATATCCACATGCTTCCCTTGTTGCTCAAGGCTGGCTAAAAAGGTATGCCCGCTATTTGGTTCGTATTCTCCACTCATTTTCATTTGAAACAAATCCTTAAATTTCGGCCAGAATTGATGAGGGTTTGATAAAAAGTAGGACCGGCTCATCGCCTCCATGCGGGAAGTATCTTCTGTCCACAGACCACCCGTTGATCTAAAATCAGGAATACCCGATTCTGTACTCATACCTGCACCTGAGAGTACTGTGATATGTGAAGCCTGCGATAATTTCTCTCTTAGTGCTTCCACTTTTGTTTGATCCACGCACCATTCCTCCTTTATTCACCCAGCTGCTTCTCACCTTTTTGTTTCATATAAATGGCCTGACCAGGGAAAGCAAATTCTACGCCTTCCTCGTGGAAAATATCTATGATGCGATAGTTAATATCCTGCTTAATATCAAGGTTTTCAGACCAAGCTGTCGTATTTGTGTAAAAGTTGAAAAACAAGTTCAAATAGCTGTCTGCCAGTACATCGAGATTTACCATAATCGTCTCTTTATGCACCCCATCATGTTCGTGAAGCATCTGTTTGAGACGCTTAATACACTGATCAATATTTTCCTTTGGTGTATTGTAGGAAACGCGAACAGAGAACGTAATCTGACGTTTATTCATTCTTGTCCAGTTTGTGATTGGCTCCTTAGAAAGCGTAGAATTCGGAACGGTCACGACGGCTTCAGCAGGTGTTCGAAACCTTGTGCTTCGAAATGTAATGTCCTCCACAGTCCCAAGTACACTTGGTGTCTCCACAAAGTCGCCCATCGTAAAAGGCTTCTCCGTAATGATGACTATCCCTCCAAAAAAGTTAGCCACTGTATCCTGAGCAGCGAGCGCAAATGCTAAACCACCTAGACCAAGCCCTGCCACAAGTCCATTTACGTCATAATTAAATTCTTGAGCAATGACGCTAATACTCAGTGCAATAATAATGAAACGAAGTACCTTTGATAAAAATGGTGCTAAAATATCATCCATATCTAATTCAAATTTCGAATTGACCTTTTGAAACAAGAAAGAAGATGCAGCGGTTAAATTACAAAGCCCCCACGTCAGCATTAATATAATAGAAGATCTATACAATTTAATGATGATATCCATATGATGCTCAAAGTATGGTGCCTGTCTTAACGCAAAATATAAACCAAGTGCCACGAAAAACAGCCTGGCTGGTTTTTCAAATGCCACAACAATTTGGTTAATGACCTCCGTTTTAGACCGATTCGTCAGCCTAAACAGAAGCTGAAATAAATACTTCGTAAATACTTTCCGAAGCAATAAAAAAAGCAATAAAATACAAAGGCTAATACCAATTTGGATCGCAATATCTATTGTAAAATATGTATCCATCCATTTTTGTGTAAACATGTCTGTCTCTCTCCTTTAAAACAATCCTCTCTAGTTTATAATATAACCTTCGTTCATGTCCTCTCTTAAATGTCTGACCTCTACATAAAAAGCCTCGGGACTGATCCCGAGGCATGAAGTTCAAATATGAAATTTTGGCTAGAGACATATCGACGGGCAGCAAACTACTTTTTCTTCTGAGCCTGATCAAGGAGAGTCGCTTTAAACATTTCAGCATCCGTTTCAGCCTTAATACGTTCTTCCACTCTAATTCTCCCTTTACCCAATCATCTCGCCTCCTTTTCATCATTATAAAACATCAGAATTTTCAGTCAACATGACGAAAGCACTAATATTTTGACGAACGCTGACGATTTGGACAAAATTGATCGAAGAAAAAATGATGTAGTTCAGATTTACTCAATAAGAGCTTGGGATATTCCTGCAACTTTTCACCTTTTATACACGATGCTTTCTCACCACACGCCATGTTCCATTACATACAGCTCTCCCTCGTTCCATATAGTAAAGAAGGAAAAACAGCAAAAATTTGATATGATAAGACCAGAACTTATGTCAGGAGCTGGAGCATGTGTATATTATCGCGCATAGAGGGTCTTCAAGCGCTGCCCCAGAAAATACAATCGCCGCATTTGATTTAGCTGTTCAGCAAGGTGCGGATTATATTGAGTTAGACGTCCAGCTGACAATGGATCAGCACGTAGCCGTCATCCATGATGATACCGTTAATCGAACAACTAACGGAAGCGGCTTAGTGAAAAGTTATACACTTGATCGGCTGAAGAAACTGGATGCAGGAAGCTGGTTTGATTCACAGTACGCCAACGAACGAATTCCCACCTTACAGGAAATTCTTAAAAGGTACACTCATCGTGTCGGGATACTGATTGAGATCAAGCATCCAAAACGGCAGATTGGGATTGAAAAGGCAGTTGTCGACATCATCAACCGGTTTGCCTATTCCCGTCACATCATGGTTCAATCTTTTGATGCCAATGCACTTCAAAGAGTCAAAGCTTACGCCCCTTCTCTTCGAACAGCTTTTATTATAAAACCCTCTGCCTTTAAACTGACGAAAAGGAAATTAGCGGAGTACAGCTCCTTTGCGAATTGCCTTAATATGAAGAAAACGATGATCAACAGATGGTGGATTGACCGCATCCACTCATTTGGAATGGATGTCTTTATATGGACAGTGAAAGATCAAAAAACAGCCGACAGGATGAAAACATACCTCATTAATGGAGTGGTGACGGATCACCCGCCATTTTTTCTAAAGGAGAAATGATTAAATGAAAGCATATCTCGCCGTATTTATCGGTGGATTGGTTGGTACCCTTTGCAGATATGAACTTAGCCAATCCGTTGTCAGCCAGACATTCCCCTATGCAACACTGATTGAAAACATGACAGGCAGTCTGTTTCTTGGCTTTTCAACAGGATATTTTATGTTTCGGAAAGGAAAAAAATATCTTGCTGCATTGATCGGAACAGGATTTTGCGGTGGTTTTACGACAATGTCCACTTTTTCTAAAGAAACGGTTCTCTTATTACAGGATGGACTGTTCACATCAAGTATCATGTACATTCTACTCTCAGTGATTGCTGGAGTGGGCGCTGCCTTATGTGGACTGATCACCGCTCAGCGCCTCTTTCAACAAAATGAGCAGCCGAAAGGAAGCAGATAAATGATTGTATTTTATACAGCTGTTGCCGGCGGGATGGGCAGTGCCCTTCGTTTTTTCCTCAGTCAATCGATTCAGAAAACCAAGTTTCATACTCGTTTTCCGTATAGTATTATTCTCATCAACTTACTCGGCGCTGCCGGTTTAGGTTTACTGACAGGTGCAGTGTCTGACAATGATCCGCTGCTTATGATCATTGGTACTGGGTTTTTCGGTGGTTTTACAACATTCTCTACATTTAGTGTAGAAGCTGCGTCCATGCTGCATGAGCGGCAAATTGGACTTCTTGCTGTCTACTTGCTGGTCACAATCATCGGGTCTTTATGTCTCTTTGCTGCGTTTTATCAAATAGGACAGCATCTTTTTTAAATATTGGTAATGGCGGCTAAGCTGATGAGCAGCTGATCCATGAGCTGGCGCTTCATCAAAAAGAGTGTTTTTTCACTATAGCCAATTTCCATTGCACACTTTGCCATCCGCCAATCTCGAAAATATTTGTAATCGATGAGCTGCTGCTCTATTTCGTCCAACTCTTTTAATGCCGTTTCAATACAAGCAACGATGAGTTCATACTGACTTTTTTGTTCTTCTAACTTTTTCCGTGTTATGTGGTCGAGATGATGCGGGCTTCTTTTTTCAAGCTGCCTTTCGATATTTAAGATTGCTGCTTGATAATTTTTGAAATTCTTTAAATGAAACTCAATTCGTTTCATTGAGGTTTTTTTCTCCGTGATACTTGCTGTTTCATACCAAAGCATGTCCGTCCCCCTCTATCGAACGTTTGTTCTTATTATATACCGAACACATATTCGTATAAAAGAGACTAAATACCTAAAAAAACCTTGAGCTTATTTTTCGCTCAAGGTCATTTCGTTTACTAAAAGCGGCTCCTTTATATCAAGCCCAGTGCGTGCGCTGCCTTTTTCTGACGATGTGACGCCTTTTTTCAAATCGATCTTTTTAACGTAGCGTCCATCCATTTCCAGCACTTTCATTCGAATATCATCAAGATAGACGGATTGTCCTTCTCTGATATCAATATTCTCTTTTAAGATGAGTCCGCCGATTGTATCAATTTCCTCATCATGATAAGAGATCTCGATCAAATCTTGAACTTCATCTAATCTCACTTTGCCATCTAAAACATAATGATGATCGGCTCTTTTTTGAATAACTGGCTGCTCATCTTCATCGAATTCATCTCGAATATCTCCGACAATCTCTTCTAAAATATCTTCCGTTGTGACAAGTCCAGACGTTCCGCCATATTCGTCAGTTAAGATCGCCATATGCATTCTATCACGCTGCATCTTAACGAGAAGCTCTTGAATAGGAATCGTGTCGATGACCTCAATCACTGGATATATATAATCTTGAATTTTCAGTTGATCTTTTTCTCCTTGATACACAAGATCTGCAAAGAGCTGCTTTTTGTTCAGCATGCCGATGACATGGTCTTTATCTCCTGAAAAAACAGGGAAACGTGTATACTTTTCCTGCGTCATGATGGCGAGGATATCATCTAACGGCATATCTTCTGGAATCGCACAAATTTCTCTCCGCGGTATCATGATCTCTCTGGCAATTCGATTATCGAAATCGAAAATCTTGTTCATATAATTATATTCTGATGGGTTGATTTCCCCATTTTTTAAGCTCTCAGATAATAAAATCTTCAATTCCTCTTCAGAATGGGAATGTTCTTTTTCAGACCCCATATCGATGCCCATCATTTTAGTTAGCAAACGGGCTGATCCGTTTAACACATAAATGAAAGGGAACATAAGGATATAAAATGCATGCAGCGGGCCAGACAGCCATAGCGTCATTTTTTCCGCCTTTTGAATGGCAAGCGTTTTTGGTGCAAGCTCACCTACAACTACATGCAAAAAGGTAATAATAGAGAACGCAAGTGTTGCTGAGATCAGGCTGATTGCTGAATCAGGAATGTTTGTCAAACCAAAACCTCGAACCAAAAGTTCTTTCACAGCCGGCTTACCAATCCACCCTAAACCAAGGGATGTCACTGTAATACCGAGCTGACAGGCTGACAAATATTCATCTAGCCTTGATGTCACCTTTTTCGCCATGATGGCCTTTTTGGACCCTTCGGCAACAAGCTGATTAATTCTTGAACTTCTCACCTTTACTATGGCAAATTCAGATGCAACAAAGAAAGCTGTTAAAGCAATCAAAACACCGACTATACTCAGATTAACAATATCGTCCATTTAACCTTGCTCTTTCTTAGAAGAACAAGGAGTCACCTCCTGATTGATGATGTTATGTTTTGCAAAACGGTTAACTGATTAAATAAGACTACATTGAGGGCCCCACTTAACCACCTCCGGTTCACGTAAAATTCCGCCTCTCTACATATATATGAAACGGTATTCATTTTATCTTACCATAAATAATCTGAAAATTCCTGTATCATCATGCTGTTTTTGACATGACTGACTAAATTGAGGGAAATCCTCCTCTGTTTCTTCTTATTGGCAGGAAATATGAACAATTAACTTGTGTTTCAGACTAGAATTATATTAAACTATTTTCATAAACTATAACGTGACGGTTAGGAGGAGATGTTCAGATGGGGCTGAGAAAAAGTATCGTATTGGTGAACTAGCACAGATTGCACAGGTGACGAAACGAACTGTAGATTATTATACAAATCTAGGTTTGCTTGCGCCTGTTAGATCTTGCTCAAATTATCGTTATTACGATGAATATGCTTTAAAACGATTACAATTAATCGTTCTTTGCAAACAGCAGAGATTGGCTCTTGCTGACATCAAATCCAGATTAGATGAACAATTCCCTTCTCAAAAGGAAGATCATGATGAACTTGTCCATTTAACCTCTGATATCGATCGGATGAATGAGCATATGGACCGCATTTTGGCACGTTGTAAGCAGCTTCAGCCAGAACAACGTGAAAAACTAAAAGAGCAGCTTACTCCTGAAAAAATGACGGCTGTCCAATCATTTTTACTGCTGTTAAGTTAAAATTTTTACTAAACAGGAGGTGTTACCTTCGTTCTCAAAGTCAGAACGAAGGCCTTAATTGGACATAGTTAATTTACTCATAGTCGCTTTACTTATAGCTTTAACCGCGTTTTTCGTTGCATCAGAGTTTGCGATCATTCGCTTAAGAAGCTCAAGAATTGATCAGTTAATCGCAGAAGGTAATAAAACAGCAGTTGCTGTCAAGCATGTAACGACTCATCTTGATGAGTACCTATCAGCCTGTCAGCTTGGTATTACCATTACCGCCCTTGGTATTGGTTGGTTAGGGGAAGAAACAATTGCGCATATGCTTGCGCCGCTCTTTGCAGAGCTGTCCATTCCTCAATCAGCTAGTTCTATTGTCACTTTTATTATTGCGTTTAGTATCATGACGTTTTTACACGTTGTCGTTGGAGAACTTGCACCGAAAACACTCGCCATTCAAAAGGCTGAGCAAGTATCCCTTCTTTTTGCTAGACCACTGATGATCTTTTACAAAGTGATGTTCCCGTTTATTTGGGTATTAAATGGATCTGCTCGTTTGTTAACGAAAGCGTTCGGTCTTCAGCAAGTATCTGAGCATGACATGGCGCACTCTGAGGAAGAATTGCGGATTATTTTATCAGAGAGCTATAAGAGCGGCGAGATTAACCAGTCTGAATTCAAATATGTAAATAAAATTTTCGAATTTGATGACCGTCTGGCGAAAGAAATTATGATTCCTCGTACCGAAGTTGTCAGCTTCCCATATGATATTACCATTGAGGAAATGCTGAAGGTAACAAAGGTAGAGAAATATACACGTTATCCAATTGAAGATGGCGACAAAGACAACATTATCGGTGTTCTTAACATTAAAGAGGTTCTCACTGCCTGCATTAGCGGTGAGTGCTCTACAAGCGATACGATCGAAAAGTTTGTAAATCCGATTATTCATGTGATTGAAACGGTTCCTGTTCATGATTTACTGCTCAAAATGCAGCGTGAACGTGTACACATGGCCATTTTATCAGATGAATATGGCGGTACAGCAGGTCTTGTCACTGTTGAAGACATCCTTGAAGAAATCGTTGGTGAAATTCGTGATGAGTTCGACATTGATGAAATCAACGAAGTGCGTAAACTTGGAGAAGACCATTACATCTTTGATGGCAAGGTTCTTGTTGATCAAGTCAACCTGCTATTAGGTATACAGCTTGATAATGAAGAGGTCGACACAATCGGCGGCTGGTTCCTTACTCAGAAATATGAAGTAGAGAAAAATGACGCCATTCGTGAACAAGGCTATGAATTTATTATTAATGAAGTCGATGGACACCATGTGGCATACATCGAAGTAAAAAAGTTAAATGAACAGTTATTAGAAGCAGCTGAAGAAGGCGCTTCTTAAGACAAAAACGACCCTTGCCTAAGCAAGCGGTCGTTTTTCTTATGCCTTTTCCATTAATTGAGCTTCTAGCTCTTTGATTCTTGTGTTTAATACTTCTGTCATGGCACCTAATCTTTCTTTTGGCGGCAGATGGTCAAATTCAGACAGCTCAATCGGTTCACCGATGATTAAGCGCATTTTCCCTTTTTTGAAAAGGCTTTTCGCATTTGAAGGTCCTTTGTATGCGGCTGGAACAATTGGCGCTTTACCGAGCTGCGCAATGGTAACCGCTCCTCTTTTTAAAGGAACATCCTCTGTAGTACGTGTGCCGCTTGGAAAAATCCCAACGATCTTTCCCTCTTTTAATAATTTAATGGGCGTTTTAATACTGCTTGGCCCAGGATTCTCTCGATCAACTGGAAAGGCATGAATCTTTTTTAAAAATCCACCGATCCATTTATTTGCAAACAATTCTTTTTTCGCCATGTAGTGGATCTCAAACGGAAGAATTCCTGCGCCTAATGCAAGAACATCCACAAAACCCTCATGTGTACAAGCAATGACAAAACCCCGATCAGTTGGCAGATTCTCTTTTTGATATACTTTGATTCCACCTCGGAGACCAAATAATAATTTGACGGTATAGCCTGAAAATTTATACATAGTGCACTTCCTTTGTTTGAAGAATGAAGGATTTGTCTCTATTATAACAAATTTTTTATTACCTGGTACTAAAAATTTGTACGCAGTCCAATCCTCCCTATTTTTTTCGTTTAAAATGAACGTTCTGACTGTATTCAAGCACAAGGTTTTAGGGGAGAATAGAATAGGAATTGTGTCCAATTTTGTCGTTTTTCGATGTTTTTTCCTGATTTGTTCTATTGAAAATACTTTATAAATGATGCAAATTTCGCTATGATAAGGAGAAATGATTTTGATTCGGCGAAAGAAATGAGTAATGTACGGTAATGAGAAGTTTCGTGCAACTTTATGCCTTTCTTATGCGTGTATAACATAGAGGGGAGAAAAATCAGTGACGATCGATGAAATTTATCAAATGTATATGAACGATGTTTACAGGTTTCTGCTCTCCATGACAAAAGACAAACATTTGGCAGAAGACTTATTGCAGGAAACCTTTATGCGTGCGTATATACATATTCATTCCTACGACCATAGCAAAGTGAAACCTTGGTTATTTCAGGTGGCACGAAATGCTTTTATTGATTATGTCAGGAAACATAAAAAAGAAGTGACCATATCGGATGACCTCATTGGCGGTCTTTTACAAACGTCTGTACAAAGCCCTGCTGAACAGGTTGAAATAAAGGAAGTTCTCACCATGTATTTGGAGCAGCTTCCAGATAACTACAAGGAAGCGTTGACATTGTATTATTTAAAAGAGCTAAATTACAAGGAAGCATCCAAGGTCATGAATATTACTGAAGCAAATTTTAAAAGTGTTTTATTTCGTGCAAGGCAGCGCCTAAAAGCACTTTACAACAGAGGTGTTAATGATGAATGAAGAGTTTAACAAGCGATGGGAACAATATAATAATGGTGAGATGAATGAGGAAGAAATGATAGCGTTTGAAGAAGAACTTGAAGAAAACGAAAAACGCTTAAGCCAGGAACTGAACGACTCAGATTGGACAGATTTTTCCATCAGTCCTGAGAAGCAAAAAGCCATTTTACAATACGGAAAAAGAAAGTCATATTTACGTATTTCCGTACTTGCTGTCATATCGACACTCATTATTTTACCGCTTTGTACATTAGGAAGTTATTTATACTACGGCGTTGGCGGCGCCGAGAGCAAAGGCAATCACTTCATGGAAACAGCAGCTGTCACCGTCGCTTTAACCAAACCAAACGTGGCCATTGATATGAAGGATTTAAAAGGTCAGGTCAAACTTTTTGGGATGAACACCGAATTGAAGCTGCAAAAGCAAATTGGCAATAAAACAGAAGCTATTGGCAGCGAACAAATCGAGATGTTTTTCGATAAATTAAAGCAGCCTACCATCTCTTATTATGGTGACAGCGCACGCGAAACGGAGGGTTTCTTTACCCATCCTTCGGCGCAGGCAGATGCCTCAAAAAAACAAACACTCACTACGTTAGACAAGCTTCCTGAAGGAACAGTAAGTGAAGTGTATGTATCCTATGACAGAGCTTACACACCAAAGGATGTTTATTCCTTTGCTAAAAAATACGATATGAAAGTGCTGTGGAATGCGATTAAAACAGAGGATTCATTAAGTGGAAATCAGCGGCCAATCGGCTTTCCTGGGAAGGACTCTGAATTTTTAAAAGAGCTTCAGCACACATCAAAAACTGAGGTAGATCAATTCAAAGATGCCCTTGCTTATGTTAATCAGCACCCGACATGGGCAACAACGATCTCTGGCAGACCTGATCTTGACCTGTCTAATCGTATACGCTATATCGATCAAAATGGCGTCACGGTTTATGGCTCTGTGGTCACTGGGCCTTCAAAAGAGATTGAGAAATTTGTAAAGACAAAACGCATTAAAACGGCAAAAGTGAGCGAGGTGGAATTATGGAATTGGTAAGAATTTTTAAAGAGCATAATGTATTTGGCTGGATTTCTGTCGGCACAGCGATATTATCCCTGCTCATGCTAAACCTCGCCATTATCAGCAACGTGACATTTTATTCTTTTCAAATGCTTCCTTTTGCAATGGCCGCAGTTCCATTTGGCATTATTGAACTGTTCATTAAAAAAGGCCGTACGGGTCCAGGTTTCCTCGGTGTCGTACTGAATATCTTTGTCATTGTTTGTGTCTATGCCATCGTATCAATCGATGTCGATCTTCAATTAGGTTTTTAATCAGCACTCAAAAGCAAAAGCCCGTGTTACTTGACTAATGCCAAGCATCACGGGCTTTTTTCATTTATTTTTTATTCAATTCTGAATGCTTTCTTGAATATAAGAAATACACAACCAGCCCAATGGCAAGCCAGATTAAGAAACGTACAAAGGTGATTGCACCAAGCTTATAAATGAGCAATCCGCAAGATAGAATAGCTAAGATCGGAATAAGCGGAACTGCCGGGCATCTGAAGGCTCTCGGTAAGTCCGGCTGCGTTTTTCTCATCACAATGACCGCCACTGATATCAAAATGAATGCTGAAAGTGTCCCGATGTTCACTAAACTTGCCAGCTCATCAAGTGGAATAAATCCACCCATTAATGCTGACAATGTACCGAAGAACAATGTATTGATGTAAGGAGTTTTATGCTTTGGGTGAACTTTTGATAATACCTTTGGCACCAAGCCATCACGAGACATAGCAAACATCACGCGTGTCTGGCCGTACAGCATGACAAGCATCACGGTTGTCATCCCTAGAATCGCTCCGACATCCACAATACCAGCCACCCAGTTTTGTCCGGCTACTTGTAAAACGAGAGACACTGGATGTGATACTCCTTCAAAATTCATAAAAGGAACGATGCCCGTCATAATCGCACTGACAACGACATAAAGCAGCGTACAAATCAATAAAGAAGTAATAATTCCTCTAGGCAGGTTGCGTGATGGATTTTTTGTCTCCTCTGCCGCAGAAGCAACTGCATCAAACCCGATAAATGCAAAGAATACTAGGGCTGCTGCACTTAAGACCCCTGATGTCCCAAATGGAACGAATGGTGTCCAGTTTTCAGGTTTTACATATTTCACAGCGACTAAAATAAAGAGCAGAATCACAGCAATTTTCATAATAACCATGATGTTATTTACTCGTTTTGATTCTTTAATACCAAAGTACAGCAGGAAGGTGATGACCATTAAAATAATAAATGCTGGAAGATTAAAATATGTCACTTGCCCCTTTAAACCACCTGGAGCTGCTGTTAACTCAACTGGTATATGAATCCCTATCCCATTTAAAAAAGACACAAAATAGCCTGACCAGCCCGCTGAAACGGCACTAGCGGCCAGCATATATTCTAATATTAAATCCCAGCCAATGATGAATGCTAGAAATTCCCCCATTGATGCGTACGTAAATGTATACACAGACCCTGATACAGGCACTGTTGAAGCAAATTCCGCATATGACAGTGCTGCAAACAAACAAGCAAGACCTGCGATGACAAATGATAGCACAAGTCCTGGCCCCGCAGTGACGGCTCCTGTACCTGTTAGAACAAATATCCCTGTCCCGATAATGGCTCCAATGCCCAGCATGGTTAAATCAAATGAACCCAATTCCTTTTTTAATGCTTTTTCCCCTTGTGTTGCCGCAATGAGCTCTGAAATGCTCTTTTTTCTAAACAACGAATTGCTCATACCATCACTCCCAAAACTTAGTATCAGTCTAAAGACGCCACATTCATATAATTCACAATATTTTCTGAATATTTAGATTAAATTTAGCGCAATAAATTGGTGGCGTAAAATTATTATATATGAAAATTAAAAAATGAAAACACTTTTTTAAAAAATAGAGTGGAAATTCTTATATATCAACGAAAATATTGTCAATAAAACGGTTAGATTTTCTTCAATCCTTATTCAATTGATAGTTTGTCTCCCTCTATTTATGATACAACATGGAAGATTATATTTTTTTCATATACTTATTATTCAACAAAAATAAGACCCTTTTTTTAAAAGCGGGGTCACAATTATGTTATTTTAAAGCCTTTAGACCGATAGTGATCTATGAGAAAAAGACCAGTTCTGCGGCACAAATGATATATGAAAAAAGAGACTGCTTCATAGCAGTCTCTTAAAATGAATTAGTTTACAAATGTTTTCGCTCCAAGATAAATAGGCTTCCAATAGCTTGATGTCATATCACTGATCGTTACACCGTCAGAAGCAGCATGGATAAACTTATTGTTCCCAAGGTAGACACCCATGTGAGATGGACCCGATTTATACGTTGTAAAGAAGACAAAATCTCCAGCCTTTGGTTTGGATACACTTTTCATCGATCCCCAGAAACCTTCAGTTGTTTGTCTTGAAATCTTTTTTTGTTTGTTAATGATATACCACATAAATCCGCTGCAATCAAAGCCCTTCGGTGTCGTTCCACCCCATCTATATGGAGTACCGTTTTGCGCTTTAGCATCTGCTATGAGCTTAGACGTGTTTAAGGAAGAAGTAGAGACTGTTTTTTCTTTCACAGGTTTCGCCTTTACTTTAGACGTCTTTTTCACCTTTAGCTTTTGCCCGATTTTAATGAGGTCTGTTTTAAGTTTATTTAACGATTTCAACTCTTTCACAGTCATCCCGTATTTTTTGCCGATCTTAGATAATGTATCACCTTTGACAACTTTATGAGTGGCAGTTGCTGAAGCCGTTTTTACTTTTGTTGTTGTTTTTGATGTCTTCACTGCTTTTTTCGAAGAAGTGCCATTCACTTTTAAGGTTTGTCCAACATAAATCACGTTAGATTTCAGCTTATTGTCTGATTTAATTTTGCTCACGCTTGTTTTGTATCTTTTCGCTAGAACAGAAAGAGAGTCACCTTTTTGAACTTTTACTGATTGTGCTGAGGCAGCGCCGGCAAATAATGTCGTCCCAAGTAGAACTGCACTTGCAGCTGTGATCAATTGTTTTTTCATTTGTTCCTCCTGTATGTATCTATCTGATCCGAATTTTTATCTACTCCCTATTATAAGGATCAAATACCAGAAGAAATAGTCTTGACTTCCTACGACATTATGCTTATTAATTCGGCAAAATTTATTTTTTTTTAGGGTTCTTTTTATTTCATTTTTATTACACAATCATGACAAAATAATCGCATCTTGTCATGGATAAATGATACATTCATTTCTCTTTTTGGTTCATTCTATGTAAAGTGGACCTTTACAATTTTAAAGTGAACTTTACGGTGCTGTAAAGAGGAATCCACACTTCTGCTCTACCATTGTAAACGTAAGAGCGATACATAAACAATGAGGAGGCAAAATGAATGAGTGTGTTGAAAAGCTCGAAAACGAAAATTGCTGCAGTGGCAGCAGCATCTGTGCTATCGATTGGCATTTTTTCAGGGATTGAATTTGGACAAGCTGACAAAGCTGAGGCTAAAAAGAAGCCGAAAAATGACGTGCAAAATGTGATCGTGCTGATTGGAGATGGCATGGGAACACCTTATCTTTCAACTTACCGCTCATTTAAACACAACGGTGACCTTTCAAAGCAAACAGCGTTTGACCCTTACCTCACTGGCATGCATAAAACATACCCTGACGACTCTAAAAGTAACATTACCGATTCAGCAGCAGCTGGTACAGCCATGGCCACTGGTAAAAAGACATACAACAATGCCATTGGTGTAAACAAAAACGGCAAAAAACTAAAAACCGTTTTAGAAGAAGCCAAACGAAAGGGAAAATCGACGGGTCTTGTCGTGACATCTGAATTAACAAATGCTACGCCTGCTGCGTATGCCGCTCACGATGTGTCTAGGAAAAACACTGCAGCCATCGCTGATGACTTCTTCGATGAGAAAATCGGAAAACAGCATACAGTCGATGTCATGCTTGGCGGAGGACTTGTCGATTTTGTCCGAAAGGATCGTGATCTGACGAAGGAATTCAGACAAGCCGGTTATGATTATGTCACCAATAAAGCCGCCTTACAAAAAAACAAAAATGAAAAAGTGTTAGGCATTTTTGCTGATGGAGGTCTCGATAAAGCCATTGATCGTGATCAAACGACCCCTTCCCTGCAAGATATGACATCCTCAGCTATCAAACAGCTGTCTAAAAACAAAAAAGGATTTTTCCTTATGGTCGAAGGCAGTCAAATTGACTGGGCTGGTCATGATCATGATATTGTCAGTGCAATGAGCGAAATGAAGGATTTTGAAAAAGCATTTGAAGAAGCGATTCGTTTTGCGAAAAAGGATAAAAACACGTTAGTCATCACGACCGCAGATCATTCAACTGGCGGACTTTCCTTCGGAGCAGACGGTTCAGGCAGCTGGGATTACAAACCGGTAAAAGCAGCGAAAAAAACGCCTGACTTTATCGCAAACAAAATTGTCAGCGGCATGACTGTTGAGTCAGCGCTGAAAAAATATATCAATCTTGATTTCACAAAAGAAGAAACAGCATCTATTCAAAAGGCCGCTGAAACAAAGGATACTGTTAAAATTGATGATGCGATTGAAGAAGTGATCAACACGAGATCACATACAGGCTGGACAACATCTGGTCATACCGGTGACGAAGTGCCATTCTTTGCGTATGGCCCAACAAGCCAGCAGCTAAAAGGTCTGATGGAAAATACAGATCAAGCGAAACATATCTTTAAATTACTTCATCAATAAAACGAAGAACATTGTAAGAGCAGGTGTAGAAAATGCCTGCTCTTTTTATTGTTCAATCTTCCAGTTGAAATTTCTGAAAATAAAGATATTGACAAATTGTTTATTTGTCTTACAATTAAACAAAAGAGTTTTTGGTAGCGCTTACCTTTCTTTTTAACAAATTACAGGAGGTTTTTAGCTATGATTCAAGGTAGAAGAGCACCAGAAGGCATATTAGGTTTTCCTATCGCTCCTTTTCAAGCAAATGGTCAGCTTTCTGAGGAAGCACTATTTCAAAACATTCAATTCTTACTAGACGAAGGGCTCGATGCCATTTTTATTGCATGTGGGTCGGGAGAATTTCAGTCTATAAGTCAAAAAGAGTACGAGCAAATGATTGATGTGGCACTTGCAGCTGCCGGTGGTCAAGTTCCTGTTTATTCAGGAGTTGGCGGAAATTTAAATACTGCACTGGAGTGGGCGAAAATTTCCGAGGAAAAAGGCGTTGACGGTTACTTATTACTCCCTCCTTATTTAATTCATGGTGAACAAGAAGGACTATATGAATACGCCAAAACCATTATAGAAAGTACAAACCTAAATGCCATCTTATATCAACGAGATAATGCTGTTCTTTCTGTGCAGCAAATCAAACGGCTCACTTCTTTTGAACAGCTTGTTGGTGTAAAAGATGGGGTCGGTGATATGGATTTAAACGTGAATCTTTCCTATACAATAGGCAGCAGGCTCAGCTATATAAATGGATTGCCTATGGCAGAGGTCACAATGCCGGCTTACTTACCGATTGGTTTTCATTCTTATTCCTCCGCAATTTCTAATTATATCCCGCACATCTCAAGAATGTTTTATCACGCACTAAAAACGGGTGATCAAGAAACGGTCAAGGACATTTACACAACTGTTATTCTACCGATTAACCGGATTCGCCAACAGAGAAAGGGCTATGCCGTCTCACTCATTAAAGCCGGCATGAACATCATGGGACATTCTGTCCGCAATTCAGCAAGACCGCCTGTTGTTCCTGTAGAAAAAGAACACTATCAAGAACTAGAGAACATTTTACAGCACGCAATGGAACGCTTCCCGAAAAAAGCGGCTGTGAATTAACGAAAGAAAGGAGCTCATATTATGTCCACTTCAGTGAAACAAAAAACGTACTTCAATTATATCAATGGTGAATGGGTAAAGGCTTCCACAGGAGAAGTGATCCCCATTCAAAATCCTGCCGACAAAGAGGAGGCTGCTGGATATGTGCAGCGCTCAAGTCTCGAAGATGTAAACGCAGCCATCACTGCAGCTCATGAAGCAAAGACGATGTGGCGAGATTTATCAGGTGCAGAACGAGGACAATATCTTTATAAAGCAGCTGATTTGCTGGAAGAACGTCTCGATGACATTGCCATTACTGCTGTAAAAGAAATGGGTAAAACTCTGCCTGAGGCAAAAGGAGAAGCGGCACGCGGTGTAGCCATTCTCCGCTACTATGCCGGCGAAGGAATGCGCAAAGAAGGCGATGTCATCCCTTCTACTGACCGAGAGGCACTCATGTTCACTAAAAGAGTTCCATTAGGTGTTGTAGGCATCATCTCTCCTTGGAATTTCCCTATTGCCATCCCTATTTGGAAAATGGCTCCTGCACTCATTTATGGGAACACGGTCGTCATTAAACCTGCGACAGAAACTGCCGTTACTTGCGCAAAAATCATGGCCTGCTTTGCAGATGCCCACCTTCCAAAAGGAGTAGTCAATATGGTCACAGGATCGGGAGCTGTCGTAGGTCAAGGAATGATTGAACATCCAAATATCCAAGGAATTACATTTACTGGATCAAATGCAACGGGTAAAGCCATCGGTCAAAAAGCCTTTGATCGCGGGATTAAGTATCAGCTTGAAATGGGAGGAAAAAACCCCGTTATCGTAGCCAATGATGCGGATCTTGATCTTGCGGTAGAAGCAGCCATTACAGGAGCCTTCCGGTCAACTGGACAAAAATGTACAGCAACGAGCCGAGTCATTGTCCAAGAAGACATCTATGATGCCTTTAAAGAAAAACTCGTTCAAAAAACGCAAGAGATCACTATTGGGGACAGTTTAAAAAAAGACGTATGGATGGGTCCGATCGCAAGCAAACAGCAGCTTGATCAATGCCTTTCCTATATTGAAACTGGAAAAAAAGAAGGTGCCACCCTCCTTTTTGGCGGGGAACCATTAACAGATGGTGATTATCAGAATGGTTATTTTATTGAGCCTGCTATTTTCGAACATGTCACCTCAGACATGACCATCGCTCAAGAAGAAATATTTGGTCCTGTCATTGCTTTAATCAAAGTGCAAGATATCAATGAAGCATTTCACATTGCCAATGATGTGGTTTTTGGCTTAAGCGCTTCTATTTTCACACAAAATATCGGTCGTATGCTGTCCTTTATTCAGAATATCCAAGCTGGGCTCATTAGAATTAATGCAGAAAGTGCTGGTGTAGAGTTACAGGCACCATTTGGTGGAATGAAACAATCAAGCTCTCATTCTCGTGAACAAGGAGAAGCGGCAAAGGAATTCTTTACAGCCATTCAAACCGTTTTCATTAAATCGTAAAATTGAAGCATTTGAGAGGGCATCTGCCCTCCTCAATTCTCTATTTTAGAAAAGGAGAAGAAATGATGATAAATAACCTCTTCCATGCTTCACAAACTGATAAAAAAACGTCTGTCCGCTGGTTTATCGTCTTCATGCTGTTTCTTGTCACTTCTGTCAATTATGCAGATCGTGCTACCCTCTCTATTGCTGGAGATTCTGTTCAACATGACCTTGGTCTTAGCTCTGTATCAATGGGTTATGTCTTTTCTGCTTTTGGCTGGGCATATGTCATTGGCCAATTGCCTGGCGGTTATTTATTGGATAAATTCGGTTCTAAAATGGTGATTGCCTGCAGTATTTTCTTTTGGTCTTTGTTTACATTGTTTCAAGGTGCCATAGGTTTTTTTACAGCGGGTACTGCGATTATTCTCCTTTTTACCCTGCGATTTTTAGTAGGGCTGGCGGAAGCTCCTTCCTTTCCAGGCAATAGCCGTGTAGTGGCTGCATGGTTTCCTAGTTCTGAACGTGGAACAGCTTCTGCTTTCTTTAATTCAGCTCAGTATTTTGCGCTTGTCATTTTCTCTCCAATTATGGGCTGGCTTACACATTCTTTAGGATGGCATTCTGTTTTTGTTGTTATGGGAATCCTCGGTATTTTGCTGTCTTTTCTTTGGATAAAAACCGTCTATAATCCAAAACAACACCCGAAAATTAACGCAGCAGAGCTCGATTACATATCAAAAGGCGGGGCTTTGACCTCAATGGACGATGAAAAGAGCCAGCAAAACAAAGAATCCAAATGGCCATACGTGAAACAATTACTTTCAAATCGGATGTTAATTGGGGTTTATATTGCTCAATATTGCATTACCACCCTCACTTATTTTTTCTTGACGTGGTTTCCTGTGTATCTTGTTCAAGCAAAAGGAATGTCCATTCTCGAAGCAGGTTTTGTTGCTTCCCTGCCAGCTCTCTGCGGTTTTTTAGGCGGAATCCTTGGCGGCTTGTTATCCGATTTTTTATTAAAAAGCGGGAAATCGCTTACTTTCGCACGAAAGACACCCATTATTATCGGCATGCTTCTTTCATGCAGTATGATCATCTGCAACTATACAGAATCTTCATGGATTGTTGTTGCGATTATGTCGCTTGCTTTCTTTGGAAAAGGATTCGGTGCACTTGGCTGGGCCGTTGTATCAGATACCTCCCCAAAGGAATGTGCCGGGTTAAGCGGCGGTTTATTTAATACCTTTGGCAACATTGCATCCATTACAACACCCATTATCATTGGATATATTGTCAATGCGACAGGCTCTTTCAGTGGTGCGCTCGTCTTTGTCGGCAGTAATGCCGTTATTGCAATCTTAAGTTATTTATTCCTTGTGGGTCCCATTAAACGTGTGAAGTTAAAAGAACCCCCTTCAACACCTCCGGCCCAAGTCCCATCCAGCTCTATTTGAAAGCGCTTTATATAAAGGAGGATTTATATGAATCAATACTTAAAAGAAGTCAAAAAGGAACGAGCAAACAATCTCCCTTACATTACTGACATGAAGGTGATTCCTGTTGCCGGCTATGACAGTATGCTTTTGAATCTAAGCGGAGCGCATGGACCTTTTTTCACAAGAAATGTTGTCATACTAACAGACAGCAGCGGCCGTCAAGGAGTCGGAGAAGTTCCCGGCGGTGAAAACATTCGACAAACACTTGAAAAAGCCGCCAGACTTGTCCTCCAAAAACCAATTGGGCAATATCATGCCATCCTGCAATCGGTGCAGCAAACATATCAAGACCTCGATAGAAGCGGGAGAGGCAATCAAACCTTTGACTTACGGACAACAATACATGCTGTTACAGCGATAGAGGCGGCTCTCTTGGATTTATTAGGTCAATTTTTAGAAGAACCGGTTGCCTCTTTATTAGGAACAGGTCAACAAAGACAGGTCGTTGACATGCTTGGGTATTTATTTTACATAGGGGATCAAATGAAAACCCCTCTCCCCTATTTGAAAGAAGATCATTCATCTTGCAGCTGGTTCCGGCTAAGGCGTCAAAAAGCACTAACACCGATGGACATTGTCCGTTTGGCTGAAGCGGCTTATGAACGCTATGGATTTCAGGATTTCAAGTTAAAAGGCGGTGTCTTTTCCGGGGAAGCAGAGATGGAAGCTGTAGAATCTCTTTCAAAACGTTTTCCAAATGCGCGCATCACACTTGATCCTAATGGAGCGTGGTCTCTTGATGAAGCCATTCAGCTTTGCAAAGGAAAACAACATGTGCTTGCATATGCAGAGGATCCATGTGGAGCAGAAGACGGATTCTCGTCAAGAGAAATTATGGCCGAATTCAAACGAGCTACCGGCATTCAAGTGGCTACAAATATGATCGCAACTGATTTCCGTCAATTGTCACACGCCATCCAATTACATGCAGTTGATATTCCACTGGCGGACCCGCACTTTTGGACAATGGAAGGTTCAGTTAGAGTCGCTCAAACGTGTCATGATAACGGCTTGACTTGGGGATCGCACTCAAACAACCATTTTGATATTTCCCTGGCCATGTTTACACACGTTGCCGCTGCTGCACCAGGTCATATAACAGCGATTGATACCCACTGGATATGGCAAGATGGCCAGCATTTAACCAAGAACCCACTCTCAATCAAAGAAGGTCGTGTCAAAGTGCCACAAGAACCCGGGCTGGGTATTCAAATTGATCTAGAAAAGATAGAGGAAGCCAACCGTTTATATAAACAAATGAAGCTTGGTGCAAGAAATGATGCCATTCAGATGCAATATCTCATGAATGGCTGGACATTCGACCCGAAAAAACCGTGTTTGATTCGGTAGTTTGACTGTAAATGATTGTATTCCCCTTCATTTTGTCTTACAATTGAACAACTGAAGGGAGAGAATGACTCGTGAATGAAAGTATGGATGAACTTAAATTTGAAACAGTGAATCGAAAAACATTAGCAAAACAAGTCATAGAACGTATCGTTCATTTATTGTCTAGCGGACAATTAAAAGCTGGTGACAAACTGCCAACAGAAATGGAACTCATGGATATTTTATCGGTAAGCCGCCCTGTGTTGCGCGAAGCTTTAAGTTCTCTTGAAACATTAGGCGTTATCACTAGAAAAACACGAGGCGGTACATATTTTAATGATAAAATTAGCAATCAGCCATTTTCAGTTATGCTCGCACTGGCTCAAGATAATTTACCAGCCATTCTAGAAGCTCGTATGGTACTAGAACTAGGCCTTGTCACCGTTGCTGCTGAGAAAATTAGTGATGAAGAATTAAAAAAATTAGAAAGAACCATTGAAATGATTGAGGAAAGTACAGATAACAACTATGGTGAAGCCGATAAAGAATTCCACCGGATTATTGCCTTAAGTGCAAACAATCCAGTTGTTGAAGGCATGATTCAGGCGCTTTTAGTATCACACGCCAAGATTGACAGCCAAATTCCTTATCGAGAAAAAAACGTGACCGTTAATTATCATCAGAAAATTTATGAAGCTCTTCAGCTTAGAGACCCATATCAAGCACACTTCCATATGCATGAACATTTGAAGTTTGTACGTGATAAGATTTTAAAAGGATTAAATCAAACGCCATGATACGGAAGCGGATATGCTTCCTCTCCCCTTAAAAAGACAACGCTTTCAAAGGAGTGATCTCTTGAATCAAAAAGCAAAGGAAGCACCCCTATATATTCAGGTAAGTTCAAAGGATAATGTAGCAATCATCGTAAATGATGGCGGACTACCAGCTGGCACCAGCTTTTCAAGTGGATTGACGTTAACTGAACGCATCCCTCAAGGGCATAAAGTTGCACTTAAGACAATTGAACAGCATGCACCAATTGTGCGATATGGTGAAATCATTGGATACGCTAACGAAACCATCATACAGGGAAGCTGGGTGAAAGAAGAGCTCGTTCAAATGCCAGCTCCTCCTCCTTTAGACAAATTATCATGCCTAACATACAGCGATCCTCCGCTTAAAAAGCTTGATGGTTATGAATTTCAGGGATACCGAAATCCAGATCATTCTGTTGGTACTAAAAATATTCTCGGGATTACAACAAGCGTGCAATGTGTCGTTGGGGTTCTTGACTATGCGGTCAAAAAAATCAAGGAAGATCTGCTGCCGAAATATCCAAATGTGGATGACGTAATTCCCCTCCACCACCAATACGGCTGCGGTGTGGCCATTCATGCACCAGATGCGGTCATTCCGATCAGAACCATCCAAAACTTAGCCACACATCCGAACTTTGGCGGAGAAGTGCTCGTCATTGGATTAGGCTGTGAAAAACTCATACCATCACGCATTGTGTCAGAAGAGCGGCAAGACGATATTTTAACATTACAGGAGGAATCAGGCTTTTCTTCAATGATTACCTCCATTCTGAAGGCTGCAGAGCACAAACTAAAGAAACTCAATAGGCGGACACGCGTCCCATGTCCTGTATCGGATTTAGTGGTAGGCTTACAATGCGGTGGAAGCGATGCATTCTCAGGTGTAACAGCAAACCCCGCCGTTGGATATGCAGCAGACCTCCTTGTCAAAGCAGGAGCAACGGTTCTTTTTTCAGAAGTGACAGAAGTGCGTGATGCCATTCACCTATTAACTCCAAGAACTTTGAATGAAGAAACGAGGCAGGCACTTATACGGGAAATGAAATGGTACGATGACTATTTAAGCAGAGGTCAAGCAGATAGAAGTGCAAATCCTTCCCCAGGAAATAAAAAAGGCGGTTTATCCAATGTCGTAGAAAAGGCGCTTGGTTCTATCGCCAAATCTGGCACAAGTCCAATATCTAGTGTGATTGGGCCTGGTGAGAAAGCGGCCACCAAAGGGCTGATATTTGCTGCAACGCCGGCAAGCGATTTTGTTTGCGGAACACTGCAGCTCGCCTCTGGTATGAATGTACAAATTTTCACAACAGGACGAGGAAGTCCATACAGCCTAGCAGCAGCACCTGTAATAAAAGTTTCTACGAAAACCAGCTTACAGACACAATGGCCGGATCTTATTGATTTTGATGCCGGCCGTATTGCAACCGGAGAAGCAACAATCGAGGAAGTCGGTACAGACCTGTTTCATTATATACTAGATATCGCCAGCGGCCGGAAAGAAACATGGGCCGATCATTGGGGGATTCATAACGATTTGTGTCTATTTAATCCAGCCCCAGTCACATAAAAGAGATGTCCGTTTGAGGACATCTTTTTTTATGATCATTAAGCGAGATATTTCCTATGAACCCCTTTTCCATCATAAGAAAACATCACTTCTTTTCCTTCAAGAACTGACTCGATATGCACACTTCTTCCCCACAGCTGATATAAATACGGAAGGACTTTTTCTAAGTATTTCAGATCAAGTTCAATGCCTTCATACCAATGCTTGATATAAAGTTCGTTATTTTTTAAATAGTCGCCATCGATCACGGTCAAATACGGAAAGCCGCCATTCACTCTCATACTGACTAACTGATCACGAACCGCCTTCCATTCTTTATCAATGACTTTATAATCTCTCCCCTGCTTTTGAAACAAGTACAAGTCTTCTCTCATCACAAGGTCTTTCGTTAAGTAGTTTCGAATAAAAGAAATATCCGATTCAATTTCCCTGACTTCAAACATTTTACTGCGGCCAGATCCTTCTGTGACCCCTGCTTTTTTTAATTCTTCACATGGGTTGTTATAGCGTTCTTCAATATCTTCAAAAATTTTCAGCCCTAAATAGTAAGGATTGATGCCTGTTTTAGATGGCTGCACCACACCTGCATTTAATTTCGCAAATTCTATCGATTCACTTGAATCCAAATCAAGCTCCCGCATAATCCGCTGGTGCCAATACGATGCCCAGCCTTCATTCATAATCTTTGTTTCCAGCTGCGGCCAAAAATAGAGCATTTCTTCTCTCAGCATGGTAAGAACATCCCGCTGCCATGGCTCCAGCTCCCGGGAATGCGCTTCAATAAAGAGTAAAAGATCCTTTTCAGGCTTTGGCGGAAACTGCTTAACGGTTTTCTTTTTCTCACGCATTTTCGGCTCATCCATTCCCCACAAATCATCATAAGGCGTTTGACGTTTTGGTTTATCATCTTCACTTTCTTCATCGTCCATATTCCAGCTTAATTTTGATCGAACAAGAGACGGATCAATATGCTCCTGGATAGCCAATACGGCATCTAAAAAGGCTTCGACTTCTTTTGTTCCGTAGATATGCTCATATTCTTTGATCCGCTCTGCCGCTGCTGACATGCTTTCGACCATATCTCGTTTTGTGTTTTGGAAACGGCAATTATTTTTGAAGAAATCACAGTGTGCCAATACATGAGCCACAATTAATTTATTTTGAACGAGCGTATTGTTATCTAGTAGAAAGGCGTAGCAAGGATTTGAATTGATCACCAGTTCATAAATTTTGCTTAATCCTAAATCATAATGAAGCTTCATTTTATGAAATTGCTTCCCAAAGCTCCAGTGGCTGAATCGTGTTGGCATTCCATATGCACCGAACGTATAAATAATTTCCGCGGGACAGATTTCATACCTCATCGGATAAAAATCTAGACCAAATCCTTCTGCAATTTCTGTAATTTCATCAATCGCTCTTTGTAAAAGACGTTTTTCAGATACGCTCAAGGAAACCATCCCTCCTCATCGGACTTATCCCTACTATATGAGCGTATGTAAAAAAACATGATGTTCCGCCAACCGTTTAGACGACTTCCATTTCTTTTGTGGATTGCCCGCCAAATGCTTCGAAATGAATATTGCGCGATGGAATTCCAAGCTCTTTTAAAATATGAATGATCTCCTGTGTAAACACCGGGGAACCGCATAGATAAAATTGGCCTTTCCCTTCTCCGATCACCGATTGAAGAAATGGACGGTCAATGCGGGAAGACGCTTTCTCAACAAGCTCACCCTTTCCAGACTGCGCAAATTGTTCGTTACATAGGATGATGCGCCCATGGGAAGCTGAAGCTAGAACGCGTTCAAACTCATTTTCAAAAGCATTTACATCCTCTAATCGATCTGCATGAATCATCGTGAATGTCTGACTGTTTTGTGCGGCAGTTTTCACTAAACCAATCATTGGTGTGACACCAGACCCAGCACTGATGAAATAAACAGGCTCTTTTGTGTCTCCTTGCAAGCAGAACATTCCCTGCGGCATACTCACTTGAAGAACGTCCCCTTCTTCCATTTCATCATGCAAAAATGTAGACACATGACCGTCACGCTTCACTGTAATACGGTAATAAGATGGATGATGCTCGTCTGATAAGCTATATTGTCTGCTGCACATATAGGCTTCTCCTGGCATATCTGCCTGAACCGTAATGTATTGGCCTGCTTGATACAATGGCAGCTCTGATTCATCTTCTGGTACTAAATAAAAAGAGATAAGCGATGGAGATTCTTGCTTCTTTTTCTTAATCACAAACGGCTTCACATCTGCCCATCCGCCTGTCTGTTTCACATTTTCATCCATCATTTCTGCTTCTATGGTAATGAAAATATTCGCAATGATGTCATATGCAGCTTTCCAAGCTAATAAAGTGGCATCTTCTTCTCTTAAGCCAAACACATCTTTCATCGCTTCAATCAGGTGATATCCGACAATTGGGTATTGTTCTTTTTTGACCATGACACTGACATGCTTATGGGCAATTTGTTTGACCGCAGGAAGTAATTCTTCTAATCGATCAATGTGCAGTGCAGCTTGATATAGTGTCGCAGCAAGTGCCTCTGGCTGACTTCCGTTCATCAGATTTGTTTTATTAAATTGATTGAGCAGCTCTGGGTGCTGGCGAATCATATTTTGATAAAAAACAGTGACAAGTTTGGTTCCCTCGGCTTTTAGTAGAGGAGCTGATTGCTTTATTGCATTCATTTGATCTTTAGATAACATCGTCATTCCTTCTTTCAAAAGAAGTATTTTAAATACATCTTTATCGTAATGGATGACAGTCTCTAAAAGCAATATTTATAATACATGTTTTAAATGTTGTCACATTTTACACTTTCTCGAACAGTTTTTGTCTAAAATGTGTTACGATGATACAAAACTCTATTAGGTTTAGAGGTCGTCAAAATGAAACTTACGAATTACACAGATTTCTCATTAAGGGTACTCATTTATTTAGCTTCGAGAGAAAATAATGAACTGTCAAATATTCAGCAGATCGCCGATGTTTATGGCATTTCTAAAAATCATCTGACAAAGGTGATTTATCATCTTGGAAAACGCGGGTATGTGGAAACGATTCGCGGAAGAAATGGCGGGATCAGGCTTGGAAAAAGCCCAGAAAGCATTAATATTGGAGAGGTTGTCCGTTATACAGAGGATGATTTAGTCATGGTTGAATGCTTTGATCCAAAGAAAAACAGCTGCATCATCTCCCCAATTTGTTCATTAAAGCATGTACTTCATGAAGCACTCACTGCTTATTTAAGCGTTCTAGACCGATACACACTAAACGATTTAACACAAAACAAAGATGCTCTTAGAGAGCTCCTGCTTTAAGGCGAAAGAATTTATTCTTTCGTCTTTTTCTTTACCTTCTTGTAATAATAATTTATTTAAAATTATTATAAATAAATATTGACTATCATGTTTGATTCAATATAATTAGGGTATATAGATTGCTAGAAAACACTTTTTTGTTTACAGGAGGAGAAAAGAATGACAAATTCAAATCATAAAAATTTGACAACGAACCAAGGCGTGCCTGTTGGCGATAACCAAAACTCAAGAACAGCTGGTCACCGCGGACCTACCTTTCTTGATGATTACCATTTGATTGAAAAACTCGCACACTTTGATCGTGAACGTATTCCAGAGCGCGTCGTTCATGCAAGAGGCGCCGGCGCTTACGGTGTGTTTGAAGTAGAAAACAGCATGGAGAAACATACAAAAGCAGCCTTCTTAAGTGAAGAAGGAAAACAAACAGACGTTTTTGTTCGCTTCTCCACCGTTATTCATCCGAAAGGTTCACCTGAAACATTGCGTGACCCGCGCGGCTTTGCTGTCAAATTTTATACAGAAGAAGGCAACTATGATCTCGTTGGTAACAACTTGCCGATCTTCTTTATTCGTGATGCATTGAAATTCCCTGATATGGTTCACTCTCTCAAGCCAGATCCTGTAACCAATATTCAAGATCCTGACCGTTATTGGGATTTTATGACCTTAACGCCTGAATCCACTCATATGCTCACATGGCTTTTCTCTGATGAAGGAATCCCTGCAAGCTATGCTGAAATGCGCGGTTCTGGTGTGCATACATTTAGATGGGTGAATAAATACGGCGAAGCAAAATATGTAAAATATCACTGGAGACCTTCTGAAGGTATTCGCAACTTATCTATGGAAGAAGCAGCGGAAATTCAAGCAAACGATTTCCAGCATGCGACAAGAGATTTATATGACCGCATTGAAAAAGGCAACTTCCCAGCATGGGACTTATATGTTCAGCTTATGCCGCTTAGCGATTATGATGAACTTGATTATGATCCATGTGACCCAACAAAAACGTGGAGCGAGGAAGATTACCCGCTTCAAAAAGTAGGACGCATGACACTCAACCGCAATCCTGAAAACTTCTTTGCTGAAACAGAACAGTCTGCTTTCACGCCAAGTGCATTTGTTCCAGGAATTGAGGCATCTGAAGATAAACTGCTTCAAGGCCGTCTGTTCTCATATCCTGATACGCAGCGCCACCGACTTGGTGCGAACTACATGCGCATTCCGGTTAACTGCCCTTATGCACCTGTACACAATAACCAGCAGGATGGCTTTATGACAACGACTCGTCCAAGCGGTCATATTAACTATGAACCAAACCGTTATGCCGATCAGCCAAAAGAAAACCCTCACTACAAAGAAAGTGAGCCAGTTCTTCACGGTGACCGTATGGTGAGACAAAAAATTGAAAAACCGAACGATTTCAAACAAGCTGGAGAAAAATATCGAAGCTACTCTGAAGAAGAGAAACAAGCATTGATTAAAAACCTAACAGCTGATTTGAAAGATGTGAATGACCAAACAAAATTACTTGCAATCTGCAACTTCTATCGTGCCGATGAAGATTACGGCCAGCGATTAGCAGATTCACTTGGTGTGGATATTCGCGCTTATCTTCAAGGTAGCATGAAATAATTCCATTTCGAAAAAAATTGTTGGACAAAGGGCTAAAATGATCTTTATTTTAGCCCCTTGTCTTTTTTGACTGAACGCCTCGAGCACCCTTTACAAAAAAAGGTACTTCTTTATAGTCGAAACACGTTAATACTAATCAAATGACCAGTCACCGGATGAAAATAAATTTCTGCATGTGCGGCAAAGCGAGTTGATCCTTCCTTTACAGTGACGCGAAACACATCTTTTGTCTGCTCATCATTCACTTCTGTCCGGCCAATGTAATGATAATCATTTAAAGCGGCACCTTTATATTCATCTTTAAACGCTGTGTACGCAAGTCTTTCCCAATTTTCAAACGGCTGCACTGCTGCTTTTGATGCAGGATGAATCATCAAACTGCCAAGCAAAACGATTCCTGCTGCAATAAGCATCCACCATTTCGGCTGCATGATATCATTGAACTCACTTTCATATATGTTTTGTTTAGGTTTAGCTGGCCGGTCCTTTTTCATACATGAAGCAATTATTCAGCCTATAATTCCCGGTACACGATTGATGCGGACACCAACTTTTCCCCTGAAAAAGTCGATATGATCCGCGCAAACTAATGAAGACTTCTCAAGGGAAAGGAGAAGGTTTAATGAATGTGGCGGATTATGATAAAGCACTTTATTATACGCATCGCTCGCAATGGGATAATTTACTTATTCTTATGGTACGTACGCAAGATGATTTGCTCTCGAAACGTATTGAGCATTTCTTACATGCGTATCAATTTAACCGGAACAATGCAGATGTTGAAAAATGTTTATATGGGCTCCTGCAGTACATTGATCATGCTTCAGAGGCTGCTGCTTCTGAAGTTTATTCACAACCGATGTACACATAAAGAAAAAGGGCTAAAATGAATTTTTTTTAGCCCTTCCCTTTTATATACAATTAGCAGTGCGCTGTAATGGGAAGCGTTAGAGATAATGTATGGATCGCAAGCTTATTCAAGTTCTCTTTTAATTTGTCATCATGACGAAAATCACTTACTAATTCATATGCCTCCACTAGATCCCCTCCTATTTTACATTCACCTGTGATTGACCGGTTCATCACCTCCTTTAAAATAAAAAAGACTTGATGAGCATACACTCATCAAGTCTTTTATCTATTAGAAATTAGACTGTTCATGCTTCTCTTTTTTATTCAATTCATTGAATTGAATGTGCGCTTAAAAGTTTTAGCATGACGCCTAGATCTCCTTTTGTCATAGCAGCTCTTTCGGCTGATTTTTTTGATAATCCACTGCATACAGAGCCGCTTGGGTTCGATCTGCCAGCTCTAATTTTGATAATACATGAGATACGTGCGTTTTGACAGTTTTTTCAGAAATAAACAGCGATGAGGCAATTTCTTTGTTGCTTTTGCCTTTTGCAATCTCAAATAAGACATCTCGCTCTCTATTGGTGAGCTCTTTCATCAATGCCCATTTCTGCTCTTTTGGCTCTGTCAGATGCTGCACGAGAAAGGTCGTGATATGACCATCTAACTGGTAGGTGCCATTTTGAACTTCAATCATGGTCGAAAGCAGCTTTTCTGGTGCTACATCCTTTAATTGATAGGCTTTCGCCCCTGCTTGAATGGCGGGAATGACATAATCTTTATCCGCATAGCTTGTCAGGATCACAATGCGGGAGTCCGGCATTTCCAGCGTCATTTGTTTCGTTGCCTCAATGCCATTCATT
Organism: Bacillus sp. FSL P4-0248; assembly: GCF_038593305.1. NCBI lineage: Bacteria > Bacillati > Bacillota > Bacilli > Caryophanales > Bacillaceae > Bacillus > Bacillus sp. FSL P4-0248. Next base: position 925,981 of record NZ_CP151983.1, on the reverse strand, counting down.
ACAGGCATAGACAAATCCATTAAGACAATGTCAGGCCGGGTTTCTCTGACAACCTCTAATGCCTCTTGCCCATTGGACGCCTCACCAACGATGTCCACATCAGACTGTGTCTGCAAGAAAAACACAAGCCCTTTTCTCACAATATGATGATCATCTGCAATGACAACTCTCATGACGATCCCTTCCTTTCTTGTGAAAATGGCACTTTTACATGAATCGTAGTTCCTTTACCTAACTCTGAATGGATACAAAATGTACCACCTGCTCTTCGGATGCGGTCAGACATCCCTTTCAGCCCAAGTGAAGGAAGGCTCATCTGCTCGTCATATTGAAAACCTTTTCCGTGGTCAATGATTTTCATCTCCAACGTGTCTTTTGATTGCTCAAGCTTGACCTCGACTTCTTCTACTTCCGCATGTTTTTGACAGTTATTGAGCGCTTCTTGACATACCCGAAAGAAAGTTTCATTGTGAGAATGGTCCATTTCTATACAGCCTGATAAAGATAAAGTGCAGCGTAATCCTAAAAGCTGTGCATACTCTTCAATTGCTGTCGTAAACCCTTTTTCAAGGCCTCTTGGTCTCAGCTGCCAAATGAGTGACCGCATTTCAATCAGAGCGTCTTGAGACAAATGCTGAATAAAATCAATCATTTCCCCTAGATGTTGATCGCTTGTCATTTGCCGTGCAGCCTTAGCAGTCAGACTCACAGAGAACAGCATTTGGTTGACAGAATCATGCAAGTCCTGTGCGAGCCGGTTTCTTTCTTCCAGAAGTGCGTGCTGCTGTTCATTTTGCACAAGCTTCATCCGCTGAATGGCGGTGCCAATTTGAAGTGCAATGCTTTCAAGCAAATTCAGCTCTTCTTGCGTAAATGTGACTTTTCCTTTTGCCGCCACATTTAATAAGCCGAACGTACGCTTACACGCTTTTAGCGGTACGGTCGCATGATGAGTAATTCCTTCTGTATCCCCGAGCTTTTCTTCAATTGCCGTTTCAATCCGTTTGCAGTTAATAATATTGGTGGCTGATTGCAGCGAGCCTTTTGTGTATCGGTTGATGCAATAACAATCATTTTGACACATGAGCTGCTTTTGATGCTTTGCAAGTGCTTCAGGTAAGGAAACCTCTGCCATCAGTTCATATGATCCGTCTTTTTCTATAAAATAAATCCATGCTGAATGAAAGCCTGTGACATCCATCAGCATATGGAGCACTTCATGGAGCGTTTCTTTCATTTCCATGCCTTCATTTAGCTTTTCAGCAATTTCTTTTAACGTTTTTAATGTTTCAACCTTCTCTTGGTATTCTCCCATACTGTTTACCCCCGGCATTTGCAGCCTTCACTTATCATTACGCTCATTATACCATGAGCCCCCTCGTCGCTCTTTCTCCAAAAGAATGATTTCTTCTCATCCTTTTGGCTGAGAAAAGGCCATCATGCATTCATACACGATGGCCTTGTCTTTCGTTATTTCGCTGTTTCTTCCACAATATCATAAACGACTTTCATCACTTCTTCTGACAAATGCTTTAACTTTTCTTCACTATCTGTTAAAGACGTGCCTTTGACTGCAATATAAAATTTCACTTTAGGCTCAGTGCCGGAAGGTCTTAAGCAGAACCACGAACCATCCTCAAGGAAATATTTCAGCACATTTGATGCTGGCAGGTGAATGGTTTCCTCTTTCTTTTCAGCCACAAGTTGTCTTTGACTTGATTGATAATCCTCAATCACTGTGATGCGCTGCCCTGCGATGGCAGCTGGCGGATTTGTTCTAAAGGTATGAAGGATCGCTGAAATCTGCTCTGCTCCTTCTTTTCCTTTTAAGGTTAACGACTTTAATCCTTCCCGGTAAAATCCAAACTGCTTAAAAATATCGACAAGCGCATCGTACAAGGACTTGCCCTGCTTTTTATAGAAAGCAGCAACTTCAACGGCTAAAAGTGCCGCTTGCACCGCATCTTTATCTCGGGCAAAATCACCGATTAAATAGCCATAGCTCTCTTCATAACCGAATTGAAACGTGTATTCTCCGCTCTTTTCAAACTGCTTAATTTTTTCTCCAATAAATTTAAAGCCTGTGAGTGTGTCTATCGTGTCGGCACCAAAAGCTGATGCTACAGCGCGCCCAAGCTCACTTGTGACAATGGTTTTCATCACAACGGGACGAGGCGGCAATTGACCCAGCTTTTGTTTTTCAGACAATAAATAATGAAGCAGCAGGGCGCCTGTCTGGTTGCCTGTTAAGACAGTAAATTCTCCTTCGTGATCTCTGACCGCAATGCCTAACCTGTCAGCGTCTGGGTCTGTGGCAATGAGGATATCTGCATTTTGTTTTTCACCAAGCTTGATGGCGTACTCAAATGCTGCATGCTCCTCTGGATTCGGCGAGGTCACTGTTGAGAATTGTGGATCTGGTTTTTCCTGCTCAGGCACAACAGTGACATGCTGATATCCAAGAGCCTGCAGCCCGTTTCTGACAGGGTGATTGGCTGTCCCATGAAGCGGAGTAAACACGACTTTGACATCGACCTCATGTGCCAGCTCAGGGTGCACACTAATGGTTTTTAATTTTTCAATATAAGCATGGTCGATTTCTTCTCCGATTATTTTGATCAGCCCTTGCTGTTTCAACGTTTCTTCAGAATCAACTGAAATCGACAGTTCATTTTCAATTGCATCTACTTCTTGAATGACTTGATCTGCTTCAAATGGAGGCAGCTGCCCGCCATCTTCACCATACACTTTATAGCCATTATATTCTGGTGGATTATGACTTGCTGTCACGACGATTCCAGCAAATGCATGCAGCTCACGAACCGCAAAGGAGAGCTCTGGTGTCGGACGCAATTCATTAAATACGTACGTTTGAATGCCCTGTGTAGCAAGTGTTCTGGCTGCTTCCATTGCAAATTCAGGCGATTTATGGCGTGAATCATATGCAATGGCGACGCCTCTATTTTTTGCATCCTCTCCATGTTTCGCAATATACGCAGCAAGACCTGCTGATGCTTTACGAACAGTGTACACATTCATTCGGTTCGTGCCTGCACCAATCTCACCGCGCATTCCTCCAGTGCCGAACTCAAGGTTTTTGTAGAAACAGTCTTCAAGGGCCTGGTGGTCATCTTGATGCGTCTCCAGCCATTCCTTCAGTTCAGTATCCAGGTGCTTCTCATTGATCCATCGCTCATAATTCGTCTTCCAACTCATGGTCGTCCTCCCCAGCTCTTATCATCAATAAAATAACATCTACTGTTATTTTATATGGAATCATCCTTTATGTCATGCTATATCATTAGCAGTTGGAAAAAATGTTGCACAAATAAAAAAAGCCGATACATGATCGGCTTTCAGATTGTTGACAAAGGGCTAAAATGATCTTGCTTTAGCCCTTTGTCTTCTTTTTATTCAGCATCAAGCGGTACGACTGCTTCATGGAATAGTTGATCTAATTCTGTTTGATATTTCTGTTTTGCTGCTTCATCCCAGCCAAAACGTTCTGCCATATAATCGATGACTGGCTGTGCATATTTTTTTGCCCAATTGATATTAAATAATAGGCTTCCTGTTCTTCTTAAGAAGAAGTCAACAGGAGTAACGGCTAATTCTTCTTCAATCGCATAGACAAGCTCTGCCAGTACATACGCTGGAATATTTCGTTTGTCTGCTTCCCCTTGAAGCTGCTCGACACGTTTGAAGAGACTGCTGACATTTGAGCCATATTTTTCAGCTAGTTTTTGTGCAATCGGTTCTGTTAAACCAACAGATGCTCCTTCTGCTGTTTTCGCTTGAACAAAGGCTGCCATGTTTTTAGATCCGCCTACATGGCCGCCTGAGATTGGCATATGCTTTGTTTTACATGGTCCATAATCTTTGCCCGTTTCCTGTTTCAGTCCATCACGTACTAGATCGACAATATGCTCAGCCATTTTACGGTAGCCTGTTAATTTACCGCCAGCAATGGTGATTAAGCCTGAAGATGATGTCCACACTTCATCCTTACGAGAAATTTCTGAAGGATCCTTGCCCTCTTCATGAATGAGCGGACGAAGACCGGCCCAATTGGATTCTACATCTTTTTCTGTAATATTGAGATCAGGGAACATGTACTGAATCGCTTGGATGACATAGTCACGATCGGCCTTTGTCATACGCGGGTGCTCCAGCTGTTTTTTGTACACTGTATCTGTTGTTCCAACGTACGTTTTGCCTTCTCTTGGAATGGCAAAGACCATACGTTTATCAGGTGTGTCAAAGTAAATCGCTTGTTTTAATGGAAAGACCGATTGGTCAAATACTAAGTGAATTCCTTTTGTATGCTGTAAGTGTTTTCCTTCTTTTGAGTGGTCCTTGTCTCTCAGCTGATCTACCCATGGACCTGTCGCATTGACGATCTTCTTCGCATACACATCGTATGTTTTCTGCGTCATGACATCTTCAATGACAACACCAACCACTTTGCCTTTATCATAAATAAATTCTTTTACTTTCGCATAGTTGACCGCCTCCGCTCCAAATTTCACAGCCTCTTTCATGACTTCGATTGTGAGGCGTGCATCATCTGTACGGTATTCAACATAGTAGCCGCCGCCTTTTAAGCCGTCCTTTTTGACAAGCGGTTCTTTTTCAAGTGTTTCTTTTGCACTTAGCATGCTTCTGCGTTCACTATGCTTTACGCCAGCTAAAAAGTCATACACTCTAAGTCCAATAGAGGTTGAAAACTTACCAAATGTCCCGCCTTTATGCATCGGAAGAAGCATCCATTCTGGCGTTGTGACATGAGGACCATTTTCGTATACAATGGCACGCTCTTTACCGACCTCTGCGACCATTTTCACTTCAAATTGTTTTAAATAACGAAGTCCGCCGTGCACTAGTTTCGTTGAGCGGCTAGACGTACCTGCTGCGAAATCCTGCATTTCTGCAAGACCGACACGCATTCCGCGTGAAGCCGCGTCAAGTGCTGTACCAGCGCCTGTTATACCCCCACCAATGATAAACACATCATATGGTTTTTTTGTCATTTCCTGCAGCATTTGTTCTCTTTCTAAGCTAGAAAAAGTCATCTCTTGTTCCTCCCATGTTGTACGGTAAAGAAAAAGAGACCGCAAACACCCAAAGCGTATTTCTACACTTCGGTGCCTGCGGTCTCTCCAGTTCTCCAACCGTTCTATTAACTTACTTGAAGTATACCATACTTTTGGTTTATTTGAAAGCTTGAGCTGCTTTTACAGCCTTTTTCCACCCGCTGTATAACGAGTCGCGGCTGTCCTCTTCCATTTTAGGGTCAAAGCGCTTGTCAAGGTTCCATTGTTTTGCAATGTCTGAACGGTCGTTCCAGAAGCCAACTGCTATTCCCGCAAGATAGGCCGCACCGAGTGCCGTCGTTTCATTAATTTCTGGACGCTCTACTGGTACATCCAGCAAATCACTTTGGAAGCCCATTAAGAAATCATTCTTTACAGCTCCGCCATCCACACGCAACGTTTTTAATGAGATGTTTGAATCCTTTTCCATCGCATCTAAAACATCCTTCGTTTGATAAGCAAGTGATTCTAACGTTGCACGGACAAAGTGCTCTTTAGAAGTACCGCGTGTTAATCCGAATACAGCGCCTCTGACATCACTGTCCCAGTATGGTGTGCCTAGACCAACGAATGCTGGAACGACATATACGCCCTCTGTTGACTCAACGCGCTTTGCATAGGCTTCGCTGTCTTTTGAGTCTTTAAACATTCTCAGTCCGTCGCGCAGCCACTGAATCGCTGAACCAGCTACGAAAATACTTCCCTCTAAAGCATATTCAACTTTACCGTCAATGCCCCATGCAATTGTCGTTAGTAAACCATGATCCGACTTAATTGCTTTTTCCCCTGTATTCATCAACATGAAACATCCTGTACCATACGTGTTCTTCGCCATTCCTTCTTCAAAGCAAGCCTGACCGAATAGTGCAGACTGCTGGTCTCCCGCCGCTCCTGCAATCGGGATATTTCTGCCGAAGAAGTGATAGTCTGTTGTTTCACCATAGATGTGTGAGGATGGTTTCACCTCTGGAAGCATAGAAGCAGGTACGCCAAGAATATCAAGTAATTCTTCATCCCATTTCAGATCGTAAATGTTGAACATTAATGTTCTTGACGCGTTGGAGTAATCTGTGACGTGTGATTGACCGCCTGTCATCTTCCAAATGAGCCATGTATCAATTGTGCCAAACAGCAAGTCGCCATTTTCTGCTTTCTCACGAGCACCTTCTACATTATCTAAAATCCATTTTACTTTTGTCCCTGAGAAATAAGCATCAATGAGAAGACCCGTTTTATTTCTAAACGTTTCATTGTGTCCTTGCGCTTTTAACTCTTCACAAATGCCAGACGTTTGTCTAGACTGCCAAACAATTGCATTATAAACGGGTGCGCCTGTATGTTTATCCCAAACAACTGCTGTCTCACGCTGGTTCGTAATTCCGATACCGGCGATTTGATCTGCTTCAATGCCTGATTCAATTAAAGCAGTTGAAATGACGGATAGAACAGAGCTCCAAATTTCATTTGCATTATGTTCTACCCAGCCTGGGTTCGGAAAATATTGATTAAATTCCTTCTGAGCTGTATGGGCAATTTTGCCTTCTTGATCAAATAAGATCGCTCTTGAGCTTGTTGTCCCTTGATCTAAAGCGAGAATATATTTTTCTTTTGCCATGATGTTTTCCTCCCCTTACATACTTTCATTTACAGCATTTGTTTGATTTTTCGTAGAGACATAGAGTCCTAACAATACCACAACTAAAATAACGCTTACAATCCAAAAGGCTGGAGTGATGTTCGCTTTAAAGGCTGCATTGTAGAAAACACCGCCAAATGCGCCGCCTAAAATTGGACCAACGACTGGCACCCAAGCATACTTCCAATTCGATGGACCTTTACCTGGAATCGGCAGAATCGCATGTGCAATTCTCGGACCTAAATCACGTGCAGGATTGATTGCATAACCAGTTGTTCCACCTAATGAAAGACCAATTGCCACAATTAAGAATCCAACAATCAGCGGATTGATTCCGTCTGCGAATTTATTTGCACCAATCGCTAAGATTCCTAGAACCAATACAAATGTACCGATGACTTCACTAAGTACGTTTGCAAAAGTATGCGGAATCGCAGGACCAGTTGAGAATACACCCAGCTTTGCACCTGGATCGTCTGTTGCTTTCCAGTGCGGTAAGTAATGTAAAAAGACAATAATAGCTCCTATTAATGCGCCAAGCATTTGACCGGCAATATACATTGGTACGTCAGCCCAAGGAAAACTTCCTTCAAGCGCAAGCCCAATTGTTAGTGCTGGATTCAAATGCGCTCCGCTGATTCCACCTGTTGCATAAGCTGCTATGGCTACTGCAAATCCCCATCCGAAAGCGATTACAATCCAGCCGGACTGATATGCGAGCGATTTCTTTAAATTGACTGCCGCACATACACCGCCTCCAAAAATAATGAGAAGCATTGTACCTACGACTTCACCCCAAAATGGTGTCATGAAAATTCCTCCTCTGGTTCAGTTGCCATCCCCTATGAATGTGTAAAAAAAGATAAAGAAAAAAGATCCACAACAAACATACTTTACATCAGGGTCATTTGTCACCTAGTAAAGCGCTGTTGTGGATCTCCGTTTCTCCATCACATGATATTAACTTAGTGCTATAGTATCAGAGGATGAAAACGTTGTCAATCAATTTTCACATTTTATCTTTTTCACTTTTGGAACGCTTTCCAAAGGGCTGTATTCGATGTTGTCACAGCTGTAGCTCCTGCTTCAAGTGCTCTTTCTACATCTTCTTTTGTGCGGATAAACCCGCCTGCAAATATTGGAATACCAGCTCGCTCGCGCACTTCTGTAATTAAATCCGGCACAACCCCTGGCAATACTTCAATAAAATCTGGGCGATGTTTCCCTACGAACTCCATACTTTTTTCCATGGCACTTGTATCAAGTAAAAACATTCGCTGAATGGCATATACCTTCTTTTGCTTGGCTTTTACTATGACAGAAGACCTAGTAGAAATAATTCCTGCCGGCTTCATTTCCTGACAAATAAATTCCGTTCCATACTCATCATGTTTGATCCCATGAATGAGATCGACATGAACAAACATTTTTTTATGATGGGCATTTGCCTCATTCATGATGCCCTTTAGCCGGCCTAAATGGACATCAAGTAACACCCCGTATGTAAATGGACTTTTTAAAAATTCCTCAAATTGCTTCATATTGCGAACAGCAGGTAGAATGGGTTGATCATGAAAACTCATATGCCGTCTCCTTCTAAAGTGTATTGGTTCAGTCTTCTCCTAACAGTAATAGAATCTCTTCTATTTTTCAATACACCTAGTGTATCCAATGCTGATTTCACCTAGCAGATCTTAATGTATGTGCTCTTCCCATAGAAAAAAGCAGAGAAAAATCTCTCTGCTATAACTGTGCCATGCTTTCTTTTAGCGTGTTGATAATAAATGAAGCGTCTTCGGCTGTTATATTTAGCGGAGGTGCAAGCTGGGCAACGTTATTATAGCCGGCAACCGTATCACCATTTTTCCCGATGATCAGTCCGCGTTTTTTACATTCTGCAATTAATTGACCGACAACCTGTGGGTCAGCTGGTTTTTTGGACTGTTGATCCTGGACAAGCTCAATTCCAAACAGCAGGCCTTTCCCTCTGACATCACCGACAAATGGATGCTCTTTTAACTCTTGCAAACGTTCGAGCATGTCTTGCCCAAGCGTGTCAGACCGTTCTACTAATTTCTCGTTTTCCATGATCTCTAGGTTGGCAAGTGCAACCGCACAAGAAGCAGGGTGACCGCCAAATGTATTTACATGGCGCAGCCTGTCATACGTATCTTCCCCTGCGTACGCTTCATAAATTTCTCGTTTCACGCACGTTGCAGAAAGAGGTAAGTAGCCGCTTGTGATCCCTTTTGCCATTGTGATAATGTCCGGCTTTACTTCCTCATGCATAAAACCAAACCGCTTCCCTGTCCGGCCAAATCCGCAGATGACTTCATCCACAATGAGAAGCGCTCCATGAGCCTCACAGATGTCTTTGACCTTCTTCAAATACCCTTTCGGAGGCATTAAGATACCGCCGCCTGTAATAATCGGCTCCATAATGACCCCAGCAATGGTCTCACTTAGTTCCCACGTCATGGCTTGATCGATTGCCGCTGCACTTGCCAATGTATCTTGATCCTCAGGATGACGATACATATCAGGCGGTGCGACATGGATAAAGCCTTGACCTAATGGTTCATATTTATATTTACGCTGCGCCTGCCCCGTTGCGGCAAGGGCTGCTGCTGTATTGCCGTGATACGACCGATACCTGGAGATGAACTTTGTTCTTGTGCTCTCTTCTTTTTGCGCATGATATTGTTTGGCGATCTTAAATGCGGCTTCATTGGCTTCAGAACCGCTGTTAGAAAAGAAGATGACATAGTCCCCGCCAAGCCATTCATTTAGCTTTTCAGCCAGCTGAATCGCAGGCACATGGCTTTGCGTCAGCGGATAGTAAGGCATTGTATTTAGCTGCTTATATGCCGCTTCTGCCAGCTCTTTTCTGCCATAACCGGCATTTACACACCAAAGACCTGACATCCCGTCTAAATAGCGATTCCCATGAATATCAGTCACCCATGCGCCTTCTGCCTCGTGAATGACCATGCTTTCATTTTCCTTGTTTGTCCCTTTCATATGGTGCCAGATCAACTGATCATCTTTCGCCTGAAGATTTTGAGCCTGCTCATGTATTTTCATCTTCCCGCCCCCATGTATCCGTTTTCATCATTAAAGAAGCTTAGACCGGTTCAGCAGCACACTGCCTCTCCATTCATTATATGGATGAAAAGGGAGGCATATGAAACTGAAACTAGGCCGCCCGTAAGAGAGAACCAATCGTTACTTTCATTATAAAAAAGGGGACGGGCTGATTACATTAGACAGATCGTCAACTGATTGAAAAGAACCATAAGACACTCTACTCGGTTGCCTTAGCAAATCTAACATACCTACCTTGTTAACGGCGATTTCCTTGCAGGAATTCATATGCAAGAATCGCAAATTCAAGCGCCTGTCGTTTCGGTGCCTGCATCATATCCTCACCAAGCAATGCATGCAGTTTATCGAGTCTATGATAAAGGGTCTGCCTAACAATATAGAGCCGGCTTGCAGTTTCCTTTTTAGAACCGTTTGTCTGTAAAAAGATATTCAGCGTTTGATAGAGTCTTCCGCTATTTTGCTTATCATATAAAATCACAGGCTCCAAATACTCTTTCACCATACATTCAAGCAGTCCGCTTTCCTGCATGACAGGCATAAGACGGAGCATATGCAAATCTTGATAAAATGGGCTTTCCACCCGCTGGGGCATCACTTTCTTTATATGCAGCACTTCTTTGGCTGCCTGAAAGCTTTTTCTCATATGCTGAAACTGTTCACAATATGGACCGATGCCAAATTTGATCACAGTTCCGCGGGGCTGCTCCCGATCATACAATTGTTTGATGTCAGTTGCCGCCTTCTCTGCACGCTCTTTCCAGTCCTTCTTCTTTCTCGTGTTCAATAAAATAAACAAGGTTTGTCCTTGATGCTCATACGGAATCAAGTGGAAACCTGCTCGCTGAAAGATGGAGCGGCACGATACGAGAAAATAAAGATTTCCTGCAATTTCTTCGATTTGATGATGCTTTTGAAAGAGCATGACCACACAGCCGGTTGGTTTTTTCAATCCTTCTGTTTCTTCAAGATGCTCTAAAATATCTCTTTCTGAATGCTCTTCTTGGAACCATTTTTGCAGCCATTCGTTCTCTTTTGTCTTCTTCAATTCTTCTGTATAAAGCTCTCTTAGCGTTTGCTGGGCAAGAGCATTTGCTCCTTTATCCATAACGAGCAGTTCGAATTCTGAGAGTGTGTTTGTTTGATGAATGAGCACAAGGTCTGCAAATGTCTGCTTGAGTGCAAGCACTTCTTTTTTGGTCACTTCATATCCTTTTGGCAAGGAAGCAAACTGTAAATAATTCATGACCAGCTCTTCGGTTTGTTTAGAGGAATCACATAAAATAATCGGCTCCCCCTGAACAGGAATAAGTAAAAGAATGCCCCTTACGTGCTGATACACTTGATCCAAAATATCCATCTGCGGATGCGGAGTCAGCAAAAGCTCATTCAGCTTTGATGACAGTGCTTCTAAATCAGCCATCATTTGATACTGGCGTTCAATCATCCTCGTATGGAGATGCTGTGTAATGTTGACGAATTTCACTTCTTTTGTAAACAGAATCAGCGGAAAATCTCTTTCTTCTGCATACGCAATCAGTTCTTCCGGCACATCGAATCTGAGCGGAACAAATTCAATACACAAGCCTGCCGCACCAGAATCGATCAGCTGTTTTAAAAATGCTTGAAACACATCCAATTGATCATGAAAGCCTGCGGCTGTTGTTAGTATGAGCTCTCCCCCATTTAACAAATCTTCTACAGCAGGCACTTCTAGCACATGGACCCATTTGACCTGCCGAAACAATCCCTTTTCTCCTGCTAACACTTTTGCATGGGCAAAATACTTTGTTTTCAACACATCACTCACTTGAAAATGAACATCTGCATTCATTGATATGTCCCCCTTTGTTTTGCCGCCTATCCCCTATCCCAGAGGGTGCATAGATAAAATCCATAATAAAACTGGTAATGTCACGATGCTTAAAACGGTACTGAGAAATGTCGTGCTTGAGACAAACTCAGGCTTCGTTCGAAATTGTACAGCCATCAGCGTGGTATTTGCTGCTGTCGGCATGGCTGCAACTAAGATCATAATTTGTTTCACCAAATCATCTACCGGTAAAATGAGCGTAAAACCAAATGCGATGAGAGGTGAGATAAACAGCTTCAGCAATACAGCATAAGAAATATTTCGATAATCCACTTGCTTAAAAGAAATGACGGCGAGCTGCATGCCTAAAATAAGCATAATCGTCGGTATGGCGGCATCCCCCACAAGCTGGACACCCGTCATCACCTCTCTAGGTAATGAAAGATCAAGCAGCTGAAATAATAGACCGAGGAGTGCCCCATATGCAACCGGCATACGCAGCACTTTTTTCAGCACAACCTTTCCATCTCCTGCATCCTCTCCGCCCTTTGCTGCATAATACATACCGATTGTACTCATGACAAGCTGCTGCAGTACCATTAAAACGATGGCAATATCTAAACCAGCAGCTCCGAAGACAAGCAGGACAACGGGTGTGCCGTAATTCCCATTGTTCATAAAGGCTGACGACAGAATCATGGCACAATACATTTCATTCGAATAACCATAAATACGAGATAAAATAAAAACGCATAAAACAAGTGAAAGACAAAGTCCGACGACAAAAATAGATAGGTACACATAGTCCATCGATACTTTGTTTTGATAAAAGGTTTCAAACGCAAGAAATGGTGACATTAAATATAAAGACATTGATGAGAGCGTATGTATGTCAAAACCAATGGCCTTCTGCCCAATATATCCGATAAGAAAGATACCGAACACTGGCAGTAAGACAAGTAAAAACTCCATGCTGCACCTACTTTTCTCTAGATGAATTCCTATTCTTCCTCATTATCATACCACTGTTAAACAATAAAAAAGAAGCACCCTTATGAAAGGCCGCTTCTCTCTTCATCCATATAGAATACTTCCCACAAATGACCATCAAGATCTTGAAAGCTCCAGCCATACATGAACCCATGATCCTGCTTTTCCTTAAACGGTGAACCGCCTGCTGCCATCGCCTGCTCGACAAGCTCATCGACCTCTTTTCGTGAATCAACCCGCATAGAGACAATGACCTCTGATCCCTGCCTTGCATCCACCAATTGTTTCTCTGAGATGGTTTGAAAATGCTTATGGGATAACAGCATGACCGTAATAGTGTCACCAATGACCAAACAAGCTGCCTGATCATTCGTAAGCTGCTCTTGAAACTCAAAACCCAGCTGCTCAAAAAAAGCCTTTGATTCCTTGACATGCTTTACCGGCAAATTGATATACAAATGTTTAGCTTGTCGTCCCATGTTCCTCTCCTTTTTGAACACATGATCTCCTTTCAGTATATTCAGATTTTGCTCCGGCATCCCTTTGTCAATTGAAAAAATCTGATGTCATCAAAAAGAAGCGCCTCAACAATAGGCGCTTCCTTCCATTATTTCTTATATTCAATATGGTACACGTCTCTTCTTCGGTCTTTGAGCTGACGTACCGTTCCATCTTGCCGCTGTCTTCTTAAAATTTCTAAATCGACATCGCCAACGACAACCATTTCTATATTCGGATTACACTCACCTACAATCCCATCTCTTGCAAATTCAAAGTCAGATGGGGCAAAAATCGCTGACTGTGCATATTGGACATCCATATTTTCGGTTTGCGGAAGGTTTCCAACAGTTCCTGAGATCACGGTATAAATCTGGTTTTCAACCGCTCTAGCCTGTGCACAGTAACGCACTCTTAAATAGCCTTGGCGGTCTTCTGTACAGAACGGCGTAAAAATAATTTTCGCTCCTTTATCAGCTGCAATCCGAGCAAGCTCAGGAAATTCAATATCATAGCAAATTTGGATTGCAATTTTACCGCAGTCTGTATCAAATACCCGAACCTGATCACCTGCTGAAATCCCCCACCATTTTCTTTCATTCGGTGTGATATGGAGCTTATATTGCTTTTCAATTGTTCCATCACGTCTAAATAAATAAGCGATATTGTAGATTTTCCCTTCCTCTTCAACGAAATGTGATCCGCCGATGATGTTAATGTTGTACTTCACAGAAAGGTCTGTGAACAAATTAATGTAGTCCTCGGTATATTCCGTGATCCGCTGCACTGCAAGACTTGGGGAGCGTTCCTCCAAGTAAGACATGAGCTGCGTTGTAAAAATTTCTGGGAATACGGCAAAGTCAGCTGACGCATCTGATGCGACATCAACATAATACTCCACCTGATTCATGAATTCCTCGAAGGAATGAATTTGTTTCATCGCATATTGAATGACGCAAATACGAACTGGGAATGCCGATTTATAATATCTCTTCGATTGCGGACGATAATCGACGTTGTTCCATTCCATTAACGTCGCATATGTGCTGGATGCCTTATCATCCGGCAAGTAATTCGGATTGATCCGCATGAGGCTGAATTCATTTAACAGCTGAAAAGATAAAACAGGATCATAAATTTGGTGAAGCATGACCTGCTCCACATATTGACGAGGCGTCATTTCCTCTTGATATTTATGATAATTCGGGATGCGTCCGCCAATGATGATGCTTTTTAAATTTAATCTTCTCGCTAAGTCTTTTCTTGCTTCATATAAACGATGGCCAATTTTCATGCGGCGGTATTCAGGACTAACCATCACTTCAATTCCATACATATTCATCCCATCTGGATTATGGTTAGTGATGTACCCATCATCTGTGATGTCCTGCCAAGTATGACGGTCATCGTATTCATCAAAGTTAATTAATAAACTTGAACAAGAGCCAATGATTTCTCCCTCAAATTCAGCACAAAACTGACCTTCTGGGAAATGCTCAAGATGGCTTTCAAGGTGCTCTCGTTTCCAAGGGTCCATGCCCGGAAAGCATACCTCCTGCAAGGCGATGATTCGGTCAATATCTTCTTCCCGGATATTACGGATCACCATTCTTTTTTCAAACCGCGTTAAATCGAGTTTTTCTGCCATGATGTTTTTGCCCCCTTACTGATCCTCTTTTTCAAGCTGATGGAATAGCTGGAGCAATTCGATTTCAGCCATGGATTCTAATCTGACATCATATTCTTCAAACTGCAGCGTGCTCGTCACTTTGTTTGGGACGATGACGCATTTCATGCCTGCACGTTTGGCAGCAATTGATCCATTCACTGAATCCTCAAATGCCACACAATCCTTTGGCTCTACACCTAAGCAGCTTGCGGTTTGCAAATAAAGCTCTGGATGAGGTTTGACTTCTTCCACATCATCTGACGTACGGATACATTCAAAGTAATCGAAAAGACCAATTTGCTTCAGGTGATCAGACACCCATTTATAGTCTGAGCTGGAAGCAAGTCCAATCTTGATTCCAAGCTCCTTCGCTGCCTGTAAATAAGCTTCTACGCCAGGTCGTGCTGATTCATCCTTCATTCTCTTTTGAAAACGAGAACGCCGGTCCGCTGTGAGTGCCTCATGATCGAGCGTCTTTCCTAGCTGCTTTTCTAAGTATTCAAAAGGCTTAAAGCCCGCCTGCGTCCCGATGACGTTACCCCATACAGAAAGAGGCAGTTCCGACTCATGCTCTGCAAACATTTCTTGTAAAACTTCATATTCATGTGTTTCTGTATCTAAAATTAATCCGTCAAAATCAAATATAATCGCCTTTACCAACGAGGCCACTCCTTTTTTTTACGAAAGTCTTTAATATGATACTCAATGCTATCATATCGTGAATAAAATTGACTTTCAAAGATGAATGTCTGCTAAAATAATTATGTATAAAAGGAGCCTGTACCATTTTGTCAGGCTCCTACCCGTGTTCGGTTTATTCTGCAAGAGGTCCAAGCGCTCCGATTCGTGGAGAAATAGGCAATGTTGAAAAAGAGCGGGTTTGGTATTACAGATCTAAAGGTTTCTCCGTTCCCTTAAAAATAGTATGTGCGGCAGCCTTGTAAGTTAACAAGGAAGTTCACACCAACTTTTACGCATTTTGAAGGCGGCGGCTGGCAAAATCGTCTAAATCAAACGGAAAAGAAAAGCCGCATGCATTGACCTGCTCACGGTTTCGCTCGAATAGCTCACGATCACGCTTTGTAATATGGCGTTTAGGTTTTACAATAATGGTATGTAATAGCTGAAGTCCCGATAAAATACGAAAAGCATCGTCCATCGTTCCGTTATAAACCCCTTCAACAAAGGTCAGCGGGCGTTCTTGTTGACGCGCAACTGGGTTTTCACCGACAGCATGGGATAGAAGATCTTCAACATCCTTTGATATTTCTTCAATTGCCTGCTCTTGCAGGTCTGTAGCAGCTTTCATTATTCTCACGTGGCATCTACCTCTCTGTCGTTAGTTCTCCATTCAGAATAGCACAGAAAAAAAGGCGTTCGCCAAGGTAAGTGTTTCCTATATATACCCAAAGAGAGGAACGGATATTATGAATATTAACGGGCACACGCTCTCACTAAAAGCAGGTGAGCAGCATCATGACACTTCACTTAGTCAGTTTTTAAAAACTGCCGTATCGGCCTCAAAACCGATTATCCATTTTTGGATGGAGCATCAAAAAATACGTTTAAATCAAAAGCCTGCCCATCACGCGGCAAAAGTCAGTACAGGCGATCACATCCTGATCGATTTATTTGAAACGGAAGAAAGTGATGTGACGCCAGAATATGGTGAATTAGAGGTGCTCTTTGAGGACGAGCACTTATTGATTGTGCAAAAGCCCGCTGGACGGCCAACGCACCCGAATGAAAAGGGACAAACGGGCACACTGGCAAACCTTGTGGCCTTTCATTTTCAAGCAAATGGCGAGGAAAAGCGAGTGAGACATATTCACAGACTCGATCAAGACACAAGCGGCACGGTCATTTTTGCTAAACACAGATTAGCTCATGCTGTGCTTGATCAAATGCTTTCTAAAAAAACGATCACCCGAACTTACATCGCTATCGCAGAAGGACTTTTCAAGAAAAAGAAAGGCACGATCGATGCAGCGATCGGACGTGACAAGCATCATGCCGTCAGACGAAGAATCTCTCCTACTGGTCAAAGTGCTGTGACTCATTTTCAGGTTATGGACACCAATAAACGCCTGCAAATGACAGCCGTTAAGCTGCAATTAGAGACCGGAAGAACACATCAAATTCGTGTCCATCTTAGCAGTCTTGGGCATCCTTTAGCCGGGGATTCACTTTATGGCGGTGCTCGCGCTTATATCAACAGATGCGCTCTTCACGCCAAACAAGTAGACATGACACATCCTTTTACAGGTGAGCATCTGAGCATAGAAGCGCCGCTTCCACCAGATATGGCTCAGCTCATGGACGAGATCATTCATTAAAAAAGAGCCTGCTGATTAAATGCAGGCTCTTTCTTCATTAGACAGATGCTCTTTTTGCATAAATAATATATCGCTCTGGTGCATTGCCGACGAAATGAAATGGATAGCATGTCGTTAACACGAGCTCTTCTTTTTCATTCTGCAAAGTAATAATGGATGTATCATGCTGATCCACGATTTTCGTATGTGTGATTTCATAAAGAAACTCACCATACGGCACAGTGATTTTCAGCTGATCCCCAATATCCAGCTCACCTGTTCGGCGAAATACCGTGTCGCGATGGCCAGATAGGACGATTTGTCCCTTTTGATCAGGGTAATAACTGCCTTTGTAATGCCCGACTCCTTTGGCAAGATCATCCGCATCTGTCCCTTCGACAATGGGAAGGTCTGCTTTTAATTTCGGAATCGTCAGGATGCCAGAGGCTTTCCCCACTTCAGGAGAAAACTGCTTCTTTGACATCCTTTGATCGTCCGCTACCGCTTTCTTCGCGGCTTCTAATGATTGTGCTGTTTGAAGGTGTGTAGAGGCGATTTGCCAAATTCCCCAGCCGAGCAAGACAATTCCTGCTGTCATCACAGTAAGTGCAAGCCACTTTTTCATGCTTAAACTCCTTTACCTGTTACATTTCCTTAGATGAAACGCTCTTTAGCTTGCTGCTTTTTCTTCTTGTTTTGCTTTTTGAATGCGTCCCTCTTTTTGATACACAATGGAAGCTCCTTCAAAGCTCTTCACAAAAGCGACAGTGGCTTCTAAATCCTCTGGACCTGTTTCAGGATTTTTCCCCAGCCTTCCTATCGGTGCATACTTACTGCCAGTTGCAGTTGCCATAAAGTTATTCACCGTGAGTGTATACGTTTGATCGAGCGCAACGTCTGATCCATCTGGCAGCTTTAAGTCGACTACTTTATATGTTACCGGATCATAGGAATATGAAAAACCCGAAATGCTATAATCTGGTCCAAATTGAGGAGAAATTTGCGCTTCAATGATCTCAGCCAAGTCTTTCCCCTTAATCTCAAGTTTAACTAAGACGTTGCCAAAAGGCTGAATATTAAACAGATCTCCCCACGTAATCGGCCCTTTTTCAAGGTTTTGCCTGATGCCGCCGCCATTCATCATGGCAAAATCACTTTTCATAGAATACCTCATACCATCAGCAATCAAATTACCGAGCGGCGTGTCTCCATCATTTGAATAGCCGCCCTCCATTTTGACACCAGCTTCTCCAACGACCTCACTAATAATCGGCTCAACTTCTTTCCCGTAATGAGCCAAGATGCCGGCTGCTTCCTTGTCCTTTTCAATACCAGACTGATCTACATACTGGATATTTGCACTCTTTTTGACAATATCCTTCGTTTTGCGGTCAAGTGTTACATTGACTTCGCCAACGGCCTTCCCATATTCAAAGGCTTGAACAATTAATTTCCCATTGACCTCTCCGTTTACCACTTCGTGATTATGCCCTGCAAAGATGACATCAATTTCATCATCGCCTTCTTTGGCCAGCTTCGCACTTTCTCCAGTGATGGTATCTCCATTTTGAGAGGCTGTCATATGAGCTAAGACCGCAATGGCTTTGATCCCTTTTTGTTTTAATTCCTTCGCGGCTTCATTAACGGCCTTGACTTCATCTGTAAACTGAATGTCTTTAATCCCTTCTGGCATCACCATTCCTGCGGCTGACTTTGTCACAACACCGATAAATGCTACAGGAATTCCCTCGACATCTATGATTTCATAAGCAGGTAAAAGTGGTTTACCTGTATCCTTGTATTCACAGTTTGCACAAACGAGTGGAAAATTCTGTCCGTCATATCCCTTTGTGCCTTTAGGATGATCTCCGCCATTTATGATCCGTAATAGCTCGTCCACCCCTTCATCAAATTCATGGTTGCCGACCGTGCCAACATCAAAACCAATGTTCTCCATGAGTTCAACAGTTGGTTCATCCTGCAGAAGAGACGATATTGGAGAGCTGCCGCCAATCATATCTCCGGCGTGAACTGTGATCGTATTTTTGTGTGCTGCTTGTTTTTGTTTCATATAAGCCGCCACATAATCCATCCGTCCGTACGTTCCTTTATTGCCATCACCTTTTAGATCCAGCTCGTATTGTTGATCAATTTTTCCGTGTAAATCATTCATGCTTAAAATGGTTAACGGGACTTCCCCAGCTTCCTCTGCCGGCTGATAGCCAGCCTGTTCTGCTTCTTCTTTTGAAGCAAAAAAGATGCGTTTATCTACAGCGATTTCTTTCCAGCTGTCAGGCGATACGTACGTTTTCGCTGATGAATCACCGGCGTAGCGTGTCAGTCCTTTTTTCTGTTCACGTGCTCTAAATTCAAACGGCTGTTCCAGCAGCGGATCCGCTTCATTCCAAATGCCCAGCCCTTTTTCTTTCGCCTCTTTGACCGCTTTTTGGAACATCTGATAGTCCTTTTCATCTCCAACCGGCCAGATGAAATACGTAGGAGCATATCCTTTTTTCACAAGCTCTAAATTCGTATTGACCCCTTTTTTGGTTTTCACTTGAGCTAAAAGACGTCCATAGTCGTCCTTCGCTTCAGGACCAATCTTTAATGTGACTTTATCTCCGCTTGAGAGCAGCGTATTTAAATAGTCCGCCGCCTTCTGTCCAAAACGCAGCTGGTTTTGATCTAATTCATTTTTTGGCTTATGGTACTTTTCCGGCGTGTCCATATTCACAAAGCGCACCTTTGTTGTACCAAGCACAGGCTTCTTTAAATGAATCGTATCACCATCCACTACCCGGTCAACCGTTGCCTCGTATTCTTTCTTGATTTTTGGCGGCTTTGGCTGACGTTTCAGCAGACTGATATCACCCTTGTGTCTTGGAAGCACCTGCAGCGTATCATATCTGCTTAAAACTCCTGTAAACTCATACCATTTCCCTGTCTTTACTTTATCAATGGCACTTGTATCCACCATCACTCTAAGGATGGTGCTGTGATATTTTTTATCAATGATCACGACATTATATCCACCGCCAGCCGGCTGCTCTGGCTTTGATTCAACATAGCCTTTGACCTTCACAAGTTTTCCTTCATGTTTATGTGCCTGATCCGTTTCTAGTTGTTTCAGTGAGACTCGCTTTGGCTTTGGCAAGGTTTGATTGACAGCATCTACCTTCAGGGCATCTCGATCCGGCACAATTTCAATCAGTCCTTTATAAGACGTGATCTTCCCCGTTACTGTCACCTTCATGCCTGTTTTCAGTTCTGGGAAGTTGTTGGGCTGTGCTGAATAAATATTGATTCCAGCTGATTTGTCTTGAATGTACGTTGACAGTTTCCCATTGCCTATAGCCGATTGGTCTGCTGTCACAATTCCACTTACCGTCACCGTTTCTCCGATCAGCAGACGGGCTTTCTTGATTTTCATTGGCTTCTTTTGGTTCCAAACCGTTTCCTTCTTTTCAGACGCAATGGCTTGTTCTGCTGTAATCATGCCAGGCAGTAAGGATTGCAGACTAAAGATCAGTAAAACCAGACAGCAGATCATTCGAATGGATCGAACACGTTTCATTAGACCCTCCCCTTCCGAGCTTTATCTCTCATAGTGTACTAAGTAAATATTGATGGTAGATGGATTTCTTGTAAATCTTATGTCTGTCAGCTCATTGGAAACGTAATAATCACTCGTGTCCCCTCAAAGCTTTTGCTTTCAAAACGAATGCTGCCGCCATGGCTTTCAATGATTTTAATCGTCATCATTAAACCAAGACCAGTCCCTTTTTCTTTCGTTGTATAAAAAGGTTCACCCAGTTTCCCTAGTTCTTCTTCTGGTATGCCCTTTCCTTGGTCTTCAAAAATCAGCATCATCTGATTATGTTCCAATACGGATGTGACTTGAATGACACCTGTCACACCATCCATCGCTTCAATACCGTTTTTAAGAATGTTTAAGAAAACTTGTTTCAGCTCATTTGGTATACCTTGAATGTTTGGCAGCGACGGAGACAAATTCTTCTGAATAGATACGCCTTTTAAAACCGCCTGTGATTCAACGACCATGATCACTTCTTCGAGCAGAAGATTGACATGTACCGGCTCAAATTTCACCGATTTGCTTCTAGAGAGCACAAGGAATTCATTAATAATGGCTTCAAGCCGATTAAATTCAGACATCATCACATCTGCATAATCCTTCTGATATTTCTTACTTTGAATCATCAGCTGTAAAAATCCCTTTAACGACGTCAGCGGGTTCCGTATCTCATGGGCGATGCCGGCTGCAAGCTGACCAACTGCGGACAGCATCTCGGACTTCATCAGCATCTTCTCTGACTGCTTTTGATTGGTAATGTCCTCAGAAATCCGCATCACGGTTGACTGCATTTTGTCAGGATCATCAATTCGGTGTAAAGAGACTCTCTCCCATCGTTCACGGCCTGATAAATCCTGAAAGTACAGCTCACCAGTCCAGCTGCCTTCTTTTAAACAAACGTCCCATTGCTTTTCTAAATCATCACATTGACACAGCGAATGATAGACAGAAAAAATATCTTTGCCGATCAGGTCATATTCATGCTGCTGTACAAACTGGCAAAAGCGCTGATTCACGCATTGAATGACCCCTTCCTCAGTTGCAACAACAATATGGATATGGCTGTTATCCAGTGCTGTTACCGCTAGATGGAGTGACTGTTTGATTTTTGTCATTTCCGTCATTTTAATCCACGTCATCACCGCTCCCTCATGATCTTGATCAAAGATAGGTGTGATGTGAACAGTAAATTGTTCTCCTTCATTCGTTTCAATTTCTCGTTCGATGACGCGCCTGTCCGAGATAACCGATTGTATGTCATGATAGAGTGTTTCCTGTGTAAGCTTTTTAGCCATCGCCTGAAAGGATTGCTGTTGCCTTATTTGTGCTGAAGTAAATAAAGAGGCGGCTGTAGGAGTGTAATAGCGAATATTCATGTCCCGGTCCACAAACAACGTCGCAAGCTGAGGCTTAACAGAAGGTCTATACAGTTCTTCCCTTGTTACCCTTAAGTTGTTTATGATATTAATAAAATGTTCATGTTTTTTCTCAAGCTCCGCTATTTGCGTGTTTTTCACTTTTAATTGAGCCCTTGCCTCCTGCTCTTTTTGTTTAATTTCATTGAGTTCAATTTCTAAATCGACAATACGCTGCTGATAAACTGAATTCTGATCTGGCATCCCTTTTTCCCTGCTGTTCTTTTGAATTTTCCCTCTCTCATTCATTCGAATGAGAATGACGTATACCCCTTTAAAACGGTGATCAAAACTCTTTACAATAAAATCCGCATACTGCTTTTTTCCTTTTTCCGAAATGAGGACATGCTGAAACACAACCTCTGTCTCGTCCGTCCATACCTTTTGAAAGGTTTGACTCAACATCTCTTTCAAATAATCAGGTGTGACATATTCACATGATTGATCTGACACTTCTGTACGGTCTAAAAAGGAATAGGCCCCATTTGACATCGCCAGAATTTTGTCACAATCATTGATCACCATGCATGCGTCATATTCTCCGCTCACTTCTTCCATATATTGTGCAGCTCGCTTTTTTAACTCGGCATCACGAGCGTCATATACCCAAGGGACACTAGATGCAGGAACATTTGAATAGGTGTAAATGTTCCACTTCTCATTGAACAATTGAAACAATCGAGGAATATTGGGAACAGTTTCATTTGGCCCTAAGATTAACACCCCTTGATCTTTTAAAGCATATTGGAATCGGGATAATACTCGTTTTTGTACTTCTGGCTCAAAGTACATCAGAACATTTCGGCAACTGATAAAATCGAGGTGGATAAAAGGTGAATCAATCAATAAATTGTGAGGAGCAAAAACAATATGTTTTCTAAGCGACTGCTTCACAATAAAAGCGTCACCTTTTTTTTCGAAATATCGCGCCCGCCATTTTTCCGGTATGCTTGCCATAGACTCTA
Organism: Bacillus sp. FSL P4-0248; assembly: GCF_038593305.1. NCBI lineage: Bacteria > Bacillati > Bacillota > Bacilli > Caryophanales > Bacillaceae > Bacillus > Bacillus sp. FSL P4-0248. Next base: position 902,890 of record NZ_CP151983.1, on the reverse strand, counting down.
TCGAGTAAAGACCTTTACTAGCTATTTGAATGGCTTTTCGGTTGATATCTGTCGCAAAGACTTGAAGTTCAATGGACACATCTCTTCGCTTCATTTCTTCTAAAAATAAAATCGTAAAAGAATAAGCTTCTTCCCCTGTCGAACATCCCGCAATCCAAATTCGGCACCGAGATTTCCCGTTGTTCATCGAATGGTCAATGATTGACGGGATCACCTTCTGTTCACATACTCGAAAAGCCTCCATATCTCTAAAGAAAGCAGTCGTGCCGCTTAGGAGCTGGGCATGCAGGCGGTCAAGCTCATCTGGTTCTCTTTCTAATAAACGATCGTACTCTGTTAATAATGACATTGGTTCGTTTGCAGTGCGCATGCGTTTTTGAATAACAGAAAGCAGCCTTTTCTTTTCATAGGTTGAAAAGGCAATCCCTTTATACATTTCGAGACGTTCAATGATTCTTAGTAAAGCTGGATCCGTCTCATCCGCATGCGGGACATTGATGATATTGGCCATATAAGCTGCAAGGGTGGATGGATTTTTGAATGTGTGATGATACATGCTGTCAAAACCACTCTCTACCTCACTGCACGATAACGCTGTACCGCCTTGCTCTACCAACCGAAGCAATCCACTCCCCACACAATGACCTTTTTGAAAAAAGATCGCAAACGCCTCTTCCTTTTGAACACTGGCAAGTGACTTAAAAAGCGAGTCGACAGAGCATCCCTTGTTTGTTGGCAGCTGCTCAGATACATGAAGCCGATGATCTTCTGTTAACGTCACAGCCGCATGCTGCGGACAAAAATAGATGGTCTTCTTCATGACTTTCTCACCATGTTTAATCGTTTTTGCCCGGTAGCCAATCGGTAAAACAAGTGCTTCCAAATCTGTTATACAATCGCCTGTCACGTGATTTTGCACAACAATAAAAGAGGCATTTAATTCATGTGGCAACGATTGAAAAAAAGCCTCAAGATGATGCTGTTCAAACGGCGAAACACCGATGCCGATCACTGGTGCCTGCACATGTTCGTCTTCTATCAAACGATTAATGATTTTGTCCTGCATCTGGTACCCCCATGTTCATTCGTCTGATACTTTTTTTCGACAAAAAGAAAGAAAACCCTCTAATTGTAAATAATGTTTTTTGCATGAAAACGAGAAAATATCCTCACATTAAAACAGATTGTATAAACAGAAGGAGGAATATCAATGCAAAACGATCAGCAGCCAATGTTTCAAGGAAGCGCTCAGCAGCCTGAGCTCAACCATGGCGGGCATGAGTTATTCGATTTACATGAAATTTTAGCCGGCACGATTAATATTTTGGATCAATATATGATCCTGCGGCAATTTATTCAAGATCCTGCATTATGCGACATCCTGGATCGACAATATCAGTTCGTTTTATCACAGTACAATGTCACTGTAGATTGTTTTTCTACAGGCCAAAAGCCTAGTGAAGAAACCGCTACTTATATGATGAAAGAACACACACAAGTGACATACGGAATCAAACCTTCTCAGCCGAAGAAGCCGAATCAGTCATTACAGGATGTAAAAGACTTAGGCATCACAGGACATATGCTCAGCCTAGTCAAATCACACGCTGGGCTACTTTCCATGTCCGCATTAGAAGTAACAAATCCTGTTGTCAGACGTGTGCTTGCTGCGCAGATTCCGAACTTTATCGAAATGGCATATGAAATTTTCTTGTATCAAAACAAGCATGGCTACTATCAAGTTCCTCAGCTTTCCAAACAAGATATGACAGCCATGACGTCAGCTTTTGCACCGCTTCAGGGGCAGGTTCAAATGCCTCCTAGCAAGGCAGATCAACAAAAACCGCTTCATTAAAAAAACGGCTGACCCCTTCTCTGGTCAGCCGTTTTTTCTTTGATACATCACTTTAAACTGTTCTTCAAAATCTGTGAGCCTCTCCCCCGTCGCCTGTTCAAAACCGCTAGCAAATTGGCCCGTTTTCGCAGTTTCCTCCATGATCTCATGTATGATGTCTCGTCCGTAAAGCTGCACCAGCTCATAGATCATATAATAGCTTTGTAAATAGACATCTGTCTCATACGTTACCCGGGAGTTCTGCCAGTCTTGATCAGAATGAAGAGATTGAAATGGAATTACATCGAAGCGTTCAGACGTAGCATTTAACACATCATAGGCCGTCCACTCTGCTGTTCCTTCGTGAAACCAAAGCGGAAAAATGCCTGGAGATACTTCATATGAATGGACCTTTTCATAGAAAACAAAATGAGCATACTCATGAATAAAAAGCGTATTGAAAAAGTATAAAGGCAGTGTCTCTTTCTTCAATAATGCTTCCCGTTTATCTGGATATAACCCAATCATTTGATCATGATCGGAGTAAAATCCCGTAATATGCTTGATACCAGCGATTTGTTCGATCGTCTCTTTATCATCAAAATAAATAACGTCTAAAGGTCTGTCAGCTTCAAATTGAAACACTGACGCTGTCCTCTTCTCTGCCTGCTTCATGGCCTCTATGGTCAGATCAACAAAAGCATCCTCTTCCTCTGCATAGTAGATTCGAATATGTTCATAGACTTGCTTATTGAGTCCCTCCGTGATAACCGTTTTAGGAGAAGACTGCTCCAAATATTGTCCTGTCAGCTGAAACGCAACATAAATCAAGTACGCGGTGAAAGCATAAAAAATCAGACCTGCTGCAATCATCCCGCTTACAAGTTTTTTATGAATCAATGACGGCCCTGCTTTCATTTGCTCCCCACCTGAATTCATCCTGAACCCTCTTTCTCTCTCTATGAAGAAACAAAGATCAACAAGAGGTGATATATTTTTTACTTTATGCAGTCAGGTGCGCGAGGTGCGGTTCCAAACAAAAAAGCCGCATATGACATACGGCTTTTGTCGTAGCTATTTTGATTCAGGGAAGACACGTCTAACCGTTTCAGTAAATTCATCGAAAAATCCTGAAATCGGCTCTCCGCTTTTAATACGTTTTCCATAACCTTGCATACGATCGACAAAGTCTGGATTAGCAGATACATACACGTTGTCGATTTGTTGATCCGTTGATTTGACTTTGTCTGAAATTTTCTTTTTCAGATCGTCCGTCACATCACCGCTTTTATTGCCTTCAAGTACAACGGCAACAAATGCATTTTTTCCTGTGACAAGCACGTTTGCTGTCTTCACTTCAGACATATTGGCTACAAGCTCTGACGCCTTATCTGCCACTTTGACCTTCTGAGGTGTTTGAACATCTGGCTGATCCTGTCTCATGTTGTCATTTTTATATGTGACATTTTCATACTGCCTTTTCATTGTTCCTCTACGCTCATCGCCTTGGTTGTTCATTCCACACCCAGCGGTGATTAATGTTGGCACGAGCAGTAAAGATAGCATCCATTTCTTATTCATCAATTATTCCCTCCTTTTGCTCATAGGTTTTTCATCCAGCCGGCTTTTTATGCACATATCCTCTCTTTCCGCAAAATGAATTCATAATTCAGCTGTGATTGGTCATCCTAAACTTGATGAAAGATCATCACGATCAAATGGAGGGATTCGTTTGTTTAAAAAAAGAAAAGGTATGAGCACTGGCGCAATGATCGCAGTATCAACAGCAATCATTGCATTATTCTCCCCGGTTTTACGAAGAAGACTGAAAAGCATGACACAAATGAATATGTCTTCAATGATGAAAGGCGCAAACCATCAGCACCAAGATTCATCTCGTCATGAGTCCCGCTCACATAAGGAATCAAAAGGAACAGGTGAAGTTGGCCAAATGATCAAGCAGGCATTCACAGCTGTCCAGCCAAATCAAACGAACCAGCACCAATCACCATCAAGAACTCATCAGCCAAGAGAATCTTATGCGCAATCTCTTCACATTGATGAAAGTGTGATGAATGTGATGGATGATGAATCGATCCAGCAAGTCATCAATGACATCGAGCACAAATAATAAAACAGGAGCCTTCATAAAAAGAGGCTCCTGTTTATTCTCCTGAAAAATGTTCTTTGACCATAAGACAAAAGGAAGGTAGAAATGTGATTTCGATTGTTGTGATGAAGTCGTCACGATGCTCTAATATCAGCAACAGCTCCTTTTCTTCCTTCCGATCTTTTTTAATCTCTACATGCTGGACTGTTTTAAAATCATATATTCCTAAAACGGATTCGGTCTTTTTTCGAACGACCTTTAAGGTAAACTCCTGCATAGCAAGCGACATGTTCACAACAAATCGCTCCTCCTGATTCTCGAACCGAAACGTCAAATCTTGATATTCAACCGGCATTTCTTTTTCAAATCAGGCATCTGGCATTTTTTCAAAAAAAGAAAGCCAGTCCGTTTGATCTGGAAAGCGTTTTCCCCGCATTTTCTTCAATTCCTCATCATTAAAATTTTTATTAATTATCCTTTTTCCCCTTTTCTTTTGCAACAAATTTTAGTAATTTTAAAAAGGTGATTCTATTTTGCTAAGAGACCTCTTTATTAATTTAACAATTCTTGTCACTTTCCATTATTTATTTATGCTTGTGTTTAAAGAGAATTTTCTGAAGAAAGAAGATACCTTGCTCAGGCAAATATGCAAAGGCATGCTTTCTGGGTTACTCGGTGTCCTTTTAATGTTCTTCTCTATTAAAACAGGACCAGCGATCATCGATTTAAGACATATTCCCCTTATTTTAACGGCCTTTTATGGAGGCATCGCCCAAACAATGATTGCAGCTTTTATTGTGATCATTGGCCGATTATTAATTGAAGCCAACATCGCTTCTTCCATCAATATTTTTTCCATGATGTTTATCGCAGCCTCTTCTTTTTTGATTGCAGAGCGTCATATGAATCATGTTGTGAAAATGCTGTTATCCATTACGATTGGTAATGTGGTTGCCACAAGCCTGTTCATCTTGATCGTGCATGAGACATCATTTCAGCTGCATTCTACATATTGGATTTTCTCATATATTGCTGGATTGTTTAACTTTTATGTCATTGAACATCAAACAAAAGCATATCAGCTGTTAAATTTATATAAATTCCAAGCTCATTATGACTTTTTAACAGGTGTTTTAAATAAACGGAAGTTCGATGAGGTATTAAGAGAAGCTTTTACTAAGAAGTTGAAGCAGCCTATCCATCAAATGTCCCTTATTTACCTAGACATCGATTACTTCAAAACCATCAATGATCAATATGGGCATCATGAGGGAGATATTGTTTTAAAAGAAATCGGTACAAGGCTGATTAAAAACACAAGAAGCTCTGATTATATTGGTCGGATTGGCGGTGAAGAATTCGCTGTCCTTCTACCAAATTGTACAATTGAAAAAACATGGCAGATTGCAGAACGCTTACGAAAAAAAATAGCCGATCAGCCGATTTATTTAAAAAATGGTATGTCCATTCACACTACGGTATCAATTGGATGTGCTTATTCTCATGGAACGAGTGCAGACATCAAGCAATTACCAATTATAGCTGACCAGGAGCTCTATAAAGCGAAGGAGTCTGGCCGAAATCAAGTGAGCTTTTCAGAGAGAAAAAAAGACCATTTAACATAGGCATTTTCCTCAATTTGTTAGCACTAATTATTTTTAAAAAAGTTTTCGTATAACAGTTGTTTTTTCCCGCAAACACTGGTAAAGTAAAGGTAATTATTTTTGTTCGTATCATCTTTAAGAAGAAAGTTTTGAAAGAGTTTTCGTCTTTGAAGTTTGTGTAAGAGCAAGAATAGTGAATTTAAGCGTTAAGATCGCTTTAGGAGGAAATTTCATGTTAGAAGGTAAAGTAAAATGGTTCAACTCTGAAAAAGGTTTCGGATTCATCGAAGTAGAAGGTCAAGACGATGTATTCGTTCACTTCTCTGCTATCCAAGGCGAAGGCTTCAAAACTTTAGAAGAAGGTCAATCAGTTTCTTTCGAAATCGTTGAAGGTAACCGTGGACCACAAGCTGCTAACGTTAACAAAGCGTAATTTAAGAGCATCTGCTCTTTTAGCACTTTATAGAGTGAAGGAAAACCGCCCGGCTTCTGCCGGCGGTTTTTTTGTGCCATAAAAAAAGAGAACCTGTTGAGAGGTTCTCTTTTTTATTTGTCCTTCTGCTTTAGCTTCTGCAAAGCAGAACGATACATATCATCATTCATTTTTGTCTCTGGTTCTTCTTCTTTGACAGGTGGTTCTGGCTGTTTAAACTTTTGAAGCGCCTGTCTATAGAAATCGTCGCCAGACGCAGCATCATCCGTTCGAGAAGGCTCTGACGCTTTTTTTTCAACTTCAGGCTCTACAGGTCTCGCCACAGCTTCTGGCTCGCTATGCGGCACGTCAGGCTGATTGGAGACATCTTCTTTGATCTCTTCCTTATCGGCTGATGCGTGTCTGACATTGAACGCTACTAATCCAATAATGACTAGAACAGCAGCTACTAATGCTACAATAATCGTCGCCAAAAGAACCCTCTCCTTATCGCTTAAATGATGCAGTGACTGATGCTACACGTCTTCCTAGTGCTTTTCCAAGTTCAATGCCTTCAGTCGAAATCAATTCATCTGAATCGATCGGACATGTCACACCAGCTCCATAGTAAGAGCCGTATAAAGCATTCTCTGGAACATTTCCAGGAAGGCCGACAACAAGCATTCCTTGGTGGAACATTGGTGTAATCAAATTATGCATTGTCATTTCTAAACCGCCGTGTGTTGTAGCAGTTGTACAGAAAACAGCACCGACTTTATCGATTAGTTTTCCTTCTGCCCATAAGTAGCCGAGACGGTCAATCCATGTCTTTAACCCAGAACTAATGGTACCAAAGTGACCAGGGCAGCCCCAAATGATCGCATCCATTTGATCGAGTTTGCGAATGTCTGCATCTTTCACGTGATCAATGAATACTTCAGCTTGCTCTGTTTCACCTGCGCCTGCTGCAATCGCTTCTGCAAGTGCTTTTGTATGGTCACCTTCACTATCGTATACAACATAAATTTTCATGTACGGTCCCTCCACACTTATCTTGCATCTTGGTTAGCTTCCTTAGGTGCCGGAAGCAGTGATATTTCTTGTTTCTTATGCTGCTGTTCTTTTCGCTTTTTATCCTTACGAACATCTCGCAGGAACAAGCTGAGAATGACACCAGCGGCACAGAATAATGTCACCCACATGTAAGCATCGTTGATGCCCATCACGTTTGAATCAACCTGTGCTTTTGTAAAGAGCTGGGTAGATACATATTTTTGAGCAGCTTCTGCTGTCATGCCCATATGATGCATCACATTCGATACAGCCGCCTGGAATGAATTCATAAAGAACGGGTCCGCAGTATTTGTTTGATCCGCCATATTGGAATAATGGAATGTCGTCCGATTCGTATAAATCGTTGTGATCAAACTCGTACCAATGGAACCACTAATTTGTCTTAATGTATTAGACATCGCTGTACCATGGCTGTTTAAGTGCTGCGGTAATTGGTTCATCCCTGCTGTCATAACCGGCATCATCAAGAGTGACATACCAAATGCGCGTACTGCATACATGAGCACAATGTGACTATAGGAAGTATCAATGGTCAGCCTCGTAAACTCATACGTCGTGACAACGGTAATGAGCATCCCCACAATGGCAAGCGGACGAGGTCCAAATTTATCAAACAAGATCCCTGAAATCGGGGACATAATGAGCATCGCGAGTGCCCCTGGAAGCATTAATAGCCCAGATTGCAATGCCGTAAACCCAACGAGGTTTTGCAGATAAATCGGAAGTAAGAACATCCCCGTATATAAAGCAACCGTAATAATGATGTTAATGACACTTGATAATGAGAAAATGCTGTATTTAAATACGCGGAAATCAAGCATCGGATTATCAACTTTCAACTGTTGGAAAATAAAGAGAATGATCGCAATCGCACCAATAATAATCGTAGATAAGACGATCGGATCTGTCCAACCATCACTTCCTGCTTCACTCACACCGTATAGAAGGGAAGCAAAACCGACGATTGAAAGAATCGCACCAAGACTGTCCAGCTTGATTTTTTTAGGCTCTACAATATTTTTAAACATAAAGAAAGCCGCGATAATGACAATCGCACCGATTGGCACAAGTCCATAAAACATAATACGCCAAGAATAATGTTCAATAATGTAACCAGATAATGTTGGTCCTACTGCAGGAGCAAACATCATCGCAAGACCAAAAATCCCCATTCCTTTCCCTCTGTTTTCCGGAGGGAAAATAAAAAGGATTGTTGTCATAACGAGCGGCTGTAAGATACCGCCGCCGACAGCCTGAATCAAACGGCCAATAAGCATCGTTGAAAAGTTTGGCGCAATGCCGCAAATAAATGTACCTAGTGTAAACGAGATCATAGCCACTAGGAATAAGCTGCGCTGTCCAAAACGTGTGATTAAAAACGCAGACAACGGAATCAGCACACCGTTGACAAGCATGTAGCCTGTTGTCAGCCACTGAATCGTCGTTGCACTCACATTAAATTCTGTCATTAAATGGGGCATAGCTACGTTCAAAAGCGTTTGGTTTAAAATCGCTACGAACAAACCGGCCATTAAAATGATCAGTAAAGACAAGGAGCCTGTTCCCTGTTTTGTCGTTGCAGGTTGATTTGCCATCTCAGACAACCTCCTTTCATATTTTGATATCAATCATCATTAAGATGAAATTTTGACAGAAGCATTCATACCTGGAAGCACTTTGTCTGATGGATTTTTAATTGAAATTTTCACTGCTACTTTTTGCGTTACTTTTGTATAGTTGCCACTTGAATTAGTTGCTGGCAGCATATTGAATGTTGAGTTTGTCGCATAACCAATTTGTTCAACAGTTCCTTCAAATGTTGTATCAGGATCTCCATCTACAACGATGTCGACTTTGTCGCCTTTTTCAATGTTTTTAATATCTGTTTCCTTAATATTTGCTGTGATGTAAAGCTTGCTTAAATCAATTGTTTCACCAAGAACTGTACCAGGCTGCACTTGTTGATTGTTTTGTACTTCTTTTTTGACTAATGTGCCATCAGCCACTGCTTTAATGTTTGTTTTTGTTTGTCCTTCAACTTTTGCAACTGTGCTGTCTTTTTCCACTTCGTCACCTTCGTTGATATCCCAGCCTTTGATTTGTCCAGCTGCTGGTGCTGTAATTTGATACATGTCACCTGTCACTTTTGCCTCATCTGTTTTGACAAAGTTTGTGCTTTCATAGTAGTAATAAGCACCTCCGGCAATAATGGCAAGAATCACAATAAGGCCAATAATGTTCGTTAGCAATAAACGCCCTCTGTTCATGTTTTGTTTCTCCTTTCATGTATAAAAATATAGTGTCATCTGCTTTAGCAAACTTAGAATGCCCATCATCTGACAGAATATGAAACAAGCTCAACACTCTGTCCTTTTCCCTTCTTCTACTCCCGCCCCTATCATGGTGTGCAGCCCATTTATACTTATTGTTCACTTATGAGCAAAGAGCAGAAAAAGAAGAAAAGACGATCGGCATCTTTTTTGAAAAACTTATATTTAACAAGATTAAATATTAATAAATGAAAATTGAAATGTCAAAGAGAAAGTTTTACTTTTTTTTTGGCGATCCTTTCCTTCTCCACACAAAAAACCTTTCAGCCCTTATGCTGAAAGGTTTTTTCAAATGTGCTCGTTATGAATGAACTTCTTCCTGCTGAAAAAATTTTTTTAGTGCGAGAAAAACGTCTGATTTTTGCTTCAAAATATAATGCTTAAATTTCTCATCCTGAATGTGTTTATATGCTGACATTAACGTAGAATGCCGGTTATATTGATTGACTTCACCATAGCAGAATAAATTGGCTTTTTTCATGATCTCAGAAACAAGTTTCACACACCGGGCGTTGTCTGAGGTCAAATTGTCACCATCAGAAAAATGAAAAGGATAAATATTATATCGCGACGGCGGGTATCGTTCGTCTATGAGCTCTAGTGCCTTTCGATAGACAGACGAGCAAATGGTCCCCCCGCTCTCACCCCGTGAGAAGAAATGTTCTTCGTCTACCACCTTCGCCTCTGTATGGTGGGCAATAAATTCAATATCGACCGTCTCATACTTTGTCCGTAAGAAACGTGTCATCCAAAAGAAAAAACTTCTCGCCATATATTTTTCCCAAAGCCCCATACTTCCGCTCGTATCCATCATCGCCAAAACGACAGCTTTCGACTCTGGTTTGGTCACTTCATTCCACGTTTTATACTTGATATCCTCTGGGTAAATCGGATAAAAGGAAGGACTGCCTGTCATCGCATTTCGTTTAAATGCCGACAGCATCGTTCGTTTTTTGTGGATATTTCCTGTTAACCCGGTTTTGCGAATATCGTTAAACTCAATTTGTTCAACAATGATGTCGTCAAGCTCTTTTTGCTTGAGGTTTGGCAGCTCCAGTTCACGAAACAGTGCTTCCTCGAGATCCATTAATGAGACTTCTGCTTCGTAATAATCCTCACCAGCTTGATCTCCAGCACCCTGCCCCTTTCCTTGACCCTGCTTGCTGTCTGAGCCGTCACGCGCAACAACATCGCCAACCTCGCTGTCTCCATCGCCTTGACCCACATGTTTATTTTTGTCGTAGTTATACCGAATTTTATATTCATCTAATGAACGGATCGGAATTTTCACAACATCTTTTCCATTCGACATGATGATGCTTTCTTCTGTAACAAGATCCGGCAAATTATTTTTAATCGCCTCTTTGACTTTTTTCTGATGACGCTGCTGGTCGTCATAGCCTTTTCGATGGAGGGACCAGTCTTCCTGAGACACAATAAACTGACTTTTTTCTTGCCGGGACATCCATCCCCCTCCTCACCTATTTGCACAATTCTTCTAGCCATCGATTCCTTTATCCTATGCTGCTCGTCATCCAAGTTGACGATCATTTCTAAAAAAGACATTACCGGTGCTGATGCGCCAATAATGCCTCCTTCATTTATTATCGATTCAGAAGACTGCCTACATATTTTAAAAGTTCATTTGCACTTGTTGAATTATAGCCATGCTCATCAATTAATCTAGCCACTACTTCATTGACCTTCTTCAGCTGCTGTTCATCCGGTGTCTTCGTCGATGTCGTGATTTTCACCACATCTTTTAGATCAGCAAACAGCTTCTTCTGAATGGCCTCCCGCAATCTCTCATGTGAATTATAATCAAAGCGTTTTCCCTTTCTCGCATAAGCCGAGATACGAATCAGAATTTCTTCTCTAAATGCCTTTTTGGCGTTTTCAGAAATACCAATCTGCTCCTCAATTGAACGCATGAGCTTTTCATCAGGATTCATTTCTTCACCCGTTAACGGATCACGCAGCTTGTTTTTATTGCAGTATGCCTCGACATTATCTAAGTAATTATCCATCAGCGTTTTCGCAGACTCCTCATAGGAATACACAAAGGCCTTTTGCACTTCCTTCTTCGCAATATCATCATACTCTTTTCGCGCGACTGAAATGAAATTCAAATAACGCTCCCGATCCTCGCTGGAGATAGACGGATGCTGATCGAGCCCTTCTTTTAAGGAGCGAAGGACATCCAGTGCATTGATCGATTCCATATTCTTTCGAATGATGGTAGATGAAATTCGGTTAATCACATACCGCGGATCAATTCCGCTCATCCCTTCGTCATGAAATTCCTTTTTCATCTCATCAATGTCGACTGATTGGAAGCCTTCGACACTTTCTCCGTCATACAGACGCATTTTTTTCACCAAATCAATATCAGAACGCTTCGGCTCTTTCAGTCTCGTCAAAATGGAGAACATTGCTGCTACCTTCAGCGTATGCGGGGCAATATGCACATCTGAGACATCACTTTCTGAAATCATTTTATGATAAATGCGTTCTTCTTCTGTGACCTTTAAGTTATAAGGAATTGGCATCACAATAATTCTTGAATGGAGCGCCTCGTTCTTTTTATTTGAAATAAACGACCGGTACTCGGTTTCATTCGTATGGGCGACGATCAATTCATCTGCACTAATTAAGGCGAATCTTCCTGCCTTAAAATTTCCTTCCTGCGTTAATGACAGAAGGTGCCAGAGAAATTTCTCATCACACTTTAACATCTCCTGAAACTCCATCATCCCTCGGTTTGCTTTATTGAGTTCTCCATCAAAGCGGTAGGCGCGGGGATCTGACTCTGATCCAAATTCAGCAATGGTTGAAAAATCGATGCTTCCTGTTAAATCGGCAATGTCCTGAGATTTCGGATCAGACGGACTAAAGGTACCAATGCCGGTCCGTTTATCTTCAGAGAAAAAGATCCGCTCGACCCTTACATCCTCAATTCTGCCGCCATATTCCTCTTCTAGTCTCATCATGTTCAGAGGCGACAAATTCCCCTGCACACGAATCCCATATTCTCTATAGAAATCCTCCCGCAGATTTTGCGGAATGAGATGAAGCGGATCTTCATGCATAGGGCAGCCTTTGATCGCATAGACTGCGCCATGATCTGTGAGTGAATATTCTTCAAGTCCTCTTTTCAATCTAGTGACAAGCGTCGATTTTCCCCCGCTTACTGGTCCCATCAGTAATAAAATACGCTTCCTGACATCCAGCCGCTTTGCAGCAGGGTGAAAATATTCCTCCACTAATCTTTCGAGTGATTCCTCTAACCCAAACAGCTCCTGATCAAAAAATTTGTAGGTTCTGACCCCATTCTCCTCTTCAATCCCGCTGTCTTTAATCATATGATAAACGCGAGAATGAGCAGATTGAGCGACAAGTGGATTTTCCTTAATAATGTCTAAATAATCGCTGAATGTGCCTTCCCATTTCAGACGCTGCTCTTCTTCTCTGTGCTGTTCGATTTTCTTTAAAATATCCATATGAACCTCCTCTTTCAAGATTGAAGCTAGAAATCAGATACTGTTTTACAATCTATGCGGAGGCGTCCTATTACATGCTTTCGTTCTTCAAAATGACGAATTGGCAAACTGAATTGACAACCATCCGCAAGACCCTTCATAATAAAGGAAAAATAGGAGAAAAATGATTTTCTTCTCCTGCTTTTCAAGGTGAACTTCACATCATATGAAACAGGCAGCGAACGGAACAAAGGGATAAGGGGGAGCTTATATGAGAACGGTCATTATGATGGGCGTCATCATTACGTTTTTAGTATCCATTTTCACTGCTGGCTACGAAGGCAAGCCTGGTAAATGAAAAAAAGGATGTTCCATTTGCGGAACATCCTTTTTCATTTAGTTCGTTGTTTTCAGCACTTGCATATTCACTGTATTCCCTGACACTTGCACCTTCGTAAAGTCTTGCGTATCGACCACAGGTGTAACGGCACGATTATCCAATGTGATGTCAGTAAAACGAGTAGAGAAATTCGCCCGAATGTCTTTTCGATAAATATCGTCAGTTACTGCTACCGTCGACAGTAGTTTCCACTTGGTCACAGAGCCAATGTTTGAGTTTTGAATTTCTGTAATAATGCGGCCGGTATAACCAACATTATTTGTGCCCCAGAACGTCGCTCTTGTATGCCCATTCAAATTTTTATAAATCGTCATTTGAACAGTACTTCCAGGTTTAAATCCCTTTGTATACGTGAAGTCATCTTTTCCTTCGATATATGTCTCTTGATTATTTGCTCCTACTTTCATCGTAGGTTTCCACACATTATAGGTTGAACTGTATTGAAGACCAATATCCGCTTCTTTTGAACCTGTGAATCCAGAATAAATATAAGCTGTACCATTTGACACACTCATTGTGGAAGGGAGTTGAATTTTTGTGACCAATATGGATCCGTTACTATTGATATAAGTACGCCCGCCAATCCCTTTTGATAACTGCGCTGCTTCTATCTCCTGCGTCTGAGAGAGTCCTGGAATACTGACTGGAAGCGTCCCCATTAAAATTGCTGAGCTAATGGCACTAGTGATCAGTAGCTTTTTCATCTCATTATTCCTCCTAATGGATTCATCATTTTTTGAAAACGTGATCACAATCTATCATACTACCTATTTTTTAACATGTCAAAAAAAGTATAATTAAGTCATATTTTTCATCTTTCTGTTTCTTAACTCATATAAAAAAGCCGAGATCAGTATCTCGGCTTTTAATCATGATCTTATATGAGATCGCGATATTGCTGCTGGCGAAGTGCCTCATATACAAGAATGGCTGCCGTATTCGACAGATTCAAAGAACGAACATGCTCTGTCATCGGTAAACGAAGACAACGGTCCATATTTTGTTCAATCAAATCTTTTGGCAATCCACTTGTCTCTCTTCCAAACACAAAGAAATAGTCTTCATCCAGCTGAGAGTAATCAAATGTTGTATGCGGCTTTTGGCCAAATTTTGTGATATAGAAAAATTGCCCCTTCGGATGTGCCTCAAATAATTCATCAAGTGAATCATGATAGACCACATTGGCATATTTCCAATAATCGAGTCCTGCACGCTTCAGCATTTTGTCATCTGTCGAAAAACCAAGCGGACGAATCAGATGAAGGGTTGTATTTGTTGCTGCACATGTACGCGCAATATTTCCAGTATTAGCTGGAATCTCTGGTTGATATAAAACGACATGAAGTCCCAAAAAAGTTCACCTCTAATTTTCATTTCCGCTCAACATTATACCACTAACTATCCTTCGCGGCATCGTCCAAAATGTGAAAAAACATATATCGAATAGCAGGTGTATAGGCAGTCGAATCCTCGTATGACCAATAGCGCATGCGGGAGTCATACGTCTGTGCATTCACAAGAGGCATTCCGCCTTTGTCATGATCAACGACAATGGTTGTATGATTATACCTTCCATCACCTTCAAAATCGTAGCAAATGACATCACCAATTTGAAGCTCGTGGGCTTCTTTGAGTTTCTTTGCTCTCAAACCCGCTTTCGAATTCGCTAAATAATTTTTCATCGAATGAGCCACCGTCCAGCTATAGCTCCACGTATGCGGACGCACCCACCAGCCAGACCCGCGGTTTGGATACCCTCTCGTTGGCGCGTTCCCTGCTTTCAAACATTGTGAAATAAAATTTGTACAGTTATCTTCAAAGTTTTTATAGGCTGGATTCCGTTTATTCCAATATGTCTCCGCATACTTCACGGCTGCCCGCCGGTCATAATGAAAGGCTCTCCCGAATTGTTCTTCGGTCTGAAAGCGCTCATCCATATGCTCTTCCCTTTGCCGCTCTTCTAACATCATCCGATCTTTAACAAGCATGTTGTTATAAAGAAACGCTTCTCTTTTTTCCACCTGTTCCTCTAAATAAAAAGAATCGTCTACATCCTTGCATACATATGTGAGATGAGCAAGGTACTGCACATGCTGAGCCCCATCATCTTGAATGGCTGAATCGAGAAGTTTTGTTTTTGCTTTCGCCTTCACAATCTCAACCTGTCTTCTAGCAAAAAGCTCTTTTTTCCGCTCTACTGCTTCCACATCAGACATAAGCTGCGGCTGTTTGATTGCACGGTCATTGATTAAATACGCCAGCCTGTCTTCTAAAGTTTTCTCTAATAATTGTTTCACACAGACACCACCAAACATTTTTTAAAATCTTTGTTTGGTTCATTCTATGTTCACAGGGATGTTATTTAGTATTTAAAGGTGTCTGTAAAAGCTCAATCCCTTTCACAATCTCCTCTTTCGCTTCTTCATCACTTTCCCGCTCAAGGGCCTTTTCCAGCTCTGGGAGCTGCTGATCATCGCCAATTTTGCCAATTGCCCAAGCAGCCGTTCCCCGAATGACCGGTCTTGGATCCTTGTGCATCAACTCAATTAACACTGGTAAGGCAGATGTATCTTTAAAATGAGCGAGTGCCAAAATTGCATTCCGCTGAATGGGCTTTTTCCCCCGCCATGAACCTGAAACATGACCGTATTTTTCCTTAAACTCACGATTGCTGATCGTCAGAAGCGGCTTTAACAGCGGCTTCGCAATTTCAGGGTCTGGCTCCATTTCAGGATGCAGATGAAAGTCTTTTCCTTTATTGATCGGGCAGACAGTTTGACATGTATCACACCCGTACAATCGATTCCCTATTTTCGAACGAAATTCGTCAGGTAAAAACCCTTTTGTCTGCGTTAAAAATGAAATGCACCGCTGAGAATTCAGCTGCCCTGGATTCACAAGCGCACCCGTTGGACACGAATCCACACATTTATTACAAGTTCCGCACTGGTCTTCAATTTTCTCATCCGGTTCAAACGGAACATTTGTGATCATTTCAGCCAAATACACATAAGATCCAAACTCTGGCGTGATAATCATACAGTTCTTTGCACTAAAACCAATGCCAGCACGTTCTGCTACAGCACGATCAGATAATTCTCCTGTATCCACCATTGATTTTGTCCGTATATCGACATGTTTGCTTCGCAGAAATTCTTCGAGCATATCAAGCTTTTTTTTCAGCACAACATGATAATCTGTTCCCCATGAAGCCCGGCAAAAAATCCCCCGTCTCGCATCCTTTGTACTTCGAGGAGCATCTTTCATTTTGGAAGGATACGCGAGCGCTATCGCAACAATTGATTTGGCCTTCGGAAGCAGCAAAGAAGGGTTTGTCCTTTTTTCAATATCAGGCTCTTCAAAACCTGACAAATACCCTAACGATTCATGTAAGATGAGGCGGTCCTTTAATGAATCAAATGTATCGGCACTTGCAAATCGAATTTTATCGACACCAATTTCTTTCGCATATTGAATCAATTCTTCTTTTAATTCTCCAACATGAATCACCTTGCAAACCTCCTTTCTTTGTTTCTTCTGTTGTTTTCAGTATAATACGAGTGTATCATGACCGATTGGAGTGAGTCACTGTGAAGATACATATGGAAATTTCTCATCCTCAAAACCCGTCTATCCATGTTGGGCAGATTGAATATTCACATATTGAAGTGGGTACATCACCTCAAATGTTAAAAGGCCGCTTACGCTTGTTTCAAGAATCTTTATTTTTTGAATACGAAGATAAAGTCTTAGAAGAAGTACCAGCCATCAAAGAATGGACGGATCTTTTAAAAGACGTTCCTTTCCTTCCACTTCTTTCTAACATCCAAAAGGAACAATTTATTGACTCGACCAATTCCGTACAGGATTTGTCGATATTTTTCTCACTAAAATATTTCTTACCTATCCTGACATTAGATGCCGATCGCATCAAAGGACCGCTTTCACTGGCAAAACATGAGGCTGGTGACATCGAATGGCAGGACAACGCAGGACTGAATGGATTATTTTCTCAAACAAGTAAAGCACAAATTTCTCAAGACACAAAGAACATTCTTCAAATCATCCTTTTCCCGCCATCTATTTCCCGGGAAAAGAGTGAAGCTCTTATTCAATCCTTGACGAAGATGTTTGTACAAATACATGGCGGAGAAAGCAAATATGAACTCATTGAAAAAGCACTGTAGCCTGACAGTGCTTTTTCACATTATACTGACATAATAAAAAACGCAACACTTCGTTTATCTAAGAAACGAAATACTGCGTTATAAACAAAATTATGTATTGGAGCGGGTGATGAGAATCGAACTCACGACATCAGCTTGGAAGGCTGAGGTTTTACCACTAAACTACACCCGCATCAATCTTTTAAAAGCGACGTCATCGCGTTGACTTTTATTATGTTACAACTTTCTTAACAATTCGTCAAGAGAATATGAAAATTTTTCGTCAAAAAACTTCATATTCTCCGTATATATTACGATAGTTATTTATCTAGCTGGATATAAAATAAGTATGCATGTGACTTATTCTTCAGTGCTTGCTTTGGATTCTCCTCAATCTCTTCAAATATTATTGAACCCCCGTCTTTCCCCATCGCCGCTGTATACGCAATCAGTGCCTTTCCTCCGGAAGCAACTTTGACAGTTTCAGATTGTGCAGAAAATACATAGTCACTTACTTTGAACGGGAAGCTTGATGTCGCTTTCGTCATCCCATCATTCTTTTTATTTGACCAAATACTAAATTGTGATTCATATGTATCTTTCTCATGATGTAATTGAAGAAGTACATTCACCGTTTGGTCGGTTCCATCCTGGTGTAAAGAAAAGGTAGCAGATGATGCTTCCTTATTCACTAATCGTCCATTTTTGTAATGACTCCCGATAAACGTAATACTCTTATTCTTCTTCGTTAATCCTTTCAGTGTCAGAGCCACCTTTTCATTAGCCGTTGCTGCTTCTAGTAAGTTTTTTTCTTTTTTTGAGAGTTTCATTTGTTCGATGGTTACTTGGTTTTTAGTGGCAGGCTCTGTTTTTATGGTCGAAACCGTCTTCTCGGTTGTCGTGGTTTCTTCGGCCTTCTCGCCGCATCCTGCTAATAGAAAAACTGTGAATAAAAGAATGCTCCATTTTTTAAACATTGTGATCCCCTTTGGTGTTTTTTATTTCCTATTATACTAAAAAAAGGTTAGGAGAATTCTCCTAACCTTTTGCTTTTTTCTGTTTCATGGCTGATAGGAATGCCACAATGAGAAAACTCACAGCAAAAATCACCATCATATAAATAAAAAAGTTTGGCTTGATCTGAAAAGTAAATGCGGACGAGCCTTCCATTTCAAAAGCGAGACTGTTAAATAATAAAGCATCATTCGTTTTTGATTGAAATAAATGATAGAACAGTACGCCGATTGTCAGCATCGGAAAGCCTAAGAATCCGAGAAAACTACCAACTATCGCGCCTTGTTTCATCGCCTGTACGTTCATGATCGTTGTCCTCCCATTCCCCCAAGCAATAGCTGCTTCATAATGGACTTACCATCCCCCATAAACGGAAGAAGATAGAGTAATTGAATAAAATACGTGATTGAAAAAATGAAAAAAGCTGTCGAAACCGGGTTTTCTTTTAGAAATAAAATGGTCACAATGATGCCTGCTGCGCCAATCACACCGGGAACAAGCGGACCAAGCAGCGTAATCCATACCTGCTTTTTCTGAAATGGATCTAATACGGGCCTTACAAACTTCACTGACATCATGTCACTCGCAAAAAAGCCTTGAGGCCCATCCCGCCCTGCAAATTTTCGATGCGCATAGCCATGTGCCGCCTCATGTAAGGCGGTTCCGGTAATTAACCCGAAATAAATAATCGTAAAATAAATCGCAATGGCTGCAATCGACGGATCAGGAATGAATAAAAAAGCGATCCCTGCCATGACCATGAAAAGCATCCAGAAAAAGATGATTTTACGTGTCACCATGAGCAAAGCCGTCCCAAAAATGTGAAGGAACGAGTGACCAGTACAATCAAATCGTTCCTTCATTTTGACTTGATACTGCTTGAAAAATTGACAGCAGGCTGTCACAATCCGATATGGTGAATGATAATGAATAGACAGCAAGTGATGCTGATTCAATCCCATCATCAGCTGATAAAAGTCACGAGCAATCACCGACTCATCGACCTGAAACAAATCGGCGAGCTCTGCGGTAATACTCGCTTCAGTTCTTTTACCGTCCACTTTCGTTAACATATGATAGGCACTTTCATTGATCGGGAGTGTGCTTCCATACTGCGTATCCGTGAGATGCCTCTTTTGTAAGGTCACATACGGCGCTAGTGCCGGTACCCGCTCAATCTTTAGCTTATTGTTAAGAAGTTGAATCATGTGAATACCTCCATGAAAAACCTTTGTATATGGCAAAGATGAGCAGACCCTCAAATGCAGCCATAAGCAGCCACTGAAGCGCTTGACTAGACGCCCCTATGACATAGTTCCCAATAAAAACAATCGGAATCATGAGTAAAATAAGCGCTCCAAATGAAAAAATGCCTGTGTAGGGATTGTTTCGATCTAGAGGAAGTAAGATACCTACCACATAAAAGAGCGCAGTCGCATTGCATAAGACAGCAGCACCAATCAATGCGTGCCAAATCTGATCAGGAAGCGTCAGCGTTGTCAGCATGAATAAAACAATTTGCAGTACACCTACGAGCAGAAGGCCGATAAATTTATATAAAGCCACTTCCCAAGATCTCAGACCAAATGTTTTATACATGCCCAGCATTCGTTTATCATTGCCAAACGAATTGAAGGCTGTTAAACCAGCAAGAGCGCATAGAACAAAAAATGCTTCTTCTTCAAAGCGGAATCCAAACTGATAACGGACGAATAAGATCACAATGAGGAGAATAAGAAAGTTTAAAATGTTTTCTTCATTTCGCACCTGTGACTTCATTTCCTTCACAATAAGCGACCACTTCTTTGAAGAAGAGAACGGCAGCTTGTGTAAAAAGGTTAGCGCTTTTTTCTCTGCCATAATCGGCATCATCGCAAGAGAAAGAAATGCCCCGCCTGCCGATAAGAGGATGAACAGAATCAAAATGGCATAATTTACCCCTTCAGGAGGCATTCCTTGTGCCGCTAGGAAAAACGGAGCTGTCAAATACATCAAATGATAATCAAACTGAATATATGATTGCTGAATTTGACTAATATCAAAATGCGTCAATCCATACGCCACGACCAGTGCCAATAAAACAAATATCGCTGCAAATTTTTGCAACGGTAATTTTAATTTCAAAACGAGTAAATAAGTGATATTGTAAATAAACTGGAGCAGCATTAAGACAAAAAGCGACTGCAAAAGCACCATCAAAAAGAAAGTGAAGATAAAAAAAATACCAATTCCCTGGGCAATAAAATTAGGTAAAAGCAGAATGCCGATAAAAAATAAAACAAGCCCTGCCACCACTGTCACCATCGGAATGAAGTATCCAAAACTTTTCTGAAAGGTAGAGAGCGGGAACCAGCTGAGCTGCATAGAAAACCGGTCTTGTTCAGGTGTTCTGACCTTGATCAAAACGAATAACAAGCTTGTAAAAATAGAGGCATTGATCGCCATTGACACGACAAGTAATCCAAGTGAACGTTCATCTCCATTTAAGAAAGCCTTCATAAAGACACCTGTAAAGCTGTATCCGATAATGGCTCCCATTGTAACGGCAAACAAAAAGAATAAGACCACAATGATTCGCTTCGTTTGAGTATCAAAGAGCTTATACATCTCCTGCTGCCACATTTTAAGCATCATTTTAGAAATGATTAATGATTTCATCAAAATGTGCACCCCTATCACTTAACATTGAAGCTTTCAGAAACACCTGTTCCAGTGTGCTTGATTGATACTTCTCCTTTAAGGCTGAGACCGTCCCTTCATCCATTTTATTTCCTTTAGAAATAATGGCGATTTTGTGGCACAGCTCTTCCGCTGAAAGCATATCATGCGTTGAAAGCAAGATCGCACCATGGTGCTCGGCATACCGCTTCATCAGTTTCTTTGTGTTTATAACCGCTTCAATATCAAGTCCTCTAAAGGGCTCATCCATGATCACCAATTGACTATCAAGCATAAATGCAGCAATTAGCTGTGTCTTTTTTTTCATCCCATGTGAATAGGTTTCGATCGGTCTTGATAAAGCCGAGTCCATATCAAACAGTTCAATTAGTTGATTTCTTCTGTGAATTGTTTTACATTCATACATAGAAGAAACAAAATCTAAATATTCAGCACCAGTCAATGCTTCAGGGAGCAGCAGGTCATCTGGAACATAGGCTACTTGTTTTTTAAAGGATGGTTCATCATTTGGGACGTCCTGCAAGTGAATCCTTCCTTCTGTATGCTTAATAATGCCGAGTATACAGTTAATCATCGTTGTTTTACCCGAACCATTCGGTCCAGCAACAGCAACGATTTGATGAGGGTCGATCTTTAAATGAAAATCATTGACAGCAGTCACGTTATTTTTATACGTCTTGGTTAAATTCTCGATCGTAAACATATAACCTCCAAGTGTCTGCATATTCTTTAAAACAGATCAGGCTAAACCGCCCGCCACAGACGGTTTAGCCCTGGTGTCTTATCTAAGAAGCAAAAAGATGAATCCTAAGTATAGCTACTTACATTCAATTTTGACTTTTAAGCCACTTTCCCACTGAACGGCTCCTGTAAAGCTACCCTTGCCGTTTGCGATACACCAAACTGCTGCTCCTAGAACGACTGTTGCTCCCAATCCAAGAAGGACAGCAACAAATACTAAGAACCAAGCTTGGTCCATAATAGCAGGTTCCATAGTGGAATAGTCAACTTGCGGCGCTGCATAAGTCATACTTTTCACCTCCCAGCTTATGATGATCGTATCATAGGCGTCACACGCCAAACATCTACAGAACATCCCATTTTTGACCGAACATACATTTGATTAAAATGTGACTTTTTATTCAATTATTCACTTTCATCTGTTTAAACCCTCTCTTATTTACTAGATTTTGACACCCCATAAGAACCACAAAACCCATTTAATGTCATTTTCGCCATCTTTTTTCTTCTTTTTTTCAAATAGTCCATATTTATCATCTATCATATTTATTCTTTCCTTTTTGTGAGATAGAAAGAATTCCCCCGAGATATCAGATATAAAAGTCCTGATTATATGTCGCAATAATGCCAATTATGAAATATTTACTGATCATTCCGATAAAAGAGTGAGCACATTTTCCTTCTTCTCTTGACTCTAAAAATATGTATATACAAGAAAATCGATTGGGAAAAAAGCCCTTACCTTGTTCAGCACTACACAACAAATGACTCGCCTATTCTATGAAAAAAAGCAAAGCAGCCATGTCAGACTGCTTTGCTTTTTCAAATTTATGAGGAACTAGCAGCAGAGGCTGCATCTGGAAAATGATTGTTCCCAATGATTTCACCGGCTGGCACAGAGAGTCCTGTATCCCCGGATCTCTTAAATGGAAGGAGCGGGAAAACAAGCTCTGCTAAATAATAAGCTTCTTCTAGGTGCGGGTATCCAGAAAATATAAATGTATCAATGCCTAGAGACTGGTATTCTATGATACGATCTGCTACTGTTTGCGGATCTCCGACGAGTGCTGTTCCTGCACCGCCGCGTACTAAACCAATGCCTGCCCAAAGATTTGGGCTGATTTCAAGTTTGTCTTTCCTCCCTTGGTGCAATTCCACCATTCGTCTTTGACCTACTGAGTCCATCCCCTGTAACACTTTTTGCGCTTCATCAATGGTTTTTTGATCTAAATGACGAATCAGATGTTCCGCTGCCTGCCATGCCTCCTCTTCGGTATCTCTCACAATCACATGAAGACGAATGCCAAACTTCACCGTTCTTCCTTCCTTTTCAGCCTGCTTCTTCACTTGTGTAATTTTCTCTTTCACTTGTGCAGGCGGTTCGCCCCAAGTTAAATAAACATCTGTATGCTTGGCGGCTGCTTGAATTCCTGCTGCTGATGATCCGCCAAAAAAGACTGGTGGATGGGGGGTTTGAGCTGGTGGGAATAACAGGCGGCCATTTTCTGCTTGTAGATGTTTGCCATGAAATTGTACATTTTCTCCTTTCAATAACCGCTTCCAAATCGTCAAAAACTCTTCTGTTGCCTCATAGCGTTCATCATGAGAAATGAACAGCCCATCTCCTTCAAGCTCCTCTTTACTTCCCCCTGCTACCACATTAATCAGCAGTCTCCCGCCTGAAAGACGATCTAATGTAGACGTCATTCTAGCAGCAACAGACGGCTGCATCAGCCCTGGTCTAAGAGCCACGAGAAACTTTAAATGAGTGGTTTCCGCAGCTAAAGCAGCTGCCGTCAGCCATGGATCTTCACAGGATCTCCCAGTAGGCAGCAAGACCCCTGTATAACCAAGCTGATCAGCTGCTTGAGCAATCTGTTTAAAATATGGATAGTCTGCCTGTCTTGCCCCTTTTGCTGATCCTAAATAACGGCCGTCTCCATGCGTTGGAATAAACCATAAAATATTCATAACATCGCCCCCTTTTATTATTCACCTTGATAACTAGTGCGCCACTTGAGCAGACGCTTTTCTAACAGACGTACAAATGAATCTGTCAGCTTACCTACTACTGCAAAGATGATAATTCCTACAAACACTTTATCCGTTTGAGAGAATTGCCTTGCATCCATAATCATATAGCCGACCCCGCTGCTTGAACCCATCAACTCAGCTACCACTAAACCAAGCCAAGCAATTCCTAATGACAGTCTCACGCCCAGAAGAATATGAGGAAGAGCAGCCGGTAAAATCAGCTTTGTGATGCTTTGATACACATTAAACTCTAAGGCGCGAGCCACATCAAACAGCTTATTATCTACACTGCGAATACCTAGAAACGTATTAATATAAATCGGAAAAAAAGCCCCAAGTGCAATCAATAAAATTTTCGCTGTTTCATCAAAACCAAACCAGAGGATGAATAAAGGAGTGACCGCTAAATGTGGAACGGTTCTCAGCATTTGCAAGGTCGGATCTACATAATGCTCTGTTTTTTTAGAAAACCCTACGCATACGCCCAGCAAAAGACCTAAGCCTCCCCCTAGCAAAAATCCACATATCGCTCGATAAAGGCTGATGTATAGATGGCCAAACAGTTCACCAGAACGAATCAACTCTCGAAAGGATTCTGCAATCAAGACAGGCGAAGGCAAGACAGTGGAAGAAACGATTTGAGAACCAGCTATGATCTGCCAAACCGCAATAAGTAGAACAGGTAATACCAGTCCCTTTAACTTATATAAAGAAGAAGCTTTTCTCCTTTTTTTCTTTGCCCGCTCGATTTTAGATGCTAAAGCCGGATTCGATACAGCTTTCATTCATCCATCTCCTCTTTCAGCATTTTTTCAATAAACGAATTATCTACAACCTGATTAACATCAATTTTCCGCTGGATCGCCTTTGTTTTGTATTGAAAATCAGCGGTATGCTGCTGAGCATTGATGATCTTCTTCGAAATGGGCTTATTGAGTGGTTCCGTATTGTTTAATACTTGTGTGACGACCTTCTTATCTAAATTTTTTAAACGCGCATATAGAGTAGCAGCCTCTTCTGGATGTGCTTTTTGCCACTTCACTGCATGGTCATATACCTTTAAGAATTTCACTACTAGTTCAGGATGCTGATCAGCAAACTGAGTTCGAACAAGGGTGAAACCTGGAGAATATAAATCGGTCGCTTCCCCATTCACCAGCAGCTTTGCTCCTTTCTTTATCGTTTCAAGTGATAAGAACGGCTCCCAGATCGACCAAGCATCAACGGACCCATTTTCAAATGCTGATATCGCTTCATCTGGCTGAAGCTGAATGATCTGAACATCCTTCGCAGATAAACCTGCCTGATCTAATACTTTGTATAAAAAGTCAAAGCCGCTGCTACCTTTAGCGACAGCAATTTTTTTCCCTTGTAAGTCTTCTACTTTTTGAATCTCACTGTTCTTATTCACTAAAATACCGTTCGCTTTCAGCCCATCCTGAGATAAACCAATTTCCTTAAAATCAATACCAGCTGCCTGACCTGCTATAACAGGTGAGTTTCCAACTTGCGTGAAATCTAATTGATTTGCAGCAAGTCCTTCAAATTGGGGAGGTCCACTTTGAAACTCCACCCACTTTACCTTCACTCCTTCTTTTTCAAATGATTGTTCAAACCACCCCTTTTTCTTTGCTAAAAGCAGCGGGCTCAAACTTTGCTGAATCCCAATCCTAATTTCTTTCACCTTGTTTTCCGTGCCGTCTGCTGCTTGATCACACCCTGCTAAAACAAGCAGAAGACTCAAAAAGATAACGATCATTTGTTTCTTTTTCATGCGATTTCCCCTCCCTAAATCCCTAAGCCATCGGTTAGTAACAATTCATCTGTTTTCTCAAATTCTGAAAGCACCTTTTGTCTTAAGCTTTGAAAAGCGGTTGACGTTCTATCACGCGGAAAAGGCAGGTTCACAGGGAGAATCTTATGGATTCGGCCAGGTCTCGCTTGCATTAGCACAATTTCATTTCCTAAATAAATCGATTCATCAATATCATGAGTTACGAGCATCATCGTTGTTTTTTTCTCCTGCCAAATGTCCAGCAGCACATCCTGCAAGTGTTTTCGTGTGAATGCATCCAGTGCACCAAATGGTTCATCCAGCAATAAGATCTCCGGATCACGAAGGAGTGCTCTCGCAATGGCAACCCGTTGTGACATTCCTCCTGAAAGCTCATGTGGATAAGCATGTTCAAATCCTTTTAATCGAACAATTTCAATCAATTCATCCACTTTGCGGCGTACATCCTGTTGTTTTAAATTGAAATTGGCCGCTATGTTTTCTTCAACCGTCAGCCATGGAAACAGGCGGTGTTCCTGAAAGATAAAGCCCTGTTTCATTCCTGGTTCTGTGATCCGTCTGCCTCCTATCAAAATTTGCCCATCATACGCTGTGTCGAGGCCGCTTATGATCTTTAGCAATGTACTTTTCCCACATCCGCTCGGACCTATCACTGTCACAAATTCACCGGGAATAATGCTCAATCTTAAGTCTTCAAGTACCCGAATGGTCTGTTTGTCTTTCCAAAAGGATTTATCCACAATATCAATTGAAATCGTCATTGAAACCTCCACTCCTCTTACGATCAGATAAATACACAGAAAGGCCCTTATCCCAAAAAAGAGATAAGAGCCTTCGCGTTGTCCGATCAGCTAATCATATTGATTTGTTAGCACCATCGTAAATCATATTAATCCCATAAATCAACTCAAATTTATAAGATGGTTATTTTGTCCTTGTATGCTTTTCATCAATCCGATCGTAAATCGCTTCTATTCGTTCCTTGTTACTGTAAATCTCATATTTGTTCCGCTCAATCAAGATATTGAGTGTCAGATCCATATGTTTTCTGTATTTTTTTCGTTTTTTCTTTTTTTCCATCTTCTTCATCCTTTCTCATTCAAATAAAAAAAGGCTCTTCACTCATATTTGAGTGATAGAGCCTTCGGTTGACCGATCAGCCATTCTTGTTCGTGTTTTCAGTATGCTTATGTTAATACACACTATTCCTACCTGTCAACTATATTTATTGTTTTTTCAGATTTATCTAAAAAATGATTGACCGAGCAGGGAACAAGATTTATAGTCTTATTAAATATTTCTTATCAAAACAGTTGGTTTTATCTAACAAAAGGAGGATACACACATGTCAGAAGAACGTCCATTTCGTTTAGAAACAAAAGCCATTCACGCAGGTCAGGAGCTTGATTCAGCGACCTATTCAAGAGCCGTGCCTATTTACCAAACGAGCTCATTTGGTTTTAGAGACAGTGAGCATGCAGCGAATTTATTTGGTCTTCAGGAACCGGGAAATATTTATTCACGTATTATGAACCCTACAAATGACGTATTTGAAAAGCGTATCGCTGAGCTTGAAGGTGGAATTGGTGCACTTGCTGTTTCTTCTGGACAAGCAGCGACGACTTATTCTATTTTAAACATCGCAGGAGCCGGAGATGAAATCGTTTCCTCAAGCAGTCTTTATGGCGGCACCTACAATTTATTTGCCCATACACTCAAAAAACTCGGAATTACTGTAAAATTTGTCGATTCATCCAACCTTGAAGAACTCGAAGCAGCGATCACTGACAAAACAAAGGCAGTTTATGCAGAGAGCATTGGGAATCCAAAAGGCGACATTTTACATATTGAAGCCATCTCAGCCATTGCACACAAGCATCATATCCCGCTTATTGTTGACAATACACTCGCCAGCCCTTATTTATTAAGACCTATTGAATTCGGTGCAGACATTGTCGTCCACTCAGCGACGAAATTTATTGGCGGCCATGGTACATCAATTGGCGGCGTCATCGTTGATAGCGGCCGATTCCCTTGGGCTGACAGCGATAAGTTTAAAGGGCTGACTGAACCAGATCCAAGCTATCACGGGCTGACCTATACAGAAGCAATTGGAGAAGCGGCTTATATCACAAAAGCACGAGTACAGCTATTACGTGATTTAGGGGCAGCTCTGTCGCCATTCAACTCATTTTTACTTCTACAGGGCTTAGAAACATTACACCTTCGTCTTGAGCGGCATAGTGAAAATGCATTGAAAACAGCACAATTCTTACAGGATCACCCTCTTGTCGATTGGGTAAGCTATCCAGGTCTTGAAAGTCACGAATCATATGAACTTGCTCAAACCTATTTACCAAAAGGACAAGGCGCGATCCTCACATTCGGTATTAAAGGTGGACGCGAAGCAGGTAAAAAGCTCATTGATTCTGTCCAGCTTTTCTCCCATCTCGCAAACGTGGGTGATTCTAAATCCCTCATCATTCACCCTGCCAGCACAACGCATCAGCAATTAAGCGAGGCAGAACAAAAAGCGACAGGTGTCACACCAGAGCTCATTCGTTTATCTGTTGGAACAGAAGCGATTGAAGATATTCTTGCAGATCTTGAACAGGCGATGACAAAAAGTCAGTCTGAATGACATAGAAAAAAGCACACGGCTGTGTGCTTTTTTATTGTTTATTAATGATTGAGTAAGCGAATGTCTTGGAAAGGATAAAATACAAATGAGGTAGTTCCTTGAATATCACGCTTTGTAAAAAGACCTAAGCCGTTGCGGCTGTCCATTGAATTTTGGCGATTATCCCCCATGACAAAGTACTTTCCTTTTGGAACAGTCAGAGGGCCAAAATCAGGTGTCAGCAAAGTGCCATCTGCAGCTGCTTTCTTTTTGTTTGACGCTAAGTAAGGCTCCGCCACTTTTTTTCCATTAACATATAGCTGATCATTTTTCATTTCAATTTTATCACCAGGTAAACCAATCAATCGTTTGACATAATGAGTGCTGCGGTCTTCCCCATCAAGAACAATGATCTGTCCCCGTTTATAATCACCGAAATAATCAACCGTTTTATTCACAAACACCCGCTCTGTGTTATGCAGTGTCGGGTCCATAGAAGTCCCTTTCACAATGTATGGCGCGAATAAAAAGTTCCGAATGATAAAAACAGCAATAAATGCGATTAAGATGGCTTTGATCCAGCCCCATAATTCTGATTTCTTTTTTTGTGTTTTTGTATTTGTTGTCATAAGCTCCTCCTGAATTCCCCAAGGACGAAATGTGTGTCACCAGCTGCCAGCCGGCGTCACGCTTGTTTCTCCCTAAATATAAACATATTTTGCCAACAAATCAAGCGAAGAGAGAGAAAAAGGCAAGCACCTTTCTGTGCTTGCCCAAAACTCAGTTAGTTAGCAGAAGAATCCGCTTCTTTTTCTTTGTTTGCTTTACCATAGAAATAATCCGATGGATTCACTGGTTTGAAATCAGATAACTTATGGAATCGAAGAAGATCCCTATAGAGCACTTTATCTGAAAGACTTAACTGATTATCAACACGGGCTTTAATCGCCTCTGTCTTTTTATTTTGTTTCACCACTTTACCCGTTTTCGTATCATAAACGGTATTATCGACAAGTGTGTATTTCGGTGTCACATAGTTTCCATTACGGAAGGCAACAGTCTCATCATGCTTTTTAGAGAATAAGTCTGTTCCAAAATTCACGAATTCATTTGAATCGATACCTTGTAAGTGAAGAAGTGTTGGCATAACGTCGACTTCACCACCATACGTATGGTTCACGCCGCCCTTCTTACCAGGAATACGAATCATGAGCGGAACACGCTGGTTTTGTGCATTTTGATAAGGAGTGATTTCTTTCCCTTGAATTTCACTCATTGCACGGTTATGGTTCTCAGAAATACCGTTATGGTCACCATATAATAAAATGACTGAGTCTTTATACATACCTGATTTTTTCAAGTCTTTGAAGAATTGCTCTAATGACTCATCTAAATATCTTGCTGTTTGGAAATAGTTATCGACTGTTTTATCGCCAGTTGTTGCCTTAGCGATTGTCGCATCTTTTTCATCTAAATTAAATGGATAGTGATTTGTCAGTGTCATTAAATGTGCATAAAATGGCTTTTTCATTGATTCTAGCATTGGAATTGATTCTTTGAAGAACGGTTTATCCTTCAGACCCATATTCACAAGGTTTTCTTCATCCATGTTGTAATAGGAAGCATCAAAGAATTGATCAATTCCCATATGTTTATAAATCGTGTCACGGTTCCAGAAAGATTTATAGTCCCCATGAAGTACTGCACTCGTATAGCCTGCTTTTTGATCTAGGATGGCAGGTAGTGATTGAAAGGTATTTTCACCCTTTGTAACAAATGCTGCTCCCTCTGGCAGGCCAAACATACTATTATCCATCATCAGCTCAGCATCTGATGTCTTCCCTTGACCTGTCTGATGGAAGAAGTTATCGAAATACGTAAAGTCGTCTTTCCCATGAGCCAGTTTGTTTAAGAATGGAGTCACTTCTTCTCCATTTAATTTGTAGTCAATTAAGAAAGACTGGAAGCTTTCTAAATGAATTTTAATAATGTTTTTGCCTTTTGCTTTACCAAAATACTCTGCATTTGGCTTCGCATAGTGAGATGACGTATAGTTCACAACATCCGTTAAATCTTCACTGCTTGCATTTGCTACCTGTGTTGCGTTTTGTGCTGCTTGTACCCCATCATAAATCGTATAGTTATAAACACCTAAGTATTTGACAACATACTTATGATCAAAGGTTCTCGTTAATAATTCTGGACGATCCTTTTCAGCCAAATGAAGGTTTACAAAGAACAGTCCAATACCTGCAGCTACAATTAGCAGTGCAAACGTCTTTTTCATTTGGAACTTCTTCACTTCTGGTCTCCAAATGACAATCGCAATCAAAATGATAATATCAAGGAAGTATAAAAGGTCATGCGGCTTAATGCTTGCTAGCACACCGCCAGTCATGCCTCCCCCAAGATTTCCTGCCTGCTTCATTGTTGAGAAAGTCAAAAAGTCATCAAAGAAACGGTAATACGCTACATTTGCATATAAAAGTGCGGTCATAATAAAATCAATAACAATTAAAACAATGGCAGATTTACGCCCCTTCAAAAAGAGAGCAAGTCCAAAAAACACGATGGCTGAACTAAATGGATTCAATAAGAGAAGCCCCTCTTGAAAAGAACCTTTTACTCCTAAATTAAAGTCCATTTTGTAGGCTGTGTACGATTTAGCCCAGAATAAAAGGACAGCCAAAACAAAAAAGCTATATTTGTTTGCAAATATTTTTTTCATAAAACCTCTTCTTTCTTATCATCGTTCTGATATAAATGAAATCATAAAAAATTTACATTCATTTTGCAAATGTAAATCTTCTTCGCCAAGCATGCCGATGCTCTGTCTCCGCCGGATACATGCGCTCCTTTAATATAACGAATGAGAAGCATCATAAGTTTCAAAAAAAATACGAGTAAATAAAAGGAAAAATATCCATTTACATTAAATTTACGCACACTTCATGTTTTAGTGGATGAAGAAGGTTTTGTAAATCACTCAGTATTACTTTACTTTTTTCATCTATTCGTGTCAAAGTAATTATAAAGAAAAGGAAGAATCACCTAGGCTTTTCGACTCATTTACCCAAATTTATACAAAATTCGATCCTTGCTTCTTTTATTGTGACTCAACCTCCATTAATCCATGTACCTCCCTAAAAAAACAGTTTTAAACAAAAAAAGCTTGATTTCCCCTACTGATGTGCGGTGTGATAAAGAGGTAGAACTTGATCACAACACTTATATGTTCATGACAAAAAAATCAGGCTGGAGGACATCACATGAAGATTAACAAACAAATCAACACTTTTGAAGAGAGATTTTCAGAAGATGTAGTCACTATCATTGCTGTTACAGGACCTTCTGGCGTAGGGGCAGGAAAAGCAGGCCAGGCACCTCTTTGGACCGCTTCTATTCCACTGATTGCTTGGAAAGAAAACGGTCATATCATAACCGAAAATGTAAGACTTTGCTGGCTAACAGATGACGAGGGATTAAGGGAAAAACAGGCACAATTACATAAAGAATCAATCGTTACACTTCAGGTTCGAAAAGGCGAAGGTGAATTCATGCTTGTATCTTTAATCAATACAGATACACAGGATCAAGCGCTTCAAGAAATTTTAGAAGAAGCCCAAAAGCCTGTGTATTATCATGATGATACACTTGGCACCTTTGAGTTAGTAAAAGGACTAGACTTATTTGAAAAGACAATCCAATGGAGCAATGAAGAGTGCCTTCTCTACTTCAACCTCGAGGAAGATGAAAAAATAAATGACTCTCTTCGAACAGCAAACCAACTTATGCAAGAGCAGGCCAAATGGGATTCTTCTATTAAATCATTTGCCGCAAATCAGCTGATAGATCTAGCAAAGGATTGGCAGGAACAGGACGAATCAGCTGAAAAGCAAGAAGAACTCACACTGAATCAATTTATAAACCGCATTTCACTTGAAAGCCTGCATGTTTACCCTGAGGGAGAGTTTGAAGTCTACTATCATGACGGTGATTTATTTTGGGGTCATGTCATTATTGTCACAGGAAATATAAATGGCACATTTCATGATGCACACATTGCAGGCTAAAGGCTGGAGGAATAACCCATGGAAATCAAAGCTTTTCAAGAATTAAATCTAATCGGGAAAAAGCCAACCATCGCCAAAATTGGCGGCTTCCGTCCTGATCCAGCTATACACAGCTGGTTTGCCGGCCATTTTTTCATCGATCCTAACCAAGGCTGGCCGACAGATCAAGATGGGGCCATGATTCCGATTTTACAAATTTATTTACCAGAAGTGCCAGGAGGAATGAACGGCTTCAATGAATGTAAGCTGATTCAAATTTTTCTTAATCAGAAAACACTTCCGATTGATATCACCAAAAACGGTGAAGGCTGGAAGCTCATTGAATATGCATCAATCGAAGGTTTAGAAGTAGCTGAAACTCCTGAAGAAGTGAGAGGGCTCAAAGCCTTTCAAATCCAATGGAACGAAAATGAGCAAAGGGACTTCCCTTGCTGGGAAGAAGCATGGTCATACGTCGATTTATCAGAAGTCAACGAAAGTGAAGAAGCCACAAACCACTTCTTTAATCAATACACAAATTATTCGTTCACAAAAATCGGTGGATATGGGGCGTATATTCAATCCCCGCCCCATCAACAACAAGGCGAATTCATGCTGCAAATCGCCTCAGAAGAAAAACCTCGTTTCATGATTGGTGATAACGGCACGATGTATTTCTATTATGACAAAGAATCAAAAGAATGGTTTATGCACTGGGATTGTTTTTAACGTTTATTGAATGAAACCTCGCCTTCTCCTAAGCGTAATGAATAACAATGAAAGGAGGAAGCAAAATGGGATTCATTTTAGACATCTTTTCACTTGCTGTGTATATCCCTTTTCTACAAGTGGATGAAGAGGATATCTCGAGGAACGCAGCACATCTCAAAAAATATTACTGGTTTCAAACACTATTACATGATCAAACTTGCAGAGAGCTCATCATTTATGATCCCGATGTTCGACGTGTCATAGGCAGGTTTAAAACGGAGAAACTCCATAAGAAGCGCTACAACTTAAGATGCAAACGTAAATTACTGCAAGCATTACAACGCGCAATGTAAACTGACAACAAGAGCCGCACTTTCCTGTGGCTCTTGTTATCAATTGAATCGTTCCTTTTGAAGAAAACATTTGACGCCTGGACAACTCTCCCCGTATATTATGTATAAATCCATCTTTTTCAAAGAAAAGGGGGCCTCACATGCGCTTGTTTAAGAACTGGAGAAAAAAGCAGCCTGCACAGCAAATCACTTCAGAAAAGCAAGAAGACAGCATCCCAATCAATTTCTCCACACTTCCCTTTGGCACAGACACCGTCGATGATTTTTTGTTCAACCTAGACCTGACCTCCAAGCTCACAGATCCCTATAAAGAAACAGATACGAACAAGCTTACCTAGATCTTCGTAAATCCTCATCCAATACTGGATGATTTTTTTATACTCAATGAAAGGTGTATCCAATGAAAACATTTTATATCGTCAGACACTGCCAAGCAGATGGACAATCTAAAGATGCAGCTTTAACACCACAAGGCATCACTCAATCTCATGAACTGGCACAGTTTTTTTCCAGCATTCATCTCAATCAAATTATCTCAAGTCCTTATAAACGAGCGATCCAAACTACTGAGCCTCTTGCTCATGCAAAACAGCTCGAGATAAAAATCGATCAGCGCCTCTCTGAACGTGTATTAAGCAGCAAACCAATAGACGATTGGTATGAGAAACTAAAGCTCAGTTTTACAGACTTACATATGACCTGTGAAGGCGGAGAATCGAGCCAAGAAGCCATGAATCGTATTGTAGAAGCACTCCACGAACAAATAAAATTAGAAACAGATCATACCCTATTCGTCACACATGGCAATATCATGAGCCTGCTTCTTAAACATGCCGATCCAACGCTTGGATTCGAGGAGTGGAAGAAACTAAGCAATCCAGATGTCTATACCCTGAGATATTTCAAACCAAATCATGTAGAAATAGAACGAATATGGCATAAATAAACGGCAGAATGAACTCTGCCGTTTTCTCATCTATTGCTGATAATAAAAGGACTCTACCCACTCATACGGTTTCTTACGCTCCGCACACCATTTCATAAAGCCCCTTGTCTCCGTCTGCTGAAACGTCATCCAGTCCGTTAAAAGCTGGTCATAATAGACAGCTTGTTTTTGAACATTCGTACGAGTTCTTTGATCTTGAATCAGCATCATAACACGTTCAATCCCTTGAATTCTCTCTTGATCCTTCTCATAGGTGCTTAAATAAAGATCTTCATGTATATGATGAAACGAATACCACAAGGCCGATAAATAGGTTTCGCAAATTTGAACAATCACACGCTGCTCACTTCTGCCTCCAAGCTCTAGCGCTTTCAATAAATAGGGCAGCCCTTCTCCCTGATGTACAAACAAACCTTGCCAGCGATACGGTCTCACATCCAATGGATCAACATTCTCCCACGTTTGAAAAACAGGCTGGATTACCCCATTTACCAGCGGATACACAAGCAGATGATGACCATCCTCAAACCGTTCAATCCACTCAAACAGCCAAGCAGCAAATTCCCGCTGTACTTCAAAATCGTTCTCTTTCATCTCTTCAATAAAGGCCTGAAGAACGTTTAGCGCATCTTTACGCAGGCCCTGTTCTTTTCTCACACAGTACTGTCTAAAAAGAGGATAATCATTTACTCCCTCGTCTTGAATGATAGCCTGTAATATCGTCTTCGTTTGCATAATCACAACGCCCCGCCTCTTTACATCCATTCTTTTCTATGTTCATGAATAAATTGAATGTCTTTTTGATAATGTTCAAGATGTCCTTCTTGAATCATGTTTTGAAAAGCGATATCCCCCTCACTCGCTTTTCGTTTCATATACTGACATAATCCTTCTAAACGCAGCAGCACCATATCCAAATAATCTTCTGCTATTTCCTTACCATAAGATTCAAAAAACAGTTTCACTTTATGCTTTATCTGGTCTGCATGGTCTGATGAATGATAGTTCACGATGTCTCCTGTTTTGGTGCGAAAAAACCTACTGATAGGTACACATGTATATAGAGTATATGCGATATCCCAAAGTCTTGGACCAGGAGCAGCTACATCAAAATCAATGATACCTACTGGTTTTTCATTATTGAAAATGATGTTGTACATTGCAAAATCATTATGGCACACAACCTCTATTTCGACAGGCGTATTGTCCATTCGTTCCCAATCGTCTGAAATGGGAAAATCACGAACAGCATCATGATACAGTCTAAGCATTCTCGCTATTTCTTTTAAGGCATGGTGAGAGCACATATATTCTTTTAAAGGATCATGACCGGCTACGCCTTCAATAAAGGACAATATCTCTCTACCTTGTTCATCAACACCTAAAAACTTTGGAGCATAGGAGAAATTCTTTTTTTCTAAATGCTTTAGCAGCTTTCGTATATTGATATTGTCTGACTTTACTTCTCGACGAACCGTATCTCCCGAACGATATACGTTTGAGACATTTCCACCTGTCAATAACTCCTCATGATCATTTTGTTTTTTCATAAAACTCCCCTCAAACTGGGTCACAATGATGATGTCAGCTAAAGATGTGTATGTACCCACAAATATTCATTTAGTTACTCAAAGGTAGTACAACTGTTTTATGTGAATATGCTGCTCCATTTTGTTTCCTTACATGGTTAAATGTATCTTATCAAATGTTGCAAATCATCTAAAGATTATTCTGCTAAAAGAAGTACATACTCATTATTTTCTAATAGGTTCCTATTTTTTATCTAAATAACTCATTTAAACCACAAAAAAACGTTTTACCACGAGGGTGAAACGTTAGGTTCATGGAAAAACCAATCATGAAACTTTTATGGCCGGGGTCAAACCAGATGATAAATTATTCCAAAAAGGCAAGGTATACCCTCTTATAGTAAAGCACCCGTTAATGAATGAAGAATTAAAGCTCTTCCTGATATATTTCTGATTTTATCGGCTTTAAACTCAAAGGTATTTTAAACTCATGAATACTTTCAATATGATTAAAAAAATGATCGATATCGTCATAATCCATTGACCATTCTTCTACCACCTTTAACTTTTTTAACTCGCTTGTTGGTTTAAATATAAATTCACAGTGTAGTTGTTCCATGTGAGAATAATCATCTTCTTCATAAACTGTAAACTGACGTACAAAGTCAAAATGAAATACTTCCTCTCCTGTAAAATCATAGACACCACACTGAAATAAAATTTCTTTATCTTCTTCGCCCTCAACTGTCTCCTTTGAAAAAGCCTTAAATGTTTCCCAAACCTTTTTTATATCATCGGTATCTTCACCAATGCTATCTTTAAGATAACGTTCAGCATTTTTAACCGTAATCATTACAACACCTCTTATGTACAATTTATATCCAATCCTTCTTCAATTATCCTGCCTCTTTAGTTTAATCATAAGGTAACCATCAATAAAGTAAAAGTAATCTCCTTAATATGTTCCTCTGTCATATCGTAAGGCTTTAATTCAGCAATACTTATTCCTTTTGCTGTTAGGGAATTAAGAAACGCCTTAAAAATTTATTACTCACAGTCCTAAACAAATAATTCAATAGCTTCCCGAAATGATTCAACATAAGACTTAGTTTCCTTTTCTAAAATTGCCAATTCACCTTGGTCTAAAATAATTTTTACGTCTTGCCATTTAGCTAGGTCCCCTTTCAGCAGTGAACACGATTTGAAGTAATTTTATCGTGTGAAAAATCAGCTAAAAAACAAATAAAAAACGCCCTCCTACAATTTGTAGAAAGACGTTTTAAACGTTGATATTCCTTAATTCTTCTGTGATTGACGATAATAAAGAATATCTAAAACTAGATACCGGTGGCCGGGGTCGAACCGGCACTCCGTGAGGAACACGATTTTGAGTCGTGCGCGTCTGCCAATTCCGCCACACCGGCATGATCATTAAAGAGCGCAACTTATATTTAAAAACAATGGTGCCGAGGGCCGGACTTGAACCGGCACGGTAGTCACCTACCGCAGGATTTTAAGTCCTGTGTGTCTGCCAATTCCACCACCCCGGCAGTCTTTTCAAAAAAGGCGACACCCGGATTTGAACCGGGGATAAAGGTTTTGCAGACCTCTGCCTTACCACTTGGCTATGCCGCCATTATTGGAGCGGAAGACGGGATTCGAACCCGCGACCCCCACCTTGGCAAGGTGGTGTTCTACCACTGAACTACTTCCGCACATCAACTGGGCTAGCTGGATTCGAACCAACGCATGACGGAGTCAAAGTCCGTTGCCTTACCGCTTGGCTATAGCCCAATAATAAAATGGGGCGATTGATGGGAATCGAACCCACGAGTGCCAGAGCCACAATCTGGTGCGTTAACCACTTCGCCACAACCGCCATAGATGTAATGAATTATAAAGTATAATTGGCAGGGGCAGTAGGAATCGAACCCACACCGGAGGTTTTGGAGACCTCTGTTCTACCGTTAAACTATGCCCCTATGAAAACAAAAAATGGTGGAGGGGGGCGGATTCGAACCGCCGAACCCGGAGGGAGCGGATTTACAGTCCGCCGCGTTTAGCCACTTCGCTACCCCTCCACTTTTGAAAAACAGTGCCGGCAAGAGGACTTGAACCCCCAACCTACTGATTACAAGTCAGTTGCTCTACCAATTGAGCTACACCGGCAAATAGTGGTGGCTCGGGACGGAATCGAACCGCCGACACACGGATTTTCAGTCCGTTGCTCTACCAACTGAGCTACCGAGCCAAGTATTCTTTTGAAAAATGGCGGTCCGGACGGGACTCGAACCCGCGACCTCCTGCGTGACAGGCAGGCATTCTAACCAACTGAACTACCGGACCATTTTGGTTGCGGGGGCAGGATTTGAACCTGCGACCTTCGGGTTATGAGCCCGACGAGCTACCGAACTGCTCCACCCCGCGACGATATAAAAGATATGGTGGAGGATGACGGGCTCGAACCGCCGACCCTCTGCTTGTAAGGCAGATGCTCTCCCAGCTGAGCTAATCCTCCGAATAAAAAATGCTGGTGTATATTCTATAAAAATGGTGACCCGTACG
The DNA here is from genome assembly GCF_038593305.1 of Bacillus sp. FSL P4-0248. Classification (NCBI taxonomy): domain Bacteria; kingdom Bacillati; phylum Bacillota; class Bacilli; order Caryophanales; family Bacillaceae; genus Bacillus; species Bacillus sp. FSL P4-0248. The sequence continues at coordinate 864,442 of NZ_CP151983.1, read as the reverse complement.
GGATTCGAACCCGTGTTACCGCCGTGAAAGGGCGGTGTCTTAACCGCTTGACCAACGGGCCCTTTATTATGTAAATTGTGGCGGAGAGCAAGGGATTCGAACCCTTGAGACGGGGTTACCGCCTACACGATTTCCAATCGTGCTCCTTCGGCCACTCGGACAGCTCTCCAAATTGGCTCCGCAGGTAGGATTCGAACCTACGACCGATCGGTTAACAGCCGATAGCTCTACCACTGAGCTACTGCGGAATGAAGAAAGCCTGGCGATGTCCTACTCTCACAGGGGGAAACCCCCAACTACCATCGGCGCTGAAGAGCTTAACTTCCGTGTTCGGTATGGGAACGGGTGTGACCTCTTCGCCATCATCACCAGACAATTTAGTGACAAAAGATATTATACTATGTATTGAAAATAAATCAAGAGATATTTTAAAAATATTCTCTCAAAACTAGATAACAATGTTCATGCTTCACAATAGAATATAGGTTAAGTCCTCGATCTATTAGTATCTGTCAGCTCCACGTGTCACCACGCTTCCACCTCAGACCTATCAACCTGATCATCTTTCAGGGATCTTACTTCCTTGCGGAATGGGAAATCTCATCTTGAGGGGGGCTTCATGCTTAGATGCTTTCAGCACTTATCCCGTCCGCACATAGCTACCCAGCGATGCCCTTGGCAGAACAACTGGTACACCAGCGGTGCGTCCATCCCGGTCCTCTCGTACTAAGGACAGCTCCTCTCAAATTTCCTGCGCCCGCGACGGATAGGGACCGAACTGTCTCACGACGTTCTGAACCCAGCTCGCGTACCGCTTTAATGGGCGAACAGCCCAACCCTTGGGACCGACTACAGCCCCAGGATGCGATGAGCCGACATCGAGGTGCCAAACCTCCCCGTCGATGTGGACTCTTGGGGGAGATAAGCCTGTTATCCCCGGGGTAGCTTTTATCCGTTGAGCGATGGCCCTTCCATGCGGAACCACCGGATCACTAAGCCCGACTTTCGTCCCTGCTCGACTTGTAGGTCTCGCAGTCAAGCTCCCTTGTGCCTTTACACTCTGCGAATGATTTCCAACCATTCTGAGGGAACCTTTGGGCGCCTCCGTTACATTTTAGGAGGCGACCGCCCCAGTCAAACTGCCCACCTGACACTGTCTCCCTGCCCGATAAGGGCAGCGGGTTAGAAGGTCAATACAGCCAGGGTAGTATCCCACCGATGCCTCCACCGAAGCTAGCGCTCCGGTTTCCAAGGCTCCTACCTATCCTGTACAAGCTGTACCAACATTCAATATCAGGCTGCAGTAAAGCTCCACGGGGTCTTTCCGTCCTGTCGCGGGTAACCTGCATCTTCACAGGTACTATAATTTCACCGAGTCTCTCGTTGAGACAGTGCCCAGATCGTTGCGCCTTTCGTGCGGGTCGGAACTTACCCGACAAGGAATTTCGCTACCTTAGGACCGTTATAGTTACGGCCGCCGTTTACTGGGGCTTCAATTCGCACCTTCGCTTACGCTAAGCGCTCCTCTTAACCTTCCAGCACCGGGCAGGCGTCAGCCCCTATACTTCGCCTTACGGCTTCGCAGAGACCTGTGTTTTTGCTAAACAGTCGCCTGGGCCTATTCACTGCGGCTTCTCGGGGCTTTAACACCCTAAGAAGCACCCCTTCTCCCGAAGTTACGGGGTCATTTTGCCGAGTTCCTTAACGAGAGTTCTCTCGATCACCTTAGGATTCTCTCCTCGCCTACCTGTGTCGGTTTGCGGTACGGGCACCTCTCACCTCGCTAGAGGCTTTTCTTGGCAGTGTGGAATCAGGAACTTCGCTACTAAATTTCGCTCGCCATCACAGCTCAGCCTTTACGGGAAACGGATTTGCCTATTTCCCAGCCTAACTGCTTGGACGCGGATATCCAATACCGCGCTTACCCTATCCTCCTGCGTCCCCCCATTGCTCAAATGGTGAGGAGGTGGTACAGGAATATCAACCTGTTGTCCATCGCCTACGCCTTTCGGCCTCGGCTTAGGTCCCGACTAACCCTGAGCGGACGAGCCTTCCTCAGGAAACCTTAGGCATTCGGTGGACGGGATTCTCACCCGTCTTTCGCTACTCATACCGGCATTCTCACTTCTAAGCGCTCCACCAGTCCTTCCGGTCTGGCTTCACAGCCCTTAGAACGCTCTCCTACCACTGTTCGTAAGAACAGTCCGCAGCTTCGGTGATACGTTTAGCCCCGGTACATTTTCGGCGCAGAGTCACTCGACCAGTGAGCTATTACGCACTCTTTAAATGGTGGCTGCTTCTAAGCCAACATCCTGGTTGTCTAAGCAACTCCACATCCTTTTCCACTTAACGTATACTTTGGGACCTTAGCTGGCGGTCTGGGCTGTTTCCCTTTCGACTACGGATCTTATCACTCGCAGTCTGACTCCCAAGGATAAGTCATCGGCATTCGGAGTTTGACTGAATTCGGTAACCCGGTAGGGGCCCCTAGTCCAATCAGTGCTCTACCTCCGAGACTCTTACCTTGAGGCTAGCCCTAAAGCTATTTCGGAGAGAACCAGCTATCTCCAGGTTCGATTGGCATTTCACCCCTACCCACACCTCATCCCCGCACTTTTCAACGTGCGTGGGTTCGGGCCTCCATTCAGTGTTACCTGAACTTCACCCTGGACATGGGTAGATCACCTGGTTTCGGGTCTACGACCACGTACTCATGCGCCCTATTCAGACTCGCTTTCGCTGCGGCTCCGCATCTTCTGCTTAACCTTGCACGGGATCGTAACTCGCCGGTTCATTCTACAAAAGGCACGCCATCACCCGTTAACGGGCTCTGACTACTTGTAGGCACACGGTTTCAGGATCTATTTCACTCCCCTTCCGGGGTGCTTTTCACCTTTCCCTCACGGTACTGGTTCACTATCGGTCACTAGGGAGTATTTAGCCTTGGGAGATGGTCCTCCCGGATTCCGACGGAATTTCACGTGTTCCGCCGTACTCAGGATCCACTCTGGAGAGAACGACATTTCAGTTACAGGGCTGTTACCTTCTTTGGCGGGCCTTTCCAGACCTCTTCGCTTATATCATTCCTTTGTAACTCCGTATAGAGTGTCCTACAACCCCAAGAGGCAAGCCTCTTGGTTTGGGCTGTTCCCGTTTCGCTCGCCGCTACTCAGGGAATCGCATTTGCTTTCTCTTCCTCCGGGTACTTAGATGTTTCAGTTCCCCGGGTATGCCTTCTCATACTCTATGTATTCAAGTATGGATACTACTCCATTACGAGCAGTGGGTTTCCCCATTCGGAAATCTCCGGATCAAAGCTTGCTTACAGCTCCCCGAAGCATATCGGTGTTCGTCCCGTCCTTCATCGGCTCCTAGTGCCAAGGCATCCACCGTGCGCCCTTTCTAACTTAACCATTTCTTACTTTAGAAAGAATCACTATGTGTGATGAACTTTGCATTGCATTCAATGTGAATGTATTACTTATTGTTATCTAGTTTTCAAAGAACAATCCTGTCTCGCTAGAGACATGTTTTGAAGGAATGATCCTTCAAAACTAAACAAGACGAAAACGTACGCTGCTCCATATATCCTTAGAAAGGAGGTGATCCAGCCGCACCTTCCGATACGGCTACCTTGTTACGACTTCACCCCAATCATCTGCCCCACCTTCGGCGGCTGGCTCCATAAAGGTTACCTCACCGACTTCGGGTGTTGCAAACTCTCGTGGTGTGACGGGCGGTGTGTACAAGGCCCGGGAACGTATTCACCGCGGCATGCTGATCCGCGATTACTAGCGATTCCAGCTTCACGCAGTCGAGTTGCAGACTGCGATCCGAACTGAGAACAGATTTATGGGATTGGCTAAACCTTGCGGTCTTGCAGCCCTTTGTTCTGTCCATTGTAGCACGTGTGTAGCCCAGGTCATAAGGGGCATGATGATTTGACGTCATCCCCACCTTCCTCCGGTTTGTCACCGGCAGTCACCTTAGAGTGCCCAACTGAATGCTGGCAACTAAGATCAAGGGTTGCGCTCGTTGCGGGACTTAACCCAACATCTCACGACACGAGCTGACGACAACCATGCACCACCTGTCACTCTGTCCCCGAAGGGAAAGCCCTATCTCTAGGGTTGTCAGAGGATGTCAAGACCTGGTAAGGTTCTTCGCGTTGCTTCGAATTAAACCACATGCTCCACCGCTTGTGCGGGCCCCCGTCAATTCCTTTGAGTTTCAGTCTTGCGACCGTACTCCCCAGGCGGAGTGCTTAATGCGTTAGCTGCAGCACTAAGGGGCGGAAACCCCCTAACACTTAGCACTCATCGTTTACGGCGTGGACTACCAGGGTATCTAATCCTGTTCGCTCCCCACGCTTTCGCTCCTCAGCGTCAGTTACAGACCAGAGAGTCGCCTTCGCCACTGGTGTTCCTCCACATCTCTACGCATTTCACCGCTACACGTGGAATTCCACTCTCCTCTTCTGCACTCAAGTTTCCCAGTTTCCAATGACCCTCCCCGGTTGAGCCGGGGGCTTTCACATCAGACTTAAGAAACCGCCTGCGAGCCCTTTACGCCCAATAATTCCGGACAACGCTTGCCACCTACGTATTACCGCGGCTGCTGGCACGTAGTTAGCCGTGGCTTTCTGGTTAGGTACCGTCAAGGTGCGAGCAGTTACTCTCGCACTTGTTCTTCCCTAACAACAGAGCTTTACGATCCGAAAACCTTCATCACTCACGCGGCGTTGCTCCGTCAGACTTTCGTCCATTGCGGAAGATTCCCTACTGCTGCCTCCCGTAGGAGTCTGGGCCGTGTCTCAGTCCCAGTGTGGCCGATCACCCTCTCAGGTCGGCTACGCATCGTCGCCTTGGTGAGCCATTACCCCACCAACTAGCTAATGCGCCGCGGGTCCATCTGTAAGTGACAGCCGAAACCGTCTTTCATCCTTGAACCATGCGGTTCAAGGAACTATCCGGTATTAGCTCCGGTTTCCCGGAGTTATCCCAGTCTTACAGGCAGGTTACCCACGTGTTACTCACCCGTCCGCCGCTAACATCCGGGAGCAAGCTCCCTTCTGTCCGCTCGACTTGCATGTATTAGGCACGCCGCCAGCGTTCGTCCTGAGCCAGGATCAAACTCTCCGAGGTATGCAGGATGCATATCACACATGCGTTGCTACACGATGTAGCGAACTTAGCATGTGATCATTTCCTGCCTCGCCAGTTTGACTGACTACCTATGAAGTTTCATAGGATTTTTTTATAAAAACTCGAATTAACAGGTACGTTTTGTCTTGTTTAGTTTTCAAAGATCATCTTCGTTATCGCTCAGAGGCGACTTTCTTAATATAACATTTGAGCACCGTGTGCGTCAAGCGTTTTTTAGAATTTCTTTTTGTCAGCTTTTCTTTCAAAGCAACTCAGTTGCTCGTTAGCGACGTTTAATAATATACCATCATAATATTCATGCGTCAATATCTTTTTTCACAAAATATCCTCGATGATAGATTTTTTGTCCCTTTGTCTCAATCGCCTCCACTTGAACAATTCCTTTTTCCACAAAGAAATCAATCATGACACTAAGGTCAGGCGTGAAATACTTTAGATCAGGGTGTGCAAGAAGCTCACCAAAAAGCCATATATCCTTCTGTTCCATGACATGACGCAAATGAGCGGCACCAATTTCTGCTTTTGAATGGATCAAAAAATCATTTGCTAAAAATAAAAGTTCCAAACGTTTATGCAGACTTTCATGGCTTTCAATCAGTTCTGAATAAAGTTTGTATACTTCAGGTTCCATATGACGCACTTGGTTCCAAACGGTCACTTCTGGGTGGAAGCCTTTATCAATTACTTCAATACGTGCTAGGTGATGCAGGGCATGCACAATGGAATTATATGCATCAAGGAATTGATTTGACTCAAAAAATGCTTTTCCTTCTATATATCTGCGAATGAGTTTGCCATATTCTAAACCGATTTTGAGCTTGCGGTTTGAAAACGGGAATGTACTTAGTTCATCAATTAAGTTGAAGATATATTCATTTCGATCAAACAGGACTTTTCCATTCAAAATCCAATCGATGATTCGGCGGTTAGTGCCGAGGGTAATCCATTCCTTCAGTTGATCATCTGTGACAACATTTAAAGAAGCTGTTTGGTGATCGGATTCATAGTGCTTGATAAATAACGGCTCTTCCGCTTCTTTTACGATGACCAAAAGTGCTGCATCAAAGTTATCCGTCTCAGAAGATACTTTATGTCTTCTTTCTACTATAATCACAGCTAATGTGTCTGGATGGCTTGCTCTCTCTTGATAAATAGGACGGAGAAGATTTTCCATAGTGATTCCTCCAATACTCGGGTGTAAGGTTCTTCTCTAATGCTATGTATTTCTCCTCATAGAATCAAAATTCCTTCAATACATGAAAAAAGATCATTGAATCATTATAAGCAATTTATTCACAAAACTCTATAACTAATTCAAACGGAAAGGTAAAATGTGCTATATTGGAGATAAGGGGGACTAGGGATGGCGAAATACTCCAGTAAGATTAATAAAATCAGAACATTTGCACTTAGTTTGGTTTTTGTTGGCTTTCTGATCATGTATATCGGTGTGTTCTTCAAGGAATCGATCTGGCTGTCGACTTTCTTTATGCTGCTCGGCGTCTTATCGATTGGATTAAGTACAGCCGTTTACTTTTGGATTGGTATGCTTTCTACGAAGGCAGTACGTGTCGTTTGTCCAGGCTGTGAGAAGGAAACAAAAGTGCTTGGACGGGTGGACATGTGCATGCATTGCAGGGAGCCGCTTACACTTGATCCAGCATTAGAAGGTAAAGAGTTTGATGAATCCTACAATCGAAAAAAGTCATAAAAATAAGCTGACCATTTAAACGGTCAGCTTTTTCATTAATGATTTTCTTTTTTCGCACATTCTTGACAAGTACCATAGATCTCCAAGCGATGATGACTGACTTTAAAGCCCGTCACATGGGATGCAAGCTGTTCAACTTCATCAAGGCCAGGATAGTGAAAGTCCACAATTTTTCCGCAGTTTTCACAAATCGCATGGTAGTGGTCAGATGTCGCAAAATCAAATCGGCTTGAGGAATCACCATACGTTAATTCCTTTACTAATCCAGATTCCCGGAAGACTCGTAAATTGTTGTAAACCGTTGCGACACTCATATTTGGAAATTTTCCTTCAAGTGCTTTATATATATCGTCCGCGGTTGGGTGTGTCATAGAATTTACGAGAAACTCCAAGATGGCATGGCGCTGCGGGGTAATTCGAACACCGGTTTCTTTTAGAGCATCTAAAGCGTCTTTTAGTTCGTGAGCAGCCATTTCATCATGCACCTCTCTTCAAAAATATTCTTATATTATAATCTTTATAAATAGTGTACCCCCAGAGCCGAAACTTTGTCAATTACAATCCTCTTTTTTACCTATTCTTCTTTACAAAAAAGACCGGCATGACTGCCGATCTCATCCTGTGAGGATATTAAGCGTGAGCTTTCAATTCCTCAAGCGCTTCCTCTACGTGGTCTTTTACCTTTACTTTTCGCCATTCTTTCACAAGCGTGCCTTCTTTATTAATCAGAAACGTTGAACGCTCGATTCCCATATATTCTTTGCCAAAATTCTTTTTCAGCTTCCATACCCCAAAGGCTTCAGACAATTTCTGTTCATCGTCTACAAGAAGAAGAAACGGCAAATCATGTTTTTCTTTAAACTTTTGGTGCTTGTCCTGACTGTCTGGGCTTACGCCGATAATGACAGCATCTAATTCTGCAAAGCTTTGATGGCGGTCGCGGAAATCACATGCTTCTGTTGTACAGCCTGGTGTCATATCTTTTGGATAGAAATAAAGAACAATATGTTTTCCTTTAAAATCAGAAAGCTTTACTTTCTCCCCATTGTCACCGGTTAATTCAATGTCAGGTACTTGCTGCCCTACTTCGATTGTCATGACACAATCCCTCCAACCTATTTTTTAATTAGCCTATCCAATTTTGAGAGGATATTCAACTAAGGACGCTTGCATCGGCATGTTAAAATAATGATAGACGACGTGATACGTTGAGATAGGAGGCTATTTATGAAATTCACAGAATCAGAAAAATTACATCAAGAGGCGCTGGAGCACATTGTTGGGGGTGTCAACAGCCCGTCTCGTTCATATAAGGCAGTAGGCGGCGGTTCACCCGTTGCGATGGAAAGAGGAGAAGGCGCTTATTTTTGGGATGTTGACGGAAACCGCTATATCGATTATCTGGCAGCATACGGTCCAATTATTACAGGACATGCCCACCCGCATATTACAAAAGCCATCACGAAAGCGGCTGAAACAGGTGTCCTTTACGGAACACCAACGAAGCATGAAGTCACTTTTGCTAAAATGCTGAAGGAAGCCATGCCTGCTTTAGACAAAGTTCGTTTTGTCAATTCAGGTACAGAAGCGGTGATGACAACAATTCGAGTGGCTCGCGCATATACAGGCAGAACAAAAATCATTAAGTTTGCCGGATGCTATCACGGCCACTCTGATCTTGTGCTAGTGGCTGCAGGCTCTGGTCCTTCCACTTTAGGAACACCCGATTCCGCGGGCGTACCAAAGAGTATCGCCAATGAAGTCATTACCGTTCCATTTAATGATATTGACAGCTATAAAGAAGCATTAGATCGCTGGGGAGATGAAATAGCAGCTGTCCTTGTCGAACCAATTGTCGGGAACTTTGGCATCGTAGAACCTAAGGACGGTTTCCTGCAGCAGGTCAATGACCTCACACATGAAAAAGGCGCACTGGTGATTTATGATGAAGTCATTACCGCTTTCCGCTTTATGTATGGCGGTGCACAGGATTTGCTTCAAGTAAAACCTGACCTCACTGCATTAGGAAAAATTATTGGCGGCGGACTTCCTATCGGCGCTTACGGCGGTAAAAAAGAAATTATGGAACAAGTTGCCCCGCTTGGACCAGCCTATCAAGCTGGCACAATGGCAGGAAACCCTGCATCCATTCTTTCAGGTATTGCCTGCTTGGAATTGTTAAAAGAAGACGGCGTTTACGAGCGTCTTGATCAGCTTGGCGCTATGTTAGAAGAAGGCATTTTAGCCCATGCCAAAAAGCATCAAGTAGATATTACAGTGAATCGCTTAAAAGGAGCGCTCACAATTTATTTCACAACAGAAACGATTGTGAACTACGAGCAGGCTGAAAATACGGATGGCGAAATGTTTGCCCGTTTCTTCAAATTAATGCTCGCGCAAGGCATTAACCTCGCTCCTTCTAAATATGAAGCTTGGTTCTTAACGATCGCACATACTGAAAAAGATATTTCTGAGACGCTGCAAGCAGTAGATCATGCATTTGCACAGCTGAAACAATCATAATGAAGTCCCAAACAGGCGTAAAAACATGCGCCTGTTTTTTTATTTACCAGCTCTTGTTTGTCAAAAGCGTGCGAATCTGTTACATTTCTTCTCAATACCTTCTTTTGATGTTTTCATGAACTTTCAAAAATCACTTGAATATTTCGGAAGACCGCTGTATATTACTTAGTTGTTTCATCAAAATATGAATGATAAATGACGAGTGATCATCTATTATCGAAAAGAAAGGAATGCAGGGACAAAACCAATGAAACTTGGAGCCCGTATTTTAAAAACTGGTATTGCCATTGTACTCGCGCTTTACCTGGCAACATGGCTTGGGTTGCCAACGCCCGTCTTCGCGGGAATTGCAGCTGTATTTGCTATCCAGCCATCTATTTATCGATCTTTTTTAACCATTGTTGATCAAGTGCAAGCCAATATTATTGGAGCAGCGCTTGCCATTACGTTCGGTCTGCTTTTTGGCACAGGACCAGTCATTATCGGTTTAACCGCCGTCATGGTCATCGCCATTAATTTAAAGCTGAAGATTGAACACACGATTCCGATTGCACTTGTAACCGTCATCGCGATTTTAGAAAGTGCAGGGGATCATTTCCTTTCCTTTGCCCTAATCCGAACAGCTACTGTGGTGTTAGGAGTTCTTTCTTCATTTTTAGTGAATTTAATCTTCCTGCCGCCAAAATATGAAACAAAGCTTGTTCATCACATTATGGAAAATACGGAGGAGATTTTAAAATGGATCCGTCTGAGCTCCAGACAGTCTACTGATCATTCCACATTAAAGGATGACATCGATCAAATAAAAGAACGCATGATCAAATTAGATCATATTTACTTGCTATACAAAGAAGAACGAAGCTATTTAAAGAAAACCACGTATGTCAAATCAAGAAAGCTTGTTTTGTTCAGGCAGGCCATTATGACATCGAATCGCGCTCTGTATTTGCTGAAAAAGCTTCATAAATTAGAAAATGAAATTCATTTAATGCCAGAGCATTTCAGGGAAAGCTTAACGGATGAAATTGATTATTTACTGTATTGGCATGAGCGCACATTGATGAAATTCGTCGGAAAAATGAAGCCGCAGGATGATGAATTTCAAAATGAATGCTCTCTTCGCCTTGAGACGTTAACGAAATCATTTATTCAGCATCAGCAAAACCAAGAAAACGACTTACTCGATTACAACATGCTGAATGTCATGTCCAGCATCATCGAATACCGTGATGAATTAGAGCATCTAGATACATTGATTACAAGCTTCCAGACGTATCACCCAAAAGATAGTGAAATTGAGACAGAAGAAAAAGAAGCATAAACAGAAAAGACCGATTCCTAGAATCGGTCTTAAATTGTTGACAAAGAGCTAAAATGATCTTGATTTTAGCTCTTTGTCTTCTTTTCAGCGTAACCTGAAAACCTTTGCAGTCTAGGAAGAACGAGTACCGGAGCGGAGCGAATTGAGTATTCGTGAGCACCGGCACGCAGGACTGACACCGAATGCGAGGGTTTGCCTGCGCGCTGAGACCGATTCTGAGAATCGGTCTTATTTTATTTTCTTCATTTTCGGATCCAGTGTGTCTCTTAATCCATCCCCCATCAGGTTAAAGCCTAGAACTGTCAGCATGATCGCTATTCCTGGGAAGAATAATGTCCAGGGGGCTTGAACGAGATAAGGTCTCGCATCGGCGAGCATTTTCCCCCATTCTGGACTTGGCGCCTGTGCACCCAATCCTAAAAAGCCTAAAGCCGCTGCCTCAATAATTGCGGTTCCGATTGCTAGCGTTGCCTGTACGATGACTGGCACCATACTATTTGGCAGAATGTGACGCAGTACGATGCGGCGGTGTGACATACCAACCGCCTTTGCTGCCAGAACGTATTCTTCTTGTTTAATACTCAGCACTTTTGAACGAACAAGCCGTCCAAAGGTTGGGACATTAATAATCGCAATGGCAATAAGGGCATTTTGTAAGGAGGGGCCTAGGATGGAGACAATAGCAATCGCTAATAGAATGCTAGGAAAAGCGAGTAAAATATCAAACAGTCTGGAGATCACAGCATCTAGCACTCTTCCGCCATAGCCTGCTATCAATCCAAGCAGTGTGCCTAAAATGACAGACCCGAGAACCGAGAAGAAACCGACCCATAAGGAAATCCGTGCTCCATGCACAACTCTTGAAAATATATCTCTGCCGAAATCATCCGTACCAAACCAGTGCGCAGCTGAAGGGGCACTAAATCGCTCACCAAGTGATTGTTCATTGATTCCATAAGGAGCAATGAGCGGTGCAAAGATCGCTAGGATAAGAAATAAAAAGACAATCACACTGCCAATGACCGCCAGCTTGTGCTGAAAGAACTGCTTCATTGATTCAAGAATCAATGATTGAGAGCGTTCATCTTTTGGCTGAGGTGGTTCAAGCTCTTTTTGTGCTTCCATATTGTCACTCTCCCTCCCTAATATTTAATCCTTGGATCAATGACCGCATACAAGATGTCCACAATGAAATTGATCAGGACAAATATAAGCGCAACGACAAGAATACCTGTTTGAATGACTGGGTAATCGCGATAACTGATGGCGTCATATATATACCGTCCGATTCCCGGCCAAGCAAAAATGGTTTCTGTTAAAATCGCTCCACCAAGCAAGAGGCCCGTCTGAAGACCAATAATCGTCAAGACCGGAATGAGCGCATTTTTCAGGCCATGCTGATAAATGATAAAAAATGAACGTACTCCTTTTGCTTTTGCTGTTCGAATAAAGTCGGAATGAAGCACTTCCAGCATACTTGCCCTTGTAATTCTCGCAATAATCGCAGCAGGAATTGTTGCGAGTGCTGTACTTGGTAAGATCAAATGCTTGATGCTGTCAGCGAATTGATCAAACCGGCCTTGCAAAAGCGTGTCCAGTGTATGAATATACGTGATCGACTCGACTGGATTCCTTACATCTTCTCGGCCTGTTGTCGGCAAAATACCTAATTCGATCGAGAACAGCCACTGCCCCATTAAACCTAACCAGAAAATCGGCATGGACACTCCGATGAGTGCAATAAACATCGCGGCATAATCAAAGAAAGAATGCTTAAACCAAGCACTAATGATTCCGGCATTCACTCCCACAACAATCGCCAGCACCATGGCAAAAAAGGTCAATTCTAACGTCGCAAATAAGTAAGGCTTCATTTCCTGGGCAATAGCCGCTCCTGTTCGAATGGAAGTTCCTAAATCCCCTTTTAAAAGGCCAAGCATATAATGACCGTATTGAACGTACCATGGCTGATCTAAACCGAGCTGGATCGTTAATTGTTCTACTGCCTCTTTCGTTGCCCGCTGTCCTAAGATGACCTGCGCTGGATTTCCAGGTATAAAACGAATAATTGAAAACACGACCAAGGTCATTCCGATGAGTACTGGGATGAGCATTCCTGCCCGCTTCATACAATAAGCAAACAAACAGCTTTCACCGCCTTTTTCTTTGTTTGAATAAGGGAGATACAAGATCTCCCTTATTTGCTTATTCGAAATACACGTCAGTTAAAGCTTCAGAACCAGTTGGATGCGGCTGGTAGCCTTTTAAATCATTAGATGCGGCAAGCATTGGAATTGAATGCACCAATGGAATCCAAGGCGCTTCGTCATGAATGATTTCCTGTGCTTTTTTATACAGCTCATTTCGTTTCTTTTGATCTGTGTCTGTTTGCGCTTCAATGAGGATGTCATGCATTTTATCGTTTTCGAAGAATGTATAGTTGTTACCGCCAATGCTGTCTTTGTCCAGCAGCGTGTAAATGAAATTATCAGGATCGCCATTGTCCCCTGTCCAGCCTAATAAGAACACATCTGCTTCCCCTTTACTTGCTTTATCTAAATAGGTGGCCCAGTCATATGTCACAATTTCTGCTTTGACGCCAACCTTTTCAAAATTTGACTGAATGACTTCTGCTACCTTCATTCCATCTGGCATATATGGACGCGGTACAGGCATTGCCCAAAGCTTGATGCGAAAGCCGTCAGGGAAGCCCGCTTCTTTTAATAGTTCTTTCGCTTTTTCTGGATCATACGGATATGGATCAATGTCGTCATTGTAGCCTTCTAAAGCAGGCGGCAATGGATTTTTTGCTGGCTCAGCAAGTCCGCCATAAAATGACTCAATAATCGATTCTTTATCGACCGCATAATTGAGTGCCTGACGAACGAGCTTGTTATCAAGCGGCTTTCTTGTGACAGTCAGTCCGATATAGCCTACGTTCATCGATGGTCTTTCAATGAGCTGGAGTGCTTTGTCGGTTTTAATGCCATCTAAATCTGACGGATTCACGCCATCCATTAAGTCGATCTCGCCTGTTTTAAGGGCATTTAAACGAGCAGAGTTTTCTGGAATGGAGCGGAAGATGATTTGATTCAGCTTTGGCTTATCCTTCTGCCAATAATCCTCGTTTTTTTCTAACACGATACGGTCGTTTTGCTTCCACTCTTTAAACTTGAATGGTCCTGTCCCCACTGGATTTTCTCTAAATGAATCGCCGCTTTTTTCAACAGCCGCTGGACTTGCGATGCCAAATGGTGACATAGCAATGTTTTTGAGAAATGTCGCCTGCGGGCGCTTCAGCTGAAATTCAATTTCATGCTCGCCTTTGACGATGATGTCTTTAATGACATGCCCTTTATCTTTTTTATAGCCGCCAAACATCCCATAGTAAGGAAACTTTTCTGCGTCTCCATTCATCCAGCGTTCAAAATTGAATTTCACTGCTTCTGCGTTAAAGTCTGTGCCATCGTGAAATTTCACACCTTCTCTTAAGTAGAACGTGTATGATTTTCCGTCCTTTGCAACATCCCATTCTGTTGCGAGGCCAGGATGGATGGTCGTGTCTTTCTCACCGTAATTCAAGAGCTTTTCAAATATATTCTCTGTGACCTTAAAGGTTTCGCCTTCTGTTGTTGTGATTGGATCTAGTGAAGTGGAATCTCCCCCTCTGCCAAATACGAGGGTATCTTTTGTTGCCTTTTCTTCTGATGTCGGTGAAGACGAGCATCCCCCTAAAAAGAGAGCCAGTGCCAGCACAAAAATGAAACTACTGAATAACCATGTCTTCTTCATTGTGTTCCTCCTTTTGATATAAATAACACGCGGCTGCGTGCCCCGGTGCCTCCTCATACAAAGCAGGAACTGCTTTCAGGCATTTCTCCCATCTTTTTGGACACCTTTTGTAGAAAGGACAGCCGCCGCGTTCCGTCATTGTGGTCTCTTCTGCTGCCACATCTTGCGCCTCTAGTACGTGATCCATATGTGGAATGGATTTCAGAAGCAGCGACGTATAGGGATGAAGCGGACTGTGAAACACATCTTCGGCAGGCCCCATCTCGACAATGCGCCCAGCATACATGACGGCGATCCGGTCACTCATATATCTGACAACCCCAAGGTCGTGAGAAATAAACAGATACGTCAGAGAAAGCGTCTTTTGCAATTCAAGCATCAAATTCAAAATTTGCGCTTGAACGGATACATCCAAAGCCGAAACTGGTTCATCGGCAATGACAAGACTTGGGTGCGTAATAAGTGCTCTAGCAATACCGATACGCTGCCTTTGCCCGCCGCTGAATTGATGCGCATAACGTTCTCCGTAGGAAGGATCAAATCCAACAATGTGCAGCATCTCTTTTACCCGTTTCCGTCTTTCTGCTTTCGTCCCATGCTGATGGACAATCAGTGGTTCCTCTAAAATATCTTTGATTTTCATTCTTGGATTTAAAGAAGCATATGGATCTTGAAAGATCATTTGAATGTCTTTTCTTAAGGAACGCATATCTCGTTCTTTTAGAAGGGTGATCTCCTGCCCTTTTAATTGAATAGAGCCTGACGTCGGTTCAGTCAATCTCATTAGGCTTTTGCCAAGTGTTGATTTCCCGCAGCCTGATTCACCAACAATGCCAAGCGTTTCTCCTTCCTTCACGTGAAAGGACACTTGATTTAAAGCCAAAGTCGATTGTTTATGTTTAGAAAAAAAAGCGGCTGTGTCATACCGTTTTGTCAGCTGATTCACTTGCAAAAGTGGGTGACTCAGTGTCTTCTCCTCCTTCCATTAGAAAACATGCCACGCGGTGATTCTGTTCAATGGATTGTAAGGCTGGATCTTTTTCAAGACATTGCGCCATTTGATATGGGCAGCGTGGTGCAAATTGACAGCCGGACCGGATGGCCCCTGGCTTAGGCACATGACCTGCAATAGAGATGAGCTTTTCTTTTTTCTCTTTAAACGATGGAACTGAGGCGAAAAGACCTTTCGTGTAGGGATGCAGAGGTTTTTGAAAAATACGGTCAACGGTTCCTTCTTCTACAATTCGACCGGCATACATAATCATGACTCGCTGGCATATTTGCCGCACGACACCTAAATCATGGGTAATAAATAAAATAGCAGTGTCCATTTCTTCGTTCAGCTTTTTGAGCAGACGAAGTATTTGCGCTTGGATGGTTACATCAAGTGCAGTTGTCGGTTCATCAGCGATCATGAGCTTTGGGTGACAAAGCATAGCCATCGCAATCATGACTCGCTGGCGCATACCGCCTGATAATTCGTGTGGATATTTTTTAAGTAACGATTCCGCTTGCTTCAACCCAACTGTTTCAAGAAGATCAACTGCCTTCGCTTTTGCTTCTTTCTGACCGATTGCTTGATGTGTGAAAAGGGCTTCCGTCATTTGTTTGCCGATGGGCATTAATGGGTTCAGAGAGGTCATGGGCTCTTGGAAAATCATCGAAATGTCATTTCCTCTTATCTCTCGCCACTCTTTCTCTGAAAGTGACAGCAGATTTTGCCCTTCGAAGTGAACCTCGCCCGTTGTATCGGTTTGCTGATTCAATCCCATTAATGACATGCTTGTGATACTTTTCCCGCAGCCAGATTCGCCCACAATCCCTAACGTTTCTCCTTTTTGAATCGAGAACGATATGTGATGGACGATGGGCACTTTTTGTTTTTTCTGCTGAAACGCAATGGACAGCTGTTTGACATCTAGCAGCACGTCTTGTTCTTTCACATATTCACCACCCCGTCATACTTTTTAAAATTGTATTGAGACAAGCTGGGAAATATGTCATGTTTTTGACAAGCATAAAAAAGCCTATCCGCTAGAATCGGATAGGCTTTTACTAATTTAAAGTTTGAATGGTAAATAAATGACGATAGTGGCTGTCTTGGTTCATTAATTCTTCGTGTGTTCCTTTTTCCACAATTTCGCCTTGTTCCATGACCACAATTAGGTCAGCATGTGTAATGGTTGATAATCTGTGTGCGACAATAAAGGTTGTGCGATCCTTCGCCAGCTTTTGCATCGCTTCTTGAATGTAATGCTCACTTTCTAAATCAAGTGCAGACGTCGCTTCGTCTAAAATCAAAAGCGGTGGATTTTTAAGAAATACCCTTGCAATGGAAATCCGCTGTTTTTGTCCGCCTGACAGCTTCACGCCCCGTTCTCCTACTTTCGTGTCATATCCTTCAGGAAGAGACATAATAAAATCATGCGCATTTGCCGCTTTTGCAGCCGACACGATATTTTCAAAAGGTGCTTCAGGGTCACCAACCGCAATATTTTCTTTAATCGTGTCACTGAATAGGAATGTATCCTGCAGCACCATTCCGACTTGATTTCGAAGACTTCTTGCTTTGTACTCTTTGATATCAATGCCGTCAATTTCAAGTGACCCGTTTGTGACATCATAAAACCTTGGAATTAAGCTGACGAGTGTCGACTTCCCTCCACCGCTCATTCCTACAAGCGCAACCGTTTGTCCTTTTTCTACTTTCAAGGAGATATTGTGCAGAATCTCTTCCTGCGTGTGTTCATAACGAAACGACACATTTTTAAACTCTACCTCTCCTTTTAAATGATTGGCTTCTTTTGCATTCGGCCGGTCTGTGACCTCATATGGCTCATCAATAAACTCAAAGATCCGATCCATTGATGCCACCGACTGGGTTAAAGTCGTGGATGAGTTAATGAGACGGCGAATTGGATTGTACATCCGGTCAATATAGCCGACAAAGGCGATCATGGTCCCAATCGAAAGCGACCCGTTAATCACGGTGTAGCCAGCAAATGCAATGATTAACAGCGGTGCAATGTCAGTGATCGTATTGACGACGGCAAATGTTTTGGCGTTCCAATTCGTATGGTTGATTGCTTTGTTTAAGAAATTTTTGTTTTCATCATGAAAATTCTCTTGTTCATATTCTTCAATCGCAAAGCTGCGAATGACCGGCATTCCTTGTACCCGCTCATGCAGGTGCCCTTGCACTTCAGCCAGCGCCTGTGACCGCTCTTTTGTCAGCTTGCGAAGCCGTCCGTAAAAATACTTTACTGCAAACGCGTAGAGCGGAAAAATAATGACAGACACGATGGTGAGCTTCAGATCCAGTGTACACATAATGGCGATCACGATCAGTACGGTCATCATATCCAGCCAAATGTTCATGAGACCTGTGATGACAAATTCTTTTGTCTGCTCCACATCGTTGATCACTCTTGAAATAATTTCTCCTGTTCTCGTGTTGGCATAATAACGAAGACTTAGCTTTTGAATATGCGAGAACAGCTTCTCCCGAATATCAAACAATACCTTACTGCCTGTCCACTGTGCGTAGTATTGTCTATAGTATTCAACAGGCGGCCGCAACACTAAAAATAATACAAGCATGATTCCCATTATGATCAGTAGAGTTGATGTCTTTTCTTCAGCTGACCCCGAGCCTTGAATGACATCATCAATGACATACTTTAAAAGCAGAGGCAAGGTTAAGGGAATCGAGAACTTAATCATTCCGATGACCATTGTCAATGCAATCTGTTTTTTATACGGTGTTACAAAAGCCATGTAGCGTTTAATGACCCCCATGTAAATCTCCTTCCCAATCTATCAGTGCCTCTTATCCGTACGCAGTCAAAAACCTGTTAGCCTAAAAAGCCAAACAGGTTTTTTGATGCTCTTGCTTATTTTGTATAATGTAAAAAACGTTCATACCACATATCCACAAATTCAGGCGCAAACGGACCTTTCCGCTGGTGAATCCAATGCAGTAATGTATTCAGATGCTCTCTTAAGATACTATCGATTTCTTTTGGATAATTCATCTGCCTCTTATGATCTGCATATTCGTCCTCATCCAAAATATTGTACGTCATGTCTGGAAAGACTTTGACGTCTAAATCGTAATCAATATACTTAATTGCCTCATCATCTGTCGCAAAAGGAGAGCTGATGTTGCAGTAATAATATACCCCATCATCTCTAAGCATCCCAATTACATTAAACCATTGTTTTGCATGGAAATAGCAAATAGCCGGTTCTCTCGTCATCCAAGTACGGCCGTCGGATTCAGTCACCATTGTACGGTCGTTTGCACCAATGATACACAATTCCGTTGCTTTCAGAATGGTGGTTTCATTCCAAATCCTGTGGATCAAGCCATTATGTTTATAGCTTTGAATTTGGATGGTTTCTCCTTCCTTGGGATAGCCCATATTTTCTCCCCTACTTTCTATAACAAACAAACCTAACAGTCCAAAGACCTAATTTCCCAACTAAACATGTCTCTATTATATTATACCGTTACATCATTAAAAAATGAAATGAAAAAGCCATTCAACCCAATTGAACGGCACACTGACTTACATCACGCTAGAACTCTATTCCATCTGTTTATATGAATTGATGACCTCTTCTGTTTGTTTTGTAAATAAGGTTTGCACTTTTTGCAGTTCCTCACGTTTCTGTTTGATCTGATCACAAAGCCTATGCCACTCTTCTTTTTTTTCATCCTGCTGCAATTGTTTTTCTGTTTCTAAGCATAGATCGAGTTCTCCCTGCACATCGAGCAGCTGATCCATGAGCTGCATTTGTTCTTTTACAAGCTGATCGAAATCAGACATCTAACTCCTCCCTTTTCATCGAATCCACTTTTTGTCTGTATACCATTTCTTGAAAGAAGGAAGAAATCCTTTGACTGTTTATGTAGAGGTTTTACAGGTTTTGTCGGATGGTGATGAGAGGCAAAAAAGAAAAGCACTTCATTCGTATATGAAGTGCTTTCCTTTGTTTCAGTGATTAGCTGTTTTGTTGTTTGTTTTGCTCAGCTTTTTGGTTGTATTTTTTTACTTGCTGTACGTCAGTCTCACTAGCAAATTCAGTACCAAATTGACCGCCTTGTGCAGAAGCTTGGTTTTGTTTCTTCACTTGTTGCGCGTTTGTTTTGTTTTGTTGTTGATCCATCATTATCACCTCCACGCACATTAATTTGTGCAGAAGGTGCAGATCCTATTCATGATTTTTTTAAACAAGCAAAGAACGTCCGCCATCCACAATAATCGTCTGGCCTCTAATCATGTCTGCTTTGCCTGATACAAGGAATTCCACGCTGTCGACCATGTCTTTAATTTCCACCATTCGGCCGGCAGGTGTGTTTTTCTTCGCATCTTCTAAAAGCTCTTCACGGTTCGGGAAGTGCTTGAGTGCATCGGTATCGATCGCGCCGCCTGATACGGCGTTGACGACGATATTTTTTTGTGACAGCTCAACAGAAAGGTAACGTGTCAAAGCTTCTAGTGCTGCTTTTGACACGCCGACTACTGTGTAATTTTCAAGATAGCGAATAGAGCCAAGAGAGCTAATGCTGACGATATGTCCGCCGCCGTTTTTCTCCATTAGTTTCGCGGCTTCTTGTCCGCAGAATAACAAGGCTTTCGCATTGATATTCATTGTCCAGTCCCAATGATTTTCTTCAAGGTCCATAATAGGACGCTGAACACCTGATGCCGCATTGTTCACAAATACATCTAAACGGCCAAAGGTTTCGTCGATTTGCTGAAACATGTCTTTGATTTTCTCAGGCTGGCCTACATTGGCTTTGACAACCAATGTTTTAACACCCATCGCTTCAATTTCTTCCGCTGTTTCAAGTGCGGCTTTTTTGCTTCTCGCATAGTTAATGACAATGTCATATCCTTTTTCAGCGAGGCGGAGAGCTACTTCTTTCCCTACTCCTCTGCTGCTTCCTGTAATTAATGCACATTTACGTTGACTCATTATGGTTCATCTCCTGATTTGAATAGTTTTCGTTCATTCGCTTCACACTAATAGGAAAGTTCCTATTAGGAGGTTACATTCATGTATGTCGGACGCGATTTAAGCCAGCTTGGCATGATGTCCAAGGATCAATGGAAAGATACTGAGCTTGCTTACTTTCATCATGCTTTCCAACAAATTTTACCTTATTTGAATGAAGAAGGGCAATCTAAGTATCGAGAAATCATTTCTGAAATCGAAGACCGCGGGGGTCTGCACCGAAATGAAGCTGATTATACCCACGGTACAACGGTTAAATACGACTAGGCTGCTCAAGTGCCAGCTTCCAAATTTTTTGGTGTGAGACTGGCAAAGCATATGCCTCAAATTCTTCTGTTGTGACTTTTTTCAGCTTCGTGTCATCGGATACAGAGGTAACTCGTCCAAAGAAAACAGAAATATTCCAGATGAGGTGGGTAAATACATGCTGAATGGTGCCTTCTAAATCACCAAGCTCAGCTTGTACACCTGCCTCCTCTTTTAAGAAATCAATGAGCTGCTCTTTTTCCGTTTTTCTTCCCTTCATGGTTTCCATGTTAGGGAATTCCCATAAATTCGCAAGGAGGCCTGTACTTGGCCGCTTATGAATATATAGGTTGCCTGCGTCATCAAATAACACCGCTGCTGCCATTGATTTTGCAGTCGGCTTTTTCTTTTTGCTTTTCACTGGGAGCTCATGCTGAACGCCTTCCTCGAATGCCGAGCAATGCATGTTCACAGGGCAAATGAGGCAGGCAGGGGATGTTGGAGTGCAAATGAGCGCACCAAGCTCCATCAGCCCTTGATTAAATTCTGACGGCTTTTCCCGGGAAATGAGCTGATCGACCGCAAATTCGAAAACATTTCTCGTTTTTGGTTTTGCAATATCATCCCATATGGACAAAATACGAGAAATGACCCTCATCACGTTGCCGTCTACCGCAGGATACGGCTTGTTATAGGCGATACTCAGCACTGCGCCGCTCGTATACGGGCCTACACCTTTGAGCTTTGAAAATTGCTCTTTCGTATTAGGGACAACACCGCCGTAGGATTCATATACTTCTTTCACAGCTGCCTGTAAATTACGCACTCTTGAGTAGTAGCCAAGACCTTCCCATGCTTTCATGACCTTTTCTTCATCAGCTAAAGCGAGATCCTTCACCGTCGGGAATTGCTCCATAAACCGGTTGAAATACGGAATGACCGTATCTACTCTCGTTTGCTGAAGCATCACTTCTGATACCCAGACGCGGTATGGATCTTGATTTTCACGCCATGGCAATGTTCGTTGTTCTTTTTCATACCAATCAATTAAATCATGCTGAAAGCCCGCAATATCTTTGCGGTCCAGCTTTTCTTGAATGTCTTTCATATCTATACTCCTTCTCATTGGACCGAGGGCTAACGTTCTGAATAGAACCTTATTTGTTGTATACTGTTTGTAGATACGTTAACATGTTACATTAAATCGGGATAAAGCAAAAGTGATTTTGCACATAGTCTTGATTGGAGACGTATACTTTGTATGATTGTTCCTAAGCATGACAACTAGGAGGTAATCAATTGGACACTGGTACTCATGTAGTAATGGGCATTTCTCTTGGGGGACTTGCACTTTTAGATCCAGCCGTCAGCGCAGATCCACACATGGCACACGCCGTGATGATCGCGACCATCGCCGGCTCCCAAGCACCAGACATTGATACTGTGCTAAAACTAAAAAATAATGCGGTTTATATAAGAAATCACCGAGGATTTACACATTCCATTCCGGCTGTACTGTTTTGGTCATTGTTGATTCCGGCTGTGATTTTCCCATTTGTGCCGGGGGCGAATTTACTTCACCTTTGGTTATGGACACTATTAGCCGTTGTGCTTCATGTGTTTGTCGATATTTTCAATGCATACGGCACGCAGGCCATTCGTCCATTTTCAAAGAAATGGGTAGCACTTGGGATCATTAATACGTTTGATCCGTTTATCTTTTTTACACACCTTGTCGCCATTGTCGTTTGGGCGATTGGCGGACATCCCGGCTATACGTTCATAACGCTGTACGCGGTGATTTTCTGTTACTATATCGTCAGGGTCATCATGCAGCTTCAGATTAAACGTCAGCTGCGTGCACGATTCGATGAAATTGAAGAGATTATCATTTCGCCTACAATGAAGTTCAGACAATGGCGCATTGCCGTGAAATGCAAATCCTCTTTCCATGTTGGGCGCAGTATGAATGGAGAGGTTGTCATTTTAGACACCTTTAACCGGGTGCCGGTCCCTGATACTGAAATTATGAAAATTGCCAAGCAAGATGAAAACATTTCAGCCTTTCTCTCCTTCTCCCCTGTCTACCGGTGGGAAGTAGATAAATACAAGGATCATTATGAGGTGCGGTTCATTGATTTGCGCTACCGCAGCAAAGGTCATTATCCTTTTGTCGCGATCTGCCATATCGACATGGACCACCAAATCAAAAATTCCTATACCGGCTGGATTTTCAGTGAAGAAAAACTGCAAAAAAAATTAAGACTCGGCTCTGTGTGAGCGAGTCTTTTTTTGTGCTTCACTCTTACAACTTCGTCATATATTCCACAATAAACTCCCAAAATCCAGGGCCTTCTTGGTAAATTAGCCGGTCTACTTTTTCGATGAGTTTGATATAGAGTTCTTGTTCGAGGTCTTCTCTTTCTTGATATGCCGTGTTTTGTAGTTTCTTTTTGATCATGGGTGTGAAGGTTTCAATGAGTTCTTCCATTTCTCCATTGGTCATTTTGTCTTCTTGCACGGACATCTCCCCCTGTTTCTTCTTTTAGTTTGTTGAGCGCTTTTTTGTGAATGTTTGAGATGTTTTGTCTTGTTTCGCCTAACTGATCGGCTATTTCCTTCATTGTTTGTCCTTCGACATAGATTTTGGTTAGGACCATTTTTTGTTTGTCTGTGAGCTGCTGGTAGGCCTTGTACAATGTTTGATTTTGCAGATGCTCCCCTAGGTCTTGCTGGTTGAAGAGCACGGCTTCATACGTATCTGTTTGAACAGGATCTTTCACTTCTTGCGTATCAGGATGATCGAGTATGAGCGGAAAACGCTGCTGTTTCTTTTTTACTCGTTTGTCAAAGTCGACTGAAAAGATGCGTATCATTGTGGAGATATACTTGATGATGCGGATTTTCTGATAGAACTGTTTGAACTCGGAATCTAGTTTTTTGGCATTTTCCTCGTTTGGCTCTTCCATGACTTGCCGGAGCAGCTGCTCGTTTTTCGGGTTGCTTAAAAACTGCTGAATGAGCGGGTGATCAATGATTTCTTTCCATTTTGCTTTCAATAACAGCCGATAATCCATGTGCATCCTCCCCTTTGTTCCCTCTACTAGCATTAAGTGGACAAAAGTTAAAAAAAGTAAACTTCGTGAAACGGGTCTAATGGTTCATTTTATCCCCCTCTACTTTCCTTTTTCTTCTTTCATACCACTTATATAGAAGACGAGCATCCGCTGGGAGGTGAGACAAATGGAGACCTTTTTTTCAGAGGAATGGCTGAAGCAACTCGGTCAGGCTGGCTTCCCTGCCATTTTGACGGTTTACTTGCTGACACGCTTTGAACGAAAGTTTGATGAATTAAGCAAGCTCATCCAACGATTAGTCGCTGCTCAAAAAAATGATGAATCAGATTGACATCTGCTTGATTCGTTTCACCTTATGAAAACGAGGGCGAAATGAAAGGCCTTTTGTCACCTCACACAATACGATGTTGAAAGGGGATTTTATCATGAGTGAAAAGCAAAATGGAATACCACAGCCGATTCGAGGAGAAAAAGGAGCAACGGTCAAAATTCCACGTAATCTCGAGCGGGACAGACAAAATCCAGATATGCTCACGCCGCCAGAAACCGATCATGGAACGGTCTCCAACCTGAAATATTCTTTTTCTGATACACACAATCGTTTAGAAAAAGGCGGCTATGCCCGAGAGGTAACAGTCCGCGAACTGCCGATCTCTAAAAGTCTTGCTTCTGTTAATATGCGGCTAAAGCCTGGTGCGATTCGAGAGCTTCATTGGCATAAGGAAGCGGAATGGGCGTACATGATTTATGGGGAAGCCCGGATTACATCGGTTGATGCAGAGGGGCGCAATTTTACAGAGGATGTGACTGAGGGTGATTTGTGGTACTTCCCTTCTGGCCTGCCGCACTCTATCCAAGCACTTGAACCGGGAGCTGAATTCTTGCTTGTGTTTGATGATGGGTCATTCTCAGAAAATAGTACGTTCCAAGTAACCGATTGGCTTGCCCATACGCCAGAGGAAGTCGTGCTTAAGAACTTCGGTATGACAAAAGAGCAGTTTGACAAGCTGCCAGAGAAAGAAAAGTATATTTTCCAAAAAGGAATTCCTGGTTCCCTTGAATGTGACAAGGTGAAAACAGAGCAAGGAGAAGTCCCGAATTCCTTTAAATATGAGCTGTTAAAACAGGAGCCGATTACGTCAAGCGGCGGACAAGTGTGGATTGCGGACTCTACCAATTTCAAAGCGTCTAAAACGATTGCATCCGCTCTTGTGAAAGTTGATCCAGGTGCCATTCGCGAGCTGCACTGGCATCCAAATACGGATGAATGGCAATATTTTATTTCTGGAAAGGCACGAATGACGGTATTTGCTTCTGATGGACATGCGAGAACCTTCAACTATCAGGCGGGAGACGTTGGCTATGTGCCATTTGCGATGGGGCATTATGTAGAAAATACAGGCGACGAACCGCTTTATTTCTTAGAAATCTTTAAGAGCGATCATTATGCAGACATTTCACTGAATCAGTGGCTTGCGGTCACACCGAAACAGCTTGTTCTTGATCATTTAGATCAAGGCGAAGATTTCTTAAAACTGCTTGATACTGAAAAACATCCTGTGATCGCTGCACTAAAAAAAGAGGATTAACATATAACTTCCTGCAAAAAGGCTGTCCTTTTTGCAGGTATCTTCATGTAAAGGAGTGTTTGTTCACCTATGCAGCAATCTGTTCACGCTTTATGGCAAGGGCTGAAATGGCTCATGGCGGCGTCGGCTGTCTGTTACATATTTTTGTTGTTTTGTGTGCTGTTCTTTCATTTAACGGGTGCTTTTTATCAATCGATTTTATCGATGCTTTTATTTATGGGCATCTATGTGATACTTGGGATATCCTTTGAGCATGTGGAGCATGTGCTCATGAGAGTTGTGAGAAAGTGCCGTTCCAAAAAATGCTCTATCGTTTTCTATGCCATTTCAATTCATCTTTTGTTTATTTGGGGTGCTGTCTATTTATCAGATGAATTGGTAGGCGGCATTTTACTGTCTACTTCTGAGGAAATTCTCTTTGCCCTAAGCATTTGGTTGTTTCATTTTTTGTTTGATTATGCGACGTTTTCGTTTGAGAAAGAAGCTTAGTGACTTGCTTCATATGATGGGTATCGTGCTCGATCAGCCCTTGGAAGTATCTTAATAACGTCAGCTTGGTTTGACCAATAAAAAAGAGTTCATTCCAGCGAGATGGTTCGATTTTCTTCATTTCTTGAAGTAATTCTGTTCTGACAGCAATAAATCGAACGATCGTCTCGCTTTTCTTTTCCTTTCTCGCTCTTTCAGCTGACTGCTGATTCATTTTGTGCACATCAGGAGCTTGAGGTAACGGCTGATCGTTCCCAAATTCCTTTAGTCGAGCCTTTAAAATAAATTCATCCCATGGAACGAAATGGGCGATGATTTCAGCGGTGCTCCATTTTCCATCAGCGATCGCTCTGCGCCATTCTTTGTCTGTTAATTCCGTTAGTGACTGTACCCATTCAATGGAGTGTTCAAAATGAGCAATAGTGGACTCTTTGTTTAACGTCAAATGGTTTCCCCCATTCACATGCTTTTAAGTAGATTGTATCAATGATGAGAAAAAACACCACTTATGATGTAAAGTGGTGTTTCTTGTGTTGTCTCCGCGCATATAAGATCGCACCAATCAAACTGACGAGTGAAATCAACGCGAGAATTCTGATATAAGGCGGATAGTAGGTTAACACAATCTCGTTTTTGCCTTTTTCTATTGGAAAACCGATAAAGGCGTAATTGGCTTGTTCAATATCGGTCTGCTTTCCGTTCACCGTGAGCTCCCAGCCTTTTTCATATGGTACTGGCAGAACCATATAATCATTGCCACGTTTGTTATCATATGAAATCGTAAAGCGGTTGTTTTCGAGCTTTACCTGCTGGCTGCCATGATCCTGTTTTTCTTTTTCATATGCCTTTTCTAGGATGCGGTAAGGCTCTTGATACAGCCTCAGTTGATTGAGTTCATACGTCCCTTTTGGTACTCGAATGGAAAGGATTTTTTCCGCAGGGACTCGAATCGTCACTTCATTGACACCTGTTTTGTAGATGGATGTATTGCTTTTTCGTGAGGTGACGTAGTGATCAACAGATAACTGAAATCCTTCGTTACGGTCTGTCCGCTTCACATAAAAGCTCACATACACATCCCCAGCGCGGGCCATATCATCTGGCAGCGTGATATTCAGGCCGCCTGTTTCTCCGTATACATCAAGCACGCCATGTTCGTATATGGCTTGTATCGTATGAATATTTGTATCCTTGACTCGATCTGGCGCGTGCTCAATTTCAGCGTTTCCTTTTTTGTCTAAAACCACACCTTGCAGCATCGCATGCTCCCTATCAAGTGCTGAGGCATCCTTTAAGGATTCTTCTGAATAAACGGTGCTTGTTGTTCTTGCAAATGGCAGCGGCCGTGTATTTTCATACACTTTATAATGTTCGCTTTCCAATATTGGCTTAAAATAAGCTGGCGGTGAGTAAGGCATCGCGCTCGTTCTCATATAATACTTTCCATAGGTCAGGCTGTATAAATTCGCTCTGTCCCCCATTGTTGCATAACGGCTGACACTTTCCCGTCCCATATCGATTTGCAGGTCATTCCAGTAGAAATTGAGTAAATGCTGATTCAATATACTTGAATACGCACTCATGCCTTGAAAGCCTTCAAATAACGGGGTGTTGTTGCGCACGCCGTTCATCCAGTCAATCCGGGCAAGCGGATCTTTTGAAGAGCGGCTTTGAATCTGCTGAATGAGCTTCATTTGCTCATGTCCAGCATAAGCCTCACTATTCAGATACGTATCTGATACGCTCTTAATATTGCTTCTTTCAGATAAGTAGCCCTGCTGATACACGCCTGCTGTCAGTAAGCTGACAACGATGAGCACAGCTGAAAAGAGACGAAGGTGCTGGCGTTTTTCCGCATGAATCAAAAGGAAAAACAAGCTGATCACAAGCAGTCCTATGCCTGTAAATACAACAACATCCATATTTCCCTTTGCTCGTTCTGATAAGATGACTGCGAGAAGAAACACGATCCAAGCGCCTAAGACCGCACGCTTTTTCCACTTCCACTCGATTTGCGAGAAATGCTTGATGGTGATGGCTGCGACCGCTCCAACTGTAAAGGCAAGAATGTACTCAAATCTGTACTGCGGTGCTGAGAAACCATTAAACACGCTCGCCATCTTTGGACTGTAGTGAAAAACAATGAGCAGAACGCTGATCGATGTAAACATGAAAAACCACCTGTTCCGGTAAAGCGGAACGAGGAACATACAAATGAGAAAGATGACAGGTAATAAATACACCCTGCTTGTAAACAGCAGATGATCATGCAGATCAAACCAAGGTATGGATTGATCATATGGCGGCCTTATATTATTCAGAAAGCCATAGACAGACGGGACAAAAAAGGCGGCACTGATTCCAAAGGATAACAGCGTAGAGACCGCCAGCGTCCAGAACACCTTCCACCCGTTCTCCTCACTTCGAAGCTTGATGATATATCTGAAGACAAGATAGATCGCTAAAAAGATAAAATGAATATAAGCAAAGTAAAAATTGTTGATAAGCATCAGGCTGCACGCCGCAATAAACCAAGCCGGCTTACCTGTTTTGAAAATCCGTTCAACCCCAAGTACAAGCAGCGGGAGCCACATCATACTGTCGGTGAAAAACTCCCAAAATGTTTGATGCCGAAAATACACAATAGACAATCCGTAAATTGCGGCTCCTGTTAATGCGCTCAGCCTATGCTGAACCATTGAAAGAAGCACACGGTAAGCGATGAAAAGAATAAGCGTCAGCTTGATCACACTCAGCCAAATGACGGCATTTGCCCAGAAATGAATGTCCGTTGACTGGATGAGATGAAGCGCATTCATCAGCCAGACGACAGCGACTGTGACCATAAAGACAGTCGACGTTGTGAAATAATAACCTAATTGCGTATATGTACCGCCGCCTAGACCGAATTGATAGGAATAAAAGAAGTTCCCTTTGACGTATTCATCGTAAAGCAGCTTTTTAAATGGGAGCATTTGTGAGATTCCGTCTCCATCTCCTGTCATATACCGGCCTTGCGTATATTCATATAAGAAAAAGGAGTGTCCTAATAAAGCGAGAATGAGGCACATTCCTATCATTATCCATCTACGTTTCATCATCTAAATCCTTTCCACAAAAGATCCACTTTTCTTTGAAACAAAACAACCCAGCAAGCGATTCGTGCTTGCCGGTTATTTGACTCCACGTTATTTAAATAACTGTGTTAACACTCGGTCTTGTTCCTTTGAGCTTGTCTCTTGTTCCATCACATTTGATTCCTGGATTAAATAATGCGGCCTCTTTTTCGTTTCATAATAGATACGGCCAATATATTCTCCAATCACACCTAGACTCAAAAGCTGGACACCTCCGAGGAACAGCACAGCCGATATTAAAGTAAAATAACCCGGCACCATAATGCCCGTTCTGACGATTTGAATAAAGGTGGCCACGATGTAAATCAATGAGAGAAATAAGATCAGTATGCCAGTATAAAAACAAATTCGCAGCGGGCGATTGTTAAAGGAAATGACGCCATCTATGCCATAGTTAAATAATTTCTTCAGTGACCATTTTGTATCACCATGCTGTCTTTCTACATTTTCATAATAGATGACCTTTTCTTCAAACCCAATCCAGCAAAAAAGCCCTTTCGAAAAACGATTCCCCTCTTTCAGCTGAAGCAATGCATCGATGGCTTGGCGTGAAATTAAACGGAAATCTCCGACACCATCACGCAAGTCCACTTCTACTACCTTGTTCATCACCTTATAGTACATGGATGACAGGTAAGAGCGCAGCTTGCTGTCACCTTTACGATTCCGTTTGGCAATGACTTGATGATAGCCTTCTTCATATCCCCTGACAAAGTCCTGAATTAAATACGTCGGGTGCTGCAGATCGGCGTCCATAATAATCGCAGCTGCTCCTTTTGCATGTTCAAGACCTGCCAAAATAGCGGCTTCCTTTCCAAAGTTACGCGAAAAGGAAATATATTTAACTTTTGCACTTTTTCGAGAGAGCTCTCTCATGTATTGAAGCGTGTTGTCTTTGCTTCCATCATTCACAAAGATGATTTCAAAGTCATAATGAAAATCGCGAAACTCTTCCTCGAGTGCCTCAAAGATTCGTCTGATGTTTTCACCTTCATTGTAAGAAGGAATTATAACAGAGAGCAGTTCCCGTTCCATATCGCACCTTCTCTTCACTTTTTTCACATAGTCTGATATGTTCATTATTCCTTTTTTGTCAGAAAACGAAACCCTTTTTTATTATCCATAAATTACATGTCTCTTTAATCGTTTCATTATATCAGAGTTTTATTTCCATTGATTTTCAGCAGGATGAATTTAATGTAATTTTAAGTTTAATCATTGTAAAAAGCCTGTAATTTTGATCACAGACTGGGTATTGTTTCATAAAATTGTTTGTTCATTTATATATTTTCCTATTTATTGAAAAAGATGAATGGAAGTGAAAGGGCAGCCTTTTTAGTGAAGCAGCCCTCGATTGTTTTGTTGCAGATGCTCATTTGCCTTTGATTGTTTATTTTGAAATAAATGCAGCTGCGCTCCGTAGCTCTCGATCCACTCTTGGACAATTCGTTCTGTTGTTTCCTGTCCTTTATACTTACGGCCAGCCTTTGCATAGGTCGTTTCAAAATCACTCCAAAGCAGCTCTACCCATGTACGTGCTTCGTCATATGTCAGCATATTGTTTTTTTCCATAAGTTGTTCTGTTAGTCGCTCAAAGTATTGTTCCATGCCTGTTCCTCCTTCATCTAGCAGAAAGTGCCTTTTTAAAAAAACTTCTTTTTTCATATACTACCCTTACGTCTTCAAAAGACGCAAATGATTTGTATTGTTTGGAGGGAATCGATATGCGTAATAAAGCAAAAGGCTTTCCAAATCAGGTAAATCACAAGTTTGAAGGCGAACCAGGCGCTACAGATGCTTATGCATCTAAACGGCCGAATGGTGAAACGAATACACGTCCACAGGAACGTATGAGGGCATCAGGGAAACGCTAATTTTTCCAAAGGGAGTGCTTGAGATATGAGTTCAAATGGGAAATCGTATATGGCAGACTTTGTTCAATTAAGGACAACCGCTTACCCTCAACCATGGGCAAATGCAAAGCATTCTGCCTCTCAGGTCAACGGAGAAACGCAGCAAACGCAGCACGACATCGTACTTCAGAACAACGTCCGTAAACAGCGTTCGAAGTAAAGAAAAGGACTGATCCTAAGATCAGTCCTTTTGCGTCAGCATTGAAATCGGCAGGGCATCTTCTTTATTTGGAGCCGATACTCTGTATCCCCACGCAAAAACGCCATTTAGATATTCTACATAAAACTCTTCTTCTGTGTCTTTGATTTGATAAGTCGTTTTGGTTTGAATCAAGGCTGGATCTAATAAATAGGCTTTCGCCATATCAATTTTCCGTTCTAAAACTGCGTATTCATTCACAATGCCAAGCTGCTCAGCCTTTCGTGCTTTTTCAGAAAGGGCGGCAATCTCCTGCTTCAATTCGTATTCTGTCATCTCACTATAGCGTTTTTCCATCTGTCATTCCCCTTTGTCTAAAACGTGATCAATTGTATCGAGATCAAAGCCTTTTCTAAATAAAAATTGCTTCACTTTCATCTTCTTTTCAAATGATCCGTCATATCCTACCTTGCGTTTTGCCTTCTCCAGCATATAAAGGAGGGCCTCTTCTTCCTTTTCCTCTTCTTGTCCATCATAGGCTTCTTGAAGGGCTTTATCAATGATCTCAAACGAAAATCCCTTTCGCTGCAGCTGCAGCTTGATGCGCTGCTCAATCTCTTTTGCAGAACGATTTTTTTCTTTTTTGACAAGCTTGAGAATCTGCTTTACGGCTTCCTCCAGCTGTAAATCATCAGGGTATTGCGACAGCGCTTGTTCAATCGTGTCGTCGTCTATCCCCTTGAGCTTCAATTCTTTTTTTAGGACGGACGGTCCTTTACTGTTCGTTTTCCGGTGGGTGCTGACATAGGCTTCTGCAAATTCAAGATCATTTACATACTTATAATGCTTTAATTTGTGTATAATTTCACTAATAGCAGGTGCAGGGATTTCTTTTTTCGTTAAATAATCGGTGACTTCTTTCACTGATCTCATGCGGTAGGATAAATAATCAACGGCCTGCTGAAATCCTTTTTTCACTGAATCACCGAATTGAATCTCAATGATATCTGCTTCGTCCAGCTCTTTTCCTTTTTTCAAATCGTGCTGGACGAGCACATCTAAATCAACGCTAAAGGCGTACTTTTCATCAAGAAAGATGTTGACCCGCTCGGTATTGTTTTTCTGAGCAGAAATTTTTGTAATATAAGGCATCCTGTAATCACTCCTTTTCCAAAACAGTCAGGATGTTTCTTCTGATTCAAAATCGTGAAAGATATAGGTATGTATATGAGAGGAGAGATGTCAATTGAATATCGCCATTACCGGAGGAACCGGTTTTATCGGCCAGCATGTCACAAAAGTGCTCGCTGCTGAGGGACATCATCTATATATTTTAACAAGAAATCCAAAGGAATCCGAACAAAATCATTTACATTATGTGCAGTGGCTGACCGAAGGTGCTGCGCCTGAGCATGAATTGCCTGCCATCGATGTATGGATTAACCTTGCTGGAAAATCCATTTTTACACGCTGGACAGACAAGGCAAAAGAAGGCATCCTCTCCAGCCGTCTCAAATCAACACAAGAGGTAAAACGCATTATAGAAGCGCAGGAAACAAAACCATCTGTACTGATTCAAGCAAGTGCTGTTGGGATTTATGGCACTTCTCAAACAGGAGATTTTACGGAGGAATCACCTCCTGCGGATTCTGATTTCTTAAGTCATACATCAAGGCTTTGGGAGGCTGAGGGACAAAAGATTGAAGCCCTCGGCATTCGTACGGTCTACACACGCTTTGGCGTCGTGTTGGGCGAAAAAGGTACATTGCCGCTGATGACACTTCCTTACAAGCTGTTTGCCGGCGGGACAATTGGGTCTGGCTCGCAATGGGTTTCATGGGTTCATGTTGAGGATGTGGCACATCTCATTGCTTATGCGATTCATCATGACGACCTGTCAGGTCCGCTCAATGCGACATCACCGAATCCTGTTCAAATGAAACAGCTTGGACAAACCATTGCTTCTGCCCTTCACCGCCCCCATTGGCTGAAGGTGCCATCTTTTGTGATCAAAACGGCGCTTGGTGAAATGTCATTACTTGTTTTAGAAGGCCAGCGTGCTCTGCCAAAAAAAGCACTGCTCTCTTCTTATGACTTTTTGCACCCTGAACTAAAAGAAGCGATTTTGCAATCTGGGGAATAAATGTTGTCAAAAACACCCATCCTATTAGAAATGAGATGAGGGAGCGATTTTGATGAAGAAAAAAGAACACCAGCCAACTTCGAAGCTGAAGAAAACCCAGGAAGTCCTGTATCAGCAGGAATTCAAAAAAGCGGAAAGAGCAGCAGAAAAAAGAAACAAATAAGGCGGATATTCCCCTCCAACAAGCACATAACTAAAGTGATCTTGTAAAGGAGGGAAAGGCTTTGAAAAAAGACCAACACAAAAAATCCAACCACGAGCTCGCGGCACAAGAGACGGATGGCGAATATGTTGAATTTTCCAAAGAACTTGCAGATCCGAATGACGTAAAAGCAATGGCACGTATGAAAGCAGCCGATCAGCGCGCCAAAAAACAATAAGTAAAAAAGCAGACCTTATTCAGCGGTCTGCTTTTCTTTTATTTGATTTCAGTAAGAAGACTTGATGCTTTCTGGCGTAATTTTTCCTCAGGCACCTCTTCTGGATAACCTATATGAAGGATCGCAGCAAACCGTTCATTTTCCTTTAATCCCATGTCTTGTTGAAAGCCTTTGTCGTATAAAATACGTCCGCTCTTCCATACCATACCGATCCCTTGATCCCACGCAAGCAGCTGAAGATTTTGAATGAGCGCGCTGACAGCGGCAAAATCATCATTTCTCACTACAGGGTTCTCGTCTTCTTTTAGCACGACAAGTAAAAGCGCCGGAACCTTAGAAAAGTATTCTCTGTATTGATTGATTTTTTCTTCTTTTGCATCTGGGTTGTTGCGCTGAAAGAAAGCAATGAAGCGCTCTACAAAAGTCGCTTTGGCTTCATCCGTCACCGCATATAAAAAGCGCCACGGCTCCGTGATTTTATGATTAGGTGCATAGACTGCATCCTCTAATAGCGGCTGAAGCTGCTCAATCGTCACCGGTGTGTCTTTGAATTTTCGAATCGATCGTCTATATCTGACAGCGTCTCGAACCGTTAACGCTTCTGTTTGTTGTTTCATTTCTGGCATAAATGTCATCCTTTCAATCAACTTAATTGAAATTGATTCTCATTCACATTATAAACGTCATCGTGTGCAGTTGCAAATCAAGTATCTCTTCTCCCCGTCTGCTAAATAGTTGTTTGACTTTTTCAAGTAATGTTACAATCATATTACGTTTTAAACAAATTTTGAGAAAAAAGCCAAGATGATGAAATGATTTTCAAGTATTCCCATTTTGTCTGATCTTGTTTTTTTGTCAAAAGGCTTTCAACCATGATTGGAAGGGAGGCTTCTGGATGGAATGAAAATCAATATTGGACAAATCATTAAACTCTACCGTTATAAACAAAATATGACCCAATCTGAATTGGCAGAAGGAATTTGTTCTGTCTCTCATTTAAGTAAAATTGAAAATGGCTCAAAGGAGGCCAATCAAGATACGATCAATCTGCTGCTTGAACGGCTTGGCATCAGCCAAGAAAAGCTGTCACAAAAGGCGCGTCATCTGCTGTCACTTTTGGATGAGTTTCAAATGAATATGTATTTCTATGCTCTCGATCAGGCTGAACAAAATGCAGAAATGATCATTCAGCACGAGGAGCAGTTCTTTTCGCTCGATTTAGGCATTCAGTATCATTTGTCCTTATTTCAATTTTATTTACTAACGGATAAACAGCCGCTTGCCTTAAAAACACACCGCGTGCTCAAAAAATTCGAAAAAACCTTTATTGAAACGGAAAAAGAAATTTTTGAATATCTTGACGGCATTCATCAAATTAAAATTGGTCAGCTTGAAGATGGACTGAAAAAGCTTGAAAGCTGCTTTTCCTACGCTTCAGTTGAACAAAGTGATTTGTATTATCACTATGCAAAAGCACTTGGAAACTTGGGACAGCTGGGTGATGCGCTTGAAGCGACACATCAAGCGATGGATTTATATAGACAAAAGAACAATTTCAAGCGGATTATTCACTGTACACTTATTCACGGCGTGATCTCACTTGAACTAAAAGCCTATCAAACTGCGAAGAAATATATAAAGGAAGTGATTTTGCACACGTCCCTTCACCCTGATGCCTTTATTAAAATGTCCGCTTATTTTTATTACGGGGTGCTCTTAAAACGTGAAGGTGATTTCTCTTCAGCTGTGCCTTATTTACTAGATTCACTCAATTACTTTAATCAAGAACAGATAGAAGATCGTTACTGTGAAACGCTATATGAAATTGCGACACTATATGCTGAATATGACCGCAAAAAAGCACTTCCCTACATACACGAGCTGTTAAAACAGCCTCGTATTCAGCCAAACTGTTTATATATGATCAAAATCTATAAATTGATGATTGAGGAAAACCCTCTTGATTTGAAAACCTATTTGGTCGAAGCAGCCCTTCCTTACTTTGAACACAATGAGCTGCACAGTGAATATTTGTTTGCTCTTAGAACCTTACTTACCTATGCAGGTGCTGAGCTTGATGAGCAGACGTATCAGTCCTATACAAAAAAGCTTCTTGATCATTTAGCGGGATATCTTCCCTATTACAAAAAAGCATGACCTTCTGCCGATCGAAGGTCATGCTTTTTCTATTTATTAAATGGTCTCTTGTTGATCTGTGTCATGATGGTTCACCGGTTTGACAGAATGAATATACCGTCTTTTTGCAAAGAAATCGTACGCATGCTGTCCAAAGCCAAGCCAAATACTGAGCAAGATGAATGGGACCGTTCCCCATAAAGCAGGGATATGGCAGGCCATACGCAGCCAAGTATAAATCCCTGAATTCTTTTGATTTTTGGCTAGGGAAATAGACACGATTCGTTTTTCCGCCTTCTCTTCACTGATTTTATTCAGCCTGAGCAGCTGCGAGTGTCTAAAGGATTCAAAGTGAATCCGATTTTTCCAATCGAGTGATCTTAATAAATCAATCATTTTTGCACATGCAGGACTTTGTCCGTCATAAAACACAAGCAGCCTCAGTGATTTAATGGAACGCTGTTCTCTTTTTTTCGATTCAGCGAGCTTCTTTTTTTCTTGATCGAGATAAATGATTTTTTTCATAAATTGATCGCCTGTCCTTTTCCGTCATTTTTTTAGTTCGTTCAAAGGAGATTACAACTAGATTACTATAGTTGCTGGGCCTCTTGTATTGGGAAAAAGCCAACCGTTGTGCGTTATATGAGCCTTTGGATAAGGGCAAAATCATTGATTTCATGGCATATATGAGGTTTTTCAACTAAAAGTGGTTGGGAAAATCGTGGTGCTTTGCGGTTTTCTGCGGTATTTGATAGAATTCTGCGGTTTTCTACATCTTTATGCGGTGGTTTTGTAGGTAAAACGCAAAAACAAGATAAAAAAAGACTACTTCCCATTGCGGCGAAGTAGTCTTTTGGTTTATATTTTTGCCAAAACTTCTACTATTTCTTTCTCAATATCTTTCCATAAGTAACGGTCGGTCGTATAGTGATGTGCGGCTTCTTTCGCAAATACTTGAAAAGCTTCTTCAAAATCAGGTGCATCTTTGTCCGGTTTTTTCTCATCGACAAAGCGCTGTGCTTCTGCTGAGCGAGGTCCCCATTTGCCCACTTCATTCCCGTCCTGATCAATGATGACGATAATCGGAATCGATCTTGCGGTCCCGTTCGTTAAATACTGATCCATCAGGTCTAGATTCTCATCCCGAATGAAATAGCGCACATCAATGAGTGCTTCATTTGCAATACGCATGAAAATCGGAACATTGACCATCGCATCTCCGCACCAATCCGCTGTGATGACAAGCGCTCGGAGCTTTTTCTTTTGCAGCTTTTGAAGCAGCTCTTTTTCTTTTTGATGAATTGCATACTGGTTGTACACCGTGAGCAGATTTTCCCGGTTTTTCTCCATGTTGTGTACATATGTACGTTCAGCTAATCCCTTTGTAAACCATTCATTTAATGTCATATGAACATCCCCCTTACCCTTCAACTTTACCACTTTTGCTATTCTTTTGTCTAAAAAAACCTTCACCTAGTGAAAGGTAAAGGTCTTTTGGTTTATGGACGCCGCTTTCGATTTGGGTCCATCCCGATCAGCTTGGTGACTAGCACCATTGTGACAGGCAGTGACGTATTCTTTTTATATGCTAAATATTTCCCGCGCCATTCAGGCTTATATTTCTGTTTAAATGACCGTAAACCGCTGAAGCTGTACATGTATCTGACATTGTTGAAAATAACACTCGCCAAACGCTCCGTGAGAAAGGACTGATGGAACGTCCCCACATTCGATAAAGGTGCCATTCCCATGTTAAACGATTTGTAGCCTCTTTCTTTCGCCCATTGAAACAGGTGGATAAACAGCGCATCCATCATCCCGTTCGGTGCATCATGCATATGACGCATTAAATCGATGGAAATCTCCCCTTCTTGATACATCGGCATCAATGATACAAAGGAAATGATCTGCCCTTGCTCATCCTTTAGAATCGCAATCGGTGCTTTTTGAAGATAGTCTTCTTGAAAATAACCGAGCGAAAATCCTTTTTCTTTTTTCTTTCCGAGCCAGCTGTCAGAGATCTGTTTTAAGGTGGAGATCAACTCATTTGAAAAGGGAGGTTCCAGCATTTCAAAGGTGTAGCCTTCTCGTTCAAATTTATTCGCCACAGCTCGTAAATTTGATTTTTTCTTACCTGACAGAGTAAACGTTTCTAAATCGACCATGGCTTCTTCCCCAAGCTTAAAGAAGTGAAAGCCTAAGTCATGATAAAGAGCCATCCCTTCTCGTTCTACTTGATAAAAAGCGACGCGGTAGCCGGCTTTTTCTGTCTCCTGTAAAAACTCTTCAAGTACAAGCGGATAAGACGCCTCACGTCCAGATGGATCTCCGAGCACAATGACGCAGCGGCCAATTCGCCCAAACTGAAGCATTGCTTCTCCATCACTTGAGAAAAATAGTTTTTTGTCGCCTAAAAAGCCAAGATGACTGAGGGCATTTCCGCCCTTTTCTTCTAAAAACGTTTTTAATTTTTCATCATCTGCTTTTTCTCCAATCGGAAAGGCTTTCTTATTAAAAATCAATTTACTAATGAAGAAGAAAAGCGGTACACCGATGAGAGCGATCATGCTTGTCATCGTGATATGCCGTTCATTATGCACCAAGTAATCCTTACTCAAGAAATGCCCGATTTTTGTCCAAATAAAGTTGCCAATCACATTATAGTTAAAGAGCACGAATAAATAACCAGCGGCAGCCGTCACAAACTGATTTAAGGAGTAAGGTGCCTGCTGCTTCACAAATTGATTTCGAAGAGAGAAAAACACAGCCATGATGACTGGCAAAATAAAGATCAGACTGAGGTTAAACCCCTTTAACAAAGTAAACACAAAACCGCCTGCTAAGGAGATCATTGTCAGCACGTACGATCTTTTCGTTCTTTTATACACTTCAATGGACAAAATCATCAGAATGATTCCGAACATTAAAGAAAGACCATTAAATCCTGATAACAGAAAGCGCGGAATGCTGGTAATCACACCTAATCGATCAACTGGAAGCACAACAGATGCCATGATAAGCAAGCCGCTTCCAAAGGTTAAAATCGATAAAGATCCGTACAATAAACGGATTAATAAAGCACGGTGCAAAACAATTAAAACGTTCGTTGTTTCAATGGCAGGTGCCATTTTCGGATTGCCTTCAAGACGTCTAAGCGTCGTTCCCGTTAAATCGTAAGCAGCTAGACAAAGCCCTAAAATAAACGGGAAAATCGAGTACACGAAACGGTACAAGACGAGCGCCGTCAGCACCATCTCTTTATCAAAACCAATGTATTGCATGCTCAGTAAAAAGATAAGGTCAAACGAACCAAAGCCGCCCGGAACCATACTGATTAAACCGCCGATTGACGCAATCGCAAATACACCTAATACAATTCGGACATCGACATTCATCCCCATAGAGACAACAGCCATGTACATGACAAGTCCAGCTGCCAGCCATTCTAAAAACGATGCCCCGATATAAGCGTAAATTGGATGCTTCAGTCCATTTTCACCGCTCTCAATCGAGCTTTTTCGAATGGATGCCATGACGATATATATCGGTACAATACAGGCAAAGATAATGACAAATGCCCATAGCCACGGCTCCTGGCTGATAATACTTTCAACTGGAAGCACCCTGACCAAGATCAAATCACTGAAAATAGATAAGCCCAAAAGGACAGAGGAAGTCAAAAGGGCAATGCCTTTCAGCAATTTTTTCGTATCTGTTATGTACTCCTTATAGAGAAGCGTTCTAAGCCCTGCTCCTGATAGACCGCCAAATCCAAGAACACTGTTAAAGGAGTTCGCAATCCATGAAATGCGTATCGTTTTCCAGCCGCTGATCGGCATATTCAGGCTTTTTCGTAAAATAAAATCATATAAGGACATCGATAAAACCGCGACAAGTCCAAGAAAGACAAGAATAAACAAGTCCATTCGGTTCAAGCTGTCAATAATATAAAACGTCTTTTTAATGGAAAGTCCGCTCAGCTCCTGCTTCGCAACGAAGATTAAGACAAGGATAATGACGATCGGAAAAAGCATTTTTAAGATCGTCATACCC
Organism: Bacillus sp. FSL P4-0248; assembly: GCF_038593305.1. Classification (NCBI taxonomy): domain Bacteria; kingdom Bacillati; phylum Bacillota; class Bacilli; order Caryophanales; family Bacillaceae; genus Bacillus; species Bacillus sp. FSL P4-0248. Next base: position 824,604 of record NZ_CP151983.1, on the reverse strand, counting down.
GTTTTTTTGTTCCACATGTTTTTCCCAACTTTCTAGGTTGCTTCATTATTTCAACTGAACATTATTATACAACAAATACCACTTGATTCATGCAGTTTAACATTTAAAAGCTTGACGAACCTTTCAATTAGAAGTAAAAATCAGTAATATAAAGAAAAAGAGCCGCTTAAAGGAAGTGAACAAGCGTGGAATATAATATTCATGACACCACCGTATTAAAAGAAGAGATTCTATCTCCAGAAGAAAAAAAGACATGGGTTCTTTATATGAAAGTGCTCACAGCTGCAGGTCTTGGAGATGTTTCTGAATGGATGAAGCTTGATATGAGTATGCCTCAAATGAAGGTGCTCATGCTGCTCAATAACCATGGCTCTCTCAAAGTATCCGAAATCGCTGAAAAAATGGGCGCTTCTTTGTCCAATATGACAGGCCTGCTTGACAGGTTAGAACAATCTAACTTTGTCGTGCGAAAGCACTCTGAGCGTGACCGGAGAATCATTGTCGTAGAGCTGACAGAGGAAGCGAAAAATATTTTCAGAAGTATTTATCAAAAAGGACACGAAAAAATCAAAAATTCCCTGCAGCGGCTCAATGACGAGGAAAAAGAAAAAGTCAATGAAGGCCTTGCTATCTTAGAAAAAGCACTGCGTCCTGAACGCGGCTAAATATGAAAAGGAAAAAAGACGGTCACTTGAGGTCCGTCTTTTTTATTTCTTCTACTTGTTTATCTGAGAGGACGAAATTTTTTTGAAGAACTTCCCTGTCATCCCATAAAAGATAGGCTAAGCCAATGATGAGAAAAAAGATGCTGATCCACGTACCGCCAGGAAGCAGCTGTTCAAGTTCCTCAATCGTTCTTTCTGAGCCTAAGCTGTTACTATAACGTATCTCAAAAAGAACATATTTCGCTATATAAAACAATCCCGCCATACAGATAAACATGGCGCCGACAATTCTTCTACCAGACATGCGTTTACTCCTTTAATTCCACTGATTTCTTTTGATTAATTCCGTGATATGGGCAAGGTGATGTTTTGAATGCCAAACGTACATTCCTGCTGCATTATATAAGGACACCGTTTGTTGATCGGCAGGGTGATAATAAGAAGCGTTGAAGTCATCCTCTGACATTCCCCGCAGTAAAGTGACCCACCTGCGATGCAGACTGCTGATCAAAGGCAGGGATAAACTAATGGGCGCCTTGCTGTCAGGAAGTGAGGCAAATCCCTCCTGATCATATGGACGTATGTCCGGTGTATCTTCTGTCAAAGCAAGTTTGAATCGTAAGTATGCATTCAGATGGCTGTCTGCTACGTGGTGAATGAGCTGACGAACAGTCCATCCTCCCGGCCGATAAGGTGTATCAAGCTGCGCATCTGTAAGCGGTGCGGTCACCGCTTCATACTCTTCGGGGATTGCAGCCAGCTGATCAATCCATGCTTCAAGCTGTGCTTTCGTTTTTGTTTCAACCGGTTCATATAAGCCAATCGGATATTGTAATGACGTCATACGTTCTCCCCTTTCTCAAATCCTTCAAGTACAAATTTGCCAATCATCTTTCCTTGCTCAAGTGTTTGATGTGCCTGCTTCAAGTTAGCAGCATTGATCGGACTGAGAACCTTTGTTAAAGTATGCGTTATTTTTCCCTGCTCAAATAACTCACCCGCCTCTGTCAAAAGCTCATGCTGTTTGATCATGTCCGCTGTTTCAAACATAGGGCGTGTGAACATGAATTCCCAAACAAATGCCGCACTTTTATTTTTGAGTAATTGAATGTCTAGGTTGTGCTGGTTTTCGACAATGGTACAGATCGTTCCTTGCGGTTTGATGGCTTCTGCCATGCCTTTGAAATGTCCATCTGTATCATTTAAGCATAAAATAAAATCCACTTCGCCGATTCCTTTTTCCTCTAGCTGCGCTAAAAGCGGCTGATGATGATCAATGATATGATCGGCACCTAATGACAGACACCACTCTTTTGTTTCTGGTCTTGATGCGGTAGCGATCACAGTTGCCTTCGCTAATTTAGCTAGTTGAATGGCGATAGAACCAACACCGCCTGCACCACCAATGATCAGCAAGGTTGAGCCTTCAGCATTCCGCTTCATATGCATCCGGTCAAATAAAGCCTCATAAGCCGTAATTGTTGTAAGAGGCATTGCGGCTGCTTCTGCAAAGGATAGATTGGCAGGCTTTTTCGCCACAATACGTTCATCCACAAGCTGGTATTCACTATTCGAGCCTTGACGCGTAATATCTCCCGCATAGTATACGTGATCACCTGGCTGAAACAATGTACACGATTCACCCACTTCAACAACCGTACCGCTTGCATCATAGCCTAGTATTTTCAGTTTTTCTTCCTTCTGATCCTTCGGTGATCTCACCTTTGTATCAACTGGATTCACGGACACAGCTTCTACCTTCACCAGTACATCTCTGCCAGACGCTTTAGGCTTTTCGACCTCCTGATCCATCAGGCTTTGCTCATGCTCAATCGGCAAATACTCCAATAGTCCAACTGCTTTCACTCGTTCGCACTCCCCTTCTCCATTCTTTCTTTCCACATTTTATCATAATTTTCTGATGTTTATGGCTGGATCAAACGAATGACGGCACATTTATGACCTTTTCAGGGCGTTTCGCTCCCTCGCCATGTATGAAGGACGTGCCTTTTGCAAAGAAGGGACATAAGTGAACCAGCTGCTCGTTTTAAAAAATAGCTGAACGTAATAAAACTGGACGTGCTGGAGAAAAACAACGGTCAATAGAAAAAGAGTGAATGAGAGTGTAGATAGATCCGCCCTTCCTTGTATCCATTCATTGATCAAAAGAATCACAAAACCGAGGATGATGAGCTGTTCAACTCTTTGCACGAGCTGGCTAAGAAGCTGCCCGCGTTTTAATAAATCACCAGATTGGTGCTTTCTAATTTTTCTCGATTTGTAGAACCAAATGATACTTTCTGCTAAGTTATGAGTTATAAATAGTGCAATAAGCGCTATCGATAAAGGAGATGGGTGATAAAAAATGGGGACTGCAAATGGGATCACAAGAAAATAAATGGCAATCAATGCGTGTCTGACTGATAAGAGAAATAGGTCTTTTTCTATAGATGTTTTCATGTGTTTCACCTCCGTATGTACTACGTTTCAATTGCCAAAATGTTCCCCTTCGCTATCAAAAAAGGATGCCCCAAGAAGGCATCCTTTTCATGAATCAAACTTAAAAAGCAGCGCTTAGTACGACAGGGCCTTGCGGGAGCTTGTTATCCTTTTTCGGTTCAAGTGTAACAGCCACGGTATCCCATGATTCGCCTGCTTCTTTTTCAGATAACGCATAGGTGACGGTTCCTTCCCCCTTGTTATCTGTTTTAAAGGCACCGGCTGGCACCGGCTGATCTCCTTTAATAAGCCACACTTGATAAACAGCAGATGAATCAAGCTGACCCTTTAAGCCGTCTGCACTCACCACAAGTTCTTTTTTACCGTTATGCTCTATTACTGAAAAAGCACCTGTCGTTTTTGGTGATGCGGCCGATGCCAATGATTTTGTGGCAACAACCCTGACAGGTTCTTCCGCCTGTTCTTTTCCATTCGATAAGAAATACACATTTCCAGCTGCTGATATGAGAAGCAGTGCCGCAACGAGCGGTAAGAGCCACTGGTTTCGTTTCTTTTGCAGCGGTTTGATTTCGTTTGGCTCAGGTGCAGCCTTGAGCTCTTTTTTATGGCTGTTCTTTTCTTCGACTGTCTCTTCTTCAAACACCTGGGATAAAATACGGTCTTTCATCCCTGCCGGAGGTGTTTGGTCACCTGCTAGAAATGGAATGTCAGACATGAGCGATGTTAATTCTTCAAGCTCTTCTTTGCAAGCTGAGCAGTGCTTGATGTGCTCTTCAAATTGCGTTTTTTCTTCTCCTTGTAAATGCCCGTTGAAATAATCAATTACTTGATGTTTACACTGAGTCATGCCTCTTCCTCCTTTCCTCCGCGAGACAGTTTCGATCGCAAATGCTTCAATGACAATCGAACCCTTCCTTTTACCGTACCAATAGGGATGCCCAGCTTGTCCGCGATGCTCTTTTGTGTCATCCCTTTAAAATAGACATCTTCTATGATGGTTTGCTGTTCTTTTGACAATGTAGATACTGCTTCACGTATGATTTGTTTTTCCTCGTTCCATTCTACTTCTTTTGATATATCTTCTTGATGATCAGCTAAATATTCAATCTGCTCATCTTCCAAAGCCGTTTCATTCCGGTTCTTTCTTATAAGATCAATGGCCGTGTTGCGTGACATCATAAATAACCACGAGGAGAATTTCCCTTTATCCGTATGATATTCTCCTATGCCGCGCCAGAGCTTGATGAAGACCTCTTGAAGCACTTCCTCCGCGAGCTCACGGTTGCCAGTCATTTTATAAATAAACGAATATAACACACGTTCATAGCGATCGTACAGCACTTCAAGCGAGGGCTTGTGACGATCATATTTGATCTTTTGATACAGCTCAAAATCTTGCAATGTGTCCATGGTCATCTCCTTCCTTTTTCATGAGAAAGAGCATGCGTATTCATCATGAAATCCTTCACGTATTGCTTATCACTCGATTTACTGAAATAAGCCTACCTTGTACTTTACTCTTTTTTCAAGGAGAAAAAAAGAGCGCTGAAAAGGGAAGTGTGCTCCTCATGAGAATGTACTTACTTTACGACATAACAGACCATTTGGATCACTCGTGGTACAAAAGTCAAGAATCCATGTGTGACCACTCTCTGATCAGCTGATTTTAGCAAACTCTCGTCTCCCTCTCAATTCAATTGAGGTAGAACGCATTCTTTCCTCATGTCATAATAGGTTTTAAATTGGAGAAATTGGAGTGTCCGTATATGATGGTGACGATTGTTCTTTTTTTATTAGCAGGTTTAGCAGAAATTGGCGGCGGCTATTTGGTATGGCTTTGGCTGCGTGAAGCAAAGCCTGTCAGCTTCGGGATCGCCGGCAGCCTCATCTTGGTAGCATATGGCATCATTCCGACCTTCCAGCAGTTCCCGACTTTCGGACGGGTTTATGCTGCCTATGGCGGTGTTTTTGTCATTCTTGCTGTATTCTGGGGCTGGTGGGTCGATCGAAAAACACCTGATCTATATGACTGGATGGGTGCTTTGATTTGTTTGGCTGGAGTCAGTGTGATGTTATTTGCGCCTCGCAGTTAATGGACCCATATAAAAAGTGCTGCCACATGCGATGCGGGCAGCACTTTTGCTATGTTATTTGAATGATTTAACGAGCTCCAGCCGTTTGTAATTCTTTGTTTTTCTCTTTAAAGCGTTCGTTATGAGAGGAAACGTACGCCACTTTTTCAGCTTCTGGTTCGATGTAAAGCTTCGCGCTATTCAGTGCATTGACTCCATCAACAAACGTGCCGGCAATTAAGCGGACCTTGCTTTTATGTGTACACAAGTCGCCTACCGCATAGACGCCCGGTAAATTGGTTTCCATTTTTTCATTAACCTCGATCAGTCCCCATTCACCTTGCTTGAGGCCCCATTCTGATAACACGCTTAAATCGCCTTTCATCCCGTGATTGACAATCACAGCATCTGTTTCGATTCGTTCTTTTTCACCTGTCTCTATGTTTTGAATGGTGACCGCAGCAATTTTGTCGCCTTGACCATGCAGCTCTGTTAGTTCATGCGGGGTTAAAATTCGTTTGCAAGTTGCCTTCATGTTGGCGACGTTTTTCTCATGTCCGCCAAACATGTCTCGGCGATGCACGACGGTGACACTTTCAGCAATCGGTGCAAGAGCATTGGCCCAGTCAACCGCTGAGTCGCCGCCTCCAGAAATCACAACCCGCTTCCCTGCAAATGTCTTGAGCTCCTGGACAGTGTAATAAAGGTTTGTCACTTCATAGCGGTCTGCATCCTCGATTTCAAGTTTCCGCTGAACTGGAATGCCGTGACCCATCGCTAATATGAGGGTCTTTGTCAAATGACGATCACCATTTTCAGCCGTCAGCAGGATATGATTATGTTCATCTCGCTCGAATGACGTGATTTTTTGATTCAGTGCAATCTCTGGTTCAAATGTTTTCGCCTGTGTTTCCAGCTGCTGTATCAGCTGTTCTCCTCTTGTTGGCGGCAAACCGCCGACATCCCAAATGACCTTTTCAGGATAAAGAAGGATTTTACCGCCAAGGCTTTCGTTGTACTCAAGTACTTTCGTCTTTAAGTCCCGCATCCCACTATAAAAGGCGGTGTACATACCTGCTGGACCGCCGCCAATAATGGTGACGTCAAACAATTCAAGCTGATCTGTCATTTGAGTCCCTCCAGTTTTCCATCGAATGATCTATTTTTCAGTGATATTGATTCTCATTATCATATGTGTCTATTGTAGTCTACTCTAGTGAAGGGAATCAATAGCTTTCTGCAAAAAAAGAACAGGACGAGCGCTCACTCGTCCTGTCATCCATCATACAATGGTTAAACCAAGGTCTTTTAATTCAAGAGAAACAAGTCTTGCAATCGCATCTGCGCCTTCTTTTGTAAAGTGCGTGCGGTCCACAATTCCTGTTGACAGCATAAAGTAAGAGGTTGTTTTCTCTATACCGGAAATTTGATAAAACTGAAGGCTTACCGTATTTAAATCAACAAGAAGGACTTCTTCTTCATCAGCTAGTTCTTTCATAGCGGCACAGTAATCAGGAAAATCATTGATAAATTCTCCGTCTTTTTCATGAAAACGGCCGACTGGCGTGAGTAAAAGTGGTGTTGCCCCTTTTGCTCTTGCTCCATGAATATATTGAGACAGGTAGCTTTTATACGTCGTGAAAGGATCTGTATGCCGCTCAGGCTTTTCCTTGGAAGCATCATTGTGCCCCATTTGTGTGAAAAGCCAGTCTCCTGGCTGAATGTCAGCCAATATGTCATCAAGGCGTCCTTCTTCAATGAATGTTTTTGAGCTTCTTCCCCCAATGGCACGGTTCTCGACGTTCACCCCTTGCGCTGTATAGCGGTGTAAAAACTCTCCCCATCCTCCTTGAACAGGACGATCTGGATATGATGAAACGGTCGAATCACCAGCTAAATAGATGGTTGTCATGTTCATACGCCTCCCTTTTTCATTGAGCCACTTCACCCGAGCGATACGGGCATCCTAGTGGCTGCTGAAAAGATATGAAACAATCAGCATCGCTATTTCAATTATTCTCTTTTTAAAGATCAAAACCCTGCTTACCGGTAGATGTGAATGTGTTAAATATGCGGCGGAAGTTCTACTTTTGATTCCACTGCTTGATGTAATGCCTGAAGCATGTAGCCAATTCCTTTATATGGAGCCAGCGGATAATTTGCTTTTTGATGAGGCTGTAATAAAGGGTCGATCACTTTTCGATATTTCTTCCCACCTAGTACTACCAGTTCATCATATGCGAAAAGATTTTTTTGATGAAATTGCTGGCTCAGTTCTTCTCGTGTGATCTGCTTAGCATGCGGTGTACCAAAAGCAACATCATAATTTTCATGTATGATATCATCTGCCTTTAAGAACCCGTGCTTCGCTGATAAGATCATCCAGTCTGAAAAAAACGTTTGGGCATAGCTTTTCGTACGCTGATGCAGCGGACTTAAATAAACGAGGTTCGCCGGCTGGCTCCCTGCTTCTGGATCGACGTCCCAAATTTTCTTCGCGCCACATGGAATGATACAAACTCGCTTCACTCAGGTTTTCTCCTTCCTTTTTCGATAGATCTGATACACGATACAGCCTAGCGCTGTGCCAAGTGTATTTAAAAGAATATCATCAATATCGCTGCTTCTTGTAATGATACCAGATTGTGAGAACATCCATTGGAGCAATTCGATCATGGTTGACAGGAGAAAGCCACCAAGAACCGCCTTTTGCCAGCGCATGGTTCGAAAGGCTTGATATAGAAAAAAACCGAGTGGTACAAATAACAATATGTTGCCTGCTAAATTTAAAAAGACAAGATTTGGATAGCCGTGATGGTAGGCGTGAAGATTTTGATAAATGGACTGCAAAGGCAAGAGATTAACACTCACCTGATCTCTTGGGGCGGAAAAACGATTTGGAAAGACCGTCAAATATAATAAAACATTCGTATAAATAAACAGACTGGCAAGAACCAATTCTGTCCGCAAATAAATAAAACGATTGTGCTTTTTTGCCTGTCTGTATCTCATATGTAAATAGAGCGGGACGAGCAGGAGAAAATAAGCAATGGAAAACATAGCACTGGATGTCATACAGAAAGCTGCCCCTTTCTCACATGATGATGCTTGACCATATTTACAGCTTATTCAGGCTTGCCCGCATCTATTCATCACTTATTCTCACATTCAATGAAGAGAAAACCATATTGACAAATCGTCATTTTCTCGCTAAACTGAATGACATTCAGTCAGTTAAGGCCGGTGATGATATGTCGAAACGAGAAAAGATTATGCTTGCTGCGATTGATGCGTTTAAAGAAAAAGGAATCGAAAAGACGACCATTTCGGATATTGTGAAAGCAGCAGGAGTAGCGCAAGGAACGTTTTATTTATATTTTCCTTCAAAGCTTTCCGTCATGCCTGCTATCGCTGAACATTTGATCGCACAGATGGTGCCTGCGATCGAAAAGGAATTAACTCAGCATGCAGATGTCCTCGATCAAGCAGATGCGCTTGTTGAATTCATTTTCGCTTTTACAAGGCAATACCGTGATGTCCTTGCCCTGACCTACTCAGGCTTAGCCGCCACCGAGCATTTAAAGGAATGGGAAGATATTTATGAGCCAATTTACAAATGGGTCGCTGCTTTTTTAGAAAAAGCAAAGCAGGACAAAAGGGTCCGTGCGAATTTGAACTGTCAATATGCAGCCAAATTCATTATCGGTTTACTCGAATCTTCTGCTGAGCAAATGTACTTATTTACGGAAACAGATACAGAAGAGGTTCTGATTCAAAAGCGAGAGGTGAAGCAATTTCTTCTTTACGCACTTGGCTTAGAGACACCTTAACTTAGTACAGCACTTGCTGTACGCTCTTTTTTGGTTTCAAAATGACGAATCGTCATTTTTAAGTTTTAGGAGGAAATACGATGAAAAAAAGCTGGATGTATGTTGCACTCACTTGTTTATTCGAATTACTTTGGGTGTTTGGTTTAAATAGAGCTGATGCTGTGTGGGAATGGGCGGTCATTATCTGCCTGATCCCGGTTGATTTTTATTTTTTAATGAAGGCCTGCGAGAAGCTGCCGACAGGGACTGTGTACGCCGTGTTTGCCGGAGTTGGAACGATTGGTACGTCATTGATGGATTATGCGCTGTTCGGCGGTTCGTTTTCATTAGAAAAGCTCTTATTTATGGGCATTTTAATTCTCGGAATTATCGGACTGAAAGTGTCTGATGGAGATGCACATGAGCAGAAAGGAGAAGCGGTATAAATGGGCTGGTTTTTTGTACTGTTGGCCTCTGCCTGCGAAATCGGCGGCACCATTGGCCTCAATATGTTTAGTAAGAAAAAGCAATTCACGACAGGCATTTTATTTGTCGGCGGGTTTGCCTTATCCTTTTTGTTTTTATACGCCTCGTTCTCTTCCGTTCAAGTCTCCGTTGCCTATACGGTTTGGATTGGACTTGGAACAGCGGGCTCTGTCTTGTTTAATATGATTCTATTTAAAGAGCCGAAAAACATGGTTCGTATACTAAGTTTGCTGCTGATTGTGATTGGTGTGGTTGGGCTCAAGCTGTTTGCGTAATTGAATCACAAGAAAGAAAAAATTTATGATGGTATTAGCCATTACAGTAGCAATAGAAAAAGCAATGGAATTGATGTTCCATTGCTTTTTAAGTTAATTTATATACTTTTCTTGGTACGCTTTAAATTGTTCTTCGTATTTTTGCAGCTTTGCCCCATCAACTTTTGAATTTAATTTCGGTTTTCGCTTTCCAATCACCATCACATCTTTATCTACAATAGGACTTGATAAAAAGATGTATGGCGCAAAACGATCACAATTCGTATTTGGGAGGGTTACGGATAACCTGGCATATTCTTCTGTCGGGAATTGGTTCGAAATTTCAAGTTCCTTGAGTCCCACTAATTCCGATATCGGCTCTAAAGATTCGTTCTTCACTTTTATATTTGATAAACACAGATATGTTAAATTCTTGAGGTATCTTAAAGGTTGAAGAGTATTTAAGTTTAATGAATTAAAAAGACCGCCTGACAATTCTAACCATTCTAAATCAGTTTTTTTCTGCAAAGGGGCTATGTCATTCAACTTTGAAAAATCTGTTATGGATAAAGATTTTAAAAAAGTGTTTTTTGATAAATCCCATAAACTTTGTGCCTTTGTATTCCATTCAAGTGCCAATACCTCAACATCTTTAAGAGAACTGATGATTGATAAATCTTCTACTCTCAGTTCACGCATATAGAGCATTTTGGGATTAACTAAGCTCAAGATCGTATTGAATTCCTTTTGGTTCACTTTGTAAATCCACAATTTCGTCAGATTAGAAAAAGATTTCAACCTTTCAATATTTTTTGTTTTTCCTGTGATTAACAACTCAGTGGAATTTTCATCTACATTGGCTAAATCATGAGCAACTTCTGGTCGTTTATCATGATGAAAAATATATTGGGGGTCTTCTTTTAGCATTCTTCTACCTCCACACCTATAATTAGGGAATATCTAAATAAATTTTATCAGTATTTTGGAGTCAACACATTATTATCCTTAGCACTTTCTGATATTTCTTCTGAAGAAACAGGGGAAGGGATAAAAACTAGATGATCTTCTTTGGTCGTCAATCGTGATTATGACCTCTGTTTTCAATCCATTTTATAAAATCTTTATCATCTAAAATATGGAGCAGTCATTGGAGACTATCTGCTAGGCAGCGGACTTCTACCAATTGATATGCTAATTTTAGTAGATAATAAAGTTAGTAAAATGCCTATATATAAATAAAAGAACTCTAATTCTTATCCGAATTAGAGTCCTCATGATATGACTGATTTTATTTTTCTACCTTAAAATCGAACCCGTTCATCAAAGCCTCTTTTTTATTTCTCGTTTAATGGGTATCTTGCTGCTCAAGCAAGAAATCCATTGCGTAAATCGATTCGCCTTTCTCATCCAATAAAAAGTACACAATCAATGGCTCTCCAAAAGCTGCTGTCTGCTGCGCGAACAAAACACAGGTGAATTTTTCAATACCAACTGGCAGCTTTCTTTTTAATAAAGGGTGAAGAATAGGCGAAGCCCGAATTGTATCTACATCAACATCCCAACGTTCGTTTTTTAAAGTTGGATAATGCTCTGATAACAATTGGTGTAACATGCTGGTCGTGAGCGCTGCTTTTCCATCGTATCCATCATTTATTATGTTGGTGTTATACATCCGATGGCTGCTCACCCTTTGAAGCGTTGATTCGTATTCCTTTTAAGACAAATCGTTTCTGACCATCAAGTGTACAAGTGATCAATGTCAGTTCATTTTTCCCGCGATCCTTTAGTACATCCACATCCGTCGGTTCAATCGTAGCTGAGCTGACAATTTTATATTCGTATGTTTCCGCTTGATGATGTAAGACGACCTTTTCTCCTTTCGGCACCTCTGGCAGCTGCCTGAAAAGCCGGTCGCCTCTATACCCTCTATGCCCTGCAATCGTGAAATTCCCTTCACCTGGCATTTGATGAGATTTAATTTGAGTCAGTGCAATACCTAAATTTTCTTTTGTTGTAACAGGAAGCACTTTTTCGTTTAAATCAATTGACGGGATCTCTAGCTCCATCACATCTCGCAGGTCTTCTTCTGACACAGTTAGATGTGGAATAGTAGAAAGAGCATCACTGTCATTTTCTTCAATCATCTTTAATGCCTGTTCCATTGCCGCTGTCTCTTGAGAAGTTCGCCACTCATATAGAAAAGGAACGGAGATGAGCATTAGCCCCGCGACCACCAAAAAGCTGCCTAATAAGGTTCTTTTTTTCATCAATACACTCCTTCCTTTTACTGAATGGTTCTTCTTCTAAGAACAAGGAGAATAGTTCCAGACACTACTAGTAAAATCCCTGCATACATCATATAACGCAGCCATTCTTCTCCAGTCTTTGGCAGCTCACCGTTTGAGTCATGAGGCGGATGCTGATCCCCTTTATCTGAAGCTGGAGGATTCGTGTGATCCTCTTCATTCTTCACTGGTGCATTTTTCACAATCATTGTCTTGATCTTCACTTCGCCCATTTGAATTGTAAAAGCGAGCGGCTTCTTTAAAGCTACATAACCATCTGGTGCTTTCGTCTCTGTGAGTATATATTCTCCAGGTGTAAGCCCTTTGACAATCGCTTCTCCGTCTTTTCCTGTTGTCACAGATTTTATGGTTTTCCCGGCTTTTGTACGAATGTCAAAGGCTGCCCCTTTTAAGGTTCTATCTGTCTGCTGGTCTACCTTTATGATACGCAGACTTCCTAAGATCAAGTGATTCTTCGCTGTTAATTGAAGCGGCTTCTGCTGATTTTTCTCAATTGTGAATAGGATCGGCTGATGATCCAATTGATAGCCATGAGGTGCTTTCGTTTCAACGAATTGATATTGTCCCGGTTTTAAATCGTTGATGTGAAGCTTGCCTTTTTGGTCCGTTACAAGTGATTTCTTCAACGTTTTTCCTTCTTTACTCAGAAGAGCAAACTCTGCATTTTCCAGCGTATGTCCCTCATCATCCACTTTGGTCAGTTCCACTGCTCCCGGCGTCAGCTTGTTAATCATTTCTACTTTTGATGGTTTGTCTTGACCTAATCGAATCGTAAAGGTGACAGGTGTCTGATCCAATTCATAGCCGGCAATGCTTGCTGTTTCGACAAATCGATAGGTGCCTGGCTTCAGTTGATCGACTGTTAGTTGACCGTTTTTATCTGTCTTTAAGTCTTTCTTTATACGTTGATCGTGCTCATCAAGCAGATCGAAGGTCACTCCATTGAGCAACTGACCATCTTCTCCTTTTTTCTGAAGCTGCACAGCACTTGTCGTCCGAATATTTTCTTTTGTCACTTTCACCAGTTGTTTAGGATTGAAATCAATCTTAAAGTCTACTGGTTCTGCATCAAGTTTATGTCCAAAAGGAGCCTTCGTTTCAACCAATTGGTAAGCGCCTGGTTTCAAATCGTTGACACTGATAATGCCTTTCTCATTGGTTGTTAAACCTGACATCAATTCTTTACCATCGTCATTGAAAAGGGCAAATTCTGCGCCTTTCAATCTCTCTTTTTCTTCCCCTATTTTGGTGAGTTCTACAGAACCTTTCTTGAGCTGATTGATGGCCTCCACTTGAATCAATTCTTTTTGACCTAATTCAACTTGAAAGGCAAGTGGTTTCGTACTCAATTCATAGCCTTCAAGACTCTTTCTTTCAACAAATTGATAGGTTCCAGGTTTTAAACCTGTGAAGGTGATCTTTCCATCCTGATTGGTTGTAATCCCTTCTCCTCCTGCCACTATCTTTCCTTTGGCATCAGATAGGTCAAAGACAACTCCTTCTAATGATTTCCCATCTTCTCCTTTTTTGTGTAACAGCACTCCGCCTGTAGTGCGGCTATTTTCTTTTGTCACACTGACCAGCTTCTCAGGGTTAAATGGAATAGCAAAAGTGACAGGTGTTTCGTCAAGCTCATGACCGAATGGAGCCTTCGTTTCAACAAACTGATAGGTTCCAGGTTTCAGATCGTTGACGATGATCTTCCCGTTCTGATCAGTGACGAGACCTGTTTTTATCTCTTTTCCATTTGCATCTACAAGCTTAAATTCGGCTCCTTCAAGCACATCATCCTTTTCACCGAGCTTTGTGAGCTGGACAGCTCCAGTTTTAAGATCATTGATCACTTTGATCTCTGCTGGTGTTTTTTGTGCGACTTCGATGGTAAACGGATAAGGTTTATTTTTCTTTTCGTAACCATCAATACTCTCTGTCTCTACGAGCTGATATTTGCCCGGTTTGAGGTTATCGACAAAAAGCTTCCCATCTTCATCTGTTGTCAAATCTTTACGCACAACTTCGTCATTTTGATCCCTGACTTCAAAGCGAACACCTTGAAGTTTCTCGCCATCTTCCCCTTCTTTCATCACTTCTAATGCACTTGTTTCATATAGGTTCTTTTGCGAAATAACGACTGGTTCCTTTGGATCAAGTGGTACTTCAAATTTGATTGGTGTTTCATCTAACACATAACCATCTGGTGCTTTTGTTTCAATGAGCTGATACGTACCCGGTCTTAGTTCGTTTATCGTGATCTTGCCATTTTCTCCTGTGACAAGCGAACCTTTTAACTCATGCCCGTCTTGATCTAATAGCTTGAACTGTGCACCTTCTAGTCTCTCTCCGCCTTCACCTATTTTGCTCAATTCTGCAGAGCCTTTGATGATGTCATTTACGGCGGTTACAGTTGTTGTTTCTGTTTGATTTTCTTTAATGGTGAACGGCCATTTTTGCTGATTTAATTGATAGCCTTTCGGTGCGTTTGTCTCCACAAAATAATAGGAACCTGGCTCAAGATGTTTGAAAAGAATTTCTCCTTTTTCGTCCGTTTTCAAATGGGTTTGGACGGTCTCTCCAGATTCATTTTTCAGTTCAAATTCTGCATTCTCTAATGCAGCACCTGTCTCTTTGTCTTTTTTCATTAATTTGACATGCTGGCGTATTTCTTGGTTCTGCACCGTCATGCTATTTCCTGTTTTCGCTTGATCTCCTGATTCGTAAGGCTGATCAATCGTTACATGGATCGGTTCCTTCGTCTTAATATAACCATCAGGTGCTTTCTCTTCTGTCACGATATAGTCACCATACAGAAGACGATCAAATCGAAGAGCTCCTTCTTCATCTGTTGCCTTTGTTCCAATGACGATACCACTCGCAGCATCTGTCAGAGAAAAGCTTGCTCCTTTTAGCGCTTTTCCAGTACTTGCATCTACCTTTTTAATGGTTAAAGCACCAATCGCTCCTGTGCCATCTCCCATGCCAGCTGTGCGTTTGACCACAATTGAGGCTTCGGATTCCTTTTTGATTTCTTTTACATTTTCACCTCTAAACGTTACTTCGTTTTGAAGTGTACTTCCCACTTTATCTAAAATGAGAGATTGGTATTCTAAAATATATGGTCTCGTGATTTCTTCTTTAAATTTAATTTGAAAAGAATCTGGATCGAATTCAAGGTCTAGCTCATAATCCTTCCCTTTTTCCAGCTCTTCTCCTTTTGCCACTTGCCCCTTTTCATCTATTGTCGTCGAATAGAGATGAAAGGAGTTTTCTATTATGGCTTGGTTACTGCTTGGATGATCTATAATCGTCGCATCTTGGACGGTTGATTGACCAAAGTTGATATTCAGTTTCCAATCAATGACTTTCCCTTGTTGATTTCCTGATTTGCTCGTGTATTTCCCTCCATTTGGAATGGACACTACAGCATTCACGTCTGATTCTTTTGTCTGTCCATCATAAAGGGTCGCCTTATTATCGTAGGTTTTCTGTACTAAATCCATTCCTTCAACACTTGTTTGATACGTGATTTTGTATGGGGAATCAATGGCTTTTTTGAAAATGACTTCGAAGCCTGTTTCTCCCTTTTCATTTTCAAGGAATTTGATGTCATAATGTTCTTTCGCTAATACCTCTTTTTCTTCTGCTCCATTTTCCCCGCCTTGTAAATCAAGCGAGTAAACGGTGATTGAATCTTTAAGCAAACGCTGATTTCCTTGAATGAAATCCTCGATTTTCGCCTCTTCTAAATGTTTCAAGTTATAGTTCACACCGATATTCCATGTGATCTCTTTTTTCTTTGCATCATAAGTTCCGTTCTTGAATCCATTTGACTGCGTGTATGTGTCAGGCGTGAAGACAGATTGATTTTCCTTCGTCAAATCCTTGCCATCTTCATTTACCCATTCAAGCTTTACATGATTACGCAGGTTCTTTTGATCCTTATCTGCTCTTTTTTCATAATCAAAAGCCGTTGTATATGTGACGGTATGTTCTGTGTTTATTTCTTTCATAAATTGAATATCAAATCCATTTGCATGTTCAACGATTAGATAGTCTGTGCCTTCTTCAAGCACTGAATTGCCTGTCGTTACTTTTAAACTATCTTTTTGCAGCGTCAATCCTTCGTTTGTAAACGTATCTTTTAATATTAGATTGTTCATCGTTTGTTGATCTTTGTTGAAGGTGATACGCCATGGAATGGTCTTGTTCTTGTAATTCGGTGTTCCATGACTTTTCGTTAGGATTTGCTGGTCAATTCTTTGCTTCCCTTGTTTGCTCTCTTTGCCAGCTGTTACCGTATTGATAATCTCTTCAGCTTCAAAAATCCGCTCGGCTGCTTTCGTTTGATAGGTGATGAGATAAGCTGATTGAATATCTTGATTGAATTGCAAGGTAAACCCGTTTTGTTCATCCTTTTTTTGAGGTTGAACTACATAATTTTCAAACGCTTTAGTCCCTGCTTCGTTGCCATTTTGATCAATTGTGACTTCTTTGACTTGAAATGAATCAGAAATCAGCGCCTGTGTGCCGTTAAAGTAGTCTTCTAACAAAGCGTCCTTTTGAGCCAGCTTTTTTTCGTTATAGTTATATCGAATTTCCCATGTAATTGTTTGTGTGACTGGATCGTAGTGAGCGGCTTTTTTATTTAAAGGACTGCCTCTTGTCACATTCACTGTTCCTTCTGCTGAACTGATCACTTTATCACCAGAAACAAGGGACGCTTTATTACGAAATGCAGATTGATCCTGATTCGTAATATCCGTTTCATACATTAAACGGTAAGCTAGATGAACGTCATCTTTAAATTCAATCGTGAAATCTTGACCATCTGCTGTTTGGCCGATTGTGTAGTGGTTTTCGTCAAGCAGCTGACCAATCGATGTTTCGCCATTTAGCTTTGTATCAATACGATAAAGCTTAATTGAATCTTTTTTCAACGCCTGACCTTCTTGAATCGGATCTAACAGTTTCGCTTGTTTCACATCTTCTAAATCCATATTAAAATCTACTGTCCATTGAATGGTTTCAGCATTGTAAGTTCGATTTGGTTCTCCCTTTTTAGAGACATTCGGGCCATTTGGAATGTATTTAATCGGGATGGATATTTTATCCTTTCCTTCAATCGGGGTAATGACCACTTCTTTTTCTTCAGTAATGACAGTTTTTTTATCTAATTGCGTCCACACTTGAAGTGTTCCATGAATATTTGAATATTGTTTAATAAAATCAGTGAACTCGATGGAGGCATTTCCGCTTTCATCTACAGAAAAATAACCAATGGTTGCCTGATTAAATTTCATCTCAAGACGATCGATTTTTTCATAAATCACTAATTCCTCTGGAACCTTGAAATGGAATTCATCCCCGCCATTATAGCTATGACCGTTCGGGATGGCCCACTCATAGTTAATGGAAATCAGTGAGTTGATATCAGGCTTTTCAACTGAATTTCCTTCCTGATCTTCAAATATTAATTTCGCATCAGTGAGGAGATTTTCTTGTATCAGCATTTGTTTTGAAACACTTTGCAGCCCTGCACGCTTGGACACGCTCACTTTGTTTTTTAGTAATTCATCTTCATCGTTTTGTTTCGTTTGAGCGGCTTCTTGATTGTTAGAAGCTTTATCTTTCTCAGATGAGATTGAGTCATCTTTTGGAAGACTTTCTTCACCCTTATTTTGCTTTGTTTTCTCTTCTTGCTGAGTTATACTGGTGACATCGATGTCAATTGATCCTTCTAAATTTGGATCGATCTCAACATCTTCTTTAAATGTCACCGTCACTTCATTTTCTTTTGAAACGGTATACTCGCCAACAGTTATGTCACCCACAGTAATGGGTTCCTTCTGCTCCTTCTCTACCTGGATGGCTGAAGGAAGAGTGAGAACATACGGATATTGTTTTTTTAGATCAATTCCTTTTATAGACCAATGTACAGTGGCCTTTCTTACTTGCTGATCTTCCATGCTTGATAACTTATTGCCTTCGCTATCAGCAAACTCAATATCCCCATAAATGTTTTCTTGAATTTCTTTTGCTTGTGCCCCTGCTAAAGGCAAGATTCCTAATATACTAGACTGTATGACTAGCACTGTAATGAGTGCCAGCGACAATATTCTTTTCAATACATCCACCCTTTTCTAAAATTAATTTTCAACAACGATAAAAAATCATTCGTATACTGTCAGATCAATCACTCCGCTTCTGATCAATATTTTCTAAAAATTGCACCTTAAGACCCTATGAATAAAATGAGTTGATCAATCATGAGCTTGAAAGGTCATCATGAGTAGTGGTTAGAGTAACTGGATTGGGGTCTATAGAAATGGGGAATAGTGAGAGGATCGTGAAAAGATTAAATGTGAATTTTATATTTATACTGGAATGAACAATAAACGATGTGTACATGCATATATAAGCATGTATTCACATATGGTTCGTTCATATGAAGAAACAAGCATGTATCATATCGTATGTAAGGTGAGTCAGTTCAGCATTATATAAATCGCATTCCTTTCTACTCCCTTTCATATGGTAATCAAAAAGCTGCTGCGTTTTATTCTTACATTTACCGTTTCAATAGCAAAAAAATAAACAAAATGATCCATTTTTATAGGATTCATGGATCACTTATAACCTTTTAAAAGAAAAATATGGAGAATCAACGAATAACATTTGTTTTTGTCTAATTTTTTTCTCTTTTATCATTAAAAGTGAAGACAAAACACTTTAGCCTAAACATTACAATCATTTCATGCTATATTGAGAACAAAACGTTCTTTATGATGACTTCATCATATAGAGGCAAGCCAAGGGAAGGAGTTAGTTGTTTAATGGAGCTTATTGATAATAAATCAAAGAGATGGATAAACATTTTAAAACTGCTTGTATCAAAAGATAAGTGGTGGAGCCTACAAGAGATATCGAATGAACAAATCGGTTCGGTTCGTGCCATTCAAAGCGATTTAGAACAAATGAAGTCGTTCCAAACAGAGAATGGAGAGCCGTTAATCCACATAAAGCCAAGACAAGGCATATCCATTTGTTATACACAGACGATACGAGTCGACTACTATATCAAAGAAATTCTAAAAGATACGATTGAAATTCGATTGATTGACGGCGTTTTCTTTGAACAAAACAGGTCTTTCTATGAATGGATGGACACGCTGAATATCAGTAGATCCACATTGTATAACACCATTCATAAAATCAATTCGCTCCTTATCTCGTATGACATTGAGTTACGACCAGATAGTATGCAGTTCCATGGAAATGAGAAGGAGATTCGTCAATTTTTTGTGGAATTTTTGTTTGAAGTCTATGGAAGCAGGCTTTGGCCATTCGATGATATTCAAAAGCAAGATGCAGTTGATTTTTTACAAAAACTATTTCAGGTGCTCGAAGTCAATCTACCTGATGTGGCTATAGATAAATTTTGCCTATGGCTCGCCGTTTCCATACACCGAGTGAGGAAAAATTTTTCAATACGACGCAATTATAGGTACTCAATGGATAAGGAAAAACAAACAGCTACAGCTAAAGGTATCTATAATCAAATCAAAAACTTGGAAGAACACGTTTGCCAAATGACAAAGGACACTTTTGGTGTTACGTTGGATCGTCACGAATTTGTCTTTTTACTATTGATTGAACCAGCTATTGGCCATTATAAATCAATTGAAACTGTCGAAGAAAAATTGACGTTCTTTCAATCGCATACACCACACCTCTTCGAAGCCATTCATTCCTTTATCAATCAATTGGAGTTGATTTTTCATCAAGAGGTGGCTAATCGCAAGGTGATGACACTGATTCTTCTCCAATATTATGTGTATTCTAGGGAAATTACCGTAAGAGATGGATTCCTTTTCAAAAAGAAATCGAGGTATTTATCAGAGGTAAAAAAACAGCTTCCTTACTTCTATTCGAGGATTACTCATATCATTCAAGAGTTAAAAACAGACGATATACTTGCTTCTTTTGTGAAAAATGAACGAGAATTGATTCGTATCATTACTTCTAACTGGAGGGGGCTTGTTCATTTGGAAATGGATCGGAGAAACGTGTTGATCATTTTTGTCATTTCAACATTAGGTTATAATCATAGTTTGTTGATTGCAGATTTAATTAAATTAAGATTGCCTCCTCTCATTCATATTTTCACAAGTCCAGAAAATACATTAAATGAACTGACAATGGATCGACTTGGGATTGATATGATTGTGACCGATACTGAGCTTCCTAATCAATTAGGACGGTCTACACTGCTGATCAGCTCTTTTCCAACAAAGAAAGAATTGGACAACTTGCACTCAAGATTGGTTGATATGACAAACTAATATTCACAAGAAAAGCTGCTGAGGAGCTCTCAAGCAGCTTTTTTGCTTCTGTATTAATGAAGCGCTATTTGTTCATTCATCAAATCAATGGCGTAAAGCGATTGCTCATATTCATCTAATAAAAGGTAGACTTTGAGCGGTGCAGCGGTTTGATCTGTCTGCTGCGTGAATAGGACACAAGTGAATTTTTCGATTCCTTCTGGCAGCTTGCTTTTCAGAAAGGGATGAAGAATAGGAGAGATTCGAAGGGTATCAACATCTTTCAGCCAAAGCTCATCTTGTAACGCAGGATAATGGTCAACCAAAAACTGACGAAACACTTCCAATGTACTCAAGGTAGATATCCTCACTTTCTTCTATTTATGGCTTTAAGCTTACCTAAAAACAAACATGTTCAACTCATCCTATGATCTTAGTCCGCCTAGTTTCGCTTACTACTAGAGACACGAATTCCTCTAAAAGATTGTAGATCAACTTTACTGCAATGGGTTTTCAATATGTATGACGTTTACTATATGAAATACGAATTCCAACCGATGGACCTATGATCATATTCTTATCTGTTTCTTTCGTGATGAAACGACAACTTCCTTCTACAAAATTCCATTTTTCTTCAAAAAAGAGGGAGATGGGCAAAAAAGAACAGCTGCTCACTGTTCTTTTAGAAGTTATGAAAGGTCTGTCAAAGAGAACACTTCACCGCTCACTGCATCAACGCCTTCATGACAGTCGAGCTTTCCGCATAAAACATATTGTTTTTGCACATCGTCATAGACGTAGATGGGTGTAAGTTCGAGGCGCTCTCTCAATGTTTCAAAGGCTTCTTTCGGAGATATGGTGATTTCACTAACTGTTTGAGATGGATTGAGTATCCCGCATACTTGAAACATCTCTTTTTTATCTATGTAATTAATGACTTCAAAAGTGCTGGCATCAATGAAGACCTTGATCTTATCCATAAAACCACAGCCTTCTTGCTCATTCGTTTTTAATATCGCTTGGATGTAGCCATGATCACGGTGGAGTGTTTTTAGCACCCACTTCCCTGTATCCTTTGAATATTTTTGTGCCAAAAAGGTTCGAACCGCTTTGATACACGCAGCTTGCTCTTCTTTTGAGATTGGGAAGGTATCTGGTGAAGGCTCCAGTGACAAGGCTTGTTCAGCAGTAATGTCCTCGTTTATATCGATTTCCTTTTTTTCAAAGCCTTTGTTTAACGGTTCATTCCACTCCATCACCTGATTCATGTGTATACAATGTGTTTCTTCACGTCCAATTTCAAACGGTATCGTTCCTGTTCCATCGTTCTTGACATAAATTTCTTCTAACGCATATATAGGGCGGATTCGATTCTGCTCGAAGAATGGCCAATCAAACCGCTGCACTTGCTGCTGGGCTAAATCCTCGATCCTATCAATGGAAAGCACATATTCTTCAGTTTTTAGTCGTTTTTTTGCCATAAATGGCCCTCGATGTATATAGTGAATGAGCTGCCCATGTTCATCCCATTTCACTTCGATTCTGCCTGAAGGCGTCACTTTCACACCATCTATTGCTTCTTCGAAAAAAAGTTCCCCTTTCTCCTTTTGATGCATGTGAAAATGCTCACCATAGACCAATCCTGTTTCTTGTTCGATCCATTGAATGACATAAGCTGGATAAGGTCTCTTAAACGTGACACCATTCTTCGCGAAGGTTTTGTCCATGACAAAAATAACCGATTCAGCTTGGCCTGTATTTAAGTTCACGTCAATCACAGCTGTGCCGTCCGGGTTTAGATCATCGTCCTCGGGTTCAGCTTCATGAGAGGGAAACCATTCCATATTCAATGTATAAACCGTTTCATTGAACATATTGACGTAGCGATGAAAACTGTGTCTTTTTAAATAGTAAAGATCTAAACCAAATTTCGCCTTTGTCTGATCGATCAGTTGTTGAATGTTTGCATTCATTTGTTTCACCTCAACATTCTGTTTTATGGAAGAAAAAAGATGACGATAAATCCGAATATGACAATCACTGATAATAATCCTAAAGCCATTGCCATCATGTTTGATTCCTTTGTAAAGCCTTTTAATCCATGCGCTTCCGTCGATCGGTCGATTTTTCTAAAGCGAAAGAGCATGCTTATATTGATAATGGCTAGAGCCATAACAAATAAGAAAATGAGAAACTTAGGTTCTATATGAAAAAATGGATCTTGCATCGTTTGAAAACTAAATGACTGGAAGAACATTAGTCCGCTCAATATCAATTTCCAAATATTTTCCACTCTTTGTTCTTTCTCCCACTCTTTTCCCAATTTCTCTTTTTCATAAATGGCTACCTGCTCAAATATGGGAATGATAGACTTTGTTGATCCTTTTTTGATCAAGCCGTAAATGCCTTGAAGGAGCATGAAGATTCCTAAACAAAGAAAGAAATATGTAAATTGAATCTCAACTTTTTGAATCAAAACAAAAAAAATCAAGATCATCATGCCAAATAGCAAATTAGAGGTAACTACTTGTTTCGTCCTCATTTTTTTCAGTGCAGCTTGTTCCATGTAATACTCCTCTCCGTTTTAAATGTTTCTGTTGAACGCTCTATCTTTATTACGATTTTACCGAAAAAATGTTTCAATATTTTCCCTTTCCATTGCAGATTCCGTTTTTCTGCGGATCTTAAATTCTTTCATAAATAAAAAATAAGAATTAAACATTCATTTCCATCAGTTCAACGAATGTCTAATTCTTAGAAAACCTACATTTACTTAATTAATTCTATTGTTTTAAATAAAATATCTCGTCATTTCACTTGGGCTGTATTCAATTTGATACGCAGGAGATAATTCACGTTTCACTTCTTTCGTGATACGCTCTCCTTCTTGATTGAACTTCCTTTCCATGTCTACGCCATTTGGCAGCAAATCATCGGTTTCTTCGTCAAACCAGCGACCATACTGTACATTCCAATTCCAAATCTTTGAGAAAAGGGTATCGCTTACTGGTACATCATCTCTTTCTAAATGACATTGACAATGCCCGCAATGAAAGGGTTCACTACCGTAATCTCCTTCAATTTTCACAAAAGGATGATCTACAAACTCTCGACAGCATACCCATTTTTTGAAATTCTGACCGAACTCTGTCAGTTTAATCGAGTAATAACGCATGGAAGTTCGTTTTCCTTTCATGTCAAAAATCCCCTGATCAATTAATATCTTAAGTCGATACTCAATAAAATCATCCCCGATATACTGATCTAAATGACCAATGACTTCCCCTATCAGGCGTGGAGTTACGATGTACTCCTCTTCTGGCGCGGACTGATGAAGCCGCTTAGCCATTTTCACTAAATAAGCATCAAATTCATCTTCTGGTACGCTGATCGTTTGTCCTTTTTGCCATATCCGCAGCGTATGATTTTCTTTAGCAAATGAAAGCCATTCGTTTTGTAATCTTTCTCTTTCTTCTTTTGTCACTGTGTGAATATGCTCTTTACTCTCGTACAAAATTTTAAATTTTTCAGATGCAATTTCTCCGGAATGTCGAATATCCATTCTTCTTGTATTTGTATTGAACAGCTGATCAAATGCTGTCGTTATATTGATTACAGACAATTCAACCCTTTTTTCTTTTAATAAATAGACGGCATATCGCAAGCCAATTTGCTCATGGGCATTACTGCCTGTCCAGATAAGAATACGACTGCCTGCTTTTATCTCCTTTATTTGTTGAAGCATTTTATGCTGATCGTTGACCAAGTCATCAAAATAGCCAAATTCATTTGACATCACATTACGCAGCCATTCTATACGGTTCGCTTGTCCTTTATGTTCGTGTAAATGTAGAAGTGGTCCAATCGAATAAATATCATCAAAAGCGATGATATCATCTATTTGATCTTGCTTCATTTCACGTACTGCTTGTTTTAAACTACCGGCAGCTGCCGCCCCAAATATGATATGTATCATCATCCGTCTCCCTTTATCTTACAGTTTATTTCATCTTCACCTATTCATGGTTCTTACGTCAATTCTATTGAGTCAATTTCATTCAAAAGTATGACAAGGAGATCAGGTATTTACAGAAGTAATAAAGCAGAACTGCAGAGATAAGAATTTTTATAAAAAAAGCCCACGAAATGGGCCAAGGAACTACCCGAAATAAGTAGTTCCCACAATACAATACTAAATTTGTATGTTCACTAGTGAATCGATCATGTTATCTACCTTGCTCCATCACCTTCAAACTCTTCTGCTGAGAGATTCTGTCAAACGCCACCATCAAGATGGTCATGAGTAAAGCGAGAAGAACCGTTCCAGCGCTGATCCAGCTTAGGTGCAATATAGATGTCCTGCTCAATACAAGCCCTCCTAACCCCGAGCCTAAAGCAAATCCGAATTGAATAAACGATGTATTGACACTTAATGCGATATCAGGAGATTTGGGTACAAGTGTGACGAGATACAGCTGCTGAGCTGGAGATGTGCTCCATGTAGCAATCATCCATATCATGATCACCGCCACCATGACCACGAGATTCCCTGACACAAATGCCAGCAGCATCAGCATGATGATTTGTAGAATAATTCCGGAGAAAATCGTGAATGTTGGGCCTTTTTTATCTGCTGCAACCCCTCCAAGACTGGAGCCCAAAAAGCTGCATATTCCCGCTAGTAATAAAATGCCGCTGATTTCTGTTATGCTAAGGTTTGCTGATTCTTGCAGGAAGGGCGTTAAATAGGTAAATAAAGTGGAATATCCGCCTACATAAAAGAGTGTAACTGCCACTGCAAGCAAAATTCTCTTATCTTTTAATATCGATAATTGCATACCTAGCGTCACCGGTTCTTGTTCTTTCATAGAAGGGATGCGCCTATACACAACAATCAGCGGAATGAGCGTGATCAATCCAATAGCTGCGAATAATGCTTTCCATCCAATCATGCTGCTTAGAAATGTCCCGATTGGAACACCTAAAACTAAGGAGCTGCTTAATCCCATTAAAATGATGCCAATCGCTGTTCCTCTTTTTTCTCGTTCGACAAGGCGAGTAGCCACAGCCATTGCCACCACAATGGCCGTCCCCCCACTAATTCCTTGTAAAACCCTAGTCATCAGCACCATTTCAAACGAATGGCTGACACTTGTGATGATATTACTTAAAGTAAAAATGATCAGCATCCATGATAATATTTTTCTGCGGTCGATATTGATGGTCAGTGCAATGACAATCGGCGCGCCGATTGCTGCTGAGAGCGCTAATGATGTGACCAATAAACCAGCAGCAGATGTCGTGACCTGTAAATCATCTGCGACCATTTGAATAATTCCTGTAATGATATATTCGATCGTTCCAATTAAAAAGGCTGCTAAAGCAAGTAAATACACAACGGCTTTATTTTTCATAGTCGCTTTTCTCCTTTGGGCAATGTAGACGATTTATAGTTGAATGGGAATTTGAATTTCAATGAGTCTTCCTTCTTCATTTTCAGCCAACGGGTAATAAATCTCTCGGCCCGGCTGATCTTCTTTCACGCGGTATCCGTTATGTTCGATCCATGTCGCCAGGTCAACACAAGCAGTTTGTGCAAATGGAGAATCTGAATGAAATAAGAGCGTCGCCATGGTTTCTTCAGCTGGTAATGTGCGTATTGTGATGCCCTGAGGCAGAGAGCCTCTTATCGCTTTCGCGGAATACCCAACCTCAAATTCGAACTCACTTTCTTTAGCAATTGATTCCCTCCACAGCACGATTTGCGGCTCAGAGTTCAATTCTTGCGGATGTAACAAATGATGAAACGTTTGAAAGAAGGAAGGGATTTCGTCAACAGTTCCGTTGGATTGAAAAGACATGAAACGTTTGCTTTCAACCGATTTGATGATAACCTCCTGCTCTTTTTCCACACACCCCTCTCGTTTGATGAGGTGCATCCGCTCCTTAATACGCGCTAATTTCTGTTGTTCTCTCTCGATCAATTGCTGAATCTCACTCTCTTTCAAGAGAAACATGCCCTGAATCTGCTCGACAGAAATATCTTCACGAAGAAGCTGACCCATTTGCTTTAACGTAAAACCTAATTCCTTGTACAGAAAAATCCGATTGACCTCAAGCAGCTGTTCAGCTGAGTAATACCGGTATCCGGATTCTTGATCGATCTGCTTAGGCTTTAATAAATCTATTTGGTCATAATACCTTAAGGTTTTGACAGGGACTTTACTTAACATAGAAAAATCACCGATTTTGAACATCCTGCATCTCCTCCGATTTGTTGATCTGATCAAAGTATAAACCTTTCAGTAAAGGGGAAAGTCAATAGAAGAATTTTAAACATGTCGATTCAAACAAAAAAAGCACTATTTTCAAATAGTGCCTGAAACGAAATTTTTTCAATTCATTTTCCGAAAGTTATTTGATAAAAATTGAGCGCACGCCATCATCACATCATCGTTTAAATTTGTTCAATCATTCTCCAAACGTTCCAATCTTTCAAGCCACTTGACAATAGCTCCGTTTGTAAAGAAATCGAGTATGACACCATCGCAAAATCGTTCAGCTCTCAGAACCCCCATGATGAGAGCCAGTACACACTGCGCATTTACATTTGAGGTGTCCACATTCTCCATATCGTTCGTTCCACCCTCAATGCCATTTTCTTTGAGGATCTCACTGTAGCGGGTAAGCTCCATTTCTTGACGTTGTTCTGCAAAGGTATAGACATCCTCGATAAAACGACGGACCGTTTCGGAATAATTCACAAAGGGCGTCTGAATCGGGTGTTCTGCTGTTCCATCATTTTCTTTATCTATTACCCATTCACCAATATCATCGACTTGAAGCATAGGGATATAGTTTGTTAAGATTTTAAATTGACTCAATCTCATCCTCCACCTTTCCATGAATTAAAAATTCTTTGATCGACCTCTCTGAATAAGTTAATAAAAAGTCCGTGATGATCGTACAAACTAGAAGCCAGTATTCAAATCACGACCCATTTTTATTCATTTCACTTTTTACACTCGTACCATCGATACAATTGCCTCCACATGCACGGTATTAATCATCTTGCTCGTCAACGTTTATGTGTCATATTAAATAATAAGCTGATACCAGCTGTGAATAAAGCGTCAAGGAATTTATAAGACGATTCTCAAATATAAAAACACCTCTGTCACATCGTTGCGAAGAGGTTATGTTCACTATTTTGTCTTTATACTTCTTAGAAAGGCACTTCTTTTCTCTCTTGCATTTGTCAGCATCGTACTAAATGAAAACCCTCTTTATTTCTTGCCTCATTAAAATTTGTTATGTAAATTTTAATAAGTCTCACCTCCGGATAAATATTGTACACCTTGCTAAGTAAAAGACTTATTATTGGGCAGCTTGTAAACCTCATGTTGGTTTCCTTTAAATAATACTCGACCTTTTACATTAAACTTTTGTACTTTATATTTTATGAATATGATTTGTTAGATTCATTTCCTAAAAATTGATGAACTTCATGCTTTCTCTGAACACAAAAAAATATTTGGTCGACTAACAAATAACTGAGAAAGAATAAATTCAAACTTCAAAATCGGATCGAATTTAGTTTGGCATAAACAAATTTTTCATGAAGTCTTAAATTTAAAACTTCCTGATGGCAAACCCTATCCCTTCTAAATAACTACATCAGTGGATAATAATACTGTTCTTCCACTGATGCCATAAATTAATTAATTTTTAAAACTATAGTTATCTTTCCAATTTATTTCCATGAAATTTTCCTTTTCCATAGAAATTATATAGTTGAACTCTAATCTTTTTGAAACACTTCCTACATCATTGAAAATTTGCTTTTCTCCGCCGATAAACCAAGTCAACTGTAAGTCATTCTCTTCTAACCATTTTTCAAAATGATCTGATTTAACCAGAGCTGCCGATGGTCCTTTTTCTAATTCACTTGGATCCATAAAGATTATCTCGCCGTCGGAATTCTCCCATGTACTAAAATTCCCTAATGACCACTTTAAATTAAAGTCTTTAATTAATTGTTGATTAGGTAAATAGAGAGAAATATATTGGTCAATGGATTTATCTCTTTCACCTGTTTCCCATTCATATTCGTTAACTGGTACTAAATGTTGAATATTTAAAGTTCGAGAATCTTCACCATTACGCCAAACATCAAAATCCTTATAGTAAGGATGCCATGGATATTCTCGTAAAAAACCTTGGTGTGAGGAACCTCGTGGCGCAAAAGTAGAAGGGGCAAATAAAGCTTTATCCTTCATTTTTTCAAGTACATTATCTACATCATTTTTTGGTACAACGCATGTATTAATTCTATACCACAACTCTTCTTTAGATTTACCATCAATCGTTTTATTCGCCCATTTTCTAAAGCCACTCAAGTTACGCCACTTTTCACCTTTACTATCAGTTACTATCAATAAATTCTTGAAATCAGGAAGTGTGTCTTCATCGAACACCCAATCATCCGATTCATTGACACTAAAAATCGGTGTATATGGTGACCACCAAACCTTTCCAAACTCATCCCAATTTGAATCATTTGTAGCTCTCAGCCATATAGTAGGATCAATGTCGCGTTCCCAAAGCTGCCATGGCCCTTCATATTCTGTTTCATCTTCATATTTGTTAGCCCAAAATAAATTGTCTGCCATTCTAGCTAAAAGTTCATAAAATGCAATCCATTGATATTTCTTACCAATCCGTTCAATTTTTGAACCTTCCCTACCGTAAGTATTACTGTGTCTTCTTTCAAAATCACCAAACATTTTTGAGGTCCAACCAAACTCATATGCTTTTTTGCATACCCATCTTTGCGCCCATTTTCTACAAAAAATTGCTACTCTATCATTAACGCCTAAACCTGTTAGCCACCTAAAATATTCTTTAACCTCTTCTGACAATGCATCATTGATACGTTTCTTTAAAGAATCCCAATTATCACTTGGACTATCTATATTTTTAGTAACAACTGAAATTTCCCTAGGCATTTCATCAACCTCTTTAAATAACTCCTCAAGGTCATATTCTGAATCATTTAAAACATCGTCTATAATATTAACTGTAACGGGCTGACCATATGATTTAATTCTTTGATTGATTTCTTTTAAGTACTCTTCTCTTAACTCACTAGGTACTTTTTCAGCAAATTCTAAATGTAATTCATATGATGTTTTAGGACGACTTTCCGTTAGTGATGTTGCTGACCAGTTATGTACGCAGGACATAGTATAGTTACCAAAATCCCCTGGGAATCCCATAAGAGAACTTTTAATCGAAGAATATTCATCTTCATCTAAATCTTTAATGTCTGATTTAGTAGGATTTTCAATTGGCCATTCACTAATATACGGCGGTCTAAAATTTCTGCTCATTTCTTCAGCGATTAAGTTTTTATATAAAGCGTATTCCATTATCCCTCGAGCATAATCCCTTAAAAGAAGATGTGGTTCTGGTTTCTTATGGGTAAATTGCAACTCATAAACCTTCTCTGCAATTTCTCTTACTTCATCTAAATCATTAATATTGCAGACTACACCATAACTAACTGCATACAATCTTTCTTTTAAATATAAATCGTCTATATCATTAAACTTCGGTAGCAACTCATTAATGATATATGGACGATAACTTAAAATTCGAACTAATGATTTAGTAGCTTGATCCCTTACTTTTCTATTTGAAGTCGTTGTCATCCATAAAAGTGTGTAACTCAATAATCTTATTCGCTCGTCTTCTACATCGTTTAAATCCGCATACAATGCCCAATCAATTAAAGTTCGAGTTACAGATTCAGGTTGTTCTTCATCTTCCTCATAATCACTTACTGCTATATGCGTTGACCATAAGCGGTCTCTTTCCGTCAATTTTCTTCTTTTTAAATTTTCATGTAAAAATTCTGCATTTAATGGATGATTAGGTTCTGTAGATAAAGCTAATATCTTATCTAGCGACTCATTGAAAAAACCGTAACTAGAAATTTTATTTAATAATGCAACTGTCCTATCATTAATAGAGTCTTTGCTACGTAATAAAAGAACATTCGTAAACGATTTATCAAAAATCGAATTATAATGTGTACTTTCTTCAGAAACAAAATCAACAAACTCTAGATTGAATCTTTCTGGGAAAACTATGCCTAATGCTTCAATAATCCCTGAATACTTATATGGGTTCTTTATTATTTCTTCTAACTTCCCATGAGTTCCAAACTCCGCTTCAAGATTTTCTGCATTCAGATTATCAATAATGTTTTCTGCAATGAAATAATCACTAAATCTTTCGTATGTAAACCTAACAACTTCAATTGCATTTCCATTACTATCAGTTATCATATCTAATGCTAGTAAACCTTCTGAAATGAGTATATCGATTAAATCATCATCAAAGTTAGGTTTAGGATCCACTTCTCTAAAAACGTCCGCTGCTAAATTTATTTCAATTCCAAATAATTTATCTGGGTATATTAGTTCGATCAATTTTGATAAAATTCTACTAGAAACATTTCTATTCCCCATATATTTTTTTCTACGTTTAACAACATTTTCAATACTTTCCAAATAAAAATTAAAGATTGCAGTCTGGCCTTCAAGACCTTTAGGGAAAGAAGTCAACCCTTTTGATTTTATTGCTTTACAGCATGTTTTTAAAAACAATGGGTTACTGAATTCTGGAGATAGTAGTGGTACAGAAGGTTTGTCTATACCTTGTTTCGACAAATACTTCATAGCTGCTCGGTGTTCAAATCCTTTAAACCCTGTATGAAAAATCTCCACTATGTTCCCTTTAATATCTTCAGGTAATATGAAATCCTTATAAGTTGATCTACAGCTTATAAGTAAAGCGATATGAGGATAATTTTTTAATTCAGCTATAAATGACATTAGTTGATTTTGCCAATCAAAACGATTATTACCTTCATTTAAGGCATCAATAATAATTAATGTTCTAGTTTTCTTTGCTTCTCCAGCTGCATCCAAAGCCCCTAGTAACTGTTTAAAACTTACGCCCCTCAAATCAAGTTCTTCAGCTATAATATTAAGTGGATTACCTCCAGAATACCTTTGACCTAATAGAAAGACAGTAGGTAAATCTTCAGCTATACGCTTTTGTGCTATATCACATAATAAATGTGATTTCCCTATTCCAGCATCTCCTAATATGACTACACTTTTTGTTTCATATGCTTCCGTAGCAATACTAAATATAAAAGTCTCTATACTATCTAGTGCCTCAATAACTCCTCTAAATTGATACCTAATATCTTTCCATCCTTCGTTCTTATCATTGATATTATCCCAAATAAAATTATTGAAATCAGCAGCTAAGCCTCTTAAACCTTCAAATCCACCCCTAATATTTGTAATCCTAAGTTCATCGTATTTAGTAATTAAAATTTCTAAATACGATTCTTTAAATTTAGTTGCATTCTCTTTGAAAACAGTCCAGTTTGGTCCTTTATTCAAAGTTTTATTTTCAAAGCGATCTAACTGGTCTATCCTATGGATCAAATCGAACAGAATCTTTTTTTGATTATTAATTGCTTCTTTCCATTCAGGAGATATACCTAATCCCTCTACTTTTTTCTGAATAGGTAAATCAATATGATATTCCTCTGAAAATCGCTCACCTAAAGAAATTTTCGATTTATTAGCTAATTCCGTAAAAGTTCCCATACTCAATACTGGCTCATTAAACCAGTATAATGTTCTACCAATATAATTACTTTCGTCCCTTTGTAGCATCATACTTAATTCGTGACGACCCCAATATTCAAACTCTACGTTCATTCCCTTATCTTTGGCTAATTCCGTCCAGCTTTGAACATATTGATTCCATTTATCTAAGGAAGATACAACTTGCTTCCCACCACGACCAGTTTTTCGACTATCGTTTAAATCCTTTGGCACACTTACATAATATTTAGTTAATCTAGGATGTTTATCAATCGCTGTTCTAACTGAACCATCTATTTGACTCCATTGACTACCTTCGAGCCTGTCAGTAAAATATTTTGCTTGCCAAGCATGCTCTGAACCATCTTCCAGGATCCAATAACATTCAACACCGCCATCTCCACCAGCACCATCTTTTCGGATGAAATTCTTCCCTTGATTTGGTTTATTTAAATGGGCTATTTGACAAACTAACTCTTCAAAGCCCCCGTCTTTACTACCATCAAAAGACCGAATACGAGTAAAATCAAGTTCAATCATTTAAACAACCTCACTATTATAGTAAAATAATCATAAAAGTTCTTATATTCAATTATACAGCATTAAAACTAAATAATATAAAAATTTCAAATAATAACAAAAAAACCTAGTTTCCTAATTAGTTACACAATTTGATTCAGCTTGGTTTTTAATTATTTTTCTAACACAACTTAATTCAAATATCTTTTCTAATAATCCGACCAACAACTGGCACACCACTAATCATATCGATTCCTCCCGAAGATGTATAGAATACTGTCCACCCTGTATTTTATAATTTCCAAATCCAGACTTCTAATGATGGTCACCAATATTGGGCTCCCTAACATTCCCCCCTCCAACATAAAAATCTTTATGCTTCTTTCAGTGCAACAATCTAAAAAAGTTAAACTCAAAACCAGTGAATAATCATGAAAAATTACAAAAACAGCTTGCTAGTCTCCGTACTAAGAAACAAAAAGCACTCGATTTGTTGTTAGTTGACAAAATTAACTAAGAAAATTATGACGGTCTTGTAGTTATTTTAAATCCTGAAATAGAGAAACTAGTTGAAAACTAAATTTGTTGCAATATGAGGAAAGTAATATGCAAGTAGATGTTGCTAATTTGAAAGCATATATCCTAAATCAATTAAACCCTAAACAACCACTCACAGAGCTAACTCCAACAATTTTAGCTCGCTTCATTCATAAAATAACAGTAAAAGCAGACGGCCAATTAGAAGTGGATTATCGCACTTCTGAACCGTCTGCTTTTTATGTTTCAGCAAATATTAAATTAGCGATTCCTAAGACACACCCTAATAAAACGTATGTTAAAAAACACGCTTAACTTAGGATTAGTCAATTAATTCGAGCAACGCACAGCACTCAACATGCGCCGTATGCGGAAACATATCAACTGGCTGCATGTATTCGATCTTATAGTCTTTTGACATGTATTCAAGGTCTTTTGCTAGTGTGGATGGGTTGCAAGAGACGTAGACAAAGCGTTTTGGTTTGACTTGTTTGACGGTGTCTAAGAAGGTGCGCTCGCAGCCTGTTCTTGGCGGGTCGACGACGATGACGTCAGGGCGGAAGCCTTCTTTGACCCATTTTGGCAGCCAATGTTCAGCTGTTCCTGTTACATAGGTCGCGTTTTTCATGCCGTGTTTTTTGGCATTTTTCTTGGCATCATCAATCGATTCTTTGATGACATCCATTCCTCGTACTTCTTTGGCGCCATCTGAGAGCCACATCCCAATGGTCCCAACACCGCAATACGCATCGACAACCTTTTCTTTGCCTGTCAGTTTGGCCGCTTTTTTCGCTTCATCGTAAAGCTTTAGCGTCTGCTTCGGATTCAATTGGAAGAAAGCACGTGCACTCAATTCAAATGAGACGTCTCCTAAAAATTCTTGAATGACCATATTGCCAGCTAGGTGAGATGTTTTATGGCCGAAGATGACCGACGTTTTTTCACCATTAATATTGTGCATAATGGACGTCACTTCAGGCAGACGTTTTTGAATGGCTTCGGCTATTTCTTTTTTCTTTGGAAATTCAGGTTTTGATGTGACAAGAACGACCTGCACTTCCCCTGTTTCAAAACCGACACGCACGACAATCGAGCGTACGTCGCCTTTTCTTGTCCGTTCATTGTAGACCGATACGCCGAATTTCTCTAAAATTTTGCGGACAACGCCTGTTGTTTTGTTCGTTTTTGGATGCTGCACGATACATTCCTTGATCGGTACAAGCTTATGGGAATTTAGTCCATAAAGTCCTGCAATGATGTCTCCGCTATGAGAACGTCCTACTTGGAACTGACTTTTGTTTCGGTAGTGCCACGGATCTTCCATGCCGATCGTTGGCCGAATATCAAGCTTTTCAACCGATAGCTTTGTATGACGCTCCATTGATTGAATGACAATATCACGCTTTTCATTTAGCTGCTGCTCATACGCCAAATGCTGAAGCTGACAGCCGCCGCACTGCTCGTATACTGGGCATGGCGGTTTGACTCGATACTCGGAACGCTTTCGCACTTTTCTGACTGTGCCTTCTGCATATTTTGCTTGGACATTCGTTGCTTCAACTACCACTTCCTCACCTGGAAGCGCGCCTGGGACAAAGACCACTTGCTTTTTAAAATAACCGACCCCTTCACCATTAATGCCAAGGCGTTTAATGGTAAGCGGGAACTGCTGTCCCTTTTGCAAAAGGGCACCTTGCTGTTTTTCTTTCACTTTATTCTCTCCGTTCTATTTGAACCCTTAATAGGTTGTCTTCATTTTATTCCATCTCATTAGTATACCACGTCTTAGACAAAGAGAGAAAATGCCTTTCATTTATTTATCTGTCTCAATGCTTCTCCATAAATATAAAGAAGCGTAGCTTAAATATGGGGTCCATTCCTTGCTTAGCGCTGCCATTTCATCTTTTGTCGGTTTTTCAGGCAGGTTAAAATGACGTTTCATTGCGTTTTGAATGCCGATATCTGCCATCGGAAAAAGATTTGGTCTTCCAAGCCCATTCATGAGCACATTTTGAACCGTCCAAGGGCCAATCCCTCTAATCGGAAGCAGACGCTCTTCTACCTCCAGATCAGATAAATCGTGTAATTCCTCTAAACAAAGTGAGCCGCTCACAATTCGTTTCGATACATCGATGACATATTCTGCTTTTCGCTGACTAAATTGAAGCTTTCTCAAATCATCTGTTTCAAGAGAGGCAATGGTTTCTGGTAAAGGATCAAACCATACACCTTCTATTTGCTCGCCGTACGTATGGACAAATCGTTTCGTGAGCTCGTAAGCAAACGAAAGATTAAGCTGCTGATGAATGATGCATTTCATTAAACAATGATATAAATGAAAATCCAGCATGAGCGGCGTTCCAATATGCTGCTCAAAAATGGGCGCTAGATTGGTTTGAGAAAAATGGTCTTGAATCATGTGTAATTGATGCTCCATGCCAAATATCCGTTTCACCTCAGAAAGAAGGGGTTCCTCTGGGCCGTTTGATCGCACCCGGAACATAGGCGCATCCTTTGTTCCAGTAGCTTGAACGATGACCACGTACGGTTTTTGCTCTAATCTGATCGGCACTTTGATTTCTCTTTGACTCAAATCGACTGCTTTTAATGGATCACTTGATAAGCGTCTAAGCACTTGATCGAAATGATACGGCGGCTCTACCGCAAGCTGTTTTTCCCACATACATGTCCTCTTCCTTTCTGCAAACATACGCAGATGTGATTGTTTCATTTTGCATGAATGATTCTCTAGATTGAATACTTTTAAACATAAAGAGTACAAGAATTTATCAGTTATATCTTCCTTATTTGTGGTCATTCTCCTTTTGGATAGATGAAAGTTTTTAGTCGAATTCAGCTAAAATTCGACAGCATCCTTCAACATTTTAGGCTCATTTTCCTTAAATTAGAAATAGAACCTCTGGGTGATATCCTCCATTCAAAAAATATTTGTATAATTATGACATATCAAGGAGGTGAACAAAGAAATTAGCGGATTAGGCAATCATTTGTTTTATCTTGCAGGAACATATTTACCTCATTGATGACCGGCTTCACTTAGTTTCACATTTTACAAAAAAGAAGACCCAAAATTTAAAAACAAAGGAGATCCGACCAATGAAAAAAACAATTCTTTCTGTTGCCCTTGCCACTGCTGTTTCTTCGACACTGCCAGTATTCGCTGACGCTGCTGAGCCAAAAACTTCAGCACCTGTTTCTACTACACTTCAGCAAACTGTCTTAAACAAAGCTGCTGAAGGTAAGG
The DNA here is from genome assembly GCF_038593305.1 of Bacillus sp. FSL P4-0248. Classification (NCBI taxonomy): domain Bacteria; kingdom Bacillati; phylum Bacillota; class Bacilli; order Caryophanales; family Bacillaceae; genus Bacillus; species Bacillus sp. FSL P4-0248. The sequence goes on along the minus strand of NZ_CP151983.1, from coordinate 788,220 downwards.
CATCTACAACTGCAGGAAACGTTAATATTAACTTTGATGTACTTGGTATTGCAAATGCATTAATCAATGCTGCAAATGCTAACACAAACCGTGAAGGCTTTGTCAAAGGATTAATGGAGTCTGCTTTCTATGCTGCTGGCGCAAAATACAATGTCATGGTATTTAACTTAAGCCAAGGTTATGAGACTCGTTTCAACGGCGTCAAAACGTTTGCTACTGTGAAATACGGAAGTATTACGTACGGAGTCTGGGTATTCGAAAATGGATCTTTCACAAACAAAGGTGACGGCGGCTACATCAACTGGGCATTTAGAGGCTGGTTCGACCGTAATGGTGGTTTCGTCAACTTCCGTCGTCCTTAATTCTCGGTTTTATCCATCAATCATACACGCACATTGAACCGATCTCAAAAATGAGATCGGCTTTTTTTTATGAAGAAAACGTATAAGTTCACCGGTGCTGCTTCATGATATAATGCAAGTCTGGAGGGGTGCACATGCTGAGAAAACTTGCAGTGACAAAAAACGGCGACTTGATTGAACATGCAACATTGCAGCAGCTTTCAAGCCCCGATATCGCCTGGTATTGGATTGATTTTCATGCGCCAACGGAAAAGGAAGCAGCGCTTTTAAAGGAATATTTTCATTTCCATCCGCTTGCGATTGAAGATTGTTTTCATTATTTACAGCGGCCCAAGCTTGATTTTTATGAAGGGTATTTGTTTTTCGTGCTGCATGCCCTTAATCAAAAAACGCTTCGTTCTGAGGAAGTCGATCTGTTTGTTGGTGAAAACTATATCGTGACCTTTCATTTGAAGGAAGCGCCGTACGTTGAACGTGTGATTCGAAAGCTCAAAGGGTCTGATAAAGCAAGAAACAGCGGACCTGAGCATATTGCCTACATGCTGATTGATCAGCTTGTTGATGATTATTTCCCTATTATTTATCAAATTGAAGACAGGCTGAATGAAATTGAGGATGAAGAAGGGCATAAAACGTATGGCACGTTGATGAACGAAGTATTTGGTATTCGCTCAGATTTACTCAAACTGCGAAGAACGATTATCCCGATGAGGGACCTTTTATATCGTATTGTGAACACAAATATGATGAAAAGCGATACAAATCGTCAAGCGTATTTTAATGATATTTATGATCATCTATTAAAACTAACCGAAATTGTTGAGTCAAACCGTGATATGACAGCCGATTTACGAGACAGCTATCAGACGCTGAATTCCAACCGGATGAATGCGATCATGATGACATTGACCATTGTGTCGACCATTTTTATTCCACTGACCTTTATTGTTGGGGTGTACGGAATGAACTTTGACAACATGCCTGAATTACACTGGAAATACGGCTATTTTGGCGTGCTGATTTTTATGGGTCTCCTCGTTTCGGGGATGCTTTTGTGGTTTAAACATAAAGGGTGGTTTAGGATTTTTAAATAATGTTTTGAGAGAAGTGCTTGGGAGGAAGATCATATGGAAAACTGGATTCCACTGAAAGACAAAGAATTAAAATTTGCCTGGAAGACATTTGCTCGAGAGTTCAAATTTATACCAAGCATCTCTCGCTTTCCCGCTTTTCAAGCACCCCCTCCTTACATCACATATGATATCTCTGCTTATTTTGAGGACTCTTCTCTTCTACATACAGATGAAGATCTTGAAAAAAAGGCACTGCTCTCTTTTCAGGAGAATATCACCGGAACGGACGAATATATGCTGGCACTTGATTGGCAGCACGAATGCTACTGGATCACACCATATGGCTTGTTTGAAAAAGATGAATTTGGAGAATGGAAAGTTCCTGTTCTCCCTAATGGGGATTACTATTTCTTTTTATCAAAAGAAATGGATTGGGGCCTGCTAGGACATCCTTGGGAGCAAAGCATCACCGTTTTCGGTGAGGGCTTGATTGACTCTTTTTCACGTCATCATCCTCTTTTGTTTCAGTGTAAAATCAGAGAGGGATAATCAAAAAGCCTGCAGGTCTTCTGCAGGCTTCTTTCTATAGCTGTGGCAGATGCCATACTTTTTCAAGCATGAGATCGTCTAGGCTTTTAAAGGAATATCCTTGTTTTTTCAGAGCGGTGATGGCCTCATCCAGCGCTTCGGCATTGTCTCTTGAGACGGTATGAAGTAAGTAAATGGCTCCTGGGTGCGCCTGCTTCATCATTTGATCGTAAGCATACTGTTTTCCTTTTTGATGATGGATATGCCAGTCCACAAATGCCACTGACCAGAAAACGGTTTGGTAGCCGAGCTGTTTTGTTTCTTTTAGTACCCTTTCACTGAACACACCGCGCGGCGGACGAAGATAGAGGTTATCTTGTTTTCCTGTGATTTTGTACACAGCTTCATTGACACGGTCCAGTTCTTCTTTGATTTCTTTCGTGCTCTTTGTTGTTAAATCTGGATGATGATAGGAATGGTTGCCAATGATATGACCTTCTTCTGCCATACGTTTGACAAGCCCGGGCTGGTCCTTTACAAAGTGACCTGTCACAAAAAAGGTGCCTGGTACTTGATGTTTTTTCAGCACGTCTAAGATCTTGGGTGTGTACCCATTTTCATAGCCATTGTCGAAGGTAAAATAAATCTCTTTCTTTTTCGTGTTGCCTAAATAGAACGCATCATACTTTTTTAACAGTGCCGTCAATTCTTTGCCCGCATCCGGCGGCCTGTGCTCTTTACTTTTCGCAAATCCCCAGTGGATGGGCTTATTAGACACGGCTTCCGCTTCTGAGAGAGGCATGGAAACAAAAAGCGCACATAAACAGATCAGCATGTATTTTTTCATTTACGTCACTTCCCGGTTTTTCTTCTATTTTGCAGAATAAGACCGAGACTCATACACCGATTCACCTGCCAATTTAAAGAAAAAAGCCCGCATCACGCGAGCTATTCTTCCTTCCAATCGTTTTTAAACCGTTCATATTTCGCTTCCAGATCGTCAATCATCTGGATCAGTCTGTCTATATCCTCAACGTCTGTTGATTCGGGATCTAATGAATCAATCACATTCATAAACATATCTAATCGGTTCTTTAAATAATCAACCTGCTGCTCTTTGCTGTCTGCTGCCTTACCCATCGATACACTCCCTTTAGCATTTGTTTATAGCTTATCTTTTTTTCCCTTGCAAATCAATTGTGTCCCCCTTGCGTATAACCGTGATGAGGCTTAAAATTAACTGTTGGCGGGTCTACGTTTGCCCGAATGAAAAGGAGATAGATACCATGAACCAAAAAACAGCACTTCGTCCGATTACACCTGCATACGACCCCTGGGAAGCCTATCTCGATGTGCAGGATTACGGAGAAATGAAGCTGACAAATATTGAATTTACGACAACAACGCTGTGTAACATGAGATGCGAGCATTGTGCGGTCGGCTATACCTTACAGCCTAAGGATCCGAATGCGCTGCCGATTGATTTGTTACTTCGCCGTTTAGATGAAGTCCCGCTTCTGCGCTCACTTAGTATTACAGGCGGAGAGCCCATGCTTTCTCTTAAATCTGTACGGGAATATGTTGTCCCTTTATTAAAGTATGCCCATGAACGCGGCGTCCGTACACAGATCAATTCAAATTTAACCCTTGATTTGGCGCGGTATGAAGAAATTATTCCATACTTAGATGTCCTTCACATTTCACATAACTGGGGCACTGTCGAAGAGTTTGCAACGGTCGGTTTTGCCATGATGGATCGAAAACCAACCTTTGAGCAGCGCGAGAAATTATTTAACCGTATGATTGAAAATAGTCAGGCACTTGTCAAAGCGGGCGTAACCGTATCCGCTGAAACCATGCTGAATAAGCGCACGCTTCCATATATCGAACACATCCACCGGCAAATCGTCGAGGAAATGAAATGCCAGCGCCACGAAGTTCACCCGATGTATCCAAGTGATTTCGCCAGCGCCCTTGAATCTTTGACGCTTCCGCAAATGCGGGATGCGATTCATCAGCTGCTTGATATTCGTGATCAAAACACATGGATGCTGTTTGGTACCCTGCCATTTTATTCATGCAGCCCAGATGAAGAAGACCAGCGTCTCCTCAACCGATTGCGTCAGGAGAAAAATGTCACGGTACGAAATGACCCTGATGGACGCTCACGGTTGAATGTGAATATTTTTGATGGGAATATTATTGTGACAGACTTTGGCGATACTCCGCCGCTTGGAAACATTGCAACTGATACATTGCAATCAGCCTATACACGCTGGATGAATACAAAATTAGCAAAAGAACTGAATTGTCATTGCCCAAGCGTGCAGTGCCTCGGTCCGAATGTTTTAGTGAAAAACAGCTATTATCAAGATGTTGATTTTACTTCTCGTACAGCCAGGGGGTAACCGATAGATGGACGATACATTTCTGACAGTGGTCAAAAACAAATACATTGAAATTCTCCTTGTTGGACTCATTCTTTGGCTTGCCGTCTTTATGATTAACAAAGCCCTTCAAATTTTCTTTAAACGAACTGAGTTTATAGAGGACAAGAAGAAGAAAACGATCGAGAGCTTGGTGAAATCGGTCACGCAGTACACCGCGTCGATTTGCTTTGTGCTCTATGTCATTTCTCTTTTCTTTCATGACTTTGGGAAAATTCTTGCGGGTGCTGGTGTTGCTGGGATCGTCATCGGTTTTGGCGCACAGACACTGATTCGTGATATTTTAGCAGGCGTTTTTCTTATCTATGAACGTCAGATTCATAAAGGGGATTATGTGACGGTGAATAACCTCTTTAATGGAACCATTGAAGAGATTGGTCTCCGCTCTCTGCAAATTAGAGAATGGAGCGGCAAGCTGTTAACCATTTCTAACGGGGACATCCGTCAAATCCAAAACTATAACATGCACTACATGCGGATTACGGAATCTGTGTTAATTAGCGCGAATCAAAACCCAGATATCGCCTTCCAAGCACTTGAATCAGCATGTGACAATTTAAATCAAATGCATCATGATTTTCTTAAAAAAGATGAATTCCAAAACGCAATTGAACCCTTTCAGGTTCATGGAATTATGGGCTTGAATAAGCTGAATCGCGGGATTGAAATCACAGTAAAGGGAATGGTCGAAGACGAAAAATACTTCGAAGCCGCCCTCGCTGTGCGAAAAGAAATGATCAAACAACTTCATCAGCATGATGTCAAATTGCTTGAGGATCTCGCTTATCCCCAGCCTGCAAAATAACCTCATTTATGATGGGGTTATTTTTTTATATACATGTTGCCGGGCTGACTCGGGCTTGCGAGAAACATGGAACACTTGAACATTCGCTAACAATTCTTTTCATTCCAGCCCTCTTACTTCTATCCTCTTGACTGATTCATGTATAATAGATAGCAGAATGATTTCATGCAGCATGGGGACCCTCATACTGTGTATTTTCTAAGTGAAAGAGAGTGAATAAGATGGGTCGTAAGTGGAACAACATTAAAGAAAAGAAAGCATCAAAGGATGCCAGTACAAGTCGTATTTACGCAAAATTCGGGCGTGAAATCTATGTGGCTGCCAAACAAGGTGAGCCAAATCCAGAATCAAACCAAGCACTTCGTTTTGTCCTAGAACGTGCAAAAACATATAGTGTCCCAAAACATATTGTAGACCGTGCCATTGAAAAAGCCAAAGGCGGTGCGGAAGAGAACTTCGATGAGCTGCGCTACGAAGGATTTGGTCCAAACGGATCAATGGTCATCGTTGATGCCCTCACGAATAACGTAAACCGTACAGCTTCAGATGTTCGAGCAGCATTTGGGAAAAACGGTGGAAACATGGGCGTAAGCGGCTCTGTTGCCTACATGTTCGACGAAACAGCTGTCATCGGTGTCGAAGGAAAAAGTGAAGAAGAAACGCTTGAGCTTTTAATGGAAGCAGACGTTGATGTACGTGACATCATGGAAGAAGATGAAACGGTGATCGTGTATGCTGAACCAGATCAATTCCATCAAGTACAAGAAGCATTCAAACAAGCCGGCGTAGAAGAATTCACTGTCGCTGAAATCACAATGCTACCTCAAAACGAAGTGACATTAGATGATGAATCGAAAGCACAATTTGAAAAGCTGATCGATGTATTAGAAGAGCTTGAAGACGTGCAGCAGGTTTATCATAATGTGGATTTAGGGGAATAAAAAATTTAAGCCATAGTAGTCGTTGAGTTCATTCAACTTCTACTATGGCTTTTTTATTTTCTTAAAAAATGTAATATATGTATAAGATGTTAATGTCTACAATTTCCAAGGAGATGAGTTTCATTTTTAAAACATGGTGGTTTTCTTATTATGGATTTATGATCATCCCTTATTTTGGCCTATGTCTTATTTTCAACAACTTACCGATATTGACTAAAGTTATCTTCTTTCTTTTTATCATTTGGTATTTATATAACGCCTTTGACTTTTACAAAAATGAACTAAAAAGAAAAAAAGAGAAACCCTATTAGCAAAAAACAGTCATCTCCTCTATTGATAAGAGGAGATGACTGTTTTAATTCATCCCTTGAAACCCAAACGTCAAGTGATCCTGAACAGGAATCCAAGCGCCGATTCCTTGTGAGGTCACGTTTTTCACGACGAGTTTTCGTTTATTTCCTTTTAGCACAAGGTACACTTCTCCGTATGTGACCTTACCTTTTTCGTTAATCGCTGGTGCATAGGCATGAAGCGAGGCTGCTTTTTTCGGAGAGACGTGGTATGACTGATCTCGTTTTGTTCCTGCACCAATCACGGTGTCAAAAGCGAGGGGCAGCTTTGTTTTTTGAATCGCTTTTTGCATCATCAATGTTTTCACATCTTCTGGGTTCGGCACTTTTGCTGTGAGCCCGCCGCTTACTTTCACTTGCTGCTTTTGAACGTATTTTCCAATGGCTGTTTTGTTGCCGCCTCTGTTATCAATGTGGTTCGTATTCACTTTTTTGTATTCCCAGTTGGCGACCGTTTCGTTTGAATCGTAGCTCAGCGCCCACCTTCCGAGGAAAATGGTCGCACGGTATCCAACAGCTAATGGCGTTCCTGAAATGCTGGATTCATTTAGCATTTTAATCAAATGAGTATTCTCAATCGGTACACTTGTTGTTTTGAACAATTCAGCCGTCAGCTCGCTCGGCTGGAGCAGCGGCTGATCCTGTGACGCGTTTGGATACGTATTCTCCTTGGAGATACTGGCGACAGAGGATGGCACTTTAAATGGCTTTGCCGCCTCCGCTGGAAAGCTGTATAGAAAACTTAAGGATAAGAGAACAACAAACATGATGCGGAGCATCTTTTTCATATCATCACTCTTTCTCATTCATTTTTCCATAGTATTTTCCGCAAAGACGTCCCTTATCCACAAAAGATTATAAAAGGAAAAATCCAATCGCCATAATAAAATAGGCAGCGAGTAATGTGGCGCCTTCAAACCAGTTTGTATCCCCATCATTTGATAAAATCACCGTGAGCAGCACAGAGGATGCCATCGCAATGAGCTCTGGCAAGGAGAAAATGAGCGGCATCTGCTTATCAAAAAATAGCGAGCTGATGACAAGGATTGGCGCGACCATCATAGCAACCTGAAGTGTGGAGCCAAAGGCAATTTCCACTGCTACATCCATTTTGTTTTTATACGCCATGATAACAGCTGAGGCATGTTCTGCGGCGTTGCCGACGATGGCCACAATAATGACACCGATAAACAGCTCACTCCAGCCAAACTGCTCTCCTACCGTATCAAATGTATGAACAAGTCGCTCTGAAATGTACGCAACTGCGATCGTCGAAAGCAGCAAAATTACGGTGGCAAATTTCCCAGACCATTCAGGTGTTTCTTCTTCCGTCTCCGCTTCACCTTGCCCGCTCTCCTGCTTGGCAACATAAACACCGCGGTGGCTGACTAGTTTGAAATAAAGCGCCGCAACATAAAGCAAAATCATCACAATGCTGATCCCAATGCTTAAAACAAACTGTTTATTCTCTGCCATCTCCACCGAAAACACTTCTGGAACGACAAACGCTACAATGATAGCAAACATGAGCAAGCCTGAATTGTGCCTTGCATCATGGACATTGAACACTTGGCGCTTATATTTTAATCCGCCAACAAAAAAAGACAGCCCCGCCACAAGCAGTAAATTTCCGATGACTGATCCTGTTAAAGAAGCAAGTACGATGGCCGTCAGTCCTTGCTTTAAGGCAAAAAACGATATGATTAATTCCACTGCATTTCCGAATGTGGCGTTTAAAAGTCCGCCAATTCTAGGTCCCGCAATGATGGCAAGACTTTCTGTGGCTCTTCCCATAAAACTAGCAAGACCAATAATGGCGATACAATAAACGGCAAACATGACGACCTGCGGGAAATGAAGAAAACTGCCAATCACCGATAGCGGAACACCGATTGCGACAATTACAAGAAACAAACGATTCATACAGCCATTCTCCTTTACATATGTCTGACTGTTATTCTTTCGTGAGTGCCGGCATCGTATACATTTTAGATTCGCGCGTGTGAGAAAGTGATATCAATACTCCCTTTCACAGACTGCACCATTGAGCAATGCTTCAATGCAAGAGTGATCACTTTATCGATTTGTTCATCAGATGTATTGATGTCTTCAAATAAGATATGTAAATGAATGCAGGAAATTTTGTTTACAGCCCCTGCCCTTGTCGTTTCAGGTGTGATCGTCAGCCCTTCACAGGATATTCGCTTTTTACGGCATACATGAATAAGCATTTCTCCAAAGCAGCCTGCAATGGCTGAGGTGAATAATTGAGATGGGCGGAACCCCAGTTCTTCTGTTCCTGAAATAGGCAGCTGCCTGTCCTCAATATGTGCGATCCAATGATCCTTTTTGTATGTCAGCGTCATTCCTTTTCCACCTTTCTATTGAAACCCCTATGGTTCCATTGTACGATGAAAGCATGAACTTGTAAGGAGCATCTTATGTCGAGAATTCACTTTATGATTTTAATTTTACTTGTATCCGTATCTGGTTTTTCACAGGGGGCATTACTTCCTGTCATTTCCATTATCTTTGAACATGCCGGTACTTCTCCTACGTTAAACGGCCTGCATGCCACAGGCTTATATCTCGGCGTACTGCTTGCGTCTCCTTTTATGGAAGCACCGCTTCGCCGTTTTGGATTTAAGCCATTAATCGTCATTGGAGGCGCTGCTGTTTTTTTAAGCTTGTTTAGCTTTGTGTTTTTTGAATCTTATGTCGTCTGGTTCTTCCTCCGTCTCATGATCGGGATTGGTGACCATATGCTGCATTTCTCTACACAGACGTGGGTGACCTATGCTTCATCATCAAGAAATCGCGGACGAAATATTTCATTGTATGGATTATCATTTGGACTCGGTTTTGCCGCCGGCCCTTTTTTAACGCCGCTCATTGAGATCAATCCAGCCTTGCCTTTTATTGTTTCTGGTGCCGTTAGTTTATGTATTTGGCTGCTTGTGTTTGTTTTAAAAAATACATATACAGATACAGGCGAAGTGCAAACGTCAGAGCAGACAAACAGTTTAAAGCGCTTTAAAAAGGCCTTTCAATTTGGCTGGGTCGCCTTTATGATGCCATTTTGCTATGGCTTTTTAGAAACGACGCTTAATAGTAACTTCCCAGTGTATGCACTCAGAAGCGGTGTGACAGTAGATGCGGTTGCGTTTATTTTACCTGCGTTTGCCATAGGGAGCATTGTCTTTCAGCTTCCTCTTGGGATGCTCAGTGACCGGTTTGGCAGGCGCCGCATCATTTTATGTGTGACACTCGCTGGATCATTCTTTTTCCTTTTGGCAGGGATTTTCATTCAATCCGTTTTGGCTGTAGCCATCTGTTTCTTTATTGCTGGAATGGCTGTAGGCTCTACCTTCTCACTTGGCATCAGTTATATGACCGACTTATTGCCAAAGCATCTGCTTCCCGCCGGGAATTTGATGTGCGGAATGGCGTTTAGTGCAGGCAGTATTCTCGGGCCGGTACTCGGAGGATTCTTTGTGCAAACGTTTGAAGGAATGAATTTACTTTACCTTGTCAGCATCGTGATATTATTTGTGTTTTGCTGCGTTCGATTTGGGAGAACGCAGGCAGTGCTGGAAAGTCACTAAAATGGGGGATCAATCGTTGTTTACATATCACATCACAAATGAATTGACTTTGGCATCTCTACAATTAGATGATGCGGACTCACTATTTAGCCTTATTCAAAAGAATAAGGCCCATTTAGAGGAGTGGCTCCCTTGGGTTCATCAATGCCAAAGCGTAGAAGCTGTCAAAACGTTTATTCAATCAACTCAAACCATCTACAATGAACAAAAAGGGTTGGAAGCTGGCATTCAGCTGAACGAGCAATTAATCGGTGTGTTCCGTCTGACAATTAATCAACAATTAGGCAATATCGGTTATTGGATTGATGAAGACGCGCAAGGACAGGGCATTGTGACAACCATCGTCAAATCTATGACAGAAACCTTTGCTCCTAAAGTCGATGGATTTGAAATTTTTTGCCCTATTGGCCATGTCAGAAGTGAACGTGTAGCAATAAACGCAGGGTTTCAGCATGATCCTCATTACCAGTCAAAACCTGATACAGCTTTTATCCTTAAGCGATATATACGATTGTCGAAATAAAAACTCCCCTGCACCTATGCAGAGGAGTTTTTTTCATTTAATGATAACCATTTTGCCCGTTTGCACTGCCGCTTGTTTTGTGCTTTGGCTGATGGCCTTTGTTTTGTTTCGTGTTGCTTCCGCCTTTTTTCGATTGTTTGGACATATGTGATTCCCCCATCCATCAAGATTGAACATGTTCGTTCTTCTTTAGGATGCCCGGATTTCTTCACACCTTGCCTGGTACGATTTTACGCTTATGTAAAAGCGCATTGAGCTCGCCGCCAAGGATAATCATAATGCCGGTTAAATAGAACCAGATCATTAAAATAATGATTCCCCCAATACTTCCGTACATCGCACTGTAATTCGCAAACTCGCCTACGTAAAATGAGAACAGCATACTCACCAAAATCCATCCAATTGAGGCAAAAATGGCGCCTGGCAGAACAAATTTCAATTTCAGTCTAATGTTTGGGGCGAAATAGTACAAGGCTGTAAACACAATCAATAAAATCAGCGGGCTAATGATCCACCTCATGGCCGTCCAAATGGTGAGAAAGGCGTCTGACTGCCCGACTAATTCAGCGAGAAATAAGCCAAGTTCTTTTCCAAAGACAGGCAGCATTAAGGCAAAAATAATCGTAAGAACCATTGCTATGGTTAAGATGATTGATGTTAAACGTACGAGAATGAAGGAACGATTTTCCTCAACTTCGTAAGCATGGTTAAATGCTCTGACGACGGCATTAATCCCGTTAGATGCAGACCAAAGGGCGGCAATAATCCCGAATGACAGCAATCCGCCGTTACGGCTGTTCAGTGTCTCTTCGGCAATGGATTCAATCATCGAAAGCGCTCCTTCTGGCGCATAACCAGAGATGACGCTTAGGACATCCTTCGACGTCAGCGGCAAATATCCAACGAGCGTCAGCACGAAGATGAGAAACGGAAATAATGAAAGCAAAAAGAAGTAAGCAAGCTCAGCAGATTTTGCCGGTCCTTCATGCAGCAAAAAGCGTTCAATTAACGCTTTAATAAAACCCATACGCCTCATCTCCAATGATCAATCTTTCTATTTCGATCGAAAGTGATCCTTTGTTTCTTCAATAATCTCTAATACTTTTGGGGTTGTTTCCTTTAACTGATTGACTTGTTCATTTAAAAATGACAAATCATCTGAGACTGTTCGCATCAGCTGCTTCGTTTCTTCCATTTTTTTTTTCATGCAAGCAGAAATTCTGGCTGGCTCCTGACGGTATTCCGCCAGCTTTTCCTGACAGTCATTCCATTTGTCTTTGAGCGCGATTCTCGTTGGCCGATGAAATAATGTCAGCAGTGCGCCGCAAGCTGCTCCTATCACAGCTCCTCGAAGCATGATTTGATTTTTTTCTTCCATCTCGTCTGATCTCCTTTCAGTTAAAGGTGTTTCTCTTTTTTTACATACGTCAAAAAACGATCAATTCCTTTTTCAATTAAATCATGTACTTCCTCAAAGTTTCCAGTGTAATAAGGGTCTGGCACATCATCACGATCGTCGTCTTCAACAAAGTCAAGAAGACGGCCAATAAAGTGATGTTTCCCATAGCCGGCTATACTGCGAAGTGCCCCAACATTTTCAGCATCCATCGCAATGATATAGTCGTATGCTGTGATGTCCTCATCTATGATTTGTCTTGCGGACATCCCTTCATAGCTGATCCCTTTTTCATCAAGCAGCTTTCGTGTTCCTTCATGCGGAGGGCTGCCTTGATGCCAGCCGCCAATGCCTGCTGAATCAATGACAAAGTGCTCGCTTAGCCCCTCATCTTCTACTCGTTTTCTAAACATGGCCTCTGCCATCGGTGATCTGCATATATTGCCAAGACATACGAATAATACATGAATCATCCTTCATTCTCCTCCTATCTTTTCCCTAAGAACTGCTTTCGGAAACCTTTTCTCTATCATATCAAGCCCTTTTTCTTTTGAAAACTTTGCAAGAAAAACTCCCATCGGCATTGACACATTATACAAAAAAAGGTGACACTTTAGGAGAAATAAACAAATAAAGGGGGATACATATGGGATGGGTAGAACAGATTGTCAGCAGTATCAATGATGTATTATGGGGACCGCCGCTTTTGTTTTTGATCGTGGGGACAGGGATTTACCTTACCTTTCGCGTGCTCTTCATTCAAATTAGGCTGCTCCCCTATTCGCTTAAGCTGGCATTTTCAAAGCAAGATAAGACATCAGAAGGTGATATTTCTCACTTCCAAGCATTAATGACAGCCCTTGCTGCAACGGTTGGAACGGGAAATATTGTAGGGGTCGCCTCTGCTGTCATTGCCGGCGGACCAGGCGCTGTGTTTTGGATGTGGTTTGCAGCGTTCTTTGGAATGGCGACAAAATATGCTGAAGCTGTTCTCGCAGTGAAATACCGTGTCAAAAATGAAAAAGGGGAAATGTCCGGCGGGCCGATGTACTATTTGGAGCATGGCTTGAAGCAAAAATGGCTAGGGGTGCTGTTTGCTATTTTTGGCGCTACGGCTGCCTTTGGGATTGGGAATCTCGTGCAGTCAAATTCGATTTCTGGTGTCATGAATTCAACCTTTCAAATTCCAACATGGATCACCGGCATTATTATTACGGCCTTTACTGCCCTCGTGATTTTAGGCGGGATTAAAAGCATTGGCCGTGTGACGGCTATTTTTGTACCGGTCATGGCTTTATTCTACGTCATTTGCGGACTGATCATTCTTGTCATGAATGCGGATCTTGTCCCAAGTGCCGTCGGGCTCATTTTTACGGATGCATTTACAGGTCAAGCCGTTGCAGGCGGTGCAATCGGCACCGTAATCCGCTGGGGTGTGGCGAGAGGGGTATTTTCCAATGAAGCGGGTCTTGGTTCTGCACCAATCGCTGCAGCTGCTGCCAAAACAGATATGCCTGCTCGTCAAGCGCTTGTGTCAATGACGCAAGTCTTTATTGATACGATGATTGTTTGTTCCATTACAGGGATCACAATTGTCATGGCCGATATGTACGTCACAGAAAAAAGTGATGCACTCACCTCGTTATCCTTTGCTCATTTCCTTGGTCCAATCGGCTCAATCATTGTTGCAATCGGCTTACTTTTATTCGCCTATTCCACCATTATTGGCTGGTCCTATTATGGCGAAAAATGCTTTACATATTTGGCGAAAGATTCATATGTGATGTATTATCGTGTTGTGTTTGTTATTGCTGTCTTTTTCGGTGCCGTGTTTAAGAATGATTTCGTCTGGGGCGTGGCGGATATGCTAAACGGACTGATGGCTGTTCCTAACTTAATCGGCCTCATCGGTTTATCTGGGGTTGTCGTGTTTGAATCTAAACGAATCATTGATAAGATCAAGCAGGAGAAAAAGGAGAAAAACATCTCGGTGTCGTCTTAATAGCCCTTTTATTCTTTTGCATTTCTGTTAAAATAGACATATTATTCAACACATATGCAGGAAAGGACGTGCCGCCCTTGTCAGAGCAAAAAGCGGCTGAAGTCAATCAGCTGATTGAAGACATTTCGCAAAAGTTAAATATGCTGAACATTGGAGTCATCAAAGCCGAGGACTTCAGTCCAGACAAGTACGAAGATATTGAATTTCTACACCAAATGGTGATGAAAAAATCTTCATTCAGCCCAAGTGAAATGCAAGCCATCGCAAGCGAGCTAAAAAACTTAAGAAAATAATCGTGCAAAGGAAACTGGATTGCGGTTTACGCCGCTTTCTTCCATCCATGCGCAGAAAAAGCCAGCACCCCCCAAGGTGCTGGCTTTGTTTATCCTGTCAAAACTGCTTATTTTGCGAGCAGTTTTAATGATTCACGGTTAAATGCTGGAATGTCATCAGGTGTACGGCTTGTCACAAGCTGATCCTGACAAACGACAACTTCTTCATCTTTGAATTTTGCGCCTGCGTTTTCCATATCTACTTGAATGGATGTATAGCCAGTCGCGCCTCTGCCTTCCAGCGACTTCGCTGTAATGAGCAATTGCGGTCCGTGACAGATCGCAAATACTGGTTTTTTCTCGTCCATAAATGCTCTTGTAAATTGGACATAGCGATCATCTGCACGCAGAATGTCTGGGGAGAACCCGCCAGGAATCAGAAGTGCATCGAAGTCTTCAGGCTTCACGTTATCAATGGACGCATCCACTCTCACTTCTGCTTCTCCTTGCTTCCCTTTCACTGTTTTTCCTTTTTCGTTTTCAATCACTGTGACCTCATGGCCTGCATCTTTAAAGGCTTTTGCAGGCTCGGTGAATTCAACATCCTCAAAGTAATCTGTTAATACAACTGCAATTTTCTTACCCATGTAGAAACCCTCCTGCTTGATTATCGTTACACTACACACTATACCCGGGTACATTGAAATCAAACATCCTATCCCGATCAGAAAACCCCTTATGATGAAAATAAGCATTTAGACTTATTTATATTCCCTCAACAAGGTAATTCGTATGATTTATGTTATCTTTACAATAATCTGCAAAAAATAACTACAAAAGTTAACGAAACATTTCTACAATAGGTATTGTGGTCAAAAAAATTTGAAAGGCGGAGATCAGGTGAAGAAGCAAGCACATAGGTCTAAACGAAGGAAAAACCTGTCTATTCTGCTCACTTCCATTATGATGATTAGTCTCATTCTCCCAGCAGTACCTACTCATGCAGCAATAGAAAACGGCGATGCCGTAAAAGTCAGCATCTTAGCCACAACGGATGTTCATGCGAACATGATGAATTACGATTATTACAGCGACAAAGAAACAAATGAATTTGGTTTGGCAAAAACAGCCGAGCTGATAGAAAAGCACCGTTCACAAAATCCTAATACACTCCTTGTTGATAACGGAGACCTGATTCAAGGAACCCCTCTTGGAGAATACGTTTACAAAAATGAGAAAGACAGTATCATTAATCAAACAAAGGTTCACCCCATTATTCATACACTCAACAAACTAAAGTACGATGCAGGAACACTTGGCAATCATGAATTTAACTACGGATTATCATTTCTTGATGGTACCATTGCCGGCGCTAACTTCCCGATTGTCAATGCGAACGTCAAAAAGTTAAATGGAGAACACCGTTTTACGCCTTATGTGATCCAAGATAAAACCTTTAAAGATGCAAACGGAGCTTCACAAACTGTAAAAGTCGGTTACATAGGATTCGTTCCACCGCAAATTATGACGTGGGATAAGAAACATTTAGATGGACAAGTTCAAGTGCAGGATATCGTCGAATCTGCCAATGAAACCATTCCTGAAATGAAGGAAAAAGGGGCAGATATCATCGTCGCTCTTGCCCATACAGGAATTGAAAAAACCGCTTCGCCTAAAGGGTCAGAAAATATGATCTTTGATCTTGCCACGAAAACAAAAGGCATCGATGCGATCGTGTCCGGCCACCAGCACGGCACATTCCCAAGCGCTGAATATAGCGGCGTCGACAAATTCGATGTCTCAAAAGGAACCATCAACGGTATTCCAGTCGTCATGTCAAAAAACTGGGGAAGCTACCTCGGAGTCATTGATTTAACATTAGAGCCTGACGGCAGCAAATGGAAGGTCACAGATGGAACAGGAAAGATTGAATCTGTTGCAGGAGTCACCTCTCAAAACAGCACTGTGAAAGATGCCATTCAAACAACGCATCAAAACACACTTGATTATGTGAGAAAACCTGTCGGTAAAACAGAAGCAGACATTAACAGCTTTTTTGCTCAAGTGATGGATGACCCTTCTATTCAAATTGTGACAGATGCACAAAAATGGTATGCACAAGAAAAAATGAAGGATACCGCGTACAAAAACTTACCGATTTTATCTGCAGGCGCCCCGTTTAAAGCCGGCGGTCGAAACGGTGTGAATTATTATACGAATATCACAAAAGGTGATTTAGCGATTAAAAATATCGGCGATCTCTACCTTTACGATAACACCGTGCAGATTGTCAAACTGAGAGGCAGTGAAGTCAAAGACTGGCTCGAGATGTCTGCCGGACAGTTTAATCAAATCAAACCAAACGATTCAAATGAACAGCCTATTTTAAACGAAGAATACCGCTCGTATAACTTTGATGTGATCGATGGTGTCACCTATCAAGTCGATGTGACGCAGCCTGCTAAGTACAGCACAACAGGCACCCTTGTCAATGCAAATGCAAACCGCATCAAAAACCTGTCCTACAACGGGAAACCAGTCTCTGACAATCAAGAATTTTTAGTCGTGACGAACAACTATCGAGCTTCTGGCGGCGGAGGCTTCCCGCATCTGACGCAAGATAAAGTGGTGCTTGCCTCAGCTGATGAGAACCGCCAAGTACTGATGGATTATATTATCGAACAAAAAACCATCAACCCAAGTGCGGATCAAAACTGGTCCATTGCACCAATCAAAGGCGCAACAGTCACATTCGAATCTTCTCTTTTAGCTAAGCCGTTTGCTGAAAAATCAAGCAGCGTAGACTTTGTTCGTAACGCCAGCACAGATGGTCTTGGCGTGTACAAGCTAGCCTTTAAAGAGGATGGCACAACAGAACCGCCTGCATCAGACAACTGGAATTTAACGGTGATGCATACAAACGATACACATGCCCACCTTGATGATGCAGCAAGACGTGCAACCAAGATTAAAGAAGTTCGAGCCGAAAGCAAAAACAACATTTTATTAGATGCTGGAGACGTCTTCTCTGGTGACCTATATTTCACAAAATGGCAAGGACTTGCCGACCTAAAACTAATGAACTTAATGAAATATGATGCCATGACTTTTGGTAATCATGAATTTGACAAAGGTCCTACTGTTCTTCGTCAATTCCTGACGGGTGATGCTTCAGATGTAGATGCGAAAAACCGTCATCAATTTGAAAAGCCTGCATTCCCGATTGTGTCATCAAACGTTGATGTCTCTAAGGAAAAACAATTGAGCGGCTTAGTGAAAAAGCCAGCGACATTTAAAGCTGGTGAGAAAAAAGAAGCTGGGATTTACCCATACATCCTGCTTGATGTAAACGGTGAAAAGGTGGCTGTATTCGGCTTAACCACTGAAGACACGGCCATTACATCCAGCAGCGGTCCGAACATTCAATTCAAGGATGCATACAAGAAAGCAAAAGAAACAGTCAACACGATTCAAACAGAAGAAAAAATCAACAAAATCATTGCTTTAACACACATTGGCTATAACCGTGACCTTGAGCTTGCTCAAAAAGTAGATGGTATTGATTTAATCATTGGCGGTCACACGCACACCCTTGTTGAAAAATTAAAGGTCGTCAATAAGAAAGAACCAACGATTGTCGCACAGGTAAAAGACTACGGACAATTTTTAGGAAAAGTAGACGTGGCCTTTAATCAAAAAGGAGTCGTACAGCCAAAGGAATCTTCTTTTGATCTCATCACCATCGATGACTCTGTCAAAGAAGATGCTGATGCAAAAGCGATCCTCGATCAGTACAAGGCAGATATTCAAGATTTAAAAACGGAAAAAGTCGGGTCTGCTGATGTCCTCTTAGATGGACAACGCGAGCATGTCCGTGCAAAGGAAACGAACCTTGGGAACTTTATTGCTGACGGCATGCTGAAGAAAGCGCAAGAATCTGCTGGTGCTGATCTTGCCATCACAAACGGCGGTGGTATTCGAGGCAGCATTGAAAAAGGAGATATCACTTTAGGTGATATTTTAACGGTCATGCCATTCGGAAACACACTCTATGTCGCAGATCTAAAAGGCAGCCAAATTAAGAAAGCACTCGAACAAGGGCTTTCAGGCATTGAGGAAGGCGGCGGCGCATTCCCTCATGTAGCCGGCATTGAATATACGTTTACACTGAGTAAACCAGCTGGCAGCAGACTCATTGATGTCAAACTGAAAGACGAAAACGGCAAACTATCAGACATTGATGATAAGAAAACATACCGCGTGGCTACAAACGCATTTGTCGGCACAGGCGGAGATGGCTACAGTGTCTTTACAGAAGCCTCTCACGGCGAAGACTTAGGCTATGTTGACTATGAAATCTTCAAAGAGCAAATTGAACAGGCAGACGGCGGGCATATTTCTCCTGTCATCGATCACAGGGTGAAAGAAGTTTTCCTTCCGCGTGCGAAAGGAAAAGGCACCTATGACATTCAAGATGATGAGAAATTCCAAACGTATGTGCAGCATACAAACAAAGCATTGCTCTATTTAGACAAAGCGAGCGAAGCGAAAAACGTTCAATTGTCTCTATCAAAAGCGCAGGTAGCCGAGCTGAAGAAAAGAGAGCAAGATCCAAACGTCACCATCTATCATGACAAAGTGGGACTCGCATTACCGCTCTCTAACTTGTCCGAGAAAAGCGCAGATATATGGATGACAAAGACGGATAAGGTGAAAAATGCATTAACGGATACGTATGATTTCCAAATCAAACAAGATCAGAAAAAGGTTTCTACCTTTAAAGATCCTGTCACACTATCCTTTACATTAGATGAGCCTCAAAAGGCGAAGAAACCTGGTGTATATTATGTAGACCGCAAGAAAAACCGTTATGCAAAAACAAGTAACGGATCGTTCGAAAATGGTGTCGTATCAGGTCAAACTGAACACTTCAGCGAATATACCGTACTCAACCAAAGCGGGGCAGCTGGAACAACGCCAGATCAAACTGGCGGAGACGGCGGTACATCAGCGCCAGGCGGAGGTACAGGTACAAATCCAAACCAAGATGGAACCGGACTCCCAGGCGGCACACTCCCGAATACAGCAACAATGATGTATACAGCTGTATTGATTGGCGTACTCATGCTTGCCTCAGGCGGTATCCTATATTACTACCAGCGCAAGCGTACAAGAAAAAATGTATCATCCTAAAAGAAAAGGACAGAGCCTATGCTCTGTCTTTTCTCATCTCAATCTTGAGATAAATAAATCCAATTGCGTTTATCAAATTGTTTCACCTCATCTGATCCTATATGACGCAGCATTCTATTGAAGAATGTGATGTCATCTTCATCATCGACGGCATATAAATCCTCTTGAACATAATCTCTTATAATAAAATTCGTTAAGTTTGTATTATTCACAAAGTCTGCAAAATAATCTTCTACAAGAGTTAAATCCTCTTCACTTAATTTGTCATCATTGATAATGGAAATATGAAAAACATTCAAATACGCTTGTATATCTTCTTCATCCATATAACATAATGGATCTAGTTTTCGATCTTCTTCCGTAAACGGTTTTCGCGTATCTTCAATAATCACGTAACATAATATTCGATGATCTTTCATCACGCTAAAAATTTCTAAATCCCTTAATTTTAGTGGTCGATTCAGTCTAATCATTTTTCCTCCTATAAATCATTTCTCCAAAAATTGAAACGGACAGAGCCTATGCTCTGTCCGTTTTTTCTCTTCTAGCAAAATCGACGAATCTGAAGCGGTCTAATCGGTGACGGCTTTCTGTGTATTGAAATAGACTCGTATCCTCTAAGAACACATAATTCTTTACCACAACGACATGGTCAAATCCCTTCAAATCAAGGTACTTGGCGTCCTCTTCTGTACATGGCTCTACCACAAATTCTTTTTGAGCATAGCTGATCGATACACCGAGTTCTCCCTCAATATACTCGTAGATTGATCCTTCGCATATGTCTTTAGACAATACTTCGACATGCTTTTGCAAAAAGTAGTCCTTGTCTAAAATCACCTCTTCCCCGCTAATATTGCGAGATCGAATGACTTTCCAGACGTCTGTCTGTTCATCAATTTTCAGCTGAGACTGAATATACTGATCCGGTTTGATTAAACCAAATTCATGAACTGTTGTGACCGTCTTTCGGCCAAGCGTTTGGGAAAGCTCTTTAAAGCTGACAAGACCTGATACAGGAAACTGCATTTTCTCCCGATTCAGCAATACAGAGCCTTTCCCGCGGATTTTTTGAATATAGCCATTTTGCACAAGAATATTTAATGCCTTTCTCACCGTCTCCCGGGACGTGTCGTACATGATAGAAAGTTCATGCTCTGATGGGAGGATGCCTTTATCCTGCCATTCACCTTGCTCAATTCGTCTTGCGAGCTGATCATAAATCACTCGAAACTTATTCTCTTTCATTTTCCCTCCGCCCCATTTTCTAGCGTTTGGTTAAATGATAAACGATTGACTCATATGGGCGCAACGTAAATCCCTTGATATGTGCCGGCACATCCTCATAATTGGATAACAGGACTTGCCCCTCCATCTCATCTACAGCCTGCACAAGCTCATCAGGAAGCGTAAAGTCCGCCTCCCCTGCATAAAAGTGGTTGATCACGAGGAGCTTCTCATTCTTGCTTTCTCTAACATAAGCAAAAATCTTTGGATCTTCTGCTAAAAGTAAGGAGAAGCTGCCATATGTGATCACATCAAGTTCTTTACGCAGTCTGCAAAGGGCTTGGTAATGATAGAAAATGGACGTCCGGTCTTTTAACGCAGCTTCGACCGAAATGTCGTTATCGGCTGGCTCAATCCAAGGCGTTCCTGTTGAGAAGCCTGCATTCTTCTCTGAGGTCCACTGCATTGGAGTTCTCGCATTATCTCTTGACTTGACCTGTAAAATGGCGAGTGCTTCTTCCTTTGATTTTCCCTTTTCAAGCATGACTTCGTACATATTGAGTGATTCGATATCACGGTAAGACGAAATGTCCTCAAAGCGAGGATTCTTCATGCCAATTTCCTCACCTTGATAAATATAAGGAGTCCCCTGCATCAGATGAATCGTGGTCGCCAGCATCTTCGCTGATTGCTGATGATACGTGTCATCATCACCATATCTTGAGACGATACGCGGCTGATCATGATTGCACCAGAACAGCGCATTCCAGCCGCCGCCCTCATGCATTTTCGTCTGCCATTCAGACAGAATCGACTTTAATTCTTGAAAATCAAATGGTGCGATCGCCCATTTTTCGCCGTTTGGATAATCCACCTTTAAATGATGGAAGTTAAACGTCATATCCAGCTCCTGCCGATCAGGTCTTGTATACCGAATGCAGTCTGCGATATTCGTTGAAGACATTTCTCCAACTGTCATGCTATCGTATTTCGAAAAAACCTCCTGGTTCATTTCATGCAGAAATTCATGAATTCTCGGCCCGTCCGTATAGTACATGCGGCCGTCGCCTTGCACAGATTGTCCGGCATCATCTAAGAAGCGCTGATCCTTTGAGATGTTGTTGATGACATCCAGCCTGAACCCATCAATTCCTTTTTCAAACCAAAAGTGCATGATGTCATATACTTTCCTGCGCACCTCATCCTTCTCCCAATTGAGATCCGCCTGAGTGACATCATATAAATGGAGATAATAATCTCCTGTTATTTCGTCTAGTTCCCAGGCTGGGCCGCCAAATTTCGACTGCCAATCATTCGGAGGAGATCCGTCCGCTTTTGGCTCCTTCCAAATATAATAATCTCGGTAAGGGTTATCCTTTGACTCACGCGAGGCTTGAAACCACTCATGGAAAATGGATGTATGGTTAACGGCTAGATCCATGATGACTCGTATTCCTCTCTCATGCGCTTCCTTCAGCATGCGTTCAAAATCTGTCATTGTGCCGTACATGTCATGGATTTTTGTATAATCACTAATATCATAGCCGTTGTCATGCTGCGGGGACTCATACATTGGCGTGAGCCAAATACAATCCGCCCCAAGCTCTTTGATGTAATCAAGCTTTTTCGTCACGCCATTGATATCCCCTGTACCAGAGCCCGTTGTATCTAAAAAGCTCTTCGGATAAATTTGATAGACCACCGCTTTTTTCCACCACGGTTCATTTGATTGCTGATTCAATTTCCTTCACCACCACTAGTTAAGTTCTTCTGAAAAATCCTTCTTCTTTTTTAGTTTTGCATATAAAAGAGTACCGATGAATGGGAGGATGAGTACAATCACCATTCCAATTGCAAATGCCCCCCAATATTTCGGGATAATGGAGAAAATTCCTGGAATGCCTCCAACACCAACTGAGCTTGCCAGCACCCCTTGAGAGGCGATAAACATACCGGCTAATCCTGAGCTGATCAGTGCAAAAATAAATGGGAATCGATAACGCAGGTTGACCCCAAACATCGCCGGTTCGGTAATTCCTAAATAAGCAGAAATACTTGATGTCAGCGAAAGTCCTTTTTGCTTTTCATCTTTTAAGACAAACATCATTGCCAGTGCAGCTGATCCTTGTGCGATATTGGACAGTGCAAGCATTGGCCATAGGAACGTGCCGTGCAGCTTTGAGTTAATCAATTGAATATCCACAGCGAGGAACGTATGGTGCATTCCTGTAATGACTAATGCTGCATACAGTCCGCCATATAATAGACCGCCAAGTGCTGCGAATTGCTGGAATACAGCTACAAGTCCAGATGTTAAAACATTACCGATTGCAAAGGTAACAGGTCCAATGACGATAAATGATAAAAATCCAATGACTAATAACGTAATCGGTGCAACAACTAAAAGCTGAATACTTTCAGGTGTCCGTTTTGTAATAAATAATTCGAGCTTTGCAAGTAAATAAGAGGCAACGAGTATCGGAAGAACCTGTCCTTGATAGCCTACCTTCTGCACTTCAAGTCCAAACAAGTTCCAAACAGGAATGTCACCGGTCTTCTCAGCCGCTCCATAGCCCCATGCGTTTAACAAGTCTGGATGTACGAGCATTAGCCCAAGGACCATTCCTAAAAGCGGATTCCCCCCAAACCGCTTCACAGCTGACCAGCCAATTAATGCTGGCAGGAAGGTGAAGGCAGTGCCTGCAATTAAGTTGATCATATTCGCTAAATCAGCCCATGCCGGATACACATCCACAATCGATTTTTGATCAAAGAAAATATCAGGAGCTGTTAAAATATTATTAATTCCCATTAATAAACCGGCTGTGACGATGGCAGGAAGAATCGGTATAAAGATATCCGCAAGCGTTTTCACAGCACGCTGCAATGGATTCAATTTCTGATCAGAGGCACGCTTCACGTCCTCTTTTGTGGCTTCCCCAATCCCCGTCTGTTTCACCATTTCGGCATATACTCGATTGACGACCCCTTGACCGATCACCACTTGGTATTGACCGTTCGCTGAGAAAGATCCCTTCACTTCTTCAATTTGTTCAAGTGCTTTCTCATCCACCTTACCTTCATCTTTCAGCACAAAGCGCAGCCTTGTCACACAATGTGTCGCTTGATCAATATTTTCTTTGCCGCCGATGGCTTTCACAATCTGATCTGCTGCTGCCTGATAATCAGCCATACTATCCCCTCCGAGATCGTTTTTTTATATAAGAAAAAAGAACCAAAAAACTTGTATATACATGTTTGATTCTTATTTTATATTTATATATACATGTAGTCAACAACAAAATGTAGCGCTTACATAAAAAAAGCCCCCTCAATGTGCTCAGGGAGAGGCAGCGTGTCATCATCTTTTTTTATGCTCCGTTAATTTCTCGTAGACCTTATTTTTATAAAAGGAGGAAGCTGGACGGGCAAAAGTTTGGCGCTTAGATGTAAGTTCATCCAGACGTTTTTGTTTTTCTTCACATATGAGAGACAGCTTTTTTCTCTCCTCTCCGTCTATACTGGAGCGAAGCAGCTCTTTGACAGTCATGAGTTCTTTTTTCAGCGCTGTTTCTTCCCCAGCAAATCCGGCATTTTTCATGATGCGGTAGCCCATTCTAAGTTCTTCTGGTACATGAGCAGCATCATCTTTTGGCAGAGGCTTCCCAAAGCCAGATAATCCTTCAAAAGCCCCGTTATCCATCGCTTTTTTGATCCGTTCTTCTGATAATCTCTGCGCAAAATCCATAGCGTTTCTCCTTTCGCCGCAAGTATTTGATTAAGCATAGCAAAAAAGCTGGCTCTCTCACAAGAGCCAGCTTCAGCATCTAGACAACCCCTCGCATTCGGTGTCTATCCTGCGCTCAGGTGCTCGTCCCTTCTTCGCTGAAAAGAGAAAAAGGGCTAAAATATTTTAGCCCTTTCTCGTTATTTATTGTCGACTTTGAAGGTTGAGACCATTTGTGCTAAGTCATCCGACATATCAGAGAGCTGTTCAATCGCACTTGAAATTTGCTGCATACCAGCACTTTGCTGTTCTGTTGCTGCCGCTACTTCTTGAGAGCTGGCTGCATGTTCTTCCGATACAACAGAAATTTGCTCAATCGATGTAGAAATCGTTTGATATGCTTTCTCAACTTGCTTAATAGAAGCAAGCAAATTGTTCGTTCTTCTTGAAAACTGGGACACACCGTCGTAAATCAAAGCGAAGTTTTGTGACGTGCCTTCCATTTGCTCACGTCCTTCTTCCACTGCTTTACTGCTTTCCTCTACGCTTTCAAGAACGCGCTGACTGTTTTCCTGTGTACCGATTACAAGGTCTGAAACGGTTTTAGCCGCATCCGCTGATTGCTCAGCTAACTTGCGCACCTCATCTGCCACAACAGCAAAGCCTTTTCCTTCTTCTCCAACACGTGCCGCTTCAATGGAAGCATTCAGTGCAAGCAGATTCGTTTGTGCTGAAATGTCTGTAATAATCGAGATGACACTTTCAATCTCCGTTGAATGAGATTGTAATTCTTCTGCTGCCTGCTTTGAGTTGGTCATCTTGTCATGTAGCATATTCAGATGATCAAGCACATGGTTCACTAATTTTTGACCAGATTCTGACTGCTTTTGTACGTCAGATGAAACAGATTTCATTTCGTCAACTTCTTTTGTGACGCCTTCGATCTGAGTATCGATCTCAGCAACGGATGTCGTACAATCCGTAATATTTGCGACAGAATCATTGATTCCTTCACTCATATTCGTCATGGCTTCTGATACTTGCTGCGCACTTTGACTCGATTCGTTCGTCACCGTACGAAGCTGTGAAGACATTTTCGACACTTCACTAGATGAGTGTGAGATTTTCGAAATGAGCTCTTTGATCCGCCCCTGCATCTTTTGGAAGGATGCGGCAAGCTGGCCGATCTCGTCTTTACTTTCAACCTCTACCACACCAGTTAAATCACCGTCAGCAATTCGGTTCGCTGATTCCATCAATGAACGTGCTGGTTTCGCAATTCTTCTTCCCATAAAGTATGAGAAGAGTAATCCACCGATGAGCACAATGGCAGATGCCACTGTGATATAGATCGTCAGCTTCTGCGTTGTTTGAGGCACGACAGACGCATCTAAATCAATGCCTAAAATCCCTGTCAGCTCACCGCCTGAATCCTTGATTGGCAAAAAGACTGATTTATGTGTACCAAATGAATCTTTGTAAATATCACTTTTGACCATTTTATCTTCAGAAAGAGCTTGTTTCATCTCATCTGAAAATGCATAATCCTGGTCAAAATCATTGTCTTCTCCAGTTAATACGATAATTCTTTCTTTACCGCCTTTATTAGATAACACGTATAAGTTCTCAAGCGTATGATCTTTTTGAAGCTCTGTGAATTTCGTTTTAATCTCGGCATAAATGGGGTCATCCTTCCCGCTAATGCTGAGCACGTTTCCATCGATGTTATCGATTTCTTTTTTGGCAGTATCAATATCTGTTGTTAATCGATAATCAAATTGCTTTAATAACTGGGATGATAAATCCTGGCTGACTAGATAAAAGGTTAGAACGAATAATGCAACGGTTGCGAGTAATGTTACGGTAACGACTGACATGATTTTAGAGGATATCGTGTATCCTCCAAATTTCCTTTGTTTCGCCATTTTTTCCTACATCTCCACTCTCAGATTTGATTTAAGCATGTACATTTTCAAATTGTCCACAAACAGATGCAATCACATCTTTTAAATAAGATACGATATGAGGGATATGCTCTGGTAACGTATAAGGTGAGATGACAAAAAACTTACTAACACTTAGATAGAATTCTTGGCCTTCTTTCGAGTTGACAAGTAAAAACTTCGTTGTATCGCCAAAGAACATCTCATCTCTTTTCTCTCCAAGCTTTTCAAACAGCATTTTGTTCAATTCATTGTTCCGCTCAATTTCGATTGAAGTCGCTTCGCCAGAAATCTCTTCTTGAAAACGCGGTGAGCCGTCTAGGTAAATTCTAAATAATGTAGCCATTCCGACGTTGTCCTCATTCACGACTTCTGCTTGCGGAATTTCCCGACTAAGTGCTTCTCTGAAGGCAAGGTTCACTTCTAAGAATTGACCGAGCAAGCGCTGATAGCCTTCAATCCCAAACGTTAACAGCACACTCAGCATACTGATCGAGCTTCCCATTCTTGAGCATTCCAGTGTATAACCCGTATGGTATTCCCCGTAGCCTCTATGGCCAACATATGGTGTCTCCTGTTCTTCCAGGTCCAAACGCTTTAAGTCACCAGCGTTTTTCACTAGGAATAAACTGGATGTGTAAGGTGTTTGGCCAAGCTTTTGAAAATCAAAGCACATCGAGTCTGCAAGAGACAGATGCTGGAATTTCGCTTTGATTTCTTTTAGCATACGAAGAACACCGTCTGAGAATTGCAGCGGGTTTTCCGATACATCATACTCATTAAAGAAAGCAAAGAATCCACCCAGCGCCGAATCTGCATGAATATGCGGCACCTTTAGACCATACTCCTCAGCAATGGCTTCTGCTGTTTCACGTACCCCTTTTACATCATCAATTGCAATGGCATCTGTTGTTCCAGTTGTTGCAACAATATAAACGGGAATCCCGCCACCCTGTGCAACACGTTCCATTTGACAACGCAAATCTTCCATATCCATTGAATGATCTTTATTCGTCTTAATTCTGATTAAGTTGTTTGTGCCAAGTCCTGTTGCTTCCATTGACTTAAATAAGCTGTAATGTGCAGCATCAGAACAAAACGCATAAAGATTTTGTGGAACTCCTTTTCGCAGTGACTCCGGCGCAGCTTTTGCGATCGCTAAACGAAGTCCTGAAAAAATCGCTCCTTGACCTCCCCATGTTGTGTATCCCCCGCTCATATTTGGATCATATCCGATGAGCTTAGACATCATTGAGACCACTCTGACCTCAGCTTCCGCACCTGCTGGTCCATAAACATCCCAAAGGTTGTTTCCGTTTACCAGCATAGCTGTCAGCATGCCTAAAATTCCTGGTGTACTTGCCATTGGCAAAATGTTCGTGAAGAAATACTTGGTGTGGTATGGATGGTTATGTAAAAGCTTCAGTAATTCTTCATTTACAAGTTCCGCTTGCTGGCCGTTCATCGGAATTTGACTTGTTTCAGTGAGCTTTTTGTAAAAGTCCTCCCCACGATTCTTTTCACCTTTAAGGTGTGCACGGTTGGGATCTTTCAGGTCATCGACCCCTGAAATGATCTGCTCCATCAATTTGATGAGTTCTTTACGCTCTCCTGCATTTCCGTCCTCACTCGGAAACCAGTTCTGAACGAGGTTCTCTGCTCGTACAGTCATATACTATCAATCCTTTCAATGGAAGATTTCCTGTCACTGTCTATATCGACCCCAATTCAGAAGTTTATAGTCTCGATATGTTCACTTAAGTATATTTAGATAATTTGTTCACTTATTAAAATAAATGAAACCCTTAAAAAACACATGAAAACCATTATGTTCACGAAACACAAAAATATATTGATATATCGTATAGGAGGAATTTTTATCCATCGTCTTATTCCATTACATGGCTCATTTTTTTTGTTTAACCTGCATAAACATTAATAAACAATGGAAATACTCTCTAAATGACCATTGTAGAAATTAAATTAATTCTTTAGACTTGTATCTTTTTACCTGTTTTATTGATATAGCAACTGAAAAATTGCTGAATTTTCTGTAAATAATAGGTCGATTTTCATAAAAAGTTTTTCGACGGGCGAATATTTTCATTTTCTCTCCTTTTATTGCTCGGACAGGCTTGCAAAGGCTCTTCACTGGTTATGACTTTTCTATTTGTGCATTTCGTGGTATATTCTAATGGTTCGTTTTCTTTCGTTCCGCCTCTTCCGTTTAACGGAGAAAAGGAGTGTTTATATGAAAACATTTATTCAAAAAAGAGGTCTCGGCTTCTTTCTGATTGCAGCCACCTTACTATGGCTCAAAACGTATTCAGCGTATTTAATCGAATTTAAACTTGGTATATCAAATGTGCTTCAGCATATTTTGCTTTTCGTGAATCCTATTAGCTCCAGCTTGTTCTTTCTTGGCTTTGCATTATTGTTCAAGAAAAAATGGCAGCCTGCCGCTATCATTGTGATTCACTTTTTCATGTCTTTTTTACTATACGCAAACATCGTGTACTATCGATTCTTCAATGACTTTATCACGCTGCCTACAGTGATGCAGGCAGGAACGAATGGCGGACAATTAGGTGATAGTGCATTTTCACTCATGCGTTGGACTGATGTGTTTTACTTTATTGATACAATCATTTTGATTGTACTTGCAGTCCGCATGAAAAGGCAGCAGCAAACAAGTACAGCCACTGTACCTGTTCAGAAGTCAAAATCGTTTAGACTCGTCCTTGTGTCCTCTGTTGTGATCTTTGTTTTAAACTTAGTTGCTGCAGAGATCGATCGTCCAGAGCTTTTATCAAGATCGTTCGACCGCAATTATTTAGTTAAATATTTAGGTGCTTATAACTTTACTGTGTTTGATGCCATTCAAAATGTGAAATCAAACAGCCAGCGTGCTCTGGCAAATTCAAATGACGTGACAGATGTAGAGAACTATTTAAAAGCGAACAGCGCTGATCCTAACCCTGCTTATTACGGGAAAGCGAAAGGCATGAACGTCATTACAATTTCTCTTGAATCTCTGCAAAACTTTGTCATTGATTATAAGGTGAATGGAAAAGAAGTAACGCCATTCCTTAATTCATTGGCACACGACAACAAAACGTTTTACTTTGATAACTTCTTCCATCAAACAGGACAGGGAAAAACGTCTGATGCTGAATTTATGATGGATACTGGGTTATTCCCATTATCACAGGGCTCTGTTTTTATTAACAAAGCGCAAAACACATATCAAGCACTTCCTGGTATTTTGAAGAAGGATCAATATACGTCAGCAGAATTCCATGGCAACACGAAAACCTTCTGGAACCGTAATGAAATGTTTAAGTCCTTTGGATATGACAGATTTTACGATTCTGAGTACTACGATATGAACGAGCAGGATACGAAGAACTATGGACTGAAAGACAAACCGTTCTTCAAAGAGTCGATGCCAATCCTTAAAAACATGAAGCAGCCGTTTTATTCGAAATTCATTACCTTATCGAACCATTTCCCATTTGGAATGGATGAAGGTGATACTGATTTCGAGCCTGGTGATTTCGGTGACTCTGTCGTCGATAACTACTTCCAATCGGCTCATTATTTAGATGAAGCGATTGAACAGTTCTTCAACGATTTGAAAAAGTCAGGTCTCTATGACAACACAGTCGTCATTATGTACGGAGATCATTACGGTATTTCTGAAAATCATAATGAAGCGATGGAAAAAGTGACAGGACAAAAAATCGGAGATTATGAAAATGCGCAGCTCATGCGTGTGCCGCTCTTTATCCATGTTCCTGGCGTAAAAGGCGGACAGATTCATAAATACTCTGGTGAAGTCGATGTCGCACCAACCCTTCTGCACCTGCTTGGCGATGATACGAAGAACTATTTAATGTCTGGTTCTGATATCTTATCGAAGAACTTTAAAGAGCTTGTGCCATTTAGAAATGGTGACTTCGTGTCTAAGGACTACACGAAAGTAGGCAATAACTATTACAGCAACAAAACAGGCGAGAAAATCGAGCCAACTGACAAGGCATCCCAAGAAAATGAAACGGTGAAAAAGATGCTGGAGACATCTGATAAGATTGTCACCGAAGATTTACTCCGTTTCTACAAGCCTAAAGGCTTTACACCGATTGACCGCAATGATTATGACTATACAAAGAAAGTACAGGATGAAAAGGATTCCTCTTCCGCCAAAGATGAATCCAGCTCTTCTTCAAAATAACGTTCTCATACTAAGAACCAGCCGATCCTTGATCAGCTGGTTCTTTTTACGTTTGATCATGATTACTCCGGGTATAGGAGAAGAAGGAGGGATTTATCATGAAGAAAACAGCAGCTTTTGTCGTGACTGCCTCACTTGCTTCGTCTGCCCTTTTCGCTTTCAGCCCTGTTGTCTCAGCACACGCCATGGTCGCAGAGCAATCCGTTCCTCAAGGTCCAAAAGCCGCACTTAACAGCATTTATAAGCTGGCACATAAAGGACAAATGCCCTACTATGCTCAGGGACTGAAAATAGGCGTTCAAACAAAAAAAGACGTTCATCATCAGCTCGGCAATCCATATCCAGAAACAGGTCAAAGCAGCTTTGATTTGTATCATGCGGAAATGGGGAATCCCGGATTTGCTTTTCACTATGATGCAAAAGGCAAAATTGATGAAATCCGTTATTTCGGTACAAATGTAGAAAAAGAAACAAATATCGGCGGTATGACCCCTTCGTTATTAAAGAAACAGCTTGGACCAGCGGATTCAGTGAGCACCATTCCGCAGACAAAAGAGAAAAAATATGTGTATCGTACCGGTGATTATGAGCTCGAATTTATCGTTGGACATGATCCTGATATTAGCCAGCATGAACTCACCGTGCTGCATATCAACTTGATAAAAGCCAATTCTTAAATAAAAAAGCATCCTGAGCGTTTACTCAGGATGCTTTTCTTTTATTATGATGCCACTTCTAATTGCGGCTTTCTTTTCAATTTTCGTTTGAGGACTGGACCTGCTACATAATCAAGTCCAAATTTGCCTGCATTCCCTTTCGCTGCCATGATGACGATAGCAATGAGCAGAAGCAGCGGGTTCACAGAGACAGTTCCAGCTAGTAAGAAAGAGACATTCATCACGCTTCCAAAAAAGGCTGCCGTTGTTGTAAACAATCCAACAATTAATCCTAGGCCTACTAAGATTTCTCCCCACATGACCATGGCACTGAATAGTCCGGCATTTGGCAAAGCGACATTTTCTAAAAACCATACATAGAACGGATACACTAGATGACCATCTTTGACGACAGGTTCAGATATTGCAAATTGCAAATAGCCTGATGCATCAAATCCACCTGTTAGTTTTCCAATACCAGATGTCAGCCAAGTCCATCCGATATAAAGTCTTGCTGCCAAAAGGATAACGGCTGCCCATACATTCGTTTGTAAGAATTTTGTAAACATGATGATGCCCCCTTTTAAATTATGTGAAATATTTCACATTTTCTTTATGATCTTATTATACTATTCAAAATGGTATTTGTGATCTTTTTCACATATATATTCACAAATTGTTCATGAATATCTAGTTGAGGTAAACTTTTCCCTTGCTAAAACCGTCTAAGTCATTTCAGACAGTGAAAAGGGGTTTAATTTTGTATGAAAACACTATTTCATTTTGCTTATTTACAGGCCATCTCATGTCTATTCCCCGTCATGATCTTTGCGGCGCTTGCCCTATCAAAGACGGTGTCTATACCTTTTCTTCACCGGTATGATTTCATTCTACTGCTTTGCCTAGCGGCTCAGATCCTGATGCTGACGCTGCGGCTGGAGACTTTGGCGGAGCTAAAGGTCATTTGTCTATTTCATCTCATAGGAATCTGTTTAGAAGTGTATAAAGTACATATGGGCTCTTGGTCCTATCCAGAAGAAGCTTATACAAAAATATTTGGGGTTCCACTTTATAGCGGCTTTATGTATGCGAGTGTGGCTAGTTATATTTATCAGGCATTTTCACGTCTTCATGTAAAAGTAGCCGACTGGCCTCATCCATTTCTTTCAATTGGCATCAGTTTGTGCATTTATCTCAATTTCTTTACGCATCACTGGCTCTATGATGTCAGATGGTGGCTGACATGTCTGCTTGTTGTTGTGTTTCGGAAAACATCGGTTTCGTTTCAGGTTGGTCCATCTTCCTTTCGAATGCCGCTTGTTGTTTCATTTCTCCTGATTGGCTTTTTTATTTGGATTGCCGAAAATGTCACCACCTTTTTAGGCGCATGGCAATATCCAAATCAGCAGCATG
This sequence comes from Bacillus sp. FSL P4-0248, assembly GCF_038593305.1. NCBI lineage: Bacteria > Bacillati > Bacillota > Bacilli > Caryophanales > Bacillaceae > Bacillus > Bacillus sp. FSL P4-0248. Next base: position 755,523 of record NZ_CP151983.1, on the reverse strand, counting down.
CTTGGTCCATTGTTCATCTAGGGAAAATTAGCTCATGGTTCTTACTCGTTGTGATCAGTATTGTGCTAGTGATCGAACAGCGTAAACAAAAAAACGTTCAGCCCATTTGACCTGGCTGAACGTTTTTTTTAATCTCGATCGACTTCCTTACGGAGATCATCTGCGACAAATTCTACATTCGTTCCAATAATAATTTGTACGGATGTTTTTCCAGAAGTCAGCACCCCTTTGGCACCTGCTTTTTTCAATGTACCTTCATTTAATAAATTAGTATCCTCTACTGTTAAGCGAAGACGTGTGGCACAATGATCAATCGTGGTGATGTTGTCTTTGCCGCCAAGTCCCTCTACGAGCATACTCGCCCCACCTGCCGTCACCGCATCATCCGCTGCGATATCTTCCATGTCATCATCTTCCCTGCCTGGTGTTTTCAGCTTTAATAGTTTAATGAGGAAATAGAAAACGACAAAGTACACGACGCCATAAATAATTCCTACTACAAGAAGCAAGATCGGTTTTTGCGCAATTCCGAAGCTTAAGACGTAATCAATCGCACCTGCTGAAAAGGCAAAGCCGCTATGAATCCCGAGGGTGTTTACAATAAAAAGCGAAAGTCCCGTCAAAATAGCATGGACACCATATAAAAGTGGAGATAAAAACATAAAAGAAAATTCAATTGGTTCAGTGATCCCTGTTATAAATGATGTAAGTGCCATCCCAATCATCAGACCCGCTGTTGCTTTTCGCTTCTCAGGCTTTGCAGTCACAACCATGGCTAGACATGCCGCTGGCAGACCAAACATCATCACTGGGAAGAATCCGGTCATAAAGACACCCGCGCTTGGATCTCCTTTAAAGAATCGCGCTAAATCCCCTGTTGCCCCGCTGAATTCCCCGAATTGAAACCAAAATAAGTTATTCAAGACATGGTGAAGTCCTAATGGAATGAGCAATCGGTTAAAGAAACCAAACAGCCCTGCACCTGTTGCCCCAAGACTTAAAATCCATTCTCCTAAATCATTGATCACACTTTGAATCGGAGGCCATACATATCCGAAAACGGCTGCTAATAGAATGGTGAAAAGTGCGGTCATAATAGGCACAAGCCGCCTTCCGCTAAAGAAACCTAAGTATTCCGGCAGTTTCGTATCCTTAAATTTATTGTAAACATAACCTGCCAAAAGTCCGCATAAAATACCGCCCAATACCCCCATATTGTTGGTTGAGTTAATCGACGTTGTACCGGCTGACAAAATAAAATAAGAGATCGCTCCTGATAATGCCGCTGCCCCGTTCCCATCCTTTGAAATACCAATCGCTACACCCATTGCAAAAATTAAAGCCAAGTTCGCAAAAATTGCATTCCCTGCCGCATGAATAAACGGGATATTGAATACATCCTCCCGCCCAATGGCCAAAATAATCCCTGCCGCTGGAAGTACAGCGATTGGAAGCATAAATGATTTTCCTAGCTTTTGAAAAAACTGAAACACCATCTGATTTCCCCCCTTTGTCATCATCATGACCAAATCATTCATGATGTTCATAAAAAATATATCATATGCACGTCTAGTTATCTATACCAATTTGTCCACATTCATTTGAATTCCGCTCTTTACTCTTTTTGCGTAAAATGTGGTAAGCTATTGAATAGAATGAAGATATAGAAAGCGGGAATGAACAGTGATTGTCAAACATGATCATGAGTTAGAAGCCTTAAAAAAAGTCGGCCGAATTGTCGCTTTGGCAAGAGAAGAAATGAAAAGCCAAGCGAAACCAGGCATGTCTACAAAAGAATTAGATTTGATTGGGAAAAAAATATTAGAAGAGCATGGTGCCAATTCAGCACCTGAAAAGGAATATGACTTTCCTGGTACCACTTGTATCAGCGTAAACGATGAAGTTGCACACGGTATCCCTAGTGAAAAAACCATTTTACAAGAGGGAGATCTCGTGAACATTGATATCTCAGCAGAGCTTGACGGATATTATTCCGATACAGGTATTTCATTCGTTTTAGGAACAGGTGATGCTCGTCTTGAAGCATTATGTAAGTGTGCGGAGGATGCGTTCCTTGAAGGATTAAAGCATGCAAAAGCCGGTAAAAGACAAAACCAAATTGGCCGTGCGGTCTACAATACAGCGAAAGAACAAGGATTTACTGTCATTAAAAACCTGACAGGACACGGCATTGGGAAGAATTTGCATGAAGCACCCAACCATATTTTGAACTACTATGATCCATTCGATAATGCTTTGTTTAAAAATGGCACAGTCATTGCCTTTGAACCTTTCATTTCAACAAATGCTGAATCGATTTATCAGGCTGATGATGGCTGGACATTTAAAACACCAGATAAAAGTCTAGTGGCACAGATTGAACATACGATTGTGATTACTAAAGACGAACCGATTATTTTAACAAAGCTGTAAGCCAAGCGGGTCCCCTCCTTCACTGGAGGGGATTTTTTCATGCCCGTTTCACGAATCTGTCACGACTAAACAAAAAAGCCTGTGGTAAAATAGGCAAAGATATGCGAAAGGGGTCTTATTTGATATGTGGTTCATCATCATAGGTGTTATCTTTTTCATCGAAAGTATTATCTTAACGGTTGTAGGGATTAAGAAAAAACAATCCATGATGACCTATCTTGGTGTTATCATCATGATTATGACGGTCGGCATGATCCTCGTTACCCTCAACCCGCCAAATTCATAAATCAATATTTCCAGCATATACATGGATCATAGGCAGATAGAATCAGTTTTCATTTCTTGACACCTGCACGCTTTTCACCTCCTTTTTTGAGATGTTACAATGCAGGCAGTTTCAATTGAAAGGAGTTTTCTATCATGCATTATGGTAGCAAAGGCTGGTATGTCGAAGAATTAAAGAAGCTTGGTGTGACCAAGCATGAAGGAAGAAAGCTTCAAAGCTTAAAAACATATTTCCTTGCAAATCTTCTTGAGCAAAAGAAACGCAGCTCATAAGCTTAGAAAAGCCGCACATCTTAAGCTGATGTACGGCTTTTTTTAAATGTGCTGAATTCGTTTTTCTAAAGACTTCCTGACCACATCTGCTAAGCCATCTACTTCAAGAACGGCTTTCAGTCTCTCTGGACTTGTTTGTCGATATTTGACTTCATTGACTTCATGGACCGTAATCTGATGGGACGCTTTTTCTACTAATACTAGCGATGCATCAGGCGGCACCATGCCTTCTTTCAATACACGTAAATAAAAGCCTGTATACCCTGTTTTTTGCACTTCCTTTACAAGCTTCATGTTGCCATGCTTAAGAGATAATTTCACACAAGGCTGTCTTGGCTGGCTCACCTCAACAAATGCATCCCCAAGCTGAAACACATCGCCAATATGCACATTCGTTTCAACTAGCTGGCGTACTGTTACATTCTCGCCAAAGGCAGCTTCCTGTAATGGAACCCCTAAAAATTGTTCAAAGTGAGCATAATGATCATACGGAAAGACGCAGACGGCTTTATCATAACCCCCATGATGAACCAAATCCCCCTGACCATCTCCTTCAAAATTGACCTGACTTAAATACACAGGCTCATGAATGCGCCTTTTGTTGATGGCTGTTTTGATTTCTTTTCCATTCGCATAGGTAATGATAGGTTGTCCTACTTGGATTCCTTCTATGTCGTATCTCTTTTGTCCCACGATGGCCATCTCCTTTGGTTGTCTACTGGCTTTTATTTTACATCGTTTGACAATCAAATCATAGTCGAGGCGTGAAGATCAGATGCAGGCTATGGTACGATGTGAAAAAAGGAGTGATGATCATGATTCATTATCACGCCATTGTAAAAGGACGTGTGCAAGGAGTCGGCTTTCGTTATTTTGTTCAGGGAGAAGCTGTCAATCGTGGAATGAAAGGCTGGGTACGCAACACAGATGAAGGTCATGTCGAGTTAAAGGTAGAGGGTGAGCAGCAGAAAGTGATTGATTTCTTAGAGACTGTCCGGAAAGGAAGTCCTTTTTCAAAAGTCACCGACATGCAAATGGAGCCGCTCACTGAGCTGGCTCATTATCAGGATTTTCGAATAAGATAATAAAAAAACCTAGCTTTCGCTAGGCTTTTTCTGTCCCGTGATAGGGCTTGTCCTGATAAAAATAGTTTGGTTTCACAATGGTATTGTCGTAATTCTTGTGGAATATGTGGGTAGCAGCTGGTGATACTGGGGGAATCAGCCATGTCCAGTCCCCAGTCAGCTTGCGGTCAGCCTTTTCTTCCTGCTTTTCAAACTGCTTGAATTGATGTGCTGCTGTGTGATGATCAACAATGGTCACCCCTGCTTCGCGATAAGAATGGAGAACCGCCTCGTTCAATTCGACAATGGCTTTATCCTTCCAAAGGGACGAATTCTTGGTTGTGTCCAGTCCTAAAAGAGAAGCGATTTTTTTCAGCATATTGTAGCGGTTTTCATCCGCTAGGTTGCGTGCGCCAATTTCTGTGCCCATATACCAGCCATTAAACGGTGCAGCATTGTAATGAATACCGCCAATCTCTAATTTCATATCAGCAATAATTGGAACCGCATACCATTTCAGTCCTAAATCACGGAATTCATCGTATTCAGGATGGGTGATCTCTACCTCTTGGACGATTTCTTTCGGAAGCTCATACAGAACAGGCGGCTGATCTTTTAGCTGAAACATGAGAGGCAGAATATCAAAATGTGTGCCCTCCCCTTTCCAGCCATGTTCTTCACATAATTTTGTTAATTCAAGAGATGCCTCGTCGCCGATGATGCCATATTCAGTTTCATAGCCTGCATAACGAACGAGCTGATGATTATAAATGACGACTTCCTTCTGCCTGTTCTTCTCTGGGGGAAAGATCGTAATGGACGGTTTGATTTTCCCGCCATTTGTCGCATACTCAATATGATGAAAGAGCGCCTCCTTCACCTCATCCTCTGTCTTTACATGCCGGCAGTCATGCACTTGCAGGGTCGACCAAAACAATCGGCCAATGCAGCGGTTACTGTTGCGCCATGCCATTTTCGCCCCGTGAGCTAATTCCTCTAGTGTATGCGTATAAATTCCTTCAGACTCAATTTCTTTTTTTATTTCATGCAGACGTGCTGCTTTCTCTTCATTTGACTTGTTTAATTCTTCATAGCATACAGAAATAAAAGCTTCTGCTTCATTCCACAACGCTTCTTGATTACTCAAACATACTCGCCTCACTTTAATACGAATATATCCATTGTAGCGGTTTCTATTGATAAATTCACTCGTTTCAAACCATTTTTTATCATATCATCCGACCATTGTCCTTAGACCATAGATGAATCAATACGTTTAAGGGTCTTTTGGAGCCAGCGGACATAGCCTTTTTCTCTTTCAATTGCCCTTGTCAGCACTAAGTAATGCCCAAATTGAGCTGAATGCAGCGATTCAGCAGAAGGGTCTTCCTCTGTCAAAGCGTGCAGCTTCTGTTCCAGCACATCTACTTTCTTGGTGCGCTCTAACAGTTGATAGGCAAACAGGTCAGCCGCTTCTTTTTTGTCCATGGAGGAGATGAAAAAGGTTTTGAGCATGAATTCATCCTTTGTTGTTTCCGGAATCGGATCTTTTGTTTTTAACCACTGACGCAATTCCTCTTTTCCTGCCGCTGTGATTTGATAGACCTTCTTCTCCAGCTTTTTTCCTTGTATGTGAATATCAAATTCAATAAATCCTTCCTCTGTAAGACGCTTCAGCTCAGGGTAAATCTGACTGTGCTTCGCACTCCAAAACTGTCCAAGGGAATCCTTAAAATGTTTCGTGATATCGTATCCCGTCAGCTCATGCTGATCCAGCAAGCCAAGAATGGCATATTTTAGTACTCTCATGATGTGCCTCCAACGCTTATTCTTTGACAATAGTATACCATAGACTTTAAAATAAATATGTAAATCACAACATGTTTGAAAAAACATCATTCTAATGAAAGAAGGAATAAACATGGATCAATTCGTTGGACTTCATATGATTTATACGTATGAAAATGGCTGGGAATATGAGATTTACATTAAAAACGATCACACCATTGATTACCGCATTCATAGCGGAATGGTTGGAGGACGCTGGGTCCGTGACCAAGAAGTCAATATTGTGAAGCTGACAAAAGGCGTATACAAAGTCTCTTGGACAGAACCAACTGGTACAGACGTCTCTCTGAACTTTATGCCTGAAGAAAAACGCATGCATGGCGTCATCTTCTTCCCAAAATGGGTGCATGAACGTCCAGACATCACCGTCTGCTATCAAAATGACTACATCGATCTCATGAAAGAATCTCGTGAAAAATACGAAACCTATCCAAAATATGTTGTCCCAGAATTTGCGGACATTACGTATATCCATCATGCAGGTGTGAATGACGAAACCATTATCGCAGAAGCACCATATGAAGGCATGACAGATGAAATAAGAGCTGGACGAAAATAAAAAAAGCGGCACGCCTAGTGCCGCTTTTACATTTGATAAAGGGCTATCATTTTAGTCCTTTTTATTGAATGCCTAACGTCTTTTTTGGAAGCATGAAACGGTAGACTGGCAGTTCATCACCTGCTTTTGAAGCAATAAACCCTGATGACATATAGCTGTCCTTTGATTCTGGTTCAAGGGCAAGTGAGAGCAAATTGGTTTGCGGCTGTGCCGTGACATATACCTTTGTTCCTTTTGGCAGCTGGCGTTTCTTGTCAACGAGCTTTGTTTCAAGCTGAATATCTGTTTTGCTCTTTTCCTCTCGCTTTGCCACCTGATAGGCTTGTACCGGCACTTTCATGCCAGCCGGCAATGTGACACTTTTTAATCCTAATGTTCTGAGTTTCCTTTCTACTCCTTCATGCCCCGGAAGAATGAGATAAGCTGTCGGCCGTTCTCTTGTTAAGATGGGAACAGCATCGCTCGCACTGTGAAAGCGTACAGGAACTTGAGTCGTTTGTCCCTTCTCAATATCAACCATTTCCAGCGAGTCATTGACAGATGCTTTGAAATCGTCTTGAATGACTACCTGATCATCATCATTTGGCAGCAGTCCTTTTTTGACCAGCTTCAGCCGCTCCGTCACCATTTGCTGCTTCACCTGTTTGGCATGTTTCACTGTAGTTTCAATGATTTTTTCATGGGTGGCTACTTGGGCAGCGACGCGGCGGGCAAAATCCTCTCTTCCAATCCCAATCCCTCTGCTTTCTACAAGAAATGACAGGGCTGGCGAAAGTGCAAGGGCATTACGGCCAATTCGCGCATCCGTTCCACCTTCATAGATGTCGATCTTTCCATCCTTTCCTCTTGTGTTTGTATAATACAAATCGTTAGAAAACCCTTTATTTGTCAGCGTTTCACGAACTCCGTTTACATACAACTCATTTGATGTCAGCCGGATGCTTTCTGGAATATTTAGATTCTTCCCTGAAAGAATAAGCAAATCATGATATTTGAGAGCGCCTGATGAACCGATATTTTCAAACTGCTTTTGACCCACATCGTATTCATGGGCATCAATGACCACTTCTGGCGCATACCGATTAAATTCTTGATGCAGGGCTGTCAGTTCTGGAGATTCTAATGTCATATGATCACGGTTTCCGTCTAATCCGTTTGCCAGTCTGCGGTCAAACGCATAAGAACCATCAGGATTGATTCTTGGGACAATGATGATATTGACATGATTGAGTATACGCTCTCCTTCTTCACCTGCTAATCGTTTTGCAATGACGAGAGCAGATTCACCGGAGGCTGGTTCATTTCCGTGTATTTGTGCTTGGAGCCAGATGGTTGGCTTTTTTGAAAGTGGCGTGATGGAGCGATCCTTTGTAAAGTACAGAGCCGGAATAGATCTGCCTTCAATGGATGTTCCAATCTGTCTCTGCGTGGCGTAAGGACTTTTGCGGACAATGTCTCGTAAGAAAGTTTGTAGCTCTTCTTGGGTCGTAAATGCTTCTCCTTTTTTCTGAAAGGCAGGGGTATCAAACGTCTCGTCAGGCTCAGGGTATAGCTTTTTCACTGAAGCCGGCTGTTCATAACTCTTTCCATAATAAGGAGTTTCTGCATGAGCTGAAGCTGGGCTCACCATCGACAAACTGCCTGCTAAGAGGCATGCAGCAGCAAAAAGAATCGTGCCTTTTCGTTTGGACATGCTATCCTCTCCCTTCGTTGATTTGCATTATAAAGAAAAAAACAGCAAAAGTGTCAGTATTTTTCAAAAATAAATCTTTTGGAGGAACAGGCTTGTCTTTGTCTAGGGCAAATGAATGGAGCCTGGTCGGCAATATGACCTAAAAAAAGTGCCTGCCCGCAGCAGACACTTTTTTATTTACCAGATGGAAATGGCCCCAATGAGAACCGCCATGACGGTCATAGCGACGACTGCCAGCACAGCCCATTTCATCCCAAATTTCTGATGCTGATCCAGTGATACCCCAACAAGTCCAACAAGTAAATGAGTCGATGGAACAAGTGGACTTAACATATGAATCGGCTGACCAATAATAGAAGCTCTGGCAATCTCAATTTTATCGACACCGTATGCTGCCGCTGTTTCTGATAGGATCGGCAGTACGCCGTAAAAGTATGCATCATTCGGCATAAAGAAAGTAAAGATCCCGCTTGTTAATGCGACAATGACTGGAATAAAGCCGCCCAGCTGCTCTGGAATTGCAGATACAATCGAAATCGCCATTTCATCGACCATTTTCGTTCCAGTTAGAATACCTGTAAAAACACCTGCCGCAAAAATCATCGAAGCAATGGCTAAAACGTTTGTTGAGTGAGCCGCAATTCGCTCACGCTGCTGGTCCAAGTTCGGATAGTTCACGATAATCGCCACACAGAAAGCAAGAACAAATAGAACAGTTAAGCTGACTTTACCTGATACAAGCAGCAGCACCAATAACAAAGTCAGCGCCAGGTTAAACCACCAAAGCTTCGGCCGTTTGATGTCATCTTGCAGTGCCGCTGCCATTTCATTTGCATGAATCGGCTGGTCAAGTTCAATCACACCAAGGCGTTTTCTTTCGGCTTTTCCAAGAAAATAAGCAACAATAATCATACTGAAAACCCCTGCACCAATGACTGGAATCATTGGTCCAAATAAAAGTGAAGGATCGACGCCAAGTGCACTCGCCGCTCTAGGTGTAGCTCCTCCCCATGGAATTGTATTCATAATTCCCATGCCGACCCCGGCAATACCCGCTAAAATAATTGGACGGATGCCAAGCAGCGTAAATAGTGGAAGCATCGCTGTTGTTGTAATCATATACGTTGTCGTTCCATCACCATCAAGTGCAACAAGCATCGTCAAGACAGCTGTTCCGACAACGATTTTTAATGGATCGCCTTTAACGATTTTTAAAATTTTCGCCACCATTGGGTCAAATAAACCCGCATCAATCATAATGCCAAAGTACAAAATCGCAAACATGATCATGACTGCTGTTGGTGCGACTTGCTGCACACCTTTGACAATCATGTCTGAAATTTCAGTAAAATGAAAACCTGCAATAAGAGCAAATGCAATTGGTGTTAACACCAATGCCGTTAAAACAGACATACGTTTCGTCATAATCAAAACCATAAATACAATCATCATAAGAAATCCTAAGATTGCTAACATATTGTTCACCCCTTATGTTGTATACGCTTTCATTAATGTGTTGGTATCCCATTTCCAACCCTTTTTGTCATCATATCTGAGGTGAGAATTGAAGTAAATATTATGAATTTTAATTCTTTTTCGGTCGATAAATGCTTTTTGTTCATTTTGTTCAAACATTGGGCTTTTTAATTCCATGAAAAAAACAAAGGGTTTATTTAAGCCCTTTGTCTTCTTTTCAGTGTGATAGAAAACCTTTGCAGTCTAGGAAGGATGAGTACTGGAGCGGAGCGAATATGAGATTCGTGAGCACCAGCACACAGAACCGGCACCGAATGCAAGGGTTTGTCTACACGCTGGAAGCGGTCTCACTCGATCGCTTGTTCTCCTTGTATCAATTGCTCATATTGCCTTAATTGATCTTCCATAAAGACCTTTGCCTCTTTGCTGTTCATATAACGACTTGTCCAGCCCTTTTGCTTTAATCGCTTTTTCCAGGACTTCGTTTTCGTCATTTTTTGAAGAAGCTGATCCCATTCACGAACCTCATGCTGACTCATTTGTTTTGGGCCCATCACACCGCGCCAATGGGAAAAGATGAGCGGAATGCCCTGCTCTTTCCATGTCGGCACATCTTCAAATCCATCTAAGCGCTGGCTGGTTGTCGTCGCTACGAGCTTCAGCCTCTTTTTTTCATAATCATGACGAACCTCTGTAATGGTAGTCGTTGCTGCATCCACCTCATGGTCGATGAGCGCCTGAAATAAATCATCTGCACTGTCAAATTTCAAAAATTGAATGCGATATGGATCAATTCCTGCCATTTCTGCTGCCCGGGCGAATGAGATTTGATCATCATTTCCAAAATCAGGGGCAAATCCAATTTTTAAGGAATCTGGTTTTTTCTTAAGTGCGTGTAACAGCTCCTTCCCATTTGAAAAAGGAGAATCCACTGGGACTGCGACGACCTGCCACTCTTCTGCAAGGATTGCCAGCGGTGTCACATCATTCATCGTCACGTTACTGCTGCCAAGCAAATTACGGCTTAACAATAAGCTTGAATTTAAACTGATATAGTTGGCTTCTCGCTCCATCATGTATGTCCATCCTTTATCCACCGTTCCGCCTCTTTGATAAAGAATGTTCACAGGCCGGTTCACCAGCTTCTCTTGTTCAAGCACTGATTTCATCACCTGAGCCGTTTGGTCAAATCCCCCCTCTGGTACACCCGACACCACAATATATAAGGAGCTTTGCTGCAGGAAAGAATCACCGGCCTTTTTTTCATTAAAGGTGAGCGTCATACAAAGGCAGAGCACGATCACAAAAAGTATTCCTTTTTTCATCTTTTATGACTCCGCTTGTTTGGCAGGGTAATATTTACGTTCAGGTCTGCCAATGATTCCGTATGCAAGCTCTGCCCGGCATTCCCCTGTTGTCACGAGATACTCTACGTACCGTCTCGCCGTTGTACGTGATGCGCCCATCTTTTCCCCGAGTTCTTCTGCTGTAATTCCGCTATTCTCTGATGCCATCAATGTTTTCACTTTATCCAAGGTCAGTGAATTGATGCCTGTAGGAAGATCTCTGTCATCCCTTTGTTTTGGCTCTTCCTGCATCTGCCCAAAAAACAGATCGATCATCGTTTGATTGACTTCATCTTTTGAATTGATGATGTCTTTCTTCTCTTTATATTCGGTTAAAACTTGTGCAAACTTTTGTGCGGTCACCGGTTTGATTAAATAATGAACCACTCCGTAATGAAGCGCATCTCTTAAAAGCGTCGTTTCCGTTGCAGCCGTGATAATGATCACATCTACTTCAGGATAGCGTTCTCTTAAAAGCGGGAGCAGGTTTGTACCGAGCTCATCAGGCATATAGACATCAAGCAAGATGAGATCCACTTGTTCCCTCTGGAGCGCCTCCCACATATCCTTTGCACTCTTTGCCTTTCCAGCGACCTTAAATCCTTCTATCTTTTGTATATAAGATTCATGAATGGCAGCGATTCGAAAATCATCCTCCGCAATGAGTACCTTAATCACCATCTATTCCCCCTTTGTGCCTTTCGGTATGTATACAGTGAAGATGGCACCGCCTTCTTTTTGGTTCGCAACTTCAATCCAGCCCCCAAGCTCGTCCAACACTTCTTTCACATTTGCAAGCCCATAGCCTCGTCCTTCTCCCTTTGACGAATGGCCTCTTGTGAAAATCTGTGAGAGCTCCTCTTCATTCACTCCATCACCTGAATCTGACACTTCTATGATAATATCAAACCCAATATCTGTGATGAACAGGTCTACCTCGCGCTTCTCCTTATTTAATACAGCTTCAAAAGCATTATCTACGAGATTGCCAATGATGGTGATAAAGTGAGATAGGCTTAAATGAGCTGGGAGCGGCTCTAGTGAGCTATTTTCATCAATGTGGAAATGGACTTTTTTCTCAGATGCTTTCCCTAACTTGCCAAGTAAGATGGCTTGTATTTTAGGAGAACGAATCTGCTTCATGAGTAAATCGTGCTGACGGTTTTGCAGATGATATTCTTCTTTAATTAAGTCGATGGCTTCATCGACTTGCTTCAGCTCAAGCAGGCCTAAGATGGCGTACAGCTTATTTGAGAATTCGTGCGTTTGTGCCCTCAGGTCTTCTGAATATTGACTGACCTCTGTTAATGTATCCAGCAGCTTCGTCAGCTCTGTTTTCTCCCTGAAGCTCACAATCCCTCCGAATACTCGATTCTCCTGCATTACTTTTTTCACATTTAAGACATAGGTTTTATCATTGACGACGGTTTCGATGTTAGGTTCAATCGTCTCTGACTTTAAATAGAGAAGAAGTTTGGCATTTGGCAAGACTTGATCAATATGAAGGGGCAGCTCTGATGAGACGCGCAGCATGTGCTCAGCTGATGTATTCATCATCGTAATCGCGCCTTTCTGGTCAAACGCAATGATCCCTTCTTTTATAGCGAGCAGCATCGCTTCTCTTTCTCGATACAACGAAGCTATTTCATGCGGCTCAAGCCCTAATGTATCTTTGCGAATACTCTTCGTTAAAAAAATCGCACCGAATATGCCCGGCAAGAGCACAAGAAGGGCAATATAGCTAAGCTTCAATAGCTGATGAGCTGTCGCTTGATCGATTTCTTTTTTTAAAAATTCGACGGTGACTGTGCCGATAATTTCTTCATGCCCTTCTGTTTCTTTCATAATGGGTGCACTGCCTCTGACAACGGTTTCACCATTAGAATCATCAGTTGATATGGAAGTTCCTCCAAATAAGAGAGTACTTCTTCCTTCCGATACACTGATGGTCTTTCCTACGTCCTCATGATTCGTATGAACAAGGACCTTTCCTTTTCGATTGGTAATGAAGATGGCATGTGCTCTTACTTGCTCCTTCATTTGCTCAAGCACTGCCTGTTCTTCATTTTGGGACGCTGATAGAGCCACCGATGCTTTAATGGGCGGCATATATGATATCGTTCTAGCGGTCTGCACCGCCAGCTGTTCAGCTTGTCCCTGCCTTTCTGATGTCTGCAGAAAACCAAAACAAATGGTTAATAACGCAATGACAACAAGCAAAAGCCCGATAATTAACCCCAAAATTTTCGTTTGTAAAGTGACTTTCCTTTTGCCCATCCTCACCGCTACAACCCCTAATTCAGTAGATTCACCCGAATAGACTCTATGAAAATGATATCATTTTTTCTGACTAAGTTAAGAGAAAATTCTTTCAAACAAAAAAGACGACTCAAAATCGAGTCGTCCCTGTATGCCTATTACGTGATCGATAAACCAGCACTCGCATAGCCTGCTACAGTATTCACTAAGGATAGACCTGTAGCTGATGCGGAGAATACAACAAGCAATCGTGTTTCCGGTGTGACTGGTACATTTAGACCAGTCGCAATACCGTTTGCAATCGCACCCAGCGTTAAAACACCGGTTAAAGCTGGTGCTAATGTGACACTCGCTACTTGAGTGAAACTGTTATTTGGTGTCGGTGAAGCGAATAGACTAGCCGTTACGGTAATACTCGTGCCGACTAAAGAAAGAGCTGCTGTTGTGCTGAAATAGCCTGCAAATGACGTGATCGTCCCAGCTCTCGGAACTGAGAACGCCATGTTGAGTAAAGTGCCTGCAGCGCCTGTTAAATCAATTACTCCGCCTAAAATACTGACACCTGTCGCTGAGTTACCAAATCCGATCAAGCTGGATGTTCCAACAAGACCGCCTGCAATTGTTGTCAGGACAGCAGGTGTACCTGATGCAAACGGAATGATCGCACTCGATCCTGTCACTCCTGTTGGACCGGTGGCTCCTGTGGCTCCTGTACCTGTGACTCCGGTGGCTCCGGTGGCTCCTGTGACTCCGGTGGCTCCGGTAACTCCTGTTGCTCCCGTAGCTCCGGTAACCCCTGTTTCTCCCGTGGCTCCGGTTATTCCAGTTGCACCGGTTGCTCCGGTAACCCCTGTTTCTCCCGTAGCTCCGGTTATTCCAGTTGCACCGGTCGCTCCAGTAACTCCTGTAACTCCCGTCGCTCCTGTGATCCCGGTTGCACCTGTTGCGCCCGTATCACCAGTTACCCCAGTTGCACCTGTGACACCGGTGGCTCCGGTTGGACCAATTTCCCCCGTTGCTCCTGTAACGCCAGTAACTCCGGTTGGACCAATTTCCCCCGTTGCTCCCGTGACGCCAGTGACTCCGGTTGGGCCAATTTCTCCTGTTGCTCCCGTCGCTCCTGTGATCCCGGTTGCACCTGTTGCGCCCGTATCACCAGTTACCCCAGTTGCACCTGTGACACCGGTGGCTCCAGTTGGGCCAATTTCTCCTGTTGCTCCCGTGACGCCGGTGGCTCCGGTTGGACCAATTTCCCCCGTTGCTCCTGTGACGCCAGTAACTCCGGTTGGGCCAATTTCTCCCGTCGCTCCCGTGACGCCGGTGGCTCCGGTTGGACCAATTTCCCCCGTTGCTCCTGTGACGCCAGTAACTCCGGTTGGACCAATTTCCCCCGTTGCTCCTGTAACGCCTGTTGCTCCCGTCGCTCCTGTACCGGTTGCACCTGTAACGCCAGTCGCGCCTGCGGCTGCTAATAACGTATAATCTGGTGACGTATCTGGTGTGCCTGTTGGCGGTGCCGTATTCACGATATAGGTTCCACCTTCATACGTGACCACTTGACCTACTGGATATGTCGGTGCTGCCGCTGGATCAAACGCTGTGACGCCGGCTAAGCCGACTCCCGTCGCTCCTGTGATCCCGGTTGCACCTGTTGCGCCCGTATCACCAGTTACCCCAGTTGCACCTGTGACACCGGTGGCTCCGGTTGGTCCAATTTCTCCCGTCGCTCCCGTGACGCCGGTGGCTCCGGTTGGGCCAATTTCTCCCGTCGCTCCCGTGACGCCGGTGGCTCCGGTTGGACCAATTTCCCCCGTTGCTCCCGTGACGCCAGTAACTCCGGTTGGACCAATTTCCCCCGTTGCTCCCGTCGCTCCTGTACCGGTTGCACCTGTAACGCCAGTCGCGCCTGCGGCTGCTAATAACGTATAATCTGGTGATGTATCTGGTGTTCCTGTTGGTGGTGCTGTGTTCACGACATAGGTTCCACCTTCATACGTGACCACTTGACCTACTGGATACGTTGGGGCTGCCGCTGGATCAAACGCTGTGACGCCGGCTAAGCCGATTCCCGTCGCTCCTGTGATCCCTGTTGCACCTGTTGCTCCCGTATCACCAGTTACCCCAGTTGCTCCCGTAACGCCAGTGACTCCGGTTGGGCCAATTTCTCCCGTCGCTCCCGTGACGCCGGTGGCTCCGGTTGGACCAATTTCCCCCGTTGCTCCCGTGACGCCAGTAACTCCGGTTGGACCAATTTCCCCCGTTGCTCCAGTTGCACCCGTACCGGTAGCGCCTGTAACGCCAGTCGCGCCTGCGGCTGCTAATAACGTATAATCTGGTGATGTATCTGGTGTACCTGTTGGTGATGCTGTGTTCACAAGATATGTTCCACCTTCATATGTCACCACTTGCCCAAATGGGTATCCTGGCGCTGCTGCAGCATCATACGGTACGACTCCCGTTAAACCCACGCCGGTGGCGCCTGTGGCTCCAGTTGGACCTGGATCTCCTGTGACACCTGTTGGCCCTGTACCTGTTTCCCCCGCTGCAGCTAATAATGTATAATCCGCCGACGTATCCGGCGTACCTAATGGCGGTGCTGAATTGACCACGTACGTACTGCCATCGTATGTCACCACTTGACCTACTGGGAAGGTTGGTGCTACTGCTGGATCAAATGCCAAGATGCCTGTTAAACCTACGCCCGTTGGACCGATTGGACCTGCTGGACCTGCTGGGCCTGCCGGACCCGCTGCACCAGCCGGACCGGCTGGGCCTCTTCTTCCTCTCCCGCCTGGCGGACCTTGAATCACACAAACACAAGGATCTTTTCCGCAGCAAGGATTTTTCACTGGTTTCCTTGGCTTTTCTGATATCCCTTTCTTACAACTATCACATTCCCAGCCATCGTCCTTGTACGCATCATACCAGCTTCCTTTTTGGTAGTGGTCTGTCGAATGAGTTGGATATGTCTTACCACATTGCCTACATTTTTTCATGGAATCACCCCCATCCATCGTATTCATCATGACTGGGAATGGTGTATGTACACTTTTATTTTTTAAAATAATCAAAAGACCTTGCACTTTCTTGCACAAGGTCTTTCTTTCATTAAAGTCTCATCGTCATTTTTAAATCTTTTCCTACCATACTATAATCCATATCTACCGGCCGGATGGCTTCTTTTAATGTTTTCGTACCTTCTCCTTCAAAGAAAGTAGGTGCATCTTTCCCTCCAATTAATAATGGTGCCATATAAATAATGACTTCGTTCACAAGGGACGCTTCTAAAAAGGATGCGCTCACACTGCCTCCCGCCTCTACAAGCACCGACATCACAGAGCGCCTTTTCAGCATACGTAACACAGCATGAAGATCTGTCCGATTTTCTCCGCTTGTGACAAATACTTGATGTCCTTTTTGCACCAGTTGATGGTATTTTTTTTGATCGTACTTGTTTGAGGTACAAATGATGGTTTCTGCCATATGATCATTTAAACATTTCGCATGAAGCGGAATCCTTAAGGTGGAATCTAAAATGACACGAATAGGCTGTGTCACGATTGAATCTTTCACAATAAGACCTGCATCATCTTGAATAATGGTTTCGACGCCTGTTATCACAGCATCTGCTTCTTGACGTAATTGCTGCACTTCATTCCTCGCTTCTGTCCCTGTAATCCATTTGCTTTCTTGATGAGCTGTTGCAATTTTCCCGTCTAATGAAATGGCTGTTTTTAATATGACATACGGAAGGTCTGATTGTATCGAATGAAAAAAAGGAAGATTTAAGCTGTCCGCTTCCCGCTTACATACCCCTTCTTCTACTTCTATCCCTGCTTGTTTCAACATCGTGACCCCTTTACCTGCTACAAGTGGATTTGGGTCCCCAGTGGCAATGACCACACGTTTCACCCCGCTCTTTATAATGGCTTCTGAGCAAGGACCTGTTTTTCCATGATGCGAACAAGGTTCAAGCGTCACATATAGATGAGCTCCCTTCGCCTTTTCTCCTGCCATTTGCAGCGCAAGAATTTCAGCATGCGGTTCGCCCGCCTTCATGTGAGCACCAATTCCAACGATTTCACCTTTATTGACTACCACTGCTCCGACAAGCGGATTTGGCGAGGTTTGTCCTTTCATGGCCTTTGCGTTGGCAATCGCTAGCTTCATATAAAAAACATCGTCTTTCATGTAAATCTCCTTTCCTCTCTTTCAAGGGAAAGAACTCCTTCAGGGAATGAAGGAGTTCTATTCTCATGTGCTATATTTTTTCCATCCGTTTCTTTTCAGATCGATCATAGTAAGGCAAGGAATAAAAAAGTTTATAAGATGCTCGTTGTTTACAAAAACAGCATTTGCGACATTCATATTTATTAATGAGGAGCACATGCGGACAATTGAGTACAGACAGACCTTTTTTCATATGTTCCTTGCAAACACTTATCATGAGAATCCCCCGCTTACATTCTTTTTCTTAATGAGAGATTACTTCTTTCGGAAATTGTTCAAATAAGCGTAGTACTTCGGTATGCGTTCCATCTTCTCGAACGTGATAAATCCCGCCGTCATATGAGCTTGCATATACATCATTGCCTAATTGTCTGATGGCACTAATCCCATTTTGGGCAATTCTAATTGGGCCGGTGTTGACATCCATCTCTGGATTCCACACAACGATATAGCCCCAATAATCACCGCTTACAATATAGCCTGAGTCTGTGACTGTGACCGATTTAATCGAATACTGGTGTTCGTTATGCTGGTCTAAAATTCTTCCTGTATGCAAATCAAACAATCTCACATTCTTGTCGCGGCTGACAATGGCGATACGGTCTCGTTTACTATCAATAAAGACATCATTTAACAGCTCTGTCGCACCAATGTACTCCGCTTTTAAGGACAAACTCTTTTTATCTAAAAGACAAATGGTTCCTTCAACTGCTGCTGTGATGATAAGATCTCCTTCTACCTTTAATGCTTTAACTGCACAATCGTGTGCTTTGGAACGGCCGATTTCCTTTAAGTGTTCTGTCGAAATGACATGTACATAACCGCCGTAAGTTCCAATATAAAATTGACGATCCTCCTCGTGGAAATACACGCTGTTGACCGGACCTGTGTTAAGATCAAACGAAACCATTTGCTGTAATGACTCATGAACAATATGCACCTGACTTGCATGGTCTCCCCACGCATAATAGCTTCCATCCCGTGCAACAGCTACTCCATTTGTTAAAACGCCCGTCGATTTGGCAATTTCAATCCCATTTTTTCTGAATTTTCCATCATCGGATGCGGTAATGATATCACCCGCATCAGTCAGCGCAATATCATTGATAGATGGTGTCGCCATTTCGATCTCATCTGATACGACTTTGCCCTTTTCGATCGACCATTCACAATATGTTTTTCCAAAGCTGGCTCCTAGTATTGACTTCTCATCCTCTGTCCAGACAAGTGAGCGCTCCCACTGATATTTATGAGGCAGCAGTGTATCGACTAAATCACCTGTTTCATAATTCCACAGCTTAATTAAATGGTCGTAGCCTGCTGTCAGCAAGTAATTGCCGCTTGGGGAAAAATTCACGCGCTTGACGCCCTGTAAATGGGCTTTGATGATTTTCTTCTCCTGTAAAGTAGCTGCATCGTAAATAATGACGGTGCCATCATCTCTGCCAAGTGCGAATACTTCTTTTTGATT
The DNA here is from genome assembly GCF_038593305.1 of Bacillus sp. FSL P4-0248. Taxonomy (NCBI): domain Bacteria; kingdom Bacillati; phylum Bacillota; class Bacilli; order Caryophanales; family Bacillaceae; genus Bacillus; species Bacillus sp. FSL P4-0248. The sequence continues at coordinate 736,586 of NZ_CP151983.1, read as the reverse complement.
GCTGCCGCTGATCGTATCGAGCTCATAATCAAACGGGCCGATTTCCCCTACAATTTCTCCGGTTTCATACAGCCATACAAGGACATATCCATCATCACCTGTTGTATAAGCTTTATCACCATGTATCCATACAGCTAATACATCTTTGCTATGGCCATGGAATTCTCTTAAAATAGCGCCCGTTTCGATATCCCAGACTAAGCATCTTCTATCTCTGGACACGGATACAAGCAAAGTATCCTGCTTCGCAAAAGCGACGGCTTCTACATCATCTGCATGACCAAACAACGTGCGGATTCGGGTATTTGTGCCTGTATCATACAATTGAATCGTATAGTCTGACGATGCACTCGCTAAATACTTTCCGTTTTCAGAAAGAGATATAGAATTAATGATATGCTCGTGACTGCCAATAAACGTTCCTTCTCCCGTCGCCCGGTTCCACTGATAAATACAGCGGTCATAGCCGCCAGTGTAAACAATTTGGTCGTGCTGAGTTGATAAAACAGATGTAATTGGTCCTCTATGCATGGTTTTACACTCCCACCTTTATATGTTGTTTTTGACGAGTCACTAAACGAAAACCAGTAAATCGAAAAACGGGATCTGGGTGCTTCCCGTGTCTTCTTGCGACTCTGCATAAATCTCCGCCTCTTGCGAAGGAGCCGCCCTTTAAAATGTAGTAATCATTTCCGAGTGTTTCCGTTAAATCATCGACGACCTCGATGCCGCCTTCATATACGTGATATTTGGTGTTGACCCATTCCTCGACGTTGCCTCCCATATCATAAAGACCAAATAAGGATCGGCCCTTTTCGTAATGACGGACAGGGGTCGTTTTTTCAATATTTGATTCGTGCGTATTGCAGTAAGAAGGATCAAACTCATCTCCCCACGGGTATTGATTCCTCGTGTTTCCCCGGGCAGCATACTCCCATTCTTCTTCAGTAGGAATCGAAACATCAATCCCAAGTTTCCCGCTCAGCCACTGACAGAACGAGAAGGCTTCCTCAATGTCCATGCCCCAAGCTGGATGATCTTTTCCTCCGCCAAGCTCTTCGTTCGTTAAACTCTCTGGGTATGTCTGGCCTGTTTCATCACAATAGCTTTGATACAATTCATTGCTGACGACCGTATCTGAGATAAAAAATTCGTTGATATACAACTGATAGGATGGAAATTCTTTGTACAGCCACTTTTGAAATTTTTTCTCACGGCCGTAGGTTGGATTGAGCAGCTTGTCCTTCCAGAATTCTGCTGCCTTTTTCATATCTTCTTCATTACTTCCAATCGTTGCATAGCCGCTTGGGATTTGAATCCAATTGATATCAGGTTTCACGCTTTTCTCCCGCCTTCTTTCAATAAACTCGTCTATTGATTAATTAATTTCTTCTCATCGACCATATGCCCTGAGGCTGCTTTTGCCTTTAAATAGGCTTCATTGTAGAGAGAGGCTTCGACCGTATGATCAAACCGCAAAACAGGAAGACCGTAAGCTGCAATAGAATCGACTTTTTCTGGATTGTTCGTTAGTAAATGCAAAGGTTTCCCTTTGTTTAAATAGTGCAAAACAGCTGCTGCTTCCTCGTAATGCCGATCATCATCCCCGCAGCCGATCAGGCGGTTGGCTTCAAAAGTATCCAGCTGCATCTCCTGTAATTTATACGTCAACGCTTTTGCCATGAGCCCAATAGACCGACCTTCTTGATTGGCCATATACACAAGCATGCCTTTTCCGTAATCGGTGATTTTCTTCAGCGATAATGCAAGCTGTGGACCACAATCACATTTCAGTGACCCAAACACATCCCCTGTTTGGCAGACACTATGGATTCGCACAAGCGGCGGCCGTTCATTTTCAAAGTCGCCAAATAAGAGACAAGAGGAAAAGGTTTGCTGCGCGGTACTCATTTGGACAATAGATTCGATCGTTGGTTTTGTATCCCGTTCAACAGGCGCAAAGGCATACCACTTAAATGGCACTTCTTCATGTTGAATGGAAATTGGCAGATTCACAGGCCCCACGAGCAAATAGTGTTTTTCTTGAAAGGTAAAATGATGAATCATTGATTGTAATTCATCTACAAACTTGTTCATTTGTCTCCCCCCTATTCATCACTGCACCCAAATCGACTCCCATAGCGCAGTGATGGAGTGATGAATATGTGTACGCACTCCCTCAGCTTGTGTGCTCCCGCAGAAAGAAATGGATGTGCAGTGTCTCTCATCGCTTTAGACCTTGTCCTTTTCCAGTACAAAGGAGCAGAAATCTTGGTTCATATGCTTTATTTTCTGTCAGAGCAGCAAACGTCCTTGATTGATAGATGCTCTTTCTTCCCATGAACACCTCTGCTAGCTTTGAATCACTCACCTTTGTACTAGATTTTGACGGCAATGACATGATGCTGGCTTATTCCGGCCTTCGCTTGTAACGGTGATATGGATACAAGCTCAAGACCTGATGTACAAATTTTTTCGCCAAGCTGAGAATCTGAAAATGAAAAATGGAAACGGCCATCTTCTCCGATTAATCCTGTTTTCCACTGTTCTCCCCAGACAACAAGTGAAAAGACACCGCCTTCATGAAGTAAAGAAGAGACCTGTTTTAAATAACGTTCATGATCATCAGGATGTTGATGATGAAAGCAGCCATGATCTAAAATTAAATCAAACTGCATCCCGCGTCCCTGATCCATGGACCATGACATAAAATCTTGATGAACAAAATGGACAGGAACTGTTTCTCTTTTCTGTAACCCTTCCCACTCCTCATGCTCATACAGGTCGATACCGACATATCCGGAAAGCCCGCTTAAATGTTCTAGTGCACGGCCGTTGCCGCACCCGATATCCAGCACAGAAGCAAGTGCATTCTTTTCCCTTGAACGCCATGCCTTTAATGACATCACTGCTGCGTCTGTTAAGGATGGATCAGTAGACCACATATCTGTTCTTTGCTCATAATGCTCTTGGAATGCCATGCGCATCTTTTCTAAATACAATCCACTGTCTTCATGGTACAAAGCCTTTTTCATCATGAAACCTCCTTCAATTCACAATCTTCTTTTCGGGCAAAGGTGGTTTTCAAGCCAAAAACCTTATGATAAAATGAAAGATGGATTTTTTAGGAAAATCTGTTTTTCTGAAAAAGGAGAGAAGCACCCCACATGTTCACTCTTCTTTTTCAGCATTCATCCTCATATGCAGCCGTTCGAAGGCCGCATCGCCTCAGCTTGTTCTCTCTTTTTTTCATATGAGTTCACCTCCTTTACCGTTCGATCAACTCACATTTCTTATTGAAACCGCTTTCTCTTTTTTATAAGGACTTAACGTCTTTTTCAATCTCTTACACTATGCTTTTAGTAGAAAGATCAATCTACTGTTTAGAATGACGATCATTTTTTCTTCAAGTAAACGACGATTTGTTCTGTTCTAGTAGACATTTTTGTACCTAAGAGGCGCTTACGCTTTGGTTCTTGCCACCCCCTTTCACTAGATTATGCTTGGAATAAACCCGCCAGAAATTTAACAACTAATTCCATAATGACTGGATTAAGCCAAATATATTGTTTTTAGTTTATTTTGTCAACAAATTATTTCCTAAACATTAAAATGAATTTCTAATTGAAAATACAGGTATTTTTCGTGGTTTTTTGACCTTAAAACACTTATTTCTACACAAAAATACAACTTAAACCAATAGAACTAAGAAATTTATCTACTAAATTACACAAGTTTTTATTTAATTTTAAATCAAAATAGAAAGATACAATGATTATTTCCCGAATGGTTTTTTGTGATATTTCGACTATTTTTTTTGATTCTCCATGATTTTCATTGGTATAACGGCATTTTCAATTAGAGAGTTTACTATTTATTCCATACTTCTGTATTTACTTATTATCGTAAAAAAGATATATGTCTCTCTTTCAGACATGGAAGCATGAAAAAAAGCCCCTTACAAAAGTAAGAGGCTTTTTCGGTTGGCGTTTACGCCCAGTTTTTCACTTTTTCATGATCTGTGACAAAGAGAAGGACTTTCCCTTCGTCTAAATGTTCTTCAAATGTCTCAGCTTCTTCTTTTGAGAAACCAATTTCATGAATTTTATTGCGGAGCTCATCACCCTTTTTACTAAAGATGTTCCCAACCGCATGTTTGAGTCCAACTTCTCTTGAGCCAATCGTATTGGCATCTGCATTATTTGCAATACGCTCTGTTCGATCATCGTCATGGGACAGAACATAAATGTCCTCTCTTGCAACACCGAGTGCCTTTAATTGCTCTACATCTTTTTGAAGTGTTTCATCATTTGAATACTCTCTTACAACAGGTTTCATTTTATATTCCTCCTTTAACGTCTTACGAATCTTTTACCCGTCACTTTTGACATTAAACCTTCCACGAGCACATCCAATTTTCTTGAAAGACGTACCATGTCTATCGACTTATTTTTGACAAAAATCCTGTAAAAATGACTAAATTTTCTGAATTATTATGTTCAATCCTGTTGATTTGTTGTACAATTCTTATACTGGAGGCTAGAAATGAGGGAGAGCTGATGTATTACTTTTCAGCGGAGCAGCAGTTTAATGCTTGGGTTGTCAGTGATTTGGTGAAACAGCTTTTTCAAAAGTGGAATCCTGAAGAAGCAAATACAAAGCCGCTTACATTGTTTGCCGAACAGCACTTTCGCATCTCAATTGATTATCTCTTTTCCATCATTATTAACATTGGAGATATTGAGTCAATTGAACAAGATCCACAAGACATGTTGTCCTCATACTTGAATATCCTTTTTCCTTTTGTGACGCGCGATATGATGAAAGCCTCCATGCAAAATGCAAACGAATATTTGTTAAAAGAACGTGATGCGGATGTGTATCAGCTGTTTGGCTGTCTCCCGCCGCTCCTCTCTGTATCTTTTCAGAAAAAGTAGTCCCCTTCGACAAGATGGCGGCTGCTTTTTTGTATGTGTTTTGAAAAGACCGTATGTTTTGAACGAAAAGAAGCATCATGTTAATGTAAATCTAGGCTGTAAGTGAAAGGGAGGATTTGACATGAGTCAACAAAAGCAAATTCAATTAGCTAAACGTCCTAAAGGATTACCTACAAAAGATGTTTTTCATTTTGAAACAGTCGATATACCTGTGCCGCAAGATGGGGAGGTCTTGATTCAAACGAAATATGTTTCTGTAGATCCTTATATGAGAGGGCGAATGCAGGATACAAAATCCTATACACCTCCGTTCAAGCTAAATGAAGTGATTCAGGGCGGTGTTGTCGGAGAAGTCATTGAGTCGAAATCGCCTCAATTTGAAAAAGGTGATTTTGTCCTTGGATTCCTTGGATGGCAAGAATACTCCACTGCCAAAGCTGAATCTCTGACTAAAATTGATCCGTCCATTGCGCCATTGTCCTATTATTTAGGGATTTTGGGCATGCCAGGGCAAACCGCTTACTTCGGCCTGCTTGCGATTGGCCAGCCAAAAGAAGGCGAGACGGTTGTCATTTCTGGAGCAGCAGGTGCCGTTGGTTCTGTTGTGGGACAAATCGCTAAGATCAAAGGCGCACACGTCGTGGGAATTGCCGGATCTGACGATAAACTCGCTTATTTAAAAGAATTGGGCTTTGATGAAACGATTAATTATAAAACAACAAATGATTTAGATGATGCCATTGCAAAAGCCTGCCCTAACGGCGTTGATGTGTATTTTGACAATGTAGGCGGCGAGATTTCAGATGCGGTGATGAATCATTTAAACCGTTTTGCACGCATTCCAGTGTGCGGCGCCATTTCTTCTTATAATATTAGCGCAAGCGAGGACATCGGACCGCGTGTGCAAACAAAACTCATCAAAACAAGCGCATTGATGCAAGGCTTCATCGTTGCCAACTATTCAGACCGTTTTGAAGAGGCAGCGAAGGATCTCGCACAATGGGTAAAAGAAGACAAACTCACATATAAAGAAACAATCATAGAAGGCTTTGACAACATTCCTGACGCATTCCTTGGACTATTCAAAGGAGAAAATGTCGGAAAACAGCTTGTCAAAATTTCATAACAAAAAGGACCCTGCCATTTGGCGGGGTCTTTTTTTATTCCATATACATTTATTAACAACCGGTATTTTTTTTGGATTTCTTATCTTGAATAAATAAAAGAAAAGCTAAACCAACTAGAATTGCGCTGACAATGGCATAACTTTTCAACAAAAAGGATATTTTTGTAGAAAGCAGCAAATCTGAACTATAATTCACTTCAATCAGATATATAAAGAGCAAACCTATAAAAAAAGAATACATGAAACATATAAATAATTCTTTAAATACACCCCATAATGTCCAATTAGGTGGTTTCAACGATGATGGTTTATTCACAGAATTGAATTGTTGTTTTTCTCTTAATTTGAAATTCAATTTAGTCATTAACACGATAACTAGATTAATAATAATACTGAAAATTAGAATGTTACTCAGTTTATTAATAAAACTTAGTAGTGAAAGTTGTTTTTCAATTTGTTCATGTTTATTTTCGTGGTTACTCTCCTGATTATTATCATACATTTTCTTAATAGATAATTGTGTCTTTTCATATGCTTTGGCACTTACTTTTTCTTTTAGATAAATGTATAATTCTAAATAACCTTCGAATATCTTTTCCTTTTTCACTAGCCTTTCCGGTATAGCAATAGACAAACCACTGTTCTCTATATGTATACCATTAAAGTTTAAAGTATAACTTTTATTAATAACTTTTCCAACTTTCAAATCCCAATCTTTATATTTAATTTCGTTTTTTTCATCTAAATCTATTCTCTCTAACTTTATACTATCTCCATATTTAATTTTGTCCTCTTTCATTCCATTAATTGAAGGGAAGAACATAAGAATGGAGTCACTTTGATACTTATTTTTCAACTTATATTTACTTGTTAAACTAGTCCACTCTTTTTTATTTAAAACATAGTAGTTCACATTAGGTATTTGCGTCAGCTTCTTTTTTATCGGTAATTTTTTTATTTTATTTTCGAGGTCAATAGGTGTTTGATATGTATCATCTTTTTCACTCATATTACTAACCCAACTTTTTAAATATCGAGATAGATTTCTCTCATTTACAGATAGAGAAGTTCCAATTGTATAAGGAACCTTTTCTATATAATTTATGGTATCATCCTTCTCTAACTTTTCAACATCTCTAAATTTAAACGTGTTTGCTTTTTGATCTTCAATAACGTAATTGTTAACTAAATCATATGCTACTGTTTGTTTTGCAAAAAGACTAAAGTCCGGCTCATTTTTAAGTTTTTTAGGAGTGTTTTCTTCTACTATTAGGTTCGAAATATAATATACCGGTATAAAAATCGACACAATAACAATAATTATTAAATTTCCTTTCCAGGAAAATGTATTATTTTCTACAAACTTCTTTGGAATATTGACACTTTCTTTACCACCATATATCCTATTGAAGAAAGAAGTAGATTGTTTCATAATATAAATAATATCAACACAGAATAATATTATTAACCAAGATAAGATACCTAAAAAATCGACTTGAAAAAAACCATTAATAAAAATATTTGTCAAAAAGAATATAATAGCACCAAAACCTGTTAATAGAATAGCTTGGCTTAATAAATAAAATATAATCTTTTTTTTGTTAAAGCCATATGATTTAAATATTTCTTCAATTTCATTCTCTTGCTTCCTAAAATGAACACTCTTCGTATAAATTAAACTAATTAAAATTATAAATAATGAAATTATAATAAAGGAAAGTCGCAAAGTAGGGATGGATTGTTTAAAAATAAATTCTTCCTCAAAAAATTTAGTATTCAGATACACATTTTCTGACTTATCAAAAAGATCATTTATAACCTTAACTGCTTCATCAAAGTCATGATATTCATTTAGCTCTATCAGTGCACTAGTGTTAAGCTGCGTTTTATTCATTAAATTATTGTTAAATATAACATTAGGATAGCTTGTTTTTCCTATTTTATAGTTATTTGGAGTTGTCCAATTTGAGGAGTAATTTTTTATAACGCCTACTATTTTATAGTATTTTTCTGAGTTGTTTATTTTTATTTTAACTTTTTCTCCAATTGCATTTCCATTAAACGCCTCTTGTAGATATGATTCAATAGTTACTTCGTTATTCCTTTCTGGATATCTTCCCTTTTCAATTATTATATGGCCCATTTCTTTAGCCTGAAAATCCATGGTACCGAAAGTTGCAGGCAATTTAGTATTGTTAAAAGAATTTGTATAGCCCATGTTTTTTATAATACCGTAATGCTTAATACTCTTTTGAGATTTTATATAATCTTCTTCATTTTGATTAATACCATTGACCACTGCATGAAAGGCTCCATACTTATTAGTTGTATTCCTTTCCAACTTTTCAATTAATTTATTTGCTTCTGCCTCACCGAAGGTTATTATAAACATAGATAATGTCATTAAAATGATTACCGACGCTGAAAACCATTTTCTCGATAAAATTGCTTTAAAAGCTAGCTTGAATATCATTCTATGCACCTCGAATAAATAACATCATGTCAATGAAATACTATATTAGTTATAGTATAAAAACAATCATTCATACCTTATCACATTCATACTTTAAATGTAATCTCTTACATTTAAAGTATGAATATATAACTAGTTTATAAATTGAGCTTCTTGTTATTAAGCTAATAAATTATACATACAAATGAAAAGAAGCGAGAGATCTCCTCAATCAATAAATTGAGGCGAACCCATGCTTCTATTGTTATGCCTAATATACTCACTTCTTTAGAAATTACTGTCTAATTTCTCCAGACCCATTTAGGCCAACTCCATCTTTTGTTTGAGTATGTTTCGTTACAATAACTCTATAATTTCCTTCTTGAACCTTGCCAATTGATTTTGTACTTTTATTAGGGGTTTTAAAGTTTTCAGCAATGTATTTCTTACCGAAACCAATAAAATTCTTTTTCTGAACAGCCACACTATAACGGTGTACGCTATTACTGTAATTCCCTGTGATTTTATTATATATTCTAGCATTTGAATAAATCTTTGTAGCTTTATTTTTAAGCTTATATTTTACTGGTCCTTTTACTTCTGCTCTTACTATATCGTTTTTTCCTCCTATAACAAACCTTTGGCTACTTGCTTCTCCTAGATGAGCAAAACTAAAAATAGTAACAAATCCAATTACCACAAGTGCAGTTATTTTTTTAAAATGTTTTTTCAATTTTCCTACCTCCTATATTTTATACATTTATAGATTAATACATTTTTTTCTACATATCAATATATATTCCAAAAAAATTATTTTTAACCAAAAAAAAAAAAAAAACGATCCCGAGATCATTGGATCTTAAGTAATCGTTTTTTCCTGTATTTTTTTATATAGAAAAAATTCTACCTTGCTTATACACAATTTCTTCAAGCGAAAGATTCAGCTTTTTCGCCATTTTTTTCAGCATTGATTGCTCTTGAGGTGTGACAAGGCTGATGACTGCGCCTTCTTTTCCTGCTCGTCCGGTTCTGCCTGAACGGTGGATGTAGCCCTCTTCATTTGGCATATCTGCATGAATCACATATGGCAGATCATCAATATCGATTCCTCTTGCTGCAATATCTGTTGCAAGGAGGAGCGGGAATTCACGCTGTTCAAATGATTTCAAGATCACAGCACGTTCAGCTTTTTTTGCTTCACTATGAAGGACACCAAGGTCGACATGATGGTACGCTAATTTCTCTGCATAAATGCTTAAGTTCGTAATGTCACGCACAAAAACGAGCGCCTGCATGTCCTCAAGCCGTGATAGCTTTTGCAGCAGTTTCACTTTGTCACGCTGATCACATAACAGATAATAGTGACCCACTTTCTGCGCTTCTTCCTCGCTTCTAGCAATTTTCAATACTTCTGGTTCAGATGTCATTTCTTTGATCAGCTGAACGGTTTCTTCTTTCAACGTTGCAGAAAAACAAAGGATTTGTCTTTCTTTTAATGTGGACTTAATGATCCCTTGGATCGTTTTCATATGCTCTGGCACAAGAAGCTGATCTGCTTCGTCTAATACAATCGTTTTGACTTCATGCATTTTCAGTTTCTTGATTTTGATTAATTCTTGTACTCGGCCCGGTGTCGCCACAACGATGTTCGGATGTTTCTTTAGTTTTTCTTGCTGCTTCTTGATGTTCGCTCCACCAATCAAGGAAACCGCTTTGATGTCTGATCCTTGTTTGAACTCTTGCACGACATCAAAGATTTGCATCACAAGCTCTCTTGAAGGTGCCAAGATTAAGACTTGCGGATGCTTGATATTGACATCAATTTTATTTAAAAGCGGCAGTACATACGCAAGTGTCTTCCCCGTCCCAGTTGGCGATTCTGCGATCACATCACGCTTCTCCGTAATCCACTCTGCTGTTTTTTCTTGTATAGCTGTTGGTTTTTCGAAGCCAGCCGCTTGAAAATTTTCCTGAATAAATGGCTTTGCTTCTTTCAAAAATGCCCAATTTTCCGTCATGTCGATCTCCTTTATCCTCATTCAATCTATCCTTTAGTATCTCAAAATCAGCTTTGAAACGCAATTTTTCTTTTGATGCTTTTATCGAGCCGGACAGTTCGATATAATCATGAGAGGCACTAGCCGTTTTGAATCTATTTGAGGTGTAAAAAATGATATTATCTGTTAAAGATTTAAGTCATGGCTTTGGCGACAGAGCCATTTTCCACGAAGTGTCCTTCCGTTTATTAAAAGGCGAGCATGTCGGCTTAATCGGCGCCAACGGTGAAGGAAAGTCAACGTTTATGAATATTATTACTGGCAAGCTGGAGCCAGATGCAGGAAAAGTCGAATGGGCGAAAAATGTCCGTGTCGGCTACCTTGATCAGCATACCGTGCTAGAAAAGGGCAGAACGATCCGTGAAGTCCTTCAGGATGCATTCCATTATTTATTCTCCATGGAAGCCGCAATGAATGACATTTATGGCAAAATGGGTGAAGCCGATCCTGATGAGCTGGAAAAGCTGTTAGAGGAAGTTGGCGTCATTCAGGACGCACTGACAAACAATGATTTCTATATCATTGATTCTAAGGTCGAGGAGATTGCAAGAGGTCTTGGGTTAACGGATCTTGGACTGGACCGTGATGTGACGGAGCTCAGCGGCGGTCAGCGTACGAAGGTCCTGCTAGCAAAATTGCTGTTAGAGAAGCCAGAAATTCTCCTTCTCGATGAGCCGACCAACTATTTGGATGAGCAGCATATTGAATGGCTGAAGCGTTATTTACAGGAATATGAAAATGCGTTTATCCTCATTTCACATGATATTCCGTTTTTAAACAGTGTTATTAACTTGATTTATCATGTTGAAAATCAAGAGCTCTCGCGCTATGTTGGTGATTACGACCAATTTAAACAAGTGTACGAAGTCAAAAAGCAGCAGCTCGAAGCAGCCTATAAAAGACAGCAGCAGGAAGTGGCTGAACTAAAGGATTTTGTCGCAAGAAACAAAGCACGTGTCAGCACAAGAAATATGGCGATGTCCCGTCAAAAGAAATTGGATAAGATGGATATGATTGAACTGGCAGCAGAAAAGCCAAAACCAGAATTCCACTTTAAACCGGCACGTACGTCTGGGAAACTGATTTTTGAAACGAAAGATTTGGTCATTGGTTATGATGAACCGCTCTCCCGCCCATTGAATTTGAAAATGGAACGCGGGCAAAAAATTGCGCTGTACGGTGCTAACGGTATCGGAAAAACGACGCTGCTCCGAAGTCTTCTTGGGGAAATCACACCTATTTCTGGTGAGGTGGAACGTGGAGAATTCTTGCATATTGGCTACTTTGAGCAAGAAGTAAAAGAGCAAAACAGCAATACTTGTATTGAAGAAGTATGGAGCACCTTCCCTTCTTACACGCAATATGAAGTCAGAGCCGCTCTTGCAAAATGCGGATTAACGACAAAACATATTGAAAGCCGTGTGTCTGTATTAAGCGGAGGAGAAAAAGCAAAGGTCCGTCTTTGTAAGCTGATCAACGAAGAAACCAACTTACTTGTTCTCGATGAGCCGACAAACCATTTAGATGTCGATGCAAAAGAAGAACTAAAACGCGCCTTAAAAGAATATAAAGGCAGCGTCTTATTGATTTCTCACGAGCCTGAATTTTATCAAGATGTGGCAACTGAAACATGGAATTGCGAATCTTGGACGACAAAAGTATTATAACGACAAAAAAGCCTTATATCTTCAAAAGATATAAGGCTTAGATGATTGTGACAAAGGGCTAAAATGATCTTTATTTTAGCCCTTTGTCTTCTTTCAGCGTGATAGAAAACCTTTGCAGTCTAGGAAGGACGGCTACCTTTGCGGAGCGAATTTGACATTCGTGAGCATCGGCGCACAGGAACTGACACCGAATGCGAGGGTTTGTCTACACGCTGAACTTTTTTCTAATTAATGACCTGCTTGGATATTCACCAAATGCTTACGTCCAAGGAGCAGAATAATCATGCCTAGAAGAACAACACCAGCCCCGACATAGTAAGGTGTACTTGCTGTATAGGATTCAGCGAGAACTCCGGCAATCCAAGGAGCGATCGCGCCTCCAATAAACCGTACAGCGCTGTAAGAGGATGAAGCAATTGAACGTTCAACCGGTGCTGACCCCATCACAGCTGTCGTGAGCACCGTATTGATCATACCGAGAATTCCCCCAGCAATGACAATTCCGCAGATCACGACCACAACATGAGACGTCCATATTCCAATGCCGAATAAAATCACAGCAAACGAAGCAAACAGAACCACAAGAGAGGTCAATGTCCCAAGTTTGCGATGAATGACCGGCGCGGAGAAGACGGAGGTCACAGCCAAAAATAGTCCCCAACCAAAAAAGACATAACCAAGTCCATGCTCATCAAGATGGAGCACAAATGGAGAATACGCTAAAAGCACAAAGAAACCAAAATTGTATAAGAAAGCGGCAGATGCCATCGTTAAAAGTCCTTTATATTTTAATGCTCCGACAGCTTCGAATAATTTCACCTTTTTTTGAGGCTTTTGTATAGGTGGAAGCATAAAGGTAATCGCTAAAAGAGCAATAAGCATTAACACGGCAACGCCAAAGAAAGGCCCGCGCCAAGAAATTGTTCCAAGCTCACCGCCAAGCAGCGGTCCAACCGATATCCCAAGACCTAGTGCTGCCTCGTATAAAATAATGGCCTTCGCACTTCCCCCAACAGACACACCGACAATGACAGAGAGTGCAGTTGAAATAAATAAAGCATTCCCAATGCCCCATCCGCCTCTAAAGCCAATTAACTCATTAATCGTTGAAGAAGTACCTCCTAAAGCAGAAAAAACAATAATAAAAATGAGTCCTACTAATAACGTCCATTTCGCACCAATCCGGCTAGAAATAAAACCGGTAAAAAACATCACAAAGCCGGTCACAAGTAAGTAGCTAGTAAATAAAAGAGAGACCTGGCTTGGAGATGCATGTAATTGTGATGCAATGGCTGGCAGGATCGGGTCAACGAGTCCTATTCCCATAAACGAAATCACACATGCAAAGGCAACAGCCCAAACGGCTTTTGGCTGCCTAAGCAGACTTGTACGCTGTTTCAACACTTCTTCTTCCTTCATTCCATCAGAACCTTTCCTTCAAATGTTGACAAAATAAAATAAACACGCAGAGGTGTTTATTTTTGTAATTGCTCAATTGCATGAGCCGCTCTTTCTTTCATCGCTTCAAGATCCTTTTTAAAGGATTGAATGGTTTCAAGCTTTTTTGAAATCAATTGATGCTGCACAGTCAGCTGCGCCTCAATATCTAACAGCTTCTCTAATCGTTCCTTCGGATCAAGCGACAGCAAGTAGCCTTCTTTATTCAGCTCTAGCTGCTTTCCGATTTCCATAAACGATTGAAGCTCCTGTAAAGAAAAGCCGAGTACCTCTTTTGCCTGCATCACTTTCTCTAGCTCTTCCATGTCGTCCTCTGAGTAAAGTCTGACTCCGCCCTCTGTCCGCTTTGGTGCTGATAATAAACCAATCTCTTCATAGAAACGAATCGTCCGTTTTGTCAGTCCGCTTCTTTTCGCCACTTGATCAATTTTCATCCATTCCATCACCAGTGCCTCCTGCTCATCAATTCATGTTTTATTATACACCTTTATAACCTTAACGTAAACGTCAAAGTTTTAACCCTTGATTTCCTTCGTGTTTTATCGCAAAATAAATAGGAATAATTACGATTTAAAGGAGGTACTATATGCGCTCATTTCCATCTAAAGAAGAACGGCATCAGCTATTCGGATCTGTACCGCCAAGTCTTGGCACAAAGCCTTGGCAAAAAGAGGACATGACGGACATTCAAAAAACAGAGCAAAACTTTTATTTTCATCTTGAACAAGTCGGGATCTGCCGCATGTCCTATCCGGTGCATATCGTATCTAAAACAGCACCACAACGCCAGACAACTACAGCTGAGTTTACACTGAGTACATCCCTGCCAGCTCATCAAAAAGGCATTCATATGAGCCGTCTCACTGAACAGCTGCACTCGTTTTATGAGAGCAGCAAGCCGCTTAATGTGAATGCCCTAAAAGAATGGACGGCAGCGCTCGCCCGGAAAATGGATCAGCCCTCTGCTTCCATTCAAGTTGCCTTTCCATGGTACATGGAAAAACAGAGCCCAGTCACCGGTCAGTCAGGCTTGATGCATGCGACCGTCCAATATGACGTCCATTTTCATGAAAAGGACGGATGGACCTGTCACGTTGGCTGCGATGCACAGGTCACGACATTATGTCCTTGTTCCAAAGAAATCAGTGAATATGGTGCACATAATCAGCGCGGATCTGTTTCCATTCAAGTAGGGTTATTTGAACAAGCATCGCATCCTGACGACATCAAGGCCGCTCTTTTACATATCATCGAGTCCAATGCGAGCGCACCGCTTTATCCCGTGCTCAAAAGACCTGATGAAAAGAAAGTGACGGAAGAGGCTTATGAAAATCCGCGCTTTGTAGAAGATATCACAAGATTAATTGCCATCGAATTATATGAGCAGCCATGGATTAAAAGCTTTCAAATCGAGTGCCGTAATGAGGAATCCATCCACCAGCATGATGCGTATGCCAAATGCTCCTATCAAAAAAACCTGTAGAGCGATTCTACAGGTTTTTTATTTCCACATCTTTATTCATTCAATTCCTCAATCATAAGCGACAATTCTGTCCAGCGGTCCATTGCTTGTTCTAGTTCTTCCGCAACGGCTTTTTGTTCGTCCATCAGCTCTTGAATTTTTCCAAAATCACTTCCTGCTTCTACAATGCTGGTTTCGAGCTGCTGATGTTTTTCCTCTAATGCCTGTATCCGGTCTTCAATCCCGTCCCATTCAAGCTGATCTTTATAAGAAAGTTTTTTTCTCTTTTTAGGTGCGGCTTCTACTTGTTTCTCAGCAGGCTTTGTCTCTGTCCGCTTCTGCTCTTTTTCCTGTTCCATATAATCGCTGTAAGCACCTTGGAAGTGTGAAATGCGCCCATTTCCTTCAAAGACAAGCAGACGGTGAACCACTCGGTCTAAGAAATAACGATCATGGGACACGGTGATGACGACGCCAGGGAACTGCTCTAAATAATCCTCTAAAATACTGAGGGTCTCTGTATCAAGGTCGTTCGTCGGCTCATCTAAAAAGAGAACATTCGGCTCTTCCATTAAGACCTTCAATAAATACAATCTGCGGCGTTCTCCCCCTGACAGCTTACGAATATACGTCCGCTGCATCGATCTTGGAAAAAGGAACCTCTCCAGCATCTGCTCTGCTGTGACAATAACGCCATCAGACGTCTTGACGATCTCAGCTGTTTCCTTGATATACTCAATGATGGTCAGCTCATCATTCATTTCCTTGTGATCCTGCGTGTAATAGCCAATACGAGCGGTTTGTCCAATGGTCAATTGTCCTGAGGTCGGTTCAATCTTACCCGCTAGACAGTTCAGCAGAGTGGTTTTGCCGACTCCATTCGGTCCGATGAATCCGATACGATCACCCGGCACGACTAAATCTGTAAACCGCTCCACAAGGGTCTGGCCAGCAAATGAAATTGATAAGTCTTCTGCCTCTATCACTTGTTTCCCCAAGCGGTGCGAGCCGATGGCAAAATCAAGCTCTCCCTTCGCATCAGGTCCTTTTTGATCTTTCAGCTCTTCGACTCTGCCGATACGTGCTTTCTGCTTTGTCGTTCTTGCTTTTGCTCCTCGTCTCAGCCATGCAAGCTCTCGTCTAAGCAAGTTTTGACGCTTCGTTTCTTTCACCTGAGCCTCTGCTTCCCGCTCCGCTCTTTTTTCTAAAAAGACTTCATAATTTCCTTTATACGTATAAAGCTGCCCTTGATTTAACTCATAAATCCGATTGACCACCCGGTTTAAGAAATAACGATCGTGCGTCACGAGAATGACAGCACCGCTATATTGGCTTAAGTATCCTTCAAGCCATTCAATGGTGGCATTATCAAGGTGGTTGGTTGGCTCATCTAAAATCAGCAAACCTGCAGGCTGAATTAAATTTTTAGCAATGGCGACACGTTTTTTCTGTCCGCCAGATAATGCATGTACAGAGCGGCTCACATCTTTCACGCCAAGTTTTGTCAAAATCGTTTTAGCTGAAAGGTTCGCATCCCAAGCGTCTTCCTGATCCATACGATTTTGCATGCGCATCAGCGCCTCTTGTTTTGCCTCATTTTGCGGGTCATGCTCTAAATCGGCGAGTGCCTGTTCATACGCCTTCATCGTTTGAATCATTGGTGCCGTTCCAGAAAAAATGTAGTCAAGAATCGTTTCATTTCCGGTCATTTCAGGATCTTGCTCAAGAAATTCGATATCAAGTGTCCCTGCTTTCGTGATGTCACCTTCCTCAAACGATTCAAGTCCCGCGATGACCTTTAGAAGTGTTGACTTCCCTGTACCATTTGGTCCAATCAATCCGATGCGTTCCTTCGGTTCTATATGAAACGAAATATGATCAAACAGCGTTTTCTCGCCATAGGTTTTATATAATCCTTCAACATTCAATAAACTCATTTTATCAGCCCTTACATAGATTCTTCCTTTATTTTAAATCAGCCAGTAGCAGAAAACTAGTTTTAAAAAACCCGCTGCTGAAAAGAATGTTTCCTTTTGATGCTCGATACACTATGAAGAGGTGATCTAAAGATGATAACCATTAGCTTATGTATGATTGTGAAAAATGAAGAGGAAGTGCTGGCGGAATGCCTTTCTTCTGTTCAAGACATTGTCGATGAGATAATCATCGTTGATACGGGATCAACAGATCAAACAAAAGAGATCGCTCATTCCTTTTCAGCAAAGGTGCTGGATTTTGAATGGGTGCAGCATTTTGCAAAAGCACGTAACTTTGCTTTCTCACATGCAGCGAAAGAGTATATTTTATGGCTCGATGCTGACGATGTTCTGCTTGAAGAAGACCGCCAAAAACTGCTTCAGCTCAAGCAGACACTTGATCCCTCAGTGGATGCCGTTTCGATGTTTTATCATGTGGGCTTCGATGAAAGCGGTCAAGTCAATTTCAAATATAGAAGAAATCGCCTTGTGAAGCGTTCCTTAAACTTTCAGTGGTACGGGGCCGTTCATGAGTTTCTTCAAGTGTATGGAAACATCTTTCCAGCAGATATCGCCGTCACACATCAAAAACGCAAGAAAACAACTCTTGGTGAGCCTGGGCGCAACTTGCGAATTTATGAAGACATGCTGGCAAAAGGAGAGGACATGACGTCCCGTGATCTCTTTTATTTTGCCAATGAATTAAGAGACAATGGGCAGCATGTCAGAGCGATTCGTTTTTATCATGAATTTTTAAACACAAAACAGTGCTGGATTGAGGATGAAATTCGCACATGCCAATATTTAGCGGACTGCTATTATGCGGCAGGCTTTGAGGAAGCGGCCTTATCCTCCTTATTACGTTCCTTCTTATATGATCAGCCCCGGCCAGAATTTTGCTGCCGGATCGGGGATCATTTAAAAATACAAAATAAACATCAGGCAGCCATCTTTTGGTATGAGCAGGCGCTGAAGGCTCCTGAAAACGAAACAGCCTTCACACTTACACAATATAAAACGTGGTATCCTCACCTTCAGCTTTGCTACTGTTATTATCAGCTCGGTGACCTGGAGCAAGCCAAAATACATCACCATGCCTCCTCCGCCCATCATCCGACTCATCCGAGTGTGCTGTACAATGAAAAAATATTTGCTGATCAGACATAGATCGTCTGACACCACATCCGCCTTCGATCTCACGGCGGATGTCTCTTTTTATACACTTATTCGGTTGTGACGTTTAACACTTTAGTGATTTAAAGCGTTTTTCAACCAATTGACTAAATTGTCATTTGCGCATATACTAACATTCGTCTTACGAAAAGATTTATCCATTAGGAGGTCAACATGAGTTCTTTATTTAGAAAAAAATCTCTCGACCAGCTCATGCTTGAAAGTCAAACAAAGCGGCTCAGCCGTTCGTTAAATACGTTTGATTTAATCTTGCTTGGCATTGGCTGTGTGGTCGGGACTGGAATCTTTGTCATTACGGGGGTTGCTGCGGCAAATGATGCGGGACCTGCGATTATTATATCTTTTATTTTGGCTGCAATTGCATGCGCCCTTGCTGCTTTTTGCTACGCTGAATTCTCCTCATCCATTCCTGTGTCAGGCAGCGTTTATACGTATTCCTACGCAACACTTGGAGAATTTCTCGCCTATTTAATGGGCTGGGATCTCATGCTTGAATATGTCATTGCGCTCTCTGCTGTAGCAAGTGGATGGTCGTCCTATTTTCAATCACTGCTCAGCGGATTTGGCCTGCACATACCGAAGGCTTTATCAGCTGCACCTGGAGCCGCTGACGGGGCCGTCTTTAACCTTCCAGGCGCACTCATTATTTTGCTCATCACCTTTATCGTCTCAAGAGGCGTCAAAGAAAGCACAAAGCTGAATAACATTATTGTGCTGATCAAAATTGCCATCGTCCTTCTCTTTATCATTTCAGGCTTTGCTTACGTCAAACCTGAAAACTGGACACCGTTTATGCCAATGGGATTTGAGGGCGTGATCGCAGGCGCAGCAACAGTCTTTTTTGCTTACCTCGGATTTGATGCAATCGCCAATGCATCTGAAGAGGTCAAAAATCCGCAAAAGGCAATGCCGATTGGGATTATGGGAGCGCTCGGTGTTTGTACCATTTTATACATCGGGGTTTCCTTTGTCTTAACAGGCATGGTTCACTATACGAAGCTGAATGTTAGTGATCCTGTTGCATTTGCTCTTCAAGTGGTCGGTCTGAATAGTGTGGCGGGTATCATATCAGCCGGTGCCATTATTGGGATTACAACGGTACTCATTGCCTTGGTCTATGCACAGGTTCGCTTAACCTTTGCGATGAGCCGCGATGGACTTATGCCAAAGGTTTTCTCAAAGGTTCATCCAAAATCTCAAACACCTGTTGCCAACACTTGGCTGACAGGGGCAGTCGCAGCATGTATCGTAGGTTTTGTGAATTTATCGACGCTTGCGAATTTAGTCAGTATCGGTACACTTGCAGCCTTTACGGTGATTTCCATTGCGGTCATCATTTTGCGAAAAAAACACCCGAATGTTAAAGCAGCGTTTAAAGTGCCATTCGTGCCTGTGCTTCCAATTATCAGCGCGATCATTTGTATCACACTTGCGACAACACTTTCTTGGGTCACATGGAGAGCCTTCCTCATCTGGATCGCCATCGGTGTTGTTGTCTATTTCACCTATGCAAGACGAAAAAGCCATCTCAATGAAACACATTAGAAAAGAGACACGGGGATTCCCGGTCTCTTTTTTTGCTTAAATCACGCTGTTTTTGACTGAATTTGAGTCCACCATATCTGGATCTAGCACGCTTGAAATCGGAATGACAAGCGGTGAACAATCTCCATTGTCCTCACCAAAACCTTGGTTCATTTTCATTGAGAGAAAATAATCAATCTGCTGATAAGGTCCTAGCGTCAGTGATGCACCCCGATCCATTGCATTGATTTTAAAAGCACCGACATTGACGACTGAGGGTGAGAATAACATCACACGTCACTTCCTTTGAATGGGTTTAGCTGCTGGTGAAAAAGAGGCAGGTGAGTCCACTTGATCTCGATCATCTACATGGCTTTTTGTACCGACAAAACCGCTGGCATCTCCAAAATTCTGTCCGTAACCCTGATTTTTTTTATCTGAGTTTTGCCACTCTGCTAACAAATTTTGTCCGACATTCACCGCCGACGCATTTTCAAAGGAATTAATTTTTAACATGAAAATATTAATATTGATATACGGAGTTGGTTGAACCACAGATAAACCTCCTTTTTATAGGTATATGCAAGCACCCATCAAGTATGTTAACGGGAGGTCTTCACATGGACTTCGAAAAAATGAAGCAGTGGATGGATATTGCCCAGCAAATGCATGGAGATGATTTTTGGAAAATGATCTTCGATGATGAGCAAAGATCCCCCTTTATGGCAAACGGTCCATCTCCATTTACATTCACACAGCAGGATCAGCGGGGTTCAGATGCGTCGTTTCCTCCAATCGACATGGTGGAAACCCATGCAGAAATTCAATATTTAATTTATTTGCCTGGCTACCGAAAGGAAGATGTTCAGGTGTTATCATATGGTGAATATTTGGTTGTGAAAGGACAGCGTTTTTCCTTTTTTAACGAACAGGACTTTCGCCAAAAGCAAGGGAAGTATGGTCCGTTTGAAAAGAAAATCCGCCTTCCAGAAATGATTCTTGGTCAAATGAATGCTGCCTTTAAAGACGGTGTACTTTACATCCGCCTGCAAAAGGATGAAGGAAAAGCGACGGCTATCATCATAGATGACGAATATTGATACTCACTGCGTCTATTTGATCACGATCATCAATTGTTTCAATTGGCAGGATCGTGATCACGCCATCAGCATTCTGTTCCCCAAAGCCATTGTTTCGTTTGATCGTACTGCAATGATTGCGAACAAACGTCGAGCCAAACGTCATAGATGATCCTGTGCCAATCGAATTCGTTTTCATATGGGCAATGTGAATCTGAGTAGGCAGCATATGCTTCTCCCCTTTCTTGTCATCTCTATAAGTATATACGGGGCAGCTTTTCCATAGACTAGAGTAAGGCGGAAGAAAAGGTTGTGGTCTACTTGAAACATTTCATTCAATCACTCTTTAAAAAAATTGAATCCAATCCATCCCCATCTGTCATTGAGCTAGAAAAAAGACTCGCCGCTCTTGAGCAAAAAATGTCTGCACCAGCTGCTCCTGTCTCAGAGGATACACACATCCATATCGAATCCCTGCGCGTGGACAAAATTGACTACCATTTAGAATTTGGGGAGCTTTCTATTGACCAGCTTCAAGGCAGGCTCAATATTGGGGCAACCTATTACACGCCAAAGGACACATGCATCAAAAAATCAACACAAACACCGAAGCCAAAAGAAACAAAAACACCGGTTGTCTCGATTCGATCAAAGCCTTCATCTTCTTAATGTGCTCGGCTTTTTAGTACAATCGGGGCAGTATCACAAACGATAAGACAAGTCCAAAATAAAAAGCTCCACTTCTCTACAAATCAAAGTAGTGAAATTGAGCTTTTTCCGTTACCTCATTTATTTATTGAATTCATCAATCGGAAGAAATATTCAGATTGATGTGTCTTATTCAGGTTATACCAAGAATGTAAGGCATCTGGTGCAAATACTTCTATTTTTTTCAGCACTTCCATTGCAAATTCTAAAGGAGCTATTCCTGATGCAGTAACTAAATTCGCATCAGATACCGCAGGTGCCAACTCATAGAACTTCTCTCCTTTATAGTTAGGACAAACCATTTTAGTATATTCTAAGTTATTACTTGTATGCCTTCTAGTATTTAAGTATCCCATAT
Organism: Bacillus sp. FSL P4-0248; assembly: GCF_038593305.1. Lineage (NCBI taxonomy): Bacteria > Bacillati > Bacillota > Bacilli > Caryophanales > Bacillaceae > Bacillus > Bacillus sp. FSL P4-0248. The sequence goes on along the minus strand of NZ_CP151983.1, from coordinate 714,588 downwards.
TCGCGAGCCCGTCAGTTGCACCACAAATTGCAGCAACAATTGTGCCAAGCTCTAAAGCTTGACCAATTCTTCCCAAGATAGGTTGGTGAATTTTTTCACCCCAAGTCGTCCCTCCTGGTAAAATCAAAAGATCTTTGCTCTCAAGATTACATTCTTCAAGGGAAATATCTGGTTTTATGCTCAAACCTCCCATAGTAGTCTTTATTTCTTTATTAACTCCTACTGTAATTACTCTTAAAGGTGCTAAATCTTTTTTGAAATATCTACCTGAGTTTAGTTCAGCGATTAAATATCCATATTCCCAGTCAGACATCGTATCAAATACATATAGATAAACTTTTTTTGTTTGCATCCAATCACCTTCCATTCACAATTGATATAGCTATTATAAAATAACTTCCCTGACAGTTAACGTCAGGGAAGTTATCATACTTGGTAAAATTTTATTAAATCCGACAAAACTTCAATAACTCTTTTCTTAAGACTAATTGGCTCAACAACTTTAATAGATTTATTGTAAGGTAAAAGTAAATAAGGTACATATGTATGTATCATATCTTTTGGAAGAAGAAAAACTGCTTGATCTGAAGTCCGTTCTTGTAAATAATGTCCTAAAAACCAATGTTGGCAAATATCAGCCAATACATTTTTATCCCCATGAATCACCAAAGAAATAATCTCTTCCTTATCTTCTAAAGTTGGTAGGAGACTGTTTATAAAAAAGTCACGTGCTGAAAAATTTTCTTTCTGGTCAAAATGATTTACTGTCAGCATTAGACTTTCAATTCGATCTACTCTAAAACTACGCATATCATTCCTAAGATGACAAAATCCAATCACATACCACTTATTATTCCAATAGATTATTCTGTATGGATCGACACACCTATGATGTAATTGCTTTTCTCCACTTTTATTGTAAAGAATTTTCACCGTGTATGCGTCTGCTATGGCCTTTTCCAACTTCTTTAAAGAAGGTTCCAAAGAGATTGAAGGGGTTCGACTTATTACTTCAAGACTAGTTAAATGTTGGTTTACCTTTGTTTCTTGCTCTTGATTTGAGTGTTTACTAAGTTTTGAAATGGCCCTTTTTAGCGCTTCATCTCCATAATATCCGGCTTCTTCTGCAAAAACAGCAGCGTGAAATAGTGAAGTCATCTCCTCAAAATCAAAAAATAGAGGGGCCTCTATAAAATTGTTCAATAAACTATATCCACCGTTATGTCCTGGTTCTGAAATAATAGGTACACCACTCGTTGAAAGTGTATCAATATAACGATACACAGTTCTTATATTCATCTCTAACTTTTCTGAAATTTGTTTTGCAGTTATTTTTTTATCCGAACGAAGCATCCATAAAATGGATAACAAATTGTCTACTTTAGGCATATAATTCCACCTTTATATGAGTTTTATTTCCGATGATATACTTGTGATTTTTGGTATAACTCATCAATTTCTTTCCGATATCTTTCTAATTGAAGCTTTACACAGATTTGTCATTTCACACATTTGATTTACAATTTTATTTTCCTCTTTATAAAGCTTTACTGCATCATGGTATCTCAAGCAGACCTTAAGCATTGGATAATATCACGTTCTAATTGGCTTACACCCGCCATAAATGTAAATTAAGAATTGGCTGTAAGGATTATCTTCTGATATCTAGCTACGTATCTTTTAAGAATTTTAAATTTGTCTTTTTACTGTGAGTAATACAGGGCTAGGTCTGTACCATAAATGATTTCACCTTTTTCTTCAATAGAGGACTTAGATATTATTAATAAAATTGGGTATCCTAAACGATAAATCACAGGTCGTTTTTCTTATCTATTTAGCTAGGTTTCTATGAGAAACTATACAAATCACGACCAATCACTGTAAAATATAGAGGATCTAATCAAAAATTGAGGTGTTTTCATTGTATACGGGTCAAAAAAAATCATTTTGGAAACAGAAAAAAGTCATCATCTCTCTTCTTAGCATCATCATCGTTGCTGCTGCTTTCTTTTTCTTAAAAGATACTCTTTTCTCAAAAGAAAAAGAGGCTTTAAAAGCCGCTCAAAGCTTTACGAAACATATGGAGAAGAAAGACTTTACGAAGCTGGCAGATGAGGTGACAAGTGCATCTTTGAAAGCCAATGACTTTTCAAAAAAACAACTAGCCGAAAAATACGACAATATTTTCAACGGCATTGGTGCTTATGATCTGAACATATCAAAGCTCAACGTTGAAAAACAGGACAAAGGAAATGGGTATCAATTTTCCTATGATGTAACGATGAAAACGTCTCTTGGCAAGCTGCATAAGCTGTCTTACAAGGGCATTCTCTCCGAAGAAGATGACAAGTGGAAAGTGGACTGGAAACCAAATCTCATCTTCCCGCAAATGGAGAAAGGAGATACCATCAAGGTCAAATCAGACCCTGCTGTCCGCGGAAACATTGTCGACCGAAAAGGACGTACTCTGGCAGAAACAACTGGTGGAAACGCCCTTGGCATCATCCCGGGCAAGCTCGGAACAGGAGAAGAAAAAGAACGCAATATCAAAAAAATCAGCAAGGCTTTTGATATAGAGGAAGAACTAATCAACAATCAGCTGAAACAAGCATGGGTCACAGACGACACGTTTGTCCCGCTCAAATCGATGTTAAAACAAAAGCCAATTCCAAAGGACGTCAATGGCGTTACCTATCAATCAAAGGAAATGCGCTACTATCCATATAACAAAGCCGCCGCTCATCTCACCGGATATGTAGGAAAAGCAAATGCGGATGATATCAAAAGAAATCCAGCATTAAAGGCGGATCAAATCATCGGCAAAACCGGCCTTGAATTCACATTTGACAAAAACTTACGCGGACAAGATGGCGGAAGCATTCTCATCGTCCATGATGAAACAGGCATTGAAGAAACATTGCAAAAATCAGCTCGAAAAGATGGAAAAACAGTGAAGCTGACGATTGATGCTTCTTTACAGAAAAAAGCCTATGATCAGCTGAAAGGTGAAAAAGGGGCCGTCACGATCATGAATCCATCATCAGGTGATCTATTAGCACTTGTCAGCACCCCTTCCTACGATGTCAATCTCATGACAAACGGGATTACACCTAAGCAATATCAGGCATACAGTGAAAATCCAGACCTTCCATTCCAAGCTCGATATGCGAGCCGGTATGCACCAGGGTCCACATTCAAAACCATTACAGCCGCCATTGGGCTGGAAACAGGTGTCACAAAGCCTGACAAAGTGCGCACCATTCACGGACTGAAATGGCAAAAGGATCAATCTTGGGGAAATTATCGCATCACCCGGGTTCACGATAAAGAAAAAGTAAATATGGTCGATGCCCTTGTGTACTCAGACAATATTTATTTTGGACAGGAAGCACTCGAAATAGGCAAAGACACCTACGAGAAAAAAGTGAAAACATTTGGATTTGGCGAAGACTTACACATGCCATTTACAATGAAGCCTGCACAAGTATCGAACGATGGCATTCAATCGGATATCTTACTGGCTGACTCGGCGTATGGGCAAGGCGAATTACTCATGTCACCGATTGAACAAGTACATGCCTATTCTCCATTTGCTACAGGAGGCAAGCTTGTCTATCCTCGAGTGATTCAAGATGAAAAAACAGCTTCACCAAAACAAATCATCAAAGAAGGCTCGGCAAACACAGTGAAAGATGCATTGACTAAGGTCGTGACCAGTCCAAACGGAACAGCCCACTCCTTACAAATCGAAGGAGCGGATATTGCCGCTAAAACGGGAACGGCAGAGTTAAAAAGCAAACAAGGTGCAACAGACGGCACCGAAAATGGATTTTTACTTGCGTTTAATCCTAAAAAAGAAGATTACGTCCTCGTCGGCATGATCGAAGGGGTAAAAAACCGCGGCGGCAGTGGGCTTGTCGTTCAAAAAATGAAGCCTGTGATTGCTTCTTTTTACAAATAACTCTTTAGAGACACAAGCTCAATCAAATGCTTGTGTCTCTTTTTTTCTAAATCATGACAATTTGCTATTGTTTTATAGTTCACCTTATGAATAAAATGAGAAGAATGCAAAAATCAGAAAACAGATAAATGAAGGGAGGAAGTCTCATTGGCCATTGCTGCTCGTACAAAGGATAAACCTCAACATTCTGTTACCGGCTCAACGGTTTATCCCATCTTATTGATTATTGGTATTTGTCATATGCTGAACGACACATTACAAGCTGTTATTCCTGCGATGTTCCCTATTTTGGAACGCTCAATGGGGCTGACCTTTACACAATTAGGGCTGATTGCCTTTACATTAAATATGGTCTCCTCCGTGATGCAGCCTGCTATTGGGTGGTACACAGATAAACGGCCGATGCCTTATGCACTTCCGATTGCTTTATTTTCAAGTGCTGTCGGTATATTCGGACTCGCGTTTGCTCCGTCCTTTGCCACCATTCTGCTTTGCGTTGTCTTTATCGGACTCGGCTCTGCGATCTTCCATCCAGAGGGCTCCCGTGTTGCCAACATGGCAGCTGGTCCAAGACGAGGTCTTGCCCAGTCCATCTATCAAGTAGGCGGGAATACAGGTCAAGCCTTTGCTCCGCTTATCGCTGCATTAATGCTCGTCCCGCTCGGTCAGACAGGCGTGGCTTGGTTTACGATTGTTGGAATGTTGGCGGTTGGTTTCCTTCTTTATATTTCAAGATGGTACGCAGGAAGGCTTCAAACCATTCGGGCCCAAGCGAAAAAAACACCTACAAAAGCGGCTAGATCTGATATTCATCGTAAATCAGCACTCATTGCACTTGGCATTATCGTCTTTCTCATCTTCGCCCGCTCTTGGTATGGAAATGCCATTTCGAATTTCTATGCATTTTATGCGATTGAACAATACGGTTTGACGATTAAAGAATCACAGACTTATATCTTCTTATTTCTCATTCTAGGTGCAATTGGGACATTTTTAGGCGGTCCGCTTGCAGACCGCTTTGGCAAGAAAAACGTGATTTTAGTTTCCTTATTGGCATCCTTCCCGCTTGCCCTGCTGCTGCCATTTGCCGGACCCGTTTTTGCTTATGTTTTACTCGGGCTGATTGGGCTCATTTTGACATCAAGCTTCTCTGTTACCGTGGTTTATGCCCAAGAACTATTTCCCGGGAAAATTGGCACAATGTCTGGTTTAACTGTTGGGCTTGCGTTTGGTATGGGTGCAATCGGATCGGTTGCCCTCGGCTCATTCATTGATGCCTTCGGCTTAACGCCTACCATGATCGGTGTTGCCTTTTTACCGATATTAGGCATCCTAGCCTTCCTACTTCCTAGCGACCAAACCATTTCTAAATGGAATGAATCATAAAAAGAAAACCGCTCAATCAATGAGCGGTTTTTTTCGATTGTTGACAAAGTGCTAAAATGATGTGTATTTTAGCACTTTGTCTTCTTTTCAGCGTGATAGAAAACCTTTGCAGTCTAGGAAGGGCGAGCACCGGAGCGCAGACCTGACAAAGAATGCGAGGGTTTGTCTACACGCTGAAACCGCTCATAAATGAGCGGTTTTTCATCTCTCATAAAAATGCGTGTCAGGCACATGCTTCTTCGCAATAAATCCTTGCTTAAATTCTGGAAATACCTTTTGCACCTGCTTAATCTTTTGATGAACCAAGTCGGCATACGGAATATACAAATGATCCACAAGCTTCTGTTCTTTCATATAGTAATACCAATTAAGGTTAAAGGTATTCTCGTCAATGATCGTAAAGGCAGAAAAATGATAGAACAAGAGTGGACATTCGTCGAGATACATATCTCCTTTTACAACTGAAAGCTTGTAGTTTTCAATGTTCCAAATCGCCGCATTGGCTCCTTTAGATGCAACGATATGAACCCCTTCAAAATCATCAACCCATCTTTCCACATACCGCTGATCTCCGTACGTCTTTTTTTCTGTATCCATTTCTACTGTACAATGGGCAAGACAATTTTCTTTCCATTGCGTGACTGCCTGTATGGCAACATCTGTGTTACGACAGCCTACAAACCCTGTATTAAAGCGGCCAGACAACTCATAAAAATGATAGAACCGCTTGGAATTCATATGATCCGTCAAAAATAAATGAGCGCTTGGATTCTCTGCAAAAATCGCCTCCGGATCATGATAAAAATACAAATCCGTATCCAGATGGGCAAGATAATCCGCATCTGAGGACTCAAGAATTTTGAGCAGAAAAGCAGGCTTTAACGTCCAGCAATACTCATGAAACGTTCGATCTTCTTTTGCCTTTCGCAGCGTATCATCTTCAATGTCCTCAAGCTGTTCATATTGAACATGCGGGTGAGGGAACTCCTTTAATACATTAAAAGCCAAAGGGTCTGCACATAAAACGGACAGCTTAAAGGCATGAGCGTTTTGTTCAAGCGAATGAATCAGCGCCAAAAGCTTAAAAACATGGGTATTCGACACAATGGTTGTAAAGTGATAAGACGCCATTTACAACACATCCACTTGGAACAAATCAACGCGCAACAGCTCTTTCGTCAGCCCTTGAATGGCTTCTACAAGCACCATGCAGCCATACTCCTCACGTGCAAGCTGCGCCGCTTCTGCCAGCTTTTTCAAAGGAACATGCTTGGCTGTCAGCATATCTTTTTTATCCCGCTTGATGCCTACATTCCGCTCTGTGATCAAATGAAGCAGCTCTAAAAAATAGGATAACAGGTCATCAAATGCTGGATTCTCACGCAGCTGCCGAACTTCTTTCACAATATCATTTGTCACAGTGTGAGAAAACGGACCAGAGAAAGCCAAATGGACATCAATGGAATCAATATTGTTATACTTCTCACACATATACAAAATGTTGTATTTGATGTCATCAAATGACGTTAAATTACTTGGATGCTCTTGATGCACACTCATAATATCCTCTCGCAATTCAAAGGAGAGACCAAGCTGATTCAGTCGAATTCCTAAATCATAGTCCTCAAATCCGTACCGAACGATATTTTCATCAAACATCCCTAGTGCCATGACATGCTTACGTTTAACAGAGGAGTTATTTGTAATAAAAAAGCGCCATGGCAGCTCATAAGAACCTAAATCATAGTGGTACGTTTCCAAAATATCTTTCAGAATATCAATAAACTCAGACTGCAAATCGAAGCTTTTCTCTAGAAATGCACCATTTTCGACTTCTTCCAATGATAAAAGAGGCGTTTTGTCCTCCATTTTCCGTTTATACAGTCCTTGCTTTTTCAACCGCTTCATATGATCCTTATCAAAAGCTGTGTAAAAATAGCGATAAATCCGCTTCCAGCACACACCGCAAATGACAAGATTCTCCCTGTCAGCATGAGCCTCTGCATGTTTTTGAATAAATCTCGGTTCTGCCAGCATATCACTGTCATGAAAAATGAGCAGATCCCCCTCCGCCTCGCGAATGGCATGATTACGTCCCTTTGCAATCCCTTGATTGACAGGAATGCGCACTTTTTTAAACGGGAAGTTCACCTCAATATTCTCAAGCATTTCCATCGTGCCATCCGTTGAGCCATTATCAGCAACAATGACTTCAAATGGAATATCTGTTTCCTGAAGCGTTAAAGAAAAAAGGCTTCCCTCTAAACGCTCTTTGGCATTATAGCTTGGAATAATGACGCTTACCTTTGGCTTTTCATTCATGCGTCATCCTCCTCCCGTTTGGCATAGCCGTTAAACAGCGGATCGACCTGCTCCACAGATTCAATCACGTGGCGAAGCACTTGCCGATAGGCTTCTTGAAAAAACGGCAGGTCATTTCGTCCTTTTTCATGAATTTGCTGCATCTCATCCTTGCTCACAATCCGAAAGCCGCTGTAATGATAGCAAATGAGCGGGTGCCCATCCTCCAGAAGAATACGTCCATTCTCCTCCCGATAAGAATGCTGCCCATAGTTCCAATGACCAATATTCACGCCTTTTGTCTCAATATCTTCTACTTTGTCAAACAGTCTCGGCATATGATCTAGATATCCTTGATCGCCAAACTTGCCTTCTCCCGGTGCATTTTTACATTCTTTTAAGCATTCTTCTTTCCACCAGCTGAGGCATTTTCGTCCGGCTTCATCTCCTTTAAAATGCAGAAAGCCTGAGTTATAGCGTCCTAAAAGCTTCTGAAGCATCTTCACTTCCTCTGCATCAAAGCTTGGAATGACAATATCCCCTCTCGAAATTAAAACAGAAGCATTCGGCTGATGTTGAAAAATCACCTGAGGGCTCTCATAAAAGAACAAATCCGCATCAAGATAGGTCACACTCTCTGCCTGCTCCTGTTCAAATAACCACTCAATCCAAATCGGCTTTAAGGTCCAGCAATATTCCGATGCATCCCGTTCCTCTTTTTTCTCCAGCAGCTCTGGTGTTTCGAGCTCCCGTACATGAACAAGATCCACATGCGGAAAATTCATTTGATGAAGCAAATCAAATGCAGCATCATCCATACATAACGTCTTGATGACAGCATCATCTTCTACTTGCTTCAACGATAAGAAAAACGCAATGGCTTGATAAAGTCTTCCACTTGAAAGAACCGTACAATATATGCTGTTCATCTATTTACACCTCTATTTTTGAAAGAATTCGCGGTACCATTCAATCGTCTTCTCTAAGCCTTCATCAATGGAGTAATCAGGCTTCCAATCAAGCAGCTTTCTCGCTTTCTCTGCTGACAAATATTGATGCTTAATTTCATGTGTTCCTTGATTCAAAATACGAGGCTTCAGTTCACTTCCCATTGCCTTTAAAATCTTATCCACAAGCTCTAGCACTGTCAGTTGAATTTCGTTACTAAAGTTAAAGGCTTCTCCCACCAGCCCTTTTTCCTCCATCTTCTCAGCTAGCAGCAAATAAGCCTTCACTGCATCTTCAATGTAGAAATAATCACGAATAAATGTCCCGTCACTTCTAATTTCCGGCGCCTTTCCTTCTAACACAAGCTGAATGGTTTGCGGAATGATTCTGTTGAAATTCAAATCCCCGCCTCCATATAAATTACCGCAGCGTGTAATACAAACTGGAAGACCGTATGTGTTGTAGTACGTATGAGAAATGAGATCTGCACAGCTCTTTGAGACATCATACGGATGTTTCCCGTTTAACGGCATGTCTTCATCATATGGAAGCTGCTCTTGATCACCGTAGGCTTTGTCACTTGATGCCACGATCACTCGTTTGATGAGCGGCTGTCTTCTGCAAGCCTCCAGCACATTCCATGTCCCTAAGATATTCGCTTCAAATGTAGAAACAGGATGTCTATTCGCGACCCCAACAATGGCTTGGGCAGCCAAATGGAAGACGGTGTCAATTTCATATTCTCCTAACGCACGTTCAATCGTCTGCATATCCTCTAATGCGCCTTGCACCACATTCATTTTTTCAAATTGACTGCCTTGATATAAATTCGACCTAGGCACCTGATCACGCACAAGTCCAGTCACGTTTGCCCCTTGATCAATCAATTCCTTAACGAGATAGCTCCCTAACAGCCCTGTACATCCAGTTACAAATACGTTCTTTCCATTCCAAAATCCGCTCATGCTGTCACCAAACCTTCCATGGTTGTTTTCCATCTGTCCACATGTCGTTGATTTCCTTCAGGTTTTTATACGTATCAATTGCTGTCCAAAATCCGTGATGCTCATAAACGGCAAGCTCTCCATCATCCGCCAGGTTTTGAAGAGGCTCTGCTTCAAACACGCATTGATCATCGTCTGTCAAATAATCAAATACCTTTGAAGACAACACAAAAAATCCTCCATTGATCATCCCGATACTGTCTGTCTTCTCAGAGAAGGATTGTGCCATCCCGTTATACACCTTCAGTGTCCCGTACTGGGACTTCTTTTCAATGCCTGTGACAGTCGCAGCTGCTCCAAGATCCTGATGACGTTTCAGCAAATGAAACATATTGATATTAGCCAGTCCATCACCATACGTCATCATAAAGGTCTCATCACCAATGTAATCCTGTGCCTGCTTTAAACGTCCGCCTGTCATCGTATTTTCACCTGTATCTAAAAAGGTGATTTTCCAGTTTTCCGATTTACCTAAAAGCTTCATTTCTCCTGTCGCCATATCGAGCTGCATGCTGTGATGCTGCCAGTCGTAGTTCAGAAAGTACTCTTTGATCTTCTCTCCTTTATATCCAAGCAATAGGATAAATTCGTCTACACCGTAATACTGATAGATTTTCATAATATGCCATAGAATAGGCCGGTCTCCGATCATAGCAAGTGGTTTAGGAAGCGCTTGTGTGACCTCACTCATTCTCGTTCCCTTTCCTCCGCAGAGAATGACTGCTTTCATCTTCTCCCCTCATCTCTCTATGAAGATTTTTGATTAAAACCCTATCTTTATGCGGAAAATCAGTACATGTACCCTCATACTTTGTCCGACATCAGGTTTTGAATCTACTCTATTCATATGTCGAAATGAGAGAGTGTGCCACCTAGCATTTAACTATTTTTACAAATAAAAAAAGAGCGAGATTCATATTCTCGCTCTTCCAAAGTTTAAATTGTATATTTTCAGGGTAGATGGTATGATAAACATGTGCATAATCAGCACAAACAGCCTCTTTCTACAAAGAGACTACTAGATTGAATGAATTCAAGTGGCAGCTTGCTTCATTCTCAATATGAATCACGGAGGTGAATTCCCATGGCACAAAACGTTCTTTGTGAAGTGAACTCTTGCCGTTTTTGGGCTGAAAACAGCTGTACCGCTTCTACCATTAAAATTGGTAAAAACACGATGACTGAAGTGACTCGTAATACTGAAACTGATTGCGAAACATTTGAAACAAAATAATCTATTTTTCTCTGAGATGAAGGAACTGGCAGGTTCCTTCTTTTCTTTTATCATTCTATCAAGAATGATAATTATTATCAAGTGTTTTTCAATAAACATTTCTCGGGAAATAATGACACGATATTTCTCCATTCGTTGACGATTTTCACTCCTTTTTCTATACTCAACATATCCGAAGAAGAAAAAGTGGTGACCAATCAATGGATTTTACGATACGTTTTCTATCATTCTTTGTCGTGGAAATCGAAGGCAAAGATGAACAAGCAAATAAACGGTTTAAACATTATCAAACACTAGATCAAGAAGAATTTGAACAAAGTGAGCTGAAGGACTTTTTAGACGGTGAGTTGAAAAAAATCGTCAAACGAAAAGTGGACAGGCACCCTAAATCTGAACAAGTACCGACCAAAATTGGCCGATTTATTGTAGAACCCGGTCATGAGCTCGATTCAAATCCCAACTACAACCTATTTCATCAAACGAGATTTGCAGATACAAAAGAATTGTTTAATGAATGCAGTGAACAGTTTGTTCGCACATATTTAGATACAAGTGCTGTCAGAGGCGGCGTTTTTTTAGTTGCTTCTGCTGTTCCAAAAAAGTATTTCGATGATTCCTTTGTCTTTATTATGAAATGCGATTTCGAACAGAAAGTGGCTTCTATCGCTGATACATCTACCTTGATTAGAAAAGTCGAAATGGCCATTACGACAAAAAACATGAAATCAATTCAATACCCGTTTATGCCAGAAGAGGGCATGACTGAGGAAGCTGAAGTGAAAATTCATCAATCTTCACACGCTCGTTATTTTGAGGACTTTTTGAAATTCGTCGAATACGGTGAATCCATGCCTGAAATCATGAAATCACAGGTCATGAATATGGTACAGGAACAGGTTTTTGAAACATTACAGGATGAAAGTGAAGAATTAAAGCAGTTTGAAGAGGATCTTGAAATATGGGAAGCGAGTGAAAAGCGAGAAATTAGAGAAACACTCGATACAGAACAGGTCACACAAGCGGCCTCCCATATTGTTGAACAAACCCCTGATATCACAATGAAAATGCGTCTAGGCGAAACGGAAATCAAAGGTCTTCTAGCAGACTTCGGCCAATCAATCCATATTGCAAAGCTCAACAATCGATATGTCGTGCTCGTTGAAGCAGATCAAATCGTCTTCGAAAAGGGAAGCACACCTGTTGAGTTTCATAAACCAAATGGGTTAAAAGAGGTGGTCAGCCAGCTGACGCAAAAAGCCTATGATTCAGATCTAGAATAAAAAAAACATGACTGCCTCTTGCATTCAGCGCATGAGGCATTTTTTTGTATAACGCTTGATTTATTACGCTGGATCAGAAGAAACATGCAGCTCCCTGCCTCTTGCCCACATGCTGACAAGCAATAAGCTTATGATGAGCATCAGCCAAAAGACGCTGCTTGATCCAAAAAACTGAATCATCGTATACCCGCACAAGGGTCCTAAAGCCGCTCCCATATCTTGAACAAAGGAATAGCTTGCGAGGAAGCGGTTTTTATCTGTTTGAGCAGACGCTTTTTGAAAAGCAAGCGTGTCCGTTAATGTCGTTAAGATTGTTGAGAGCAGCTGGATCAAAAGCAGCATCACAAGAAACCAGCCGCTTACCTTCAGCATGACCGCCAGAAAACTGAGACCTCCAAATGAAAGAAACATCCAGCAAAGCGTTCGTTCCTTCATCACAAGCCCATCAAACCATCTGCCCGTTTTCGGTGCTACAAATGGTTCCCACCCCCATCTGAGCGCTTGAATGATTCCACTTAAAGCCGAAGCTCCGATAACAAAGCCGAACAGAGCAAATTCACCATGACCGATCCTTGCTTCAATGACATGACTGAGTGTTGATGCGAATAACCCTTGTATCACAAGTGCGATCAGCATACCTGTCATTAATACTTTTACAACATCCCGTGTAAGCCACCTCTGTTTGATGACTTGATACACCTGCCTCTCTTCTCCCTTTTCAATCTCATCCAAAGAGACATAAAAAATGACCCCTAGTAATGTGAGTAAACCAAAAACTAACGTCATGGACTGGAAGCCCATCAGGCTGGCGAATATTCCGCCAAATAACATGCCGAATAAACTGCCAAGCCGGTAAAGCCCATTATAAATGCCCGTATAATGCCCTTGAGAGCTTTCCTCCATCTCAGCAATTAATCTCATTCCACTCATACGCAATAACGTCCATGCCAGCCCCCAAGCGCAGCGGCAAATCAGCAGCAGCCAAAAACCACTCACACCATATAGCATCGTGGTCACTGAAGCAATCAAAATAGCGATCAATACACCAGTCTTCATTGGGACAAACCGATAGAGCCACCAAACGACAGGCGTTAGCGGGATGCGGATGAATCGGTTAATGGACAGCAGCAGCCCGACCTCCCAAATAGACGATAAACCAATCTCTTTCCAATAAATCGGAAGAACAATATAAAGCATTGAATCCCCAATCAGTGCAAATGCTGTGATAAGCGATATTGACACCACTTGCTTTCGACGATGATCCATTTCTCTTCCCCCTTCGCTATCTTTACAATAAGGGATGCCTTATAATAAATCTAATGAATGTTTTTGATTAAACCATCAAAATAATTGATAGGTGGTGTAAAGTTGAATTTACATGCCCTTCGGATTTTTGCAAAGGTCGCAGAGACAAAAAGCGTTACACAAACAGCAGACGTACTGTCATTGACACAGCCTGCTGTGACGGCTCAGCTTAGAAGCATTGAAAGTGAGATCGGTTTCCGTCTTTTTAAACGAAATGGCAGAGGCATTACACTTACGGAAATGGGGAAAATTCTATACCCTTATGCCCGGCAAGTGTTCGAGGCTGAAAAAGAAGTAGAATATCAGATCACACTTTTAAAAAACGGAAAAAAGGGGCGGCTCCGCATCGCTTCTACCTATGTACCACTTAACTTTTTACTGCCAGATTGGCTTGCTGCCTTTAAAACATCTTCACCACAGACAGAAATTGAATTAAAAAGCGGAAACTCCGCTCAAGTTTTAGAGAGCCTGCTTCAATATGAATCAGATGTGGCCATCGCTGTGATCGAGGATCTGCACCATGAGGAGATTCTCACCTCTCATTTAACGAATTTAAGCTATGATTTTATTGTGCCGGCAGACCATCCGTTGAACGGAAAAACTGTCCCGCTAGAGCGCCTGAGTCAGGAGCCTTTTTTGATGCGTGAAGAAGGCAGTTCCACAAGAGATAAACTCTTTTCTCTTTTTACCTCGAAAGGGATCAAAAAACCAACCGTTGATTTACAATTCAGCGGTGTTCATGAAGCGATTCAAATGATCAAAGCTGGATATGGCATCACACTTGTTCCCCGTGATGCGGTTCATGGCAGTCTCAAGCGGCAAGAAATTGGGCGCGTGTACATTGAAGGCATTGAGATCGTCAGACCGGTTGTTGTGTGCAAACGGGCGAATGATCTTGAAGAAAATAGAACCGTGGATGCCTTCCTGCAAATGAAAGGTATCGGTCCATTTACTACGCCTGCTGCCAATTAAAAAAGTGCCTGCTTCTGAAACAGGCACTTTTTTTCTATTCGGCTGGCTGCACGATGTCAAACGGTACAGCTTTTGAGGCTTTCACTAATTGTTCTGGGGTGATGAGGATTTCATTTCCCCATTCGCCTGCCCCAACACCTAATATCTCCTCTTCTAATAACGAAGCCTCAATAATGGTGCGGAATCCTTCTGGCTGCCAGCAAAACGGCGGAATCGAGCCAATTCGATAGCCCGTCACTTCAAGAACCTTCTCCGGTGAAGCCATTTTAATATTACGGGAGCCGGCGGCTTTCTTTAGTTTCCCTGACTTAATATGCTGGTCAGCACCAACCATCACAAGCAGCTGCTCTCCTTCTCCTGTTTCAAAAATCAATGTTTTAATCATTTGTCTTTCACGAAAACCAAGAGCTGCCGCTACATTTGCTGCTCCCTTCTCTGTTTCGGCAGAAAATGTTTTGATCTCATATGGGATCTCGTGTTTGTCCAAAAAGTCATGAGCCGGTAATTTTTTCAATCGATTGAACCCCTTTCCTTACAATGTCCTTCATTTAGCTTATCACAATCTTCTCATCCTTAAGATGTATTTTTCAATGGAAAGCCTATGGACCCTTCATCACCATGCTATACTAAACTTGTTTTTGAAAAGGAGCCGGTTTGATATGGGAAACAAGTTTTGGTGTTATACAAGCAGTAAAAGCCTTCTCATGCTGAGTGATATTTTATTTGTGATGACGATCACGTTTGTCATTTATCAAGATACACAATCTGTTGCCTATGCGGCTGTATTTCCGCTGATTAGAACAATATGCCAGCTATTGGCTGGGCTCTTCTCTCCTGTTTTAACCGATTACTTTCAAGCTGGCCGCCTATTAAAATGGGTCCCGCTTTTACGTCTTGGGATGCTCATCGTGTTTACAGCCCAATTTCATTTGTTTCAGCAGCACATGGTCTGGTTGTTTAGTGCGCTTATTTTGATTTCCCTCACAGGCGGGTTCATCAGTCCTTTAATGCAGGCCATCATGCCGATGCTTGTGAAAGCAAATCAGCTTGTGAAAGCAAACAGTACAGCCTCCATTTTACATCAAATGATTCAAATCGCCGGCTATTCGTTCACTGGAATGCTCGTCCTATGGATCGGGCCATTTTATTTAATGTGGATCACTTGTGTCATGATTGTGTTGTCTTATCTATTATTCATCCCTGTCTTTCCTCTTCTCAAGCAAGAAGAGACGGTTCGAAAGGCAAATAAGATGAACAGCTTCAAAGATGGATGGACGATCATTTGGAGAAATAAAACGGTGCGCACCCTGACATTTATGGATGTTTGTGAAAATATTGCGGGTGCTGTGTGGATCGGAGCAATTACGCTTGCTTTTGTCACCCATGATTTAAAGCAAGGTGAGGAATGGTGGGGATTTATCAATGCCGCTTATTATACAGGTGCCATCATAGGCGGGCTCTTAGCTGCATGGATGAGTCAGTTTATCCAAAAACAGCTTCTCCTCTTTATGGCAGCTGGTTCATTCATTTATGCAGTGCTGACCATTGTCTATTCACTGAACAGCCTCCCGTGGCTTGCTTTGCTGCTTTGTATTTTGATGGGGCCTGCTTATCAAATCCGAGATGTTTCGCAGCAAACCATTCTTCAAACGGAAACGCCAGTACGTGATTTATCAAAGGTGTATTCGGCTCACTACGTCCTTTCTTCAGTATCGGTCGGTTTGTCTATTTTCTTTGTTGGATTGATTGCAGATGTATACGGGGCGAGGTCTGTGTATTTGCTAGGCGGTCTGTTTGTGCTCGTCTGTTCCGGCATTGCCATCCTTGCTTTTATGAAGCAGAAAAAAGAGAGCAGCTGATGTATGCAGCGGCTCTTTTACTTTTCTTTTAACATCGCAAACATGTCACGGGCCATGGCTTCTAAAATATACACAACTGGCGTCTGTGTGGTGATATTGGCTCTGTGGACCCGTTCATCTGTGACGTAGTAGGCAATATTTAAATCTGAAATGCGCGAAATCGTGCAGTGCTGGTTATTCGTAATACTAATGATTGTGCTGCCTTCTCTTTTTAACTTCGAAATATGATCAATCGTAATACTGTTCTCCCCTGATACAGACAGCACAATGGTGACACTATTGTCTAAATACTGCATATTCATCGGGAAAAACGGATCGTTGATGTAAAATGAAAATTTCTCAAGACTTGAAAAGTACCTCGCCCCATACTGCGCCAAAATGCCAGAACTGCCAGTCCCAATAAACAGCACATTTTTTGCCTCAGCAATGAGCTTCGCTGCCTCCTTAATTTTCCCCTCAAAGTCTCCCTTTAATGTTCGTTCAATAAATTCATATAGAAAGTGCTGTGTGCTTTTTAAAGAAGGTGTCTGCTCTGATTCTAAATACATTTTGAGCTTCACTTTAAACTCTGAAAAGCCATCACAATTTACTTTTCGGCAAAAGCGAAGGACAGACGAGGTGGAAATATGTGCAGCATCTGCAAGGTCTCGAATTCTCATGTACACGACCTTTTCACTGTTTTCCATGATATATCGGTATAAAGCGCTTTCTAGTTCATTAAAGCTGGAAATGACCTCACTTGAAAACATCTGACTTCCCCTTTCTCCAACAACATGTCACAATGTGTTTCTTTTATGTAACAAATCTCTAAATAGGGCACCCTTGCCTAAAGACGCTGAAGTCATTTACGCACGCGATGCTCTCACGATAAGCTATTGATGTACACAATAAAAAAGACTTTTCTCTATTATAACATTGCGCGTTACATTATTCGGAGGTGCAGAGCATGGCAAAAGGATTAAAGGTTGTCACAATTGGCGGAGGATCAAGCTATACACCAGAGCTTGTAGAAGGATTTATTAAACGATACGATGAATTTCCGATTAGCGAACTTTGGCTCGTTGATATTGAAGCGGGAAAAGAAAAGCTTGAGATCGTCGGAAATCTTGCAAAACGCATGGTCAAAAAAGCAGGGCTTCCAATCGAGGTTCATTTAACATTAGATCGCAGGAAAGCACTTGTAGATGCTGATTTTGTCACAACACAATTCCGTGTCGGACTTCTTGAAGCACGTATGAAGGATGAACGCATTCCTTTAAAATATGATGTCATTGGTCAAGAAACAAATGGTCCAGGAGGTCTATTCAAAGGACTTCGCACCATTCCTGTCATTCTTGATATTGTCAAAGATATTGAAGAGCTTTGCCCGAATGCATGGCTTGTGAATTTCACAAATCCAGCTGGTATGGTTACTGAAGCCGTTCTTCGTTATTCAAACCATCGCAAAGTCGTTGGTTTATGTAACGTGCCGATCGGCATTCGCATGGGAATCGCCAAAGGGCTTGGTGTCGACGCAAGCAGAGTCGAAGTCAGCTTTGCTGGATTAAACCATATGGTCTTTGGACTCAATGTATTCTTAGACGGCAAGAGCATCATGGATCAAGTCATCGAAGACATGGCTGATCCAAACTCCAGCATGTCGATGAACAACATTCAAGCGATTCCGTGGGATGCTGATTTCTTAAAAGGGCTTGGCGTCATTCCTTGTCCGTATCACCGCTACTACTACAAAACAAGTGATATGCTGGCTGAGGAAAAGAAAGCAGCAGCAAATGAAGGAACTCGTGCTGAGGTCGTTCGCGCATTAGAAAATGATTTGTTCGAGCTTTACAAAGACCCTGATCTCGACATCAAGCCGCCACAGCTTGAAAAACGAGGCGGTGCCTACTACAGTGATGCCGCTTGTAACTTAATTGCATCCATTTATAACGACAAGCATGACATTCAGCCTGTAAACACCATTAATAATGGGGCTATTAGTGACATTCCAAATGATTCTGCGGTTGAACTCAACTGTGTTATCACAAAAGACGGTCCTAAACCAATTGCTGTTGGTGAAATGCCAGTCGCTGTCAAAGGACTCATTTCTCAAATTAAATCCTTTGAACGCGTAGCTGCTGAAGCAGCCGTGACAGGCGATTACAACACAGCTCTTGTCGCAATGACCATCAACCCGCTTGTCCCATCAGATGCCATTGCAAAAAGCATCCTAGATGAAATGCTAGAAGCACACAAAGAATATTTGCCGCAGTTCTTCAATAAAGTAGAAGCATAAAAAGAAGCCGCACTTGTCGAAAGTGCGGTTTTTCTTATTTCGCTGCAAACACGCGGTCCATCTGAGGGCGATCATAGTCTAATAGCCAGTGCTGTAAGCCTTCATAGACTGGTCTTAAACGCTCTGGATCTGCCGCAATGAGATCACAGCCTCGATCATCATATAAGTGAAAAATCATTTTTTTCGAGAGATTCATTAGGTAAATTTCATAACCATGCTTCCCCTTCAAGATTTGATTCGGTGCATAGAAGTCTTCCTGGCAGATCGCATGGAGAAGCGGACGCAATCGAATGTCTTGCAGCTGGCATTTGAGTGTAAATCTCTCTATTGTCAGTGAATCTTCTATTTCTGGACGTACATAGGTCAAAAGCTCATGACGCAATCGGTAACGCATTTTCCGATTGACATATTTTTGATAAACCAAGAGCTGACGCTTCGTTAATTCATGTTCATGTTCTGTATACACATCCGTTACAAGCAGCATCTCGTCTTCTGGATCAAAAGCATATTTCACAATCTCTAAAGCACGATCCCCCGCTTTTTCTAATACAATCGATTCTTTTCCTAATGACCAATCTGCCAATTCAAACCGAAGCCCAATAGGCCACTCATAAAAAAGCGGCGGCGTGAGGATAAGATGAGGAAAATGACTTTTTAGAAACATATTTGTTTGATCACTCATTTGCTTTCCTTTCACTCGTTTTATTTTTCATTTTACCGTTGAAACATATAGGAAAACAATTGGAAATGAACTGTCATTTCTTATATGATAGAAAGAGATGGAGGTGTGGCCAATTGAAAACATCAAAATGGTTTTTACAAGTGTTCCTTACAGCACTGATCACCATGTGGATACAGGCTGGACTTGATCAAGCGAACATCATTCAGATCACCAATGTATGGGTCGATGTCAGCAGCTGGATCCTGATCTTCTTTGTCATCTATGCACTTTTTGAATGGACAGCTCACGTCTTAGCAAAACGAAAAACCGCTCTCCGCTGAACATCTCTTTTCATAGAGATGTTTTTTCTTGAAACTCTTCTTGCACAAGTTCATGAATGACGCCCATTCCTGCCTGGCTTCCAGCTGCTGCTGCGAGAACTAACTGAGCAGGACCGCCTAAATTATCACCACATGCAAAGACACCACTGACGGTTGTACGTCCAAGAATATCTGTTTCAATACCCGCATTCTTCGTCATTTGACAGCCAAGCTTTTCGGCAAATGGGGCTGACTGCTTGAATTCACTTGCGACAAAACCGCCTTCCCTATTCACTATCTCCCCATTCGCAAGCTGTAGAGAGCGCAGCTGCCCATTGTCATGATCAATCGACACAATTGGCACATCAATGACTTGAATAGAATGTGCCGTCAGAAGCGTCTTGTCTTCTTCAGCTAACATGTGCCCATTCGTAAACACGATCAAATCCTTTGTCCAATTGGAAAGAAGTTTAGCCATGTGCAAGGCTCGCTGATTCTCTGCAATGAGGGCAAGTGCTTTCTCCTTTAATTCCCATCCATCACAGAAAGGACAACTAAACAATGTTTTTCCGTACACATCATGAATTCCTTCGATCTCTGGCAGTATATCCTGCAATCCAGTTGCCAAAATGATTTTTTTCGCTTCGAATGCATCCCCCTCGTGTGTTAGTAACGTAAAGTTTTCCTCTTGCTTTTGTATATCAACAATTCTACATCGGTTGATTTGGATATGAGGGTATTTTTGAAGGTCTGCCTCTCCCGCTTGTCTGATTTCAAACGGTGTCATTCCATCATTTGTAATAAATCCATGTGATTCCTGCGTCACTCGATTTCTTGGCAGCTCATCATCAAATACAACGACCTGCTTTCTGCCTCTTCCTACAACAAGTGCTGCACTTAATCCGGCTGGCCCGCCTCCGATAATGGCACAATCTAATAACATATCAATCTCTCCCTTTTATCAAAGACTTTAAAGACTCTTAATATCTATAATCAGTTCAAAAAAATCACACGTTGAAAAATGGATTTTTTTCTGTTTGCTCAAGTTGGTTCGCAATATCAATTAACCGTTTTTGACTTAATGTCTCCTGCATTTTCGTTTCAACATCCTGCATAACTTGTTCAATCAAACAGCCATCATGAGGCATGAAGGAGTCATGCTCTAAAGAGCAGCGAAATAAATTCGTTTGCCCTTCTACAGCCTGAATGACATCTAAAAACGAAATGTCTTCCTTTCGTTTGATAAGGGTGTATCCTCCCTTTGCACCAGGTGTTGATTCAATCAGTCCCGCCTTCACAAGCTTTGTTAAAATTTTGGATAGATAGGTTGGTGAAAGGTCTTGCATCTTAGCAAGAGGCTCAACGCCAATCGCTTTACCCTTTGGCGCAAGAGTTAAAAACACCATCGTATGCAGCGCATAGTTGGTTGCTTTAGAATATTTCATGAGGAAACTCCTTTCTATCTATTATAGACCTTTTATATCTGTAATTGATCATAGATGATTCAAGAGAAAAAAGCAAGAGTTGTGAATCTGCTCCACTTTTCATTCCACATTTCACATTTCCTTCCGATAATAGAAGTAAGCACGAAATAAAGTTTTGATTGAGAACGAGAAGGAGTGAAGAAAAATGTCAGATCAGCAGCACAATGCAGCACACGAAGAAGAAGAGGAATTTAACGTATACGACATGCTTCCGCCGGCAGGTACAATCATCGGAGAAGCAACAGAAGAAGAAATGGAAGCCGCAGCAGCACTTGAAGTGAGACACGTCGCGTTCATGCGCCTTCAAGATATGTTCATTCAATTTGATGGCTCGTCTTACAAAGACTTATTAAAAGACTTCCAAGAATTCGAATTGGATTCCACAAAGTTCTGGAGAGCCATTGCTAGACGACTTCAAATCCCATACGAATGGCCAATCCGAATCGACCACGCAAACGGCCCTATTTATATTGGTGAAACAGAGGATAGCCGTGAGGTTGAGGAGAGCGCAGAGTAAGGAATGGCGGCCCCCTTTTGGTAAGGGGGCTTTTTGTCTCCATTACAAAACATCGGTTGAAAAAACAAATAAGCAATATGAGCGCTGTCACGCCCATATTGCTTATTCTCGTGTTATGTTAACTCTGGCCAAAATGCTTGATTTGCCACAATTAAGTCGTCTAAAATATCTTTTGCTACTTTAGCACTTGGCACCGTTTTCGATAATGTGATGGCCTGCCATAGTTTTTGATAGGACCCTTCTTCAAATGCTTCTACTACTAATTTTTCTACGCCCACTTGCTGCTCCATGAGACTTTTTTGGAATCTAGGAATCTCTCCAACTACTAATTTTTCTGGACCGCTGCTGCCAACGATACAAGGAATTTCGACCATGGCTGTTGGATCAAAGTTCCTAATGGCGCCATTGTTCTCTACGATCATCAGCATCCGTTCCTTTTTATTAAAAGCAATGGCTCGTGCCAAATCAACAATATAAGAAGCGTGCTCATCAATGGTCAGCTTTGTTTCCTTTGCAGTTCCTTTATCAATGATGGCCTGACATTCACTAAAAACAAAAGCTTCCCGCCCCTCCATCACTTCATTGGCACGCGTGAACTCAATATTTGAATGTGCCACTTCTTCATCTGGAAATAGATAGTATTTCAAATACGTATTCGGTACCGTTTTTGGATCAAGTGCTTGAATATCTTTGGCCTTTTTTAATGTGCTGTTCCAGCTCTTCTGCTGTTCTAGCTCAGATGTTCCATCTGTTGCATAACCATGCTGGCTTACATGCTTAATTACCTCAGGCATTAAGCTATTTCCAGCTTTATCTCGAATATCTGTCCACCAGCCAAAATGATTTAAACCATAGTAATCGACTTCTAGTTCTTTCCGCGAAGATAAGCCTAAATTTTTTGCAATTAATTCTTCGATACCAATTGGCATATCACATATGTTTAAAATCTTGGCATTCGGCCTTAGCTTACGTGTTGCCTCTGCTACTATCGCTGCAGGGTTCGAATAGTTTAACATCCAAGCTTCAGGTGAGTATTTTTCCATATAATCGACAAGTTCTAATACACCTGGAATGGACCGCATTCCGTAAGCTATTCCGCCTGGGCCGCATGTTTCCTGTCCGACGACTCCATGCTTCAATGGAATTTTCTCATCTAATTCACGCATTGCATATTTGCCGACACGAATATGTGCCATCACAAAATCGACTTGAGTAAAGGCTTCTTCTGGGTCCGTGCTTGCCAGTAATCGTACTTCTGCTGCTCGTTCTTTTAACATAATCTCACATGCATCTGCAATCGTCTTTTGTCTAGCTTCATCATTATCATAGAGTTTAATTGTATGAATTGGGAACTCCTCTAGATAGTCTAACAGCATCAAAATGATTCCCGGTGTAAATGTACTTCCGCCTCCAGCGATGGTAATATTAAATTTTTTCATCATATCCAGCTCCTTTTTCAATCTAATGAAAGTTTTGTCTCAAAGGACTCTCTTACTTGCGGTACACTTAAGCCAACAATGATTTGAATGCTTTGACCACTTTTCGCCATGCCGTGTGCCCGTTTATTTTTTGTAAAGTAGTCCCTATCTTTCACCAAGCTAGGGTCAATCACTGTAATACGCAGACGCGTGGCACAGTTTGTCACATCTTTAATGTTTTCTTTACCGCCAAGGCCTTCTAAGAAATAAACGGCTTTCTCTTCATACTCAGACGCATAAACGGGGCCTTCTTTTTGGTCATGACCTTTTTTATGAGCATTCTCATAATCTTGTTTTGTATATAGCCTCGTCTCCTCCTCGTGTTTTCGTCCTGGTAATGGAATATCAAATTTCACAATCATCCATCTAAAGATGACAAAATACACTGCTGTAAAGAGAAGTCCAATCATCGCTTGGATCAGATAAGTCCCTCCATGATTTGAAGAGAGCGGAATCCAGTTCAATGCAGCTATTTCAATAAGCCCGGAACCCATCATTCCAACAACACCAAACATATTCATAATTGTCACCATGGTCGCACCAAGAAGTGCATGTATCACAAATAAATAAGGCGCGAGAAATAGGAATGTAAATTCAAGCGGTTCTGTAATTCCGGCAAATATGGCTGTTAATGTGGCCGGTAATACCAATGCCAAAACCTTTTTTCTGTTTTCTTTCGGTGTAGAAAAATACATGGCTAAAGCTATCCCTAAACAGCCGAACATCTTAATATTCCCATGCAATAAAAATCCGTATGGATAAAGATCCTTCAAATCGGAAGTGGAGGACGCAAATTCATTTAAGTGAGCAATCCAATATGGTTTTAACCCCCCATTTACAGCCGCTGGACCAAACTCAAAAGGTGTATAAATAAAATGGTGAAGTCCTGTTGGAATTAACACCCTTTCCAAGAAATGAAACAGCCAGACACCAATATAACCAGACTGTGCCATAAACCCTTGAAGAGATTGAATCCCCTGCTGAACATAGGGCCATACAAAAGCAACGATAAAAGCAATAGGAATCATCACAAAGAATCCGATGATGACAACAAATACAAGCCCCTGGAAAATTCCAAGCATTTCAGGCAGCTTTTGATCATAAAAACGATTATGGATCCAAATGACGATTCCAGATATCATCACCGCACCAATGATACTTGTATCCAGCGTAGGTATACCCGCTATTTCTTTTACTCCCGCTACGTTTTCGGCACCTTGCGATAAATCAACGCCAAAAGTAGACGGCCAAAGTGTCAAAATAGCATGAATATAATTGTTAAATACAAGATAAATCATCAAAGCTGCGAGCGTCGCACGTGCTTGCGCTTTTTTTGCAAGTGAGATGGGCAATCCAATCACAAAGGCTAATTCCATATGATTGAAAATCGTCCATCCTCCGCTTTCAATCAGTGACCAAACCTTATACCACATCGTACCTTCTCCAGCCATTTCCCCCATAATCGCCGGATTCTTACATAAAGTCGCGAGGCCGACAACAATACCAAAAAACGCGAATAAAAGTACAGGAACTACCATAGCACTGCCAAACCGCTTGATTGCATTCATAAGCATAACCCCTTTGCTTGATCCATAACACCACTGTAAAGGGAGCGCTTACAAAAACCAATAGGTTTGACGTATTTAGAAATCAAGTTGTAACATTAGATTATATTTTCACAGGAAGAAAATATTTTCATGTTGGAGGGCACATCGCATGATACTCGACAAGCTGGTAAATGAATACTTCGAAGACTTAAATAAGAATGACTTGCACATTATTAAAACAATCCATGATCATCTTGAAGAAATGAAGACAATGAAAATTCAAGACCTTGCCCGTTATGCTCATACTTCCATCTCATCCATCCATCGGCTTGCTAAGAAAATAGGGTTCGACGGCTACAGTGACTTAAAGTCTTATGTGAAATTAAATGCTTTCACTGAAGAGACAACACAAGATTTAATGAAGCTGCTCGATCAAGATATCCAGCAGACAAGAAAATATATGGAGCAGCTGGACTTTCATCAATTAAATGTACTGATTGATCGTGCACCGTATATTTATATTTATGGGACAGGAACAGCACAGCTCGATTTGGCCAATGATGTACAGCGGCAGCTATGGTCACTGCATAAGAAATCTCAAGTATTACGAAGCAAGCGGGACTTAACAGATGGAATCATTGAATTTGGTGAGGATGACCTTTTATTTATCATTTCCTTATCAGGTGAATCGAAGAATTTAGATGAAATCATTCAATTGGTGAAAACAAGACATATCAAATTTATCAGCATGACCACTTTAAGGAATAATCTCCTTGCACAAAATGCCATGTTTAACATCTATGTAAGCAGCACCCCGTTTCCCTTATATAACAAAGTGGACAACTCCAGCTTTCTGCCATTTTACATTGTGGCAGATATTATCGTCAGGAAATTTAGTGAGTGGAAAGTGAACCAATTGAATAATAGGACTTAAACATAACTGGTACAGTTTTGGAGAGAGAATCCATATTGCTTCGCAAAAAAAGAGAGACTCTTTTGTCTCTCTCAAAAAATACTGTATAACAACGGTTTTAATGAAATATATCTACTCGCGGCTGCCTTTTCCTTTTCATGTTATTCAGCAGTATAATGCCCAGCAATCAGTTCATCAAACGAATCCGCTAATTTGAAATCCGTCTCATCTTCTAGATCAAAGTAGTGAATCGGCGGCTGCTCCTTTGTTTCTCTATAATCCAATGCAATCCACGTATGACCATCCCCACAAATGAGCACAAGTCCCTCAGGCAATTCCCATTCTTCTATTAAATAATCACTATCCATAATACCTTCATCTTTGGCAATTCCTCTTAAATGATCAAATGACACATGATCCTCTGCCCATCCATTCGGCTGATCTGTTGGAAAAGCATTATGCAATGTATACCCGCCATTTTGTTCGAGAATCAGTTGCTTATATGTATCCGGCAGGATGACGCCTAGCTTCTTTTCCGCTTTTGCAATGCCTTTCTCATTGATTTTCTTAAATGTTTCTTCGCTTTCTCTATCCCAAAATGGTTTCAAACAAAATACCTCCAATTGTTATTTCTATCTCATTTTACCATTTATAATAACTAGTTTAATAGTCCTATTTATAAAAAAAGAGAAGGGTTCCCCCTCCTCTTGTTGGTCATGATTGTTCTTGATTTCTCGCTTCAAATTCATCCAGCATTGCACGCACTTCACCTGTTGATGATGTGTTCATTAATTGATTTCTCAAGAAACTCGCTCCCCTGAATCCTTTCACATAAATCTTAAAGAAGCGGTGCAGTGCCTTGAATGGACGCAAACCTAGTGATGAGTATTGATCATGGAGATCAAGATGTAATCTTAAAAGACCGAGCAGTTCATCACTTGTATGTTCCTTCGGCTCTTTTTCAAAAGCAAATGGGTTATGGAAAATCCCTCGTCCAATCATCACGCCGTCTACTCCATACTGCTCAGCGAGCTTTAAGCCTGTTTGACGATCAGGAATATCACCATTGATTGTCAAAAGCGTATCAGGTGCTACTTCATCACGAAGTTTTTTAATTTCAGGAATGAGCTCCCAATGCGCATCCACCTGGCTCATTTCCTTTCTTGTGCGAAGGTGGATCGATAAATTCACAATGTCTTGCTCCAAAATGTGTCTAAGCCACCCGCGCCATTCATCGACTTCAGTAAAACCAAGTCTTGTTTTGACGCTGACAGGTAATCCCCCAGCTTTTGCCGCTTGAATCAGCTCTGCGGCAACGTCTGGGCGAAGAATCAAGCCGCTGCCCTTCCCGTTTTGCGTAACATTTGGGACAGGACAGCCCATATTAATATCAAGCCCCTGAAATCCTAACTCCGCCATTCCAATGCTCATCTGTCTAAAGTTCTCAGGCTTGTCTCCCCAAATATGAGCAACAATCGGCTGCTCATCCTCTGTAAAGGTTAAACGCCCCTTCACACTTTGAATACCATCAGGGTGGCAATAACTCTCACTGTTCGTAAACTCTGTAAAAAACACATCCGGTCTCGCCGCCTCACTCACAACATGACGAAACACAACATCTGTCACTTCTTCCATTGGTGCTAATATAAAAAATGGCCGCGGTAAATCACGCCAGAAATTTTTACTCATCTTTCATCCAATTCCTCTCATGACATAGTGCCTTAAGGGCATGTCCATCTATAAAGTCTTTCAGCAATTTTTATCATTATATACTTTAATATGAACCGGGCAAAATTGCAAAAAAGGACTTTTGGTGATGAATTGCGCGGCGAAAATATTAATTCCACTTCCAAATATCATTTTTTAGGCCGATTGAACATACAAAAATAAAAACATCCCGATATCGATGTTTTTCACAGAATCGGGATGTCACAATACATTACTGATTAATCACAAGACTTGCTACACATTCTACATGGTTGGTATGCGGAAACATATCCACAGGCTGCACTTCCTCTGTCACATACCCGCCATCTTCAAGAATACACAAATCACGGGCAAGCGTCCCTGGGTTACAGGAAACATAAACAACACGGTTTGGTTTCATCTTTAAAATGGTGTCAAGCAGTGCTTCGTCACAGCCTTTTCTAGGCGGATCGACAACTAGTGTGTCTGCTTTGATACCTTCTTTGTACCAGTTTGGGATGACCGTTTCTGCTTCGCCGACTGCAAATTCGACGTTGTTGATTCCGTTTAAGGCAGCGTTGCGTTTTGCATCTTCAATCGCTTCTGGGACAATTTCAACCCCATATACTCTGCCTGCCTTTTTTGCGAGAAATAAAGAGATCGTCCCGATTCCGCAGTATGCATCAATCACGGTTTCTTCGCCTTGCAGCTCTGCATATTCAAGCGCTTTGTCGTAAAGCACCTTTGTTTGAGCTGGGTTCACTTGATAAAATGAGCGGGCCGAAATGGCAAATTTGATGTCGCCAATCGTGTCATAAATATATTCTTCCCCCCATAAAACGGTTGTTTCGTCTCCGAAAATGACATTTGTTTTCTTTGAATTCACGTTTTGTACAATTGACCGAACATGTGGGAAGCGTGCTATAATCTGCTCAATCACCTGCTGCTTTTGCGGGAAATCAGCCGTTCTAGTCACAAACACAACCATCATTTCACCTGTTGCAATACCGTAGCGAACCATCACATGACGCAGCCAGCCTTTGTGCCGCTCTTCGTTATATGCTTTGATGCCAAACGCATTGCATATGTCTTTTACTGCCTGTACCACTTCGTCGTTTTCTGACTGCTGAATCAAACATTTTTCCATATCAATGATTTCATGGGTACGCTGCTGATAAAATCCTGCAACAAGTCCGCCTTCGCGTTCGCCAATTGGAACTTGTGCTTTGTTTCGGTAATTCCAAGGGTCATCCATGCCGAGTACAGGATGAACTTTTACACGGCTCATATCAAGCTTGCCGATCCGCTCTAAAACGTCCTTTACTTGTTTCTGTTTAAAAAGCAGCTGGCCTTCATAGCTCATATGCTGAATTTGACAGCCGCCGCACTGCTTGTAAATAGGACATGGCGCATCTTGCCTGTGCTGACTTTCCTTTGTCAGCTCCATGAGTCGTCCAAAAGCAAATCCTTTTTTGACTCGTGTGACTTTGATTTTCCCTTGTTCGTCAGGAAGGGCATTCGGTACAAAGACAGGGAATCCTTCAATTTTTGCTACACCTGCACCTTCATGCGTTAAGTCTTCGAAGGTTACATTGTAGTATTCATTCTTTTCAACAGGCGGTTTCATTTTCACCAATTTTATCACCTCATTTGCAAAGAAAAACTTGGCCGCCATCAGGAACCAAGTTCAGTCTTCACCCTATTTTTTCAGCTGTTGCTTTTGGCACAATAAATTCAATATGGCGATACAGGTTTTCAAATTCACCTGGCAGCATGCCGCCGTATTCACCATCTAAATTCAATTGCATTTTATCTTTTACATCTACCTTCACGCGATTCGCTTTTGCGTAGATGACATTGTTATCATGAATATGCTCGCCTCTGAGTGCAAGGCTGACCACTCGAATGGCTTCTGCTAGATTGACCTTCTTTAGAATGATCAGGTCAAACATCCCATCATCTAAAATGGAATCTGGCGCTAGTTTTTCAAAGCCGCCTACTGAGTTTGTGAGTGAAACAAGAAACAGCATGATTTCTCCATGAAACAATTTGCCGTCATATTCAATTTCGACTTCTGTCGGGCGGATAGAAGGAAGCATCTCCATGCCTTTTAAATAATAAGCAAGCTGTCCAAGCATGGTCTTCAGTTTACTAGGCACCTCATAGGTGAGCTCTGTTAACCGGCCGCCGCCAGCAATATTAATAAAATAATGGCCATTGACTTTACCGATATCAAGCGGTTTCGCTACACCCTCAATAATGGCATCTGTCGCTTTCAAAACACCTTCTCGTGGAATTCCAAGTGCTCTTGCGAAGTCATTTGTTGTTCCAACTGGAATAATTCCTAGTTTTGGTCTTTTTTCAAGCGGTGCTAGTCCGTTGACGACTTCATTGATCGTGCCGTCTCCACCTGCTGCTACAATTAAATCAAAATCTCTCTGTGCGGCTTTTTCTGCTGCTTGCGTGGCATCTCCTGCACATGTCGTCGCATGACAAGAAGTTTCATAGCCAGCTTGTTCAAATTTTTGCAAAACCTGCGGTAAATTCTTCTTGAAGAGTTCACGCCCAGATGTCGGATTGTATATAATTCGAGCACGTTTCATTCATCATCATCCTATATTCATTATGCAATCTATTTTCACCACTAACAACCTTTAATTATACTATGAGATTTAAAAATGGCAACAAAACAACCACCTAATATGTGAAATCTCCTACCACATTTCCCGCAGCAAGAAAGCATTCTGATAAGATAAAAGAAAACGCTGTAAAGGATGATATGCGATGAAAAAGCCTGTCTATTTTAATCATGACGGCGGTGTTGATGACCTCGTCTCTTTATTTCTTCTCCTTCAAATGGAACATCTGAAAGTCATCGGAATGTCTGTGATTCCTGCTGATTGTTATTTAGAGCCTGCTCTCAGTGCATCTCAAAAAATCATTGATCGATTCAGCCCTTATGAAATTGAAGTTGCTGCTTCAACTTCTAGAGGCGTCAATCCGTTTCCGAAGGAGTGGCGGATGCATGCTTTTTATGTAGATGCTCTGCCAATTTTAAATGAAAAAGGCACTGTTGATACAAAAGTGTCCAAGCTGCCAGCACACCTTCATCTGATTGAAACGGTTAAGAAGGCAAAAGAACCTGTCACCCTGCTCTTTACTGGTCCGCTCACAGATCTTGCACGCGCTTTAGAAGAAGATCCTTCGATCTCTAATAAAATTGAGAAATTGGTGTGGATGGGCGGCACGTTCCTTGAAAAAGGCAATGTTGAAGAACCCGAGCATGACGGGACAGCAGAATGGAATGCATTTTGGGACCCTTATGCTGTGAGCACTGTCTTTCAGGAACCTTTCCCTATTGAAATGGTCGCACTTGAAAGTACAAATCAAGTCCCGCTTACACTTGATGTACGTCAGCGCTGGGCTTCTCTTCGTTCTCATATTGGAATAGATTTTATCGGTCAGTGCTACGCCTTTTGCCCGCCGCTCATTCATCATGAAACGAACTCGACGTATTACTTATGGGATGTGCTGACAACGATTACTCTTGCATCTACATCATTTACCCGTTCGAAAGAAGTTAATGCGATCGTTTATACCGAGACGCCAAAGCAAGGACGCACCGAAGAGCATCCAGATGGAAAATCAATTCAAGTGATTGACCATGTCGATCGTGATGCCTTTTTCCACGCATTTGAAGAGCTTATGAGAAAAGCTGTTTGTCAGATTTCAAAATAAAAAAAGCCCCGCCAATACACGGGGCTTTCAAATAATTGACAAAGGGCTGAAATGATCTTTATTTTAGCCCTTTGTCTTCTTTTCAGCGTGATAGAAAACCTTTGCAGTCTAGGAAGGACGAGTACCGAAGCGGAGCGAATTTAATATTCGTGAGCACCGGCACGCAGTCCTGACAAAGAATGCGAGGGTTTGTTTACACGCTGAAAGCCCCGCCAATGAGCGGGGCTTCCTCTTATTCTTCTTCTGCGTACTTTTTCTTACGTCTAAACTTGCTTAACATTTCATACACGATTGGGACGATGACCAATGTGAGAAGTGTAGAACTTGTTAAACCGCCAATTACGGTTACGCCAAGTCCTTTTGATACGATCTGGCTTCCGCCTTCAAATCCTAATGCGAGTGGCAGCAGTGCACCGATCGTCGCAAGTGCCGTCATTAAGATCGGGCGTAATCTTGTTGTTCCAGCTTCAAGTAATGCTTCTCTTGTTGAGAGACCTTCTTTTTCTTTATGAATCACGCGGTCAATCAAGACAATGGCATTTGTTACAACGATACCGATCAGCATGAGCAATCCAATCATGGCATTTAAGCTGATGGTTTCTTTTGCTATAAACAATCCAAGCAGTGCGCCAATAATCGTAAATGGCAGTGAGAAGAGAATCGCAAATGGTGCAAGTCCTCCGCCAAATGTGATGACGAGAACGAGATACACAATGGCAATCGCTGCAAGCATTGCAAGGCCAAGCTGTGTAAAGGATTCCTCAATATCCGCACTTACGCCGCCTGTGTCAATCGTTACGCCAGATTTTAGATCAAGCTTGTCGACTTTCTTCTGAACATCCTGCGTTACACTTGAGACGTCGTCTGTTGTCATGTCACCAGACACTTCTGCGTAGATTTTCCCATCACGTTTTGTCACCGTATTTGCTGTCGTACCATCTTTTACTTTGACGACATCACCAATACGGACTTCTTGCCCTGTTGGTGTGGTGATCTTTTTATTTTCTAAATCTTTTTTGCTCTTATATTCATCTTTTTCCGTTTGAAGCTTCACATCAAGTTCTTTGCCGTCCTCTGTGACTTTCGTCAGTGTTGTTTCACTATTTTGAGGTGCAATCGCTTGAGCGATTTGTGAAGCAGTTAGACCTAGTTTCGCTAGTTTTTCTTGATCTGCATTAAACGTATATTCGTCGTATTTCTCAGATAAGCTTGTGCTGACATTTTTCAGGTTTTTCTCATCTTTTAAGATGTTCTCAACATCTTTTACTGTGCCTTCAATATCACTTGCTTTATCCCCGTACACATAGTACGTCACCGTATTGCTTGCACCAGCAGATGAGAAGTCTTGTGATTTCCATTCCCCTTTAGATGCTTTATCTTGCAGAGCTTTGACCACGCGATCTTTTTCTTTATCAAAGTTTGGCGTGTCATCATCATATTGTACGAAGAATAATGCACCGTTAGAGTTACCGCCAACACTTGCTGTCATGGCATTTGAAGAGCCTAGTGAATACTGAACTGTATTGACATGATCACGTTTCATCAAATAATCTTCAGCTTTTTTCGTTTCATCAATTGCTTGCTCTCTCGTTTGTCCAGGCTCTGGCGTGTATGTCACCATGGCCGTTTTCTCTGCTTCCTGTGGTAAGAAGCTGACACCGACAAGTGGTGCTAAGAATAAGCTTCCGACAAGCATAAGAATGGCAATTCCTGATGTGATCCATTTATGGTTGAGTGTCCAATTAAGTACACGTCTATAACCGCCAGCAAGTTTGCTTGGTTTATGTTCTTTTACTTTTTTCGCTGTGCCGTAGAGATTCTTTTTAAATAGACTGTGTGCCATCATTGGAACAATTGTAATGGCGACAAGCAGTGAAGCAAGTAACGCAAACACAATCGTTAGGGCAAATGGGATGAATAGTTCACCAATCATTCCACCTACTAATGCTAACGGTAAGAATACTGCAATAGTCACAATGGTCGAAGACATAATCGGGATAAACATTTCTTTTGTGGCTTCTCTGACGAGTGCCTTGCCTTTTAATGGTTCATCCTTTAATGCCATTCGTCGATAGATGTTTTCTATGACCACTATCGAGTCATCGACAACACGCCCAATGGCGACAGTCATGGCACCAAGTGTCATGATATTTAATGTAATATCCAGCTGATTTAATAATAAAACAGCAATCAACAGAGATAACGGAATGGAAATGACCGAAATTAATGTTGATTTGATATCTCGAAGGAACAACATAATGATAATGATCGCAAAGATTGCTCCGATGATCGCCTTGTTCAGCATTGTGCTGACAGACTCTTTAATCGGTCCTGCTTGATCATATGTGGTACTTACTTTGATGCCTTTGTTGTCTTTTTTAAATTTCTCAAGCTCTTTTGTCACTTCTTCTGCTACACTCACTGTGTTGGCATCAGAACCTTTAACAATTTGCAGACCGATACTGTCTTTTCCGTTCGTTCTAGAGATCGATTCTGCATCTTTTACGACTTTAATATCTGCTATCTCAGATAGCTTGATCGTCGGCAGCTCTACAGATTGACTGCTTGCTGCACCTCCACCTGCTTGCTGCTGACTTGCACTTCCAGCCTGCTGCTCCGCACCTTGCGCACCTGGGTTTTCTGAGCCGTTAGAAGGTGCTCCAGCTCCAGCGCTTCCCGCACCGCCGCCTGCACTTGGTGTGACTGGAATACGCATGTTTTTCAAATCTTTGACGCTTAAAATATTGCCGTCCACGACAACTGATTTTTGTTTGTTGCCAAATGTGTATAGACCTAATGGTACATTCACATCAGAGCCTTTGATCATGTTTTGGACGGTATCTTCATCTAGACCGTATTCTTTCAATTTCTTTTGTTTAAACGAAAATTCTACTTCTTTGATTTGCTGTCCTGAAGTTTCGACAGAAGAGACACCGTCTAATCCTTGAAGTGAAGGAACGAGATCATTTTCTACTTTTTGTGTAAGGTCTTGTAATGATTCTTTATCACCAGAGACACTAAGAGCTAGGATTGGAATCGCATTAATACTAAAGCGTGCGATTTTAGGTTTTTCTGCATTTTCAGGGAAATCGATATTGCTAATCGCATCTTCAATTTCCTTTTTTGCTTCATCCATGTCTTTGTTGTAATCGTACTCGATTTGAATGGATGATGCATTTTCAAATGAATTAGAAGTGACCACGCTGACCCCATTGAGGTTTTGAATCGATTTTTCAATTGGATCTGTCACCTTATCTGATACTTCGTCCGGCGTTGCGCCAGGGTACGTTGTAGAAACCGTAATGACTGGCGTGTTGATATTAGGGATTGATTCTTGTTTCATATTCAATCCGGCATATAGACCAGCAACTGTTACGATAATCGTCATGAGCCATACAGCGAACTTATTCTTTAATACAAAATTGATGATCGAATTCATTATATCCTCCATTTTCCTTTATGTATTGACTGACTGGTCATTCTATATCATAATAAACGGTGATATACAATGCCGTCAACCATTTCACTTGCGTTTGACGTAACATTCTAAAGCTGAAGGGGCCTTATTTCATGAACGAAAAAAAAGAAAAAATCATTAAAGCAAGCATCCAATTGTTTGCGAAAAAGGGTTTTTCTTCTACGACCATTCAGGAAATTGCAGATGAATGCGGAATATCAAAAGGCGCATTTTATTTACATTTCAAATCAAAAGAACAGCTTTTCAACCGAGCGTTTGAATATTATATCGACACTTCGATGCAAACTATCGAAATGATTCGAAAAGAGAATCAGCATCTCGCGCCGAGAGAGATCTTTCAGAAACAAATCGCTGAACAGTTTCAGCATTTTGCTGAGAACAAGGATTTTATCATTCTGATCCTCAGCGAGAACATTATTCCGGAAAACCAGCAGATTAAAAAGTATTCAAAAACTGTGAAAAAGCAAATGAACGATGAAATTCAAATTTCCATCTTGACCACTTATGGACAGGAAATCGAACCATATATAACTGACCTGTCAGTCATGATTCAAGGAATTATCCAATCCTATGTGCAGGTTCTGCTTTTACAGGATCAAATGAAATTATCATTTGATGAGCTCTCATCCTTTATACTCGAACGGTTTGATGATCTGGTTCACGGCTTGCTTCGTTCTCAGACGAAGCCGATTTTGAAGCAAAGCATTTGGGATGATGAAGCGCCGAGTGCTGTTTCCCTTCAAGAGGAGCTTCGCTTGTTAAAGCTTGAGCATCTGCTTTCAGATGATACCGTTGTATCCATTGAAGTGATTGAAGAAGAGCTGGCAAAAGCTGAGCCTCGTAAGCCAGTCATCCAAGGAATGCTGACAAATTTAGAAAAGTGTGAGGAGCCTGCTGTTCTAAGAGCAGTGGAGCAATTGAAGCTGTTTCTTCAGTAACATGACGTTCTGTTTTTCGATTTAGCTCACCTTTCCCCCTTCGAATGTGCACTTTCGCTTATGCTTCATTATAAGAAAAGATTCTCTAAATTGATATACGGCGGTGGTCTGAATCTATGTTAAGACCCTGTCATTTCAAGCAAAAAAACCGCCTGTTTCATCAGGCGGTTTTTTGCGATTTAGCGTTTTTTGATTTCTTCAAGGAGAATCTTGTTCACCATCGGCGGGTTAGCTTGGCCCTTCGATGCTTTCATGATTTGTCCGACTAAGAAACCAATCGCGCGGTCTTTACCATTTTTAAAGTCTTCAATGGATTGCGGGTTGTTATCAAGTGCTTCTGTGACAAGTTTGAGCAGTGCACCTTCGTCAGAAATTTGGACAAGTCCTTTTTCTTTGACGATTGTTTCTGCATCTCCTCCATTTTCAATGAGCTCTTTGAATACCTTTTTCGCAATCTTAGAGGAAATTGTTCCTTTTTCAATAAGCTTGATCATGCCAGCAAGTCCTTGCGGCGTTAGCTTTGTATCGTCCAGCTCTTTTTGAGCAGAGTTTAAGTAAGCAGATACTTCACCCATGAGCCAGTTCGATGCTTGCTTCGCTTCTGCACCTTCTGAAATGGTCGCTTCAAAGAAATCAGACATTTCTTTCGTCAGCGTGAGTACCATTGCATCGTATGCAGGGAGTCCAAGCTCATCGATATAGCGTTTGCGGCGCTCGTCTGGAAGCTCTGGGATCGATGCTCTTACACGTTCTTTCCACTCGTCATCAATGTACAGTTCCACCAAATCCGGTTCTGGGAAGTAGCGGTAATCATCAGATCCCTCTTTGACACGCATCAGGATCGTCTTTTTAGACGCTTCGTCATAACGGCGGGTTTCCTGTTCGATCAAGCCGCCAGAAAGCAATACTTGCTCTTGACGCTTTTCTTCGAATTCAAGGCCTTTTTGTACGAAAGCGAATGAGTTCAAGTTTTTGAGCTCTGTCTTTGTACCAAACTCTTCACGGCCGATTGGGCGAAGAGAAATATTGGCATCACAGCGAAGTGAGCCTTCTTCCATCTTACAGTCAGAAACGCCTGTATATTGAATAATGGATTTTAATTTTTCTAAGTAAGCATACGCTTCTTCTGGCGTGCGAATGTCTGGCTCAGATACGATTTCAACAAGCGGTGTGCCTTGACGGTTGAAATCGACGAGTGAGTAACCGTCGCCTGTGTGCGTCAGTTTCCCAGCATCCTCTTCCAAATGGAGACGCGTAATACCGATTCGTTTTGTTTTGCCTTCTACTTCAATTTCAATCCAGCCGTTTTCACCGATCGGTTTATCAAACTGAGAAATTTGATACGCCTTTGGGTTATCAGGATAGAAGTAGTTTTTACGGTCAAATTTTGTATCTGTTGCGATTTCACAGTTCAGCGCCATGGCCGCTTTCATCGCAAAGTTCACCGCTTCTTTGTTCAGTACAGGCAGTACGCCAGGATAACCAAGGTCGATGACACTTGTTTGCGTGTTGGCAGCTGCACCAAAAGGTGTCGGCGAGCTTGAGAAAATTTTCGATTGTGTTTTTAGCTCTACGTGGACTTCAAGTCCAATTACCGTTTCAAAGTTCATTCTGATTCACCCCTTACAGTTCAGGTTTTGCTTTATGATGATCTGTTGCTTGCTCAAAAGCGTGAGCCACGCGGTACACTGTTCCTTCGTCAAAGTGCTTGCCGATGATTTGCAGTCCTAACGGAAGGCCATTTGCAAACCCACAAGGCACACTGATTCCTGGAACGCCTGCAAGGTTAACAGGGATCGTTAAAATATCGTTTGCATACATGGTTAGCGGGTCGCTTGTCTTTTCACCAATGTTAAATGCAGGAGTCGGCGTTGTTGGTCCTACAATGACATCATACTTTTCGAAAACATCTTCAAAGTCTTTTTTGATCAATGTACGGACTTTTTGCGCTTTTTTATAGTACGCATCGTAATATCCTGAGCTTAGCGCGAATGTACCAAGCATGATGCGGCGCTTCACTTCGTCTCCGAAGCCTTCAGAACGAGTATTTTTGTATAAATCAATCAGGTTGTCTGCATTATCTGTACGGTAGCCATAGCGGATGCCGTCAAAACGTGCAAGGTTTGCAGATGCTTCTGAAGAAGACAGTAAGTAGTAAGTCGCAAGCGCGTATTTAGAATGCGGAAGAGACACTTCTTCCCACGAAGCACCAAGTCCTTCTAATACTTTTAACGCTTGAAGAACAGATTCTTTTGCTTCCTCGCCAACACCTTCGCCAAGGTATTCTTTCGGCACAGCAATTTTCAAGCCTTTGATGTCGCCAGTTAATGAAGAAAGAAAATCTGGGACATCGACATTTGCGCTTGTTGCGTCCATTTGATCGACACCTGCAATTGCTTGAAGAACATATGCGTTATCCTCTACATTACGTGTAATCGGACCAATTTGGTCTAATGATGAAGCAAATGCGATTAATCCGTATCTGGATACACGGCCATATGTCGGCTTAAGACCGACAACCCCGCAGAAAGATGCCGGCTGACGAATAGAACCGCCAGTATCTGAACCAAGTGAGAACGGTACTTCACCTGCTGCAACAGAAGCTGCTGATCCACCGCTTGATCCGCCTGGAACGGTGTTTAAATTCCATGGGTTTTTCGTCGCTTTGTAGCCTGAGTTCTCCGTAGAAGATCCCATTGCGAATTCGTCCATATTTAATTTACCGATTGTGACTGCTTCTGCGTCTCTTAAGCGGTTCACAACGGTTGCATCATAAATCGGATCAAAGTTTTGCAGGATTTTACTTGAAGCTGTTGTACGCAAATCCTTTGTAACAATGTTATCTTTCACACCGATCGGCATACCGAACAATAGACCAAGCTCGTCCTTTTCACCAACCGCCTCGTCCAATTCCTTTGCATACGCACGTGCTTTTTCTTCGTCCAGTGCAAGGAATGCTTGTACTTTCCCGTCTACTTCATTGATTCGTTTATAAGACTCGTCCACTAAATCAGAAACAGACAGTTCCTTTTTATGTAAAAGCTCTTTTAATTCAGAAATTTTGTGATCAAACAGTGACATGTCTCGGGCCTCCTTTAGTCCAAAATTGATGGCACACGAATATAACCGTCTTTATGATCAGGCGCGTTTTTGACGACTGCCTCAATGGAAAGACCTTTATTCGGAACATCTTCTCTCATGACGTTTTTCATTTTTAATACGTGTGTAGTAGGTTCAACGTTTTCCGTATCTACCTCGTTTAACTGCTCTGCAAATGAAATGATGCTATCAAGCTGTTCTGTAAACATCTCAGCTTCTTCTTCTGTAATCGCAAGCCTTGCTAAATGGGCAACGTGCTTGACTTCTTCTATTGAAATTCTTGACATGCAGGTTCACCTCCAAAAATGATGCGTACTCGTGGTCATGATCATAAGTCATATACACTTTATCATATCAAATTTTACTGTTCTAAAGCAACTTTACGAAGGTGCGGTGAAAGGTTCGTTTTCTTGAAAACGTCTTCTTATCAAACCAATAAATGAAATATTCATCAGGTGACTTTTTATTTTTCAGAAAATTTTTACTTTTGTTTATTTTTGTAATCGCTTACATACTGGTTCTTATCACCGATCTGTCCATTTTTTCTTCAAAATGAAGAGGTTTAGGCAGGTTGATCACTTGGGAATACTCTGTTAGGTTAAGTAACCATAGCAGTGAGCGGGACAGTCAAGCAAAAAAGCTGCCATCGCTCTTCTGTATATTTTGATTGAGGTGATGTCAAATTAATACGAAAAAGGTGAGAACACAAAATGAGTATTGAAGTTACAATTTCCTTATCTATTTATTTTATCGGGATGCTTGCCATTGGCTGGTATGCATTCAGGAAAACACATGATTTAAATGATTATATGCTTGGCGGACGCGGGCTTGGCCCATTCGTTACGGCCCTTTCAGCAGGTGCTGCGGACATGAGCGGATGGATGCTGATGGGTGTGCCAGGTGAGATGTATAAAACAGGTTTATCGACAGCCTGGCTTGCGATTGGTTTAATCGTTGGTGCTTACTTGAACTACCTCATTCTTGCACCTCGTTTACGTTCTTATACAGAGATTGCGGATGATGCGATTACGATTCCTGATTTCTTTGATAAACGATTCAAAGGATCATCTGCTTTATTAAAAGCTGTTTCAGCCGTCATCATTTTAATTTTCTTTACGCTGTATACATCGTCTGGGATGGTATCAGGCGGACGTTTATTTGAGTCAGCATTCGGTGCTCACTACATGTTTGGACTGATTTTGACGTCAAGTATTGTCATTTTGTATACATTGTTCGGCGGATTTTTGGCAGTGAGCTTAACGGACTTTGTCCAAGGAGCTATCATGTTTTTAGCATTAGTGCTCGTGCCGATCGTTGCCTTTACACAATTAGGCGGACCTGTTGCTACATTCCAAGATATTCAACAGATTGACCCTAAATTGCTTGATATTTTTAGAGGAACGAGCGTCATTGGCATTATTTCCTTCCTTGCCTGGGGACTAGGTTACTTTGGACAGCCGCATATTATCGTGCGCTTTATGGCCATTACGTCTGTTAAAGATTTAAAACCAGCACGCCGAATTGGAATGAGCTGGATGATTATTTCAGTGATTGGATCACTGTCTGTCGGTTTAGTGGGTGTTGCCTATGTTCATGAAACGGGTATGAATCTTGCTGATCCTGAAACCATCTTTATCGTTTTTTCTAAAGTATTGTTCCATCCATATATCACTGGATTTTTACTTTCTGCCATTTTAGCTGCGATTATGAGTTCAATTTCGTCTCAGCTGCTTGTCACAGCAAGTGCCATGACAGAAGATCTATACAGAACGTTCTTTAGAAAAACAGCATCAGACAAAGAGCTCGTCATGATTGGCCGGATGTCTGTACTCGTTGTCGCTGTGATTGCTCTCTGCCTTTCACTTAACCCAAGTGACACCATTCTTGACCTTGTCGGTTATGCTTGGGCAGGATTTGGTTCTTCATTTGGTCCAGTCATCTTGCTTTGCCTATACTGGAAACGAATGAATCATCACGGTGCCCTAGTTGGAATGATCGTTGGTGCAGTTGTGGTTCTGACATGGATTACAACAGGCCTCAACCATGCCACAGGTATTTATGAAATGATTCCAGGCTTTACCCTTAGTGGATTAGCTGCCATTATTGTGAGCTTATTGACAAGTAAGCCGTCAAAAGCATCAAAACAGCTATTTCACAAAATGGAAGATCATCTTGAAGAAGAAACAAAATAAAGAATTGAAGAGTCATCTGCCCTATGCGGATGACTCTCTTTTTAAATAAAATAAAAAGCTTTTCTTTCTTCAGAAACTGAATAAAATAAGAGTTGTGCAGCCATATGGGCTGTGAGAAGATCATATACATGTTGTGAAACGTACATGAAGTGAAAGGAGCGATACGCATGTTTTGGACAATTGAATGGGATACAGTCTTAAAATTAGCCGTGGCCACCTTAATCGGTCTGATTATCGGGCTTGAACGAGAGCTGAAGAAAAAGCCCCTCGGCTTAAAAACGTGTATTGTCATTGCTGTCAGCTCCTGCGTCTTAACCATCATCAGCATTGATGCAGCCTACAATTTCCCTCGAGTCTCTAAGCTTCAAATGGACCCACTCAGGTTACCGGCGCAAATTATATCTGGTGTTGGTTTTATTGGAGCAGGTGTGATTCTTCGAAAAAGCAATGATGTCATCTCAGGACTCACGACTTCTGCGATGATATGGGGAGCAGCAGGACTTGGGGTTGCAACAGGTGCAGGATTTTATAAAGAAGCCTTCCTCAGTCTTTTCTTTATTCTCATTAGTGTCGAATTCCTGCCATGGCTCTTCCAGCGGATCGGACCGATTCGTCTGCAGGAAAAAGAAATCCGCATCAGAATGTCTCTTTCTGACCGAAACCGCATGACCGATATTTTAAAAGAAATGAAAGCCCTCAATATCCGCATTCATTCTGTACGAATTGATGATTTAAAAGAAAAGGACTATCCGATCATGGAAGTACGTGTACGAGTGCATAAAGACCGCTATACAACCGATGTGTACTTTGATATTAAAGATCTAGAAGGCGTCGTTGGCGTGAAGTGTGATACGGTGTAGTCATAAAAAACCCCTTGCTGTTTGACACAGCAAGGGGTTTCTTTTATCGGGCCAGCTGTTGAAAGTCAAAAGGAGTAATTGGTGTTTTTTGCTCAATTTCCTTTCGAAAACATGACAGCATGGCTTTTTGGTCAGAAGTCATTGTTTGGAGATCAAATGCTTGATGTAAAAGCCCATAAATAAGCATATGACGCAGCATGAGAAAATCAGGGATTGTTGCCAGCCACGCGTCATCAAGCTCATTCTCCTGTCGATAGCCTTTTAAAAAATGACTCATAAATTCTGCCGTAAATTCAGCTTTATCATCATATGGAATCACTGGATACCAAAGAACATTGTATAGCAAAATACTAATATCATTGATAAACCAGTGATATCCAATATCATCAAAATCGAATGCG
Organism: Bacillus sp. FSL P4-0248; assembly: GCF_038593305.1. Taxonomy (NCBI): domain Bacteria; kingdom Bacillati; phylum Bacillota; class Bacilli; order Caryophanales; family Bacillaceae; genus Bacillus; species Bacillus sp. FSL P4-0248. The sequence continues at coordinate 672,751 of NZ_CP151983.1, read as the reverse complement.
ATAATCTCTCCTTGATGATAATGGAAGTTCCCGTGATGCAAATCGGCATGCACCAGCCCATACACATCCTTCGAAATTCGGAGCTGGTGAAGCTTTTGCATCAGTTCATCTTTTCTTCGCAAAACAACCGTTTGATCAGACGGAATATATTGATCAAGCTTTAATTGCTCCTCTTCATACCACTCTTGACGCTTATAAAGAGGATCTTTTACTTGATATCGTTTTGTTATTTGATGCATTCGTCCTGTATAGGACCCTAACGCTTCAAACAGCTCCCCATTCCAATCTCCTTCATTCACTTTTCTCCCCGGTGCTTTTTCATACACACGGAGTAAAAATGCGCCTCCGGCTTGATCAGGAATGGTTTCAACGTCTTTTCCTCTTGCTGATGAAATCGGCTTTGCTACGGAAATACCATGATGAGACAGGAATCGAATCCAGTCCATTTCTCCTAAAATATATGTGGGTGAACGACGAATGGTATGGGTGATTTTTAATATATAATTCTCCCCATTCATTGCCTTATATTCATACACATAATTTTCTGCATCGGCTAGAAATGTGACTTGGTCAAGCTGAAATTTATACAAGTGAGCCGCTTTCTTTAAGACTTTCTGTTCATCGTATCGTGCTTTTACTTCTTTATGCATGCTGATTCTCCTTTATCGTCTTTTTAAATGTTCTTGACGGTAATCAGCATTATACGAGCATCAACATACCTGCCTTTCTTCTTGGTTTCTACTAATATTTTGACAAGAGTTTGGAAATCCCTCTTATTTAGTCATATATATGAACAGTCGGTTCTTTGTCTTCAGCATTTTTCGTAATCAAGGCTTCTTGTTGATCAGAAGATGTAATGTTGATTTCGATATTGGTACTCTTGTAGTAATCCATGACTTCACCGGTTAAATATTGTGTGAAGGCTACGACTTCCGTTTTTCCATAGAACTGCATTGGAATTTCGATTTTCATTTTTTGCAGGTTGCCGTTTTTGTAAAAGCCTTTTCCTACAACACCAGTGTAATTCGGGAAGTAGTCTTCGACCTTTGTCTTGAAGCGGTCAAATCGCTCTGAATCATCTTTGTAGCTGCTTTTCGCATTATCTGAAGGGAAGAATACATTCTCCTCATCGATCGTATCCCAATTTCCGATATCAGCGGAGCCTGCTTTTACATCCGTTTTGGCGATAAAGTTACCTGGAACGATAGATGATTTTGGTGCTTGCTTATAAAGGGCAATCATGACAGGCACTTTTTGCAGTCCGTCCATTTGACGAATGCGCTTGATCACTTGTTCAGCGATTTTTTCACCCTCTGCCAAAAGTTTCTTTGAATTTTTCGATGAATCGATGGTCACCTCTTGCTGCGGGTCACCAATCTTTTCACGGTAATAATAAACAGAGTTCAGTGCAAGACCAATGACAACTCCGCCAAGCTGTAAGCTGTTTTTGTCTTTTCTAATTAAGTAATTATGCTCTAGCATCGAAGCTAAGTAGATGGGACTATTTTCATTTTTAGACTTTGTTGAACCTGAGTTTGGAAGAGCAGGATTTAAGCCTAGATTCTTAAAGTTTTTATCATCTTTTTCTGCCTTTTTCAGATCACTGCCTGTTTTTTTGCGTGCCAGCCAGCTGAGAACGGTATCCTCATCTAAATGCTGTCCTTCTTGGAAAAGATAGTCGTTTGTATTAAATGACTCTGTTGCAAGGCGCATGAGTCCTGTTTCAAATTCATCAATGTCCAAGCGTGTGTTGAGACGCTCCGCTGTTAAACCTCTCGCAGCTCCTTGTTTAAACGGCAGCACCATTTTGTAATAGGAGTCTGAGATATTGTACATCGGGATGATGGCTGTTTCCTTTGTTTCCTTCGTTTCATCCGTTTTTTGTGTGACCTCTTCCTCTTCCTTTCCCCCAAAAGGTGCACACGCTGACAATACCAGTGTGAGCATTGTCAGCAGCAATAACAACTTTTTCAATAGAAAACACTCCTCTTATTTCTTTAGCTCCTCGAGCATTTTAGCTTCGTCCCAAATTTCAATATTGAGTTCTTCTGCCTTTGTCAGCTTACTCCCCGCTGCTTCTCCGGCAATGACTAGATCTGTTTTTTTACTCACACTGCCTGCCAGCTTGCCGCCTAACGCTTCGATCGCTGCTTTTGCATCGTTTCGCGCCATTTCTTCTAACTTTCCTGTCAGCACAATGGTTTTTCCTGCAAAGTAGGAATCACTTTCTTCTGCTTTTACCGGCTTTGGCCCTGTATAGGTCATATTGACTCCAAGCTCTTTTAGTTCGTTCAGCAGATCGAGTATTTCTTCTTTCTCAAAGTACGTGACGACGGCATCAGCCATTTTTTCACCAATTTCGTCGACTTCAAGTAATTGTTCTTTCGTTGCTTGCTTTAATTGATCGATGTTTTCGAAATGCATCGCCAAGGTCTTTGCCGCTTTTGATCCAATAAATCGAATGCCGAGTCCAAATAGTAAACGCTCAAGAGAGTTTTCTTTCGACTGCTCAATTGAACGCAGTAAATTGTCGACAGATTTTTCGCCCATTCGTTCAAGCTGAATGAGCTCTTCTTTCGTTAAACGGTAAAGGTCGGACACACGAGAGACTAGCTGTTCCTTAAAGAGCTGTGTAATGACCCGCTCGCCAAGCCCATCAATATTCATTGCATTACGGGAAACGAAGTGAATGAGTCCCTCACGTATTTGGGCAGGACACTCTGGATTGATGCATCGTAAGGCCACTTCGCCTTCGATTCGCACCAGCTCACTATGACACTCTGGACATTCAGTTGGCATGTGAAACGGCTTTTCTTCGCCTGTACGCTGATCGACAAGGACACCTGCGACTTCAGGAATAATATCGCCGGCTTTTTTCACAATCACTTGATCAAACAAGCGAATATCCTTTTCTTTGATCAAATCTTCATTATGAAGAGATGCACGCTGCACTGTCGTCCCTGCTACTTTGACAGGCTCAAGAATCGCTGTTGGTGTAATCACGCCTGTTCGCCCAACGCTTAGTTCAATATCAAGCAGCTTCGTTACGACCTCTTCAGCCGGAAACTTGTACGCAACCGCCCAGCGCGGGCTTTTTGCTGTAAAGCCGAGTTCTTCCTGCTGAGCCAGTGAATCGACTTTAATGACAATTCCATCGATTTCATATGAAAAATCGGCACGCTTTACTTTTAATGTTTCAATAAGGTCGATGACTTCTTCGATCGTTTGGCACATCCGTCTTTCTTTGTTTGTTTTAAAGCCAAGTTCGTCGAGAAGATCAAGTCCTGCGCTTTGCGTTTCAACACCAATTTCATCAAGCTCCGCTATACTGTAGACGAATATATCAAGGTTTCGTTTCGCTGCAATTTTCGTATCAAGCTGACGAAGTGAACCTGCAGCCGCATTACGCGGGTTTGCAAACGGCTCTTCTTCGTTTTGTATTCTTTTTTCATTTAATGCTTCAAAAGAAGGTTTTGGCATAAATGCCTCGCCTCTCACTTCAATCGACAGAGGGCGTTTGATTTTAAGCGGGATGGAACGAATCGTTTTGAGGTTTTCAGTAATATCCTCCCCCGTTGTTCCATCTCCGCGTGTCGCTCCTCGGACAAACACGCCATTTTCATAACGGAGAGAAACAGCGAGTCCATCAATTTTCAGCTCGACATTGTATGCGATATCGTCACCGACTGCTTGACGAACCCGGCGGTCAAAATCAAGAAGGTCCTGTTCATTAAACGCATTCCCAAGGCTGAGCATCGGTGTGCCGTGACGCACTTTTTGGAAGGCGTCTAAAACAGCGCCGCCTACTCTTTGTGAAGGTGAATCCGCTGCTTTTAAGTCAGGGTGTTCTTCCTCCAGAGAGATCAGCTCACGCATCCGCGCATCATATTCAGCGTCAGGAACACTTGGACGATCAAGTGTATGATATTCGTAGTTGTATTGATTCAAAATCTGGTGCAGTTCCTCGATCCGGCGTTTCGCTGCTTCTTTATCCATCTGCTTCTTCCTTTCAATTCATCCGTTTTGTCCTATCAGTTTATTGCTTCTCGATTGGTGCAAATGCTGCGAGAAGACGCTTAATGCCTGTAGGGCTTGGGAACGCAATATCAAGCTCTGTACTGTCTCCGCTGCCTTTCACACTGACAACCGTACCAACGCCCCATTTTTTATGGGCCGCTTTATCGCCCACAGCCCAGCCAATACTGCCGCCGCCTGTGTTTTGAATCGTTTGTGTTTGCGGACGTGAGACAGGTCCCCGTCTTTGCGGTCTTTCTCTTGTTTGGCCAAACGGTGTTTTTGTTTCTTTTTTCTCATTTAGGTTGTCCAATAAATCGGCTGGTATTTCTCGAATGAATCTAGATTCAAGGTTCATGTTCGTCCGGCCGAAAAGTGTTCTCATTTTCGCACTTGATAAATAAAGCTCTTCTTCAGCCCGTGTGATGCCAACATAAGCGAGGCGGCGCTCTTCTTCCATCTCTGCATCTTCCATTAATGAACGGCTGTGCGGGAAGACACCTTCCTCCATTCCCATTAAGAAAACAACAGGGAATTCTAGACCTTTTGCGGCGTGAAGTGTCATTAAGATAACGGCATCCTGATCTTCTTCTTCATTCTCATCCAGCTTATCAATGTCTGCGACGAGGGCGAGATCTGTCAGGAAGGTCACAAGTGACTTGTCTTCATTTTGTTCTTCAAAGTTCTTAGTGACGGATAGAAACTCGTCAATATTTTCTAAGCGGCTTTGTGCTTCAATCGTTTTTTCGAGCTTCAGCGCTTCACGATAGCCTGTTTTCTCTAGAATTTCTTCTGTTAATTCAGTGACAGATAAATAGTCCTGCATGTTCGTCATTTGATCAATGAGCTGTTTGAACTCATCAAGCGCATTGGCTGCCCGTGCACTCAGTCCAATGAAATCCACCTGACCAAGTGCTTCAAACATAGACAGGTCATTCATCTCCGCATATGCTGCAATTTTATCAACAGATGTCGCACCGATTCCGCGCTTTGGTACGTTGACAATTCGCGCAAAACTAATATCGTCATCTGGGTTTGCCACTAGGCGTAAGTATGCCAAAATGTCCTTGATCTCTTTTCTGTCATAGAACTTCGTGCCGCCGACAATGTTGTATTGAATGTTGGCTTTCATTAACGTTTCCTCTATGACACGAGACTGGGCATTTGTCCGGTAAAGGATCGCAAAATCGGATAATTTGCGCTTTCCGCTCTGATGAAGCTGACGAATCTTTCCTGCGACAAATTGTCCTTCACCGAATTCATTATCTGCACGGTAATAGGCGATCTTCGCTCCTTCATCATTTTCTGTCCAAAGATTTTTCGGCTTCCGGTTTGCATTGTTTTGAATGACCGTATTTGCGGCATGCAAAATGCGTTTCGTCGATCTGTAATTTTGCTCAAGCAGAATCACTTCACTGGATGGATAATCTTTTTCAAAGGAGAGAATGTTTGTAATATCCGCTCCGCGCCAGCGATAAATAGACTGATCCGAATCACCGACAACACATATATTTTGAAAGCGCTGCGCGAGCAGTTTCACAAGCATGTACTGTGCTCTGTTCGTATCCTGATACTCATCCACATGAATGTATTGGAATTTCCGCTGATAGTGCTCTAATACTTCAGGAATGCGCTCAAACAGACGAATTGTCATCATAATTAAATCATCAAAGTCGAGTGATTGGTTTTTCAGTAAACGCTTTTGATAATCTGTATAGACATCGCTGACCACTTGATCATAGAAATCACCAGCTGTTTTGGCGTATTCCTCTGCGTCAATGAGTTCGTTTTTTGCACTGCTGATTGATCCTAAAATACTGCGCGGGTCGAACTTTTTAGGATCGATATTCCGTTCTTTTAAAATGTTTTTGATGACTGAAAGCTGGTCAGATGTGTCTAAAATAGAGAAGTTGCGATTCACACCAATGCGGTCAATATCACGTCTTAAAATGCGGACACACATGCTGTGGAACGTAGAGATCCAGATGTCATCAGCGCCAGGCCCTAAAATAGCTTGGACACGTTCACGCATTTCACGTGCTGCTTTATTTGTAAATGTAATCGCTAAAATGTTCCACGGAGCCACATGCTTTTCTGCCATTAAGTAGGCAATTCGATGTGTGAGCACCCGTGTCTTCCCGCTTCCTGCTCCTGCCATCAACAATAAAGGACCGTCTGTTGCTTTGACTGCTTCTTTCTGCGCGTCATTCAGCCCTTCTAATAGATGATTCGATATTTCATTCATTCCATTCACCGCCAATTCGAACTTATGTTCTATTTTAACCCGTTTCGTCTTATTTGACTATGATGACTTTTTGACTGCATCCACTGTCTTTAATGCTTCTTTGAAATTGTCATAAATGACGTTTCCTACAACCACGACGTCTGCATGCTGGGAGAAGTCTTTTGCCTGCTTAGCGTTCTTAATGCCGCCGCCATAAAAAAGAACTGTTTCATCAAGCACTGCTTTTGTTTCTTTGACAAGCTCTATGTCTCCAAGCGTTCCGCTGTATTCCAGATAAAAAATGGGCAGCTTCATCAAATGCTCTGCCACTCTTGCATATGCCCTGACGTCATCGATATCCAGCGCTGTATTTGCCTCTGTGAGCTTGGCCGCTTTACAATCTTCATTTAAGATGACATAACCTTCAGGCACAATCTCTTCCATTGACATCAAATCACCGAATTCCTTCATCGCGTCTTTATGAAGCCCAACAATCCAGTCAGGGTGAGAGCTGTTTAAAACGGTTGGGATGAAATACAGATCAAAGCCAGGCACAATCATCTCATGTGTGGAGATTTCGAGCACACATGGCACTAGAAACCGGCGGACCTTTGACATCAATTGAAGCACGTTGTCCTCTGTCACATGATCACTTCCGCCAATCAATATGGCATCCGTCCCAGATTCGCAAATCGCTTCTAGCTGTTCATCGGAAATTTCTTTATTTGGATCGAGTTTAAAGACATGCTTCCACTCGGTAACATCATACATGAAAAACGTTCCTCCATTCGTTTCATTCCATTTAAATATTATAACAAAATCAGTGTCTGCAAAAAATGGGTAACCTCCTTTAGCTAAAAGTTTCATTCTTTTGAAAATGGGTGGCGTGATTTAAAGATTTAGAAACAAAAAAGCAGATGCTTAGCATCTGCTTTCTTAATAAATGAACACAGTTTTTTTATTTTTCAAGTGGAGCAACTTGTGCTGTTGGTGCACCACATAGCAAGAAAAAGCCAAATAATACAGGAGGTGATACCGCAATTCCAGTTAAAGTTAGGAACCCTAGAACACTTAACCATTCACCTTTTTCAATAGCCTTTTGAACCTGATTTAAAGCCCCCTTGGTTATACCAAGAGCATCTTCAAGACAACGTTGAACAGTGTTTTTTTGTGTAGTAGCAATACCTTTTTGTTGATTCATATAGTTCGCAAAAGCGATCATGCCTTCTTTTTGATAAACTGGGTATGAAGCTTTTTCTAATTCCTTTTCGTTAACAACATAACCTACTTCGTCATCAAAAACTAGAATTTCAGTAAAGATATACTCTATTTCAGCTACAGATTTTTCAATTTGTTCTTTTGTTAACCCTTTCAATCCAGCCTCAGGATTTACTAAATTTTCAGCTGATGCTACTGGCACTATTGTTGCAATAGAAAGTAATAAAGCCAATGTGAATACAAATAATTTTTTCAATGTATAAACTCCCCTTTTTCTTAAAATAACCTAACAAAAAACCATAAATTTGATTTTATGGTCATTTTTGATAATAAAATATAGTGTTAGTTTGGTTTTCATTTTAAGGTAGAAATAATTTGTTTTTACATAAATAGTGCTAATTCGACTTTTTTCGCAGAATTATGAGACTGTTAAAACCACAAATGAGATTCCCCAAGTTAATACTCCAAATAAAATAAAATATTTTAGAAAAAGTTCAAAATTAGTGAGCTTCCTCTCATTTCTAGTTTTCTTAAGTCTCCAATAAAAAGCATATGCGCACAACACAAGTACTATATGGCTCAGTTCAGACATTTTTTCAAAAAAATACAAAACCGCCATTTATAATTCATCTCCAATATAGTTAATTTATCCCATTAAAGTATATACAAATATACATTCGTTGCACATCCTGCTATGTTCTTAATTTTAGTTTATTATAATAATTGATATTCTTTAATTTATCTTCGATACCCATTCATAATTTCAAATCTCGTTAATTAGCTACAGTTAAAATTAAAATGAAGCAGGTTACCCCATTGAAAAGAACGATCACATATGAACAAAATATAGACATCGGATACATCTATATCACCCCACAAGCGGAGCATATGAAAATCAAAGAAACCATTGAATTAGATGTCAATGAATGTGTCAATGTAGATATCGATCAAGAGGGCCGAGTGGCTGGCTTGGAGTTATTTGCACAAGAATCCGAAGTGCTGCGGAACGTACCGGTTTATGAGGATGAGCTTTCTTTACGTTTGACGGATCAGGAAATTCTCTCAACCTATCAACTGTCAGGCGTTGAATTCCAATTCTCAACACCTGATCACAATGAGCTGATCGGTTTTACTATTGTCGATCCTCTTCGCTATAACATCACAAGAAAAAAACCGTTTTGATCTTTCAAAACGGTTTTTTCAAACTATTGTCTCGCTTCATTAAAATAATGGACGGATGTCATGGCCCCTTCGTCGACCATTTTGTTGTCTTGGATATCTAATGGATCTGGGTGGCCGGCTTTTTCAGGAATCTTTTCATCTGACCGGAACATGCTTGCCCATTTTTTCAGATGCTGTTTATTTTTTACCGCTAATAACACAGCTCCTCCAACCCCTAATCCTGCAAGTACATACGCATTTGGACGCTTATTCATGTATGTTCCCTCCCCTTATGATCTTATTTGTAAGTTACCCCGCCTTTTCATTTCTAAACGTCACAATATGCTGGTGTGGTTTCTCTTTCATTAAAAAGTGGAATAACAACAGCAATGAAAGAGAAAAGAGGGGATCTTCGTGACAACAACTTTAATTGTCATCGGCGCATTGCTAGTCATTTGTTTGATCATCCCAATCATTCTATTGATCTGGATTTGGATGAGGGATGAAAAACAAGAGGAACATTCAGTTCTGCGAAATTATCCGGTCATTGGAAAGCTGCGGTTTATCTTTGAAAAAATAGGACCTGAGCTTCGCCAATATCTGTTTCTGAATGACCGAGAGGAGCTGCCCTTCTCAAGAAGAGAATACGAGCAGGCGGTCATGTCTGGGAAGTACAAAAGCCGGACGATGGGCTTTGGATCAAAACGTGATTTTGACAAGCCAGGCTATTACATTCGAAACGTCCTGTTTCCAAAGCAGCGAGATGAACTACGAATCGATCAATCAGAAAAAATCAAAACAAAAGTGTATCAGATTGATCAAGACAATTTACTGCGAAGAAGTGAACATTTCAAAGAAGTCGAAGCAAATCCTTACTTTCTCCATCAAGAGGATGTACAAGTCATTGGCGAACACACATGTCAAAAGCCTTTCCATGTGAAAGGACTGATCGGTCAATCTGCCATGAGCTACGGCTCCTTAGGCGACAGGGCGATTACAGCTCTATCCTCAGGATTAAAAATGGCCGGCGGGACGTGGATGAACACAGGTGAAGGCGGGCTTTCTCCTTATCACCTCAAAGGCGGCGCAGATATCATTTGCCAGATTGGGCCCGGTTTATTTGGCGTTAGAACAGAGGATGGCGCATTTTCCTTTGAAGAATTCAAGAAAAAAAGCGAACACGAGGAAGTCAAAGCCTTTGAACTCAAGCTGGCACAAGGAGCAAAAACACGCGGCGGTCATATTGACGGCGAAAAGGTGACGGAAGAAATTGCGAATATCCGTAAATTACCGCCTCACCAATCCATTGACAGCCCAAACCGCTTTGAGATGTTCCACTCCATTCCTGACATGTTTGATTTCATTGAACAGCTTCGGAGTATAGGCGGAAAGCCAGTTGGAATCAAACTTGTTGTCGGACATAAAGAAAATATTGAAGAGCTTGCCAGCTATATGAAAAAAAGCGGAAAACACCCTGATTTCATTACAGTTGATGGCGGAGAAGGCGGTACAGGCGCGTCCTTTCATGAATTGGCGGATTCTGCCGGGCTTCCCATTTTCACGGCACTCCCCATGGTTCATCAAATATTGAAAGAATACGGTGTCAGAGATCAGGTGAAGCTCTTTGCTTCTGGCAAGCTTCTCTCGCCTGATAAAATTGCGATTGCCCTTTCAATGGGAGCTGACTTTGTGAATATTGCCAGAGGTCTCATGTTTTCAGTCGGATGCATTCGCGCCCAAGTCTGCCACACGAATAAATGCCCAGTCGGGGTCGCCACGACTGATCCAAAGCTGCAAAAGGGTTTATCGATTGAAGAAAAAAAATACCGAGTGTGCAATTATATCCTGTCTCTTAGAGAAGGTTTGTTTAACTTATCCGCAGCTGCGGGAATAGAATCGCCTATTCATTTTAATGAAAAACATATTATTTTTAGACAAGAGAATGGCCAGACAAGCGAAGTGCCTATGTTCTCAGGCACACAGCCATCTGTCTAGCTCGAAATGGTGCGGAAACGCACCTTTTTTTATAGACATTTTTCGTATAAAGTTAGCAAGCAGTAGAGATTAAGGAAATCTTCTCAAGTGAAGATGGCATCTCCTATGAGGGATAAAGATGGTTTATGGGCGAGCTAAAGTAAAAAACAGAGGCACTTTATCAGCCCCTGCCCGCCTTTTTTCATAAAAAAACTGCAAACAAGTCCATTTTTCGTAAAAAGGATTGTTTACAGTGAAAGCTGCTTTATTTTGTTTCGTTATTTTCCTGCTGTTCTGCTACGCGGTCAAGAGCCATCGTATAGGCATCGTTTCCGTAGTTCAAGCAGCGTTTGACACGTGAGATAGTTGCAGTGCTTGCACCTGTTTCCGTCTCAATTTTATGATACGTGTTTCCCTCGCGAAGCATACGCGCTACTTCAAGACGCTGTGATAAAGATTGGATTTCATTGATGGTACATAAATCATCAAAGAATCGATAACATTCTTCCAGGTCTTTAAGGGATAAGATGGAGTTGAATAACTGATCTAAGCTTTTGCCCCTTAATTTATCAATTTGCATCTTAATACATCTTCTCCTTTACTATTGCCACACCGCTTCGCACGATCTTCTTCTAAGAAAGCGGTATCTTTCCTGACTAATTTTTTTAAAACCTCAGCAATGAGCTTTGAACAGATCATGACAGGTTTGGGTCTACGCTGAAAATGCCGTCAGGTTCTTTCGTAAGCCGAAGCTTCTTTATCGTAAACAAATTCGACAAGTTCTGTCATTTTCCTTGTATGACAATCTGACAAACTTGTTTGCTTCCAGTATAAAGATGACTTCTGCTTGGTTAGGTCTTCTGCCCTCATATACAGGCTTTGCAGAAAGCTCGGCGAGACCACAAATATGCGCCCCGCCTTGCTCGGGTTATTCAAAATATGTTGGCCGGTCAGCGTAACCGGCAAATTCATTTTACAATTAGAGTACTTCATTCGTCATGTCAAAGCCCTCTGCTTTGTCAACAGCTCCACATAAGATCACGATCACTTACATGGCAGTGAAGAGAACCATGGCTCACTTCTGCCCTATAACAGCAGTCAGAAATGCAGCAAAGATGATACAGCTCCACTCTGTTATATTTTAACGCATTATAGACGGAAAGAGTACAGTTTTTTTCATGACATCAAATATTCCTCTTGGTGTCACTCGAATATACGGCAAATGTGTACTTTGGAAAAAGACAAGTGTATCAATTGGGCAGTCAAATGGATAGCCGCGCTCAATGAGCAGCTCGCGTAATGTTTGTTCCTGCTGAAGAACAGTCTCAAATGGTTCAGCCGATGCACAGCCTGATAATTGCAGCGGGATTTCGTGCAAAATTTCCCCGTTCTCTGTGAGTACGATTCCCCCGCCAATTTCTTTCATCCGCTTATGTGCCAGCATCATATCTTCTTTATTTTTCCCGATCACTAAAATGTCACCCGTGAGCGAAAATGAGCTAACAAAGCCCTGCACTTTATTTGCGAACCCTTTTAGCATCGTATTCACACGCCACTCACCTTTTCGGTCAATCAGGCTAAAGAAGCTTTGATCATGGTCACATGAGAGCTGGTTGATGGAGTTATCAATTTCCACTGTATAAGGCTCCATAATAACGGCATTTCTCATCTTGACACCTAGCGGCATAGAAAATTGCAAATCACTCATCGTGAGGTCGTAGCCTAAATCTAATGGAGCCAGCCCGCCATTTTCCCATTTTGTTTCTTGGAATTGATGCTGGTTCTCGCCATCTAATTTGAGGATAATCCCTTTAGATATGACCGTTTCTGGATTTGGGTTCATTGGATCATCTAAAATATTCAAAGAAGCCAGCCGGCCTGGGCCAACAACGCCTAGTAAATCATCAATTTGATAGTATTTTGCAATGTTAAATGTCGCCATATTATACGCATCAATGATCGGCACGCCTTCTTCAAGGGCAATCGAAATCAAACGGTTAATCATGCCTTCCTCATAAAAGTGAGGAGCAGCACCATCTGTTGTATAGAAAAAATGGTCATAGTGTCTAAAGTCACGCTCATGCAGTTCTCTTAAAATGTTCACTAAATCTGGACGGATGGAAGAATGCCGCAATGAAACATGATAGCCAAGGGACAATCGTTTTAACACATCGTCCGCATTCATCGCTTCATGATCACTGTCCGCGCCAAACAGCTTCATTTTTGTTAGCGTTTTCTCAGAAGCTCCTGGGAAATGCCCTTCAATTCGTTTTCTCTGCTTCTTCGTTTCTTGCATGCAATATAAAATGAGATCATCACCGTCCATCAATCTTGGCCAGCTTGTTAATTCGCCGCCTTGGAGGACGTCAGGATGATCAATCCATTCCTTCCGGTAGTTAACTGGCAGCATCTCATCTTCATATCTGACTTCCGTTTGAAGATCGTATCTGGACCACCAGAAATACTGAAATGGCTGCTTTTTTAATTCACATAGAGTGGAAAGCGCTTTCTTTTCATTGCTTTGCAAAAGAAGAAATAAGTTATCGCTGACCATCGTTGTTGTGCCAAATTGAGACACATATTCTGCAAGTGATTGGGGATTATAAATATGGAACGGATGCGCGTGAGGCTCTATATACCCAGGCACAATGTATTTCCCTTCACAATCAATCACACGTTTAGCTGATTTATTTTGAGGAAGCTCTGCTCCGACATAAACAATTCGATCATCATGTATCCAAATATTTGCCTTCACCCATTGCTTCAAAAACGGGTTAAGCACGAGTCCATTCGTTAAAAGGAGTGTTGGAACTATTTTTGAGTCGACTACATCGATTTGTGTGCGGATGTCATTGTTTCTCCAATTAAAAGTACGTTCGGACATTCACATACTCTCCTTCATTTGTATTAGCCCTATCGTAACATAACGAACTACGTTACGCATTAATGAAACGTTACAATTTCTTGAAATCACACTTAAAATAATTTAAAAAAGGAGATTCACCTTCAATGAAACCTAATCTCGGCTTAATGGAAGCGCTCATTAGAATTGCCTGCGGAATGACGATATGTACTGTGGCTGGATCCTTATATGCTAGAAAACCATGGAGTAAAATGCTGCTTTTGGGCATCATGTTTGGCGGTATGAAACTGGGATCTGGCATTCTTCGTTTTTGTCCAGTGACATATATGTGTGAGCAGCAGGACACACATAAAGAGAAGGCTGAGTAGGCAGCCTTCTTTTTTGTGATCATTTTCATCTCATTCCGCTGCTTCACACCATTCTACAATTGTACCTGCAATAATTTCTGCTGCTTCAATCACATGTTCAATGTCGATGGATTCATTCGGAAAATGGGCAAGCTCCGTTGTTCCAGGTCCAAACACGATGATCGGAATACCAGCCGCCTGTGACAGTAATCCGCCGTCCGTTCCCCAAGGGGCTGCTTCGATCTTCGGCGGCTGCTTCATGACCGCTTCATATTGTTCCTTCAATAAACCTAAAAGCGGATGATCTGTATCGATTGAACCCGGAAGCCACCTTGCACCAAACCATTCGACCTCAACAGGATGTTCTTGGAACCATTCATCTTTTTCTCCGAGTCCTGCCATCCAATTTTCTAATTCCTTCTCTGCCTGTTCTACCGTTTCACCCGGCATCACCCCGAGCCTGCCTTCCATTGTGACAAGGTCTGCTACGGAGGATGGCCAATCACCGCCTTGAATTTTCCCGATATTGATTGGGATCGGGGTTGGGATATGCTGAAACAGCGGCTCAGTGATTCGCTGATTTCTTTTTTCTTCAAGTGCCGCTATATGTGAAAGGACTATCGTGCTCTTTTCAATAGCAGAAACGCCGTGATATCTTGTTCCGCCATGAGCAGCCCTTCCTTTAATATGCAGTCTGAACCATTTAGATCCTTGCTGAATCGGAAAGATTTTCATATGACTTGGCTCTGGAATGATGGCTGCATCTGCTGTATATCCTCTCAGTATGGCTGCAAGGGTGCCTGCGCCGCCGCTCTCTTCTTCGACAACACTATGAAACACGACATCTCCCTTCAGCGGAATTTGTAGCGCATGCAGTGCTTCAAGTGCAAAGAGTAAAGAAACGTTTCCACCTTTCATATCTGTTGCCCCGCGTCCATAAAGTCTCCCGTTTATGATATGCCCGCTGTAGGGCGGATATGTCCATTGTTTGTGATCACCTGCCGGGACAACATCCACATGCCCATTTAATAAAATAGATTTACCTCCGCCTTTACCTTTCAATCGTCCGGCGACATTGGGACTCCCTTTAAAGGAACGCCTCGGGGAATAAAAATACGGGTGGTTCAGCAAGTCATCTCCGCCAATGTCCCATACGTCAACATCAAAGCCAATGGCAGAAAGTTTATTTGCTACGATTTGCTGTACTTCTTGCTCATTTCCTTGTGTGCTGTCACATTGCACCATTTGCTGAAGAAGCGTCACGGCTTCCTCCTTATGCTCTTTCATCCAGTTTCTGATACGTGTGGTTGGCTGCAAGTCGGTCATCCTTTCTACACAACAGATTTGACATCAGGCGCTAAAATGAGCGGCGCCTCTGTCGCCCTCATGACATCTTCCGGCTGAAACGGCGGCATGACTTCACGCAAAATGAGCAGCTGTGATTTGACCTCAATGACTGCCATATCCGTAATAATCAGATCCACACAAGACTTAGCAGTTAAGGGCAGCGTGCAGGCTGCTTTTATCTTAGATTGTCCATGTTTATCAAGGTGGCTCATCACAACCACCACCTTTTTCGCTTTTTGCGCAAGTTCAATGGCTCCACCCATACCCGGCACTCGTTTCCCTGGCACAATCCAATTGGCAAGATCCCCATGACTGCTGACTTCAAGTGCACCTAAAATGGTCATATCCAGCATCCCTTTGCGAATGATGCCAAAAGCGGTTGTGCTGTCCATATATGATCCGCCTTTTGTTAACGTAATAGGAAAACCCCCGGCATTGCACAAATTCGGATCTTCTTCCCCTCGTGCTGGTGAAGCGCCTGCCCCCATAATGCCGTTTTCTGCATGCAGCCAAACGTTGTAATGCGCTGGAATGTAATCAGCCGCAAGGGTTGGGATTCCGATCCCAAGATTCACAATCATGCCATCTTCAATTTCCTGTGCCGCGCGTTTGGCTATGCGGTGTCTTAAATCGATGTCTCCCATGCCCATGTCCAGTTCACTCCTTTTGATTGCACGATCTGGTTCACAAATACGCCTGGTGTGACGATTTCCTCTGGATGAAGCCCGCCCACAGGCACAATCTCTTCTACTTCCGCAATGGTCCAGTCTCCTGCCATCGCCACAATCGGGTTTGTATTCCGTGCACTTTTATCAAAAATCAGGTTGCCTGCTTCATCTGCTTTGAGGGCATTCACAATCGCGATATCCGCAGTCAGTGCAGGCTCAAGAATATACTTCTTTCCATCCAGCTGAACCAATTGTTTCTCATCAAGATTGAGGCTATCCATGCCGACATCTGTCACAATGCCCGCTAAACCCATCCCGCCTGCCCTGATCTTTTCTGCTAGGATGCCCTGCGGGTAAAAAAGAACATCTAGTGTACCCGCCTGCATTTTCTGCCCGGCAATTGGATTTGAGCCAATATGAGAGGCAATGATTTTCTTCACTCTTCCTTCTGTGATCAGCCTGCCAACACCGATTTGCGGGAAGCCTGCATCGTTTCCGATCAATGTCATGTCTTTAATATTGGCTTCTAGGATGGCATCGATCAATGATGGCGGGGACCCCACACCGCCAAAGCCGCCAAACATAATGGTCATTCCGTCTCTAAAATGCGTGATGACTTGATCTAAGTTCGCTGTTTTGTTCATCATCTTTCCTCCCTACATGGCAGATGGGAAAAACCCTCGATTGATGACTTCTTGCTCGACCTGCGTCATTGTCTGCCCGAATAAATGAATCAGTTCATCCATCTCCTGCTGCGTAATGGAAAGCGGCGGTGCGATCATGACCGCTGCACCTCCTACACCATCCTCTCCAGCGCTTGCTGGGTAAACAAGCAAACCATTTTGCTTGGCCGTCTCCACAACTAAATGTGTCATTTGAGCATGAGCAGGAAATGGTGTTTTCGATAATCGGTCTGCGACAAATTCAATGCCAATGAGCAGCCCCTTTCCTCTCACATCTCCTATGATGGAATGATTTGTTTGCAAATCCTTTAAAGCATTCATTAAATATCGGCCAGACAGATCAGCCCGTTCTGAAAGCTGGTGTTTTTTCATATATCGAATGACAGCCAGTGAGACGGCTGCTGAAAGCGGGTTGCCACTATAAGTGTGGCCTGCCATCACAGAGCCCGAACCGCTGAGAATCGGTGCAATCACATGATCTGCTGAGACAGCTGCAGCAATCGGTGCATAGCCGGCGCTCATGCCTTTTCCGAGTACCATAATATCTGGTACGACGCCCCAATGTTCCATGGCAAACATTTTCCCAGTTCGTCCAAAGCCTGTCATGACTTCATCTGCAATCATTAAAATATCGTTTTCCTCACAAACTCGCTTCATCGCCGCAAAATATCCATCTGGCGGAACAAGCGCCGCGCCCGCTGCTCCAACAATCGGCTCTGCAATAAAAGCCGCAATCCTCTCTTTTCCTATACGCTGGATGACGGTTTTAAATTCCTGTACATACCATTCGACCTGCTTGCTTTCTTCCTTTGGCAGCCACGAACGATAGCTGTATGGCGGAGACAGCACCGGGTGTTTTTCGAGCAGTGGTTCAAAGCGCTCTCTCCTTGCAATATGTCCTGACATCGACAGCGCACCGAGTGTGATGCCGTGATAACTCATCCATCTTGAGATGATGTGATTCTTCTCAGCCTTCCCCTGCTCCTGCCAATGCTGAATGGCTATTTTCATGGCGGTTTCTGTTGCCTCTGATCCGCTTCCGACAAAAAAAGACCAGTTCAGGTTCCCTGGGCAGAGCGTACTCAATTCATAGGCAAGTTCTTCCGCTGGTTCATTTGTAAATTGTGATCTGTACGTAAAGCTCACCTTTTCCGCTTGCTCTGTCATGGCATCAATGATGTCTCGTATGCCATGTCCAATACTCGCCGTGACAGCACCCGATGAGCCGTCTAAATATTTTTTCCCGTCCCGATCATATAAATAAATCCCCTCTCCTTTCACAGCCACAGGATAATGCTGATTCAACATCGGTTTGATTAAGTAATCCCGGGTCTCCACTTTGTCATTCCTCCCTCTCTCGTCAGCAGCTGCATCTTTCTTTTTTCATGAATCGCAAGAAAATTTTGTATACTTGTTATAAGATTAGCTTAATCAAGAGGGCAGTCATCCTCCATTCGCCACATGCCCGAATTTCACACACATTTTTTATACATCGTGTATAAGAGTGTTCAAAAGGAGGTCATGAGTCTATGGCGATTCTCGTCAAAGATGCACTCTCGCTCGATATCATGAAGGAAACAAAGCTGCTTGCTGGGGAAAATGGACTGGACCGCCTCATTCAGTGGGTGACCATCGTGGAAATTATCGAAGATACTTCAAGGCTTTCAGAAGGGGAACTGCTCGTCACAACCGGTTTTGGGCTTGCAGACAATCAGGAAAGGCGCACCCGGCTTGAGGAGCTGATTCAATCTCAACGTCTATCGGCCATTGCGATTTATAAAGGCGTATACTTAACGGAAATTCCGGCATCACTGATCGAAGCTGCCAAAAACAGCGGCATTCCACTCATCGAGATTCCTTCACATGTCAACTTCTCAGACATTACAAAAGCCGTCCTAGAGCAAATCGTCAGCAGTCAGCTCCATCAGCTTAAATATTCTTCAGCCATTCACCAAAGACTAACCCATTTAAATGTCAGCAATAAAAATGTCACCCAAATTACAGATGAGCTGGCCCATCTCACTTCGGCGAACATCGTTGTGCTTGATGTTTTTTTACATCAAACAGCAGCTCATCTCATCAAAGATAAAGTGACGTACTCTCCTGCTTTTGGCTTTCTGACAGATCGTGAACCAATCGAAACGACGCCTCTTCTCAAGCAGGCTGAGGAGAAAGGAAGGCTCGTTTATGACACGTGCGGTGCGTTTGTCCTCGCTGCATGTCCGGTGATTGCGATGGGCGATATTTTCGGATTTATTGTATCTTTAAAGAAAAAGGATGCGTGGCATCATCTCGACGCGATTGCCATCGAGCATGCCGGGGCGGTGTATGCGATTGAATGGCTGAAGCAAAAAGCCATTCAAGATACAGAAAACCAAATGCAAGGTCATTTGTTAGATGATATTTTGCAGCAGCAATACACAGAAGAAAGCTATGTGGTCGAACAGGCAACAAAGCTGCAATACGATATGAGCGATGAGCAGGTGGTCATCTACTTTCAATTTCAGCATCAGCACACACAGCTCGATCACCAAATGATGCAGCGTCTATCTCAATTGCTCACGTCGATATTTGAACGCAGACATATTCCTTTTTTACTTAAGACAAGGCTAGATTCCATTTTTGTTCTTACACCAGCAGGAAAAAAAGCGTTTCAAGAAGCGGAGTGGTATCGCGCAGCAGAAGAGTGCCGGAGCACTTGGTCTTATTTTTTTCCCGTCCATCCGATTGTGATTGGCATTGGGAGAGCCTATGACCAGATCGGTCTCTTTTCAAAAAGCGCGAAGGAAGCGCAGTATGCAGCAAGGCTTCTTCCGCTTTTAAAGACAGACGAATGCATCATTCATTATCAGAAGCTCGGCTTATACGGGATGCTGCTTGAAATGAATGAAGCGGGTATGAATTTGCATGACTTTTACGTGGAGCTGTTAAGTCCTTTGCTTTATACGAAAAAACAGGGAGCAGACCTGATCCATACACTCGAAGTGTATTTGGCCCACAATGAAAATATTCAAAAATCTGCGGGGGAATTGTTTATTCATAGGCATACATTAAGCTACCGGCTGAAACAAATTGAAACGAGAACAGGCTGCAGCCTCAAATCCACGGATGATCGAATGAAGCTACAGCTCAGTATCATGGCGTACCGCCTATCTGGTCTGCTTGATCAGATGAGAACCATTTCATGATTCATTCGGCGTTTTCACCCATAGATTCATATCTTCAATTTTGTCAAAAATATAACAGTTGTTTTGGAAACGCCCGGTATACGTATAGCCGAGCTGATAAAACACTTGGTTCATTCCATAGGACAGTGCACGTGCGAGAGAATAAAAGACATAGATGTGCATGGATTGAAGTTCTTTTTCGAGTGCTAGAATCAAATGATGCATGAATCCTAGTTTTCTGTATGATGGAAGGGTCGCACAATCTGTTAATTCCGCATGACCATACGGCGCATTGATTTCAGCGGATGCTGCACTCACAATGTGACCGTCATGTTCAACGGCATAAAAGACGGTCCCTTCCTCCATCACCTTTTGGATGTAATCTGGCTCATTCATTGGCGTAGGATACGTTTCAAAAACGGTATCATAGAGCTTTGCCAGCTTGTGAATATCCTGCGTATCTGCTTTCCTCATCACAAACTCATCCTGCCACGTGCCTTGGTCTTTTTTGAGAGGCTTTTCCTGAATAGACGCAACAATTTCATCTTCCTTCAGCCAATACGGGCTGTTCATCCGATCCTCCGTCAGAAAGAGCGACATGCCGTACGCATCACTTCCAAGAAAATAATGAGAAAACACGCCTTCAAGCCGAAAGCCTTTTTCTAAAAAAAGAGACATATGCTCACGCCTGACTTTCACAATGACCTTAGAAGCCTTGCAGTCTGCCGCTTCCTTAAGAACCGACTGAATCACATCCCGCACCCTGCCGCTGTAGTCATCCAAACGGATTCGCTCATTAAATGAATCAATACAGATCGAGGCAGAAAAACGCTCGTTCGCAAGTTCCTTCAATTGCACCATATACTCATCCTCTCTTATAAATCAGCTAATAAAAAAATCCAAATGGAAAATGAAACAATGACGATACCAGAAAAAATCGACATGATCATATACCGAATGGCTGAGCCTTTTTTGGCTTTGTTTTGCTTTCTCGCTTCATACATGATGAGATTTGAGAACAGTATAAATAAAATAAGTAACACGATTGCAAATAGAATAATTCCTTGAATGACCATGCTGCCTCCTCATAAACTCGTCATCCCATACTACTTCTTCATATTCGAGCATCATCCCTTCTCATGAACAAAAAACACCTTTCCATCTCATCAGATAGAAAGGTGTTTTGATTAAACGTTTTTCCCCGCAGCCTTCAGCGCACGGGCACCGATGTCACGGCGATAAAATAGACCTGGCTGTATGATTTCTTCAACCGCTTCATACACTCTTGATCTTGCCGCTTCAAATGTGTCGTCAAATGCGGTCACATTCGCTACACGTCCGCCATTTGTGACGAATTGATCGTTTTCTTTTTTTGTTCCTGCATGGAAGGTCACGACATCAGAGACAGTCGTTTGCAAGGCACCGATCGGTGTGCCTTTTGCATAGTCTTCTGGGTATCCTTCTGATGCAAGAACCACACTGACAGCCGCAGTGTCTTTCCACTGTAAGTCCACATCTTTTCCATCAAGAATATCGAGGAATACTTGGACTAAATCTGATTCAAGACGAGGGAGAACCACTTGCGTTTCAGGGTCGCCAAAGCGTGCATTGAATTCAATCACCTTTGAGCCTTCTGGTGTCAGCATTAAACCTGCATATAAAATGCCTGTAAATGGACGCCCTTCCTGCACCATCGCGCGAGCTACCGGTTTCACAACATCTTCCACGGCTTTCTGAACCACTTCATCTGAAATTTGCGGAACTGGTGAATAAGCGCCCATTCCGCCAGTGTTCGGCCCTTTGTCATCTTCAAAGGCCCGTTTGTGATCCTGCGCAATCACCATCGGGTACACCTTTTCTCCGTTGACAAAGGCCATGAGTGAAAATTCTTCGCCTGTTAAAAATTCTTCGATGACAACAGATGCACTTGCATCGCCAAACTTTTCATCCTCTAAGAAATCATGCAGACAATCGACGGCCTCTTCAAGCGTCATGGCCACTGTGACGCCTTTTCCTGCGGCAAGCCCGTCTGCTTTAATGACAATCGGCGCACCCTTTTCTTCTACATATGCTTTTGCTTCTTCAAACGAGGTAAAGGCAGCGTAAGCGGCTGTTGGGATATCGTAGTTCTTCATTAAGTCTTTTGCAAATTCCTTTGAGCCTTCAATGACCGCAGCTTTTGCATTCGGTCCAAATACTTTTAGACCTGCTTCTTCAAATGCATCAACGACACCTGCGATTAAAGGAACCTCTGGACCGACAATGGTTAAGCCGATTTCGTTTTCTTTTGCAAAACGAATTAATGACTCATGATCGCCTTCGTCGATTGGTACAAGCTTCGCAGCATCTGTCATTCCATCATTGCCGGGTGCGACAAATACTTGGCTGACAAGTTCACTTTGATTCACTTTCCATGCGATGGTATGCTCTCTTCCGCCTCTGCCGATAATTAATACGTTCACACTGTCATCCCCTTAATGTTTGAAATGTCTAACGCCAGTGAAGACCATGGCGATGCCGTATTCATCTGCTTTTTGAATCGATTCTTCATCACGAATAGATCCGCCTGGCTGAATGATCGCTGTGACGCCTGCCTTTGCAGCAGCTTCCACTGTATCGCCCATTGGGAAGAATGCATCAGAGCCTAGTGCGCTTCCTTTTGCCTTTTCACCAGCTTGCTCAATTGCAATGTTAGCTGAGCCCACGCGGTTCATTTGACCAGCACCGATTCCTGCTGTCATTTGATCTTTCGCAAGGACAATAGCATTTGATTTCACATGCTTGACTACTTTCCAAGCAAGCTTTAAGTCTTTCCATTCGTCTTCTGTTGGTTCTCTTTTCGTTGGAATAGAAATCGTTGCTTCCTCTAAGCCGTACGTGTCAATATCCTGAACAAGCAGTCCGCCATGAACACTTGTCAGCTGTTTTTCTTTTTTCCCAAGATCTGCTTCTACATCTAATGTTAATAGACGAAGATTCTTTTTCGCTGTTAACACGTCAAGTGCTTCTTGGCTGAACGATGGGGCGATGACAATTTCTAAGAAAATCGTATGCAGCACCTCAGCCGTTTGTTTGTCTACTTCACGGTTAAGTGCCACAATGCCGCCAAAAATAGACGTCTCATCTGCTTTGAATGCTCTGTCAAATGCTTCTGCAATTGTTTCTCCTGTACCAACGCCGCACGGGTTCATATGCTTCACAGCAACAGCTGCTGGCTCCGTGAATTCACGTACAATTTGAAGAGCGGCATCTGCATCTTTGATATTGTTGTAGGAAAGTTCTTTTCCATGTAATTGCTTTGCAGTAGCCAATGAACCTTTGGCTGGAAGAGCATTTTCATAGAAAGTCGCCGCTTGGTGCGGGTTTTCTCCATAACGAAGGGATTGTTTTTTCTCAAACGTGACAGTGAACTGTTCTGGCTCTGTTTCGCCCACAAAGTTTGTTAAGTAATCCGCAATCAGAGCATCGTAAGCAGCCGTATGACGGAATACCTTTGCAGCGAGCTCACGTTTTTTCTCGAGTGACACGCCGCCTTCTTTGATTTGCTGGATGACTGTATCATAGTCACGAGGATCGACAATCACTGTGACGTCTTGGTGGTTTTTTGATGCTGCACGAAGCATTCCCGGTCCGCCAATATCAATGTTTTCAATCGCTTCTTCATACGTCACATCGTCTTTTGAGATCGTCTCTTTGAATGGATAGAGATTCACGACAACAAGATCAATCGGCTGAATGCCATGCTTCTCAATCTGTGCCATATGCTCATCGTTTTCTCTCACTGCTAAAAGCCCGCCATGAATGTTCGGGTGAAGTGTTTTGAGTCGTCCGTCCATGATTTCAGGGAATCCAGTGACTTCTGAAATTCCAATGACATCAATGCCGTTCTCTTGAAGAAGCTTATGTGTACCTCCAGTTGAAATCACTTCAACGCCAAGTTCTGTTAATTCTTTCACAAAAGGTACAAGATTCGTTTTATCGGAAACACTGATTAATGCGCGTTTGATCGTCATGCCTTCGTCACCTCATTAAGATAATTCTAAAAGTGATTTGATCACTTTTGGATATAGTGTGTGTTCTAGTTCATGCATTCTTTTTTCAATCGATTCAAGCTCTTCCCCTTGTTCGATGTAAATCGACGCTTGGTCAATGATCGGACCTGTATCCATGCCTTCATCGACAAAATGGACGGTGATACCCGCCACTTTGACGCCTGCTTGATAGGCTTGTCCAATGGCATCCAGCCCTGGGAAGGCTGGCAGCAAGGACGGGTGAATATTGACAATTTTCCCTCTGAATGCTTCAAGTAATGTTGGACCAATCAGTCTCATATACCCAGCAAGGAAAATCCATTCCACTTCATGCAGCCTAAGCTGTTCAATGATCGTTTGTTCAAAAGCGGCTTTATTCGGAAACGCCTTCGGGGTAAAGGCAAAGGAGGGAATGCCCTCTTTCTCAGCACGCTCCAGCACCTTTGCACCCGGTTTATCACAAATCACAATGGCGGCCTCTGCCTGCCACTGTTCTTTTTTTAATGTATCCATAATGGCTTGAAAATTCGTCCCGCTTCCAGAGGCGAAGATCGCAAACTTCTTCATGAGAGGCTTCCACCGCCGAATGTGACACCTTCTCCTTTTTGAACACGGCCGATGAGAAATGCTTTCTCTCCGTCTTCTTCAAGTCCTCTGATCACTTCGACAAGGTCATCTTCTTTTACCGCTAAGACAAAACCAATGCCCATATTAAACACGTTGAACATTTCTTCTGCCTTTAACTGTCCTTTTTCTTGAATAAAGGAGAAAATTGGCGGTACTGGCCATGAGCCGTTATCAATCTCAACGCCAAGCCCTTCAGGCAGCATACGCGGTAAATTTTCAATAAAGCCGCCGCCTGTCACATGTGCCATGCCGTCAATCTTGCCGGCTTTCACTTGTTTGAGAACAGGCTTCACATAAATTTTGGTCGGTTCAAGAAGCTCTTCTCCAAGCGGTCTTGTAAAAGGTTCATACGTTTGATGCAGATCCAGACCAGCGTCTTCCAACAATACTTTACGAACGAGAGAGTACCCATTGCTATGAATTCCGCTTGAGCTGAGTCCAATAAGCAAGTGCCCCTCTTTGATGCTCTCTCCTGTCACGATTTCATCCTTTTCAACGACGCCTACTGAAAAACCAGCAATATCATATTCATCTTCTGTGTAAAGACCCGGCATTTCTGCTGTTTCTCCGCCGACAAGCGCTGAACCAGACTGCTCACAGCCGTCAGCCACACCTTTGACGATTGATTCAATTTTTATCGGATCTGCTTTACCAACTGCTAGGTAATCTAAGAAAAAGAGCGGCTCTGCCCCTTGTGCCAGCACATCGTTCACACACATTGCCACGGCATCAACACCGATCGTATCGTGTTGATCCATTAAAAAGGCAAGCTTTAATTTTGTTCCGACACCATCTGTTCCTGAGACAAGAACGGGCTTTTTGTATGGCAGCTCAGATAAATCAAACATACCGCCAAATCCGCCTAGAGCACCCATGACGCCTGCTCTTTTTGTACGTTCTACGTGTGTTTTCATTCGTTTGACGGCTTCGTATCCTGCTTCGATGTCGACACCGGCGTTTTTATATGCTTCTGACATCCCATTCACTCCTTTTAGCTGCTTCTCTTCCATTTATTTTCAGCAGAATGAAAGAGCAGCATATCAAATCATCTTGACTGCTGCTCCTTTATTCGATTATTTCGTCAGTGCTGTTTCCTTCACATGCGGAAGAACAGTATCTTCATAAATTTCAGTCGGGTATTTCCCAGTAAAGCATGCTAAGCATTGACCGCGCTGCGGATCATCATACTTCCTGCCAATCCCGTCCATTAAACCGTCTACGGATAAAAATGCAATGGAGTCTGCACCGATTTCCTGTCTAATTTCTTCCACTGAATGAGAAGAAGCAATCAGCTCTTCATGTGTGGACGTATCAATTCCATAAAAACATGGATGTGCGATAGGCGGTGAACTAATGCGTACATGGACTTCCGTCGCACCCGCTTCTCTTAGCATCGTCACAATGCGGCGGCTCGTAGTTCCGCGTACGATGGAATCATCCACCATCACGACACGTTTTCCTTCGACGACCCCGCGCACAGCTGACAGCTTCATGCGCACGCCCTGCTCACGCAATGCTTGAGACGGCTGGATAAAGGTCCGTCCGACATAACGGTTTTTAATTAAACCGAGCTCATATGGAATACCTGTTGCTTCGGCATATCCAATCGCTGCAGAAATACTCGAATCTGGTACACCTGTCACGACATCTGCTTCGACATGCGCTTCCTCGGCAAGCTTTTTGCCAAGGTTCTTTCTCGCACTATGCACGTTGATGCCGTTGATATTGCTGTCAGGTCTTGAGAAATAAATGTATTCCATGCTGCACATGCTGCGGTTAATGTTCATGGAGAAGCGTTCAGATTTCAGGCCTTCATCATTAATGATCAGCATTTCTCCAGGCTCTACATCTCGTAAATACGTGGCACCGACAACATCAAATGCACATGTTTCAGAAGCAACAACATACGCATCCCCAAGCATACCAAGTGAAAGCGGACGTAAGCCGTTCGGATCAAGAGCCACAATCATTTCTGTTTCCGTCATAATTAAGAAAGCATATGCGCCTTTAAGCATGGATAGGGCATTTTTGATCTGCTCTTTCAATTCAACATAGCCGCTGCGCTTAATTAAATGAGCAAGCACTTCAGTGTCAGAAGATGTTTGGAATATACTCCCCTGGTTCTCTAGCTGCTGCTTTAATTGCGTTGCATTCACTAAGTTCCCATTATGAGCAAGGGCAAGACTGCCGTTGTTTTGCGAGCGGAAGAAGAGGGGCTGCACATTTTCAAAGCCGCCTCCGCCTGCTGTCGCATACCGAACGTGTCCGATCGCACCTTTTCCTTTCAAATCCTTTAGCTCACCGTTTTGAAAGACTTCCGTAATCAGTCCAAGGCCTTTATGTGCCGTCAGGTTTTCACCATCTGTTGCAATGATTCCCGCACCCTCTTGTCCTCGGTGCTGAAGACTATGCAATCCGTAATATGTGATTTGCGGGGCTTCTTCGTGTCCCCAAACCCCAAAGACGCCACACTCTTCGTTTAAGCCTCTGATTTCAGCAAGCATGGGATCGCTCCTTTCCATGCGCGTTCAAGCTCGTTGACCGCTGCATGAATCCATTGTTGTCCTTCTTGATTTTTGACAGTAAATACCCCATCATTTGTGACCGTTCCAACTTCTTTCGCATCTTTGACAGCCGCAGCAAACGCTTCGCGGTGCTCTGGTTTCACTGTGACGACAAAACGTGACTGTGTTTCACTGAATAATGAAGCTTCGCTGTTTAAATCAATTTGGATATGAGCGCCAAGACCGTCTGTTCCAAATGTACTTTCAGCAAGTGCAACACCAAGACCGCCTTCAGACACATCGTGTGCTGATTGAACAAGTCCGTTTTGAATCGCAGCAAGAAGGGCTTCCTGACGAGTGAGCTCTACATCCAAATCAATTTCTGGTGCTTTTCCGTAAATACGGCCTTCTGTCATCTTTTGAAGCTCACTGCCTGCGAATTCTTCCTTCGTCTCACCAATGACGAAAATCACATCGCCAGCCTGCTGGAACGACTGCGTCGTAATATGAGCTGTATCTTCCACCAAACCAACCATCCCAATGACTGGTGTTGGGTAAATCGCTGTTCCATTTGATTCGTTATATAAAGAGACGTTACCACCGATAACCGGTGTGCTTAGCTTGCGGCACGCTTCGCTAATACCGTCAGCAGATTTTTCAATTTGCCAGAAAATTTCTGGTTTTTCTGGGTTACCGAAGTTCAAGTTGTCTGTTACTGCAAGCGGACGAGCGCCTGAGCACACAATGTTACGTGCTGCTTCTGCGACTGCGATTTTCCCGCCGACCTCTGGATCAAGGTAGAGATAACGTGCGTTACAATCGGTTGTCATCGCAAGGGCTTTTTTCGTTCCACGGATTCTTAAAACGCCCGCATCAGAGCCTGGTGCAACGACTGTATTTGTCCGAACCATGTAGTCATATTGATCATAAACCCATTCTTTACTTGCAATTGTCGGCTGCTGGAGAAGCTGCTTTAACGTGTCGGCTGCATCTGTGATAGCAGGTGCTTCAACTTTTGTTTCTAAAAACTCACGATAGTATGCAGGCTCACTTGATGGCTTGTGATAAACCGGCGCTTCTTCTGCAAGGGCATCAACAGGAAGCTCACATACTACTTCACCTTGATGAAGTAAACGAAGCATTTTATCGTCTGTCACATGACCGACTGATACCGCTTCAAGATCGTATTTTTCAAAAATATCAATGATTTCTTGTTCACGGCCTTTTTCAATGACCAGAAGCATTCTCTCTTGAGATTCAGACAGCATCATTTCGTATGCTGACATGCCTGTTTCACGCTGCGGGATAAGATCTAGATTCATCTCGATACCAGAACCTGCTTTACTCGCCATTTCCGCACTTGAGCTTGTTAAGCCAGCCGCTCCCATATCCTGAATTCCAACGAGTGCATCGTTTTTGATGACTTCAAGGCACGCTTCAAGCAGCAGTTTTTCCATGAATGGATCACCGACTTGAACTGCTGAGCGTTTTTCTTCTGATTCATCAGAAAATTCCTCAGATGCAAATGTTGCACCGTGAATTCCGTCACGTCCCGTTTTGGCACCAACGTACATGACCGTGTTGCCGACACCTTTTGCCTGCCCTTTTTTGATGTCTTCATGGTTGATTAATCCAACACACATTGCATTTACGAGCGGGTTGCCTTCATAGCTTTGATCGAAATGAACCTCTCCGCCGACTGTTGGAATTCCGATACAGTTTCCATAGCCTGCGATCCCTGCCACTACTTCTTCAAACAAGTACTTCACGCGCGGTGAAGTCAGTTCACCAAAACGAAGAGAGTTTAATACAGCAATTGGACGCGCACCCATGGAGAATACATCACGGATAATTCCGCCGACACCTGTCGCCGCTCCTTGATACGGTTCAATCGCAGATGGATGGTTATGTGATTCGATTTTAAATACAACCGCTTGGTTGTCTCCAATATCAACGATTCCAGCGCCTTCCCCAGGACCTTGAAGGACGTGCTCTCCTTTTGTCGGGAATTTGCTTAAAACAGGCTTTGAGTTTTTATAACTGCAATGCTCTGACCACATGACAGAAAAAATGCCCGTTTCTGTGTAGTTTGGCAGCCTGCCAATAATGGATTCGATTAAAGCGAATTCTTCATCACTCAATCCCATTTGCTGATACAATTTCTCTTCTTTAATTTGCTTGTGACTTGGTTCAAGCAGTAGTGACATGAGTGTCCCTCCAATTTTTCACGATAGATTGAAACAATTTAAGTCCGTCTGCGCTGCCTAGTAATGAATCAACCGCGCGCTCAGGGTGCGGCATCATGCCGAGTACATTGCCCTCTTCATTCGTTACACCTGCAATACGATTCACACTGCCGTTAATATCGTCTCCGTAAGTGAAAGCGATTTGGCCGCGTTCAATGAGCTTCGCTAAAGTGTCTTCGTCACAGTAGAAGTTGCCTTCACCGTGCGCTACAGGAATCGTAATGGATTCGCCTTTTTGATAACCGCTTGTAAATTGCGTTTCGTTGTTTTCTACAATGAGTTCAACTGGACGACAGATAAATTTCAAGTCTTTATTTCGTCTCATCGCACCCGGAAGAATGCCAAGCTCCTGAAGAATTTGGAACCCGTTACAAACACCAAGAACAGGTTTTCCTTCCTCAGCTGCTTTTTTCACTGCCGGCATGATGTTTGAGAAGCGGGCGATCGCACCACATCTTAAGTAATCCCCATAAGAGAAACCGCCTGGTACGAGTACACCGTCAAATCCGTCAAGACTCGTTTCGTCGTGCCATACATATTCAACTTGTTCACCTAACTCATCTTGAATCGCATGGTACATATCGATATCACAGTTAGAGCCAGGCAAGACGATCACTGCAAACTTCACTGTGCGACAACCTCCTCCACCTCATAGCGGTAATCTTCAATCACCGTGTTGGCAAGTAATTTTTCACACATTTCTTTGACGACTGTGTCTAAATCACGATCTGATTTTTCAATGACAAGCTCCATGTATTTCCCGATACGGACATCCTTTACTTCCTGATAAGACATACTGTGCAAAGCATGCTGCACGGCACTTCCTTGTGGATCAAGAACGCTCTCTTTTAAGCTGACAAAAATTTTCACTTTATACATGTTTATGGCCTCCAAGTCTTTTGAAAATTTCTTCGTATGCATTCGTTAAGCCGCCCAGGTTTCGTCTGAACACGTCTTTATCAAGCTTTTCGTTTGTATCTTTGTCCCAAAGCCTGCACGTATCAGGTGAAATCTCATCAGCTAGCAAAATACGATTCTCGTGATCTATTCCGAATTCAAGCTTGAAATCAATTAAATTCACATGGCAGTCTGAGAAGATTTGTTTTAACTCTTCATTCACTTGTCTTGTGATTTGTTTCATTTCCTCGACCTGCTCTGGTGTCGCTGCATCTAAAATGCGGATATGATCTTCTGTAATGAGCGGATCGCCGAGCGCATCATCTTTGTAGTAAAACTCAATCAAAGGTGTGTCCAGTTTCGTTCCCTCTGGAATGCCGAGGCGTTTTGACATACTGCCTGCCACCACATTACGTACAACCACTTCAAGCGGAACAATCTGCACCTTTTGAATGAGCTGCTCTGTTTCAGAAAGACGTTTCACAAAGTGATTGTTGATCCCCTTATCATGCAGCATTTGAAAGATTAAGCTCGAAATTTCGTTGTTCAGTCTGCCTTTGCCTTCAATTTCGGCTTTCTTTTCTCCGTTAAATGCTGTAGCTGAGTCTTTATATTCGACATATAAAATATGCTCGTCATCGGTCTGATAGATTTTTTTCGCTTTGCCTTCGTAGAGAAGTTCTTGTTTCACAGTCATTCAGGTTAGCCTCCTAATTTGAATGTTGGCAATTTTCAGGATTGGGCGCCTGGCAAGCAGGCGGCCCATTTCTTACGCAAGACCTAGACGTTCGAAAATCATATCGACATTTTTCAAATGATAGTTGTAATCGAAGCAGTCAGCGATTTGTTCAGGTGTTAAGCGTGACGTGATTTTTTCTTCTGCTTCTACTAATGAACGGAACGGCACTTGTTTCTCCCACGCTTCCATCGCCTTTGGCTGAACTGTGTCATATGCCTCTTCACGTGCCATGCCTGTATCGATTAATGCAAGAAGAACGCGCTGTGAGTAAATTAAGCCAAGTGTGCGGTCCATGTTGCGTTTCATGTTCTCAGGGAAAACCGTTAAGTTTTTCACGATGTTTGAGAAACGGTTGAGCATATAGTTCAGTGCAATCGTTGCATCTGGTAAAATGATGCGCTCAGCAGATGAATGAGAAATATCACGCTCATGCCAAAGCGGTACATTTTCATAAGCTGTCAGCATATATCCACGGATCACGCGGGCAATTCCCGTCATATTTTCAGAGCCGATTGGGTTACGCTTATGCGGCATCGCTGATGATCCTTTTTGTCCTTTGGCAAAGAATTCTTCTACTTCACGTGTTTCACTCTTTTGAAGACCACGAATTTCAACAGCAAATTTCTCAATGCTCGTTGCGACTAAAGCAAGAGTAGCCATGTAATCTGCATGGCGGTCACGCTGCAAGGTTTGGGTTGAAATTGGTGCAGCTTTGATGCCAAGTTTCTCACATACATATTGCTCAACAAACGGGTCGATGTTCGCATATGTGCCAACAGCTCCAGAGATTTTGCCATATTCAATGCCAGCTTTTGCTTGTTTAAAACGTTCTAAGTTACGCTTCATTTCCTCGTACCAAAGAGCAAGCTTCAGGCCAAATGTTGTCGGTTCAGCGTGTACACCGTGTGTACGGCCCATCATGACGGTATATTTGTGCTCTTTTGCTTTTTCTTTTAGTATGTCAACAAATCTCTCAATGTCCTTGAGCAGGATATCGTTCGCCTGTTTTAATAGATATGAAAGCGCCGTATCCACTACGTCTGTCGATGTTAATCCGTAATGAACCCACTTTCTTTCTTCTCCTAGAGATTCAGAGACAGCACGCGTAAAGGCAACCACGTCGTGGCGCGTGTCTTGTTCAATCTCTAAAATACGTCCAATATCAAAGCTTGCATTTTTGCGCATTGTCACAACGTCTTCTTTCGGAATGACGCCAAGCTCTGCCCAAGCTTCACAAGCGAGAATTTCTACTTCAAGCCATGCATTAAATTTGTTTTCCTCTGTCCAGATTGCTGACATTTCTGGTCGTGCGTAACGTTCGATCATTTCCCGTTTCCTCCATCTCTTTCAGTCCATATCTTTGTGATGTTTGTCATCCACTCATCATCGAGCTGTTTCATAAACGTCATATGCCCCATTTTGCGGCCGGCTTTTACTTCATGCTTTCCATATAGATAAAGCTTCGCTTCTTTGAGTAGCTCAGGATGCTCTTTTGGAATGTCCACTTCATCGCCTAATAAATTCACCATCATTCCCTCTGATAAAAGGGCTGTACCGCCAAGCGGCAAACCACATATAGCGCGGACATGCTGTTCAAACTGACTTGTCTCACATAAATCGAGTGTATAATGACCAGAATTATGCGGGCGTGGTGCCAGTTCATTGACGAGCAGCTTTCCGTCATTTGTCAGGAACAGTTCTACAGCAAGAGTACCAACCAGCCCCAGCTTTTCAGCCAGTGTTGTTGCCAGTTCTTTCGCTTTCTCCTGAATGCGGTTCTCTACCCTTGCAGGTACAATGCTTTGGAACAAAATATTATGCTTATGAATGTTCTCAGCGACTGGGAATACTGCAATCTCTCCATGAACAGAACGAGTGACGATCACTGATAGCTCCATTTGGAATGGAACCCAGCTTTCTAAAATACAAGTTCCATGTGTGAGCAGTGCAGCTGCTTCCTGAAGCTGTTCTTTTTCTTTAATGACGTACTGTCCTTTTCCGTCGTAGCCGCCTCTGCATGTTTTCAGCACGGCTGGCAAACCAAGCACGTCCACTGCGTCTTCCAGCTCTTTTTCATCATGAATGATGCGGTAAGGCGCTACTTCACAGCCTGCGTCTACAATTCCTTTTTTCTCGGTCTCACGATTTTGAGTTAAAAGGAGAAGGTCGCTTCCTTGTGGTAAATAGGCTTCTTCCTTCAGCTGATTGAGTGCATCATAATCAATATTTTCAAACTCATAAGTCACCACATCGCTGATGTCTGCCAGCTTTCGAATCGCTTCAAGGTCACTATATGCGGCTGTGATTTCTTTATCGGCAACCTGTCCGCAAGGAGATTGTGCGACTGGGTCTAGAACTGCTGCCCGGTACCCCATTTGCTTTGCGCTGACAGCCATGTATCTGCCAAGCTGTCCGCCGCCAATGATCCCGATGGTTGCGTTTGGAAAAATGGTCTGCTTAGCCAAGCTGATCACTGCTTTCTAGTACAGTCTGTTTTGTCTGCTCTCTTCTTTCTTCAAGGCGAGCTGCGACCTTTTCATCAAATGCTGAAATCATTTGTGCGGCAAGAAGGCCTGCATTTGTTGCACCGGCTTTGCCAATTGCTACTGTAGCAACTGGTACACCGCCTGGCATTTGAACGATGGATAATAAGGAATCCAGCCCGTTTAGTGCCTTTGATTGTACAGGCACACCAATGACCGGCAGTGTCGTTTTTGCTGCGACCATCCCCGGTAAATGTGCTGCGCCTCCAGCACCGGCAATGATGACCTTTAGTCCTTTACCTCTTGCTTCAGTCGCATATTCAAACATCAAGTCAGGTGTCCGGTGTGCGGATACTACCTGTTTTTCGTACGGAATGTTTAATTCCTCTAAGATGTCGCACGCATTTTTCATTGTTTCCCAATCAGATGTACTTCCCATGATGACACCTACAAGCGGCTTCATTTTGTCCCCACCTTTAAGCTGATATTCGATTTTGTATCGTTTGACACGCTTCCCAAACCTAAGCAGCTTGTCAAACGCCGAACAAAAAGGCCCGATTTGCATTGCATTGTTAGGAAGCAACACAAACCGGGCCATGGTAAGCGCTGTTCGCTTTTGAATTGCCATGTCAGTTTTGTTCACTATCCTGCATAGTCCAGTCATTTACGGTAACTGGGTAGAAACTTATGGGCCATATTCCCAAGATTATATGAGGCTCGTGTTTTGATTTCATGTTTATCTTAACAACGGATGTTCATGATGTCAACGGATTTATCGAACAATCTATGAAGTCGTCGTTTTAATGTTCGGATTTAGACTATTTTTCCTTCAAATACGATTTTTTTCCCAATCGGAATGATCTGAATCGACCCATTTTCCTTCTTTTCTTGAAAAATCGGTTCCTCCATTCGACGGACAGGCGAGTAGCCTTCCGCTGCCATCTGGGACAACACTTGATCAATCGTCATGTTGTCTTCCACATAGAATTTTTTCTTCTTTGGTTTTGCGGTCATTCTTTAATTCTCCTTTTCTTCACAGCCTTCACCCAGAAGCCGCCGTGAATCGATTTGGGCTCATATGAAATGATAAACGCCTTTGAATCCAGCGTCTTAATCGTTTCATATAATTGCAGTTCATATTTTCTCGGTGTTAAAATTTGCAATGCTGTCCGGTCTCCTTCAAGACCGCCTGCTACCCAGCTGGTGACACCATATCCTTTTTCTCTCAATTGTCTTGGGAGATCGACATCCAATTCTTTTGTGATCACGTTAACAGTTGTGTAGCCAAGTGCCAGCTTCTCTTCAATTTTCATCCCGACAATGATCCCCATCCCATAACCTAGCGCATACGCAATGACATTTTGTATTTGATCTAAGTTATCTAAAACGATACTTAGCCCAATGACATAAATGAGCATTTCGATCGTACCCGCAAAAGCAGCTGCGTACCGTCTGCCTTTCATCGTTAAAATCAAACGCATGGTGGAAAAAGAAACATAAACAATATTAATCACTAAAATGATTAAAACCATGGTGAACGCATTGGATAAAAGTTGTTGAAGCACGATTCGAACCCCCTGCACTAAAAAATCAAATAAAGCACCCCATATTCTACTAGAGAACATACCTTGATACAATCAAATTTACGCGATCAAAACACATATATCTTTCGACAACAAGGATGGTGTTTGTTACCAAGAGTTTACCCGTTTTTTTCTTTTCTCAACATGAAAACCCCCTTTTTCAAAAAAGGAGGTTTTCAGTGTGTTTTATCCAAATCGAACAGGAACAAGTGATGGAATCAAATACTCCCCGACTATGCCCCAGAGCAGCGCAATGATGACAAGCTCAACCAATAAAAAGACCCAGCCTGCATACATCAAATCTCCACGTACGGCATCATGCTCCGATTGAATCGAGCGAAAGAGCACGACCGCAATCAACTGGAGGCCGACAAACATCATCACAGATATTATGACGGTCACATATGGAATATTCAGCATGGCAAATACAAGCCAAAGGATGGATAAAACCAACACCGGCACAAGCGCAGCACCAAACTTCATGATCACTTCTTTCAGTGATATGTTTCCTTTTAGCATGTACTTTCCGAGCAGCCAGACGGTAAGCATCATCAATGTCAACACAATGAGTGTAAAGACTGCCACTCTCAAAAAGGCGTCACCAAAAGAATAATGAATGCCAAAGCCTAATAAACGGGTCTTTGACGCCTTTAATTGAACATAGTTGCCTAAAGCAAAAAACACGCTGAATAACACAATCGAGATCCAGGCGTACTTCATACGCAATGTTTCCGCTTGATTAATGGCCCGGCTCGGTGATTTTAACATCGCCAGTCCATATGAACCATAACGCTTAAACGCGCCTCCTACACCTTGCAGTATACGCTGGATAGCTGAACGCTCATCATCCGCAGTTTTTGAGGTTCTTCCTCGTTTTGCAGCGCTGCGGCTGAGGCGGGATTGCCTTGTTTCTTGATCTATTGATGACTCTTCGTTTTTCTTTTCAGATGTCCCCTGATCTTGATCTTTCTCTAACATCTCATATCAACTCCTATCCAATCCTTACAGTGCTAAAAGTGCATGAACTGTTCGGATGACTCCTCTTAAAGTAGCGGAGTCTCTCTATTCAGTCAAGATTCCTTGACGTTCATACGAATAGACGGATAAAAGGCAGCAGAGGTTTTAAAATGGAGAGAAAATAAGACAAAACAAAAAAGCTGACGGCCTCCATCAGCTTTTTATCAATGTTGAAATTCATGGTCAACGATATTGACTCCGCTTTCCTTGCTGGACCCGGAGATTCTCCTGATGAGCGGGGAACCGAGTCTTTTTGGTCGTATCAACCTGTGTAATATGTCCATTATGAATGGTGATGACCACTGATCCATAGTCGATCCCTTTTAAGGCAGATAAAATATAATTCAGCTTTTGTTCATCCATCGCTCATCCCCCTATTTTTGTTTTCGCTCTTTTAAATAGAGAACCTCATTTTCCAGCTCATGAATTGTATAATGCATGAGCGCTTCCTGCTTTTCTTCATGCCCCCATAAAAGGAGCTTTTGAATCAGCACCTGCTTTTTACGTTCAATCACCTGTCGAAGCCAGCGTGACAAAAGGCATCTCCTCCCCTTTTGAATGTCTGCAAGAAAAAAAGGCACCCTGAAACCTTCTATTAAAAAAGGAAATCAAAGCGCCTTTGGTGATCCAATCAGCGAATTATGTCTTTTTATCATAAACACATAATTCCTATAAGTCAACTATGTTTTGATTTTTTTAACAAAAAAACAGCAGCTTCTATGAGCTGCTGTTTCAAATGTTCAATTAATGATTTAAGAAAGCAAAATATAGAATAAAGATGACAAACAATCCGTACATAATTGGATGTACTTCTTTCGCTTTCCCTTTAAAGATCATGGTGATCGGGTAGAAAATAAAGCCAACCGCAATACCTGTTGCAATACTGTAAGTCAGTGGCATCATAATCATCGTTAAGAAAGCTGGTACCGCAATTTCAAAACGATCCCATGCAATCTTCGCCAGCGGAGCGACCATCAGTGCACCGACAATGATTAAAGCAGGTGCTGTTACATTCGATGTAACGATGGATAAAAGTGGTGAGAAGAACATCGCAAGCAAGAAGAAAATCCCTGTGACGACAGCTGCAAAACCAGAACGCGCACCAGCAGCAACACCTGAGCTAGATTCAACATAAGATGTTGTTGTAGATGTACCAAGAATAGAACCTACAACAATAGAAGAAGAATCCGCCAGAAGTGCTCTTCCTGCACGAGGCAGCTCATTATTCTTCATTAAACCAGCCTGTGTTGCCACAGCCACAAGTGTACCAGCTGTATCAAAGAACCCAACGAATAAGAACGTTAAAATCACGACAAGCATTTGAATAGAGAAAATTTCTGGTAAGTGAATCAAGGCTTGACCAAAGGTTGGAGACAAGCTTGGAATACTTCCCACAATTTGAGATGGTACTGGCACAAGACCAAAAATCATCCCTGCAATAGCTGTCACAAGCATCCCAATGAAGACACCTGCATTCACTCGAAGTACCATTAAAATGACCGTCACAACGATACCAAACACCGTTAACAGAACCGGACCACTATGAATATTTCCAAGCGAAACGAGCGTATTATCATTATTGGCGATAATGCCAGAGCCTTGAAGACCGACAAACGTAATGAACAAACCAATACCCGCACCAACTGCCAGCTTCAGCTCAGCCGGAATGGCATTGATGATTTTTTCACGGAAACCTGTTAAAGAAAGAGCAACGAAAATCAATCCTGAAACAAACACACCTGAAAGTGCAGCTTCCCATTTGATGCCCATGCCAAGTACAACCGAAAAGGCGAAGAACGCATTCAGACCCATACCGGGTGCAATCGCAATCGGATACCTGGCGATCAATCCCATCAGAATACACCCTGCAGCAGAAGCTAACGCCGTCGCTGTAAAGACTGCCCCCTGATCAATTCGTAATTTATCTGGAAAATCCGGCACAGACACTAATGCAAGTGTGATCGGATTAACAAACAGAATGTAAGCCATCGACAAAAATGTGGTTAAACCACCGATGATCTCTCTGCGGTAATTCGTACCTAATTCATCAAACTGAAAAAACTGTTTCAAGCCAACTGACTCCCTTCATGTCCTTTTGCTTTAGCCTGCCCCATTCACTAGTCAAATAAAAAACGCCCCAACAATTTTGGGACGCTTGACTACCATATGTGAATTCAGACTGTGACATAAAACAAGAACAATGCATGATTTATATCAAACGAGTGTGAATTGACGTAGTCAAGCCATTTACGGTAGCTTGGTAGAAACTTGCGGGCCATATCCCCGCGATTATACGACTTCTATCTATTTGATTTCTGTGTCTATTGTACCAACTTCATTTTTAAAACACAATACGAAAAGCGAACATTTTTCAAAGAAATGTCCGCTTCATTCGTCTTATTACACGAATTTGGAAATTCACATGTAGTTCTTTATACACCCTTCCCCAAATCCTTCTCTTTTGCAAAAACCGCTTCGGCTACATGGAAAAACTCTTTCACTGCCGGCGAAGCTTGAGAGAGCGACGGACAGGCGAGCGCAACCTCACGATGATGAGAGACATTCAGCTGGCGAATATGCACAAGCTGCTGCGTTTTTAAAAATAACTCCGGACCTATCGTGACGCCAAGTCCTTCCCCGACCATACGGGCAATGGTCGTACAATCATGAACTTCAAATAAAACAGCCGGCTTCATTTGCGCCTCTGAAAAAATATCCTCTACATGTGATTGATACATGCCAGTCGGCATAATAAATGGTTCACCCGCCAAATCTGTTATATCCACAATGGGCTGCTGTTCATATCGATGATTTGGGTGATAGGCGACGACCATCTCATCTTTCATAAGCGGCATTAAATCAAAGGCTTCATCCGCATGACCCTTTACAACGAATCCAACATCAATGATGCCAGAATCCAGCCACTCCAATATTTCTTCATACGTTCCCTCATAGAATTTAAATTCGATTTTCGGATGTTTTTTCTGATAGCTCACAAGCAGTTTAGGCAATAAACAAGCAGAGGCACTGGCAAATGTGCCGATACGAATCAGGCCCGTTTCAATATTTTTCGTTAACGCAATTTCTTGCTGGATTTTCTCCACTCTATTTAACACTTCTCTAATATGCGGGAGAAGCGTTTGACCAATCTCCGTCAGCATAATACCTTTTTTTCGGTCACGAATGAATAAAGACACGCCCCACTCTGACTCTAAATTTGCCACTGCATGACTGACAGCTGACTGCGTCATGTTTAATGCTTCAGCTGCTGCTGTAAAACTGCCAAGCTCCACAACTTTTGCGATAATATCAAAGCGAACAAAGCTCATGAGTATTTACTCATCTCCTTCATGAAAAACATCAATTTTACTTATGTTAGCACGGAATTTAAACTAAAGACAACGTATCAACATGAAGGAAGGGTTCAAAATGAAAAACACATCTCATCAGCTATTGATCATTCTTTTAGCTGTCGGTTCATTTGTCACAGGCACGTCAGAATTCGTTGTGTCAGGCATTCTAGATATCATTGCTGTTGATTTACACATCTCTATTCCTGCTGCCGGACAGCTCATCACCGTCTATTCTCTTTTTTATGCAGTAGGCGCTCTCTTTTTAGTCATGGCAACGTCGAAGCTGAATCGAAAAAAGGTTTTGTTATCAGCTATTTTTGTGTTTATTTTAGGCAATATGCTCGCCTTTTTCAGCCATCATTTTGTGCTGCTCCTGCTCTCTCGTGTCATCATGGCCATGAGCGGCGGTTTATATATTGTCGTCGCCACGAATTATGCAGCGCAGATCGCCCCGCCAGAAAAAAAGGGAAGCGCAATGGCGACTGTCATCACTGGATTCACTGTTTCACTCGTACTTGGTGTGCCGATTGGAACATTTCTATCAGGCCACGTGGATTGGCACTATATTTTTCTCATCATTGCACTAGGTACTGCTTGTCTCTTCTTGCTTCTTTATCAATTGCTGCCACGCATAGAGGGACATTCACATCTGCCATTAAAGCAGCAATTACACATTCTTCAAGATCTCAGAGTGATCAGCGGCTTAGCCACGACGGTCTTTTGGATCTTAGGCTACACGATGGTCTTTGCTTATATCTCTCCTTTATTACGACAGACCGCCGGCTTTTCAATTGAAATGACAAGCATGGCCTTGCTCGTCTTAGGCATTTCTGCTTTTATCGGCTCACGCTTTGGCGGCTTCGCCGTTGATCAATGGGGACCAAACCGAACCATCTCGATCAGCATCATGATCCAGATGTTCGCTCTCTTTGCCTTATTCTTTACGCAATTCTCTACAATTAGCGTCTTGATCACACTCGCCATTTGGGGCATCGCCACATGGACAACAACACCAGCGAAGCAATTTTATCTGATCTCCCTTAAACCCCAAGCATCAGAAACCGTGCTAAGCTTTAATACAGCGATTATGAACATCGGCATGATGCTCGGATCGTCAATGGGCGGTGTGATTATACAGTATACAAATGTGACTAATTTAAGTTGGATTGGCGGATTAGCTAGTTTTGTGGCGTTGATGTTGATTCGGTATTCGTTCAATCGTCATCGACTGGTGGAACAACAGACAAAAAGCGAACATGTATAACCATGTTCGCTTTCTTATTTATCGACTAGCTTTTGAAGTTTCTTTTTTGACTGGAATGGTTACCTTTATCGCTTTCTGTGGTGCCAACATGTTCAGTTCAGTCAAATCAAGATAAAGCCCATATTCTTTAAAAGAAAAATGGTTTAATGATAAAGTCTCTAAATTCTTATCATCAAATTCAAAGGTGGATTGCATGGAAGCTGTCTTTAAATTCGTCACCTTCGCATGGTTCCCCTTCAAGTAATATCCGCTTTCATAGTCTGCTTGTGGATCGGGCCATGATTTCATCTTTTCAACATCGCCTAATCCAATGAATTCACCTATATTCTCCATCACATCCTGATCTAATTCTTTTTGATCTACTCCAGTAAATTGATAATCAACAATCACAGAACGGTCTTTTTGCTCTATCTTAATGATTTTGATTCCGATGCCATGGTGTTTTGTTTTGAACTGAACAGGCAGCTTTGTCTTGAGAGGAATGATGTGGCTGTATTCTCGTTCGTATCTCACATCTGTGTAAAATGTCAATTCAGTCGCCTTTGGATTGATCGGCTGATTCAAAATTGTCAAATGATCTTTTCTAGTTTTGTCAGAAGTCAGTTGTTTTTTTCTTAAAACGGTTCCAATCTCAAGCTCATACTCATTCCCTAAATTATCCTTCATTCTATCAATACTAACTCTATCATCTTTGGCAAAACCATTGTAATCAATGGCATATTGAATAGCAGAGCCATTCACTCCATTTTCTACCTTTACGTTTCTTATTTGATAACGTCCATTTAAAATAGACACGTCTTTTTGTCCCGCTAGTAAGGTGGTTTTTTGCTTGACCACAGGTAACTTGAAACGCCAATTCCCTGCAATATCCCCAATCTTCGAAATGACAAGTGGCACTTGCTGACCTTGTTTGATCGTTTGTCCATTTGTATAGACTTCCGTCTGCCCAACATAGCGGCCATCTTTTAATTTTTTCAACTCTGTTTTATCATAATTAAGTTGGAAGTTTCCATCGATTTTTTCTGCATTCACTCTGAACGATACAGAATCTTCTTTTGTATGGAGATTCTCCACCGTAAACGTATAAACAAGCCGCCCGGCATCATAGTACACGCTGTTTACTTTCACAGTCACCCCTCTTGATTCAGCCCCTTCATTGACATGCTTCACCAAATCACTCTGAAAAAGAGACATTCCTACTTTATCGTGAAACATCATATAAAACTGCCCAATAATCGGTACACGTGCCATTGCTGTATTAAGAGAAGGAAAAAGAAAACCTGAAGAAAAATAAAGGACGATGAGAACAATGACAGAGTATATTGGCGTTCTCCAGTTCCATTTGAACCAATGTCTTTTCTGTTCCGCTTTTACATCTCCTATTGCTTGGCGAATCGCAGAGGTTACTTCAACCATTGGTACATCAATCTCATCATAAAGCTTTTTCATTTCTTTTCGTTTCATCGACACTCTCCTCCTTCTCCAATGTTTGCTTTAATAACTTTCTTGCTCGATACAAATGAGTTTTAACCGTTCCTTCAGGCACACCCATCTGCTCAGAAATCATCGAAATTGAATAATCTTGAAAATAAAACAACTGAATGACCACCTGGTATTGCTCATCTAACACTTCAAGTGCATTTTTTAAATCGAGCTTGTCTTCCAAAAAATCATGACGCTCCACGCTTTCGTGTTGCTGTTCAAACGGAACAACATCTTGCTGTTTTTTCTTCATCGCAAAAATTGTATGAATCAAAATTCTCGTCAGCCAGCTAGAAAAATAAGCCGGTTCTTTCAAACCAGATAGATGCTTAAACGCTTTAAATACCGTCTCTTGAACAGCATCTAACGAATCCTCTTTATTTCTTGTGTAGAGAAAAGCCGTTTTATATAAACGCTCCTGATACATCAGCATTAATTTCTCAAATGCCGGGACATTCCCTTTTTGTGCTTTTTTAATTAGACGCACTTGCTTCATCTCATCCACACCTCCTACACCTGTTAGAGCAAGGTTTCTCTCAAACGGTTTCAACAAATGGAAATTTCTTTTCCTTAGCATATGTCGGACAAAAATAGAAAAAGTGAATAACGGGCCGCAAAGAACATGTCGAACATTTGATATAATGGAAGAAATATGTACAAAAAGGAGTAAGTCGATTGTTTCTATTTGAAGAACCCACGTGTACTAGCTGTCAGAAAAAGATAGAAGGAAACGAAGAAGTGTACGTCAAGCTGGTCTATCCAAAGAGACGAGGAATGACAGAGGTAAAGGCTTGGCTCAGGAATGAAGGGGTTTTTTATTGTAAGACATGTTATGGAAAAGAAACATAAAAACAAGCATTTCAATTGAAATGCTTGTTTTTACTTTCTACTTTTTTATTTCCGCTTACTACGAAGTTCAATGAGTGCTAGTTTATTGTCATTGAAAAAGAACTCCAGAATGATACCGTTTGATTGATCTTGATATTGTATACCTTTGCTATACCCTTCGACAAACCAGAGCTTCTTGAATTGATCTCCATATGTTTGTAGCACAGATGAATAATCGTCTCCAATAGTGATTCCCTTAGATGTTTTGAGTTTTTTCTGTTTTGACTGATTGTAAATAGATGTAACTCGATGATGTTGATCAACTGATACTACAAAATCTTGACTTTCTTTTTCCATATAGACCCTCTGTTTAGGATGGGAGAATTGAGTATTCTCCACAAAAGTATGATCTCTCTCAAATTTTTCACCAATCTTAAAATGACCTAGCGATTCATTTGTTAAAGATACAGAGTGAAAATTAAAAAACATAGCCACCCAAACAAATAGTGCGGTTCCTCCTAAAACAGAACCTACAATCACTAACACTTTAGAATGGATGATTCCCTTTTTAAACAAATAGATCGCTAAAGATACGATGATCATCACGATGACGATCATAATTAGAAAAATACCCATTTCAATTATCCTCTTTTGCTTTTAATCGAATTCTGTTTGTGAATTATCCCCGCAATCACATTCTCACATATTATACCAAAGCATTACACAAAATCGACCAGTACAGGTATAATTTAAATAAAATTGCACGAGGAGAAAAATATGTATAGACATAAACTGATATTCCCGCAATCATTTCCAACCATACATACCGAAAGACTAATCTTAAAACAAGCAACAATCGAAGACGCTGAGGATATGCACATCTACTTATCCAATGAAACCGTGTGCCGCTACATGGGCATTGATGCTCATGAAACGATTGAAGACACAAAAGGAGAAATCAAGTGGTATCACGACATCTTCAAAGAACAAACAGGCATCCGCTGGGGCATTTCTCTAAAAGATGATCCTGCGATCATC
Source organism: Bacillus sp. FSL P4-0248 (assembly GCF_038593305.1). NCBI lineage: Bacteria > Bacillati > Bacillota > Bacilli > Caryophanales > Bacillaceae > Bacillus > Bacillus sp. FSL P4-0248. Next base: position 628,993 of record NZ_CP151983.1, on the reverse strand, counting down.
GGCAGCTGCGGCTTTCTCAATCTAGAAAAACAGCACTGCCGCACGGAAATCGGCTATGAATTACACCACGATCATTGGAGAAAAGGCATCATGAGCGAAGCAATTGCTGCGGTGTTACGATATGGGTTTCAGGAAATGTATCTGAATCGGATTGAAGCGATTATTGATCCAGCAAATACGTCCTCTGTTCAATTATTGGAGAATGTTGATTTTGTTCGAGAGGGTTTATTAAGGGAGTATGATCTTGGTCAGAATGGGTTTGATGATGTGTTTATTTATTCGATTTTGAAGAGGGATTTCAAATAAACTGAATGATTTTTAAACAGAAGCGTTAAAGTGAATGAATTAAAATTGCACAATTACCCAGTAAGAAACCTCTAGTCAAGTTTATGACTAGAGTTTCTTTGCATGGTAACCCTTCTAATTTACTTACAATTCCAGCAATATTCAACACCCTTTCTATAATTATAGTATCAGTAATAGTAAAAATTTTTGAACAAAATGCAGATCCACACTTAAGTAATTACACTATTTCACTTACTTTTCTTTTCTAAGTACAAGATTCAAATAAAAATAGCCTATTCTTTAATCTGTTTTAGTTGGAATAATTCATATTCCAAAAAAAGAGCTTTTGTCCATTTGCAATTTCACTGATTAATTTAGATTTTTCATTTTCAAAATCTATTTTAGTGACATTATTTTTACGTTTACTTGTTTCGCTTTCAATTTTGGAGAACGTTGGACATGTGGAGTTGGAGTGAGGTTACAACAAGTAATGAATAAACTCATTGTGTTATCAGGTCATAGTTGGCAGTGGCAAAACATTTTTAATCAAAAAATCATAGATAATTATTAAGTAAACGAGTCAAGAAGAAGAACTGGCATATTTACAGTAGTACACGCATGGGAAATTTTAAATATATAAGGATATATTACCTTAAATAACATTTACATCAAAATAAATATAGGTTAATATATTCTTGTATTTCATAAAAAGGGAAGGGAGGTATATTCTGTATTAATTCTAAATACTGCATGTGAGAAGGAAGCTTGAATGAAAAAGTCAAAAGCCTTATTACTATTTGTTTCGTGCCTAGTGATTCTTGCAATTGTATTATGTTGGGGACTATCTGGCGATGTTTCTGAGGATAATAGTAAATCATACAAGACAGAGAAGGAAAAAGACCTGCTATGGGGATATAAAGTTATAGGTCATGAAAAACCTAATAATCATAAGAATTATGTCAAAATTGCTATCCTTGATAGCGGTATTAATAAGTCACATAAAGAGTTTAAAGATTTAACTTTTTATGAGTACAATGCTATTAAACCAAAAAAATCTATCGAAGATGATTATGGTCATGGTACAGCAATTGCCGGAATAATCGCTGCAACTGGTGAAGAAATAAAAGGTATTTCACAGAATCCCATTATTTATGATGTCAAGGTACTAAATAAAAATGGCAAAGGAAAAGTTGAAGATGTTGTCAAAGGGATTAAATGGTGTATTGAGCAAAAGGTAGACATAATTAATATAAGTTTCGGATTTGGAAAAGACTACGATGAATTACGAAATGTTATAAAAATTGCTTTAGATAACAATATAACAATTACAGCTGCTTCTGGAAATACATTAGGTCTAACTGTTGAATACCCTGCAAAATATGAAGGCGTCTTATCGATATCCTCACTTAACGAAAAACTAAAAATTGATCCAATTTCAGCAAAAGGAAAAATTGACTTTTCTGCGCCTGGAGTAAATATTAAAACAACTGATATACACGGAGGATATACAAAGGTAAAAGGTACATCCTTTGCAACTGCGTTTGCAACAGGTGCTATAGGCTGTTTGTATTCTAAAAAATACAAATCTAAAGAGAATGTTCATCAAACACTCAAGAAAAATACAGTTGATCTTGGAAAGCTAGGTTATGACAGAGAGTATGGCAATGGGATGATTATTTGTAACAAGGGAGAGAATTAGATTGAAAAAGGTTTTAATAAAAATTCTTGTGTTAACATTGTTTTTGTGTGGAGTTGTTCCTGAATTTGCAAGTGCAAAATCAGGCGAAATTGATTCTGATGCTTTAAGAATAGAAGAGAATGCTAGTAAAGAATATGAAGTGAATGTTGAAAAAGAATTGGGGATAGAGCTAGAACAAGATATGTTAATGGAAGTTAAGGAAAGCCTAGATGAAGTTAATATATCTACTCAGCTTGAAGCTGAGAGTATGAATGTCCAAACTGACATGAAAATTAATCATGAGACAGGTGAAATCACAGTTGATGGTATTACAGAGTTAGAAAATGGGGAAAAAGAAACTAACAAATTCAACGTGTTAATTGAAGAGATTGAAGGAAATGATTTTACAGCAACCTTTGTGGATGATGAAACAGGAAAAGAGTATAAAGTTAGCACCATAGAAGCTCAGTCATCAATTGTTCCAGCAATAATAGTTGGAATTGTTTCTAGGTTTGGTATTCAATATGCTATTAAAAAATACGGAAAGAAGCTAATAATAAAAACTTTTAAAAAACAGGTAATTAAACAAGGTATAAAAAAAGTTGCTAAGTTTTCTGTTAGCAACAAACATCTTAGTAATGCAAAAGGTAGATACAGAAAATTTGATACCAAAAGCAAGAGCACAGTAAATAAATGGATAAAAGAAGCTTTACAATCTAAAAATGTTTCGTTTACTATAAACAATAATAAAAAACTATCCTTTGTCATCACTGCAAATCTGAAAAAGAAAATCGGAACAAAAGGTGAGACAAAAATAAAAATAGTTATAGGTTGGGATGGTAAAATATGGACAGCTTATCCAATCAAGTAGAATTTGATTATATGTTCACATCTGATGAGAAAGATATTCCAAAGAACATGAAGAAAGATCCATCAACAGCTCTAAGAGTAGAGGGAGAGTTTAAAATAGTTATAAATGGCGAAGTATATTTTGAAGAAAATATCGCCTTATTAGAATTTTATGCATCTTTGCACGACTGGATTAAAAAGATAAAGAAAAAAAACAAAGTTACAGAGTATAGATATTACACAATGGAGTATGAGGAAGACGACCCCATTATTTCAGTAATACCATTTGATAATAAGGCTCGACTCACCACTATTTGGGAAACTCAACAGTTATATAATGTATTCGATCTTAATTATATAATTGAACAAATGAAGGTATTACATGAAAACCTTGGACGTGACATTGAACAACATTATAAAATTTCACTAAAAAACTTTATTGGAAATATCCCATTAAGAAAATATTGAATAGAGAAAGGAACTCCTGGTTAGGGGTTCTTTTCAATGTTTTAGTAGGATGTTTTTAGAGGAGGTGTATTTTTGATTTTATATTTCTTAGCTGGTTTTATAGGAATCATAATAGCCACAATTATGCTAGGTATTGAAATCGAAGGATATACATTTTTGACAAGTTTTATTTTAAAGATGTTTGGGATGTCTATATTTGTAGGATCGATATGGCTAATAAATCAAAACAGAGAAGAATGCCCAAAAATAGCAATAAAAATGAAGAATGAAAGCTCATTGTAAAATTCGTCGTTACAAATATCTTTTATACCTATATCTCGAATTGCAAGCGGTCTTCCATCATTAATTACAAAAACCTTTATTTGATTTATTTTAGATAACTCATTAAAAGCATCATCTCTTGAACTGAAATTATGATAAAAATATCTCTTCCTTATTACTATTATCTATAAAAAAAGATTGTTCTATTAATCTTACATGGTAAATATCCCAAACTGTATTTAAAATGGGCTCAACAGTTTTTTTAGAGTACCCTCCAAATATTCTTATCAACACCACTTATATCGGACATTGAGCGTTCCATTAATGCAGTAGTAATATTATAATTGAATTGATTATTTTTAAAAAAATTTAGATAATCGAGAAATTCATTCTTCTGAATATTTTGTCTATAATCATTTAATAACCTGTTTAAATACGTCAAAATATTCAAATCAAAATGTACAACTTTACCAACTTTTATTTTCGGTAATCCCCTCCAATATAATTACTATCAAGAATCCACATTTTTGTATAGTCAGGAGAAATATTTTATAACCGTTAATTTCCCTATTTTTAAAACTTTCATTAATATTTGAATATTTTTATATGATCTGATTTATTAAAAAATTTTTCGAATATGATATTCTTTTCAATTGTATTATCTGCTTTAATTATGAGATCAATAATAATTTTAAGTTGTTCATTCATTGTATCCCCTTCACATCTGATTTTCCTTCAATATCCCTCAACCTACATTTATCTAATTAAATATTTTTTGCAGTTCTGCTGAAACTGTAATTAATCAAAGTGATAGCACCGATACCAATTGTTTAGTCGTATATTCTGGCGTCATCCATGGCACCTTTGTTGTGGATGTCTGGGAGAACCTCAAAATATTGTCAGATGTCTCACTCAAAGCCTAAGATGGAAATTTCTTCGAGTAGAATTAAATCTTATTCCCGGATGATTTCTAGATTTTCTTCAGAAACTCCACCCAGTACACGGATACCCAGTCCTGAACCTAGGACTATAAGGTCCATTCTATAATTGCAACACAGCACAAAAAGTCAAGTTTCCTAAAGAGCATTTCCGCTATACTAAACTCGTAAGGCAAGGAGGTGCTCGGTTGTCCTATCAAGAACATGAGAAAACGATTCAAGAAACATTGAATTATATTGAACAGCATCTGAAAGATGATTTACCGCTTCAAACTCTAGCGAAACACGCTGGTTATTCTAGGTTTCACTTTCACCGTATATTCAAGAAAGTGATTAAGAAGTCAGTTGTCGATTATATAAGGGAACGTCGGATGACCCAAGCGGCGAAGGATTTAATTCATACGGATCAACGGGCGATTGACATTGCATTGCAGTATCGATTTAGTTCACAGGAATCCTTCACTAGAGCCTTTAAGAAGATATATGATATGTCACCCGCACGTTATCGGAGATTACTAAGGAATGTCATTGATAAGGAGGAAACGAATATGGCTGCAAATAAGAACACACCTACTGGCTGGATTATGACGGGAGAAACACCATCTGATTATGAAACAGGTCTGGATGGCAGAATTGTACACAGTGGTACTACCTCAGCTTACCTGAAATCCAAGGATGAAAAAGCTCGAGGTTTCGCGACATTGATGCAGCAAATTAAGTCTGATCGTTACCGTGGAGAACGCCTTCAATTTTCTGCTTTTGTCAAAAGCGAAGATGTGAAAAGTTCAGCTGGTTTATGGATGAGGATTGACCATTCTTCAGGTGAAGTTCTTGCGTTTGACAACATGATGAACCGCCCCATTACAGGAACAAACGGCTGGAATCATTTTAGTGTAGTATTGGATGTTCCAGTCAAAAGTGAAGTCATTGCGTTTGGCATATTACTACATGGACAAGGTCACATTTGGATGGACGAACTTAGTTTTAAAATTGTAGATGAAAGTGTGCCAGTGACAGAACAAAATACTGTGGATCATTTAGAGGATGAACCAGTGAATTTAAATTTTGAAAGCTAGCAGACTGAATTTAAGAGGAGGTTCATTGCCATGAAAAAAATTGGTGCGATTTTATTGTTCGCTATGAATTCACTCACCTTTATTTGTGGCCTCGGAATTTTATTTGGTGAAGAGGATTAAAGATAAGCACCCATAGAACAAAAAAAATCAATTAAAAAAGATATCCCTATCCCTATCCCTATCTCTTTTTTGTAGACTTGGTATAATAGAAAAAATCAGAAAAATGAGAATGCAATGATAAGGAATAGTACTTGCCGAAATGTTTTCAGAAAGTTGCTGGCTGATGAGAAGCAATAACAAAAAAGCAGGGAACTCACCTTAGAGTAGCCTTAGTGAAATGAAAAGTATTGATGTAGTTAAGGTCGGCACCCCACCGTTATATGGGAAGGATATAAGATCAAACAATCTATATCCGAATAAGGGCATGATAATGTTTGTTTATCATGAAACAGGGGTGGTACCGCGTAAGAAGAAGTCTTTCGTCTCCAAGTTAAATCTTGGGGATGAAAGGCTTTTTTTATATTCTATTTTCTAGGAGGAATCGATGATGTTTAACCACAAAAAATACGAAAAGAAATACTTTTTGCCACCGAAGCTTACTTATGATTGGGTGAAGAAAGAAACATTAGAAAGTGCTCCGATATGGTGCAGTGTGGACTTGCGGGATGGTAATCAAGCATTACCTATTCCTATGAACTTAGAAGAAAAATTGGAAATGTTTCAGTTATTAGTAGAGATAGGTTTTAAAGAAATTGAGATCGCATTTCCAGCTGCTTCTGATACGGAGTTTAGGCTGTTACGGACACTGATTGATCATCATATGATTCCAGACGATGTCACAATTATGGTGATCACACAAGCGAGAGAGCATATTATCCGCCGAACCTTCGAAGCCATTAAGGGAGTACCGAAAGCGATTGTTCATTTATATAATTCGACTTCAGAAGCGCAGCGCAGACAAGTATTTAAGAAAACAAAAGATGAAATTAAACAAATTGCCATTGATGGAGCTATTTTAGTAAAAGAACTTGCCGAAAAAACAAATAGTGATATTTATTTTCAATATAGTCCAGAAAGCTTTCCAGGAACAGAAGTTGATTATGCGTTAGATATTTGTAATAGTGTTTTAGATATTTGGAAACCGACACGAGCTCATAAAGCCATCATCAATATTCCGACAACAGTTGAATATTCAATGCCTCATATCTTTGCAAGTCAGATTGAGTATATACACAAAAATCTGTCTTACCGAGACAGTGTGACATTATCTGTTCATCCTCATAATGACCGCGGCTCTGGGGTGAGTGATGCAGAATTTGGTGTTCTAGCTGGCGCAGAAAGAGTCGAAGGTACATTATTTGGTATCGGTGAACGTACAGGGAACGTTGACTTGATTACCTTGGCGATGAATATGTATTCACAAGGTTATGATCCAAAATTGAATTTCAATAACCTAGAAGCGATTCGTAAAAAATATGAAAAACTAACAAGAATCACTGTTCCTGAGAGACAGCCATATTCTGGCGAGATGGTTTTCACCGCATTCTCTGGGTCACATCAAGATGCTATATCTAAAGGTATGAAATATAGAAAGGAAAATAATGTTGATAAATGGGACGTTCCTTATATCCCAGTAGATCCAGTTGACTTGGGAAGGAATTATCAAACAGATGTGATTCGAATCAACAGCCAGTCTGGAAAAGGCGGCATAGGCTATATACTAGAAACAAATTATGGCATTCAACTTCCATATAAAATGAATGAAGCCATGGGTTATGAAGCGAAGAAAGTATCTGATCAGACAAGTAGGGAATTGTCTGTCGAAGAAATATATCATGTTTTTAAAGAACAGTATGTTGATTATCACCCTCATTTCCAGCTGCTTGATTATCAATTTCATAAAGGAGAGAAGCAGGAAGTTACCTTAACTTTGCTGAGAGATGATCAACAAATTGAAATACAAGGAACTGGCACTGGAAGTTTAGATGCCATCAGTAATGCATTAAAAGCATATTTTCATCTCGAATATGTTTTGGAAGTCTATGAACAGAATTCTTTGGGCAAGGATTCCCAAGCAAAAGCCTGTGCACAGATTGGAATTTCATATCAAGGAAACATGCATTGGGGTGCTGGAATTGATAAAGATATTATAGAAGCAACAGTGAAAGCCCTGGTGGTTGCAGTAAATAAACTAGAGGTTTGGATGTAGATGGAAAAAGATAAACTTGAAAAACATGAAGTGATGCAATATTTAAGAGAATATAACGAGCAAGAAATCTTTTATCAACAATACCAACAGAAAAAGCATGACAATCAATCATTGCAATTATTTTTGAAGGATTATGATAAACACAATTTAATGCATAAGCAAATATATATAGAAGAATTTTTGCAAAAAGGGCAGAACGAATTTGAAAAGGAAGATACCATGTGGTTAGGTCAGGAGAAAGATATCGAAGTGAGAAAGTATAGCCGTTTTATGCCTCAATTGTCGGCTATCCATGATTTCTTTGAAATGATCTATGTTCTGGAAAATGAGATGTATGTAGAAGTGGAAGATAAAAAAATGACTTTGAAATCAGGAGATATTGCCTTTATTCCTCCTGACACCATACACAAGCCAATTGTAATGGAGAATACAATCGCCATGCAAATCATGATCCGTAAGAGTACTTTTCAAAAAGTGTTTTTTAAAATGTTAAAAGGAAACAATGTCATTTCAGAATTCTTTTTGAATGCATTGTATATAAAAGAAAATAAAAATATTCTTATTTTCCATAGTCACTTGGATAAACATTTGCTAGACTGCTCTCTTCAACTATTTACAGAAAATTATAATCGGTTTCCTAGTTACCAGTTGATTATGAATAATTTGTTTGAGATATTATTATGTCTCTTATTAAGATTCAAACCAAGTCATATGAACGTAAATCAGGTCAAACAATATCGTGATATACGTATTATTGAAATGCTCCAATATATTCAGCAATGTTGTGAGCATATCACCATCCAGGAGATGGCAGAGGAATTTAACCTTTCACAGTCTTACCTGTCAAAATATATAGCTCGTAAGCTTGGCAAATCATTTAGTGAGATTCGACAAGAAATAAGATTGGAAAAAGCCTGCGAAATGCTCACTGGCAGCAATTCACAAGTAGATCATATTGCGGCAGCCGTAGGTTATCAAAATGTAGAGCATTTCATTCGTTTATTTAAGAGAAAGTATCACCTAACACCACATCAATATCGATTAAATAATAGATAATAAAGAGGAGAAATGATAATGTCAATCAAACAAGTAAAAGATTATTTTAAACAATATGATATGGATACTCGAATTCAAGAATTTTCAGTATCTAGTGCAACTGTAGACTTGGCTGCTTCTGCATTGGGCTGTGAACCTGAAAGAATCGCAAAAACACTATCCTTTCTAGTAAATGGACAAGCTATTTTAATTGTGACCTCTGGCGATGCAAAAGTTGATAACAAAAAATTCAAGGAATATTTTAAAACAAAAGCTAAAATGCTTTCTCCTCATGAGGTCGTTGACTTGGTCGGTCATGAAATTGGCGGAGTATGTCCTTTTGCTATAAAGAATGGCGTTTCTGTTTATTTAGATATTTCACTCAAACGTTTTGAGACAGTCTATCCAGCCTGCGGGAGCAGTAACAGTGCTATTGAACTCACAATAAAACAATTAGAAAAACACTCCGGTTATTCACAATGGATTGATGTGTGTAAGGGATGGAATGATTCATTAACACATGAAGACGGAAGGAAAAAGTGCAGTTAAAAATAAAAAAGAGCTAGAAACCCTTGATACACAAAGGTTTTTAGCTCTTTTACATTTATTCCCATTCTATCGTAGCAGGCGGCTTACTCGTAATATCATACACCACGCGGTTAATATGCTTCACTTCATTGACGATACGAGTTGAGATCTTTTCAAGCACGTCCCAAGGGATTCTTGCCCAGTCACTCGTCATACCATCAATAGAAGTAACAGCACGGATACCGATTGTGTAGTCGTATGTTCTTGCGTCACCCATGACACCTACGCTGCGGATGTCTGGGAGAACCGTGAAGTATTGCCAGATGTCGCGCTCAAGGCCGAAATTGGCAATTTCTTCGCGTAGAATCGCATCCGATTCACGGACGATTTCTAGTTTTTCTTCAGAAATTTCACCTAGTACACGGATACCTAGTCCTGGACCTGGGAATGGCTGTCTCCAGACGATGTCATCAGGAATGCCTAGCTCTGAACCTAAAGCACGGACTTCATCTTTGAATAGCGTATTGAGTGGCTCAATCAATTCGAACTGCATGTCTTCTGGAAGACCGCCTACGTTGTGGTGAGATTTGATTGTTTGTGCCGTTGCTGTTCCGCTCTCAATGATGTCTGTGTAAAGTGTTCCTTGTGCTAAGTAGTCGATTCCTTTTAGCTTGTCCGCTTCGTCATCGAATACATAGATGAATTCGTTACCGATGATTTTACGTTTTTGCTCAGGATCAGACACACCTTTTAGCTTGTTTAAGAAACGATCTTTCGCATCTACTTTAATCACGTTCATGTTGAAACCTTCGCTAAATGTTTTCATAACCCCTTCTGCTTCGCCTTTGCGAAGAAGACCGTGGTCAACGAAAATACATGTCAGCTGATCGCCGATGGCTTTGTGGATCAATACCGCCACAACAGATGAATCCACACCGCCGCTTAGTGCGCACAATACTTGCTTGTCGCCTACTGTTTCACGGATTTTCTGCATTTCGATTTCAATGAAGTTCTCCATTGACCATTTGCCATCGCAATCACACACGCCGAAGACAAAGTTTTTCAATAGGTCATTTCCGTACTCAGAGTGACGAACCTCTGGATGGAATTGAACGCCATAGAAATTCTTCTCAGCTAAGCTCATGGCTGAGTTTGGACAATGTGCACTTGTTGCATCGACTGTAAAGCCTTCTGGTACTTCAACAACGAGGTCACCATGGCTCATCCAAACGACTTGATCAGTCGGAAGGTCTTTGAATAAAGCAGGTGTTCCGTTAATATGGATATCTGCTTTTCCATATTCACGCTGGCTGGCCGCTTCTACTTTCCCGCCTAAATAGTGAGTCATGAGCTGCATGCCGTAGCAAATGCCTAGAACCGGAATGTCTAGATCAAAGATCTTTTCATCACAGCGGAAAGATCCTTCATCATAAACACTGTTTGGTCCACCAGAAAGGATGATTCCTTTAGGTGCCATTTCTTTAATTTCTTCAGCAGTTAAAGTGTGCGGATGAAGCTCACTGTACACACCAAATTCACGAATACGGCGTGTGATCAGCTGATTGTACTGACTGCCGAAATCGAGAACCAAAATCATTTCATTTACTAAATTTGTCATGGTGTCACCTCTATGTCCAATATAGTTTTTTATAAACGCACAGAAAAAATGAGAGGAGAAAACCTGCTCTCAGTGTGAATCACGCTTTTGAAGCGCCCAGACTCACATCCGAACGCTTCAATTTCATGTATTTTAGAAGGTTTTAATATTCACCTATTCTAACAACAGGAAGGTACGCGGTCAAGACTATCTCCTGTTTATTAAATTTTCCCATAACTTTGCCGATTGCTGCCAAAGCGCCGAGGCATCCTCTCGCCGGTAGAGCGCACGTTCATAAAGCTGCGTCAGCTCTGACATATGATGATCTCCATTCTTCTCATCAATCAACGAAGCGAATTCTCTTAGCGTCATACCTGGCTTTTTCTCGATTCCTCTGCGCCCTAGCTGCTTTAATAGAGCTGCATACGCATAGAAGAATGCTTCATCCTCTGGCAGACGTTTCACCTTTCTTACAATAAAGAATGGCAGCCATCTTGTTCTGAATCGATAAAGCATCCAGCTGATGAAACCAAGCAGGACAATAGCTACTGCCGCATAACCTATAACCCAACCAACATGCACCATATTTGGCTTTGCCTGCGCTGTTTGTTCCTTTGGTTGTGCAGGCTGCTCTGTCTCCTGCTGCTTCGGCTGGTCTTGCTGCTGATCTTCACTTGCATCAGAACTAGACTGATCTTCTTCTTTTTGATCATCCGTTTGATCGCTTGAAACAGCTTCATTCGTAAAAGTCTCTGGGTTTGTAAATCCTTTTGTCGGTTCAAAGGTGACCCAGCCTCTGTTTGGAAAATAAACCTCTACCCATGAATGCGCATTGTTATTGGTCACTTCATACACATTGTTTCCATCCATTTGTGTTTCATATAACTGGCCAGACGTATACCCTTTCACCCATCTCGCCGGAATCCCAATCGATCGAAGCATTACAATCATAGATGTTGAAAAATTATCACAATAGCCAATCATCGTATCAAATAAAAATTGATCCACATAATCTTCATTACGACCAGGCACAGCGACATTCTGCGTTTCATATGAAAACTTCGCAGATCCTAAATAATCCTCGATTGCTTTGGCTTTATCATACATATTGTCCTTCGTTTCCGTTAAGCTGTTTGCCAAAGTTTTCACACGCTCTGGAAGTGAAGATGGAAGCTGCAAGTATTCACGGCCAACCTGCTGATTCACCTGCTTCTTTGTCGGTACTTTGATTCTCTGCAAATCCTCCAGAATAAATGTAGGAGATAAAAAGCTGACTTGATAGTTCCCTAAATTTTTGGGTGGGTTTTGCATAGACGGGACAATTTTCTCCGTTTTGCCCATGATTTGCAGCGGAATGTTTTCCATTGGCGTCAGCATGATCGTTCCAATAGGATAAACAGCATGATTAAATCGATAATCCGATTCTATATCAATTCTTGTTTCATGCTCCTCTGTTTTCACTCGCTCAGTAAACCACCGATTCGGCACAGTGTCGTCCTTTAGCCGAGTAGGCTTCGTATCATTTGAAGCATCCTCCCAGCCCTTTCCTGTGTAAATACTTTTTGTTTCTACACGAAAGTATGATGGCTCCTTTCCGCTCCATTTAAAAACAGGTGTGCGGTCCTCACTAAACGGTCCGCCTAGCGCCGAATCATCTGCACTATATCCCACTTTATTCTGCCCGGCTGTCCCATCTTGATTCGTGACCGCCTTAAAAAACGGAACAGGATCGGGCCATTTCGGATCAGACTTTGGCAAAGAAGCACCCAGTGACGCTGATAGAAGGACAAGCGCCAGCATAGGCAAAAACCACTTTAGACGTGTTTTCTGTGACACCCGAACGCCCTCAGCTGAACGCAGTCGATCAAAATACAGCAACCCAAGCAAACAAAAGCCAAATACCATAATACGAACGATTGCAAAAGTCGCATCATATGGCGTAAACGTATCAAGAATCGTGACATACACAATCGTCATCAGTAAAAAGAAAAAGATACGCTGCTGATAGACCACCCAATAATGTAGCAAGTAGACAAGCAGCCACAGCAAAATATAAAACAACAATGTGCGGAAAGACGGGTACATATCACTCCACATGCCCATACTCATTAACGTGATATTATCCTTGATATCAGCAAACAAAGCAGCCGGATAACCTGGCGCTGATTGATAAAAGATCAAATATAAGGCGAGCAAAATCAGTCCAGCACAAATAGGAAACGTCACATACCACTTCAGACGAAAGAACGTAAACAAACACGTAAGCCCGATAAAAATGATGAAATAAGACGTATGGCTCGTCTCTGTAAAATCTTGAAGCGGACGAAGCCACTCCCATAGCAGCAGAAAAGCTACAGCATAATAGATGAACAATTCAAAACGGCTTTGCCGCAGATGCGAATGCAGCATAAATGTTTGTCACCTCACAGTTCTTTCGTGCAGCCGGTCTTCAAATAAAAGGGTGATGCGTATTCCAGAGGCCTTGAGCCGGTCTACAAGCTGTTTTTCTTTTGTCGTGAAATGGTCAACGGCTTTCTTCACTAAAAGCACGGTGATGTTCTTCCTGTTTCGATTTCCAAAGAGACTTGCCGCAAGCTCCTCCTGCAGCTGACCCGTGACGACATATTTTCCTGAGTGCTGGTACTCACTCGCTGCTAACGGTTTATATTCTAGTGCGCGGGAAGGCTGAAGCTGCACCCTTGTTAAATAATAAAGCATGTCCTGTAAATGAAGTTCTCCTTGATCGACTCGAAAGGCATGCTGATCTCCTAGAGGGACAAGACCTGACGGCACTCCTTTTTTCACAGCCGTTTGAAGAACAGATGCCGCAATAGAGACGACTGTTTCAAAAACAGCTTGATCAGTAAAATCAGCAAACACAACAAGGTCCTTTGCTTGATTCTGTTCAAATTCCTTCGTCATCAGCTGGCCTCTTCTGGCCGTCGTCTTCCAGTCCACCCAAGCAAAACGGTCTCCTTGCTGATATTCCCGTACGCCTGTTGTCACATGGGCCGGTTCATTGAACCACGAGTGAACCGCTTTGCCTCCATTTTCACTCACTGACTCAGCAGGCTCTACAGGGATATCCAGCACTTTTGGGTAGACAAGCAGCTTTTTCTCTAACGGAATGATGATTTCTTTTTCAACAAACCCAAACATATCACCCGTTTTGATTCTAACGGCTGTCAAATGATGCTCTCCCCGCATGACATCATTCAATTGATAGGAAAATCGCCATGTTTTCCGAAACCAGGGAAAAAGCATTTGCTTCATTTCAATCTGTTCCTGTAAGTGAAAGGTATCTGGCGGAGCATCCTCTATCATGACGTAAACGTACGGAAATGGATGTGTCCGCTTGATTTCAAGGTCAACGGACAGCACATCCCCCGCCTTTAAGCGTGTTTGCTGTATTGTCCTCTTGGCTGTCGCGCGAAGCGGAACAAGTGCAAACAGCAAAGCATACAAAGCATATGGTAAAAATGCATAAAAAAGGAACCAGCTCACAAACCCTCCCTGAAACATGGCATAACAAAAGGCTGCCGCAGTGAGAATGATGAGCATCATCACCCTTAACCATAATGAAATTGTTACACGATGACGTGACTTCATTGAGTCATCGACTTTTGAACTGGCACGCCAATTTGCTCAAGCATTTGCCGCAGCAGTGTCTCCGCCTTCTTCCCTTCATATGTCGCTTCTGATGTCAAAATCATACGATGCGGTAATGTATAAGGCGCCAAATACTGTACATCATCAGGAATCACATAATCGCGCTGATTCAAAAGTGCATACGCCTGTGCCGCTTTCATCAAGGCGATCGATCCCCTTGGACTCACACCTAGATAAACAGATGAGTGTTTACGCGTCGCTTGAGCAATTTCAACAATATATTCTTTAATGGATGCATCCACATGAATGGTCTGAACAGCCTGCTGCAACGCATGGATATGTTCCTTTGTCATGACAGCTTGGAGCGTATCAATCGGGGATTGCTTCTCCTGCAAGTTGAGCACCTCCAGCTCCTCGAGCATGGTCGGATATCCCATCTGCAGTTTGAATAAAAACCGGTCCATTTGCGCTTCTGGCAGCGGATAAGTCCCTTCATATTCCACTGGGTTTTGTGTCGCCATGACGAAAAAAGGATCCGCAAGCGGCATCGTTTCTCCGTCCACTGTGACACTGCCTTCCTCCATCGCTTCAAGCAATGCTGATTGTGTTTTAGGAGAGGTCCGGTTGATCTCATCAGCTAAAATAATCTGCCCCATGATCGGTCCTTGCCTAAATTCAAATTCATTCGTCTTTTTATTGTAAATCGACACGCCTGTTACATCTGAAGGCAAAAGGTCAGGAGTGAATTGGATTCTCTTAAACTCACAGCCAATGGATTTTGCCAAAGCACGAACCATCATCGTCTTCCCTACACCAGGCACATCCTCGAGCAGCACATGCCCCTTCGCCAAAATCGCAACAAGGCTTAATATCGCAATGTCTTTTTTCCCAACCATGACTTTATTGATGTTATCTACGATTTTTTGTAAATCTGAATGCATCGGTTCATCAAATGCCATCCTGATCCTCCTATCACGTTTCTGTCAAATTTCATATAGTCTAACTTTACCATACAACGTGCATTTACATATAACATCAGCACGTATAAAAAAGAAGCCTTTTCACGATGGGAAAGACTTCTTCTCTTCTTTTGACTTACTTGCCGGCTCCATATGAACATGAGAGTGTAAAATATCATGCTCCTGCTTCATTCTTCGTTCAATTTCATCTGCAATATCATGGCTTTCTGCTATGTTCAAGTTAGGCTCGACCTCAACCACTACATCCACATGGACTGTACTTCCAAGATAACGCGCTTTTATATCCTTTAAATCGCCTACTCCTGGTGTTGCTTCAATGGTCTCTTTATATTTAGACATATCTTTGATATGAAAACCGTCTGTTAACGAATGAGAGGCATCTCTGAAAATCTCCCACGCAGTTTTACAAATAATTAAGCCAATGACAAAGGCTGCTAGCGTATCAATCCATGCCAGCTGAAATTGAGAGGCCATAATTCCTACAAATGTTCCAATACTCACATACGCATCTGATTTATTATCAGCAGCTGCCGCATGGAGAGCCTGGCTATTAATTCGTTTGGACAGATTGCGGTTATAAATATACACACCGTACATCACAACAGCACTTCCTGCTGCTGTCCAAGCCGCGATCATATCCGGCGTTTGATGCTCAGATGAGAAGAACGACTGGCCTGCACTCAGCAAAACTTGAAGTCCAACAAGCATCATGATAAAGGAAGCCACAAGAGACGCAATATTTTCCGCTCTAAAATGACCATACGGATGATCTTCATCAGGCGGCTTTTGAGAAATACGCAGCCCAATCAACACAGCAAGGGATGCAATAATATCCGTCGTGTTATTCAATCCATCTGCTGAAAGAGCCTCTGAATGAAACACATACCCAATAATGAGTTTGACCGCAGATAAGATCACATAGGCAATGATGCTGACCCAAGCACCTGTTTCACCTTGTCTTAATTCGTTATAGCGCTCCATGTCGCCGCGCCTCCTCACACATCACTTTTCTATTATTTATCTTACAAAGCAAAGCCCGTGTGGGTCTACAGCAACATGATTCGCTCATGTCAGCAAAATAGGATAAATAGAAATGTGTTGACCTAAGCAAACTTATTTTTACAAGGTCAAATGACCTCAAGACCTACTCCCATCAACCTTTTTCCAATTCTCTTCGAAATGGCCATATCGTCAAATCACTCTTCTTTGGAAAATTATCAGAATAATTTTATTTTGAGACACAACTTCCCTCCTTCCTTTTTTATGCTATTTTAAAAATAAACAGAGGGAAAAGAGGGAACATAATCTCTCAAATCCTTTCTACTTTTTAACATCATGTTAAGAGGTTTGAAATGTCAGTTTGATAACCTGTCCAATGCTGAATGACAATTCAGTATGATAAAATTTAAAATATTCTAAAAACAAATTCTCTATTCATGAGAAATGTTTGGAGGTAAAGAAATGTCCAACATGACAAACGGTCTTCAAAAAAACCTTAAAACAAGACATATTTCGATGATTTCCATTGCTGGGGTCATTGGGGCAGGGCTATTTGTTGGTAGCGGCGCTGTCATTCATTCTGCAGGGCCTGGATCCATTCTTTCCTATTCTTTTGCCGGACTTCTGGTGATCTTTATTATGAGAATGCTTGGAGAAATGGCATGTGCCTATCCGACAAGCGGTTCTTTCTCACAATATGCGAGCGATGCCATCGGTCCATGGGCCGGGTTTACAATCGGCTGGCTTTACTGGTTCTTCTGGGTGATCGTCATCGCCATCGAAGCCATTGCCGGTGCTGCCATTATTCAATATTGGTATGGAGATGCACCTGTTTGGCTCACAAGCCTTATCCTCACAATCCTCTTAACATTAACAAATATCTTTTCTGTTAAATCTTTTGGCGAATTTGAATATTGGTTTTCATTAATTAAAGTCGTCAGCATCATTCTCTTTCTACTCATTGGTTTTGCATTTATCTTTGGTTTTGGCGGTCATCATACTTCAGGTCTTGCCAATCTAACAGGGAACGGCGGTTTTCTTCCAAATGGATTCAGCTCTGTGTTACTCGGAATCGTCGTCGTCATCTTTTCCTTCATGGGAACGGAGATTGTGGCCATAGCGGCCGGTGAATCAGCAGACCCAGTCAAATCTGTGACGACAGCCACCCGCTCTGTTGTATGGCGTATTATCGTATTCTATGTCGGATCAATTGCTGTCGTTGTCACCTTGCTTCCTTGGAATTCCGCAAGTATTTTAACAAGCCCGTTCGTTGCGGTATTAGAATACATTGGTGTTCCATCAGCCGCTCAAGTCATGAACGTCATTGTCTTAACAGCTGTTCTATCTTGTTTAAACTCCGGTTTGTACACAACGTCCAGAATGCTTTATTCATTAGCAGAAAGAGGCGAAGCGCCGAAACGCTTTATGAAAATCAGCAAACGTGGTGTTCCTGTAGCGGCTACAGTCGCAGGTACCTTCTTTTCCTACATTGCTGTCATGATGAACTACTTTTATCCTGAAACCATCTTTTTGTTCTTAGTCAATGCATCTGGCGCCATTGCTCTTCTTGTTTACTTGGTCATTGCCGTTTCACAATTAAGAATGCGACGCAAAATCGAAAAAGAAAATCCAGAACAGCTCAAAATCAAAATGTGGCTGTTCCCATACCTCACGTACTTTACCATTTTGGTCATTTGCGCCATCTTGGCATCGATGCTGTTTATCGAATCCATGCGGCCACAGCTCATTTTGACGAGTATCATTACCTTTGGCGTACTGGCTGCTTATTTCATCTTTAAACCGAATAAAAAAGTGCCTGCAAATGCGGCGCTTGAAAATAAACACCCTTAATTCTCCCGCTGAAAAGCGGGTTTTTTTATTTTATTCACCTATTTGGATGTCCGCACTTATACTGTATCAAATTGAATTTAAGTGAGGATTAGTCAACATGAACCTAGAAAAATTTGTTGACGAGCTTCCAATTCCAGAAGTCGCGGAGCCCGTCAAAAAGAACCCAAGACAAACGTATTATGAAATTGCTATGGAGGAGGTATTCTTAAAAGTTCATAGAGACCTGCCGCCAACCAAGCTATGGACCTATAATGGCAGCTTGCCTGGTCCAACCATTAAAGCCAATCGAAATGAAAAGGTCAAAGTGAAATGGATGAACAAATTGCCATTGAAACATTTTCTGCCTGTCGATCACACCATCCACTCCGGTCATCACGATGAACCAGAGGTCAAAACAGTCGTTCATCTGCATGGCGGCGTCACACCAGCAAGCAGTGACGGCTACCCAGAGGCCTGGTTCTCACGGGACTTTGAAGCAACCGGTCCTTTTTTTGAAAGAGAGACTTACGTCTACCCAAATCATCAGCAAGCCTGCACATTGTGGTATCACGATCATGCAATGGCACTGACACGACTAAATGTGTACGCCGGTTTAGCTGGGTTTTATTTGATCTCAGATGCATTTGAAAAGTCTTTAGAGCTTCCGAAAGATGACTACGACATTCCTTTAATGATTATGGACCGGACGTTTCAGGAGGACGGCTCACTGTTTTATCCTAGCAGACCAAACGACACACCAGAGGACAGTGACATACCAGACCCATCCATCGTGCCCTTTTTTTGTGGAGAAACAATTTTAGTCAATGGAAAAGTATGGCCGTATTTAGAAGTAGAGCCGCGAAAATACCGTTTTCGTATTTTAAATGCGTCCAATACTAGAACTTACGAGCTGCATCTAGATAATGACGCTACAATCTTGCAAATCGGTTCCGATGGGGGCTTTTTGCCAAGACCTGTTCGCCATCAATCATTTAGCATCGCGCCTGCTGAACGTTTCGATGTCATCATCGACTTTTCAGCTTACGAAAACAAAACGATCACTCTCAAAAATACAGCCGGCTGCGGACAGGATGTGAATCCTGAAACAGATGCGAACATTATGCAATTCAAAGTCACACGTCCACTAAAAGGGAGAGTACCTAAAACATTACGTCCGATTTTCAAACCGCTGCCACCGCTTCGGCCAAGTCGAGCTGATAGAGAGCGTACACTCACACTTACCGGCACACAGGATAAATACGGCCGCCCTATCCTATTGCTCGATAACCATTTTTGGAATGATCCTGTCACGGAAAATCCTCGTCTTGGCAGTCTAGAGGTATGGTCTATCGTCAATCCAACCAGGGGTACACACCCTATTCATTTGCACCTTGTTCAATTTAGGGTTTTAGACAGAAGACCATTTGATACAGAAGTCTATCAATCGACAGGAGAAATCGTATATACAGGACCAAACGAAGCGCCTCCTTTACATGAACAAGGCTACAAGGACACCATTCAGGCGCATGCAGGTGAAGTCATTCGGATCGTTGCTCGTTTTGTTCCATACAGCGGCCGATATGTGTGGCATTGTCATATTTTAGAACATGAAGATTATGACATGATGAGGCCGATGGATATCATTCAGTAAAAATGAAACCACTCTTCCACTAAATGCGTAGAACTTATGAAACTGCTGATTACAAAGGGGCTAACGGACATCCATTCATTAGCCCTTTTATGATCCATTTCAAAATGGAAAAATAAATCGCATGAATCATTCCTTTGAAGAGCGTTCCATACTTAAAAAGTTGACGCAGCAAACCGATAATACTACTATATACCCATTACATCTATCAAAAGGCACATAAGCCATAATGAACGAACAAATGGAAAATTGCGATAAAAAACGGAGGAGTTCAATTTGAATGAAGAAAAAGAGACTTGCCAGGTCAAACAAGAAACAGCGGCAGGTAACAGAGAGAAGCTTTCAATCCATGAGAACGAGAGCATTCGGTCAAACATTGAACAACTAACCATTGAACTCAGTGAACAAAAAGAATTCAATCACTTCATATTAGATGAAAAACAAAAGGCCATCAGCACATTATCTTCCCTCATCACAAAAGGCAATTGTGATGAAGACTTAAAGACTCATTTTGAACAAGCATTACATATCGGACTTTCTGTTATAGAGATTATGGAGATTATTAAACACTGTACAAAGGTTGCTGGTTTCCCTCACTCCATTAATGCCCTGTTTATCTTTCAAAACTTATTAGATGAAAACAAATAAAACAGAGAAAACGAGATGTCAACAATCCTCTCGTTTTTTTATGTTCACTCATACTACTCTTTTTCTTTTCTTCTGTCACATAAGTAAAATATGAAAATAGCCCTCGTATCCCTGCTTAAAAACTGATTTTCCATCTATAAACCCACCATTTCTTCAGCATTTCAAATGACAAAATAAAAAAACGTCCAGTTATATAAATAACTGAACGTTTCCTTTATCGATTGACAGTGAAATTGTTAACGATTCCGCCATCCTTCTCCCAAGCGGCTTCCACTGTTTTCTTCTTCATATTGTATTCAAAAATCGTTCTTACCTTCGCCTTTCGTCCGGTGTCATCCTTTAATTCTTTTGCGTTTTTTGCAACACCTAAGAAATAAACAGACGACCCGTCCGTAGAAAATTGCGGCTGTGCAGCACTTAAAATATGAACATCCTGGCTGTTTTTAACGAGTGTCGTCGTTTTTCCTGTTTCTACATCAAGCATCTTAATCGAGGATATTTCTTTTTCTTTACGAACCTTTACTTCTGTATAAATCAATTTCTTATGATCTGGAGAAAATGAAATATCATTGATCGTTTGTGAGATACGTGCAATGCGTTTCCCCTTCTCACCTGTTTGAAGGGTGATCTTCATGGTCGTTGGTTCAGGATCTCTTCCCTTTTCATTCGCTTCATCGGTTTTTTGATAATCTTCTTTTAAAGAATAATGCTGGATCGCCAAATCATTTGAAGTCGGATCATATGCAAAAGAACTCACCGTATCATCCTTGCTTTTTTCTGGATACAGCTCCTTCATTTTGTGTGTGTTCAAATCAAAAGACGCGACAAAAAATTGCTCTCCAGAATCCTTGTTATACCTTAGAAATAACTTCTTTCCGTCACCAGACAGCCTCATACTGTCGATAGAATCATCACTCGTAAACAGTGTTTTTTCTTCTTCAGATTTCACATTTAATTCCCGAATACTCACCTTTTGCGTGTCTTCATCCGTATACGTGTAATATAAAACTTGTTTCGTAGAATCATAAGCAATCGAAGGATATGCTGTCAGTTTCTCCGTATGAAGCGCCCGATCATGCAAGTAATAAGTATTGTTTAACTTTTGATCTGTAAATGAAACGAGCAATTCGTCTTTTGCATCTTGATTTGTTTTGACTTTTCCTGTATGTTTCGCCTCTTGCCCAGGCTTCATCATGAAGAAAATAACTGCCGCAATCACTGCGACGCCAATGACTGTGATGATCCACCATGTTGATTTTTTCATTGCCTTTCAGACCCTCTCTACAAGAAAAGAAGCCAGAAAATGAACTTTTCCCGCTTCTTTGCATGCCTATGTATTAATAAGTGTAATGCCCTTTTACGACACCTTTACTTGTTTTATACCCAAGTGCTTTGAATGCTTTTGGACTTACGTCTAGTACAGCATTTGGCATTCTGCCTACATCATATTTATATACTGTAATCACTTTATGTGGTTTCGCTTTTGTTGTCACTCTTAGTTTTGTACCTTTTTTCGGTACGTCAAAGCCCATTTTAGTTGCTGCATCCCAATGACCGAGTTTTTTTCCATCTGCGCCTTTTTTGCCGACACCATTGTACCAAGTAATATTGCCGCTTACTTTTTTTGCACTTGCTCCATGTGAGAAACTGAATGCTAAAAATAAACTAGCTACTGTTACGATTGTCGTGATAAGCTTTTTATTCATTAAGAAATCCTCCGTTTTTGGTTTCTGCACTCATTATACATGAAGATGAACCCAGTTATTTTACAGACACATTACAATTCAAATACAAGTTGACCACTTTATGACCGATAAAGTTCATAAATACTACCATAAACAGCCAGAACATTGTAAGCAGCCCCCCTCCTTCATTTTATATAATGAAAGTGAATCAAATTTAAGGAGGAATTTTCATGAAAAAGTGTTTCACCGTTTTGATTGTAAGTTTGGCCTTCGTTTTGATGTTTTCAAGTCTTCCTGCCTCAGCGGCTAGTCCTCGTCACGGCGCCATTGTGACGCAAACAGATGAAGCCAAATGGTCAGGTATCTATGCTGATATTGTCCTGCCGAAAACAGCCACCATTAAAAATGGCTATGCGGACTGGTATCTCGGTCTCGGCTCTGCTGTTGTAGAGAGCGGTATTTCAAAAACGTCTTCTGGCTATAAGGTTTTTCTGGGCAGCGGCTCACAAGGCGGCAGTAAATACTGGAACAGCGAATACGATACAAGTATTAAAGATGGCGCACGGGTCAACTTAAAGCTCATCAACAATGGTGATGGCACGGTGTCACTATATGTCAATGGGAAATTGCGCTATAAGCAGCCTGTTTACAACCCTAGCCGTCTGAAAAACCTTGATGTTGTCAAAATGGTACATGGCGTACAGGATAATGGAACAAACAGCTATTCACAAGCAAGCTTTTCGAATGTACAGCTTCGTGCAAATACATCAGGAAGTGTCTATAAAAATTGGGACGGGTCAATCAAATCGTCACTTTTACGTAAAAATTTAGAATCCGGTGCCGCAGCTCCTAAATTCACCGTCATTTCTTCTATCCCATTAAGTACAAGCCTTTCAGCACAATAAGAAAAAAGCACCCTCCATTGGGTGCTTTTTATTGTTCACAGCTTATCAACACTTCTCTTTTAATCAAAACAAGGATTCGTGGTAACATAAACATACAACATTCGACGAAAAAAGGAGAACGAACGTGAAAAAAAGTCTACTTGTTTTCATGAGTCTAGTTGCAAGTCTCTCCATTCTAGCAGCTTGCTCAAATACGACAAAAGAACAAAAACCAGAATCTAAAGCACTTCCAACGATTAATGAACGCACTCAAAAGGAAACGAAAGAAGTGATGGAGCAGTCTAAGCTCATCAAAGACACTGACATCACCGTTGATCAAAAGAAAAAAATCATTTCTTTAAACGTAACGGCTTCCTCTGATACCAATAGTGA
This sequence comes from Bacillus sp. FSL P4-0248, assembly GCF_038593305.1. Lineage (NCBI taxonomy): Bacteria > Bacillati > Bacillota > Bacilli > Caryophanales > Bacillaceae > Bacillus > Bacillus sp. FSL P4-0248. The sequence goes on along the minus strand of NZ_CP151983.1, from coordinate 605,393 downwards.
TTACGCTGAAGTCATCGGTTTAAACTTTGCAAAAACGCTGGCCATTGGTGCATCAACTGAAAAAGAAAACAATCTGCATAAACCTGAAAATGACAGCCTCGGCGCCCTCTATTCCTTCTATGACCTAAACATCACCGTGAAACAAGAAAACGGCAAGGTGCTGGCAAAGGGAACGAAAAAAACAAATGAAACAAAAATCACTTGGGAAAGAGCCCAATAATTGGACAAGAAAATCCTTTATGGATTTTCTTGTTTTTTTTAACAAAACTATTAACTTTATGAAAAGAATGCCGATTAGTAAGATTGTGTTGGTTCTTAAGTACCAATAATTCTTATTTACATATCGGAGGAAAGTATCATGAAAAGAACAACTGAATTTGTTTTAGGTTTAATTGGAGGTATTTTTGGATTTTTCGGCGCAATGTTCGCTCTTGCTTTCGGAGGAATCGATGCAGCATTTAGCGATTCAGGCACGAGTGAAATTACAGGATTAGGCTGGGCAGCAATGCTTTTCTCTATTCTTGCCATTGTCTCATCTGTCATTGTAAAGAAAAAAGCAAAGCTTGGTGGAATTTTATTATTAGTATCTGCTGTAGGCGGCATTATTTCTATTTCTATGTTCTTCATCCTTCCAGCTGTATTAATCATCATTGCAGGCTGCATGGGCGTGTTTAGAAAAGAGCCTGTCGTCAATAACACAACTGCATAAAAATAGAGAATAAAGCTTGTAGAGATTGCTCTACAAGCCTTTTCTCTCTACTCTTTGTAATTCATATTGAATCGCATCAACTAACTCTATTATGTTTTCATCTGTCCAAAGATCCAACATAAATAATATATCATTCACCATGTGTGACAAATCTTCTTGGCTCATCAATTCTTCTTTGTAAGCAGGGACAACAAAGAAATAGAGTAGATCAGCCAATTCAAGAACGACACGTACATCTTTTTCATCCATGATGGCTTTATGCAAAGAATGAATCAGCCATTTGAGGTCTTCATGAATCTCAATAGGAACATACATCAATTGGTGTATTTCATCGGTATCCCTCTCACTTAGAATCCTCTCAGCAGATTCCTTTGAAAGAGCCCCAACTGTATTTGAAGATATATTCAGAAACAAGAATTCATGTTGATCCTCTCTATTAACCGTCTTGATTGACGAACCTTCCATCTCAATCACTCCCAATCCCTTATAATAATTCTATTATAAGGAAATTTAAGTTCGTTTTAAGTCACAAGAAGTGGATTTTATGTAATTTTAAGCTAACTGGTTTATAAAAAACTCTCCAAAACAATTATTTTCTATTTTTATCATTTTTTGTTGATTTACAAGTACTTTTATCCTATTATAATAGTCATGATCAATATATAAGCACAGGACGCTTATATAAATTAAAAAAAAGGGGATTTTCATTTTGAAGAAATTCTATGCTTTATTTTTAGCTTTAGGGCTGACATTTACACTGGCTGCTTGCGGCTCAACAGAAGATGTGTCTACAGGTGCATCTAAAGAAAAAGAGTCTACAAGCACAAAAACACAATCAAAAAACAAAAAAGACGATGGTTCAAAGAAAATAAATGCGAGCAAACACAAAACAACTGCTCAAGGAATGAAAGTAAACCTTGGCGAGATTAAAATTATGAAGGATAGAATCAATGTTGGGATGAATATCGAAAATACGACAGATAAAGTTCTAAACTTCTATCCAGATCAAGGTAAAGTTGTAGCTGGAAGCATGCAATTAGATGCCAATATGTTTATGACTGATGGTGATATTGGTGGCGAAGTTGAAGGTGGCGTTAAACAAGATGGTGTTATTCAATTCTTAGCTCCTGAGGGCAAAGAGATCAACATTAAAAATATCAAAGAATTAAAGCTGAAATTTGGAAATGTCACAACTGACGATTACATGAATAGTAAAGATGTAACCTTCACAGTTAAAGTAAAATAATTTGTTTCATTAAAGCCCTTGAATGATGAGGGCTTTTTTATTTATCATCACAAAAAAACACTTTCCTAGAAGAAAGTGTTTAAGTAACGTTCTCATTCATTTTTAGCGCTTCATAAGAATAACTGATCTTTCGAGAAGCCTCTTACACGGAACTCTCTTTTCATCGCCTCAGCCATTTCCACTTCACCCTCTGCCTCCAGCTTTTCAATGATGCGGTCATAATCCCTTTCGTGGCGATTTTGGCTTAATTTGAAAGCAGCCTGAACTTCATCAATGATGATTTTAAAACCTACAATGCCTTTCATTTGCTTCTCTAACAGTTCCTCAGACAACGTATCCCATAACACCGGCTGTTCCCTGCGAGTTTCGTATGTCTCCAGCATTGTGGTTAATTCCTTAACCAGTTCCGATTTTTCAAGCAGTTCCGCCTTTCCATAAACATGAACAGCCTGGTAATTCCATGTTGGTACTGCTTCTTTTTCATACCATGAAGAGGATATGTAGGCATGCGGCCCTTGAAAGATGACGAGCGTCTTCTCGCTCTCTTCAAACGTTTTCCACTGAGGATTCCCAATCGCCATATGCCCTGAGATCACATACGAATCGTCAACTTGATGAAAACTCACCGGAATATGTGTCGCAATGGGCTTTCCATTCGATGTCGTCACAACTGTTGCAAATGAATGAGATTGAATAAATGATTTGATTTTCTCTATATCTTTCACTCGAAAAAATGATGGGATATGCATGTACCCTTCCTCCTTTTTGATCAGCTCAAAGTTTTGGTCATAATGAAATCCATTTGCTCTTCGTCCCCCATGAGAAAGGCGTGCACCCCTGTTTGAACAAATCCATGCTTTTGATAGAAAGCGATGGCCGCTCTATTGTGCTCCCACACCCCAAGCCAAACATCCCGTTTATGATGATTTTTCGCAATTTCAATGGCTTGATCGATTAAATATTTGCCTAATCCTTGCTTTTGAAAGGATTGCTTGATATAAATTCTTTCAATCTCTAACGCGTCATCGCCCATCTCTTCTGATTGGGCATCATTCATATTGATCTTCAAATAACCAGCTACTTCCCCATTCACTTGAACAAAATAAAACTGTGAAGAAGGGTGCTGTAATTCCTTTAACAGCTGGTTTAGGTGAAAAGCTGTCTTCACGTAAGCTTCGATATGTTCCACTTTGTTTTGATCCAGAAAGGTTTCTTTAAACGTATTGATCCCTATTTTCTGTAGCTCCTTTACATGTTGTACATTGCACCGAATGAAATTGACGGTCATAAAGTCGCCCTCCTTATTAATTAGTAGCTTCTCTTTATCCCTTTTTTCACATCTTCCCAGTCCTTTTCTATATTCTTTCGCACCCTTAGAAGATACTCATAAATCTGTTCCGCTTCTTCCTCAGAAAACCCACTGAGCGCCACTTGATTCGAATAATCATGTTCTCGTTTGATCATTGGGTAGACCGTTTCCCCTTTTTCAGTTGGAAACAGCTTTTTGATTTTTTTATTCACACGATCCTCTTTTTTCTCAATAAACCCATGCAGTTCTAGCTTTTTGATAGCCCGAGCCGCCGTAGTTCGATCCACCTTAATCATTTCCGCCAGCTTTTCCTGAATGATACCAGGCTCCTCACAAATACGCACAAGATACAAATACTGCCCCTTCGTTAAATCGTACTCTTTAAATTCAATATTACTTATGGAATCAAGCGCGCGAGCAATCACGCCGATCTCCCGCAAAATCTCTTTCATGTACCTCGACTCCTTTTGTTGCATTTACAACAAACAACTAAAATTAGTATAACCAATTAATGTTGTATTTGCAATAAAAAACCCACCCTCCAATTGGAAGTGGGTTTTTTATTTATCACGCTTCTTTGATCCAAACACTCCAAACACAACGGCCAGTGCAACAATAATCGCTACCCATGTAGTGAAGCCCATATGATCACCGCTTTTCTTTTTAAAATACCGTATCGGGTAAAAACCCATGAAATCACTTGCTCTTATTTTAACGGTTGAAAAGCAGTAAAGGTTTCAATTCAGCAGCCCTGATACTTTTTATTGCATGTGATCAAATTCATGAAGACATAACAAAAACCCCTATATTTCAAGGGGTTTTCGAGGGTGTTACATCATTCCGCCCATTCCACCCATGCCGCCCATATCCGGCATTCCGCCGCCTGAGCCGCCTTCTTCTGGTTTGTCAGCAACGACTGCTTCAGTTGTTAGAAGCATTGCTGCTACAGAAGCTGCGTTTTGAAGTGCAGAGCGAGTTACTTTTGTTGGGTCAACGATTCCTTTTTCGATCATGTTTACCCATTCGTTTGTTGCTGCGTTGAAGCCTACGCCAATTTCTTCGTTTTTCAAGCGCTCAACGATAACAGATCCTTCAAGACCTGCGTTGTGAGCGATTTGACGAATTGGCTCTTCAAGAGAACGTAGAACGATGTTCACACCTGTTTGAACGTCACCATCAGCTTCGATTGAAGCGACTTTGTTGTATACATTCACAAGTGCTGTACCACCACCGGATACGATACCTTCTTCAACTGCTGCGCGAGTTGAGTTCAGTGCATCCTCGATGCGTAGTTTACGCTCTTTTAGTTCTGTTTCAGTTGCAGCACCAACTTTGATGACAGCGACGCCGCCAGCTAGTTTTGCAAGACGTTCTTGTAATTTTTCTTTATCGAATTCAGAAGTTGTTTCTTCTACTTGAGCACGGATTTGGTTCACACGTGCTGCAATTTGAGCAGAATCTCCTGAGCCCTCTACGATTGTTGTGTTTTCTTTTGTCACAACAACTTTAGACGCGCGGCCAAGCTGACCGATTTCAGTTGATTTCAGGTCAAGTCCTAGGTCTTCTGTGATTAATTCTCCGCCAGTTAGAACAGAGATGTCTTCAAGCATTGCTTTACGACGATCACCGAATCCAGGTGCTTTTACTGCCACTGCGTTGAATGTACCACGAAGTTTGTTCACAACAAGAGTTGCAAGTGCTTCGCCTTCTACATCTTCAGCAATGAGCAATAATGGTTTTCCTTGTTGTACAACTTGCTCAAGTACAGGAAGGATTTCTTGAATGTTTGTGATCTTTTTATCCGTAATTAAGATGTAAGGATTTTCAAGAACCGCTTCCATCTTATCAGAATCCGTCACCATGTATGGTGAAGCATATCCGCGGTCAAATTGCATACCTTCAACCACTTCAAGCTCAGTTGTGAATCCTTTAGATTCTTCAATTGTGATAACTCCGTCGTTACCTACACGTTCCATAGCTTCTGCGATTAGGCTGCCGACTTCTTCATCTGCTGCAGAAATAGCCGCAACTTGAGCAATTGATTCTTTGCCTTCGATTGGTTTAGAAATCTCGTGCAAGCCTTCAAGTGCTACTTTCACTGCTTCTTCGATCCCTTTACGCACGCCAACAGGGTTTGCACCAGCTGTTACGTTTTTCAGACCTTCACGGATCATCGCTTGAGCTAGAACTGTTGCAGTCGTAGTACCGTCACCAGCTACGTCGTTTGTTTTGCTTGCAACTTCAGCCACAAGTTTTGCACCCATGTTTTCAAATGCATCTTCTAATTCGATTTCTTTTGCAATCGTTACACCATCATTTGTGATAAGTGGAGAACCGAATTTTTTCTCAAGAACCACGTTACGTCCTTTAGGTCCTAAAGTTACTTTTACAGCATCTGCAAGTGCATCTACACCGCGTAACATCGCGCGACGTGCTTCTTCACTGAACTTAATATCTTTTGCCATAATAACGAAACCTCCTCAGTCTTTTTAAAAATTTATCTCAATTTTTTTATGTGATTAGCCAATAACGGCTAAAATGTCGCTCTCACGAAGGATTAAATATTCTTTGCCTTCATATTTCACTTCAGTGCCTGCATATTTTGAGAAGATAATGCGGTCGCCTGTGCTTACTTCTAACGCAACGCGCTCACCACTTTCAAGTACACGCCCTGAACCTGCTGCAACAATTTTACCTTCTTGCGGTTTTTCTTTTGCAGAATCCGGTAAAACAATACCGCTAGCGGTTTTTTCCTCAGATTCAACGAGTTCAATGATTACGCGATCGCCTAATGGCTTTAACATAAGAAACAACCTCCTCAATTTTTATATGTAGTCTTTTTTAGCACTCATCACCAGAGAGTGCTAACACATTTATTATAATAAAGAATGTCTTCTGCAATTTCAAGTAAAAACCTTTAAAAATTTTTACGCTTTCACGATCTTTTTTGATCTCAGATTCTTTCCTTTTCATCGAAAAAGGAGACTTGTGTTACAATAAATCTAGTTCTTTTAGTAAAGGGGTTTTCGTTACTTGAAAAAACAATATTGGTACATCATCTTAACGTATATATTGGTGCAGGTTTCTGCGTTTCCTTATGTGCTCATTATGAAATGGCTGGGATTCATTCAATCACCGATGACTCAAACAGAGCTTTCAAAATTATCAGGAACGTGGACAATCATCAGTTTTTGTATCGGATTGATCATTATTCTGCTCATCCTTCGAACCGTCCCAAAAGCTTCACTGCGAAATGAAGCGCCAGTTTCAATCGGTTCTGCTATCGCATGGATCATTGGCGGTTTCTTTCTTTCTCTCTTTGCACAATCGATTGCGGGGGCGATTGAACAATATGGATTCGGCATTGGCCGTGAGTCAGAAAATACGCAAACCATTTTATCCATTATGGATGCCGTTCCTTGGCTTGTCATTGTCATCGCCCTGATTGGTCCAATCTTAGAGGAAATCATTTTCCGTAAAATCATCTTTGGTGTGATTTATGAAAAAACGAATTTCTTCATTGGAGCACTTGCCAGTTCAGTGGTTTTCGCTGCTGTACACTATGATTTTCCCCATATCTTGCTCTATACCGCAATGGGCTTTACCTTTGCCTTTTTATATGCGAAAACAAAACGAATCATTGTTCCAATCGGCGCTCACATGCTGATGAATTCACTTGTCGTTCTTGTGCAGATTGAGCCAGTGAAAAAAATGATTGAAGAACAATCTCAAACCATGCAAATGATTATTGGAGGCTTTTTCTCATGAGAAACCCAGTCGTATGGGGCATCATTTATTTTGCCGTAGGTGTGGCTTTCACCTATATGGCCATTCAAAACCCAGGTGACATGTGGTCATTTTACAGTATTTTGCTGATGGTGTTTGCGGCCTATAATATCAATATCGCGCTTAAAATGTTTGCCTTCTCTGTCAAACTCAAAAAACAGCAGCAAAAATAAATTAAAAACCATTTTCCACTGTTGGAAAATGGTTTTTTTATGGAGGATGTATCTTCATGGAACATGAAAAACTTCGTATATTCAATGATCAGCATGAAACAATTGGAGCTGCCGCTCGTTCAGTTGTCCACGCCCAAGGCCATTGGCATGAAACATTTCATTTCTGGCTTCTTAAAAAAGAGCATAACACCGTATATCTCTATTTTCAGCTAAGAAGTCCCGCAAAAAAGGATTTTCCTTCTCTGTTTGATATCACCGCAGCGGGCCATCTTCTCGCAGATGAACAGCCTTCTGATGGCTTAAGAGAGGTAGAAGAAGAACTTGGTCTTTCCATCCCTTTTGAGAACCTCACCTTTGCAGGTGTCATACAGGATGAAATCCATATGCCTTCGTTCATCGATCGTGAGTTCTGCCATGTGTACCTTTATATGAATCAAGTTGAGCACATGGAAGTTCATCTACAGAAAGAAGAAGTCGCTGGTCTCTACAGAGCAAAGCTGCTTGATGCGCAGCAGCTGTTAACAGGGACATTTGAAAGAATTCGAATCGAGGGCTTTCAAGTTGATGCAAATGAAGAACGACGTGAGAAAAGCATCGAAGTGGGTGTTCATGATTTTGTCCCGCATGTGCCCGCCTATTATGAGCACCTCTTTCACGCGATCAATCAATTTCTTATACAATAGAAAAAGCATCGTGATCCTCATTGGATCATGATGCTTTTTTATGAAACATAATGTTTTTCTTTCTCCTCTGTTTGCTGCATTTTGCGGTAGGTCACTCTCGAAATGATAATGCTCACTTCATATAAAACGAGCATTGGCAAGGTGACCATGAGGTGAGAAACAAGCTCTGGCGGTGTAATAAGTGCGGCAATGACAAGGAGGACAAAATAGGCATACTTCCGTATTTTTGATAAAAACATCGGTGTGATGATACCAAGTCTTGTGAGAAACATCAACACGACGGGCATCTGAAACAAAAAGCCAAATGGAAGTGTTAACTGCATCAGAAATGTAAAATACTCATGAATCCCAATGACTTGCTCTACATTTAAATCATTCGACATTCGCATCATAAAGTCGACGACAAACGGAAACAAAATAAAATAAGAGAAAGCCACACCGCTCAAAAATAAAAGCAGTGCAATCGGAATGTAAGCAAGTGTCACCTTTCTTTCTTTTTCATATAAGCCAGGACTCACAAACGCCCACAGCTGATATAAAATAACGGGACACGTCAAAACCAAAGCAATGACAAATGCGAACTGCATAAACACGTACAGTGGATCTGTAAGCTTAAATGCGTTCAGCGTGAGTGTTGCCGCTTCATCGGTATTTTGTAAATACACAATGACCGGCTTCGCGAGAAAAAAACCAGCCACCATAAAGGCGACAAAAAACATCGCAATGATCACTAAACGTTTTCGCAGTTCCACAATATGCTCCATAAGCGGCATATCTTTGACATTCATGAAGCTCATCCTATTCTACTGATCTTCTTTTTTCTTTTTTTCTTCCTGATCATCAGCTAAGCCTTTTGTGGCATTTTTGAATTCACGTAGTGTATCTCCTGCTGCTCTTCCTAATTCAGGAAGCTTTTTCGGCCCAAAAATAATGAGCGCTACAATCGCAATCAGAATCAAACTCCCAGGACCGATCGGACCCATTTGCTCCACCCCCTTTACCCCTTTTCGTCAGTCCTCCTGCGTAACAGAGTAATGCTTTAAGAAATACACAAGAGACTGAAGTTCAACCGCCAAATCTATATGATGAATTCGAATGTGTTCCGGCACATTCAATCGAGCCGGCGTAAAGTTAAGGATTCCTTTGATGCCAAGGGCAATCAAACGATCTGTAATGGATTGAGCTGCTACGGCAGGTACTGTCAAAATCGCAACAGGGATATCTCCTACCTCTTGAACATGCTCTTCAAGCTTATCCAAATCATAGACAGGCACGCCGCCTATCTCACTTCCTATTTTACTCTCATTGACGTCAAAAGCCATTGAAATTTTTGTATTATTATTTTTTATGAAATTATAGTGTAAAAAAGCAGTCCCTAAATTCCCGACACCGATGAGCATGACATTGGTCATTTCATCTTGGTCAAGGGTCTTTCTGAAGAAGGTCAAGAGATAATCGACATTATAGCCATACCCTTTCTTCCCAAGTGCACCAAAGTACGAAAAATCTCGGCGAATGGTGGCAGAATCCACTTTGACTGCATCACTAAGCTCTGCCGATGACACCCTTTGTTTTCCTGATGCATGCAGATTTTTTAAAAAACGGTAGTATAGCGGCAAACGTTTGGCTGTCGCTTGTGGAATTTTTGACTGATCTATATTCATATAAGGTCCTCCAACTTAAATATCAGATGCTCTGTGAAAATCACCGTTTTTCCCGCCTGTCTTTTCAATTAGATAGGTAGGACCGATGATCATGCCTTTATCAATCGCTTTGCACATGTCGTAAACGGTCAGTGCACATACTGAAGCAGAAGTGAGCGCTTCCATCTCCACACCCGTACTTCCTTTTGTTTTTACCTGTACTTGTATGTTCAGGATGTGCGCATTTCCGTCTTCCTCCCAATGAAAGGAGATATCCACGCCTTTTAGTGCAAGCGGATGACACATTGGAATGATGGTAGATGTTTGCTTTGCTGCCATGATGCCAGCAACCTGTGCAACAGACAGCACATCTCCTTTTCCAATTTCACGTTGCTCTATTTTATGAAACACTTCTTTTATCATACGAACACTTGAAACAGCAACGGCGGTTCTCACTGTAGACGATTTGTCACTAATGTCGACCATCTTTGCTCTTCCCTGTTCGTTAAAGTGGCTAAATTGACTCATCTTTCAACGCTCCCTCACTCAAATGATACACTATTTTTTCCTATCTGTCTTTCATTTGAATATGGCGATTGTATGTAACATTTGCCGGTTTACTGCTGATAAGCTACACTTAACATATTATAGCAGAGGTGAAGTTACATGATGATTCTACAAGTGAATCAGCTGTCCAAATCGTTTGGCGCTGATACCGTTTTAACGAATATAAAATTGGAAGTCAAAGCAAGGGATCGCATTGCCATTGTAGGTCGTAACGGCGCAGGCAAATCCACGCTTTTAAAAATCATTGCCGGTCAAATGTCTTACGAGCAAGGTGAGATCATCAAACCAAAAGACCTATCGATCGGCTATTTAGCACAGCATACCGATGTAACGTCTACACGTACGTTAAAAGACGAATTATTATCGGTTTTTGATCATTTAAAAGAGATGGAACAAGAAATGAGAACCATTGAGGAGAAAATGGCTTCTTCCACAGGTTCTGAGCTGGATGCCCTTATGAAAACCTATGACAGGCTGCAGCAGGAATTTAAAGATCAAGGCGGCTATCAATATGAAGCAGATGTCCGCTCCATTCTTCATGGACTCGGCTTTAGTCATTTCGAAGATGAGACAACCGTCCAATCCTTAAGCGGCGGCCAGAAAACCCGTCTAGCGCTTGGAAAGCTCTTATTAATGAAACCAGAACTCTTAATTCTGGATGAGCCGACCAACCATTTAGATATTGATACCTTATCATGGCTGGAGCAGTATTTGCAAAATTATACAGGTGCCATTCTCATCGTGTCCCATGACCGCTATTTCTTAGACAAAGTCGTAAACCACGTCTATGAAGTCTCAAGAACTTCGATGAAAAAGTTTGCAGGAAACTATAGTAAGTATCTTGAGCTGAAAGCAGAGCAGCTAGAGCGTGATATGAAACTCTACGAAAAGCAGCAAGAAGAGATCTCAAAGCTTCAGGATTTCGTGGATCGCAACCTGGCAAGAGCCTCGACCACAAAGCGCGCTCAAAGCAGACGCAAGCAGCTCGAACGGATGGATCGTTTAGATAAGCCTTTAGGAGACGAAAAATCCGCAAACTTTCATTTTGATATTACGAGACAAAGCGGCAATGATGTGCTGAAGGTGCATGATCTCGATATTCGTTATGATGAAAAAACACCGCTCCTATCCTCTCTTTCTTTTCAGATTAAACGAGAGGATAGTGTGGCACTCATTGGTCCTAACGGGATCGGGAAATCAACCCTTTTAAAAACGTTAACAAACACATTAACACCAGTAAAAGGCGAGATCACTTTTGGATCTCATGTCACGATCGGCTACTATGACCAAGAGCAAGCCAAACTGACATCCTCGAAAAAAGTGCTCAATGAGCTTTGGGATGATTATCCTCATATGAATGAAAAAGAAATTCGGACATGTTTAGGAAACTTCCTATTTTCCGGTGATGACGTTTTAAAGCCTGTCCATGCATTAAGCGGTGGAGAAAAAGCACGCCTTGCACTAGCAAAGCTGATGCTCCAAAAAGCCAACTTTCTTATTCTCGATGAGCCTACAAACCATCTGGACTTAGATAGTAAGGAAATTTTAGAGAATGCACTAATTGATTATCCAGGAACCATCTTATTTGTCTCGCATGATCGTTATTTTATCAATCGTCTCGCCACGAAAGTATTTGAGCTTTCGCCTACAGAAACAAGAGAATATCTCGGTGATTATGATTACTATCTTGAAAAGAAAAATGAACAACTAGAGCTGGAGGCACTTCAAGAAAATGAACCGCTTAAAATACAAGCTGCACAGCAAGCAGAAAAGGCAAAGCTTTCTTATGCGGAAGAAAAAGAGCTGAAAAAGAAAGAAAGACAAAAGCAGCGCAGAATCGAAGAAATTGAAGAACGTATTGCTGTCATTGAAGAAAAGCTCAGTGAAAATGAAAAGCTTCTATGTGATCCTGAAATTTTTCAAGATCACGAAAAGGTCCAAGACATTCAGACAGAAAATGATACGCTCAATCAAGAGCTGGAATCACTTTTTGCGGAGTGGGAAGAGCTGTCAGAAGCTTAAAGAGTGCCCTAAGGGTACTCTTTTTTCTTTCAATGAAAATTTATTATCCACAACGATACCCACAATAACTTCTTGATTATTCTTAAATACTTTGGACTTATCCACTTTATCCACAGAGTTTTAATCACATATCCACAAAAAAGATCATATTTATACACACCCTCTTCATTTTAAAACAAAATTTTCTAACAATTGTGGATATATAACGTTTACATGTGAATAAATCGCTTTCATCGAAAAATAAAAAACCCCTGTAATCCACAGGAGTTTTCATTCATATGAGACTAGTGATAACCCTGGCTGGCCATTCATCGTCATATCGCCTCTGATTCCTTTTTCAAATGCAACGGTTCCAGCAGCAGCGATCATGGCTGCATTGTCTGTACAAAGAGATAATGGCGGAATAATGACCTTCACGTCTGGCAGCTTCGTAAATGCTGAGGTTAAAGCTTCTCTTAGTCCTTTATTGGCAGCGACTCCTCCAGCTAGAACAACTTGCTTCACACCATAGGCTTCTGCTGCTTTCAATGTTTTCCCAACAAGCACCTCAATGACGCTTGCTTGAAAACTTGCGGCCAAATTCTCTGGGGCAATCGTTTCACCCTTTTGTGACGCATTGTGTAAGGTGTTGATCACAGCTGATTTTAAACCACTGAAGCTAAAGTGATAGGATCCTTCTTCAAGCCATGCACGAGGAAGCTTAATTGTCGGCTCCCCTTCATGCGCTAACCGATCAATGTGAGGTCCGCCTGGATACGGGAGACCCATCGTCCGGGCCACTTTATCGTACGCTTCTCCAGCTGCATCATCTAATGTTTCTCCGATGACCTCAAAAGATCCGTGCTCCTTCATTAAAACAAGCTCAGTATGTCCGCCAGAGACAACAAGAGCTAAACACGGAAACTCCAATTCATCAACAAGCTGGTTTGCATAAATATGCCCTGCAATATGATGAACACCTACAAGAGGAATTTGATGGGCAAAGCTCAGTGCCTTTGCTGCATTGACACCAATCAGCAAAGCACCCACGAGGCCAGGTCCTTCTGTGACAGCAATCGCATCTAAATCCTTAAAGCTCATACCCGCCTGTGCCATCACTTCTTCTAATACGATGGTGACTTGCTCCACGTGATGCCTTGAAGCAATTTCGGGTACAACTCCGCCAAATCGTTTATGACTGTCTATTTGCGAGGCGACCACATTCGCCACGATTTCCTTTCCATTTTTGACAATGGACGCAGCTGTTTCATCGCAGCTTGTTTCTATACCTAATATGAATCGATCTGTTTGTTCACTCATTTATATTCACCCACATGACTAATGCATCTTCTCCATTATCCGTATAATAATTCTTTCGAATAGAAGCTGGTCTGAAACCGAGCTTTTCATAGAGGGATTGTGCTGGTGTATTTGAAACCCGCACCTCTAAAGAAAGATGATCTGTCTTTTTTTCTTTGCAAAATTCCATGACATATCGAAGCAATGCTTCCCCGTAGCCTTTTCCTCTATGCTCAGGGAGAATCGCAATGTTCGTAATTTGTGCATCGTCCATGACAATCCAGACCCCGCAATACCCAACAGGCTGCTTATCTTCTTCAATGAGGAAATAATGGCTGTATTGGTTATGAAGAATCTCATAGACAAACGATTCCTTTTTCCAAGGCGCTGTAAACGAATGCACTTCAATCGTATACACCTCTGGAATATCCGCTACTGTCATTTGTCGTATCTCTGCTATGTGAAGATTATTTTTGTCCTTCAAGCCATTTCACTTCCGCTTCTGCCAAACGAATATAGTTAGGAACAAGCTGATGGACATCTTCAGCAGGACGATCTGCGCCTAAAAATGCAAGCACTGAAGGTCTTGGGTTATGAAATGTCCCCTCTGCCAGTACAGCCGTTTCTCCTAAAATGGAGCGAATGCTCTCTTCATGAAGATGCACATCTTGTCCAAGAAATAGAACAGGCTTTCCTGTCTGCTTCAGTTCATGAAGCCAATCCGTGAGCAGGATATTTTGATCTGGTTCTACCTCTTTGATCTTACCCTTTTCAAACATATATAGTCCGGTATAAACTTGGCCTCTTCTCGCATCAAATAAAGGTGAGATATATCCATCAAAATATTGGCCATTTGCTGCAAGTGTTTCTAAACTCGAAACAGCTGATATCGGGATAGACAGCGTCCACGCAAGTGTTTTTGCGATGGTAACACCGATTCTGACGCCAGTGTAAGAACCAGGTCCTTTTGCTACAACGATTTTGCTTAGTTCGCTTGGTGATACACCACATTCTTTCATCAATGCTTCAACAGTAGGCATCGCTCGGACGGAATGGTTCTTTTTTATATACGTAATGCTCTCCCCAATCACAGTGAAGTCTCTTACAAGAGCAATTCCTAGTGTATGGTTTGATGTATCAATGGCCAGTATGGTCAAATTTTTTCATCTCCTTACAAAGGGTCTCATAACGCTCCCCTTTTGCATCAAACGTGAGATGCCGTTCTTCTTCACGTTCTGTTCTCAGCATTTCAATTTTTAAATAGGAAGAAGGCAATTGAGGTTCAATAAGATGTGCCCATTCAACCAAGCATACACCTTCACCCTCAAAATATTCTTCGAGGCCGATCTCTTCTTCTGCATCTTCCATGCGGTACACGTCCATATGATATAGTGGCAGTCTGCCATCGGTATATTCTTTAATAATTGTAAAGGTGGGGCTGTTGACGATACGGGTAATTCCTAAGCCTTCCGCAAAACCTTTTGAAAAAGTGGTTTTACCTGCACCTAAATCTCCTTCTAATGTCAATACATCGCCTGGCATCACAAGTTTGGCCAATGCAGCGGCAATTCGTTTCGTCTCATCCGCACCTTTTGTCGTCCATGTTAATTTCACCGTTGATGTCACCTCATTTCTTAAAATGATTATATCCTTTTTTCATTAACATTGTTTGTTGATCATTGTCTTTTAACATAACACTGGCTGCTTGATCATCTTTGACTTGTCCAATACGTGTGATCTGAATGCCTTCTTTTTGACATTGCGATCCAAAGCTTTCCCAATCACATTCTGGTATCGTACCAGTTAAAACAAAATCTTCTCCCCCAAACAACACCCATTCAAGCCAGTCTTTGCGCAGCACCTGTAAATCTGGATGAATTGGAAGCTTATCAGCTTCTATCTCGATCATCACACAGCTCGCTTCGGCTATCTCATTCAACTCACTCGCTAATCCATCACTCACATCATTCAAGGTAACCCGCGGGAAACTTGAACAAATGTGTCCAGCAGCAATATGAGGCTGAGGCATTTTATGACGCTTAAGAAAAAAATCAGCATCGACCGCCTTAGAAGGGGCTGCTTCGTTCATTAAGATTGATAACCCAGCAGCTGATGAACCAAGTTCACCTGTGACAAAGACAATGTCTCCAGTCTGAGCACTGTGGCGATAACAAGCTTTTCCCTTTGAAACCTCACCAATGACCGTCACGGTAATGACAAAGTCACTGCGGGTGGCCACTGTATCTCCACCAATCAAATCCATATGATAAGAGTCAGCCAACGCTTTCATTCCCTCGTAAAGCTCCGTAACAATTGTCTCATCACCATGAGGAGGGATCGCAATTGAAACAAGATAATATTTTGGGGTCCCTCCCATTGCAGCGATGTCACTGACATTGACTGCCAGTGCTTTAAAGCCAACTTCAAATGGTGTTGAAAAGTCAAAACGAAAATGAACATGCTCCACCATTGTATCAACACAAACGACCTCTTCACAATGTGAATGAGGTTGATAAACACTTGCATCATCACCGATGCCCATGATCAAAGAGCGCTGATATGTATCTTTTGGTGTGATTCGGCGAATAAGATCAAATTCATCCATAAAAAGACAGCCCCTTCTTGCAATCAATTGGTTAAGTAGACATGAGGTCAAACACATTTAGTATTAGTGTAGCGAATATAAGTCTCAGTTCCAACTAAAAATGATATAAAGAAAGCCTGGTGTGAAAAAACCAGGCTGAGTTGAAATAATCTATCTTTTCTTCTTATATTGTAGCCAAACACATATCATTTCATTGCATCTTGGGTACTTCTAGAAAGAAAAAGACATAAAAAAAAACGAAACTATACGTTTTCGTTTACAAGTCATAAAAATGGCGGTCCGGACGGGACTCGAACCCGCGACCTCCTGCGTGACAGGCAGGCATTCTAACCAACTGAACTACCGGACCATTTTGGTTGCGGGGGCAGGATTTGAACCTGCGACCTTCGGGTTATGAGCCCGACGAGCTACCGAACTGCTCCACCCCGCGATGATATAAAGATAACAAGCTTGGCGGCGTCCTACTCTCACAGGGGGAAACCCCCAACTACCATCGGCGCTGAAGAGCTTAACTTCCGTGTTCGGTATGGGAACGGGTGTGACCTCTTCGCTATCGCCACCAAACCTGATGGAGAGAATGTTCTCTCAAAACTAGATAACAATGTTCAAACTTCACAATAGAATATAGGTTAAGTCCTCGATCTATTAGTATCTGTCAGCTCCACGTGTCACCACGCTTCCACCTCAGACCTATCAACCTGA
This sequence comes from Bacillus sp. FSL P4-0248, assembly GCF_038593305.1. Classification (NCBI taxonomy): domain Bacteria; kingdom Bacillati; phylum Bacillota; class Bacilli; order Caryophanales; family Bacillaceae; genus Bacillus; species Bacillus sp. FSL P4-0248. Next base: position 588,670 of record NZ_CP151983.1, on the reverse strand, counting down.
TCATCTTTCAGGGATCTTACTTCCTTGCGGAATGGGAAATCTCATCTTGAGGGGGGCTTCATGCTTAGATGCTTTCAGCACTTATCCCGTCCGCACATAGCTACCCAGCGATGCCCTTGGCAGAACAACTGGTACACCAGCGGTGCGTCCATCCCGGTCCTCTCGTACTAAGGACAGCTCCTCTCAAATTTCCTGCGCCCGCGACGGATAGGGACCGAACTGTCTCACGACGTTCTGAACCCAGCTCGCGTACCGCTTTAATGGGCGAACAGCCCAACCCTTGGGACCGACTACAGCCCCAGGATGCGATGAGCCGACATCGAGGTGCCAAACCTCCCCGTCGATGTGGACTCTTGGGGGAGATAAGCCTGTTATCCCCGGGGTAGCTTTTATCCGTTGAGCGATGGCCCTTCCATGCGGAACCACCGGATCACTAAGCCCGACTTTCGTCCCTGCTCGACTTGTAGGTCTCGCAGTCAAGCTCCCTTGTGCCTTTACACTCTGCGAATGATTTCCAACCATTCTGAGGGAACCTTTGGGCGCCTCCGTTACATTTTAGGAGGCGACCGCCCCAGTCAAACTGCCCACCTGACACTGTCTCCCTGCCCGATAAGGGCAGCGGGTTAGAAGGTCAATACAGCCAGGGTAGTATCCCACCGATGCCTCCACCGAAGCTAGCGCTCCGGTTTCCAAGGCTCCTACCTATCCTGTACAAGCTGTACCAACATTCAATATCAGGCTGCAGTAAAGCTCCACGGGGTCTTTCCGTCCTGTCGCGGGTAACCTGCATCTTCACAGGTACTATAATTTCACCGAGTCTCTCGTTGAGACAGTGCCCAGATCGTTGCGCCTTTCGTGCGGGTCGGAACTTACCCGACAAGGAATTTCGCTACCTTAGGACCGTTATAGTTACGGCCGCCGTTTACTGGGGCTTCAATTCGCACCTTCGCTTACGCTAAGCGCTCCTCTTAACCTTCCAGCACCGGGCAGGCGTCAGCCCCTATACTTCGCCTTACGGCTTCGCAGAGACCTGTGTTTTTGCTAAACAGTCGCCTGGGCCTATTCACTGCGGCTTCTCGGGGCTTTAACACCCTAAGAAGCACCCCTTCTCCCGAAGTTACGGGGTCATTTTGCCGAGTTCCTTAACGAGAGTTCTCTCGATCACCTTAGGATTCTCTCCTCGCCTACCTGTGTCGGTTTGCGGTACGGGCACCTCTCACCTCGCTAGAGGCTTTTCTTGGCAGTGTGGAATCAGGAACTTCGCTACTAAATTTCGCTCGCCATCACAGCTCAGCCTTTACGGGAAACGGATTTGCCTATTTCCCAGCCTAACTGCTTGGACGCGGATATCCAATACCGCGCTTACCCTATCCTCCTGCGTCCCCCCATTGCTCAAATGGTGAGGAGGTGGTACAGGAATATCAACCTGTTGTCCATCGCCTACGCCTTTCGGCCTCGGCTTAGGTCCCGACTAACCCTGAGCGGACGAGCCTTCCTCAGGAAACCTTAGGCATTCGGTGGACGGGATTCTCACCCGTCTTTCGCTACTCATACCGGCATTCTCACTTCTAAGCGCTCCACCAGTCCTTCCGGTCTGGCTTCACAGCCCTTAGAACGCTCTCCTACCACTGTTCGTAAGAACAGTCCGCAGCTTCGGTGATACGTTTAGCCCCGGTACATTTTCGGCGCAGAGTCACTCGACCAGTGAGCTATTACGCACTCTTTAAATGGTGGCTGCTTCTAAGCCAACATCCTGGTTGTCTAAGCAACTCCACATCCTTTTCCACTTAACGTATACTTTGGGACCTTAGCTGGCGGTCTGGGCTGTTTCCCTTTCGACTACGGATCTTATCACTCGCAGTCTGACTCCCAAGGATAAGTCATCGGCATTCGGAGTTTGACTGAATTCGGTAACCCGGTAGGGGCCCCTAGTCCAATCAGTGCTCTACCTCCGAGACTCTTACCTTGAGGCTAGCCCTAAAGCTATTTCGGAGAGAACCAGCTATCTCCAGGTTCGATTGGCATTTCACCCCTACCCACACCTCATCCCCGCACTTTTCAACGTGCGTGGGTTCGGGCCTCCATTCAGTGTTACCTGAACTTCACCCTGGACATGGGTAGATCACCTGGTTTCGGGTCTACGACCACGTACTCATGCGCCCTATTCAGACTCGCTTTCGCTGCGGCTCCGCATCTTCTGCTTAACCTTGCACGGGATCGTAACTCGCCGGTTCATTCTACAAAAGGCACGCCATCACCCGTTAACGGGCTCTGACTACTTGTAGGCACACGGTTTCAGGATCTATTTCACTCCCCTTCCGGGGTGCTTTTCACCTTTCCCTCACGGTACTGGTTCACTATCGGTCACTAGGGAGTATTTAGCCTTGGGAGATGGTCCTCCCGGATTCCGACGGAATTTCACGTGTTCCGCCGTACTCAGGATCCACTCTGGAGAGAATGACATTTCAGTTACAGGGCTGTTACCTTCTTTGGCGGGCCTTTCCAGACCTCTTCGCTTATATCATTCCTTTGTAACTCCGTATAGAGTGTCCTACAACCCCAAGAGGCAAGCCTCTTGGTTTGGGCTGTTCCCGTTTCGCTCGCCGCTACTCAGGGAATCGCATTTGCTTTCTCTTCCTCCGGGTACTTAGATGTTTCAGTTCCCCGGGTATGCCTTCTCATACTCTATGTATTCAAGTATGGATACTACTCCATTACGAGCAGTGGGTTTCCCCATTCGGAAATCTCCGGATCAAAGCTTGCTTACAGCTCCCCGAAGCATATCGGTGTTCGTCCCGTCCTTCATCGGCTCCTAGTGCCAAGGCATCCACCGTGCGCCCTTTCTAACTTAACCATTTCTTACTTTAGAAAGAATCACTATGTGTGATGAACTTTGCATTGCATTCAATGTGAATGTATTACTTATTGTTATCTAGTTTTCAAAGAACAATCCTGTCTCGCTAGAGACATGTTTTGAAGGAATGATCCTTCAAAACTAAACAAGACGAAAACGTACGCTGCTCCATATATCCTTAGAAAGGAGGTGATCCAGCCGCACCTTCCGATACGGCTACCTTGTTACGACTTCACCCCAATCATCTGCCCCACCTTCGGCGGCTGGCTCCATAAAGGTTACCTCACCGACTTCGGGTGTTGCAAACTCTCGTGGTGTGACGGGCGGTGTGTACAAGGCCCGGGAACGTATTCACCGCGGCATGCTGATCCGCGATTACTAGCGATTCCAGCTTCACGCAGTCGAGTTGCAGACTGCGATCCGAACTGAGAACAGATTTATGGGATTGGCTAAACCTTGCGGTCTTGCAGCCCTTTGTTCTGTCCATTGTAGCACGTGTGTAGCCCAGGTCATAAGGGGCATGATGATTTGACGTCATCCCCACCTTCCTCCGGTTTGTCACCGGCAGTCACCTTAGAGTGCCCAACTGAATGCTGGCAACTAAGATCAAGGGTTGCGCTCGTTGCGGGACTTAACCCAACATCTCACGACACGAGCTGACGACAACCATGCACCACCTGTCACTCTGTCCCCGAAGGGAAAGCCCTATCTCTAGGGTTGTCAGAGGATGTCAAGACCTGGTAAGGTTCTTCGCGTTGCTTCGAATTAAACCACATGCTCCACCGCTTGTGCGGGCCCCCGTCAATTCCTTTGAGTTTCAGTCTTGCGACCGTACTCCCCAGGCGGAGTGCTTAATGCGTTAGCTGCAGCACTAAGGGGCGGAAACCCCCTAACACTTAGCACTCATCGTTTACGGCGTGGACTACCAGGGTATCTAATCCTGTTCGCTCCCCACGCTTTCGCTCCTCAGCGTCAGTTACAGACCAGAGAGTCGCCTTCGCCACTGGTGTTCCTCCACATCTCTACGCATTTCACCGCTACACGTGGAATTCCACTCTCCTCTTCTGCACTCAAGTTTCCCAGTTTCCAATGACCCTCCCCGGTTGAGCCGGGGGCTTTCACATCAGACTTAAGAAACCGCCTGCGAGCCCTTTACGCCCAATAATTCCGGACAACGCTTGCCACCTACGTATTACCGCGGCTGCTGGCACGTAGTTAGCCGTGGCTTTCTGGTTAGGTACCGTCAAGGTGCGAGCAGTTACTCTCGCACTTGTTCTTCCCTAACAACAGAGCTTTACGATCCGAAAACCTTCATCACTCACGCGGCGTTGCTCCGTCAGACTTTCGTCCATTGCGGAAGATTCCCTACTGCTGCCTCCCGTAGGAGTCTGGGCCGTGTCTCAGTCCCAGTGTGGCCGATCACCCTCTCAGGTCGGCTACGCATCGTCGCCTTGGTGAGCCATTACCCCACCAACTAGCTAATGCGCCGCGGGTCCATCTGTAAGTGACAGCCGAAACCGTCTTTCATCCTTGAACCATGCGGTTCAAGGAACTATCCGGTATTAGCTCCGGTTTCCCGGAGTTATCCCAGTCTTACAGGCAGGTTACCCACGTGTTACTCACCCGTCCGCCGCTAACATCCGGGAGCAAGCTCCCTTCTGTCCGCTCGACTTGCATGTATTAGGCACGCCGCCAGCGTTCGTCCTGAGCCAGGATCAAACTCTCCGAAAAAGTACAAAACCGAAGTTTTGTTTTTCATCAGCGTTTGACTGACTACCTATGAAGTATCATAGGATTTTTTTATAAAAACTCGAATTAACAGGTACGTTTTGTCTTGTTTAGTTTTCAAAGATCATGTTCAAAAATGGAGCGGGTGATGAGAATCGAACTCACGACATCAGCTTGGAAGGCTGAGGTTTTACCACTAAACTACACCCGCGTGGTTTGTATTGGCGCGCCCGAGAGGAGTCGAACCCCTAACCTTTTGATCCGTAGTCAAACGCTCTATCCAATTGAGCTACGGGCGCTTAATCAGGCGACTTAATTATCTTAACATATCGTTTTTATTAAGTCAACATCTTTTTGAAATTTGTTTGCCGCATGTGTGTGAACGTCTGTGTTTCAAATACGTCATCAGCGACGAATAAAAATATACCATGAATCATATAAAAGGGTCAATACATTTTTCTAAAAAAGTTTCATGTTTTTTAAAATTGATTTTTTCTTAGATCAATAGACATGTAATAGCCCTATTTTCTTCTCTTTCTTCATAATTCCAATGATTCTTAAATAAAATCTTTCTAAATACAAAGGAGGACAAAACATGGCCACATAGAATTTTTATTTATTGGAAAATTCTTAATATTTTTCCAAGCATTTAAAGGAGGTAAGAGATGATGAAAAAGTTTATCGCTTTTCAAATCATGATCGCTTTGGTGATAGGAGCTCTTATCGGCCATTTCTTCCCTGACTTCGGAATGGCCCTCAGGCCAATTGGAGATGGATTCATCAGGCTGATTAAAATGATCGTTGTTCCAATCGTGTTCTCTACCATTGTTATTGGTGCAGCCGGCAGCGGCGGCATGAAGAAAATGGGCAGCCTTGGATTAAAGACGATCATTTGGTTTGAGGTCATCACAACCATTGTTCTTGGGATCGGGCTATTATTGGCAAATGGGCTAAAGCCTGGCGTTGGCCTCGATTTCTCTAAATTAGCTAAGAAAGATATTGGGGAATTAGATGGTTATACGGAGAAGGTCGTTGACTTTAAACAAATGGTATTAGATATCATTCCAACCAATATCGTCGATGTTATGGCTCAGAATGATTTACTTGCTGTCATTTTCTTCGCCATCTTATTTGGTGTAGCGGCAAGCGGAATCGGTAAAGCCTCTGCTCCTGTTCTCACCTTCTTTGAATCAGTGGCACAAATTATGTTTAAGCTCACACAGATGGTGATGGTGACAGCACCTATTGGGGTTCTTGCATTAATGGCTGCTTCTGTCGGCCAATATGGCATTGTTTTATTAATCCCAATGATGAAGCTTGTCGGAACAGTATTTTTAGGATTATTCATTATTCTCTTTGCTTTATTCCCTCTGGTCGCACTGATCTTCCGTTTTAACTACTTCGAAGTATTAAAAATGATTTGGGATTTGTTCCTTGTTGCCTTCTCTACTACGAGTACTGAAACTGTCCTTCCTCAATTGATGGAACGAATGGAGAAATACGGGTGTCCAAAAAGAATCGTTTCCTTTGTGATTCCATCTGGTCTTTCTCTCAATTGCGATGGATCAAGTTTATATTTATCGGTTGCCTGCGTATTTCTTGCACAAGCGTTTGGTGTCGACATGAGTCTGTCACAGCAGCTTTTAATGATGCTTGTTCTTGTGTTAACGAGTAAAGGTATTGCAGCTGTGCCATCCGGTTCACTCGTTGTTCTTTTGGCAACCGCTCATGCTGTCGGTCTTCCCGCAGAAGGCGTTGCCATCATAGCCGGTGTTGACCGAATTATGGATATGGCACGAACAGGCGTGAATGTTCCAGGGCATGCCGTTGCATGTATTGTTGTATCTAAATGGGAAAAAGTATTCCGTGAGTCGGCGTGGGAAGTTCCAAAAGCAGGTGAAGAAACAAAAGGGATGTAATGTGATATGAAGGAAAGGGTTCGCCCTTTCCTTTTTTATGCTAAAAATGTTTGCTTTAGTACGGCTTTTCCTTGAGGATGCAGCTGTACTTCTGCATATGCCCCATTAATCAGCGTCATTTGCGGCGGGACATGCCCACAATCTATGTCGTAAAAAATGGGGATTTGTAATTCCTTTTGTAATTCTTCATATACATCCTGATACTGATACCCTTCAACAGGCACATTTACTGCACTACGCCCAAACATCATACCTGAACAGTGATCAAACCAACCTGCTAGTTTTAATTGAACAAGCGATCTCTTCACGCTTGCAGCATTTAATTCGCAGTTTTCGAAATACCAGAGAATCGGTTCATCTTTTATGAATGTTTTCTGAAAAGTTTTGACGTCCCCATAAGGTGTCCCTGCTAAATGACGTATGACATCAATGCAGCCACCTAGCAGTCTGCCCTTTACCATCTTTTCTTGTTGATCAACCGTATGCCAAGCGGTAGGTTCTGTTAAATGAAAGACATGTTTACTCGGGTTGTCATGCTGCCATTCCTTTTGATACATAGATGAAGAAAACTGGGTTATCTCCGTCTCCCCTTTTGCGGAAAGTGTTCGCTCCCACATGGCAGTCGTTTGATCAAGCTCTTCTCCTCTTAGATCGACTAAGTTCGGTCCATGCGCTGTGGCAATGCCTGTTTTTAATGTGAGCGCCAGCAGGAGTGCACTCGTATCTGAGTAACCTAGAATCCACTTTTTTTGCATGGATGAGAAATCAAGGTGCTCTAACACTTCCATAAGCAGCTGTCCTCCCCATGGTGGGATGATGTGGTCAATCTCCTCACATGTCATCATGTACTGAAGTTCGTTTGCTCGTTCTATCGCAGGGGCAGATTTTGCCTTTTCCTGCTGCCAGACAGTCTCTCCACATATGACATCGTATCCTCTATGTTTCATTCGTTCACATGAAAGCTGAAACATGTCATGCAAAGATGGCTGTACACCTGAGGAAGGTGCTGTGACGCCAATTGTTTGTCCTTTTTGCAAATGCGGAAATTGTATCATTCTGCTTCCCCCCAACCTCTACTCTCTTCCCTGTCCATTTTAAAGAAAATGCCCCTTTTATAAGGGACATCTCTTCTTATTCCTTTTGACGCAGTACAGTATAGACTCCTGCAAAGATACATAGAATCCCAATGAATGAGCGTATCCCCATCTCTTCACCTAAAAGCAGCCAGCCGAGAGCTGCCCCTACGATCGGTTGAAAGAAAAAGAACAGACCGCCGCTCGAGGCATCCATCAATTGAAGCCCTCTATTCCACAAAAAGAATGCTAGAGCTGTTGAGATGATGCCTAGATAGAGAATGCCGCCCCAAATCTCTGGCCTTGCCATCTGCTCCACATCTAGATGAGGTAAGCGAAATAAAACAGCTGGTGTTAAGACAATGAATGCAATGATGATCGCATATGTGGTCGTCACAACTTGAGGGTATTTTCCTGGAACTCGTTTCAGCAAAACAGACATCAGTGCCCAAGTTAAAGCAGCGAAAACTAATGAAAGACCGCCAACAAATTCATCTGAGTGCACTGCGACTGGTCCAATCATGAGCCATACACCTGCTGTAGCAAGCAGGATGGATGCGCACTTTCGAACAGTCATGGCTTCTTTTAATAGAAAGAAAGCAAACAGCACCATAAAAGCAGGGGTCGCAGATGTGATCACAGCCCCCATTTGTGCCGACGTATACATGGTGCCAATTTCTTGGGTCACAATTGATAGGAAATTTCCGATCAATCCGATCATGACAACAAGCGGGATATCTTTTTTATCTAATCGAAAGGAATAGCCCAAGCGCCAAATGGTGCACACCAGCACGATTCCTGCTACAGCATATCTCATCCATACAAGCTCAAGCGGCGGAACCACCGCTACTGTTACTTTGACAACAACGTACATGCCGCCCCAAATACTTGCAGCGATTGCTAGGTAAAGGGCGCCTATATATTTTTCCTTCATCTTTTCCCCTCCGTTACTGGATATATTGATCGCCATATCCACAAACGGAGATCACTCTCCGTTATGGACGGAGGGTGTTTGGTACATCATGTTCAAATAAAGGCTTCCATAGCATTGTCGTCACCTCATTTATTTTTATTTTCAGACTACTTTATAACAAATTCTGGTTGACTTCAATCCTTTTTTGTCACCATTTTTCTTCATATAATAGAAGATAAACGGGTATTGACATGCTGAATTCGTTTTCATATAGTAAGTAAAACTATAGGTGGCCACGGAGAAAAGGAGTAGAGGACGTTGGATATTGAAGCGAGGAAACACATTCCCAGCACGGAACATGAACCGTTTCTTGAGGGAATAAAAGATTGTGTGCCAACCCTGCTCGGTTATATGAGTATTGGGTTTGCCTTCGGAATTGTTGGAATTAGCGCCCAGTTAAGTATATGGGACATTGCGCTTTTATCGATTTTTATTTACGCAGGTGCTTCACAGTTTATTATCTGTGCACTGCTTGTGACAGGGAGTCCCCTTTCTGCTATTATTTTCACCACATTTATTGTGAATCTGCGTCATTTATTGCTCAGCCTGACGCTTGCTCCTCATTTTACACGCTACTCTGTGAAACAAAATATTGGGTTCGGTCTTTTGCTGACTGATGAATCCTTCGGTGTAGCGATGAATAAATTAGCGCAGCAAGGAAAGCTGAATAACAGGTGGATGCACGGACTGAACATAACGGCGTATTTATGCTGGATTGCAGCCTGCATAATTGGCGGCATTTTTGGACACTGGATTTCAAATCCTGAAGCGCTTGGTCTTGATTTTGCTTTATCAGCGATGTTTGCCGCACTGCTAGTCCTTTCGTTACAGACAGTACCCAAAAATAAGTTAACTCATCGCCTGTCGCTTGTCTTGTATATGGTCGTTGCCATGTTTGTTCTGCTTCATTTTGTTCCATCACATGTGGCTGTTCTCATAGCTACTGTACTTGTCGCAACCATTGGGGTGGTGACAGATAAATGATCAGCAGCTTTATGTTATGGCTCATTGTTGGTTGTATGATCGTCACCGTCATTCCGAGAGTCGTACCCTTTATATTTGTACGGAGTATTCAGCTGCCTGAAGTGGTGCTGAAATGGTTATCGTTTATTCCTATTTGTATCTTTGCAGCTTTGATTGCAGAGCATCTCTTCATCCATACAACAACAGGCACAGGCGTCACTATCCACTGGATGTATCTGGCTGTCTTGACTCCTACTGTACTCATTGCTGTTTGGACAAAAAGCTTGTCACTTACTGTTCTTGTCGGCGTCATGCTGATGGGCACTGCTAGATGGTTTTTCTAAAAGAAAAAGCTTAACCACATGTGGTTAAGCTTTGTTTCATTTGACGATTCCGTATACAAATCCATCATAACCTTTTTCCCCAACAGTTTGAATCGCTGTTGCCTCTATTCTCGGCTCTTGTTTGAGTAAATCGAAAAATTCACGAGTTCCTTGTACTCGTTCATCCTCATCAGAGTCATGAAGGACTGCACCATTTCTGACGACATTGTCTGCAATAATGACTGTTCCCTTTTTCGAGAAATCTAACGCCCACTTCAGATATTTCGGATTGTTCGGTTTATCTGCATCAATGAAAATGAAATCGAATGGAAGCGCAGCCTTCTCTTTTAACTGAGATAACGTATCTAATGCCTTTCCTTCCAAAATGCTCACCCGTTCCGATAAGCCCGCTCTGCTGATGTTTTGCTGTGCGATCTGTACATGATGGCTGACAGCCTCTAACGTGATGAGTTCCCCATCCTCCTCAAGAGCACGTGCCAGCCAAATAGTACTGTATCCACCGAGTGTCCCGATTTCTAAAATGCGCTTTGCATTCTTCGTTTTTGCTAATAAATAAAGCATTTTCCCTTGGGCTGGTGACACATCAATTTCTGGCAGACCCGCTTGCTTATTATGAGTAAGGGCTTGCTCCAATACATCATCTTTAGGAATCAACTTGTCTGTGATATACTCGTCGACTTTCTCCCACACGTGCTCCATTTCATCCATCTCCCTTGATTATGTCTTCTCTCTCAAGTCTACATGATGATCGTGAGAGCGTATAATCAATTCTTTTCACATATCTATTCATTTTTTTGATGAAAGACATGTGATGAGAAATACATGAAGCAACCTACTAGTTTCGGTTCTACTCGTTCAGCTTATTTTTGACATCCCCTTTTTTATCTTGAAGCTTTCCTTTTGCTTGATCCTTTTTCCCTTCTGCTTTCAAGTTTTGATGATCGGCTGCTTCACCAAGCTTTTCTTTGACTTGACCTTTGACTTGATTTGTTTTTCCTTTCGCTTTATCCATATGTCCTTTTTCTTTACTCATTTTTTCCACCTCCACGTTTGATACTATTCATTTAGCCTTTTTGAAAGATACAAAACATCTGAGTGTGCGATGTACACGTTTCAGGTATGATAGACATACTGGAAAGAAGGGTGGGTGTTCTCATTAATGATCATCTCTAAAAAGATTTTCACAGTTCGTGGGTTGACCTATCATATTCGGTCCGCTTCAGCGGCTGATGCCAAGCAGTTATCAGCTCTCAGACTGAAAATCGATGGTGAAACAGAATATTTAGACCGTGAACCAGGCGAAGCCTTTCTTGATGAAAAAGCATTTGAGGCTTTGATTCAAGAGGATACTAAACAAAGCCGGCATTTATTTTTGGTCGCTGCTATTGAAGGAAAAATTGTCGGTTTTTCAAGATGCGAGGGCCATTTACTCAAGCGATCTGCTCACAAAGTGACATTTGGCGTCGCCATCCAGAAAGATGCTTGGGGCTATCACATCGGGAAAGAGCTTTTAGCCGCTTCGATCGACTGGGCAGATCAGCAGGGTATTCAGAAGATGTCACTTCAAGTGCTGGAAACGAACAAAAAAGCCATTCGGTTATATGAGAACCACGGCTTTTTGATTGAAGGCGTATTAAAAAACGATAAACGGCTGAATGACGGATTATATTATGATACTGTTGTGATGGGCAGACAGCGGCCAAGCTCCTGACTACTTACATCACATAGCCCCATATCATTGAAATCGCACTGTATATCAGAAGCAGCCCCATCACATACTGGAACGGTTTTTCGTAAGCAGTCAAAAAACGCTTATACAAAGAGCCAAATAAGCTCCAGCTGAATGTACCGAGAAAGCCAATGAGTGCGAGAATCAGCGTCCATATGACATACTGCATATTAGATTGTCCATATGGCAAAACAAATGTTGAAATCACAGTCAATCCATACAAGATCGCTTTTGGGTTGATAAATTGCAGCATCATACCAGGGATAAAATGATTGTAGCGATCAAGTGTTTCGTCATCCCCGCCTTTACTTTTCATGATTTTGACCGCTAAATAAATCATGTATGCAGCTCCGATGAACGCCATAACCCAGCCTATTTTCGGCATCACTTGATAAAGAATGATATTAAAGAAACAGCTCAAACACAAAATAACGAGAAATCCGATCCCCACACCTAAACAAAAGCGAAATGTTTGCTTGACCCCATATTTATTCGTAAAGACCATGGCCATGATGTTGTTGGGCCCTGGGGTAAAGCTGCTAACAAAAGCATAAATCAACATAGATACAATCAAAATGCCGCCTCCCTTATACGTTATATAGACTTTAATTACTTTATTGCGTATGTTGCGTTTTATTGTAACGTTCGGTCTTTATAAAGTAAATAGAGAAAGGAGTTTTTTCATGGAAGACGTACAATCGATTATTTCTAAAAATGTGAGGCTACTTAGAGATCAAAAAAAATTGAGCCTCGAAAAGATGGCAGAATTAACTGGTGTCAGCAAGACCATGATTGGACAAATTGAAAGAGGAGAATCAACCCCTACCATCACGACTTTGTGGAAAATCGCCAACGGATTAAAAGTATCTTTTAGTGAGCTCATTCACTCACCGCAGCCTGAAATCAAGGTAGTACGCAAGGAAGATGCACAGGTTTTAACTGAGGACGACGGCCGATATCGTGTGTACACGACTTTTCCTTTTGATGACCGGGGGAAATTTGAAATGTACCGAGTGGAAATTGATCGAGGCGGGTCACTTCGTGTGAGTGAACACATTGGGGGAACAGAGGAATTGATCACTGTTTTTGAGGGAGTCCTTGATTTATCCATTGGTGATGAACAATACACCTTAAAAGCCGGAGACTCTATTCGTTTTAAAGCGGACCGGACGCACACGTATCAACAAACCGGGGAACAAATGGTCCGAATGCAAATGATTCTTTATTATCCTCATGAAAAAAGCTGACAGGCTTGTCCACCTGTCAGCTTTGCGTTTTATTTAATTAAATCCCGGATCGCGTACCACTGTTCCAGTAAATGTGACACTATATTTTCCTAATCCTAATTCTTTAATAGAGGTTTGTTTTAAAATCCCCACCCAGCCATCCTCTGCATATACAATACTTTCTGGGATGTTTGATGTCGTATATGTTCTTGTTACTGAAACAGTTCGACTGGCCTGAGCCGTTATTTCACTGTTTGTTCGCTCCTTTGCTTCCACTGGAGCAGTTGTGACTCCAGCACCCGTTAAGACAATTGCTCCAACCAAAACAGAAGACATGACCTTTTTCATAAAAAAATCCCTCCCTTTTTTGTTGAACGTATAAACTATACCATAATTTAGAACTTTTGTAAGTTTATTTTTTCATTCTTTTGAAAATTATGATATCATTGTCTTATGCTGGATAGAGCGTGTTACATACTTCTATGCTTTTATCCTCATCTCAATCTAGTGAAACAATTGTGAACGGAGGTGATTTCATGAAAAAATGGCTCATCTGTTTTCAACTTGTTTTCCTCTTCACTTTGACGACCACACCATTTGCTTCTGCCGCCTCATGTCCTACAGTGAAACCATGTGTCATTGATCCTTAAGCATAAGAAAAAGCCGATCAAGCCTATTCTCTTGATCGGCCTTTTTATTTATTTTTGCTCTGCTTCCCAGCGGGCAACCTCTTCTCTTACTTTAGGAGCCACTTCTTTTCCAAATAGCTCAATGGCTTTTAGCACTTGATCATGCGGCATTGAACCAACCGGTACATGAAGCATAAAACGTGTGATGCCTACATTTTTTCTAAGGTGAATAACTTTCTCTGCCACGGTATCTGGATCTCCTACATACAGCGCGCCTTCTAAAGTTCTGGCTGCATCAAACGTAGAACGAGTATAAGGTCCCCAGCCTCGCTCTCTCGCTAATGTGTTCATCACATGCTGTGTAGATGGGAAGAATTGATCTGCTGCCAGGTCTGTTTCTGCCGCAACAAATCCATGAGAATGTGATGCTACAGTTAATTTCTCAGGGTCATGTCCAGCGTGCACTGCCGCTTGCTTGTACAGCTGAACGAGCGGTGCGAACTGTCTAGGACTTCCGCCAATGATTGCGAGTACAAGCGGTAACCCTAGTAATCCAGCACGTACAACAGATTCACGGTTACCTCCACTGCCTATCCAGATTGGAAGCGGATCTTGAACAGGTCTTGGATACACGCCAACATCCTGAATGGATGGGCGATGCTTTCCGCTCCATGTGACACGCTCTGACTGCTGTAATTTGAGCAGCAAATCAAGCTTTTCTTCAAATAATTCTTCATAGTCATCCAGGTCATAGCCAAAGAGCGGGAATGATTCAATAAATGAACCACGGCCTGCCATAATTTCTGCACGTCCGTTTGATAGTCCATCCAGCGTTGCAAAATCCTGAAATACACGAACAGGATCTGCTGATGAAAGAACTGTCACTGCACTTGTCAGACGAATATTTTTTGTTTGTGTGGCTGCAGCCGCTAAGACGACAGCTGGATTCGATGCGGCGAAATCCTCACGGTGATGCTCACCTACGCCAAATACATCGAGACCGACTTGATCTGCTAAAATAATTTCTTCTACTACTTCTCGAATACGCTGTGCGTGACTGACTGTTTTTCCTGTTTGAAAATCGGGTGTTGTTTCAACAAATGTACTAATTCCTAGTTCCATGATGGGAACCCCCTATCTTATAAATATGTCACAAATTCAGAAACTGGTTTTCTATAGCCTCTCGCTTGTCTGCTCTCTACTTTTTCTTTTCCGAGTGTAATCATTAACACAGGAACCAAATCTGATTGAATGTTTAATACCTTTTTCATTGCTTCGGGATCAAAACCGATCATCGGGCAAGTATCCCAGCCTTTATTTTTAGCGGCAAGCATAAACAGCATGGCAGATAATGAAGCATTGCGGATCGCCTCTTCCTTCTGGAAATCGGCTCCTCTCTGCACATAAAAGCTCACGGTCTCTCTGACCATTTCTTCATATTGCTGCGCATTGATAATGCCTAGCATTTTTAGGCCTTCATATATGTTCCCTGCGTGCTCATAAGCTTTTGGATCTCCGAGTACGATGATCGCTGCTGAAGCAGAGTGCACTTTATATTGTCCAAATGCCGCTTCTCTTACTTGTTCTTTCAGCTCTTCTGTTTGGACGACAATATATTGTGTATGCTGTAAGTTAAAAGCGGATGGTGCCAGCTTGACCTCTTCAAATATGCTGTTAAGCTCTTCTCTCGAAATCGAGATATTTGGCAAAAAATTTGATGCGGATCGTCTTTCACGTACCAACGTATCAAAGCTGAGTGTCATCTTGTTTCCCCTTTTCGCGAAGTTGTTTTGCACCTAAACCGATTTTTTTCAGTAATTCAATGAGCTGCTCTTTTTCTTCTTTTTCAATAAAGGCTAGATTTTGTGAAATGACCTCTGTGTGTTTAGGGAAAATGTCGTCAAACAATTGCTTCCCTTTTTCCGTCAGCCGTACATGAAAGACCCGCTTATCTGAAGGCGCACATTGTCTTTTCACCAGTTCTTGTTTTTCTAGTTTGTTCACGACATATGTCATGCTTCCACTTGGGATTGACAGGATGTCGCTAATTTTTTGAACAGGCTGAGGCCCTTTACTGTAAAGCAATTCAAGGATCTGAAAGTTTTCAAATCCGATATCATAACGTTCAATGTCTTTTTGGATATTTGTAAAAAGGGCTTGATAGGCTTTCATCCACACGCGGAATAGCCTTAAATCTAATTCATGATCATGCTGCACCATGGCAACTACTCCTTTTTCAAGAAATCCTAAAACTAGGATAAATTTATCCTAACACTAGGATATTTTCTTGTCAACGAGTTTATTTCATAAAAAAAAAGACCACCTTGATTCAGTGATCCTCTTCTTTTAAGATAAAATGCATTTCAGCAATTTGCTTGTATTGATGTACTCCCTGTAATGAAAACCTAAATTCCAGATCCGCCGGTGAAAATAGAGGAATTCCTCTTCCAATCATGACAGGTACGATTTGAAGAAAAAGCTCATCAACCAATCTTGCTTGTATGCAAGATTGAAGCAGTCCCCCGCCGCCGACAATCCAAATATTCCGGCCTGTTTCATTCTTTAATTTTTTCACAAATGATAAGACATCTTCGCGAATGATATGGGTTCCTTCCAGACTGTCTTGTAAAGTACGTGACATGATATAACATGTCTTTCCTTCATAAGGAAACTCATCTGGTGACAGCTGAAGAACTTGTTCATATGTATTGCGCCCCATAATCAGCGTATCGACTGACGCATAAAAGGTGTCATAGCTCGTTTCTTCTTCGCCCTCTGTCCCTATCAGCCAATCGAGCCGGTGATCCTCTCTCGCTAAATATCCATCGATACTCATCGCCCCATAAAAAAGCAGCTTCCTTTTCTCACTCAATCCCACCACTCCCTCACTTCAAATAAGAACATATATTCTATTTTATCAAAAAGGAAAGACAAAGGCTACATAACTTTTTACGATTTCTGTTCCACCTTGAGGAGAAGCTCGTATAATTTATGCGCGAGCTTGCCGGCATCAATGGTCATTTCTTCGTGAATCCATTCCTCGAGTACACCCACGACACCAGACACGACAAAAGAGGCCTCTATTTGCTCATTCTCTGTAATCGGCCGCTGATCAAGCTGCCACTCTTTCATGATTTTTTCTTTGAAAAATGCTTTGAATTGGTTTGTCGTTGGGCCATTTGGTTTTACAAATAACGTCAACATATATTGATTCTCTTTCAAGTACTCAGTCGTTTTGTTTAAAAAGGAAAGCATATCAAGAGGGTCCTGACTTGGAAAGGTTTCATCATATAATCCCCCGAGCTGATCGAATAGTTCTTTCTCAAGCTGTTCATATAAATCAAACACATCTTGATAGTGCAAATAAAAGGTTCCCCTGCCTAAATCCGCTTTCCTTGATAGCTCTGATACCGTAATCTGCTGCACTTCCTTTTCCTTTAACAGCTCAAGAAAGCTTTCCCGAATGGCTCTTTTTGTTTTGATTGTTCGTCTATCCTTCATGACATCCCCTCCATTGCTGAACAATCAGGCGCCAAATGTCTATTTATGAACAGGATTTCATCCATTGCCGATGTTCGATTGGTTTACTTCTTATTATAATCAACACATGTTCAATAATCTATATGTGTTCAGTAAAGGAGGACCATCATATGTTTCATTTCAGACTTGCTAGAGAGGATGAACTGCCTCAAGTGGCAGAGTTGTTAGATGATTCGTTTCAGGACTATTCATTTTTTGACCTATTATGTGAAAAGGTCAAAAACCGGTCTGCTTTCGCTCGTCAGCTGCATTTGGTCAATACAAAGGTGTATTTTCAGCATCAAATCTGTTTGGTCGGGGTTGAGAACGAAAAAATTGTGACTGCTGCCCTTTTAAAGCATCCGCGTCTTCCTGAACCAGGTGTCATGGATTATGTGCTGTCAGGTGGGTTAAAGCTGCTCTTCACTGGCGGTATATCGGCGATTCAGCATGTGTTCCGTGTGTTAAAAGAGGCCAAAAAAGCGTGTTCTTCCTTAAAGCAGCCTTACTGGTATTTAGAAGCACTTGTCGTGGCAAAAGACCAGCAAGGAAAAAAACTCGGAAGCCGCATGTTAAAGCAATGCCTTTTTCCCTTTATCGCCCGGCAAGGCGGCGGACTGTTCACACTGATGACACACAACGAGGCCAATCGTCAGTTCTACCGGAAAAATGGCTGGATGGAGTTTGATGAAAGGGTACTGCGCGGAAAGGAAATGTCCTTGGAAAGCTGGAGCTATAAAACCGTGATTAAATAAGGTATCCTCGTCAGGTGATGATATAATAGAGTCAGTTCAATCAATGATCATACTTGGAGGAGAGACTGATGATACGACGACTTGATCATATCGTGTTGACTGTACAACATATGGAGGACACCATTCGCTTTTATACAAACGTATTAGGGATGAAGGAAGAAACTTTTGGTGAAGGCCGTAAAGCGCTTCGTTTTGGTTTACAGAAGATCAACCTCCATGAAGCTGGTCATGAATTTGAGCCAAAAGCGGCTCATCCTCTTCCTGGATCTCATGATTTGTGCTTTATCACCGATTTAGACATGGACAGTTTACTGCTGCACCTCCGGAAGCAAGTGGTCCCCATTGAAGAGGGGCCGGTCAGACGCACCGGTACATTAGGTCCTATTGAATCTGTTTATATCCGTGATCCTGATCTGAATTTAATTGAAATCTCTCGATATATAGAGGAGGGTGATCCGTCATGACTCGTATATTTTTGAGACCGATTGAAGAGCAAGATTATCCTGGTATTCAAAGAGGATGCCAGCATGCAGAGACACTTTATATGACTGGCACACGCAAAACGTTCACACTAGAAGAAATCCGCTCCGCCTATACCCGCTTTTTGCAAGATGACAGCAGACGAGATTTCGCTATTTGTCTGCTAGACACGAAAGAGATGATTGGGGATGCGGCGATTGTGGACATTGATCCATTCAATCATACGGCAAGCTTCCGCATTGCGCTTCACGCACCGGAGCATTTTCAAAAGGGCTATGGCACTGAAGCGGTTCGTATGGTTCAAGCATTTGCCTTTGACACATTAGAACTCAACCGTCTTGAGCTTGAAGTCTTTTCCCACAATCCAAGGGCCTTTCGAAGCTATGAGAAAGCCGGATTTCAATATGAAGGAAAAAGACGCCAAGCGCTCTATTTCAACGGTACATACTCAGATGTCATCATCATGGGCATCCTTCGTGAAGAATATAACCACATGATGAATACAGATGCTCCTGTTTAAGAAAAGTCGTCTTTTTTAAAAAATTGAATCCCAGTGACGATGATTAAACAAATAATGGAAGATAGAACGATAGAGACACTCGCTAGACTAAGCGCCATGCCTTCCCATCTTCCAATAAAAAAACTGACAATCAATAAAACCAAACCAAATAAAATCAAGCATATAGGGACAATGAACCCCGCATGGCGCTGCCGGCGTCTTTTCCCTGCCCACCATGAGAGACACAAGACAACGATTGTAAAAAAGGCGGTTTGCAGCCAGAACATGTGATATCAACTCCTAATCCATAACAATGGAGGTACTTCAAATGAACATTAGACCCATTGAGCAAAAAGACAACCCGTATATCGCAGCGATTATCCGCAGCTCACTAGAATCAGCGAATCTAGCGATTGAAGGAACAGCCTACACTGACCCCCAACTTGACCAGCTTTTCGAATACTATCAATCATTGACTCATGCAGCCTATTGGATTGCTGAAGAGCAGGGTGAGATTGTGGGCGGTGTAGGGATTGCTCCATTTACAAATGGAGTATGTGAATTACAAAAGCTTTATTTAAGTCCAAAAGCACAAGGAAAAGGTGCGGGCAAAAAACTGATGGATACGGCGCTGGAATATGCCTCTACATACTACGAAGCGTGTTATTTAGAAACCCGCCGGGAATTAACAGCGGCTATAGGCCTTTATCAGCGGTATGGCTTTTCTCTTCTTTCAGAACCGCTTGAAGGCTCTGAGCATTCTGCAATGGATGCTTGGTATCTCAAAACCTTCTCATCTTGAACCATAAAACAATCGATAGGTTTTGAGCCTCTGAAAGCCTAACTTCTCTGCTAGTTTGATTGAAGCTAGGTGATGGACATCGCAATCCCAGTGCAGTGTCCTCTTTTTTTCAAGACAGATGCTGATCATATGCTGAGCTGCCAGCAGTGCCAAACCTTTTCCTCGATATGTTTCATCTGTCCAAATATCTATCTCCGCACGATCCTTACTTGAAAAAATAGAGACACATTCACTTACCACGTTCTCTCCATCTAAAATGGCAATCCCGATTCCCATTGATAGAAAACGAGCTGTTTCTCCCCAATAGGCTTCGTAATAGCTGGGAGGAAAAGTCCTGCTTGCAGTCATCACCTGCTCATTTGTCCGCTCTACTCTATAGCCTTGATGAGGCTGAGCGGCATGAGAATATGCCTGTGAATAAACGTACGCATGTCTTTCCATTTCATTCAGATGTGACCCAAGACATTTTTTCATCATCGCATCTGTTAATGGATTTGCTGAAAATATGGTAAATCGGCCGTTTTGTCTTTTCTGCCTTTCGTACACATCCACGATAAAGGCTGAGCAGCGTAACAGCTCCGCTTCACTCCTTCCTGCTACATAATAAATGCCGCATGAAGCTTCGAGAAAATAAACAAGCGGATGCGCTTCATTATCTACATAAAGATTTCCTTGAATAAAACCATCCATGACCGCATCTACAAACACTGGATATGCCGGATCAATCTGCCGAATTCCTTTTTTCATTGATGGTGTCTTTTGCCGTTCTAAGAGATGCACGATTTCTCCTCCTTTCCTTCCATTATAAAGAAAAAGCTGCTGACATTCAGGTCTCTTTTCAGCAAAAGGAATTCTTCTGCATCAATAACGCAATTAAAAAAAGAGACCTTAGTTAAAAGGTCTCTTACTTCTGCATGACATTATTCTGCCGCTGCCTCTTCTGACACTTTTCCCTTCCAAATCAGGGTTAAGCCTAATCCAAGAAATAAGACAACACCTGCGAATAGAAATGGGAAGTGAATATTTTGGTCAAATAAGATGCCGCCAAGTGCCGGCCCGAAAATCGTACCTAGGCTTGTGTAGGTGGAGTTCATTCCTGCGACAAATCCTTGCTGGTTGCCAGCGATTTTAGATAAGAAGGTCGTTAATGCTGGACGTAATAAATCAAAGGCAAGGAAAATGACACATGTGACAATCAGAACAACCAAAAAGCCTGAAACAACAGTTGAAACGAAAGCAAGGACAGCCCCGATAATCAGACATAGCTGAATGACTCTTTTTTCTCCTAGGGCATTTACCAGTTTACCAAACACAAGTACTTGTATGATGACAGCCACAATCGAGCTGACGGTAATGATCACGGCAATATCTTTTGGACCAAATCCAAACTTATGATTTGTGAACAAGCTAAAGACTGTTTCATATGCAGATAGTCCAAATGCGAGGACAAACACAATGATAAAGGCGATGAGGTAGCTTGGATGAATTGATTTTTTCAAATCTTTAAAGAAAGTCGATTCTTTCACTTCATTCATTTGCTTCGCTCGCTCTTCTTTTGTTAAAGGCTCCTTCAGCATAAACATAGACGAAATAACGGCAATAAACGCAATCCCTGCCGCAAAGAAGAATGGCAGGCGTACGCCGTATTCTGCAATAAACCCGCCAATTCCCGGGCCAATGATAAAACCGGTACTAATGGCTGCAGAGACATAACCCATCGCCTTTGATCTTTCTTGAACGGTCGTAATATCTGCGACATACGCAGTGACAGCCGGCATAATAAATGCCGCACTAATGCCGCCTAGAAGCCTTGCAACATACAGAACATACACGTGTGTACCAAGACCAAAAACGAGTTCTGATAACGCGAATAGAAACAGCCCAGACACAATCATAATCTTTCTTCCGTAGCGGTCTACCCATCTACCTGCAATAGGTGATGCGATGAGCTGAGCAACGGCAAACGCCGCCACAAGGTATCCCATTGTACTTCCTGTTAGATGCATGACATTCATGAATAGCGGCATGACAGGAATAATGAGACCGATGCCTAAAAACGCAATAAATATATTACTTAATAAAATAACGAGTACTGCTTTTTGCTCACGAATCGGTTTTTGCATGATGTTTGTTTCCCCTTTACTGACTCACTTGTTACTCATGATGGTTGATTCCGTGAATAAACAATGAGATCGCCTCTTTTTGTAACTCTTTCTTCTGCTCGATGGTGTCATTTTTATATAACACGTCTAATCCATAAAAAACGGAAAGTAATATTTTCACTTTTGACTCCACATGCTGGATTGACCAGCTGCCATCTTTGTTTCCTTCAAGTAAGATATCTCTCATCACATCATCAAAATCGACATCAATCTTGTTCAGCCGTTCCATGACTTCGTCTGATGTAAAGGCACTGGCACAAAATTCCTCACTCGCTCTCATTAATGGGTAGTTAATCCCCATTTGACTGAGCAGTTCTGCAAACCCGGCAAGCTTGTCGATAGCTCGGTTCAGTGTTTTCTTCTCCTCTTGCCACGTTTCCATCATCAAACGATGATCCTCTTCCATAATATGAAGAAACAAAAACTCTTTTCCTTTGAAATGATGATAGAGATTGCCTTTACTCACCTCAGCAGCCTCTAAAATATCACGCACGGATGTTTCTGAATAACCTTTTTTCGCAAATAAATCACGAGAAGCGGTGACGATTTTTTGCTTCGTCTTCTCACTCTTTCCAGCCCCGCTTTGTGTACTTTTCATGTGTCACAATCCCTTTCTACCCTGCATTTCTTCATGCAGACTAAATAAAACCGACCAGTTGGTTTATTTTTAATTATAAATGGTTTTTCCTTATAATACAATGAAAAAGTCATCGACTTCATAAGGAGTGATTCATGTGAAAACAAACAGAACAGTCATTTGCGCTATCACCAAAAAGGACTTATATGTATTTTTCTTCTGCGACCTTTTCATGGCTGCTTTGGCGTACTACGTGTTCAAATTCAAACCAACCACATTTTATGAATGTGCAGGGGTCATGGGAAGTATACTATGTCCCTTTTTGATGAAAAAGTGGATATACCGGTGATCTCCTTTCAAATATATTCGTCATTCATTTAATTCTTCTTTATATTTAACTTCACTTAAATATAAAGATTGCCTATAATAGAAGAGAGGTGATGTCATTGGATGAGGAAATCATTCATTACGGTAAAAAGATCATTGAATACTCGAATGCTCTAGGCTCAATTTATGTAGAAGAGTATCAACGATTTTTAAAACATGAGTATGCAAATTTATCAGCCAAACAAGAGCTGACGCTTGAGCTGCTGCGCACGAAAACGAGAACAATCAATGAATTAGCTGATTACTTTTCGATTTCTGCCAGCGCAGCTAGCCAGCTTGTATCAAAGCTTGAGCAGCTCGGCTATGTCAAACGAGAAATTAATCCACATAACCGAAGAGAAATCATTGTTGATTTTGCTCAAAAGGGCCATGACTACCACAAGAATACGGAAGACATTCAATTGCACCTTATTCAAAAATATTATGCAAAGCTTCCAAAAGAAGATTTAAAAACATTACTATCTCTATACGAAAAAATCTATCAGATTGCAAAAGAAGCGCCTTAATACGGTGTTTCTCTCACTGATATTTAAGTTATCTAAACTATTAAGGGGATGAAAATATGCAAAGCATTCATTTACAAGATGGCCGGTACATTGGTTTGACTCAATACGGTGATCTTGAGGGGTTTCCAATTTTCTTTTTTCATGGAACACCTGGATCAAGAGTGATGTTTTTAGATGATGATCCAATCTCTCAAAAGCTCGGCATTCGTCTCATCTGTTTGGATCGACCTGGATTCGGTTTATCCACCCCTCTACCTGACCGCACAATTTTAGACTGGACAAAAGACGTGCTGGAAGTGGCAGATAATCTTGGCATTCAACATTTTTCAGTGATGGGTGTATCTGGAGGCGGCGCATTCGCAGCTGGTTGTGCCTATCAATTGCCGCATCGCGTCCTTTCAGCCGCTCTGATCTCAAGCACAACCCCTTTTCAAGGCGGAAAACCGCCAAAAAGCATGCTAAAAGAAAATAAATTAGCCTTTTTCCTTAGTAAGAAGTTTCCTTGGCTATTGAAAGCAAGCTATCGTTCCCAGAAAAAAATGATTGAGAACAAACCAGAGAAATTTAAGAAGCTGGCCAAAAACGGGAACAAGCATTTACATCCGTGGGATCGGCAATTCCTTCAAACCGATGAGCAGTTAGAGATGATGATGACACATTTATACGAAGCGACTCGTCAATCAGTGGATGAATGTATTCGTGAACCCATTTTACTCTCAAAACCATGGGCATTCGATATGAAAGATATTCAAATCCCTGTTGATGTCTGGCACGGAAAAGAAGATACAATGGCTCCATTTGTAGAAATAGAAAAAATAGCTCAGGCGATTCCAAACGTCAAAACCCATTTTATAGATCAAGCGGGGCACTTTCTTACTGATGTAGACGATATTTGGCGAGATATTTTACTCTCTTTAAAGGAACGTGCTGAACATCAGAAACAATGCATAAAAAAAGACCCAATATGACTTGGGTCTTTTTCTTCATTAATACTGTTCATAATACCTTTGCACTTTAACTGGATCTTTTGTCTTCGTCAGTGCCAGCATCAGCAGAATACGTGCTTTTTGCGGGTTTAATGAATCAGAGGACACAAAGTGATGTTCATCATCCGTTTTTTCGCGGGTGACAATTCCATTCCCCGTACGGCTTGATCTCACAAGAACCACATCTTTTTTCACTGCATCTGTTGCCCCTTTGATGGCTTCTGTAGACATCGTTCCATTTCCTGCTGCAGCCACGACAATCCCTTTCGCACCTGCTTTTACTGCGGCATCATACATATATTTTTGATCATTTTGATAGCCGTATAAAATATCAACTTGCGGCAATTCTTTTATCTTTGATACATCAAATTCACTTTCAGTCGTATGTTTTCTTGTCGGTTCGTTATAAAAGGACACCACTTCACCAGTAACTTCTCCGATGTACCCTTGCTCAAGTGACTTGAAGGCATCGGTTGTGGTCGTGTTTGTTTTCGTAACAAATCGAGCTGATGCAATTCGGTCATTTAATGTGACCATGACCCCTTTGCCCTTTGCTTCTTTGGCTGATGCAATTTTCACCGCATGATACAAGTTAAGCGGACCATCCGCACTGATTGCCGATGCTGGTCTCATTGAGCCAACGACCACCACAGGCTTATCACTTTTAACAACCAGATGTAAAAAGTAAGCTGTTTCTTCAAGTGTATCTGTTCCATGCGTGATGACAATGCCATCTACTTGATCATCTTTTAATAGTTCATTCACTCGCTTGGCTAATTTTAAAAGAAGAGCGTTATCAACATTTTCACTGCCGACATTCGCAACCTGCTCACCCGTGACATTTGCAATATCCTTCAGCTGTGGAACGGAAGCAATGACTTTATCAATGCCGAGTGAACCAGATTTATAGCCCGTCGTATCTGTATCACTGTCTGAACTGCCAGCAATCGTCCCGCCTGTAGCTAATACCTTAATATTTGATAAGGACTTATTCCCTGTTTCAACGACCTTGTTTTTCTCTTTTGTTTCATTGGATGCGTTTTCTTTTTCGCTTTGAGTATTTTCTTGAGTTCCCGTGTTCGCACAGGCTGCTGTCACCAGTAATAAAACAGAAAGAAGGACAGCACCTAACCATTTTGTCATGTTCATTGGATCATCTCTTTTCCTCATTTGATGGATTTCATGGCTAAATCTCTTTCTATAGGCTTTACTTTATACCATACCTTCATTCATCGGCATGAGGCTAAAGATACAGAACCAAATAAAGGTAAAAAGGGCATTATATTAATGATTTATTCAATTCTTATTACCTAAATTTGCTGTAATTAAGTTGAGTATTGAAGGTGGCGTATTTTAAAAATAACTGATGCTTGTTAATGAATTTATGATAAAATATAGTAAATTTTACAAAAAAGGAGTATACATTTTGCATTCGCTTCAACCCTTTTACAAAATCCTAATCACTCTATTCATCAGCTCTATTTTACTCGGCTTGTTTGTCTGCTTATTTCCACCTATTCAAGCTGAGCCTACGTTTCTGATATTTTATATTCCTATCTTTTTTGTTTTTTATTTCGTCTTTGCGGTTCCTTTGCAGTTATTGTTTTCTTTGCAGCCAAAGGCTTTCCATCCTCTTTATTTAGCTGCGTATTTACTGATTGCAATGGTTGTCATGCTCTTTTTCATTGATGGAATTGGGAGTCAAGCGTCTTTACCCATCATCATCATGAGCAGTCTTATCTACTGGACTTGTGATTCTTTGTTTTATCAAAGAATGCATGAAAAAAACACCTAACGCGAAGGTGTTTTTTTCATTAGTTTCTTTAAAGCATTTTTCTCATCAAATAATCGGTATCCATTTTGAGCGATCTTCCTAGGACGTACAAAATCCTTTTCTGTAAAGTGACAAAGGGCAATTTTGTAATGCTTAATCGCCTTCACTTGTTACATTTCTCCTATGCTTGACCACACAGCCAATCATGCCATAAAAAAATCACTGAGGAAATCTACCTCAGTGATGGGAATCGTTATTTCATACTTGTACCAGCATGTGAAAAGATCGGATCTTTCAATTCAAATTCGAATGTCTTTCCGTCCACAATACCGACTGTTTTTTCACTGTCATAAAGCTCAAGCAGACAAGCTGCCATTTCTTTTGATGTATGATATTTCTTGAAATTGCCTTCATATTCAAATTCGTCTACATCCAATGAACGCTTTGCAAATTCTGATTCTGTCGCGGAAGGTGCTAATATTTTTGCCTGTAACTTAGCTCCCTTTTCTTTCAACTCTAGTGCCAGTCCTTCTGTAAAGGCACTCACGTAAAACTTCGTGGCCGAATAGGTGACGGCATTGCCGACGACTGTATAGCCGGCTCGTGAAGAAATGTTAATGAGCTGCGCTCCCTCTACTTGCTCATAATCACGAACAAATAAGGTGGATAGAATCGTTAATGCTTCGATATTCAGATGAAGCATATCCCCTATTTTACTTAAATCTTGTTCTCCTATAGAGCCAAAGTGACCAAACCCTGCATTATTAATGAACGTATCCAGCTCATAATCTGACAATGATTCATAAAATGAATACACTTGCTCTATGTTTGTTAAATCGACTGACTGTATGACTACTTTGATATCGGGATATTGATCATGAATCTTCTCCTTCAATTCTTGGAGTTTATCGAGCCGGCGTGCAGCTAATATAAGATTTTTCCCTCGTGCTGCAAAGGCGAGAGCCGCCTCATATCCAATACCTGAGCTTGCTCCTGTAATGACTGTATAACTCATTTTATATCCCCCTATTCGCGTCTTCTAACTGGTTAAATTATAACGACAGCGTTTCGCTCAAGTCAATTTTGAAGAGAGTCAAAGGGCAGCATGTCTAACTTAGGACAGCTCCTCAGTCATTTCCTTTTGAATCATTTTGGAGGATATCATGTTGAGATTTTTTTGTTCATTTTTGAAAAACCAATTGGTAGGAATGTTCGATTAACTCCTCTACAAATGAGGATGGAATGTCTGCATCAAGGTAAATGGAATTCCAATGAGTCTTATTCATATAGTAGCCAGGGATAATTCCTTGAGGAAAGATATCTGACCCTTTTTACATTCACTTTTTTTTCAGAAACAGTAATAAAAGCACAGGCCCATTGTCTCCTGTGCTTTTGAATCACTCTACTTTTCTTATTCAAACGCCTTCTTCAATTGATCACTCATCAGATGCCAAGCTTCTTCAGCTATGGCTAAATCTCCGGCGTGCGTGAAGCCGTGTGGAACGCCTTTAAATTGTTTGTACGTGACGTCTACCCCAGCTTCTTTTAACTTGGCAGCATATTGTTCGGCTTCTTCAGCCAGCGAATCCCTCTCTGCTGTGATGACGAGAGCTGGAGGCATTTGTGCTAAGGATGAACGATCTGCAAAAACCGGAGAAACGAGCGGATTGTGCGGATCTTGGCCTTGCAGATAGAAGGCATTAAAGAGCCTCGCCAATTCAACTGGGATCGCTTCTTCAAACGCTGGCTTTTGTGCTGGATCAGTGGCTAGATCAAGCGGCGGATAATCAAGCACTTGATAGGCAATTGGGAGTGTATTTCCTCTTTGAATATTCAATAGACAAGCAGCCGTTGCCAAATTTCCTCCTGCGCTATGTCCGCCAATGGCTAATGCATTCCGATCGATTTGAAGCTCCTCAGGATGTTCATACAGCCACTTCAGTACATCGTAGCATTCATGAAGAGCGGCTGGGAAAGGGTGCTCGGGTGCAAGCTGATACTCGACATTGACGACGATACATTGCGCCCGGTCTGCAATGACTGGACACCAGGGATTATCCATTTCAGCACTGCCCATGATAAATCCGCCGCCATGTAAATTCACAAAAACAGGAAGCAGCTGTTTTTGTGTGTTCACTGGCTTAAATACCCACACCTTTGTTTCGCCAGCACTTGTTGGAATGTCATATTCCATTTTGTTCACTTCAGGAGGATTTACTGGCTTTAGTTCCGATTGACTCGCTAATGAACCTTCAGATGGCTGGCGTAATGAAGCAGCGATTTTGATTTGTTCTTCTAAGTTCATGATCTCAGACTCCTATCTTATTCATTTCTTAGTTACTCATTCGTTTCCTTTTCCTCTTTTCCTCCTACCGAATCAACAGCAACTTATATTGGTTCACTTTTTACCTATCTCCCCTTTTTCCCTCTCTTTGAAACAAGCATTGAGCAAATAAAAAAGCACTGCGGCGCTATGTCCTCAGTGCTTTTGATTTCTCTTATGATACTTGCTGTTCTACCTTCACTCGTTTAATGAAGAAAGCAATAATTAAACCAACGATGGTCATTATTACTGCAAAGATAAATGCATGCTGGACGCCATTTGTAAAGGCGAGCAGCTGATTCACCGGATTTGCGGGATCAGACACATTTTCCATAAAGCTGCGGGCGCCTGAAGAAAGGATCGAGATACCGACCGCTGTACCAATGGCTCCTGACACTTGCTGCAATGTATTCATAATCGCTGTACCATGCGGATATAGCTCTGGCGGCAGCTGATTCAATCCATTTGTTTGAGCAGGCATCATGATCATCGCGATTCCGATCATTAATGTAATATGAAGGGTGACAATGAATCCAATCGACGTATTCACACTTAGATTCGTAAAGCCAAACATCGTCGCTGCGACAATGACAAGACCTGGAATGACAAGCCATTTTGGACCAAACTTATCAAATAGACCACCCATGATTGGAGATAGGAGTCCGTTGATAATTCCACCTGGCAACAGCATTAAACCTGCTGTAAATGTAGAAAGCGCCAAGGATGTTTGCAGATACAATGGCAAAATCATCATAGCAGACAGCATCACCATCATACACACTAAAATTAGAAGCAACCCAATGACAAACATCGGATATTTAAACGGGCTTAAGTTCAGCATTGGTTCTTTCATGTTCAACTGTCTTAAAGAGAACACAAGAATCCCAATGACACCTACTACAATTGCCACGATCACATGCATACTGCTCCAGCCGCCGCCTTCACCGGCACTGCTAAAGCCATACACAATTCCGCCGAAACCAATGGTTGAAAGCACAATTGATAAGATGTCGATTTTCGGTCTTGTTGGTTCTGTAATATTTTGCATAAAGATATAACCAAATACGAGTGCAGCCATTAATAAAGGAAGTGAAATCCAGAAAATCCAATGCCACGTCAGCGATTTCAGAATAAGACCGGAGACGGTTGGACCGACTGCTGGTGCAAACATGATCACAAGACCAATAATCCCCATCGATCTGCCTCGTTTATGAGGCGGGATGATGACCAAAATCGTATTAAACATCAATGGCAGAAGCAATGCTGTACCGACTGCCTGCACGACACGTGCTACCATTAAAATACTAAAGACCGGCGCAACCGCCGCAATAAATGTTCCGATGATTGAAAAGACGAGCGATGTAATGAAAAGCTGTCTTGTCGTAAACCATTGAAGAATGAGTCCTGAAATCGGTACGAGAATACCAAGTGTTAATAAATATCCTGTTGTCAGCCACTGAGCAGTCGTCGCTTCAATTCCAAAGTCTAACGTTAAACTTCTCAGCGCCATGTTTAATGCCGTTTCACTGAACAGGCCAATAAATCCAGCCGTGATAAAAGAAATAATTATGGGCAGCGTTCGAATGTCAGAAGCTGCTGCTTTCTGTTTGTTCATATTAAGTTGGCTCCTTTTCTTTTTCAATTTAGATGAACCTTAGGAAGTCAGGGTGGTCAGAAATGAGCCACTTTCATGTCTATTGAAAGACGGATAAAATCTGTTTTTCTGCAGCAAATTGAGCGATTCTTTCGATTGAATAGCCGGATTCATGTATATAAAACATGAGCTCAGGCGTCATTGGAGAGGACATACATAACGTTGTCAGTTCTATATCCTGTATGTTCGCTTCTCCCTTTTCTCTCGCTTCCTCAAGCAAATCACGAATGATTTGTCTAAGTGATTGACTGTAATGACTATCATACACTTTACTTGTCTGCTCTAAATTCCCAGATATTGTAAGTATCCGAATCCAGTCTAGATGGTGACCGACGATGAGATGAATTTCTTCGATAACATAGCGCAAACGTTCACGGACCGGCTGATCACTTATTTTGCTCAAGTAAAGATGCAAAGCTGGGATCAGCTGTTCAAATCTCTCCCCAAGGATAGAAAGGCACAAATCACTTTTATTGGCGTAGCGGCGGTAAAGAGTACCCTGCCCAACACCAGCTGTTTTCGCAATTTTATGCATGCTGACATTTTCTACACCAAATTCTTGAAACAAGGAGAATGCGATCTCTTCAATTTCCTCCCCAATATCCTTTTCCACCATGCTCACCTTCTTTACCTTCATCCACATGTCACTTATCTCTATGTGTTAAATCAAAACACTTTAGGTTTTTCTTAGGACAATTGTCCCGATATTATCTTACGGACAACTGTCCGCAATGTCAATCATTATTTTTTACTTATGATTCTTCTTTCAATTCTATTAAATAATACACGCTGTTTATCATTATTTAGACCGATTTTCCCTTTTGAAAGAATCATGTATGATCAATAAAGAAAGCGCTTCCGTAAAAGGAGAGGAGAATGCGAATATGTACCGTATGAAACGAATGTTGATGCTGCTTGTCACTGGATTAGTCTTGAGTTTGTCCACATTTACTGCGGGTGCCTCGGCACAAACGGGTGGATCGTTTTATGAACCTTTTAACAACTATAATACGGGGTTATGGCAAAAAGCCGATGGATACTCGAATGGAAACATGTTTAACTGTACGTGGCGTGCAAATAACGTGTCGATGACCTCATCAGGTGAAATGCGTTTATCGCTCACAAGTCCCGCCTATAACAAGTTTGACTGCGGAGAAAACCGCTCCGTTCAAACGTACGGCTATGGGCTATATGAAGTCAACATGAAGCCAGCCAAAAATGTGGGGATCGTCTCTTCTTTCTTCACTTATACGGGACCGACTGATGGCACGCCTTGGGATGAGATTGACATTGAATTTCTAGGAAAAGATACGACAAAGGTACAGTTTAACTACTATACCAATGGTGTAGGGAATCATGAAAAGATCGTCAACCTTGGTTTCGATGCAGCGAACTCTTATCACACGTATGCATTTGACTGGCAGCCAAACTCTATCAAATGGTATGTCGATGGACAATTAAAACATACCGCCACCACTCAAATGCCTCAAACACCAGGGAAAATTATGATGAACCTGTGGAATGGTGCAGGTGTCGATGAATGGCTCGGCTCCTACAACGGTGTTACCCCGCTCCACGCACATTATAACTGGGTGCGTTACACAAAAAGATAACTCTATCAAAAAAACCTGTGATTTTTCACAGGTTTTTCTTCGTTTAATTAGAATGAGTTTTCAGCTGATGAGCGAGTTTTTTCTCATGATTGTGGATAATATCTTCATAACTTTCTATTTTGAAATCCAATCGTTTAATGGTCTCTTCGATTTCCTTTTGTTTTTGGACGAGTCTTTCTCGTTCATTGACCAAAATGTTTTTTCGCGAAGATAACGTATGATCATCATCCTCAAAAAATAAGGCTGTATATTCTCTAAGCGCATCAATCGAGAGCCCTGCATTTCTCATACACTTGATAAATTCGATCCATTGAAGATCATCCTCCGTATAATCACGAATCCCATGATCGTCACGTTTGATTTCCCTAATCAAACCAATATTTTCGTAATATCTAAGTGTCGCAGTAGATAAATCGAGCTGTTTTGCTGCTTGTGCTATTTTCATTGTGCCCTCCTTCTTTCTCTTACCTTCCGATCTCCCTTTCCTCATCATCTCCATTTTGAAAAAGAAAGCAAGATGCTTTTGGCTCAATTCTTGATTCAGGAATGTTGTAAAAGCCTGAATTCGTTATCACAGAAGGTTTTCTGTTGACTTATAGTTCACTTTAAGAAGTACAGTATAGAGGAAAGAATCGAATCTTATATTTGAAAGGATGATCAAGAATGTGTCAGACGCACCAATCAAATGTTTTAAGTGTTTCACACGCCAAAGCAAACTTTGAACGGACGACCATTGAACGAAGAGCGCTTCGTCCACATGATATTTTAATTGATATTCAATTTAGCGGGATCTGTCATTCAGATATCCACAGCGCTTTTGATGAATGGGGCGGCGGCATTTTCCCGATGGTTCCAGGTCATGAGATTACTGGGGTCGTTGCAGCTGTAGGGGATGATGTGACGAAGTTTCAGATCGGAGACCGTGTAGGCGTTGGCTGCTTTGTGGATTCCTGCGGCACCTGTGAGTATTGTCAAAATGGAGACGAGCAGTATTGCACAAAAGGGGTCGTCCAAACGTATAACAGCCGTGACTATGACGGGGAGCCGACTTATGGCGGCTACAGTCAAAAAATTGTCGTGACTGAACGATTTGTCGTCAGCATTCCTGATCAACTGCCCCTTGATGCCGCAAGTCCTCTTCTCTGTGCTGGCATTACAACTTATTCACCATTAAAGCACTGGAAGGCAGGCCCTGGCAAAAAGGTTGCTATCGTCGGAATGGGCGGGCTCGGCCATGTTGCTATTCAATTCGCGAGTGCTCTAGGCGCTGATGTGACGGTATTGAGCCGCTCTTTGAATAAAAAAGAAGAGGCGCTGTCATTTGGCGCAAAAGACTACTTTGCTACAAGTGATCCTGATACGTTTCAGACACTAGCCGGTCAGTACGACCTTATTCTCAATACGGTCTCTGCCAACATTAATGTGGATGCCTATTTGTCCTTACTCCGTGTAGATGGAACCTTGGTGAACGTCGGTGCACCGCCTAAGCCGGATCAATTCCACGTCTTTTCATTAATTTCCGGCCGCCGCAGCATTGCTGGTTCACTCGTTGGCGGCATCCAAGAAACACAAGAAATGCTCGATTTCGCAGCTGCTCATAACATTGCACCACAAATTGAAGTGATCAATGCGAATCAAGTTGATGAAGCGTATGAACGGGTGCTGAAAAGTGATGTGCGTTACCGGTTTGTGATTGATATTTCGACGTTATGATCGGATTCCATTTTGAAAGACTAGCTCAATGGCTGGTCTTTTTTTAACATGATTTCCTCATAAACAGCTTTTTACGTTTGAATGACTGGATACGGATATAAAGGCTGGCTCCCGAGCTGTAATTGTGGATATCCTGTTTTTCTTATAGCGAGGAGGATATGTTCAAATGAAAAAAATCACATCCAAAATTCCCACAAAATAACCTCCCTTTTTTAGAACAAAATTTATTGACAACAAATAAATAAACATGTTATTATTGAAAATTTGATTATTTTACCCATAAGTGTGGTACCCTTAAAGTAGATACATTATATGGAGGTGGATGATATGTTTCAAATTGGTGATAACATTGTTTATCCAATGCACGGAGCAGGTATAATTGAAGCCATAGAAGAAAAAGAATTCTCTGATGAAAAACAACAGTATTATGTGATTAAAATGTCAATCAGTCATATGAAAGTAATGATTCCAACACGGAAAATGTCAGGTTCACGTATTAGACCTGTTACAGATATACTGACTTTAAAGAATGTAATGCACATTTTCCAGCATGGCAAATCAGATCAATTACTGACATGGAAAGAACGGCATACAATTAACACAAACAAAATAAAAACGGGTAACATCCAAGACGGTGCTGAAGTTGTGCGTGATCTGATGCGTATGAAGAAAGAGAAAGCACTCAATGCAAGTGAAAAGAAAATGCTGGATGATGCCCATGAATTTTTGCTAAGTGAATTAGAAGTCATCAAAGGAATTACAGAAAAACAAATCAAAAGTTTCTGTTAAGAACCTCTTCCACACTCACCATTTTTGAATACAAGTTCTCTACGAACATGTCCATCCTTCAATTTATTAAAGAAAAAAAGAATTTATTTAGGCAAATTCCGCATATTGTAAATCCAATATGCTATACTGTTGATAAACCTTTGAAGCATGAATTTTTTTACGATTACCTTGTAACACCTCCCTACTTGTACGCTGAGTAGGGTTTTTTATTGAAAAAATGCGTGAAAGCATAAAAAAACAGGCTCTCTACAGAGAACCTGTTTTAAAAGGATGAAGATTAAGCAGTTTTTTGAACGTTAGCAGCTTGAGCTCCACGAGAACCTTGCTCTACGTCAAATGTTACTTTTTGACCTTCGTCTAAAGATTTGAATCCGTCACCTTGGATAGCTGAGAAATGTACGAATACATCGTCGCCTTCTTCACGTTCGATAAATCCAAAACCTTTTTCTGCGTTAAACCATTTTACTGTACCTTGTTCCATGTTTGTTGCCTCCTCGTGCGTATACCACACAATGTATTATACTATCCTTGCCCAAAGTATCCTCAAGACGAAAAGTCTTTCTTCATGCTATCCTTTACGCCGAACAAAAATAATTATTCTTATTGTAGCATGAATCGGAAATAATTGCAATTTAGGATTTAAAAGAACACCACACATGAAATATCGTGACACTAATTAGGCAGGAGGAGCTTAATGATGGAATGATTTTGGTTAAAAAGAAGAAACCCTCCTTTGTAGCGCGTCCCCTTGTGCATAAAATTAGTTTTTTCAGCTCCAAAAGGGAGTCTTCATCTAAATTCTCTCTAAAATCGACTTAACAAAATTTGTTTTTTCCTCTGCATATTTGTGTTTGTCATTTTTATTTTCATTTGATAGGTTAAGTTTAAGCTGTTGGTACTCACTTCTTGCTAGTTCGTTACTTCTAAGGTAATCCCTAAAATTTATTTGTTCGAGTAGATATCTATTGCCCGTTTGATACATATGAATTTGATGTGTACGTGGTTCTCCTTTGCTGAAATAGTGTCTTTCAGGTAACACATTGATGCCTCTATATGAATAACCAATCCCTTGCAAAGCTGTTACGCACTGTTCTCCGTCAAGAAAATGATTGATTTCAATCGCAATATCAATAATAGGTTTCGCACTCAAACCATTTACTGCTGTACTTCCAATATGGTGTACATTCACTATGTACTTTCCGATAACTTCTATTATTTGTTTCTTTTCACTTTCAAATTCTTTGACCCATTCAATAGACCAAGGTACTAAAAAAACTTCCCCTCTTGGTAATCCAAGCATTTTATCACCCCACTTTATGATTTTGTTGTTTATTGGAATTATACGTCACATTGATAGAGAATACCTTACTAATAGTTGTGTAGGATTTAGCAATATAACCTTTTAAACGTTATTAGTATGATTGGACTCTTTTATAATCTCCTTTTTAATACATTGTTTAGAGTAAATCCCATCTGAGAGGCAAAGCCGTTTTTCTTTAAATAAGAGAGATACTCATGTATATCACCTATTACCTAGTTTAAAAAACTTGTTATAATTCTTGATCTTGAAATATCCTAACAAAATCCGAATTTTCATCCTCTTCAATAGCTCCTCAAATAAAATAGTCTCTGTTTAAATTATAGATCTCTCTTGGGTACTCCTATTTTTTAATGCTTCTTCTAAATTCATAGCATACCCCCTGTTATATTCCACCTACCTTATTAACCAATCTAAAAAAATATATTCAACTAATAAATAAACTTTTCAGGCTTTTAGTTCCTTCAATGCCTCTTCTCACTTCAAACGACAAGGATCATTTTCCTGAACGGAATTTTATTTTATCTAAGAAAAATACCACGCAAGAAATCCCCTATTCTTATATTAATGATGTAAATATTCAAATAAATTTTATTGTGTCGGAACACCCTTTATTTTTCAAAGACGAATTACAAAAAGGATATTATATCTACACTTTTGCGGTTTTTTACGGTCATAGGAGTATGGTTACTTGAAATAACACAAGCTTTTTTTCCTAATATCACTTGAAAAATGCTATAATTCGGTTGTAAAAAATAGTTTTTTCCAATTTTTCATTGAGGTGATCTATTTGTTAAGATGTATCACTACTACTGGTGAAGCATTAAATTCACTAACTGTTGAAGAACAAATCGCACGAAAATTATCAAAGAATAAAAGCATTTTATGCCCACACTGTCGTAATTCAGTAATATACAAAAAAGGAAGATCAATAAGAGCTCACTTTGCTCACCATAATTCAGATTGTGTAGTTTCAAATTATGAGCCTGAAACAGTATCACATATCTTAGGAAAAGAAATACTGTTTAACTGGTTAACAAAGCAATTTCCTGATGCAGAAGTACAATTTGAAGTTTATATTCCTGAAACAAAACAAATTGCAGATATCCTTGTAAAACATAATGGCGACGAAAGCCTGGATAACATTCAATGGGCATTTGAATTTCAACATAGTCAATTATCTGTCCGAGACTGGGAGAAACGACATTTATCTTATGAATCTGAAGGTATTCAGGATTTTTGGATACTTGATAAAGCTACCTTTATGAAATTTTCCAGAGCAGAAGGTTTTACTGATTGTCGGAAAAGAAGCAACTTAGAAAAAGAGATTTTCACTAAAACAGGACTCTGTTATTTTTTGGATACCAAAAGTGCAGAGTTAACAATAGACTTTAACTTTAGTAAAACATGGGATACAGGTATATATAATAGGAAAAGAGTTAGTACAGAATATACTTATCATAGCCCCATGGAGCATTCCAGTCATATTGATTCAGTTCGTGTAAGAATCAACGAAGAATTTAAATATGGTGTATTAACGTTTGACAAAATTGAAAAACTAATGGAGGAAAAACTTAGCTGGATACTTGTAAAGCTTAGAGATGCAGAAGAAAAAAAATTTAATGAAGAGCTCCAAAGTCAAGCTCGTAAGAAGAAAGAATATTTAGAGACATTATATGAAAAAGAAACATTAAATAAGATTTGGGAGTTTATTAGAGGAAACAGAGAAGAATTCATTGAGGATATAAAGCAGATGAGTGACGAAGAATTTTATGAATTTCATAAAATAAAATTCGAAAAATTCCTCATGAACCTCCAAGAATATGAGAATTTCGAAAAGAGCGAAGAGTTAGTAAAAAGGTTACTCTCAAAAATAGTATACCGATTTAAAGATTTATATGATATGTCTTTTCTTGCTAATCAAGCTGAACAATCACTTGAAGAATTTTTAAGGCTTATATATCAAGAAAAAATCGAGCAAGTTATCTACGTATATGAAACTTATAAAGAAACCCTAGAAAAGCTAGCATCAAAACATCCTAAATTTGTGAATAAAGATTTAGACAATATAAACTTTAAATTAAAAGTTTCTAGTTCAATACGCAATCCCTCAGCTATTGATTATGCCATTCAATATCATCATGTTAAAAATAAAGATGAAATTGACGATTATATGAAACAAATCAATGATAGCATTATTAATCATGACCCTTTTAAAAGTCTATTGGAATCTATACAAGAGGAGTAGGATGGTCTACTCCTCTAATTTTGTCTCTTTTCCCTTTACTTCCTCATAGTCTGGGGCTTTCTTTAATAAACCTAGTCTATCATTCTCTCCGTTTCCAGGCATGCTATCCATTTCATCATATTTATCACCTAGTTTTTCAAAGTAATCATATGGTGAAAGTTCACGCGAATGATCTTCTGGAAGATAAAAAGCAACTTGAATATACTTTCCCCCATCATACACACGAATTAAAGCATTATTAAAGCATTTTCTCTTGTATATATACTGGTATCAGCGCCCAATTCTTTTGCACTTTTTTTGTCTAGATCAATAACTCCATTAATCGCATCATCATACTTGTTGCCACCACATGCAGTTAAAACGAACATCATCATCAAACTAAGGAAAATAAAAAGGTTTTTCATAAACATTACCTTCAATATCAACAATTTGTAATCGCCCATGAATTAGGGCATTACTTTCTCCATAAAAGATTGAATACTTTCAAAATTGTTAATTGCTATAAAGTTCTAAAAGATAAACTTGAACATCAAGCAAGCCTATTTGCATCAGAATTAATACTGACAGATAAAATGCTTAATGAAGCCCTTCCATATATACAGGGTTTTAGCAAAGAACAAATAGCAGCATACTTCAACGTACCATTATTTGTTACTGATTATAAACTTTCTCAAATTGGCTTATTTAGTAACAGAATCTATTCACACGAAATTGGTTAAAGGAGAAATAAAATGTCTGTAAAAAAACTTGAAAATGGTCAATATCAAGTTGACGTTAGCTTTGGATTTGACCCGATTACTGGAGAAAAAATTAGGACGAGACCAGTAGCCTCAACCAAAAAAGAGGCTTTAGAATTAGAAGCAAAATTAAGAAGAGAATTTCAAGAGGAAAGAGCAAGAAAATCCAGATCAGTAAGCTTTCCGACTCTAATTTCAATTTATTTAGCTAGTTGTGTAATAGATAGTAAACCAAACTATTATCAGAATCAGAAATACATTATAAACAATCATATATCTCATTACTTTTTGAAATCTGATATACAAAAAATCACACATAGAGAAATAACTCATTTTAGAAAACATTTAATGGAAACAGGTCTAAGCAATAAATCGTTTAATAATATAATGACTAGTCTAAGCAAAATTTTTGATACAGCTGTACATGAAGAAATCTTAAAAAGAAATCCGTGTGACAACGTTAAACGATTACCCTTAACAAGAAAGAAAATGAAGTTTTGGAGACCAGAAGAATTCAAAAAATTTATTAGTTTAATTCCTCAAGATCAATTATTGTTTAAAAACCTTTTATACTGTTGCTTTTTTAACTGGACTAAGATGTGGTGAAATGCTCGCCTTGCAATGGAAAGATATTGACAAAATCTTATTAGAAATAGATATACTTAAATCGTGTACCTGGCTTGATGGTCAATTTGTTGTTACTGCCCCGAAAACCAAAAATTCGATTCGACGAGTTAGTATCAATAAAAAATTGCTTAAGCTAATAGAACGTTGGAGAGAAGCACAAGAAGAGTTGTTTAATGAATTAGGTATTAGACATTCACATGACACCTATATCTTCCAATATAAAGATACACCCTCAAGAAAAGATATTTTCAGTCGGAAGATTAAATACTTTTGCAGGGACAGCGATCTTACTCCTATACGTCTACACGATTTTAGACATTCACACGTTGCGTTATTAATAAACCAAGGAGAGGACTATATAACAAATAAAGAACGTTTGGATCATGGTTCTGTTAAAACAACAATTGATGTCTATGGACACTTATATCCAAATAAACAAAAAGAAATGGCTGATAAACTGGATATGTGGATTTAAAAAAAGAATTGTAAATCCTGTTTATTTTTCTACTTAAGTGATAACTCTAAGAATGAAGTATCATTAATGGCTAAAGGAGAAATTACATTGGATTTTACAAATGGTAAGGGTGACAGAAAAGATCTAGTCCTAAAAAGCGATCCAGGGTATAAAGCTCATTGTCCTGAATGCAACTGGGATGGAAATTGCTTTACTAACATCTCAACAGGAACTGCAAAAAAAAATGCTCAACAAGAAGCTAATTCTCATAATAAAAACACAATACATGACAGCGGAAATAGAACTCCGGCAACAGTTGTCTCATGTGTTGGCGGAATAGATTAAAATTGAAATGCAGTTAGACCAATTAAATCCAACTATAACTTACTTTAGGTAAGTGGGCAGTTTGTGGGCAGTAAATCATTTGAAAATAAACAAAAAAATACCAAGGGCGTCAAAACCCTTGGTATAATTGATGCGGCCGAGAGGACTTGAACCTCCACGGGTTATTCACCCACTAGGCCCTCAACCTAGCGCGTCTGCCATTCCGCCACGACCGCGTGTATGATGTGCTCATATATTCATAAGTGCACTGTTTGGAAAAACAATGCGGGTGAAGGGACTTGAACCCCCACGTCATAAAGACACTAGATCCTAAGTCTAGCGCGTCTGCCAATTCCGCCACACCCGCGTGACAATGGTGAGCCATGAAGGACTCGAACCTTCGACCCTCTGATTAAAAGTCAGATGCTCTACCAACTGAGCTAATGGCTCATCTGCTATGCAGAAAAACATATAAAAAAATGGCTGGGCTAGCTGGATTCGAACCAACGCATGACGGAGTCAAAGTCCGTTGCCTTACCGCTTGGCTATAGCCCAACGAATCAAAAAACAAAACATGACCCGTACGGGATTCGAACCCGTGTTACCGCCGTGAAAGGGCGGTGTCTTAACCGCTTGACCAACGGGCCATACAATAATGGCGGAGAAGGAGGGATTTGAACCCTCGCGCCGCTCGCGCGACCTACACCCTTAGCAGGGGCGCCTCTTCAGCCACTTGAGTACTTCTCCATTATGGCTCCGCAGGTAGGACTCGAACCTACGACCGATCGGTTAACAGCCGATAGCTCTACCACTGAGCTACTGCGGAATAATAAGACATGTTTCATTATATCTATGCCAGAAAAATGTGTCAAGAATTTTTAAGTGTTTCATTCCTGTCTCATTAGCGACGGCTTTTATAATTTAACATATACTAATATAACAGTCAAGCCTTTCTTCCTTCCTTTTTGTTTTCTGTTTAGACATGACAGAAAGACCCCGACCTCTAATTGAAAGACCAAGGCCTCCTTGCTGCTGCGCTCTCTATGGGTTCATGACAGCTTATACTTCCGCATCCACTTGTAAAAGGTGCTTCTTGGCACGCCTGCTGACCTCGCTGCTTCTGATACATGGCCCTTCGTTTTGTGAAGTGCGTCCATCACTGTTTGCTTTTGAATGCGTTCCCTAAACGTGAGTTCTTTTGGATTCTCGGTATACTCTGGTAGATGCAGCTTCTGCTTTTTCTGATCCATCGCCTCTAATACCGCCGCATATTGCGATTCACCAATCCATCCTCCTTTAGGAAACAGTACCCTTATATGTTCAAACAGATTAAAAAGCTCTCGTATGTTTCCTGGCCAATGGTACGCTTCAAGCTTACGAAAAAATGATTCAGGAAATGCTGCATTCCATTGGTGTTTCTTTTGGTAGTAACGATATAAATCAACAATGTCTTCTTTTCTTTCCCTAAGCGGCGGGATGTTGATTGGGTAGACATGAAGTCGGTAATACAAATCTTCTCGTATTTTACCTTCCTTCAACAGTTCGTTCATATTTCGGTGTGTCGCTGTAATGATTCTAATATCCAAAGGGATTTCGTGTGTCCCGCCGAGCGGTACGACTTTCCTTTCTTCAATGACCCTAAGAAGCGCCACTTGCATCGCATAAGGGATTTCTCCAATTTCGTCTAAAAAGAGCGTTCCTTTTTGCGCCTGTTCAAACTTCCCCTTTGCTCCATGACGTTTTGCCCCTGTAAAAGCCCCTTCAGAATAACCAAATAGTTCGCTTTCTAACAGGCTTTCAGGTATGGCTCCACAATTAACGGCAATAAACGGTCCTTCATGTCTTTCACTAGCTAAGTGAATCGCTCGAGCGGCCAGTTCTTTCCCTGTACCTGTTTCTCCCCAAATATATACATTTGCATCTGTTTGTGCCGCTCGTTTTATTTTGCTGAGCGTCTGTTGAAATACCGTACTTGTTCCAGATTCCCCGGGAAATTGAGCAAAAGAAACGGTTATATTGCTCTTTGCTGCTTCTTCAAGCGAAAAAGACATCCCAAGCAGCTTTCCGTCCTGTTCTGACTGAATGATCTGCTTGTCCCGTGTAAAAAATGTATCACCCGTGAGCAGCTCAACATCCATTCCATACCAGTCTGAAAATCGGTCTCTAATTGGCTTACTTGCCAAAACAATCTGCTTTTTCTCATTACAGACAACATACGGCTCGTCATCTTCCACCTGCTGGAGACGATGACTGATCAGCTCCATCTCTTTCCTTTTTTGCTGGACCTGAATTTCTCTCTCTATGGCATATGCAACTGTTGAAGCCATCCCAAGCATAAAAGGATGCCTTTGATCCGCCATACAGGAGATATCAATCACTCCTATTATCGTGTCATCTGCATCACGAATAGGGGCCGCTGAACAACTCCAATGGTGGGAAGCGACTGAAAAATGCTCAGTTCCGTTGATCGCTACAGCTTCCCCAATGACCAGTGCCGTTCCAATAGCGTTCGTCCCCACATCGGCTTCGGTCCAGCGCGCGCCCTCCATAAAATTTATTTTTTTCGCTTCTACCAGCGTCCTTTGGCTTCCTGTCAGACTTAGCACATAACCATCTGCATCGATGAGTAAAGCCATCATGTCAGATTCTTTTAATTGCTGACTGATTTTATTTAAGTAAGGAAGAGCGGCATTTAGAAATAGTGAGTACTTCTTTTTTTGAACACTGAATAATTCCTTTTCTAACAACGACTGTCCTTTATCTAAATACGGGTTCACATTTGCCTGTTTACATCTGTGCCATGACTCCATCACTCTCTTATCCAGACGAGACCTATCAAGCAAACCTTCATGAACAAAACGTTTCCAAGTATTTAAATAACAAGGCGTCGGATTCATTCCATCCTCTCCTCTGGGGGCTTTTTATCCATTATAGATAATTATAAAAGCGCTTTCAATTATTGGCTGACCCAGGAAGTCATTCGGATAGAAGGTTTCTCTATCAGCAGTGCACCGCTCGCCCATTTGTTTGCAGCAAGGCTTCGTGTATCGCCTCAGAGAGTGTCGGATGTGCCGCAATAAACTGCTCTAATGTATCAGCTGTCAACTCTGTATGCATCATCACCGCCGCTTGTCCAATCAGTTCTGTTGCATTCGGCCCGATAATGGATACACCTAAAATTTCTTGATATTGCGGTTCGACAATGACCTTTACTTGACCAGCTGGCTGATTTAAAATTAGTGCTTTTCCATTTGCAGAGAATGCAAATGTCCCTATCCGAATCTCCCCATATTGTTTTCTAGCATTCTCTTCATTTAAACCGACACTAGCGATTTCTGGAGACGTGTAGATGCACCTTGGAATCACGTGTTCATTGACCTTTACATCTTCCCCTGATGCATGTGATGCCGCAATCGTTCCTTCATGAAAAGCAGCATGAGCAAGCTGAACGCCGCCTGTCACATCACCGCACGCATAGATATGCGGGAGATTGGTTTGCATATGCTCATTCACGCAGATGCCGTTCCTGTCAAATTCAATGCCGATCTGCTCAAGATTCAGCTCTTCCAGCCTCGGCTTTCTGCCAATGGCGACTAAACAATGATCAGACTGGATGTCACAGCGCTCCCCATGAACCTTCTCAACGACCACTTTTTTTGAGCTTGCATCAAGCTGTTTGACTTTTGCTGATGTCAAAATCTCTACACCTGCTTTTTGAAGCTGATCGTAAAGACAGTTAGCTGTATCGTGATCTTCTTCAGGTAAAATGTGTGCTGCCTGTTCCACCATGACAACCTTTGATCCCATTCTGCTAAAGATGCTTGCAAACTCACAGCCGATCACCCCTCCACCAATGATACAAAGCGAATCTGGTATTGAAGGGAGCGTCATGGCATCCTTACTATCAATGATCCACTCTCTGTCAAATGGGGCGAAAGGTAAAGCAGCAGGTTCTGATCCCGTAGCAATAATGAATTGTTTGGCTTGAATGATTTCAGATTTCCTTTCACTTTCTATCAATAGCTCATGAGCTGAAAGAAATGATGCTTTCCCATTTAACACGCTGATTTTGTTTTTATTCATCAAATAACGAACGCCATCAGTCAACTGCTTGACGACTGACCGTTTCCGCTTTTGAACGGCCTCCCAATGAATAACAGGCTCCTTTTCTGAAAGCTCAATTCCAAAATGTCCAGCTGATTTCACATGCTCGTACATATCAGCGCTTTGCAAAAGTGCTTTCGTTGGAATACAGCCTTCATTCAGGCAGGTACCTCCTAACAGGCCTTGGTCGATTAATACAACCTCTCTGTCAAAACGGGCGGCTGTTATTGCCGCCACATATCCTGCTGGCCCGCCTCCTATAATGACAAGCGTCATTCATTTCACCTTCTTCCTATAAAAGAATGGATACTGGATTTTCTAAATAGGCT
This sequence comes from Bacillus sp. FSL P4-0248, assembly GCF_038593305.1. Taxonomy (NCBI): domain Bacteria; kingdom Bacillati; phylum Bacillota; class Bacilli; order Caryophanales; family Bacillaceae; genus Bacillus; species Bacillus sp. FSL P4-0248. Next base: position 544,552 of record NZ_CP151983.1, on the reverse strand, counting down.
TTAACAGTTGATATAAATTGTGATGCCGGCGCTCCGTCCAGCACGCGATGGTCAAATGTCAGACTGAGTGGCAGGATCGTCCCTTTACATAATTCATTCCCATGATAAACAGGCATTTGATCCGCTTTGCCAACGCCAAGAATACCTGCTTCCGGCGGATTCAAAATCGGTGTAAAATGTTCCACACCATAGGCGCCTAGGTTAGTGATTGTAAAGGTAGAGCCTTCAATTTCATCGTGGAGAAGTCTGCCTTCACGTGCTTTTTTGCCATACGATTTGATGCTCTTCGCCAGCTCAATAAGTGAAAGTTTTTCCGCATGCCGAATAACAGGCACTGCCAGCCCGTGATCTAAAGCAGCAGCGATTCCAAGGTGAACATACTCAAAAGTTTCGACTCTATCATTCTGATATTGACTGTTCATTGCAGGATGCTCTAGCAGGGAAAGAACCACTGCTTTGGCTACAAAATCGGTCATGGTTAATTTCATATTGTGTCGTGCTGCGGCTGTTTCGTTCAACTCAGACTGTAATGCTGTCAGCTTTGTCACATCCGCTTTCATCGTTATTGTTAATTGTGCACTTGTTTGCAGGCTCTCCATCATTCGCGAGGCAATGGTTTTCCGCATCATGCTGACTGGCTGATGCTTTGGTTCATTTTGTTGGTTTTCTTTTTCATCAGGAAGTGCCCGAAGCACATCCGCTTTCGTGATTCTCCCATCTGGACCTGTTCCCACTAGTGTATGAATATCCAGATTAGCGCTTTGAGCAATCTTACGTGCCACTGGGGAGATTTTCTTTCTCTCTTTCTTTTGTTTTGGCGGCAGGTCTTTTTCTTTCTTTTCCTCGACCTGTTCATTTCCTTCTCCGATATAGCAGATGACCGTGCCAGGCGGCACACCTTCTCCCTCAGGCACTTTTATATCCAATATGGTTCCTTCTGCAGGTGATTCGATCTCCATTTCAATTTTTTCAGAGTTGATGCTTGCAATGCTTTCCCCTTTATTTACGGTTTCTCCGACCTCTTTATTCCAGACAGATACCGTTCCTTCTCTCATTGACATGCCCAATTTCGGCATCACAACCTCGACAGCCATCTCCCTCTCTCCTTTCTTTAGTTCAAGATCTTGTCATGACTCTTTCCAACCATCTCTAATACGGTGTTCACAACCTTATCAGGTGTCGGCAAATAGATATCTTCAAGCGGTGGTGAAAACGGGACCGGTGTATGAGGAGCCGTCACTTTTTTGATTGGAGCGTCAAGTAAATCGAATCCTTTATCCGCAACCAGAGAAGAAATATCTGCGGCAATTCCGCACCTCGGATTTGCTTCATCTACAATGACAAGCCGATTTGTTTTTTCTACTGAAGTTAGAATGGCCTCTTCATCGAGCGGTGACAAGCTTCTTGGATCAATCACCTCTGCTTCAATTCCACGTGCAGTTAATTGCTCGGCCGCTTCGAGTGCTGTATGAACTTGTTTGCCTACTGCAAAAATGGTCACATCTGAGCCCTCTCTTTTCACATCTGCTTTGCCAAGCGGCAGCGTGTAGTATCGCTCTGGAACATCTCCTGTGATATTGTAAAGCGTTTTGTCTTCAAAAAAGATGACAGGGTCCTGATCCTCGATGGCTGCCAGCAGCAATCCTTTGGCATCGTATGGTGAAGAAGGCACCACTACTTTCAATCCAGGGATGCTTGTAAATAGCGCATACAAGCTTTGCGAATGCTGAGCAGCTGCTCTAAAACCCGCCCCATGTGTCGTTCTGATCGTGATCGGCACCTCTGCTTTTCCGCCAAACATATATCGGAATTTTGCTCCTTGATTCAGCACTTGATCCAGACAGGTGCCGATAAAATCATTAAACATGAGTTCTGCAATTGGCCTTAACCCTGTGGAAGCTGCTGCCATGGCCGCACCTACATAGCCAGCTTCACTAATCGGTGTGTCAAGAACTCGCTCACGTCCAAACTCCTGAACGATTCCTTTCGTTACACCAAGCACACCGCCCCATGCTTCATCATCCTGTAAGTGATCGACATGAGCACCTCCAGCAACATCTTCCCCCATTAAAATGACATCCTCGTCTCTTCTCATGGCAAGTTTAATCGCTTCATTTAATGCACTAGACATGCTGATTTCTCTTGTCATTTTCCTCTCCCCCTTTGATTTATTGATACGAAACATACACGTCGGTCAATAATTCGGTCTGATCTGGATATTCACTTTCTTCACTGAATGTAACGGCTTCATCTATCGCTTCTGCTACAGCCGCTTCAATCTTTGATAGCTCCCCATTCGTCAGCAGCTGCTGCTTGATCAATTCATTTTTAAAAAGAGCGATCGCATCTCTCTCTTCTTGGTGTTCTGTTTTTTCTTGATTGGTTTTATAACGCTGGGCATCTCCTTCGAAATGGCCATAATTTCGATATGTCATGCATTCAATTAATGTCGGACCTTCTCCATTTTTTGCTCGTTCAATTGCTTGTTCTGCGGCTTGATAAACGGCCATCACATCTTTTCCATCTACTTGAATCCCAGGAATGTCATAACCGGCCGCTCGATCCACGATTGATTTGCAGCTTGAAGCATAAGAAAATGGTGTCGCTTCCCCGTACCCATTGTTTTCTGCAATGAAAATGACGGGCAGTTTCCAGATGGCCGCGAGATTGATTCCTTCGTGGAAAGTCCCTTGATTGTTTGCACCATCTCCAAAAAAGCAAACGCTTACATTTTCTGTCTTTTTATATTTGGCTGTGAGGGCTGCCCCGCACGCAAGAGGAAAGCCGCCTCCAACAATTCCGTTGGCACCGAGCATTCCTTTATCAAAATCTGCAATGTGCATGGATCCGCCTTTTCCTTTACAGAGACCCGTGTCTTTTCCATAGATTTCTGCCATCATTCCTTTTAGATCACAGCCCTTAGCTATACAATGACCGTGGCCGCGGTGGGTACTTGTAATACTGTCTTTTTCATTCAGATGAGCACAGACTCCTACGGCAACAGCTTCTTCGCCAGCATAAAGATGGACAAACCCCGGCAAAATTCCTTTTGTAAAAAGCGTGTGCACCCGGTCTTCAAATTGGCGGATTTCCTGCATCTTTTGATACATCCATACGGCTTTTTCTTTACTCAATGCCATTTCCATTTAGTAAAACCTCCTATCCTTTTTTGCTTGCACTTCTATACAAGCAAAAATCGTGCCAACATGAAGACACATGAACACTTAGGTTTTGACCGAATCACACTGATGAAAAAAGAGACAAAATGAGACATGCGTCTCTTTTTGTCTCAATATGTCCACACATCAATTGGAACAAAAAAAAGCATCCCCGTAGAGGAATGCTTATCACAATGAATCGATTGTGCGCAGCCACTTTAATTTTCCTTTGCAGACGCCGCATACATAACGAGAGGTATCAAACCGTCTTTTCCTTATAAAAGACCGGCCGCATCCTGTGCAAATATATTCATGGCGTTTCCCCGCACGGCGCTTATTTTGTACGGTCTTTAGCGGTGTACAAAAACGCGGGGCTCCTACTTGCTTTAATAACGCTTTAAAATCACGGTCGCGATGCTGATAGCCCTTTCCTTCAAGATGCAGATGATAATGACACAGCTCATGCTTGATGATTCCGATTAATTCTTCTCGTCCATGCTCCTCTAGGTATCGGCGGTTTAGTTCAATGTTGTGTGTACCAAGTAAATATCGCCCGCCTGTCGTTTTTAACCGGTCATTAAAAACAGCCTGATGGCGGAATGTCTTGCCAAAGAACTGCTGGGAAATGTGCTCTGTTAACTGCTGTAATTCTCTCTCGTTCAATCAAGATCGTTCCTTTCTATAAAAACCTCGAACGGGACAATTTCCCCTAAGCATACATTGAAGGTACATCCACTGTTTCGATCAAAGGAGGAATGGGCGATGCCCAACTGGCTGAAAAATCAGATGCAGAAGGCATTTTATGAGAAAAATCATTATCAAATCAAATTGCTGAATCAATGCTGGTACTTCTATAGAAAAAAACATTCAGTCACATCAAGGCACACCCCATCCTAAGGTGCGCCTCGTTTTTTTGTTTACTCTGGTTTCAGCATGGTGAGGGCAACGCGGCCTTTTGCCTGGTCAACGGAGTCCACCCATACGGTCACAATGTCACCAACTGATACAACATCAAGCGGATGCTTCACAAAACGGTTGCTTAGCTTGGAAATATGCACAAGCCCATCCTGCTTTACGCCAATATCAACGAATGCACCGAAGTCTACAACGTTTCTCACCGTTCCTTGCAGCTCCATTCCTTGCTTCAAGTCTTCCAATTTCAACACATCTGTTTTGAGCAGCGGTTTTGGCACTTCATCCCGCGGATCACGCTCAGGTCTAGTCAGCTGATCAATGATATCTCGAAGTGTAATGGTCCCAATGTCAAGCTGCTGGGCTGCTTCGTCCAGTTTAACTTCAGCAATCTTCTCTTTTAACTGCTCTGTGCCAAGATCGTCTGGCGTCATGTTGATCATGCGTAAAAACTGTTTTGTTTCTTTATAGCTCTCAGGGTGAATACCTGTACGATCAAGCGGGTCTTGTCCATCTGTAATGCGAAGGAAACCGATACACTGCTCATATGTCTTAGCACCGAGCCTTGGAATATCCTTCAATTCTTTTCTGCTTGTGAATCTCCCAATCTCTTCGCGACGCTTGATGATATTCCCTGCGACGGCTTTTGAAAGGCCTGATACGTATTGCAGCAGCGCCTGTGAGGCTGTATTGACGTTCACACCGACTTGGTTGACGACTGTCTCAACAACGAAGGTTAACGAGCTGTTTAATTGCTTTTGACTCACGTCATGCTGGTATTGGCCCACACCGACAGACTTCGGATCAATTTTCACGAGCTCTGCTAAAGGATCTTGTAATCTTCTAGCGATTGAGATGGCGCTTCGTTCTTCGACTTGCAGATCTGGAAACTCTTCTCGTGCCAGCGCTGACGCGGAGTAAACACTTGCTCCAGCTTCATTCACGATCAAATAAGACACCGGCTGATCCAGCTCTTGAATCAAGTCTGCAATGAATTGTTCTGTCTCTCTTGAGGCTGTTCCGTTTCCAATCGCAATGACTTCGATGTTTGATGATTGAATGATCTCTTTGACTTTTTGTTTCGCTTCCGCTTTTTTCTGCACGGGCGGATGCGGGTAAATGACGCCAATATGATGGACTTTGCCTGTATCATCCACGACAGCTAATTTACAGCCTGTCCGAAATGCGGGGTCGACTCCAAGTACACGCTTCCCTTTCATCGGCGGCTGAAGCAGCAGTTTTCTTAAGTTTTCAGCAAAAATATGAATCGCTTGTTCCTCTGCTTTTTCTGTCAGCTCTTTTCTTATTTCTCGTTCGATGGAAGGCTGAATGAGACGTTTATACGCATCATCGATTGCCGCTTCAATAAACGGTCTCACCGTTGTCTGTCTGCCTTTTAGAACTTGTTTGTCGAGATAGAAGCGAATATTTTCAGCAGGTGGTTCGATGGCTGCCTTTAAAATGCCCTCTTTCTCCCCGCGGTTGACCGCTAGTACACGGTGCGGAACAATCTTTTTGATTGGCTCTTGATAATCGTAATACATTTCATAGACGTTTTTCTCATCGCTTTCGACGTCTTTTCCTGATGTGACCAGACTGCCCTTTTGGTACGTTTCGCTGCGAATCCATTTCCGCATATCAGGATCATCTGCCAGCTGTTCAGCAATGATATGCTGAGCGCCTTCTAGTGCCTCTTCTACACTTGTTACTTCCTTTTCTTCGTTGATAAAAGAAGCGGCCTTCTTCTCGATCTCATCACTTGGCAGCGTGAGTATATATTCTGCCAGCGGCTCAAGCCCTTTTGCTTTGGCTACATTCGCCTTTGTTTTACGTTTTTGTTTGAATGGACGGTATAAATCTTCGACCTCTTGCAGTTTATGAGCTTGTTCAATTTTCTGTTTTAATTCATCGGTTAGTTTGTCTTGTTCAGCAATTAAGCGAATGACTTCTTCTTTTCGGTTCGTGACATTTTGGATATATGTATAGCGCTCTGAAATGGTTTGAATTTGCACCTCATCCAGTGAGCCTGTCTGCTCTTTCCGATAACGGGCAATAAAGGGGACGGTGTTGCCATCCTCTAAGAGCTTGATCACACTTTCAATTTGTTTTGTTGAAAGCTTTAATTCTGTCGCAATTTGTTTCAATAAAAAGTCAGATGTCTTCATACTTTGCATCCTCTCACTGTGTCTTCTCTTTTAGTGTATCAAAAAAACCGGCAAAACAGAAAAAAGGTCAGCTATTTTACGTGAGCTGACCAAGTACATAGGTGAGATCGTCCTTTTTGTCTTGTGTGTATGTTTCAAGCTGTTTGGCGATGTCTTCAACTGAATGTCCATGCTTTAAACACATGCGCATGTTTGGCACATTCAGTCCGTCTGAATACATAATGAATATCGATCCTTTTTCGTATGAATAGGTGTATGTTTTATATTTTCTAGGTTTCCCTGATAAGTATCCTGATGTCGGAAGTGGATAAATATAGTCGCCAGAAGGTGCATTCAAGATAAACCGAATATTGCCAACCGAACAATAGGTAAATTGCTGCTGGGAAAAATTCACCTTTAATATGGCCACAGTGGCCCCGCGTTTATTTTTCATAGCCTGATTGCATCTGTCGATGAGGGCCGCCACATCCTCATGTCCATATTCTTCGACAATTTCGCTGACTAAAGAAGATGATTCATTGGCGTACTGGCCGCTGCCCAATCCGTCTGCTACAGCACAAATTAGTTCTTCATCATCTGCTTTAATAAAAAAACTGTCCCCGCAGCATGGTTTTCCTTCTTTATTCGATTGATAGATAATGGCGTTTACATGCTCATGCTGTTCAATCTGTTTCATTACCCTAGCTCCATAGACGCATCTTCTGATAATGCATCTCGCAGTTTTTTCACTGCCTTCCGCTGAAGTCTCGATACATGCATTTGAGATATGCCAAGTAAATCGCCTGTCTCTTTCTGACTCTTATTTTGCAAGTAAGTCAGATTGATAATCTCTTTTTCTCTATCCGACAGCACATGAAGCACACTCTCAAGCATCATTTTTTGATTCACACGTTCGTAGCCCTCTTCCTGTGAGCCGACAACGTCTAAAATCGTCACAGTACTTCCTTCAGAATCAGCCTCTACGCCTTGGTCAACAGACAGCGCTTGATAGCTTTTGCCCATCTCCATGGTTTCAAGTACTTCTTCTTCTGTTACATCTAAGTATTCTGCAATTTCTTGGACTTTAGGTGATTTCTGTGTCTCTGTTGTCAAATGATCAACTGCCATTTTGATTCTTGGTCCAAGCTCTTTAATCCGCCTTGGTACATGGACACTCCATGTCTTATCTCGTAAAAAGCGTTTGATTTCCCCGATGATGGTTGGAATGGCAAAGGCTTCAAATGATTTACCGACGAGCGGGTCGTATCGTTTAATAGCGCCAAGTAAACCTATCATTCCAACTTGTCTGAGGTCCTCATGAAAGCTTTTTCCTTTAGAATATTTTTTCGCCAGCATATCAACCAAGTTTGTATAGCATTCGACCAGCGTGAGCTGCGCCTGCTCGTCTTGATTGGTTTGATAGCTTTGGATGAGGCGGTCTACTTCATCTTTAGTTAGTTTCATAGTTTTGGATGGTTGTGTCATGGTCAACTCGCTCCCTGTTTAAAAACTTTGTCATCGCCACGGTAACTCCGGAGTTTGCTTGCACCTCGACTTCATCCATCAATGTTTGCATTAAGTATAAACCAAGACCTCCTTCTGCCAATTGATCCACCGTATGAGCAGATGTGTACGGTCCCAAGTCTTCCTGTTTTTGCTTAAAGTCAAAGCTACCGCCTTTGTCAGCGACAATGATTTCTAGACGATCCTCGTAGACAAGAAAGCGAACAGCCACCTCTCCATCTTCGCCGTCTTCACCTTTGTAGGCATGCTGAACTGCATTTGTACAGGCTTCACTGACGGCTATTTTTAAGTCTTCAATTTCTTCATAGACATATCCCATCCGGCTCGCTACGCCTGACAGAGTCAAACGAATGATGCCTACATATTCTGGTTTTGCCGGTATTTTCATCTCGATTCGATCTACTGATTCGTTCATTGTACCCCACCCTCTGACTTTGCAGAAATGTCAATGATGTCCTTTAATCCAGTGATTTCAAACAACCTTACAAGCCGTTCTGACAAGTTCTCAAGCTTTAATGTGCCACCTGCTTTTTGAGCCGCTTTAAACAGCCCAACGAATACACCTAAACCTGTACTATCCATATACGTAACATCCTTTAGACAGATTTCAAGATGCTCTCCCGCCTCAGCTTTAGGCATGAGCGTTTCTCTTAGCTCAGGAGCGGAGTACACATCAATTTCACCGCTGACACTGATTTTCGTTTTTTGATCTATTTGATGCTCTTTTACAGACATATTCATTATGCATTCACCTCGAAATTCTTGTTTCCTAAAGTTTTATATACCCGCATGTTCACTTTCTAAACCTTTCTTTTGAGAACAAGTAAAGTAAAGTCATCGTGCAACTGAAAATCCTGCAGTTTGAGTAAGCTGGCGTAGATGGCATCCACCATTTCTTGAGCTGAGTAGGATAGGTGCTCTGATATGAGTGTTTTGATGTCCTCCCTCTCTAAGAAACCATCCTCTGACTTGGATTCTGTGACCCCATCAGAGAATAAGATCACCATGTCTCCTGCATCCAAATGCTTCTCGTACTGTCTGTAGTCAAATTCTGGTGCGATCCCAAGGACAAGCCCTTTTGCGTCTAAATCGTAAAATGTGTTCTCTTTTTTGCAATAGAAAAAGCCCGGCTCATGACCAGCCGATGCGTATTTAAACTCATGCGTTTCTTTATTATAGCTGCCATAGAACATCGTGATAAACATACTTGGGTCTACGTTTTGCTCGACTACACGATTCAGGGTTTTCAGCACCTTTGTTGGGCCGCTCCCTGACTCTGGCAAGGAATCCATCGCATATTTAATCATCGACATACAGAGCGCAGCCGGGATTCCCTTTCCAATGACATCTGCGATCGCGATATTGATTGTATCGTGATCCGTCACAAAGTGGTAATAATCTCCACTCATCTGTTTTGCCGGTACACTAATTGCACCAATATCAAAGGTATCTCCTTCTGGAATTTTCGTTTCCAGAAGGGTTTGCTGAACATTTGCAGCAATTTCAATTTCAGATTTTATTTCTTGCTGGATGCCTCTGAGTGTTAAATGTTCTTGGTAGGCAAGTCCGTACCCAATCATGACTTCAATTAAGAAGTCTAGTGAATGAAAAACATCTTCCGGCAAATCAGGGTAAAGCTCCTGAATCACTTTTCGGTGAACACTCACTATTTCTTCAGGAGGTATTTGATGCTCAATGGTTTTACGGCTAAATTTTTGAGCTTGATAAAGCGATGTTTCAGTTAAATCACTGATATAACGACTGAGCAGCTGATGGTACCGCTGCTCCATTACCTCCTTAAAATCCATGGTTTCCCTCCTAGCGAAGCCACTTAACAGCTTGTATCTCCGTTCCTTGTTCTGGTGCAGAATCTAATTTAAATTCATCCATCAGCCGTCTGACGCCCGGAAGACCTGCTCCGAGTCCGCCTGATGTTGAAAATCCGTCTTCCATTACTTTACGTATATCCATGATACCCGGCCCCTCATCGGCTGCGATGACTTTGAGTCCACGCTTTCCGCGCTCCATCACTTCTTCTATACAAATCTGACCTTTACCAGCGTATAAATAGATGTTTCGAGCTAATTCTGAAATGGCCGTCGTAATTCTTGCTTGGTCAACTGTTCCAAATCCAAGTTCTTTTGCAACATTGCGCCCCAATTGTCTTGCTGCGACTATGTCCCATTCCGTCAATATTCTTACACAGGATTGGTCTTTCATATCTATTCCCCCAATTCCCGCTTCAGTGTCTCAAGCCCTTGTTCAAGATCTAGTGCTGTCTGAATTTCTTCAAGCGATATTCCAAGTTCAATCAGCGTCACAGCGACTGCCGGCTGTATTCCTGTTAATACAACTTTCGCCCCCATGAGCTTGGACATCGTGATCACATCACCTAATACCTTTGCAATAAAGGAATCAATCATATCAACGGATGTGAGGTCAATGACAACACCGTTTGCTCCTGTTTCATGAATTTTATTCAGCAAGTCTTCTTGAAAGTGGAGAGCTGTTTGATCATCAAGCTCCCACTGTATCGAAATCAGAAGACAGTTATATAGTTTTAAGATTGGAATCTTCGGGTGATTTCTCACTGGGTTATCCCTCCAATGAAACAATTTTTCGATTTGTCATTTCCAAAGCAGTTTGAATTCCTTTTTGAAGGGTATTCTTTGTTGTAACTTGAGATAAATCAATTCCAAGGTTCACAATGGTTTGGGCTATTTCTGGACGAATACCGACAAGCAAGCACTTCGCACCTACTAATCTCACAGCCTCTGATGCTTGAATGATATGATGCGCTACCATTGTGTCAACGACAGGTACACCCGTAATATCAATTAAGACGACTTGTGAGCGATGTTTGACGACACCGTTGAGCAGATTCTCCATAATTTTTTTGGCACGTTCTGTGTCAATTGTTCCAACAAGCGGCATGACGGTAATGTGCTCAAATACTGGGATCAGCGGGGCAGAAAGTTCCTGCAGCGCGATTTTTTGAAGGTTGACTGTTTTCTCCCATGAGATGGAATACTGGTTTAAGATCTCGTTATGAATAGGTGTGATGAATCGATCAATTTGCCAGATGAGGTCATGACTTTCTTCTGTTGTATCTTTGTCATCGTTCATTTTTTGATATAAATGTGAACGGATTTCTGTTAGACCATTTGCCAGTAACTTAAGTGATATACCCATTTGAACAATTTTTAAAGCAAAAGTTTGCACTTTTTCTTCAAAATCTTCAGCATACCCTTCTGAAAGAGATGTAATGATTAATTGAACATATTCCGAACAGATGGTTTCATACATATTGTCGTTCAGCATCATGTCCGTTTCTTTTTCTCCGAGTCGTCTAAAAATGTCCGTCCACTCTTTTTGTAATTCCTCTCGATGCTCTCTTGCAAAAGCTAACACGATATGATTCGACATGTTTTACCCCCTACGTACATAAACAGCACTTCTTTTTAGTCTTTCTTCATTATAACGTTAATAAAAATTGAACACAAAAAAAAGTTGCTCCCAAGAGAGCAACCAAATCTCACCATATTAAAAATCAATAAGAGCCAAACTAACTTGTAAGGCTTCATCAACCTTCTCCATCATCTCATCATCAAGATGTGTGATTTTATCTGTCAATCTTTGTTTATCGATTGTACGAATCTGCTCCAAGAGAATGACAGAATCTCGTTCAAAGCCGTAGCGCTTTGCATCAATTTCGACGTGAGTCGGTAATTTCGCTTTTTGTATTTGGGCTGTTATGGCTGCAACGATAGCAGTCGGGCTGAAGCGATTTCCAATGTCATTTTGAATCACCAATACTGGGCGAACCCCGCCCTGCTCGGAGCCAACAACAGGAGATAAATCAGCAAAGTAAACATCACCGCGTTTAACAATCAAATGTTTAACCCCCGCTGACTAATCGCTCAACTGTATTCTCAGCCTCAAATTCTGCGTATTGTGCCTCTGAAGAGATATTCAGATTAATTTTCGCCATCTCCATGTAGCCGCGTCTCATCGATTCACGATTTTGTCGAATATTGCGTTCACGAATATACGTTTTTGTCGCTCGGTAGATCAATTCATTTCTTGTTACCTTATCCTGCTCTGCTACTCGTTCGATTTCAGACATCAAAGCCTCCGGTAGTCGAATCTTCATTTCGTTTGTTGCGCTGGATTCAGACAAAAAACATACACCTCCACAAAACTTACGGATACCGTTTCGATCCATTCCAAGACTAATCATACCATTATTCAATGCGCAAGCAAAGCTGTTTTTTCATGATTTCTTATTAGAACATGAAGCGGCTGTTCACCCGTAAATCAAAGATGATAATGGAGTTCCTCTTTCACATTATACGCTTTTTTCCGAAAATCATACGGTATTTCCAAAATCTCTAAAAAAGGGAGAATGTTTACGCCTTCTTTGTAGAATAAAAAGGAACGATGTCAGTTTGACGATCGTTCCTGTGAAAGCTGTTTAGAAAAAGCTGGACCCGCCTTGAAGAAGCGGATTCCGCACATGCACCCTTTTGCCGTCCTCTATATAAACTCTTGGGACGCGGTGGCCAATGGAGCAAGTGACTTCATAGTTAATGGTTTCAAGCCTTTTTGCAATTTCATCGACTGATACCATTTCTTCACCTTGTCCACCAATCAAAACGACTGGCTCCCCTGCCGGAAGGTTATCTTTCAGTTCAACCATGAATTGATCCATACATATCCTTCCGGCAATCTTCCGGCGCTTACCGCCAACAAGTACTTCCGTGCCTGCCAGCTTCCGGATCCATCCGTCTGCATAGCCGACTGGTACCGTACCGATCCATGTATCTTGATTAGCTGTATACGTCGCCCCATAGCTGACACTCTCACCCTTTTGAATGAGCTTCACATGGGCAAGCTTTGTATGAAGAGACATGGCTTCTTCCAGCTTGAAAGGAAGTTCATCTTTGATTTCCTCTGATGGTGACAGCCCGTACATACTGATGCCGAAGCGAACCATATTAAACAACACTTCTTTAAACCTCAAACCTGCTGCACTATTGGCACAATGAACGAGCAGCTTTTCCGTATGAAGCGGCTGAAGCAGGGTTTGAAAGGTGTCGACTTGCCGCTCAAAATAGTTCTCATCCTTTTCATCTGCTGTCGCAAAGTGAGTAAATACACCTTCCAGCTGTAAATAAGAATGCTCGCTGACAAGCTTCTTTACTTCATTCACTTCCTCTAACGTTTTCACACCTAAACGGTTCATTCCGCTGTCTATTTTCAAATGAAAACGAATGGGTTGTCCCATCTGCCCTTTCATCATATCGACGACTTCCCTCAGCCAGCTGGTGGAGTAAGCGGTCATGACCACATTGTATCGAACAGCGGTTTTGACATACTCCGGCGGCACAGCGCCGAGTACAAGAATCGGTGCTTTAATGCCTTGATTTCTTAAAGAAATGGCCTCATCTAAAAAGGCTACAGCTAACAAGTCTGCACCTGCTTTGAGGGCAGCTCTTGCCACTTCTATATCTCCATGTCCATATGCATTGGCTTTCACAACAGCCATCAATTGAACATTTTGACCGATATGATCTTTCATATGTGAAACATTGTGCTTGATTGCTGTTAAATTAATTTCTGCCCATGTGTCTCTATAAAAGGCATTTGTGTCCATCAGTCACACTTCCCTATTGAATGATTCAATCCCCTCATATGATACTAAAAATCAAGAATAATGTGAAACAAATCAAAGAAAATCAGCCCTTGCACAGGGCTGATATGTTGTTTTTTAAGGCTCTCGCCTATTTAGCTGACTGGCCTTCTACACTCTTTGCAACCATCAACAGCTCTTCCTTCGATAGATCACTTGAGGAAATTAAATAGTCAACTCCGTCAGATGTCCATGAGAGGGATTGATCTGTCAGAACCCCTACTGTCATGCCAAGATCGACCGGCTCGCCGTTCATCGTGACAGGCGTAGATGCTTCAGCTACTCTCGCTTTTTCCTGGATGAGTGTGAAGGATTTCTTGCCGCCGTAAGTAATCACATAACGCTTCCCAGCATCTGTCGTCATTTCTTTTTCTTCCATCTTCTTCACGCCTTCTGGCATATCAACTGGTGTTTTCACCGCAAAGCTGTCAGATGGGTCTGCACTTGTGGCAACATCCATTTGAGAGAGTGTCATGTTTTTCTTCTCATCAAATGCATCTTTGTCAAAGGATTTATTGAATTCAAAGTGAGAGAATTCCACTTTCACCATTGGCTTTTTGTCGCTATCCAGCACTTTCACACTGGCAGGCGCCATTGTTTTCTTATGAAAGGTAATCTCTTGGGTAGGCAGCATTTGGTTGTGCTGATAATTGGTCTTCGTTTCGAACACATACTTTGACTCTTTCGCTTTGAACTGAGCTGCACTGTCATTTTTAATGTCCTTCACAAGTGATTCGAATAAATAGACCTGACTGCTATTATTCGGCCAATCACTATGGAAACGGAAGCTCTTGTTCAATGAAGGTGTCAGCACAAACACACCATTGCCATTTCTTAAAATGACTTGACTCTGATCCTTTTTCGGATTTTCTAAATAGACACGGTAAAGCTCCGGCTTTTTGTACCAAATTTCTACCTGGTACTCCTGCGGGTCATTTCCTGTCTCAATGGTCATTTTTGCTTTGGCTTTGTATGATGTCATTTCCTCTGCCTTTTTGTTTAAATCTCCAACGATATCCTTCTGAGATTTTTGACCGCATGCGGAGAGAATCAGTACAAAAAGGATTCCCGTTACAAGCAAAACAAAGCTTTTTCTCACCCTTTTCAACCCCTTCGTTAATTGTGTTAAAAGGAAGAAACCGCTTGTTTGACTTTAACAGTACGCCTCAAGAGTTAACTGCGTACCGCGAACCATCAAAGCCTGTTAGCAACTCGCCCTTCCTTATCGCACTACCCAATATATGAAGGGGGGACAAACAATATGCAGACTAGCTTGACAACCTTTCAATTAAAACTTGTGCAGCAGCATATTCCTTTGTATGGGTTATCGACACATGGACCTGATCTCCCTCTGCTTTCTCGCTTTTGATGAAGGGTTTCCCCTTATCGTCTTTTTGAATGTCTATGTCATGAAAGCTTAAATGCTGACCGATTCCCGTTCCGTATGCTTTAGCGAAGGCTTCCTTTGCCGCAAAGCGTCCTGCCAAAAATTCCAGCTGTCTTTTTTCACTGAGTGTAAGAAAGACGTCCTGTTCACTTAAAGTCAAAATTCGTTCCGGTAAACGGGGCTGTCTGCTGAGCACCCGCGAAAGACGGTCGATCTCTACAATATCAATGCCTATTCCTTTGATCATGAGGTACCTCCTATGATACTCGTACTAATTTGAGTGTTCGCTTCATAAACGTGTTACTATAAACTTACCATTATCTAGTCAAAAGGGGTTTGTTATGTTTATTCGAACGGAGAGCTTTCAACAATTTATTAGATCGTATCCAATCGTAACAGCGATCCTTGCTTTACAAATCGGCCTGTGGCTTATATTTGCGGTTCCTATCCCTATTATACAGCTTGGACAGGATCATCTCGTCGGTTTCAATTATGGTGTAGCAGCTGGGGAATGGTGGCGTCTCGTCACACCTATTTTTCTGCACGGGAGTCTCACGCATATTTTATTCAATTCCATGTCCCTTTTCTTGTTCGCTCCAGCGCTTGAACATTTGCTTGGGAAGGTTCGATTTCTAATCATTTATCTCGGTGCAGGATTCATTGGCAATCTCGGAACCTATTGGGTGGAGCCTTTAGAGTATGTACATGTTGGCGCTTCTGGTGCGATCTTCGGTTTGTTTGGGGTTTATCTATACCTTGTCCTGTTTAAACCGCACATGATGGACCGCGGGAATTCACAAGTGATTTTAACGATTCTTGCTGTTTCTGTCATCATGACGTTCGTCAATTCGAACATCAATATCATGGCTCACTTATTTGGATTGATCGGCGGTATGATTCTAGCACCGATTACGCTGCTTTTCCATTCGAAAAAAAGACGCTATTAATCTCATAAAAAATGTCGATCACTCCTCAAGCAGGAGCTGATCGACATTTTTCGTTTAAGACGATTGATTTTTTTCATACGAATACCAATCAAATACACGTGCCGCATCTTCTTCCTCAAGGTGATGCACACCAAAGGAATCAAGCAGCGCAGAGGATTTCACAAAGGTGTGAATACTGGCGACCCGGCCTTTCTTTTGGAAAAAAGATTGCGTCATCGTATAGTTTTGCATTCGTTTTCTCAAGACAATGCCAGTGGTCTTGCCAATTCCTCTTGATGTCATTTGAATCAATGAATCTTTGATTGTATATCCTGATTGTTTATAAGCTAAATAGCCAAAGAATAGAGCAAGCGGTAACGGAATGAGTCCCAAATATCCCCATGGCGGAAAGCGTACCGACAGGATGATACCTACAAGTAACGGCACAAAGCCATATGAGATCAGGTAGCGCTTGAGCGAACGTTTTGGCACTTTTTTCAGCTCTGTTTCTGGTGCTACATGATAATGATCGGTGAATTGTGACAGCAATTCATTTATTTTTTTCTTCCGAATGAGCGGAAATAAGACGGAAGAGGTTTCTTTTTCTGTAATCGAACCTCCTGCACTAACAAGCATCACCGTCGCAAAACCAAAAGGCTCACGGATCATATTCTCTTTGATTTTCACTGCTTGAATTCTCGCAAGTGGAATGGTCATTTGATGTCTCTCGATGAGCCCTCTTGTAATGATGATGTCATTCCCTTTCCGCTTTGCAGCAAAATTCGCATACTGAAGTGCTGTTACCCCAACACTCAAGATCCATGCGATCAATACAGCAAGAAATATCAAAATCGCATAGATTTCAATGCTCGCATGGCTTAAAAAAGAGAACTGCTTGAAGAACCCGTCCAAAGGGAGAATTTCATCTATTTGCGTGTAGATGGCGAGACACCCTGAGATAATGACACCGATACCGCTTGAAGTGGTCGCAGCCAAAAGCAATTCTGGCACACCCATACGATAGGAGACATTGATTTCTTCCTGCATAGGTTTTTGCGCAGTCAAATGGCCATTCAGATCACCTGCTTCATCCGTCATTTCTTCTTCCTGCAAGCTTTTCTTCCGGTTGAAAATCGACTTTTTTAATTGTTCCGCTTCTGCTTTTGTAATCGCGGTCAGGCTCACTTCTGGACCATCCGTTCCGCCTGCCGTTTCGATTTGAACCCGCACTAAACCGAAAATCCGCTGGAAAATACCTTCACTTGTATTGACCGTTTGAATTCGTTCTAACGAGATATATTTTTTCTTTTTCGTAATCACACCCGATTCCACACGAAATTCATCGTCTTCCATCCGGTAAGTGAATCGTCTCCATTCTAAAATGGTAAAAACAGCTTTCCATAAAAGAAGCACACCAAGAATGATAAATGCATAAAAGCGAATGCTTGAATTCGAGTTCACAAAAATCAACACGAAAAAAGGGATAATGAAGTTTTTGATCATGGATACAGCATCTGATATAAAATCAATGAACATCGAAATGGGGTGTACACGTTTTGGTTCAGACATCATCTTCCGTCACCCTTGCTAAACGAGATATGTAATCACGAAGCTCATCTGCCTCTTCTAATTCTAGCGCCGGTATATCATGAACTGTGGCAGCAGTCGAAATTTGAACAGAGGCCAAACGGTAGCGCCTTAAAAGCGGTCCTTGAGATGTATCAACATGCTGAACACGAACCATTGGCACAATTACACGTGTGACGCGAATGAGTCCATGCTGTATTTCAATTTCATTTTCGAATACTTCGTAGCGCCAGATGTGGTGGCGGATTTTTGGTATGAGCCAAATGCCAAAAATGACCTGTAAGACCCATAAACCAGAAAGAATCGCTCCAATCCAATATGGCCATTGAAAATAGTAGCTGGCAACAAATACCCCAATGATGATGAGTAAGAAAATCAATGAGATAATTCCATTTTGAAGACGCCATACCTTTAAACCATTTAAACTAATTTGACGTTGCGGCTGTTTTCTCACATTCTTCCCCCATTCTCATACTTTTCTATCAATATATTACGTAACAAAGCCTAAAAAGTTTCAATTTCAGCCTGTTAAAAAAAGCGAACCCTGCAAAGGATTCGCTCTTGTATGTTAGTTGTTATAAGATTTCTTTTGACGACGATCGTTAGAAGAACGATTGCGGTCATTTGAAGAACGCTTTTTATCACCATAAGATGAACGGGTGTTCTTGCCTTTTCCACGGTAGCCTCCGCCACCGCCGCCGTCTCTGCGTTTAGAAGAGCTGCGGTTGTTACGATGACGTTTAGAAATCATCGGTGCTTCATCTGTTAAACGAACTGGCGTTGCATCCGGCTCTTTTGTCATCATTTTAATCGCAGCTGCAACCACTGTCACAGAATCATGATCTTCCAACAATTCAGCAGCAGCTGTCATATAGAAGTTCAAGTTGTTTTCACTGATGATCGTGCGTAGACGGTCAACTGTTACTTGCTGTTGTCCTTCAATCGCCTCATCTAGTGTAGGTTCTTTCATACGATCCATTTTACGTTTAGTCGTTTGCTCAATCGCACGAAGCATATCTTTTTCACGTGGTGTGATGAATGTCATCGCCATACCTGTACGTCCAGCACGTCCTGTACGTCCAATACGGTGCACGTAGCTTTCTGGATCTTGCGGTACGTCAAAGTTATACACGTGTGTTACGCCTGAGATATCAAGTCCACGTGCTGCAACGTCTGTTGCGACAAGCACATCGATTGAACCCTCTTTGAATTTACGAAGCGCAACCATACGTTTTGCTTGAGTCAGGTCACCATGAATTCCTTCAGCTGTATAACCTCTAAGGTTAAGTGCTTCAGTCAATTCGTCAACACGGCGTTTCGTACGGCCGAAGACAATTGAAAGCTCAGGTGATTGAATGTCAAGAAGACGAGTCAATGTATCAAACTTTTTACGTTCGTGAATATCCAAATAGAACTGTTGGATGTTAGATACAGTCATTTCTTTCGCTTTTACTTTTACGTGTTCTGGGTTTGTCATGAAACGCTCTGCAATGCGCTTAATTGGTGCAGGCATTGTCGCAGAGAATAAAAGTGTTTGGTGTTCACTTGGTACATTTGAAAGGATCGCTTCAATGTCTTCGATGAAACCCATGTTTAGCATTTCGTCTGCTTCATCTAGCACAACTGTTTCAACGTTTTGAAGACGCATTGTACGACGGTTAATGTGATCGAGTAAACGTCCTGGAGTCCCTACGATGATATGAGGATTTTTCTTGAGCGAACGGATTTGACGGCCGATATCTTGTCCACCGTAAATAGGAAGTACGCGTGCACGCTTGTCTTGGCCGATTTTATATAGCTCTTCAGATACTTGAATCGCTAATTCTCTTGTTGGCGCAATGATAATCGCTTGGATATTTGGAGACGCTGGGTCGATTTTTTCTACAAGAGGAATACCAAATGCTGCAGTTTTTCCTGTTCCTGTTTGTGCTTGTCCGATGACATCTTTATTTTGAAGACCGAGAGGAATCGTTTCTGCTTGAATCGGTGTTGCTTCTTCAAATCCCATGCGGTTAATAGCCTTCATGAGACTTTCGCTTAATTGAAAATCTTGAAACGTTATAGTCAATTTATTCAAACTCCTTCTAATTGCTGTTTCAGTAATCTCGTGAATGATCATTAAAAACTGCCCTTTTCTGAAAGGACAGGTCCATTATATACAAAGCCCGAATTACCCTACCTTATATCTTACCATTACACTATTTGTTTTTCAACAAGACAGAAATGGATATATCTACTGTTCTACAATGACAGATTCACCTTCACTTTGATCTCCGTCCATCCATTTCCACTTTTCAAACAGTTGAATTTTTCCGTTATCCAGCTGCTTTGGAGTGGAATTGCAAGTCCCGCTTCTCATGCTGCCGTCCTTGCTTACATGGTGATATCTAAAATGAAGTGTTCCATCCTCATTCACAGTTCCTACAAGTACGCCAGATATAATACTGCCGCCTTGATATGTGCCCGTTAATATATTCCCGTCCTGACGATATTGAAATATGGTTCCTGCTGATACTTCTCCGTTACTCGAATTAGACTGCGGGATAAAGGTTTTTCCGTCATATTGAAACAACCGAATCGACCACCTTTTCTTTCCTATTGTACCATAGGCCTGTCACACATTCGACAAAAATGATGCAAATTTTAACAAGTGGGATTCAATTTATATTAGTTTAGCCACATTTTAGCTTTTCTATATATTAAATTGCTTTTTTTAGAAAATGTTCTACTTTCTCAAACAATTGCTGGGCACATGGCTCATGACAAACATGATGTTTACAATCGGGCAAATAAAACATTTCTTTCTGGCGAGACGGGACTTTATGATAAATAAATTCTGCACTTGAAGCAGGCACAATCCCGTCGCTTTCCCCTTGAACAATTAACACAGGCAGATGAAGCTTCTCAAGCGAATTCTTCGTTTGCTTTACCAGCTTCATAAATTCTATCGCAGCTGACAGCGGCGTGCTTGTGAGCTTATGGCGATATCGATCATATAAAGGGTTTGTATCAATGATCCCTGACAGGGACTCCTTTACCATCTGCCTTGTGTCTTGCATCATTTGTTTTGGGTTCACATATTTAGCCGCAGCACTTAATAGGACGAGACGGGCAACTGGGTACTTCGCTGCTAAGTAAGAAGCAATCATTCCGCCCATAGAAAAGCCGATCAAATACACGGTGTCACAAGTTCGATAAAGGGATAAAAGTTCGAGTTCAGCTGTCGCTATCCATTCTTGATAAAGAATGCCTTTTAACTGAAGCTCATCCCCATGCCCCGGAAGCGTGACAGACTGCACTTCCCAATCTGCCGTCTGTTTTAAATATTGCGCCAGCGGTTCTACTTCATAAGGGGCACCCGTAAAACCGTGGATACATAAACAGCCAATCATTCTGTCACCTTCTCACTTTTATAGTGCAGTAATGACTTCTTCCAATTTCATACCGCGTGAGGCTTTGACAAGCACAACATCGTCAGGCCCTGCCACTTCAGCTAGTTTTTTCTTCAGATCCTCTTTGTCCATAAAGGAGAAGACGTGCTCAGCCCCGAATGATTTTTTCGCTCCTTCAGCAATGAATGCACCTAGACGGCCATACGTCATGACATGATCAATAAATTCCGGCTTGATGTAACGGCCAAGTTCATAATGATACGTTTCTTCTTCACTGCCCATTTCGAGCATATCTCCAAGTACAAGAATACGATTGGCGAAACCGTCCATATCTCCCACAAGATCAATGGCTGCTTTCATAGAAGTAGGACTTGCATTATACGCATCATTAATGACAGTGATTCCTTTGTCTGTTTTAAACAGCTCAAGACGCATCCCCGTCAACTTCGTTTGCATCAGTCCTTGGGCAATTTGTCTTTCATTCAGCCCAAAATGCTGGCCTATAGCAATAGCAGCAAGTGCATTCTTCACATTATGTTTCCCTAATACAGGAATGAGAAAACCCTGGGCATACCCTTCGACTTGAAATTCTGTTCCCTCTGCAAGCTGGTTGATGTGCGTTACCTTGATATCACAGTCCTCTGCTTCTCCAAAGGTTTTTGCACGCTGAGAGAGTGAACTTGCTCTTTCGCGAAGCAAAGGCTCATCACCTAAGTAATAAAAGATGCCGTCTTCTTTTAACCCTTTTACGATCTCACATTTTGCATCAGCAATGGCTTCTCTTGATCCTAAATCTTGCATATGAGATTCCCCGATATTTGTGATGACTGCTGCATCCGGCTCAGCGAGATCTGATAAAAATTCGATTTCGCCTTTTGCACTCATGCCCATCTCCAAAACCGCAATATCTGTTCCTTCAGGCATTGCAAGAATAGTGAGCGGAAGACCGATATGATTATTAAAGTTACCGTCTGTTTTATGAACTTGATACGCTGTTTGCAAGACGGAATGAATCATATCTTTCGTTGTGGTTTTCCCATTACTTCCTGTAATACCGACAACACGAGGGTTTTCTTCTTTTAAGTATGATTTCGCCAGCTGTTGAAGCGCAGTTAGTGTATCCTCTACAAGAATAACCGGAACGCCTTCTGGCGGATTGGCTTCTTTTTGATTCCAAAGAACAGCTGAGGCTCCTAGCTCCACTGCTTTTGAAGCAAATGTGTGACCGTTAAAATGTTCTCCAATAAGCGGGATAAACAGGGCGCCGTTTGATACTTTTCGTGTATCTGTTGTCACTCCGTGAATCTGTTCTTCGCCAAAAGCTTGATTAGATAGGGTTCCACCAGCCATTTGGGCGATTTGTTTCACTGTACGTTTGATCATGATTTTTCGCCTCTCTTTCTCATTTCACGTTTGAAGGAAAAGAGACACTACCTAAGGATAGTGTCTGCTTGCTGCTCACATTAAAAAGTTGTTTTAATGGTTTGTTTTTCTTGATGGCGTTCAATTGCAAGTGACACCAGCTTTTCAATTAACTCTGGATACTCTACACCAGTGTGCTTCCAAAGTAATGGGAACATACTAAATGGTGTGAATCCAGGCATTGTATTCACTTCATTGATCAACACTTCACCTTTTTCTGTAAGGAAGAAGTCTGCACGTACGAGACCAGATCCATCGAGGGCTTTAAATGCCTTAATTGCCATGTCATGAATCGTCTTATATTCATCCTCTGACACACTCGCCGGAATGATCAAATCTGTATCGCCGTCTTCATATTTTGCTTTGTAATCATAAAAATCTGTTTTAGGTGCAATCTCACCAACGACAGAGCATTTCGGCTCATCATTGCCTAATACACCAATCTCGATTTCTCTTCCAACGACGCCTTCTTCTACGACCACACGACGATCATATTGGAAAGCGAGGTCAAATGCAGTCTGCAGTTCTTCTTTGCTGCGGCATTTGCTAATTCCAACACTTGATCCCATGTTGGCAGGTTTCACAAAGCATGGATAGCCCAGTACTTTTTCAACCTGTTCTAAGCTGTCTGGTGTCGCTTTCTCGTAGTCTTTTTTATTGAAAGAAAGGTGCTTTGCTTGTGCAAGTCCTGCTTGTGCAAAAACATCTTTCATCATGACTTTATCCATACCCGCGGCAGACGCGAGAACGCCGTTGCCGACATATGGGATATTTAACAGTTCAAGTAATCCTTGCATTGTGCCATCTTCTCCATTTGGTCCGTGCAGCAACGGGAAGACAACATCAATTTTCTCATCAGCCGATGCAGGCTGTGGAAACATGCTTTCATTTAAAGAAGTTGGTAAAAACGTCTTTGCGTTCTGTTCAAATTGAAGCATTTTGACGTTTGATACTGGTTCAGTGAGTTTTTCTCCTCTTAACCATTCACCCTCTTCTGTAATATAAATTGGATGTATATCGAACTTCTCAGTGTTAAGTGCTTTTGTAACTGCAAGGGCTGTTTGCAGTGATACATTATGTTCGGCTGACTTTCCGCCGTAAATCAATCCTAAACTTATTTTCAATGGATACTCCCCCCACTAAAATTCATCTTTACTATCTTATCACTTTCAAGCAAAAATGCTCTAATTAATTTTTGTTGTTACGTAATTGAAATGATTTGTAAAGGTTGTATGCGCCTCCCGAGCATTTGTATGTCATTCGCCTTTATTTTATATTAAAATGACATTGAAAAGGAGTTGTGACAAATTGAAAAAAATCACAAGTACTGAACAATTCAATGAAATGATTCAATCAGACAAAGAAGTCATCGTTAAATTCTTTGCAACATGGTGTCCTGACTGTACAAGAATGGACATGTTCATTCCAGACATCCTAGAAGCTTATGCTCACCATGAATGGTTTGAAATAAATAAAGATGATTTCCCTGAATTAGCTGAAACGTATCAGGTAATGGGCATTCCAAGCCTGTTAATTTTCAAAAATGGTGAAAAAACAGGTCATTTACACAGTGCAAATGCAAAATCGCCTGAAGAAGTGACAGAATTTCTTCAAGAGCACGTTTCTTAATTGATGAAACGAAGGACATCAGCAAACTCTTGCTGATGTCTTTTTTCTTTTTAAATCTCTTCATAAGACGAGCTGCACAGCCAAAACGTTTCAAATTGATGTTTCACTTACGACAAGTCACGACAAAATTATTTCCTGGGAAAGAATGCAGCGTCGAACCAGATTGGAATATGTCGGTTACGTGAATTTTCTGAATTGAATCTTTACTTCTGACATTTGTCTTTGTATAATGGAATTGCTAATTGAAAATGATTATCAATTTCATCTATGTGAAATCCTATAGACGTCCATTCTTATTAAGGAGCGATGAGTCACATGTCTAAGAAGAAAATTAAAACCTACCAGCAATTGATTGAAGAGAACAAAAAGGCCATCATGCGCGATCCTCAAATGATGGAAAGTATTTACGAAACCATCGACAAAAAACACCAGAAGCAGCTTGCAGCTGCTGGGCGTGAATCATAACTATGAGAGGAGCAGTCATCACTGACTGCTCTTTTGTCTGCTTCAACAAAATAAAAAAGCCGATAAAATCTGTTATTCGATTTTATCGGCTTTTGTTTTAATGTGATTTCGCTACACGGTCCTGCTTCATACCTAAATAAATGAGCATATATGTGAGATAACCCATTGTCATCGTTAAACCACCGAAGAAAAATTGAGAAAAGACAGGTTCCTCAAATGTCGTGACGGCAGCAAGAACGATCCAGCTCGCATATAAATAGACCATGAACCATTTCATATTTCTTTTAAGTGTATACAGAAAGAAAAGACCCGCTAACGAAAAAATCCCCAGCGCTAGTCTGAAATAAACAAGATGATCAAATTGGAAGGCAAAAGACACAAACGAAAACGACAGCAGCAGCAAAATTGGTAAAGCCGTAATGAAATTTTTCACGATAGTGCCACCTCCATGACTCCCTCTTATTATAAGACAAAATCAGCCGGTTATCGTGAAATACAGACTCGTTTTCACAAAGATGTCACGAATTTTTCTTGTTATTTGACACAATTTTTACACATTTACATCACGTTTCCAAAAAAGAATCCAAGCCGATCCAATAAAGAAAACAAAATGCGCCCCTACTATAAATAGAGAAAACAAAATGCTCATCCCATGAAAAGGCGGCGGTCCTTGAAAGCTGTACTGAGTAAAGTCCGTATTCGCGAAAAGGAGTATTTTCCCCCACTGATTTTCTAAGAGAGACATGATCGGCACAAGTGATTTCGCCGCATATAAAACAAAAAACGAGGTCACAAGGGCAACAAGACTGTTTCTAAACAAACTGGAACACATAAAAGCAAAGCTTGCCATCATGATCACTTCCACCCACTGAGATCCAATGACGGCAAACGTATGCTGAAATAATTGCCCTGTTCTTTCATCAAAATCAGTACCGAAGAAAATAAGACCAAATAGAAAAGCCAAAACATAATAAAAAACAAACAAATAAATGACTGTCAGCACAAGTGTGATGTATTTTGACAGAAAAATGTGCAGTCTTGTTTTTGGCCGGATCAATAGAAACTTGATCGTCCTTTTCTGAAACTCTGTTGAGATCAAGGTCGCGCCAATAACAACAGCAAGCACCTGCAAAATAAACACGACGTTCGTGGAATAAGCAAAATAGTTCGCGACTGTGTCTTGTCCGCCAAAGCTTGATATGACTCGTTTTAAGGTTAGAGCCATGGCCAGTTGAAATACAACGATCAATAAAAGAGCAATGAGTGTGATCTTTTTCTTCATGATTTTCTTATGCTCATT
This sequence comes from Bacillus sp. FSL P4-0248, assembly GCF_038593305.1. Taxonomy (NCBI): domain Bacteria; kingdom Bacillati; phylum Bacillota; class Bacilli; order Caryophanales; family Bacillaceae; genus Bacillus; species Bacillus sp. FSL P4-0248. The sequence goes on along the minus strand of NZ_CP151983.1, from coordinate 519,014 downwards.
CTTGATGAGGTTAAGCATCTGTCGTCCCGCCTTCCGTCCATTTCATAAATGCCTCTTCAATTGACTGCTTTTGAGGCATCAATTCAAGTACATCAAACCCCGCCAGCACAAGCTGTTTGTTCAGCTCTGGCACACGTTCTTTGTTCAGTTGAAGCAGTACACGCGCTCCATTTCGTTCATATGTATAGTCGTGTGCGTCAAGCCATGAGACCGCCTTTTCTACTGGCTGAATATTCATCAGCACCTGCTCTTTCCCCTCCATATCCCGGAGATGAGTACTAGCTTTGATCTGTCCCTTTTGAATGATAATCATTCGGTCACATAGCTCCTCTACCTCATGCAATAAATGCGTCGCAAATAACACCGAGGTTCCTTCTTCCTTTACAAGCATTTGTAAGTGCTCCCGGAATTCCTTCATTCCTGCAGGGTCCAGTCCATTTGTCGGTTCGTCTAAAATGAGCAGGTTCGGCCGATGCAAAATAGCTTGTGCAATCCCAAGCCTTTGTTTCATCCCTAGTGAATACGTCTTGACCTTCTGATGAATGGCATCCTCCAGACGAACTCTTTCCACCACTTCCTGAATGCGTTCCTCCGTCACGCCATCGTGCATCGCTGCATACATTTCAAGGTTTTCAAAGCCTGTTAAATACGAATAAAATTCTGGGTTTTCTATGATCGCACCAACAGATGACATCGCTTTAAGAAAATCCTCATCTTGTGAATATCCATTGATCATGATGTTGCCATTGTTTTTTTTCATCAAGCCAACGATCAATCGAATCAAAGTTGTTTTTCCAGACCCATTGGGACCAAGTAATCCGACAATTTCTCCTTGCCCAATGTCTATAGAAATATCCTGCAAGATCATTTTCCGGCCAATTAGTTTATCGACTTTCTCTACTTTTAAAACAGCAGACTGCAAAGTGGTTCCTCCTTCTGATGTAAAGCCTGTGGCGGCAGTTATGACCGCTCATCCTGTAAAAAGTATATCACGCGAGACAAATCAATCCATGAAAAAAAGGACTGATCCAGTCAGCCCTTCTTGCTTATTACAGTGATAAGTTAGGTGTCGGCGCTTCTTTTTCGTGCTTCTTTTCGGTTTCAGAAACAATCACCGCACATGCTGCGTCACCTGTAATATTAACTACGGTTCTTGCCATATCTAATAAGCGGTCTATACCAAGGATCAGCGCTATTCCCTCAACAGGAAGATTCACGGAATTTAACACCATGGCCAGCATGATGAGCCCTACCCCTGGGACACCTGCTGTACCGATACTTGCTAAAACAGCTGTTAAGACAACCGTCAGCATTTGAACAAGCGTCAGTTCAACCCCATACACTTGAGCGATAAAAATGGTCGCAACACCTTGCATAATGGCTGTGCCATCCATATTAATGGTTGCACCCAGCGGCTGCACAAAGCTTGAAATCGGCTCTGGCACCTTTAAACGCTTTTGCGCTGTTTCCATTGATACCGGCAGCACTGCGTTACTGCTTGATGTACTAAATGCAACAACCATCGCTGGTGAAAATCCCTTAAAGAATGCCATTGGATTTCGTTTAGCTAAGATAGCAATGGTTGATCCATATGTCAGGAAGAAATGCAGGATAAGCGCAATTAACACGACCGAGAAGTAAAGTCCCATCGCTTTCATGGCATCCAGCCCCTGACTGCCGATTGCCGTTGCAATCAAACCGAATGTCCCGTACGGTGCAAATTTCATCACAACACCGACAAGATACATCATTAATTCATTTCCTTGTTCAAACAGCTTCAGCAAGCCTTCCGTTTTTTTACCAAGCATGGCTATGCCAAGACCTAAAAATACACAGAAGACGATAATTTGAAGCATGTCTCCTTCAACTAACGATTGGACTGGATTGGTTGGAATGATGTTGAGTAGTGTGTCTGCCATTGATGGGGCTTCCTCTGCGGAATAATCAGCCGCTTTTGTATCAAAATTGCCGAAGGCTCCCGGCTTGATCAATAAGGCTAATGAGATGCCAATGATGATGGCAAAAGTCGTAGTGAGCAGGAAATAAGTAATGGTTTTTGCGCCGATTCTGCCTAGCTTCTTCGGATCACCAAGGCCTGCTACACCGAGCGTGATCGAAAAGAATACAATGGGCACAACCAGCATTTTAATCAGGTTTAAGAAGATTTGACCTAGTGGTGTAAATAAATAAGGGTCTAACACTTTGAATACATCTGGAGCAAAAAGGTTGAGCAGCAATCCTGTGATTGCACCTACAAACAAGGCAATAATAATTTTCGTCGCCAGCTTCAATAAAATCTCCCCTTCCTCGTCAAAAAGCCCACGAGAGAGTCTTCTCGTGGGCCTGCGTGTCCATACATGTACCACTGTCTACTCTCTTCACGCTGATGAGGTTAGCTGACGGGTTAGGACGAAGAGATGTCCTTTTTTCTCAGATAAGAAAAATTCACCCCAAAAACATGGGTCCCCCATTCCTTTAGAAGGATTAAGCGTGTGGTAATATGATATTTTCATACCATTTATACCTTATTTTTAGAAAATTGTAAACAGGTTCATATGAACTTTTTAATTACTTTCTTCCCTATTTGTCACTTCAAGGATATCTAAAATAAACACAAAGATTGGGATACCGATAATAAGTCCCCAAATGCCAATATAGTGTTCAGAGAAGATCAGCACAATAAACGTGAAGAAAATAGGGAGCTCTGTTTTAGCTGACATGAGCTTCGGATTCAAGAAGTATGCTTCAATGGCATGGATAATGACAATCACCAGCACAATATACAGGACATACATTCCGCCTCCGAGTGTATACGCAATGATGCTGAGTGGAATAAGAGAGATCACTACACCCGCTACTGGGATTAAGCCTAGCAAAAAGACCATGACCGCTAATCCAAATAACTGCGGGAAACCCATAATGCCTAACGCGATGGTCGTTAGCACACAATTAACGGTTGCAATAATAAACTGAGCTTCAAGTACTTTTCCAAACGTTCGGGAAAATTTACGTCCAAAGAAGGCAATTTCATGATAGAACACGGAGATTTTACTCGTTTTGAACTTGTTCATGAATTGAATGAGGCGTTCTTTTTCGAACAGGAAGAACATGCTTAATATTAAGGACATAATGACCTGGATACTGAATGTACTGAAATCGGTTATGTATGTATAGAGGAAATTAAACCCTTTCTCAAAGAAAGCTGATATTTTGAAATCTCCGAATACGTTCGTGATGACGTCAAAGAAGGGTAAATCTTGTGGATGATCTGCAATTTTCTTTCCTAAATGAAATAGCTGCTCTACCTGTTTGGCGATGATTGGCACAAAAACAAATCCGCCAAATGTCAATCCGCCAGCCAGAAGAATATACAAAATGGTAATGACCGATTTCTGTCCTATTTTCAGGAAGCGATTTAAAAAGCCTCTAATGACCTCTTCCAACCGATTCATCAAAAAGGTGAAAATGAAGGTCAAAAGAATTAAATTCATCATTCCTCTTAATAGATATAATGCTGTGGCTAATACTACAAATACTGAAAACCGCTTAACACCGGGTTTTTCGAACAATTTTAAAAATGCCGTCATTACGTTACACACCTGCCAGGACTAAAGTCTATTTTTCATCGTATCTGATATACATTATATCGGATCTTTCTGTAAATTATATAATAAAAGGTCAAAGAGGTCTTACGATTTGTATTAATTTTATTGTTTTTTCTTTTTTACACAAAAAAACCGAACCCATGTAGAACATAAGGTTTCGGTTTTTGGTTGTTTTTATACTAAACAGCCTGCTTCATATTCCGCATTTCCTGAAGTGCTGTTTTGCTCTTCGCTTCGTCAAATTCACCTTCACTCTTCGCGACAACAATTGTTGCGATTCCATTTCCAATGAGGTTTGTAATCGCTCTTCCTTCACTCATGAAGCGGTCAACCCCAAGCAGCAGTGCTAGACCCTCTAACGGAATGACCTGTAGTGCCGCAAGAGTAGATGCAAGCACGATAAATCCGCTTCCTGTCACCCCAGCTGCTCCCTTTGATGTAAGCATCAGAACAAGGATAATAGTGATCTGCTGACCGATCGACAAGTCTACACCAAACACTTGTGCCAAGAAGACGACGGCCATTGATAAATAAATTGAAGTTCCGTCTAGGTTAAAGGAATAACCTGTTGGAATGACAAGACCAACAACAGACTTAGAGCACCCGTAGCGTTCCATTTTATCCATCATTCTTGGCAGCACGGATTCTGAAGAACTTGTGCCAAGAACAATCAAAATTTCATCCTTGATAAACCGCAGATAACCGAGCAGGCTGAAGCCATACATTTTACAAATGATGTTCAGTACAACGAAAATGAACAAGAACATGGTCATATAAACGGAGAGCATCAGACTCGCCAGCGGTTTAATCGATGCCAAACCAAAGTGTCCGATCGTATAAGCCATTGCCCCAAACGCACCGAGCGGCGCAGCACGCATGATATATCCAATGATTTTAAAGAAAACAAGTGACAGCTTATCAAGCCATTCGATGATGCCTTTCCCCTTCTCGCCAAGAGCAGCGAGCGCAACACCGAATAAAATAGAGAAGAATAAGACCTGTAAAATATCACCCTTTGCGAAAGCATCAACCATGTTAGATGGCACGATGTGTGTAACAAATTCCATCCAGTCGATACCCTGTCCGCCATTTTGGGTATATTGTGAGACATCCCCTTTTTCAAGCTTGCTATAGTCAAGACCTGCACCTGGCTTCATGATATTCACAACAAAAAGACCGATGACCAGAGCAAGTGTCGTGACGACTTCAAAATAAATAAATGCTTTTCCCCCAACTTTTCCAACCTTTTTCATATCCCCCATCTTGGCAATACCAAGAACAATGGTTAAGAAAATAATTGGTGCTATGACCATTTTAACGGCATTGATAAAGGTGTCACCAAGCGGCTTCATTTCTTTTCCGACGTTTGGCCAAACCATCCCGACAATGATCCCGATGATGACAGCTGCAATCACCTGAAATGTCAGGTTCTTCAAAAGCCTTTTCATAAAAAATCAACTCCCTCACCCTTTGATGTAAACGCTTAACTGTTATCTGTAGATAAATGATAGCGATTTCATCAAAGGCTGTGAAGCTTATGGACATATCGTACATTTTGGTCTTTTTGGTCTCTTAGTCAGAATGTACGATATATTTATTCACAGGACGTCCAATCCCCCCATATTGCATATCTAATTTCAGCTCGCCTTCTTTGACGAGGAAGTCTAAATACCGGCGTGCCGTGACACGGGCTATGCCAAGTGCATTTGCAACTTCCTCTGCAGACTGGGCGCCTTCCTGCAAGCCCATATAAGCTTTAATTTCGTTCATCGTATGCACATTCAGCCCTTTAGGAAGCCAAGTATCTTCCTGCTTAACAGCAGGCTTTCGTATGATATCATCGAGCATCTCCTGAGAAAATTCTGCTGCGGTTTGGATTTTTGATTTAAACGCCTTATAGCTTTCAAGTGATTCTTTCATTCGTTCAAATTTGAATGGTTTAATAATATAATCCCGCGCACCATTTTGAAGCATGATGCCGATGGTCTCTTTGTCCTTCGCTGCTGAAATGACAATCACATCCACTTTCATCTTCTGTTTTCTGATGTCTTGCAGCGTTTTGACGCCATCCTTTTTTGGCATATATACATCAAGTACCACGAGGTCTGGACGAATCTCTTTGATCAGCTGGATGCCCTGCTCCCCATTTCCAGCGACAGCTGCTACTTGAAAGCCAGGAACACTCATAATGAACTCTTTATTCACTTCTTGCACCATCGGGTCATCTTCAATTAACAGCACCTTAATCTGAGTCATCTGTCTCTCTCCTCTATGGTCATTGGGAATTCGATTGAGAAGGTGGTACCAATGCCGATGCTTGATGTGACCTCTACACTTCCCATCCCTTTGTCGATAATCGTTTTTACAATATACAGGCCATAGCCTGTTCCGCCCTCTTTGCCATGTGTGAAGCCTTTATCGAAAATAGAAGGAATCATTTCTTCTTCGATCCCGGAGCCATTGTCTTCAATTAAAATCGCGAGGACATCCTCCGTTTGATCGATACTAATGGAAATGACTTTTGTGTCTCTTTCTACAGTATCATACGAAGCAAAGGCGTTCTCAATGAGATTTCCGAGCAGCTTCGTCATATCATGCTGATCAAGCCGTTCAGGGAAATCACGCAGACAGCTATGTTCATCTACTTCGACCATGATGCCAAGCTCCTTGCCCCTTCTGATTTTGCTCATCAATAACCCTGAGACAGCATCATGCTCTATGACGCGGTGAAGAAAGTCCGTCACATGTTCCTGCTCCTCTGTCGTTTGAAAGGCCAGATCGAGCGCCTGATCGGCTTTACCCAGCTGAATCAGACCGGCAATCGTATGAAGCTTATTCATATGCTCATGGTTTTGCACCCGCAAACCGTCCACAAAGTTCTTAACCCCTGTGAGCTCCTCCGCCAATTTTGCCGCTTCCGTCCGGTCCTGAAAAATGGCAACTGCTCCGATGATCTTCTTTTTCATCACAATCGGAATCCGGCTGCTCATGATCCGCTTTCCGCTCATATGAATTTCTTCATTGTAGACGGGTTCTGCGCGATCGATAATTTCAGGAAGTCTTGTATCAGACAGCACATCCCAAATATTCCGGCCCACGACATCACCCGTCACGCCAAAAATCTGCTTCGCCTTCTCATTAAAAATGGTAATCATGTGCTGATTATCAATGGCGATAACCCCTTCATTAATAGAGTGAAAGGTTGCAGTGCGTTCCTCTAGCATTCTGACAATCTCATGCGGCTCCAGCTTAAACATTTGCTGTTTAATATGACGGGCGAGCAAAAATGAACCCACAAGCCCAAAGCTGAGCGTCAAGAGGAGGATCATGAGGATATCGCGCTTCATTTCTCCTAATATATCTGCCATACTTGGCAGAGTTCTTCCTACAAGCACAACCCCTGTTTGATTAAATTGATCATCCTTGACTGGATAAAAAGCTCTGATGGCTGTTCCAAGCTCTCCCTCTGCTTCTGAGAAATAAATATGCTCTGCAAAAGCCGGCTCTTCATCAGTTCCTTCTGAGCGCTGGCCAATCCTCGTTTTCACTGGATGCGTTAATCTCACATGATCCATATCCATCACGACAATGTAGTCAGCGTCTTGAATAATCCGAATCTCTTCGATCGCATGCTGTAATCGATCATGTTCCTTTGTCTGATCAGCTAACGCCTGCTTCACCTCATTCATTTCAGCCACAGTTCTCGCCGTGTTCATGAGTCTTTTTCGAAGCTCCCGTTCCTCTGTTTGCTGAATTCCCCCAACAAGGACAATTCCTCCGATTAAAAGGGCGAAAATGACAACGAAATATGTGAGGATGGTAAGCTTCCATCTAATAGATAATTGTTGTAATTTCAATCGATTTCTCATCATTTTTTCACCTGTATCTTTACGAATTCTTCCTCTGTCAAGTATGCTTGACATAAGGGGGATCTGACGCATGAAGAATTTACTCGCTTATACACTTTTGCTCATGATCGGTTTTGTAACCGCTTTATACTTTGGTTTTTATCATATGATGCCAAAATCAGCGACAACCTTTGATGATGAACAGACAGGACTGAAGGACCAGCTTGTGTTCAAATTCAGCCATGTCGTGGCAGACAATACACCTAAAGGACTTGCCGCAAAGAAATTTGCTGAGCTCGTGCACGAAAAATCCGATGGAAAGATCAGCATTCAAATTTTCTCCAACGGAAGCCTTTATTCTGATATTGAAGAAATTAATGCACTCAAAGAGAATCAAGTTCAATTTATCGCTCCGTCTACCTCGAAGCTCGGCATGCTGTCTCCTGAGTGGCTGGCACTTGATCTTCCCTTTGCTTTTTCAAATTACAGCGCGGTTCAAGAAGGCCTGCACGGTGCAATTGGACAAAGGTTGTTTGGCACGCTGCAAAAAGATGGATTAAAGGGAATGGCTTATTGGACAAATGGCTTTAAGCAAATTACCTCTAATAAAGGGCCCATCAAACAGCCGGCTGATTTAAAAAACCAGTCTCTCCGCATTATGCAAAGCGACATGATTGAAAAACAATTCAAACTCCTTGGCGCAAAGCCCTATCAGGAATCATTTAATTCAACGTTTCAGCTATTAGAAACCAAAAAAGTAGACGGTGAAGAAAATACCATTTCAAATATTTATTCAAAAAAATTCTATCATATACAAGACTATATGACGATCAGCAATCACGGGTATTTAGGCTATGTGGTCTTAACAGATCAATCCTTCTTTGACCGCCAGACACCCGAAACGAAACGAATTTTACTTGAAGCCATGGAAGAAACAACGGCTTGGAATGAAAAGCATGCAGAACAGATGAACAAAGATCAGCTGGAGGACATTAAACGTGAATCGCCGATTGCCATTCATGAATTGACGCCAGCAGAAAGACAAAAATGGATGAAAGCCCTTGATCCTTTGTATGATGAAGCCGAAAAAACGATCGGCTCCACCCTCATCAAACAGATCCGCGAACTGCGTGTACGTTATGAACACTCACCTATTCATGCTTTTCAGGAAGAGGATGAGAGCAAATAAAAAAATCCCTTTGATAAGGGATTTTTTTATGCGCCGGACTCACTCTGTTCTTGCTGCGTGAGCTCTTCTAATCTTGTTAAAATTCTTCGTTTTCGGTATTGCATCATGCCTGTTTCGGCAATTCCTTTTAATTGTGAGCGGTTCGAAACGGCACCAAACAAAATCCCAGCAATGGGCACAAGCTGAAACAGTTTCTTCCAGCCAAACGAATCCCGGTAATTATAGACGACCTCACGCCACCCTTGGATTTGAGAAATCATGTTTTCATGCTTCCCTTCGGATGCATGATAGCTTTTCAGCTCTTTTAGAATCGATTTCTTTCCAACGACATCCGCAGAGTTCAGCTGCAAGCATTTAATGATGAAGACCCGCTCCTCTTTGTTTTTAGGATCATAGCCATAGGTGACGGCAATATCCTGCAATGTTTTCAGAGAGAGGCCCAGGACCGCAGGAATATCAGCAGCTAGCGTAAACATTCCGCCGACACCAGTTGTCGCACCTTGTACCGTCGCGAGATTCGTTCTGTTTTTCCCCATATGTTCACTAATGGCATCCATCAATTCGATTGGGGCCTTTCCAATATCCTCTATACGCTGGATGGATTCGCCCTCACACTTCTTTTGAAATTGATGAATGATGCCTTTTTCCGACGTCAAATAGGCACCGCCAGACTGAATGTAATGACCCATTTCATCTAGCAGTACACCGATTTTTTTCTGAATAAAAGCAGGCGTCAGCTTGTCCAGCATTTGAAATGGAAGGCGGCTGAGTTTCTCCCAAAACCATACCTTTTGCTGGTCTTTCTCCCATTTTTCAATCTCCTTTAATTGTGCTTTTAGCCACTCTCTTTCCTCCATGCATATGCCTCCTTAGATGTCGCTGAAGTATTTGTCTGTTATTATACACAATCCTTGTCCATCATACGTATAGAACATTGAAGCGGTTCCGAAAGGTTTTAATCTTTTTCAAAACGGTTATTGCTTAATAAACAAACAAAAGAGGAGTGGTCAACATGTTAGGATTTCTAATTTCATTAGTTGTGGCGATTGTCATCGGTCTCATTGGGAGTGCACTCGCTGGGGGCAGTGTACCAGGAGGATGGATTGGTTCAATGATTGCCGGGTTTGTAGGCGCTTGGATTGGTCATGGATTACTTGGAACGTGGGGTCCTAGTCTGGCAGGCTTTGCGATCATTCCAGCAATCTTAGGAGCAGCGATCTTTGTCATTATTTTAAGCCTGATCTTCCGCAGTGTGGGATCAAGGGTATCTTAAAAAACAAATAACAGAGGAAGCAGTAGGGACACCGTCTAAAAGGCGGTGTTTTTTATGTTGCTCGTTGACAAGGTATCTATTTTTTTCACTTACATATGATAAACAAACCTATTAGTTCAGATAGTTGACTTTTCATGAATATGGGCATATGATGATTAAAAATTGCATCAAGGAAACTTTTTGTGCCCAAGCAAAACTTTGTAGAATCTAGGTGATGACATATGACAAACAAATACATCGAGGCACAGGCACACATGTCAGCGGCAGCTGAGCGTGCACTTGAAGGTAAGGTCAAAGGATTTAGAAGGCTTCTTCCTTTTCTAGGCCCTGCTTTTATCGCTGCCATTGCATATATTGACCCAGGAAATTTTGCCACCAACATTGCGGCTGGCTCTAAATATGGATATCTCCTTTTATGGGTCATTCTCATATCAAATCTCATGGCTTTGCTCATTCAATCATTGTCCGCAAAGCTTGGAATAGCGACAGGTAAAAACTTACCTGAAATCGCACGTGAAGAGTTTCCAAAACCCGTCTCCATCGGTTTATGGATTCAGGGCGAACTCGTCATTATTGCCACAGATTTAGCCGAGTTTATCGGGGCTGCACTTGGTTTATACTTGCTTTTTCGGATCCCGCTGCTTGAAGCATCCATTATTGCAGCTATCGGATCATTTGCGATTTTAGAATTGCAAAGACGGGGATATCGCGCATTAGAAGCCGGCATCACTGGCATGCTGTTCGTTGTCGTGATCGCTTTCGCTGTGCAAACCTTTGTCGCCAAGCCTGATATGGCAAGTGTCGCAGGCGGGCTTTTCATTCCAAAATTTGATGGCGCAGATAGTGTACTGCTTGCAGCCGGAATTTTAGGTGCCACTGTGATGCCGCACGCGATCTATTTACATTCAGCATTAACCCAAAGGAGAGTCGTCGGCAGAACGGAAAAGGAGAAAAAACAGATTTTCCGCTTTGAGTTTTTAGATATCCTTATTGCGATGCTAGTCGCTGGAGCCATCAATGCCAGTATGTTGATTGTGGCAGCCGCTTTATTTTATAAAAATGGTCTCTTTGTTGAAGATCTGGATGTTGCGTTCCAGCATTTTAGCACACTCGCAGGTCCTGTATCAGCTATCTTATTTGGTGTAGGACTGCTTGTAGCCGGACTATCAAGCTCTTCTGTCGGTACATTGTCAGGCGATATCATTATGCAGGGTTTTATTCAATACCGGATTCCGCTGTATGTCCGCCGGCTGATTACTATTATTCCCCCTATTGTGATCATTGCATCTGGGGTGAATCCGACATCTGCACTTGTGATGAGTCAGGTGGTCTTATCCTTTGGTATTGCCTTTGCTTTAATTCCGCTCATCTTATTTACAAGTAAAAAACGAATTATGGGCGAATTAACGAATGCCCGCTGGGTAACAGGAATATCTTGGGTGATAGCAGCTCTTGTTGTCGCACTCAATCTCTTTTTAATTGTGGATACGTTTATGTAAAAGACAGTAGTGATGCTGTCTTTTTCTTTTCATATGGTTATGGTAAAATTCCCCTGAGAGGATGTGGGCACATGTTTTTTTATCAGGATCAAGAGATAGCTATGCGGCTGCTTGAGCCAAGAGACGCAAGAAGTCTATATTTGCTCATCCAGCGGTCAAGAGAGCATTTACGTGAATGGATGCTTTGGGTGGATTCAACGAAAACAGAAGAAGACAGCATGGCGTTCATTCAAGGCGCAATGCAGCAAGCCTTGCAGAACAACGGTTTTCAAGCGGGCATCTGGTCACATGGAGAGCTTGTCGGGATCATCGGCACCCACCAAATTCATTGGATCGACAGGACTGTTTCAATTGGCTATTGGCTCGGAGAAGGCTATCAAGGAAAAGGCATCATGACAAGAGCGTGCAAAGCAGTCATTCATTATTTATTTGAAGATTGTGGACTGCACCGCATTGAAATCAGGGCTGCTGTCGATAACCTGAAGAGCAGACGCATCGCAGAGCGTTTATCCTTTTCGCTTGAAGGCATTTTGAGACAATGTGAATGGCTGGGCGACCGCTTTACGGATCATTGTGTATACGCCCTTTTGCAGCCTGAATATATGAAAGAAAAAACGCATTCTATGAATCAGCCCACGTAATTGTGTCGATTGCATGAATTATTTTACAAAGTGAAGCTTTGTAGTATCGGTTGCGATCAGCATCTGATAAAATAGAAGGAAAAATCGAGGTATGAAGTATGTCTCTTATTATTTTATTTTACTTATGGATTGTCCCTTTATTATTTGGCATTTTCTTCTCATTCTTAACAAAGAAAGCCACCTACAAACGCCGCTTTGTCCCATCATATAGCATGGCAGGACTCAGCATCGTTTTTCTCATTCTGGCACTTGTCTTTTCAGCCAGCCATTTTCTATTCATTTGCGGTATGTTCCTATTTGCCACAACCCTTGTCGGCACAGGCATTCCTTTATTTTTAGCCTTTACAAAAACACCATCATAAACAAAAACCACCTTTTCGCAATGGAAAGGTGGTTTCTTTTTTATTGATTTGGCATTCTGTAAGTCACAGTGGCATCTTGATTGGCTTCAATCGTTTTCACAATGTCTTGAAGGACCTCTGATGCACGATCGTTTGAGTCATACTTACCAAGCGTCTTAACCCAAGTATCGCTTCCTGCGATCATCCCTTCAATCTTTTTGCCGGCTACAGTGACTTCGTGGACATGAACGAAACTTTGCTGGTTTTGTGTGAAAATCCATAGCATGGTTTTGGCTCCTTTTTTGTGGTGATTGGATTAGTTTAACATGTAATTTCCAATTATGAGTGGGTGATTGAGTTTGCAATTGCATTTTCAGTTTAAAAAACCTTGATATTTCGTAAAAAAATCAAGGTTAACATAGTATCGTAATCTTTTAGTTTTTATGTCATCATTTAGACGTTAAAATTACATAGGTTCTTTTACTGGCAAAGCTCCATTCATTATTCTTTTATTAATTGTTCACTTTCACTCATCAGACATAGCATCGTCGTAATCCTGTAATTCTTCCATTATTTCTTTTAATCGCTCAATACTATTGATCAATTCATCGTAAGAAATTTCTTGATAATTAAATATTCCTTCACCATATTCATCACTATCAAAGATTTTCACATCCGCTCCCAAATTCAGTAAAGCATCAACTAATTCCTTTAAATTTTCCATACTATCAATATCATTTGCATCCGTTTCGGAAAAAAAGTCCTTGTTTTCAATCCCACTTTTTATATCTGTAATTCCTAAACCGGTGTACTTTCTTAAAGGTAATACATATTTATTAATTGGACCTTTTGAGCTTATCTTAATAGCTATCTTACTCATATTTTTCCTCCCTATTAAAATTCCTCTAAATAATCTGGATTAACAGGTCTACCAGGTGCATTTTTGCTATAACTTCCTCCATGCCAACCCTTTAAATGTTCTCTTCCAGTCACAGGATAAATTAATTCTCCTCTATTACTGATATGTGGATAATTCATAGCATTGTAAGTATGGTGTCCGATAATGGATTTCCCATTATATTGTGGTTTTTTGCTTTTTAAAATCTCTTGTTTTTGTTCATTAGTCCAATTCCTTGTTGTAGATTCTCCATCTAAAATTCTTTTCTTTTCTTGTTTCCAGAATTCAGTAACCCCTGCAGCCCTTCTTTTGGAGAATCTTTTATCCCATTGATATCGTTTATACTCTTCCTTTGTAACAGTACGATTTTCAATCTTTTCCTTTATTTTCTTCTGCTGATTCCGACTTAACGATTTGTAAGGTGTAACTTTTGTAGTTAAATCTAATTCTACTTTCTGTACCCTCTGAGCAATAATTTCTTCACCTACTGCTACTTTTTTATTTCTCAAAGTTTTTTCTGTACTCTTAATCCCTATCTTCCCATGAAACCCTTTAGCCCCAAACGGCAAAAGCATTCCAAGCGCCGCGTTCATACTTGCTTCCTGCTGTCCTTTCGAGACCTTATTTCCAAACATATCTCGACCTGTAATCGCTTCGCTGAAGCCGTTGGTGGCGGTGAGACCATATAAACCTTTTTGGGATGTCTTTAGAGCATCAAAAGACTTTTGTGATGTCTTGTAAATGTCGACTGCCCTGACCGCGGCTGATGTGGCTTGGGTGGTTTTATAGACAGCTTTTCCGCCTTTGAAAATGCGGCCTGCCCAGCCGACGATTGGGATGTAGCCTGCGGCTGCCATGCCGCCTGCCGCGACTCGCTGGCCTGCGGTGAGTTCCTCGCCTGTGATTGGATCAACGCCTGTTGCGGCACGTTTTGCATCGTTCACGCCGGTCAGTTCATTCACGATGTTTCCACCATAATCGAGGGCTTTTTCATACCAAGGGCGGTTGGCGAGGTCTTCTTGTTCCTTCGCAATCTTTCGGGCTTCTTCTTGTTCTTTTTTGATTTTCAGATATTCAGAAGTTTGCTTCTCAATATCGCTTTTTGCCTTGTAAATTTCGCTATTTTGATACGCTTTCTTGTCAAAATTCATAGGCGAAATCGCTTTTCCGTCATTTGTCGCATTCATCATTTCAGCATACAATGCCATTGTAGCTTGCTGTTCCGTCTCTGACAAAGCATATTCATCTTTTAAATTTTGATCAAGCTCTCTTAGTTCTTTGACCGTCTTTTTTCGTTCATCTTCCGCATCTTCTATTTTTTCATCAAAGGTTTGGCTATCAAATACTTCTAGGGAAATGAGGTCATCAATGTCTTGAAAAATCGTTTTGAGTGCCTTTTTTTGATCCTTCACAATGCTTTTAGCATTCTTGATGCCCATATGTACTGCGTTGTCTAAAAAGTGTTCTTCTACAAAGGTATCGCCGCCAAAGCTCGTATCATCTAGTGTCCCAGAAACACCTTCATGAAAGGCTTTTTGCTTATCAATGAAGCTGATAAACATGTCTACATTTCCAGCGAGCTCTTTATAGAAACTTTTAATATTATCGGCTCCTTTCCCAGTGAAATCATCACCGAGGTTGGCAACACCTTGTAATGCCTTTTTTAAATCTACCATTTGTTCGCGGAGTTCCTGGTAGTGTTTTGCCCTTGTGTCCATGGCACTGGTTAGTGCTTTTGCATCAAGTATCTTACCCAGAAGAAGTCACTCCCTCCATTATTGATCATAAAGTCTATTTTACCTTTCTCAGCGAATTGGAAAAATAGGCTTTAAGTTACAAAAATAATTTCCAAATATTTTTAGAGGGAATAAAACAAGTGATAATTGAAATGTTTTTTCCTTTCAGCAAAAAAAGTCAGTCCTCTTTTGAGAGGACCGACTACATTTTGTTTAGAAAAAGCGTTTTAAACTTTTCTTGAGTGGAGGGATATCCAGCTCGCCTTTTTCAAAGAATTTTTTCAGTAAGTACTTACTAAAACCAGCTGCTTGTGTGTACGTAATTTTCCCAGGTAACGGCGGTTCATTGGTGACAGCAACATCAATAATGACGGGTTTATCTGATTGAAGGGCTGTATCAAAGGCTGGAGCTAGTTCTTCATGTGATGACACGGAGATTCCTTTGCCGCCACATGCTTCTGCGAACTTAGCAAAATCAATATCTTCCAGCTCTATACCATAATTGATGTTTCCTTTTACCTGTTGTTCATATTCGATCATTCCAAGGTTGTTGTTGTTTAAGATCACAACAACGATCGGCAGTTTATATTTTACCGCTGTCACAAAGTCTTGCATGACCATTGTGAAGCCACCATCTCCGCAGACAGCAACCGCTTGACGATTCGGTTCATTTAACTTAGCAGAAATCGCTCCAGGCAAACCACAGCCCATTGTGGCAAGCCAGCTGGAGATGATGAAATCCTGCCGTTTCATTTCGAAATGGCGGGCCATCCATACGGTTACATTCCCTACATCAACAGAAAGAATGGCGTCGTCTTCAACTGCTTCTTCTAGTCTAGCAATGACTTGCTGCGGTTTAAGTGGTGATGTGGCAACGGATTTTTCCTTATCCATTTCTTCTCGCCATTTCATCATATGCTCTGTACAAGCTTCAAGGAAACCACGCTGCTCTTTATATTCAATGTAGGAGGTCAGTTCCTGCAAACCACTCTTGCTGTCACTCACGATTCCTACGTCTACTGGATATCTTTTACCGATTTGATCTGGTTTAATATCCAGTTGAATGGCAGGTGTGTCCTCTGGTAAGTAGTCTCTATATGGAAAGGAAGTTCCAAGCATAATTAAGAGATCACACTCTTCCATCGCTTCATAAGCTGGCTTCGTTCCAATTTGACCTAGGTTTCCTAAAAAGTATGGATGCCTGTCTGGCACAACCCCTTTTGCAGGAAGTGTGATGACGATAGGTGCAGCAGCCTTTTCTGCAAATGAAAGAAGCTCTTCTTTTGCATTTCGTAATCCTTTACCTGCTAAGATGACTGGCTTCTTCGCATTGTTAATTAGCTGTGCTGCCTTTAGCAGTTGATCTTTCTTTGGCCGTACCTCTCCCTCAACATAAAGAGGAGATGTATAAACTGGCTTACGCTTAATTTTTTGAGAAAATAAGTCATCTGATACGGTGAGAACAGCCACCCCTTTATGGGTATAAGCTGCTTTAATGGCTTGATTCAATAAATCAGGCAGCGCTTCTGCTGTTTGTACCTGCTGATTAAAGACAGCGACGTCGTCAAACATCCGCTCTAATTTGATTTCTTGAAATGTGTCTCTTCCTACTTCATTCGACGCAACCTGCCCTGCAATTGCTAAAACGGGTGCGCCATCTGCTTTTGCATCGTATAGTCCATTTAATAAGTGGACAGCACCCGGTCCAGCGATGGATAAGCAGACACCGAGCTTACCTGTTAGTTTGGCATCAGCCGCCGCTGAGAGTGCCGCCACTTCTTCATGTCTCGTTTGTATAAATTGTATTTGGCTTGATTCATGCCTAAGCTCTTCAATCAATTCGTTTATGCTGTCGCCGGGCATTCCATAAATATGTTTTACGCCCCACTCTTCCAGTAGCGCTGTTACTTCTTTTCCTGCGGTTCTTTGCGGCATGTGAGAAAACTCCTTTTTTCTTACTCCATACCACCGCACCCTTTTGATCAAACGTTTCAACTTGCTGCTACTTTTTAAAATGATATGGAAGGGTGGCGACCACAATATCCCGTTTCCATAATAGACGGAATCTTAATAAAAAGGCAGATTGGTTATGCAAGATCGTATGCCATCTTTTTTTCGGGATAAATTGAGGCACAAGCACCATCACTTTATATTGATGCGCATTTGCTTTAGCCTCAACCGTTTCAAGAAATTTATCAAGCGGATGAATAAGACTTCGATAAGACGAATGCAATATCACAAGCCGCACACCGCTGTTCAGTTTTTCCCAATCCGCTTCAATTTTCTTATCTTTTTCTTTATCAAAAGATACATGAACTGCTATGACTTGCTCTGATAAGGATTTTGCATATTGAACAGATTGTTCGACGACACGTGTTACTCCTGCTATGGGCACGATGACCACATTTCCTTTAATCTCAACAGGCTCTGTTTCATTCATTAAACGCAGTTGTTCTCCGACAGACAGATAATGCTTTTTTATGGAATGAAAGATCAATAGCACAATTGGCATGAAAACAAATACTGGCCATACAAGATGGAACTTGGTCAAAATGAGAATCATGAGAACCGTGAAAGAAATCAGTGCTCCGACTATATTGATAGGCATTTTCGTTTTCCAGCCCCGCGGTTTTTCACGAATCCACTTCACACACATACCGGTCTGTGACAAGGTAAATGGAATAAATACACCGACAGCATATAGCGGAATGAGGTGTTCCGTTTTCCCATCAAACAACCAAATGAGCAGCATGGAAGCTACACCTAAAAAGATAATGCCATTAGAATAACCAAGTCGATCCCCTCTTACTGTAAACATGCGCGGCATATATTTATCCTTTGCTAAGTTAACCGCCAATAAAGGAAAGGCGGAAAAGCCGGTGTTTGCCGCTAATATCAAGATTAAAGCTGTGACAGCCTGAATGACATAATAGAAAAATGTACGTCCAAATGTATCTGATGCAATTTGTGATACTACCGTTTCTTCTGGCTTTGGTGAGATGCCAAAACCAAACGCAAGCAATGTTACACCCACAAATAAAACAGCTAGTAATCCACCCATCATCAATAATGTTCTCGCTGCATTTTGTGCAGCTGGTTTTTTAAAGGATGGAATGGTATTTGAAATGGCTTCTACCCCAGTCAGTGCTGAACAGCCAGACGAAAATGCTTTTAATAAAAGAAATAATGTAATGCCAGGTACATGTGTGCCGATCGCTGTATGCTCAGGTGCTGGAGGCACACCTCCTGTTAATAATTTAAAGCCGCCGACTCCAATTAATATAAGGAGTGATATGACAAACAAGTATACGGGATAAGCCAAAATAGATGCTGATTCTGTCAATCCACGAAGGTTGAGCACCATAATCAAAATGACCAATACAATTGAAATCAGCACATGATATGGGTATAGTGCCGGAAAAGCCGATGTGATGGCATCGGTACCCGCTGATATGCTCACTGCTACAGTCAGAATATAATCTACAAGCAATGATCCGCCAGCGACCAGTCCTGGCTTTTCACCTAAGTTTCTGCTAGAGACGACATAAGCCCCTCCGCCTTCTGGATAAGCATAAATAATTTGGCGGTAAGATAAAATTAACGCCATTAAAAGAATTAATACACAACCTGCAATCGGGAGTGAGTACCAAAATGCTGCTGCACTAACAACGGAAAGAACAATCAAGATTTGTTCTGTACCATATGCAACGGATGACAATGCGTCTGATGACAATAATGCCAACGCTTTGATTTTTGATAGTTTTTGTTCTCCTGCTGCCTGTGATTTTAATGGTTTCCCAATTAAAATACGCTTCATCAAACTGTACATGTGATGCCCGCTCCTTTAGTGTCAAAACGATTTAAGTTACAAAAGATGGATCGCCAAAAAGACACAGAGGCAATAGAATGCCCCTGCGTCTATTGTTTAGATCACAGGTTGGTCTTTGCTCTCTTTAACGCTTACGAGGTTAGCTGACGGATTCGGGCGCATGAGACTTTGCCCTACCTAAAAAGGATTCACCCCACGTGGTGTCCTGCACCACCAATGGTTCCCCCGCTCATCGAAATGATTCAGCGATTGGTCTTTTATAAAAGAGATCATACTCCCGTTTAACACCAAAGTAAAGACATTTTTTCAAGGTCTTTTGATCGTTTATCAATCAGTCTTTTTGCGGTTTTTTCGCACGAAATAAATAATCATCACGACCACAAAAATAATCAGTGCAGCGATACATGCAAAGTAAATCCAAGAATCATTGATGCCTTGCTTTTCATCTTTTGGGAGATCATTTGTTGTGCTGCTGACCGTTTGATGATTAGAGAACATGTCTTTGTTTTTGCTCTCGATTGCAACTGTTGCCGTTTCCGTATTTGTTTGCAGGAAATGAATCACTTCATGTGAAAGATCAGCGTCAGCTGCATTCATTCCGGAAAAGACGGTCATTGTTTGTTCTTTATTCCATACAGATGGCTGCGTCCATACAATACGAGCAGTCGTTTCATTGATCATGCCAAAGGAGGATACATCATACTGATCCTTTTTTACTGGAACGATGAGATCGTCTGCCTTTTCTTTTAAAAGAGAGAACGTTTGAATGCCCCCGATGAAAATGAGAGAGTGATCTTCCAATTGATCATTTGTCACATTTGAAGCTTTGATCAAATGATATTGGGCAGCTTCCGGCTGACTAAATGATTCTGTCAGCATCGCCATTTGATTGATGGTTTCTTGCTTGATTTGATCTGGCATGATGATCAATGTTTTTCCTTGCTGCGTTTTTGATGTGAAAGGAAGCGGCCATGCGGCTAAATCCGGTGTATCACTAGTCGTACCTTCTGGTATTTGAAGAGAGCTGTTCTTATCAATGTAAATCCAGCCTTCTTCATCCGTATGTCTGCAGGCTTCCATGTTTTTAAAGCCTGTAGTAACAAATTGCAAATCAATATATTCGTTCTTTTGGAGTATTTGTGAATCTACTAGAATTGACACATGATAGAATCCATTCTCATCTTTGTTTCCTAGTTTTGTTAACGGTACGTCGTGCGGTTCGTTATTGATCATGACTGTTAAGCGTTCCGCTTTGTTCGCTGTATCAGATTTTTTAAATGATAGATTTAGTTTAGCTCCTGATTTTTGATGAGCGATCAATGCCTTTGGATAATAGTAATGATCAGATGCCGTCTTTTTGGTTCCAACCGTGACATCATCACCACCAAAATCTTTTAAACGAATTTGATGAGATGGTTTTGATGTTTTAACAGTAACCTTTTGAAGGAGTAAATCTGTCCCAGTGAGCTGACCTGTCAGTTCTGGTTGAGTCAGGACATTGATTTTTTCAGCAATTGTTTTTGGCTGTTCAGCAGTGACAAATAAAATGGGCTGTTCTTTTTTCTTTCCTGTCAAGGTTCTCACCGCTAATGTGAGCTGATTGCTTGCTGTTTTCATTTTCGCAGCTTGCTCGATCGATTTCACTCGTCCATCCCAGTTTCCTTTTGCTCCCACAGCAATGGTTGGATGAGCAATTTGCTTGAGGTCCTTTTCTTGGACGAGTTTGAGGTCTGCTTGGCGGTCTTTGTTTTTCAACGTCCGGTATACTTTCATAGCCGCTTCTAATTCAGCTGCTTCCGGTGAATTTGGTATCACAATATCTGTTTGTTCTTTCTGATCACCTGTTTGAATGAAAAATGAAGGGAAGCTGTCTAACGTCACGTCTTTCGTTTGAGTTCCTTTGAAATCCAGCTCACTTTCAGGATATACTTTCAGCCAATTGGCAGGTGTCTCTTGGTTGATACACACACCTTCTTTTAACACGCCATAAAATGTGAGCTGAATTTGATGAGAACCTTTTTTCAATTGCGCTTTGTTCAATTTGATTTGAATTGATTTCTTTTGATTTTTCCCTGATACGGGAATGGTCTTTTCAATCTCTCCATCAATCATGACTGTGAACGAAGATGGCGAAATAAGTAATGGTGAAGCCTCTATATTTAATGTAAGGTTGCTAGACTCAACTTTTCCTCTCTCTATTTGATAGGAAAATTCAGTGCGGTCTTCTTGTCCATACAAGGTTACTACATCTTCTGATAATGCTTGCGTTTCCGTTTGACTTCCTTTAGATGAGCGAATCCAGTCATCTTTCACTTGTACTCGATTTGATTGCGCCATTGCTTGACCCGCCATGAAAAAAGGCTGAATGGCAAGGGATATCATCAATATAAAAATCATCCATTTTACCGATTTCAATTTGTCACCCGCTTTTCTTTTGTTGTTGATCGTAACGCTCAGTTTTGTACCATTTCACTTCTTGTTTGAATAAACGGCTCTTTGCCTCTACACATAAGGAGTACACGACTAGCGCAATCCATACTTGAGAATAAGTGAAGTACATGAGCGCCACAATGAGTATATTTTGTTTGGTGAGCTCTGTTTTCTCAATACTTAGTGTAATCATCACTTCTGTTAGAAAGAGGAAGAAGGCCAATCCCCACAGGATCAGTGCAACAGCCCCTACAGATAAGTGAAGGTCAACAAATAGGTTCACGATAAAGATGCCATTTGAGAGCAGGACACCGAAGAAAAATAAGAAATACGTAAAGAAGAAATAAAACAAATCAAAAATCATTCGTTTTCGTTTCAGCTTCATAAACTGCTTTAAAAATTTGAGGACAACATATTGATTGCCTCGAGCCCAGCGCGTTCTTTGCCGCCACCAGACCTTCCATGTCTCAGGCTCTTGTTCCCATGTAATCGCAGCTGGGAAAAATCGAATGACATAGCCAAGGTTATAGACACGGATCGTTAATTCGGTGTCTTCAGCCAACGCATGAACATCCCAGCCGCCAAGCTCTTCTAAAATGTGCCGGCGGATGGCGAAGTTGGTGCCCGGTATTGTCGCAATGCCAAACCACTTCCATCTTCCGCCTTGCGCCATCCATTGAAAGCAGATGGTCTCAATATTAATAAATTTGGTCAGCAGATTTTTGGCTGCATTGATGACCCTGAATTTCCCGACAACAGCGCCTGCCTTTGGGTCATTCAATAAACCAAGAACCAAATGATAGACGGCCTTTTGTTCAGGCATGTTATCTGCATCGTATACGCAGATGACTTCTCCTGTTGAAGCCTTTAAGCCTTCATTCAGTGCAGTTGATTTTCCCTTTCCTGCAAATGGCGGTTTCGTTTCAATCATATGGACATGATCATATTGCTCACTGAATGACTGCACGATGTCCCCTGTGCCATCGGAGGAATTATCATTAATCACAATGATTTCAAGGAGATGTTTAGGATAGGATAGCTGGACCATTGCTTTTAGCGTTTGCCGAATGACAACTTCTTCATTATGAGCAGGAATCAGAATGCTGACGGTCGGCAGTTCTTTCTCTTGTTTCGTCCATTCAGGCAGCACTTTTTCGTAGGTCAGGTAGTGCTGAAAGCCGCCCTGCATGAGAAACATGTGGTATAGGAGCATAATCCAAATCAGTATTAATGAAAGATAAAATAAGACATCAGCCACCTAATTTTCTCTCCTTAAAAATACGTTTTTTCATTGTCAGTCTTAAATACAATGTGTAAAAAGCAAATGCCGCAATAAACAGCATCACCACGACGGTGAGAATTCGCAGCATATTTTCCATGCCGCTTCGTTTAACTGTTGTGGTTTCCGCTCTATTGGATTGTTCTACATGAATATGTCCATCCCCTGATGTTTTGATCTGTACATGTGGTGTTTGGACTGTCTGTTTTGTTTTCTTTAAATCCAGCCATTCACTAGAAGGAATTGCATCCATCTGCGTCATCAGATTCTGCAATCCAGTTATTCCGGATTCCACATCATAGGACAGCCCGATTGCGGCTGATTGAAGATGCTGGATGGATTGAACCTTTTGTTCTGTTAAAATATTTGAACCTTCTTCGTCAGACGCTGGCTCTACTGATTGCTGAGGATATAAAGTCATGCCATGAAGCATGTCGGGTTTCGTCACGAGCGGCGGAGCACCGGCTGTTTTCCAAGTATGATCCGACAGCTGTACCTGTCCAAACAGACTGGACACATGCCTTGATATCACTTCGTAGCCTTGTTGAGATATGGCATCATGCGGCACCTCGAATGCCAGTGGATAGAGACCTTGCTGCGCAAGAAACTCAATGCCTTTTGTCAGTTTTTCTTCTGTATAGATGGTTTCTTGCTGCTGATTCGATTTCGTATAAGCATGGAAGTCTTTTTCATTCGAAAAATGGCTTTCACTTTGCTTCTTCTCAGCTTTTTTAGGGTCATTTGACGTAATGGACTGATCATTCTTTGCATCCCAGAACTCAAAGTCCTGACCAGAATCCTCCGTGCGATACGTACGGCTAAATCCATGGAGAATGATGCTGGCTCCATCGCTTTGCAATTGTTTTAACACTTTTACAAGCTTCGGGCGGTCACTCAGTGTCACTTCATCGCCTGTTGTTCGATCCACCCAAACAGGGGTTACCGCTAATAGAAACGGAATATGCTGAGTGGATACGTATTGTCCAAGCTCAAGCAGCTTCTTTTCGTCAGTGACAGGACTGATGTTCCCAAGCCTTAAGTATTTTGTGGTCAGCTGATTAGAAGAAGGAAGGCGTTTTTCTAGCACTTCTGCAAGAAGCTCGCTGTGCTGCACGACATTTAGGATTCCAATATAGGCGGCACCTTCCTTTGTTTGAATCACAAATGGAAGATCAGCTTTATGTTTTTTCAATAGAAATTCCCTTTGCAAGTCTGCCCCTTGAACCGTTAACGCACTGATCCTTTTCTCTAGCTGACGGTATGCTTTATCATCTGTATATTTGATTTGACTCGTGTGATCTTGTTTGTGAAAAGTAAGCGCGGAAAATGGGCGCAGCTGTTCCGCATTGTATCCAATGGCTATGATCTTCTGTGCTTCGTTCATTACACGAATGGTCTGTTTTGGTAAGGTTCTCTTTATTTCCCCTAGATAGATGACTTGCTGAAATTCGCTTATCTTCTTTTCAGCCAAATGTTCATCAGATACAATCGTCGTCTGTTTTGAAAAATGTCCGGCGAGTAGATCCAGCATATGCACTGCTGGAGTCGTTTCTCCTGATTCTGTTGAATAAACGATCAGGGTATCTGGCTTGGCAAGAGCGTCGGCTGAAGCCATGTATTGAAACGAAAGAATCAAAAAGAGAGCAATCATCAAACAGCATTTCATCAAAGAATTAAAGTTCATTCATCATCATCTCTTTTTCTAGTTCTTCTAAAAATTGTTCTGGCGTGCGATACTCCGAACTGCTTGTTAAATGACAGACATGAAATGTCAAGGTGACTTCACGGCCGTTTAACAGCACATGCTTTTTCAATTTATCCTTTAGCTTCTCAAGGACGACAGAGACATTTTCTTCTGGTGTGTGAGTAAGCAGCAGGCCTATTCGTTCTTCAGATAATCGAAATTTCTTATCGGTTTCTCTGACACTTTCGCGAATCTTGTTACTTAATTGCTGAAATAGGTGCTGCATTTCTTTTTCTCCATATAACGATTTGAATTCAGCTGCATAATGAATGTGAAGAAGGATAAAAACGAATGGCTGTTTGTAGCGTTCTGCCCGTTTCATTTCCTCAGACAATTCCAGCCTCATCCGTTCTGCATTGTCAAATCCAGTGGTCGAGTCAATCGCCACAAATTGTTTCATAGCCTGCTTTTGTTGTTCAATGGTTTGCCGCATCGTCTTGATCCGCTCATGCAAGCTTCCTGCTGAAATCGCGAAAAAGAGGAGGGCTGCGCCCCAAATCACCACATCTTGCAATGTTTGATTGGTAAAGAAGGGGTTTGTGTGGCCAAGCTCTGTAAAGAACATAGCACTTCCTATAAAGAACAACATCAGCAAGGTAAAAATTAATGCTGGTAAGATGCCAAATAAAATCCCGCATCCTAACACGACAAAAGTCAGTGTGATCATCAAAAAGCTCTCTGCATCATGTACGCCAAGGTAGCCCATAAACAAAATAAGACCTGCAAACGTGAGGAGCAGAGAATAATATAAACGATACGTATTACTGAATAACCGATTCATTAAAAAGCTCCCTTTCTGCAATGAGAGGCAATAAATTGTCAAATGAGTGTGTGTCTTTTTCGTTCATGTACCCTCCATAATAATCCTTGAGAGGATCTTGAATTTGTAATTCTTTCATGCGGTCATACACCTCTTTTGCGAATTCCGGTTCGTTTCGTTTAAGAGCATACAAGATGACCAGCGCATATACAGAAGGCGATTCATATGTCACTGCTGGCTGCAATGTGCTCAGTTTATATCTACCGTACAATTTTCCTTCTTTTGTAAAAGTCGTTTTAAGCCATTTCATGATCGCGGACGTATTCACCTTTGCACGATCGGCATGTAGAGCCGTATAGAGTTGATCAATCATATTGATTTCTCGATCAAATGAATAGGCTTTTTTCTTTATGTCATAGGATTTAGGAAAGAATCCTTTTTTTCTCGGTGCTTGTTTTAGAATGGCCAATTGGTTACTCGTCATTTGTTTCGTGAATATTTTGAGGGATTCCAATTCTTTGATTGCTTTTGGGTCTAAATATGAGAGTGTGATTGTGTGTGAAGTTCGATTTGTTGAAGCATCATAATAATCGGACAAGATGCCTCTATACATATTTTTGTCTTTTAACGCTTGTGCGATTTCTTTTGCTGTTGTTTGATATGCTGCATTCTTCCATAAACGATCTGCCTTTTGAAGTGCCGCCACTACCCGTAAATCATCAACCAAGGCATTGGCTTTACTTTTTTGATCAGATTCGATTTGCCAGCTGAGAAGATGATGGTCTAGTAAAAATTCATCTTGCAGGACACCCAATTGTTGGTCAAACGAATTTTGGTCTTTTTTTCGAACAAGATAATCCATCCAAAGCCCCAGCGATTCGGATAAGTAGATGTGTTGCTCTGCAAATGAAGTGCGGATCAAGCCTTGATCTGTCATGAGGTGATGAGTAATAAAATATTCTCCAGGCAATACTGGCTGTGGTGATACTGGATAAGCTGATTCCGTCTGCTGCTTCCAGGTACATCCACCTAGTAGAATGACAATGAGTAAAACAATACCTATGCGATGTATGGGTGTATCCATTCGTGTCCCCTTTCAACTCCCGTTCTCTTAGCATTCCAACGATTTATTATAGATTGTTTCTGTTTAAATTTAAATAAATATTTTATACCAAATTACGAGTCTTTTCGCATAGACATTCCCATTTTCAGAAAAACAATATGTCGATATGCTTGATTACATTGGAAAACCCATGCGTTTCCGCATGGGTTTTTATAATACTATTGATCTAATTTTAATTTCTTTAATTGCTCAGCCAGTGCGTTATTGATTGGTTCTTCCACTTTCTTTTGTTTCTTCATATATTTAGACACATCGTGCTTACTGGCTTTCTTTTGATTGGATTGTGATTTGCGTTTTTCGAAAACAGACAGTTTTTCTCTATGGCCGCACACACAAGCAAAGATTTTGCCATCGCCTTCTCCGCGCAGCTCGAGCTTTTTATGACAGTTCGGGCAGCGTGCGTTTGTTTTCTTCGCCACATTTTTACGGTGGCCGCATTCTCGGTCTTGGCACACGAGCATTGTGCCATGTTTTCCGTTCACTTTCAGCATCAGTTTTCCGCAGTCCGGACAATGGGTGCCAGTGACATTGTCATGCTTAAAGGTTTGGTTCGTCTGTTTGATTTCAGATACGGCTTGTTTTGCATAGGACTTCATTTCACTCATGAATTGAGAAGCCTTCAGCTGTCCTTTTGCGATTTTAGAAAGCTTTTGTTCCCATTCCGCTGTTAACGCAGGAGACTTTAAGTCTTCAGGCACTAAGGAGAGCAGCTGCTTCCCTTTCGATGTGATGAAAATGTCTTTGCCCTTTTTCTCGATTAAGAAACTGTTAAACAGTTTTTCAATGATATCGGCTCTTGTGGCCACTGTCCCTAGTCCGCCTGTTTCACCAAGGGTTTTCACTAAATCCTTTTCCTGATTCTGCATAAATGCAGCTGGGTTCTCCATAGCAGATAGCAGGGTAGCTTCATTAAAACGAGCAGGAGGTTTCGTTTCTCCTTTTGTTTCTTTCAGCTGGCGTACTTCAAGTGATTGCCCTTCGGAGAGTACCGGCAGCTGCTGATCTGCTTCTGATTCCTCTTCTTCATAGGATTCATCATACACGGCTTTCCAGCCGGCTGATTGCACAGTTTTTCCTTTTGCTGTGAATGTTTCACTGCCTATTTTAGCGATTACCGTTGTTTCCTCATATTCAAAAGGGTTCATAAGTACAGCAAGGAATCGTTTGGCAATCAGATCATATAATTTACGCTCTTTATCACTTAATGCACCAGTATACAGTTCTTCCTCGGTTGGAATGATCGCATGGTGATCTTTAAATCAAGAGTAAAAAGTCAAATTTCTTAGTTTTATAAAACTTAATCTTTAAATATATGTACTTGAAGTTATAAAATTAGGCGCCACTTTTAGATTTATCAACCTCATCAATCATTCCCTGCCAAGGCCAATCCATTGTTCTATGTTTTCTATAGAACAATAATTGTCGATCTATTATTAAAACAACCCTCTCTCTATCATTATAGGCTAATACTAATCCTCTATTCTCTTCATCCACCTGTAATTCTTCTATCTTTTCAAGTGCTCTCATTAAGTTAGGTTTAATTATACGTGGTTGCCTGCTATGACAAATTGAGAATATAGAATCAACTTTTATACCTTCTATAAGTTCTTCGTCGGTTAATTCTAAAATAACAGCTAAAGCGTGAGCATATATTTCAGTTGCTGATTCCCCTCTATTACGTATACCTTTCGATACTACTTTTGCAAAATGTTGATATAAAGAATTTAAATCATCAGCTAGTTCATTTGCTGCATCTTTATATAAATTTGCATTACTAATAACCTTTTTAGATTTGTTGTATTCAAAAATATAAGCATTTGATAAAAGGTTGTAAACTAAACTTTGTAAAATCCCTACATTGCCATAAGCATCTCTAACTATTTTTTCTATAATCACCTCAGTAATTTCCACATTCAAAGCTTTTGATCCCAATTCAATAACTTTTCTTAAATCTTTATCGTTCCAAGTAATTGTAAGTTCTTTTGTACGTATTGATAAATCCGAGTTTAATGTGTTCATATATCCACTTTGCGACCATACTCCAATTATAATTACAAAACACTGATAATCCCATAACGCTTTTAAATCATAAGCGAATCTAATTTTCTCAGCTGAGGATAAATAATGAAAATCTTCTATTACCAGTCGACGTTCAGACTCGTTAATTATCTCTGCAATATATCTTAAATCATCTATATTTTTACCAACAAGTTGATACTTTTCACTCCCTCCCACCTCTCCTGCCAATTGAGCTTTCCCAGTTAATTTACACAAAATCTTAAACCCAAAATCCCCTGTAGCTTCTATCATTCCTTTTATTTTATTATCTTTTGTTTCTTCGACCTTAAATTTTATTTCTAATTGAGAAAGTGCATCTATATAGATATCTAAAAGCGTCATACCATGACGACATTGGACAACAACTGCATTAGGTATATTTTCCTTTCTAAACCATGACTTACCACATTTTGATGCTCCATAGAGAGTTATATGCTTTTTCTGACGTAAGATTCGTTGAAATTGAACATCTAATAATTTTCTGTCTACATAAGAATGCTTTAAAATTTCAGGAGAAATTCCAAATACTTTTTCTAAAATCATTAATTCCACACCCTATCTTTATATTAATTATTCAACTTTACTAATCACTATTATTTTAAAAAATCACCCTAAAGCAATTAGTAATACTTTTCTAAAAATGAACGATCGAAATCATTTAAATTAACACCTATATGCAATGTTTGATTGACTTTAATATTTCTCTTGATTTCAAAAAGGCCTAGGGGAAACACTCTTTGTTGATACAATTCTTCAGTTAATTTCACCTGGGGTGGGGAACTCAAGAAATCGAGCATTTTTTGCACTGTTATTTTCCCCTGGTATATATCAAATTTTGTACTAGGATAATTTATATAAGAACCCTTCTCAAAATATCCTAGTGATGGAGGAACTCTATCTATAAACTTAGTAAACGATGATTCGTCAATAATATGAACACCATTAACAAACAAGGGGGTTCCGACCATAGATGTAGTCAATAAGATTCGATGTACTTTATTAGGAACAAAACTTTCATCCAATTTGAGTTGCTCTCTTACAATAGATAAATTTTTCTCAAAAAAATCCGCTATCCTATTTAATTGTGATGTTTCTTTATATAATTTATATAAGTGATTTGCATGTTGTCTTGTTGTATGAGGCTGCACATGTGCTTTACACTCTACAAAGATCAAATCATTATTTAAAATAAATGCTATATCGCATTCATATTCCGTTTCATCAGTCTTTTTATACAACCCTGAATTCTTTATACCGTTCATATCTAACCCTACTTTACTTCTTTTCTCAAATCCTGAACCTTTAAAATCTAAATTAATATTCTTATTAAGGAAATTAGATGCTAGCGCCCTTGAAGCATCTGCTTGAGACGTTAAAGAGGGTAGAATTATTAATTTATCATCAATTTTAACAAATGGACAATCAATTAAATCTAAAGATTTCTTATCGAATGTAAAGAATTCAATAATTTTTTCTGATTCTCCAATTGAGAATCCATTTTGTTGGAAAAACCCTTTCCATTTATAGATTGTTTTACATATACAAACTTTATCAAGATTGTATACTTTTAAAGTTTTTTGTCTCGCTAAAAACTTCTTGCTTTCATTAATTAATATCTGATATGCATGAATCCATTGTTTTAATTGAATTCCATTTATTTTTTCATCCAATAGTGAAGAACCAAAGTATAAAGTAGAAAACAAATAATTTAGACGTGAAGTAATTTGCGATAATATTGTATCAATAGGTACATCACTTTTCCCATAATGTTTTTTTTGTAATTCACCAACTTCACTCAATTGCCAACCCTGACGAAGGTTATTAAACCTCTCATTGGAAATTAAATTATTTAATTCAAATTTATCATCTACAATTTCAAAATATATTTCACTCTTATTATTTACTGAAACATCCACCTCTGAATACTTCCAATATTCAAGTATATCATTCAACTGATCCCAATAATTACTGAAGATTACATGCATTAAAGAAGCTTCGAGAATTCTTGGTGATATATTTCTTTTACTTCCTTTAAATTCATTTTCCTTATGCATGAAATATTTTAGTATCATGCCAGTAGATTCAATTGCGGAATCAAATAAAGCTGATTTTGCCCTATATTTATCCTTATTAGACTCATCCACTAACACATTTTCACTAAATATACTGGAGTCATCAATTAATCTTTTCAAATATAACTCTAAAGAAATTAAATAAGAAACTACTTTATATTTATCATCTATAGTCTCATAATTATCAAAAAAGCTTGTTCGCATTTTTGCAAATCGTTTAAACACAGTGTCAAAAATTAAAGTTTCCTTTCTAAAACCTTCAATTTTTTTTCTATCATCACTACCCAGTTGATTTAATATATGATCCAAAATTTCATTAAATAGTGACTTTTGTTTACTACTATTAAACATATTCACTGATAGACCTGACGCCTTCAACGAAGTTATAACACTATCGACTCCATCTGACATTAAAACTCCATCTAAATATTCAATAAATTTTTCTTTACCTTTCTTTAATTCATTTTCTAACTTATAGAAATTATATCTTTCGGGATTTTCTAAGACCATACCGACCATTCTCCTAGTGAAGATTCTCTTTATTTGTTAATTAATTTACATTTTTCATAAATTATATTCATTAGTTATAACGTAATAAAAGAGTAAAGTCATATATCTAACTCATTAAATTAACTGATGTTATCGTGTTCAATTAAAGGACGCGATTATAGAATATATCCAGTAGAAATGTTAAACTATATTCCAAACCAACATTTTATTTTTTACTATTTTTTCCCTTCAATTGACCCATCTCTATTTGAAAACAGTTAGAACAAATTTTTTTGTATTCTCCTGCCCACGGCTTTATGGGGTAATTTATAGTGGCTTCTCGTTCACCACAACTTTCACAAGTTTCATTTTTTATATACTTTTCATCTTTATAACCCATGATAGCTAGAGCGATAAGTTCACAGTCGTACGTTATACATTCGCAAGTCTTATTGGTTATATCATAGTCAGTGTCTCTGAAGCCTAGAGGTCCAGTTCTTTCTTTTTCGATAGTTATGTATCCTTGTTTGCAGATTGGGCATGTATATTCATTACTCGCTTTCATTTCCTTCATCTCCTCTTAATAAAGATTTTTTTAAAGTATACCATGTTAACTTTTCTGTTTAGGCTTAATCTTTTGAAATATTTCACCGTTTTGCATCACCTGATATAGCGGTCACTTGTAAAACTCCAAAAATTTTAATCAAACTTTATTCCAACAAAAAATAACTGAGCTAGTCAATAAATGATCTAGCCCAGTTATTTTTAATCAAATTTCATTCCTTTTAATAAATCTGCAAAAGGATTATTAATTGGTTCAACTTCCTTTTCTTGCTGTTTTAGATACCTTTGAACACTACGCTTATCTACTTTACCATTACCTTCTTTTTTGCGTCTTGCTTCAAAAGCAGATAACTTTTCACGATAACCACATTTACAAGCGAAGATTTGACCTTCTCCTTCACCACGTAACTCCATTTTCTTTTTACATCTCGGACAACGTGCGTTTGTGATACGTGATACATTTTTTTTATGTCCACATTCACGATCTTGACATACAAGCATTTTGCCTTTTTTTCCATTTACCTCAAGCATTAGCTTACCACAATCAGGGCATGGTTTTGTTGAGATATTGTCATGCTTATATTTTTTGTCATTACCCTTTATTTCTGCCACGATTTCCTTTGTATGTTCTTTCATTTCATTAATAAACACATCTTTTTGCAATTTACCTTTAGCAATCAATTCAAGTTTTTGTTCCCATTCAGCCGTTGTCGCTGGTGAACGTAGTTCTTTTGGTACTAAATTCAGAAGTTGGCGACCTTTAGAAGTAATATATATTTCTTTGCCACCATGCTTTTCAATCATGAAAGAGTTAAATAACTTCTCAATGATATCAGCACGTGTTGCAACTGTACCTAGCCCACCAGTCGATTTTAACGTATCTGCAATCTTCTTATCTCCCGTTTCAAGATACTTTGTAGGGTTTTCCATTACTGACAGTAAAGTCGCTTCTGTAAAACGTGCAGGAGTCCTTGTTTGACCTGAAGTTTGGACTATTAACTTTGTTTTTAATACATCGCCTTTTTCAATATGTGGTAATAATTGCTCCTTCACATCATCCATTGATTCTTCATCATCAAATTTATTTGAATATACTTCTTTCCAACCAGCAATAGTCACTGATTTACCTTTGGCAATGAATTTCTCATTACTGATAGTTGCTTGAACCGTTAATTGTTCATATTCATGTGCTGGCGAAAGTACTGCTAGGAAACGTTTAATAACTAAATCATAAATTTTACGCTCTTTGTCATTAAAAACTGATAAATTCACAAAACCTTCGGTCGGAATTATGGCGTGATGATCGCTTAATTTCGAATCATCGACAAATGATTTATTTGTCTTAATAGGTTTCGTTAAAATCTTGTTAGCAATAGAACGATACTCACCAATACTACAAGCCTTCAAACGCTCTGGAATAGTGGAAACGATATCGCTTGAAATGTATCTGGAATCTGTTCGTGGATACGTTAAAACTTTATGCTGTTCATATAATTTTTGCATCATATTTAAAGTTTCTTTTGCTGAGAAACCAAATAACTTATTCGCATCTCTTTGTAATTCTGTTAAATTATAAAGTCCAGGTGCAAAAGATTTTTTAGACTTACGATCTATCGAGATAACCTTTGCATCTTGTTTTCCAAAAGAGTTTACAATGCTATCAATTTTTTCTTTATTAAAGCTTCGACTATTACCATTTACATCTTGCCATGTTAGTTTAATCGATTCTGTTTGTGCTTCAATTCCATAGTAAGTTTGGGGTTTGAAGTTTTTAATTTCATCTTCTCTAGTAGCAATCATGGCTAAAGTCGGCGTTTGTACTCGACCGCAGTTTAATTGAGCATTAAATCGTGTTGTTAAAGCACGAGTCGCATTTAAACCAATATACCAATCAGCCTCAGAACGCGCTGCTGCTGCATGATAAAGGTTCTCATATGCTTTGCCTGGCTTTAAATTTTGGAACCCTTCTTTAATAGCCTTATCCGTTACAGAGGATATCCATAAGCGTTTAATTGTTTTATTAACTTTCGCTTTTGCAATAATCCAACGAGCCACAAGCTCACCTTCACGACCAGCATCCGTTGCGATAATAATCTCATTAATATCATTGCGATTTAATTGTGATTTTACTACATTAAATTGCTTGCTCGATTGTTTAATTACCGTCAGTTTAAGACGTTCTGGTAGCATAGGTAAATCTTCTAAATTCCATGTTTTATATTTGTTATCATAAGCTTCTGGATCAGCCAGTGTGACCAAATGGCCAAGGGCCCACGTGACAATGTATTGATCTCCTTCTAAAAAACCATTTCCTTTTTTATGACACTTCAATACACGCGCTAAGTCACGTCCTACTGAAGGTTTCTCTGCTAATACAACTGTTTTTGACACTAGATTTCACATCTCTTTCTTCTATCCATCCTTTTATTATAGCAGACGTGGAGATGCGGTTCTAATGACGGATTATTTCTTCAAACGCGTGATAATTTCGTTTGTGATTTCTTGTGTTTGATAAGCCCCGCCGATGTCTGCCGTTAAAAAGCCGTCTGCTGTGACTGACTCGATGATTTCGAGCAGGTGTGTACCTAGTTCTTCCTCTCCGAAATGATCAAGCATGAGTTTAGCGGTCCAAATTTGACCGATTGGGTTGGCAATTCCTTTCCCTGCAATGTCTGGGGCTGATCCGTGTACAGGCTCAAACATGGATGGATATTTGCCATTTACATTGATGTTGGCGGCAGGCGCCACGCCAATACTTCCCATAATCGCAGCCCCAAGATCAGTTAAAATATCGCCAAATAAATTGCTGGCAACAATCACATCGAATTTCTCTGGTCTTGTCACAAAGAAGGCTGAGAGCGCATCAATGTGCTGCGAGTCTGCTGTCACCTCTGGATAATCCTTTGCTACGTCTTGAAACACTTCATCCCAAAATGGCATTGTATGAACAATTCCATTCGATTTGGTTGCACTTGTCACATGCTTTCGTCTTTTTTCTGCTAATTGAAAAGCAAAGCGCATGGCTCTCTCTGTCCCTTTTCTGGAGAAAACAGCATTTTGAATGGCAAGCTGATCTTCCCCTTGATAGATGCGGCCTCCGATTTCACTATATTCGCCTTCACCGTTTTCTCTTACAACAAGAAGATCGAAATCCTTTGGCTGAGCAAGCGGGGAGCGAATACCGCTCAGCTGTTTTGCAGGTCTAACGTTAATCACCTGCTCAAATTCACGTCTAATTTTAATCAGCAATCCCCAAAGCGATACATGATCCGGCACTAAATTGGCATCTCCGACTGCCCCTAAGAAAATGCTGTCAAAGGCTTTCAGTTGTTCCAATCCATCCTTTGGCATCATTTCGCCATGCTCTAAATAATATTCACAGCTCCACGGAAAATCCTGAAAGGTGAAAGACAGACCGCCATGCACATCTGATATCGCTTTCAAAACTCGGATGGCTTCAGGCACAACTTCCTTTCCAACCCCGTCTCCTGGAATTGCTGCAATTGAAACATGCTTCATTGATTTTTCCCCCTTCGTCATCGGTCGACCGTCGACCATTTAATTCGAGTTTACTAGAGAGTGTCTGTTCTTACAATGGACAAAAGACACTTTTTTGATCAAAGCGCCTTTTTATCCTGCATCAGCACACGGGGCTTCTGTTTCTTTCTTCCCGCACTTTTTTTATCTGAAAGCAGCAAACCTCCTAAGGTCAGTACCGTTCCAAGCGCAGACATGAAGGTCAATTTCTCGTGAAGAACGATCATTGAAATGACCATCGTAATAATGGGCACTCCATAAATATACACACTCGATTTCACCACACCGAGCGTTTTCACAGAAAAGCTCCATGTCAGAAAACAAATCGCAGATGCGAAAAGGCCTAAAAACAGCAAGTGGAAGGCAAACGATGGATTCGTCAACCGTTCCCAGTCTAAACGAATTTTAAAATGCCAGATCAGTGGAATCATCCATAGCAGTCCGTAAAAGAAGACACGCCTTGTTACCTGAATGATATGGTAGCCATATTGGTTGATCATCTTCGATAAAATGGAATAGAATGCCCAGACGATGGTAGCCGTTAAAGCTAACGCATCACCGAGTGGATTCAATTGAAACGTGGTCATTCCATTCATGCTGATCAGCACGATTCCCGTCATTGCGATGAAAAAGCCTATGAAAAACCGGCTGTGCAGCGGCTCATCTTTTAATAAAAAATAAGACAATAGAAAAGAGAAGAATGGGACAACGGAGCTGATGACACCTGCATTCGAAGCAAACGTATAAGTAAGTGCGACATTTTCTAAAAAGTAATATAAGACCACACCGCATAAACCTGCCAGCGCAAACATCCCTTCATGCTTTTTATTTCGCACCTTCATGGTGACTGGATAGATGATCACCAGAGCCAAGTACCCTATAAAAAAACGGAAAAATAAAATCTCTGTTGGAGAAAAAGCCGTTAATAATATTTTGGTAGAGATAAAGGTGGATCCCCATAAAAAAATGGTGAACATGGCCGCTAAATGACCAAGCAGCTGTTTATTTTTCATCAGCTGTTACCTGCTTTACAAAAATTTGCTGATACTGCCCTGGCGTGAGCCCAATAAATTCTGAAAAGAAATGACTGAAATGACTTTGATCAGAAAATCCAGCGGAGGCAGCCGCATCTACAGGCTTCACTCCTTGGGCGAGAAGTTCCTTCGCATAGTTCACTCTGACTGTCTGTAAATAACGGTACGGTGTAATCCCTCTGAACTTTGTAAAAGCACGCAGCAATGAATATTTGTTCATGGACACAAGCTCACCTAAGTCATCTAACGAGATATTTTCCGTGAGGTGTGTTTCGATATATTGCTGTACGTCTTGGACTTTTTGTTCGTTGGCATGTGCGGCTGATATTTTTTCCCCTGAGGTATCAGCATAGGCTTCAATCAATTGTTTCATCAAGAAATAGAAGGTTTCCTGTTTATTCAAAGCAGGCGCTTCTTCTGTGATCATTTGATGTAGATCATATAACGGCTTTGTTCGTTCACTTTGTGAAAACACAGGGGCTTTAAAATGCGGCTTGTGCTGAAAGATTTTTTCCAGCACCTCAGCTTCAATATTTAAGCAGCGATAATCGAGTGTCCTGTGATCAATTTGTTCACATGCGTGATTATCATACGGATTGAAAAGAAGGATATCACCCTTTTCAATGATGTATTCTTGATTTTGGCAGATCAAACGTCTTTGACCATCTTCAATAAATCCAATCACATAATATGTATGAAAATGATTCGGGAACTTTTGCATGATGCCATGAAAGCGATACGCCTCTATTTGCAAGTCTTGATCAAAATGTACAGTTCGTTCCTCTTGTGTGTTCATGTCGATCCCTCTTTTCACTGAACTGATCATTAGTGTAGCACACCCTTTTTCTCTTGGATTGTACGATATTGACTTTTCGATGCAGGCTTGCCTAGAGGGAAAAACTTGGATAACATGAGACAAAAGATGATGAATAAAAGAGGGAATGATGGGATGAATTCATTCGAGATGGAAAGACCAGCACCGTATCACATGCAATTTTATGAACAGCTGAAGCAAATGATATTTGATGGCCAGTTTCAGCCAGGAGAGCGCATCAATGAAACGCAGCTTGCCAAGCAATTTGGCGTAAGCCGATCACCGGTAAGAGAGGCGATGAGGCTGTTAGAAAAAGACGAGCTTTTAATCGCGGATCATCGCTCAGGCTATTCCGTCTATACGTTAACAGAAAAAGATGTTGAGGAGCTTTATCAAATTCGGGCGGCCTTAGAAACACTTGCTGTTGAACTTGCCTGTAAGGAAGCCTCGCAAAGAGAAATGGATGAAATTGAGCAGGTTCTCACACAGGCGGACGAAGCGATCAAGCAGCAGCTGCCATCTAAAGAGATCGTCCAGTTACATGAAGCCTTTCACCAAAAAATCATGTTGGCGAGTCACAATGACCGCTTATCCAAACAATTGAATCACGTGAATGCACTCATTCACTATTGCCGCATCTTCCATTTTAGCGGCGGGGCTCGTGCTGAAACCATTCAAAGAGAGCATACAGCCATCTATTCTGAAATAAAAGAGCGCCGCTCCATAGAAGCGGTTCAAGCAATGACAGAGCACTTATTACATGATGTTATGCACTTAAAGCAAGTACTCTCTAAAACAAACAAAGAATAAAGGGCTTTTCCCATTTTTTAAGCATTCCATGAACATATTTTGAATTTTTCGTAGATTTCAGCATGTCCAGACGATCTTTCGTTTATATTAGAAGATGAGAAACTAGCTTTTATACAGGAGGATTTGTATATGCATACAAGTATTAGCCGTCTTCGACAGGCGGGTTTTATTGAGGGTATGTCTCTTTTAACCCTTCTTTTAATTGCCATGCCTCTAAAATATTTTGCGGATATTCCGATGGCAGTCACTATTGTAGGCTCTCTTCATGGCGCATTGTTTGTCATCTATATGCTCGTTTTGGCATATGTGACTTTTAAAGTTCGCTGGCATTTGAAATGGTCCATCGCCGGTTTTTTTGCGGCTTTCATTCCTTTCGGTAACTTCGCCTACGATAAGGTGCTCCGCCAATATGATACAAAAGCTTAATCAAAAAGGGCTAAAACGACATTCGTTTTAGCCCTTTTTTTCCACGCTGGGGAACGCTTTTTTATATCGATGCATATTTCACAATGGCTGCTTGACGCGTCATGTCGTGATACGCCACCCATAATTCATCACCAGGCAAGACGCTAGTGATTGGATCGATTGGCTGTTTCACTTCATACATCATGCCATTTCTCTCAACCTGAATGATTGCTAACGGCAGATTGCCGATGACGCCAGCAAATTCAACATTGGTCACTTTTGCACTTCCTTGTTTCTCTTGCATGAGACCCATTTCTCTATCCAGCTCTTCTTTTTTTGTCTGGATCGTGATTTGAGTGCCGGCTGTGACCTGCATATGATCAGGGATGAATTGGCTGACCGTTTTTGTGATGGACTCATCGCCGTTTGAAACCGACACATCAAGCTGAATAGGCTTTTGTTCATGGATGGCCACTGGATATTGCTTCACACGCTGAATCGTTCCTGTTAACGTCACATCTTTCCCCGATCGATTCCGCACTTCATGGCCATAGGCTGCCATTTTGAGCTGGCCGTTGATATCGACAAGATCGGCTTTTTCTCCTGTTCTAAATTCAAAACCGGCGGCTTGAATCATCGGAATGATATACGTTTTCTGATCTAATTCAAATGTGAGTGATAAGACGGTGCCTCGTCCTACAGTTCCATATGATTCTATGTTTCTTAAAACAGCGCCTTTGATAAACTTTGCCTCGCTTGGCTGCGAGAAGTCACCCTCTTTTAAGAGCATCGCTTTTTTCTTCTTTGGATCATAGTGAATGACAATACGCTGTCCCGGCTGTGGTATCTGGGT
This sequence comes from Bacillus sp. FSL P4-0248, assembly GCF_038593305.1. NCBI lineage: Bacteria > Bacillati > Bacillota > Bacilli > Caryophanales > Bacillaceae > Bacillus > Bacillus sp. FSL P4-0248. Next base: position 480,183 of record NZ_CP151983.1, on the reverse strand, counting down.
GTAGGATACAACCGTTTTAACCGTCTTCTCGATGTTTTCCCCATCATATTGAAATTGAAGCAGCATTTTGACGACTGGCTGTTCGTTGATGTAGGTGCCCGTTTCTTTAACAGACACAATATTGGCTTCTAATGTGACACTGTCCTTTATCTTGTTTCTCCTCACCAGTCTCAAAATCGGCGGCAGGAAGATCGCTAGCACAAATAATAATAGCGGGATCAAGATCCATATCGCCCAGTTAAGAATGAGCGGTCCGCCCTTCATAACATATTGCGTAAAGGTATCAACAGACGTTTGGTGGGCCGGACTGGCGTTTTCAATTGAGATGACCTTTTGCAAAGGAAATTCCTTTAGTTCTTTGCTTTTCGTCTCAAATGCACCCGTTAATTGATTGTCAAATGAATAATAGAGCCAGTCGCTCTTCACATTTTTATTGAAAGAGAGCCCTTCTCTTTGTAAAGATTCATATGAAAACGACTGCAAAAGCTTGCTGGCAGACGTCGCCTTATTCGTGCGATGGTTATAAATATAACCTGTCAGTTTGCCTTTTGCTTCGTCCTTTGCTGTAGAGCCTGCAAGAAGAACTTCTTCTTCATTAAGCTGGTAAATAAAGGTTTGATAAATCGGCTTTGGTGTTGGAACGACTTCCCCAAGCCTTCCCTCTGCATTCACTTTCCTTGCCCTTTTTGGATAGTTAGATTCGACAGCGACTGCAAAGTTTTGTGATGTCCCGATTGTTTTCTCCATCTGCTGCTCCACTTTATCTTTAATGAGACTGAACGGTTCAGCGTTTTTGGAGACATAAACCCCAAGCTGTTGCTTCTCGTTTGAGATTCCGCTGACATACGCATTCTGGTCATTTTTCAAAGCCAATTCAAACATAGGAATTGGCGTCTGCCCTCTAAAGGAATTCATGACAACATCGATAGAAACGGGTCTTGCTGGCAGCTTTAGATCGTTCAGATTGTGCACATGAAACTGACCATCCTTCAGCTCACCGATGACTGCAGCGGCACCGTCCATTTCTCCTGTAAATACGAGCCGTCCATTCCATTGGTATGTATTCGTTTTTAAAAATGAGGGAATCTGCAGGTTATTTTGAACGAGCTCTTTCTTTTCTCCGCTTGGTGTTAGTTTCTCGATCAACAGCTGCCCGTCTTTATTTTTTAAAGCCAGTAAGAGATTGTTTCCTTGAATGGATGGCAGCATTTCATGAAACGTATCACTTTCTGTGGTCCATTCACTAATTCTTTTTCCTGATTGAGGATCATACATTGCAAAATGGAGCTGCTGGTCTTTTGATACAGCACTCACCACTCGTTTTCCTTCATCAAATGTAAACATTCCTTTGACGTCATACTCTGTTACTTTCCCATCTGACAAATCATCTTGGTAATGATTCCACACCAAGACACTGAGAATGATGGCTGGAATAAAGAAGACAATATATCTGAGGAAGATGATTGGTATTCTTTTCACTTGATCGCTTCCTTTCATGAGGTTCCTTAAACTTATACGTCAGTACAGCGAAAATGTTTCATGCTAGAAGAATACCAGCAAAGCCTCTGAAATCCATATTTTACAAACTTTGTTGTTTACGATAAAATCCAATCAGATTCAAAAAAGGAGTTATCTCATTGGATAAGCTATCATCAATCATTCTAGCGGCTTGGCTGCGTGTCCCTCGCTGGTTCAAGCAATGGGTACTCGTATCCATTTCCATTTTCTTTTTTTATATGTGTTTTGTAAAGGGGCTGACTAGCTGGCACACCTTGCCGCCTGTCACATTGCTCTCATGTGTGATTGGTTCCTTCATCATTTGGCTGATGTGGCTTAAGAGGCAAAAAAATAAGTGAAAAGAGGAAAATGATGAAAAAATTGATTCTATATTTTGCGATCTCTTTTGTTCTTCAATTCATTTGGTTTGGTCTTGTGCATCCAAATAGAGGCGTGACACTGCTGGATATGTTCATGTTTTCTATTTTGTTTGCGGTCATGTTCTTTTTTATTGAGCGGATTTGGCGGTATCAGAAAAAAGGACAAAGTAAATGATCATGAAGCTCGCTTTATTCACTCTGATTATTTGTGCATTTATCGGCCTGCTTTTAGTGTCAAACCCTTTTGGGGCGGACGCTATGCGAATGGTTGCGACCTTTGTTTTTCCTTTTCTTGTGCTCATTGGTTTCGGGGTTCTATTGTTTGACCTAATGAAAAAGGCTGCCAAATAGATGGCAGCCTTTTCCTTACTCTTTTCATGCAAATAAATAATCAATGTTTAATCTCCGTTACGGAGTGTATGAATTAAGATTCGATCATATCAGTGTGTCATATGTGTTCCGAGTGAACCTACGTTTGAAAGTAAACGCCATGGAAGTTCTGGATAACAAGACAACGAAAGCCCTACCTCTCATTCGTCCTTACGGCTCCGAAGCCGTGCCAGTGTGAATTGTAAATCAAAACGTCTTTTTTCCATTCTTCCGCTCTTATAGGGGGGCGGTGGCAGAAGGAAAAGAATAAGTTTGTTCGCTTTGACAGCGTCTCGTTCTTATCAAGTAGAAGCTCTATTGCTTCTCATTATGTCATAGAAAAAAGAAAGTTTACTTTCTTTATTTATTTGCTTATTTCAACACTTAATATAAAACTATAACACATTCCCCCTGCTTGCGCAAGTGTTAAAGTGATAATTCTGCTGGTGTACGGCTTCCTTCATTCATATAACGAATGGAGGCTGGGTCAATCTTCAGGATCACTAGATTTGGGTCATCTTTTCCTTTAAACCATTTCTCCATCTCATCAGACCAAAGACGGTCAATCAGTTCCGGATCGTCGGTTAATGTTGCGGTGCCTGCAATCTCTGCATACGTATCACCGAATCCTTCGCCTGAATATCCAATGAGAATATGAACATTCGGGTTTTTTTCAATTTCTTCTGCTTTATGTGTTTCTTTACTCGTTGGTGTATATAACGTCAGCCCTTCATGAAAAAAAGTCATATAGCGGGTATGCGGCTTATCCTGTTCAACAGTCGCTAGTGTTCCCACCTTTTGTTCATCTAACAGGTTTAATACCTTTTGTTTTAATTCTTCTTGAGACATATCGTTTCACTCCTTCAAAATTTCATCCGTATTCGTAGGTTTCCACGACAGCCCATTCATTAAACAAAGAAATGTGTTTTTCATAAAAAGAGACCTTCTGGCTGATGCTATAAAAAACAGGTTCAATGAAGGGAGAAATTGAACATGCATCATGAAACGATGTTTCATTTGAGCTCACTTGTCATTGCGGCAGTTGTTGTAGGCATAATCGTATGGTCTGTCATATCTGTGCAGAAAAATCGCAAGAAATACTAAAAACACCGCCCAATCAAAGCTGGGCGGTGCCGCGGTAGATCATGTATTCATAAAGGAACCGCCATTGACATGAAGTGTCTGTCCTGTCATATAAGACGATTCGTCAGAAGCCAGCAGGACAAAGCAGCCGACATGCTCAACAGGCTGTCCTGGTCTTCCCATCGGAGTTTCTGCTCCGAAGCTTTCCACACTGTCTTCATCAAATGTAGATGGAATGAGCGGCGTCCAAATTGGACCTGGCGCTACACCGTTCACTCGAATCCCATCTTTCACAAGCGATTGTGCCATAGAACGCGTAAAGCCGTTAATGGCTCCTTTTGTTGCCGTATAATCAATCAGCACTGGGTTACCTCTATATGGGTTAATGGATGTTGTGTTAATAATGGAGCTTCCCGGTTTTAAATAATCCAATGCCTTTTTCGTAAAATAGAAATAGGAATAGAAGTTGGTTCTAAAGGTTTGGTGAAGCTGTTCACTCGAAATATCTTGAATACGTTCTTGCGGATGCTGTTCAGCCGCATTATTTACTAAAATGTCTAATTGACCAAAGGCTTCAACTGTTTTTTCTACTGCTTTCTCACAAAAGGCTTCGTCACCGACATCTCCTGCAATCGTTAAGCATTTGACGCCTTCTTGTTCTACACGTTTTTGCGTATCCTCTGCATCCTCATGTTCATTTAAATACACAATGGCAACATGTGCACCTTCCTTTGCATAGGCAACAGATACTGCCCGTCCAATTCCACTATCTCCACCTGTAATCAGTGCCACTTTTCCTTTTAGCTTGCCAGAACCTTGATATGATTCATCCTCAAAGATCGGCGCTGGATTCATTTCTCTTTCACTGCCTGGCTGCTGATCCTGCGTTTGGCGCGGAATGCCATTTGTTAAATAATCACGTAAATCCATGTGTAAGCTCCTCCTTGATTTGTTGATGTATCCTTTCATTACCACCTCATTTTTTCACTCAAACATCATGAAGCTGTATTGATGTGTTCCCGAAAATCAGCATGTTTGAAGAGGGGAAAAATCGGTTACATGATCATCAAAAAGGAGCGTTCTCACATGCTGTCTACTATTTCGAAAACCTTTAGCAGACCAAAAGGCTGGCTCGGAAGCATTGCTGGACTCATTATGGCAAATGAAAATAAAGCATTGAATCAGTGGGCCATCCGCCACTTAGATTTGACAGATGGTGAAAACATTCTGGAAATTGGCTATGGACCCGGCTACAGTATCAAACATATGCTCAAGCATTATCAAGACCTTCACATTGATGGGCTGGATGCTTCTTCCACCATGCAGGAGCAAGCACAGTCCCGCGTCAGCAAACGGGCAAAAGACAAACAGGTTCGTCTGTATGTCGGCAAAATCGAGAAAACACGTCTTCCCGGAGAGCAGTATGACAAAGTACTGTCTGTTAACAATTTTACGATTTGGGATGATCCAAAAACGGGCTTACTCAATCTTTATCACACCTTAAAACCAGGCGGGACACTCGCTATTGTGATGCAGCCAAGAGAAAAAGGAGCTGACGCCAATCGGACAAAAGAGATGGGTGAAAACATATTAAATGACTTGCAGTTTGCAGGGTTTGACGAATTTTCTATTGAGTATGAAGAAATTCGCCCTACCCTTGCTGTCTGTGTCACAGCAAAAAAGCCGAGAAGCGAATAAGCTCTCGGCCTTTTTCTTACCACTTTGCCTCTTTGACAAATTGATAGAAAAGCTGATGTAATTTCTGTTCAATGTTTTCCTTTGTTCCTTGTCCATAAAGCGCCATGCTTTCTTCACTTTCAATGATGGATGAACTGATCAGACTAAACATTTCTGACCCTTCCTTGCCAAGCTCTTGCGGCGCCAGCATCATGAGCATTCTTGACATCTGCTGCTGCCCGCCATCCATGCTTTTAACCTCGTATGCCTGATCAAGATCATAAATATGAAAGATTGGTTCCTTGATGAATGTATGCTTTAAATGGTAAAGAGCAAATTCAGTGCCAGGTATGCCTAAGCCGCCTTGCTGTTCACGTTCCAAAAGGCCGCCCGCCACATCATCTGCATGTATGATAAATCCTTCCTCTTCAAGCTGACGAAGCAGCTGCCTAATGGTTTCATCATGCTGCGGCATCGTCTCTCTTTTTTCGATGGTAAAATGGGACAGGATGCTGCGAATCACAAACATATAATTCGTCACCTGCTCTGCAACCGCCATCATATCAACGGTTTCTTGCGCCAATTCTTCGGGAGGTTCTTTTATTCTTTTTTTCTCGATGATATAAGGAATCTTCCGTTTAATATGAGCCTTCACACGCATGGCATCATCCTCGTTTAAAAGGGGGCTGACCATAATGTAATCGATATGCTCATAGGGAATCGGAACGGTCGAGACAATCATGTCATAGCTTGATGCATCGATTTCCTTTAGCTCCATCAAGGAGGATAGATCGAATTTGGCGATCTCCGGCAATTCTTTTTTCAACCGGGAGGCGAGCATTTTCGAGGAACCAATCCCGCTTGAGCAAACAACGAGCGCATGAATTTTTGTTTCTTCTTTTTTGATTTCAAGCACTGAGCCAAAGTGAAGCACAAGAAAGGCGATTTCATCCTCTGGAAATTCAATCTCAGGAAAGAAACGCTCGACTCCTTCTTCAATCGCCATAAACAGCAAAAAGTAGTCTTTTTTTATTTGTTGTGTGAGCGGATTATAGATTCTCATCTTTTCCTTTAGACGGTTCATGGCAGGCTCAAGATGAGACACGAGCCCCTCATACAATGAATCATTTTCATTGAGATGATAGCCGGTTTTATTTGAAATAAAATCAATGAGCTTTTTCGTTCTCAGCGCTATATCCAGCTCAATTTCATCAATACGGTATTCTGCCCCAAAGCTGCGATTTGCACTGCGAAGATGGATGGTCATATATCCGACCTCCGCTTCAGGAATCTCCACATTAAACATGCGTTCAAGCGCCCTTGCCATTCGAAGTGATGATTCAAATTCCTTCGTCCGCTTTAATTCCAGCAGCTCTTCCTCTTCCATTCGAATGGTTTCCCCAAGCTGAATACGTTCGATAGCATAGGTTAAGTGAACAACAAGTGCAATATAGGCACTATCAGATAATGAGAGTGACAGTCGATCTTTCAAATGAAAGAGCAGCCTTTCTACCTTTAGCAGCTGTCCTCTGCTGACAACGCCAAACACCTTTTCCGTCGCTTTCGTTCGATGTTTGATATTCATTTCAATCGTTTCTAAAAATAATTGAATGTCGAGCCGGTCAACAATGAGATTGCCGACAATTTTTCGTTTTGCTTCCTCCGGCCCTTTTAATTCAATGCCGTACCCGCGCTTGCGGATAAGCTGCAAACCGTATGGAGCAATCCACTCTGTTAGTTCATCTAAATCATAGCTGATCGTCGCATTTGTTACCTGCAAGTCAGCTGCGAGTGTGTATAATTTCACCGGTTCCTTCGCTTCAAGCAGCGCACATAGAATTAAGAGCTTTCGTTCATCTGAGCTATATTCGATTTGATCCTCATTTGACATATGAGCAAGAAGCCGCTGTTTATCCTCCTGTTCGCCGACTGCCTTCAAGCCTTTTCCCGGTTGTTTATCTAATGAAAGATGATAATCTTTCAATATTGGTTTAATAGATTTTAGTTCTCTATGGATCGTTCTAGTACTTACCTGAACAGAATCGGCTATCTCACGAATGGTGACATAACGATTTTGCTGAATGATGTATTTAATGACTTTCTGTTCTCGTGCCGTTATGTACATGAAATGCCTCCTTCTGTATAAATAGGTCTATTGTCACACCTTAATATAAAACGCTTTCAACGAGCGATGCAATCTTAAGTTGATCTGAATTTGGCACAGCAGCTGTGACAAAAATAAACAAGGTAGCATCAGACACTTCTCCAAAATGACGGTCCATAATCCTTTTGATGAAATTGAACCTTTTGTTCTTGAAAAGGCAATGAACCCCCCGCTTTTAAAGAATAAGTCGGATTGTATACTGGAGAGCCAAAGCAATAATCGATTGTGCCTTCTTCCGGACGGAACATGACGGTTCGCATCGTTCCAAACAGCTCCTCATAATTGTGCACAGCCAGACCATCAGGATATTCTGTCTGGAACAGTTTCGCAAGAGAATCACTTGATCGTTGTTCTTTTAACGCTTCCATTAACATATCGTATCTGACAACAGAATGATGTTTGGTCATCCCTTTTGCTGTTTGATCAGCTACCGGATGATTCGTTGCGGCAATATAACCTCTCTCCGGTCTTCTCACTCTTTTTTGACCATCAATGATTTCAATCACAGCCGCCTCTCCTTTTCGATCCGCAAGCATGATGTGAACATTTGAGGCAACGGGCATTTCCTCGATAGAGCGAATGGCTTCCTCGACCGTTTGACAGGTTTCCAGAACAGAGCGAATCACATGATACACCTGCAAACCGGCGACTGCTGGGGGCTTTAAACCGGGTTCATTGCCAACCGGCGGACCGCAAGCAGAGAAAGTTACAGAAAGACCATGCTCATTCATCCCATCAGATCTGCCAAACAAGAGCAGCGACGAGCCTGTATGATATGCCGAGCCTTTTACATGTGTCGTCACAAGACGCATATCATCAAAAATCGGGGAGAAATCATAGTTACGAAGCATGACCGTTTGTTGGCCTGCCGCCATATTCCCCTGCCTCACACAGTGGGAACAGCCTGGCTGAAGATGAGATGAATAGAAAAAGGTCAAATAACGCTCATGTAATTGCATTTCATCACAAAACCCAGCAAACTCTTCATCTAATTGAGGAAGAAAGGGACGGATCAGCTGCTTCGTTTCTTTCACAGCCTGTTGTGTTACCGGTTCTGTTCGAATATATTGTGTCTTTAGCAGCGGGTTCTCCTTAAGCCAGACAGCCTGCTGTTTTCCCACTTCATAAGCCGTTCCAGTCATCTCTTGAAAATATGCACTGATCTCCTCCATGCCTGCACACCTCTTTCGCCTTCGTTTCTTTTATCATATCGAAACCGTCATTTAATGAAAAGGATGAAAAAAACTGCAATCCCACGGATTACAGCTGTTTACAGTATACCTTAAACAATGCTTCTGCCATTGCTTCATACCCCTTAGGGTTCGGGTGAAATTGATCAATCGATAAGTAGGCTCTTTCATGCCCTTCAAACGCTCGGTACACATCCACAACTTCTACATGCGGATTCGCAGCAAGCAAACGAAGTTGTTGATTATATTGCTGAAGCCACCGCCCGGCTATTGGTATTTGCGGAAATGGATTATATAAATTCATGAAATATACGTAGTAAGGCTGATGCTGCCCTTTTTTGATCTGAGCAATTTCTTGAATCATCTTGCTAAAATTCGCCTGACAATGTATGACTGCTTGCAGCAGTTTCTTTTCATCTTCACCTTCTTCATACTGCTGAACAGCTTGAACAAGGTCATTCCCACAGCCTGTGATGGTGATGATGTCTGCTGCTGCAATCGCACGTCTCACCTCTGACCGTTTGAAGAGCTGTAAAATCTGATCAGTCGTTAACCCTGATTTTGCAAATACGGACAGCTCGACCGGTGCATGTGTCTTTTTTTCAAGCATCCACCAAAATCGCTGAACAAATCCTTCGCCAAATAAACGTGCCCCCACCCCAACTGTTAAGGAATCTCCAATCGCAACATAGGATCGTCCCACTCTTATCCCTCACTCTCTCCTGCCTTCTCTTATATATACGAATTCGGAGAACAGTTGCTTGTAGCAGATGACTTAGGGGCATCCATCTATTTTTGAGATGCAGTGCCTTTACAAACTCTTTACTTGCGATATCGAACGATTTTTTGTTCAATAAGAGTAGGCTTTTTACGCTGAAAACTGCGTGTTTACGCGTTCCAGAAAAATTTACAAACTTTTTATCTTGATTTCGAGACTTTATACCTTGACTTCAAACTACATTGTGATTACAATGAAAATATCAGTTTTCATGTAACTGTGCTTGTTACATCTTTTTCATAGCATTCCAATATGATTAAAGATGCCACATATTCAGTGTATCATTGGGATACGCTAAAAAAATAACCGAAACAGAAAGGATTGAATGAACATGGCAAAAGTTTTATACATCACTGCACATCCGCATGATGAAACAGTTTCTTACAGTATGGCTACTGCTAAGGCATTTATCGAATCTTATAAGGAAGCAAATCCAAGTGACGAGGTTGTACATATCGATTTGTACAAAGAAAACATCCCTCACATTGATGCAGATGTATTCGCTGGCTGGGGCAAACTTCAATCTGGCGCTGGTTTCGATACACTTTCAGCTGAAGAGCAAGCGAAAGTTGCTCGTCTAAACGAATTAAGTGATCAATTCGTTTCTGCTGACAAATATGTATTTGTTTCACCACTTTGGAACTTCTCATTCCCACCAGTTCTTAAAGCATACATCGACTCTGTTGCTGTAGCTGGTAAAACATTCAAATACACTGAGCAAGGTCCTGTTGGATTATTAACAGACAAAAAAGCTCTTCACATCCAAGCACGTGGCGGATACTACTCTGAAGGTCCTGCTGCTGAACTTGAAGCAGGTCACCGTTACCTTGGTACAATCGCTAACTTCTTCGGAATTCCTTCTTTCGAAGGTCTTATCGTTGAAGGTCACAATGCTGAGCCTGCGAAAGCAGAGCAAATTAAAGCAGATGCAATCGAACGTGCGAAAGCTTTAGGAAAAACTTTCTAATAACTGCACGCAAAAAGCCAATGATCTTTACGGTCATTGGCTTTTTATTTGTTCAGATGAAAATCCTAATTCCCTCGAAATATCACTGGCGGCTTTTTTCACCTGTTTAATTAAGTAAGGTAAGCGTTCTTTTTGATATCCTGCTTCAAATCCTGCAATGCTAATACCTGCTGCCACTTCCCCCAGATGATTGAAAATTGGGGCTCCAATCGCAGCTGTATAGTTTTCAAGCTCAGAATAGCTTAGCGTATATCCCCGCGCATTTGATTCTTCCAGCATGTTTCTTAGAACCTCTTTATCTGTGATGGTCCCAATTCCGATCTTCCCCAGCTCAATTGAGTCAATATAGGCAAGTCTCTCGCTCTCTGGTAAAAAAGAGAGAATACTTCTCGCACAGGCACCCGCATATAGGGGGGACCGTCTGCCGACGGCGGTGTAGAGACGAACAGGCTGCGTACCTTCAATCTTTTCCACGTAAATGGCTTCGTCGCCCTCACGAACAATGAGCTGTACAGCTTCACCTACTTCATCCCGTAAGCTTTCCATAAATGGTCTTGCAATCCTTCGAATATCAAGGCGGTCCGCCACAAGCTGACCGTATTCAAGGAACATCAAGCCTAATCGATAAACACCCGTTTCTTGCTTTTCTAACAGCCCCATATCAGCTAAAGAGCTCGCCATACGATGAACAGATGTTTTCGGCATACCGGAAAGCTCGATCATTTCATTTAATGTTAATTGATCGTGAGCGATAAACAGCCGCAAAATCTCCATTGATTTCACAACCGTTTTATTTGTGTTTTGCATCTTCTTCACCTTTTCTAAACGAGAATGCTTCCAGCTTGATTCTTGCGGCCAGCTCCCTCAGTTCTGCTTCTTGCTTAAATAACGCCTGCTCTGCATCCTGGTGACCTATTTGTTCAAAATACAGCTTTGCCCCAGGCATCGCCTGTGCAATAAGCGGCAGATCAACAGTTGCTACTTCTCCAATACGCGGGTATCCGCCTGTCGTCTGCCGATCTGCCAGCAGAATAATCGGCTGGCCATCGGGTGGAATTTGAATAGATCCAAAGGCGACAGCTTCTGAGATCAATTCCAGCTTTTCTTTTAAATGAACCGGCTCCCCCTTCAGCCGGCAGCCCATACGATCTGATTGGGGTGTGACCTGATAAGGCTGCTCAAAAAAAGCGGTTTGAGATGTTTCTTGAAAAAAAGAAAGATGCCTGCCTGCCAGCACGCGAATCACTGGCGATTTCCGCAGCGGCAAAAAATGATCATGACTCACTGTCCAATCGGGTGCGCCGTACCCCGCCTGTTTCACTTTATTTTTTAGCCTATCAAACAAATGATCCGCTACGATAGACGGCTCTCCAACAGGCAGAATGTCGCCTTTTTCAAGCGGTCGTCCTTTCAGTCCACCGATTCCTGCTCTGACATAAGTGCTTTTGCTCTGCATGACTGGTTCTACATCAAATCCACCTGCCACAGCAAGATAAACGCGGCAGCCTCTCTTACAAAGACCAAAGGTAATCGTGCTTCCTGATCGAACAAAGAGCGGCTTCCATAATGGTGCCCGCTCTCCATCAATATCAATCTCTACATCAGCACCAGTGACGGCAATGAGCTGATCCTTCTCACATGTGAGCACAGGCCCCCGCCCCATCAACGTCACTTCCAGCACGGCTTCGTTTTCTTGGTTGCCAGTGAGAATGTTGGCGATTCTAAGTGAGAGCGGGTCCATGCCGCCGCTCGTTAAGACACCATACTTTTGATAGCCTTGACGCCCTTTATCTTGAATGGTTGTGTACATCCCTGGCTTGATGACATGAATACTCAACATTCTGCCTCCTTCATGCTGAAAAATTCCTTTTCAGACATTTGGACAAATCTGACCTCGTCCCCTGCTTTCAATAGACTCGGAATTTCATCGTCTGGGCGAAAAAGCGGCAGCGGGGTTTGTCCAATGAGCTGCCAGCCCCCGGGTGTAGAAATTGGATAAACGCCTGTCTGCTTTCCTGCAATACCAACAGAGCCTTTTGGAATGGACATTCTTGGTGTTTCTCTGCGTGGTGCTGCGATCTTTTCAGACAGCCCGCCTAAAAACGGAAACCCTGGGGCAAATCCAATCATATAGACAAGGTACGTGCCCGCAGTGTGAATACGCACGACTTCCTCTGGCGTTAAACCATTGATACGGGCAACCTCTTCTAAATCAGGGCCCAGCGCTCCCCCGTAACAGACTGGAATGTCAACGATGCGGCGCTTTACCTGAACTCCCTCCTGCCATTTGTCTTCAAGAAGTTGTTCAATGTAGCCTTTGACCCATTCATATGGAGACAGGTCATGTGTTTGAAGCTGGGCCGATTGATGAACGGTATAAGGCTCGTAGAAAACAGTCACGTTTGTAAAGGCTTGAACCGCTTCTACATATCCTTCAAATGGGTGCTGTTCAATACATGCAAACAGCTGCTCAACAAGTACATGAATCTCCTCACGTATGTCAGCTCCAGCTTGGATGACGATCGCTGCATCTCCCAGCGGGTGGTAGGTGATGGAATCTTTTATCGTTGAAAAAGCCACTTGAGAACACCTCTCTTTCTACAGTACACCTAGCTTTTGATCTCTTCGATCTGTGATGAACATATGACCGGGTGCATGAGTGATCGCAATATCGGGTTTTGTATGCATGACAATGGCTTGCGGCGTCACACCACATGCCCAAAACACCGGGACTTCTCCTTCTTTGATCACAGATGGTTCTCCAAAGTCAGGCTGACCTATATCGGAAATGCCAATCACCGCTGGGTCCCCTATATGGATCGGTCCGCCATGGACTGATGGAAATCGAGATGTCACTTGAACACTTCTTGTGACTTGATGCGCCGGAATGGGTCTCATGCTGACCACCATCGGGCCATGAAAGACTCCTGCTTTTTCACAAGGTATATTCGTTTGATACATGGGTACGTTATGACCGTCTTCGATATGGCGGACAGGAATGTCATTTAGCATAAGCGCGTGCTCAAACGTAAAACTGCATCCAATGAGAAAGGCAACCATATCATCCTCCCAATAAGCCGTGATATCTGTCACCTCTTCTTCAAGAATCCCTTTTCGGTAAATACGGTACTTAGGAAAGTCCGTACGAATATCCGCTTGAGGCGCCGACCGTCTTGGGACTGGATCACCTGGGTCCAGTACATCAAGCAAGGGACATGCAGCCGGATTCCGCTGACAAAATAATAGAAAATCAAAGGCAAGTTCCTTTTTGACAATCATTAAATTGGCTTGAGCAAACCCCTCTGCAAAGCCAGCCGTTGGTCCTGTGATCTTTTTTTCGCGAATCAATTCTCTCATCTGTGATGGCTCATATGTTTGATAAGTATTCATCTGAATCAACTCCATAGTTTCGGGATTTCATTAATGATGGTATAGCCGCCCATCATCGCCATAATGACCACAACAAATGCACCAGTCACTGTCAAAAAGAATGGATGCCGATAATCTCCGACAATGTCTTTCTTATACGCCGCAACGAGTAATGTGCCAAGGGCGAGCGGCAAAATCAATGCATTGATCGCTCCAACTAATATCAAGATGTTCACTGGTCTTCCGATCGTAATAAAACAAAGGGTCGAGAGGGCAATAAAGCCAATGATGATACCACGCTGGTTTTGCTCAATTTTTGGTGAGAAGGTTTTGAAGAAAGAAACAGATGTGTATGCTGCTCCAATGACGGATGTAATCGCCGCAGCCCACATAATAATCCCGAACATTTTATATCCGATATTTCCTGAAGCTAATTGAAAAACAGAGGCAGGCGGGTTGGATGGATCTATCTGCAAGCCTTTTGAGACAACTCCTAATGTGGCAAGAAAGAGTGCCACACGCATGACAGATGTAATTAACACACCGAAAATAGAGCTTTTCGTCACTTGCGGCAGTGCTTCCTTCCCCTTAATACCTGCATCCAGCAAGCGATGCCCGCCAGCAAAGACGATATAGCCGCCTACCGTTCCGCCCACAAGTGTCACAATGGATAAAATATCAATCGTCTCTGGGACAAATGTTCTCACGGCTGCTTCTCCAACTGGCGGCGCTGTTGAAATCGCCACGTACAGCATCAGGCCAATCATGACAAAGCCTGCTGCCTGCGTAAAACGGTCCATCGCTTTCCCAGCCTCTTTGATCACAAAGATGAGAATGGCAATCACAGCACTGATCCCTGCGCCGATTCGCGGATCGACACCGAAGATCACCTGAAAACCGAGACCAGCTCCAGCGATATTTCCGATGTTAAAGGCAAGTCCTCCAATGACAATCAAAAAGGCCAGCACATACCCGAGACCCGGGAGCACCATATTCGCTATATCCTGACCTCGTTTTTCTGAAACGGCAATGATGCGCCATACATTTGTTTGTGCAAAAATATCTAATAAAATTGAGATCAAAATGACAAACCCAAAGCTAGCCGCAAGCTGCTGTGTGAAGACGGTTGTTTGTGTTAAAAATCCCGGTCCGATCGCGGACGTCGCCATTAAAAAGGCAGCGCCCATCAGCATAGACCGATTCCCCTTTGGTGCCTTCATGTGTTTGACTTTCTCTGTTTTCATGCTGTTTCCCCCTTTGATGACGATTTTTATTGAAAGGCCTTGAGATGAATCCCGGCTTCTTTTAGCTTCGCTGTAATGGTTTTTGCAAATTGAAGCGCATGGCTGCCGTCTCCGTGAATGCAGACCGTATCTGCTTTGAGCTGGATATCTTCTCCTTGAACTGTACGAACCCTGCCTTCTCTCACCATACGAACAACCTGGTGGACGGCCCGTTCATCCTCTTCAATGAGTGCATGTGGTTCGCGGCGGGATGTCAGCGTCCCGTCTGTTTGATACGTCCGATCAGAAAACACTTCATGTGCCACTTGCAGACCTATTCGTTCACCTGCTAACGCAAGTTCACTGCCTGACAGACCAAATAACACAAGGTTTGGATCCACATCATACACAGCCTGCGCAATTGATTCAGATAATTCAGTATTTTCAGCCGCCATGTTGTAGAGGGCGCCGTGTGGTTTGACATGCTGCATCGTGCCGCCCTCGGCCTTGAGAAAGGCTGATAGAGCGCCAATTTGATAGATGACAAGATCATAGGCTTCCTCTGCGGAGATAGCCATTGGACGTCTGCCAAAGCCGGCCAAATCTTGCAAACCCGGATGCGCACCAATTTTGACCCCTTTATCCAGTGCCATTCTAACTGTCTTTCTCATGACCGTTGGATCTCCTGCATGAAAACCGCAAGCAATGTTGGCTGAGGTGACATATTCTAAGATTTGTTCGTCTGCACCGATTGTGTATTGACCAAAGCTTTCTCCCAAATCACAGTTGATATCCACTTGATACATAGAATCCCTCCTTGTTGTTCCGAAATACGGAATATAAAGTCCGAATATTCGAATTTATATTGATTATACCAACTTTGGATAGACTACACATGAAATTGGCAGAAAATATAACATTCGAACTAGGAGAAAACAAAAAAAGCGAGAGGCAAAGTCCTCTCACTTTTTCTTGTAATGAAGTGCACCTTATTTAGACAGCACCCAATGTTGGATGGCTTTTGCAACACCGTGTTCTGTGTTAGGAGCCGTAATCCAATCAGCCGCCTCTTTCACCACTTCCTGGGCATTTCCCATCGCAATGCCTAATCCGGCTTCTTGAATCATGGCCATATCATTGAGGCTGTCGCCAAGTGACATGACGTTGTCCATCGTACAGCCAATGCGTTCTGCTACTTTTGCAAGAGCTGCCGCTTTGTTAATGCCGGCTGCATTCACTTCGATATTCGTTGGACTTGAGTTTGTGATCTCTAGGTGCTTATTTGTTTTCAATGTATTGAGTACTTCCTCACGAACGTCATCATCATGAATATCAAAGCCAAATTTCAGCCATTCATGGTCATGAATCCGTTCAGGGAATTCACCTCTCCACACCTTATCCACAGTCGAAGCCCAGTAATCGGTTTCGTACCTATTTTTTAAATCCCACATCATTTGGACGTGATCAGGATGCAGCAGATCTCGTTCGATCAGCTGAAAATTTGAATCCCAGATTTCACTTCCGTTTGCTGTCACGAGGTAAGACGATAACTTGAGCGGCTCAACCAGCTCTCGGCATGTCATCAGTGTCCGCCCTGTGCTAATGACCACATGGACCCCTTTTGCTTCAGCTTCTTTAATGGCTTGTTTATTTTCCTCTGGAATGATGTGCTCACTGTTTAACAGCGTGCCATCCATATCAATGGCAATCAATCGGATGTCTTTCTTATGAGCTTGTGTTGACAAATTGAGTACCCCACTTTGTATCGATTTTTGAAACTATCTTTATTTTAATATAAAGAGGAAGCTGGCACAAAGGGACGAGTTTGATCCCATAGAAAAAAGACCTTATTACAGGTCTTTTCACATGTGCTTAGCGTTCACACGCAATGCCGTCTTTATCGCGGTCAAGCCGCATATTTTTTTGATAAAGTGCTTTTGATACATAGGGCTTGTACTTTGTTTTTCCGCCTTTGTTTTTCGTGTTTTTGCTTTTTGCTACGCCGCCTTTATATACTTTGTTCAGTGCTTTGCAATTTTTGTAAGACTTGACCGTTTTTGCATCTGCTGTGTGGGTGTCGACTTGTGTAAAGCTTAGTAAAAGACCTAAAGACAAGACAGCCACCATGATTTTTTTCAACATGTAAGATCCCCCTATTTTTTCTAATTTTACAATTTTATCATATGTCACCACTTTTTGTTTTTCAAGACTATTGAGCTAAATATTTTGATTTTTTTGGCATGAAATATACCTTATATCCTATATGGTACAATGAGTGGGAAACCTTTCCGTTTTTGACACGTATATGAAGAGAGGAGTTTTTCACATGAAAATGAAATATACCATTTTATATGTAAACGATGTGGAGGCGAGTATTCATTTCTATCAGCAAGTACTTGGTTTCCCAATAAAATTGAGGGTTGAATCCTATGTTGAGTTTGATACTGGAGACGTGACGTTATCGATTAATTCACGCCAGGATGTCAAAGAAGCACTCGGATTGCCTGTTCCTGATGCAAATCAAGCGTCTCAAACGTTTGAAATTGGCTTTGTTGTGGATGATGTGGAGCAAACGATTGCATCAATGAAGGAAAAAGGGGTTTCGATCATCAAAGAACCTGCAAAAAAACCATGGGGTCAAACGGTCGCTTATGTGTCTGATCCTGATGGTCATTTCATTGAAATATGTGATGCGGTCTCCTAATGGGCTTTGAAGGGAGTGAACCAGAATGAGAAAAAAACATGCTTTTTTCGCCGGTGTTTGCTCAATGATTGTGATTTGCAGCGCCGCTATGATGTTGCAGCACCTTGAATGGATTGGGTTTGTCAGCGGCGGGATTTCTATTATTGGGGTCGTGATGTCTGGGGTGCTAATGGGTGCTTGGACAAGTGGAGAAGAGACACGAGCAGCCTATCATTCTGAAACAAAAGAACACCGAATGTGGCGCCTTGATACGGCTTTTCTTGTGATGATTTTTGCACTTCCGCACATGGCTGCTTCGGTCTTTTATGTTTTGATGTAAACACTTATTAAAAGGAGTTAGCAATATGGCTGTTTTTATTCTATTCATTGTATTTGGCTTTCCTATTATCTCTGTGCTGATTGGCATATTGGGCACGCTCTTTTTGAAGAATGTTTGGATGCCTACTTTGATTGTGCTGTTAGCAAGCTTGATCTTCATGTTCACCTCTATTGGCGGGAATGTATCTTTTCTCATTTGGGTCATCGTCTACACCGTCTTTACGTTCCTTGCTGGATGGATCACAAAGCGGCTCAGCGTGTAGACAAACCCTCGCATTCTGTGTCACGTCTGCGTGCCGGTGCTCACGAATGTCAAATTCGCTCCGAGCCGGTACTCGTCCTTCCTAGACTTCAAAGGTTTTCTATCACGCTGAAAAGAAGACAAAGGGCTAAAATCAAGATCATTTTAGCCCTTTGTCAACAATTTGAAAGAACAGTTTTCACTGTTCTTTTTTTGAATCATATATCCGCACACCATAATTCAATTTCAATTTTCAGCTCCGGCCATCCTAAAGCTGATACATAAGCAATCGTCATTGATGGGTAAGCTGTTTTGAAGATCGTATCCCACTGAGGATATAGATGGTCCCAGTCGATTTCTTCTGTTGCCCATATATTGACCCTTGATCACATGTTCTTCATTCAATCCTTCTGATTCAAGGATTTTTTTAATGTTTTCAAACGTATTCGTTACTTGGTCGTTTAAGCTTGATGGGATCTGCCCATCTATATCTGTCCCTACCTGACCCGATGTAACAAATAATCCCGCACCCTTTGGCACCCTTGTGATATGACTGTAGTGACCAACAGGTTTCGGCATACTTTCTGGGTTTTTTCTCGTGATTTTTTCCATGTTATATCCCTCACTCACGTTTATTTTTCTGCTTGTTTCTTCGTTTGGTAGACAGACTTCACCAATTTCTATCTATCCTAAAAGAAAACAGCAGTGGAGTATCCATAGCCACAAGATAAGGACATTAATATCTTCTTTTTCATGACCGAAACACTCCTTTTGTTTGCGTGAGCAAGGTTTTGATTAACTTCATCGTACCTGACAAGTGATACATCGTCAAAATGATTTACAGACGATAACGCGCAATGTCCTGATTCAATCGCATGCTAAGCTCATTAAGTCTTTCTGCTGCTTTTGCCACATTAGAGATGGCTGTCACTTGTTCGTCTGTGGATGCAGTGATTTCCTCGATCGCCGCCGCATTTTCTTGAGAAACATGTGCTGCGCCGTGCATGGCTTTTGTGATGAGGTCGTTTTGCTCCAGCAGTGTATTCAGCTCTTTTGCCATCGCGTTTGTTTCAACGATGGTTTGTGAAATCAATGTAGAAATGGCATTGAATTCATGTTCTGTAGCATGCACCGCTTCATCCAGCTCGGCAAAACGATCCATTGTATTAGACATGATACCAGCTGTTGTTGTCGTTTCTTCTTTAATGCCTTGGATCATTTGCTGAATTTGAACGGCTGATTGTTTTGTCTGCTCAGCTAAATTCCGCACTTCACTCGCCACAACTGAGAAGCCTTTGCCATGCTCTCCTGCACGTGCTGCCTCAATACTTGCATTCAGTGCCAGTAAATTCGTCTCATTTGAAATGCTTTCAATCGTATCTGTGATTTGAGAAATATCCTGTACTTTTGTACTTAACTGCTCGATTCCTGCTCTAATGCCTTGAGACGCCTGAATCGATTGTTCATTCGATTGTTTTAATTGCTGTACGATTTGCTGGCCCTGCTGTGATGATTGACTCGATTGGTCGGAAATCCGTTTAATTTGATCACTCTGTTCTTTGACATTCTCAATAGATTGATTAAACTGAGTCATTTGTTGATTGGCTACTTCAAGATCAGATGCTTGATGAAGTGTTCCAGTCGAAATGTCTCCGATGGCTCGTCCAATTTCTTCACTGCTGGCTGAGGTTTCTTCAGATATCGCCGATAAATCTGTCGCTGATTCAACAAGCTGACTGCTCGTTTCCTGTAAACCGCTCACCAGTGTTCTGAGCTCTCCTGACATATGGTTAAAGCCTTTTGCCAGCTGTCCGATTTCATCCGTTGTTTCCTTTAAGTTCGTGCGTTCAATATTCCCCGCTGCAATTTCCTTTGAAGCAGCAGTGACTTGCTTGAGCAGTCTGACTTTTCCTCGAGCAGCTAAATAAAAGACGCCTAGGCTCAGAAGGGCGACACCCGCTGTAATGAGAATAATATAGAGCTTCATCTGCTCTAATTCTTTATAAAATTCGTCCTGGAAGACAGCGATACCTACACTCCAATTCCACGGTGTAAACTGGCTCATATAGGCGAGCTTTTCTTTTTCTTCGCCGGTTGCATCGTCCTTATCCATATAGGTCACATAGTGTGCATCCTCACCTTTTGCATTGGCGCCAGCGACCATTTTTTGACGATTGGTCGTGTTATCTGGAATGACGCCGATGTCGTTGACCGGATGAACCTGGGTAGAATAGTCAGTACCATAAGCGATCAGATAGCCTTTATTTTTATAGATAAAATCTGATTTTTGAGATTGGTATCCCTTCCCGTTGTCATTTTTGGGTCCGCTCAAGTAAAGCCGAGCTTGTTCTTGCGCCTGCTCAAGCGTCAGTTCTTTTTTCTCCACACGGTCATTCAATTGTTCAAGTGTGGCCATCGCTCCGCTGACGATGTGCTTTAAATCTGCTTTCCCTGCATCAATTAAGACATGTTTCGCTAACAAATACCCCGTTGTTCCAACTAGTCCACCCGTTAAAATCGTGATCACGATAATGGCAGACATTAATTGAAAAAAGACACTTCTTGACGCAAACGCTTTCTTTTTCATGTACAAATTCCCCCTTACTTTATATATCGTCAAGCAGGGAAAAGTATTAAAAAAGTCATAGAAAAAATCCCTTTCTCACAATGGAAAGGGATTTTCTGATTAATGAGCTGCTTCTTTAAGAATGGCTTGATAAAGATCGTCTGATGGTGAGAGTCCACATACCTCTTCCAGCACACCTTCAATGCCTTTTTCTTTTCTTAATGCCTGCAGACGAACAGCTTCTTCGTCTTCAGTAAAGTCGTAAGCCAAAGCTGCCACAATGCCTTTAATTAAATACTCTGGCTGTCTGATCTTTTTCGCTGGACCGATTAAACGGTCATTTGCTCCAAGCTTTCTAAGCGGGGAACGTGCGACACGCGTGACTTCATCAGAGATAAAGGCATTTTCAAATCGTTTGATGATTTTTTGAATATACGCATCATGTTCTTCTTTTTGAAAACCATATGTGTCGATTAAATAACTGCCCGTTTCGTGTAGTGCACCTTCGACCACTTGACGAATCTCTGGTGTATCGACAGCTTCTTTAATCGTTTGCACGCCTTTCTCGTACCCTACATAAGCAGCTAGTGCATGTCCTGTGTTGACAGTAAAGAGCTTACGCTCAATATAAGGCGTTAAATCTTGTACAAAGGTCGCTCCATCGATCTGAGGAACGTCTCCAATAAAGCCTGTCTCATCAATGACCCACTCGAAAAATGGCTCGACTGATACTTTCAAAATGTCCTCATGGTGCTGAATGGGGACAATGCGGTCAACCGCAGCGTTTGGAAAACCAACTGTGTGTGACAGCGCTTCTTGTTCATCAGCTGTTAAATGAGAGAAAACAGCTTCCTTTAAATGAGAGCTGCCGCCAATCATATTTTCACACGCCACAATGTTGATGATATGATCAGGCTTTTTCTGTTTTAAACCTTCAGCAATCGATGAAGCAATGATGTTCAAAACAGCTGGTCCAACAGCTGTTGTAATGAGGTCAGCTGTTGCAACTGCCTCAGTTAATGCAGCTGGATCTTTTGCGGAATTGATGGCGGACACAGGACCGACTACTTCTTGCTGCTGCCCTGGAGCTGCGAGTTCCACTGTGTATTCTCTTTTTTCATTCAGCTCGTTGATCACCGCTTCATTTACATCGGTAAAAACGAGCTCAAAGCCTGATGCTTTTAACAAAGATCCGATAAATCCTCTGCCAATATTGCCTGCTCCAAAATGAAGTGCCTTCATGTTAGTTCACCTCGTTAAAGATGGCGATCAGTTCATCCTGATCCTTTGCATGAATGATACGCTCTACGTTTTCTTCCTCTGAACAGACAATCGCAATTTGAGAAAGAATATCGAGATGCTCATTGTTTTTACCAGCGATACCAAATACAACTTTGGCAATATTCCCCTCGCCATATTCAACGCCATCTGGAATTTGGATAATGGAAATTCCTGAATGAAGGACAGCCGCTTTCGCATCCTCTGTTCCATGAGGAATGGCAATTCCGTTGCCCATAAATGTAGAAGAAATATTTTCTCTTTCAAACATTTTGTCCACATAATCACTTGTGACATAACCGTTTGCCACTAAGACTTCGCCTGCTTTTTTAATGGCTTCTTCTTTAGAGCCCGCTTGTTCGTTTAGAAAAATATTGTCTTTTGAAAGTACTTGTTTCATGAAAGATCACACACCTTTTTTAGAATGGAAAATCAGAAAACAACCAAAACGGGGAGTTCAATTAGGAAAAATTGGACTCAACCCGTTTCGTCATGTTATTTTTTCAATTTCTCAATCAGCTCATCGTATTTCGGGCTGTTTAAGAAATTATCAACTGAGATATGGACAGCTCCTGGCAGTTTTGCCTTGGCTCTATCTGTTAAATCTTTATGAGTAAAGACCACATCGGCATCATCTGGGATGTTGCTGATGGATGTATTTGTTACATCAATATCTAGCTCTGCCTTTTTGACTTTATTCTTTAAAACGGACGCACCCATCGCACTTGAGCCCATTCCTGCATCACAGGCAAAGATGATTTTGTTCACGTTATCTGGATTGATTTCATCTGGAGATGCTGCTTGCTCGCTTGCTTCAGCACCTTCTTTTTGTGCTGTAAGAGCAGCTGCTGCTGCACTTTTCTTGCCTTTCATGTCTTGCATTTTTTCAGTTGCTGCTGTTAAGTCTTCGTCCACTGCTTTAGACGCTTTCAAAATGACAGAAGCGACAAGGAACGATACAACAGCTGCCACGACAACACCTGCTAGAACAGCAAGGTGGCCGCCTTTTGGTGACATGAGCATAAGAGCGATGATACTTCCTGGTGACGGCACAGCCTTTAAGCCTGCATTTAACAGTGTAAAGGTCAGAACGCCGCTTGCTCCCCCAGCAATAACCGCCAAAATGAGCTTTGGCTTCATTAAGATGTATGGGAAGTAAATCTCATGGATTCCCCCTAAAAATTGAATGACAATCGCACCCGGTGCAGACTGCTTTGCAGTCCCTCTCCCAAAGAACATGTAGGCTAGAAGAACACCTAGACCTGGTCCTGGGTTTGTTTCAAGCAAGAACAGAACGGACTGGCCTGTCTTCGCCGCTTGCTCCACCCCTAATGGACCTAAAATTCCTTGGTTAATTGCATTGTTTAAGAACAATACTTTCGCTGGTTCAATAAAAATACTTGCCAGCGGAAGTAAATGTGCATTGACAATGATATCTACACCTGCCGCAAGGGCTTTATTCAGGCCTAGAACCACTGGACCGATGGCGTAGAAAGCAATGGCGACTAAAATGGCACCTAGAATACCTGCACTAAAGTTATTAATCAGCATTTCAAAGCCTGATTTGATTCGGTCTTTAAACAGCTGGTCGATTTTCTTAATGAGATAACCGCCAAGCGGTCCCATGATCATTGCGCCTAAAAACATTGGGATGTCCGAACCGACAATAACCCCAATCGTAGCGGTTGCACCGAGTACCCCGCCTCGATGGTCATATACGAGCTTCCCGCCTGTGTAACCGATTAAGAGCGGCAGCAAGTAGTTGATCATTGGACCAACAAGTGTATTTAATTGTTCATTTGGAAAATAACCACTTGGAATGAATAATGCGGTGATGAGTCCCCAAGCGATAAACGCTCCAATATTCGGCATGATCATACCGCTTAAATAGCTTCCAAAGCGCTGTACTTTTACTCGAAATCCGCTTTTTTCCTGCATCTATGAAAACTCCTTTCTTCTCTCCCTTTATTTAGGGCTTTATAGGTCAAAAGATATAAGAACAAGATTCAGTGAAGCCCTTATGCCTATCGTAAAACGCTTTCACTTTCTCTTCAATTGAAACTAAATGTCACTTTGTCACATAGTGTGTGACAAAATTGAAAAATGATGTGAAAATACCTTCAGATCCCAATACAAAAGGGGTGAAAAGGTTGATCTGCCGTTGTTTTGAAACAAAATTCATGGGAATTTCACAACTTTCAAATGGTCTCTTCTTGTTTCCTCTTCTTAAATCGAATAGGCTTATAATTGATCAAACCTATTCAATTAAGAAATGTCTGCGCAGACATGACACAGAAAAAGTGAACCATCTTGCTGTTTGTTTCGTTTACCTTTTAAAGAGGGCGGTACAATAGGAAGAGCGGTTTTTTCTGTGACTCACAGTTTACTGCCGCTTTCTTTCTGATACATGAGACATTTTCATAGGTAGAAAGGCGGTTATTCACCTTGTTTAAAAATAGTAAGTGGCTTCTGCTTCTTATGGTCATGTTCGCTTTTTTCATTCCAAAGGAAGCATTCGCTCACGCATACGTCGTGAGCTCGAACCCAGCAGCAAATGAAGAGCTGGATCAGCAGCCTCCTTCAGTCTCGATCACATTTAGTGAAGGAATTGAAAGCGGCTTTCATGCCATTAAGGTGTTAAATGCAAAAGGTGATCGTGTGGATAAAGGAGATACGGTCATTAAAGATCAAAAGATCATGGAAGCAGCTTTAAAAAAGAATTTACCAAAAGGGATTTACACCATTCAGTGGAATGCGGTATCAGCGGACGGACACTCTGTCTCTGGCATGATTCCGTTTAGTATTGGAAAAGCGGATGGCGGTTTTGACCAATTAGAGCAAGGCCAAACGGATGAATCCATAGATATGGCTTCAACTATTGATAAAGCCTTTCTTTATACGTCATTCAGCTTATTCCTTGGGACCATTTTGTTTGGACTGCTTTGGTTTAAGAATACGATTTCACCTGTATTGGAGAAACGAATGAAGCGGCTTTTGACCGTGTCATTGATCATGATGGGCGGAGCACTTGTGTTCCAGCTGCCGATTCAGACAAAATCAGCGGCAGACGTGTCCTTTTGGGGGGCATTTCAGCCTTCGCTTTTACAAGAAACGATTGCGTCCACTTCTGGCGGTAGTCTGTGGATGATGCTTATGGCGTCATTTGTTCTTCTCACCATCTGGACAATTGTGGCGGTGAGAAAAGGGGATTTCTCTTCTTTTCGAGTTTGGCTGTTTCCACTGCTTCTCTTCATAGTGCTTCTTTGGCTGAAGGCACAAATCGGACATCCAGCCGCAACAGACAATAAAATACTCACAACATCACTTGATTTCATCCATCTCATCTCTGCTTCGATTTGGGTCGGTGGTTTAACAGCCATTGTCCTTCTATTGATAAAGAAACTGCCAAATGAAGATGAGCCGCTCATACGGAGTACACTAGCAGCATTTCATCCTTGGGCACTGCTCTCCGTTGGACTCATTGTGTTTTCAGGATTTGTGAATGCGATCTTTATTTTGCAATCGTTTGACGCTCTTTTCCAATCAGCATACGGACGCACCTTTTTAATCAAGCTTGGTTTATTTATCATCATGGGCCTTCTTGGGCTTATGCATTACTTGATGCTGAGATGGGAAAAGAAGCAGAAACGCAGCATTTCCTTACGAGCTGAATGGATGATCGGGATCGCCATTTTGTTATTAACGGCTGTCTTTACCAATATTCCGAGCCCTCCTCCGCCTGCACCAGAGCCCTTCTTTGGCGCAAATCAGGTCGAGCATCGTGATATTGTGTCCTTGAGCATTACTCCGAATGCCCCGGGGAAAAACTCATTCGAAGTGGCATTTACAAAGAAGAATGGCGAAACGATCACTGATATTCAATCTGTGACAGCCAAGATCCATAAGGTGGCTTTATTCGGTGATGAGACACCGAGTGAATTTCAGCTGAAACGATTAAAAAATGGTCATTTCTCTGCTGAAAATCTCTTATTAAATGAAAAAGGCACATGGAAAATTGAAATCCATGCGTTAACTGGTTCTTTTAAGAATATCGATACCACATTTATTAGAAGAAACTAAAAGGAGTTATCACATATGAAAAAATACGTTAAAGCTTTATTACCAATGCTTCTCGCTTCATTTTTATTGGCGATTCCTGTGAGTGCGCACGTAACAGTCAAGCCTGATACATCTGCGACAAATGCTTGGGAGACCTATACATTAAAGGTTCCTTCTGAGAGTGACAGCCCGACGACTAAGGTTGTCGTGACAATTCCTAAAGGCGTAGAATTCCAGCAATATGAGCCAGTACCTGGCTGGAAAACATCAACTGAAGAGAAAGATGGCAAGGTAACAAGAGTGACTTGGGAAGCAACAGGTAAAGGTGTGCTTGCTGGACAATTCCAGCAATTCGTTTTTGTAGCGAAAAACCCTGAAAAAGCAGGTGAAGCTGCTTGGGATGCGTATCAATATTATAAGGATGGAACAGTCGTTGAATGGACTGGCGATAAAGATGCTGATAAACCTCATTCCATCACAAACATTGTGGCATCTAATACTGTAACGGATTCACATGGCCAGGAAAAACCAAAAGAAGAAAAGGCCTCTGAAACAGCCACTGCTTCTTCCTCACCACTTGTCCTT
Source organism: Bacillus sp. FSL P4-0248 (assembly GCF_038593305.1). Lineage (NCBI taxonomy): Bacteria > Bacillati > Bacillota > Bacilli > Caryophanales > Bacillaceae > Bacillus > Bacillus sp. FSL P4-0248. Next base: position 453,735 of record NZ_CP151983.1, on the reverse strand, counting down.
GGTCTGTCCATTGCTGCTCTAGTCGTGGCACTGATTGCACTTGGACTTGCTTTTAGAAAGAAATAAAAGTGTATGAGCGATCGTTTTCTTAGAAACGATCGCTTTTTCTTCCTTTACACATGTACAAATCGCACTGTTTACTTTTATCACGATCAATTATTTTCCATTTTCCCAACTTGTTATTACCAATATAGGATTGAATAGGATAAAGCTGCGTGACATAATGAGACAGATGACCACATAGGAGGCTATGAGATGAACCATGTAATCATATTTGCTCATCCCCAGCAAAGCTTAAATCAAACCTTATTAGATCTTGTTGTGAGCACTCTATTGAACAATGGTCATAAAGTGACTGTTCGTGATGTCTATGCCCTAGGTTTTTCGCCAGAGCTCACCATTGCAGAAAAGGCTGCCATCAAATGCGGTGATGTCCCGATTGCCATTCAAAGAGAGCAGACGCTGATTCAGCAAGCGGATGTGCTGACGTTTATTTTTCCAATATGGTGGACAGGCTTGCCGGCTATGCTAAAAGGATATGTAGAACGCGTCTTTTCTGAAGGTTTTGCTTATCAGATCAGTGAGGATGGAGAGATTGAAAATCTGCTTCGGCACAAAAAAGGTGTCATTATCAACACCCACGATGCACCGAGGACTTTTCTTAATTCCAATAAGATTTCCACCTCCTCCCATCACATGACAACTGATACAGAAGTCTTCAATTTTATTGGCGTTCAGCCTGTCGAACGGCTTTTGTTCAGCAGCATGGAGCAGGCATCTGCAGATTACATACATGAAATTCTGAAAGAAACGAAAGAAACGGTGGATCAGCTTTTCCCGCCTGCTGTTTAACATAAAAAAGACTGCCGAGATTCCTCTGACAGTCTTTTTCACGTTTATTCGTCTAAACCAATGGATACATATTTTGTTTCTAAATAAGGCTCGATTCCTTCGATGCCGCCTTCTCGCCCAATTCCGCTTTCTTTCATACCGCCAAAAGGTGCTTGGACAGCCGATGGACCGCCATCATTCCAGCCAATGATCCCATAATCGAGATGTTCTGAAATGTAGAGTCCGTTCCGATAATTTTCTGTAAAGAAATAAGCTGCAAGGCCAAAAGGTGTATCGTTGGCTAATTCAATTGCCTCGTCTAACGTTTTGAATGTCGTAATAGGTGCCACTGGACCAAAGGTCTCTTCATGCATAATGTTCATCGAAGGGTCCACATGTGTAAGAACCGTTGGCTGGACAAAATAATATGATTTGTCATCGTCGAAATGCGTTTCGCCGCCGACAAGAACTTTCGCCCCTTTATCCACTGCATCTTGAATTTGACCGACAATTTTATCAAAGCCGCGCTTGTTGATAATTGGACCGATGGATGTGCCTTCTTCAAAGCCATTTCCTACTTTCAGCTTTTCTACTTCTTTGCTGAATCTTTGCGCAAATGCTTCATGAATGTCTTCATGCACAATTAAGCGGTTGGCACAGACACAGGTTTGCCCTGCGTTCCGAAACTTAGATGCCACTGCTTGTTTGACAGCTAGTTCAAGATTCGCATCCTTGTCTACGATGAGCGGAGCATGACCGCCAAGCTCCATTGATACGTGTTTGACTGTACTGGCACTGTTTTTGATCAGGTGCTTCCCGACGGGCGTTGAGCCTGTAAACGTGATTTTTCGAATCAATGGACTATCTGTGAAGATTTCACCCACTTCTTTGCCATCTCCCACAACCCATTGCAGTGCATCCTCTGGAATGCCGGCTTCATGACCTAATTTTACTAGTTCTATAGCTGTCAGCGGTGTGTCTTCAGCAGGTTTTACAATAAACGTACAGCCTGCTGCAAGCGCAGGAGCTGCCTTTCTCGTAATCATCGCCGCAGGGAAATTCCACGGAGTAATGGCAGCAACAGGACCAACTGGCTGTTTTGTGACGAAAAGGCGTTTGTTCGTCGTATGTGACGGGATGGTTCTGCCGTAGATTCGCTTTGCTTCTTCTGCGTACCATTCAATATAACCAGCCGCATAGACGATTTCTCCTAATGCTTCTTGATACGGCTTTCCGTTTTCTTCTGTGATGATTTTCGCAAGCCTTTCTTTATGCTCAATCATCAGATCAAACCACTTGCGAATGATATTGGCACGTTCATGCGCTGACGTTTTTGCCCATGATTTAAATGCTTTGTGTGAACGGGAAATTGCGTCTTCGATCTGTTCTTTTGTATGCTGAGCAACTGAAGCAATTTCTTCTCCTGTTGCAGGATTATACACTTTGAGTTCGTTTGTCATGCTCTATCGTCTCCTTCGTTCTTGGATTCATTACATATAGTATATACCCAATGAGTACCCAACCTAAAAGCAATATCCATTCAGCTGGCCAAGATAAGGAGGCCGGCATTCCTGGAAAGTAAAATGAAAGGAAAAGAAGACTCAGTCCGATAGCTAAAACACCTGTCGTCCGCCAATATTTTATGCGATATGGACGCTCCAGCTCAGGTTCTGTTTTCCGAAGTCTCATAAAGGCAATGGATACTATTAAGTACCCGACGATGATTCCGACACCGCCTGCATTGACAATCCATACGAGGGCAGGACGCCCTAATAATGGAGCGAAAAAAGCTAAAGCTCCAAGAAATAAAATGGCATTTGTCGGTGTTTTATACTTTGGATGAATATACGCAAACCATTTGGAAATCATACCTCTTTCCGCCATAGCATATAGAATACGGCTTGCACCGATAATAAAAGCATTCCAGCTCGTCACAATCCCTGCTACACCGCCAATAACCAGCACTGTTCCAAACGCTTGATGACCGAGAAGCTGAACCATCGCATCTGCTGTTGCTAATGAAGAGGCTTCAAGCTGTCCCTTTGACATTCCAGCAGCTACCCCAAAAACAATAAGCAGATAAAAAATGACCGCACTCACGATGGAAATAATCAAGATTCTCCCAATGATTTTTTTTGGTGCGTTAATCTCCGCCGCTACTTGCGGAATGACATCAAACCCAACGAATAAAAAGGGAATCATGACTAACACCGCCATAAGACCGCCAACCCCGCCTTGAAACATCGGCTCAAGGTTTGCAAAATCTCCATTAAATGTTGCGCCGCCTAAAAGGAGAAAACCTGTCAGAATAATCGCCACTGTGAACACGGACTGAAAAATGGCAGCAGGCTTCGCCCCAATGTAATTCAGCGCTGTTAAAAACAATGCACCGCCAGATCCAATCAATACCCACGTGAAATAAACGTCCCATCCCCCTATATTCCATAAGAAGCCAGCATGCTGTGTTGGAATCACATAATCAATGACGGTCGGCAAAGCGACAGCTTCAAACGTAATCACAGACACATAACCAAATAATACGCCCCATGCTGAGACGAACGCTGCTTTCATCCCAAATGCCCGCTGGACAAAAACGAGCCCTCCGCCTGTCTCTGGAATCGCAGACGAAAGCTCAGCATACGTAAGTCCGATAAAGATGACGAGAATACCGCCTATAACGAAAGCAATCACACTGCCTAAAAATCCAGCTGTTAAAATCCAATCTCCCGAAAGTACAACCCAGCCCCAGCCAAGCATTGCACCAATGGACAAAAACAGTACGTCTGACTGCGACATGGTTTTTGCCATTTGTTGTTTTTGCATACAACCATCCCCCTTTGTTGTTTAGCGTGCTTTGAAGGCGTCCTCTATGATCCCTAGTCCTTCGTGAAGCAGCTCATCTGTGATGACAAGTGGTGTTAAGAAGCGAATGACATTCCCATTAATCCCTGCCGTTAAAAGAAGCAGCCCGTGCTCATTTGCATATGCTGCAATCGCTGCGGCTCTTTTCTTATCTGGTGTACGCGTTGTTTGATCTTCCACAATTTCAATTGCCGCCATTGCCCCTAACCGGCGGACTTCCCCAATGAATGGATACGCTGTTCTCCATTCATTGGCTTTGTCCTCAATGACTTGTCCAATATGTTCAGATCGTTGATTCAGTTGTTCTGTTTCAATGATATCAAGGACAGCCAGTGCAGCTACACAGCCTAACGGACTTCCTGCATATGTTCCCCCAAGCTCCCCTGGATCTGCCGCATCAAGCATTTCTTTTCTGCCAACGACTCCGCTCAGCGGTAAGCCAGCTGCAAGAGATTTTGACACAGTAATTAAGTCCGGTACCACATCAAAGTGCTCAATCGCAAAGTATTTCCCTGTTCTTGCAAAACCGGTTTGGATTTCATCTGCAACAAAGACAATCCCGTGCTGCTGACAGAAGGAAGCGACATGCTGAACGAAGCGCTTCGATGGCACAATGAATCCGCCCTCCCCTTGGACTGGTTCCATGACCACACAAGCAACGGTTTCTGGTGCAACGGCTGCGACGAAGAATTGATTGAATTGATCAATGATGTACTCGTCGTAAGCAGCATCGCTTAATCCTTCAGGTTTTTGATAGTAATAAGGGTACGGTGCTTGGTACACCTCAGATGCGAATGGCCCGAAGCCAAATTTATATGGCTTGACCTTGCTCGTCATGCTCATTGTCATATTCGTTCTGCCGTGAAAACCTCTTGTGAACGACACAACGGCCTGTCTTTTCGTATATTTACGTGCAATTTTCACCGCATTTTCAACAGCTTCTGCACCTGAATTAAGAAAAATGGCTTTCTTATCATGATCCCCTGGTGTGAGATGGCACAGCTTCTCTGCCAATTCGATATACGATTCGTACATCATCACGTTGAATCCTGGGTGAATCAGGCTCTCTGCCTGTGCTTTGACCGCTTCCACGACCTTTGGATGTGAATGTCCTACGTTTAATGTGCCAATGGCGCCTGCAAAATCGATAAATCGGTTCCCATCAATATCGAACAGCTCGGCTCCTTTCCCCTTCGCTGCAAGATGACGGTTGCCATTACTCACGCCTCTTGCGACGTATTGATCTCTTTTCCCCTGCCATTCTTCAGTTGAAAAACGGTTTGTTGTCGTTTGACTCATTGTCATCCATCCCCTTTATATCCTTTTTTATTATTCTGAATATTTTTTGGTATGATAGAAAGTACCAATATCATTTTTTTCATGGTATCAGAGAGGATGGAATGATGAGATGCTGACAATTCAACTAGATCAAACAGGGCAAAACGGATATATTTATCATCAAATTTATACGAAAATTAAAGGGGAAATCTTAAACCGCAACCTTCAGCCGCATGATCAATTACCGTCCAAACGAGAGTTAGCCGATACATTAAACGTCAGCGTTAATTCAGTGAATGGCGCCTATCAGCAGCTGCTTGCCGAGGGATATTTATATTCGGTTGAACGCAAAGGGTTTTTCGTGGAATCACTAGAAACGTTTCATGAATCTGGTCAGCTAAAACCCTCTTCTCTTCCTGTAGATTTAAAGGAAGAACCGATTGCACGAGACGACTGGTATTCCTTTTCACATATCTCCGTCGATACAGCGAACTTTCCATTTAAAAGCTGGCTGAAAAGCGAACAAAAGGCGATCCATCTCCACCAAGATGCCTTCGGTGAGCTTCCGCATCCACAAGGTGTGTATGAGCTGCGGGAAACGATTGCCCGATTGATCGGACTTGCACGAGGGGTCAAATGCTATCCAGAACAGCTCATTTTAAGTGCAGGCACACAGTCACTGATCCATTCGTTATCAAGCATTCTTCCGCCTGATCAAATATACGGGTTAGAAAACCCTGGCTACCGCCGGCTCTATCAAATGCTGAAAAACAATCATCACCAAATTGAAACGATTGGCATTGACCAAAAAGGTGTGCGGATGAGTGATATTCATAAGAAACAGCCAAATGTGTTGATCATTACCCCTTCACATCAATTTCCAACAGGGGTGATTATGCCGATTTCCCGGCGCATTCAGCTGTTAAACTGGGCAGCCGATCAGCCAGATCGTTATATCATTGAGGATGATTATGACAGTGAATTTAAATATGGCACAGACAGCATTCCGGCGCTGCAAAGTCTTGACCGATATGACAAAGTCATTTATATGGGCACCTTTTCAAAATCATTGCTGCCCGGCTTGCGACTAAGCTATATGGTGCTGCCTCAGCATTTATTGAGACGCTATAAGGAGGAACAGCATTTTTTCATTCAAACAGCTAATCTTTTTACACAATACACCCTTCTTCATTTTATAAAAGATGGGGCGTATCAACGGCATATTAAAAGAATGAATGGTTTATATGAGGAAAAACGGAAGCAGCTCATTGAAGAGCTCAATACGGTTTTTACTGACAATGTGCGGATTATTGGAGAAAATGCCGGTCTTCATTTTATTGCAGAGTTCCGCTCAAATCGAACGCAGCATGAGATTTTACAGCGAGCGAAGGAAAGAAAGCTGAAAATGTACGGAATGGATCGTTTTACCCTTGATGAGCAATTGCCGGGGCATCAGCCAGGCTTTGTTCCGCTTGTCCTCGGCTTCTCACATATGAAGCAAGAGGATATTCAGCCGGCAGTGAAACGGCTGTATGACGCCATTTTCGGGAAATAAAACAGCCAGCTGCTCTTCACAGACAGCTGGCTTACCACCGCTTTTTATCTATAGCTAGAATCGATGACATGAGTCCAGGAAAAGCGGTCTCGATGTCTTCTTTTCTTAAAGAATAGTAACGGTGCTTCCCGTCAATTCTCACTTTCACGACGCCTGCCTCCCTCAGCACTTTGAAGTGATGGGAAAGCGTGGATTTGGCAATATTCATCTCATACGTGCCGCATGTCCTCTCCCCCGCCTCTGCTAAGCAGCGGACAATTTCTAACCGGATTGGATCAGCCAATGCGTGCAGCACAGAAATCAGTCTCATATCTTCTTTGTTTGGATGGTTTGGATTCGTCATACAATAAATGTATCGTATTTTGTGCCAACATACAATCTCATTCACCTGAAGCTGACGGTCAAGTAACAATATGGCTTCACAAACGTCTATGAGTAATGAGACTGCTTTGAAGAAAGACATTTTGGTCATCGAACTTCACGGCAAAACAAAAATATATACCGCACATGCGGAAGGATAAAATACCTGTCATGCAGACGGGTATTTTTTTAAGTTCATTTTCTTGTCTTAGGGCATTGGTTTTGTTATCATAGCAAAAGTGACCACTCGGTTTCCATTGTGACCCTATGGTTTTGCCGATTCGGAAAGGACTTATGAAGATGAACGAAAAGCAAGAAGAGATTTTGCGGGTTTCAAAGAAATTATTTTCTCAAAAAGGCTATATGAGTGTCTCCATGCAGTCAATTGCCGATGCCTGTAAAATATCAAAAGCGTCTATTTATAAACTGTTTGATTCAAAGGAAGCTCTTCTACTAGAACTGATTAAATACAATCAGCGCAAAATGAGAGAGATTTCCCGCATCATTCATTCAGAAACGACGCTGTCCAAAAAGGAAAAATTCACAAAGAAGATCAAGCTTGAGCTTGAAGAGTTTAAAGAGAATCATAAATTTTTGAACATGCTGTCCTTTGAAGCTTTTTCTCAGCATTCGCCTATTGTCATTAAACACTTACGCGAGACACGCTCCATTATCATGCAGCGGCACAGAGACATTATTTTGAGCACATATGGTGAATCCGTCGCTCCTTATGTCTGGGATCTCGTGATTGTTCTCAATGGATTAATGAGAGAATTCATCTTAATGCTGGCGATTGAGCACAAGAACATCAAATTAGAAAATGCTGCCGAGATGATTATCGGTGTGATGGACCGTGTATCGAAAAAACCTTGCTCAATTGAGCCTGTGTTAACAGATCAGCTGATGGAATCTTATTTGTTTTCCTCACAGGACGGATATGATGAAGAAAAACTTGTCATCTCGTACTTAACGAAGATCAAACAAGAGCTTCACGCACTGTCAAACGGAGAAGAAAAGGACGATCTCCTCTCTGCGTATGAGCTGCTCAATCAAGAATTATCAAAGGATGAACCGAGAACCTTTTTAGTCAGCTCACTGCTCGATTATTTAGGCAAAAACAGCGTTTTATCACAAAACGTGTCACAGCTGAAAAACATCATTTTATAGATAAAGAAGGGATAACATGAACCAATCAACTACATCGTATAATCGATCTGTGATTGTTGGGATTTTCCTCGTTGGGGCATTCGTCGCGATTTTAAACCAAACGCTTCTCATTCCAGCGATCCCGCATATCATGGAAGATTTCAATATTGAGGTCAGCAAAGGACAGTGGCTTACAACAGCCTTTATGCTGACAAACGGGATTCTCATCCCCATTACGGCTTTCCTCATTGAGAAATTTTCAAGCCGTTCTTTAGTTTTAACGGCACTTAGCATCTTTACAGCCGGTACAATTCTTGCTTCATTTGCAACGAATTTCCCGGTGTTACTTGCAGCGCGTATCGTGCAGGCAGCCGGTGCAGGGATTTTAATGCCGCTGATGCAAACGATCTTTTTAACCATTTTCCCGAAAGAAAAACGCGGGCAGGCAATGGGCATGGTCGGACTTGTCATTTCGTTCGCACCTGCACTTGGGCCAACACTTGGCGGCTGGATTGTTGACTCCTTCAGCTGGAAGTTCTTGTTCTATATTGTTCTGCCAATCGGTATCATTGATCTCATTCTTGCTTTCTTCTTAATGAAAAATGTGACGCAGCAAAGAGAGACACGTATTGATGTGTTATCTGTCATCTTGTCGTCCTTCGGTTTCGGCGGGCTGCTTTATGGATTTTCTAGTGTCGGCACGTATGGATGGACGAGTGCGACTGTTCTCATTTCGCTGATTGTCGGCGCTGTGAGCTTGTTCTTCTTTATCCTGCGCCAGTCGAACTTAACAAGACCGATGCTTGAGTTTGGTGTATTTAAATTTGCGATCTTTAGCTTAACAACCTTCCTTGGGATGCTTGTCTTTGCTTTATTGATTGGTACAGAGACGATTCTGCCGCTTTATACGCAGAATGTCAGAGGGCTGTCTGCACTTGATACAGGGCTTATCTTACTGCCAGGTGCTCTCTTCATGGGACTCCTGTCACCGATTATTGGACGGATTTTTGATAAAGTCGGCGGAAAAGGGCTGGCATTAGGCGGTTTTACGATACTCACCGTTACCACCCTGCCGTTTATGCTGCTCACCCTTGATTCATCAATCGCCCTCATTACGGTCGCCTACACGCTTCGCTTAATTGGGGTTGGGATGATCATGATGCCGCTGACAACCGCAGGTATTAACTCTTTACCGCCTCATTTGATCCCTCATGGGACAGCGATGAATAACACGATGAGACAAATAGGCGGTTCCATTGGAACGGCTGTGCTTGTTTCCATCATGAGCACCTCTGCTGCAAATGCAGAATTGGCCAATCCATTAAAATCGGCCGTTCATGGAATGAATACGTCATTCTTCATTTCTGGTCTGATTGCGGTCATTGGACTCGTCCTCTCCTTTTTCTTAAAGGAAAAAAAACGTGAGAATAAAGTGATGAAGCAGGAACTATCTTCCTCCTCGTCTTCTTCATAAGAAAAAGAGCTCGGCATATGGCCGGCTCTTTTTTCATATACTCATACAATATCGTCCTCTCCGAAAACACATTTGTATTTCTAGTAAAGAAAAACCTTGATAATTTAAGGAAAAGAGTTGATAATAGGAACTATTCAATTTGTGAGAAAATTTTTACTATAGGAGATGTATGCATTGAAGGTCGTTAAATTTGGTGGCAGTTCACTTGCATCTGGCAAGCAGCTGCAAAAGGTATTTGACATTGTAACAGCAGATCCAGCTCGAAAAGCAGTCGTTGTTTCCGCACCAGGAAAACGGCATTCAACGGATACGAAGGTCACCGATCTATTAATTAGCTGCGGTGAACAATATTTACGTTTAGGCGAAGCACATGATTTAAAGGAAGCAGTCATCGAGAGGTATGCCTCAATAGCGGATGAACTCGGATTAGGTCAAGACATTATCGATACCATCAGGCAAGATCTAGACACATTATTACAGGCTGATTCATCCCGCCCTGAGTGCTATCTTGATGCCATTAAAGCAAGCGGTGAAGACAATAACGCTAAGCTCATTGCCGCCTATTTCCGCCACCAAGGTGTGGAAGCTCATTATGTGAATCCAAAGGAAGCTGGTTTGTTTGTGAGCGATGAGCCTGGCCAAGCGCAAGTTCTGCCGGAGTCTTATGATCATTTGTACAAATTAAGAGAGCGCTCTGGCATTATTATATTCCCTGGCTTTTTTGGCTTTAGTCTAGCGGGAGACATCGTCACCTTTTCGCGAAGCGGCTCCGATATTACCGGCTCCATTTTGGCGAATGGCCTGAAGGCAGATGTATATGAAAACTTTACAGATGTCGATGCTGTCTATGCCGTCAATCCAACGATTGTTCATGAACCGAAAGAGATTACAGAGCTGACATACCGGGAAATGCGCGAGCTGTCCTATGCTGGTTTTTCTGTGTTCCATGATGAAGCACTTATTCCTGCCTTCCGTGCAGGTATTCCAGTTCAGATTAAAAACACCAACAACCCGTCGGCAAAAGGGACAAAAATCGTAAATCAGCGGGACCATACAAATGGACCTGTTGTTGGAATCGCCTCAGACAATGGATTTTGCAGCATTTACATTAGTAAATATTTGATGAACAGAGAAGTCGGTTTTGGACGAAAGGTGCTGCAAACACTAGAAGAGTATGGGCTTACGTATGAGCATGTTCCTTCTGGCATTGATGATATGACCATTATTTTACGGCAGGATCAGCTGGAGGAGCAGCATATTGAAGAGGAGCTGCTAGACCGCTTGAAGCTCGTGCTTGATGCAGATGAGGTCGTTTTAGAGCGAAATCTCTCGCTGATTATGGTTGTAGGAGAAGCGATGCGTCATAATGTTGGCACAACAGCAAGAGCGGCAAAGGCGCTGTCAAAAGCGAAGGTCAATATTGAAATGATCAATCAAGGCTCTTCAGAGGTCAGCATGATGTTTGGTGTCAAAGCGGCGCAAGAAAAAGAAGCTGTCCAAGCCTTGTATGAGGAATTTTTCTCTATGTCTACTGTCCCTGTCTCTCTTTAATCAGAAGGCTGCCAGATCTTTGGATCGGCAGTCTTTTTTCATCTCGACGATCAGAGTGTTTTTGCGCATTAAAGTGTATCTATTTCTTGTTTGATTTTGTATGATAGAGACACATCAACTATACGTTCCGGCCTATGTTCGGAGCTACAAGGAGTCCTAAAACAATGCCTCGTCAACAACTATTAAAACAGTTTCGCAATTTTCATGATGCTTCTACTAGTATTTTAAACATGATGAGTCAATTCATTGATGTGAATACACTGTTTATTGCTAAAAATGATCAAAACACCAATCAGATTGTAAAGGTGCTAAATCATGACGAGCAGCTTCTTGAAGAAGGAGAAGAACTTCCTTATGAAAAAACATTTTGCAAGCTGGCGGTCGATCATCAGGATACACTTGTGATCCCTGACATTTCGAGGGATGACCGTTCTAAATACTTAGAGGTCACGAAACACCTTCAAAGCGGCTCGTTTATTGGGGTTCCCATTGATTTTACAGATGGGACGAACTACGGGACGATTTGCGGACTTGATTTGAGGCCGAAGCAGTTCACAGAAGAGCATGTATATATGTTTGAAACGATGGCTTCTTTATTAAGCTACGTTCTCGAACTAGACCGTGCTAACCGGCAGATTAAGCAATTGTCTGTACCGATCGTACCTGTTGTTGATGGTGTCGCCGTGCTTCCTCTGCTTGGTGATATCGAAGAGACACGTGCTCAGCATATTTTGGAAACCATTTTACAGGAAAGCTACAGGCTGTCGCTCTCTCATTTGGTCATTGATGTATCGGGAACTAAAAGCCTGAATGAACAAAGCATTCAATATTTGGTCAGCTATGCACAAACACTGAGACTTTTAGGAATTTCGGCAGTTTTAACGGGCATTAAGCAAGACCTTGCTTTAAGTGCGATTCAATCCAATATATCGTTTAAAGACATCACCATCCGGAAAGACTTACCACAGGCACTTGCTCATATTGGATTGACGTTTACCAAGAATGAATAAGTTGTGATTTTGTGACTCCATAAAGAAAGGCTCATCTCAATGGATGAGCCTCATTCGTGATCATACCAAAAGCTGCAAAAAGGAAGAATCGTTCCCCTCTTCTACTGCCTGCCGCATAAGCTGGGCATGAGAATCGTCTGTCACACTGTTTAATTTTTTCATGATATCATCTGTCGATAGCGCGTGTCCGGGTGCTCCCTGCGGAACATCAACACGTTTGCTGATGGTGGTGCCGTCAGATAAGGTGAGCTTCACAATCGTAAAGCGGCCTTTTGGAACAGCATCGGAATGAGGTACAATCGTTTGATCATATCCTCTGCTTACCCGCTTCATCCATGTCCGCATGTCTGATGGAATGTTTTTTTTCGTAAAGGCATCCAGCGTAAGCGTCTGTCCAAACACTGCCAGTGCGATGACGTATTCGACACTGAAACGTCCTTTTTCTCCAGTCAAAGGTGTCTGCTCAATAAGCGCTGCATCTCCGCCTGGCGGGAATATGACATCGACCTGTTTCACCTGCTCCGGCAAGAAAGCCCGCTCTTTCGTTAAAGATTGGATCGCATCTGCTGCATGGTGGGCTGCTGAGCAGAATGGATATACTTTGAACCACAGCCCCGGTGAAACGATACGCCATGTAGAACCATAGCCCTCTAGTAAACGGCTTTCCGCAAGTTCCAGATCTCCATAGAGTGAAAAAAAACCAAGTGCGCCATCAAGAACCGAGTCATTCCCGCCAAAACCTGAACAAGCTAAGTCCATAGACCAAACGGCTGTTTTAGCAGCTAAGCCGGCTTGTAATGGTTTCATATCAGAGCCAAATTGCTTCCGCATTCCGGCTGATTGCGCTCCGGCAAAGCCGATTGCTTTCATCAGTTCTTCTCGTGTGACTTGTTTCAAATAACCAATCGCGCATACTGCCGCAATGGCTCCGAGTGTTCCTGTATTATGCCAGCCCCGCTCATAATGCGCCTTGCCGATGGATTCGCCAAGTCTTGCCATCACTTCAACACCAGTGATATAGGCAGCTAAAAACCGCTCGCCATACCCTTTGCCGTCTGTCAGCTGTGATAGCAGCGCCGGAATGATGACCGCACTTGGATGTCCTCTCACATCTGAGTGCACATCATCATAATCAAGGGCATGGATGAGGTAGCCGTTCAGCATCGCTGCGGATTGGCGGCTCACCTTCTTTCCTTGTCCAATGACAGGAATCTGAGCGGTTCCGCCTTCCTGTTCAACAAGTTGCATCAGCTTCTGAATCCCTTCATCCTCTTTCGCAGCAAGCGCTGATGCCGCAGCGTCTAACAGTGCATTTCTCGCCATTTGAATGGCCCGTTCATCTTGAAGCGGATCAGCAGAAAGCACTGCTTCTGCCAGTTGTTTTGTTAATTCCATGATCGAGACTCCAATGCCCGAACGGCAAGCTCAGCAAAGAAAGCAGCGGAAACTGGAAGTGCGTCTTCATTTAATGTAAACGCAGGGTGATGCCACTCCCTCGTACCACTAGTCCCCATCCATACAAAAAATCCTGGAATACGTTCCTGATAAAGGGCAAAATCTTCTCCGCCCGGTGACTGCTCTGCCTGCACGACATGTAAGTCAAGCGAACCAGCCGTTTCTTCAACCACCTTTGTCAGACGCTCATCATTCATGACAGAAGGCAAATAAGGATGCCATCTTACTTCAGCCTCTGCTCCAAATCCTTCTGCAATTCCGCTGACGATTTGTTTCATAAGCTCCGGAATCATCGCTCTTACTTCAGGCTCAAACGTCCGAACGGTTCCTTCCATCTCAACACGGTCGGGTATGACATTCCATGATGTACCGCCTTGGATGCGTGTGATACTGACAACCGCATGATGCAAGGAGCTGATGCGGCGGCTGACGATTTGCTGAAGGGCGCTTGTGATCTGCCCGCTGATGGCAATGGGGTCTACCGTGTGATTTGGAATACCGGCGTGGCCACCCGTTCCTTTAATATCGATTTCAAACCGGTCCACACTCGCCATCAATGCTTTTTCTCTAATGCCAATCGTGCCAACTGGCAGGTCAGGTTTGTTGTGCATACCGAAAATTGCATCGACTCCATCTAAAACGCCTGCCTCTATGACGTGTTTCGCCCCTTGAGCAACTTCCTCAGCCGGCTGGAACAAAATACGGACCGTTCCTCTGATTTCGTGTTTCCGCTCTTTTAATAAAAGAGCCGAACCAAAAATAGAAGCTGTATGGAAATCATGACCGCATGCATGCATTTTACCCGGTACCTTTGAAGAAAATGGTTCGCCAGATGCCTCTTCAATCGGAAGTGCATCAATATCGGCTCTCAGAGCAATCGTCGGTCCCTCTTGTTCTCCCTTAATTTCACAGACAACACCTGTTTGAAGTGCCGGGATATCAAGTACAGTGATCCCTTCCTCTTCTAACCAGCGGCGCAGTTTCTTTGTCGTTTCATATTCTTCAAACGCCAGCTCCGGATGCTCATGAAGCGCTCGGCGAATATGAATCAAACGTTTGTTTAAAGCTTCATTTCCTACTGATTTCACTAGACACTCACCCCTCTAAAGAATAAAAAGCAGCTTATGCTTCTTCAGCCGCTGCTTCTTTTTGGATAAATCGTTTCGTCCGTTCATTCTTCGTTTCATCAAATAGCTCAGTTGGCGTCCCCTGCTCGATAATATGACCATCCGCCATGAAAATCACATGGTCTGCCACTTCTCTTGCAAACGCCATTTCATGTGTGACGATGATCATCGTTGTTTCTTGGATCGCAATGGATTTAATGACTTGAAGCACACCTGAGACAAGCTCTGGGTCAAGCGCAGACGTTGGTTCATCCAGCAAAATCGCATGTGGATCAACCGCTAACGCGCGGGCAATCCCAATTCGCTGCTGCTGTCCGCCAGATAACGTGACTGGATAGCTGTCAGCCTTTTGTTCTAACCCTACCTGCTTCAGCAGTTTCATACCGATTTCATTCGCCTGCTGCTTCGTCATTTTTTTCGTCACAAGCAATGATTCTGTTATGTTTTGCAGTGCTGTCTTGTTTTTAAATAAATTATAGTTTTGAAACACCATGGCCGTTTGTTGACGCAGGTGATGGGCTTCTTTACGTGAATATTTGGACGCATCGAGCCTCGCATCGCCAATTTCAATCGTGCCTTCATCAGGCGTTTCTAATAAATTTAAACAGCGCAGCAAAGTGGATTTACCGGAGCCAGAAGGTCCGATAATGGCCACAACCTGCCCTTTTTTCACGTCGAGATTGATTCCGTCTAAGACGACAAGGTCGCCGAATGATTTCTTCAAATTGGTGAGCTTGATCATGTCCACACCTCCTTAATTCCGGTAAGGTTTGCTGATTTTTCGTTCAAACAGGTCCTGCAGGAAGCTATAAATGATCGTCATCACCCAATACACGATCCCTACGGCTAAATAGGTTTCAAAGTATTTATAGTTCGCCGATGCAATCATCTTCCCTTGTGCAAACATTTCTGCCACACCAATCGTAAAGGCAAGAGATGTTTCTTTTAAAAGACCGATAAAGGTATTCCCCGTCGCTGGAATTGCATTTCTGATGGCCTGCGGGAAAATAATTCTAACGTAAGACTGCCATCTTGTCATACCGACAGATAAGCACGCCTCCAGCTGCCCTTCATCCACTGAGTTCAGAGCCGCTCTGAAAATTTCTGCTAAGTATGCCGAGTTTTTAATACTTAATCCGATAATGACCGCTGTTAAAGCATCCATTGAGGTCATCGCAGGGAATAGCTGCGGGAGACCAAAATAAATGAGAAAGAGCTGAACCAAGGTTGGAACCGCTCTGAAGAAAGAAATATACAGCTTGGCAAATTGGTATAAAACAGGTATCCGGTTTTTCGTAATGAGAGCGAATACCACACCAATGATAATGGCAAATACCATGGAGACAATCGCCATGAAGATCGTTATCGGCAAGTATTGAAGCAATGTCGGAAACACCGTCACCATATACTGCCAATCAATTTTGTTCATGTCTGCTCTTCACCGCCGCTGTCGTTATTTTTTAATTGGCACTGTGACATCGTCTTTGAAGTATTTCTCCGACAATTTCTTAAGTGTCCCGTCTTCTCTTAATTCTTTGATGGCTTTGTTAAATTCTTCTCTTAGTTTGTCATGCTTTTTATCTTTCGCAAATGGGTAGCCTACTTCTTCATATACAATTGGGTTGCCTACGATTTTCAGCGGCAGACCTGTTTTTTCAATTTGAGCAAGTAATACACTGCGTCCGTTGACATAAGCATCTACGCGGCCATTTGCCACTTCATTTAATACGCCGTCTTGCGTTTCATATGTTTTAATCTTAATTTTCTTGTCCGGGTCTTTGCTCTCTAAGTTTTTAGCATGGTTAGAGCCAAGAACCGCCGCCACTGTTTTTCCTTTTAAATCGTCAAGACCTTTGATGTCGTTGTTGTCTTTTTTCACGATGATTTGTGTTCCTGCGTAAGCGTACGTATCTGTAAAGTTAAATGTTTGTTTACGCTCGTCTGTGATGGCAACTTGGTTTGACACTGTATCGAGCTTACCAGACGTCAGCTGTCCCATCAGTCCGCTGAATTCACTCAGCTGCCAGTCTAGTTTGTAGCCAAGCTTTTTCGCAATGGCTTCTGTTACTTCAACATCGAATCCGACAAGCTTGCCATTGTCTTTATAAGCAAACGGATAGCTTTGTCCTGTAGCGCCTACTTTTAACACTTTTTCGTCTTTGCCTTCACTCTGATTGCCGCCGCAAGCTGCTAAAACTGCCAGCATTGCTGCAAATAGAACGACTAGCCACTTTTTGTTTTTCATGTTTGTAAACCCTTCTTCCTCTTATGGTTGTGTGATATCTGATCTTAATTGTTTTTTGAAATAAACCGTGATATGACCTTTGCCTAAATCTTTTTCTCCTGCTCTGACATAGCCTTTACGCTCATACATCTCTATCAGCCATGGATGCTTATCAGCTGTACCGAGCGACACGTACGGCACCTTCAGTGTATCCCTTAGCACTTCGGTTTCCACCCATTCCAGCAAGGCTGAGCCTGTGCCTTTTTTGGCGGCTGGTTCTGAGGCAAACCACCAGATATGAGGGACGCCGAACGGTCCTGGCTGCTCTCCCCAAGGCATACGGAGTGATAAGGTGGATAGAAGCTCTCCGTTTTCTTCCATCACATAGCAAAGATTCTTTTGTACATTTTTCTGAACGAGAGCGAAATCGGCATGTGCTGCTTGGAACTGGATGCCTAGCTCACGAATTGGCTCGTATGCTCTTGTTGTCAGTTCAAGCAGCGCCTCTATATCTGCCTCTGTTGCCAGACGAAACGTGTATCCCAACGTTAGTCACCTCACCCTTATGTCGTGTAGCGATTTTTTGGCTCTGTTAATCCAAGATTTTCTCGTAAGGTTTGTCCTGTGTAATCGGTTTTGAATAAGCCTCGCTCCTGAAGGATTGGGACGACGCGGTCTACGAACACATCCAGCCCTTCTGGCAAGAGCGGCGGCATGACATTAAAGCCGTCTGCTGCTTCTTCACGAAGCCATGTTTCCATCACATCTGCCAGCTGCTGCGGCGTTCCAATGAAAATATTATGACCGCGTGAGCCGGCAACCGATTGATAAAGCTGGCGAATGGTCAGGTTATCCTTTCTCGCCATATTCATCACGAGATCAAAACGGCTTTTCACCGCATTTGACGTGCTCGGATCAATCTCTGGAAGCGGTCCGTCTAAAGGATACTGAGACAGATCAATCCCGCCTAAGTAATTTTGCAGAATGCTCAGTCCAATCTCAGGAACAATCAGCTCCTGTAATTCTTCATATTTCGCTTGGGCTTCTTCCTCTGTATCAGCAATGATTGGAAAGATACCCGGCATGATGCTGACGTCCTCTCTAGCACGGCCAGCAGCCTCTACTTTCCCCTTCAAGCTTTGATAAAATTCCTTCGCTTTATCGAGATCGTTTTGTGCAGTGAAAATGAGCTCTGCTGTTTTTGCTGCAAGCTTTTGGCCATCTTCAGAAGATCCTGCTTGAATGATCACGGGCTGCCCTTGCGGCGTGCGTGATACGTTGAGAGGACCTCTTACTGAGAAGAACTCACCTTTGTGCTGGAGCTCATGAAGCTTACTAGATTCGAAGAATTCTCCCGTTTCCTTGTTTCTGACAAGGGCGTCTTCCTCCCAAGAATCCCAGAGACCTTTGACGACCTCGACGAACTCTTCTGCCCGCTCATATCGTTTATGGTGTGCTAAATGCTCTTCTCCGCTAAAATTTTTCGCTGTTTCTTCAATAGAAGATGTGACCACATTCCATGCCGCTCTTCCGCCTGATAAATGATCAAGGGAGGCAAACTGCCTTGCAATATGGAAAGGCTCACTGTATGTAGTGGAAGCTGTTGCTGCTAAACCAATGGTTGAAGTAGACTCAGCAATAGATGAAAGTAGCGTGAGCGGTTCAAATCTTGTTAATACGTTCGGATGAGAGGTTTGATTAATGGATAAACTGTCGGCTAAAAAGAGCAAATCCAGCTTTCCTTCCTCTGCCTTTTTCGCTAATTGTTTAAAATAATCTAGATTCATGGCTGCGTCTGGTACTGCATTCGGATGTCTCCAAGAGGCAACGTGATGTCCAGTTCCTGCGATGAATACGCCTAGCTTGAGCTTCCTTTTCGGCTGTGACACTTGTTCTTCATCCTTTCTATATCCTAAATGTATCAAACCGAAGTCCTTAGATACATTTTTCTGATTGAATTAATGGGTTTTATTAATAAAAAAAGGGCAAATGTTGCGAAAAATGAAAAATAATTATTACTATATGCCCTTTTTACAGGATTGTCAACCGCCTTCTGAACCTCCAAAATAAGGGATTTCAAACACTCATGACGGTGTATCAATCTCAATATTTCCGATGAGCCTGTCTGTGGTATGTGTCACCAATTGACTACGCTCCAGCATGTTGTGAGCGATGACAGAATGAGTGGAATTGGCGGTACGGACGGCAATTGCTTTTTGAGGAGAAATATTGATGATGTTATTGCGCAGCACACGGGCTGAGGCGGCCTGGTCAATAAAGATCGCCGTCGGCTGTCCAATCGATCGATTTAAATAGAAACGGTTATCTCCAATTTGTGGTGAACCATTTTTAATATACATCACCACATATAAGGATGTTTCTTCAAAGGAATTATCTTTAATTTCCAATGCCCCCGTCGTGCTGCTGTATACAGCGTAGTTTTGATAGTGCTTAAAGCGATTATGCCAAATGAAAGCCTTTGCATTTCCAGTGACACTGATCGTATACGAAGACCCAAGCTCCGGGTGTCCTTCTTGAATAAAGTGGTTGCCGTTGAGCCCAGCTTCCCCTTCCTGCACCCAGATTCCTCTGCTGAATTCTTTGAATTGATTGTGCTGGATCAGGATATTCGTTCCTCTCACCACGGCCGCATCGATAACAGAGTAGACCGTATTGTTTGAAAAGACGACACTATCCGATTGATAGATACGCAGCGAGGCGCTTCTTTTTCCGGTATTCGTTCCTGATTCAATATGGTTTCCTTCTATTAGAATACGATTCGCCATATAAACGGACACAGCCGCATCTTCAAAAAGACTAATCTTATTGCCTGTAATGTGAACGCTGTCTCCTCTCACATCAATTCCTTTTTCAAACCCCTCAATCATATTGCCAATAATCATTACATTGTTTTCCGTTTGGCCAAGTGAGACGCCTAAGCTCGTAATCCCTGCTTTTGTCACACCTCCTCCTACTGCACGAATCAAATTGTTGGCAATGATCGTTTCGGTGGAGAAGCCATAGGAGATACTGCTATCTGTATGATTGCCTTCAATGATCACACCATAGCCGTTAAAGTTATAGATGGAGCTTGCAGCACCTCCTCTGACGATGTTGTTGCGAATCTGAATATTCAGAGGCTCCTCCATATTAACGGCATTTTCTCCATAGCCTTCAATATCAATGCCCATTCTTGGCTCGACCCCATTTACTCCTGCTCTTTCCAAGAGACAATCCTCCACAATAACCCCATCACAGCCTGTAATCGAAATATTGTTGCGTCTCGAATCTGTGATGGTGCAGCCAGAAATATCAATAGATGAAGCAGGAGAGTAAGGTTCACCCTCTGTCAATAAACCATGGGGACTGACAATGATGCCGTCTCCCGTACAATTTTTTATTTGGACATGATTCACCTCCACATGTGAGGCACCTTCAATACATATCCCAAAGCCCCATTCATGGGTTCTTCGTTCAGCGGGGAGCGGCTTGTATACATGCTCATGACGATCCCCTTCAATACGCCCGCCTCGGATGGTCACATGCTGAACCTTTCCTATATAAAAGGCTGCATACCCCCATGAATCATTTGGTTTTACCTTTATCACAGCGTCTGACGCCATCTCAATGCATATATGACTTGGCACCCGTATACCCGCACCTCGAAAAGGAAAAAATGAATCACCTCTGTACACCGCATCGATTAAATACGTGCCGCTCGGCAGCCAGACATGGGAATACCCCTGTGCTTTTGTCCACTCTAAACATTCATTGAGCTTAGCTGTGCAATCCGTTTTCCCGTCAGCAATTACGCCAAAATCTAGTACATTGACAACAGGTTTTTTTAGATCAGCTTCATTCAATTCCCCCAACCTAAATCACTCCTTTTCACACATGTTCTCTCGTCATCCTATGCATGTGTCAAAGGTTTGCTTGTACATTGCTTCAAATTTTAAATAAATTCTTCAGGAATAACTTTCCGATAATTTTCACTTCAATGAATTTTTCATTTTTTTGAGTCTTTACGCCTATTGAACTAACATTTTCCTGTTTTAGAATAGTTTTATATTGACACAAGAACTATACAAGAATATCATTTTTCTCATATCTCTTTTTTTAAGAAAGGATCTATGCCATGTCTACAATTGATCACGATAAAATTGTTAAAAGTGTTCCTCAAAAAGGGTTTTTTGGACATCCTAAAGGACTTTACACACTGTTTTTCACTGAATTTTGGGAGCGTTTCTCCTATTATGGCATGCGTGCACTGCTTATTTATTATATGTACACAGAGGTGACAAAAGGCGGTCTAGGCTTTGACCAGACGACAGCCAATTCGATCATGTCTGTCTACGGTGCGCTTGTCTATATGTCAGGAGTGATTGGCGGATGGCTCGCCGACCGGGTATTTGGATCATCCAGTACGGTCTTTTATGGCGGAGTTTTCATTATGCTTGGCCACGTGATTTTGGCTTTGCCAAGCGGAGCAACAGCGCTCTTTATTAGTATGGGACTGATTATTATCGGGACAGGTCTTCTCAAGCCAAACGTTTCAAACATTGTTGGCGACCTGTATACAAAAACAGACCCGCGCAGGGACTCTGGATTTAGTATTTTCTACATGGGGATCAACATGGGTGGCTTTATTTCCCCATTAATTGTCGGAACACTCGGTCAAAAAGTGA
Source organism: Bacillus sp. FSL P4-0248 (assembly GCF_038593305.1). Lineage (NCBI taxonomy): Bacteria > Bacillati > Bacillota > Bacilli > Caryophanales > Bacillaceae > Bacillus > Bacillus sp. FSL P4-0248. The sequence goes on along the minus strand of NZ_CP151983.1, from coordinate 432,177 downwards.
ATTTCCACCTCGGGTTCTCACTCGCTGCCGTTGGGATGCTTGTTGGACTCATTACATTTGTGGTCACAAAAAAACCGAACCTTGGTCTTGCCGGCACGTATGTGACAAATCCATTATCAGCTGCCGAACGTAAGAACTTCAAAATTTACGGTTCATTGGTTGTGATTTTGCTTGCGATTTTTGCTGTCATTGGCATTCAAACAGGCGCACTCACAATTAATCTATTCACTTGGTTTGTCAGTGCCCTTGGTGTACTCATTCCAATTGTTTATTTCATTATCATGTATTTCAGTAAAAAGACGAGCGCAGTGGAGCAATCCAGGGTTCTCGCTTATATTCCATTGTTCCTTGCTGCCGTGATGTTCTGGGCGATTCAAGAACAGGGCTCAAACATTTTAGCAACATATGCAGATCAACGAACAAACTTGAATTTCCTTGGGATGACACTAGCGTCTTCATGGTTCCAATCATTGAACCCAATCTTTATTGTGCTGCTGTCTCCAGTGTTTGCTTGGTTATGGGTCAGACTTGGGAAGAAACAGCCGTCTACCCCGATTAAATTCTCACTCGGTCTTTTGTTTGCAGGGTTATCCTTCATCATCATGATCATTCCTGCATACATGTCCGGTCCGAACACACTTGTGAGCCCATTATGGCTCGTTCTGAGCTTCTTCCTCGTCGTGATCGGAGAGCTCTGCTTATCACCAGTTGGACTGTCAGCGACAACAAAGCTGGCCCCTGCTGCCTTCTCAGCGCAAACGATGAGCCTTTGGTTCCTTTCAAATGCAATGGCACAGGCGATCAATGCGCAAGTAGTCAAACTGTTTGATAAAGTGCCGGAAACCGTTTATTTCGGTATCATCGGATTCCTTGCCATCGTTTTATGCGGTGTGATGCTATTACTGACACCAGTGATTAAGAAAGCGATGAAAGGCGTTCATTGAATCAAAAAAAGAAGCCTCCCGATTGGGTTGGCTTCTTTTTGATGGTTTAAAACTGGATCTCGTCATCTCCATGGATTTGCAGCTTCAGCGGCTCACTTTGTGCCTGATGCTTTTTCACATAGCGGTGATAGACAACATATCCAATGATCATAAGCGGTACACCGACATATAGCCCGATGCGCTGCTCTTGATCAAAGGCAAGACTGACCAATACGATGGTATTCAGTGTAATTGCAATGATCGGCAGCACAGGATAAAGAGGCGTTTTAAATTTTAAGTTTTCCAGCTTTCCGCCTGCTTTCAAGTATTTTCTACGGAAAAGCAGCTGTGATAATGTAATCGTGATCCAGCCTGTCTGGGCACTCATGCCGGCAATGGACACGATCCAGGCAAATACCGTTTTCTCTGCAAAAAACCCGGATAACAGCGAAATCCCTGTAAACAGGAACGTGAGCAGTAAGGCATTCATCGGAATACCGCGCTGATTGACGCGTCTAAACGCTTTTCCTGCCATTCCTTCCTTCGATAAGGAATACAGCATTCTCGTTGATGCATACAAGCCAGAGTTCGCAACAGATAATAAAGCAATGATAATGACAAAGTTCATGATGTCTGCCGCAAAAGGAATGCCCGTTCTCTCAAACACAGTAACAAATGGGCTTTGCAGCACACTAGCTTCCTTCCAAGGCACCATACCGGCTAAGACGAAAATCGATAAGACGAAAAAGACGAGTGTACGCCATACGGTCTGATGAATCGAGCGGGGAACGGTTTTCTCAGGGTTTTCACTTTCACCTGCCGCAATCCCGATCAGCTCTGTTCCTTGAAACGAAAAATTTACTGTTATCATCGTAACCACAACAGCGAGCAGGCCATTTGGAAACAGCCCGTCACTCACAAAATGGCTGAAGTATGGGGCGGGTTCACCGCTCGTTGTTTCAATAAACCCAAACATCGCCGCTCCGCCTACGCCAATAAAGAGTAAAATTGCAATAATCTTAATGGTGGAAAAGAAAAACTCTGACTCCCCGAACGCTTTCGCTGACCGGGCATTTAATAAGAAAAGACAGAGTCCGAATATGAGACACCAAATCCACACATCTACTTGCGGGAGCCAGCGCCTCATCAGCTGTCCTGCTGATAAGAACTCAAGGGCGACCGTTGCTGCCCAGCCGAGCCAATAAATCCAGCCGACAGCAAAACCCGCTGCCGGGCTGACAAATTTCGTCGCATACGTATGAAACGACCCCGACACAGGAAGTGCAACCGACAGCTCACCAAGACACAGCATGGTTAAATACATGATCAATCCGCCCACAATATATGAAAGAACAGCTCCGACTGGCCCTGCTTGTCCAATCGTATAGCCCGTTCCTAAGAAAAAGCCTGTCCCAATGACACCGCCAAGTGAAATCATAAATAAATGGCGGGAGGTCATCGCCCTTTTCAATTGTTCAGGCTGACTTTGTCCAACATCCACAATGATGCCCTCCTTCTTCTAAGATGCTCTGTTATCAAAACATGTCTCCATGTGATTCATTCCATTTTCAAAACAACCTACTAATTATACATCTTTTATAATAAATATGCTCCCTTCTATGGTCACTGTCTCAAAGTCTTTATTTTAGTAATGTTCGCACAACTATGTGGTGGATCTGGTCATTTGATAGGATGCGATATATCTAAAATATTGCACAAAAAAACCAGCTTGAAACTTTATCGTTGCACACTGGTTTCGTTTCATTCTTTTCGAGTCTCATTTTAGACAGTTCTTATGATCACTTTAGTCACAAGTCATTCTGCTTTTAGCAAACACACTTTGATAAATTCATCTATTTTCTGAAAGCAGCGCTTTTTAGATTCAGCGTGAAAGGCCGCAGAATATGAATTGGCGAATCCATGCTCACCCTCTACTATTGTCACGCAAAGCTTTTCCTTTTTCTCCAAAACACTCGCAATCTCCCTTGGATGAAAGGATGCTTCGATCTCCGGGAAAAATAACAGCGTTTTGCAGGCAGGCGCAAGATCGACGTCATCTCTGATCCTCGAACCATAAAATCCAATGATTCCGGTAAACAGCTGATCATTTTGACTGCATCGCCAGGCAATTGTTGCCCCCACACTAAAACCTAGCAGAAATATATCTATCGCGGCATTCTTCGTTTTTAACTCTTTTGCCAGATTCAGTACACTCTTTACCGGCTTATCAAAACCAACTTTATTCATAAAGTAGTCGTAAGCCTCATTTTCACTGACATAAGGGAAGTGCTTCGCCTGTCCCAATAAATGAGGACAATAAACCTCAAAACCAGCTGTGTCGAAATAATGGATCATACTCTTCATATGATCATTTATTCCGTATATTTCGTGTATTAAGATCATGACAGGTTTTTGTTTCGATGTATGCAAATGTTCACACTTCCCTTTTGTTTCTTAGAAGTCAATTGAATCGATTGGAAAATTTCGTTGGGATGATCATAGCATATTTTACCCGAATCGTTTATCTAACGTTCCACCAATCAAATCATCTTAATCATCTTGAACTTGTGATTGGTTTTATTCACCTTTTAACTTGGGTATAGTTCTATCGTTTGTCCGTTCGACCGTTTGAGGGCATAAAGTTGGTGAGATTCGCTCAAGCTAGTTTCAAATGCTTTACTTTTAGGTTGCTTCTCTGTAAGATCATATGTTGTAAATACCAACAAGAAAAGTGGGGAATAAAATGAAAAAAATGTTCTTTGCCATTATTTTAGGCGTTTGTGTTGCATTGATCACGGCATGTGGATCTGGTGCAAGCGACAACGCGAATAAACAATCTGGGTCTAAGGAATCAGGCGACCTTTGGAAATCCATTCAGGATAAAGGTGTATTAACCATCGGAACTGAGGGTACTTATGCTCCTTTCACCTTCCATGACAAAAAGACAGATAAATTAACTGGCTATGATGTAGAAGTCATCACAGAAGTAGCAAAACGTCTTGACTTAAAACCTGAATTCAAAGAAACACAATGGGACAGTATGTTTGCTGGACTGAATGCAAAACGTTTTGACGTGGTAGCGAACCAAGTTGGGAAAACTGGACGTGAAAATCAATACGATTTCTCTGATAAATACACAACGTCTCAAGCTATTGTTGTGACAAAATCAGATAACAACGACATCAAGAAACTATCTGATGTGAAAGGCAAAAAAGCAGCACAATCATTAACAAGTAACTACAATAAACTAGCAACAGATGCTGGCGCTAAGATTGAAGGCGTTGAAGGTCTTGCACAATCCATTCAATTGATTCAGCAAGGACGTGCTGATCTGACGTTCAATGACAAATTGGCTGTATTGAATTACTTGAAAACAAGCGGTAACAAAAACCTAAAAGTTGCATTTGAAACAGGAGATCCTCAAGAAACGTATTTCGCATTCAGAAAAGGTAGCGGCGAAGTCGTTGACAAAGTGAATGGCGCATTAAAAGAAATGAAAAAAGACGGTACACTCGCTAAGATTTCTAAGAAATGGTTTGGTGAAGATGTTACAAAATAACATCCTAGGAGTCGTCATTCCTTGGGATCTTCTTCAGCAATCTTTTTGGCCAATGGTGATGCAGGGGATTTATTATACAATTCCCCTCGCCATCATTGCCTTTATTATTGGTATTTTTATCGCGCTTGTGACAGCTCTTGCTAGAATGTCTAAAATGAAAGCCCTCAGATGGATTTTCTCCATCTATGTGTCGGCCGTTCGCGGAACGCCGCTTTTTGTGCAATTGTTTATTATTTTCTATTTCTTTCCGACATTTAATATCACACTGGATCCATATCCAAGTGCCATTATTGCTTTTTCATTAAACGTAGGTGCGTATGCGTCGGAAATTATCCGTGCATCCGTCCTGTCTGTTCCAAAAGGACAATGGGAAGCAGGTTATTCCATTGGGATGACACATCGCAAAACGCTCGTCCGCGTGATTTTACCGCAGGCTGTGCGTGTATCGATTCCACCGCTCTCTAATTCATTTATTAGTTTGGTGAAGGATACATCCCTTGCCTCCCAAATTCTCGTGGCAGAGATGTTCCGTAAATCACAGGAGATTGCTGCGGCGAACTTGGATCAGATCTTGTTTATTTATATGGAAGCAGCCCTCATCTATTGGGTATTCTGCTTCATTCTATCGCTCGTTCAGCATCAAATTGAAAAACGACTTGATCGATATGTCGCAAGGTAAGGAGGGAACGACATGCTAACAGTCAAAGGCTTAAAGAAATCCTTTGGTGAAAATGAGATTTTAAAGTCGATTGATTTTTCGATCAACAAAGGGCAGGTTGTGGCCATCCTCGGTCCATCTGGTTCAGGAAAAACAACGATGCTTCGCTGTTTAAATGCACTTGAAATACCAAATGGCGGCTCCTTTACCTTCGATGATTTCTCGATTGATTTTTCGAAAAAAAATAAATCAGCTGATCTGCTGAAGCTACGCCGGAAATCAGGAATGGTGTTTCAGGATTATCACCTGTTTCCTCACCGTACAGTGCTTGAAAATGTGATGGAAGGCCCTGTCCAAGTGCAGCGCCGTCCAAAGGAAACGGTTCGAAAAGAAGCCATTCAGCTCTTGCAAAAGGTCGGTCTGGAAGATAAAAAGGATCTGTATCCATTCCAGCTCTCAGGCGGTCAAAAGCAGCGTGTCGGGATTGCCCGTGCACTTGCCATTCAGCCAGAGCTCATGCTTTTTGATGAACCTACCTCTGCGCTTGACCCTGAGCTTGTCGGAGAAGTCTTAAAGGTCATGAAGGATCTAGCGAAGGAAGGCTGGACCATGGCGGTTGTCACACATGAAATCAAGTTTGCCCAAGAAGTAGCAGACGAAGTGATTTTTATTGATGGCGGCGTCATCGTCGAACAAGGTCCTCCAGAGGAAATCTTCAAACGACCAAAGGAAGAACGAACAAAACAATTCTTAAACCGGATTTTGAATCCAGTATGATGAAAAAAGGCTGTTCTCACGTGGTGAGAACAGCCTTTTTTTATATCTCTTTTTGCAGGCGTAGCGCCAGTAAATCTTGCAGGAGCAGTCTCGCTCCCTCTGGACTGATGACCACCCCGCCGGATAGCACCTTATTGGAGTTTGTCACTTCCCCTGTGACGATACAAGGTTTGTCCTGCCAATATGGCTTCATCACAATTTGGTCTTCTTCTCGATAAATCTCCATAAAATCTTGCGGAAGAATTTTTAGCCGTTTTCTTATATCTGTCGGAAGAACAATTCTTCCAAAGTTATCTATATATCTTACATAGTCTTGATTTAACAAATTGACCCCCTCCTGCATCTCTAGATATAGGCAATTCCCTCTCTATCAAGGAATGAAGCGCTTTAATCGGTTAGTGAAAGGATAAGTTGCAGGCTGATCCAGTGCTTAAACACGCTTTCCATATATGATATATCTGTTTGGTGCAGGACCAATGAAAGAAAAAGGATAGCATGTTGTCAGGACAAGTTCTTCCTTTTCCTGTTGTAGTGTAATAATACTTTGATCATCTTTTTTTACAATCTTTGTTTTCTCAATTTCATAGGTAAACCGACCGTATGAAAGCTCAATGACGAGTTGATCCCCTTTCACAAGTTCTCCTGTTCGTCTAAACACAGTATCACGATGCCCAGATAAAACGATTTGTCCCTGTTCATTTGGTAAATTGCTCTCATGATAATGACCAACACCCTTTGCCAAGTCCTCTGCTTCTGTTCCTTCTACAATTGGTAACTCAGCGTTTAACTTTGGAATGTGTAAGAGTCCAATGGTTTCACCAGCCTTTGGAACAAAAGGGGAATCCGTTTCCCCCTTTTGCTGAATGGCTGCTTGTGCAGACTGGAAAGATTGATCTACTTGCCTTTGTCCATCAACGATCCTTATATATCCTATGATCACAAGACAAATACCTGCTGTAATCAATAGAGTTGAGATGATTTTTTGAACCATGGACGATTATCCGTTTCTTTTTCTTCTTTTCCATACAATAAGGGATGCACCTATTAATACAAGGGCAAATCCTGCTAGTAAAAGGTTGTACATTGCTGTTGCAGTATTCGGAAGATGATGACCAGGTGTATCCTGTTGTGGCTCAGAAGGTTGATCTGGATTTGCTGGGACTTCTGGCACATTTGGTGGTTCTACTGTCGTTGAGTTTTCAGGTTTGTCTGGCTCATCTACATTCTCACCCTTCACGACTCCGATATTTTGAATGGTTTTCCCTTCAGATCCTTTGGCAGCCTTCGCTTCAAAGGTCACTGTATGCCAGTCCGTATCTTTGATATCGCCAAATTGACCGGTGACTGTGCCTTTTGTGTAATCTCCGTTATCGTCATCTTTTGCATCTGTGGCAGCTTGTCCATCTACTTTTAACGACCCTTCAACATATTCAAGACCTTCTGGCAGTTTATCTGTGATCACTAGATCTTTGATGATACTGTCTTCTAAACTATTTTTTGTTTTGATGGTGTAAAGAAGGGTGTCGCCTACTTGTACTTCTTTTTCATCGGTATTGCCTTCTGCTTTTTGAGAGATTTCTGATGTTTTTTCTGATTCAAGCTTTGGATCTCTTGGATCAATGTGTGTTTCGGTTGTTGGTTCGTCTGGCGGTGTATTATCGCCTGTTACTTTGGCTGTGTTTTGAATGCTTTTACCTGATTGGCCTTTAGCGACCTTCGCTTCAAAGGTCACTGTATGCCAGTCCGTATCTTTGATATCGCCAAATTGACCGGTCACCGTACCTTTTGTGTAGTCTCCCTTGTCGTCATCTTTTGCATCTGTGACGGCTTGTCCATCTACTTTTAATGATCCTTCGACGTATTCAAGACCTTCTGGCAGTTCATCGAAAATCACAAGATTGTTGACGATGCTGTCTTCTTCAAGATTCTTTGTTTTGATTGTATAAAGAAGGGTATCGCCTACCTGTGGTGTCTTTTTATCTTTGTTGCCTTCTGCCTTTTTCTGAATACTTGCAGCCTTTTCAGATGCTAGTTTTGGTTCACGAGGATAAATTTCTGTTTTCGTTGTTGGATCATCTGGCGGCGTGTTTTCGCCAGTTACTTCAGCTGTGTTTTGAATGTCTTGACCAGCCTGTCCCTTTTCAACTGTCACTTCAAACGTCACAGTATGCCAGTCCGTGTCCTTCACATCACCAAAAGAACCTGTAACCTTTCCATCTGTGTAGTCACCGCTATCGTCGTCTTTCACATCTGTGACAGATTCCCCATCAATTTGAAGGGACCCGGTGACATACTTCAACCCTTTTGGTAATTGATCTGAAATCACTAGATTTTCAACAAGACTGTCTTCTACCGTGTTTTTTGTTTTAATTGTATAAAGCAGGGTATCGCCTACTTCTGGGTGTTTCTCATCTTTGTTACCTTCTGCTTTTTTCTGCAAAACCGCTGATTTTTCTGATTCAAGCTTTGGATCACGCGGATAGATTTCTGTTTTTGTTGTCGGCTTATCTGGCGGTGTGTTGCCGCCTGTGACATTGGCTGTATTTTGAATGTCTTTGCCTGATTGTCCTTTTTCAACCGTCACTTCAAACGTCACGGTATGCCAATCTGTATCCTTAATGTCGCCAAATTGTCCTGAGATGGTTCCGTTTGTAAAGTCTCCGTTATCGTCATCCTTTGCGTCTGTGACTGCATCTCCATTCACCTGAAGTGAATTCGGTACATATGCCAACCCTTCCGGCAGTTCATCTGAGATCACTAAGTTTTCAACGAGACTGTCTTCTATCGTATTCTTTGTTTTAATTGTATAAAGCAGGGTATCGCCTACTTCTGGATGCTTCTCATCTGTGTTACCTTCTGCTTTTTTCTGTAAAACTGCTGATTTTTCAGAAGTCAGCTTTGGGTTACGCGGATAGATTTCTGTTTTTGTTGTCGGCTCGTCTGGCGGTGTGTTGCCGCTTGTGACATTAGCTGTATTTTGAATATCTTTGCCTGCCTGACCTTTTTCAACTGTGACTTCAAACGTCACGGTATGCCATTTCGCATCTTTCACTTCACCGAACGTTCCAGTGACAGTTCCGTCTGTCATATCCCCGTTGTCATCATCTTTTACATCTGTGACTGGATTTCCATCTACCTGAAGTGAATTTGGTACATATGATAACCCTTGAGGTAACTTGTCAGAAATCACAAGATCTTCAATCACACTATCTTCAACAGCGTTACGGGCTTGAATGGTATACAGTAATGTGTCGCCTACTTCTGGATGCTTCTCATCTGTGTTACCTTCTGCTTTTTTCTGTAAGACCGCTGATTTTTTTGATTCAAGCTTTGGGTCACGCGGGTAAATTTCTATGTTTGTTGTTGGTTCATCCGGAGGTGCGTTTTCCCCTTTGACATTCGCGGTATTTTGAATATCTTTGCCTGCCTGACCTTTGCCTACCGTCGCTTCAAATGTCACTGTGTGCCAATCGGTATCTTTCACGTCACCTATTTGACCTGAAACAGTGCCGTTTGTATAATCACCTTTGTCTTGATCTTTTGCATCTGTTACGCTCGTTCCATCCACCTTAAGAGACCCTGAAACATACGTTAAGCTGCTTGGCAGCTTATCTGATATAATCAGATTTTTGACAATACCATATTGCACAGTATTTTTTGCTTTAATAGTATAAAGTAACGTGTCGCCTACTTCTGGATGCTTCTCATCTGTGTTGCCCTCTGCTTTTTTCTGTAAGACAACTGATTTTTCTGATTCAAGCTCTGGAGGATATGGATCAAATTCTGGCTTTACTCGTGAAGCTAAGTCGTAAGATAATGAATCACCTACAGTGCCCATATATGTTGTACTTAAAGTTTTCGCATCAAGTGTAAAAAGAGTTGAATGGCCAATGGAGTCATTTAACCCTGACTGTAATAGCATTTGTCCATTGGGCAAAAAGCTAATCCCCCGAACGCCTCCGTCAATCGTTTTACCATCTGCATTTTTAATCGGAATGACACGAATGACTTCTGCTGTATCAGGGTTCATTTGCGCAATGGCCCCACTGCCATTTGATGCGAACCAAAGATAGCCGTCCTTATCAACGACAAGATCTCCGCCAACGCCAGACCCGATGTCATATCCGACAATTTTTTTAGACGATTTTTGACCCGTAGCTAAATCGTATGTTCCAAGGAAATACTCACCATTAGAAGCATAAGAATAGATATATTTATCTTGATACACAACGGCATTAGAAGCACCTTCTGGTAATTGGGTTACGCTCTCTGCTTGCCCTGATGTCGCATTTATTTTATATAGAGTAGGGGTCGTGCTATTTGCAGTTGCATACACAACATTTTCTCGATCACTTACAGCAACACCATTCACTGCACCCATATCGATTCCTTTCACCTCTACACTAGCTTTTACATTTGTTGGATTATTTCCATCGAGCTGCTGAAGAACCAGTGGCCTACTCCCAATAATATAAGAATCCGTGTTATTGACAACAACCGTCCCAGCGGCTTTCGTAACAGCTGGTGAGACCGTTAATAGATTTCCAACGATCAGCACCAATATAAGAAATAATTGACTCGTTCTTTTTAATAAGTTCATTCTTTGACCTCCCCTTTTTCTCGCTTCATATCGTAATGGTATGTACCAGTTCACCTCCCACACTTTGGTAAAGAATATCAGTAACATTTCAAATGCCTCAACATGACTAAATGACTATTTTCGACAAAAATAGTCATTTAGTAACATACACTTCTCGACGTTTGATTCTCCTATGTTTTTTCCAATAAAATGACCTTTTTTATCGTATACCTCCGCATTTCCCTTTTCCTCCAAACAGGTCTAATGACATGATTTATATACAATCTCTTCTATTTAAAGATAATTATTCTTTAATTGGTGCAGATTATTTTTTTGGGAAAATATATTGAATTATTTTCTTTTTCTCTTAAAATGCGGAAATTAATGGCTTCTTTTGCTAAAAAAAACAATCCGAAAGTCTTGCTGCCTGTTTTGATGTTTTGACCCTTACAATTCGACAAAATTCTTTTTTTGAAGTAAGCGATTACAATTGAGCAAAGCCATTTAAAGGGGAGTGAGAGTATGTTACGATGGAAATCGAGTGTTTAAGAAAGAAGGGAAAGCTTTTGAAGCGGGAACATCTTTTACGTTGGTTTTTTTATTTTGTTGGATTGATCGTATTAGCTTTTGGACTATCGCTGACAGTGAAAGGAAAGATTCTTGGGATTGGTCCTTGGGACGCTTTCCACTACGGACTGTTTCAGCATTTTGGACTCACAATTGGACAATGGTCCATTATCATTGGTGCACTCATTGTGACACTGACTTCTATTTTTACGAAATCATTTCCAAAGATCGGCGCTTTACTGAATATGGTGCTGATTGGCGTGTTTATTGATTTCTTTAATGCGATATTACCTGCGCCACACGGTTATTTTCCGGCCTTATATATATTTATTACAGGTGTTGTTGTTTCTGGATATGGCGTTGGCATTTATGTTTCAGCCAATCTTGGCGCTGGGCCACGGGACTCATTAATGCTGCTCATCTCAGCGAAAACGGGGCTGAACGTACAGTGGGTTCGAAATGGCATTGAGTTAACAGTGCTTTTATTTGCATGGATGCTCGGTGGACCGATTGGCGTTGGAACGATTTTGACTGCGATCTTCACAGGTCTTGTCCTTCGTTTCTCCTTGCCGCAATCAACACGGCTCCTGCAGCTGCTCATTACAAAAACAGCAGAAAAACCTGTTCAAACCCTTACAAGATGAAAGCAAGCCATTCTATAATTAGAATGGCTTTTCTTGTGCTAAAATAAATAAACAGAATATTCACATACTGGAGATGAGACCTATGCAGCTTTTCCACTATCATTACTGGACACCATTTGTTGAAGAGACAGAACAAACATGTCGTTCGCTAGGCTTTGAGGTTAAAGGCCGTTTCACAAAGGATGGCTCCTATCATCCCCCGCTGACATGGGATGATTTTAGAGAAGAGCAGCCGACTTTTCGAATCATCGAAATGAGAAAAGGACAGATCAATATCACATTTGGCTATAGCAAAAAAGTCCTTTTTGATCACATCGGCTTTCTTGTCTCAGACGAAAAATATGATCAACTGCTTGCACAAGCTAAAGAACTAAACTGGCCAATCCAAGCTGGGGAACGGAGAACGTTTCTTACGACACCTCTTCGTTTAAGGCTTGAATTACAGCGCCTTACAGATGTCATTGAAACTGGAACCGATGCGCTGCATGCTATGACAATTGCTGTTCCTGATTTGTCACAGACACCTAAAGTCGATCAGCTGCTATCACCTTTGCATCAGCCCATTCACTGGCAAAAAGGAGAACGGCTTTCCCTGCTTGACGTGATCATGACGGATGTTGATGGAGTTGATACAACTGATCCGAATGGTGTTCACATCGTAAATCGTTAATGGACCCTTTTGCACGCCGCTCTCCAATGGTACAATCAATGTAAAAAATTAGAGGTTTGTTATGAAGATATTTGCTATCCAATTACAACACTTAGATGAAATCAATGAACGACAACAAATAGATCGTCTGAAACCCTTTGTTTCAGCTGAAAAGCGTGCTGCCGCTGAACGCTTTCGTTTTTTGATCGACGCAAGAAGGACCTTGTTAGGTGAAGTGCTGGTTCGTCAAACGATCCATGATATGTACGAGCTGCCTATGGACGAGATCGTTTTTGAAACAGAGGGCAATGGCAAACCTGTCGTCCGGCAGCTTCCTTCTTTTCATTTTAATCTTTCTCACTCTGGCGATTGGGTCGTTTGCGCAGTAGATGATGCACCTGTGGGCATTGATATTGAGGAAATCAAGCCTATTGATCTGGCGATTGCCAAACGATTTTTTTCAGCGGATGAGTATCAGGATTTACTCTCACAGCCGGCAGAACGGCAGGAAGCCTATTTCTTTCATCTTTGGTCAATGAAGGAGGCCTTTATCAAGCTGACTGGAAAAGGATTATCCTATGGGCTTTCGTCCTTTACAGCCCGTCTGTCAGAGGATGGACAGGCTGCGTTGACATTACCTGATCATGAAGCGCCTTGCTTTGTTCAAACATACTCACTTGACCCTGCCTACCAAATGGCGGTATGCACACGAAAACCTGCTGCGACTGAAAGCGTTGAGAGTCTCACTTGCAGCGATGTACTGTCCCGCCTTTAATAACGCGTGCTTTGCTGAAATACCGTCTTTAATAGATCGACTCCGCGTGTGATCTGCTCTTCTTTCACCTGCCAAATGTTCAGCTGAAGAATGGGGTCCTTTTGATAGGCCGACAGGTAATAACGGTCAATTGGCTGAATGGAAACAGATGCCTTTTTCAGCTGCTGAATAATCTGGTTCATGGGAATCGACCGGTCGACACGTAAATGTGTATGGGTAGCCGGCTCCTGTTCTCCCAGCTGATAAGCGCTCTGATCATTTTTTAAACTTGCCACGAGCTGCTTGGAGCGGTTTCGATAGGTCGCCCGCATCCTGTCTCTATGCCGCTCAAACATCCCGCTTTTTAAATATATTTCTAAGGCTGCCTGGGACAGCATGGAGCTGTCGATATCAATCAGCCGTTTGTGTTCGCTAAAAGGCCGAATCAGTTCTTCAGGTAAGACGACCGCTCCTGTTCGCAGCCCCGGAAAAATGATTTTAGAAAAGCTTTTCAAATAAATGACCTTTCCAGCCTGATCGTACGAGTAGATCGGGTCTCTTTTTGTGTCGAATTCTAAATCTGCTATATAATCATCCTCAACAATGTAGACATCATATTTCTCAGCAAGGGCTGCAATCGCTCTTTTTTCTCGTTTTGATAAACTCGTTCCAAGCGGGTTTTGAAATCTTGGCATCGTATAGAAAAAACGAATCTCCTCTTCTCGAAAGATATGCTCTAATTCGATAAGATCGATCCCTTTTTCCGTCCGCTGAATTCCGCGCACAGGCAATTGATTTTTCTCTAAATATTGGAGATATAAGTGATAACCCGGCTGTTCGACTAGTATGGTTTGTTTTCCATTCGGAAAAGGAATGGTGCTTAAAATGGATAAAGCGAGCTGAATACCAGAGGTCATGACGATCTGTTCTGGATGAGCAAACACTTGATAATCCATTAATCGCTTTGAAATGACTGGCAGCAGCGATGGTAAGCCGTTGGCTGTGCCGTAAATAAATAAGTCATTTTGATATAAATCGATCGCTTGGTTGATGCAGTGCTGGAAATCGACATATGGAAACACAACGGGATCAGGTGCAGATGAAGCAAAATCAATCCATGTGCCGTCCTGCTTGCCTGCTCGCTGCTTCGTTTTCACGACATAATAACCGCTTCTTTCTACAGAATATAGCAGATGTTCACGCTCCAATGTATCCAGCGCCTTGATGACAGTGCTTTTACTCACTACATATTGAGCCGCTAAGTGGCGAATGGATGGAATTTTCATCCCAGCACTGTACTCACCAGAATCCATTTTTTCTTTTAAGCTCAAGACAAGCTGATCATATTTCCTCACACCTTTTCCTCCTTGTACCGGTACAGATATCATGTTCTCTTATTGTACACGTTAGATGATCCGATTACGATAGAAGAACAGAACCGGTCAATTCATTTGAAGCATGCATGCTCATGTAAGGAGTCACGTTATGAATATGTCAAAACAAAAAGCGTATGCTGCTGCGATCGCATACGCCTCTATCATTGGCTTTTCCTTTTTGTTTGTCAAAATAGCATTAGAATCAGCAAACCCAATCGATTTATTGGCACACCGCTTTACCGTTTCTTTTGCTGCCGCTCTATTGCTGTATCCGTTTCTACGAAAAAAGTATCGCATATCCATTCAATGGCGTGATCTCATTTATATCGTACCGTTTTCCTTGCTTTATCCTGTTTTGTTCTTTGCTTTTCAAGTGTGGGGATTGATGTATACATCTTCTTCAGAGGCTGGCATCATTCAAGCGACGATTCCCATTCTGACGATGCTGCTGGCAGCCTGGTTTTTAAAGGAACGTGCGACATGGATACAAGTGCTGTTTACCTTTCTTTCTGTGTGCGGGGTGATGCTTCTCTTTGTCATGAAGGGAATTGATGTCAAGCATTCTCACTTCATCGGCTATGTGCTGATTTTACTTTCAGCCCTGTCATCCAGTGCATATAGTGTTTTTGCCAGAGTGATTACAAAACGATTCCATGTGATTGAACTCACCTTTGTGATGACCTTCTTTGGCTTTGTCTTTTTCAATGCCGCCGCGCTTATCCGGCATTCGATCAATGGGTCATTGCCGGAGTTTTTCAGTCCATTTACACAAGTATCCTTTGTATGGTCAATGCTCTTTTTAGGCATTGTTTCATCGCTTCTCACGGCATATTTATCAAATTATGCACTCTCTCAGCTTGAAGCGGCAAAGGTCAGCATCTTTAACAATTTATCCGCGTTTATCACGGTCGCCGCCGGGGTTCTCATTTTACACGAAACGATTGATTGGTATCATCTCCTCGGAGGGGTGCTGGTCATTGGCGGGGTGATTGGCGGGAATGTGGTGAAGAAACAGCATTCATAAGTAAAAGCGGCCTCATTAAAGAGGGCCGCTTTCTTTTTAATGTCTAATCAATTGTTGATTGTCTTGTATAAGCATCTTTTTTCGTCCAAATTAAATATCATATTTAATATAATAAGTAATTTCACCTTGTATTTCATAGCTAGTTACTCAAGTAATGTCATTATCAATATAAAAAATACGATTTAGGAGCTATTAATTCTCGAGTAATTTTACTACCCTTTCTCATTCCATCAAAATACTACTAAATCTTTCGTTACAGAGAAATAAAATACAGTATAAAAAACCCATTTATTAAATATCCTTTTTTTGTATAATATGGGCATATAAGCAAGGGAGGGGGTGTTCATTATGGAATTGAGTTTAAAAAATAGATTTTTTGCAATTGTAGGCTTGAGTCTTATTTTCACTCTAACTCTAACAACTATGATTTTATTGACTCTTGAACCAGTTACACCTTTTGCAAATCTAGTAGCAAACTATCCTCAAATACCTGGCTGGGCTATAACTTCTGTTAGTGCAATTCTAAATGCAGCAGGTACAGTGGGTGCTGTTGCTGCTGTCTTAGGTACTTTTGGACTTGGTGCTATTGCTTCATTGGTCATTAGTTATGCTAGAAAATACGGAGTGAAATACGCTATTTCTTTCTAAAAAAGATTTAATAGAGAAGGTGTAACAGCCTTCTCTATACACCTTTAAAATGGAAGTGTTGTAAATGCATAAATATTTAACATATACAAAAATCTTGTTAATCAATGATTTAAGAAGACATCATCGGAAAGATGCTCTCATTTTTGTATTTTTTGCTTTTTTATACATAATAACACCACTATTACTAGGTATATTAACTCCTTTTTTCTTTAAGGATTTATCAATAATTTATTTATCGCTGTTTATATTTATGTTTACAGTTAATATTGATAAGAGTTTGATGAGAATACTTTTCTCCTCTGATAAAAAACAGATGGCTATTTTAAAAGTTCATCTAGATCAATATATTTTCGGCAAAGATATGAGTAAGTTTTTCAGCACTATTGTGGGTGTATTATTCTTCATTTTAGGGTCTTACTTAGCAAATTTAATTATAAATGGGTACGAGGGATCTTTTACAATAGCAGCTCTGGCCGCCACTTCTTTTATTTTTGGTTACTTACTTAGATTACACGTCTTGTTGCTACTTTCTAATCCAAAGTTTTTCTCAATTTCATCGAGCATTGGTTATATAACTACAGGCCTCATTGCTCTATGGGTATTCACTGTATTTAGATTCAATTTATTAACAAATTCTTTATCTAGTTATTCAATATATTTTATTTTAATCTTCACATTCATTAGTTTATTGTTATTGATGAATTGGAAGAAAAATGTTCGTAATGTACCAATTTTTAATTCCCAAAAAGAATTACAAGAAAAACGAAAAAGAACATCTAGAGAGTTTAATCATATCTTGTTTTATGAAATTACACTTCTCTTGAGAAATCCTCCTATTCAATGGTCAGTATTATTATTTATATTAACATTATCTGGGGGGTTATTTGGTCTCATTCTTTATGGTGTTAATACAAATCAACTTGAAACATTGAATATAGAAAATGATTTTTTATTTATTTTTAGTGTAATTTTTCCAATGATTATTATATCGAATGCCATACAACCATATGTCTCTTTTGATATTGATGGCCCCATTCTTCCTTTGAAACAGAATCTACCTAACTTAGTGAAAAATAAAATTAAAAATAAGATTATTTTATCTATTATATTACACTTGTTTTTTTGTATTTTATATATCATTTTTTCAAGTTTTGTATTAAAACTAGATCAGCCTTTTTACGTGATGATTACTTTAATAAACACTTGCATTCTCGTCAGTATTTGTACTGTCGGTTCTACTGTTGTATTTCCTTATTTTAATTGGGAATTTGTTTATCAAGTTCCAAGTTCTCTTAGTAAATTGACTTTAAATATTTGTTATGGTTTCATTCTAGCTTTATCAGTGATTTCCTCATACAGCACAGTATATCTCATTTTAACAAATTCTGTTATGGCTGCTTGTTCATTCATCATTTTATTTTTAATGATTAAATTTTGGGATAGAACAATCAATAAAAACTACAAATCATTTAAAACATTATTTGAGTGAGGGATTGTATGTTATCAATTCATGGTCTAATTAAAGAATACAAAGAGTCTAACTTTAAAGTTATGATCCCTGAGATGCATTTCCAAGAGGGTAGAATAATCGGACTATTAGGTAAAAATGGTGCTGGAAAAACGACTATTTTAGAAATGGTAGCTGGATTAATAAATCCTGATGAAGGTCAAATATTAATAAATCATAAAAAGCAAAATTTTTCTTCTGTCGGATATATGGAAGACGATCCAACTCTATTTGAAAACTTAACCTGTTTTGAACTTGTAAAATATCAATCTATGCTTGTAGAAGAACCTTTAGAAAATGGACAAATCAAGGATTTATTGAGCAAATATGGATTAGAAGAGCAAATTCACCGCCGTTCCTCTGCTCTTTCAAGAGGCATGAGACAAAGAATGTCTTTTATTTTAACAATATTACATCATCCAAACATTATTTTATTAGATGAGCCATTTACAGGTCTTGATCCTACAAACATGGCTGACATGAAAAAACATTTAAGAAATTTCAGAGATGCCAACAAAATCATTTTGCTCTCCACACATATCATTCAATTTGCTGCAGACTTATGTGATGAAATCCTTTTTATTGATAATGGTAGTATTATTCACTCAGAAAAAAAATCTTCAGGAGTGACTTTTCATGAAGATCAACTCGAAAAGAAATTTTTTGAAAAATTATCTTAAAAATTTTTCAGTTTTTATCATACTATTTTTAGGAGGTTTTAGTTTAAGTATTTTTGCTTCAACATTTATAGATAGTATAGATTTTAAAAACAACATTGAGATTCATAGCTATCTAGAAATTTTTTTAAATAACCTTTTTGTGTCACTCCTAATATTAATATCTGGAATAGTTAGTTTAGGTTTGTTATCTAGCATGATTATTTTTCTAAATGGTTTTTTCCTAGGTGCATTTTTTATATCGTATACCTATATATATGGAATTGATATAGCATTATACTATATTATTTTCCACGCTCCGATGGAGATTGTCGGTTTGTTCCTTTTTTATTTTGTCTCTTTTGATATATCAAGACAGATTATAGGATATATCATATCTAAAAACAAAATTTCATTTAAAACAAAAGGGAAAATCTATGCTAGTCAGCTTATAACCGGCGTTTTCTTATTATTTATTGCTTCGATGATTGAATTTTATTTTATAAAAATTTGATATTGTTAAAGGGTGCTATTATGAAAAAACACATTTTATTAGTATGTATGCTTTCTGGTATAATAGCTTTCATCCTTTCTATAATAAAAATGGATGAAATAAACAAAAACCTACTGGAACTACAACTTGATGGGAATCAAGATGTAATTGAAGTTAGTAAGTGGATAGGTATTTCACTTGCTGTGATTGGAGAAATATTCAAGCCAATGGTTGAGGTTTTATTTTTTTCATTAGTCATTTTTTTAAGTTTTATCATTTTCGGAATAAAAGATTCCTATAAAAATATTTTTAAAAAAGGGATATTAGCTTACTATTACATTTTGCTAGGCAACTTGATTGTTATTATTTTATACCTACTAAAAGTATCTAATGCTGAACGAACGATTACACTTCCATTTTTATGGAACATCAATATTTTCGTCATAGTATCATTTAGTGTGTGGTGCTATTCTTACGTAAAAAATCAAGAAAATAGAAGCTATAAATTTTTCATTCCTTTCGTTTTATTATTCTTATTTTCATTAGCCATATCAGCGTTTTCAAGTATGATTCCTCAGTAAAAAACGACCCTATTGATGGGTCGTTTTTTCTTAATTGTTGATCAATTGCTGCTTGGCTGTAAGCTCAATGACATGTCTCATCTCTTCTGCAAATTGCTCAAGGTGTGTGTTGATATACATGTGGCCTCCATCGAAATTAGTGCGCTCGATGGTTTTTGCCCATTTTAGCCAGCCGCTTGCATCCTGCATGCATTTCTCATCTTGCTTCCCATTGAATAAATAAACAGGTGTGTCGATGATCGATTGATCTGTGTGCTGGAAGGTTTCCAGTGCCCGGTAGTCTGCACGCAAGGACGGTGTAAAGTAATCCATCATTGGTTTGTTCTCTAGTAATTCCTTTGGAATCCCGCCCATTTCGGCAATATGCTGTACAAATGCTTCGTTGGATAAATGCGTCAGCATCTGCCGTTTTGTTTGCGGAGGCTGAATGGCTGAGATCACCACTGCTGCAGGATAAATTCCTTCCTTTTCTAGCAGCTGGGTTAGTCTGTATACCACAAGCCCACCCATTGAATGTCCGAACAGAATAAATGGGCGGTTCAATTTGTTCGTGAGTCCTTCTTTGTACAGCTCTGCCAGCCGGTCAATGCTTGATTCAAGCGGCATGAGATTGGTGCCGTGCCCTGGGGGCTCTGCTGCTGTGATTTCGGCCACGTCTTTTAGCTGTTCAAAGAGCGGACGGTATGAGGCAGAATATCCGCCGGCAAAAGGAAAACAAATAAGCTGAATGAGATCTGATTTTTTTTCAAAGGTTTTCAATAACTGATTCATACGTCTTTACCCCTTTATAATCGTTTGAAGAATCCGTGCAAGTTCATCTGCCTGCGGTCTTTTCATCATGGTGACATGGTCGCCTTTGATGTGGTAATACGAGCACGACTCTTTCGTATAAGCCTCCCAGTCTGCGAACTTCTTCTGGAAATCGCTTGCGTGATCACTGCTTTGGACAATATAAAATGGCACAGGGAATGGTTCTTTTTCTAATTCAATGGCTTGTGACATGATCGTATTATGCGTTTGCATTTGCAAATATTTATCTAAATATTGATCATTCATGAATTGATGAACAACTTCATCCTTTTCTGCCTCTTTGAGAATTTTCTGCTTTACTTCTTGGAAGGTCAATCCTTGTAAAGCTTCTGGCTGAATGCCGACCAGATTCCCCATTCCAAGGACAAGCGCGAGCATTTTCACTTCTTCTTCGTTCATATCGGCATGAAGTGCCTGATCTGCCTCATCTCTTAGCACTGGCACCGTATCTAAAATGATGAGCCCTTTCGGTGCTTTCCCTGCATGGCAGAGCCGCTGATTCATTCCGTAGGCAAGATGCCCGCCCATTGAATGGCCTGCGAGATAGTCAATGCCCGGACGGTAGAACGTCTCAATAGCTTCAATAAAAAGGGTTACAAGCTCCGTGTAATGGAGGAATTGCGGCTCTTCATCCTCATATAGGCCAGGAGACTGCAAGGCATACACAGCACCTTGATGTGTCATGAGCTTAGTAACATCAATATAGCCCATCACCGTTCCACCAGCAGGCGGCGCAAAGAATATTCTCGGTTCGGCTGGATCGCCTTTTTTCAGTTCGATCACGTAGTCCTTCGGAGACCTTTCGACGTTCTCAGCGGCTGCTGGCACTGCGTCCAAATGTGCGGCTAATTGCGCAGGCGCCGGGTGCATGAAAATCCATTTTGGATCAACACGAACACCTTTTTCTTTTAATTTGGCCACAGCCTGAATACTCATAATGGAATCGCCGCCCAGATCAAAGAAGGAATCATGCATACCCACTTGCTTCACACCAAGCACTTCCTTGAAAGCGGCGACAATCCGCTCCTCCGTTTCGGTGACAGGTTTGTCGTCATCATGGGAAAGGGTGATTGTTTCTGTTGGCTCTGGCAATGCTTTTTGATCAATCTTTCCGTTCGTTGTCACCGGCATTTCATCCAGTACGACAAAGTAACTTGGTATCATATAGCCTGGCAGGCTTTCCTGCAAAAAGGCTTTCCAGCCCGGAACAGGGTTTTCTCCGTTTGTTACAAGGTAGGCCGCCAGCCGTTTTGAGCTGCCATACGTTTTGGCGATGACTGTACATTCTTTGATTTGTGGATGCTTGAGCAGGGCTGTCTCAATTTCTCCGCATTCAATCCGGTAGCCTCTAATTTTCACCAGGTGATCTTTTCGGCCGAGATATTCAATGGTGCCATCTGACCGCCATGTACCAAGGTCGCCTGAACGATACAGCTTGTCTCCCTTTAGTTCAGGAAAAGGATTGTCAATAAACCGCTCCTTTGTCTGCTCTGGATCATGAAGGTAGCCTTTCGCAAGGCCGGTTCCGCCGATATAAATTTCTCCTTTGACGCCTGCTGGTACTGGATTGAGCGCTTCGTCTAGTATGACAACAGTTGAGTTCGACACCGGCACACCAATTGGAACTGATTTTGCGCCTGCTGGCACGTGTGTGACTTGATGTGTTGTGGCTAATGTCGTGTTTTCTGTTGGACCGTAAGCATTGACAAGCACACCTTCCATATGCGGCAGTGCCTTTCGTGCATGCTCACTAGACATGGCTTCCCCGCCAACGAGTAATGTGCGGTAGCCTGCCACACTTTTTGGATCGTGCTCCACCAGTCTATTAAATAAAGCGGTTGGCAGACAGTTGGCTGTCACTTGATACGTTTTGATGAATTGCGTTAATTCTTCCATATTCAGTGCTGCATATTTTGGGAGCAGAATCAGCTGACCGCCATTCAGCAGCATTCCCCATAATTCAAATGTAAAGGCATCAAAAGCATAGTTTGAGAGCTGTAGCATTTTGTCATCTGGACCGAGCTTGATATAGTTTGTTTCTCTCACTAAGCGGACAACTCCTGCATGAGGGAGCATCACGCCTTTTGGTGTACCTGTTGAGCCTGATGTGTAATTGACATAGGCGATCTGGTCTTCACCTATAATCGATGATTCTCTTTGATACACTGCATTTGTTTCTCGTATTGGCTTGTCCATGATAATCCTTGTACCTGTAAAGCCTACTAGACGATCTGCAAGATGAGACTGAGTGATAATCACATCGCTTTGCGTATCACGAACGATGAGACGGATGCGTGCATCAGGATATTCAGGTGACATCGGAACATATGCAGCACCAGATTTGATGATTCCTAGTACCGACACAATCATGTCAAAGGAGCGATCAAAAAGCATTGGTACAAGGGAGCCTGGTCCAATTCCTTTTGACTGCAAGTAAGCAGCAAGCTTTGTCGCCTTCTTATCCAAGGCTTCATACGTCATGTGTTCATCCATATAGGACAAGGCAATACGATAAGGATCACGCTTCACCTGTTCTTCAAACAATTCTTGAAGCGTCCGCTTTGGATATGGCGTATCTGTTTGATTTTTTCCTAGAATCATGGCCGCCTGTTCCACTTTGTCCATTAAGCAATAATCAGCAAATGTACGCTCAGGCTGTGCCGTCATGCCATCTAGCACATGGAGATAATAGTTCATATAACGATGAATGGTCTCTTGATCAAATAAATCCGTATTGTATTCCACATGAATCGACAGCTGCTCTTCCTGTTCAAATATATGAAGGGTGAGATCAAATTTAGATACTGTATGATGGACCATCACATGTTCACTTGTCAGCCCTTTAAGGTTTACATCGAGCGAATCGGTGACATACCCCATAGCCGCCTGAAAAATAGGTGACCGGCTTAAATCTCGATCTAACGAAAGGTCATCGACAAGCTTGTCAAATGGATAATGCTGATGCTCAAAGGCTTTTAACGTCATCTCTTTCACGTTTTCCAAGAGATCAGCGAACGTCTCTGCTGTTGAGACGTCCTGTCTCAGCGCAAGTGTATTCACAAACATCCCAACAAGCTTCTCTGATTGCTTGGCATCCCGGCCCGCGATAGGCGATCCAATGATGATATCCGTCTGTCCGGACAGCTTGTGAAGCAGGACGTAGTACGCGGACAGCATCGTCATGAACAAGGTCGTGCCCTGCTTTTTGGACAAAGCCTGCAAGCGGCGGATAAGCGGTTCATCCAGTACAATTTGCTCTGTAGCACCGTTAAATGTTTGAACCGGCGGACGAGGACGGTCAAACGGCAGCTCCAGCACTGGAAGTTCACCTTGTAACGTATTGAGCCAATAGGTTTGGTCTTCTTGATGATGCTTTAATTGTTCATTTTCCCAATGTACATAATCTGTCCATTCGATTTCTAAGGCTGGGAGCTGCGGCGTTTCATCTGCAAGCAGCGCTTCATATGCCACTTCTAATTCCTGAATGAGCAGGCTGAGTGACCATGCATCTGAAATGATGTGGTGCTGCGCGCAAAGGAGATAATACTCCTCCTTGCCCATATCTACTATCGTCCACTGCGCAAGAGGCCCTCTTTCTAAATCATAGACACGTTCTGCCTCTTGCTGAATGAGCTGCTTGAGTCTTCTCGCTCTTGTTTTTTCATTAAATAACGAGAAATTTGCCACTGTCACAGATGGCGGAAGGTCTTCACGAATGAGTTGAACCGGCTTGCCGCCAAGTGATTTAAATACTGCCCGAAGTGCTTCATGCCGTTTTGTTAAAAGACCAATCGCTTTTGTTAATGCTTGAATGTGTAATGGTCCTGTCAGCTTCCAAGCACCTAATATATTGTAATGATGGCTCTTTTCTAATGTGGATAAGAACCAAATACGCTTCTGGGCATGAGACAGTTCATAGCTTGTTTGCTTTTCAAGCTTTGGAATTTCAGCCTCCTGAACGGCTGGCGCCCCTTTGATGTCATCAACCATTTGCGCCAGATGTGCCAGATGTTTGCTTTCAAATAATATTTTTAAAGGCGCCTTCATTGAAAATTCATGATTGATCCGGGAAATGGTTTGAGTCGCTTTTAGTGAATGTCCGCCAAGGTCGAAGAATTGATCCTCTTTGTACACGCGATCTACATCTAAAATGTCCTGCCATATGGCGGCAAGAACCTGCTCTGTCTTCGTTTCTGGTAATTGCTTTTCAAGACTTTGTCCATTTTTGTGATGATTCAGTTTGAGGGCTTCATGATCAATAAAGCCATCTTGTTTTTTCGGTATTTCCTGTACTTGCTGAATGTCCCATTTGCCTGCTGCGGCGCTCGTGATCTCTTCAACATGCACTTCTTTGCCAGGCTGAACGGTGTAAAAAAGCTTTTTCTCAAAGACTGGTATTGGAGCTGGCTGAAGATACCCGGCGATGTCTGGGTTTGCTCCGTCCAGACCAATAAATAGATGCGCTTCATTGAGCCGGACACCTAAACATAATGAATGGAGACCTTGTTTCTTTCCAATCAATTGAAATCCCTTGCGAATGGTGAGAGCTGCTCCGGTATGCCCCTTAGACAAACCGAGATTATCCCACATACTGAAGTTCAAAGAGATTGCTCGTCTTCCTTCTTGAAAGGTGAGAGCGTGCGCGAGTCCATCTAAAAAGCTGTTGGCCGCAGAGTATGCCCCAAATGTTGTGCCGCCAAAAAAGCCATTGACCGATCCAAAAAAGACAAACGGTACTGTCGGATCATACTTAAAGGCTTCCTGCAGGACCCATGCCCCGTCTGCTTTCCCTGACATTTCTTTTGTGAAATCCTCTTCTGACGTATGAGCCAGTGTATACTTGTCCGCCTGCTGAAAATGCTCAGACACATTACCAGCACCGGCCAAATGCAGCACACCCCGGATCGATTGTCCAAAATGCTTTTCTGCTTCATAAATCGCTTGTTCAACGTCACATAAGTTGGTCACATCTGCTTGGATATAAATGACGTCACCAACTTCTTTTAGCTGTGAGAAGGCTTCTTTCTTTTCCAAGCTGTCTTCCAGAGATGTCCGTCCAATCAATACGAGCTTTAAGCCAAATTGGATCATCTGCTTAGACAGCTCAAACCCAATTCCGCCAAGTCCTCCAGTCAATAAATAAAGACCTTCATATTCTAAAAATCCTTCTGTTTGAGGCGCTTCAATCATATTGACTTTTTCCAGCTTTGGTACAAATCTGTCCCCATTTCGGTAAGAAACCTCTGCTTTAATATGAATCGCAGACAATTCTTCCGCAATATGCTTGGCATCCTGTTCTACATTCTCCGCTTCAATATCAAGATGAGACACCTCTGCTCCTTCCCATTCTTGCGGAATGGTTTTTAGCAGACCGACAAGCGTCGTTTTCTCCACATGAAGATCGTCTCCAGGCTTCACAAATTGACCGCCTTTTGTCACAACGACAAGACGGATGGGCTCTTTATTTGCTTGTCGCAATGCTTGATACAAGTACAAAATGGATTGACCCGTGCTGGCATGCAGCTCTTTGAACTGCGCAGGATCCACGATGTCTTCTTTGTCTGACACATTCCACAGATGGAGCATGCGCCCGGTCTTTAGTTCATCTGCTTCAAGTGCGGCAACGAGCCTGACGTAATCCCCCTTGATTCTCGGATTTATCTGGTACATCCCTTTGGACAGACGCAAAAATTCATGCCCTTTTCTCACAGAAATATATGGCTGTTTCTTTTGCTCAAATTGTGTGTAAAGCGATTGATACAGCCCTTTTTCATCCTCGAAAACGAGAACATGGTCAGCAAAAGGCTGAGTTGGACCGATATGCTCCTTAGCCCAAATGCGTTTGAAAAACCAGTCTGGGAGTGTTTGTTCATTTTCAGAAGCAAGATCCAGTGCCTGTTCAATGTCACGGAATGCTCCATCTTTTAGTGCTGCGCCTAACTGGGCACGCTGGATTTTCCCACTCTCCGTTTTTGGAAATTGGTCTTTTTTCACCGGAATGATGTGATCAGGCTCTATTCCGATTTTTCGAATGATGGCCTCTCTCATCTGTTGAATTATCGTGATTTGTTCCTCTATTGAATCCCTTTGTGAGACAAAAAAGACAGCAAGCGTGTCATTGCTTGATTCGGGATTATAAATGCCGTACGCAGCGGCAAAGGTGACTTCAACCCCGTCCACCTCTTCAACAACCGCTTCAATTTCGTAATTCAAATAGTTAGCGCCGTTGATAACAATGATGTCTTTTTCTCGACCTGTCAGAACGAGACGCCCTTCATGAATAAAACCTAAATCCCCTGTGTGAAACCAGCCGTTTTCCGCAAAAACTTCTTGGTTGGCTTCTTCATTTTGATAGTAGCCCATCATAATTGTTGGACTCTTCACTTGCAAGCGCCCAACCTGATCTTCTGGCAGCACCTCGTGATGCTCATCTACAATTCGAATCCATACAGAAGGAATCGGCGTGCCGACTTCTGTAAACGTCATTTTGTTCGGATGATCGTGCGTCACATATTCGATCTCACTTGTTAACGAGGTCTGATCAATCGTCAGCTGTCCATCCTGTTCACTGTTCCGCATAAATTTCTTTGACTGAACAATGGCTGAGGATGTTTCTGACATACCGTAAGCAGGTACCATCGCATGACGGCTTAATCCGTGCTGCCCCATGATATGCATGAAGCGCTGCGTGACTTTCGGAACAACCGCTTCGGCTGCATTCATGATATAAGTCAGAGTAGACAGGTCCCAGCACCCCTTACGAATGTCGTCCTCATATTCATTCATCATGGCAAAAGCAAAGTTTGGTGCCCATGTTCTTGTGACACCGTATGTTTCTACCCAATCCAGCCACACCATCGGCCGCTCGATAAATTGATCGATGGATGGACTAATCTGCTGGCAGCCAAGGTAGACGTCATGTACATGAAACATGACAATTCCACCAACATGATCAAGCGGCATCCAGTTAAGCGACACATCCTCATGTGTAAAGCCGTTTACCTGCTCAAAAGCAATAATTCTAGATAAAATGCTTTGATGATGATGACGGATACACTTTGGAACACCCGTACTTCCTGAAGACAGGAGCTGCAGCACAGGCTCATCCGGCTCCGGCTCATAATGCTGTTCATCTGGTTCATACGCCAGCAATGCTTCAATTGTTAAGATAGGCATGGCCTTTGCTTCAAATGTCTCGCGCAGCCCAGCAATGTCCTCAGCACTTGCTTCATTCGTAATAATGAAAGGTTCATTTTGCAGCTGAAACACGCCCTTCAGCTTATTCACACCTTGATTCATTTCATCATAAACAGGAGGCACAGAGACCGGGGTCGGAATGATCCCTCCGAGAATACAGCCCCAGAATACCGTGATAAAATCTTGATGATCTTTCAATTGAAGTAACACTTGATCACCGTTTGTCAGTCCTGCTGCCCTTAAACCGCACAGAACCCGTTCAGCGCTTGTTAGTAATTCAGGATAGGTTTGGGTCAACGTACGCCCGTCTTCTTTCATATAGGTCACCCCGCGGTCTGGTGACATAAAGGCTGATCGAATCAGCACCTCTGTCAGTGTGACAGGTGTGCCTGGTTTTTTGATCACATCTCCGCCATACACAAGTGCGGGCGGCTTCTCATGGACAGATGATGGTTTTGTTTCGCTCGCTTCACTTTTCGAAAGCGGTACATTCCCTTGGGTACGCTGTCGATCAGGAAACAGATCATCTAAGTGATAGGGCGTTCGTTTTTCTGGCTGACTTTCAATGAAAGCAGCCGCTTCCTCTACACCATCTATAGCTTTGGTGCGCTCTTCTATCTTTCTTAATTCCTCTTGATCTATGATTTCAATTGAAAGCAGTGCCTCTTTGTCGACTGCTCCACTTTCTGTCTTTGGCAAAGAAGGTAATAAGACGAGAGCGGCTGGCACTTCATGAGGATGAAGCGGACCTTTCATCAGATCCTCTCTTGTCAGCAAAGGGTCCTTCGCCTGTGCAAATAGCACAAGCGATAGACTGCCTTCTTGATTTTTCTTCGGAATGATTGCACATTCCTTAAGCGGAAAATGAAGCATCATGACTTGCTCTAATGCTTTGAGATCCATTCGTTTTCCGTTGATTCTGACGATATGATTTGCTGCATGTCCTTTTCGTCTACTCACTAACATCGTTTCTTCTCCTCCTACATCCAATCCAAAATCTGAATCTTGTTTTCTTCAGTCCAAACGCCGACATCCCCTGTCGGATAGAGGTATTCGCCAGTTTGATGTTTGAATGGGTGCGGAATTTTATGCGTCTCCATCCAATCGGCAAGCTCCCCGCAAAGTGCTTTGATGTCCTTTGCGCCGATAAAAATATCTCCAGGAAATCCTACCGGCATGAGCTGATGCGCTTCGCTCAGGACATATATTTCCGTTTCACAGGAAGGATCATGCACACCTGAATAGACCTCTTCTTGATCTGGGTACAGCACGCTGACTTGTGCATTTTTCGCCCAATCGGTGATCATCCGCTCTTTTTCTTCATTCGTGACGATCGTGAAGGAAGAGAGGGGTGTCTCCATTTGTTCTGTCATGGCTTCAAGTGTGTGGATCAGCTGCTGCATCAGCGATTGTATTTGCTTTTCTGTATATTGATTGAAGCGGTATGTGACCCGCAGCTCCAGCGTCTCTCCCGGAACTGCCACAAGGGTCAGGTCATAGTTCGTTTCTTCATGACTCGCAATGTCTAAAATGCGTACTCCGTATGGCTCGATAGATTCAATCGGATAGTTTTCAAACACGACAATACTGTTAAACAATGAATCTCCATTCGGGATGTGGGTCAGCTGCTGAATATTCGGCAGTACGGTATATTCGAATTCCCGCATCTGAAAAACTGTTTCCTGCGTATGTGCCAGCAGCTTGGAAATGCTCCACTCTGGCGTGATCGGCAAACGGAGCGGCAATGTGTTTATAAAGAGCCCTGTCATGCTTTCAACCTGTGGTAAATCCGCCGGCCGTCCTGATACTGTCACTCCGAACACGACATCCTCAGATCCTGAATGAAGATGCAAAAGCAGCCCCCATGCTGTCTGAATCAGGGTGCTCATTGTCACCTTCTGCGTGCCTGTCATCTCTTCGAGTTTCTGCTGCATCTCGGGCGTTAGTTTGATACTTAGCTGATCAACACCTGCTTCTTGATCCGAAGCATGCCCGCCGTCTCCTGGAAGCGGTGTAGCCTCCTCTACTCCTGACATATAACCTTTCCAGAACTCTAGCGCCTTCTCTTGATCCTGCTTTTGCAGCCACTCGATAAAATCTTTATATGGACGTACAGCAGGAAGATCCACCTCCCGTTCATCCACAAGAGAGCGATACAAAGAAAAGGATTCTTCAATAAAACTGAACAAGCTCCAGCCATCAATTAAAATATGATGAAAGCTAAAAACAAACGTGCATGTGTTTTCATCACGATGGAATAAAGCAATACGAATCAGCGGTTCATCCGTATTTTCTAGTTTGAAATCCTTTGACCGATCTGTTTGCAAATATTGCTGAATGGCTTCCTTCTGATCCGTTTCACTCAGGTGGCGCACATCGTGCTGAGTGAGCTGAATACTTCCTTCTAATTGAATCAACTGAACAGGCTCCTTTAGCCCTTCCCAAGCAAATGTTGTCCGCAAAATCGAATGACGCTCTACTAGCAGATTCCATGCCTTTTCATAGGCTGCGCCGTCCGTTAAGCCTTCGAGTGTCATATGCACTTGACCAAAATACGCCTGTGACGCTTGATCTAATAATGCATGAAACAGCATCCCTTGCTGCATTGGAGATAGTGGATACACATCCACTACACCATCTGGAAGCTCATCGATTTGCTTTTGCGTCAGCTGAACCATTGGAAAATCAGATGGCGTAAAGCCGCCTTTTGTCTCTACACAATGCGTCAGAATATCCTTCATTTTTTCTTTGAACCGTTCAGGTAACAGGCGCACCTCTTCATACTGAAGCAGTTCACGATGGATCATAAAATTCATCTGAAGCTGACCGTTCACAACATATCCGTACACATCGATCAAATGCTGTCTTTCTGCTTTTGGATCATGTACAAGTCCATTTCGTTCATCTGCTAAATAAAGATGTGCTTCACCGTATATTTGATCTAACTGTCCAAGATAATTAAAGCTCATCTGCGGCGCTGCCTTTTTGAGTAAACGAGATGCTGTCATGTATTGAAGCAAGCCATAGCCGATTCCCTTTTGCGGCACAGCTCTTAAGGTTTCTTTAACATCTTTGATTTGTCTCTCAATATCGGTTTGAATAAAAGGAATAAAAATAGGATAAGAGCTTGTAAACCATCCGACTGTTCGTGACAAATCCATCTGTTCAAATAAATCCTCGCGTCCGTGCCCTTCTAACGTGATGAGCAGCGGCTTTCCAACGGCTTGCGTGAGTCCGGATAAGAGTAAATCGTTTACCTCTGTTCGGTACGCTTGTGATGCCTGCCTTAGTAAAATATCTGTTTGATCCTTCGTCAATTGAATAGACAAAATCTCTGCATGTTCTTCTATATTGAAAAGTGCAGGTGTTTGAAAAGGAGAACCCTCTTCCTCTTGGCTCGTGAACTTTTGCCAAAAAGGAACCTGCTCTTGTAATTGATCGGTTTGTGCGTATTCATAAAGAGCATCTGCCCACTGCTGATAGGACGCAGTTTTCTTTGCAAGCGCGATTTCCTGCCCTGCCGCAAGCTGCTTCAGTCCATTTAATAGGTCTTCCTGTATGATGCGCCATGAGATTCCATCCATCACAAGATGATGGGCAGCGATAAAGAGTTCAGACGTACCATCACTTGTGTGAAAAAGAATGGCTTTGATTACTTCTCCCCGCTCTAATGACAACGTTTCTTGACAAGCGGCGGTCTCCATGCGGATTTGTTCCAGCGCTTCCTCATGAGAAACACTCGTCAAATCAAAAAAGGTGACACAAGGGGTGATGCCAGGCGCACGAATGGTTTGAATCCATGATCCATCTGCTGTTTTTGTATACATCGCTCTCAGCATATCGTGATGATCGACAATTTTTGAGAGAACCTGTGTCAGCTGCTTTAGCTGTATAGATTGCTTGAATTCCATATGCGCTGATAAATTCCAATAGTCTTGGTTTGTCATTGATTGCTCAAAGAACCATGATTGGATTGGAAGCAGACGAACATCTCCTGTGACAGGCGACTGATCATAGAACGCAGCAGCATCTGACCTTTTCATAGCAAGTGCCAGCTGTGAAATCGTCTGTTTTTCAAATACATCTCTCGGCTGAATGACATAGCCTTCCTGTGCTAAGCGCGCCACCATTTGTATGACAATAATCGAATCTCCGCCAAGCTCAAAGTAGTTATCATGTACGCCAATCGAAGGCGTACCGAGCAGCTGAGTCCACACTTTTTCCAGTACGCGTTCTTCCTCACTGAGTGCGCTGTCAGCCGGTTTCTCCACTTTTTCCTGTTTCCACTCTGGCGGCGGGAGACGTTTTTGGTCTACCTTGCCATTTGCCGTGAGCGGGAGTTCCTCCAGCTCTATTAATAGGCTTGGCACCATATAATCTGGCAGTATTTCTTTTAATTGATAACGAATGTCTTGCGTGGTCATGCTGCCCTTTTGGACAAAATAACCGATCAATCGCTTGTGACCACTCTCATGCTGATGTGGAATGACCGCACATTCTATGATGTCTTCAAAGCGCAGCATGGCGGCTTCAATTTCTCCGCATTCGACGCGGTGTCCGCGAATTTTTACTTGATGATCGATTCTTCCAAGGCAGTCGATGATGCCGTTTGGCAGCCAGCGGCCCATATCGCCTGTTTTATATAAACGCGCTCCTTCTTGGAAAGGATGCGGGATAAATGATTGCGATGTTTTTTCTTCATCTCCAAGGTATCCGAGTGCAAGCCCTGTACCGCCTACGTAGATCTCTCCAATGACACCTTGCGGAACCGGCTGCAGCTGGTCGTCTAGTACATAGGCCTGTGAATACGCAATTGGCTGACCGATAGGAACCGAAGTCTGCCCCTCATCCACTGCCCGAATGTGATGCACACAGGAGAACGTCGTATTCTCAGTTGGTCCATAGCCGTTTAATAGGCCTTCAGGCAGATACGGCAGCGCTTTACGGATATGAGCAGCTGACAAAGCATCACCACCGACCAATAATGCATCGAATCCAGATAAAGCTTCTGGATGTTCCTCTGTTAATCGGTTAAACAGCGGCACTGTCAGAAATCCTGTTGTGATCTTGTAAGATGTCAGCGTATCAGCCAGTGTATCCATTGATAAGATCGTATTTCGATCGGTCAGTATCAGCCTTCCGCCGTTGAGCAGGGCTCCCCATATTTCATACGTAAAGGCATCAAAGGAGAAGCTCGCGATTTGCAAAATACGCGTTTGTTCATCAAGGGTGACATAATCTGTTTCACATACAAGCCGGATGACCGCTTGATGCGGAATTAAAACCCCTTTTGGCTGACCGGTTGATCCTGATGTGTAATTGATATAAGCGAGTCCATCAGGTTTTAAAGCAGCAGACTTGAGTTCTGCCTCTGATAAAAACTCTTCATACCCCTGATCAAGACAAATGAGCTCGGTTTGACTGATCGAGACTTGTTTCAGCCATTCATTTTTTGTCAGTAACAGCTGAATACCTGTATCCCTCAGCATATAATCAATGCGTGCATCTGGATATTCAGGATCAATTGGGACGTAGGCCCCGCCTGATTTCACAATCGCCAGCACCCCAAAAATCATTTCAGGCGACCTGTCAATTAGAAGCCCTACTGGTTCATGCGGCTTCACTCCTCGCTGCTGCAGATAAGCAGCAAGCCGATCGACTTTCTCTTGTAACTCCTGATACGTCCACTGTTTTTCCCCAGATTCGAGGGCGATCGCATGAGGTGTCTTTTTCACCTGCGCTTCAAACCGTTCTGTGATGAGAAGCGGGCCTGCTGGTTGTTCTGTGCTGCCGCTCCATTCATAGAGCAGCTGATCCCTCTCTTTCTCTGGCAGGTAATCCATTTGTCTGATTGGCTGTGCTGGATTTTCACAAATACACGCAAGCAGCTGCTCGTAGTAACGAAGGAACCGTTCCATCGTGTCGTCAGAAAATAAGTCTGCATCATACTCCAGTTTTAATTGAAGACCCTCCGCTCCTTCAAAAACAAACAGGGATAGATCGAATTTGGCCGTATCATTATCTTCAATGGCTAAAACGGATGTCGCCTCACCCATCGGAGAAGCTTCAAGGGGCAGGTTTTGCAGAACAAACATGACCTGAAACAGCGGCTGCCTGCCAGCCTCACGTACAATATTCAGCTCATCTACCACCATCTCAAACGGCACATCCTGATGCGCATAGGCGCCCATTGTTGTTTCCTTCACTCGCTCTAATAGCTCTGTGAAAGCCGGATTGCCGCTATGATCAATCCGAAGTGCCAGTGTATTCACGAAAAATCCGATGAGCTGCTCCATCTCCGTCCGATTTCTCCCGGCAATGACGGATCCAATGACAAACTCATCCTGTGAAGACAATCGATGCAGCAAGGTAGAGAAAGCCGAAAGTAATGTCATATAAAGGGTGCTGTCTGTTTTCTGAGAAAGAGCAGCCAGCTGGTCAGACAGCGGCTTCGACAAGCGGTATTTTTTCGTTTTTCCCCTATAGGATTGAACGGCCGGACGCGTGTAGTCATACGGCAGCATCAACTCTTCCACAGGTACCGCAAATTGCTCCTTCCAATAGGAAAGCTGCTTCTGAAGCGTTTCTCCCGTCAAATACTCCTTCTGCCAAAGTGCGTAATCTGCATATTGAATCGGCAACGGTGAGAGATCAGGCTCCCTCCCTTCGATCATCGCTGTATACCACTCGGACAGCTCCTTTGCGGCAATGCCAATCGACCAGCCATCTGACACGATGTGGTGAATGGACATCAGCAGCAAATGATCTGTGTCTGACAGCCGAATTAGTTTCGCGCGAAAAAGTGCATCATGCTCTAAGCGGAAAGGTGTGCCCGCTTCTTTTTTCGCCCACTCAGCCGCTTTTTGTTCTTTTTCTTCCTGTGATGAAAGATCTGATATATCGACAACCTCAAGCGCTGGAAGAGTCATATGCTCATGTATGATCTGTACCGGTTCATCGCCGTTCATTGCAAAGGATGTTCTGAGTGATTCATGCCTTTGCACCATTTGCTGCAGGCTGCGCTGAAGCACCTTTACATCTAAAGGTCCATTCATCCGAAAGGAAATCGTATTATTGTATAATGGCAGATCAGGCTGTAATTGATAGAGAAACCACTGTCTTTGCTGAGCATAGGACATCGGAAGCTCCTGACCCTTTTCTATTTTCCGTATCGGAACCGCTTCATCGGCTTTGGCATGTGAATCAATCCAGTCGGCTAACTCTCCAAGTCTCGTATGCTCAAAAAGAACAGCGAGCGGCACGTCAAATCCCGTTTTTTGTCTAACAGCAGACAGCATTTGCGTTGCCTTGAGCGAATGACCTCCGAGTAAAAAGAAATGATCACCACAGCTGATGTTTGAGACATTAAGCAGTTCGGACCAAATATGTGCCAAAAATTTCTCCGTCTTAGTTTGAGGTGCTCTGTCCTCTGAACCCTGTCCACTTTCTTCTATTAATTCATTGAAATGCACTTCGTCCGGCATCCCATCCTCTGTTTCTTTCCAGTATTCTTCAGGATATAGATGGACGGAATATTCACCAGAGAGACGAGACTGTATACACGTATAAATGGATTGATACAGCCTTTCTTCAAAAGCCTTTGTTTGATCGGTTTTGAAAAAGACATATACGGCCTGCTCTGTTTGTATTTCCCCTTGTATCATCTCTTGAATTTCCTGCTTCGACCGATCCAGCCCGATATAAATGAGAGGAGCATCTGTCATCAAGCATGCCAGCATTGTTTGAATGCCCGCCCGTTTTGGAATCGGGAAATAACCTCTTTCTTTTAGCATGCCTTTGATCATTGAGCCTTCACTCATTCCGGTCTCATCCCACATGCTAAAGCTAAAGCAATATGGCTTTACAGTAGATGTCAGCCTCTGATAATGAGCAAATTGTTCAACGAACTCATTGGCCGCGCAATAAGCGCCAACGGTCATCCCGCCCTTTAACGTTCGAGCTGACGAGCTGGAAAGGAATAAGACATTGTGCCGTTTAGAGGCTGCTTCATGAAGCGAAATCGTGCCATATACCTTCGCTTCGTACATCGCATGTAATGAAACAGACGTCATGTCACGAAGCAGCTCTTCTTGAATGATGCCAGCGAAATGAATAACGCCATGCAGCCTTTTGCCTAAAGCCGTCTCCTGTTTTGAAATCAGGGTTTCAATGGCTTTTGCGTCAGTAATGTCTACTTTTTCATAAAGAACTGTGCCGCCGCGCTTTTCCGTTAGATTCTCAAGTGAAATCAATACGTCATGCTGCTCCGCAGATAAAGCCTCTCGCGCCTTTCTTCCAACCAGCACAAGATGCGCTTGATAGGATGTCAGCAGGTGCTCACTCAGCATTCGTCCAATGCCGCCAAGCCCGCCTGTCATCACATAAAGCCCGGAAGATTCAAATGGCGGTTTCTTCACCCTTTGTTCTTTTTCTAGATGAAGCGGTGTTAAAAGAGGAGTATAACGAACACCTTCGCGATAAGCAGCGATATGATGGCTTGTGTCATGTGTAAGCTCTGTCATGATCGATGATGCATGAGAACGGCCAGCATCGGGTTCTGTCAGAGAAAAATCAAGACACCGCACCTTGATAAATGGCCATTCATGCTGAACAGCTGTCATCAGTCCTGCTGTCGTTGCTTTCTCCACATCATGTGTTTGATCTTCCGGCAAGTTCATCGCATGAGCAGAGACAAGGGTGATCTCTACCGGCTCCTCATAGGCAGCGATCGCTTTTGTTACATATAAGGCACTCATGCTGCCAGTTTTCTGTGCTTCTTTTGCCAACGCTGCATGAAGTGTGTCTTCTTGA
Source organism: Bacillus sp. FSL P4-0248 (assembly GCF_038593305.1). Classification (NCBI taxonomy): domain Bacteria; kingdom Bacillati; phylum Bacillota; class Bacilli; order Caryophanales; family Bacillaceae; genus Bacillus; species Bacillus sp. FSL P4-0248. The sequence goes on along the minus strand of NZ_CP151983.1, from coordinate 395,964 downwards.
GTTGTGTAGTTCCAAAGGTGAATGATTTGTTTCACCGAAACGCCATACGAACGGAGTGTCTCAAAGAGTTGTTCGTAGTCAGACGGCCGATTCGGGTGGATGATGAAGTGTGTATGTGTGAGTTGTGTGAATGCTTGACCCGGTTCAACCGTAATATACGTTTGTTCATTGCTTGAAAGGGATTTTAATTGATCTGCCAGCCCTAATGTGTCTGCAAAGATCACCATGTTCCCTGCTGTTTGTTTTTCAGCTTCATGAAGCGGAGCAGGTGTCCACTCCTTTTGTAAACTCCAATCAGGCAAGGTGTGTTCATTTTCAAGTCTAATGTCCAGCTCCTTGATGATTTCATCAAATTCGCCTTCCTGCCATCGCTTCTTGAGCTGTGCCCTTTCTATTTTTCCAGAGCTTGTTTTCGGAAAGGCATGCTTCTGGACAGGAATCACACGCGATGCAGACAGCCCCATTTTTGTCGCAATATGGGATTTAATATCCTGACTTGCCCTCATGATATAAGAAGGTTCATACAGCTTCGGTGTAAAAAAGAGAATCAGCTCGTCGGATGCAGATGCTTCCATCCGGGCGGAACAGGCCGCTACAAAGCTCGTTTCGACGCCGGGTACTTCCTCTGCAATGACTTCTATTTCATAGTTGTGATAATTTTTCCCGTTGATGATGATCATGTCTTTTTCTCTTCCGGTTAATGTCAGCCTTCCTTCGTGCAGAAAACCTAAATCCCCCGTGTGAAACCAGCCGTCTGTTTGAAAGACTTCTTGATTCGCTTCGTCATTCTTGTAATAGCCCTTCATTGTCGTCGGCCCTTTAATTTGCACACTGCCAATATGATCTTCGGGAAGAAGCTCATGCTGATGATTCACGATACGAATCGTGATACCCGGAATCGGTCTTCCCAGCTCTGTAAAGCTGACGGTTCCTGTCTCACGTGCCTCCGCTGGTCTTAGCTGCTCTGTGAGTGATGTTTCCTCAAAGGTTAGAACCCCGCTGCTTTCATCTCCCCGCTCTATCGCAAAAGAGAAGACAACGGCTGAAGAGATTTCAGACATGCCGAATGCCGGTCTAATGACGTCTCCCTTTAAGCCGTGCGGAGCCAGCAAGTGTAAAAATCGGTGAATCGTCTTCGGTACGACCGCTTCTGCCCCATTGATCATACAAGTCATAGCAGAAAGATCCCAAGATCCTGACGAAATGTCTTTCTCATAATCATTGATCATCGCAAATGCGAAGTTAGGCGCCCATGTTTTCGTTGCACGGTAGCGGTCCATCCAGTCAAGCCAGCGCAGCGGCTGAGCGATAAAATCATCTGTTCTTGCCCGAACCTGCTCACAGCCCGTGTACACATTGACTAGGTGAAACATCACAATACCGCCAATATGATCTAAAGGCATCCAGTCTAACGACACATCCTCTTGTGTAAACCCATTGGCTGCCACTGTTCCTTTGACATTCGCCAGCACGCTTCGATGAGAATGTTCTACGCATTTGGGCATCCCTGTACTTCCAGACGTTAAGATAAAAAAGACTGAATCATCCGGTGACGCGGGATAAGTTTCTATATCTCTTTCTAAAGAAAGCATCGGCTCAACGGCTGCAACACGTAACTTGTCTGTATGCCACAATAAAGCTAAGCCTTGCACCTCATCAATCAGCGAGTCATCTGTTAAAATGAGCGGATGCTCCAGCAGGTGCCACGCATGATGAAGTTTCTTCACGGAGGCATTCATTTCCCGATAGGTCGGTGCAGCGGACACTAGTGTTGGAACAAATCCGCCTAACACACACGCCCAAAAGGCTGTTACCATCGCATGATTGGATGAAAACTGAAAGAACACAGGATCACCCGGTTCAAGTCCTAATGCCCTCAAACCTGTCAGAACCCGCTCAGCGTCCTCCTTTAACTGCGCGTAGGATTGCGTGAGTTCATTCTTACTATTGACGATATAAGTCAGACCATTTGTCGTTTTTGCCGCCTCTGTTAAGGCGTCCTGTAAGGTTTGGGCTCCTGCGTTAACATCTAGATCCCCTCCATAGGAAAGGGCGGGCGGCATGTCCGCTAAAGCAGGGGAAGCCGTTTGCGTCTGTATCGATTCAGCTGCGGCCTCCTGCTCCATGTGATTGTCGAGAAATAAATGAGAGAGGTGATATGGCCGCGGTCGAATGGTTTTTTCACGAGAAAAAACAGCGAAGCGTTCGATTTCGTTGGTTTGTAAAATGGTTCTCTGTACATCTTGTAAAATCGTATCCATTGTTTCATGTACATTTGGTTCGTTCATAATTGATGGTTTCATATGAGTTCCTTTCCTTTTTTGACAGGCAGGGCTGCCAATATGCACCCCTGCCTGAACTAAAGTTTACAAAACGGCTTCTCTATTTTTTTGATTAATTATCTTTTGGATCAGCTGGGCATTTTGAGCTGCACATTCTTTGTTTTTGAACATGTCAGCGTGCTCACCGTAGCCTTGATAATAGCGATAAGCACCGGTCGTCGCTTCTTCCCAATGATCCATCCAATCTGGAATCTCAATTTGCTCTTCTGATTGGATGAAATCAATATCTGCTTGTATCTTTCCTTGATTCACCCCCTTAACAAATGTTTCATAATAGGCCCTCGTTTTTTGAGCAAGCGCTTCTTGAACAAGCTCTTCTTGGGCAAGTTCACTTTGCTTTGATTGATGGACAATCGCTGCGATATCGTCATCGATGGATCGTCCTTCTAAATCACTTTCTCCAATTTTCTTATAGGAATCGATCATAATGACCTTTTCCACCGTCCGTCCTGCTTGTTCAAGCGATTGAACGAGCTCAAAGGCCAGATAGCAGCCGCCAGAGTAGCCCATCAAAGTCAGCGGTCCTTCAGGCTGAAGGTGCTGAATATGCTGAACGTATTGCGTCATGCGGTGATCAGCTTCAATAAAGTCAAAGGCGATCAAACGAACGCTATCAAGCGTTTTGGCGGCTTCCTGATAGATAAAGCCGTAGCCAGGTAATGGCGGAAGAGCAAAGACTGTTGAAGTTTGAGATTCATTGAATACAAGATAGCCGGCAGCTTCATGATCCTGCTGTTGAATATAACGGCTGATGGCTTCAATTGTCGGCGTCTCAAACAGCAAGTGAATAGGCACCTGAACATCGAATTCCTTCGACACCTTTGATAAAAGCGACATCGCTTTTAAAGAATGTCCGCCAATCTCAAAGAAATGGTCATCTGTACTGATATCATCTCGTTCAAGCACTTCACGCCACATGACAAGCAGCTTTTGTTCTACCTCATTGGCCGGAAGCTTCACATGGCGGTTTCCTTGAGGCGCCTCTGGCTTTGGCAGCTGACGTTTATCAACTTTTCCATTTGGTGTCAGCGGCATTTTCTCAAGTCTGATCAGCTCATGAGGCTGCATGTATGCCGGAAGTTTCTCCTTCAGCCCTGACTTGATCACATCCACTTTGTCCTTCCACTCATCCTCACACGTCATATAGGCGAGCAGTCTTGTATGCTGCGACGAGCCATGCTGATCCGTTATAAGGGCAGCTTGCTTTACGCCTGGATGCATGAGAAGGTGGGCTTCAATTTCTGTCAGCTCAATTCGGTGTCCGCGAATTTTCACCTGATCGTCCACTCTGCCTGCATACTCAATCAGACCGTCTGCTCGAAAATAAGCCAAATCACCCGTACGATACAGCCTTTCTCCCGCAGCAAATGGATGTGTGATAAAGGCTTCTTTTGTCAGATCAGGACGGTTCAAATATCCCTTCGCAAGTCCTTTGCCGCTGAGACAAAGTTCTCCGACCATTCCAATCGGCTGAAGCTGTCCTTGCTGGCTCAATATATAAGCACCCGTTTGGTTAATCGGCTTTCCGATTGGAATAGAATAAGCTTCGATCGGCGGAGCTTCATCTACAGGATAATAGGTGGCGAAAACCGTTGATTCAGTTGGGCCGTAGACATTGATTAGTCTGCCTTTCCCCATGACATCAAAGGCTTTTCTCACATGCTGTACAGATGCACGTTCCCCTCCGAACAGCACCTTGCGCACACTGCGCATCCAATCAGTTTCTTCATCAATAAGAAGATTAAATAAAGCAGTTGGAACAAACATGACAGAAATGCTTTCTCTTTTAATCAGCTCCGTCAGTTCGTGCATATCTAAAATGGTGTCTTTTTTCGGCAGGACAAGCTTTGCTCCGTTTAAAAGCGCACCATATACATCAAAGGTAAAGCCATCAAATACGCTGTTGGATAGCGACAGCAGTGTATCTGTTTCTGAAATGGTTAAGTAGTTCGTATTTTTGACCACCCGGGCAATATTGGAATGGGTTGTCATGATGCCTTTTGGCTGACCTGTTGTGCCTGATGTATACATGATATATGCCGTATCGTGTAAACCTGCTTCCAGCGGCAGATTCTCTGAGCTCATTAGTGAAATCTCCTGATCATCTGCAAACAGATACGTGCCATCAAACGCGAGTCCCTTCGCCTGACCAATAAAGGATGAGTGAGTCAGAAGATGTGTTGCTCCGCTGTCTTTAAGCATGTATTGAATGCGGCTTTCTGGATAATCAGGATCAATTGGCACATAGGCTGCGCCTGCTTTTAAAACAGCAAGCAGACTGACAATGAGTTCAGGCGTTCGATCGGCTAAAATGGCGATGACCGTTTGATGTTCGGCTCCATTTTTTTGCAAATGCCTTGCCAATCGATTGGCCTGTTCATTCAGCTCAGCATATGTCATTGTCTGCTCTTCTGCTGATAGTGCCACTGCATTTGGCTGTTTGCGGACATTATGCTCAAACCATTTCGATAAATACAGCTGGTCATGCTCAAGCTCAGGTGCATTCCATTCCTCAAGAATCAGCTGTTTTTCCTGTTTTGTGACGAATGGGAGTGTATGAACCGATTGATCGGGATGCTTAACCGCCTCATTGATCAATAGGCTGAGCTGTTCCTTTAACTTATGAACAAATTGAGGATCAAACGCTCTTTGGTTAAAGGCAAGCTTCAATAGTAATTCTTCTCCAGGCGATGCGAGCAGATTGAGATCATAGTTTGATTTTTCATAGACATTCATATCCTCCACCGTGAACCCTAACCGTGCCTCTTGCTCGTCCTTCTTTGCAGCTGGGACATTTTCAAACACGACAATATGATCAATGAGCTGCTGCTGGCCTGTCTTTGCTTGAATATCATAAATCGGAATATATTGGTGCGGCTCGGCTGCAAGAGACTGCTGCTGTGTTTCTGACAGGAGCGCACGAAATGTCATGTGATCTGTCAGCTGAATTCTTCTTGGGATGACATTGATGAACAATCCAACCATCCTGTCAACACCAGCCAAATCTGCCGGACGTCCTGACACAACTGTTCCAAACAGCACATCATTTGACCGCTGATACCTGCTCAGCAGAACCGACCAGACTGATTGAAGCGCACTGCTTAACGTCGCATTTTGCTGCAGCGCTAACTCTGATAAAGCGGCCGTTTCTTCTTTGCTCATGGACCACTCAATTTCGCCTAATTCATGTTCATTCGTCTGTTTCCGCTGCTCTTTAAAGGTCGATTGTCCATCAAACCCTGCTAATGATTGCTGCCAATATTGAAGTGATGCTTGCTTATCTTGTTTTTCCAGCCACTTTATATATTCTTTATATGGTTTGACCGGCGCTAACTTGTAAGGGACGTCATGTAAAAGTGCATGATAAATCGCAAATAACTCCTGCACCACAAGTCCAAAGCACCAGCCATCCAGAAGGATATGATGATAGCTCCATATCCAGCGATAGCTGGCAGGGCCCGTTTGGAAAACAGATGCCCGCATGAGAGAATCCTTCGAGAGGTCAAATCCTCTCAGCTGATCCTGTTGTTTGAATTTCTCTATACGTTCAAGCTGTTCGTCTTCAGAAAGATCTTGCAAGTCCACAACATCAAGTGTAAAAGGACGTTCTTTTAGTACAACTTGGACAGGGCGCTTTACTTTTTCGTGGAGAAACACGGTACGAAAAATATCGTACCGCTCCACGATGATATTCATGCTTTTCTCAAGTAAGTCATAACGCAGTGTGCCCTTAACGTTCATATCCATTTGCTCTACATAAAAGCCCTTTTCTTGATGATGGAGGGTATGAAACAGCATTCCTTCTTGCATCGGTGACAGATAATACATGTCTTGAACTTGATCCCTTTTAAATTGACTCATCTATTTCATCCTCCCTTCCTTTTTTATGATTCATCTCGTGTTGTTAAGTCAATTTCTCCTCAAGCATGTCAAAAATGTCGTCCATTTCATCCATTTCAAGGTCAGCCGCAGAGAAGTCACTTGGCGTAAATTCCCGTTCTTGCTGCGCTAAGCAATGAGTGATGATGGATTGAATTTTCCCCTTCAACAATGCCATGAACTGCTGTATCGTCTGTTCTTCATATTCACGTGCACAATAGGAACAAGATAAAATGAATCGATTTTGTTGAACAAGACCACTAAGGTTCAGCTTATAAACAGCTTCCGAATCAGGGCTTGCTTGTCGTCCCATATCATAAGTCGACGGCCCAAAGAGTTCTGTCGTCACTTCCTGATCAATCTGTCCAAGATAGTTCAAGCTGATTTCAGGATGTACGTGCTGCCCTGACGGTTCAGCGGCTGTCATGTATTTTAAGATCCCATAGCCGATTCCTTTATTTGGCACACGCCGCAGCATTTCTTTCGTTCCTTTAATAGCATCAGCTATGGTCTGATCCGGCTTCGCTTCAAGAACAACTGGATACATACTCGTAAACCAGCCAATTGTGCGAGAGACATCCAGCCCTGATAAAATATCCTCTCTACCATGACCTTCAAGCTGCACATGTACATGGGACTCACCTGTCCACTCTTGAACAGCAAGACCGAGAGCACATAAAAGAATATCGTTCATTTCCGTTGTGTACGGCAGATGAATATCGGTCAAAAGACGCTCAGTTTCTGTTTCTGTCAGCTGCATTTGAACTGATTTGGTTTCGGCAACTTTTCTTTTTGTCACTTTATGATCAACAGGTAATGCGGTTAATGGTTTGCTTTCAATTTCTGCCCAATACTCCTGCTGACTTTTTAAAGGCTGTGACTGTGCATAACGTTCAATGGCCTCTGCCCATTCTTTAAAGGAATGAGTTTTCAGCGGCAGGACAAGCTTTTGTCCCTGAACTGCCTGCTGATATAGAGACATAAAGTCCTCTAGTAAAATCCGGCATGAGACACCGTCAATGACTAAATGGTGTGTCACGATGAGTAAATGATCGCCATCTTCTGCATGGAAACAAATCACTTTCATTAACGGACCTGTTTCGAGGTTCAGCTGACGCTGATACTCATTGGAATATGTGGAAATAGCCTTTTTCACGTCGTGCTCTTTTGAGACATCATGAGAAATAATCGCCAGCGGTTCCATGAGCTCCCGCTGGTTGTATTGCAGGATGCCGCCATGTTCCTGCTTGTATACCATACGCAGTGCATCATGATGTGAAAGCAGTTTTTTCATGACTTGTTCTGTAATGGAAAGGTCAAATCCATTTGGTGCATGAAGCATCATCGAGAGATTCCAATGGTGCTGATCGCTGAATGCTCGTTGAAAGAACCAGCGTTGAATCGGTGTTAAAATGGCTTCTCCTTCGACAGGTGATTGGTCAGCTGTCATTTGATCAGCTTCCTCGATATATGGGCGCAGCTCCGCAATCGTTGGGTACTGGAATAGAAGTTTCATATCGAGTTTCCAGCCCGCTTGCGTGAGTCTGCTTGCCATTTGGATGCCTTTAATGGAATCTCCGCCAAGGAAGAAGAAGTGATCGTGAATGCCGACTTGGCTGACGCCAAGGACATCTTCCCAAATGCCGCAAAGCAGTGTTTCCACTTCGTCTCTTGGTGCTTCGTATACCGTTTGATTCGCTTCGATATCAGGTGCTGGCAATGCTTTGAGATCGACTTTTCCATTGGCCGTCATTGGAAATCGGTCTAGCTTTATGATCCATGCTGGCACCATGTATTCAGGCAGTGTGCGTTTCAGGCTTTCTTTTAAGTCCTCTGTATCGTTCTCCGTGATCACGTAAGCGGTAAGGGCGTCCTGATCACCCGCATCTTTGACCGTTGTCACGACCGCTTCTTTCACCGAATCCAGCGTCAAAAGCTGCGCTTCAATTTCTGACAGCTCAATACGGAAACCGCGGATATTGACCTGATGGTCTATTCTGCCGAGATAGATCAGCTCGCCATCCTCTGTCCATTTCACTAGATCGCCTGTGCGGTACATGCGCTCGCCTGGATAAAATGGATCTGGGACAAATCGTTTGTCGGTTTCTTCCGGAAGATTCCAGTAGCCTCTTGCCAGTCCTTTTCCTGCAATGACGAGCTCACCGGGTACGCCTGGCGGCGACAGGTCGTATAAAGAACCCATGATGTAAAAACGTGTATTGGCAATCGCTGTTCCAATCGGAATCGTGCCTTGTTCTGGATCGATGACTCCGCTTGTCGCTACGACTGTATTTTCAGTCGGACCGTAGTTATTCACGAGTTTGTATGGAACAGGCTTTACCTGTTTCAGCTTATCTCCGCCTGTTAGTAAATAACGCAGAGAATGGTTGTCCATTGACATAAACTGCTCGCATAGCTGGGTCGGCAGGAAGGCAATGGTGATGCCTTTTTCATTGAAATAAGCATTGAGCTTGATCATATCGAGGCGAATCGCTTCGTCGATAATGTGCAGCTCTGCGCCGGCGATCCACGTCGGGAACATCTCCCAAATGGAAGCGTCAAAGCCAAAGCCGGCATATTTCGCAGTTCGATCGTCTTTCGTCACTTGGAACGCATCATTGTGCCAAAATGCAAGATTCATAAGGGACTGGTGCTCGACCATGACACCCTTCGGCTGTCCTGTCGTCCCGGACGTGTAAATCATATAAGCGAGATCTGTTGGCCTCACATGAACCTGAATCTCGTGAGCTTCTCCTTCTACCGCATCTTCTATGAACAACACATGACCTGTAAATGAAGGTGGTGCAGTGAGTCCTTTTTGCATTAGAAGTACCTCTGCCCCGCAGTCTTCCAGCATGTAGGCAATACGCTGCGCTGGATAGTCTGCATCAATTGGAACGAATGCCACACCTGCCTTGAGAACGCCAAGAACAGCTGCCGTCATATCAAGGGACGGACGGGTGAGAATGCCGACGCGGTCGCCTGGTTTTGTGCCGTTTGCGATGAGTCTTGAAGCGACTACATTCGCCCGGCTGTTCAGCTCTTTATACGTCCAGCTCGTTCCGCAGAAGACCGCTGCTTTTTGGTGCGGCGCTTCTTGTGCCTTAGCCTCAATCAGGGCATGAACGGTTTGATCTAACGGAACGTTGAGGTCTGGTCCTGACCATTCATTGATCAGCTCTCGTTTTTCTTCTTCAGTTATGAGAGATAGCGCTGAAATTGGCTGATTCAGCTTAGCCAGCATATCGTCTATGATTTTTTCAATATACATGCTCCAGCGCTGAATGGTGCTCTTTTTAAACAGGGCCGCCGCATACTCAAAGCGCAAGCCCACTTGGTCATTTTCTTCAAATACACCGAGCGTTATATCAAATTTTGCATGAACGGTATCTTGCTGCTTTTGCGACAGCTTGAGTCCATTCAAATTCGGTAACGTCAGGTCACGGTCATCTGTTGTCAGCATGACACTAAACAATGGATTGCGGCTCGTGTCTTTCGGAAGATCTAACTGAGCCACCAATTCCTCAAACGGGAATTCTTGATGTTCATAGGCTGACAGGCTGCGATCTTTCATTTTTTCAAGCAGCTGCGCTGTCGTTTCTTCTGGCTGCACTTCGTTTCGAAGAGCCAGTGTATTGACAAACATGCCTGGAACCCGTTCGATCGAAGCATGCGTACGTCCTGCGGTCACAGCGCCTATGACGATATCTGTCTGCCCAGTTAACTTGGAAAGGAAAATGGCAAATGCCGTTTGCATCACCATGTTCAAGCTCACACCTTTTTCCACCATGAGCGTTTTGATGGACTGCACCTTTTCAGCAGACAACCATCTATCGACTCGCCCTCCTTCAAATGACTGAACTTGAGGACGCGGAAAATCAAGGGGCAGTGCTAAGTCTTCCGGCGGCTGTGCATATTGCTCCAGCCAATACTGCCGCTGTTTCTCAAGCAGCGCCTGCTGCTTTTCTTCCTGCTGCCATACCGCAAAATCCTTGTAATGCAGCTGAACTGGCGGTAACGTCTTTTTCTCATACAGCTCTGCGAGTTCTTGAATTAGCAGGCTGCGTGTGACACCATCTGCAATGATATGGTGCATATCCATCATGAATACATATTTCTCATCAGAAAGCTTCGCCACTTTTGCCCTCATTAATGGTGCTTGATGTAATGAGAATGGTGTAATGAATGACTCGACGACAGACTGCTCCTGATCGCCCTCTATTTCATCAACCTCTAATGTAAACGGTACTTGGCGATAGACTTTTTGAACGGGTACGCCGTCAATTTCTACAAAGGCTGTCCGAAGTGATTCATGTCTGTCGATCAAGGCTTGAAGCGCTGCTTCCAGCTGCTTTACATCAAGACTGCCTTCCATCATTAAAACGGCTGGCATATGATAAGTGACTGCTTCTGGATGCAGCTGCTGCAGGACATACATCCGTTTTTGAGCAGAAGAAACGGGATAGAAATCTTGCTTTTCCGCCGGCTGAATGGATGTCACCACCGAAGAATCCGTTTCTTCCAAGTAGGCTGCCATTGCCCGTATGGTCGGTTTTTCAAAAAGGACTTTGAGCGGCACATGCTTGTTCAGCTTTGCTTGCACCTTCGAAATGAGCACCATGCCCTTGAGGGAATGACCTCCCAATTCAAAGAAGTGGTCAAGAACACCTATTTGTTCAACCCCAAGAACTTCTGACCAAATGTCACACAGCGCCCGCTCAAGTTCCGTTTCTGGTGCCACATGCGCCGTACGGTTCATATGCACCTCATGCGGAAGCGGCAGAGACTTCGCATCCACCTTTCCGTTTTGGGTAAGTGGAATGTAATCGACTTTCACAAAGTATGTTGGAATCATATAATCCGGCAGTGTCTCCGCAAGATTTTCTCTAAACGTCAGTGTTCCAATGTGTTCAGTCGCTGTGTAATAGAGTGCAAGCTCCGGCAACCCGGACAGGTGCAGGACTTTTACATAGACTTCTTGAATAGATGCCAGTGCACGTGCGGCATGCTCAATTTCCTGTTTCTCAATGCGATAGCCGCGGATTTTCACTTGATCGTCGACTCGTCCAAGAAACTCAATATCTCCATTTGCATGCTGTCTGACCAAATCCCCTGTGCGATACATTCTCTCTTGAGGATCATATGGATTTTCAAGAAAACGTTCTGCTGTTAATTCAGGCTGATTCAAATATCCTCTCGACACGCCTTCTCCAGATATATAAAGCTCTCCCGGCGCGCCATAAGGGACAAGCCGCTGCTGCTGATTGCATACGAGCGCTCTTGTGTGAGCAATTGGCTGTCCGATCAAAGATCGTTCCTTCAAAGCGTCCAGCTCTTGCGGTGTGATCAGCTTGGTCACTGTACCAATGGTTGTCTCAGTCGGACCGTAATGGTTCATGACTGCTACGCATGGATGCTGCATCATAAATGTTTCAACATCCTCAGGGATCACCGGTTCTCCTCCAAGTACCACCAGGCGTAAAGCATTAAATGAATGTTCCTTAGAATCTGCCATCATATGAAACAGGGATGGTGTCATTTTGATATAAGTCAGCTCTTGTTCATCAATCAACCGCATCAGACGTACAGGGTCTGTATACACGTCTTCACGAGGAACATAGAGTGTCCCCCCTGCTTTTAAAACAGGGAAAATGCTTGTGTAACCAAGATCATATGCATAAGAAGAAAGCAGTGCCGTCCGATCACATTCCTGCAATGTCACCTCATTTATCAGCCAGCTGACATAGTGTGATAGATTACGATGCGTGAGCTGTACACCCTTCGGCTTCCCCGTTGTCCCAGATGTGTAAATGACATAAGCGAGCTGATCAACCGACACTTCCGGCAATTCTAGTGGATGGCTTTGATGCACTGCTTGTTCAACCTGCACCACTTGAATCGACTTATGATTTTGATAGGAATCTGATAGAGACTCATTTGTCACGATGACTTGTGCACCTGAATCCTCTAATGTGTAGCGGATTCGTTCAGCCGGAAAGGCTGGATCAATCGGAACAAACGCTCCTCCTGCTTTCATCACACCGAGCATAGAGACGATGACATAGACAGAGCGGTCAAGAATCAGTGCCACAGTCTGTTCTTTCTCTACGCCTCGTTTTTTAAGTTCACAGCTAAGTGCATATGACATATCCTCAAGCTCGCGGTAGGTGAGTTTTCTTTGATCATCCATGACGGCGATAGCATCCGGTGTTTCCTTCGCCTGACGCGAAAATTGGACATGGAATGGCTCATGACGATTCGTCTGCCCTTCGGTTTTTTTCTCCAGACGCTCTATTTGTTCATGCTGATCTAGTATATGGAGCAAGCCGATCTGTTCCTCTGGATGACGAACCGCCTCACGAATAATCGCCAGGAAGTGAGTTCCGAACCGGCGGACGGTCTCTTCTTTAAATAACGCCGCTGCATAGTCAAAGCTCAGCTTTAATGCTCCCTCGCGTTCAAATGCTTCTAAAGATAGATCAAATTTGACCGAGTGATGCTGAATGGCATAAGGCGAAATGTGCAGATCGCCGAGCTTTAGCGCCGGTACCTCCATGTTCTGCATGTTAAATGACACGCTAAAAAGCGGGCTCCGAGTTGTATCACGGTCTAATGGAAGATATGCAATTAACTCTTCGAGCGGATAGCTTTGATGTGCAAAAGCGTCAACACTTGTTTCTTTTATTTCTTCAAGCAGCTGTAAAAATGTTTTGGTTTGTTCTGGTTTTCCGCGCATCGCAATGGTGTTGATAAACATCCCCGGCATGTCCTGGATATCAGGGTGTGTCCGTCCAGCAACAGGCGAACCCACAATGATATCTTCCTGCCCGCTATAGGAGGCAAGAAGCACTTGAAAGGCAGATAACAAGAACATATACATGGTCGTATCGGTTTTCTGAAGCAGTTCATGAATGCGCTGAGTCGTTGCTTGATCACAGCCAAACATGAATCGTTCTCCAGTAAAATCACGTTCTGCTGGACGAGGATAATCAGTTGGCAGCTCTAAAACCGGTAAATCTCCTTCAAATTGCTTCAGCCAATACGCTTCATGCTCCTTCTGTTTCTCCGTTTCTTCTTCACTTAGCTGCCAGACAGCGTAATCTTTATAATGAAGGGCTCGTTCAGCAAGAGCTTCCCCATCGTAGGCCTTCGCCAAATCTTGAATGAATGTCTTCATGGAGCTGCCATCTGTAATGAGATGATGTGCTTCTAAGGCGAGAAGATGACGATTCTCACTGACTTTCAGCAGCTGAGCTCGCAAAAGGGGTGCTGCTGTTAAATCAAATGGCGATTGACGTTCTGTAAGAAATGCCTCCGCCTCTTCTTCCTTGATGTCATGAACAGGAAGGTCAAATTCAGTCCATTCATGCACCCTTTGGACAATGTCTTCCCCGTTCATATGAAAGCTCGTTCTTAAAATTTCATGTGTTTGGATTAACTGATTAAATGCTGATTTGAGCCGCTGATATTCGAGTGTTCCTTCAAGCGTTAAGACGATCGGAATATGATAATTCGTGCTGTCAGGTTCAAGTGTCTGCAAAATATATAAACGGCGCTGGGCTGGTGATACCGGATATTCGTCCGCCTGCTCTGCTGGCAAAATAGGATGTCCGGCTTCTTCTTGACCATCCTGATCGATGTAAGCCGCTAATGAGCGAATCGTCGGCTTCTCGAAAATCACTTGAATCGGCACTTCCTTTTGAAGCACTTCTTGAACCTTCGCAGACATCATCATCGCCTTGAGTGAGTGCCCGCCAGCCATAAAGAAATGCTCGTCTATCCCAATCGTTTTCCCAAGAAGCTCCTCCCAAATGTCAGCGAGTGCCTTTTCTGTCTCGGTCTCAGGCAGAATGATTTTGATTTCCTCGCGATGCACTTCGTCAGGCTTTGGTAAAGCTTTTCGATCTACCTTCCCGTTCGATGTCAGTGCAAAGGTATCCAGCTTCATCACATGGTGCGGCACCATATAAGCTGGCAGTTTTTGATTGAATACATCTCTTACCTCTTCTTCTGTCAGTGTCCCTGTGAAGTAAGCGATGATTTCCTTTTCATCTGAAGAAAGCTGCTGAACAAGTACAACTGCTTCATCTATGCCCACTTCTTGGTGAAGCACTGATTCAATTTCACCAAGCTCAATACGGAAACCACGAATTTTCACCTGATCATCGGCACGGCCGAGGAATTCAATCTGACCATCTGCACCATATCTAGCCAAGTCCCCCGTTCGATACATCCGTCCTGACGGCTTAAAAGGATCTGCCATGAATACTTGATCAGTCAAATCTGGACGTTTGATGTACCCTCTTGAAACACCATCTCCGCCCACATACAGCTCTCCTGGGGCTCCAATTGGCTGAAGTCTTTGATAGTCATCTAAAATATAAGCTGACGTATGATTGATCGGCTGACCAATTGGGATCGGGCCCATTTCATCTCCTCTTACTTCGTAAATGGTCGAAATGGTTGTATTTTCAGTTGGGCCATAGACATTCAGCAAGGTAATTGATGGATGATGCTTTTTCACAAGCTCCGCACTTTTCACATTGATCACATCACCGCCGGTGAATAATGTTTTTAACCCTTTGAACATTTGCGGCCGCTGCTGAGCGAGCTGATTAAATAAACCAGTCGTTAAAAAGAGCGCTGTGATCTGATGTGTTTGGATAAATTGTTCAAATCGGTGAATATCCAATAAAGTATCACGGTCAACAGGATAAAGCGTCGCCCCATTCAGAAGCGTAGTGAAGATTTCAAGGGTAATCGCATCAAAGCTGACAGCTCCTGTATGCGCCATACGATCCGACGTTTTCAACCCTATTTTTTCCTGAGAGCATGCTAACCTCACAATATGCTGATGCTCAATTTGAACTCCTTTTGGCCGTCCAGTTGATCCCGAAGTGAACATGATATATGCCAATTGAGATGGAGACGTCTCGACTGATAACTCCGCTTGTGAGTGATGAGACATGCCGGTCACATGAACAGCTTTGATGCTTTCATCAACTGGCGGCTGGCTGTCAGCATAGAGCAAAACGGATACGCCGCTGTCTTCAAGCATCCAACGGATTCTCTCCTCAGGCTGAGCTGGATCAATCGGTACATAAGCAGCCCCTGCATGTAAAATGGCTAAAATAGAGATCACCGCATCTGCTGATCGGTTCATATATACCGCGACAGCATCCCCCCGCTGAACGCCGTTTTCTACAAGGCTGCTCGCTAAACGACGGATTTCCTGTCCAAGCTCTTCGTATGTGAATGTTCGCTCGCCTTCGACTAATGCCGGATGGTCAGGCTGCGCCTTGATACGTTCATCGAGCAGCTCAGGAATGGACAGATGCTTCGGATAATCTCGCTCCGTCTGGTTCCATGCTTCAATCTGCTGCTTTTCTTCTTCTGTAATACATGTCACTTCATGAAGACGTACGTCAGGATTGTGAATGATTTGCTTCATGAGGTTGGTCAGATGTTTGGATATGTTTTCAATGATCTTTTCTTCAAAAGCCATCGCATTGTATTTGAATTTCAATGTCCACGTTTCACCAGGATAGACAAGGACGTTGAGATCGAAATTCGTTTGTTCAAATCCGTCCTTTACATCAATGGCAAAACCGAGACGTGCAGACATGGTGTCACCGGACAGCTCCTGATCTAAAGGATAGTTTTCAAACCCAACCAAATGATCAAAGAGTTTTCCTCCAGCAGCCGTTTTCTGCTGAATGTCATAAAGCGGCATAAAGTCATAGTTTTCCGCTTCCAGTGCATGCTGTTGAACCGTTTGAAACAGCTGTTTGAAAGTCTGCTCCTGATCCAATGTCACCCGAACAGGTATCGTATTGATAAACAGCCCTGCCATGCGCTCAATCCCAGACACACTTGGAGGTCTGCCTGATACGACTGTTCCGAATGTGACATCATCTGCTGCATGATAGGTGCCTAAAAGAACGGACCAGACAGCCTGAAAAAGGTTCGGTGCTGTCACTTGGCATTGTCTTGCCGCATCTTGAATGGCTTGTACGGTTTGAGCGTCCCATGTAAACGTCCATTCCTGATGGTCATATTGTCCGTTCGCTTCTTTTTGCTGCAGCAGCCCTTGGTGCTGAACAGCACCATCCAGCCGCTCCGTCCAATAGTCTTCCGCTTCTTGTTTGTTTTGCTTTCCAAGCCACTGGATATAGTCCGCATAAGGCTTACCTTGTGAGCGATCCGGCGTTCGGCCGTTCCGATAAGATTCATAGTAATGAAACAGTTTTTTCATCAAAACACCCATGGACCAACCATCCATAATAATGTGATGGTTGCTCCAAATCAGGTGCCAGTTTGTTTCATTTAATTGAAAAACAGCGACTTTCAACAACAGATCATTCGTTAAGTGAAATCCTTGCTTTCTCACTTGCTTTTTATATTGATCCAATACCTTTTTCTGCTCTTGATGATTCAGATGAGATAGATCTTCTCTATACACATCTATATGACGTTCAGCCAGTACAACCTGACGAGGCTTTTGTAATTGCTGATAGACAAAGGCTGTACGCAGAATGTCATATGTCCGTACGAGTTCATTGAGACTCTTTTCAAAAAGATCGAGATCAAAATCTCCGCTTATTCCAAGCTCAAGCTGTGTGAAATAAGAGGAGGAATTAGGGTCTAGCATGGCATGATACAGCATGCCCTCTTGCATTGGTGTTAAAGGATATACCTTTTGAATTTTCTGCTTGCTCATAAGTCCACCTCTTCATTTTTGCTTAAAATAGATCCATTAGCTTTTCAAGTTCGTCCATAGTGAGATCCTCATCCCCCACATCACTAGGTGTGATCTGACTCTCATCCTGTGATAGACAATGTGAGATCAGTGCCTTCACATTCTTTTCTAAGAGTTCCTTGAACTGTTCGATCGTACGTTCTTCGAATTCAAGGTGATGATAGGAAATCGTCACATGGAGCATGGCTTGTTCTACGAAACCAACAATATCCAGCGCATGAGGTTTCTCGGATTCAGGGCTCAGCGATTGTCCTGCATGCCATGGAGAACGCCTCAATTCACCGCCGCCGATCTGTTCATCAAATTGACCAAGATAGTTAAAGCTGATATCTGGTGTGACTTGAAAATCGATATCGTCCTTCATCTTGTCAGGCGTTAAGTATTTTAAAACGCCATAGCCGATGCCCTTGTTCGGAATGTGTCTGAGTTCCTCTTTTAAATACTTGATCTGATAAGAAAGATCGTCTGCATGCGACATATCCAATAACACAGGATACATACTAGTAAACCAGCCGATCGTCCTTGATACATTAACCGCAGGGAGGATGTCCTCTCTCCCGTGTCCTTCAAGATGAATAAAGTGTCTGTCTTCACCTGTCCACTCTTTCATGGACAACCCTAATGCCGTCAGCAAAATATCATTGATTTCTGTTTGATAGGCTTCATGTACATCCGTCAGCAGACTGCGTGTTTCCTCTTCAGACAATGCAAAACGAATGGTCTGTGTATGAAGCATTCGTTGATCCTCCGTGACATGATCCTTTTGAAGTGGAGGAACGGAATGCGCAAGCACCTTTTTCCAATAATCTCTTTCCGATAGCAGCTCATCTGACACAGCGTATTCAGTCAGCTTCTGGGCATATTCTTGGAAGGAGTGTGTTTTTTCAGGAAGGGTAAGAGTTTCCCCGCGCTTCGACTGTTCATAAAGAGCCATGAAATCTTCAAGGAAAATGCGCCATGACACACCATCAATGACAAGATGGTGTACAGCCAGCAATAAATGATCCCCTTGATCCGTTCGGAAAATGGCAGGTCTCACTAAAGGCCCGTCTGCTAGCGATATACTCGCCTGCACTTCATTTGCCAGCTTTTCTACCTGCTGAATTTGCTGTGACAGCTCTCCTTTTACTTCCACCACATCAATTGCCACATTATTTTCCTCGATTCCTCGATGACGCTGGATGACGCGCCCTTCTTCGAGCGGATACACCATTCGCAAGGCATCATGATGAATCATGAGCTGTTCCAGTACTTGCTGAACGTTTTTCTCATTCAAACCATTTGGCGCATGAAGCATCATCGATTGGTTCCAGTGATGCTGATTCGTAAAGTTTCGTTCAAAGAACCAGCGTTGAATCGGTGTTAAAATGACTTCTCCTTCGACAGGTGATTGGTCGGCTGTGAGAAGATCGGCTTCTTCAATATATGGACGAAGCTCCGCAATCGTTGGGTACTGGAATAGAAGTTTCATATCGAGCTTCCAGCCTGCTTGCGTGAGTCTGCTTGCCATTTGGATGCCTTTAATGGAATCTCCGCCAAGGAAGAAGAAGTGATCGTGAATGCCGACTTGGCTGACGCCAAGGACATCTTCCCAAATGCCGCAAAGCAGTGTTTCCACTTCATCTCTTGGCGCTTCGTATACCGTTTGGTTCGCTTCGATATCAGGTGCTGGCAATGCTTTGAGATCGACTTTTCCATTGGCCGTCATTGGAAATTGATCTAGTTTTATGATCCATGATGGCACCATGTATTCTGGTAACGTGCGTTTTAGGCTTTCTTTAAAGTTCTCTGTATCTGTATCGTTCTTCGTGATTACGTAAGCGGCAAGGGCGTCGTGATCACCCGCATCTTTGACCGTTGTCACGACGGCTTCTTTGACCGAATCCAGCGTCAGGAGCTGCGCTTCAATTTCTGACAGTTCAATCCGGAAGCCGCGGATATTGACCTGATGGTCTATTCTGCCGAGATAGATCAGCTCACCATCCTCTGTCCATTTCACTAAATCGCCTGTGCGGTACATGCGCTCGCCTGGATAAAATGGATCTGGGACAAATCGTTTGTCTGTTTCCTCTGGAAGATTCCAGTAGCCTCTTGCCAGTCCTTTTCCTGCAATGACGAGCTCACCAGGTACGCCTGGCGGCGACAGGTCGTATAAAGAACCCATGATGTAAAAACGTGTATTGGCAATGGCTGTTCCTATCGGAATCGTGCCTTTTTCTGGATCGATCATTCCGCTTGTCGCTACGACTGTATTTTCAGTCGGACCATAGTTATTCACGAGTTTGTATGGAACCGGCTTTACCTGTTTCAGCTTATCTCCGCCTGTTAGTAAATAACGCAGAGAATGGTTGTCCATTGACATAAACTGCTCGCATAGCTGGGTCGGCAGGAAGGCAATGGTGATGCCTTTTTCATTGAAATACGCATTGAGCTTGATCATATCGAGACGAATCGCTTCGTCGATAATGTGCAGCTCTGCACCGGCGATCCACGTCGGGAACATCTCCCAAATGGAGGCGTCAAAGCCAAAGCCGGCATATTTCGCAGTTCGATCCTCGTGTGTCACTTGGAAGGCATCATTGTGCCAGAACGCAAGATTCACAAGGGACTGGTGCTCGACCATGACACCCTTCGGCTGTCCCGTCGTCCCAGAGGTGTAAATCATATAAGCGAGATCCGTTGGTTTGACATGAACCTGAATCTCGTGAGCTTCTCCTTCTACGGCATCTTCTATGAACAGCACATGACCTGTAAATGATGGTGGTGCAGTGAGTCCTTTTTGCATTAGAAGTACCTCTGCCCCGCAGTCTTCCAGCATGTAGGCAATACGCTGCGCTGGATAGTCTGCATCAATTGGAACAAATGCCGCACCTGCCTTGAGGACACCAAGGACAGCGGCTGTCATATCAAGAGATGGGCGGGTGAGAATGCCGACGCGGTCTCCTGATTTTGTGCCGTTTGCGATGAGTCTTGAAGCGACTACATTCGCCCGATGGTTCAGCTCATCATACGTCCAGCTCGTTCCGCAGAAGACCGCTGCTTTTTGGTGCGGTGCTTCAAGCGCCTTAGCCTTAATCAGGGCATGAACGGTTTGATTTGATGGGACGTCTAGGATAGGTCCTGACCATTCGTTCAGCTGTTTTTGCTGCTGCTGTGGTGACAATAATCGCATTTGATCTAACGATTGATCTGGTGCTGACACCATTTGTTCCAGCAAATGAAGGAAATATTCTTTCCACTTTTCAATTGACGTCTTTTGAAAGATAGAACAATTAAAATCAAACACGAGCTCAATTTGATCTGCGGTTTCGTTTCCAGTTAAGGTCAAATCAAATTTGGCGATCTTCTCTTCGAATGGCTGTGGAACAATGTGAAGCCCATCCATTGATAAATCACGAATATCCGCATTTTCCATTGAGAATACCACGTCAAAAATTGGATGGCGGCTTGTATCTCGAACCGTTTGCACCTGATCTACCAATTCTTCAAATGGGTACAGCTGATGCTCGTTTGCCTCTAACACAAGCTGATGCACATTTGACGCAAATTCAGCAGCTGTCTGATGTCCTGCTGGTCTTGTTCTAAGTGCCAGCGTGTTCACAAACATGCCGATCACAGATTGAATATCAGGATGGGTTCTGCCAACAACCGGAGAACCAATGATGATATCCTCTTGTCTTGAAAGCTTGCTTAAAAGAATACTGTAGCCAGCAAGCAGGACTGTATAGGTCGTACTGTTGAGCGCTCTAACGAGTTCGTCCAATTTCGCTTTAAGCGAACCTTCGATTGTAAATGAGACACGATCTCCTGCGAATGTTTGCACTTTTGGCCTTGGCAGGTCTTCCGGCAGTGCCAGTACAGGCAGTTCCCCTTCTAATTGATCCAGCCAGAATGCCTCTTCAGCTGCTTTTTGCGCAGCAGATGCCTCACTTTTTGACCAAACTGCATAATCCTTATATTGAACAGGTAATTCCTCTAGTTTGTCTCCCCGATACAAGGCTGATAGCTCCTCAATTAAAATGCCAACAGACGCACCATCTGAAATGATATGATGCATATCAATCAGTAAATAATGGACATTTACGGAAACGGAAACTAGCCCTATTCTGAGTAAAGGCGCTTTTTCTACATCAAATGGCCTGATAAAGTCATTCATTAATTCCTGTATGTCTCGGCCGTTCTGTTCAATTTTTTCAATGTCTATAGAGACATTTGTTTCAATACGTTGAACAGGTTCATTCTCAACAAAATCAAAGCTCGTTCGGAAAGCTTCATGACGTTGGACTAGCTGATCAATTGCCTTTTCAAATCGTTTTTCATCAAAGACGCCTTCTAGCTTTAAGGCAGCCGGCATATGATAGCTTTGCTCCGCATCAGTCATTTTCTCCAAAACAAACAGTCTTTTCTGAGCAGATGTCACTGGATAATAGGCCGCCTCTTTGGCAACTTCTACTCGCTTGATCTCCGTTTGATCCGCTTGATCAACTGCAAGGGCGAACGCTTCTAATGTTGGGGATTCAAATAAAGACTTCAAAGTGAGCTCCACCTGCATCTCTTCATACAGCCTGTTCAGCATTTTCATGCCGCGTAGCGAATGGCCTCCGCATTCAAAGAAATGATCATGCCTGCCGATTCGCGGCACTTCAAGAACTTCCTCCCAAATGTTCGCCAGCAGACGCTCTGTTTCTGTTTGAGGAGAGGTGTATTCATTTGCCCCCTGCTCACTGAGATCAGGTGCCGGCAGCGCCCGCCTATCGACCTTGCCATTATTCGTCAAAGGAAGCTCGTCTAATTGCATGAAAAATGCCGGCATCATATATACAGGCAGTTCACGTCCTGCTTGCTCGCGCAAATCAGTTAATGAGACAGATCCTTCTGCTGTGAAATACGCACATAACGTGTCATTCGGAGCAGCAATGACGACAGCTTCCTTCACCTGAGGATGCCGCAGCAGCTGGTGTTCAATTTCCCCAAGCTCGATACGCTGTCCGCGAATCTTCACTTGATGATCGATCCGTCCAATGAATTCAATATCTCCATTCGGCAGCCAGCGCGCAAGATCGCCCGTTTTATACATGGTTTCTTCAGGGCGGAAAGGATTGTTGACAAACTTTTCGTTTGTTAATACTGGCTGCTTATAATATCCTTTCACCAGTCCATCACCAGCGACACATAGCTCTCCCGCCACACCCGGCGGCTGAACATGTCCAAACTCATCTACAATATAAACAGCCGTTTGACTCACTGGCTTTCCGATTGGGATGGATAACGCCTGCTTCTCAATATGATTCACAGGATAATATGTGGTGAAAATTGTGCTCTCAGAAGGTCCGTACATATGAACAAGCTTGTCTTTCCCAACTGTCTCAAGTGCAGTCACTACATGAGGCACAGAAGCACGTTCTCCGCCAAACAGCACTTTTCTTACGTTTTTCAGGCTGTCTTTTTTCATATCGATGAGTAAGTGAAAAAGAGCTGTCGTGATCATTAAAATACTGACTTTTTCCTTCTCAATCGCTCCAGAAAGCTCATTCATGTTTAAAATATGATCCTTTGGCAGAACAATGAGTTTCGCTCCGTTTAATAATGCACCAAACACATCAAACATAAAGGCATCAAATACATAGTTTGAGAGGCTCATCACTGTGTCTTCAGGATGAATGGTGAGATAATTCGATTGCTTCACCGTTCTCAAAATGTTCCGGTGTGTCACCATATTTCCTTTAGGCTTACCGGTTGTACCTGATGTATAGGTCAAATTCGCCAAGTCCTCAGGTAAAATATGAGCATCTATAGGGCTGTCTGACTGCTGAGCAATCGCTTGATCTTCTGTTTCTATAATGGTTCCCTCAAATGCAGTGAGCACCGAGCAATGGCGCAGCACTTGATGTGTCAGTAAGAATTGTGCACCGCTGTCTGTTAAAAAGTGCTTCACGCGCTCATCAGGGAAATCGGGGTCAATTGGTACATAGACACCGCCAGCCTTAAGCACAGCCAAAACAGAGAGCACCATTTCATTGGAACGTTCAAAGAATAAGGCCGCTTTCATTCCTTTTTCAAAACCATTTTCACGCAAATAATGAGCCAGCTGATTCACTCGGTCATTCAGCTCTTGATAAGAAAGAACCACATCTTCACATTGCAATGCAGGCTGATGACCATGCTGCTGCACCTGTTTTTCAAACTGCGTCACAATGGTTTCTTCTGCTGGATAAGGCGAAGGTAACGGATTCCACCTATTTAACTGAGCTTCTGCTTCTTGTTCAGACAGTAATCGATAGGATTGAATAGCTTCCTGCGGCGCTTGAACCATCTGCTCCAGCAGATAAACATAATGTTTCATCATCTGCTCTGCCGTACTTCGTTTAAATAGCGCCGTACTGTAATCAAGTACAAAGGATAAACCTTGATCTGACTCCATCGCTTGCAGTGTTAAATCAAATTTCGCAATATGGAAATTGGTTTCTTCAACCTCGACCAGCATGTCTCCAATATGCTGGGCTGCTCCATGATCCGGCGCGAGTGTAAAGACGGTGTCAAACAATGGATGACGGCTAAAATCTCTTGGCACATTCAGCTTTTCAAGCAGCCGTTCAAATGGATATTGCTGATGCTCAAATGCCTGCATCGTCTTTTTCTTTACTTGCTCAATCAGCTGAGACATGGTTCCATTCGGATCTACCTCAGTCCGCAAAGCAAGTGTCTGGACAAACATACCGATCATGTCATTCAAATCTGTATGCACACGCCCTGAAGCCGGTGTTCCGACCACGAATTCCTTTTGACCTGTATATTTGGCAAGCAATGTATAGTAAGCAGAAAGCAAGACTGTATACAGTGTCGTGTGATGGTTTGCTGCAAGCTCCTGTAATTGATTCTTTAACACTTCATCTATTTCTTTGATGACACGATCCCCTGCGAAAGACTGGACAGCTGGACGCTGATAATCGGTCAGCAGCTGTAAAGCCGGAATATCGCCCGAAAATTCTTGCAGCCAAAATGCCTCTTCTTTTTGAAAGCCTTGGTGCTGCTGCCAAACAGCATAATCTTGATATTGAAGCTTCAATGGTGCTTTAACCAAGCCCTCGTAAGCATCTGACAACTCACGCAGCATTAAATCGATCGAAAGACCATCTGAAATCAAATGATGCATATCGAAAAAGAGCAAATGCTCCTGATCATGCAATGACTGCAAACCAATTCGAAGAAGCGGCGCACACTCAAGATCAAAAGGTCTGACAAATTGCTGCATGTTTTCTTCCATCGTACCGCCTGTCAGCTGTTCTATTTGAAAGGACACTGATGAAACGATCCGCTGACGAGGAACACCTTTTATCGTATGAAAAGAAGTACGCAGCATATCGTGACGTGAGATCATCCTGTCAAAGGCTTCAGTCAGCTTCTCAAGCTGCAGAGTTCCTTTTAACCTCACAACAGCAGGCATATGATATGCAGTGCTTTGCTCCAATTGACTCACCATGTAGACGCGCTGCTGTGGAGGCGACAATGGATAATGATCAGCAGCCGGCGCTTTTGGTATCACCGGTTCAGAAGACTTTTCTGCCTGCTCAATATAAGCAGCCAAAGCAGCAATCGTCTGCTGTTCAAATAAAACGGACAGCGGCACCTCCACTTGCAAGTCTCGCTGAACCTGTGTAAGTAAGGTCATCGCTTTGAGCGAATGCCCGCCTCGATCGAAGAAAGAATCATATACACCGATCTTCTCTTGATCAAGAATGTCTTCCCACAAATGAACAAGCTTCGTTTCTATATCGTTTCTAGGTGCCGTATAAACAGCATGAACCGCTCTATCACCTTTTAACGCAGCAAGTGCACGACGGTCGACTTTGCCGCTGACTGTGAGTGGAAAAGCATCGAGTTCTTTGAAATAAAGCGGCATCATGTAAGCTGGAAGCTGATGTTTGATAGCCGCTTGCAGCATGTCAACAGACACACCTTCATGACGAGCTTGATAATAAGCACTTAACGCCTTTTCTCCATCCGCTTCGTCAACCACTAGCACGACAGCCTTATCAACTCCATCTACCTGCTCCATCACAGCTTCAATCTCGCCTGTTTCTATCCGGTAACCCCTTATTTTCACTTGATCGTCCATTCTGCCAAGATAATCAATCGTGCCATCCGGAAGCCATCTGACTAGATCCCCCGTTCGATACATCCGCTCATGCGGAGAAAACGGATCTGCTGTGAATACCTTCTCCGTCAATTCAGGCTGATTCACATAGCCTCGCCCAACACCTATACCGGCAATGCACAGTTCTCCAGCTGCCCCATGCAGCTGTAATTGATCATGTTCATTTAAAATATAAATACGATGATGACCAAGCGGTTTTCCAATCGACACATAGCGCTGTTCAGTTGATTCGCTCAGCTCACTGAGAGCTAGACGATGCACCGCCGCATCCACACACGTCTCAGTTGGACCATACACATTCCACAGAGTAAAATCAGGCTGACTCATACGAACTGCTTCGATGAGTGAACGTGCTGCTTTCGCAGGCAGCGCTTCTCCCCCAATCAGCATGTGCATCAATGACAGCCCGTCCAAATCCGCAGCAAGTAAAAGCTGCACATGCGCCGGTGTTCCATCTGCCGCTTCAATTTGATGTTTTCTGTAATAAGCCGCTAGCTGCTTGCCATTTCTCGTCGTTTCTCGCGGGATGATATGAAGCGTATGTCCAAATAAAAGGGCAGCAAAGATTTGTTTGACCGATGCATCGAAATGGAATGGGGCTAGAAGCGCCATTTGTAGCTCATTCGTCCCTTGATACATCTCATGATGCAAAGCATGGACCAAATGATGCAGCTGAAGATGCTCAATCATGACGCCCTTCGGCTTTCCAGTCGTACCGGATGTATAAATCATGTAGGCTAAATCCTCCGGCGCCGTCTGTTCTACGAGCTCAGGTAGCTGTCCACCATCTAATAATATTTGCTGCTGCACGATTAATTTTTCCGAGAGGGCTGGGTACTCTTGAATGAAAGATTCATCTGTTAACACAATAGAAGCACCTGAATCCTCCACAATAAATTGAATGCGCTCCTCAGGTAATGCCGGATCAATTGGTACATATGCCCCGCCAGCCTTTAGTATGCCGAAGACTGCTACCATGGCATCTGTCTTCCGCTCCATCAAAACAGCAACAGGCACATCACGTGAGATACCTTTCATTTGTAAAAAACGAGCCAGCTTTTCTGCCTGTTGTTGCAGCTCTCCATAAGTAATTGTTCCATTTTCTGCTACAACGGCTGTCCGGTCTGCATATTTGTTGGCTGTCTCATCAAACAGGTGATGAACCGGTTTTGCTGCTGGCCTTTCAAACGATTCTCCTTCAGATAATTGCAGCAGCTCCTTTTGTTCTCCTGCTGAAAGTAAAGGCAGTGTCCCGATCAGCTGATCAGGCTGAGAGACGGCCGCTTCTAGTAATATCAAGAATCGATCAAACATCTTACTCATTTCTTCTTCTGTGAATACATCTGTACGGTAATCCAAATCAATGGTCAATGTATCAGTATCCCAGCGGTCTTTCACATGTATTGAAATATCATTCATTCCGCTCCCGCTAAAAATCGGTTCAGTAATGAACGACAGATTCTCTTTTTTCTGCCACTGCATCACCTGATACTCTAAAGAAATATCAAAAAGGCGTCCTGTAAACCCTTCTCTTTCCCGCAAATCATTCATGAGCAGATTGTAAGGGTACTTTTGGTGACGTAATATCTTCATTTGATCCGCCATGACCTGCTTTACGAAATCAAGAAACGATTGCGACCCTTGAACAGATGCACGCATTGGAATCGTGGATACAAACATCCCAATCATCTTTTTTTCTTTGGCATTCGTCCGGTTGCCCATAAAGGTTCCAAGAACGACATCTTCCATACCGCTAAAACGATGTAAGTAAATATAGACAGTGGACATAAACATTGAAAGCATGCTGACTTTCTGCTCTTCACAAAAGACACGAAGCTTCTCTTTTAAAGAATCTGGAACATCCCCTGAAAATCGCTCCGCATGTAAACTCATCTCGTATCCCTTATGCGGTTTTAACGATGCGAAGTCTGGAATATGAGCAAATTGCTCATTCCAAAAAGCTTGGTCTTTTTGAAAACGTTTAGAAGATTCATAGGTCTGCTCACTCATGATGTGATCAACGAAGGAAATCTCCTCAACTGGCAAGATGTCTACTCCTTGCAGCATGTCATGATATAAGTCAATAATGCGATTTCCCATTAAAATGATGGAAATACCATCCGCGACAATATGATGTGCTTTACAGAACAGCCAGCACTCTTGATCACTGATTTGAAACACCGTAAATTCAATCAAGGGGCTGTCAATCAATGGCATTGGCTCACGAATCTGCTCGTTTGCCCAAGCCCTTACCTCCTCTTCACTCCAGCCCTTTTCCATGCGAATCAGCTGTTTTTCATAAGGTTTGATATATTGAACAGGCTCCTCCTCTTCATCTCGATACACGAGCCTCAGCCGAAGAGAGTCAGTTTGTCGAATGTACGCTTGAAGCACATCGACGACCAAAGAAGGATCGAGACCAGATGCTGATCTCAACCTGGCGAATCCACCCAAATTAGAAATACTTGTACCTGGATAAAATCTTTCCGTGTAGAATACTCGCTTTTGCGCATGTGTTAAGGGGTAATAAACTGTATTCATTCTCATCCTCCGCCTCTTCTATGTTTTCTCCACCAATTTCACCCTGCACCCTCTATATCAAAAGAACCAAGTCTATTTCATTAAAATAGACGGTTTAACAGAAAAGGAGCCCACCCCGAATAAAACGGAGGGACTCCCATTTTCATTCGGTAGCCTGCCGACCTTAGCAAAAAAAGAATCATTTACCTTAGGACATGGCTTTGCGTCTCTATGTTTCCATAGATTTGCCTTTTTCTTCTTTTCTTTTAGATATTTTCTATTTACGTCCACTTTATATGAAAATATTGTTTTTTTCACCGAAAAATGGGTGTAAAGATTCATGCGTCATACCGAAGGGATCCCATGATAATTGACGATATTTACCGAAAATAACTAATAATAGTTGCGTTCAACCGAAAATAATCGACTAAATACCGCAAAAATTTCATATTTTCCCTTAAATTTTGAAAATATGACCGAAAATGTAGGATAGAGGTCTCCTTGCGTTCCCCGCAAATTCTTAAATCTTAAGAACTATATTCCCTAAAAAAATGAATTTTTTTTACTGTAAAAACAACAAAAAAAGAGCTGTCATTTCAAATGACAACTCCTTGTTTCTTCATTATATTTACATCACCTTAGACAGACCAATCGTTTTCTCAATAATGAGCAGCGCAATGATAGAAATGATAATAAATATGACAGATATCGCATTGACACTCGGATCAAAGGTCTGCTCAATGTAATTAAAGGTCCTGACGGGGATTGTAATGGTTTGAGGAGAGGAAACGAACAAACTGATCGATATTTCCCCAAATGACGTCACAGCTGAAAACACCCCTCCTGCAATGATTCCCGGCTTAATCAAAGGCAATGTGACTCGAAAAAACGTGCGAATGGGTCCTGCGCCAAGATTCATTGAAGCCAGCTCAAGCCGCGGATCTAAATTCGAAACACTCACGCCTACCGTTCGAACCACATAGGGAAAACCAATGATGACGTGACCAATGACGAGCGCCCACAAAGACCCTGTAAAGCCCATAGCCGTAAACAAGTAAAGCATCGCAATCCCTAACACCACCTGAGGAATCATGAGAGGTGACAGAATGAAAGCTTGGACAGCCTCCTTTCCCTTAAAGGAAAGCCTTGCTAAAGCATACGAAGCCATTGTCCCTAAAAGAACCGTGAGAGGCGTCACGATGAACAGCAGAATCACACTGATCCGAAGAGATTCCATCCATTCTGGATTTGACACGACCTCATGAAACCAGCGAACAGAGAACGAAGTCGGTGGAAATTCAGGAAAGGCATTTGGACTAAAAGCAGATAGGACGATCACAAGAACAGGTATGGTTAAAAAAAGATAAACCAATGACCCAGCAGTCCAAATCAGGATGGAAAGCAAGCGGTCACCTATTGACTTTTTACGCATGCATCCTCGCCTCCCAACGCTTCAATAAATAGCTTAATAGACTGACTACCACAAGCACACAAACCAATAATGTAAAGGACATAGCTGCAGCAAGAGGCAGATTATACACCTGCATGACCTGCTGATAAATTGACAGCGGCAGCAGCGGCTGCATCCGTCCGCCGACTAACAGCGGGGTGATATAACTTCCTGCTGCCAGTGAGAAGACGATGATTGCGCCAGTCACCATGCCTGGAATGGTCAGTGGTAAGGTGACATGAAAAAAGGTTCGAATCCGGCCAGCTCCAAGACTCATAGAAGCCGGTCTTAAGTGACGATCCATATCGGTTAAGCTTGTTGCGATCGGCAGTACTGCAAATGGCAGCATGACTTGGACATAGGCAATAATGACCGCATTCATATTCCACAGCATCGAGAGCGGCTTCTCAATTACATGTAAATCTAGTAACATGCCATTGATCAGACCATTTTGCGAAAGAAGAACAATCCATGCAAATGTCCGAATCACAACACTTGTCAAAAGCGGCGACACAAGTAGGATATAGAAAAATGCCCGCAGACGCGGATTAGGTGCTTTGACGAGCACGTATGCTGCGGGGTATGCCATCAATAAAGAAATCACCGTTGTCTGCAAAGCCACCCACACAGTACTTCCAATCGCCTTTACATATGCATCTGTCGTGAACACATGAATATATTGAGAAAAGCTATACGTTTGTAATGTATTCATCATCGAATCGACATCGCGAAAACTGAGAACGAGCATCATCACCAGAGGAGCTAGTAAAAATACAACAAGAAACAAACAGGCTGGCAGCAGCATAAACCAATGAAATCGTTGATTCTTTTTCTTGATTCGCATCACGTATGCACCTTCGAATCTAAGAAAACGATATCTTCAGGCTGCCAATGGATATGGACGGTTTCTCCAACTTCAGGCAGCTCGGGAAATGCCGCATCAGAAGCATGGACAATGATTTCACCATGATCAAGTCCCACAACCAAACGTAATGAATGCCCAATATAACTCACATCTGACAGCACGCCTGATACATGGTTCGGCTTTACTTCCTCCCGCTCAGAAGAGATGCTGATTCTTTCAGGACGCAGCATAAGCAGTTGCTTTTCCCTCTTCTCTTGATGTGCCGCAGCCTGCAGCTGAAGGTGCTGACCGTTTGAATGGGTTACATGCGGAACTGTAAATGCCGCATCAGCTGCATTGTACACGGCCTCAAAGATGTTCACCTGTCCGATGAATTCAGCTACAAATCGATTGTTTGGCTGGCGGTACACCTCTAAAGGCGTCCCAATCTGCTGAATTCTTCCCTCTCCTAAAATTCCAACCCGATCAGAAAGGCTTAAGGCCTCCTCTTGATCATGTGTCACAAGAATGGTTGTAATCCCGACATTCCTTTGAATATTTCGCAGCTCTGTCTGCATGTTTTTTCTTAGTTTGGCATCTAGGTTGCTGAGCGGTTCATCAAGAAGGAGAACAGACGGCTGAATCGCCAGCGCTCTTGCAATCGCTACCCGCTGCTGTTGACCACCGCTTAATTGGTGGGGCATCCGTTTCGCAAATGCCTCTAATTGAACAAGAGACAAGCTTTCCATCACCTTCTCTTTGATTTCCGCCTTCTTTTTCTTTTGAACCTTTAGCCCGTACGCCACATTATCATATACAGTCAAATGTGGAAAAAGTGCATAGCTTTGAAAAACCATACCTGTTTTTCTTTGGTAAGGCGGCAAAGCTGTCACATCCTGATCACCAATATAGACGACACCTTTTGTTGGTTCTAAAAAACCGCCAATGATGTTTAATAACGTTGATTTTCCGCAGCCGCTAGGACCAAGAAGGGAGAAAAACTCTCCCTCATTCACCGTAAGACTGACATCGTTGAGAGCGATCTGCTCACCGAAGTGCTGACTGATGTGTTCTAAATGAATTCCACTCATGCGATCACCTATTTTCCTCCGCCTAATACTTCGTTCCATCGATTTGTCCAATTGCCAAGCTCAGAGGTCGCTGTTTCATAATCTACCCAAGTCAGCTTGCTGTAATAATTTTCTCCAACTTTCACTTTCCCCTTAATCTTGTCATTGTATTTCACATCAGAATTCGACATGCCATAATAAGATTTTTCCGAAAAAGCTTCCTGAGCTTCTTTTCCGCTCAAGTAGTTTAATAGTTTGTATGCCGCTTCTTCGTGCTGATTTCCCTTCGTTAAAGCCCAGCTCGCAACAGCTGCAACAGCGCCTTCTTTCGGATATGAGAAACCAATATCCATTCCTTCTTCTTCAAGTGCAAATACTCGCCCGTCCCAATATGGAACAGCCGCGACATCCCCACGTTCTAACAAAGTTTGAATCGATCCTGGGTTATCTGGAAAAGCAGCTACATGACCTTTTAACTGCGCGAGACTTTTAAATGCTTTATCAATATCCTTAGGATTTGATTCTGTCCCCCCTTGCGCATGAACAAGTGCAGAGAAAAATTGCAAACCGGCTGAATAAGTCGGAGATGAAATGGCTACCTTCCCTTTCAGCTGACTGCTCCATAGGTCAGTCCAGCTGTTTGGTTCCTGCTTGACGAGGTCTTTTCTATAAGCAATTCCAAGCTGCCCCATACTAAAGCCTGCTGCATATTGTTTTCCATTAACAGTAAGCTTCTTTTGGACAGAACGGTAAAGCTTTTTGACATTCGGCGCTTGATCTTCATCGATAGGCGCAAGAACGTTTGCTGCGATACCTCTTTGAATCGTATCAGGCTGTAAGATTAGTAAGTCATATGGTGGATTTTTTCCATTTGACGCTTTTAATTTTGTAAACCATTCAGAATCCGCCCCAGAGACGGTTTGCACTTTAATTCCTGTATCTTTTTCAAACTTTTCGAGGATTGGTTTGATATTCTTTTCCCAATCGCCTCCATATACGCCAACAATCACAGTCTGCTGCTGTTTGCCTTGATCCTTTCCATTTCCACCACAAGCGGCCAGCAGTACAACGATTGATAGGATACCTGCAAAAATAGCAATTAATCTTCTATTCATGATTTATTTCCCCCTTTTTGTCCATTCAATTGACAAAGTGCTTGAGTAATATCTTCCTTTGTTAACGGCTCATTTCTATGACTGAAATGTTGATGAACTGCATGTTTATAGTGCGTACGTTCATTAGCCGGATAGGAACGAAGCTGAACGGCCAGCGCACTGCTGGCTTCATCCGTCCATACTTTCTCATAAGCTGCTCTTTGTTCTCCGAAATCCCACACGTCAGTAGATGCAGAAACATCAACCTTTTCTCGCACCCTGCTCGTCTGCTCCTCATCAATCTTCCATTTATTTTGGTCTAAATATACTTTCACACCATATTGCTGCAGCGCTCTCTCTTCACTTAATAGACCTGCTTCCACTTCCTGAAGGACTTTTTCTTTCTTTCGGGCAAATGGATTCCCCCAGCCGCCTCCACTTGGTGAAATCAATTGAACGATATCGCCTTTTTCAAGTCGCAGAACATCTATTTTGGACTGGTCTTGTTTCTCACCATTAGCCGTGGTCAGCTTGACCTCACCAACCGATCCTGCTCGGCCGCCCATTAATCCCCAAGGCTGAAACTTCATCCGTTCCATTCCTCGTGCTGTCACCATTGATTCAGGCTTCATCATTTCAAATTCCAAACCAATCGCATGTCCGCCTCGATTTTCACCAGCTCCACCTGTATTCGGCAGAAGTTCATATCGGTGAACATGAATATCAATATGCTGTTCCAAACTCTCAATTGGGGTATTCTTCAAAAAGCCTGACGAATGATCAATACCGTCCACTCCATCAGTACCATTTTGAGCACCGCCGCCTCCGCCTAATGGTTCGACAACGGACATTTTCCTGCCACCCGTTTGATCATCAGGTACTGAGAGAACCACAATGGCAGATTGACCTGCACCTGCTGCCGGCACCGCTTCAGGTAACAGCTTACCAATGGCGCCTAGCACGACATTGTACAGCCTCATCGTAATCGAATGACGAATCCCGACAGAAGCCGGGTATTCTGGATGCACCAGCGTTCCTTTAGGAGAGATCACGTCAATTGGATACGTTATTCCACCATTAATCGGTATAAAAGGATCCTTACTAATGATGTAATTAATCAATCCTTGATAAAGAAAGGAATGCTTCTGACCATTGGTAACGAGGTTAAAGGCTGTTTTTACTTGCGGATCACACTCAGAAAAATCGAGCGTCAGCCGTTTCCCTTTGATCGTTAGCTTGATTTTCAACCGAATAGGGACGTCTGAGATCATATCATCATCTAAATAATCAGCAAATTCACTCGTCCCATCCGGTATAGCTTCAATGACCTTTCCAGCACGATCCTCGGCTTGCTTCAGCAAGTCTATCATTCCTTGTTTCACTTCGTATTTTCCAAATTTCCCAATCATTTCTTTTAACCGAATATCTGCTGTATTAACTGCTGCAATCATCGCATTAATATCACCATCATTTAGATGACTAGCGCGGCTGTTCGCTCTTAAAAAGGTACGTACGACCTGATTCTCTTTCCCGCCTTCATAAATTTTCACTGGCGGAATTCTTAATCCTTCTTGATGAACATCCGTTGCTGTCGGTGAAATACTCGAAGGCACAAGCCCACCCACATCACTGACATGAACAAAAGACCAAGCATAGCTTACGATTTCACCATCTACAAAAATCGGCTTAATGATATGGACATCTGGAAGGTGAGTCGCCAAACCGTCTGTCGTATAAGGATCATTAGTGATGATAATGTCTCCTGGCTGCATCGGCCCGCTTTCTTCAATCGCTTTTTTTAGACTCAGCCCTAAAAAGATCGTCACACCCACTGTCTTCGGATAAACAAAGAAATCTCCAGAAGGCGTGGCTAATGCTGTCGCAAAGTCAGCAGATTCTTTGACGAAGGTCGTAAATGACGTCCGTTCAATGACATGCCCCATACCTGATGCAATCGCATTAAAATAACTGCGCATCATCTCAAGCTTTGCTGGGTCAGTTCTCATGTAAAGCCGCCTCCTTTGAAATCACTAAGTTACCTGATGGATCAATGCTGCCTGCCCAGTTTGGCAAAATTAATGTTGTTGTATCATCCTGCTCAATAACGGCAGGCCCATTTACAATAGAACCTACTGACAGAGTATCCCGGTTATAAACCGATGCTTCGTATTCTTTTTCTTCAATAAAAATTCGTCTATATTCATATGGTTTCAAAGACTGTCCGCTGCTTTCATCAACAGGTGAAAAAGGCAGCGGAGGCGTCTCGCCTATGACTCGAACGCGTAAATGAGTAAATTCGATTTTTGCCTGATCATCCCTATGACCATATTGACGCTGATGCAATTTGTGAAAGGCTTCAATGAGTTGGTGGATATTTTGTTCCTGCTTTAGCCAATCAATCGATAATGGCAGTTCAATCTCAAATGCCTGTCCCTGATAACGTGCGTCTGCTAATAATAGAATGGATGTTTGATTGATATGCTGAATGTTTTGCTGGCTGACCCAATCAGTCGCTTTTCGCGACAGCTTCTCATAATCTTGTTTTAGTTGGTTGATCGAATAGTCTTGTAAGCATATTTTCTTCGACAGCACCGCATCATGAATAAAGTCAGCAGTCAGAGCACCTAACGCACATAATGTACCCGGACTTGGAGGAACAACCACATTTTTCGCATGAATTTCTCTCGCAAGGAAATTCGCCACAACCGGCCCTGCTCCGCCAAACGCCAGCAAACTAAAATCTCTAGGGTCAAACCCTTGCTGCTCCATCACATTGCTCAATTCTGTGTACATATTGGCTACGGCTACTTGAATGAGCTGGTCAGCCGCTTCTTCAACCGTTTTGTTGAGCTGATCAGCAATTGGCTGAAAAGCCTTTTTCGCCGCAGACAACTGTAATTGTAAATGTCCTCCGGCAAAACGTTCTTGGTTGAGGTAACCGCATATGAGAAACGCATCAGTTAAAGCTGCTTTTTCTCCCTTTCCATACGAAGCTGGTCCCGGGTTTGAGCCAACTGATTCTGGCCCCGCTTTTAGAAGTCCGCCCTGATCAATCCATGCTACCGAACCTCCTCCTGCTCCTATTGAATACATCGCAACAGATGGAAGAATAATTGGGAAGCCTGAAAGCTGATTCGATTGCGCCATTGTAGGCTTTCCATTTTGAATAATCGAGATATCTGCACTCGTCCCCCCAACATCAAAAGTGATCAGGTTGGGTTCACTAGATGATGCTGCAATTCTAGCCGCACCGATGACACCGGCTGCCGGACCAGAAAAGAGAGTCTTCACAGGCGAGGTTGCCGCACTTTCTGCATCCATTAAACCACCATTTGATTGTGTAATGTATGGAGAAATTGGTACACCTTCTTCCTTCAAACGACTTTTCAGTGTTTGCAAATACTGTTTCACCTTTGGTTGAATGTACAAATTAACAACAGACATCACTGTACGCTCGTATTCCCTCATTTGAGGCCATAATTCAGATGAGGTAAGGACTTCTAACTGTGGATAATGATGATTGATATAGGCTTTTGCCTGTAATTCATGAACTGGGTTTTGATAACTATGTAAAAAAGAAATGACGATACCTGCTAGCTTTTTAGATATAGCATGCTGGACTGCATCATCTAACTGCTGCAGATGGAGAGGTTTTTTGATCGTACCATCGTGTATCAACCTTTCAGAGATTGGATATACATGCTTCCGTGGTATCAATGGTTCTGGCAAACGAGAATTGAAGTCATAAGGAATGGGTAGTCGTAAACGTTGAAGTGACAATATATCTTGAAATCCTTCTGTCACAAAAAGGGCTAAATCTGCTCCTTTTCGCTGCAATAATGTATTAAGACCAATTGTCATTCCGTGAACGAGGTATTGAATGTTGGATAGATCAACACCTCTTTTTTTTAGAAGATTTAACCCATTGATAATACCTTGGGCTGGGTCATCAGTCACTGTGGGTGTCTTGAGTTCAGTCAGCTCCCCTGTTGCTTCATTTATCAACGATAAATCAGTAAATGTTCCGCCTATGTCTATTCCGAGCCGGTATGAGACATCCGCCATTTGTACTTCCCTCCTACAATGTAATTAGAATCATATTTTGATAAATTACGACATTTTTTGATATTTGACTCCATATTATTAAAGCAGATCGGTCTAGTCAATTTTATTTTTTTGAAATTTCTGTGTGTTAAATTCTTGAAATTAGCTCAAAAAGCAGTGATAAAGCCATTTTGGATGAGCATAATCGTTTTATGATCTACAAAATTAAAATTTTTATGAATTTCTACAAAAATGAAAAGCATGAAATCTTGTAAAATCTGTTTTTTGAATTTTAAAAGACGTTTTTTCAAAACCAGGGGAAATTGGTAAGTAATTCTGCTATACTTCTGTTTACAAAATACGCAAACAAGAAAGAGAGCCAGCACCTATGAAACTTCTTAAAATGATTCTCTTGCTTTTATTGATTGTTATTGGTGTAGCAACAGGCTATATCCAGCTGGAGCAAGGGAAACAAGAGACAGCGAATTCATCTTATGACAAAACGATTCATTTTCCATCAGACCGCTATCCCGAAACAGCCAAGCACATAGAAGAAGCCATTGATGAAGGTCATTCGTCCATTTGTACAATTGACCGTAAACATAGTGATGAGCAGAGGGATCGATCATTACATGGCGTTCCAACAAAGCGCGGGTATGATCGTGACGAATGGCCAATGGCGATGTGCAAAGAAGGAGGCACAGGAGCTTCTGTCAAATATGTACGCCCTTCTGATAATAGAGGCGCAGGCTCGTGGGTAAGTCATCAATTATCGGATGATCCAGACGGCACAAGAATCCAATTTATCATCGATTAGCAGCCTTTCCCTTTTCTATATTAAAAAAATTTTCACATGACTGCATGCAGGTATTTTAAACACTTTTTTCATGCCGATAATCCTTAAGGAGGGATACCCTACCTTATACCTAAAGGAGTTAAAAAGCATGAAGAAAAAGGGAAAACTGAGGCTCGGTGCCAAAATTTTGCTGATCTTTTTAAGTGTCCTCATCATCTTTTCCGCAGTTGTTGGTTATGTGGTGAATCGCGAGATGACAGAAAACATCAAGCAAATGGCAACTGAAAAAGCAAAAGGTGATTTAAAACTAGGCTACGCCTACCTGAATGAAAAAGTAGAAGGCTCGTGGCAGATTAAAGAGGATAAGCTATTCAAAGGAAATACGCAAATTAATGATCATGACACATTGGTTGACCAATTAGCCGAATATACCGGTGATACCATCACGATTTTTCAAGGAAATACCCGCGTTGCTACGAATGTCATGTTAAACGGGAAACGAGCTGTAGGTACAGAAGTCTCTCCTGAAGTGAAGACCACTGTTTTAGATAAAGGAGAAAACTATTACGGCACAGCAAATGTTGCCGGGAAAGACTATCAAACGGCTTATATGCCGATCAAAAATGAAGCAGGCGAAACAATTGGTATTTTTTATACTGGCGCCAATCAAAGCATGATTTCACAAATGCTTCAGTCATTCTATATACAATTTGTCATCGTCCTTTTGTTAAGTCTGATCGTTTCGGTCATCATTATTTCTATTTTCACTAAGC
Source organism: Bacillus sp. FSL P4-0248 (assembly GCF_038593305.1). Taxonomy (NCBI): domain Bacteria; kingdom Bacillati; phylum Bacillota; class Bacilli; order Caryophanales; family Bacillaceae; genus Bacillus; species Bacillus sp. FSL P4-0248. The sequence continues at coordinate 358,238 of NZ_CP151983.1, read as the reverse complement.
GGATTCAGGCACGTCTCAAGCATATGGCTTCTGCCATTAAGAGTGCAGGCGAAGGTGATTTAACCATCAATGTGACGGATACTGCTGGTGATGAATTGTCTGATCTGGCTGGCCATTTCAATAAGATGCGTGAAAAACTAAATCAAACCATTCTAAATGTCATGAACACGTCTGAATTAGTGGCCACATCCTCTGAGCAGCTGTCAGCTAGCGCAGAAGAAACGAGTGCAGCATCAGAAAAAATCACCTACACGATTCAAGAAGTGGCACAATCTTCAGAAGAACAGTCCGCTCAAATGACAGCTAGTGAGCACAAAATGATTCAAGTATCAAACGAGCTGGCAAACATCACTGAAAATGCAGGACAAATGGCTTCAAGAAGTCACTCCGCACAAGAAGTGGCCCAAAAAGGTGTACACAATATCGGTGAAGTTCATTCACAAATGACGTCTATTGCCAAATCAATTGAAGAAAATGGTACAGCGATTCAAGCATTGGAAACACGTTCAGCTGAAATCGATCATATTTCCAAAGTCATTACAGATATCGCCAGCCAGACAAACCTGCTAGCTCTTAATGCAGCAATTGAAGCAGCACGGGCAGGTGAGCACGGAAAAGGATTTGCTGTTGTCGCAGACGAAGTGAGAAAGCTCGCAGAAGAATCTCAAGCATCATCAAACATGATTTCCCATCTCATTTCTGAAATACAAAAAGAGATGACTCATTCGACGAATGCCATCAAACGAGTAAGAGAGGAAGCGGCTCAAGGGGCTGTCCTTATCTCTCATACAGAGGAATCATTTCATGATATCCAGCAGTCGATGAGAGAAATGGCGAATGGCATTAAACATTTATCAAGTGCATCACAAAAAATCGCAGCTTATACAAACGATGCGAAACAGTCTTTTGCGTCTATTACAGAAGGCGTGAAACGAACGAGTGAACATTCACAGCAAGTAGCCGGTTTAACAGAAGAACAATTTGCTGCAATGGAAGAAGTAACAGCTTCATCAGAAGCGCTCGCCCATTTAGCAGGAGATTTAAAAGCAATGGTCTCGCAATTTCACATCTAGATCCCACAACAAATAGCGCAAGACGGCGACAATCGTCTTGCTGCCTAACTTTCTCCTCAAGAATCACTCTTTCAACCATTCACGTTCCAACAAAAATTCTTAAATAAAGGAGTTTTTTATATGAATCACTTAAATCAAGCCTATTCCCTATCTATCTCCTACCACCAAATCACGGTATACACCGGAAGCGAAACACCACCTGTTATTGATTGGACAGATGAGGACATTCTTCAAGGATTTGCAACAGGAGATCAAGGAGTTTCCTTTGAAGGAATCAATAATGGAAAGGCGTCTATTATTGTGACATTAAATAGCGATGAGCCCCAAGTCTCGGTTGATAGAGCTATAACAGTTCCCTTTACGCTTACAAATGATCAAGTTTATATCACAAGCGTCATGGCCCATGTGCTGTCTTTCTCCATTCCAAAAGGAAACTATCAGCTTACCTGCTACACCTCACAGCAGCCTGATCAAGACGTTTATTATGTAAATTTCCAAACAGTGTAGATTACGACTGATCGTATAGATCAAGCCACTTTTCCGCATAGTCTACCGATTCTCTCATGGGCAGTAAATATGAACTGGCAAGTCCAACTTGATTGTGCTGATGGATGCCTCCTGATTGCAGAAAATCACGGCCAATCTGTTCAAATAGTTCTTCTCTTGTGATGATATCTTGGTACTCTTTCCATACCCTCCATCCATTCTCTAAAATAGGGGCTCCTCTTGTCATGAGGTCCTGCTGAGGAATTCGGTATTCAGCTAGATGAAAAGCTGTCATGCTCTCAAATGATGCACCAAGCAGCAGCACTTGAGCATGAAGATCATACATGCGGCCAAGAGGCGAATGCTCTCCTAATCCAAAGGAAAGCGCATGGTGTTTCAGAATTTCATGTTTTCTTTTCCCCCAGGCTGTGAATGAAAAATTGGGATGATTGCTTCTCGCCACACCTGGGTATTTCCAAAATGTTTCTGCCACCTTTCCCATTGCTGATGGCGTCGTGTAAGCTGGGTCAAATGCAGGCATTGTTTCTTTGATCGATTTCCACCATGAGTAAGGAACAGGCGGATCGATCCAATCGGCGGGATCAGAAAGCTCTAACGTTTGTGCCGGCATAATCAGTGTCCCCTCTTCTGTTAAGGTTTCCATCAATGCTTGTATGACGGCTACAGCGCCTCCGTTTACCCAGCCGATTGATGATAAAGATGAGTGAACACATAAAATCATGCCCTTTTTCACACCAAGTTGAACCAAGTCTGCTTTGATTCTTTCCTTTGTCATCGGCTCAGCTTGATTTTCGATTAATTTTTGCATCGTTCCTTTTCCTCCTGCGTCTCTTCTATTACTGATGAATGAGACGTTTAACCGCAATAGACAGTTTGTAATTTGCGTAATTCGTCAGCTCCGTTAAAAACTGATCAAGTTCATCATGACTGGAGAAATGTCCTTCAGCCATATAACAGCTCTCACCACTTATCTTGAACAAATTCTTGATTTCTTCCTTTTCATATAGAAACGACAGAAGTGGTTCATGATGATGATTACGGGTATACAGCTGCAAAAAGGTTTGAATCGTCTTTTGTGTCTGCCAATCAATTGAAATGGTATATGCTTCAATCACGCCTTCTTCTTCTAGCTTTAACACCCGATTTGCAACAGCTTGGCCGGTTAAATGAACTTTTTCACCTAGAGCTTTCATCGTTAATCGGCTGTTCTTTGATAGTTCTTTTAAAATATTCATATCTGTTTGGTCTAGCATTGGCTCACCTCTTTCAAAAATCAAGCCCTTCCGATGAAAGACTTTCATGATCCTCTGTCACATAGAACTCTTTTAATATACTGTAAACTTAATGAGAAAAAAAGGAGGCCTTTTTATGAAAATTACACTCATTCGCAATGCTACTTTATACCTTCACTATGGTCATTCAACTTTTTTAATCGATCCCTTTTTAGCAGCAAAAGGAACATATCCACCGTTCCCTCATACAGCCAATCAACATTTGAACAATCCTATTGTGGAGCTTCCTGTAAATATAGATTTAGACAGTCTGTTACACCCAGATGCTGTCTTACTCACTCATTTACATGTGGACCACTTTGACGACGAGGCCAAAAGAAAATTAGCTCAAGATGGGCCAATTTATACTCAATCGGAGAAGGATCGAAAAGAAGTTGAAGAAGCTGGATTTCAGCATGTCACATGCATTGAAGATGAAATGGACATTTGCGGCGTTCATATTAAACGTACAGGCGGACAGCATGGGACGGGAGAAACGGCGAAGCGGATGGGTCAGGTGAGCGGTTTTGTTTTCTCTCACCCTGATGAACCTACCCTTTATATTGCAGGTGATACCGTTTTGTGTGATGAACCGAAAGAGGTTGTGAATACATGCAAGCCAGACGTCATTGTGGTCAATAGCGGGGCTGCTCAATTTTTAGAAGGCGATCCGATTACAATGACCAAGGAAGAGATTCTAGACGTTCACCGTTCTCAGCCAAAAGCTCAAATTGTCGCCTGTCATCTTGAAGCTGTGAATCATTGCTTGTTAACAAGAGCTGCTTTAGAGGCTTACATTCAAGAGCATCATGCAGATCAAGCCATTTCTGTCCCTCAAGATGGGGAAAGTCTCACCTTCTGATCAACAATAAAAAACCGGCACTTCGCTGCCGGTTTCATCATTATCATGGGCGATGGTGCTGTGGTTTTTTCAGCAATGGAACAAATCCGTTCTTTTTCAAATGAGTGTAATGCTCATCCATTCGTTTCGTGATGTGTGTGCCTTGTTCCTTTGTTAACACGCCGTACTGTACATATTTCTCAATGACTTCTTTTCGCTTAGAAAGAATTTGCTGCTCAAGGATTTCAATTTGTTTTTGTTGTTCTGCTGTTAATTTCACTTGATGTGTCACCGGGCGCTTTTCCATTTGAGGTGTTTCTCCATGAGCCGTTTCTATATGAAAACCAAATAACAGCATCATCGACAAGATGATCAAACTACTTATTTTTTTCATCATTGTTGTTCCCTCCTTTATTCGCCTTTATTTTGCGCTCACTTTCCTTTTTTATACATTATATCAACACGCAAATTGCTTATAATATTCTTACTTTTTCACTTTTCTTCTGAAAACGTTGTCCTTACAGAAAAAGCGTGCTATGTTTTGTTTTGTATAAAAAATAGAGGAGGATTCTTAAATGAGTCGTTTTTATCATAAAAAACCTATATGGATCATGCTTGTTGTATCTGCTTTCATCCTTATCATGTCTGCTTGCAGTCAATCAGGCTCATCTCAATCTGGGGACACAAAGTGGGATGAGATTAAAAAGAAAGGGAAAATCGTGGTTGCAACTTCAGGCACCCTTTATCCAACTTCTTATCATGATACTTCTAATGGCAAGGATCAATTAACTGGCTATGAAGTAGAAGTCGTCAAAGAAGCGTTTAAACGTCTTGATGTGAAAGTGGAATTTAAAGAAATGGGCTATGATGGGATGCTGAGCGCCATTAATTCTGGTCAAGTGGATGCTGCTGCAAATGATATCGACATCACAGATGACAGAAAAGACAAGTTTGCCTTTTCTACCCCTTATAAATATTCCTACGGAACGGCTATCGTACGAAAAGATGATTTATCTGGCATTAAAACTTTAAAAGATTTAAAAGGAAAGAAAGCAGCAGGGGCTGCCACAACGATTTACATGGATGTTGCTCGTAAGTACGGTGCAAAGGAAGTCATTTATGATAATGCGACAAACGAGCAATACTTAAAGGATGTTGCAAACGGCCGTACTGATGTCATTCTAAATGATTATTACTTGCAGACACTGGCTCTTGCTGCATTTCCTAAATTAAATATTACGATTCACCCTGACTTGAAGTACATGCCGAATGAACAAGGTTTTGTTATGAAGAAGGACAACAAAGAGCTTCAAAAAGAATTGAATCGTGTATTAGGCGACATGAAAAAAGACGGAACAATGAAAAAGATTTCTGAGAAATTCTTTAATCATGCAGACGTCTCTAAGAAAATTGATGCTGATGTCGAAGATGTCGACATTTCCAAATAAGGAGCCGCAATCGTGGGAGATATTCATTTAGAATATATATTTAATCCTGCACTGGCAAAGGCGTCATTTCCATTTGTTATGAAAGGCATCTGGCTGACGCTGCTCATTTCCTTTGTGAGCATGTTTTTTGGTACCATTCTTGGCTTTTTTATCGCTCTTGCCAGAATGGCGAATTCTTGGATTCTTCGGCTGCCTGCACGGCTGTATATCTCATTCATGCGAGGCGTGCCCATTCTAGTGATTTTGTTTATTCTCTATTTTGGGTTCCCCTATATCGGCATTGAATTCACAGCGGTCACTGCTGCCATTATTGGGTTCAGCTTTAATAGTGCTGCCTATATTGCAGAAATTAACCGGGCAGCCCTCTCCTCTGTTCCAAGTGGACAGGTGGAAGCCGCTAAATCATTAGGTCTCAGCTATTGGCAAACGATGCGTGGTGTCATTTTGCCTCAATCCGTCCGCATCGCCCTGCCGCCATTGACCAATGTCATGCTCGATTTGATCAAAGCTTCCTCACTGGCAGCAATGATTACTGTACCAGAGCTCTTCCAGCAAGCAAAAATTGTAGGCGGACGAGAATTCGATTATATGACCATGTATATTTTGGTCGCACTCATTTACTGGGGTATTTGCAGTGTCGTCTCATTGCTTCAGGACTTTTTAGAAAAACGCTATGCGAAATATCTGTAGCAAAAAAAGAGCAGATCCATGAGATCTGCTCTTTTTTCTTTTTAATGAATGAGCCATAACCATACATATAACCCGAGTAAAGTGAGAATCAAGGTTGGAATGGTCAGGATGATTCCGGCTTTCATGTACGCTCCCCAAGAGATATGGACGCCTTTTTTCTTTAAGACATGAAGCCACAGCAATGTCGCCAATGAGCCAATTGGGGTCATTTTCGGTCCAAGGTTGGAGCCGATGACATTGGCATAAATCAGTCCGTCTCTCATGACACCTGCTGTATCTGTATGTCCAATCGCAATCGCATCAATTAAAACGGTCGGCAGATTGTTCATCACAGAGGACAGCACTGCGGCAAGCACGCCCATAAACATCGTTCCTGCAAGCAAGCCATGTGAAGCCCCTTGCTGGATCCATGCCGCCAATATTTCTGTAAGACCGACATTTTTCAGTCCATATACGACGACATACATGCCGATCGAGAAAAACACAATGGACCACGGCGCTTCTTTGATCACTCGCTTTGTCGCCACTTGCGGACTTCTTCTCGCCAGCCACAAGAAAGCAAGGGCAATCCCGCCTACGATGATGGACACTGGAATACCGATCAGCTCCCCCGCAAAATAACCAACAAGCAGACAGCCGAGCACATACCAAGACAAACGGAACATACGGATATCTCGAATAGCTGATGCCGGTTCCTTTGCCTGAGACAGATCGTAGGTTTTTGGAATAAGCTTTCGGTAAAACACATACAGAACCAGCATGCTCGCTCCAAGCGACACAAGGTTTGGCACGAACATATTCGCTGTATATTCTAGAAAACCAATATGAAAATAGTCGGCTGATACGATATTGACCAGGTTACTAATGACAAATGGCAAAGAAGTTGTATCTGCAATAAAGCCGCTTGCCATCACAAAAGGAAGCACCATGCGCTCATCCAGCTTCAACGCTCTCACCACAGATAAAACGATTGGGGTCAAAATCAGTGCCGCTCCATCGTTGGCAAAAAAAGCAGCCACAACAGCGCCTAGCAATGTTAAATAAATAAACATGCGGACACCGTTGCCTCTTGCGGCTTTTGCCATATGCAGTGCAGCCCATTCAAAAAAGCCGATCTCATCTAAAATTAACGATATGATAATAATGCCAATAAAGGCAAATGTGGCGTTCCATACAATTTGCGTGACTTCCCACACATCGCCCAGATGAACGACGCCAAAGGCAAGTGCAAGAATGGCGCCTCCACACGCTGACCATCCTATGGTGACACGTCCTGGCTGCCAAATGACAAGGACGAGGGTCATGATGAAAATCAAAATGGCTAAGGTGACTGATCCCAAAGGTGGCCCCCCTTTCACTTTTCTCATAAAATCTTTATCTATCATACAACGAAATGCAGCCGTTGTATGCCATTTTCGCATTTCACATGAAAATCCGCAGGTGATCCCGTGCACCTGCGGATTCCATCATCATTATTGATCTTTTTTCATCAGCATCAATTCAATAAATAACTCACACCGCTGGCTAAAATGACTTAAGTCGATCGAGGTCATGTCAAAAATTTGTTTCATTCGATAGTTTAATGTATTTTGATGAATAAACAACTGCTCCGCTGCTGGCTTTAGCTTGCAGTTATTCAATAAGTAGACTTCCAGCGTTTTTAAAAACGAGGTTTGACTCTCGCGGTCTTTTTCCTTCAAGCGTAACAAATCTGGATTGAAGTCGTTTTTCTTTTTTTGATGGCTGTAAATGGAATCTAAAAACCGGAAGACCCCTAAATTCTCATAATCATATGGAATCAGTTCTTGTCCTCCGACAATTTTTACTGCCTTGACGACCTCTATCGCTTCAAATCGACTTGTACTCATTTTCATGACATCACGATACTCTCTTCCCATCCCGATATACAAAGGGGAAGGATGTGCATGCGTTTTTGATTGCAGATGTGCGATGACATCAGCCGCAGTCGCTTTCGGTGAGTGCCGGTCTGACAGGCTGCCTAATATAACGACAATATCTGCTTGAACCGAATAGACGTGATTCACCTTATCCTCTAGCTGCAAATACGTTCGAATGACATCCTTCACATCTTCTGCCGTCTCACTTTTGTTATCGGCAGCGTGCACGACCATGACGGTAAATACGGCTGGCAGTGGAATGCTTAAGTTCTCAGCCTCCCATTTCAGCTCTTCTTCTGTATAAAAATGATCATCCATGACCTTTTTGAAAAACTCTTCAATCTTGCCTTCCTTTTTCTCAAGCTGTTTCTTATTCTTATAAATCACTTTTCCAACCTGAAAGGAAGCTTCGTGTAAAAATTGCAGCTCCTCCTGAGAGAGGGAGTCCTCAATGTCCTGCACCCAAATAAAGCCTACTACCTCTTGTTTATGCTTGGCGCTCACAGCCACCCGCCGATTAAATCCGAGCTCGTCATGGCCGCTCACATAAAAAGGCTTTGACTCCTTGTGAAGCCGCTCAATTACCCCTGTTTTCTTTAACCAATCGACCACAGATCCCGGACATTCCTTGGAGAAAATCGTTTGCTGATTGACTGGGTCAAACTGCTGAATGCTGTAAGAATTATAAGCAAGGAGCTGACACTCTGTGCTTTCTAAAATGACTGGTTTTTTTAAATATCCGCTAATAAATGCAATTAATTTATCGACATCAAAAAATGTATGAAGCTTTTCTAATATCTCTTCCATCCCGATTGCTCCCTGATTAAGTGATACATTTATCATACTTCTTTCCAGTCAGATTTGTATAGAAACAAGTCGCAGGCAGGCAAAAAAAGCATGAACCCATCAGTGCAGGTTCATGCTTTTTCCATATTAAAACATTTCACTAATCGTTTTTGCCTGCATGTGCAGAGCTAGGTAATCTGGACCGCCTGCTTTTGAATCCGTTCCTGACATTTTGAAGCCGCCGAATGGGTGGTAACCAACGATGGCACCTGTGCAGTTACGGTTAAAGTAAAGGTTCCCTACATGGAACTCCTGCTTCGCACGGTTGATGTGATCACGATTGTTCGTAATGACAGCACCTGTTAAACCGTATTCTGTGTTGTTGGCTACCTCAAGTGCCTCATCAAAGCTAGAGACTTTCGAGAAAGCCAAGACTGGTCCAAAAATTTCTTCTTGCATTAAACGGGAAGTTGGCTCAAGATCTGCAAAAATGGTCGGGTGGATAAAGTATCCTTCCGAATCATCACTCGTTCCGCCAGTGACTAAGCGGCCTTCCTGTTTGCCAACCTCGATATAATCCGTGATCTTGTCAAAGGACGCTTGATCAATGACAGGTCCCATGTAAACATCCGCAGAAAGTGGATTGGCTGTTGTTTTCGTTTCTGTGATTTCCTTCACTCGCTCAACCACTTGGTCATACAGCTTCTCGTGAACGACAGCCCGAGATCCAGCTGAACATTTCTGACCTGAAAACCCGAAGGCTGATGTGAAAATGGCATTAGCCGCTAATTCAACATCTGCATCCTCATCAACAACCACTGTATCCTTACCGCCCATTTCAGCAATGACACGTTTTAAATGCTGCTGGCCTGGCTGCACTTTTGCCGCGCGTTCAAAGATACGTGTCCCTACTTCTCTTGATCCAGTGAATGTAATCAGGCTTGTTTTCGGATGATCTACTAAGTAATCCCCGACCTCTGCTCCGCTTCCTGGTACAAAGTTGACAACACCCTTTGGAAGACCGGCTTGCTCAAGCTCCTCCACAAAACGGGCTGCAATGACAGGCGTCGCACTCGCTGGTTTTAAAACAACTGTATTCCCAGTGACGATTGGGGCTACTGTTGTTCCTGCCATGATCGCAAACAAGAAGTTCCACGGCGGAATCACGAGCGTCACGCCAGTTGGTGTGTATACATATTGATTGCGTTCGCCTTCGCGGCTGTTCACTGGTTTGCCTTTCGCCAGCTCCAGCATTTGACGGGCATAATATTCTAGGAAGTCAATCGCTTCTGCTGTATCTGCATCCGCTTCATTCCAAGGCTTACCTGCTTCTTTGACAAGAAGGGCTGAATACTCATGCTTTTTACGGCGAATGCTTGCCGCAGCTCTGAATAATACGCCAGCTCTTTCTTCTGGAGACGTGTAGCGCCATGTTTCGAATGCTTTCGCTGCTGCTTGAACCGCTTGTTCTGCCTCTTCCTTGCCCGCCTTTGATACGGTTCCAACCACTTCATCCTTTTTCGCTGGATTGATCGAAACAATCTTGTCTTTCGTTTCGATTCTTTCTCCATTAATCACGAGCGGATAGGTTTGACCAAGTGATTCTGTTACTTTAGCTAATGCTTGTTCAAACGCTTTGCGGTTTTCTTCCTGGCTAAAATCCGTGAATGGTTCATGTTTGTAAGGTGTTGTCATGTTTGTCACGCTCCCGTTTCAAATTATTTTCTCGTCATCCCTTTTAGAGCAAAGGCAATGTTTGCCGGCCGTTCTGCAAGACGTCTCATGTAGTAGCCATACCACTCTCGTCCATACGGAGTATAGACTCTCATTTGATAGCCTTCTTTCACAAGTGCCTGCTGCGTTTCTGATCTCATGCCGTACAGCATTTGAAATTCGAACTGACTTGTCTGTATATTGTGTTTTTTCACAATATTTTTCGTGAACTCAATCATTCGATCGTCATGTGTCGCAATGGCTGTATAGTTTCCTGAGAGCAATTGCTTTTCGATCAGCTTTTGATAATTCTGATCGACGTCTTTTTTGTTTGGATACGCCACTTCGGCAGATTCCTTATAGGCACCCTTTACAAGTCTTAAAAATGGCTTCAGCTTATTTAGGTCATCAAGATCCTTTTCTGTTCTGTACAAATACGCCTGCAAGACCGTACTGACATACTCATATTGAGATTTCATCTCTTTAAAAATGTCCAGCGTTTTTTGACAGCGCTGTTCATCCTCCATATCGATTGTCACCATGATACGGTGCTTCTCTGCCGTATCTAAAATACGTTTCATATTGCGATACACAAGGTCGTCGTCAATATCCAGGCCAAGTGATGTCATTTTGAGTGACACGTGGGAATTGAGTCCCGCCTCTGCAATCCTCTGAATGGTTTGAATACACTCAGTCGTCCGTTCATTGGCAATCTCTGCCTTTGTGACAAACTCACCAAGGTGATCAACTGTCACAGCCATTCCTTGGTCATTTAATCGCTTGATAACAGGGATGGCACTCTCAAAGTCCTTCCCTCCAATGATTTTCTTAGATGCAACAGCACTTCCCCAATTACGAGCAATATGGTTCAAGAGACTGCTCTTTGACAAAAACAAGAAGAAATTTCTTGTGACCGACTCCATAAAGGGCACCTCCCACTCTTTGTAAGCTATGTCTTTATTGTAAAGCTCATAAGCTGTCCGCTACAATATTTGAAGATGACAAAAATTCTGACTTTTTTTGTGGTTTTATCACAATAAGAGATAAAAAAGAGCCTGCCGCGATCCGGCTGGCTCTTCCCTGCTTACGCCCACACCTCATCAAGGGTAGACTGCAGCAGCTCATTTAATTCTTGCATCAGGTTGTCTTTCGGCTGATTGTAGCTTTTCACCAATTCATCAAATCGCGCGATCTCTTTGTCGATAAATGGATGGACATAAGCGAGGCGGTTCTCTACATCCATTTCTTCGCCGTCCATTTTACGTTTGAGCAGCTCATGGATTTCCGCTAAAAGCGGACCTTCCTCCACTAGTTCCTCGAGCAGTTCATGAAAGTCCATCGGCGGAACCGTCCGGTAGCGTTCAATCCACTGGCAGGCAAGCAGTGGACGAAGTACATAAAAATACTTCTTGATTCGCACCTGCTCTCCTCGTAAATGCCGGCTTTCATTCCGCTTCGCCATATTGAGGTAATGATACATCAATGCTGCAGGATAAAACGCTCGATCCTTTAATTCTCTTAGCTGCTTTGCCAAAGAGAAGGATTCAGCATAGATGATGTCAGAAGACAGCCATTCCATGATGGACGGATTCGATTTATTGAATAAGCGAAGTGCCTTTCTAAGCTCCCAGCCGCTTATATCAAGCATGTCATCAATCGGGCGTTCAATGACATCTCGGTGCTCTTCCATCGCCCAATACCATTCTTTTCGAGGAACATATAAAAAACGAACATCATAATCACTATCAGTCGAGGGGAATCCCCATGCTCTGCTGCCTGATTCGACCGCGAGGCAAATCTTTACATCATACGTTTCTTCAATGATTTTCAGCTCTTCCTTGATTCTCTCTCTCATCATCCATCAACTCTTTCTATAGAATCCTGCATGACTTCTTCACGTTTTGGGAAAATACGAATAAGACATATATGAAAAAGGAGTTGGATCTCATGTCTATATCTCGCATCATGAAATGGATCACCGGGATTTTTGAAGCCTGTCTTGCCATCCCTGTCATTGGAGGACTATTTGTGATCAGCAATGGCTATACACCGCTCATGGTCATGCTTATTCTGCATATTATCACACTCGTCTTATCGAAGCGAGACCAAGGACCAGTGATTGGAAGCATCATTGGGATTATCACATCGTGCCTTGCCTGGATTCCGATACTTGGATTCATCCTGCATATCATCACAGCTCTTGCCCTTATTATCACCGCGTTAGTACCTGATGAAAAAACGAGACAAAATACGAGTTATTAAAAAAGAGGCCCTCATAGAGCGGCCTCTTTGTTCTTTTATTTGAGCAAGTGCTTTTGTAAGAAGGAGAGCTTCTCTGTTTGAAAAGCCGGGATAAACTCGTGTCCAAAATAGCGGTATACCTTCAGGTCTTTATCTGTTTCTAAATGGTTGTATGCCGCAAACACAGTAGATGGCGGGGTAATTTTGTCAATCAGACCGATCGCCATCAATGTTGGCTGTTTGACCCATCCAGCTAAATTGATTAAGTCAAAATAGCTTAATGTCTCAAATGCCTTTTCTTCCACTTCCGGGTCACTATTTCTCCGAAAGTACGAATTGATTTCTAAATAAGGCTGCTCCAATGCCGCATCCACTGCACGCTCAAAGTTTGATAAATAAGGGTAATCTGCCGCGACGACCTTCGGAATATCTGAAAGGGCTGCAGCTGCTACCGCTAATGCGCCTCCCTGGCTTCCACCAATTACGCCGATCCGGTGTTTATCCACTTCAGGGAAGGACTGAATGACTTCGAGTGCACGAACCGCATCTAAATAAACACCGCGATAATAGTAGGTCTCTTTTGATAAAATGCCTTTTGTCATCCACCCCAAAGCGTGACCGCCTGGTGTCACTGTCTGATCTTCACTGCCGCCTTGACCGCGGACGAGCATACCAAATGTGGCATAGCCGTGGAGCGCCCAGTTGACGATGTCGTGAATGCCGCCGTCATAGCTGGCATTATAGCCATGAAAACGAACGAGCGCTGGATGCGGGCCAGTTTGATCAGGTACAGCATAAAAGCCTTCAATTTTAGAATGTCCAAAGCTTTGATACGTCAGGTGGTACACCCTGACGCCTTTCACTGGATAGTCATACGGTTCAAGTATTGGCTTTGCCTCCACTTGGCGCAGTTCTTCGAGTGATTTCTTCCAAAAATCTGAGAAATCAGGGCGTGCTGTTTTCTTTGGTTTATATTTTTTTAGCTCTTCAAGTGGTAAATCGTACAATTGCATATCCGAGTATCCCCCTTTGTTTATTCATTATATGTATCATAACACCGATTTCTTGAGTGAGAAAGCCATTTAACAAAACCTTCTGACATTTCTATTGGCAAAGATGATGGAAACCTTTATGATAAAGAAACTGGCCTTGAAGACTAAAATAAACCATTACATACATTCATGATTTTCACATGACATATAGCAAATAAAGGAGGAACTCGTATGAAAATCGCCCTTGTCCAAATGGACGTACAAATTGGAGAACCAGAAGTGAATTTTAAAAAAGCAGCAGCGTTTTTAGAAGAAGCGGTTCGCGAGCAGCCTGATTTGATCATTTTACCCGAAATGTGGAATACCGGCTACGCCCTTGAACAAGCCGATCAGCTTGCGGATGTAAACGGTGAACGCACAAAACAGCTCTTTTCCTCCTTTGCCCGCAAGCATCAAGTGTATCTCATCGCAGGCAGTGTATTAAATAAGCGGACAGAAGATGAAAATATCACCAACACGATGTATGTCTTTAACCGCCAAGGGGAGCTTTTGTTAGATTATGATAAAATTCATTTATTCCGCTTAATGGATGAGCATAACTATTTAACCGCTGGTGATCAGCTTGGTTTATTTGACTATGGTGAAGATGTGACGATTGGTGCAATGATTTGCTATGACCTCCGTTTCCCACAGCTTTCCAGAACACTTGTGAACAAAGGAGCGAAGGTGCTCGTCAATACGGCGCAATGGCCGTCAGCAAGAGTGGACCATTGGCGCAGCCTGCTCATCGCAAGAGCGATTGAAAACCAGTCATTTATGATTGCTGTTAACAGAACAGGCACAAGTAGAGACACGGAATTCCCTGGACACTCTATGGTGATTGATCCACTCGGCCGCATCCTGCTTGAAACAAGCGATGACGAAGATATTTATTATGCGGAAATTGATCTTCAGCTAGTGGATGAAGTCAGACAGCAAATTCCGGTTATGACGGATCAGCGTCTGGACTTATATTAAAAAGCAGGGTGCTCCCCTGCTTTCAGCGTGTAGACAAACCCTCGCATTCGGTGCTCGCCCTTCCTAGACTTCAAAGGTTTTCTATCACGCTGAAAAGAAGACAAAGGGCTAAAATCAAGATCATTTTAGCCCTTTGTCACCATCTTAAAGCAGGGTGCTCCCCTGCTTTTTGCGTTTAATTAAACGTTTGTTTAAGCCTTCCCTTGATTCTGATAAAGGTCCATGAAGGCTTGAGCGGCTTTCGTTAAATACCTTTCTTCCACATATGCAAACACAAGTGTGCGGGTGGGGCATGAATCAATGTGTAAATAAATGACCCCGTTCCTATCCTCTTGTGCCACCATTTTCGGCACAACGGTCACCCCTAGTTCGTTTTTGACCAATGCCTGTGCTGTTTGAATATGACTTGTTTCAAAAGCCGCTTTTGGCTGAAAACCGTGATGACGGCACAGCTCCATGACCACTTGCCGAAAACCGTATCCCTCTTTCAGCATAATAAATGGGGTACCTTCAAGAAGCTGAAAGGAAACGATTTCGTGACCGGACTCTTTTTGGCCTGCTTGCTTGATAATCTCGTTCAATTCCTCTGATAACCATGGCTGAGCAGCTTGCGGAACTGCAAGAAGGAGCGGCTCTGTCAGCATTTGTTTCGTTTTCAATGATTCATGCTCGACAGGCATAGATAAAATAGCCAAATCCAGTTTTCCAGCCAATAGACGTTTTTCGATCTCACGAGGAGACTCTTCTATCAGTTGAACGTGAACATGAGGATACGTTTGACAAAAGGTTTTTAATAAACCGGGCAAGACATAGCCCCCAGTCACTGCTGGCGCTCCAATGTTCAGCTCTTTCCCGATTTCATAAGCTGCTTCTCCCATTTCACGCAGCAAATCATCTCTTTCCTTCAAAATATTCTCAGCCCTTTTAATGAATCGTCTCCCTTGAGGTGTGGGCGTTACTTGTCCATACTTTCGAATAAATAGCGGTGTGTCTAATTCCTCTTCCAGCTTCTTCATTTGCTGGCTTAAAGAAGGCTGTGCAATATGAAGTTGATCCGCTGCTTTTGTAAAACTTTGCTGCCGGTACACTTCCATGACATATTCCATCATTCGTATATCCACTTTCATCACCTCATAGGTTTTAACTATCCATGTCATATCTTTTATGTCTTAGACAAATAACAGAAGGAATTCTACGATAAAGAGACCACAAAGGGGGAAAAGAAATGAATCCATATGCTAAAACCGAGAACCAATTTTCACAAAATGCCGAGAACTATCGAGATTCACCTATATTTGCGGCCGGAGAAGAGCTGGAATGGATGAAAACAACTGCAAATGCGAAGGGACATGAGCATTTACTTGATATTGGCTGCGCGGCAGGACATACCGTTTTTTCCTTTTCAGACGTTATCTCTAAAGGGGTCGGCATTGATGTCACGCAAAAAATGATCGAGATTGCAGCAGCACTTGCGGAAGAACGCCGCCTGAACCACATTACTTTTGAGCAGGCAGCCGCAGAAGCATTGCCCTTCTCTGATGAATCATTTGATTTAGTGACGTGCCGATTTGCTGCTCACCACTTTCCAAACCTTCCGGCAGCCATGTCTGAAATCAGCCGAGTCTTAAAAAAAGGCGGCCAATTTCTGCTCGTCGATCATTATGCACCTGAAAACCCTGCACAGGATTCATTTATTAATCACTTAAATAGACTGAGAGACCCTTCTCATGTGCGGGAAAGCTCGTTATCAGAATGGAAACAGCTCTTCGCTGACAACCAATTGACTCAGAAAGAGATTCGTTCCTGGGATCTTCATATTGATTATCAGGACTGGATTATACGTGGACGCACGCCAGAGAATACTCAAAAGGAGATCGTTTCCCACCTTCAAGCCGCAGACCCTGACACAAAGCAGCTGTTTCAGCTTCAATTCGATGCACAGCATCAGCCCATTTCTTTCTGTTTAAAAGCTTCACTGATTCAGGGAATCAAGAATTGACCTTATAGAAAAAGTCTACCATTGTCGGTAGACTTTTTTAATCTTCACTGTCTCACAGGTATTGCTTTTCATGTTCGTGACACGTCTCTCCTTACGACAAGGAGTGCTAGATCATGTTTCTATTATATGATAAATGAACGAAGATAGGTGAGGCATTTTAGATCCTCTGAATAAAAAAAGAACCTACCCTCTTTGGAATAAGTTCTTCACTGCACGCGTCACTTACGGTGCAATATCCTCTAATACTTTCTCGCGCGTTTCTATCATTTTAAAAGCAAGAATTGCTCCCACTACCGTCATACTTGCAAAAAGAATAAAAATAGTTGAAACACCGCTTACCTCTAAAATAAAACCTATCATAATAGGAGCGATCGCTGAGGCCAGCCTAAGCCACGCTGTAGCAAATGCCGTTCCAATCACCCTCATACGTGTCGGATAAATTTCAGGTGTATATAGATAGAGGAGAACTGTAATTGTCCCCATCATTCCGTAAGCAGCAGACCCTAAATAGATGACGCTTTCTGGTGAAGTCGCTCCGCTGATCCATAAAGCCGTTAATAAAACACCTGTTAATACAAATGCAATGGTTGCCCAGCGCTTTCGTCCTACTTTATCAATTAAAAACGCACAAGCGAATACCCCTATGGTCTGTAAAATATTTGTGAGAGATGCTGCCCTTAATGAATCTCCGACTGGCAAATGGTAAACCGTATTATAAAGACTTGGTAACCAGTTATTTAAACCATTCGATACAAAGTAGGCAGAAAACCATAGTCCCCATACGACCAATGTTCTTTTACGGTAAAAAGTTGAAAATAGCTCTTTCCAGTCGCCTTTTTCAGTACTGCTGGATACTTGATTTGCGACAGGCATTCGTTTGTCAGTACTGGCTTCAATTTCTTCAATAATTCTTTCGGCTTCATCTAACCTGCCTTTCGAAATAAGCCACCTTGGCGATTCACGCAGCATGAAAAAGAATACAAAGACGATTAAACCTCCAATGCCTCCAATCAAGAACATCCATTTCCACCCAAAGCTAGGTACAACGAATGCACCAATTTGAGCTGAGATCATTAATCCTAATGGAAAAATCATCTCATAAAGCATAAAAAATCTCCCTCTTCCTTGGGCTCGGGACAACTCATTAATATATGAGGCTGCTACCGGCACCTCTCCTCCAACTCCAATCCCTTGAATAAAGCGGAAAATAAAAAGGGCCATAAAATTACCTGAAAATACACATGCGATACTCATAATAGACATGAGAAATACCGTCCATTTTGCACTAAATACACGGCCGCGCCTTTCTGCTAACCACCCAAAGACAATAGCACCAATCGCTTGTCCTATATAACCAGACCCAATAAGAAGACCAATCTGTGCAGGTGATAAATTCCACATGCCGATGAGGACCGGGAGAACAAACGCTAAAGATAGCGCATCAAAAGCATCAAAAAAGGTAGCAGATCCCATAATGATCCGAGGTTTTAAATGCCACCTCGAAAAAGGTACACTTTCCATCCTGGTCAATAGTTGTGAAGCTCTATCAACAACTTGCTCATCATGAGAATTTGAATTTCCGCTGAGTTCTAACGTCATGGTATCTCCTCCTTATTGGAGGAAATGATGCAAAAGTACATGCCGAAGAGCGCTAAAGAAATCGCTTACATTTTAAATCAAGAGAAATTCTCAAGCGATCTTACGAGTTTTCAGCATCTATCACATCTTTTTTGGCGTTCCAGTGGTGCCCCGATCTATATAATACATAGGGAAAATATGCTCCATCGCCTCTAACTGTTGTCCTTCCAACAACTGTGTTAGTAAAGAAACAGCTTTTCTTCCCATTCCAACTAAATCAACATGAACAGAAGATAAAGAAGGGGTTAGAAAACTTGCAATGGGCACATCATCGGCACCAACGACAGACAAATCATGAGGTATTGACACATTTGCGTTTTCTGCCGCTTTCATGACCCCTATCGCCAAAAAATCTGAAGAGCAAACAACTCCAGTCATGTGCTGGTTTCCTTGGAGAAATTGAGAAACCACTTCTACTACCTTTCCCCCATCAAATTCATCTAACTCAAACACAAGCTCTTTGTTCATTGTTAATCCTAAACGTTTCAGTGTGCGCTCATACCCCTTGTAATATCTCACACTATGCATCGAACTCATTGGACCATTGACCAGCCCAATGGTTCGATGACCTTTATCAAATAAGGCCGTTACAGATTGACAAACACCTTCTTCATCATCTGGCCTGACACATGGAAATGGTGAATCCTCTAAGTAACTTCCGACAACAATAATGGGAATAGCCAAACTTTTTAACCAATCCATGCTCAATTCTTCATTTCTTGGAGAAAATAAAATGGCACCATCTACAGCCTGCGTCTCAAGTAACCGCTGCTGCTGAACAGATGTAAATGACATCAGCATATTGAATTCGGTCTCATCTAATTCCTTCGCTATTCCATCTAAAATCGTTGAAAAAAATGGATTATTCAAAATATATGAACCGCGGGGAACCACTACAGCAATATTCCCAGTCTTTCTTTTCACGAGCCCTCTCGCTCCTAAATTAGGGCGGTAGCCTAACTCATCAATCACTTGTTTGATTCTTTCAGCCGTTTGAGCACCTACTCCTGGTTTACCACTTAATACTCGGGAAACAGAGGCTATAGACACTCCTGCTTTCAATGCTACATCTTTAATACTTACTGACACATTTCATACCTCCGGGAGTCTGTTGTTTTATACCCTATTATAACCTGACTCACCTTCATCATGAAATCAATGGTCTGTTATCTACTGACGTTTTCCTTAAGCAAACCAACACTTTGAAGGCCCTGGCGAATCTCTTCTTTTTCCTTTTGAGTTAAAGGTAATACCGGCTTTCTAGCAAGCGAACTGCTGATCAAGCCTCTCTGGAACATCGCTTCCTTCATTCGCAGATGAGAGGTAGATGAAGGTTCATCCATTTTATATACAGCATGCTTTAATTCAAAGATTCTATCGTACACTTTATTAGCTGCTGCAAGGTCTTGTTTTTCCACACATTTCACAAGTTCAGCGATCAAATCTGGCACAAAACAGCCGAAACCGACAAGCACCCCATCAATCCCTTGAACTAATGTTGGCAATAAATATTCATCGTGACATGTGAGCAGCGATACATCTGGTGCATGCTTTTTCAATGCGCGCACATCGACTTCATATTGCGCCATGTCTCTTTGACCAATTTTGAATGAGACAACATTTTCAATTTCCGACATTTCTAGTAATTGATTCGTTGTATATGAGGTTTTTGTCCACGTTGGATATTGATGGACGATGATTGAAATGTCAATCGCTTCTGCAACATCTTTAAAGAATTGGACAGGTGATTCAGGCTGCATACCGAATCTCAGCCATGAATGCGGCGGCATGAGAAGGATACCTTCTCCGCCAGCTTCTTGAACTGCTTTTGCATGCTGGATTGCTTCAATTGTCCCTTCAGCTGAAACCCCTGAAATGACAGGTACTTCCCCTTTTAATTCGTCGGCTGCAATACGCACAGCTTCAGCTCGTTCATGTGGCAGCAGGGTCATAATCTCGCCCGTATGTCCATTGACAACGATCCCGTTAATCCCTTCGTGCTCCGCCACCCAGCGAACAAGCTTGCGAAATGCAGGTTCATCAATTGAATAGTCATCTTTAAAAGGAATTAAGACAGCCGGGAATACACCGCTCCATTTTTTTTTATTCTTCATCAACAAATTCCTCCCCATTCGATTATAGTAAACGTTTACCGTAAGCGTTTACGTAAACAATCATAGAATGTCCTCACGGAAGTTGTCAACATTATTTTCTAAAGATTATAATAATTCAAAAAACTCTTATTGAAATTTAGATACTATTTTATTTTTCCGAAAAAGAAAATGATCTATATCAAAAACCTCATCATCATGAACTGATTGAAGGAGGATCACCGCTTTTTCCAAACGGCTGCACACCAAAAAAAGGATAAATACATTTTGGTTGTCAAAGCATCATCATATGTACGAAGGAAAAGAATTCAATAGAAAAAAAGTCTACCCTCAACGGTAGACTTTTTTTATTTCGAATATAAATCCCAGCCAAGCTTGAGTGTGTCCACAATATAATTGGCGACTTCCTCAGCCTCTAAATGATCTGTTTCCACTCTTGAGTTATGAAGAGAATAAATCTCCCGGCGCTCTTCAAACAGCTCTTTCATCTCATCAAGCGTCCGGTTGTGAAGAACAGGGCGGTTTTCGATTAAAATATCAAGCCGCTGCTTCCAATTCTCCCACGATAGATCAAGGAAAAGAACGGTACAATGCTTCAAGCAGGCGCGTTTGATTTCTTCCTGTTTGAATGCACCCCCTCCAAGGGAAACAATCTTGAGCTGTGTATGTTCACATAAATCGACGATATAATCCTTTTCAGCCTGCCTGAAGAATGCTTCTCCTTTTTGCTGAAACATCTCTGGAATCGTCATGTTGTACTTTTTCTCAATCTCCTGATCGACATCAATAAAATCTCTATATAGCTTTTTGGCAACCAGCTGCCCAATGGTTGTTTTCCCAACACCCATAAAGCCAATGAGGACAATATTCCGCTGTCTTACAGGAATTTCTCTATTGATTTTCATGGTCGTGACACGTCCTCCCTACGACAAGGAATGCTACATAATGTTTCTATTATATGATAAATGGAGCGCGAAAAGATAGGCAATCTTAAAAATTGTGTTTGACGACGTAGCCGAGCTGTTCAGAAAGCCGCTGTGCCTGTTCTTTCACTTTTTGTTGCAGCTGAGGAATGACTTCTTCAGTAAACCGATGGGTTGGACCAGATATGGATAAACAGGCTTTCACTTCACCATGAATGTTAAAGATTGGTGCCGCTACTGCCGCAGATCCTACCTCGCGTTCATCGATGCTGCAAGAAGTATATGTGTCAAGAATATGTTTACGTTCCTTTTGCCAGTCACCCTTCATCACATGATCAGCCTCAGACGCTAATACTTTTTGTTGAAATTCTTCACTTTGAAATGCCAATAATACCTTTCCGCCTGCACCTGCGTACAATGGCAGCTTTTCACCAATCTTGACAAGATGCCGAATCGATTGCAGCCCTTCCGCTTGTTCAATACAAACCCTGCTTGTTGAATCCAGTACATACAGGTTGACGGTTTCCTTTGTTTCATCACGAAGTGAGTACATGAGTGGCTTAGCCAGTTCCCTCAATTTAATGGACTTCCCTGCAATGTATCCGAGGAGATAAAGCCTTTGACCCAATCGGTATTTCATTGTTTCTTGATTCTTCTCCACAAAATGATTCATTTCAAGTGCCTTGAGCAGTCTCGTTGTCGTAGACATTGCTAAATTCATCTCTTTTGAAATATCCGTTAGCGTCAGCTCTTGACGTTCTTCACTAAAACAATACAGAATATCCAAAGCACGCTGAACTGTACGCAGTCCTGATTCTTCTTTTGACTTTTTATCAGCCATATTCACTTTCTCCTTTTCCCCTTTGATTTCTTATCGACATCAACGATCGATTTTGCTATAATCCATTTTAAACGTTCCACTAAAAGAAAACAAATTCCACCAGACGGAATAAAATCAATTGAAAATATTTGATGGAGGAGATATTTGAATGTACCTGCTCGTTTTTACACTTCTTATCAGTCTATATATTGTTCATCAACTATTTCCTGCTCCTATACTCTCCTATTTTGTTGGTCTGCTGGCCGCTGCTTCGCTCACCATTTCTTTTAAGAAAGCAAGCGGGCTTTATTTGAAAACAGGCGCTGTATTTCTCATCATTGGGTTGTTCTTATTCTTCTTATCCGGCCAGCCATTGCACACGTTTTTTCTTCACTTTCATTCCATGCTGGGCTTGCTTTCTCTCTTTTTCATGCTGCCTTTTATTCATTCTCTCATACATGTTGGACATTTCGATACACAATTAAATAAACTGCTCACACTGCATACAACGAGCTCAAACCAGCTTTATCGCAAGAGTTCATTTGTCACTCATATACTCGGCATGTTTTTAAATATCGCGACGATTCCCTTACTCTATACATCGCTCAAACCGTCGCTTGAATCCCTAAAAGAACAAGTGAAACAACATCTTTATACACGCAACCTCTTAAGGTCATATGCATTATGTTTAAGCTGGAGTCCTGTTGAAGTGCTGGTAAGCGTCACCATTGATGCAACCAAACTAAAATATTATCAAATTGCACCTATTACTTTTGGTTTAATGGTCGTCGTACTGGCGATAGATTGGATGCTTTTTTCTCGTCAAAGCAAACGATTACCAAACATCATTCAGTCTTCAGAAACAAACGCCAATCCTCATCGAATTAAGCGAAAAACCCTTCAGCTCGCTTTCATGCTGCTAGGTTTTATGACAGTCGTCTCACTTGTCGATGCATGGATTGGGAAAGGCTATTTATTCGCTGTAGTACTGACGATTATTCCATTTGCTCTATTATTCTCTTCTGTTATCAAAAAAAGAAAACAATATATCGCTGTCTCTGTGCCTCATTGGAAAGAAAGAACCCGTCAGCTCTCCAACTATATGTGTCTATTTTTAAGTGCTGGCTTCTTTGTCGATATGCTCCTTGCGACAAACAGTATGCAGCCGATTCAAGCATTTATTGTCAGTATATCAGACCATGCCATTTGGGTTTATTGTGTCATTGGGTTGTATTTTCTGATCACCGCCCTTTGCGGTTTTCACCCGCTCGTCTCACTTGCTTTGTTAGTGAGTATGATGGCACCAGTCATCCATGAACTGCCTGCTCTTCCCATTGCCATCATGCTGATCGTTGCTGGCACATCAACTGTTATGTTTAGCCCTTTTAATGTTTCTGTCTCCCTATTAGCTGATTTGATGAAGGTCAACCCTTACCGTATCACTCGCTGGAATATATGGTTTGCCAGCCTTTATATCAGCATGGGTATCGCATGTGCAGCGATCATCACCGTTATCTTTTATACATAAAAAAGAGAACTCATCCTTGAGGCTTGAGTTCTCTTTTGCTTTCTCTCTATGGCTTTAATTGAATACGTTCAATTTTACCTACGATAAAGATGTACGACAATGCCCCGCCTAAAGCAACTAAACTGACGAATAAAATTCCTCCATTGTAAGAGCCTGTCGCCGACACGATGAATCCGATAATCAGCGGAGTGATGATCCCAGCTAAATTAGCAAAAAAGTTAAATACGCCGCCAGCCAGCCCAACCATTTCCCGCGGTGCCACCTCAGACAGCATCGTCCAAGAGATATTAGACAGTCCTTGCGCAAATGAAGCGATGGATAAAATGGTCAGCACAAGCGGGATATTTGTTGTAAAATTTGCTAAAACAATGGTACTCGTCATTAGCAAGCCAACCACTACTGGCAGCTTTCTTGCTACATTCACTGATACGCCCTTTTTAAGCAGCCAATCAGATACATAACCTCCAAACAAGACCCCAAAGAAGGCAGCAATATAAGGAAGAGAAGCAGCAAAACCTACCTTGAGAAACGCCATATTTTTCGCCTCTGCCAAATAGGTCGGAAACCATGTTAAAAAGAAAAAAAGGGTAGACGCAACAGAGAATTGGCCAATATAAAGCCCGATCAATTTACGATATTTTAGAAGGGCGGCAAAGTCCGCCCATTTCAGCTTCTCCTGTGATGCGACTGTCAGCCCATCGCCTTGCCGGATTAATTCTAACTCATCTTCATTTATCTTCGGATGCTCTTTCGGTTCGTGATAATACTTGTACCAAAAGAAAGCAAATATGATACCGAGCGCACCTGCCGTAATAAAGACGGTTCTCCAATCGAAAGTCGTCATGATCCAAAATAGAAGAGGTATCGCAAAGGCAAGACCCACATACTCTCCAGCAGTATAAACACCTGTTGCAAAAGCCCGTTCCCGCCTTGGAAACCATGTGGTGACAATACGGTTATTTGCAGGAAAAGCGGGAGATTCTGTAATCCCAATAAACAAACGGCAGCCGAATAAAAAGGCAAAGCTGTTCGCAAACGCCTGTAAGCCTGTGAAAATAGACCAAGTAACGAGTGATATCCCATACGTTACCTTTGAGCCAAATTTATCGAGAATAAAACCGCCTGGTATTTGCATCGCTGTATATGTCCAGCTAAATGCCGAAAAAATCAAGCCTAATAAGGCAGGATTTAATTGCAATGAAGATTGAATCGCAGGAGCAACAATGGATACACTGGCTCGATCAATATAATTAATAGCGGTAATAAAAAACAACAGAATCAATATGCCAAAACGGGCTTTCGTTGGTTTCACATATGCGGGCTGCAATTCATTCCCCTTCAGTTCTGAATGCACTTTCATAACCATCCTCCTTTGTTTCCGCAGCGTGCGGTTCGGTTGAGCGTATTAAATTACCCCTTTTTCTTCTAACTGCTTACACTCTTCTTCTGTTAAGCCAAGCATATTTGTTAAAATCTCATAATTATGTTCGCCTAAATCAGGTGCAATGTGACGGATACTTCCAGGTGTTTTTTCAAACTTCGGAATGATCCCAGGCACCTTCACTTTTCCAAGACGAGGGTGATGCACCTCGACGATATTCTCTCGTGCTTTAAATTGTGGATGCTCAAAAATATCTCGAATACTTAAGATTGGGCTCACAGGTACGCCATGTGTATCTAAAATTTCTAATACGTCATCCCTTGTTTTCGACGCGATCCATTGCGAAACGATCGCATCCATTTCTTTGTTATGCTTCAGCCTGGATGCATTGACCGCAAATTTTTCATTCTCTAGTAAATCTAATCGATTCATCGCCTCTGCCAATCGATTGAAGGTCGAATCTGTACTCGTCACAAGAACCAAATAATGACCATCCTTTGTCTCATAGGTACCGGCAGGGCTTGAATGTCCGCTTAGCCCCGGTGAACGCTCACGCACCTTCCCAAGCTTGTCATATTCTGCAACCAAAAACTCTAACATACGAAACACAGATTCATAGAGGGCCAAATCCACCATTTGCCCAGTTCCTTCTGGATGTGTATCCCTGTAATACATCGCTGTCACAGTAGCAAACGCCACGTAGATGCCAGCAATATAATCAGTGAGAGAAAAGGAAGGGCTGACTGGATGCCGGTCTGGAAACCCTTGAATATATGTAAAGCCGCTAAACGCCGTCGCTGGTGTTCCAAATCCGGCTTTGTCCTTAAACGGGCCCGTTTGACCATAACCCGATACACGAATCATAATTAAACGAGGGTTGATTTCTTTTAACACATCGTACCCAACGCCCCATTTTTCCAGTGTTCCAGGGCGGAAATTTTCAATCAGCACATCGACCTGACCCGCAAGCTTTTTAAAAATGTCCTTTGCTTCGTCTTTGTGCAGATCCAGTGTAAGGGATTTCTTATTCCGCGAGAGACCTGACCATCTAAGTGGTTCTCCATCTGCAAAAGGGCCGACATGCCGCAGCGTATCGCCTTTGCCAGGAATCTCGACCTTGATGACCTCTGCGCCAAAATCCCCTAGAAGCACCGCGCCATAGGGTGCAGCAATCATCGTAGAGACGTCTAATATTTTTATTCCTTCGAGCGGTGTATTCATATTCATTGCTTGACTCCCTTTCATTCAAGTGATGAAGGGCTAAAATCATTCCTAATTTTAGCCCTTTTCATCTTTCTGATTGACCCGGAAAGCCCTGATGATCCAAAAGGAGGGCTTACCGGTGCAGGTTTTTAATCCTTTGGAAGCTGCCCTTGCGGTGTGTAGAGCCAAATGAGCCATAAAGGTTCATCTCCTGTATTGACATGCTGGTGCGGAACACCGTCTGGAATGAACATGAAATCATTTTGTTTAAAGGACTGCCTTTCTCCATCACAAATGACTTCGCCAGATCCTTTAATCACATAATCAAATTCCTCTGAACCCGGGTGATTGTGCACTGAACTTGCTTCCCCCGGTTCAAAAATGGTGAGACCCGCCATCATATGCTCTGATCCAACAGTATCAGGTGTAATGGTTTGAAATACCTTTCGAATCATTTGCTCCTCTGGACGATCTAAGCCTAACCATAATGGGTTCCCATCTTGAAACGGATTCAATACTTTAATTTTCATTGTTAATTCCTCCCTCGTTCTGATTAATTCACGCTGACATGTGAGCGCTTTGAATTTGGTGAATAAATGTCATTAATATTCCAATGTCCATCCGTAGGAACAGGATCATTTTTCATCGCTACATCAATAACGCAAGGCTCCTGAGAAGCAATGGCTTCAGCTAAAGCTTCTTTGAATTCAGAAGCAGAGGTGATTTTAATCCCCTTCATTCCATAACCTCTCGCAATGGCAGCAAAATCCGGTGAATAGCTTTCTCCACCTTTTCTGAAAACAGTGCCGTACGTCGTTTCATAGTGCGCCATTTGCAAACCGGCTATTGTTCCAAATGCACTATTATTCATCACAATCCACACAACAGGAATGTTCTCTTCAACTGCTGTTGCAAGAACGGATGGATTTTGACCGAAGCCGCCGTCTCCAACGAGTGACACAACAACACGGTCAGGCTGGGCAATCTTTGCCCCAAGTGCGGCAGGGGCTCCAAATCCCATCGTTGCAAAGCCGCCTGGCGTTAAAATAGTACCTGGCGTGAGCACAGGAAATTGCTGTCCGACCCCATTTTTGTTCCAGCCAACATCCGTTGTAATAAAGGCATCTGGCGGCAATACTTCCCGTACTTCCTGCAAAATACGCTGCGGCTTCATTGGGAAGGATTCATCTTGAACATTCGTCAGATTGCTAGCCTGAAAATCCTTACGATATAACGCAATTTCCTTTTTCAATTCAGGACGATCCAGCCCTTTTGGCAGTCTCTCTCTCGCCACTCGATTGAGTACAGTCAAGGCTTGCTTAAGATCGGCTACTGCTCCAATTTCAACAGGATAGTTACGTCCAATTTCATTCGGGTCAATGTCAATATGAATGAGCTTGGTTGATGGGAAACGGAATGTATAATCTGATTCCCACGAGCTCGCATCAGCTTCAGCAAAACGGGTGCCTAAAGCCAATATATAATCTGCTTCTTTGCACTGATCATTGATAAATTTTGTCCCCCAAAACCCTGTCATTCCAAGAGTCATTGGATGATCATCCGGCATGGCTCCTTTCCCCATCAAAGAATGGGCGACAGGGATACTCAGATGATCAGAAAATGCCTTTAATTCTTCAGCTGCATCAGCTAAAATAATGCCTCCCCCTACATATAAGAGCGGTCTTTCTGCCTGCAGCAATCGATCCAATATCCGATTGGCCGTTTGATCATCAATAGAAGGTTTTTCAATGGTGTGTGTATGATGGTTGATTTGTTCAAACAAGGACACATCTAGGTCCTTTGAGAACACATCCATTGGAACAGAAATAAGCACCGGGCCAGGACGGCCGCTTTCAGCTAACTGAAATGCTTTTGATAAAATCTCTGGAAATAATTCTGGAATATCGACTCGCCATGCTCTTTTCACAAACGGCCGGTAAATTTCGTATTGAGAGGCATCGGAATGAAGATTGATCTCTTGATGTGGGTGCTTTCCGTAATAATGACTTGGGACATCTCCTGCAATGACAACCATTGGAATGGAATCAAGTGCTGCATTCGCTACCCCTGTTGCCGCATTGGTGAGTCCGGGTCCTAGATGACTGAGAACAACAGCCGTCTGTTTCTTTGCCCGCGCATAACCATCAGCTGCATGTGCCGCTATCTGTTCATGCCTGACATTGACAAATTGAATCGAGCTTTTTTCAAGCGCTGATAAAAAAGCAATATTCGTATGACCGCAGAGACCGAAAATATGCTCGACTCCCCGATTTTCTAAGTACTGAATAACCTGTGTAGAAATATTCTTCTTCATGTTTCTCTCCTCTCACGGTGCAGCTATGAATCTGCTACTCACTTATTCTTTGAAAACACAATAGATAGAACATTGTTCAAATCCTGTATCGCCACTTGCCCGGGAGCTGAGCTTTCTTTCCCTACAGCAAAGGTCATGACAGATCCAAAAAGTCCGCCAATCATTCTTGTAAAAGCCCCGTATTCTCCCATTGCCATTGAAATAACGGGAATTGACAGCTGCTTTTTCGCATGGCTGGTCGCCGAGAGCAGTGTTAATGCATCGTCATAGGAATGCGGCATCACTGCGATCTTTGCGATGTCGGCGCCGACTGATTCTGCATTGACGAATAGCTGCACGAGACGATCTACCTCAGGGGTACGCTGGAAATCGTGATACGACACAATCAAGGTGATCCCATTTCTTTTAGCCGCCTGACTGACTTGCTGTATGTGTGTCACATCATGCATCAATTCATAATCAACGGCGTCCACAAGCTGAGTGGAACAAAGCTCGGCAAGCAGAGAAACCTTCTCAGATTCTGAGAGTGATATACTTTCGCCGCCCTCCTTTTCAGAGCGAATCGTGAATAAAAATGGGATACCCTTTGCCTTTTCTACCATTCCCTTAAGAGTTTCTATCACTTGTTCCTTGTCATGAAGGTGATGAAAAAAATCCGCCCGCCACTCTATCACATCAGGATTTTTCTCAGTTAACACCTCGACCTCATGAAATAATTCTTCCTTTGTTTGTCCGATGAGCGGCGTACAAATCATTGGCTGACCGCCTGCCTGCACACTTTTTACCTTTTGCTGAAATGCATTCACATCCATACGCCCCTTTCACAAACCCTGTGGAAGCACGACCATTTTGGTTTCGGTCATCTCCTCAATGGCGAAACGCGGACCTTCTCTTCCAAGGCCACTTCGCTTAATCCCGCCATAAGGCCAATGATCCAGTCTAAAATTCGATGTCCCATTGATGACAACCCCGCCAGTTTCAAGCTCTTTTGCTGCGTGTAACGCCACATCCAGCTGATTCGTAAAGATCCCTGCCTGCAAACCATATCGACTATCATTTGCTTCTTTAATGGCCTGCTCCAGCTCCTCATAAGGGAGAATGCTGACAACTGGCCCGAACACTTCCTCACAGACGACCTTGGCCTGTTTCGGAGTGTTTAGCAAAATAGCCGGTGTGATGCTCGCTCCATTTCTTTTCCCCCCGCATAAAAGGTGGGCACCCATGCTCTCTGCCTCTTGTATCCATGCCTCAACACGCTTTGCCGCCTGGACATCAACCATACAGCCGATATCACTCTCACTGGACAGCGGATCTCCAACGACAAGCTGCTCTACTTTTTGTTTTAATACCTCAGTAAACGACGGCATCATTTGCTGATGGACATAAATTCTTTGAACAGAAATACAGCTTTGACCGGAATTACTAAAGCCTGTTTTGGCACACATGGATGCGGCTTGTTCAATATCTGCATCGTGATGAACAATCGTCGCGCCATTCCCTCCGAGTTCGAGCAGTACCTTTTTCAATCCCGCAGAGGTTGTAATGTGTTCGCCTCCGGCAGCCCCGCCGGTAAAAGAGATGAGATTCGTTCTTTCATCAGTGACTAACTGTTTCCCGGCCTCGACCCCGCCAATCACAAGCTGCAAACCAGCCTCAGGAAATCCTGCTTCGAGAAGGAGTTTGACAAATGCTGTGGCAACAGCTGATGTTTGCGGTGCGGGCTTCAAAATGATGACATTCCCTCCCGCAAAGGCCGGACCGACTTTGTGACAAATTAAGTTGAGCGGTGCATTAAAAGGGGTAATCGCCAGCACAACTCCGACTGGTACTTTAAATGTCATGGCCATTGCTCCCTGTCCGCGTGATGATACATTGCCAGGAATGGTCTCACCTATTAATCGATTCGCTTCTTCCGCAGACTGCGCCAGCGTCTCAATTGATCGCGATACTTCATCTCTTGTATTTTTAAGCGGTTTGCCTAATTCCAGCGAAATCAGTTTTGCAAAATGGTCTTTTTGTTCTTCAAGCAAGGTGGCTGCTTTTGTTAGAAGCTTTGAGCGTTCGATTGCCGATATTTCCGCTATTTGTTTTTTAGCCTGCTGCGCAATAGAAAGTGCCTCTTCTATGTCTTCTGATGAGGCGAGATAAGATGTTCCGATCCTTTCTCCTGAGTAAGGATTGATGATATCTGTTTTGACACGACCGGTATCCTGCCACTCGCCGTTTATATATGACAACGCTTTTAAACCACTCAAATTTTTTCTCCCTCCTTCAAGTGCCGCGTTCCATGTCCTGCATAACGAACCAATCTTTCTTCATTCGGACAAGGTCCTTTCACGAGGGCTCCCTTTGTGAGCTCCTCATATGCATGCGCCACGATGCCCATTCCTCTGGATAAGGAAAAAATGCCTTTTGCTGCTTCTGCTGGAATGTTTAATTCACATTGGATGGCAGCAGATACACCATCTATATTCATCGTGATTTTCTTCCCTTTCAGTTGTTCAAGCTCATGTCTAATCGCTTCGGCCAACCGTAAATATGTGCCGCTGATAAGACCTTGCTGGACATATGTGTGACTCAGGTCATATAGACGTCTCACCCTCGGATCATCATCATGAAGCTGATGGCCGATTCCTGGGATTTTTCCCTTGCGATTTAACCATGTTTGACACACTAGCTTTGCCGCAGACTGTACATCCTTTTGTTCATCGTAGACCGCTTTGGCCTCGTATAACATACGCATGGCCTTCTCTCCGGCTCCGCCATGAATGTCACCTAATAGATTCACCCCTGTTGCAACAGAGGAATTAAACGAAATGCCGCAAGTCACCGCCATTCTAGCTGCTGCAATAGATGGCGCTCTTGGTCCATGGTCCGCACCTGCGACAAGAACACTTTCAAAAAGAGCTGCTTTTGAATCATCCAATAATTCACCAACAAGCAGTAAATAGAGCATTTGTGGATACGACAATTCACCAATCAGTTCTTCAATCGGATACCCTCGTAGTTCAATTGAATTTTTTTGAATATGACTAATCTCAGTCTCCCACCATGCGCCTCCCTCTTTGTAAATTTCCAGTGCACTTCGATTTTTCATTGTGTGAATCATTCCTTTAGCTTCTTATTTGGAGGTGAATCACCCCTTTATTCCATTCAGTGGAATCTGATTTCACTTTTCGGAATGTGGTTTCATTGTAAGCGCATTCTTTTTGTTCGTCAATTATTTTTTCTGAAAATACTGTCAATAGAAGTGAAATTAAGTGAATCGAACTAATTATGTCTGTTTTTTTTGATCAAAAAAATCGATATTTAGTTAAATGGACTTAAGTATATCGTTCTACTAATTTAATGAATTTTTGGTTATTTTGTCAAATCCACTTGAAATTCGACATAAAAAAACCTCTCCATCATCGGAGAGGTTTCTTTTTATTTCCACCAGTCATCAAACATGGAAGCGGGTACTTGGCGTTTATGCTCTGATTGAACATAACGCTTTTCAATCGCTTCTGCTGCTTGATCTGAGACTGATTTTCCTTCTAAGTAATCATCAATTTCATTGTACGTAATGCCGAGTTCTGTTTCATCCGTTTGCTGAGGTTTATCATCCAGCAGATCGGCTGTTGGTTTCTTTAAATACAGGCGCTCCGGTGCTTCTAGCGCTTCGAGTAGCGCCCGTCCTTGGCGTTTTGTCAAACCTGTGAGCGGGAGAACATCTGCACCGCCATCACCATACTTCGTGAAGAAGCCGGTTACTGCTTCAGCTGCATGATCTGTACCGATGACAAGCAATCCTTCCTCACCACCGACAGCATATTGCGCGATCATTCTCATGCGTGCTTTGACATTCCCTTTATTAAAGTCAGACAATGGGCCGCCCGTTTCCTTTTGATATTGATCACTGAATGCTGACACGGCAGGTGCAATATCATATTTCCACGACTTGTCTGGCTGAATAAATGATAGGGCGAGCTGTGCATCATCTTCATCCTGCTGCACACCATGCGGAAGGCGTACCGCAATAAAGACCGCATCCTCTTTTCCTTCTTGACGAAGCTCACTGACAGCAAGCTGTGCAAGACGTCCGGCAAGCGTTGAATCCTGCCCGCCGCTAATACCGAGAACAAATCCTTTTGCCCCGGTTTTTTTCAAGTACTCTTTTAGAAATCCAACCCGTTTTTCGATCTCCTGCTTTGGGTCAATTGAGGGCTGCACATGCAACTCTTGGCTGATCTTTTTCTGCAAACTCATACACTTTTCCTCCTAAGCATCCTCTACATGAAGAGAACAGGTTTTACTCCCAATTCATTGATTTAATAACGTTTTTTGAATCTTCATTATACCATGTTTTCATCAAGAACATTTTGTTAGACGTTCCCCTATTTCTTAGATAATCAAACATTCACAAGTGAAAAAGACCATGTCTTTTTTGACTGGTCCTTTTCTTTTTTAATCGATTTCTACCCGTATGGATGTACAGCTTGATCCATTACACTTCCCAATATCAGCAGGACATGCAGACACGGCCACAATGAGGTCCATTTCAGCCCGCAGGCGAATGTAGTCACCGGGCAGCGATTTTGGCAGCTCGACAGACAGCTTTCCTTTTTCATCAATGACTGTATTCATAAAGGCATTAAAAGGATAGTACATATCCTCCTTTGGAATCCCAAAGGGCTCAAAGGCAGTCCGCAAATTGTCGTAGCATGTATGCATGACCTCTAAGTGCGTCCGGCCGTATAAAAGCTGATACATCTCTTGCCGGCAGGCGGGCATGTATAAATCATGGCATTCTACTGTATCTTCAATGATCGTAAACATTGGTTTATATAAATTAGAATAAAGCTTATCGCCTTTTTTCACTTTAGACGAGAACAAACTGTCCATCGTCGCACCTTGGTCAAATTTTTCATAAAAATCTTTTTCATGATAGGCCATCACATCTGCTACTTGCTGGCCTTCGACATCAACCACTCGCATACATTGGCCTTTTCCTAAACGAAAGCCGAGTCTACCCTTTGGTAAAATGACGTGTTCTCCGTTCATCACATGCACTCCTTTCCATGACAGTATGCCCAAAATGTCCCCTTGATCATGTATAAAAAAAAGAGGCGGTCACAAGCTAATGTCATTGAAATAGAAAGGTGTTGCACTTGCATTGAAAGAAGAACAATCTTTATCTTGGTGGCAGCTTTCTCTCATCGGAGTCGGCTGTACAATTGGCACTGGGTTCTTCCTTGGTTCCAGCATCGCCATTACAAAATCCGGTTATTCCGTCTGCATCTCTTTTTTGCTTGCTGCAGTCGGAACATATCTCGTCTTTAAACATTTAGCTGCGATGACAGCTGATAATCCTGATAAAGGGTCATTTTGTTCCTATGCTCGTAAAGCATACGGACGCTGGGCAGGGTTTAGCAATGGCTGGGTGTATTGGTTTGCAGAAATGCTGATTACAGGAAGTCAGTTAACCGCCATTTCTCTGTTTACCCGCCACTGGTTTCCTTCTGTTCCGCTTTGGGTGTTTTCTGCGATTTATTCCGCTCTTGCCCTGCTCGTGATTATCATTGGGCTTTCTTCTTTTCAAAAGACAGAAAATGTTCTTGCGGTACTGAAAACAGCGGCGATTTTTCTATTTATGATTCTTGCGGTGCTTGTATTATTCGGCATTTTGACAGAACATAAACCGACCCTTCATCTGCCTAACAAGGATCACGAATGGATGCCTCTTGGTCCACTTGGTCTTTGGAATGGATTGATTTACGCATTTTATGCATTTGGGGGAATTGAAGTCATGGGGCTGATGGCGGTTCATTTAAAGGACCCGAAGGATGCGGCAAAAGCTGGACGTGTCATGCTGATCATTCTAGCAGTCATCTATATCGTCTCAATCGGACTTGCTCTCTTGCTTGTCCCAGTGACAGCCTTTAATGAGAACAGCAGTCCATTTATTACTTCATTAGAGCCGTTTCATTTATCGATCTTTCTTCATATCTTTAATGGCATTTTCATTATTGCTGGTTTTTCGACATTGGTTGCCTCTCTCTATGCGGTCACAACGCTGCTCGGCACAATGTCAGAGCATCAGGATGCACCTGCTTGTTTTAAACAAAAAGATCCATCGCATGTGAGATGGTCTTCGATTATCTTAACTGCTGCTGGCTTAATTGTCTCAATTTTGCTTGCACTCTTTTTGTCCAAACACATCTACGAGCATCTCACAACAGCAGCCGGTCTTACCCTGCTGTACACATGGATTTTTATTCTGTTCTCAAGTAAAAAGCTATCCAAGCCATCCACCCGCCAAACGTGCGAAATGATTCTTGCGCTGCTCTTAATTGGAGCCGCTGTATCAGGCACATTAACGGAGGCAAGCGGACGACCTGGCTTTTTTATCAGCCTTGGGATCATTGCAGTGATTGCCATCATGGTGCTATTTATGAGGAAAAAGTGGAAGCAGGATCAGACCGCATCATAATTTCATCATGTTTTTTAATGCAGTAAATGGACATTTGGCGGAGGCTGGTTTCTCCGCCTCTTCATCTGGGAGAAAGTATTGCTTCCATTCATGATTGGTCGGATCCCCGTACCATTTTAATGATGGATGAACACTGACCTCATCATATGCTTTGAGCCGCTTGCGAACGAGCTGGCTCATTTTTTGTCCAAACTTGGTCGATCCATTCATTTTCTCAAACACCCACCTAGGCTGAAATGCCATCAAGAGATAAGGGAAGTGGCGGCTTTTTCTGAGCTTATGAGCAGGTGTGGAACACAAAATAAAATACGCCTCACCATGGAAGCAATACTCCCACTCATGATGATGAGTATCTAATGGGATCTCCTCAGGCCACGGTTCTTCATCTTTATGATGCAGCCGCTGAAGCAGCGACCAAAACTGCTGCTCAAACTCTTCAAGCGAACTTTCCTGTAAGTCCTGCGGTGTTTCAAAAAAACAGATAAATGAAGCATATTGACCGGTTTCTTTCGCACAGCCTTGATATTCTCTCAGCAGCTGGGCTAATTCATCAACCGCTTCCTCTTTCCTAGGGTCACCGACAAACCCATAGCGTAAATGATCGAGAAAAAATCCCTGTCTTCCGGGTACACATGGGAATGTATCGGCTTCATCTCCTACCATCTTGCCAAATCGTGTGAAAGCATCCTGCTTCCATTCTTCTAGTGATCGTAGATTTTGATCAAGGCAACTTTTTGCATACAGCTGGGCCATTTCCTTCCACCTCGTTTTAGCGTCTTCTTCATAGCCTATGAGGTGGAAATGGCTGTGGTGACTGTCCTTCCACGACTTTCCTTGTGCATGTCAGGATGGGAGTTTCCGTTCAAATTGAGCAGGTATTTGTTTCTTTTATTCTATTATGTATGAACAAACTAGTGTAAGTTAATAGAACACCTTTCGTCATTCCTATGATCGGTTCTTCATCAAAAAGATGGAATCCAGCACCCAATAAATAAGGGCTGCGCAGAAGCTAAACAGATAGACTTTATAGCTGATGAACACAACAAGCCCATAATCAATCCATAAAGCCAAAGCCGAACACACCACCCATGCCGCAATAAAATAAATCAGTAAGTCACGGCTTCGAAACCTCTTAGGATGCCGGTGTAAAACAAACTGAATCGGTGCAGCAAAAATGACATAAGCGAGCAAAATGAACAGACTGGTCATCTCCACATAACTAAAGCCCACTTCAGGCGGCATGAATAAAAACGTATAAACGAATGTTGCAGTGATGACTGATAAAATCAGCATACACACATAGTTGAATACTGGCAGAAACATACGCATAGCAAAAGCTCCTTCAAACCATTTTATATTCCACCATTATTCAAGAATGTGTTATGTCTGTCAATCCTTACAAAAAAACAGACTGAATGTGTCAGTCTGTTTCTCTACCCAATCAACGCCATGATCCCTTGATACCCAAAATAGGCGCCGAAACCAAGTAAAGATAGACCTGCCAGAACAGATAAGCCATGTAAAACACGTTCACTTAAATAACGCCTAAACGAACTAGCAAGCAGCGCCATGCTGAAATCCCAGATCAGCATGCCGATAAAAATAGCCATACTGTACATGAGCATTTGGGAAGCTCCATACTTTTCGATCGTATTGGCTAAAATGCTGCCGTAGATGCCAAGCCAAAACAAAATACTGAGCGGATTAGATAAAGAAATGATAAATCCGCTCATGAACGACTGGCCAAATGAAGTGTTTCCGCTATCCTTTTTCGGACTTTCCTGCAAATTGATTTTACGCAGACTTTCAATGCCGGTATAGGTCAGAACGAAAAAGCCGAACAGCCACAAAAAGGTCTTTACAAGAGGTGCAGTCAAAAGCTGGGCGACACCAAAATAGATGAGAAGCATATAGACAATATCCGCAGCCATAGCCCCCACACCAAATATCCACGCATGCCAAAATCCACTTTTAATCCCTCTGTCAATTTGGGCTGCATTGACTGGCCCAACAGGCGCTGAAAGTGACAACCCTAAAAAGATATAACCAAAAAACACTGCCACATAGACGTCCTCCTTTTGATGCTGACTTGTACATGTTATTCAAACTTTCTGCGTTTTAGTACAAGTCCTTTGTCATCATTTCAGGTGGACCACGGGGAGCCGCTTAGCGATCTGCTTTCAGTGCCGACTGCTGCGCATGTACCGTTTCTTTTTTCTTAGAACGATTCATTTGAATCGCAGCTGCAAACAGAAGAACAGCTAAGAAGGCAAATACAAAGACGGCACTTGCCGCTCCTGCCCATTCTAGACTAAATCCAATCAAAAAGGACAAGCAGGCTCCGCCTAAGCTTGCGGCTGCAATAAAATAACTCGTCGCCTCATCGATGGCATTTTCAATCATTAAGGCAGATGCTGTCAGTGCGATTGGGAACATGCCAGCTGCACAAAGGCCGATGAAAAAGATGAGGATCAACTGCGCAGCGATGTGGGTTGTCAGAGCAAATACCACAAGCAGCAGAATCATCAGAGATGCGCTTAGCTTTAAAAAACGCAGCGGATGCAGCTGATCGGCTTTTCTCGCAATCACGGTTCTGCCGATGACGATCGCTGTCCAGAAAGTAGAGACCGCAAAGAGGCCCCAATTTTCTCCCCCTTTTTCCAGCATGATCGACGGCAAAAAATTCGCAAAGTTCGTTTCAATCCCTGCGTAGAAAAAGGCAAAGCAAATCATGATCACCACAATCATTCGATTATTTCGATCAACAAGCAAGGACGGTTTCCTCGTCCCTTCTGTGGAAGGAGCATCCATCTGTCCGTGAGGCAGTTTGTTCATAAAAACAAGCCAAAGCATAAGGAAAAATGTCAGCGCACCCACCTGAAATAAAAACACATACTGCCATGTCTGTTCTGTGACAGTCAGCAGAATCACTAGCGGGAATAACAGCGCACCTAATCCAAAAAAGACCTCCATGATACTGATTCGCTTTGCACTATTTGCCATCGAAATGACATATGCACCAGCTGTTGTCTCAAGACTGCCTGCGCCGCTCCCAAGAAAAAAACCTGCCAGCACAAGCGTTGTCCAGCCCGGCACCAATAGCCCCAGCAGAAGTGAGCCGATCATCAGCAAAAGACCCATGGTCAGCACAGCGCCATAGCCTTTTTTTCTCACTAGAATGGGGGATAACAGAACGCCTGTCAAAAAACCAATAAACTGAAAAAAAATTAAAGATGATAATTCCCCGGGGCCTTTATCGTAACTCGACAGCAAATAAGGCGTTAAGCTGCCAAAAAACACATGAATGGTCCCAATAAAAAAATAAAAGACACAGCCAAAATAAAATACCTTTTTCATCTTTTCACTTCCTCTAAAAAGGAGCGGAGTCATGACATCCTCCGCTCCACCTCTTTAATATGCCTGGGCAGAGACGACTGCCTCTTCCCTCTCAAAGCATGTATTGAGCGCAGCCTGTGCGCGATAACCATCTTCAAAATCAGCGACCTTCATATGAGATGGGTATGGATCAGTATTCACCCAATGCATCAGCTGATCGCGGAATGTATCGGACCATCCGTAAAATTCATTTGGCGGATCTGTCAGCAAAGTTTGCGGCATTTGATGACGCTCCACACACAATCCATCACTGATCTCATATTCGTTTTTCATGTTCGTATGGTATTTGAATACCTTGTCATGACCAACGACTTCTACACTAAATCCACATTCCTCAGGCTGCGTGCTTTTGGATGTCACTAAATGAAAGAACACTTGATTCTCCATCTGCCCAAAAATTTCGGTATGATCATCCACCTGAACCTTTTTCTCTTCTTTTTCCTTTACATGTGTCAGCATCTTGGTGTTAAGTGATTCTTTCTTCATTTCACTGCCAAATAAGTACCACAGCATATCAATCAAATGAATGCCAAGATCCCCTAGTGCACCGCTCGTACGCAGACTTTCACCGCTGTCTCTCCATGAAAAAGTCTTTCTTCTAAGGGCACTGTTTTTCTTAAAATGAGTTCTGACAGTTAAAATGCGGCCTAATTCACCGTTGGCAATCAAGTTCTTCAATATATTCACAAAGGATAAATAACGATAGTTAAAGCCCATACTGGCTTGAACTTGGAACTGTTTGGCTGTCTCCACCATTTCCTTCGCTTCCTTCAGCGACACAGCCATCGGTTTTTCACATAAAATCGGCTGTCCTGCTCTTAGCGACTGAAGGGCATGGTCCTTGTGACAAAAATTAGGGGATGCAATGATCAATCCATCAGATGCATCTGCCAGTGTCCCGATACTTGAATACACACGTCCGCCGTACTGTTTAATGAATCCCTGTGCGACCGACTCATGCAAATCATAGACACCGGATAATTCTGCACCTTTGATCGTTGATAATGCTCTTGCATGTGCTTTTGCAATATTCCCTGCTCCAACAATTCCAATTTTCTTCATGAATGTGCCTCCTCATGTTTATACATCACTGTTTTCAGTGTTTCATAGATTCCTTTTGCATACCCATGATGACAAATTTGGTGATGGTGCCGTTTGGCTTCGGCTGTCGCATTTTGGACAAGGAAGCCGTGTGTGACGGATTGAAGCATCCGCAAATCGTTCCCGCTATCACCAAAGGCAAAGCCTTGATCTTTCGATAAATCATATTGGTTCAGCATAAAACGGACAATTTCATCCTTCCCTGTTCCGACTGGTAAAAAGTCGACATCATAGCAATCCGCAGGATCTCCAGCAAGCGGGTTGCATTTGTTGATGTTGACTGCCACGCCTCGCTCTTTAGCCAGTGTTTGGATAAATGATAGATGATAAAGATCTGTCCGTTCATCCTGCTCCTGATAATAGAAATTCTTCTTATACCCTGAACTGCCCAGCTGCGTTTGCGGTCTAAGGGAAATGCCCTTTTCTCGGATGGTTTCCAGGATGTCATCAATTTTTTCATCTGAAAAGCCCTGTGCATCCAGCCGCTTCATCCACTCTGCATCTGGCTGTCCAAAATGGGCATCCGACGTATATACAATCTCAGTCCCTAAGTTCGATGCAATGAAATGCGGGAATTGATGAAACCCGCCTTTTTCCATTTTGCTCGTGACAGAATCGAGGCTGCTTCCCGTCACCCAGCCCAGCAAGAGCTGTCCCGCTTCACTCTTTTCTGCTACAAAGGCTTCCAGCCGCTTGACATCCTCTCTCTGCTCCTCTGTCATTCCGTGAGAATAATACGTTTCATCAAAATCACAGAAGACGATCCACTGCGGATTCTTCGGCAGATTCAGCAGTTTTTTATTGAATGGAAGACTTGATAACATGATGAACCCCCTCGATGACCTTCTCCTGATCTTGCAGCGGCATTCCTGGATAAAGCGGCAAGTGAAGTAATTGCTGCGCAGCTTTTTCCGTGTGTGGAAGTGTCGTTTGTCTATATTTTTGAGAAACAAGATTTGTTTGATGCTGATGCGATAGAACCGGGTAATAGACATCCGTCTCTATGCCCATTTCCAGCAATTTCGATGCCAGTTCATCTCGTTCTCCCTTCAGCACTCTAATCGGGAATAG
This sequence comes from Bacillus sp. FSL P4-0248, assembly GCF_038593305.1. Classification (NCBI taxonomy): domain Bacteria; kingdom Bacillati; phylum Bacillota; class Bacilli; order Caryophanales; family Bacillaceae; genus Bacillus; species Bacillus sp. FSL P4-0248. The sequence goes on along the minus strand of NZ_CP151983.1, from coordinate 317,804 downwards.
ATGCCATACATGATCATCTGTCAGCGTCGGGAGCTTCATATATCCTTCATCCTCAAGCGTTTGCAGCTGGTCAATGTATCGCTTGGCTAAGTAAAAACGTTTGAAATTTTGCAGTCCTAAATACTTCATTCGTTCGAGTCCAATCGCTGCCTGCAAATTATCAATTTTCGAATTAAAGCCATAGTCACTGCGTTTGACATTTTTCTTTCCAGCTTCAAAGCCGTGATAGCTGATCTCCATGCATTTTTCCGCTAAGGCCTCATCATTTGTAGCGATGGCTCCTGCCTTTCCGCAGACCCCAAGGTTTTTGTATGGATTAAAGCTGAGAACAAGTCCATCTCCATAAGCGCCAAGGCCGCTGCTGCCAATCGCCTGACAGCCGTCTTCAATGATTTTCAGTCCATGCTGTTTCGCAATCGCCGAAATCTCCTTCATATCCGCTTGCTTTCCATATAAATGAACCGGTAGAATGCATACCGTTTTATCTGTGATATGTTTCTCTATTTCACTCGGTGAGAGGCAGTAGGTTTCAGGATCAATATCGGCATATACCGGAACAGCCCCAATGGCAAGCACTGCATTTTCTGTTGCAGCAAAGCTATTGGCCGGCAAAATCACCTCGTCTCCTGGATGGACGCCTGCTGATATGAGACTGATCATTAATGCATCTGTTCCACTTGACGTGGCAATGACATATTTTTTCCCTAAGTACTCAGCAATCGCCTTTTCAAATGTCGGAATATATGGCCCTGAAGTAAAACGGCCAGAGCTCAATACTTCCTTCAGCACCTGCATAATATCATCGATTTCATCTTCTGAAATCAGTTTGTCAACTGGCAGAAACGGTATCTTTTTTTCCTTATTTTGTTTATAATGGAAGAGAATTTTTTCCAAACCTGTGCGCTCTATATCTTGCTCAAGGAACGTCACCAGCTTTTCATTTGCTAGATGCTTTTCAATTGAATCGGCCTTTACTTGAACACCTTGATTGATCATATCCAGCAAAGGAAGATAATCCTTGCTTTTACCTGATATCTTCGTCAATATTTGCATACCATTCCCTCCAATTAATCAATTCCTTTTGTTAATATTTAACTTGTTTCACATTGTAAATGATGTTATCGATTTCAGAACAATAACTTTGTGTAAAGGATTTGTTAATATGTGTACAATTTATGAAATTGCCAAACGCTGCGGGGTTTCAACCACCACCGTTTCCAGAGTGCTAAACCATCACCCATATGTGTCAGAAGAAAAGCGGCAGCTCATTTTACAGGTGATGAAAGAAATGGAATATACACCGAGTTCAGCAGCCCGCACACTAAGGTCACATCAGACAAAAACCATTGCTGTGTCTGTTCCAGCTGTGGACCATCCTTTTTTTGCACAATTGATTAAAGGCATTTCAAAGGAAGCACTGGATCAAGGATATAAAGCCATCGTGCTCCAGACGTTTTATCAAGAAGCATTAGAACTTGAAGGGCTTCAATTATTAAAAAGAAAAGAAGTCGATGGGGTTATATTGGGTGCGTTAGAAAATACGTGGGAGAAAATTGAGCCATTTTTAACGAACGGCCCCATTGTCATGGCAAATGAATATCACCAAACAGCAAACATCCCGATTATTGGATACGATGAACGGGAAGCCGCCTATAAAGCGGTGGACTATTTGATTCGGTCGGGGCGAAAATCGATTGGGTTTTGCTTTGATACAGAAAGCAGTGAAGCGCAGAAACAAAGGAAACAGGGCTATCTTGATGCACTCTCTGCTCACGGTTTGCCGCTGCAAGATGATTGGCTGTTTGGAGAGGCTTTTACCATTGAAGACGGCTTTCGCTTAATGGAGGTCATCCATCACATGAAGGAAGCGCCTGATGCCATTTTCACCGGCAATGATCAAGTCGCAGCAGGACTCATTAAACAGGCTATTTCATACGGCTATCAAATCCCCGGGGATCTAGCGGTCATCGGCTATGACAACCAAGACATTTGTGAGGTGACAGCTCCAACGATCACCACAATTGACATACCGATCGTAGAGCTTGGCCAGCGGTCTGTACAGCAAATGATCGCACTCCTGCAAGATCAAAAACCATTACAGCGCGAACATATCCAGCTGCCTACCCGGCTCGTGACAAGAGAATCTACATAAAGAAAAAGACTGAGATCTCTCTCAGTCTTTTTTAGTCTATCAACCTATACAAATTGAGCGAGAATGAATGTCCATATACATACCATACCGAGCAGGATGAAGCTGTACTTCACGGTCTTTTTGAAGAGCTCAGATTCTTTCCCTGTTTCTCCAACAGCTGCTGTAGCGATAGCGATTGATTGTGGAGAAATTAATTTCGCCATCACACCACCGGTCGTATTCGCCCCAATTAACAAACCTGCCTGTGAACCGATTTGAGAAGCAGTGACCGCTTGAAGGTTACCGAATAAGGCGTTGTTACTCACGACAGACCCCGTAATAAACACGCCGATCCAGCCAAGCACCGGGCTGACAAGCGGGAACAAATCGCCCGTTTTGGCAAGAGCAAGTCCAATCGCTGAACTTAGTCCAGCAAAGTTCGCTAGGTTGGCAAAGCCCATAACAAAACAAATAGTAAGAACAGGAACCCAAAGCTCTTTCACCGCTGCTTTTAAGCAGACAGCGCCTTCTGTTAATGTAATATGTCTGCTAAACAGCCCTGTCAGCATGACCGCAATCAGAATGGCGGTCCCCGTTGCACTGATGACATCAATTTTAAAGATCGCATCAATAGGTGTTTCCGTTTGTGCAATTGGTGGTAATTTCACAATTTGCTGATGTAAAAATGGCATTTTCACTAAAATGGTCGTCCAGTTAAGCGGTCCTCCTACAGCAAACAATGCTTTAAATGCCGGCAGACTCCATACCGTAATAACAGCAGTTAAAATATAGAACGGAGACCATGCTTTCAGTATTTCAACGCCGCGATACGTTTGTTTCTGTTCAATATCTGGCGCTCCTTCTTCACGATAAATGTGTTTTGGCTGCCATTTCCGAAGAAATAAAGCCAAAACTCCCATACTTGCTAGGGCAGAAATAATATTGGCAAGCTCAGGACCCATCGTCACCATTGTGACAGCTTGCAAAATGGCATAGGTACCACTCACAACAAGCAAGGCTGGCAGAGTTTCTTTGATCCCTTTCAATCCATCTACAATCAGAATGAGGAGGAACGGAATACAGAATGAAATAAATGGGATGGTATATACAAGGGTTTGAGATAACGCAAGCGGCGTCATATTGCCCATTTGCGCCCCTGTAATCACCGGGATGCCCACCGCCCCAAATGCACCAGACGCAGCATTGGCAATTAAGCAGAGCATCGCAGCTTTCAGCGGTTTAAACCCAAGCTCTGTTAAGAGAGCGGCACTGATCGCAATCGGTACACCAAACCCAGCAGCACCCTCTAAAAATGCGTTAAAACTAAAACCAATTAATAAGAGCTGTAGACGTTGATCTTGAGAGATTCCTGCAATACTAGATCGAATGACATCGAACTTACCAGATTTCACGGCAATTTTATAGAGCCATACCGCCATGATGACGATATATCCAATCGGCCACAGCCCATTAGATATACCGAGCAGCACAGCAGATAATGCTTTTTCAACTGGCATATGAAAGAAGAAAACAGCTGTTACAAAACTGACGATTAAGGTAAAACAAGCGGCTAAAACACCTTTTAGCTTAAAAACGGTTAATGCAAGAAGGAAAAACAAGATTGGGAGCATTGCCACCAATGCACTGACGAATTCATTACCAAACGGATCATATATTTGCTGCCACATAGTGATTCATCCTTTTCTGCTCAGATAGGTTGCTTTTAATTGATTAAAAATGAGGAGCCAAAATCTCTTTTAACACATTTACACTGTGTGCAAATTTTTCTTTCTCCGTGTCGTTCAGTGCAAGCTCCATCACTTCTGTTGCACCATTTCGATTCACAAGGGCTGGTGCACCAATGTAGACATCTTCTGCTCCGTACTCTCCATCTAAGTAAGTGCTGACAGTTAAAATGCTGTTTTCATTGTGCAGGATCGCTCTTGTAATGCGGGCTAAACTCATTGCTACGCCGTAATAAGTGGCGCCTTTTTTCTCAATGATTTGGTAAGCAGCATGACGAACATTTTCCATGATTTCATCTAAGTCTTCTTGTTTGTATTGCTCATTTCTCTTCATTAATTCTGTAATTGGTACACTTCCGATATTCGCATGACTCCAAACAGCAAGCTCTGTATCTCCATGCTCGCCAATGATGTACGCATGCACGTTGTGTGCCGCTGCGTCAAAGTACTCACTGAGCATGTATCTAAATCTTGCCGTATCAAGCGTCGTACCACTGCCAATCACTCGTTCTTTTGGAAGACCACTGAATTTCCAAGTCGCATATGTCAAAATATCGACTGGGTTTGTGGCCACTAAGAAAATACCGTCGAATCCACTTTTCATCACGTTTTCTACAATGCCTTTAAATATATTTAAATTTTTCTCAACAAGGTCAAGTCTTGTTTCACCTGGCTTTTGGTTTGCACCAGCACAGATACAGACGATATCTGCATCCTTACAATCCTCATAATCTCCATACCATGTATTCACAGGATGCGGGGCAAATGCTTTTCCGTGGTTTAAATCCATCACGTCACCCATTGCTTTGTCTTGATTCAAATCGATGACAACCAATTCATCTGTGATTGCTTGATTTATTAATGTAAAGGCATAACTGCTGCCGACGAAACCTGCTCCAATAAGGGCTACTTTGTTTACTTTTTCGTTTGTCATTTATCTCATCCTCCTGAGTAAAACTAGGCTGTTTTTCTTATGTGAAGTATTTCACATTCATATTGTGCAACATTTCACAAACTTTTGCAAGGGGACTGCTCAAAAAAAATATGTAGCGAATTTGTGAACACATTTATTGTGCTTTCAAAGCGCCCGCTCCATACATATTTCCACAAGAAAAAAGCTGCCAAACGCTCGTCGGCAGCTTCCTACATATTTAATAAGGTCCCCAGTTGATCATGACCCCGATACAAATAAATACAAGACCGATGACAAACCAAATGAGGGCAAGCGGCACCATAAAACGCAGCCACTTTACATAAGGAATACCACTTGCAGCAAGCACAGCCATCAACACACCGGAAGTCGGATTGATACAGTTGACTACCCCTTCGCCAAGCATCACTGCTTCTACAGCTACCTGTCTTGTGATACCCATTAAATCAGCGAGCGGCGCAAGAATCGGGATAAAGACAACAGCTTCTCCTGATCCTGATGAAATCAAAAAGTGAAGAAGCGCACTCGCAATATACATCCCGATCGCACCAGCGATTGGACTAAAGCCTGTCAGCATACTCGCCAAGCCGTTGACCACTGTATCAAGCAGCTTCCCATTTTCTAAAATGACCGAAATACAGCGTGCCATCCCAACAATAAGTGCGCCGTAAACAAGGCTTTGGCACCCGATAATAAACGTTTTCGCAATATCATTGGCCGCTAAACCGCCGAGCAGTCCAGCAGCGATAGCCATAAAAATGAACACACCCGCCATTTCCTTATCGGTCCAGCCAAGCTGAAGTGCGCCATATAAGAAACCTCCAAGTGACAATCCGCACACTGCTAAAATCAGCTTATGTCTGCCAGTAAATGCAGGCTTGTCCACAGATTCCGCATCGGCTCCGCCAAGCCCCTTAGCAGGAAACCATTGATCGCCAAGAATGCTTCCCTTTTCTTTATTCTTCAGACGTCTTGTATATAAATAGATGTACACAATACTAGAAATAAGAAAACAAAGATAAATAATGACACGCAGGCCAATTCCGGAAAAGATCGGCAGCTCTGCAATCGTTTGTGATAAACCTAATGGAGATGGAGATAAAATCGTTGCGTTAAATCCTGCATAACAGCCGATGTATATGACAGCCGCTCCTGCTACAGCATCCCATTTCAAGGATCGTGCTACAATGATGCCGATTGGAATAAACCCAATGACAGAGTTCACGACAATTCCGGTCGTTCCAAGGACTGAAAATAATCCCCCAACAATACAAATAAACAATAATTGCTTCGTTTGAAACCGGCTGATGACATGGTGAATCATCCCGTTAATAGCACCTGTCTTCTCCAGAATGGCAATGGTTCCGCCCGTAAATAGAATCAGAAAAATAATAGAAGAGGACCCTACCATTCCTTCTTGTATCGCTGTAAAAAAGCCAACTGGACTCACTGGTGATTGATCAATACGGTGATAGCTGCCAGGAACGGCTGTTGTGATCTCCCCAGATGTCTTTCGGTCAAACTCACCCGCTGGTACAAAATACGTTGCTATCGTACAAATCAGTGCAATCATAAATAAGAGAACATACGCATCTGGCATTTGAAGTTTTCGTTTTTGTTTCTCTGGTGCTGATACTGTCGCAGTTTTCATGTGTCAAAACCCCTTTGTCCCGATCGGAATTTCACTTAATTTTCAGAATAATCAAATGATGTGTTATATTATAAACACTGTTGATATTTAAGAGCAATATTATTTCATTAAAATAATGTTTTGGCAGATTATCTGTCAGCAAGGAGGCTTCTCATGACAACTTTGACAAACGAAATGAAACAAACCGTGACAGACATCTTTGAACACTTGCATGCCCACCCAGAAATCAGCTGGGAAGAAACAGAAACGACCGCTTATATTGAAGATATATTGAAAAAATTGGGCTGCAAAACTCAAACATTTGACGACTGTACAGGGGTGATCGGTGAAATTGGAGAAGGCGCACCAGTGGTCGCTGTGAGAGCTGATATTGATGCACTTTGGCAGGAAGTAGATGGTGAGTTTAAAGCCAATCATTCATGTGGCCACGATGCACACATGACGATGGCTCTTGGCACCTTCATGGCATTAAAGGAAAAAGAACGACCGAACGGCACGATCCGTTTCATCTTTCAGCCTGCTGAGGAAAGAGGCGGCGGTGCGCTGAAAATGATTGAAAAAGGTGTGCTCGCAGATGTCGATTACTTATATGGCGTACATGTGCGCCCAATTCAAGAAACATTAAACGGACGCTGCGCGCCTGCTATTTTGCACGGATCAAGTAATCATTACGTCGGCACCATTATTGGCGAGGAAGCGCACGGTGCACGCCCACATCTTGGCGTCAACGTAATAGAAGTGGCTTCAACTCTTGTGCAGAGACTCGCGCATATCCATGTCGATCCAAGAGTCGCGCATTCTGTCAAAATGACCAATATACATGCTGGCGGGGGCAGCTCAAACATCATCCCAGGGAAAGCTTCTTTTACATTAGATGTAAGGGCGCAAACAAACGAAGTGATGGATGAGCTAGAAAAAGAAATTGAAAGAGCCGTTCATTCTGTAGCGGATGCCTTTGGCGCTTCCATTACACTTTCAACAGACCATCGTCTGCCTGCCGCCACCTTAAATGAGGAAGCTGTCCAGATCATGTCTCATGCAATTGAACAGGTTTTAGGTAAAGAACAGCTTGATCCCCCGATTGTCACAACAGGTGGAGAGGACTTTCACTTTTACGCAGCAAAGCTTCCGCATATCAAATCCACGATGCTCGGTTTAGGCTGTGATTTAAAGCCCGGTCTTCATCATCCGTATATGACCTTCGACCGCTCTGCTATCTTTACTGGCATTGAGATTTTGACCGAGGCTGTCTATCAAACACTCCAGCAGCATTCATCATAAATGAAAAAGCCACCCGCCTTCTCTTCAGGGCGGGTGGTCTGCTTTATATTACGCATTCAGATCTGCCATGGCTGGAACGTTGATTTCTTTCACGCAAGATACCCTTGATAAATGAATCACACATCTCGCAAGCTCCACAATATCCTGAACAGGGATTCTCGTTTCATCATAAAGAGTGATGGCCTTTTCGGCTCCATCTTCATACGGAACCTCCGCCGCAAGTTCTCCTGGATTGATACAGGTGACGGATATTTTATCTTTCCTCACATGCTCTCTCAGTGCATTCACAATTCCGCGCAGGCCAAATTTAGATGCAACAAACGAGACCTGCGGCAGGTTCGTATGATCGAGACCCGCCGTTGAGCCAATGACGATGATTTTTCCATTCTCCGATTTCCTTACGTGAGGAAGCAGTGCCTGGATGTACGTAATGGTTGAGGTGACATTCACATTGATTAAATGTGCAATATCCTCTGGCTGATCGTGATCAAAGGAATAATCGTCTTCAAAGCCTCGTTTTTCCCATAAACCGACGTTATAGATGAGTACATCAATCGTCTTGTTCTCAAGTGCTTCGAGCATATAAGGGATATGTGTTTGGCTTGATAAGTCGATTTTCAGCCAAATTCTATGTACACCGTCATCTATGTTCAAACTGCTTGGTTCACTTCGCGACACAATCCAAACTGTATCTCCACTTGATGGAAGACCCTTTACAAAAGCATCTCCTAAGCCTTGACTTGCACCGAATATGATATAGTTTTTACTCATAGCTCCTCCTTCTAGGACACACAAACTGTAAGCGTTTTATACCTATATCATACAGATTCTAAGAGACCGGCGCCCCTTTTATGCTCGTCTTCACTTATTGATTGGCGCAGCTACTGGATTTCCTTTAATTCGACTGGTAATGCACGTGCCTCTATAAAGTTTATGACCATTTCTGTAAAAAGTTCTTTCTTTTCAAAAGTAAATGTATGCCCAATACCGGGAACAACGACGCCTGTTGCCTTCGGATGTGAATTCGTTATTTTTTTTGCTGACCGTTTCATGATGCCTTTTTCTTTTTCTCCCACTGTGACAAGAATGCGTGCCTTCGCTTGCTGAAACGTGTCTGGGAGCTTGTAATGGAGGTTTTCCTGAAACATCGTAAGAAGGGTTTTCTTTTGCAGATGTTTCGATTCCGCCGCATAATGATGCAGTACATGTTGCGGGAGCCCCATCTTTTCGGCTTGGAGCTGAATAAACCAATCTTTCTTTAATAATGGATACGTCAGTGGCAAAAGGGGCCTCACCATGAAGTGGAGCCATGGCAAAGGCATCACAAGAGCGCTATTGATAACGGCTATGTCTACGATATCCGGCTCTCTTGATAACACATCAACGGCAATCTGCGCACCTAAAGAAAATCCAATCAGAATCACTTGACGGCCATTCGCGTTTTCCTTGATCCATGAGATGACTTCACGGGTGCTTTCATTCATTGAAAATATCTGTTCTTTTGCTCTTGTCCCGTGTCCAATGAGATCAGGGGCAAAGCATTCATACGTGTTTTTCAATATTTCAACCTGCTCCTGCCACATCCAGCTGCTTACTCCTCCACCATGCAGAAAAATCATGATTGACTTATCCATCGCCCGACAACTCCATCCTTCTATATAAGAAAAAAGCAGCCGCTTTTTGAGCAGACTGCTTTTTCAACATGCTCCCTTCTATTATAAGGGAACCACTACATCATTGACTATTTTTTCAAATCCTCAATGGAGTTTACGTTCTTCATATATGTCGGGACAACTAGCCCCATTCGAAGACCTTTCATACTTGTACCAAGGTCATCATATTTTCCTTTAAACTTCGCTGCATACGTTTTATGCGTATTTGGCAGCCAAGCGGATAATGATGCATCCGCACTTCCGGTTGCAATTGCTGTCCACATCGGACCTGCTTCAACCTGAGTCAAAGTTACTTTAAACCCGAGTTCACGCAATACTTCTGCTGCAACATTGGTACTTGCAATCTCACTATCCCATGCAACGTAGGCAAGATTCACTTTTCCACCATTCGACTTTTTCACGCCTTTTGTCCATTTCGCTACTTGGTCTTTATGTTTTTTCACATATTTTAAGGCGGCATCCTTTGGTTTCACACCATCTTGGATATCAATCATGACTTCGCCCATGTCATCTTGAGACCATTTAAACTGACTAAGCATTTTAGCTGCTTCCGGCTGATCCTTCGCAAAGCCTTTACGTGAAATCGTATGAATTTCTTCCGCTTCACCGTAAGATTTTTTTGGATCATCTAAATATTTTAAATCATAGCGGGAAAACATCCAGTGTGGATTCCAGCCAGTGATAATGATTGGTTTTTTACGGTCGTATGATTTTTTGAGCGTTGCCGTCATGGCTGCACTTGATGCAGACACAACCGTCCAATCCTCTAAGCCATAATCCTTTTTGGCCTGATCGGTTAGGGCCATAATACCTGAACCCGGATCAATCCCAATAATCGTTTTATTGACCTGCTGTGCTGCACTTGCATTTGAATCCGATTGTGCACCGCAAGCGGCTAGTAAAAAGACGAGCAGGGCGGTCATCCCAATGTAGAGAGACTTTTTCCACATTAAGCATTCCCCCTGGTTTTTTTCGTTTTAATATTTTGTGTAATACGGTCGAGTGTAATCGCCACAATAACAATGGCAATACCTGCTTCAAAACCAATACCTGTTTTCAGCTGCGTTACCGCACTATATACTTCTGAACCAAGTCCTGGTGCACCTACCATTGCGGCAATAACGACCATGGATAGAGCCAGCATGATACTTTGGTTAATACCAGCTAAGATGGTTTTTGTTGCAAGTGGAAGCTGAACTTTGAATAAACGCTGGAATGTCGTTGAACCAAAAGCTTCAGTTGCTTCAATTAAATCCGCTGGTACTTGTTTAATACCGAGAATGGTCATACGAATCGTTGGCGGCATGGAGAAAATAACCGATGCCACAACCCCAGGAACAACCCCAATGTTAAAGAAAAAGATCGCTGGTAATAGATAAACGAATGCAGGCATTGTCTGCATTAAATCTAAAATAGGTGTCACAATTTTACGCACAGTTTCCTTCTGTGATGCCCAAATACCGATCGGAACCCCGATCACGATAGAAATGACCACAGCGGTCAGAACGAGCGCAAGTGTTTGAAGCATTGGATGCCAGTAGCCTAAATAGTCGATCAGTAAAAATCCAATAAGTGTGAAAAGAGCAACTCCTCTTGTACTGATCCACCAAGCAATGCCGGCAAAGATAAGGGTTAAAATAATGGATGGAATGACGCCAAGTGCAGCTACAATTCCATTTACTGTTCCAGCTAATCCATTTGTGATGCCATCAAAGAAACCACCAAACGTTAATGTTAACCAGTCAACAAATCGATCGATATAATCCGCGAACGGAATTCTAGGTAAATCACTCATACTAAACATCTTATTCTACCTCCTGTGCAGAAGGCTCTTGTGTCTTAATTTCCTCTAGCTTGTTAGAAGACATGTTGATATATTCATCATTACCTGATAATGCACCAATCAATGCACCTCTGACCACAATGCCCTTCATTCTGTTTTTCTCATCTACAACTGCAATTGGAATGTTTGCCGCATCAGACACTGCATCAAAGATTTCTGTTAAATACGTTGATTCCAATACTGTGGTAAATTCTTTATCAAGAACAGTTTCAAGCGACGCTCCCGTTTCTGCTGCTTTTTTCGCTGCTTGTGCAGAAATAACACCTAATAAATGCTTTTTCTTATCTACTGCATAGATAGACGAAATCCCAAGGTTTTTCATGAGCGTAAGCGCAACACGGGCTCCTTTATCGATCTGAACTGTTTCTGCACGTTTCATAATATGACCAGCGGTTAATACTTTAGAAAGGTCAACATCTTCAACGAAGCGTTCAACATATTCATTCGATGGGTTCATCAGAATTTCTTCTGGTGTTCCGATTTGAACGATATTTCCGTCCTTCATGAGTACAATGCGGTCACCAATACGAAGCGCCTCATCTAAATCATGGGTAATGAAAATGATCGTTTTTCCTACAGATGTATGAAGCTCAAGCAATTCATCCTGCATATCTTTCCGAATTAATGGATCTAGTGCGCTGAATGCTTCATCCATTAATAAAATGTCAGGGTCATTTGCTAAAGCACGTGCCAATCCAACACGCTGCTGCATACCACCACTTAATTGATTTGGGTATTGCTCTTCAAAACCTTCAAGTCCAACAAGCTTTAAAGATTCAAGCGCTTTTGATCTGCGCTCTTCTTTATCTACACCTTGCAATTCAAGACCATACTCTGTGTTCTCAAGAATTGTACGGTGCGGGAACAATGCGAAGTTTTGGAAAACCATGCTGATCTTTTTCCGTCTGACTTCACGCAATTGATCCTTTGACATATTTGTTATCATATCCCCATCAATATATATTTCACCGGAGGTTGGTTCGATTAACCTGTTTAGCATCCGCACAAGTGTGGACTTTCCGCTCCCTGATAGCCCCATGATGACAAATATCTCGCCGTCATAAACATCAAAATTTGCTCGATTGACACCAACAGTTGCGCCGGTCTCTTTTAGGATTTCTCTTTTTGTTTTCCCTTTTTCAAGCATTTGAGATGCTTTTTTAGCATTTTTACCGAAAATTTTAGATACATTATTTATCTTGATTTTGATATTTCTCTCTTCAGAATTCATATTTTCCCTCCAAATTAGCATCTTTATAACCGTAACATAAGCGTTATGATGCGAACAATCTTTAGAATTCGCTTATTTCCCCACAATATGTATGAATTCCATATAGAGGTCTGGTCATTAGAGTTTATACGCCGTATTACTCGTAAATCCTATAGAATGCTTCATAAACTACATATTTTACGGGGTATTTCCTCTCATCAGACAATATTTTACTGGAAATTCCTAATTGTACTAAAAAATAAGTCGAATCCTCGTTATAGCGTTTTTTTGAATCATGGGCGAACCATTCCCCTGAACAGGATTTACCCGAAAATGGTCACATAAAAACCTTTTTTCTCAAATTTTATTTAAATTCATAAAAAAACTGCCTGCAACTTTAGTTACAGACAGCTTGTTTTTTTAGGACTCCAGGGCAGCCCGCTTAATATTATCTTGAAGCTCAAGCATACGTTTTGTTCCATCTTCGCGTAATCGCTTGTTCTCTTCTTCGATCTGTTTCGTCTCTTTCATCCCTTGTACAATTGTATTAAAGGAAGATTCGATCGTTTCAATGTCGATGCTTGGACGGCCAGATAATTTGGCAATCTCCACACTTTGACTTGAAATGTTTTCAGCATTTCGTTTCAGCATTTCATTTGTTCTTCTATCCAGCTCACTCATAGAATCAGCCACAAGCTTTTGTCTCTTCGCTGTAACAGCTTGAATGATCCCATTTTTGAAAATTGGAATCGTGATGATGAAGGCAGAGTTGATCTTCCCGATTAATTTCGTATTCCCGCGCTGAAGCAAACGGATTTGCGGTGCTGTTTGAAGCGCCACCATTCTTGCCATATCAAGGTCATACACACGCTCTTCAAGCGCTTGAATGCCATTACGAAGCGTATCAAGCTCCATCTGCGCCAGCTGGTTTCCACTAGCTGCTTTTTCTTCATATGAAGGAACCAATTGCTTTAATTCTTCGATTTTCATTTGACCGGCTACGACATACTTTTCAAGCTCCATATAGTATTGAATGTTATGCTCATACATTTCTTCAAGCGTCACAGTCGATTTGGTCATTTCATCTTTATATTTACTAATTTCTACATTAATTTTTTCAATCTCTGCACCGAGGGTTTGATATTTACTAAAAATCTTTTCAATCATGCTGCCGCCGCGCTTAAAGATTTTTGACAACAAACCACCCTTCGGTTCGTCAAAATCATTTTTATCAAAGCGATCCATAATCTTGCCAAGCTGCGTCAGCATTGTTCCTGAGTCAGTGACACTTGTTGAACGCATCATTGAAAGGATACGATCAGAGAACTTAGAGATTTCAACGGCCGGCTGTTTTCCGTATTCAAGAAGTTCAAGCTGATTTTTCGCATCGATCTGTCTCGCAATATTTTGCACTTCTGGTTCATTTCGAAGCTGAACGCGAATATCGTCTGCTTTCTCAATCGTGATTTCCTCTTTATCAATTGAAATGATGTCATTTCCGTTTGTATTTGTCATAAGCTTTGATCTCCTTATCGGTTTTTAATGGATTGAAATAACTTTCTAACGATGGACGGCTCTTTAAACTCCTGGTTCATGACCATCTCATCAAGCCAATGAGTATCAAATAATTGGTCATCGATATACCGTTCGATACACTGATATCCCGCCGGATGATATACGAAGAGATCCACACCCATTTCATTTAGGAAAATCAGGGCGGCCGCATCAGAGCGAGTCAGCTCACCATTATATTCCGTATGGTATAAAATCACTTTCGGTACGGTTTGTGCGTAATCAAAGGTTTGAATCAGTTCAATGAGATCCTGGCTTAAATGCAGAACCTGCTTGAATAAATAAATACGGACATCTAATTCGGTTTCATTGCCTTCTTTTAATAGCTTCGGATGCTGACAGATTCGAGATATCGCCTCTGCAATCGCACGCTGCGTACCCTCATATAGATGAGAAAACTGCCACACATTGCTTTTCATTAATAAGTCAGGATCAATCTCTCCAGCAGAAGAAAGTGCATGCTGATAATGAAATTGATAATTCGATGTCACTTCTTTCGTAAAAGGAAAATGGCGAATGGTCTTCGTCTCTTTCCCTTCCATTAACGTGTGAATGCGATCCCAGTATTCACGCTTGTCTCGTGTGACACCCATCATTTTCGCAAAGAGATTTGGAATCTGTATCGTGTCCCGGTCTGCTTTGAAATTGGGGCGGATAAAGGATCGTTCCTTTGCAATTAAAAACAGCTCATCATACGTTGTCTTGAGTGTAATGGAATGAGGAGTATGATCTCTGAATTGCCACGGCTTATAGAGCATTGAATCTTCCGTGTGAAGCACCTCTTCAAGCTCTCTTGTCGAGCGGTACGCCACCGTTGATTTCCTCTCAGGCTTTTCAGCAGGGAACGGCTCAAGCTTTGAAGTTCCCGGGTACTGATCAATAAAAGTCAGCTTTTCTTCTGGATCTAATTCGCGGAACGAATCCTTGCCTTCTGGATGAAATAGGACAACATCACAGCCAATCAGCATGACATAGTAAAGAAAATAAAGCTGACTTTTATTCGCCTCTCCATACCAAATGACAGCCGGCATTTTTTCTTCGATATTGACTTCCTTCAGCCATGGACCTAGATGATTATTTGAAAACTTCACGACATCCAGCAGGACCCGGCGGAAATCAGGATGCTGAAATCCACCCTCGTGCAGCTGCTTGAAATGCTCAAACACCTTGATCAATGAAAGACGGATATGCCGGTTCATCACAGGGTTTGGATGGCGTACAATCAGCTGTTCACCATCTAAAAAAGCCACAAAGCGATTTACGGACAATCCCTTTTCTTCTTGGTTAATCAAATGAATACGCTGCAGTGCTTGAAAATGCTCCGGCTCAATATGGCGATTGAGTGTTTCACTTAAAATATGCATGCCGTCTGTTTCGTATAATTCATGTAAATAAATAAAATAATCGGTTGCATCATGCGGAGTTCCAAGGACCCGGGCGGCGAGACGCGGCAAGGACAACGTATGCTCGTCCTTTACATAACCGTCTCTTTCAGGGAGCGGCTTTTTCAGCACGTTTTTCCAGGCTTCCTGCTCCGCCCGTGTATGGGTGACATTGATTTCTTTATAACTCACGCCGCTCCTTCCTTTCTCCTATATTTTCTCGAAAGCTACTACTATCATATCATTCAGCCTTCTACTTCTGCTATCGAATCGAAGGCTTTTTTACGTTCATCATATGCTTGATGACACAAGCGGTGATTTCATCTGCTGCGGCCATGCCAGATGCTGCTGTCGGCTCAAGTTCTGGATGAAAGCCGAGAACTTCTCCATGTCTTGGGGCAAAGCCCATATCTGACTGACGAATGAGCCCCGCATCTAACAGGGAATCACCCGCACCATAGACGTATTTTAGCTGCAGCCTGTCCTTTAGAAAAGCAACAGCATCCCACTTATTAAGCGGCTGTGGAATAAAATAAAGCTTCCGCCCCTGAAGAGAAACCTGCCAGCCTCTCTCCTCGCCCCACAGCTTCAATTCAGCAAGCGGAATGTGAGATAGATACTCCTCTTTCATAATCAAATAAAGGAATCTTCCCTCTGCTGTACGGGTACGCTTCACCCATGCCGCAACTGGAAGCTCGGAGATCGCCCTCAGCATCTCTCTGACTGGCATACACTCCCTAAGTCTCTCATCAACAATGGCCTGCCAATCCTCAAGCGGCTTGCCATGATGAAGAATACAGCCCCCGTTTGTTGTGACAGCATACTCCGGTTTAAGCTCTTGCTCAAAGAAGGTGATTCGTTCATACTGTGCAGTTGTTCTTGTCGTCACTGGAATGAACCAGCCTGATTGATGAATCGTCTGCAAAGATTTTTTCGTTTCAACAGACATATAGGAAAGCGGCCTTTCGTCCAGCACCTCAACTAAATCGTACTCTCCTTCATACGCATACTGCTCAAGCACTCGATGTGAGTAAATCAGCGTCCGGTCTAAATCACTGGCAAATGCATATGTCTTCATGACGTTTGCTCCAGTGGACGAATTAATCCACAGCACGTGTAGGACATATTGGCATATTCAATGACAGGAACACCTCTGTCCTCAGCCAAAAGCAAAATATGCTTCAGCTTCTCCTGAGATCCAGGCTGAATTAAGATTTTCCACGGGATTCTTCTAAGCAGCACGCGGGTCGTCTCACCAACACCCGGCTTAATCAAATGGGTATTTTCAATTTGAAACTCCTGACCGATTGCTTCAATGGATGCCATTCCCCGCCAATCTGCCGGCGTCCCCTGCGTAAGGATGGTTTCTGCTTTCTCTTGTACATTTGGTTCAAGGCTGGAAAATGCTTCTTCAATCGTATCCACATACAGATTGGACACATCCTCATCGAGCAGCTCTTTATAATACTTTGCCCCATGGAAATCATCGGCATTGATCCAGCGGTTGTTTAGTACCGTACGACTGACAAGTCCAGACACCGTCGAATTCAGGCAGGCACTTGGAATGAGAAAGTCCTCTCTCGTTCCGTATACATGTGTACAATAGCCGGGGTCTGCCAGCACAGCCAGCTCACTCGAGAGACGTACACCATACTTTTTTTCAAAATCAAAAACAGCTTTTTGGAGCTCTTTCGAAATCGCACCTTTTCCAGTCCATCCATCGATAAAAGCAATTTCAAAACCTGGATGTACTTTCAGCATATAATGCAGTGCATTCTCGTCTATTCCGCGGTCGCGAATAATAGAGATGCTGTAATGAGGCAGATCGACACCATACGTCTTTCGAATATATCGTTTGATCAGCACCCCGATCGGTGTCCCCGCACGCGCCAAACTGCAAAGCACGGTTTGGAAGCCTCGCTTCTTCACAATCTGTTCTGCTACAACAGCTACTGCTTCTGCTACCTTTTCCTTACTTTCTTCAAGAGATTGATAGAATAAAGTCATATAAGATGCCGTTGGTTTGTACTCAATTGGCAGCATTTCTGAATAATGTGCACCGCTCTGAATTGAACGCTCCCGCTCTTCTGTACTTTTCTCCATCTCAATAGAGGATAAATCTTTGAGTAAGAAGGTTACATCCTGCTCTGGATAGCTCCCCATCTTTGTATACACATTAGCCATTCACCTTCACCTCGTCTGATAAAGTCACAATATGCACATGCTTCACATGCCGCTCAGCAAATAAGTGAACAAGCGGAAGCAATGCCTCCTGAGAAACCTTTTTCTCAAAAAAGAGAAATACATCATCATATTCACCTTTTGGAATGTTGTACACGTAGTGCTGAATTCGGGCATCCTCTGGATTCATAAAGGTAAACCCATTTTGGACAGCGTATCCATCCTTTTCGACTGGGTGAATAGGACTTCTCGTTGTTGAATGAAAGAGAACACCTTGCCCCATGTGTGCAGACAGTCTCATCGGCACATACATCAGCTCACCTGTCCCTAAGCAGAGTGTTTGTTTTCCTTTGCGTTCCTGCCGCAGCCTCAATCCCGCTTCAGCAGCTGCTTGGTCGAGCGCTTCCGTATCTGCTGCCTTTAAACCAAAACGGCCCGTTTCATGTATATATGGCGAATGACCCGCCGAATTCGCTGCATGAGAAAATGAATACGGCACTTGCTTAAAGAAAGATTGAAGAGAGTGAAAAGAGAGACTTGGCTGATTCTCTTGCTCCGCAATCTCATACGAATAAGCTGGCTCATCGAGCGTTTTGCCTCGAAAAATCATCTGCCCTTTTAATAAAGACAATGATGTAATGTGAATTCCAAGCTCTTCTTCAAGCTGGCACATGGCTTTCTCATGCTCCTCCGTCCGCCAGTCCAAAATGGAAAGAATGGTATAAGAATGCCTCGGGTACTTTGCATGAAGGTCACGAATGATGTTGATATTTGTACGGCCTGTCGTGACTTCATCATCTACTAACACGATGGGGCGGTCTGTGCGAAGTAATGCTTCGTCTGCATAACAAAGCTGATCTGTTGCATGCGAATGTTCTTCTTCAAATACCAATGACGGATCAAGACCCAGCAGCTGTTCACGTGTCGTATGAATGTATGATGCGCCTTCTATCACATCATACACACCATGTCCAAGGGCTGTTGCCGTTTCCGCAAAGCCGATGACGACAGGCACATTGCCAGCTGAAAGCTTTTCTTCTTTGAGTGTTTCATAGGCTGCCGTTAACACCGTGTGATCATCCGTCTTGAGTGCCTCGACGATAAGATCTTGGTGCGGGGGCGTCTTTCCCGTTTGCGCTTTGGCATATGCCATCGCTAAAAGACCCGAGACAAGAAGCGGTTTTACTGGATGAACAGGAATATGCTTTCCAAGCACCTTACTAACGAATAAAAAGGCTCTTTTTTTGTTCACCCTTGCCGCCATCTCAAAAAGATGCTCTTTTTCCAGCTGAAGCGCACCTTCTTTGAGGTCAAGCTCAACCTCCATATGTTCCAAGATGTTCAGCGTATGCCGCTTCTGATTCTGTGAGTATGTCGATATAGCTTCTATTTTCATGAAACACCCCGTAAATGTCTGACTTAATTAATATGTGCTCTGCCCACCTGTAATGGGGCTTCGTTTCATTCATCTTATTAGAAAAGGCACTCTTCATCACGCCAACTGTACCGTCAGCATGTTCCAGAATGCTTAATGCATCCAAGTACTCTTCCTTTGTCACAACGTACATGCTTTGAACTGGCTTGAGATGTGTTGGATGGATCACTGTCTTTCCATGTATGCCGTTGGCTACATCGAGTCTTGTCTCTTTGAGTAAACCTTGTACGTCATCGAATTCAGATAAGGGCAGCTCACCGCCCTTAGAGAGCGCACGGATGAAAGGTTTTTGCTCCTTTCGTGCAGGGCCAAAATGCTCCCATACAGCACCTGATACAACAAAGGAACGGCCAAAATAATTGATAATATCTGTGATCAAATCAGCAATCAATCTGATTTCATAAATGGTGGTGTCGCGATCACGGCGAATGCCATATAGGCCGCAAAGATCCGTTGCCCCAATACGAATATTCAAAATATATTCTTCATCATTCAGCATGATCTGCTTTAACTCAGACAGCACCGTATATCTTGTTTCTTTTTCTAATAAATCGGGTGTTTCCAAAATGGGCATACCGTACAGCGTTGTCTTCGTTTGTGCGGACGCCTGTTTCAAGCTGTCCAAATAATCCTTCGCATTATGAATAGAACACTTTGGAAATACAAAACCCGTCAATAAACGAAGAGATGAACCAAGCAAAGCTGCCATTTTGAGGAGCTGCTTCGGCGAACGAACCCGGATAAATAAAAGCGGCATTTGTTCAGCCATTTCAGGTGTATGCGTTAATTTGTCCGACAGTTTGGCGAGTTGTACCACTAGATTCTGTTCAGCCATTTCCACTTCTTGATCACCGATGGCATCCTCTAAACAAAATACAACAGAGCAAAGCGCTTCATATTTCTGCGACAGCAGCATGTCTGCTATATCCTGTCTTGTCGCAGGCATATACAAAGTAGCACCTAATGCATGCGCAAGTAAGTGCCTTGGCGTCATCAAATGCATCGCCCCCGGCCGTTTGAAAAAAATATCACGCTGCCTCGCCTCTGATAAAAACTGAAAATACCGCATGCTGTGCCACCTCCTGTTGTTGAGAGAAAATCGAACAAATGACTTGATGATTCAAAAAAGGATGGAGCCGCTAATCAACTCCATTCCTTTTTGATCGTCCTATTCTTCTTTTGAAGCCGCAGCTTCGTTTGTCACTTCTTGATGTTTCTTCTTATTGATTTTATGAACAATAAACGTTCCGATAAATGCTAGGATAATAATCGCAAAGAATACAAGATGCGGGATTTCAATGTGAGCAGCACTCAAGCCCATTTTGATCGCAATGATCCCGATGAGAATAAACGCTGTATTCTCGAGCTCTGGAATACGGTCAATGAGAACAAGGAATAACTGCGCGACTGTACGCATCATGAGAATTCCAAGCATTCCGCCTAATAGTAGAATCCATACTTCCTCAGATACAGCGAATGCTGCAAGAATACTATCAACCGAGAAGGCAAGGTCCATAATTTCAACAGAAATAACGGTTGCCCAGAACACACCAAAGACACGAACCATCCAGCCTTCTTTTTTCAGTTCCTTCGCTTCATCATCGCCGTCACCTAACCAGAAGTGCTTAATAACAAGCCATGCTAAGTAAGCAGCTCCGAGGACCTTAATCCACCAGAACTTAATAAGCAGCATCCCTACGCCAATGAATAGAAAACGGAAGAAATAAGCGCCAATTAATCCGTAGGTTAATGCCTTTTTACGCTGCTTTTCTGGTAAATGTTTCACCATTACAGCTAATACAAGTGCGTTATCTGCAGATAACAATCCTTCAAGCACGACAAGCGTCCCAATAAGCCCCCAAGAGACAGGGTCTGTTAATACCTCTGCCCACATATGCCAATCAAAAAACGAGGCATATGTATCCAACATATGTTTCAAAATGTCCAACTGGTTTTCCTCCTATAAGTGTAGAAGCATCAGCAGGCTTTCGCCTGCTGCTATTCTTGATCGCTGTTTCTTTCTCACTTAGGAAAGGCCCTCATATGAGCTTTTGACAGCACCTCTTGAATTGATTTGTTTCTCTTATTTACACTTCTAACCCATAATTTTGACAAAGAGCTGCAAGTCCGCCAGAGAATCCGCTTCCGATCGCGTTAAACTTCCAATCACTTCCGTGTCGGTACAATTCACATACCACAACAGCTGTTTCAATTGAGAAGTCTTCCCCTAAATCGAAGCGAATCAATTCTTCCCCGCCCTCTTCATTTACAACACGAACAAATGCATTAGAGACTTGTCCAAAATTTTGGCTGCGCGCCTCTGCATCATGGATCGTAACTGTAATTCCGATACGATCAATGTTAGCAGGAATTTTCGAGAAATCAACGAGAATTTGCTCGTCGTCTCCATCTCCCTCACCTGTACGGTTATCACCTGTATGAGTGACACTGCCGCTCGGATGCTGAAGGTTATTATAGAACACAAAATCTGTATCTTGCTGACAACGATTATTTGCATCCACCAAGAAAGCCGAAGCGTCCAAATCAAATTCGGCTCCGCCAGAATATTTATTCGTATCCCAGCCAAGACCGATCATCACTTTCGTCAGCCCTGGGTTGGTTTTGGTTAAATCGACACGTTGTCCTTTTGAAAGCTGAATCGCCATATTCGTATCTCTCCTGTCTTTGAAAATAGGAAGTTATCGTTATCCGATATCTAAGCCAAAGTCCGTTGCAATGCGGGCAAGACCGCCTTGATAGCCTGATCCGACAGCTGAGAATTTCCATTCCCCGCCATGACGGTATAATTCACCTACAATAATGGCTGTCTCAATTGAGAAATCCTCTGCCAAATCGTAGCGAATGAGTTCTTCATTCGATGCTGCATTTAAAATACGTACATATGCGTTAGACACTTGTCCGAAATTTTGACTGCGTGCTTCTGCATCATGAATCGTAATGACAAATGAAATCTTCTCAATACTTGCTGGTACAGCTGCAAGGTCAACATTGACCTGCTCGTCATCTCCGTCCCCTTCGCCAGTGCGGTTATCGCCTGTATGTACGACACTTCCGCCTCCGCCAGTTGTTTGGTTGTAAAAGACAAAGTCAGATGGAGAGCTTGCTTTACCTGCCGCATCTAAAAGGAATACACTTGCGTCTAGATCAAAGTCATGTCCGCCGTCATACTTATTGACGTCCCAGCCAAGACCGACGACTACTTTTGTTAAACCCGGATTCGTTTTTGTTAAATCAATTTTTTGGCCTTTCGCTAAAGAAATTCCCACTAGGAACCTCTCCCTTCTGTTTAAATATAGTTTCTCGTAATATCGGCAAGCTTCGCATCATTTGTACCATTTCCAAGCGCCGCAAACTTCCACTCATTCTCGTGGCGATAAAGTTCTCCGACGATTAACGAAGTTTTTCCTGCATAGTCATCTTTTAAATTATATTTCACTAATTCTTGATTGTTTGAACGATCAACGATGCGAATGTAAGCATTTTGAATCATACCAAAGTGTTGGTTTCTTCTAAGGGCATCATAAATGTTGACGACAAACACCAATTTATTCACATTACCCGGCACCTTGCTCAAGTTGACGAGGACTTGTTCATCATCTCCGTCTCCTTCACCAGTCAGGTTGTCACCTGTATGCTCCACACTGCCGCATTTGCTTTTTAGGTTGCCAAAATAAATCAAATCTTTATTTTCCGTAAACTTATCATTTTTCAGCATGAGCACTGAAGCATCACAGTCAACATCAGCGCCGCCTCCGCCGCCAAACAGCTTCCCTAAAAATCCGCCGCCTTTTGATACAGGGTCCCAGCCAAGTCCAACAAGAATATTTGTTAGCCCTGTTTTCCCTTTTGTTAAATCAATACGTTGACCTTTTTCTAATGTAATCGCCAAATCAATCACTCCTCCAGCATAATAAAAATCTATTTATTAAGCGATGGACCCTATTAAAATCATCATACATGAAAATTCGACAAAATTCATGAAATGACATTGGAGCCTCTTACTCTTTTTTCTATTTACTAGTATATACGATCTATGTTCAATATAGGTTTCAAACACTTTATATTTTTTTAACGAAAGATGCACATTGGAAATGGTTCATATCGTTAATGAAGTGTTTCATGTGAAACATTGTCGAAAGTTCCCGATGAACAGCTCTTGCTGATAACGAGTGTATTGATGTGGTTTCATATGTTGATATAGAAAAGATAAAAGCAAAGGATAAACCCTTTCGTTTCCTTCCACCTATGGATTTCTTTATACTTATATTCAGCATGTTGATGAAAGGATGTTGATGATGCCATCACTTCATATATTAGATCAAGTCGCCATTCCTAAAGGTCAGACAGCGCAGGAGACATTGATTCACACAACGCAGCTGGCTCAGCTGGCTGAAACGCTTGGATATGAACGCTATTGGTTTGCTGAACACCACAGCACAAGAGGGCTCGCTAGTACAGCGCCTGAAATATTAATGGCTCATATTGCGGCTCATACATCAACCTTGCGTACCGGATCTGGCGGCATTTTACTTCCTCAGTACAGTCCTTTTAAAGTAGCAGAGGTCACGCGGCAGCTTGAAGCCCTTTATCCTGGACGGATTGAGATCGGAGTCGGCAAATCTCCGGGCGGGATTGAAAGGACGAGACTCGCTTTGACGGACGGCGTGCATAAAGACCTGTCTCAGTTTGACCGCCAGCTGAAGGACCTTCTTTTTTACTTATCAGACAGCCTGCCTTCTGGCCATCCGCATGCAGGCGTGAAAGCTGCTCCGCTTGTTGATGCTCATCCGCCGGTTTGGCTGCTTGGGCTGGGAGAAAATAGTGCCATGCAGGCGGCGGAGCTTGGAATCAACTATATTTTTGGCCACTTTATCCATCCTGCACGCGGCACACAAGCATTTGAGACGTATCGATCACACTTTTCTCCATCCGTCTTTTCCAGCCAGCCACAATCTATGTTTGCCATCTTTGTCATCTGCGGTGAAACCGATGAAGAAGCAGACAGGATCGCCAGCAGTACAGATTTATGGCTGCTGCGTGTTGAAAAAGGACTGGACAGCCGCGTTCCTTCTATAGAAGAAGCAAATGCCTATCACTACACCACACAGGAAAAGGAAAAAGTGCTGCAAAACCGCCAGCGGATGATTGTCGGCTCAAAGGAAACGGTGAAAGAGCAATTACAGATCTTGATGGACCGCTATCAAACGGATGACATCATGATTCTGAACAATTCCTTTGATCCGATTGAAAAACAACGTTCCTTCAAGAGAATAGCAGAATTATTTTGAAGCCAGCTTTCCAGGCTTCTTTTTTACATTGTCATAAAAAATGGGAAATGTAACATCAAGATGTCAAAATCCTTCCGTCTGTCATCTGATCGCAAATGTGTCTTCTAATCGTTAGCGAACTGTAAACGCATAAGAGGTGTACCTTTTATATAGTAGAGGTATATATTCAATGACCGGTTTACGCCGCTGAGAAAGAAGGAGATGACAGACATGAAAAAGAGACTCGATTGGGTAGATGCAGCTAAAGGAATTGGCATTCTGCTCGTGGTCATGGCGCATGTGCCCATTCCAGATTCGCTCAAGCAATTCATTTACTCTTTTCATATGCCGCTTTTCTTTTTACTATCAGGCATGATGTTTCGATCATCCTCATCCCCTGCTCTGTCATTTATTCAGAAAAAAGCCAAAAGCTTACTCTTGCCCTATCTCTATTTCTCCATCATTACGTATGTATTTTGGTTCTCTGTTACCCGCTTCTTCGCATTCAAGGGACAAACGGATATTGACCCTTTCGTTCCGTTTACAGGTATTTTCATATCCAATGCAGATGAAGCAAGACTCACACATAACCCAGCGATTTGGTTTTTAACAACGCTCTTTTTAGTGGAAATTTTATTTTTCTTTATGCATCGTCTTTCTAAAGGAAAACCCGCTGCCGTGATCTTGCTGACTGTTCTTTGCGGAGGTGCTGGATATGCCTCTACCTTGCTTTTAGATCAAAGTCTTCCTTGGAACGCCAATGTCGCCTTGACGGCTGTTGTGTTTTATTCAATTGGATTTTTAGCAAAGCAATGGTTTGTGGAATTAAAAACAGATCCAACCCTTCTTTTATGTACAGGTCTGCTTGTGCTGACGGCTTACATGCAGAGCTTTAATTCACGGATCGATATGCGCGTCAACGACTACGGTGATCTCTTTATTTTCTATGCATGTGCTCTACTCGGTTCAGCTGCCGTGATTTATTTAAGCTTTAAATTGAAAACTTCCCCTATTTTGACGTATCTAGGGCGAAATTCTATTGTCATTCTTGTCTTGCAGTTTGCCGGCATCGATATCATGAAAGCATTTGTTTTTTATGGACTTGGTATCAATATTGCTGATACAGCACAGCTCTCTTGGACACTTTTTTATACGATCGGCACATTGCTGCTCATGGTGCCATGTATCTCCTTCCTGAGCAAGTATCCGATGCTGCTCGGCAAAACAGCCAAAGCCGCACAACGCTACGGACAAAAAACATCCGCCGGATGAACAGGCGGATGTTTTTTGGATTAATCATTGATTTGAGAAGGATAAAGTGTCATTCCGCCATCCACAAATAAGGTGGTGCCTGTGATATATGCCGCTTCCTTAGAAACGAGGAATGCAGCAGCGGACCCAATCTCCTTCGGTTCACCAAAGGTTCTCATCGGAATTTTCTCAAGCTGCTTTTGTTTTTTCAATTCATCCTGTAAATCATCATTCGATTCGGTTGCCATGGTACCCGGCGCAATCGCGTTGATTCGAATACCTGCTTCGGCATAATCAAGAGCCAGCGTCTTCGTCATCATATTCATTCCGCCCTTTGAAGTGGAATAATGAACATTGAACGGGCGCGGAATTTCCTGATGGACACTGGAAATGTTTAAAATGGACCCTTTGATGTCATGCTCCATCATATAGGCGATCGCAGCCTTTGCGCCTAAAAATGCACCTGTGATATTCACATCGATGACGTTTTGCCATTGCTCCAGCGTCATCTCATGCGGCAGCGCTTCTTCGCCGTTGAAGCCTGAATTATTGACGAATACATCTACTGTACCGAAATGCTCCAGTGCTGTATCCATGATGGCTTGGATGCCTTCCTCTTTGGAGACATCTGCGTGTACTTTCACCGCCCCACCTCCGTGCTTCTGAATGGCTTGTACGGTCTCTTCAGCTCCATCTTCATCGCCTTTATAGTTCACAACCACATTCATTTCCTCTTGTCCAAACCGCAATGCGATCGCTTGTCCAATTCCTTTTGAAGAGCCTGTGACAATGGCTGTTTTCCCTTTTAAATCTTGATACATCTTTATTTCCTCCATTCACGTGCTTCATCTTGTTGATACACAATGGTTACCCATTTTGGAAAAAACAAAAACACAACCCTCTGTATTCGTACTCTAAGAGGATTGTGCGTTTCATCAAGCTAAAAGGTGTTATAGACATTTTCACACGTTTCGGCGGTTGGCTGATAAAAGCAATGCGACTTATACCTTGCCACAAACGGCTGATTGTACCAAGTCGCCGGACAATCGCCAGGCGGTTTAAAATACCAAAGGCTGAATTTTGCCGGCCAAAAACGTTCTCCGTTAATATTTCTCCGCGCAAGTGTTTTTTCCGTTTCTCGTGCTCGTTGATAAAAGTAACCATGCGTGACCGCTTCGAATGCATGCTCCTGATAAATCATTTGTGGAATCGTACGCAGCCCTTTAAAGTCAGAGCAGTTGGCACGCAAACGATTGATGCCCACGTTTCCTACGAGCAGCATCCCTCGCCTCCCTTCACCTTCTGCCTCTGCTCTCAGCAGTCTGGCCATTAAATCAATATCAGAGCTTGTCGCTCTTACCACTGCCATATATCCACCTCCAGTTCGTTTCTCTTTTATTTTATGTAGTGTTTCTGTGTAGATGACTGCCATTTTTACATGAAAAAGCATGTTCAGTGTCGGCAGCCTGTCTAAATTTGCTGGACATGTGTCTCGCTGCCAACAACACTCAAACCAAGTGACCATATACATAACAGGAAGAAATATTCATTACTATATACTCATTTACAAGTCATAAAAATCCTTCTAATTGCGACATCATCTTCAAAAACAGTCATTTGAACCTATTCAATAATCCGACTCAAAACCTTAAAATATAAAATGTTGAGTTTCTACAGGAGATATCAAATAATAAATTACAAGCTTCTCCTCTCAACTTAGTGTCATTTTTACTAATTGAAGCCAATCAACCTCGAAACGCACTGAGGTATTGACAGTACTTTCGCTTCATTCTACAGTAAAAAACATACAGTATTTTTCTTTTTGTGCAAAAAGAATGATATGAACTACAGCTTTCCAATGAAATTCACCATAAACCCGAGGAGGAAAACACGCCATGTTTAAAAAGAAATTATCCCTGTTTCTTCTGATCTTGTGTGTCACTGTTGTCGCTGCTGCTTGTAGTGGTGGTAAAGACAAAACAGCTGCGAAAGAAAACGATACAAAAAAATCTCTTGATGCAGCAGAGGTAAAGGTAGAAAGTGCTGAGTACACATTACCACCTCAATACGATACATCTGTACAGGATGATCAGTATGTACTAAAAGTGAATGTATCTGTAAAAAATATCAGCAAAGAGCCTCTCAATGTTGATAAAAGCAACTTCACGCTCTACCAAGATGACGCACAGGTATCTACGATCTCTCCAGATGACTACAACGAAGTATTATCTTCAAGCTCTTTAAATGCAGACAAAGTCACAAAAGGCGGTCTTTTCTTTGTAGTTGATAAAGAAAAAGACTATCAGCTTGTGTACACAGAGCCAGGCAGTGGTTCTAAAAAAGATGACAAAACACTAGAATTCGATATTAAAGGTAAAGACTTAATGAAAAAAGCAGATACACTTCAAGCATCTGCAAAAGCTCTTTCTTCTTATATTGATGTGATGATTTTTGGTAAGAAAAACGACGATTTCGAAAAACTAACAGGTGATAACAAATCAACTGTTGTGAACGAATTTGATAAATCATTCAAGCAAGGTTACATCACTTCATCAGGTATTTCTTCTAGCTCAGCGAAGGACGAAAACCTTGATAAGCTTTTAAAAGCAGTAAAAGAAACATTAGCTGAAAAATCAAAAGTATCAACAAAAACAAAATCCATCAGTGGTGATAAAGCTGTCGTGACTGTGACTCTTACACCAATTGATGCAAGCCCGCTTGTCGATCGTTTGAAAGAGAAAGCGACTGAGTTCTACAGCAAAAACCGTTCAGCTTCTTACGATGAAGCTCAAAAATACTTACTTTCGATTTACCCAGATGAGTTTAAAAAATTAGGACCATCATCTACTGAAGAAACAGTAGAAGTCAACATGAAGAAAAATGATATCGACCAATGGAAACTTGATTTGAACGATTACAAAACAAGCTCATTAGTTGAGAAATTCATCAAGAACTAAAGGAAAACCCCCGATCCCGGGGGTTTTTTGTTATGATTTATCATCTGGTTTGGCGAACGTGACCCCCCTCTATCATAAAAAGCCAGAATATAGTCAAGTTATCTTATCCTTGACAACATTTCTTTCTATAATCAGTGTTCCTTTCTTTAGCTTGATCACTATGAGATATTCAATCCTGATTATTCTTTTTTGTACTTAAGATTTTTTTCTGCTTATTTGTGTTAAAGATGAAGTGTAAACTCGAAGTAAAAAATACTCCCCATTCTTCATTTCTATTGAACTATATTATAAATACAATTTATGTCCTAACTCATTATAAAAGTAAACCATCATTTTCATTCACCCTCTCTTTTTTCTATTTAAGTTATTCCTTAATAAAATTCTTCGAAATATAAATAATTCCATTTTTATAAAACATTCAAAAAAAGGTCCTATATGCTCATTTTAAGGTAATTTTAAACTTTTTATCATTATTATTATGCTAGAATTAGTAACCACATCAAAGAGAAAATTTACCATGGAAAATGATCTTGTCTAATAAAATGTCTTGGCTTCTGAAACCTTCGAATGTATAGATACTAATGTGAACTAAATAATATTGTTTATCCAACAATTCAAATCTCGAAAATGAAATATTAATAGACCTACTATAAGTTAGTTGACAGAAGAGGAAAAAAGTTATGTTATCAATTACTCGATTAACAAAAAGAGTTACCTGATGTTGTCGAAAAGATCTTTTTTAGAGATACATTAGTAATATCTATCATGGAAATTCAGAAACATACCAAGACTTATTGGGGGGTACGATCGATTATTATTAAAAAAAGAATCATAACTTAAATAAAAAAGGCTAGGAGGAAATGATTACTGAAAGAGTGAGAAAATATGATTGATAAAATTCTAAAGTTAAAGAAATGGTTCATTTTATTTGTTTTTATAATGGTGATTTTATACTTTGGAGTGTTTAGTTTTTTGCTAAAAGATGATTTGAAAAATGAAACTAGTAGTACGAGAGAATTAAATGAAAAAATTAAAGTCGCGGTATTAGATAGTGGAATAAATAAGAATCATAAAGATTTAAAAGGTAAGGTTGTAAAAGAATTTAATCCGATAGATTCATCCATTGAGTTTGAAAATAAATTAAGTCATGGTACATCAATTGCAGGAATAATTACAGCAAACAATACTGACAGTGAAGTTACCGGGGTTACACAAAATGTCGAACTATATTCTGTTAAAGTGATCAAAAATGATGGAAAGATTGAAAGACAGGGTTTTTTAGATGGTTTTAAATGGGCTATATCTCAAAATGTAGATATAATTAATTTAAGTTTAGGTTTTCAAAAGGATTTTCCCGAATTAAGGGAGTTAGTGGACGATGCCGTAAAAAAAGGGATTATTATTGTTGCTGCTAGCGGTAATACTTATGGTTTAAATAGTCAATTTCCAGCTCGATACGATAATGTTATTTCTGTCGGGGCAATTGATTCAAAGAATAAAGTACCACAATTCTCTGCTATAGGAAAAGTTGATTTTTTTGCCCCCGGTGTTAATGTTTTATCGTTAAATAATAAAGGAGAAAATTCTGTTTATACAGGATCTTCTTATTCGACAGCTTACATAACGGGCGTAATTGCCGATTATCTTTATAAAGAGAAAATTAATAAAGATGAAAAGAGCTTTTCACAGGTTTATACCTATCTGGAGAGTTCATCTACGGAAATGCTGGATAATAAAAGTAAGATTATTCAGGATTTCAATTTTAAAAAATAACGGAGGAATTATTATATGTGGTTAAAAGTTAAAAGTAAAATTATAATATTACTGGTGTTTTTCTTAGTTGCTAGTCTATTTCCAAACAATCATACCAAGGCAGAAGAAATTGATAATAATATGATTGTTGATGAAGAAGTTGTTTCAGAGATGTTAGAAGATAGTTTATCTGAAGAAAATATTTCTGTTGATAATTTTGAAATATCAAATGATGAATTGGTTTTAGATACTTCAATGAATGACGCGGAAGGAAATAAGGTTGAAGCTACTCTCAATGTAGAACCTGGTGCAGATAGTTTTAATTTAACTACAAGAGAATTCAATGAAGTTGGTGAAGAAATATCAAAGGAATATGAAATAAAAATTAACCAATTTAAAGACGATGAGTTTGAAGCGACTTTTGAAGATGTTGAAACAGAGGAAATTTTCACCTATAATTCAGAGGAAGGTACAGCTTCATTCGCCTTTTTAATACCGGTGGGAATAGCAATAACACCTGCAGTTATGACTGCTTTATTTCATACTGGTGCAGTGATTGTTGTTGCAGGAGCTGGTTATGTAATTGCTACAGAAGCCAACAAGCACAGGTCTAAAAGCAAAAAAAAATATAATCATTATGAAGCTGTTATCCGAGGCGGAGTATATGTTGGAAAAGGACTAAGTAAATCGCAAGCAATCGCTAGAATGAAGTCAAAAAAGGATATTTGGTCTATTTCTTCTAGTCAAGCAGAAGTTGTTGCAGCTGGAGCTAATACAAAAGGTAAACCATTTAAAGAAGTAGATAGATACAAAGGTAAGCCGAAGAAAGGTTATTATTATCACTGGCATCCCTATAAAAGAACTCCAAAGGCTCATTCATTCTACGGAGGTCCTGTTAAATAGTTAATAGAGGTGAATAATGTATAATTACGAAAAGCTATATAAACAATATTTATATAAAAAAGATCAATTGATTTTTACTAAAGAACAAGTCGTTGAAATGATAACGTCTAAATTTAAAGCTAGAGAATTTTCAAAAACAAAGATTTTAGATTTAGTAAATGATGATCACTTTGAATATACTAAGATATATAAATGTTTTGTCATTGATGATCCGAGTATATTGATTCAATTGTTTTCGAATGAGGAAAAAAAGGATCATCGTGAACAAGTACTTCATAATCGTCTTCATCCGTTAAACCCTAAAAGAGTAAAAGAATGGGAGTATAATCACTTATTGCTTGATGAACAAGAAGGTAGAAGAATTGATATCATTTTAGAAAGTAAAGATGGATTATATGTTTCAGAATTTACCGTAAGAGATAGTTGCGAAAAGCTTAATAGGTATATAAATGCTTTAATTGAAGGTGCACTTATCGAAAATGGGTTAGAAGAATATCCTGATGGTATTCATGACGAGTATTTTCAATTTTATTTAGAGAACTTGGATCAATTCGGTTTCTTAAACTGAAAAATACGATGATCGGCATTCACTTGAAAACGCCCTCTATCAAAGAGGGCGTTTCTTTATTTCGCAAGCATCCATTTCTCTTTCATAAACAAGCTTCTGACGATGACAAACAGGATAACGACTGCCAGTGCCGAGGAACCGAGTGTCAGGGCGATGGACATTGGATCGATGATACCAAACATCAATTGCTTACACAGCGCATGAATATTGAGGAATGGGATGGCGAAGTAATACGTATCTAGCTGCGTAGCACCCGCTCTCATGGTAAAGAACATTGGGAGCACACCTAGTGTAATGATCATGGACATGTACGACTGTGCTTCTTTGACTGAGCCCGATATCACGCTGAGCAGCAGTTCAATCATCGATACCATGAAGGAGAAAATGATTAACGCCGCAAACATGACGCCGATAATGCTCCACATTTGATCACCAAAGTTCAGAGCTTGCTTCAGCTTTTCTGTAAAGAGCAAAGTGGATAGAAGCAGCATGCCGATCGCCACAATCCCACTTAAAATACCGAACATAGAGACAGCGAGCCATTTTCCGATGAGAATCTGGAGTCTGCTGGCCGGTGTCAGGAATAAGGCTTCAATTGATTTTCGGTCTTTTTCACCTGCTACAATATCAAGCGCAGCCGGCAAAGCTCCTGAGATGACGGAGGTTACCAAAATCATCGGAAGGAGAATCGACAACAGCATAGCGGTCACTCCGTTTTCCCCTTCATCACCTTCTTCTACATCAACGGACTGCACTTCAAACGGATGTATAACGGACGTATCGATTTGATCCGCTGCTAAGCGCTTCTCGACCACCTGGTTTTGATACTGCTCCAGCAATGATTGCAGCATTTGAACCGTGATCACCGAATCATCATCTGTCGTATATCCATGAATTTTAATGGCGAATGGCTTTTGATGCTTGAGCATATCACCTGCTTCTTTCGGCATTTCCAGGTAAGCATTTGCCTTACCATCCTTGACGGCTTGCTGCGGATCTTCAAATGTTTCAAGGTTTAGGTTTTTGACCTCTTTGATCATTTGGTTCATTTCCGCTGGAAGCTGTTCATTGATGGCGACTGTATAGGCTTTATCCCCTGGATCTGCAATCATGCTTTCATAAAAGAACACCAGTCCAAGCATGGTCAAAAGAGGAATCAGTACAGTTAAGAGCAACGTTTTTCGATCCCTCAGCGCATCTGTCATTTCTTTTAAAAAGACGGTTTTCCACATTATGAAATCCCCCTAGCGAGCTTCGACATAAAGATATAGTTCAAGTCTTCACTTTGTTCCTGTGCATATAATTCTGGAAGTGTCCCTTTGTAAACAAGCTCTCCTTGATGAATCATCATCACACTGTCACAAAGCTGGCTGACTTCTTCCATGATGTGGCTTGAAAAGAGGATCGTTTTATTTTGCTGCTTGAGCTGATGGATAAAATCTCTGAAAATATTACTCGACGTGATATCTAAGCCTGTTGTCGGCTCATCAAATAAAATAATGTCAGGATCATGAATTAAGGTTCTGGCAATCGCCACCTTTTGTTTCATCCCTCTTGAGAATCCTTTCACCTTGCGATCCATATATTGTCTCATTCCAAAACGCTTTGCCAAATCCTCTATTCTTGCTTTGATTTCATGCTGATCTAAGCCATATAATTTGCCAAAGTATTCAAGGTTTTCTCTTGCCGTCAAACGGTCGTAAAGCCCCGTCTCTCCGCCAAACAAGACACCAATTCGTTTTTTCACTTCTGTTGCTTCTTTCACTGTATCAAAGCCTGCAACAGTGACTGTTCCGTGTGTAGGCTCTAATAATGTGGCTACGGCGCGCAATAATGTCGTTTTTCCTGCACCATTTTCTCCTAAGATGCCAACGACTTCCCCTTCCTTCACGGAGAACGTCATATGTTTCATCGCTTTCACGACTTTTTTCTTATCTTTAAACCAGCAGCTGCAATCGCCGAGAGTAATCATTTGGTTCGCCCCTTTCAACTTTACTTTCTAAGTCTATGATAGAAAAAATAATGCCTGCCTGATATAAAAATGTCGCGAAACGTCCTTTTTCTGTCTTGAAATGATCTATTTCAAAAAAACAAATGGTAAAATAGACAAATAATAAGAATAGTCATAGGTGATTTTTATGATAAAAGTAGGTCTCGTCGACGATTACCGAGTAGATTTAGAAAAGCTGCACGCCATTGTAGGCAGGATGGAGGCTGTGGACATTGTCTTTGTCACGCAGTCAGCAGAGGATGCATATGAGAAGGTCAAACAAGGAGACATTGATTTATTGTTCGCTGACATTGAAATGCCTGGAATGTCCGGCTATGAATTAGCGGACCTCATTCACTCTCACGCACTGAATGTCGATGTGGTCTTTGTGACAGGAAATAGTGGATATGCAGTCCATGCGTTTGATTTGAATGTACATGATTATATTATGAAGCCCTACCAAGCTGATCGAATTGCGAAATGCTTAGAGCGTTATATGTCCACCAAGCAGGAGAAAAGCATTCATGGACGGCTTCTCATTAAACAGCAGTCAGATATTCATGTGCTGCAGAAAAAGGATGTCATTTTTGTTGAACGAACGGGCCGCTCAACAACTATCGTGACAACGACAGGAGATATTCAGACCTATCAGACATTAAACGAGTTAAAGGGCGATCTGGCTGAAAAGGATTTTATCCGCTCCCACCGATCGTTTATCATCAATATTCATTACATTAAGAATTTCTCGGCGTATGCTAAAAATTCGTATATCGTGTCTTTTGAAGGTACAGATAAAAAAGCCATGATGACCAAGCAGCAATTAGAATTCTTTAAGAAATACTATTTTTAAGGAGAACGAACGTGAACGCTTTCTATCTTGGATTTCGCATTTATGCCCTCATATGGTTAGGTCTTGCGTTTCATGCAGCTGCTGAAGCCTTTCTGCCGTTACCATCCATTGTGTTGTGGCTTCTTACCTTTTGCGCGATGTGTGTTTATACATTTTTCATGTACAAAAGATTTTTGCCTCATACGAGTGGTGATGTGATATTAGGCGCTTTTATACTCATCACCTGCGCAGGTCTTTTGCTGTTTGTAACGCAACCGAATGGGCTGACCTATCTTTTGGCGCTCATCATAATGGTGACAGTTGATATCCTCTCATTGAAGGTGATGCAGACGGAAAAACAGTTAAATGGACGGCTTCAAGAGCTCATAAAAGCAGAATCAAGAACCAACGAATTACTTCTTGAGATGCGCAGTAAACATCATGAAACAGCCAGACATTTAAATGCCTTTTCCTCGTCGAACGACGAGCGTGAGATCAAAGATTTGATTCAGCAATACGTCAAACATTTCCCATGGATGAAAGGCGAAAATGCTTATTTGGCCTCTACCCTACACTCCTTTTTGGAGCGGGCTGAGAAAGAGGACATTGCACTTTCACTAGACCTTCAAGCACCCTTTTCATCGCTTCCCTTTTCAAAGGCGGATCAGGTTAGTTTTACTGGCAACCTGCTTGATAATGCCCTAGATGCAGCGATTGAAGCGAAGCAAGCCGGAAAAGAGGGCAGCATCTCGGTCACGACCTCTATTCGGAGCGGATTATTTTTAATCCATTGTGAAAACAGCACAAAAGGTATGGAAAAACACGTGCTAGATCATTTATTCAAAACTTTTGGCCGTTCGACAAAAGGCGGCGATCATCAAGGCATGGGGACGTATATCATTCAACAGCTTGTTGAAAAGGCAGACGGTACACTTGATTTCACTTACCGTTCTCCAAATTTGCGGCTCGTCATCAAAATCCCTCTCACCATGTCATAAAAAAAAGGTGCATAGCTGCACCTTTTTTTAGTGTTAAGAGAAGATTTTATCAATTTGATTGATTTCCTCTTCTGTTAATTGAACATCGTTTGTTTTTAGGTTTTGCAGCACTTGGTCTGCTCGTTTTGCCCCTGGAATAATAGCATCAATGCCATCCTGCGCTAAGAGCCAAGCGAGTGCGACGTGTGCTGTTTCTGCATTCTTTGATTGGGCAATGGCTTTCAGCTTGTCTACTTTTTCGAGATTTGAAAGGAATGCATCGCCTTGGAAAAGCGGGTCCTTTGCTCGAATATCATCAAATGTCGCATCCTTTGTAAATTTCCCGGTCAACAAGCCTGATGCCAATGGGAAATAAGGAATAAAGGAGATCCCATGCTCGACGCAGTATGGAAGAAGATCCTGCTCTGCCTGACGTTTCAGCAGAGAATACTCCGATTGAAGCACGTCTAAGTAGCCATCTCGGTTAAAGGCTTGAAGCTGTTCAAAATCAAGGTTTGATGCACCGATTGCCCTGATTTTTCCTTCATCCTTCAATTCCTTTAATGTGCCTGCTACTTCTTCGAGCGGCGTGCGTCCATCCGGGAAATGCATATAGTACAAGTCAATATAATCAGTTTGCAGCCGTTTCAGGCTATTTTCGACCTGCCCTCTTAAGAAATCTCGGCTGTTATCAAGTTCAATTTGGCCGTTTACTTCCTTATGAGCCCCTTTTGTCGCAAGGACAAGCTTTTCTCTGCCGCCTCTTTTGGCAATGATCTCACCGATTAATTCCTCTGAACGGCCCAGCCCATAAATAAAAGCAGAATCTAGGAAATTGACACCTTGATCAAGAGCCGTCTCCACAAGCTCCCGTCCAGCATCCTCACTTAGATTCGGGAATAAATTATGCCCGCCTACTGCATTCGTACCAAGCCCTATCGGATTTACCTGCAAATCAGTTCGTCCAAGCGTTACCTTTTTCAAAAGCTCATCTCCCTTATCTACATAATCATCCTTATTTTCCCACGAATCATTTCCAACATTCAAGTATACCGCTCTCTAAAAATCAACCTGCAGGTGGACGCTGCGAAAATAGAAGATGCGTATGATGAAGATAGACTAAAACGAAAAGGAGATCTTCTCATGACCATTCAAATTGTCATCATTATGATTATTCTGCTTTTAAGAACAGGCAAGGAAAAAGAAATCCGCCCCATCAGGCTTCTCATAGGACCACTCATTTTATTAGGCACACTCTCTTATTCCTTTACCCAGCATATTGAAATTACGGCGATGAGCCTGCTTGCAATGATTGTCTTTGCACTCACAGGTTTTGCAATCGGGCTATGGAGAGGTAAACTATACAAAGTAACATATGATCAACAGTCGGGGCGTATCACCGCCGCCAGCTCACTCTATGGAACACTTTTTTTCATTGGAATCATCCTTATCCGGATGACAGTAGGTTCAATTGTACAGGATGGCGGTCATTCCCTGATTATTTTCGCAAATGGCCTGACATTCCTTCCAATCGGCAGTATGATCGGATTACGTTTTATTCTTTTAAAAAAATATATGAACATCAAGGCATCTGCTGCTATTAACTGACAGACAGGAGTTTTTGATATGAACCTTCAGCAGCCACTCAAGCTTTTAGGTCAAATAAGGCGAAAATTTGTATTAGGCCTTGTATTGATCTATATGTATATTCAAATGTATGAGCCCCTTTCAATAGGCGAATTGGTGTTTCGAACCTTCGTCTATTTGGTGTTTCTCCTTTGTCTTTTTCCAAAAAGCAAGCTGTCACCTAAAAAGCAATTTTCTATGCTCTTCTTAATGTGGATTCTGACACATCTCTTGTGGCTGGTGACAGGTCAGATTCAAGACAGTATTGGGCTGACCTTTTTTATGATTGGCTTTATCGCTTTTCGTTTTTCAGAGGCGCATCACCCCTATCTATTTGCTATCATCTTTTTCACTAGTGGGCTCAGCTATTATGTAAACGATTTTTCTTGGAACATGGTGATCACTCTCCCGCTATTCCAGCTGCTTGTGTATACACTTGTTTTGATTTCTAGAATGCGGCGGCGTGAACAGGAATTAAAGGAAGAACACTTCGGAGAATTGCAATTGGTTCACAAGGAATTATCAGAAGCCCATGAACAATTGAAAAAGGCGCATATGGAGCTTGAAGAAGCGACCGTTCAATCTCTCCAATTTGCAGTGCTGGAGGAGCGAAGCAGAATTGCACGTGACCTGCATGACAGCATCGGACACCAATTAACCTCGATGATTGTCCAGCTGCAGTCTTTGCCCTACCGTTTAAAGCAGGAAGAACCAGAGCAGATGACGCAGACGTTTCAGGAGCTGATCCATATTTCTAAAAATTGTCTCACCGAGGTTCGTTCTGTGGTTCATCATATGGCGTCAGATGATGCAGGTCTCGGACTTGCCGGACTTCGCAGCCTCATCAAGCAAGGAGAGATATCGGGAGAGCTTGACATTCACTTTCATACAGAGCAGCTTACGTATAAAAAATGGCCGCTCTCCGTATCTGAACTGCTTTACCGCATTTTACAAGAAGCCATCACCAATACAATTCGCCATGCCAAGGCCACCGCGATGACCATTACACTATCTAACGACCAGCATGAGCTGATGATGAACATTGAAGACGATGGATATTTGACCAGCGAAAAAGATCTTTCATTTGGCTTTGGACTGTCAGGCATGAAGGCACGGTGTGACGCAGCAGGCGGTTCCCTCAAGACGTCCATACGCGACCCGCACGGCTTCTGTATTCATATTCAAATTCCTATCAAGGAGGACTCCAAGGCATGACAAACCCTATTAAGATTGGCATTATTGATGATCAGCCGTTGATACGCCAAGGATTTCGTTATATTGCAAGCGCTCAAGAGGATATTAACGTCATATGGGAGGCGTCAGACGGTCAGGAGGCGGTTGAGCTTTGCTCGATCAACACACCAGACGTACTGCTGATGGATGTACAAATGCCTCGAATGGATGGCATCACAGCAACAGAGCACATTTTAAAAAAGCATCCAGATGTAAAAGTTGTGATTCTCACGACCTTTGATACGGAAGAATACGTCTTTGACGGAATTCGTGCAGGGGCAGTCGGTTATTTGCTGAAGGATACAATGCCTGAGGAATTAATTGAGGCCATCCGCACCGCCTTTGCTGGTGAATCTGTCTTTCGAACGGCAGCCTCTGAGCACATGATGGCACGAGCTCTTCAGCAGGCAAATGATACACATCACACTCATCTGCTTCACGAATCATTCACAGAACGTGAACGCGATGTATTACAGCAAATGGCCTATGGCTTAAAGAATGAAGACATTGCTGATCAATTATTTATCAGCAAAAGTACGGTAAAAACGCATGTGCACCGTATTTTACAAAAGCTCAATGCACAAGACCGTACACAGGCTGTCGTCTTCGCCATCCGGCACCGCCTCGTGAAATAAAAACTACCTTCACTTCAAGATTTTTATACAAAAAACATTTAAAACCTAAAATAAATCTATAAATCAATACTTATTAACTAGTATATTGTGCTTATTTAATTCCTTATTTTATAGATGATTGTGTTAAAAATGATCAAAAATAGGGACTAAAACCTATTCCTCATCATGAATGAATTTCGATAGAATGAATAGTGCAAATCGTCATTAGGATATTTTCCCCTTTAACACCCGAATATACCATTCTATCTGTTTCTTTTTTCTTAGTCAGATAGCGGGAATGAAATGACGAAAGAAAAGCAAAGGAGCATCAACTGTGAATCTTAAAAAAATAAGTGCACTCCTCATGATTTCATTCGTGATGATCATCTCTGCAGCCTGCCAGAGCTCAGCCAAATCAACCGACGCTGATCAAAAGTCAACGAAAACAGCAGAGGTAAAAGTTAATAGCTACGAATATACGTTACCAGAAGACTCAACAACTACCCTGAGAGACAATGAATTGGTACTAAAAGTCAATCTGACGATCACAAATAAAGGTGACAAAGCCCTTTCATTATATAACTCTGACTTCTCCCTTTATCAGGACGATGCCAAAGTATCTGATTTAAAATTCTACGGCAGCAAAGACCGTCTTGACCTTGGTTCATTGAACAAAGGCAAGTCACTTTCAGGAGCACTTTATTTCCTAGTAGACAAAGGGAAAAAATATCAGTTTGTCTATCAGGACAGCATCAAGAAAAACAGTGATTCCATCCAAATCGACCTAGATGGAAACAAAATACTCGATTCAGCAAAAAAGCTGGATAACCCAGCAAAAGCGTTATCCGCTTATACCGATATTATTGTTTTTGATAAAAAGAACGATGAATTCGCAGATTTAACGGGTGACAACCAATCGGATGTCGTCAATAAATACCATGAGATGTTTGTAAAAGACTTCAAAAGAAGTGCAGGAATATACGGAAATGAAGTGAGTGACCGAGATATTCTGTCGATGTACAAACGCATTCAAAACACCATGAAGGATAAAGCCAAAGTAGAAACAAGTGTGAAAACCATCTCTGATGACGAAGCAAAAGTTGTCGCTCAAGTAACAGGCATTGATGCTTCTAACTTAAAAGACAAGCTAGACAAGCAAAGAGACGAGTTTTACAACGGGAAAATCCGTTCTAAAGAAGAATTGTATAAAAAAAGCTTAAACATGTACGCATCTGAATTCGAAAAACTTCCTCCCGTTTCCAGCCCAGCTGAATATGAAGTGAAAATGAAACGTAATGGGGAGGGTCAATGGAAAATTGACCTCAATGATTATAATACAGAGCAGTACATGAGTGGTTTTATTAAAACGAGATAATCTAAAAAAGACGCTGGCCTCTGAAGGTGCCGCGTCTTTTTTAGATTATACTGTCGCCTCTTGCTCTTCTTTCACCGCTTTTTCGATATCTTTAAAACGGCTCGATACAGTCGACGCACTAATACCATACTTTTTCGCTACTTGTGCTTGAGATAGCGGGGCATCGCTTGCAAGTGAATGAATGTAGTATTCGATTCCGGCAGCAAATGACGCTGCTTTACGGATCACAGGTGATTTCTGATCACAGTAGGCTTTCCAAACCGTTAAAGCACCATCTGTCAGGCTTTGATCACCGTGCTCCTTCATTCCGTCTTCAATCAGCTTAGCAGTTTCCAGCTGGACGTCACTTGCCCAGTCCATACGATCTGCTGATAGACCTGCATCGCCTTCTGTTTGAGCAGGTGTTTCTGCTTCTTCTACTTCTTGCTTCGCAAACATACACTTCAGCACATCAGGGAATGATTCTCTCATAAATGTGCTGCGCGCCCCTCCATTTGCTTCATATGCGTCAACAAGCTGGCGAACTTGAAGAAGAAGAGTATCTGTAAACTCTTTCGCAAACATCGTATATTGAATGAAAAACTCTGCCTTTTCTTCAAATTGAACAGGAAAACCAAGCACGAGACTTCCTTTTTCAGGCAGTACCGTTTGATCAGGTTTTACATCTACTTCAACCTTCTCCGCTGTTACCATATTCTCAAAGTAAAGAGACTCGTCCGTTTTTTCATTTAATAAAAGCAAAGATGGCTCCATGTCTGTCCAAGATTGGACCACTTGTCTTGTTTTCGGACGGGTAATATCTTCTGCTTTCTTTGTCAGGAACTCTTGGAAAATGGTCTCTTTCTGATCAGTTAATGGACGGAAGAAGATGCCCCATACACTCAAATGGAAAACTGAGATTTGTTGCGTTTCTTTATCCATATCTGCAAGGAAAGAAAACTCATTAATGAATTGATTGATCGCTCTCTGATGCTTAGAAAAAGCATAATTCATTAAATCCTTTTGAACTTGTACAGCTTCCTTAAACACAAGCTCAGACGTTTGTTCTCCGCCTGATTTTTGACCACAGCAATGTTTATATTTTTTTCCGCTTCCGCATGGGCAGAGCGCATTTCGTTTAATTTTTCCCAAAATAAAACCTCCGACATTCTAGTCTAACCTCACTATTTTAACAAACGATTGCACAGGAGGGTTTTATTTTCAAGAAAAAAGAAAAATCTGAATGATCAGTTAAATTATAAAATCACCTGAAGATCACGATAGATCATAGGAAAGACAGACTTTCTCTGTTTATTTTCTCCAATCATACCAACAGATTTCCCTCAGCTCATTCCTTCGAATAACTGCTTTGCCTCAAAATAAAAGATTTGAACGAATTTCTTTGTATTGACTCTGCCCGTCGATCCTGCGGGAGAAGATGTCTTCTGCATTTCTTTCATTCTTTGGCTGACATCGGTAAAATCGAAAAACTTCGACGCGTAGTGCTCAAACTTAGGATTTGAGAAATCTGTTAATCCTAGTGAGGCAAAATGATTCAAGGAATGATGAATAGCTCGTCTAATCCGCTGCTCCGCCGCTTTCACTTCCCGCATCACCTCTACATCGGTTGCATCATGAGCCAGTTTTCTTTCTGCTGTTTTGATAAACAGCTGCTTTAGCGGCGGGAAATTGACCTCATGAGAATTGGCTGACTGTGTTTCATGTAAGTAGATGAGTATCTCCAGTAAATCTTTAGAGCCGCTCTCGCCGACAATTCCCAGCTCAGATAAGAGGAACTCCCCAGCTTCTTTCATCGTCCTTCTCTTCGCCTCAGCGCCCGCACCTTGAGAAATCACAGGCTCTAATGGCAGCACGTGGCGAAGAGAGGCTTGTATATCGTAAATCGATTTTTCCAGCTTGATACGCTCCATAACTTTTCGAATCACACTGACGATTTCAATGCGATTGACAGGCTTATGGATATAATATTCAATCCCTAGTTCATAGGCTTCTGCCATCATCTCTTTCGCCTCTACTTGGGAAATCATAATGACCTTGCCTTTGAATTCAGGGTGGATATGGCGGATGGTTTGAATGCCATCTCTAGCAGGCATTAAAAGATCAATCAAAAGGATGTCTACTTTCTTGAGGTTCAGTGAATGTGCCTCTAATCCAAC
Organism: Bacillus sp. FSL P4-0248; assembly: GCF_038593305.1. Classification (NCBI taxonomy): domain Bacteria; kingdom Bacillati; phylum Bacillota; class Bacilli; order Caryophanales; family Bacillaceae; genus Bacillus; species Bacillus sp. FSL P4-0248. Next base: position 275,250 of record NZ_CP151983.1, on the reverse strand, counting down.
TCCGTCACCCGCTTCATCTACGACCTCTCCCAAATCCTCATCCTCTATGATTTGACCTAAAATCGAGCGTATTGCACGATCATCATCTGCAATGAAGAATCGCATACACTCACCCTCTCTGTATTAAATTTTGTATAGGAAGGACAAGCAGAAATGCTGTACCTTTTGTTTCTTTTGGTTCGATTTGAATATGACCGCCAAGCTCTTGTACCAGCTCTCTCACATAGGATAAGCCAATCCCAGTAGACGGTGTTCCAAATGCATCAAATTTGGAGGTATACCCTGGATCAAACACAATCTCTCTCATTTTTTTAGGAATCCCTGGTCCATCATCTTCAATCCGAATCTCTATTTTATCATGACTTCCTTTCAATTCGAGTGAGATCATCCCGGTATCTTTTATTGCTTCGACTGCATTGGCCATTAAATTATTAATCAGCGATAAGAAAATAAACACATGATAATCATGCAGATGAATGCCCTTTATATCAGATGTAAAGGAGATGTTTTTCCCAAGAGATAGAGCATACTTCTCTTGAATGCGGATCACAATTTGAACGAGCTCTTCCGCCTTCATATAGTCTTGCATATTTTCCTTCGAAATCAGCTTTGAAAGCCCAGCATAAATACGCTGATTATCCTTTTTCACTTCATGAATTTCTCCTGCAAGCTTTAACAGCTCCTGACTCAATTTTTTCCCTGCTTCGTGTTCATGCAGCAGACGGTAAAGCCGGTATGATTCCTGTGTAATATGCTCTGTATGTTTTAACGTTTTCTTTAAATGCACCGTTTCTTCGTATAAATTCGAAATGACCATCATCATATGCTCATTTTGTTTCATGATCTGCTTTTCTCTTGATTGCGCCTCATACAGCTTCATCATATTAAAAAAACTGATCACCACAAAGCTGTGAGCAAACGCAATGAGGAACATATCGCTCAGCTTTGATAAGGTCATCGTTGTATCAAACACTAAAAATTGTACAAACAGCTCGACAAAATCAGCAACTAATTCGATCATCAAACCGATGATCCCAATGAAAATAGAGCGCTGTTTAAAGCGTCCCGTACGGACGGCAAAAAACAGGAAAGCATAAGTGAAATAGAAAAAGAAGCTTGGGAATTGCTGATAAAATGAAGAAGCTAGATCAGCATTCTGCTGAATCAAATCTAAGCCTACCCGAAAAAGTACAATAGCTGCGCCTGTTAAAAATCCCGGCAATAGCGGTCTAGATTTTCTTAAGAGTAATAAGCAAAAGAAAAACGCAGGTGCGCCAAAGCTGATGCGAAACGTCTCATTCACAGGATAAAACTTCAGCTCTCCTGCAAGCGGCACAATGACCATCATAAAAATTAAAATGAATGCGTCCTTTTTGACAAGCTGATTTAAACTCAAATGACTGACATCCCTTCCCCTGTTTGCATAGCCACAGTATACAAGGAGTCTCTTTTCTCCACAATGTACAAAAAAATAATTTTCACTGCTCCTTTTATCCTCAAAACCCTTTTTTATGACTATTCTCCGGGGCAGCAAGGTGACCTTTCAGCTATTCAGTGTTTTGAGCATTGACGACAATAATCGACAGACTGATTTTTATTTGTAAGTTTTTCTGTAGATTTACGTCAGATTGTGTAGTTTCCAAGATAAATTGAATGAACAATTTTAGTGAAACTATATGTAAGCGTTTTCTGAATTTTCACTAAAAACCCTTTTTGTTTTTCCGCCGACAATGCCTTCATTTGTACATATATTTAGGTGTAAAGGAGTGGTGCAAGCAGCGCATGACAAGTTCTTTGAAGATGTGTAACATGTTTTCGTGCCTATTTGATCGCATTTTTTGTCATCCGCCAATTCAATAGGGTACTTTTTGATTTTTGATTGGAGGAATCGTATGAAAACAGCAATTTCTAAAAATACACAACACGCATGCCAGTCTTCTGTTGATCAATGGGCAGAAGAAATACGTCCGTATTACACAAACGGGCAGAATGCTGGCTACATTCCAGCACTTGGAAAAGTGAATTCCTCTCAACTTGGTATCAGCGTGATAGGCCCAGATGGATCATCTGTACGATATGGTGATTGGGACGTTCCCTTTACCCTGCAAAGTATCTCAAAAGTCATCAGCTTTATAGCTGCCTGTTTAGGAAGAGGCGTACCTTACGTCTTGGATCGGGTAGATGTAGAGCCAACTGGTGATGCATTTAATTCCATCTACCGTCTTGAGATGCACAAACCAGGGAAGCCCTTTAATCCAATGATTAATGCTGGAGCTATTACCGTATCCTCCATCCTTCCCGGAAAGACTTCTACAGAAAAGCTAGCATATATTTTCGATTTAATCGAAAACTTAATAGGTAAGCGTCCTTCTGTTAATGAAGAGGTTTATCAATCAGAATGGGCAACTGCACATCGAAATCGGGCACTTGCTTATTATTTAAAGGAAACCAATTATTTAGAATCGGATGTCGAGGACACGTTAGAAGTGTATTTAAAGCAATGTTCTATCGAGGTCACAACAGAGGACATCGCCTTGATTGGACTGATTATATCAAGTGATGGCTACCATCCCTTTAAACAAGTCCAAGTCATCCCAAAGGATATCGCCAGACTAACAAAGGCATTGATGCTGACATGCGGCATGTATAATGCGTCTGGGAATTTTGCTGCTTTCGTAGGCGTTCCAGCCAAAAGTGGCGTGTCTGGAGGCATTATGGCTTGCGTTCCGCCAAGCGCAAGAAGAGAGTTCCCGTTTCAGACAGGCTGTGGAATTGGCATTTACGGTCCCGCCATTGACGATTGCGGAAATAGTATTACCGGTGTCATGATGCTGAAAAAGCTCGCCAAAGAGTGGGATCTCAGTATTTTTTAAAAAGAACAGTGATGAATTCGAAGAGGTGATGTTATGAACGAAAAAGCTTTGCTATCTTATTTAACACATACAAATGATTTTATTTGGACTTATATTGTGATTGCTCTGTTACTTGGTGTTGGGGTGTACTTCACATATAGAACACGCTTCCTGCAAGTAAGAATGATCAAAGAAATGTTGCGTGTCCTGAAGGAAGGAAGAAAAGAAAAAGAGGGAATATCACCGTTCCAAGCATTTGCCATCAGTATGGCAGCACGTGTAGGGACAGGGAATATCACAGGGATTGCTATCGCTATTGCCATTGGCGGCCCTGGCGCAATTTTTTGGATGTGGATCGTAGCCATTATTGGATCTGCCTCAAGTTTCGTTGAAAGTACACTAGCTCAAGTATATAAAGTAAAAGACAAAACAGGCTTCCGCGGTGGACCTGCTTATTACATGGAAAAAGGGTTAAACAAGCGCTGGATGGGGATTTTATTTGCGATCCTGATTACGATTTCTTTTGGAATCGTCTTTAATGCGGTTCAATCAAATACGATCACTGTCGCTTTTAAAAACTCCTTTGGTTTAGACCGTTTAACCGTCGGTATTGTGATGGCTGTCATTTTTGCAGCGATCATTTTCAAAGGAATCCAAGCGATCGCAAAGGCTTCTGAATACATTGTCGTTGTGCTTGCGGTTGCTTATATCGGAATTGCGTTCTTTGTCATTGTCACAAATATCACGGAACTTCCTGGTGTCATCAGCACGATTGTGAAACACGCCTTCGGTTTTGAACAGTTCGCTGGCGGTACGCTAGGCGGTGCCTTATTACAAGGAATTAAACGCGGTCTTTTCTCAAATGAAGCCGGTATGGGTAGTGCACCTAACGCAGCAGCAACAGCTGTCACCAGCCACCCTGTTAAACAAGGATTAATCCAAGCATTCGGCGTGTTAACAGATACGTTAATTATTTGTACAAGCACTGCCTTCCTTGTTCTGTTTTCTGATGCGTATAAAACAACAAACCTGCAAGGAATTGAATTAACGCAGGCTTCTCTTAGTCAGCACATTGGACCATGGGCCTCCGGCTTCCTTGCCATCATGATTTTCCTATTCGCGTTCAGTACATTGATCGGTAACTATTACTATGGGGAAACGAACATTGAATTCCTTGGAGCGAATAAAATTTGGCTGAACATCTATCGAATTGCTGTTATTGGAATGGTTCTGTTCGGTGCGGTTGCCACTGTTCCTCTCGTTTGGGGTCTAGCCGATCTCTTCATGGGACTCATGGTCATCGTCAACCTCATCGCCATTACCATGCTGTCTAAGGTCGCCTTCGCAGCACTGAAGGACTACACGAGACAGAAAAAAGAAGGTAAAGATCCTGTTTTCTATAAAAATGCCGTTCCAAACAATGAGAAAATTGAATGCTGGGACGATGAACCTGCTACATTGAAAAAGAATCAAATCGGATAAATCAAAAAAGCTCTGGTCAACTGATCAGAGCTTTTTTCTTTATGTCAAAAATTCAAGTATGAGTTTGTTGACGACCTCTGGTTTCTCATGATTGATCCAATGAGAGGCATCATCGACAAAGATCAGCTGGCCATTTGGACAGATCTTGATCGTTTCCTTCGCCAGCTTTCTGCTTAAAAATTTGTCCTCCATCCCCCAGATCATGCGAACAGGGACGAGAATTCGTTTGGAAATCGGCTTTTCAAAGCCGCCTTTTTTGATGGCTCGATACCAATTCAGCATTGAGGTCAAGGCGCCTGGCTGCGTCCAAGCGAGCTTGTAGCTTGAGACATCTTCCTTCGTGAACAAATGCGGTCTTGCCGTCAGCCCAATGGCTTCATCCAGCTTTTGAAAGTGATTTTCTTGAAGTGCTGCCTCTGGAACATTCGGAAGCTGAAAAAAAGCGATATAGGAGCTTTTCTTCCACTGCGGCGGATAAAAAGGAAGAACCCTCATCATCACCCGCGGATGCGGCATATTGACAATGATTAATTTCTCGACATATTGAGAACGGGTTGAAGCCAAATGCCAAGCAACAGCTCCGCCCCAGTCATGTCCGCCGACAATCGCCTTTTGGTTCGGGCTCAGCGTCTTGATCAAACCCACAATATCATCTCTCAGTTTATCTAATACGTAGGATTCGACTCCTTCTGGCTTGTCACTTAGATGGTAGCCTCTTTGATCAGGAACAACAACACGATAGCCTGCCTCAGCCAAGGGGATGATTTGATTTTTCCAGCCGTACCAAAACTCAGGAAACCCGTGGAGCAGCACAAGCAGCGGGCCATTTTCCGGTCCAGCCATTGCTGTATGAAGTGTTACACCATTTGTTTGGATTGATTGAAACTCAATTTGTTCCATTCCTTTGCCACCCTTCTCCTTGTCCTTTTATTCTTCCAACATAGCATATTTTCCATTTTTCAGAAAATAAAAACACTCACAAAAAAACCTTCACACTCGTGAAGGTACAGATTGTTGACAAAGGGCTAAAATGATCTTGATTTTAGCCCTTTGTCTTCTTTTCAGCGTGATAGAAAACCTTTGCAGTCTAGGAAGGGCGAGTACCGGAGCGGAGCGAATTTGACATTCGTGAGCACCGGAGCGCAGACCTGACACCGAATGCGAGGGTTTGTCTACACGCTGAAACTTCACACTCGTGAAGGTCTTCGTCTATTTCATATAATTCAGCACCCAGATCAACCCATTTTTCCGGTCCTGTACTTGTCCGTGAAGTGCGCCAAAGAAGGTATCCTGTAATTCGACCAGTACATCTCCATCAGCTTCCAGCGCTTCATAGACAGCCTTTAGTTCTTCTTCATTGTCAAACTGCATGATCAACCTGAGATTCTCTGGCTTTGGCGTGCGTCCAAATGTATCTGAAAAATGAAGCAGTGATTCCCCAAGATGCAATTCAGCATGCAGGACACGGTCCTGATGTTCATTTAAGATCTGAATATCCCCACCAAAAATCCCTTGATAATATTGAAGAGATTCTTTCACATCTTCTACAACAATATAAGGACTAACACTTATCATATCCCTCATCCTCCTCTTGTTCCGTCCATCATCTCTTTTATAGCTTATCCCAAATCGTATGAAAAAAGGCACAAATCGTCAACGGATTTGCACCTTTTTCTCATGAAGATTTCGCTAATTCACTGTGTTTGTTTGAATACGCTGCATACATGACGACACCGATTAACAGCCAAACCCCAAAGTAAAGCCATGTCCGGCCTGGTAAGTTGAGCATAAGGAACAAGCAGCAGCCCATTGATATAATCGGCAAAACCGGCACAAAAGGAACCCTGAAGCCCCTCTCAAGCTGCTGATGTGTCTTTCTCAAAATAAGCACAGATAAACTGACCATGGCAAACGTTAATAACGCACCGATATTCGCTAAGTTGGACAGATCCTTCAAATCAATAAAGCCTGAAATAACAGCTGTCATTCCGCCAATCATCCATATGCTAGCAACAGGCGTATCACTTTTGTTTGTTTTTGAAAACACTTTAGGCAAAAGTCCGTCTCGGCCCATCGCATAGGCAATTCGAGTTGCCGCATAATTATTGGCGAAAATCACAGCCATCAATCCAATGACCGCACCAACCGAAATAATACCAGCCACACTATTTTGATGTACACTTTGCAGAACATATGACATAGCCTCTGTGACATTCAGCTGTGTATAGTGCACCATGCCTGTCATGACCAAACAAACGACAATGTAAATGATTGTACAAATAAGTAATGAACCTATGATCCCAATTGGCAGGTTCCGCTGCGGATTTTTCACCTCTTCTGCTGAAGCAGAAATTGCATCAAACCCTAAAAAGGCAAAAAACACAGCAGCAGCACCGGCAATGACACCTTCTGCGCCAAACGGCATAAACGGCTGCCAATTGGATGGCTGTACATAAAAGCCGCCTACTACAATGAAAAGAACAATAATACCGAGTTTCACAAACACCATGATATTATTAAATTTTTTACTTTCCTTCGTTCCTCTAGATAAGATCCACGCAATCAGTAAAGCAATGATAATCGCCGGCAGATTCATATATCCGCCTTGCTCCGGCCCCGCTAAAAATTGATGCGGAATCGAAATTCCAAATCCCTCGAGCAGGCTGTTGAAATAACTCGACCAGCCGCTGGCAACAGCTGAAGCAGTCAGCATATAGACAGATAATAAGGTCCATCCCATTAAATGGCCTACAAGCTCGCCCATGGTCGTATATGAATAAATGTACGCACTGCCGAATACAGGAAGCGCTGAAGCCATTTCTGCATAACAAAGTGCTGCCAAACTGCACACAATGGCTGCAATCGCAAAGGAGAAAATGACAGCCGGTCCTGCATCTTTAGCCGCTGTAATACCAGTTAACACCATAACCCCTGTACCAATCACTGCCCCTATACCAAGAAGCGTGAGATCGAGCCCGCCCAGCGTTTTCTTTACCTTTTGCTGTCTGCTCTGTTCCAACAAATCGTGAATGTGTTTCTTACGAAGAATATATCGCAAACCCTTTCCCTCCAAAACGTTAGAAAAACAAAAAATCATTCAAATTTCATTATAGCAGAATAGGTACTAAGCATTCACAACCAATTCACGTAAATCTTTCTTCATGATTTTACCAAGCTTGTTTTTTGGCAGCTCACTGATGAAATGAATGGATGGCACTTTGTAATCTGCCAAACGTTCCTGACAATAGTTCACCACATCTTCTTCGCAGAAATCGGCGGATTCGTCTTTTACGATATATGCACTTGGCACTTCACCATACAATTCGTCCGGCACCCCGATGACAGCTGATTCAATCACACCTGGAATTTGTTCAATGACTTCTTCTACTTGATCAGGATAGATATTATCCCCACCGTATAAAATCACATCTTTGTATCTGCCTGTGATAAATAGAAACCCGTCTTTATCTAGATAGCCTGCATCTCCCATATGGAACCAGCCATCTTTGAGCACCTTCGCAGTAGCATCAGGCTGATGATAATAGCCTAAGAAATAAAATGGGCTTCTCATGACGACTTCGCCAATTTCTCCAGCTGGCAGTGTTTCCTCAGTCTCAGGATGAACGATTTTCACTTCTACATCTGGATCCACTTTACCAGCAGAGCCCATTTTATCCTCGCCCATCGCAGGATGCCACGCACTGACAACCCATGCTTCCGTGCTTCCGTAGCCATGCATCATCTGAATGCCTGCTTCTTTGTAGTCCTTAATCAAACGGACCGGCACCTTCGTACCGCCAGAAATCGCAATTTCAAAGGATGAAAGGTCATACGAACCGCGTTTCATTTCTTCCAGCATGTACGTATAAGCTGATGGGAAAGCCATCATGAACGTTATTCTTTCTTTTTCGATCGTTTCTAAAATGCGCTTCGGTGTTGCATCATGTAAGAAAACTAGCGTATACCCCTCAATGGCAGCGGCGATCAGATGATTAATTGAACTCATATGATAGAGAGGGTGACTTGCCAAGTACCGTTTCCCTTTCAAGTCAAATCCTCGATTCCCGCGTCTTGTTAAAAATTGATAGATTCGTCCATGTCCGACCATACAGCCTTTTGGATTCCCCGTTGTCCCAGAGGTAAATAAGATCATCGCTAGATCCTCTTCTGTTACCTCTTCCGCAAGATCACTGCCATCATTTGAAGCCAATATGTCTTCAAACAGCTGCGTTGTTTTCGCATTTACACCAGATTCCACCATGAGACAGTTGTCTAAAGACACATTCACCGCAGCAATCATGTCACGGAATTCTCGGTCAAAAAATAAAGCCTTTGGCTCTGCTTTTTTCAAAATACCTTCCAGCTCAAACGAAGTAAGCTGCCAGCTAAGCGGAACTGCGACTGCACCTACTTTAATGGCTGCCAGCATAATCGTTGAAAAGTGATGATGGTTTTGACAAATAAAGCAAACGCGGTCACCTTTTCGAATCCCTTTTTGATGTAAGTAATGAGCAAGCTGGTCGATGCGTTTTGCATATTCTTCAAATGTATAAGACACCCCTCCGCCAGTTACCGCCTCAATTTGTGAAGAGCGTTCCATTCTGTCGTTGAGTAATGCCTGTAAAGTATTCAATATCTTCATCTCCAAACGTTTGATTTCCAATAGCCAATTTCCAGCGAATTGGGTTGGCAGATTTTATCTCATTCACATTCTAAAATAAAAACAGCTGAAAGTAAAATCATTTCATTTTGGAATTGTTCTTTATATTAATTGATAATATAGGTAATTTTATAGCCGTCTTCCATTTTGGTTTAAATCATGATGATTATTATGATAAGATAGACCTAGTAATTGATCGGAAATGCGAATGCAATAGGAAAAGAGGTATGGAGAATGCAACATTTCGAGCTAGAGGCAAGTTTGTTAGACCATGCACTGACAAAGTATTTAAAAGCGACGAAACAAATAGATGAAGAAAATATTCCGAAAAACGTCACGAATGTTAAAGGGTTTATTTTACGTATCATCTACCGCCATCAATCATGTACTGTGAAAAATATTCTGCAGGAAGTTTCATTATCTCCCTCTGCAACAACAACCGCTCTCAATCACTTAGAAGACGAAGGACTGATCATCCGCTCTCGAAATAATAATGACCGCCGTACTGTGTGGATTGAACTCTCTGAATCGGGTGAACAAATTGCTAAACAAATGATCGACAATCGTCAGCTGCTTGTGAATCAATTGTTCAACCACCTTTCAGAAGAAGATAAAAAAACATTTTTTGAATTAATCGAAAAAATGATGGACGAGCACACATTAAAGGCTTAGGAATACTCCTAAGCCTTTAGATTTTTGACAAAGGGCTAAAAGCTCTTTGTCTTCTTTTTTTATGGCTTTAAAACGACCTTTATACAATCATCCTGTTTGTCATTGAAGATGTGGTACGCATGAGCAGCTTCATCTAATGGCAATTTGTGAGTAATAATCGCTCTAGGATCAATTTCACCGCTTGTCACTTTTTGATAGAGCTTTGACATGTATCCTCTCGCCGGGGCTTGGCCCATTTTCAGGGTGACGTTTCTTGCGAAAAAAGCGCCTAATGGAAACATGTTGTACAGGCCGCCGTACACACCCGTCATCTGCACTGTTCCACATTTGCGAACGGCTTTTGTGGCAATTTGAATGGGTCCGATCGTTCCGCCTTGCAGCTTGAGTTTTTGCTCAATTTTTTCAAGCGGCGACTTCTTTCCGTCCATTCCCACACAATCAATCACAACATCGGCTCCGCCCTTGGTGAGCTCCTTTAACGTTTCTCCCATGTCGGGATCTTCTGTAAAATCAAAGACCTCCACGCCGCTCATTCGTTTTGCATGCCGCAGGCGGTAATCAATGTAATCGACGGCAATCACACGTTCAGCCCCTTTTTGCCAAGCAAATTGCTGCGCCATTAACCCAACAGGACCACAGCCTAGCACGATGACCGTATCGCCTTTTTTCACACCTGCGTGCTCTACGCTCCAATAGGCGGTTGGCAGGACATCTGATAAGAAGAGCAATTGTTCATCCTCCAGCTCACAATCCTCTGGAATCTTAAACGGGGTGTAGTTGCCAAAAGGTACACGTAAATACTCTGCCTGTCCTCCGGGATAGTTCCCATATTTCTCACTATAGCCAAAAAGCCCACCCGAATCGTAGTGCGGGTTTGAGTTGTCACATTGGCTTTCTAAGTGATGATCGCAATATTGGCATTTACCACATGCAACTGTAAATGGAATGACGACACGGTCTCCCTTTTTTACGGCTGTGACATCCGGGCCAACTTCCTCCACAATCCCCATTGGTTCATGCCCAATTACATAGCCGATTGGAAGCGGGAAATTCCCCTGATACAAATGTAAATCTGATCCACAAATTGCTGTTGATGTAATACGTATGATCACATCTTCCCGATCTTGAATCGACGGTGCATCTACTTTCTTCACTGCAATGCTATTTTTCCCTTGATAAGTAACAGCTCTCACATGCACTTCCTCCTTTAGCTCAAATCATCTTTACATAGCTTCACCTTGAATGAATGGTTCATTCATCAAATGAGCAATTTATGTGGAGGAGGTAAAAAACAAAAAAAGCCTGTCGATTGTTTCGACAGACTCATGATGTTGTGTAACGCGTTACACAGTTAATCTTTTTCGACAAAAAACAAATCATATTGAGTTGAAGTCTCCCGATCGAACATGAAGTTCCCTTCTTGAATAAAATAAGGACATATACTTGGGCTTGGAGATTCTTCAAACTGTTCATACACCTGCTCAATTTCTCCTGGAAGCAGCAAAACCAACATTTTATTTGAATGAGACACAAATTCATAAGAGTGAATCGTATCCGGCGGGATATAGGCAAAGTCACCCGGCATCAAGCAAATATCCTCTCCGTTCAAATGAAGGTTCATCTTCCCTTCAACACAATAGATTGCTTCTGTATGAACTTGATGATAATGCGGCGGGAAATATTTCCCCTTCGCTCCTTCAACCACAAAATGACTGAATCCGCCTCCTGTTGTTTCTACTGTTGCAATCAGCTCATGAATCTGGCCATCAATGATGTATTGCTTCCCTTCACCAGCCTCTAATACATAAGGCTGTACCTCGTGAGGAAGCTGACTATGAAATAAAACGGAGGGCCTCGTTGTATTAGACAGTTCTCTGATTCCATGCATCAGGATGATATCGCTTTCTTTTTCAGCCTGCTGAAAACTGGCTGCATCAAAAGCATGATGAGTCATAGACCATTCATTCTGAAAAAGCCTCTTTCCAATTTGCTGATAGACATCTGTCATTTTTCCGCCCAGCGTATATGAAATAAATCTTGTTTTATGACTATGCATTCTGTAGCCATGAATCGTTTTGGGCGGGATATGAATATAATCAAAGGCTGTGGCCATGTATTTTTTACCGTCCAGCATCACTTCAAGCTTTCCTTCCAGTACAAAAATAGTTTCAAATAAGTGCTCATGACAGTGCAGCGGGAAATAAGCTCCTTTCCCCCCTGTGATTAAGGCAAGCTCAAACAGCTGATTCGTTTGATTTGCTTCTGCCAGCATATGAACAAGCTGATTCTCCAGCCCATACAGCTTTCCGGAACCAGACACGGTATAAAAAGAGGTACCTTCGGATTGCTTCATCGATTGCGGTTGCTCCGACATCCCATCACTCCTCGTGACAAATTGACTATCTATATTATATAGACCAATTGATATAATAGATAGACAATATGCGAGAGATTTTACTCATCTCGCATAAATAAATGTCTAAGGTACCTTTTTACGTGTTCTAAAGGGGTCGTTTGTTTGAGTGCAGTGGTCATCGATAAACCCCCGATGACCATTGAGTGAAGGAGAGAAGCCAGCTCATCCGCTTTGTTTTCTTCATACCCGCTGTTCATTAGCTTTTCTTTTACAAGCTCCTGCCAGCGGATCATTTCTTGTTTGCATGCAGCATGAAGCTGCGCGTTTTCAGGCTTGGACTCTGCCGCCAGCAAGACAATTGGAATCCCTCTTTCACTTTCTTTCTCCATAAATCCTCGAATGATCTTTGTCATAAAACGATCGATGGCGATATATGGGTCATCCGAATAGGCAAAGCCTTCTTCAATTTGATTAATGACCTTTTGACTAATGTGTTCAACAGATGCAATAGCCAGCTCTTCTTTTCCATTTGGAAAGTAATAATAAAGAGAGCCTTTAGGTGTGCCGCTCTCTCTGATAATTTGATTCAATCCTGTCGCATGGTATCCCTGTTTACGTAAAAGAAGTGCTGCCGTTTGAATGATTTTGTCCTTCGTACTCACGTGTGACACTCTTTTCCCTCCATAGACCAAAGTCGCTGATCATGCGTTATCGATTTAATTGACTAGTTCCTTTCCAAATCGAGGATGTCTCCATTTCCGCCGCAAGCCTGAGCAGCCAGTCCTCTTTTCCTTTAGGTGCTGTCACCTGTACCCCTAAAGGCATGCCCGCGCTAGTCAGATGAACAGGAACACTCATTGATGGCTGACCTGTTAAGTTGGCAAGCTGTGTAAATGGGGTGTAGGTCAAGCTCTTGAGGAACATGTCATAAATAAGATCCTGCTGTGCTTGCATTGAAAGGGATGACACACGTAAAAGTGCGGCTGTTTCCTGATCTGAATGCATAAGCTCACCTACCTTTGGAGCTGAATAGGCAGTAGCTGGTGTCACATAGAGATCGTAGGTTTGATGAAATGATGCCATTTGTGCAGCAGCCCGATCCCACGCATCAAGACTTTCTGTATAAGCAGCAGCGGTCACATTCTTGCCAGCCTCCGCCAGCACCCATGCCACGATGTCCGTTTCCTCCGGCTTTACTGGACGCCCTAACGAACGAGCCAAGGAAGTGAATAACGCAGACATTTCTCCGCTGTTCATCACGTAATATTGCTGCATGAGATGAACCCCATCAATTTCTGGCTTGGCTTCTTCTACTTGATGACCCTGCTCACTCAACCATTTCACTGTTTGCTGAACCGCCCGCTTCGCCTCCTCACTGACCTTCGTGCCAACTGGAGATTCTACGCTGTAAGCAATTCGCATAGAAGATGTACGTTTCGCCAGATCCTCTTGGTAACTGCCATCGTATAACGGAGTTTGGAAAGCAGCTTCAGGTTGAATGACTTGAAGTAGATCAAGAAGGGCTGCACTGTCCCGTACTGTTTTTGTGAGTGTAAAGTCGATGGAAGCCCCTTGCCACTGCCTTCCTGCGCCTGGGCCTACCGGCGTTCTTCCCCGCGTGGGCTTAAGGCCGAACAAACCGGTAAAGGATGCTGGAATCCGGATGGAACCACCGCCATCACTTGCTCCGCCAGCAGGTACAATGCCGCTTGCAACGGCTGCTGCTGTCCCGCCGCTTGAGCCGCCCGGAGAATAGTCCGTATTCCAAGGATTTCTCGTTGGACCATGTAAAGCAGGCTCTGTCACATTTCTTAAACCGAATTCCGGTGTATTTGTATGTCCGATCATGAGAAAACCAGCCTGCTTCAACCGATCAACAAAGTGCGAATCCGAATTTGCTTTTACATCCTTTAACAGCAAAGCTCCTGCTGTCAGCGATTCATTTTTAATCCCTTGCGATATATTTTTCAGCACAAACGGAACACCAGCAAATGGCTGATACTCATGTAACTCCTTGATGTCTTTTAAAACTTGTTCTTGTCTCGTCCGTATCACAGCGTTTAGTTCTGGATTGACCTCATTCAATCTATCAAATGCAGCCTGCATAAGCTCCTCGGGCTTTACCTGCTTATTCTGCACAAGTGCTGCCAAGCCAGCCGCATCATACGTCATATACTCTTTTACGTTCATCAGCATGTCCTTCTTTCTCTTATCATGATGTCTCTATTGTCTACTAGAATTCTATGAATTTCAATTTCAGGTTACTTGTAAAAATAACTTTCTGAACAAGACGACAATTCTACTATCCCATCCCTCTGCTTTCTCCGATATAATAGAGAAAAAAAGACCGAGGTCATCGGATGAGAGGAGCCATGCATTGAAAAGGAAATTACTTATCGTCATTGCGTTTCTTCTTGCGTTGACAACTGCTTTGCCCTTCCATTCGCAGGCAGCTGCACCGCCAAAAGAAACAGATGTCATCATCGTCTATAAAAATCAAAAAGGAAAACAAACAGCGATTGAGGAAAGTGAGAAAGTGAACGCACAGTACATACATCTTCCCGCTGTCGCTGTGACAGCAGATGAACAAGCGGTCACCTCACTCAAAAAAGACCCAAACATCGCTTACGTCTCAAAAAACGTAAAGGTTAAACTCGCGGCTTCTACTGTGAAGAAAACAGCCGCTGCTACTAATCAGGATGCATTGGTACAAAAATCTTACAATCTGCAAAAACTAAATATCAAGCAAGCAATAAAAGAAGGCGTCACTGGTAAAAATGTAAAAGTAGCCGTTTTAGATACTGGCATTTTCTCACACGAGGATTTAAAGGTATCCGGCGGTAAATCATTCGTGAACTACACATCCTCTTATAAAGATGATGAAGGACATGGCACACATGTCGCCGGCACGATTGGTGCGCTTAATAACGATTATGGAACAGTCGGCGTTGCTTCTGGTGTGAAGCTGTATGCTGTGAAAGTGTTAGATAAAAAGGGAGAAGGCGACCTGTATAGTCTGCTTCGAGGCATCGATTGGGCGATTACCAACAAGATGGACATTATTAATTTAAGTTTAGGCTTTGAAGACAATATCCCCATCTTGCGTTCAGCAGTAGATGAAGCCTATAAAAAAGGACTGCTCGTGGTTGCTGCAAGCGGAAATGATGGAAAAAAGAATCATATTAGCTACCCTGCCGCTTACAATAGTGTCATTGCCGTTTCTGCAACGACTGACAAAGACAAACTTGCGTCTATCTCGAATACAGGGAAAGGGATTGAATTTTCTGCCCCTGGCGAGAACGTCATCAGCACTTATTTAAAAAATGAATATTGGTATGCAACGGGGACATCACAAGCTGCACCGCATGTCACAGGAATGCTCGCACTGTTAAAACAGCTTCATCCGAAGAAAACAAATGCACAGCTTCGCACTTTATTGCGCAGCTATACAGTGGATCTTGGTGCAAAAGGGAAGGATCCGCAATTCGGCTATGGCCGCGTGCAATATGTGCCGCAATCCACCTTTTTAAAGGCTGCGGCAAGTGCTGTCAAAAAAGCCGAAACATCTAAAAAGCAGGCAGATGTCAATCAAGCCAAAACGAGAATTGGCCGGCTCACTGCAAGCAAGCAAAAAACAGCACTCACAGAACGGGTGAAGAAAGTCCAAGCAGCCATTGATATCCGCTCGGCACGTGCAAAGGTCAAAGCAGCCGAAAAGAACAAAACACAGAGCGCTATTAAAAGTGCTCAAACGGCCATCAAAAAACTAAACAAAGGCAAAGAAAAAACAAGCCTGCAAAACCGGCTTGACAAAGTAAAAAAACAAGTCGCTTATCAAAAGAAAGTGACAGATGCTAAACAAAAGGTCAAAAAAGCGGAATCCAAACGAACAAAGAAAACAAAAGCAGCGGCTCAAAGCGCTGTCAAACAGCTAAAAGCCTCCAAAACAAAAACCAATTTACAAAAACGATTAAACCGTATTAAGGTCTAACAGAAAAAAACGATTCCTTTCAGCGAGGAATCGTTTTTTCTATCTCAACATCGGCTCAAACAAGCTGTGATGATATTTCCCTTCGGCATCTGCCCTCACTTGATCGAGAATGCTTTCTAACGAAGCCGTCACGCCTTCTAATGCCCGCCGTACTGCGCCGTTCTCAAAATCCGCTAAACTCTCCGGCAATTCATCTTCATCCAGTACATAGACTTCACCAGTCGGAAGAACGAGAAGATCAATAATGAGGTCTTCAAACATGACCAGCTGCCCGTTGAACTGTGTATCTCCCACCATATTCAAATAAGATCCTAGTTCCTTTCCTTGATCATCTCTCCAGAAATATATGTTATAAGGACGATCCTTCCAATAATAGGCGGTCGTATAGCTCCCTTTTGGAATGGTCAGAAAACCAGCACCTGCCCTCATCGTAAATGGGTCTTCAATCTTGTGAAACAGCACAGCCTGCTGTCCCTGTGCATCTAACAGCTGACAGGTATGTTCCACAACTTTCTGATCGTATTTGATTTTTCTCTCGATGACTTCATCCCAACGATTCGCATGCAGCGAAAACAACATGTCACAACTCCCTCTAAACATCTCGTTTCTTTCCAGTATACACCGATTTTTTCTGAAGAAATAAAGGATTGCCTCATTTACTTATGGAAGCCCTATGATGAGGTGAAAGAAATGAACGGAATCACGATTCTTGAAAACTTTACACAGCTTGGACAAATCATCCTCATGATTTGCGGCTATGTCCTTTATTGGCAGCTGGTGAAAACGAAGAGAGAACGAAAGCTGTCTCCTTATGAGCGCATGTTAAAATTCTTTGTCATGTTCGGTTTAATATCCTGGGGGGTATCATATTGGGCGCTGGCACTGTGGGCGTAAATTGAAAAAAGGAAGAGCTGCCCGTGCAGGACTTGCTCTTCCTTTTATTACGCGTGATTTGATGAACCTGCCGGCTGTTCTTTCTTGATCACATATTGATAGCTCTTGACATGTGTCCCATTTTGGTTCACAAATTCTTTATCAAGCGCACGCTCAAAGCCCATTCGTTCATATAAGCGAATGGCGGCCTGCATTTTATCAGATGTATGAAGATACAGGACATTTTCGCCCCATGATTGCGTCAGTTCAATACTTTTACGCAGCAATGACTCTGCAATGCCTTTTCCCCTCACATCGGGATCTACTCCTAAAAACCGGACGATGGCTGATGTAATGCCCATTTCGGGTTTATCATACGCTTGCTCTGATGAGCGGAACATTTGAAGCGTCCCTACGACTTTGCCGCCAAGCTCCGCCACAAGCATCAGCTCCATGTTCGGATTATCTACAGCTGCTGCAAGCGCGGCAGAATAATTTTGCCAGCCTTCCTCTGTAAATTGAGGCTCATACTGTGCATAGGATTTGATCAGCACGCGTGTGATAGCCTCATGATCTTCTTTGACTGCTTGACGAATGATCAGCTCTTGCTGCTTCATGTCAGCACCTCCTGCTCTCTATTAGTGGATATACGTATCATGCAATCACTGCATGCGATCACCTTACTCTTTTCTCTACTCATTCAATGTAAAGAGTCTCATTCGAAAGATCAATCATTTTGCACGAAATCATCTTTGAAAAATTTTCATTGAAAAGGAACGCTTGATTCATTATGCTGTGTTGAGGAAGTATACGAGGAGTGTTGTCATCATATGAGTTCTTTATCTTATCCCCAAGAATCGAAAAAAAATCGATTTCTCCTTGCCGCATTGCTCGGATCTTTAACCGCCCTTGCTCCGCTGGCAATGGATATGTATTTACCTGCTTTACCTAATATCGCCCGTGACTTTGAAGCAAGCACGGCGCTGTCTCAGTTAAGTCTCATGGCTTGTTTGATTGGACTTGCTCTTGGACAGCTGATTGCAGGTCCAATCAGTGATACAGTCGGCAGAAGAAAGCCGCTCATGATTGGATTGATCATTTTTATTGCAGCATCCCTTCTTTGTACAGTGGTCACATCGATTTGGACGTTCATTCTTCTTAGATTGATTCAAGGACTTGCTGGTTCAGCTGGCATTGTCATTGCACGAGCCATTGTCCGAGATCATTATGAAGGATCAGAAATGACGAAATTCTTTGCACTGCTGATGTTAGTCAACGGGGTTGCTCCGGCAGCGGCACCTATCGTGGGCGGACAAATGTTACGGTTCACGACGTGGCAGGGTGTGTTTGTTCTTCTAGGAATCCTCGGAGCGCTAATGCTCCTAAGATCAATGTTTTCATTGAAAGAAAGCTTACCTGCGGAACGCAGACAGACTGGGGGCTTCAAACAGATCCTAGGTGCGATGAAAATTCTAGCGAGCGATCGTCTCTTTGTTGGATATGCCCTATCACAAGGTCTTGTCTTCGCAGCAATGTTTGCCTATATTTCAGGTTCACCGTTTGTGCTTCAGGAGATTTTTAACCTTTCTCCACAAGGATTTAGTGCGGCCTTTGCGGTAAATAGTCTTGGGATTATCACGGCTGGACAAGTATTTGCCCGAGTCGCTGCGAAAATCGGTGAAGAGAAAGTTCTTCGCATTGGATTGCTGATAGCTGCATTAGGGGGAGTCACTTTATTTTTCATGATCTCAATTGATGCAGGATTGTACGGTATTCTGATTCCGCTGTTTTTTGTTGTCTCAAGCGTTGGAATTGTCGGCACATCTGCGCCGTCTCTTGCGATGCAGCATCACGGAGCGCATGCAGGAAGTGCAGCTGCACTGATCGGTGTGGCACAAATGCTGCTAGGCGCTTGCATGACCCCTCTTGTCGGACTAGCCGGAAGCCAAACAGCTTTTCCAATGGGTCTAATCATTATGCTTTGTGATCTAGGCGCACTTTGCTGTTATTTCTTCTTTGTGGCCCGAGCGAAAAAAAGACCCGCATAAGCGGGTTTTTTCATTTATTATGGCTTGCTCCAATTAATGGTGCGGAACACGTTACTCTCGTCATTGTTGTGATATGCATCTAAATCAAAGCCTGATAGTCCAAAACCAATTGCCATGACAATTCCTCCGGCAACGGTGAAGATGATCCCCCATTTGATACATTGCTTTTTTAAATCATTCACGTTCATACTCTCACGACCTTCTTTTTAAACATTCCCATGAATGCCTTAGTGGTTTGAATAGTCATTTGCACAAATAGCTTTGTCAAATACGCTGTGGCTATGCCGCTTAATAATCCGACACCTAATAGAAGAATACCAACGCCAACCTGCGTCACCACCACATGCAAACCGTCCTGAAAAATAAATGGAGAACCAATGATGCTCCAAAAACCGCCGAGCAGACCAGTAAGCGTCAATGCACCTGTCACGAGTGGAATGCACCAAATCACCATATACACAGAAAGAATCAGCAGGAAGACTGTTGCTAGAATACTGCCCCATAACGGAAAGCCTAAAATGAGAATGGAGAGTCTCGTCGCTTTTTCTCCAAACGTCGGCACCTGAACGGTTTTTATTCCTTGTTCCTTCATAATCCCTTCAGCGATCATAGCAGGCTGCCCGACTTGATGAACCGCTTCCTCTTCACTGTAGCCATCTTCCTGATAATCCTCAATCATTTCATCGTAGTATTCGATAAACCGATCACTATCTTTGTCGCCTAGAAGATGCAGATGCTTCTTTAGGCTGCTCAAAAATTCTTTTTTATTCATTGCCCTGTCCTCCAGAAATAAAGTCGTAAATCGCCATCACCTGATCCCATTCCTCTAAAAACTGCGCCATATGCTCCCGCCCGCTTTCTGTCATGCGGTAGTATTTTCTTAATCGACTGTTATGTTCCTGGGAATAGGTCTCCACATAATTGTTTTGCTCTAAACGCTTTAAAATCGGATACAATGTCGATTCTGAAATCTCAATACAATGGGACATATCTTTAATGATTTGATAACCATAGGAATCGCCTTTCTTTAATACCGCCAGTACACAAAATTCCAGTAATCCTTTTTTTAATTGTGCATTCATGTTTACAACTCCTAACTCTTTATACTATACATTACATAGTATTGTGTGACAAGAGGTATAGAGAATAAAAAAAGACCCTTTTTCGGGTCTTTTCATTTTTATATATTCACAAATCCTTCTCCGAACACATCGCGTACGTCATGGACAACAACGAATGCGTCTCGATCTATTTTCTTAATAATTTTCTTAAGGCGCATGAGCTCCTGCTTTTGAATGACCGCGTAAAGAATTTCCTTCGATTCCTTTGAATAATGACCGCGTCCGTTTAAAATCGTTACGCCTCGATCTAAGGTGTGATTGATTTCTTCCGCAATATCATCTTTGCATGAAGAAATAATCGTCACTGCCTTTTTCGTGTTAAGTCCTTCTATCACGAAGTCCATCACCTTTGTCGCCACGTACAGCATCACAATGGTAAACATTAATTTTTCCGCACCAATAATAAAATAGGAAGCAAATACAACGATCAGATCAAAGAACAAAATGGCATAGCTCACGTTCCAGTCTAAATACTTGTTGGCAATTCTTCCGAGAATGGCAGAACCCGCCGTTGTTCCACCTGCTCTGAGCACAAGACCAATCCCAATTCCGATGATAATTCCTGCAAAAATCGCTCCAATGATCAATTCATGAACATTCACGACCCATGTTGTGGTCAGGTGCAAAAATAGAGAGTTACTTGCGACGGCAACCACAGTATAAATCGTGGTCTTCTTGTCTAAATACTTATAGCCGACAAGCAGTAAGATGGCATTAAACACGAGGTTCGTCAGCCACGGTGCAATCTCAAACAAATAATAAAAAATAATGGACAGCCCTGTTACGCCGCCTTCACCAAATTCAAGCGGAATGACAAACATGTTCACTGCTGCGGCAAATAAAAAAGAACCAACTAGAATCATCGCTATATCTTTTACACATTTTTTCAATTTCTTCTTTCCTCCTTTTTTAAGCATATAAAAAACCCTCTTTCTGCACGAAAGAAGACAGTCGTTGGACAACATAAAAATCAAAAGACGGCGCCTTTTGATGAAGCTTTCTGAAATCAATCTTTCCATAATATATATCTCTTTTCAGAGGCTGTCAATGACTTGGTTTTCTATTATTTTGACTGCATTTTTATGCATCAAAACCCGCATGTTTTCCGGGTTTTTCCGCCCTATGATGCTTTTTCCTCTCCTTGACAAAAACACTTTAGTCATTTAAACTACTGCCTCATATCATATCCATCATTTCCGATCTAAAAAGGAGGCTGTTTGATTCCGATGAATCCTATTCAAAGCCGTTTACAGGCTCACGCACCTTTGATTTTAGACGGTGCATTAGCAACAGAGCTTGAACGAAAGGGCTGTAACTTAAACGATCGTTTATGGTCAGCCAAAATACTTATTGAACAGCCACAATTGATTCAGCAAGTACACTTGGACTACTTCCAAGCAGGTGCTGACTGCGCAACTACCGCCAGCTACCAAACAACGATTGAAGGCTTTGCTGAAAAAGGCTATACAAAAGAAGAAGCGATTGAACTCATGAAACGCTCTGTCACTCTTGCGAAAGAGGCACGCGATCTTTTTTGGCAGGATGAAGCGCGTCGTGAAGGACGGACAAAACCATTTGTCGCTGGATCTGTGGGGCCATTCGGCGCTTATTTATCTGATGGTTCAGAATATAAAGGAAATTATGGACTCTCAGAGCAGGCTCTTATTGATTTTCACAGACCAAGAATTCAGGCATTAGTAGAAGCGGGTGCAGATATTCTTGCATGCGAAACGATTCCTTGTCTGATTGAAGCAACTGCCATTGCAAAGCTGCTGCAGGATGAATTCAGCGGGGTATCTGCTTGGATCACATTCAGCGCAAAGGATGGCCTGCACATTAGTGAAGGTGATTCCATTCGAGAATGTGTACAGGCGCTTGAGCCTTATGAACAAATCGCTGCCGTCGGCGTGAACTGTACGCCGCCGCAATTTATTACTTCTCTTATTCAAGAAATGAAAAAGGGAACGAGCAAACCGATTGTGGTATATCCAAACTCAGGTGAAATATATGATCCTGAAGAAAAAGTATGGAACGGAGATACGTCTCATCTTACTTTTGGGGAATGTGCGCATCAATGGTACAAAGACGGCGCGCATATCATCGGCGGCTGCTGCCGGACGACCCCAGAAGATATCAATGACATCTTAAAACGAACCACATCGTAGCATCATGAATCATCACACATACTTCTAAGCAAAAGGGCGGGAAGACATGGAACAAGCAAAAGATCAGTCACAACAATATCAACGAAAAATGACGAGCCGGCACCTGTTCATGCTTTCTCTAGGCGGCGTCATTGGAACAGGGCTCTTTTTAAGCTCGGGGTATACCATCAATCAGGCCGGACCTGCGGGGACCATTCTTGCCTATCTTGTCGGGGCTTTAATTGTCTACCTCGTGATGCTTTGTTTAGGTGAGCTGTCTGTCGCAATGCCGGTCACAGGGGCTTTTCATACGTATGCAACAAAATACATTGGACCTGGTACAGGCTATACGGTTGCTTGGCTATACTGGCTGACATGGACAGTGGCACTCGGTTCGGAATTTACAGCCGCAGGACTATTAATGCAGCGCTGGTTTCCAGACACTTCAGTTTGGATGTGGAGTGGTGTTTTTGCTCTTCTCATCTTTTTACTGAATGCATTTACAGTCAAGTTTTTTGCAGAATCAGAGTTTTGGTTTTCCAGTATTAAAGTGATGGCTATTATTCTCTTTATTATTCTTGGCGGAGCTGCCATGTTTGGTTTGATCCCATTAAAGGGCGGTGAGGCCGCTCCGTTCTTTTCTAATTTCACTGGCGAAGGCGGGCTTTTCCCAAACGGCTTTTTACCAATTTTAATGACGATGCTTGCGGTCAACTTTGCTTTTTCAGGTACGGAGTTGATTGGGATTGCTGCGGGTGAAAGCGTCAATCCTGACGAGACCATTCCAAGAGCAATTCGCACAACCGTCCTGCGTCTCGTCCTGTTTTTCGTTGGAACGATCGTTGTGTTGGCTGGCTTGATTCCAGTAGAAGAAGCCGGGGTGATCAAAAGCCCATTTGTCGTGGTATTTGATCGTATCGGGATTCCTTATGCCGCAGATTTCATGAATTTTGTCATCCTGACCGCGATCTTATCTGCCGCAAACTCAGGATTATACGCATCATCTCGTATGCTTTGGTCGCTTTCTGAGGAACGGACACTTCCTAAAAAACTGGCGAAGCTGACGTCAAAAGGCATTCCTTTGAATGCACTCATTTTAAGTATGATCGGTGGGATTCTTTCTTTGCTATCGAGCGTGATCGCACCAGAAACGGTATACCTTGTCCTAGTGTCAATCTCTGGACTGGCCGTTGTGGTTGTATGGATGGGGATTGCTGCCTCACAATTTATGTTTCGGAAAAGATTTTTACAGGAAGGCGGACAGCTTCATGATTTATCCTTTCGAACACCGCTCTATCCAGTAGTTCCGATTGCAGCCTTCCTCCTATGTCTTGCATCTGTCATTGGCATTGCCTTTGATCCAAATCAGCGGATTGCCCTCATCTGCGGCATTCCTTTCATTGCGCTCTGCTATGCTGCCTATTACGTGACAGCTTGGATTCAGAAAAAACGCGAAAAACCTGGTGTATAAACATCAGGGTTTTTTCATCTGACAAAAAAGGATATCGCTAGTAAAAGAAGCACACTTTGGTATATGATAGGAATCTATGATTTCAGGATGAACCAAGGGAGTTGTCGTGAATATGGAAATGACCATTACAAGAGCATTAAGTGAACTGAAAATGTTAGATAAAAGAATCAATCGAACCGTTGATGAAGCCGTACTCGGTGGATTGATGATCGGCAAACATATACAGCACGGATTTCAGAATCAAGAAGAGATTGAAAAAAAGGCGAAGGCTGATGATCAATCGATTCGAGCTTTAATCAAACGCCGGAATGCCATCAAATCAGCCATCGTTGTATCAAATGCAACCACAATGATTGATGTGGCGGGTGTCCGTATGACGGTGGCAGAAGCGATTGAACGAAAGACGTCGATAGACTACGATATTCGTTATTTACGGAAAATGAAACAGGTGTACAAAGAGTTGGTCGACAAAGCTGAACAAACGAATGAAGATGTGAAAATGAGACTTGATCAGCATTTAGAAACCTTGTTTGGGAAAGATGGAAAGACACAAGCGGCTGCCAACCAAGAGATCGTGAAGTCTTTTCTAGCTGAAAATGAGGCGGTGATCATCGATCCGCTTCGCCTTCGAGTGAAAATTGAACAGCTTTCGAAAGAAATTGAAGATTTCCAAATGGAAGTTGATTTTTCCTTGTCTGAAAGCAATACACTAACGAAAATACAGATTGATTAATTGATTTTGTTAGTGAGCCGAAAATCGATAGGACTAAACACCTCCGAGGGAAAGGTCATTCCCTCCTCATCTGATGATCATCTTAGGATGATCCTTGATAAAAGCTCAAAGCTGAACGTTCAAGGATCAAAGTTCAAGTGTGAAAGTTCTTATCTATCAAAGCTCAAGTTGAAAAGTTAAACGCTCGATCGAATCTGGGAATAACGGCTGATGAGTGTTTGTTTATCGACTCATTCGGTTGCCGCCCAGCAGGTTTGCTAACAAAAAGAAAAGGATGTCACCTGATGACATCCTTTTTTCTATGAGATTAATAACGTGATGTATATGCCAAATGGTACACACTTGTGACATTTGAAGATAGTTTGATGTCGTTTGACGTAAACGTCACTGGAACGATATCGTAGTAATGTGTTGACCAGCCTGCATTATTGTATGATTGGTAGCCTGCACCTGCAGGAACTTGAAACGTTAGTGAAAACTGTCCATTCTCGTCTGTTGTGCCTGTCGCTGTTTGAGCATATGATTTGATGGCTGCTTCAAAATAAAGCTTGATCGGCTGATTAGGCATGAGGTTCCCGCTTGCATCTTTTAGTGTTCCTTTAAACGTAGCTGGATAATAAGAACCCACGCGATATTTACTGCCATAGCCGTAATTCACTATTCCACTATCGGCTGCTGTGACACTTGTTACTTGAACGGATGCTGGTACTGCACCTGTTTCTTCAGCATGTGCAAAGCTTGGGAATACGAGAAGCAATGATAGAAAGAAAGCAAACATGATTTTTTTCATCGATAAATCCTCCTTTTTTTTCCTACTATATTACTATCGACATTAATTGGTATTTTTCCAGTTAAAAACAAAAAACTTCCCTTTTTTTAGAAAGGGAAGTCCTTTTTTTATTTTTTCACAACCACTTTTACCGCTTTGCTTTCTCTTTTTCTCACATCTGATGCGGTCGCATACAAAACTGTTTTGGCTTTTTGCGGCTTGATTTGGGCAGTAAATGCGCCCTTGCTATTGGTTTTGACTGTTTTGATGACTTTCTTTGATTTGTTTTTCACTTTAATGGTCAAGCCTGCACCCGCAGTCCCTTTGACCGCTTTACTTTTAATGGTTACTTTGCTCACTTTCGGCTTAGCTGGTGCTTTGCCTTTTTTCACGACGGTTTTGAGCGTCGTAGCGGCCTTTCCTTTTGACATTTTAATGTGAAGGACCTTGTTTTTGTTCTGATGCTTAATCTTCACACTAAAGGTTCCTTTTTTGCCTGCTGTGCCTTTTCCAAGCAGCGTTTTGCCTCTATACACAGAAATAGCAGCACCGGCTTTTGCTTTACCTGTCACCTTTTGATGCTGATCTTCCACTTTGTTCACTGATGCATTCAATTCGACAGCACTTAATGCAGCAAATGCATTCAGTCTGCCATGTCCTGTCATCCAATCAATTCCTGGGATTTTCGGATCGACAATTGGCTCCTCGTTTTCATCATAGAAAACGTCGTCTTTTCCATCAATCGATTTAAATGAGATGTCATCTGCTGTACTTTGCAAAAGATTTCTCACTTGATTTGGCTTTAAGGATGGATTTTTAGAAAGCAGTAACCCTGCTGCTGCTGCTACATATGGTGTCGCCATTGATGTCCCGCTAAGGTATGAGACATTCCCATCAGGCATGAGGCTCGGAATATCCGACCCTGGTGCTGACATGCTCAGTCCTTTGCCATAGCTTGAAAACTCAGCGGCAATATCCATACGGTTGCTTGCGCCAACCGCCATTGCGTATTTTGACGTCGCAGGGTAGCCCATTTCTGGTACGCCATCATTTCCACTTGCCACGACCACTAGTACATTTCTTTGTGCAGCATACTTCATTGCATATTCAATCACTCTGCTGTAATAGCCGCCAAGGCTCATGTTGATCACCTTTGCGCCTTTGTCCACTGCATGTTTGATACCAAGTGCAATATGCTCTGTATCGCCAAAGCCATAGGCATCCAGCACCTTCACCGGAATGATGCCCGTATGTTGGTTAAGGCCTGCCATTGAGTAATGATTATCGGATTTTGCGGCAATGATGCCTGCCACATGCGTACCGTGTCCATTGTCATCAATCGCATCTTTGTTTCGTCCAATGAGATTCGCACCTAAGTCTGTACGAACAGTCCCGTTTAAATCTGTCAAACGGCTGTCTACACCTGTATCCACAACAGCAATTAATGTCTGCTTCATTTTGCTTGTGCCAATCAGTGTATTCATTTGTTCAAATTTGACGTCAGCGCCTTTTTTCCCGCTGTTTTGCGCACTGTTTTTCAGCGGCCACTGATAACCATACTGCGCGTCGCTGCTTAGCGCACGATAGGTTTGAACAGGCTCTGCAAATTCAACATTTGGCATGCTGGAGAGCTTTCTTGCCGTGCTTTTGATGACCGCTTTGCCTGCTTTTAGTGTCTTTCCAGCTGATTCTTGCCCGGCTGGCACATCATAGACATACATTCCTTTGAATAAAGGACTAACTGACTGTGAGGTCACACGGTTTTCTTGGATGCCGTAGCTTTTCATTTTCTTTTTCGCAGATTGAAGTGTTTGGCCATCCTTTAATTTAAAAATGATCTTATTCGTTTTAACCTTCTCTTCTTTTACAAGCTTTTGTTTCTCTAATACATAACCAACTGACTTTCCTTCAAGCTGATCGATGCCCATTTTTTGACTGACGGCTTCTAATTCCTTTTTTAAATATGCCGGACTTGCTTCTTTGAGCATATCAAAAAGGGACCCGATCGCCTGTTGTTCTTTTTCTGTTACGATATGACCGCTAAATGCACCATTTTTCTCTACGTCACTTAGCAGTGTTTTTAATGTGAGCAGATGGTTGTATACCTTTTGCTGCTCTTTTTGATGTTTGATGAGCTTTGATTTGAGAAACGGCTTTGTCTTTTGGAACAGACGTGAAAGCTTTTGACCTTCTGCCGTTTCATTGAATCGTTTATCTTCAATTGTACGAATCGATTGAAGAATTTCACGCCCGTATTTTTTCTCAATAATGATGATTTCAGGCTCATCTTCTTCAGGAAAAACAGGTTCAGAAGGCGGAAGGTTAGCTCCTTTATATCCGATTGTATATGCCGCATCCTCTTCCTCATCACGGCTATCTTCCTCCGAACCTAAGTAGAGCACTTTGACATAATAGGGTCCTGACCATGCATGCGGGAAGTTGATCTCTGTCTCTCCGCTTGCTGTGTCCACGCGATATCTTGAATATGTGTCATCCTTCATCGCTCTGTCCTTGCTTGGATAGACCGATACGGACAGCACTTGTTTACTTTTCACAGAAATTTGCATGTGTGTATGTTTTGCCACCTCTTGTGCAGATGGCGTGATTTGATACCACGACTCTTCCTTTTCGTTCTGTAATGTACCTGAGATGACTTCACCATTTTTTAACCCAATGGCTTCATTGACACTTGTTCCATGAGTGGCAGCTGCTGCCTCGTATCCAGGTAATGCTGCCATACATAGAATGATGGCCATGAGTACGATCACACAGGATTTGACCTGCTTTTTGAACATGAAAAGACCCCCTTATCTTTTATGATACCTTGGAAGAATATCACAGAAATACATTTAGTAGAATCTGTTTTTTACATAATTAAACTCGTTTTAAGCTAGGATTTGAGATATTCAGTCAGCAAGACGGATAGCTTCATAAACTTTTTGCCATTTCAAACGGAAAATGATGCTATTTAACCATGCGGAAAAGTACATTACAATCAACTTGTAAGCGCTTAACAAACAAGAAAGAAGGGATCAGCTTGTTCCAAAAAGATCATGTTTTCACACAAGTAAACGGACGATCAAAGAATGAGATTTTACAATACATTTCCGAGAAAGCTGAAGACCTTCAGATTACAAACGATCAGGCGGGGCTATTAGCAGATTTGTTGACACGCGAAGACGAAGTCTCAACAGGACTTCAGCAAGGCTTCGCCATTCCACATACAAAAAGCTCCGCTGTACAAACGGCTTCACTTCTTTTTTTAGAACTTGAACAACCAATTGAATGGGGAAGCTTCGACGATTTGCCCACAAGCTATTTATTTACACTGCTCGTTCCACTAGAAGAAGCAAATGTCACACATCTGAAATTACTGTCAGGTATTGCGACCAGTCTAATGGAACCTGCTTTTATCGAGAAGATTCAACCAGGTCAAACAGCTGATTACTATTACGACGTCATTGAACAACAATTGAAAGAGGGGATTACACAATGAAAATTGTCGGTGTCACTTCATGTCCAGCAGGGTTAGCTCATACTCCAATGGCAGCCAAAGCGTTAGAAAATGCAGGTAAACAGCTCGGACACGAGATCAAAATCGAACAGCAGGGGATTATGGGACAGGTGAACGGCATTACAGCAGAAGAAGCACAGCAGGCAGACCTATGCATCATTGCCTCAAATCAGCATATCAACGATGTGGAACGCTTCTCAGGCATACCCACTGTACGTGTCGAGATCGGACGTGCCTTAAAAAATGCTGAGCAAATTATCACCAAAGCTGTAGAACTTGTTGAAAAGAAAAAGTCTGAATCTCAATAAACATGAGCAATGCCATATAGAAAGGAGCAAAGCAAAATGAAAGCAAAATTAAAAGTCATTGAAGGCCATCTTATGACCGGTATTTCTTATATTCTTCCTGTAATCATCGGCGCCTCACTAATCGTTGGTTTAGCAAAACTGGTCGGATTAGGGTTTGGCGTTTCAGATTTAAACCCCTATAAGGAAGCTGGCGGCATACTGCACGGCGCCTATTTAATGGAGCAGGTCGGCTGGACAGGTATTGGCTTAATGAACGTCCTGCTTGCTGGATTTATCGCCTATTCCATAGCGGATAAATCAGGCCTTGCAGCCGGTTTTATCGGCGGTGCCCTCGCCAGCTCAACCAATGCTGGATTTATTGGTGCCGTCATTGCAGGCTTCTTCGCAGGATATGTTGCTCTTTTTGTAAAAAGAAAAATTCAAATTCAAGGCTCTGCAGCCGGGCTCGTCCCTCTGCTCATCCTGCCGCTCATTACCGTTGGCTTAACCGGACTTCTTATGTCAGTTCTGCTGGGCGGACCATTAGGCGCTTTGAACACGGCATTAATTGAATGGATTAAAGGTATGGTCGCTGATGGAACAAGCACACTCGCGCTCGCTCTCATTTTAGGGGCGATGATTGGATTCGATCTTGGCGGACCGGTGAATAAATCAGCGTGGATGGCTGGTAACGCCCTCTTCCTATCAGGTGTCTACCTCCCTGCCATTCTCGTCAATATTGCGATTGTCATTCCACCGCTTGGATACGGGCTTGCGACATTGATTCGAAAACGCAACTTCTCCCCAACCTTTAGAGAAGCCGGACGAGGCGGCCTTGTCATGGGGATTATCGGTATTACGGAAGGGGCGATCCCTTTTACCCTCGTCAATCCTTTGAAATTGATTCCGCTCAATGTTGTCGCATGTGCTGCTGGAAGCGGGGTCGCTGCATTATTAGGAGTTCATGACATCATGCCGCCAATTGGCGGGCTATACGGCTTCTTCTCAGTCGGAAACTGGTGGGCTTATTTAATCGGAGCCCTTACTGGCGCACTCGTCATCGGTATTGGCGCCAACCTGCTTGTGAATTTCTCTGAGAAAAAAGAGCCAAAAACGCCGGAACATGATCAGAAGCAGAAAGAAGAAGACGATTTTGACCTTGTGCTAGAAGGATAATTTGAACGAAGAAAGGTGTCGTTGATCAATGACTGTCAATGTACATGTGATTCCACATACTCACTGGGACCGGGAATGGTATTTCACCACCTCCCGCTCCCGTATTTACTTAATGAAAAGCGTAATGGACATCTTAGATACCCTTGAAACAGATGAAAGGTTCCATTACTTCATGCTCGATGCCCAAGCTTCCTTATTAGATGATTATTTGAAATGGCGTCCAGAGGATGAGAATCGAATCAAAAAGCTTGTCACAGCGAAACGTCTCATCATCGGCCCATGGTATACCCAAACCGACCAGCTCGTCATTTCAGGAGAATCGATTGTACGGAACCTGCAATATGGGATTGAACGCTGTCAGCAGTTCGGCCACGTGATGAAAGTCGGCTATGTCCCTGATTCCTTCGGTCAATCCGCACAAATGCCTCAAATTTATCGCGGCTTCGGCATTGTCGATACGGCATTTTGGCGCGGCGTTTCTGACCATATGACGAACCATACTGAATTCAATTGGCGCGGTGCTGACGGCAGTGAAGTCTTTGCTGTGAATCTGCCATTCGGCTACTACTACGGTGGAAATATCCCTGAGAAGGATGAGGACTTACAAGCCTTTTTATCTGAAAAGATTGGTGCGCTGCAAGCAAAGGCAACCACAAAGAATGTCTATTTCCCGAATGGCTTTGACCAAGCACCCATCCGTAAAAACCTGCCTGACTTATTAGAAAAAGCCAATGAACTTGACAAGCACCACTATCAAATCAGCAGCTTAGAAGATTATATTGCAGCAGTAAAAAAAGAGCGGACATCTTTCGAGACATTACACGGAGAGCTCATTCATGCGAAGCATATGCGGATTCATAAATCTATCTTTTCAACACGAGCGGATTTAAAAATCTTAAACAACCAAATTGAAAACTATCTCGTGAATGTGATGGAGCCCATCCTCACGATCAGCTATTCGCTTGGACACGACTATCCGCATGATACGGTTCGTGATATTTGGTACCTCATGTTTGAAAATGCAGCGCATGACAGCATTGGCGGCTGTAATAGTGACACGACAAACCAAGATGTCTTCTTCCGCTACAAGCAGGCAAAGGAAATCGCCGAGAATCTTGTGGACTTGCACATGCGTCTCATCACAATTCGACTGCAAACAGAGCAAGAAATCACATTCACGTTGTTCAATACACTGCCTTCAAAGCGTTCTGAAGTCATTGAAGCCGAAACCTTTATCACGGAACGTCCATTTACGCTAAAGGATGCAAATGGACGAACGCTTCAGTACACAGTGAAAAGCAAAACCGATGTCACAGATTATGTGCTGGCACAGCAAATTTCTCTTAACCCAAGTAAAAAAGTGTACATGCCAAAGCAAGTATGGAAAGCCATTCTGCTGATTGAAGCCATCGACTTACCATCAGTTGGTTATACACAGGTCAGCATGGTCTTCGATGAATCAAGCGAATCGGCATGGGAACAAACTGAAGGACGAGTGATTGAAAATACGTATTACCGCATTGCGGCAAATGACAACGGATCACTGGACATCACAGATAAGCAAACTGGCCGGACATTCTCTGAGCAAATGATCTTTGAAGACAACGGAGATGATGGGGATTCCTACAACTATTCACCCCCTCGTGAGGACCTGTATGTGTCATCCAAGGATCTTTCATCGGCAGACATCTCAGTGGCTAAAAGCGGCCTGCAGCAAGAGCTGACCATCAAGCTTCAGCTCACTGTCCCTTACGACCTAGAGGCGCGCGCTCAGCAATCGGCTGCGACTTCACTTCCGATCACAGCGAAGGTGGCATTAAATAAAGACGATGCTGTCATCCGTTTTCATGTAAATGTCGATAACCATGCGTTAGATCATCGCCTGCGTGTTCTTTTTGATACAGGCATCGCATCAAACGTATCACTGAGCGATCAACAGTTTGGTACAATCGAACGCCCAACAGAGCTGACGCAAGAGCTTGAATGGTGGAACAATGAACATTGGGAAGAAAAACCGATCACCATTGAACCGATGCAATCCTTTGCTGCACTTCGTGATGAAGCATATGGTGCCGCTCTGTTGACCGACTGCGTGAGAGAATATCAGATCACAGGAGAAGGCTATACAACGATTGCATATACGCTCTTCCGCTGTTTCGGGAAAATGGGGAAAGAAAACCTTCTTTACCGTCCAGGACGCGCATCTGGGGAAAAAATTGTGGATACGCCTGACGCTCAGCTGCAAGGTGCACTGTCATTCACATTTGGTATGCACTATAGCAAGGATGCAGTCAGCGAGGGACACTTAGCGAAGCTTGCCAAACGGTACACCACCCCTGTTCAATGCTACGAGCGGGCAGACTTTTTAAACGGTCGTTTAATTTTCTCTTTCCGAGATGAAAAAGAAGACTTACAATCTACTTATAGCCTGCTTGACATCGAGACAGATGGAGCCATTCTAAGCGCTCTGAAAAAAGAAGAGCACGGAACAGGCATTGTCATTCGTCTCTTCAATCCATATTTAACGCGTCAAACAGCCGCTTCAATCAATAGTTCATCTCTACAACACGGAGAAACAGCGAATTTAGGAGAAACACCTGAAGGACATATACTCAAAGCACAACATGGATCATTACACATTGAACCGCTTACACCTTGTCAGGTACAAACCTACATTGTAAAGAAAAAATGAACATGTAGGGGCGGGATCCAATGGATTCCGCCCCTCTTTAATGGAGGGCATTGATCATGCGAATTGGAGGCATTGAAGCAGGCGGAACGAAATTTGTCTGCGGCTACGGAACTACAGATGGAACGATTGAACACATGACTTCCTTTACAACAGGGAATCCAGATGAAACATGCCGGCAAGTGATCGATTACTTTACAAAGCATCGTGTCGATGCCATTGGAATTGGGGCATTCGGGCCTGTCGATGTGAAAGAGCAAAGCCCAAGCTACGGGACGATTTTAGACACACCAAAAACAGCCTGGCGCCAATTCCCTTTCCTCTCTACCTTAAAACAAGCCCTTGGGCTCCCGATGAAGCTTGATACCGATGTAAACTGTGCAGCACTCGGAGAAGCCCGTTTTTCAACTGAAGCAGAAAAGCCTGCCTCCTTGGTCTATATTACTGTTGGGACTGGAATAGGCGGCGGTGCCTATATTGAACATCGCCTGATTCACGGATTGCTGCATCCAGAAATGGGTCATATCACCGTACAGCGGCATCCTCATGACACTTACGGAGGCTGCTGCCCTATACATCATGACTGTTTAGAGGGACTGGCATCTGGACCTGCCATAGAAGGACGCTATCATACACTGGCACCCATGCTGCCAGAGGATCATCCTGCTTGGTCACTTCATGCTTACTATCTCGGGCAAATGACTGCTAACCTGCTGCTCACCCTTTCACCAGAACGCATCATTCTAGGTGGAGGCGTGATGAAACAGCCGGCTATGCTGCCGCTTATTCTTGATGAAACAGACAAACGGCTTCACGGCTATTTGCAGCTGCCAAAGCCTTTACATGAAATCATCACAAAACCATCCTTTGATGGATTATCAGGTTTAATGGGCGCCATCGCTCTTGGAACTGATGCCTTACAGGCGCAAGGAGCCGCGCAATGATGATGACGGCAGATCCTCGAACCTATCAGCTGATTCAGCGGCTTTTTGAAACGAAGGGGTTCGTGAAGCTGGAGGAGCTCACTGCCTCTTTTCGCTTATCTGACCGCTCTATCCGCAATTTAATCAAGGAAGCAAATGAGTATTTAAAGGAAGCCGGGGCTATGATTAAAACGATCCGAGGAAAGGGATATACTCTTTTAACGAGTGATCAAGACGCTTTCTTACTTTGGCTTCATCAGCAAAAGCTTCCTGCCCGTTCTCTTGTCCCCGTCATGCCAGAAGAGCGTGTACGATTTATGATGAGAAAGCTGCTGCTTCAATCAGATTACTTAAAAATTGACCAGCTGGCTGAAGAACTGTTTATCAGCCGCATGACGGTCAGCAGTGATTTAAAAAAAGGACGAGAGATGTTAGCCCGTTACGGCATGACCCTTGTGTCAAAGCCTGGATTTGGCTTAAAGATTGAAGGAGATGAGCTGCAAAAAAGAACGTGCTATGCAGACTTACTTCTTGAAGAAGAGCCTGCTCTCTCTCATATCACCGAGCGGGAGCAGCTCCATTTTCCTGATATATCTCTTGAAACCATTCGATCTATTGTGTTGACGAACCTGCATCAAGAGTCATTGCTCATTAAAGACATTGCCTTAAAAAATTTAGTCATTCACTTAGCCATTGCGATTCAGCAAACACGAAAAAACCAGCGGATATCCGCCAGTAGCGTCCGCACACAAAGATCACCCGTTTTGATGAGAATTGCACAAAAAATCATACAGCAGGTGAGTGACACTTTTTATGTGACCTTATCAGAGGATGAAACAGATTACTTAGTCATGCATCTATTGGCGAACCAAACGTGGAAAGAAGCCGCCCAGCATCAGACGACAGTGGAAGTTCAACAGGCGGTTACAGTCTTTCTACAGCACATTGAAAAAACAAGCGGCCATCGTTTTGCTGATGACAGCATCCTGCAGCAAGACTTGATGCTTCATATGAAGCCGTTATTAAATCGCATCCAATATGGCGTATCATTACAAAATCCGCTTTTGCATGAGATCAAAATGTCCTATCCATACCCGTTTGATTTGGCTGTCAGCGGGCTGAATGCCTTACGGCTGGTGCGGACGCCAAATGAAGATGAAGCGGCATATGTTGCCCTGCATATCGCTGCTTCATTTGAAAGAAGTCAGCTCGATACCTCGCAAAAAAAGAAAGCGATTATCGTGTGCGGATCTGGTTTAGGGACGGCCAGACTGCTTGAAATTAAATTGAAGGCAGCCTTTCAGCACGAGCTTGACATCGTTGAGCTCTATTCCTATCAGGATTATCTCATGAGCACCTCTTTGCCGTGTGACGTCATCATCACAACCGTTCCACTCACATCAAAGGGGAAACCAGTCATTCAGGTCAGCGCCTTTTTTGAACATCATGATATACAGCGTGTGAATGAAGTCATTCATTTATTAAATGGGCACGGGGCACCCTCAAAAGAGCTGATGGCGTTTTTTCAAGAGCGATTGACTTTCATGAATACTGATCTAAGCAGCAAGGATGAGGTATTAGATATATTATGCAGCCGTTTAGAGGCGCATCAGCTAGTATCGTCTTCTTTTCGGTCCTCGGTGTTTGAGCGTGAGCAAATGTCGTCTACCTATCTTGGCAGCGGTATTGCAATGCCGCATCCGCTTATCACAAATGAAGGCACCTCCTCTGTAGCCATCGCACACTTAAAACAGCCAATTGACTGGCAGGGAGACCAAGTATCACTTGTCTTTTTATTAGCGATTCATAAAGATGACGCTGCCTGCATGAACCAATTCTTTGAACAGGCCGTCGATTTACTAGACAATCCAGACCGCATTCACTCCCTCAAGCAAGCCAAAACATTTAATGAGCTGATGGATGCGCTATTTCAATAAGATCAAACAAAAGGCCGCCCAGTTCATGAGGCGGCCTTTGTGTTATTGAGATAAACGTCATCAATCGTAGATGACATTTTTTCCTTCTTCACTTAATTTTTTTAAGGAGCTCAGCATATGATTGATTTCTTCATCGGAATGTCTTTCCCATGAACCTAATTCTGCGACTATTTTCAACGGAGATTTCGATCGATAAGAACGTGTTGGGTTGCCGGGAAATCTTTTGTCAGTCACATTTGGATCATTTTCAAAATCGCCTAACGGTTCTACAATATAAATTCTTTCTTTCGCATCAGACCTAGCTAATTCAGCACCCCATTTGGCCGCGTTTAGTGTTCCGGTGAAATAGATATGGTTCGATTTTTTATCCTGATAATTGGATAAATAAAGCGGTTCAAGCAGATCTCCAATCTTCAATTCCGCTTTTGTCCCATGAAAAAACGGCCCGGGATCTAACACCTTTTGCTTGTCATTCATACAGCCACACCCCTTATCGTTTTTGACTTGCGTATAACAGTATACGGCCTGATCTGGGCGAGAAACAGTCTATAAATGAGATTAAATTCGGGGTATAATGATAGTAGAGAGTTAGATGTGAACAGACATAAGTACTGTAAATAAAAACGGAAATTTCGCATTCACACCAACAATGACGAAAACAAGAATACCTTCCACAGCTGACAGCGTCACAATCAATCCATGGTTCATTGGATATTCCTTCGCAATTAATTTCTGTCCTATATAATTCAAACCATAAAAAATCAAAAACAATGTGAAGAACATAAAAAAAATCGTCATCATATAAACAACCCCTTTCTGATAATGGATTTTTATCCAATTTTTACAATATATCATCAGACTATCATGTTAGAACAACTCGAACAATATGATCTTGCCAATAAAGTGAACGAAGAAAAAAAGCCAACCACCCGCATAAGGTGATTGGCTTTTTCATCATTTACTTCCCGATGTTCTCTCCATTTTGCTGAATCAATGTTTCATACCAATAAGAGCTCTTTTTGCGAATTCTTTTGAGATCTTTTAGGTCAAATTCGTCGCGATTGACGTAGATGAACCCGTAGCGCTTGGAGCATCCTTGGTGTGTGCTGATTAAGTCGATGGCTGACCACGGGCAGTATCCGAATACCTCGACGCCGTCTGTGATCGCCCATTTGATTTGTTCAATATGTTTTTCTAAATAATCAATTCGATAATCATCTTGGATTGAACCATCTTCTTCTAACTTGTCGAAAGCACCCAATCCGTTTTCCGTGATAATAAGCGGCAGCTGATAGCGGTCATAAATCTCCCGCATCGTTGAACGGAAGCCGACAGGGTCAATCTCCCAGCCAAACGCATTTTTACTTAAGAACGGGTTGTTGCCGCCTTTGTAGACCCCATCTTCACCGGATTTCAAATGCTGATCTCCGCCGCGTGCAAATTCGTCGTTGCCATCTCCTTTACTCGCTTCAACCGTTTGAGAAGTGTAGTAGTTAAAGGCAATGAAGTCTGGCTTCGCGCTTTTCAATATATCCATATCTCCCTCTTCGATGACAGGAAGAATGTCTTTTTCTTTCATGTACGCCCAAGCAAGGTTGTTATAACGGCCGAACACCGCCATATCAAGATAAAGCCAGTTTCGGATCGCATTGTAATTCGCCGCAGCAAGCACATCTTCAGGCTTTGGAGAAGCCGGATAAATGAGCGCGATGTTTGGCGCTGGTCCAATTTTCGCTTCAGGCAGCATTTGATGACAAAGCGTCATGGCTTTTGCCTGTGCAACGAGCATATGATGATTCTGCTGATACAGTTCTTTTTTCGGATTTTCTAAATTTGGATCAAGTGTACCGAGCGCTGATCCATGTAAGATCATCATGTTTTGTTCATTAATGGTCAGCCAATTTTTTACCTTCTGACCATACTCCTTGAATAGCACCTCTGCATAGCGTTCAAACGCATCCACTGTCCCGCGGTTAGACCACCCGCCCTTTACTTGAAGCGCATGAGGCAGATCAAAATGATACATTGTCACGATTGGTTCAATGCCATAGCGGCGCAATTCATCGATGAGTGAATGATAGAATTCAATCCCCTTTTGATTGATCTCCCCATCTCCATCTGGAATGATCCGTGTCCACGCAATGGAAAAGCGATAAGCCTTCAAGCCCATTTCCGCAAACATCTTCACATCCTCTTTATAACGGTGATAGTGATCGCTTGCGACTTTAAAATCCGTTGTCCCTTCAGGATAACTTGCTCTCATGTCAATGACAGAAGGCCCCTTGCCATCCTCATTCCACGCACCTTCTACCTGATAGGCGGAAGTAGATCCGCCCCAGAAAAAGTCTTTTGGAAATGATGCTAGTGTTGAATATCTCATGATTTCTTCCTCCTTTTGATTAAACTAGATGTAAAAATGATTGCCCTGGTGTGATTTGTTTCTCTTCTGTTTCAATAATATCGCTAAACTCACCTGAATTGGTAATAATAACGGGTGTTGTGACTGACAGGCCTGAAGCTTGGATGGCTTCTATGTCAAACTCAGCAAGCAGTTCGCCTTCTGTGATGGTTTGCCCCTGAACAACCTTCGGGGTAAAATGCTTTCCACCTAATTGTACGGTATCCAGTCCAATGTGAATGAGTACTTCTGCTCCGCTTTCAGAAGTTAGACCATACGCATGGCCTGTTGGGAACACCGTTGTCACAACTCCTGATACTGGTGCAAACAGCTTTCCTTCTGATGGAATGATGGCTGCGCCCTTTCCTAATGCACCAGATGAGAATGCTTTATCCTGCACTTCCTCCAGCTTGATGACCTCGCCCTTTAAAGGACTTTTCACATGAGCTGCTTTGACCCCATGTTCGTTTTCAATTACCGGTGCAGAAGCGGCCGGCGTTTCATCTTCATCTACTGGATCTTTAAATCCAATCAAATAAGTTAAGATGATCGAAAGGACGAACGAGACCGAGATACCGATGATGAACCCTGTAAATCCTTGACCGTAGAAAATCGGCAGTGTCAGTAAACTTGGAAGGCCTGACGCAATTGCAATACTTTGTGAATAACCGATAATCGCACCGCCGACCCCAGCAGAGATAACAGCTGCAATAAATGGTTTTTTCAAACGAAGTGTGACCCCGTATACAGCTGGCTCTGTGATCCCAAACACAGCAGAAACTGCTGTCGATCCAGCCAGTGATTTCAGTTTTTTATTCTTTGTTTTCAGCATAACACCGATTGAAGCACCGGCTTGTGAGAATACAGCTGGCGCAGTGGCCGGCTTGATATGATCTTTCCCATGGACTGCGATATTATTTAAAATCACTGGCACAAGTCCCCAATGGATACCGAAGATGACAAGAATCTGCCAAGCCATCGCAATTAAAGCACCTGCAAGTGTAGGACTAAAGGAGAATACTTTCAGCAAAACAGCTGCAATGCCATTCCCTGCATACACACCAAATGGTCCAAATACGATGAGTGTCAGCGGAACAACCGTGACAAGCAAAATCAGTGGAGTAATAAAGTTTTTGACACTTTCATGAATGACTTTGTTAAAGAAACGTTCGATATATCCCATGACAAACACTGCCAAAATGATTGGGATGACCGTAGATGTATAAGACATTAAGACGACTGGAATCCCGAAGAATGACACATCTCCGCCGCCTTTTGACAATTCTTGAATGGTTGGGTAAATCAGTGCACCTGCTATCGTCACAGCGACAAACGGATTCGCTTTAAACTTCCTAGCAGAAGTGAATGCGAGCAATAATGGCAGGAAGTAGAACAAGCTGTCAGATGCAGCAAATAAAATTTGATACGACGTATCTTCAGGAGATAACCATTTTGCGTTGATACAGATGCCTAAGAGACCTTTTAAAATACCTGCACCCGCCATGACACCGAGAAGTGGTGTGAAAATCCCCGATACAATGTCGACGAATTTCCCGAAAAGGCTTGTGCTCTCTTCACCTGATTTTGCAGATGAAGCAGCGGAATCCTCTAATAGATTCGTAAACTCTCCAATTTCTCGATAAACCTCTGGTACGGTATTGCCAATGACCACTTGAAATTGGCCGCCGCTTTCCATAACGGTAACGACGCCATTTAATTTTTCAATGGCCGCTTTATCTGCTTTTGATCTGTCATTTAAGGTGAAACGAAGCCTTGTGGCGCAATGCACCAATGAATGAACGTTTTTCTCTGTACCAATGTGTTTGATAATGTCTTCTGCTAATTGACGATAACTCATGCAAAAACCCCCTTTTTTTCAAAAAAATACGTTTTTGGGCAAAATAAAAACCTAAACGGGCACCAAAAATAGTCGCAGCTTGCTGTTGCGCTTTTTCAGTGAACGTTTAGGTTTTGCCTGCCGAACAGTCACAATCCTCTAAGACGATCATTGTGAAACCGTATTCTTTTATGTTTATGAGCAAATAGTACCACTCACCTTTTCTCATGTCAACGCTTTCTTTTAAAATCTATCTTTATTTTTCTCGTTTGATCAGTCGATTCAAATGAATTGATAGATACAGCATCTCCTCTGATGTGAGATCCCGGTGATAGGTTTGATAGACATATTCTGCGATTTTCTTTGCGCAATCGTATGCTTTCGGATATTTCACTTTGATGAGCTGATATAAGTCCTGATCTTCGCTGACAAGGAGTGTTTCATTGATCAGACGCTGGACGAAAAAGCGCAAATGCGTGAGAAAACGATAGAAGTTGAGTGAGTCCTCATCAAATTCCATGTTGAGGTGATATTTCACAATGGTGAGAATGGCATTAACTTCCTTTGTGATATTGACCGTCGTATTCATATCCTCATTGAGCTCTGCGTTAATGATATGCATGGCAATAAAACCTGCTTCATCCTCAGGCAGTTCAATATGAAGACGCTCTTCAATCATCTCAAGACAGTCCTTTGCCACAAGAAATTCATCTTTGTATAAGCGTTTAATCTCCCAAATAAGCGAATTCTCAATCAGATGATTTTTCTTCAGCCGTTCGATGGCGTAATGAATATGGTCTGCCAGCGATACATGCAGACTTTCGTTTAATCTTCGGTTCAGCTTTGTATGTGCATATTGGATCATTTCCTCGGTCACCTTGACCACATCATACGGAACCTCTTGAAGCAGCATTTTCATCCGCTCGTGAACGGAATGATCCTCCAAGCGGAAGACTTTATCAATCAACGATTCGTCCACCGGGTCCCCGGGACGTCGCTGGAAAGCGATGCCTCTGCCCATGACGACGATTTCTTTTCCATGTTCATCTATGACACTAATGACATTATTGTTTAGAACCTTTTGAATCTGCATTTCCAAACACCTCCGTCTATGACCAACAACTTTACTCAAAATATGCTCTCATCTTAACACAATTGTCAAATCACTTGGTGCTTTTATCTGACTTTTGCAATAGATTTCACCATGATTCTACCCTTTCATAGATGGTCTGTTCCTTCAATTGCCTGCATACAATACTCCTGAGGAGGTGACCTTCTGTGAAATCTTTTTTCTGGTCTGCATCATTTTTATTCTTGCTCATGTTTACCCTCATCATTCTAGGCATCGTATTCTGGCTGAGTGGACAAGGCTTAGGCCAGCTTTGGAGATATGTGCTCATTTCACTTGTCACAGCGGCCGTTTTACGCGGCGTCACCACTTGGCTGAAACGGCATGTGATGCACCTTTCCTCCAAATAAAAACGGCTGCCCCGAGTGTTCAGGCAGCCGTTTCTTTATTCTTTGGTTGCTGCAGCTTCCTTCTGAGAAGCACGCAGCTCATCATTGATTTTTTTCGCATCCTCTAAAAACTCTGTTTCATATCCACTTTTGAGTGCCCACATATAAAATAGCAGAGCTACCACCGTAATCAGTGCCATGTCCCAGCCATAATGAATGATGTTATAACCGCCGAATTTATCACTGCCAAGACAGGAAATCGTCATCATCACAAGCAGGTACACAACCATCCAAGCACCCGCCTTAAAGTTGCGGCCGAAGCCTTTCCACTTCGCTTTTGCTTGATAGTAAAAATAGATAGGAAGACCAATGAGAATAATGAACAGCACCTGACCTGTTAACGGCCATCTTGCCCAATACAGTGTCAATGAGGCAAAGACAAAACCGAGAGGAGCAATGATGCTGAGTCCTTTTATTCGAAGCGGTCGATATAAATCTGTCCCTGTCTTTCTCAGCGTCATGACGGTCACTGGTCCAGTCAGATAAGAAATGAGTGTTGCGACAGAGATAATTTCAGCAAGTACACCCCAGCCTCTAAATAAAAACAGAAAGATAAACGATACGGCTAAGTTAAAAAACATTGCTGGACGAGGCACGCCGTAAATAGGGTGCAGACGGCCAAGCACACTTGGCATGTATTTGTTTTTTTCCATTCCATAAATCATACGAGACGTCGTTGCGGTATACGTAATTCCCGTACCAGAAGGCGACACAAACGCATCCGCATATAAAATCAGAACAAGCCAGTTAATACCAAGCGCAATGGCAAGGTCCGCAAATGGCGAGTTGAAATTCAAATGACCCCATCCATTCACGATCATAGATGGATCAACAGCACCGATAAAGGCGACTTGTAAAAGGACATAAATCACAGTCGCAATGAAAATCGATCCGACAATGGCAATTGGAATCGACCGGCCTGGATTTTTTGCCTCACCGGCCATGTTAATCGGGCTTTGGAAGCCATTGAAGGCAAACACAATCCCAGATGTCGCAACAGCTGTCAGCACACTCGCCCAGCCGTTAGGGGCA
Source organism: Bacillus sp. FSL P4-0248 (assembly GCF_038593305.1). NCBI lineage: Bacteria > Bacillati > Bacillota > Bacilli > Caryophanales > Bacillaceae > Bacillus > Bacillus sp. FSL P4-0248. Next base: position 232,767 of record NZ_CP151983.1, on the reverse strand, counting down.
ATACTTGTTCCAGAAGTAAAATTCTCACTATGAAAACCTACGAATAAGAGCGCACCAATTGTTAATCCTGGAATGACAATTTTAAACACGGTAATGAATGTATTTGCTTTTGAAAATAACCCAACTGTCCAATAATTAAGCAGAAAGTAAATCACAAGCAGCACACTGGCAACCATAAGACCTTCTGTCGTCAATACCCCTTTTGTAACCAAATGAGATGTCCACTTTGCCCACTCCCAAGGCCATGAGCTCATGTACTGGACGGAAGCAACCGCCTCCACTGGTATCACGGAGACAATGGCGATCCAGTTCGCCCAAGCTGCAATAAACCCAATAAAAGATCCGTGTGAATATTGCGTATATTTCACCATTCCGCCTGCCTCTGGAAACATCGATCCGAGTTCACTATAAGACAAAGCGATAAATAAAATCACAACCATCCCAATCAACCAGGATAAAATAGCAGCAGGGCCGGCGATTTGAGCCGCACGCCAAGCACCGAAGAGCCATCCTGAACCAATGATTGAGCCAAGACCTACCATCATTAAAGCGAAAGTTCCCATCCTACGATGCAAATGATTCATGTTCATAACACCTTTCGATTAAAATACAGAGCATGTGTCAAGCAAGCGTCTTTCTTTCAAAGCAGCTCACTTTTCATTTTACTGGCAAATATTTCTTCTAATGAACCTTTACTCTTGTTCATTTTTTCGCCTGTTATATTATCTCTCAATTCTTCATTTTCTGAAATAGTCGAACATGCTTATTTCAAAAGAAAGCGCTTTTTCACCTGTTCAATCTATTAGACTGAATAACTACCTTTACCCTTATTTTGAAAAAAACAAAACAAAAAAGATAGAGGAAATGACTTCCTCTCCCTTCTAACCCACGCCATGTAAAGGAAAAAAGGATAAAGGGGGGTTCCCTCTATCCTTGTGAAATCGCTTGTTCTTTTTCAATAACAGCTAGTCTTTCTTGAACTTCTTCTTCAGATAAATTGTGCTGTTTCACATACAGGTTCCGTTCACTTGTGCGGCATTCATGACTGCAGCTGCGCATATACTTATGCTCACTCTCTTCAGTGGCAATCATCTTACGGTTACATGCAGGGTTCGCACAGTTCACATAACGCTCGCAAGGCTCACCAGTGAAGAAATCTTTTCCGACAACCACATGCTCTGTTTGATTCACTGGTACTGTTAAGCGATTATCAAACACATAGCATTGACCGTCCCATAGCTTCCCTTGTACTTCTGGGTCTTTTCCGTAAGTGACAATTCCGCCGTCAAGCTGAGAGACATCTTCAAAGCCTTCACGCTTTAACCAGCCTGAAAACTTCTCACAGCGTACGCCGCCTGTGCAATAAGTCAGGATTTTTTTGCCTTCAAGAATCTCTTTATTGTCACGAATCCACTCAGGTAATTCACGGAATGTCTCAATATCAGGACGAACTGCCCCTCTGAAGTGACCAACATCAAACTCGTAATCATTACGCGCATCAATCACAACAGTATCAGGTGATTGCATTTGCTCGTAAAATTCAACCGGGCTAAGATGTTTCCCCGTTAATTCCAACGGATTCACATCATCCTCAAGGCTGAGGTTCACTAGTTCATTCCGATGACGGACGTGCATTTTTTTAAACGCATGACCATCTGCTTCGTCAATTTTGATCGGCATAGACGCAAAGCGCGGATCTTCTTTTAACGCTTGCATGTACTTGTCCGTTTGCTCAATAGTTCCAGAAACCGTTCCGTTCAAGCCTTCTGCTGATACGAGGATACGGCCTAACAAACCAAGCTCCTTACAGAATGCTAAATGCTCTGCTGTAAACGTCTCTGGGTCCTCAATGGGGACATATTGATAGTAAAGTAAAACGCGATATTGTTTTTCCATCTATATAAACACCTCTTAAATTTAATCAAAACATACCATTCTTTATCATACAGGAAATACATACCTAAAGGCAATGTCGGCGGCTCAATTCCATAAAACGGAAGGGCCTTTCTTCTCATATATTAGAATATTTGACAGAACTTTCTGTAAAATGAGATGATTTATGAACAATATGATGTGTAAAGGAGCAATGATCCATGATCCAGCCAGAAGATATTGTCAGAAGCGGCCCTAACCAATTTATTTCTCAAAAAGGAATCTATCATGAACTTGAATCCCTTGTTTCTCCTTTTCAGTCACCTGCTGTAGTGACAGGATATGATTCATACCAAGCTTTTTCACAATACACAAAGCTGCCGTCCGAGTGGCCTTTCATTCAGCACAAAGGATACAGTTCACCTAATGCGGTCACACAGATCGCAGAAGAGCTTAACGGGTCAGATGTGATCATCGGCATCGGGGGCGGAACGATTTTAGATACCGCAAAATCAGTTGCAGACGTTCTTCAAATCGAAGTCATCATGGTGCCAACGATTCCCGGCACATGTGCTGCGTCTACACCTCTCAGCGTCATTTATGATGACAAAGGAAACTTCATGAGAGTTGATTATCATAAACGATCCAGCTACCTCACCTTAATTGATCATACTTTTTTGCTTTCCTCTCCTCTTTCCTATCTTCAAAGCGGAATTGGTGATACGCTGGCAAAATGGTATGAAGCAGAAGCGATTATTCGTAACACAAAAGGCGCCTTGCCGCTCATGGTACATGCAGCACTAAAGCAGGCGGTATATGTTCGAGACATTCTTCTTTCTCATAGTGAAGAAGCTGTCAACAGCTTAAAAACAGGTCAGCTTTCACAAGCATTCGCAGATGTGACAGATACGATTATTACGTTAGCAGGAACAGTCGGCGGCTATGGGGGACGCTATGGAAGAATGGCAGGAGCCCATGCCGTTCATAATGGATTGACATTTATTGAAGAAACGCATCATGTGTTACATGGACAAAAAGTAGCTTATGGCATCCTCGTCCAGCTTGCCGCAGAAAACCGAATGTCCGAGGTTGAGGAATTACTTGAACTCTACCAAACTCTCGGATTACCTAGAAATATGCGCGATCTTGGTATGACAACTCAACTGGAAGAAGCGGCACTTACGGTAGCAAACCATGCGGCACGTAAAGATGAAACCTTTTGTTTGATTGGAGACTATTCTAAAGAACAGATTGTTGACGCCATTCAAATCATTGAGACCTATCACCCCCAAAAATCTGTCTAAAGATGAGGGAAATAAAAAAGCACAGGCATCGCACCTGTGCTTTTCTTTCGATTAAAAATCAAAGTTATCTGGATCTGGACCTGTGCGCTCATCTTCATTGAGCTGATCAATGACACCCATCTCACGTGCGGACAGCTCGAAATCGAAGACTTGTGTGTTTTCGATGATTCGGCTCTTCGTCACAGATTTTGGAATGGTGATAATGCCATGCTGCAAGTCCCAGCGAAGAATCACTTGCGCTACTGACTTATCATGTTTTTTCGCGATATCCTGGAGAACAGGATGGTTTAGAAGCTTCCCGCTGCCTAATGGCGACCACGCCTCTACATGAATTCCTTTCGATTTGCAGTAGTCTCGTAAAGGCTCCTGCGTCAGCTTCGGATGCAGCTCGATTTGATTCACCATTGGCACAACTTCTGCCTCTTCCAATAAATCCTCTAAATGATGCTGATGGAAATTACACACTCCGATCGCTCGAACGCGTCCATCCTTATATAGTTTCTCTAGCGCTTTCCATGTTTCTTTAAATTTGCCTTCAACTGGCCAATGAATTAAATAAAGATCTAATACATCTAATCCCAGCTTGTTCATACTTGTTTCAAAGGCTTCGAGTGTTGATTCATAGCCTTGATCATTATTCCAGACCTTTGTCGTAATGAATAGATCATCGCGCGAGATACCTGATTGCTGAATGGCTTTGCCTACCCCTTCTTCATTTTGATAGGCGGCTGCTGTATCAATGCTGCGGTAGCCCGCTTCAAGAGCGTCTTTGACGGCATTTACAGCCTCATCCCCATCTTTTACCTGCCATACACCAAAGCCTAGCTTCGGCATTTTTACTCCGTTTGCTAATGTGACTGTATCTGTTAATCCACTCATCAAACAAACCTCCGCTTCCTTTTTACTTACCAAGCACTATACCCGAATTTTCGATTGATCATGCATGACATTCTGGCTGAGCTATTTGATATATTTTCCTATATCAACTTGATTGGTGTCAACGATTTGATATTCGCTGGTTTGATCTTTTGTTTTAGAAAAATCATATGTTTCTAAAAATGTTTGATCGTAAAAAGTCAGACCATATGTTTCCTTCTCATTCTCATACACTCTGATCCAATAAGACTCTTTTGAAGTTTTTTTAGTTTCATTCGTTTTCTTTAATTTCATACCCGAAAATTCCTTGAGTAACTTTTGAATATCCGCTTTCTTTTCCACCATAACACGCTCATTATCATGCTCAATTTGAATCGAAGTCACCTTGTTTTGATCAATTGAGGCCACATTATCAAAAGAGTATGTTTTTGCATTGATCAGAAAATAAATACCAATTCCTAATAAAATAATGACGACTAAACCAATCATCCACTTTTTCAACCTAACTCCTCCTTCCTATTCTCAGCACACCTATAAAAACAGTGAAGTCCAATCATCCTCCTCAGAAAATACCTGAATTCCGTGCTGTTTAAGCAAGGCGGATGTCACTCCATCTCCAGCTTTTGTCCCCCCGTTAAAATCTCCGCGATAAATCATCCGGCTGCCGCAGGAAGGGCTGTACTCTTTTAACACAACCGCCGTCGCTTTCAGAGACTGAACCTGTTCCAGCGCGGCCTTCGCGCCTTTTACATACATCTCCGTAACATCATTTCCATGTACATCGATCACGGAGGCGAGGCCCTGTAATACATCATGTCCGTCTCCGCCAATGATTTCTGCGGGAGGCCTTGGCGTGGAAAGGCCGCCAAGCAGCTCAGGACAAACTGTGACCGCCTTTCCCTCCTCAACAAGCTCCTCAATTCGCTGATCTAATCGATGGCTGCCATTATAACGAACCTTCAACCCAGCAAGACAAGCACTGACGACAATCATGTATGTTCCTCACTTTTTTTGCTGACTTTAAAATAAATACATACAGGCAAGAAACATATCGTATTCACCAAAAAGGGCAGAGCACAATACAAAGCAGCAGCCCAAATTGGTTCTCCAGCTCCTGCAATACCAAAAAAATAAACAAATAATAGCACGCTGACAAACAATCCCACGAATGGCATGATGAATGCGTATTTTTTATAATTTTCTATCATTTCTTTCTCCAATGAGCTCCCTCCCTTTCTTCATGGCTTCAAATAACATCAATATATGTTAATTTTACCATAAAAAACCGAAACCATCTCCTTTTTACGATGGTTTCGGTTTTTTATCTATATCTTTTCTTTCCAAGCTTTTAAGAAGCGTTCAATTACTTGTAATTCATCCTCATGAAACTGCTGAAGAAATTCTAAATAGGACGTGACTGCTTTTTCATGCAGCTCATCATGAAGCGCTGCCAATTGCTTGCCTTCCTCTGTCAAAGAATAATAGACAGATTTCTTATCACCCTGCCGGTGGCAATAGTCCACCATGCCTTTTTCAATTAGTTTTTTCACAGCCTTTGTAATAGCTGGCTTTGATAGTTTTAGTTGTTGAGATAGAAATGTATTGTTTGATTCGTTTGGATTGGCTTGAATCATCGATAAAATGTGAAGCTGTGTGAGTGTCCATTCTTGTTTGAGTGTATCAGTCGTGGTAATCAGTGGATCTGTTGGATCATTCCGTCTCTTTTCCCTATGCATAATCAGATCTTGAATCGCTTTTAATACAATCTGCTCTTTTGTTTCCATCTGAACCTCCACTCTTAACTGGTTAATAAAATGGTACTAATAATGAAGAAAGGAGTCAAAAGAAATGTGGTTGTTAGTAAAATAATAGGTCATCAGACCTTAAAATTGTATATGTACTTTTATACTAGATTCCCCTCATCCTGTCACATGCTATAATCATGGGGATGTCATCCAAATTATCATAATGAAAAGGTGAGCTAAATGAAACCTGAACAACTAATGGCCATTCGCCAATTAGAAGAAAAGATACATCTGTTTTCCTCTGCTGTGAACGGAACCTTCCTTGCATCGGACGATTTCGTTCTATCCAATACTCAAATATCGACTGACACGTTCAATTTGCTCTTACCGACATCAGCTCAAATTCAAGATCCGAAAAAGGTGAAAGCTGCCATTGAACACATGCGGTCACAGAAACTCATCTTCAGCACATGGGTCGATCACCGTTTACTCCATCCTGATTGGGCTGATTTATTAAAGGAATATCACCTTCAAGAGGTCGAACGCAATACCATCATGATGCTTGAGCATACAGGTGACATTGATCCAGTCACATCCCCATCACTTACAATCAAGGAAGTACTTGATGAGCAGACACTATTTGATTACACACATATCTTTATTGAACTATTCAAAGGATCGACTGAGGCCGCCGCCTTAGAAGATTATTTCCAGCGTTTTTCGATTAAAAAATTACACTCAAAAGCTCGCATGTTCGTGGGATATGAACACCATAAGCCGGTCACAACAGGCTTATTATTCGAGACAAACGACAGCTACGGTATTTATGATGTCATAACAAGGGCAGAACACCGCGGCAAAGGACTTGGCAGTGACATGTTTCATTACCTTTTGACCAAGACAGAGAATAAACAAAAATGTGTCATCTTACAAGCATCAGCAGACGGCAAAAATATTTATCAACGTGCCGGCTTCCAACCAATCGGTGAAATGGCCGTCTTTGAATAGAAAGGTACTTTTCTTGTGAATTTGAAATGAACATAAAAAAGCTGCCTAAAGATAGGCAGCTACAGATTGTTGACAAAGGGCTAAAATGATCTTGATTTTAGCTCTTTGTCTTCCTTTCAGCGTGATAGAAAACCTTTGCAGTCTAGGAAGGACGAGCATCGGAGCGGAGCGAATTTGACATTCGTGAGCACCAGATCGCAGAACTGACAAAGAATGCGAGGGTTTGTCTACACGCTGAAGCTGCCTAAAGATAGGCAGCTATTCAGCATGATGCTGACGATCCATATAAAGCGGCGGTCTCTTCAGCGAAATCACCGCACAGCTAAAGGCAATCAGTACAAACACAGCACCGAATTTAGCCAGATCAACAGATGAACCGGTCATCGTAAACATGACTCCGCCAACCGCTGATCCAATCGAAATGCCGATTTGCAAGGCAGATGTATTTAAGCTCTGCTGAATATCAGACGTGACAGGATCTGTTTGAATCAAATAACTCTGCAAAGCAGGCGTCAGTGCCCAGCTGAGCGCTCCCCAAAGGACAACCATGACCATAAAGAGCGCGAACACCCCCGCTGTATAAGGAAGGATAAACATGACGATCGCAAACGCCATAGTCACAAGCAAAATGGCTTTTCCTGAACCCAGTTTGTCACTGAGCCAGCCGCCAAACCCATTCCCGCCTATAGACGCAAGTCCGAAGATCAAATAACAAATACTAATCCAAAACGGGGTCATATGCAGAACTTCCATCAGAAATGGAGTGAAATAAGAATAAAGCATATAATGGCCTGCAAGCATAAACAAACTGATCAAGTGTGCACTAAAAATTTTCGGATGCCCTAAAGAACGAATCTGTTCTCTAAGAGGCGTCACTTTTTCAACAGGCATTTTTTCCAATAGAAAATAGATCAGCACCATCGATATGGCAGAAAGAATACTGATTCCTAAAAACATCACTCTCCAGCCAAAGCTCTCTGTAATAAAAATACCGATCGGTACACCGAGAACAAGTGAGGAGCTAATACCAATAAAAATCAGCCCTAATGCTTTCGCACGATGTGCTGGTTCCACCAATTTGGCAGTGATCGTCAAAGACAACACCACCACAAGCGCTGTACTCATCGCAATCAACACCCTAGATATCATGACAAGGGCAAAGGTCGAACTAAAATAAGTGAACACATTTCCTATTGTAAACACCAATAACGCGATTAAGTAAAGGCGCTTTCGTTCGATTTTGGCTGTCGCAGTCAGCAGCACGGGTGCTGAAATGGCATACACAATCGCAAATACCGTAATGAGCTGTCCGGCTGTTGCAAGAGACACATTCAAATCCTCTGCAAGACTTGGCAGAATGCCCCCGACCACAAGCTCAACTAATCCAACCGCAAAAGTAGAAACGGCTAATAAATATACTCTCCAGTTCATGTCTAACATCCCTTCTGTATATCATCGCTTTCACTTTTGATACAGGGTGCAGACAAACAAAAAAACCCTGATTACAAAAAAGGAAAGCGCGCTTTTGTAATCAGGATTTATCGGATCCTGGTAGAAACCCTCAAACCATATTATTGAGGTTATACAAGTCTATTTTTTTCTTCAAATATATTAGCATAGCCTTTCATAACTCGCAAGCTGTAAAAATAGAAAAATACTGCCATTCCGTTACCTAAACAAAAGGCGCCGTAAAAGGAATCAGAACAGCTTGCTTTCTCCTCCATTTACAGGTAAACTGATGAAAAATCAACGAACGAGGATCAACGTAGATCTGGAATAGTAGCTTGAATCGATCTTTAACAGAGAGGGAACGGTGCTGAGAAGTTCCTACTGACATCTTCAAGTGAACCTGCCGATTTAGTTCTGTTTCATACAGCGGTTCATACCGTTATCATGATTGAGTGTAAAGCTGTGCTTTAAATTAGGGTGGTACCACCAGGAATGGTCCCTAACTTAAAGTACAGCTTTTTTGTTTTAAAAAAGGAGGAACCTGCAATGTCAAAGAAACAATTTGTTGAGAAAATTACAAGCATGGAAGACGACTTTGCCCAGTGGTATACAGATGTTGTCACAAAGGCGCGGCTCGTCGATTATTCAAGCGTGAGAGGCAGTATGATCATTCAGCCGTACGGCTTTAAAATCTGGGAGAATATTCGCGACGAACTTGACCGCCAGATTAAAGAAACGGGTCATGAGAATGTCTATATGCCGCTCTTTATCCCAGAGAGCCTGCTTCAGCAGGAAAAAGATCATATTGAAGGCTTTGCTCCTGAAGTGGCGTGGGTGACACATGGCGGTGAATCCGAATTACAAGAAAGGCTCTGCGTCAGACCGACCTCTGAAGTGCTGTTCGCTGAGCATTACAAAAACATTATTCATTCCTACCGCGATTTACCGAAGCTATATAACCAATGGGCCAATGTCGTCCGATGGGAAAAGACTACACGTCCCTTCCTCAGAACCCTTGAATTCCTATGGCAGGAAGGGCACACGTGCCATGAGACTGAGCAAGAAGCGATTGAAGAAACAGAAAGAATGCTTCACATTTACGCTTCTCTTTGCGAAGATCTCCTTGCCATTCCTGTCATTAAAGGGAGAAAAACAGAGAAGGAAAAATTCGCCGGCGCTCGCTTTACCTATACGGTTGAAAGCTTGATGCATGATGGAAAAGCGCTACAAACTGCCACTTCTCATTTCTTCGGGAACGGTTTTGCCAAAGCATTTGGCATCGAATTCTTAAACCGTGAAGGAAAACTAGAGCACGTCCAGCAAACCTCTTGGGGTTTCACAACAAGAATCATTGGCGCTATGATCATGGTTCATGGCGATGACAGAGGGCTCGTCCTCCCGCCAAATATTGCGCCAACCCAAGTGCGTATCGTGCCAATCGCTTCTCATAAAGAAGGGGTGCTGGATCATGCCTACGAATTGAAGGATCGCCTCGCCCGCATCGCACGTGCTGACATCGACGCAAGCGATAAACAGCCAGGCTGGAAATTCAACGAGTGTGAAATGCAGGGTATTCTGCTACGTGTAGAAGTAGGACCAAAGGACATCGAAAAAGGACAGGTGATGCTTGCAAGACGAGACACTGGTGAAAAGCAAGCTGTCACGTTAGATGCCCTTGAACAAACCATCAAAGCAACGCTTGAAGACATCCAGCGGACGATGTACGAAAAAGCGAAAGAACGATTACATGAAAAGACATCACACGCCCACACAATCGAAGACATCGAGCAAATTCTTGCGGAAGAAAACCGATTGATTAAAGCCATGTGGTGCGGTGATGAGGCCTGTGAAAACGACATTAAAGAAAGAACAGGTGCGACCTCACGCTGTATTCCATTCGAACAGGAAACCATTTCTGACACATGTGTCTGCTGCGGAAAGCCTGCATCTGATATGGTGTTCTGGGCGAAAGCCTATTAAGAATATGAACGATAAAGAAGCATCCCTCATGATGCTTCTTTTTTTGTTAAAAAGACCCAAACACCCATTGACCTCACCTGCATGATCCCCTATAATTCATATTAATATAATCGGTTTTTAAGACTTTAACTGGAGTGGTGATACATGAAACGCTGGCCCTCATTCTTTGCCGAACGCTGTCCTAAATGTAAATCAGCATTAGAAGTCTCAAAGTCCAATGCCCTGCAAGGCAAAGTCGTGAAAACATGTCCCAACCTTCATTATCAAAAAGAGTACCACCCAGCACTAGAAACGTATATCGAGCACGATGACGTCAAATAAAAAAGACCAACACGTTTGCTTTGTTGGTCTTTTCTTTATAAAATATCCAGCCAAATTTTGACCGCTGTCGCCGTAATCATCACAGCAAGTGCCCATTGCAAGTAGACGGCGTTGATTTTCTGACCGACCTTAGCACCAATCGGAGCTGCCATCAAACTTGCCGCCATCAGCACAACAGCAGGAAGAAGCATGACCTGACCCGTCAATACCTTTCCAGTCGATGCGCCTATCGCAGAAAGAAACGTAATTGCAAGTGACGACGCAATCGTCATCCGTACAGGTATTTTTAAAATAGACAGCATCACAGGCACTAAAATAAATGCGCCGCCTGCACCTAATACCCCGGAAACACTGCCAATCACAAAGGCAATAGCTGATGCCAGCCCTTTATGAAAAGTGACTTCTCCCTCTGCGTCTGCACGCTGCCCTTTTTTCGGAATCAGCATGAGAATTACCGCCACAATGGCGAGTAATCCATAGACGAGGTTCATCCCTTTCTCCGGCATAAAATGTGATACATAACTGCCTAATAAGCTGCCCGCTAATATACTGCTTCCCATATATAAAATCAGCGAGCGATGTAAAAATCCACTTTTCCGATAAGCAAGTACACCACCCAGTGTCGAAAAAAGCACTTGAATGGCGCCAATCCCTGATACCTCGTGTGCTGATAGTGCCATCACACCGAAAAGAGGCGGGATATAAAGCAGCATGGGATAGTTGATCACAGATCCACCGATCCCCACCATTCCTGATAAGAAGGAACCAATACATCCGATGATAAAAAGAGTAATCAAAAATGCAAAATCCACGCTGGTCTCCTCCTTTGCAAAAGGAAAAGGGGATCTTCAGCGGATACCCCTACATCCTTTAGGACCCTTTTCTCATCCAGAACTTCAGCACGTGACCTTCTTCTGTCTGCGTGATCAATTCATGTCCGCTTGACTTCGCCCATGCGGCCAAGTCAGCTTTAGCCCCTTTATCTGTTGCATGTATTTCTAAAACTTGACCTTCCGCCAAGTCGTTCATTTTTTTCTTCGTTCGAATAATCGGCATTGGGCATGCGAGCCCTGTTACGTCTAATAGTTGATCAGATGTCATTTAATCGTTCCTCTTTTCTTATTTTATTGGACATTATCGAATCGCACAACGGTTTGGACCCATTTCCATTTCACGTTGCTCTTCCACTTCTGGGTTCAGCTTCCCCATATTGGCTTGACGAATCTCTTGGAAGGCATGCGGCTGTGCAGGCAGACCTTCCGTCACCATCTTTCTAAACACATGTTGATCTTCAATATGGAGCCCATGATTTTCTTTTAAAAGTGAGCCGAGCTCCTTCCAAACACTGCCGTCTTCATTCATTTCTTCTATGGTCATGAAGTGCGCAGGCAGAACGATGTATTCCTTTGAAAACGCCATATACCGTTCATAAAGCGTCTCTCTCAAATCATCTACCCAGTCCTCCGCCATTCCAGCAAGATCAGGTCTTCCAATTGAATCAATAAACAAAATATCACCTGAAAGAAGATATTGATTGTCTACGATAAAAGATGTTGAGCCGATCGTATGTCCCGGGGAATAAATGGGTTGAATATCAATAGAAGCTGCTCCAATCGTTATCCGCTGTCCTTCTTCAAGACGTTCATATTCAAAGGTTACCTCTTCTGCATCTTTTGGCGGCAGCCAGTAGGTGGCACCCGTTTGTTCAGCCAGCTTTTTCCCACCAGAAATATGATCCGCATGAAGGTGAGTATCCAGCACATGCGTCACAGAGACATCATGCTTTTTCGCAAAATCGATATAGATCTCCGTCATTCGAGCTGCATCTACAACCGCGGCTTCTCCATTGGACACGATCATATAGGACAGACACCCTTTGCCCATCCGTACAAATTGATACAGCTCTCCACCGCCGCTTAAATCACCTATTTTCACTGGCTCTAGATGCTCACTCCATGCCTTCATGCCGCCCTGCAAATAATGAACAGGCACGCCAGCCTCTGACAGCATCTCTGCCACCAGGATAGAGGAACCTTCCTTAGCACAAACCACCAATACTTCATGGTCACTAGGAATGTGCTGTAAAAGACCCTCTACTCCGTCAAGCAGATCAAAATAAGGCACATTCATATCAACGATTGCTTCCCCTTCAATCTTCCAGTCCTGCACATCTGCTTGATTTCGCACATCTAGCAAAAAGAGCGGCTCTTTGCCCACGATCTTTTTTGTTAACTGCTCTGCAGTCATGGCTTTTACCGTCATGTTTTATTCAGCTCCTATTTTTCAATGGCTCCTGTCCAGCTATTCATGCCTGGCACCACATTGATTAATTGTTGAAATCCTTTCTCTTTTAGCTTTTGCGCAGCTAATTCACTTCTTCTGCCTGAATGACAGATGAGATAAATGTCCGATTCTCTTGTTAACTCCTCAGCACGATGTTCCACCTCACCAAGCGGGATATGAACAGATCCTGGGATATGCCCCGCTTCGTATTCATCCAGCTCTCGTACATCCAAAATAAACAGAGATTGATCTTCTTTTACCTTCTGTTGAAAGGCATTCAAAGATATTTCCGAAATCATAGGCTCTTCCTCTTGCGCTCCGCCCTTACGAATCAAATGATGGAGCACCTGACCTTCTACTTTTGTTCCTAAAAACTCATGGCCGGCACTTTTTGACCAAGCCGCTAAATCCGCTGCTGATCCTTTATCGGTAGCTTGCACTTCAAGTACATCTCCTGGCAAAAGCTCATTCATTTGTTTTTTTGTTTTCACAATCGGCATCGGGCATGCCAATCCTTTTGCATCTAAAATGACTGTTGGTTGCTGCATGTGATGTCCTCCTTTATATAGGGGTGGGGGTATATTTTTATACGTGCTTAATGCCAAGCATTCATACCACCCTTGATGTTTGTAATATGAGTAAATCCTTGCTTCTTCAATATTTTCGCTGCCTGCATACTTCTCATTCCGCTTTGGCATATCACGTAGATCTCTTCATTTTTCTCAAGCTGAGAAGCTCGTTCTTTTAACTGAGGTAAAGGAATGTTTCGAAACCCTTTAATATGGTTTGTTTGAAATTCTACTGGAGATCGTACGTCAATGAGCTGTTGACCTTTGTTTTTCAGCCTTTTCTTCATATCGGCTGCATCCATTTGGTTCACACCTCGAACCGGAAGGAACCGGCTCACGAGTAAGCCAATCACCAGGACGAACAAAATCGCTTGAATCATTTCATCACCTCACTAAATAAATAAATTCACATTCCCGATTTCAGCCTCTGCTAAATAAGCGGCGACACCAGCATATTGAATGTCATCTAATAATTCTTTCTCCTGCAGCCCTAAAAGGTCCATCGTCATTGTACATGCTACGAGATTGATCTCCTGTTCCTTTGCCATATCAATGAGCTGCGGCAAGGTCATGGCATTGTGCTTTTTGATGACGTGCTTAATCATCTTTGGGCCCATTCCAGCAAAATTCATCTTTGAAATGCCCATTCGATCAGCCCCGCGCGGCATCATCTTGCCAAACATTTTTTCTAAAAAACCTTTTTTCATTGGCACCATTTCATCCTTGCGCAAGGCATTCAGCCCCCAAAAGGTATGAAAAATCGTCACTTCATGATCATAGGCTGCTGCACCATTGGCAATAATGTATGCCGCCATCGCTTTATCATAATCTCCACTAAATAGCACAATCGTCGTGCGTTTCTTCTGTCCTTCCATTCTGCTCCTCCTTCATCATTACCCATGGGGGTATATAAAAACCAAAAAATATATACACATACCGGTAAGGGTATATTATAACAAGTAAAAAAATCCGTCAACCTTCAAAGGCTGAAGAATTTTTTACCGGCTTTTCACCAATAGCTCAACCGCTTCTTTCACAAGCCCCTCCGTATCCTTGCCTTGTTCAAGGCTTTCACGGACACATTGTTCAAGATTTGTACTCACAATCACACCCATTGCACGATCAATGGCATTGCGTGATGCAGACAGCTGCGTCACCACCTCGCGGCAATCCTTTCCCTGCTCCATCATCGCAAGAACCCCTTTAATCTGCCCCTCAATCCGGCGAAGACGGTTCTTCATCTGCTGATTATATTCCATGCACAAGTACCCCTTTCTATTCTTTCTATGAACAGATAGTATACCCTAAGAGGTATTTAGTCAATCATGATGATTCAGTATAAAAAGCTAATGAGATAATTGTCACAGCAACTCCTGCTCATTACACACTAGTTTCTTTCTTAGAGTATATATTCGCCTTATAAAAAGAATAAAGAGCGAAACACACTAAATGAAATAAAAATGAGATTAGGCTCACGTTATTGCTATAATATAGAAAATGGGTAGTTAAAATAAGCTTTTATGGTATAATTTTACTTTAATAGGGTTAATGAAAGTCGCGATAAAATGAAGAGGCGTAAAAGGCATCTAATGTTTGATAATATGTAAACTACTTTTTCTTTCCAAAAAGGAACCAAGATAATTAACAAAAAATAGGTGATGTTGTGGATAATTTTTTTGAACAATTAGATCTTAAAACAATTATAACAATCTTTGCAGGATTTGGCGCTGCTTCTACAGCCCAATTATTTTCACATCATTTCTCTCGAAAAAGGGAAGATATAAAATATCATAAAGAATCTCTACAGAATTTATACTCTCCTGTAATTTTTGAAATAGAGAACTATATAATTGGGGAGTTTGTACATGCTAGAAATATTGAGATAAAACCATTAGAGTTATTATGGTTGCAATCAAAGAATCCAAAAAAGATTTTCAGAATGATATTAGAAAAAATCGGTTCTAATTTACAGTATGCAAAACCAGAATTAATCATGGATTATTTCAATCTGACTAATAAAGAACCTGATACTATCTATAAAAAGAGAATTGATAAAGAGATAGCTCTTTGCAACACGTTGTTATTAGACTATGTTCAGCTATGCAAAAAACTTAAAATTAATTCTTATAAAGTAGACGAGTACATACAAGGACCCCTTATGTTTACTCAGCTATATGAGCTATTAGGGCATACAGCTCATTTTAAGGCACAAGAGTTACTTATAAAACATTATTTTGAAATTAGAGGTTTAGGATATGTTTATTTCAAAAAAATTATTAGGCTTAATCACCAATTCAAAAAAAATTTCACAATAGATAACTATTATAATGCAAAAAATAAATCGAACGAATTATATACACAAATAGGTCAAAAACTTGGTTCAAAATCGGATTGGTGGTTCTCTGCAATCTCTAATCCATATGGATAACCAGATGATATCTCATGATAAAAGTAGATACCAGTTTATAATGTAAAGTGTTTTTTTGTTCTTGAGTATTAAAGCCTGTTGTTAATTTATCAAATCTGATTTTGGTATAATTTTGACATGCTACAAAATGTGAATGTCTCTTTTTCGAAAGTAAAATTTTACGTTTATTTTGAGTGAACGTTTTCCAACTCTTTCTTTGAATAAAATAATAATCAGAAAAAAGGTGACCCATGCCAAACAACCAAGCCCAATCCACCCATCAATGAAAAATTACCTTACCTCCTTCAACACGCTCACAACCAGTTCACTGATGACCGTGGGGGCAAACCCTTCGACAAAGCCAAACGTGAAAATAAACCGGTGCTTATCAGCATCGGTTATGCCCACTTGTCGCTGACGGCATAGGATCTATTTTATATTAAATGCACTCAATAACTTCATCCAAACGAAACCTAGCCTTCAATCAAACGTTTTAACTTAAGCTCCGTATCAGTATCCTCAACTGGAGTATAGACGCTGCATCTTAGATCAGTATCCCCATACACTTGTAATGAAGTGAGATTAAACAACATTTTACCTCCCTTAGCATGACGAAATTCAATTAATACTTCAGGTGCATAGCTGATCTCATTTTCATTCCAAATTTTACGAAACTCAGGATATGCCTGCTCCATTTCTTCTATAAATTGCTCATACCAGTCATCTGCCACATACTGTCCGTAATACGTTCTAAATATGGCGATATATCCTCTAACAAAATGCTCCCAATTCACCGCTAAACTTTTAAATTCCTTTCTTGCGAATAGTAAGCGTATGATATTCCTTTCTGCCGGGATGATTTGTTCAAAGTCCAAAAATACGTTCGCAGCTGCTTGATTCCAGCCAACAATCTGGCTTCTTCTATCCGATACAATCGTCGGGCAATAACGAAGTTCCTGCAAAATTTTCACTAAAGCCGGACTGATTTCCTTCTCATTCTCAATGATAAAGGATTGTTTCACTCCTTCCTCTAACGCTAAAGCGTACAAATATCTCCTTTCATCGTTATTTAATTGTAATGCTCGAGAAATCGCATCTAATACCGAAGTCGATACTTTTATATCTCTGCCTTGCTCTAACCATGTATACCAAGTAAGACTCACACCGGCTAGTTGAGCCACTTCTTCTCTTCTCAGTCCTGGTGTTCTTCTGCGGGTTCCTACAGGTAAACCAACCATTTGGGGCGTAATTTTCGAACGTTGGTTTTTTAGAAATTCTGATAATGCTTGAAGTCTTGTTTCAGGTTTCATGAAGATCTCCCTTTAAAATATTATTAATTATACTAGGATAAACAACAACTTGTAATAGGATAACACAATGGCTAAAGTTAATAAAAACAAGGAGGGAATGATCATGAAAAGAGTTGTCATTACTGGAATGGGAATTATTTCTCCACTTGGAAATGATGTAAATAGCTTTTGGAATCAACTAACCAAAGGACAATCGGGAATATCTCTCATTGATTCTTTTGATACAACTGATTATAAAACAAAAATAGCTGGAATCGTTCGTGATTTCGATGCAGATGAAATATTGGGAAGAAAAGAAGCAAAACGATTAGACCGTTTTAGTCAGTTTGCCTTAGCAGCAGCCGAACAAGCATTAGAAAATTCGCAATTACAGTTAGATCAAGTTGATCTTGAACGTTTAGGCGTATATGTTGGTTCAGGAATCGGGGGAATCCAATCGCTTGTTGATCATGTCAATGTATTAGATAAACGAGGTCCCTCAAGAGTAAGCCCCAGCCTTGTCCCCATGATGATTTCAAATGCAGCTGCGGCCCAAATCAGCATTAGATTAGGGGCACAAGGGCCATCATTGTCACCAGTCACAGCTTGTTCTATTGGGAACACCGCTATTGGTGAAGCTTTCAATGCGATCCGAAATGATGATGCAGATATTATATTTGCCGGAGGAGCAGAAGCTGCTGTTTCACAGATATCTTTGGCCAGTTTTGGAAACGCACACGCACTATCTACTAGAAACCAAGACCCAAGCCGGGCCAGCCGTCCATTCGATACAGATAGAGATGGCTTTGTGATGAGTGAAGGCGCAGGTATCTTAGTATTAGAATCATTAGAAAACGCGATTCTTAGAGATGCGCCGATATTATGTGAAGTAGTTGGGTACGGAGCTAGTTCAGACGCTCATCATATGGTAGCATCCCACCCAGAAGGTAAAGGTGCCTACTTAGCCATGAAAAAGGCGTTGAGAAGTGCAAATATATCAACAGATGATATTGATGTTATTAGTGCACATGCAACAAGTACACAAGTAGGTGATCGTTCAGAAGTTCTAGCTATTAAGAAATTATTTGGTGAACGTTCAGGTGAAATTCCAACAACGGCAAACAAATCAATGACAGGGCATATGTTTGGTGCTGCCGGCGGAGTCGAAGCCATTGCTTTAGTGGAAAGTTTGAGACGAGGAATGATTCCGCCAACTATTAATGTAGAGAATCAAGATCCAGACTGCAACTTAGATGTTGTATTAGAAGCGAGACAGCTTCCATTGAAATATGGACTATCCAATTCTTTTGGTTTTGGAGGACATAATTCAGCCATCTTGTTAAAGCATTACGATTGATGTAGCTATCAAGGGTTTATAGCCCTTGATTTTTTTCATTTTGGGAACACCTCACAGACAAATGATGACGAGCCTCAGCAATCTGATATATTAAATGGAGAAAAGAGAATACTAAAAACATTTAGAAAGCAGGTGACCCATGTCAAACAACGAAACATCCAACCCACTCATCAATGAAAGATCACCATATCTCCTTCAGCATGCCCACAACCCAGTTCACTGGTACCCGTGGGGGCAAGAAGCCTTCGATAAAGCCAAACGTGAAAATAAACCAGTGCTTGTCAGCATCGGTTACGCCACTTGTCACTGTCTTTTAGTATTCATTATATATTTATCTGCTTGCCAATTCCTTAATCATTAAACCCAATTCATAAATTCCCTTTTGTAGGTCTTCAAGAGATGCATAAGCATATGATAAGCGAATATAGTTCCCCTTTTCTTGAGCATAGATACTGCCGAGATTGAGAAGTATCCCTTTTGTCAAAGCTTTTGTATAAAGTGATTTCATAGATAGTGAAGGCAATATTTTTACCCAGACAAAGAATCCTCCCTTCGGAATATTCCATGTAGCAACATTCTTCAAATTGGTTTCTAAAAGACTCATGACCAATTGCCTTCTCACCTTTAATTGACTTCTCACCTGTTCTAGATGTTGTTGGTATTCACCGGATGTAAACCACTCTGCCGCTACTCTTTGGGATAACGAACTGGAGCCGTAATCTGTTTGCATTTTTATGTCGGATAAACGGTCAATCACTGATTCTGGACCGACGATCCATCCAATTCTTAAGCCGGGGCTTAATGTCTTAGATAAACTTCCTATGTAAAGCACATGTCCATTTTTATCTATTGTTTTAATAGGATTTGGAGGAATCTCATCGATCCATAACTCACGATATATGTCATCTTCAATAATGGGAAGCTGTGCATTCTCACTTGCCGCAAGTATTTCTTCCCGTCGCCGTTCTGACATTGAGATACCGGTTGGATTATGAAAACAGGGATTTGTATATAATATAGCCCTCCCCCGCTCCCCCCTTGCCACGTGGATATGTTCCGGCAAAAGTCCATCATTATCCATAGGAACTCCAGTCAGCTTCATACCGGCTGATTGAAATACGTGTAATGAATAAAGATAGGACGGCTGGTCAAGATAAACGGTCGATCCCCTTTGTAAAAGCCCCATTGATATCAGCTGTAAGGCTTGCAGTGCACCCGAAACAATAAGAATGGAAGAAGATGAACTTTGAATTCCGATTGTTCTTAAATAGCCACTTAATGCCTCTCTCAAAGGTAAATATCCTTTTGGTTCCTCATATCCGAATGCCTCTATGTTTTGAGATACCTTTCCCATCATCTCTTTCATAGCAGTTAAAGGAAAAATCTCCTTTGAAAGTTCTCCTTTACTGAGCTGTATAAGATCAGAATTTGATTCTGATTTATTGATCTCTTGAACGATTTTTTGGCTTGGCCGCTGGATTCCAGAGATTACATACTGATCCCAATCGGGGGCGGAATTCTTAGCCAAAAGTGTCCATGTATTGTTCGTAACAACCGTCCCTTTTCCCATTCTGCCTTCGATTAATCCGTCCGCCATCAATTCCTCTAAAGCTGTAATTACTGTGCTCCTATTCACCTCAAAGTGTTTGGCAAGCGTGCGCTGGCTTGGAATCTTACTTCCAATCGGCCATTCTCCATTTCCTATTTTATCTTTTATAAATTGAATGATTTGTATGTACTTAGGAAGCTTTCTCATCCTTCTTTCTTCTGAAGCGCTCATAAAAAGTATCCTCCTTAAAAACTAAAGTGGTTGGGTCAAAATCTATTTAACTGGTTGAAGTCATATCATCAAATCTTTATTAATATAGAAACACATTAAATAACTGGTTGGTTTTTGTAAAGAGGAGTGAGAAAGATGCGAAAGAAAACAGTTCGAATCGGCATATCTTACAGTCTGATGATTGGGTTGTGGGCATCAGCTTTCCCGGGAATTCGCGCGGGTTTGGAGAGTTACACGCCGGAACACCTCGCTTTGTTTCGCTTGTTGATTGGGTCAATGGCATTGTTGGTTTTTGCTGTTTTGACTCATATGCATTTACCCGACATGAAGGATATCCCTGCTATTTTATCTTTAGGATTTTTAGGTTTTACACTATATCACATTTTGCTGAATATCGGAGAAAAAACAGTCAGCGCAGGGGTAGCAAGCTTACTCGTGACCATGACACCTATTTTTTCTGCAATGTTATCTCGTCTGTTTTTTGGTGAACATTTTGGTTCTTATAAATGGATCGGCTCTATTATAAGTTTATTGGGTGTGTCGATCATTTCATTTGGGGCGGGAAACTATACAAATTCAGTGAACGGCATTTTGTTAATCCTGCTGGCAGCATTTTCGGAGAGTATTTATTTCGTTTTTCAAGCTCGCTATATAAAAAAATATGGATTTATTCCATTCGTTACATTCACTATTTGGGGCGGGACAATACCTATGCTTGTATTTCTGCCTGGCTTAGGGGAAGAGTTTTTGAACGCTTCAATGAGCTCAACTTTGTCTATCGTTTATTTAGGTTTATTACCAACGGTTGTGCCTTACTTTGCACTTGCGTATGTAACTTCACTTGTCGGTGCTTCAGAAGCAACAATTTCACTTTATTTGACACCAGCCGTAGCCTTGGCCATTTCTTGGGTATGGTTAGGTGAAGTACCTACGTTTATTGCACTGACAGGCGGGATGGTTACAGTCATCGGGGTGTGTTTCTCCTATCTAACAGTAAATAAAAAGATAAAGATTTTAATTCCTTATTTCTTATCTAAAAAGCAATAAGGTGATGAAGTTAACCCTGAAAATAGAGTCATAAGCAGTTCTCCTTTTTAATAACTTGGGTTTGGTTCACAAAATGGAGTGTATGAATTTTTTTAGGGAATTATGGTATGTTAAACGTACAAATTAATAGAAAGCAGGTGATCCCATGCCAAACAAAAGTAAACCCAATAGATTAATCGCTGAGAAGTCTCCTTATTTACTTCAACATGCTCATAACCCTGTGGACTGGTTCCCTTGGGGAGAAGAAGCATTTGAAAAAGCGAAACGCGAAAACAAGCCTGTTCTCGTATCTATTGGGTATGGATAACCAAAGGAACATGTCACTGGTGCCACGTCATGGCACACGAAAGCTTTGAAGATCAACAAGTCGCTGACATCTTAAATGAGCATTTCATTTCAATCAAAGTCGATCGTGAGGAGCGTCCAGACATCGACTCGATGTATATGTCTGTTTGTCAGATGATGACGGGGCAAGGCGGCTGGCCGCTCAACGTGTTTGTCACGCCGGATCAAAAGCCTTTTTATGCGGGGACATATTTCCCAAAGAGAAGTGCATACGGGCGTCCTGGCTTTATCGAGGCACTGACACAACTGCTGGATGCGTACCATAACGACCGGGATCATATTGAATCATTGGCTGAGAAAGCGACAAATAACTTGCGGATTAAAGCAGCCGGGCAGACAGAAAACACACTGTCTCAAGAGGCAGTTCACAAAGCCTATTATCAGCTCATGAGCAGCTTTGATACGCTGTATGGCGGATTCGGCTCCGCACCAAAATTTCCTGCACCTCATATGCTCTCATTTCTGATGCGCTATTACGAATGGACTGAACAGGAGAATGCGCTGTATGCAGTCACGAAAACGTTAGATGGAATGGCAAATGGCGGTATATACGATCATATTGGGTCGGGTTTTTCTCGTTATTCGACGGATGAAAAATGGCTTGTGCCGCATTTTGAAAAAATGCTGTATGATAACGCGCTGCTGATGGAAGCTTACACAGAAGCGTATCAGCTCACCTCAAAACCTGAGTATAAAAAGCTTGTCCAACACCTGATCCAATTTATCAAACAAGATATGATGAATCCGGGCGGCTCATTTTATTCAGCGATAGATGCAGATTCTGAAGGGAAAGAAGGGCAATATTACGTCTGGTCAAAAGATGAGATCATCACCCATTTAGGGGAGGAGCTTGGCGCTTTATTTTGCGAAGTCTATCACATCACAGAAGAGGGGAACTTTGAAGGGGAGAACATCCCTCATACCATTTCTACCTCTTTTGAGGACATCAAAGCCTCTTTTTCGATCGATGATAAAACCCTTCAGTCTAAGCTGCAAGAAGCCCGGCATATTTTACAATCAGTCAGACAGCAGCGACCCGCGCCGCTTGTCGATGACAAGGTGCTTACATCTTGGAATGCGCTGATGATCGCAGCTCTCGCCAAAGCAGGAAGGGTCTTTGATGAAGAGGAAGCGATCCATATGGCGAAGCAGGCGATGTCTTTTCTAGAAACACATCTTGTTCAACATGAGCGGCTCATGGTCCGCTACAGAGAAGGTGACGTGAAGCATCTCGGCTTTATCGAGGATTATGCGCATATGTTAAAAGCCTATATGTCTTTATACGAAGCGACCTTTGAATTAGATTGGCTGGAAAAAGCCACAGCCATTGCAGAGAACATGTTTGAGCTGTTTTGGGACAAGGAAAAAGGGGGCTTTTTCTTCTCAGGATCAGACGCGGAATCGCTCCTCGTTCGAGAAAAAGAAGTGTACGACGGCGCCATGCCTTCTGGTAACAGCACTGCACTCAAGCACCTTCTCATTCTAAGCAGACTGACCAGACGTCAGGATTGGCTAGACACATTACAGCAGATGTTCCAAGCCTTTTATGTCGATGTCTCTTCCTACCCAAGCGGACACACAGCGTTTCTGCAAGGGCTCCTAAGTCAATATGCGGCGAAAAGAGAAATCATCATTCTCGGAAAAAACGGCGACCCTCAAAAAGAACAGCTTTTACAGGCGCTTCAAAAACGCTTCGTTCCATTTGATATCATATTGACTGCCGAAACAGGGAAAGAATTAGCGAAGCTCGCGCCCTTTACAAAAGATTACAAAACAATCGATGGCAAAACCACCGTGTATATTTGTGAAAATTACAGCTGCCGCCAGCCAATCACCGATATCGACGAAGTGATGGAACAATTATTCCACAATTGAGTTTGTCATGAGATGACTATGAGAAGACAAAATGAGGACAAACAGATAAAAAACATGTCAATCCGCTAACAAATTGTCTGTACGGTTTTATTTTTCCTAAAAAACGGTTAGAATGCGCACTAGACGTTCTCATACCGAAGGGAGAGAAAATGATGAAAAAGGTATCATACACACTCATCGCTTGTTTGTTATCTGTTGGACTTGCAGCCTGCTCGTCAAACGATGCCAAACAAGATAAGCAAAACGACGCAGCCAAAAACAAGGAAACAACACAGGCTGATCAAAAAGAGCAGCAAAAGCAAATGGAAGAAATGCAAAAGAAATTAGACGCACAAAAAATCGATGATCAAAAGGTCGTTGCGACCGTCAACAAAGACAAAATCACAGGCAGTGAATACAATAGCGCCTTATCTACCATTCAAGGCCAGTTTCAGCAGTCTGGGCAAGACCCAACTTCTAAAGAAGGCGAGAAAGCAGTCAAGAAACAAACCATTGATGCGCTCGTAGGACAAGAGCTCATCCTGCAAGATGCTGAGAAGAAGGGCTTCAAAGCCTCTGACAAAGAGGTAGATAAGCAGCTAAAGGAAGAAAAGAAACAGTTCAAAGACAACGCTCAATTTGAAGAAGCACTTAAAAAGAGCGGACTCACATTGGATCAGCTGAAGAGTGACATTGCCGACAGCATCAAATACAGCCAATATGTCGATAAAGAAATCAAATCAGCCTCCGTCTCTGAGAAAGACGTCAAAGCGTACTATGATCAATACGCAGACCAAATGAAAAAACAAAAGCAAAAAGCACCAGAATACAAAGAGGTTAAATCACAAATTAAAAAACAGCTAGAATCTCAAGAAAAGCAAAAAGAAATCCAAAAAGAAATTGAAAAACTAAAGAAATCTGCGAAAATTAATGTTTCTCTATAACCGCTAAGAAAAAATCCGCCATTGTGCGGATTTTTTTGTTACTTCATGAACTATTTTTCCAAATTTATGACAAAAGCCTCATCATAAACGTCTCTTCCATCCGATATGATGGGAGTACAAAAGAAAGCGCTAACAATTCTTTTGTCTTTGAAAAGGTACAGGATCAAAAGCAATTCTCGTACTTTTGCTTCAGTCAATCGGACATCTACAAAAGGAGGATCATTATGTTCAAATGGTTTAAACCTGCTCCGCATATCGACAGGCTTGATGATGCCAAAACAGACGAGACGTATAAGCGGCTGCGGCTGCAAGTCTTTCTAGGCATCTTTATCGGGTATGCGGGCTACTATTTGCTGCGCAAAAATTTCGCTTTTGCCATTCCATATCTACAGGAAGAGGGGTTCACAAAAAGTGAATTAGGCTTTGTACTCGCAGCCGTATCCATTGCTTATGGCTTTAGTAAATTCATCATGGGGATGATCTCAGACCGCTGTAACCCCAGATACTTTTTAGCCGCCGGACTCTTTTTATCAGCTCTTATCAATATCCTATTTGTCTCATTTCCATGGGTCACATCCAGTGTATGGATCATGTTTTTATTCATGTTCTTAAACGGCTGGTTTCAAGGCATGGGGTGGCCGCCATGCGGACGTACGATGGCGCACTGGTTTTCGGTTAGTGAACGTGGTACGAAAATGTCCATTTGGAACGTCGCTCACAATATCGGCGGAGGGATTCTTGCACCGCTTATCACATTAGGGATTGTACTGTTTGCGACGTGGAAAAGCATCTTTTTCTTCCCTGCCATCATTGCCATTATCGTCTCCTTCGTGATCATTCTTCTTGTACGGGATACCCCGCAATCCACTGGTCTTCCGCCAATCGAGGAATATCGAAATGACTATCCGGCACAAAACTATGAGGATCAAGAAAAAGAATTAACAGTGAAAGAAATTTTATTTAAATATGTACTCAACAATAAATTCCTATGGTATATCGCCATTGCCAACGTGTTTGTATACTTCGTCCGTTACGGTGTTGTTGACTGGGCGCCGACCTACTTAACAGAAGCAAAGGGCTTTTCACCAGAGCATTCACGCTGGTCTTATTTTCTTTATGAATATGCAGGCATTCCCGGTACATTATTGTGCGGCTGGATTAGTGACCGCTTCTTCAGAAGCCGCCGCGCACCAGCTGGCGTCATCTTTATGGCCGGGGTGTTAATTGCCGTTCTTGTTTACTGGCTAAACCCTGCAGGCAATCCAATGGTCGATAACATTGCCCTTATCAGCATCGGCTTTTTGATTTACGGACCTGTCATGCTCATTGGACTTCAAGCCATTGATCTCGCTCCGAAAAAAGCGGCTGGCACTGCTGCCGGACTGACAGGCTTCTTCGGCTACATTGGCGGCTCTGCCTTTGCCAATGCCATGATGGGTGTCGTCGTGGATCACTATGACTGGACAGGAGGCTTCATTTTACTGGTTGGTTCTTGTGTGCTTGCGATTGTTTTCCTCGCTATGACATGGAATACAGGAAAGCCCGTAGAGCAAGCTTAATGAAAATCACATAAAAGATTCATATCGGCCCAACATGCTCTTTACATCTATTTCTTATGATGGAGGCAGTTACCGTAAAAGGAGGATAAAATATGAAGAAAAGTAGATTACTTGCTTTCGTGTTGCTCTCTTTTGCTTTACTGTCTTTTGCGTGGGTGCCGGCCACCGTATCGGCACATGAAAACCTTTTATCTCCAGATCGCATCTTAACCGTTGCACACCGCGGAGCATCAGGGTATGCACCAGAGCATACCCTGGCTTCCTACAAGCTCGCCACAAAGATGAATGCAGATTACCTCGAACTCGACCTTCAAATGACAAAGGATGGACATCTCATCGTGATGCATGATGAAACCGTTGACCGGACCACAAACGGAACAGGCTGGGTCAAAGACCTCACACTTGCCGAAATCAAACAGCTTGATGCTGGTACCTGGTTTAACGAAGCCAATCCCGACAGACAAAATGCCAACTATATCGGACAGAGAGTCCTGACATTAGATGAGGTGCTGCGCTATTTCGGTAAGCGAGAGAATTATTATATTGAAACAAAAAAACCAGACCTTTATCCGCAAATGGAAGAAAAACTATTGGCCGCCTTAAAGAAACATCATCTTCTTGGGAAACACACAAGAAAAGGGCAGGTTATCATACAATCCTTTAGTCAGGACAGCCTGATAAAGCTGCAGAAATTAGCTCCACGCCTGCCAAAAGTACAGCTATTAGACAGAAACCAAATGACATCCATCACAGACGATCAGCTCGACTTTATCAAAACGTACGCCGTGGGTGTTGGACCGAATTTCAGAGCATTAACACCTGAAAACGTCCAGCAGGTCAGAAGCCACGGACTCCTCCTTCATCCATATACAGTCAACAGCGAAGCAGACATGACCCGTCTACTGCAATACGGCGTCACCGGTCTTTTCACCAACTTTCCAGATGTCTTTAACCGTGTAAAAGCTTCACTCTAAATAAAAAAGCCTTGCGGTCCATCCCGCAAGGCTTTTGATTATTTCACCGTTTGATCAGAAGAAGCTGTTTCAATCGGCTTTCGTTTTCCAATTCCAAATACAAAAAAGCTAAGTGCCACTAAAATCAAGAATCCAATTGCTACAATAAGAGAAATACGCGTATCCTGATTAATGAGCATAAACACAAGAACCATCAATAAAAATCCGATTGTAAGATAGTTAGAAAACGGTGCTAGCGGCATCTTGAACGGGTGCTGATCAAGCGCTGCCCCCTTTGCCTTTCTGAAGCCAATATGACTAATCAAAATGACAAACCAAGGCACCATCCCAGGAAGGACGCTCGCACTATACACATAGACGAAAATGTTTGGCGGAGAAACATAATTCAGGACCACTCCTATCGCTAAACCAATCAGCACAGCGAATGTCCCAAAATACGGTACACCGTTCTTCGAAATTTTCGTAAAGAAAGCAGGCGCCTGACCATTCACACCTAATGTATAAAGCATACGGCCCGCACTGAAAATACCACTATTACAGCCGGACATCGCTGCTGTAATGACAACAAAGTTAATAATACCAGCAGCTGCTGTAATCCCGATCTTCGCAAACGTCGCCACAAATGGACTGCCAAGGGTATTCAGCTGATCCCAAGGATACACAGTCACAATGACAAAGATCGCACCGATATAGAAAATCAAAATACGCCAGATGATACTTTTGATGGCATTTGTCAGCGTCTTTTGCGGATTTTGCGCCTCACCCGCTGTAATCCCAATCAGCTCGACACCTTGATAAGCAGCAATAACTAGAGACAATGCAAACAGGAATCCGCTAAACCCACCTGTAAAGAACCCGCCATGCGCCCAAAGGTTAGACAGCCCAATAGGAGTTCCGCCATTTCCAAAACCGAAGAAAATAATGCCTAAACCTGCAACAATCATCAAGATAATCGTAACAATTTTGATCATCGCAAACCAAAATTCAAATTCACCAAATGACTTAACCGAAATCAAGTTGGCCGCTCCTAAAATGATCATCGCAATTAACCCTGGAATCCACGCAGGCAGCTCTGGGAACCAATATTTCATATAAGCCCCAACCGCAATAATTTCAGACATTCCGACAATGACCCACTGGAACCAGTTACTCCAAGCCGTCATATACCCTGCAAGCGGATGAATATATTGATGCCCGAATGTAGCAAACGACCCTGTACTCGGCTCAAGATATAACATTTCTCCCATCGCACGCATAATAAAAAAGATAAAAATACCACACACTGCGTACGCTAGAAGAACCGACGGACCTGTCCACTGAATGGCTTTCGCTGACCCCATAAATAAGCCAACACCGATTGTGCCGCCAAGAGCAATCATTTGAATATGGCGGGCACTTAACCCTCTCTTTAATTCCTTTTGAGCCACTTTTCTTCCCCCTCATCAACAAACAACATAAAAAATAAAAATCAGAATTTTCATTCTGATTGAGAAACATCAATCTTTCGATGTATATTATCATAATAAATCTACCCTTAAAAAACAATTGTTTTTTTGAGGAAAACACTATTAACAAAATATTCTGACATAAAATTAAGTTCAAATTGTTTTATATTGATATAATCAATAACCAGAAAAATCTTCAAAAAAAGACCGCTCTCACGGTCTTCTAAGCTCAAACTGTAAATTTATAGGAACATCGGTAATTGCTTTCCTAAAACACTTTCCTCTGATAAATCACAGTAGAAAGTCCCCAAGACAGCAAGTAGAAGAGCATAATCAGCACAGCTGACCCCGTATATAAAACAGGGATCGATAAATTCATAATAAAATCAGTGATCCCACTAAATTGCTCTGCCAAATAGAGAACAACAGGCGGTCCCATAGCAGATAATACGATAAAGCCAATGATCACTGCCGTTGTGATATAACCAGGCTTTAAGATATAAAACAATGGAAATGTACACGCCGCGAACAATAAAAACAACCCGCTGCCAATCGCAAT
Organism: Bacillus sp. FSL P4-0248; assembly: GCF_038593305.1. NCBI lineage: Bacteria > Bacillati > Bacillota > Bacilli > Caryophanales > Bacillaceae > Bacillus > Bacillus sp. FSL P4-0248. The sequence goes on along the minus strand of NZ_CP151983.1, from coordinate 203,800 downwards.
ATCTGACAGCGAAAACAGCTTCCCAAACACAAATAATGCAGCACTTGTCAGCACGATCGAAATACTCATATAGAAAATGGCGCCAAGATAACGTGATGCGATAATTTCTTTACGTGTATAGGGCAAGGAGTTTAATAGAATATTCGTTTCTGCCTTTTCATCATACGCATATGTGTTAAATGGAATGAAGACACTAGCGACTAGAAACGTCAATACTGGATGGACATCCATGAAAATAAAAAATAAGATAAACGGAATAAAAATAAGTAACTGCTTCTTTTGCAAAATCACATCACGCTTAATTAAATGAAACATGCGCAACCCCGCCTTTCAAATAAAACATGATATCCTCAAGCGACGCCGGTTCGATCACAACAGCATCCCCAAAAATAAGTTTCACCTCATCAACCCGATCGGTTAATGCTTCAAATCCGGCTGCTGTACGCTGGATATGGATAAACGCCTTTTCTGTGTCTCGATCCAATAACTCCAGGCTCCCCTTCACCAGCGCATAACTTTCTGCCACTTCATGAATCGACTGTTGAAACACCAATCTTCCATTTTGTATAAACGCAATATAATCCGCGATCCGGTCTAAATCAGTCGTCACATGCGTCGAGAAAAAGATCGTCTTATTTCCATCAATCATCAATTCTTGTAACGTGCTGAGCAGCTCTCTTCTAAAAACCGGATCTAAACCAGCAGTGGGTTCATCCATGATAATCAGCTCTGCATGATGTGACAGCGCAATCGCAAGTGACGCCTTCATCTGCATCCCTTTTGAAAATGTTTTGATCGCTTTATTCAGCGGCAGACCAAACTGTTCAATATATTGATCAAAAAGCCGGTCATCCCAACGTTTATAGGCAGGAGCCACAATCCGTTTGATGTCCTTTAAATTCAACCCTGGAAAAAAACATTTGCATCGTAAACAAATCCGATTCTTTCCTTAATCTCTTTTTCATGAGTATGATAATCCAATCCAAAGACCTTTATGTCACCTGAATCGGGTTTTAACAAATTCATGATCATTTTAATGGTGGTCGACTTACCCGCTCCATTCTCTCCAATAAACCCTGTAACAAAGCCTTTCTTAACCCGTAAATCAAGATCCTGAACGGAAAAATCCTTGAATCGTTTCGATACTCCTTTGAATTCAATCACATGCTCCACTCATCTCACTCCTCATATAAGAACTTTAATAACTGCTGCAATTCATCAAAAGATAAGCCTAATTCTTTGCCGTTTGTGACAACCGCTCCAAGCTGTTCCTCGATCACCTTCAATTTCTTCTCTCTCATCACTTCTAGGTTTTGTTCGGCAACAAAAGATCCCTTGCCTACAATCGAATAAATAAATCCCGCTTTCTCTAACTCTTCATACGCTCGCTTTGTTGTAATCACGCTAATTTGTAGATCCTTCGCCAGTTTTCGAATAGACGGCAGCGCTGCACCTTCCGCAAGCTCACCCGTTAAAATCATCGATTTGATTTGATTCGTAATTTGCTCATAGATAGGCTCCTTAGAATGGTTAGAAATCGTAATTTGCATATAAAAACCTCTTTTTTCAGATAGTTGAAACAAAATATTGTATATACACTATATATACATTATATACACACTAAAAGAATATTCAAGCATTTTAAAAAATGTTCTCCTCATTTTTTTAAAATAAAAAACCGCACAGCCCTTAAGCCATGCGGTTCTTTAACAAAATGCTTTACTTCCAATATACCCATTTTCCCATAAGCCACTCCACAGGACCTCTTCTCCATTTTTTCAAATAGAGATAGCTGATGAACAGCTGTGCTGTGTACAGTCCGACAGCAAGCAGCAGCCCAAACATTGATCCCAATTGTCCAAATAGACCAAGTCCATAAGAATAGAAAATCGTTGTACAAATAATCGACTGCGCCAAATAGTTTGAGAGAGACAAACGGCCAAGCCCTGCAAGCAGACGTTTGAGACCTTGAGCTGCCTTCGAATAGTAGAAAACAATAAAGGCTTGAATATACCCAATCGTGAGCACATAGGCACCCAGCGTAATCACCAATTCACTCCAAGGAGCATCAATGAACGTCGCACATTTTAAACCGAGCCCGATGATAATCATCCAAACCCAGCCTTTACGATAAGCCATGCCTCGATCTTCTTCTGTCAAATGACCCTTTTTCCCGATCGCCATGCCAAGCAGTGCAAACGGGCCAACCATGATCGTACCGAAAAGAAACCCTAATATCGGCATAAGCGTAATGGTCACGATCGCCAGAATCATGGTCACAATCATCATATCGTCTTCAACCGTAATCCGGCTGAGCAAAATATCCCCATAATCACCTTTTGCATACACATCGGTTAATAAATCATCAGTTCCATAAACAAATTTCATCATGTATGGCAAAACGACTAATGACAACGCACCTAACACACCCGACCAAATAAGCATTGTTTTAATCCGGCTGCTCAAAAACATCATCAAGAAAAACGTACAAGCTCCATAATAAAGAAGAATGTCACCGTTCCAAATAAAGATGTAATGCAGCATCCCAAGCACAATCAAACCAAAACCACGGCGAACGACAATGGCATTCGTATTTAATCCCTTGGCCTTCGTCGATTCAATCAGCTTGATAAAAGAATACCCAAACAAAAAGGAAAAGATCGGATAAAAAGACCCTTGGAACAAAATTTCCGTCACATATACACCGAATTCCTGTCCCCAAAAACTCGAATCAAACATTTTCTCAAAATCATAATCATATTGGAAATTAAGCATATTCACAATCAAAATACCTAATAAACTAAAACCACGTAAACTATCAATAAACTCAACCCTAGATCCCTTCAACACGACAGCTCCTTCGGACAATATAAAGATAAAGCATATTTATCCTACCACACTTTTAAAAAAATGGTTTCCATCCCCATGTGAAAAAGTGTGTTTTAAGGTAAATTTAATAAAAAAACCTAGAATCTATATTCTAGGTATCATACTAAATACTTATGACTTATGACTTTCTTCTTCCCGCAGCACACGCTTCAAATAAAACAAAATTCCCAAACCGAATAAAATCAACGCCATTTCCCAGTCTGCAGAAATCGGCAACCATTTCAGCATCATTAAAATCAGCAAAACCGCTCCAACACCTGCGAAAAAAATGACGTTTCTTTTTAATTCTTTGTTTGATTGAAACAACACTCTCTCCTCCTTGATACCTACTAACCAAATGAATGTTTTTCTAACCAGCCGGTATCTCCCATTTTCCAAGCTATTCATTGACCCTAAAAACTCCTTTGATCTTAAGGGCAAATCCAAGGAAGATGCTCAGGCGAGTTGAGTTTCTGCGTTCCCACTATTCATCCCCCTTATCTTTTAACTGAAAGGCGATGATTTTTCCTAATGCTTCCTCAGCAGCAAAAGGAGTAACGCTGCCTGTTGGATTTTCTTGTTCTTGTTTTAAGCACTCATACATGTTTTTTTCGATTTTTGATGGATCAATCCAAGAAATACACCATGATGCCCAAAAACAAGTAGGCCCCTCATAACGTTTCGCTAATGGCAGAAGGAATGGCAGACTAGGCTGCCCAATCCTCATGAGTGAGATGGCAGCAGCCATTCTTGTCTCCTCTTCGTCACTCTCTAAGAGGTTGGCTAAGGACTCAGCTGCGTCCTCTGCATCCGCTCCAAATTCACCCAGTACAGCTGCTGCAATATTTCGCAGAGACCCCTTTTCTTTTAAAGCTTCAACAAGCACGGGCACTGCATCTTTTCCTGATTTTCTCAATTCCCCCATTGCTTGAACGATCGTTACTTCATTTGTATTGGCCAATTGTTGAACGGATTGAGACAGCTTATTTTCTGGCTTCATTTACAATCAACTCCTCTTTTTACTGAACCGCGCGGTATCGATAACAAAGCACATAAAATCCAGCTCCAGCCACTAGGGATACAATTGTAGTTAACAAGCCATCAGTGATGAGATGAATGCTAATCATGACCATAGCACTGATCACAAACGCAAATAGCAATGATCGATAATAGGCGGCCAAAGCAAAACTTCTTTCTCTTCTCAGAGGCTGCATAAAGGCAAAGAACCGTATGGCTAAAAACCATATATAAATTCCTCCACCAAATAAGGTCCAATACAAAACATCCTGAATACCAGCCAATAAAAGAGAAACCAAGTAGAACGCATACAACCAAAAGGTTTGAAACACTTCTAACAAAATGATTTTTTGATATAAAGCCCCAGGAAAAAGATAGAGCACTCCTGTTTGTGCGTGTCTTACAATCCCCGCATAATATGAGCTAAAAAGAACAGATGCAGCAATGACAATCAAGAATAGATTCAGCCAATCTGAAAAATAAGTAAAGAGGACATAGTAAGTACCGATTAACAGCATGGTAGATAGCACATGGAAGGTGATATATTTTTTTATCAGCAATAATTCAATCCAAAGAAAAGCCCAAACGCCCGTTAATGCTGGAAGTCCCCACCATGTCCTGCTCTTTTTTTGAACGATTGGACTTGATTGAATATGTCTCCCCTCAAATTCCTCCCAAAATACTGCCTCCTTGACTAAAGACTCCTTCATCTCTAAACGATGACTAGCACTGTACATCATCATGAAAGATAGAAACATCACTCCAATAAAAATGAAGACAGAAAGAATGGAGAACTCTTCGATCATACGTCCAACTTGAAACATCAAAGAATCAGCAATGTTCATCAATGAAGGCTGTTTCATCACCAATTGATTCAAAACAAGTAGTGCAAAGCTGAAAAACATCAAGACAAAACTGAGTAAGAGCAAACGCTTGTATACTCGAATGGTTCTAGCACAAGAAACCGCAATCATCCAAGTTTCGACCAAACATAACAGCCCTGTCAGAATGAGTGATTTGCCAAGCAGAAACGGGTACTGCTGCGTCATAAAAAACAGGAGTAGATCGGCAGCTACAGCAGAGAAAATGAGAAGAGCCCCTCTCCAGAAAATGTGATACATCCACACACTGATAACAACCGTCCATAAAGAAACGCCATTTCCATATAACCAAATGATATCGTTCATTTGGCTAGGCAGCCGGTTCGTAAACAAACCAACCCCCGTATAAAGAACAAACAAACAGATAATGATCCATCCAGCTGTACCCGTATTCCAATCACCCATACTTGAAACTGCACTTAGCTGAAAACCAATTGCCGCTATGAAAAGAAGTAAGATCAGAAAAGGCATTTTCTTTTCTTGATTTTTACTGATCAAGCGCCTTTGAGATTTCATCCATAAAAGGGAGAGTGTGTTATTCACTTGACCACTCCCCCAAAAGTTGAATAACTTCTGCCCTCCACTCAACCTGTTCTTCCTTTAATTGAGGAACATCCATACTCTTCATGATGGCACCGTCTCGAATCAATACCACCCTACTGGCTGTATCGAGAACGAACTCCAGACTATGAGTCGACACAAAGACCGACCCACCTTGACTGCTTTTTTGTCTCAGCCAATCCGACAGCCACTGTTTAGACGGAATATCTAACCCGACAGTCGGTTCATCTAATATAAAAAGGGAGGCATCTTGAACAATGGCTCCTGCTAAGACGACACGCTGCTTTTGGCCTCTTGAAAGCCTTCCACACAGTTCATTCATCTTCTTTTCCATATGTACTTCTTTCAACGCTTCATATACCTTTTCCTTGATCTGTTTTAAGCCTTTATGATATCCACGTGCACGGAATTGAACATGTTCAGCAACCGTTAGTTCTGGATACAAATAGGGGTGATCAGGAATAAGAGCTACTTGTTTTTGGACATGGGCATGACCAGGCGGGAAACCCTCTATGAGAATTTCCCCTCCATCTGGTTTATATAGACCTGTTACACACCGAATCGTTGTCGTCTTCCCGGCACCATTAGGCCCAAGCAGCGCCACAACCTCTCCTGCTTCGATGGAAAATGACAGACCCTCTATCCCATCACCATTGCTATATCGTTTGCTTACATTCTGAACCTCCATGAATGGCATCAAATCTCTCCTTTTGATTAGAGTGATGTATGCTTATCTATGGTGTGTTAAAATTAAAAACGAATGTCATTAGACCCACTATTCATTAACCCTAATATTACCATATAGAGAATAACAAGGTAATAGGAATGAGGTAATCTATTCTATATACAACGGAAAAAGAAAATAGTTTATGTACAAAATAAAAAAAGATTGGGTGGCAGCATCCCAATCTTTTATCTATTAACCCTATACCATCTCCTGACACGCCCAAGCATCCACCTCAACCTTTAAAGCAGGTGAAGCCAAAGCCACCACATAAATCATCGTCATACAAGGCAGATGATCGCCTAAAAACTGCCCCATAATTTGTTTCCTGCTCTCAGCATCGAACTCTCCAACGAGATAAAATACTAGTTTCGTTATATCTTCCACAGCCATATCTGCCGCTTCTACATTTCGTTTCACATTCTCTAACGCTAGCTCTAGCTGCTCCAACGGGCTCTCAGGAATTGTTCCATCCGCCTCCATCCCCACTTGACCTGATAGAGTTAACCACCGCTGTGGTCCAGTTGTTTCTATTTGATGGGTATATGGTGCAAGTGGCGGGTGAATGGTCTCAGGATTACGTGATGTTCTCATGAATAAAAACCCCTTTTCTGAAAATACACAATTTTTCTCATCATATCAAATTTTCAACCGTATTCAGATTTTTATGCTCATAGTAAACTTTCAGAAACAATCGCAACAGGCTGCTATAATTCTTGTTTTCTAAAAAGAAACCATCCGATGAGAAAAAAGAAAACAATCAATACCGATACACCTAGAAAACTTGTAAGTGCCTGATCCGAATAAGTCCCTTTATGAATCATCTCTTCGGCTGCACTTGTCACGCCTTTAGGCGCAAACTTCCCTAATGTCTCTTCATAAAATGAAGGTACGGTAAACAGAATAAGGTTGATCAAAAGCGACACACCACCAGCTGTGACAGAACGTTGAAAGAACGCCGAAGCACAAATGGTCGATACTACAATCAGCAATAAATTTGGATAATAAAGAAGTGTTCCTTTTAACACATTGACCCAATCCACATGCCCAAATTGAATGTCCACATAATAAACAGAGACAAGCACCGCCACCACCAAACTAAACAAAGTCAAACAGGCATAGGCGCATATTTTCGAGACATAGTAACTCGTTCGACTGATCGGTTTCACCATAATCATCGCAGTCACTCCAGAGGCACGCTCTCCAGCGATCGTCCCCATCACGATCAAAATCAGGATAAACACACCTAGCGAATCAAATTTACTCAATGCACTCGCCAAAGCCTCTCCTGCACTAGGCTCTGGTATGTAAAATGTAGATCCTTCAGGTAAATTAGCTGATTTCGATAGAAGATCCGGCAGCACTTTGAGCGTAATAGGCTGCGTAATCATTAAAATCGTAAAAATGATAGGAACAAATAAGATTTTATAGCTAGTGAATAACTCCCTAAATTCCTTTTTCAACATCATCATGCATTCACAACCTTCATGAAAATATCTTCAAGCGTCAGCTTAGATAGTCGATAATGGAGGAGAACACCCCCAGATTCAGTGATGAGACGAGGCAGCTCCTTCAATGCTATTTGCTGATCGTTCACTCGCACCTGATAAGCATCTCCTGTCTCAAAGCATTCCTCCACCCAATCCCGCTCTTTTAACAAAGCCACTAATTTCATATTCTGTTGTTCTAATTGAAATTCAATCACTGGCTGGATATAGTCATCTTTAATCTGTTTTATGGAAGAAGACATCTCAATTTTGCCACTGTTGATCATGATAATATGATCTGTCACACGTTCAATGTCATCTAAAATATGGGTCGACATAAAGATCAACATCTCTTGTTTCAGACGCTCAATCAATGTCAGAACGTCTTTTCTCCCCATGGGATCAAGTGCAGACACAGGTTCATCCAAGATGAGAACCTTCGGGCTGTTGATAAGCGCCTGCGCAATGGCAAGCCTTTGCTTCATTCCCCCGCTATAGCTGCCAATGGCACGATCCTTCGCCTCATATATGCGGCAAAGCTTCAACAGCTCCTCTGTTTTGGAGCGAATGATTTTTTTCTCTAAATGAAATAACCCGCCAACCCAATGCATCCACTCCTGCCCCGTCATATCCTGATAAAATGCAGGATGCTGCGGACAATACCCTATCACATGACTGATTTGATCCATCTCCTTTGTGACATCCAAACCTGCCACCTTCACGACCCCAGAAGTAGGACGAGCAAGCCCCGTCAAAATCCGGATCGTCGTTGTCTTCCCCGCTCCATTGGCTCCTAAAAAACCAACACATCCAACCTCCCCAACAGAAAAGGAAACCTCTTTTAACACTTCATGCCGTCCATACGATTTCGTCAGCCCGTGACACTCCAACATATTCAAACGAATCCCCCCTACTAAGATTGTTTACGACCAAAAATCAAATACGCAATAGGACCGGCACTTGCCACAAACACAATCACCAACGCCCAAATCCACTTCACCTCTCCTCTGATCCTCGATGGATCTCTTTTCAGCAAATCAAACAAACCAATCACCATCAAAATCGCTTGCAGCAAAATAAGAGGTAATATCATCTTCATATCCATCCACGCCACTCCCTTTTCAAACGCCAATTCGTTTTGGTATTACTTCTTTTGACGACATGAAGAGTGAATTCGTTCAAATGGATTTTATTTTTATTGGTCGAATGATCTATAAATATAAAAAAGCCCAGTGAAGGTTAGTTCACTGGGCTTGCTTGTTATTCTCATGATGAACCTCGTAAAATCTTTTCCATCTTCTTTCCTTTCGCTAACTCATCAATCAGCTTATCTAGATAACGAATGTTCTTCATGGTTTCTTCCTCAATGTCCTCTACCCGTACACCACAGATGACTCCTTTGATTAAACTGCGGGAAGGATGAAGCTCAGGAGCCTCGGCAAAAAATGTTTCTATATCTGTATTTTTATCCACCTGTTCCTGCAACTCTTCTGGACTGTACCCTGTTAACCAACAAATAATCGTATCGACTTCAGCCTTTGTTCGTCCCTTTCTCTCTGCCTTTGCGATATAGAGAGGATAGACTTTTGCAAAGCTCATTGTGTAAATTTTAGGTTTGGTCATGTGCTCTTCTCTCTTTCTTTGTTTAAGTATTTTTTCGATGCATTAGAAGATAGTTAACCACTCGTTTATATTTCTTTTATCATCAGATATATTACAATAATAACCACATATGTATACATTATGATATAATTACTCGTTATTATATGTGAAAGGAAGAAGAAAATTGTCTAATTTCGATTTTCACGCATTACTTCAACCATTAGAGTTTGAGATGCTGGTATGTGATGTAGTGTCTCAAAGAGAAAGGGTCCCCTTTAGAACCTTTAAAGAGGGGCGAGATCAAGGTATTGATGGATTTTATACAGACAGTAAAACTAAAACCATCATACAAGTTAAACGTTATGGTCAGCAATTTTTTAAACCATTAATGAAGACTTTAAAGCAGGATCTCCAAAAAATCCGTAAATTAAAACCAGATCGATATATCTTAGGAGTATCAATGGAGTTAACACGACAACAAACAAAAGATATTGTTGATTTATTTAAAGAATTCAACGTTACTGAACACGATATATTAGATAGAGTTGAATTGAACAGACTCCTTTCACAGCCGACTTACAGAAAAGTGATAATCAACCAACCAAAGCTTTTAATCCCAAACTCAAATGTCCTAGAGCATTTGTTAAAAAAATACTTACATAGTCGTATTTATAAAGAGTCTGCCTATAGATTAAAAGATGCTTGTAAAACAGCAAAAACTTTTATACCTTCAAAAGTCTATAGGTCAGCAATTACAAATTGGGACATTAACAGAACTATCATACTTTCCGGAGAACCAGGTGTTGGAAAGACAACAATCGCTCAAATTCTAGCTTTAGCCCATTTGTATCAAGATCAATTAAACGGATTTAGATGGGTATACTCAATCGATGATATATACAGTATGTTAGATGAAGACCAAATACAAGTTTTTATTTTAGATGATTACTGGGGAAGTATCCTCGAAAAAGAAAAGAATAAAAAAGAAGAAGAACGCTTAGCTAAGTTAATAAAGGATATCGAAAATTTTCCTAATGATACAAGATTAATTATTACAACAAGAGAATATATTCTTCAACAACTCATTCATAAAAGTCCTTTACTTAAAAAAATATTTGATAACTATACCTTAATTTGCAACTTGGAAGCATACACCGAGAGTGAAAAAACAAGTATTTTATTTAGTCGCCTCTATTACTCAAAACTGAATTATGAGCATGTTAACTATTTGCATCTTCATACAGATGAAATTGTATATCACGACAATTATAATCCAAGGGTACTATCACTATTTTTAGATCAACAACCTCAAAGTTATGAAACACCAGAAGATTACTTAAATCGATTGTTAAATTATTTAGATTGTCCAAGTGATTTTTGGAGAGATATTTTTGATAATTTATCTAATGAAGCAAAGTTTGTAGCTTTGCTACTACTAATTACTTCGACCCCCTCATTACAAGAGGATATTGAAATCTGCTACAAAAATTCCTTACACTATTATTTCACTGAAACGCACACGAAGAATTTAAGTGAGAGTCTCAGAGAACTTGAAGAAACCATGATCAAGACAGTTTATGATGATGAGTATGATGATATCTTTTTATATTTTATTAACCCATCAGCACAAGATTTTCTGCTTGACTTCTTGAAAGAGAATTGTGAACAATGGATTCCAAAACTACTGCCTTGCTGCTCCTTCTATAATCAATTATTATTTCTATTTAAGAATATATCACCTTTTTGTAGTTCAAACGTTAGTGAACAAATCATACAAAGTTGTATAGAACATTATGATGATTATACAACTAGTTTTTCAGAAAACGATAATATATGGAATGTTGATATTTTAGAACAAGAAAAGGGAAGCTTAGATAGATTCTTTGATTTACTTAGAATTTATCTAACACAAAATCAAAAACAACCGAGTCTTTATAAATTTTTAGAGTATAAAATCAGTCAGTACTGTATTGATATGGGGAGTAATGATCCTAAAGAATATCAATATAACGATTTACACAATTTACCTGGTTATATCGCAAGTTGCACAAATATTGGAATGACTTTTAACGGATATAAATTAATAGATAAATACTACAAAAACGCCTTTAGTGTGTTTCATTATAAAGCGATGGAGCGTTTTCGAGAAATATTTCCTAAGGAGTACGAAATATTTTACGAATCTTTTAACTCAAAAATTAGAAAAAATATAAAACAATTAATTTTTTCAGAGTTAGATTTTTTAGATGAATACTGCATGGATGTAGAATTAGATATATTAATTGATAGCATTCCTGATTTATGTGATTTTTTTTGCGTTCAATACTCAATAGAAATGGATAAAGAAATTGAGCTTCTATATGGACGCTCACCTACAAAAATAAATAATGATCATTCAATAATGAACAGGCATTTGTCGAATGAATATAATTCAAGTGAACATGACATAAGTACAGTAAAATATAACGCATATGATTGGATGTATGGAAAGGAAGAAGCATTAATAGAAAATGATGAAGTTATCGAACTTATATCAAATAGCAAACTTTCGAATGGAGTCAAAGATAAACTAATTCTCACATTAGACAATTATTCACCAGTTTACGTCTACCAATTACTAAATACGAAAGAATCCTTGAATTTGTTAATTTCAATGTTAGAAAAAGACGGTTCAATGATGCCTGAGAGAGAAAGCGACTTATATATGAAGATGTTAACCCATTTAACTCAAGGAGATTCCACATTATTAATAAATTTAATTAACTTCTGTATTGATTCATTTTATTCATTCATGTATAGGGAAAAACCTTTATTCCGAAAAGGAGAATTTTTAAAAAGTAATATTTATAGTGACCATTTAGCAGATAACCCTTCACTCAAAAATATTGTGTATGAACATTTAATATTAGAGGATGAACAGTGGTTACGATTTATTCATATTCCATTATTCGTCGCTTGCTTTTCGATGAGTATATGTTTTAGCGTTGATGATGATGAATTACTAGAAATCTACCCAGAAATATGGGGTGATAATTCAAAAAAAATCAAACGAATACAGCTAGAGAATGGAAAAGAATTATCCGAACTATTTTATCCTGAATTTGGAGAATACTACATCTATAACAGTGAGTGGGAAAGCATATTATATCGGCTTTTCGAAGAGTTAAAACCATATCATTTTAATCAATTCTACGTTGAACCTGCCATTAAGCGATTTATGAAACACTTAGGGGATGGCGATGAATCATCAAAGGTATTACAACTTATATCAACTATGGAATTGTTATTGGAATATGATCAGCATGATGAGATTAATCATATCGGGCAACAATATAGTATTAGTGACGAACAAAATCTTATCGAGAAATTAGGAATAGCTGATTTTGATTTTTGGGATTTACCTTCGATTCCCCAAAATACATTTACTCATTTATTAAAAGGTGATTTAATAAAACGGAAAGTACATAATTGGCAAATGCCAGTTTACAAAATAGAGAACATCTGTTTATTAAAAGAGCTTGGAGTTTATAATCACTCATTAACATCCATAAAAAAGATTGAAAATCTCCTTAAACGCTTTGAAAATGGTGATTATTCGCAAATAATAGTAACCTAAACAAAAAACACCCCTTTGACAAATTCTCAAAGGGGTGTTTCATTATAAAAATTAACCCTACTCCACCGTCACACTTTTCGCAAGGTTACGTGGTTTATCCACATCACACCCGCGGTGAAGGGCTGCGTAGTAAGCGATCAGCTGTAATGGGACAACAGATGCAAGTGGTGCAAGTGCTGGGTGTACAGCTGGAAGGACGAAACGGTCGCCCTCGTCTTCTAGACCTTTTAGTGAGATGACACATGGGTTTGCGCCTCGTGCAACGACTTCTTTGACGTTACCGCGAATGCTGAGATTCACGTGCTCTTGTGTTGCAAGGGCAATGACCGGTGTGCCTTCTTCAATCAAAGCAATGGTGCCGTGTTTGAGTTCTCCGCCAGCAAAGCCTTCTGCTTGGATGTAAGAGATCTCTTTTAGCTTCAGTGAACCTTCAAGGCACACATAGTAGTCAAGTCCTCTTCCGATAAAGAATGCGTTACGTGTCACTGTGAAGAAGTCACGAGCGATTTGTTCCATTTCATCCTTTTGATCGACAAGGGCTTCCATTGCGTTTGCTACAATACCAAGCTCTTTCACAAGATCAAAGTCAAGAGATTGACCATTTAATTCAGCTGCAACTGATGCAAGGATTGCAAGTACAGCGATTTGTGCTGTGTAGGCTTTTGTTGAAGCCACTGCGATTTCTGGTCCTGCATGAAGAAGCAATGTGAAGTCCGCTTCACGAGAAAGCGTAGATCCTGGTACGTTTGTGATCGTTAATGCTTTATGACCAAGCTCTTTCACTTGAACAAGTACAGCACGGCTGTCGGCAGTCTCTCCAGATTGAGAAAGGAAGATGAACAACGGCTTTTTCGATAGAAGCGGCATGTTGTAAGAGAATTCACTTGCTACATGGACTTCTACAGGTACTTTTGCCCAGTCTTCAATGTATTGTTTACCGACAAGACCTGCATGGTAGCTCGTTCCGCAAGCCACAATGTAAATGCGGTCTGCTTCTGCTACTGCGCTTGCGATATCGCCAGCAACTGACAGCTTGCCGTTTTCGTCTTGATATTCTTGGATGATTTTGCGCATAACAAGCGGCTGTTCATCCGTTTCTTTTAACATGTAGTGAGGATATGTGCCTTTCTCAATGTCGCTTGCATCAAGCTCAGCGATATAAGAAGGACGTGTCATGATATCACCGTCAAGGTTTTTAATCATAACCTCGTCTTTTGTGACAATGACCATTTCTTTATCCATTAATTCCGCATATTCGTTTGTTACTTGAAGCATCGCCATTGCGTCAGAAGCCACAACGTTGAAATCTTCGCCGAAACCAACCAATAATGGGCTTTTGTTTTTCGCCACATAGATTGTTTCTTTGTTTTCGTTATCGAAAAGGGCAATCGCGTAAGAGCCTTTTAGTTGAAGAAGCGTTTGACGGAAAGCTTCCTCTGTATCAAGACCTCTGTTTACAAATTGTTCGATGACTTGAACAACAACCTCTGTATCTGTGTCGCTTTTTAGTGTGACGTCTTGTAAATATTCGCGTGTCAATTGTACATAGTTCTCGATGACACCGTTATGAACAAGCGTAAAACGGCCAGAAGCACTTTGATGCGGATGCGCATTTAGATGGCTTGGTACACCGTGAGTTGCCCAGCGTGTATGTCCGATTCCTGCTGAAGATGCCACGTTTGCATCCACGACTTCACGAAGCTCAGCGATACGTCCTTTTTCTTTAAATACATGCACGCCATCTTCGTTTGCCACAGCGATACCTGCTGAATCATACCCGCGGTACTCAAGCTTCTCTAAACCTTTTAATAAGATTTCCTTCGCATCATTCTGACCAATATAACCTACGATTCCACACATAAATATTCTTCCTCCCGATCATGTGAAAGGGACAAAGAAAGCCTACTAAAATAGAAGGGACATTTCTTCGTCCCTCTCTACATGTTTAATTTGGGAGATCATGTGTATTCCCTTTGTACAAAGAGTCACCTCTTTGCTTTAAAGAAACACTTACGGCTGTGATCTCTTTTTTTGATCAGCCGGGAGGCATCCGCCGAAAATTCGATAACCTCCATCCTCGTCAACTAAGCATCTTTCGTCCGATCGCTTAGTTCGGGCGCTATAATTATAAGAGAGTTTCTGAACATCTACCCTGCCTTTCCTGATAGAATAAAAATCCAGTAACACAAGGATGATTGTACTATAAGGTCTGACCTCCGTCAATCACAATGTGCGGGTAATCCCCTTCATTTGAGAAAGTGAGACCTCCATACACTATATGCGATGAGGCTTGTCTCGTTCTACCTTTGATGTGCTCTCCTATGTATGAAGACAGCGGCAAATTGCCCTCGCTTATAAGATTCGTACAAATCCATCCATTTATGCCGCTTATTCGAAAAAAAAGCAAACCGCTGTTAGCGATTTGCTTTCATCTATTACTCAATACCCATTTCTTCTTTCACAACAGCTGTAATTCGAGCCACATATTCATTACACAGCTCTTTTGTTTTCGCCTCTGCCATGACACGTACAAGCGGCTCTGTTCCAGATGGACGAACAAGAATACGGCCGTCACCATTCATCTCTTTTTCGACCTCTTGGATCACCGCTTTTACTTTTTCATTTTCTTCTACTTTATATTTATCAGACACTTTCACATTCACTAAAAGCTGTGGGAATTTTTCCATTTCCGCTGCAAGCTCTGATAATGTTTTCCCTGTCGCTTTGAGCGTATTCACAAGCATGATCGCAGAAAGCATGCCATCACCTGTCGTATTATAATCAAGGAAAATCAAATGGCCTGACTGCTCACCGCCGACATTATAGCCATCCTTTTTCATCGCTTCGACCACATAGCGGTCACCAACAGCTGTTTGAATGCTCTTAATGCCTTGTTTCTCAAGCGCTTTATAGAAACCAAGGTTACTCATGACCGTTGACACGACGGTATCATCCTTTAACCGGCCTTCATCCTTCAAATAACGTGCACATATGTACATAATTTGATCGCCGTCTACGATATCACCTTTTTCATCGACTGCAATTAAACGGTCACCGTCACCATCAAACGCAAGACCAATATCTGCACCCTTCTCCTTCACAAAAGCAGAAAGTGCCTCTGGATGAGTGGAACCTACACCATCATTGATATTCAATCCGTTTGGAGATGTTCCCATTGTGGACACATCAGCATCTAAATCTGCAAATAAATGTGTCGCTAGAGAAGAGGTTGCACCGTGTGCACAGTCAAGCGCCACGTGAATACCTGTGAAATCCTCGTCCGCTGTCTGCTTTAAGAATTGCAGGTATTTCTGACCGCCTTCAAAGTAATCGTTCACCGTTCCAAGATCGGCTCCAACTGGGCGTGGTAATTGATCGACTGGCTGATCCATCAGCTGCTCAATTTCGTTTTCCTGTTCATCTGACAGCTTAAAGCCGTCACCGCCGAAGAATTTAATGCCGTTGTCTTGAACTGGATTGTGTGAAGCAGAAATCATGACACCCGCTTCAGCATCCATTGCCTTCGTTAAATAAGACACACCAGGTGTTGAGATCACACCTAGACGCATTACTTCAGCTCCAATTGAAAGTAAGCCTGCAACAAGCGCTCCTTCTAACATATGACCAGATACACGTGTGTCTCGACCAACGAGTACCTTTGGACGTTCTTTATCCTTCGTGAGCACATAGCCGCCAAATCTCCCAACTTTAAATGCGAGCTCTGGCGTTAATTCGCTATTCGCTACACCCCTTACACCATCAGTTCCAAAGTACTTGCCCATGTTTCAATCGCTCCTTTTTTACCATTCAAGAGGACGCATCGTCCTCTTTTTTATCTTCTTTGACCCGCTGTCTTTGACTCGATTCTTTCTTTGCTTTATCTTGCGTGGATTCTTCTTTACTCTTCTCACCCTGATCATCGTCATCAGTGGATGGATTTTGTTGATCTTTTTGATCCTTCCGATCATTCGTCGAAGCCGGCTGATCCTCTGTATCAGTAGAAGTGAGTTTCACTTTGACCTTTGATCTCGATAATGTCCAAGTCACATTTTGAGGACCATTTACTTGAACTTTGACCTCATGGGTTCCTTCGTTCAAGTCCCCTGCATTGATATAGGCTTCAACATCTGAAGCCTTTAGTTTATCAATCGCACTCTTTGATCCCTTTGCTGTTAACGTGATCCGTCCAGAAGATGGGCTCACAAAATCAGATGTGAGATCCTTGCTCAAACCCACGACAGAAATCGGTACATTATCGATCTTTTTTTCTTCAGCTGTTGCAACCTTCACTTTGATCTTAACGGTTTCGGGTGATACCTTTTTCACACCATCTGGCAGGGGAATATCGGCATCAATCTCCGTATCATCTTTGATCTTGCTTAGGTCCAGCTTGACGCCATCAATAAAATCAAGGGCATCCAGCACCTTTTGAGAGCCGTACACTGTGACCTCACTCGGGCTTGTCTCAATGCTTGAGATGCTGATCCCTTCTGGCAAGCTGCCCGTCCGCTCAATTTTAAAAGGGACCTTTTTGCTTGGACTCGAGATTGGGACTGTAATATCCACCACGGACGGACTTACTTCAACTGGCAGCTCATTCCCGCTGCTATCATACACAGTGAGCTTCGCCTCTTTTTCAATTTGCTGATCGACATCTTCTAAGTTCACAAAAGCTTTAATGACAGAAATTTTGTCGATGACGTCCTTTGATCCAGTAACTGTGACCTTTTTCGGATTCACAATGGGCTGTTCAGGTGAATAGCCGTCTTTGATTTTATTTTGATTATAAAACTCGGTTTCAACAGGAAATTCAGCTGTCGTTTTTTCTTGTATCGTTACAGTCGTCACAGATGGATTAATCGATAGTGTGAGTCCCTTTGATACATCTCTTGCCTTCAGCTCCACTTTATGTGTACCTGTCGATAAGTTCTGCATGTCTGCGTAAATTTCAAAATTCTTTGTTTGTCTTGCTGTTTTCACAGCACTAGTTGATCCTTTAATCGTGACATTGACTGTCTGCGGCACACCAGTGACGACGTACTTCTCGTCATCATAATACGCTTTAACAGGAATGTCGGTTAAAGTTGCTTCATCTGTCGTCGATGTTGGGAAAAAGGATTCACCGATTTTTTTCGGCGTGGGCGCTTGCGCTGAATTGACTGCACCATACAGCAATAAAGCGAAGACCAATGCAAGAAGCTTAACGGCCCAGCGATTATTCAAAATCTTATCCATTTTTCTTGCCCCTCCAATACCATTTGGTCGAGGAAGCATCTTTGCTGTTCTTACTAAATTCAGCAATCAGCATTTCTTCAAGCGCTTCTTCTGTCAATTCTCGGTGGAGATCACCATTTCTTGCGACAGAAATGCCGCCAGTTTCCTCAGAAACGATGACAGTTAAGCTGTCTGTCACTTCACTAATTCCGACTGCCGCCCTATGACGCGTCCCCAGCTCCTTAGAGATAAAAGGGCTTTCTGACAGCGGTAAATAGCAAGCTGCAGCTGCAATCTCATCCCGCTTCATAATGACAGCACCGTCATGAAGCGGTGTATTCGGAATGAAAATATTAATGAGCAGCTCTGAACTCACCTTTGCATTCAAAGGAATTCCTGTCTCTATGTAATCATTCATTCCGGTATCGCGCTCAATTGTCAGCAGTGCGCCGATTCTGCGTTTCGCCATATAGTTAATTGCTTTTGTAATTGCCTCGATCGTTTTCTGCTGCTGTTCCTCTACAGGTGTCCCGCTTCTTGAGAAGAAACGGCCGCGCCCAAGCTGCTCAAGCGCTCTCCTTAGCTCTGGCTGAAAAATAATAATGATCGCAAGGAATCCCCACGTAATCGCTTGATCCATCAGCCATTGAAGTGTGTTAAGACCGAGATACGCACTTCCCATCCTGACGAGAACAATGACCACAATTCCCTTTAAAAGCTGAACCGCTTTTGTTCCGCGGATGACCATCATTAATTTATATATCACATACCAAACAACGAGAATATCAACAGCATTACCGAGGTACTGCAAAAAAGGAATATCCCCTAAAGCCATTTCCTCGTCCTCCAGAATTTTCAGTTATTCTTCGTTTGATGCATTTTTTAATATAAAAATAGCCTATGTATCAATACATAGCGTGGCTATTATACCACATTTTGTTTCAGCAAGGAAAATAGTTGCCATATCTGGCTGAGTTGCTAGTATGCGTGAATCCCGCCAATGTATAGAAAAAGAGCAGCCCCCTTAGAGACTGCTCTTTAAGCCGATTGAGTTACTTTTGCTCCTCTGGCCCAATGACCCGCATTACGTTTTGTGCTGTTGATTTCATTTTGTACCAGATCCAATCAAATACTTCATTAATTTCATTAATTTGACCAGTGACTTGTCCGGCAGAAGCAGTCAACTGTTCCCCATTGACGACGGTGACATTTCCATCAACCTTGCCTTCTACAATCAGCTTGCCATTTTTGACAGTGATATCACCCTTTACGGTTTCCCCTTTAGGTACGGTCACTGTATCATTTTCAACGACGAGATTCGGCTGCTTTGACACACTGAAATTATGATCGGTATTCCAGCTCGTAAACAGACTGCCTCCCATTAAAATGAGAAAGAGGGCAGCGGCTACCATCAGCGGGTGAGCTTTGATCCATCTTTGAACCGACACACGCTTTTTCTCCTTTGGAAGACCTGCCATCACCTTTGCAGTGAAATCAGATGGTGCTTCTATATGAGATGTACTCTGCACTAGCGCGATGGATTTCTCAATTTGTTGAAAATGAGTACGGCACTCCTCACACGATTGCAGATGGCTTTTTAATTCTTTTTCGTCTTGGGACTCAATGTCCCCGTCTAAATACTGATGCATAAGCTGGACGATTCTATCCTGACAGCTCATCAAAATCACCTCACTCAAAGGTCTCTCAACTGTTTCCGGAGAGCCTCTCTACCCCTGTGTATTCTCGTTTTCACCGTACCAACTGGTATATTTAGAATCTCACTAATTTCTTTTAACGAGAGTTCATCAATATACTTTAATACGATGACCGAACGATATTTGTCGGGTAATCTTAGAATTTTTTGCTGAATGGTACTCGATAATTCAAGAGATACCACCTCATCCTCTGGCAAAATGCCATCAGCAGCAATTTGAGAATACATATTTAATCCTTCTGTTCCTGCCACCTCTGCATCTAAATAATAATCCGGCTTTTTTTTGCGAATACGGTCGATGGTCAGGTTGGTTGCAATGCGGTACAGCCACGTGGAAAACTTACGATTCACATCAAAGCTTTCGATATTCACATAAGCACGAATAAACGCCTCCTGCGCAATATCCTCCGCTTCATGTGCATTCCCAAGCATACGGTAGCACAGCTGATAAATTTTGTCTTTATACAGGTCTACGATGTCTGCAAATGCGTTCTGGTCGCCTTTTTTCACTTGCTTAATTCTCTTTTTAATCATTGTGTCCATAGTATATTCAACCTCTGCCTTCACCGGTCTTTATGTATACGAACCTCTTTCCAAAAGGTTTCATTCTCCTCTAAAAAATAGTGTAACAAATTTTTGACAGTGTGTTACGCTTATCAACCGGTAAAAACCTTAACATATCCTTAAATTTTCCCAAAACAAAAAAGAACGGGAACAAGTCCCGCTCTACAATAGCTTTTCACCCATTAATGAACCAATTAACGCAACTGCCGCTTCAGCGGTTTTGTTTTTCTCATCTAATACCGGATTTACTTCAACAAATTCAGCAGACGTTAAAATACCCGCCTCCTCTAAAAGCTCCATTGCGAGATGACTCTCCCGGTAACTAATGCCGCCTGCAACCGGAGTACCTACACCAGGGCATTCCGCTGGATCTAATCCATCTAAATCAAGCGACAGATGGACACCATCTGTTCTTTCCTTTAGATAGGCAATGGCTTCCTCCATCACCCTTGTCATCCCTAAACGATCAATTTCATGCATCGTATACACCTTAATTCCTTTTTCCCGAATCAATGCCCGCTCTCCTTCATCTAAAGATCGAGCACCAATTATAACGACATTTTCAGGCTTCAATTTAGGCGAATAACCGCCAATGTTCGTTAAATCTGCATGTCCAAAACCGAGACTGACAGCAAGCGGCATGCCATGAATATTTCCAGAAGGAGAGGTTTCCTCCGTATTCAAATCCCCGTGTGCATCATACCAAATGACACCTAAGTTTTCATAATGCTTGGCTACCCCAGCAAGTGTGCCTATCGCAATGCTGTGATCACCGCCTAAAATGAGCGGAAACGAACCAGATTGCACAATACTGTCAACCTTCTCAGCAAGCAGCTGATTTGCACCAGCATTCTCCGTCAAATTCTTCAGCTTTTCACTTGTATATAAACCTTTCTCATCATCTCTTTGTTCAACTGGAATATCTCCAAGATCCTCTACATCAAATGAGAGCGTTTCCAATTTTTCTTTTACGCCTGCACAACGAATCGCACTCGGGCCCATATCGACGCCCCTTCTCGTTTGACCCAAGTCCATTGGAACTCCAATAATCGTGACCTTCTTTTGCTCTCCCATATGTACATCCCCTTTCCGTTCATGCTTATATTTTACTTTCTTGATGCCTTCTGACTCAACTCGACAACATTTTGAATAGTTATACAGTCCCTCTGCCAACATAAAAAAAGACACCTTTTTCAAAAAGGTGTCTTAACTGGGCTAGCTGGATTCGAACCAACGCATGACGGAGTCAAAGTCCGTTGCCTTACCGCTTGGCTATAGCCCAAAAATGGTGGAGGGGGACGGATTCGAACCGCCGAACCCGGAGGGAGCGGATTTACAGTCCGCCGCGTTTAGCCACTTCGCTACCCCTCCACATATGGAATTGATAAAGAAAAAACAGTGCCGGCAAGAGGACTTGAACCCCCAACCTACTGATTACAAGTCAGTTGCTCTACCAGTTGAGCTACACCGGCATATGGTGGAGGATGACGGGCTCGAACCGCCGACCCTCTGCTTGTAAGGCAGATGCTCTCCCAGCTGAGCTAATCCTCCACATCATGGTGACCCGTACGGGATTCGAACCCGTGTTACCGCCGTGAAAGGGCGGTGTCTTAACCGCTTGACCAACGGGCCAGTTTGTCAAGTTTGTTGTTTCCGTGAAGCTGACAAAAGTTATTATATACAGGTTGTCCCCCTTTTGTAAAGGGGATTTTTATTTTTTTTATTTTCTAACTATTTACTCCCTATTCGTTCAACAATTTGACTGAAATATAATTTCAATATTCAAATATAATATTGAAATTTCATATCATACTCAATATACTGAAAATGAAGAAATAAGGAGGTATGTCACATGCAGCCATCTCAACTGCGTTCTTTGACAACAGAATCAAGAAACCCCAACACAATGGGTATTTCTCAAGCAGATCCGCTTGAAATACTCCAGATGATCAATGAAGAAGATATGAAGGTCGCTCAAGCAGTCAACCTTGTACTTCCACATGTCAAAACAGCAAGTGACTTTGCTTATGAATCCATCTCAAATGGAGGCAGACTCGTTTATATAGGCGCCGGAACAAGCGGCAGAATTGGCGTAATGGATGCTGTCGAATGTCCCCCAACCTATAGCGTCTCACCTGATGTCATTGTAGGCATCATGGCAGGCGGAGACTCAGCCTTTTCTCAAGCTGCCGAAGATGTGGAAGACAGTGAAGAAGCCGGCAAACAGGATTTAGTACACATCCACCTGACATCAAAAGATACAGTCGTCGGTATTGCCGCAAGCGGCAGGACACCTTATATCATCGGCGCTTTAAACTATGCAAAGTCAATTGGAGCTAAAACAGTAGCACTCAGCTGCAATGAACAAGCAGAAATTAGCGAGCTTGCAGATTGCGCCATTGAGGTCATTGTAGGACCAGAAGCCATCACTGGGTCAACAAGAATGAAAGCAGCATCCGCTCATAAAATGATTTTAAATATGCTTTCCACGTCTGTCATGATTAGACAAGGGAAAGTATATGAAAACCTGATGGTTGATGTAAAAGTCAGCAATCATAAATTAAAAGAACGCGCCATCACCATCATTCAACATGTGACAAACGCTTCCTACGAACAAGCCGTGAAGACTCTTGAAGCAGCAGACTTAGAAGTCAAAACGGCCATCGTCATGCTCCAAACAAACACAGACAAGAAAACAGCCAAAGATTTACTCAACAAAACGAATGGCCACATCGACAAAGCGATCTCACGTTATCAATCCTAAAGGAGGCAGAGCTCATGTCAGCAGGTGGACTTACCCTACTACACACAATCAAATCAAAGCTTCCCCAATCTGAAAAAATCATTGCAGACTATATCCTTGCCCATCCTGACAAAGTCATTAAAAGTACAGTACACGAAATCAGTCAGGCAGCTGGCGCAAGCAGCTCTGCAGTCATCCGCCTTTGTAAATCTCTCGGGCTGGATGGCTATCACGATTTAAAAATGCGGATCGCTGGAGACTTGATGCATGACGATAAACAAGGCTACAGAGATATCGAACAAGATGAACCGCTTCAATCCATTATTCAAAAAACAGCAGGAAACTCAATTCAATCGATCAAGGACACCGCTTCTATTTTAAATCTAGAAGCTTTAGAAAAGGCTGTTCAATTACTGCTGCATGCAAATCAAATTCATTTTATCGGAGTTGGTGCATCTGGCATCGTCGCAGCTGATGCCCAGCAGAAATTTCTCAGAATTAACTATACAGCGACAGCCTTCACTGACATGCACATTGCATCTACGGTCATTGCAAATGCGGGAGAGAATGACATTGTGTTTGGGATCTCCTTTTCTGGAGAAACGTTAGACATCATTCAAGCCCTTCAGCTTGCAAAAGACAACCAAGTGAAAACCATTGCTTTAACACATCCAGGTCATACAAGCGTTTCTGCTTTATGTGATGTTCACCTATCGACGTCCGGTTCCAATGAAGCACCTTTTCGCAGTGCTGCCACTTCCTCTAGAATGGCACAGCTCTACTTAATTGATGTCTTGTTCCTCAGTTTAGCTTCTCGTCAATATGAAGAGACAGCGCAATATATTGACAAGACAAGGCATGCCATCCGCTCCATGAAACGAAAATCAAAGGGGGATTCAACATGAGTCATCAAAAGAAATATCAGCAGTTGGCGAAAGATATTCTTTCACTCTGTGGTGGTTCTGAAAATATCTCTTCCCATACACATTGTATGACACGTCTTCGAATTACACCGATCGACAATGAAAAAGTTCACATCACAGCAATCAAAGAACTCGATGGCGTCATTGGCGTCGTCGAAGCAGAAACGCTTCAAATCATTTTAGGCACTGGCGTTGTCAACCAAGTATCAAGTGCGTTTGAAGAGCTGCTAAATGCCTCTGGCTCTTATGATTTAAACAATGAAGCACAAAAAAACAAGCAAGCCATTTCACAAAAGAACCGCACACCGTTCAAGCTGTTCTTACGTCGGATTGCCAGCATTTTCATTCCAATTATTCCGGCACTAGTTGCCTCAGGTCTGATTACCGGAATAACAAAAGCAATCGTGCAAGCAGGCTGGCTTGACGAAAAATCTCAAGCTGCGATTATTTTAACGGTTATAGGTTCTGGACTTTTCGCTTATCTCGGGATATTAGTCGGAACAAATGCCGCAAAGGAATTTGGAGGATCTCCTGCATTAGGCGCATTAGCTGGTATCCTCATTATTAACCCAGCCTCCGCAGACATTATGTTATTTGGCACAAATATTCTACCAGGCAGAGGCGGACTCATCGGTGTTCTTCTAGCCGCCATCTTTATGGCACTTGTGGAAACCCGAATTAGACGCTTCGTCCCGCAATCACTTGATATCATCGTCACACCAACCATCACACTACTCATTACAGGCATTTTCACGTACGTTGTCTTCATGCCAGTCGGCGGATTTATATCTGATGCCATCACCTCAGGACTGACTTATCTATTGAATATGGGCGGAATTTTCGCAGGATTTGTTCTTGGTGCTACCTTCCTCCCACTTGTTGTAACAGGACTTCACCAAGGGCTGACACCGATTCATATGGAACTCATCAATTCAATTGGAGATGACCCGCTTCTGCCAATTCTCGCTATGGGCGGTGCAGGACAGGTCGGCGCTGCATTCGCCATTTATATGAAGACAAAAAAGAAAAAGCTTAAAAGAGCCATCGCTGGCGGACTTCCTTCAGGGATGCTGGGCATTGGCGAACCACTCATTTTCGGTGTCACACTCCCGCTGGGACGACCATTTCTCACCGCTTGTCTTGGTGCAGGAATCGGCGGCGCATTTCAAGCCTACTTCCAAATTGCGACGAAAGCCATCGGGGTATCCGGTCTTCCATTAACCTTTATTGTTCACACACATCAAATGCTTCTTTACTTAATTGGACTATTTATCGCATATGTTGCTGGATTTTTCTTCACATACTTATTTGGATTTCATGATGATATGGCTGTTGAATTCGAGGATCACAATCAATAAGGAGGTTTAGACCTTGAAGAAATGTTTTCTTTTGATCACATGTCTGCTCATGCTCCTTGGGTTACCAGTACAAACATTTGCAACTAGCTCCCATCCTGTATCGTCTTTGTCTAAAACAGCACCTGAAGAATATCCCGTTTTAAAAAAAGCAAAACGACCGGAACAAGTAGGTTTTTCTTCCAGGCAGCTGAGGAAGGTTGATCAAATGATTCAAAATGACATCAAAGCAGGATTTCCAGGAGCCGCTCTCATCATTATCAAGGACGGAAAGATCGTCCATCAAAAAGCCTATGGCTACCGGCAAAAATACGATGGCACAACAGAGCTCAAATCGTATAAAAAAATGAAAAAGGATACACTATTCGATCTGGCATCCAATACAAAAATGTATGCGACCAACTATGCCCTGCAAAAGCTTGTCTACGAGAAAAAACTTGATGTCAACGAAAAAATACAGACCATCCTTCCAGATTTTCAGGATGAACCTGATGCAAAAGTAACCGGTAAAGACCAGCTCAGGGTAAAAGATCTTCTCACCCATTCTGCGGGTCTCCCTTCCAGTGTTTTATTTTATAGCAAAGAATCAGCTGGCTCTTTTTATTCTCAAGACAGAAAAACAACGATGAAATGGCTGCCAAAGGTACCGCTGCAATACAAGCCAGGTACTCAGCACATTTATAGTGACATTGATTACATGCTGCTAGGCATGATCATCGAAAAGAAAACAGGCATGCCTCTTGATCAATATGTCGAGTCAACGATTTATCGGCCGCTAGGTCTCAAACATACAATGTTCAATCCACTGCAAAAAGGGTTCAAGCCGAAGCATTTTGCAGCAACTGAACGTTTAGGCAATTCACGAGACGGTGTCATCGATTTTGAAAACATCCGACGGTACACCCTGCTAGGTGAAGTACACGACGAGAAAGCATATTACTCAATGGCAGGTATCTCCGGCCACGCTGGACTTTTCTCGAATACCTCAGATATGGCCGTGCTGCTTCAGCTGATGCTTAATAAAGGAGGCTATGGAAAAACAACCATCTTTGATCAGGCTTCTATCGATCTCTTTACAGCCTCATCTGATACGAACCCAACTTACGGGCTAGGCTGGCGAAAAAACGGTCATACTGACATGGAATGGATGTTTGGAAAATATGCAAGTAACGAAGCCTATGGGCATACTGGCTGGACCGGCACCATGACGTTGATTGATCCTAAACACAATTTAGGTGTCGTGTTGCTGACGAATAAGAAACATTCACCCGTTGTTTCACCAGAAACAAATCCTAATCAATTTGAAGGTGACCTGTTCCCAACTGGTACTTATGGAAGCATCATGACCGCAATCTACGAATCTTTTCAGTAAAAGGAGGAATTAGATGTTGAAAGCTCTCTTCCCCGCTGCACTGGTTTTAGCCCTGCTAACCTCTTCCATTCCAACGGAAAAGGTTAGCTCTGCCTCTCTGCCAACCGCTAAACAAATGGTTCAAGACATGTCACTGGATGAAAAGATAGGTCAAATGCTCATGCCGGACTTTCGCAACTGGCAAAAAAAAGATGAATCCGCACCTACAGGCTTCACAAAGATGAATAACGAAGTATCTCATCTTGTAGAAAAATATCATCTAGGCGGTGTCATCTTATTTGCCGAGAATGTCGTTGATACAAAACAAACCGTGAAACTAACCCATGAATTTCAAAAAGCATCACCAAACATTCCTTTACTCATCTCCATTGATCAAGAAGGCGGAATCGTCACAAGGTTACAAAAGGGAACACATTTCCCAGGAAATATGTCGATTGGTGCCTCTAGAAGCAAAAAAAATGCATATGACACAGGAAAAATCATCGGAAAAGAATTAAACGCCTTAGGCATCAATACAAACTTCTCTCCTGTGCTTGATGTGAATAATAACCCAAACAACCCCGTCATTGGTGTCCGTTCCTTTAGCTCTGATCCTGCTCTTGTCTCTAGACTTGGCCTTCAAACCATGAAAGGACTTCAAAAGGAAAAGACCATTTCCACACTAAAACATTTCCCGGGACATGGTGATACAGCCGTCGATAGTCACTACGGCTTGCCGCTCGTAGAGCATGACCTAGATCGTTTAAAAAAGGTTGAGCTGTATCCGTTCCAACAAGCGATCAATGCTGGTGCAGATATGGTCATGACCGCTCATGTGCAATTTCCTGCCATTGATGACACAACGTATCGAAGCAAAAAAGATGGCGAGGACATCATGGTTCCAGCAACCTTATCAAAAAAAGTCATCACACACTTATTAAAAGAAGAGATGGGCTTTCAAGGTGTTGTTGTGACAGACGCTCTAAATATGAAAGCGATTGCAGATAATTTCGGACAGGAAGAAGCCGTCGTGATGGCCATTAAAGCAGGCGTCGACATCGCTCTCATGCCAGCACCAGTCACCTCATTAAAAACAGAGAAAAACCTAGAGAATGTATTCAATGCTGTCAAACAAGCGATTTTAAAGAAAGAGATTCCGATGTCGCAGATCAACGAATCTGTCGAAAAAATTCTTCAATTGAAAATCAAACGCGGCATTATTTCCTCCAAAAAACCAATCAATCTTGAGAAAAAAGTCAAAAAAGCCACTCAAGTCGTTGGGAAAAAGTCGCACCTTAAAGCAGAACAAAAAATGGCACGTGAAGGGATCACCCTGCTTAAAAACAACAAAAAAACCTTACCTTTCAAGCCTAAAAAGAATGACAAAATCGTGGTCATGGCACCTTACGAAGATCAGACAAAAGCAATGTCTGTCACAGTCGAATCTCTCATGAAACAAAAAAAGATCAAGCCTGTAAGCATCCAGTCATATGCTTTTGCGGATAAAACGTTCACCAAAGATACAGCCAAACTGATTCAAGAAGCTGACTATGTCATCACTGGCTCTTACGTTGTCCAAAATGATCCAGCAGTGAATGATGGCGTAATTGATGACAATGTCCAGGATCCGAAAAAATGGGCAACCGCCTTTCCTCGTGCTGTCATGAAAGAAGCAGCAGCACAAAACAAAAAAATGGTCATCATGAGTCTTAGAAATCCTTATGATGCGGCAAATTTTGAAGAAGCCGATGCCTTACTAGCTGTGTACGGTTTTAAAGGCTACTCAAACGGACAATTCAATCAGCCAAATATTCCTGCTGGACTAGAAGTGATATTTGGAGCTGCATCACCTAAAGGGAAACTGCCAGTTGATATCCCATCTGTCACTCATCCAAATCAAACCCTTTACCCATTCGGCTATGGCCTCAACTTGAAAGGGAAACAGATCAAATAGGAGGGATTCTCTTGAAGAAAACAGTCAGTTT
Source organism: Bacillus sp. FSL P4-0248 (assembly GCF_038593305.1). NCBI lineage: Bacteria > Bacillati > Bacillota > Bacilli > Caryophanales > Bacillaceae > Bacillus > Bacillus sp. FSL P4-0248. Next base: position 175,195 of record NZ_CP151983.1, on the reverse strand, counting down.
CATACTCGCAAGCTTTCTCATGATGAGCACATTGACCGCTGCCTCTCCCGCAGAAGAACGAATAGTCACAAAAGGGAAAAAAGCATCAGTCAAAACAGGGATCGAAACACTACTCTCAAGCAATCTTTCATGGCTAAAAGGAAAAAGAGTTGGTCTCATTACAAACCCGACTGGCATCGATGCAAATATGAAAAGCAGTGTCGATCTCCTATTTGAACATCCAAATATCAAGCTCACTGCTTTATATGGACCTGAACACGGCGTACGCGGCGATGCACAAGCAGGAGAAGGCGTCGAATCCTATACCGACGAAAAAACAGGGCTTCCTGTTTACTCTCTTTATGGAAAAACAAGAAAACCAACTCCTGAAATGCTGAAAAATGTAGATGTCCTGCTGTTTGATATTCAAGACGTTGGTACTCGTTATTACACCTATATTTACACGATGGCCTATGCGATGGAAGCCGCTAAAGAAAACAACATTCCCTTTGTTGTCCTAGACCGCCCAAATCCCATTGGCGGACTAAAAGTAGAAGGACCTGTTTTAGAGCCTGAACACGCCTCATTTGTAGGGCTCTATCCCATCCCATTAAGACATGGAATGACTACTGGTGAGCTTGCAAAACTGTTTAACAAAGAGTTTCATATCAATGCTGATGTAACAGTCATCAAAATGAAAAATTGGAAGCGGTCCATGACATTCGATGATACAAAGCTGCCGTTCGTCCTTCCTTCTCCTAACATGCCAACAGTGGATAGTACCTTTGTATATCCTGCCACAGGATTAATTGAAGGCACAAATGTCTCTGAAGGCAGAGGAACGACAAAACCATTCGAGCTCATTGGTGCACCATATATCAATAGCAGCGAGCTGGCAGATCATTTAAATAAGCTAAAACTAAAAGGCGTTCAATTTAGACCTGTGTCATTCACCCCCACATTTTCTAAACATGCCGGTACACTATCTCATGGTGTGCAGTTATACGTCACAGACCGCTCATCCTTCGAAGCGGTGAAAACGGGGTTATCCATTATCAAAGCAATACATGATTTATACCCTAATGACTTTGAGTTCCTTCAAACAGGCAGCTTTGATAAACTCATCGGGAATGGCTGGATGAAAGAAGAAATCAATAAAGGAACTTCCGTCAAACATATGATGAAACGCTATCATCACGACCTCAAAACATTCGAAAAGAAACGAAAAAAATATCTCATCTATTAAGATCACAAAAAAACTTCCATCTATCAAAGGATGGAGATTTTTTCATGAGAAAGATTTGGTCACAGCAGGTGCTTTCAGCTCAAAACGATTGAGTAAGAAACCAAACAAGGCAGCAAGCACTTGCTGAAACAGCATGCCAATCACCACAGGAACAGCGACAGCAGGCGGGAAAAAGCTAATGGCAAGCACAGCCCCCGCACTAATGTTTCTCATACCGCCTGTATACACGATAGCCACAATCTCTCCTTGAGTACATTTCATCGTCTTTCCAATCAACCATGCAAACGCATATCCGCTCATCGCAATGAGAAACACAGTCGCTGCCTTGCTAAAAAATGCGGCATCCAGTTCACGCAAGTATGGCGCAACAACAGAACTGTTAATCGACACCACTACAAACAAGCCTATTTTTGAAAAAGGTGACAGTGTCTGACTAATCATTTTTGTCACAGCAGGCTTTGCATATTGACGAACGAGCATCCCTAAAATAGATGGAAGCACCACCATCCCAAACAGCCCTTTCATGATCGCGACCATGTCCATATGAACCTGTGTACCGGCCAAAAGTGACAAACTGGCTGGCACAATCAATGGCGAAAGCAATGTATCAATTAAAATAATGGATAATGTTAACCCAACATTCCCCTTATACATTGCCGCCCATATTAAACTAGAAACTCCTGTGGGAATCACCATTGCAAGTGTCAAACCGGTGATCGTCATAGCATCACCCGCAAATATGAGATGTCCCGCTGACCAAGCATAAAGAGGCATCAACACGTGCAAAATCATAAACGATAAAATCAAAGGCAATGGGTGCATCACTGTATGCTTTAAAGCCGAAAAAGTAGAAGACAAACTCCCTGCAAAGGTCATAACAGCAAATACCCATGGCACTAAAAATGTAAAATCCTTTAAATAGGCCGCCAATAAAACACCGAGTAACACACTAAAAGGTGTAATGAGCGGCATCATCCGGCCGAGTACTTGATTCAAACGCACAAGCATGCCGGCCACCTCCATCCCTTCACTTTCTAACCTTTTCTATTGTAACAGACAGAAAGGCCTTTTTAAGAACCACTCACCTGTTTCATAAGCTTTTGACTTGATGTATCCATTCCAACTACGTCCACCTGGACGCCATTTGCTTGATACCTTTCCTTTATACGTTCTATCGCTGATACACCTGATTCATCCCATATACGTGCTTCAGACAAATCAATCACAACAGATTGGAGTTCTTTCCCCTGATGGAAAGCTTGGATCAAGTCAGTGACAGAAGCAAAGAAAATTTGTCCTTTAACTCGATATTCCCAAGTACCTGCCTGGCTTTCTTTAGACGTAATATGAAGCTTCGATATCTTTGCGACAAAGAATACCGCACTAAGCAGTACACCTGCAAAAACGCCTTTTGATAAATCATGAGTCAACACCACCGTCACGACCGTGACAACCATCACAATAGAATCTGTTTTCGGATTCTTTTTTAGCTGCTGAAAAGAACTCCAATCAAATGTGCCAATGGAAACCATGAACATCACAGCCACAAGAGCAGCCATCGGAATTTGAACCACGACATCACCTAGTACAAAAATCAGCACCATTAAAAAAGCACCCGCTACAAAGGTAGAAAGCCGGCCTCGTCCTCCTGCCTTCGTATTAATCACAGATTGGCCAATCATTGCACAACCAGCCATACCGCCAAAGAATCCCGCAACCACATTGGCAATCCCTTGACCTCTCGCTTCCTTGTTCTTATTACTAGACGTCTCTGTCATATCATCGACAATCTGTGCGGTTAAAAGAGACTCAAGTAAACCAACCATCGCAAGTGCTAAAGAATAAGGAAAAATGATAGCAAGTGTTTCCCAGCTAAACGGAACTTGAGGAATCAGAAAAACAGGCAAAGAACTAGGAAGCTCTCCCATATCTCCAACTGTTCTAACATCAATATGTCCAAATACAGCCAATATCGTCATTACAATAATGGCAATGAGTGGGGAAGGTATCACCTTTATCACCATAGGCAATAAATAAATGATCAGCAGGGCACCACCTGTCATCATATACATGGCTAATGATTCCCCAACGAAATGTGGAAGCTGAGCCATGAAGATCATAATAGCCAACGCATTGACAAAGCCAACCATGACGGACCTCGGAATAAATTTCATCAAACGAGATACTCGGCACAATCCGAACACAATTTGAATCAAACCCGTCAAAATCGTAGCTGCAAACAAATATTGCAACCCATGATCAGCAACCAAGTGAACCATGACGAGAGCCATAGCCCCTGTTGCAGCCGAAATCATGCCTGGGCGTCCACCAACAAACGAAATCACAATCGCAATACAAAACGATGCATACAACCCAACCTTCGGATCAACGCCCGCAATAATCGAAAACGCAATGGCTTCAGGAATTAAAGCCAGTGCGACTAATATACCCGCAAGAACGTCCTGACGTACATGTCCAAACCATTCTTGCTTTACAAATAAATCTTTCAAACCATCTACTCCTTTTTATATACATTCCGTACATGGAAAAAGAAGATCTATACCTGGAGATGAAGAAAGGAAAAACAAACGATACTTCACTTTCGGGGGAAAAGAGGAACGTACAGAGTCTTTTGATATAGAGGATATCACTTTAGTAAGAATAAAAGAAAGAGACTGAAGAATCAAGAACAAAAAGAAGGAGATAAGTAAAAAAGCGATGCAACAATGCTGTGCAAGCCGTTTTATTCGCTTTCCTAATGTCATCAGTCTATTGATCATCGAGCAATTTAATATATATGTAAACAAACAAAAAAAGCCTTCTCATCATCGAGAAACCTTGTCATATCAACATATAGAGGAAAGCTTCCAAGCGGGCTCGAACCGCTGACCTCTTCCTTACCATGGAAGTGCTCTACCTACTGAGCTATGGAAGCATGGCTCCGCAGGTAGGACTCGAACCTACGACCGATCGGTTAACAGCCGATAGCTCTACCACTGAGCTACTGCGGAATGATAAAGTAACTTCTTCCATTGGAAGGATATAAACAAAAAGCTTGGCGGCGTCCTACTCTCACAGGGGGAAACCCCCAACTACCATCGGCGCTGAAGAGCTTAACTTCCGTGTTCGGTATGGGAACGGGTGTGACCTCTTCGCTATCGCCACCAAACCTGATGGAGAGAATGTTCTCTCAAAACTAGATAACAATGTTCATGCTTCACATTAGAATATAGGTTAAGTCCTCGATCTATTAGTATCTGTCAGCTCCACGTGTCACCACGCTTCCACCTCAGACCTATCAACCTGATCATCTTTCAGGGATCTTACTTCCTTGCGGAATGGGAAATCTCATCTTGAGGGGGGCTTCATGCTTAGATGCTTTCAGCACTTATCCCGTCCGCACATAGCTACCCAGCGATGCCCTTGGCAGAACAACTGGTACACCAGCGGTGCGTCCATCCCGGTCCTCTCGTACTAAGGACAGCTCCTCTCAAATTTCCTGCGCCCGCGACGGATAGGGACCGAACTGTCTCACGACGTTCTGAACCCAGCTCGCGTACCGCTTTAATGGGCGAACAGCCCAACCCTTGGGACCGACTACAGCCCCAGGATGCGATGAGCCGACATCGAGGTGCCAAACCTCCCCGTCGATGTGGACTCTTGGGGGAGATAAGCCTGTTATCCCCGGGGTAGCTTTTATCCGTTGAGCGATGGCCCTTCCATGCGGAACCACCGGATCACTAAGCCCGACTTTCGTCCCTGCTCGACTTGTAGGTCTCGCAGTCAAGCTCCCTTGTGCCTTTACACTCTGCGAATGATTTCCAACCATTCTGAGGGAACCTTTGGGCGCCTCCGTTACATTTTAGGAGGCGACCGCCCCAGTCAAACTGCCCACCTGACACTGTCTCCCTGCCCGATAAGGGCAGCGGGTTAGAAGGTCAATACAGCCAGGGTAGTATCCCACCGATGCCTCCACCGAAGCTAGCGCTCCGGTTTCCAAGGCTCCTACCTATCCTGTACAAGCTGTACCAACATTCAATATCAGGCTGCAGTAAAGCTCCACGGGGTCTTTCCGTCCTGTCGCGGGTAACCTGCATCTTCACAGGTACTATAATTTCACCGAGTCTCTCGTTGAGACAGTGCCCAGATCGTTGCGCCTTTCGTGCGGGTCGGAACTTACCCGACAAGGAATTTCGCTACCTTAGGACCGTTATAGTTACGGCCGCCGTTTACTGGGGCTTCAATTCGCACCTTCGCTTACGCTAAGCGCTCCTCTTAACCTTCCAGCACCGGGCAGGCGTCAGCCCCTATACTTCGCCTTACGGCTTCGCAGAGACCTGTGTTTTTGCTAAACAGTCGCCTGGGCCTATTCACTGCGGCTTCTCGGGGCTTTAACACCCTAAGAAGCACCCCTTCTCCCGAAGTTACGGGGTCATTTTGCCGAGTTCCTTAACGAGAGTTCTCTCGATCACCTTAGGATTCTCTCCTCGCCTACCTGTGTCGGTTTGCGGTACGGGCACCTCTCACCTCGCTAGAGGCTTTTCTTGGCAGTGTGGAATCAGGAACTTCGCTACTAAATTTCGCTCGCCATCACAGCTCAGCCTTTACGGGAAACGGATTTGCCTATTTCCCAGCCTAACTGCTTGGACGCGGATATCCAATACCGCGCTTACCCTATCCTCCTGCGTCCCCCCATTGCTCAAATGGTGAGGAGGTGGTACAGGAATATCAACCTGTTGTCCATCGCCTACGCCTTTCGGCCTCGGCTTAGGTCCCGACTAACCCTGAGCGGACGAGCCTTCCTCAGGAAACCTTAGGCATTCGGTGGACGGGATTCTCACCCGTCTTTCGCTACTCATACCGGCATTCTCACTTCTAAGCGCTCCACCAGTCCTTCCGGTCTGGCTTCACAGCCCTTAGAACGCTCTCCTACCACTGTTCGTAAGAACAGTCCGCAGCTTCGGTGATACGTTTAGCCCCGGTACATTTTCGGCGCAGAGTCACTCGACCAGTGAGCTATTACGCACTCTTTAAATGGTGGCTGCTTCTAAGCCAACATCCTGGTTGTCTAAGCAACTCCACATCCTTTTCCACTTAACGTATACTTTGGGACCTTAGCTGGCGGTCTGGGCTGTTTCCCTTTCGACTACGGATCTTATCACTCGCAGTCTGACTCCCAAGGATAAGTCATCGGCATTCGGAGTTTGACTGAATTCGGTAACCCGGTAGGGGCCCCTAGTCCAATCAGTGCTCTACCTCCGAGACTCTTACCTTGAGGCTAGCCCTAAAGCTATTTCGGAGAGAACCAGCTATCTCCAGGTTCGATTGGCATTTCACCCCTACCCACACCTCATCCCCGCACTTTTCAACGTGCGTGGGTTCGGGCCTCCATTCAGTGTTACCTGAACTTCACCCTGGACATGGGTAGATCACCTGGTTTCGGGTCTACGACCACGTACTCATGCGCCCTATTCAGACTCGCTTTCGCTGCGGCTCCGCATCTTCTGCTTAACCTTGCACGGGATCGTAACTCGCCGGTTCATTCTACAAAAGGCACGCCATCACCCGTTAACGGGCTCTGACTACTTGTAGGCACACGGTTTCAGGATCTATTTCACTCCCCTTCCGGGGTGCTTTTCACCTTTCCCTCACGGTACTGGTTCACTATCGGTCACTAGGGAGTATTTAGCCTTGGGAGATGGTCCTCCCGGATTCCGACGGAATTTCACGTGTTCCGCCGTACTCAGGATCCACTCTGGAGAGAACAACATTTCAGTTACAGGGCTGTTACCTTCTTTGGCGGGCCTTTCCAGACCTCTTCGCTTATATCGTTCCTTTGTAACTCCGTATAGAGTGTCCTACAACCCCAAGAGGCAAGCCTCTTGGTTTGGGCTGTTCCCGTTTCGCTCGCCGCTACTCAGGGAATCGCATTTGCTTTCTCTTCCTCCGGGTACTTAGATGTTTCAGTTCCCCGGGTATGCCTTCTCATACTCTATGTATTCAAGTATGGATACTACTCCATTACGAGCAGTGGGTTTCCCCATTCGGAAATCTCCGGATCAAAGCTTGCTTACAGCTCCCCGAAGCATATCGGTGTTCGTCCCGTCCTTCATCGGCTCCTAGTGCCAAGGCATCCACCGTGCGCCCTTTCTAACTTAACCATTTCTTACTTTAGAAAGAATCACTATGTGTGATGAACTTTGCATTGCATTCAATGTGAATGTATTACTTATTGTTATCTAGTTTTCAAAGAACAATCCTGTCTCGCTAGAGACATGTTTTGAAGGAATGATCCTTCAAAACTAAACAAGACGAAAACGTACGCTGCTCCATATATCCTTAGAAAGGAGGTGATCCAGCCGCACCTTCCGATACGGCTACCTTGTTACGACTTCACCCCAATCATCTGCCCCACCTTCGGCGGCTGGCTCCATAAAGGTTACCTCACCGACTTCGGGTGTTGCAAACTCTCGTGGTGTGACGGGCGGTGTGTACAAGGCCCGGGAACGTATTCACCGCGGCATGCTGATCCGCGATTACTAGCGATTCCAGCTTCACGCAGTCGAGTTGCAGACTGCGATCCGAACTGAGAACAGATTTATGGGATTGGCTAAACCTTGCGGTCTTGCAGCCCTTTGTTCTGTCCATTGTAGCACGTGTGTAGCCCAGGTCATAAGGGGCATGATGATTTGACGTCATCCCCACCTTCCTCCGGTTTGTCACCGGCAGTCACCTTAGAGTGCCCAACTGAATGCTGGCAACTAAGATCAAGGGTTGCGCTCGTTGCGGGACTTAACCCAACATCTCACGACACGAGCTGACGACAACCATGCACCACCTGTCACTCTGTCCCCGAAGGGAAAGCCCTATCTCTAGGGTTGTCAGAGGATGTCAAGACCTGGTAAGGTTCTTCGCGTTGCTTCGAATTAAACCACATGCTCCACCGCTTGTGCGGGCCCCCGTCAATTCCTTTGAGTTTCAGTCTTGCGACCGTACTCCCCAGGCGGAGTGCTTAATGCGTTAGCTGCAGCACTAAGGGGCGGAAACCCCCTAACACTTAGCACTCATCGTTTACGGCGTGGACTACCAGGGTATCTAATCCTGTTCGCTCCCCACGCTTTCGCTCCTCAGCGTCAGTTACAGACCAGAGAGTCGCCTTCGCCACTGGTGTTCCTCCACATCTCTACGCATTTCACCGCTACACGTGGAATTCCACTCTCCTCTTCTGCACTCAAGTTTCCCAGTTTCCAATGACCCTCCCCGGTTGAGCCGGGGGCTTTCACATCAGACTTAAGAAACCGCCTGCGAGCCCTTTACGCCCAATAATTCCGGACAACGCTTGCCACCTACGTATTACCGCGGCTGCTGGCACGTAGTTAGCCGTGGCTTTCTGGTTAGGTACCGTCAAGGTGCGAGCAGTTACTCTCGCACTTGTTCTTCCCTAACAACAGAGCTTTACGATCCGAAAACCTTCATCACTCACGCGGCGTTGCTCCGTCAGACTTTCGTCCATTGCGGAAGATTCCCTACTGCTGCCTCCCGTAGGAGTCTGGGCCGTGTCTCAGTCCCAGTGTGGCCGATCACCCTCTCAGGTCGGCTACGCATCGTCGCCTTGGTGAGCCATTACCCCACCAACTAGCTAATGCGCCGCGGGTCCATCTGTAAGTGACAGCCGAAACCGTCTTTCATCCTTGAACCATGCGGTTCAAGGAACTATCCGGTATTAGCTCCGGTTTCCCGGAGTTATCCCAGTCTTACAGGCAGGTTACCCACGTGTTACTCACCCGTCCGCCGCTAACATCCGGGAGCAAGCTCCCTTCTGTCCGCTCGACTTGCATGTATTAGGCACGCCGCCAGCGTTCGTCCTGAGCCAGGATCAAACTCTCCGAAAAAGTACAAAACCGAAGTTTTGCTTTTCGCCAGTTTGACTGACTACCTATGAAGTTTCATAGGATTTTTTTATAAAAACTCGAATTAACAGGTACGTTTTGTCTTGTTTAGTTTTCAAAGATCATCTCCGCCGTTCTTAGCGGCTTTAATAATATAACATTTCGCTTCATCTTATGTCAACAACTTTTTTCAAGTTTATTTCCCGAAGCGTTTTGTGTTTGTCACTGTGTGTCAGCGACGATTAATAATATATCACGAAAACATTCTATCGGTCAACGCCTTTTCGAAACTTTTTTTGAAATAGTTTTATTAAGCATCTTAAACCCTTGTCCTGCATACAATCAAGTAACAATCTTGGACAAGGCAGGAGTGTTTGAATTGAGTCGATTATATGTGTTGCCTATTAAACGGCTGAAGCAAGTTGTCATTATTCTTGTAGCAGCCCTTGCAGCTGCAACCTTTTTTTATGTACAAAAGGCACCGCCGCTGTCGGTATTTAAAACTGAACATGGACCCCGAGCCATTTATAAAGGAGAGACTTCATCAAAACATGTCTCTCTCACTTTTAATATTGGCTGGGGGGATGAGAAGGCAGTTCCTATTTTAAATGTCCTTCGAGAGTACGGTATAAAGAACGCCACTTTCTTTCTGTCTGCTTCTTGGGCTGAGCGTCATCCTGATATCGTGAAACAAATTAGGGAGGACGGCCATCAAATTGGAAGCCTCGGCTATGCTTATAAAAATTATAGCCAGCTTGAAGATAGTGAAATCAAGCAAGATCTTGTCCGTGCACAAAATACATTTCAAAAGCTTGGACTAGATGACATTCAACTATTAAGACCGCCAACTGGACAGTTTAACGAAACAGCACTGAAAATTGCCACACAGTACGGTTATACCGTTGTTCATTACAGCATCAATTCACAGGATTGGCTGAATCCGGGGGTCGACCAAATTGTTCAAAATGTAAATGATCGAATGAAAAGCGGAGACATTGTTCTCCTTCACGCCTCAGATTCAGCAACCCAAACCGCTCAAGCCTTACCCGCTATTTTGAAACAAATAAAAGAAAAGAATTTAAAAAATGTGACGGTTGGCGAACTGATCTCCAACACGAAAACAAAGTCATCAGAAGTTAAGTAGCTTTCGCTTTTGAAAACCGCGGCATCGCTAACAGCTGAAACGCATTACAGCCTAATAGCGGGAACAGCATTAAATACAGCCAGTCCTCTTCATTGACTCTGAGCGCCGGGAACCATTCTAACGACGTGATGACGACCATGAGAAACATTGCGGAAATAAATGTTTTCTTAGAGGACTGCTGCTGTTTAAAATAAGCCACGATCAATGCAAACACACCGATAAAAACAGGCAGCCACAAGTATGGAAGAAATGAATCATTCTCCCCGAAAAACAAAAATCGCAAGTAAGCTAAATCAAACAACACAAAAATCACAAGAAACAGCTGAATGGTATTCCATAAAGAATGTGACCGGAAAATCTCTAACGCAAACCGGTGCACCGTCAAGAAGACAACAAACCCCATCTGGCTAATGACACTAAAGATCATCCCTACACCAATAAACCAAAACAATACAGATGCGATCTCTAGAATTTCAAACGATATAAAAAGCTTCTGATATTTCCCCCACTCCAGCGCAAAGCCTACCACGCTTGTAATGACCGCTCCAACAGCTAGCACAGAGAAGAAAAAACGAACTAAATCCCGACTTTTCATTGAATTGATCCAACCCCTATTTTTGTTATGTATAAATTTACGTGAAACATTCATATTAAAAGTAAGACATGTAACGAAAGGAGCCACTGTATGTCAAAAGGCATCTTGCGTATAATGAGCTGTTTTCTTCTTTTATCTCTAACAGCTTGTGCTCCCAAAACCCAATCCTCATCTAATATGGACTATGACGAAACAAAAAAAATGGTCGTCGATATATTAAAGACAGATGACGGTAAAAAGGCCATTCAACAGTTATTAAATGACGAGGCAATGAATGAAGCTTTGGTAATGGATGAACAAACTGTGAAAAAAACGATAGAGAAAACACTGACTTCTGATAAAGGCAAAGAGTTCTGGAAGAAGGTCTTTGAGGATTCTAAATTTGCCGAGACTTTCGCAAAATCCATGCAGCAACAGCATGAAAGAATGTTAAAACAGCTAATGAAGGATCCTGACTATCAACAGCTGATGATGGATATTCTCAAGGATCCTGAGATGGAAAAGAAATACGGTGAATTGGTAAAAAGCAAAGAGTTTAGAAAACACTTAGAAAAAGTCATTACGGAAACATTAAGCAGCCCTCTTTATAAGAAGAAATTCGAAGATGAGCTCAAAAAGGCAGCATCCGAGAGCGGCAGTGATTCCGGCTCGAAAGATAGCGAAGGAAGCGATTAGTTAAACATCACCCGAGTGGCATTCATCCACTCGGGCTTTCATTATGCTTTCACTGCTAATTGTTCAATGACTTTATTCGCAATGTGTTGATACACTTCTCCTGTCGGATGACTTGCATCATAGACAGAAGGCGCAAAATCATCCTCATTCCAATCAGGCTGTCTTAAAGGAATTTGGCCAAGGACTGATACACGCAGCTCTTCAGCCAGCTTGTCCCCGCCGCCTTTTCCAAAGACGTATTCCTTTTCACCTGTTTTTTTGCTTTCATAATAGCTCATATTCTCAACGACCCCGAGCACCTCATGATCTGTTTGCAGTGCCATTGCGCCTGCTCTTGCTGCAACGAAGGCAGCTGTCGGATGCGGTGTAGTGACAATGATTTCTTTACAGCTAGGCAGCATTGTATGAATATCAAGCGCCACATCTCCCGTTCCAGGCGGAAGGTCTAATAGTAAGTAATCTAATTCTCCCCACTCAACTTCATGGAAGAAGTTATTTAACATTTTTCCAAGCATCGGTCCTCTCCAAATAACCGGTGCATTTTCTTCAACAAAAAAGCCCATTGAAATCACTTTGACACCAAAGCGCTCCACAGGAATAATTTTTTCCCCTTTAACTGTTGGTCTGACAGTGATTCCCATCATATCCGGTACACTAAAGCCATAAATATCAGCATCAATCAGCCCGACTTTTTTCCCTAGACGAGCCAGCGCTACAGCAAGGTTAACAGAAACAGTCGATTTACCAACGCCGCCCTTTCCACTCGCAATCGCTAAGAACTCAGGCGGATTTTTAGAGTTAAGCAGAGTTTCTTCCTCATCTTGTGATGGCATAAACTTTTCAAGTGTTTCCTGAGGCAGTTCCTCAAAACGAAGTCCTACTGTGTTAGCACCTGCTGCTTTCAAGGCTTGTACGATGTCTTGCTGCAGCTTCATCTGCTCAGCAGTGCCTGTTTTAGCAATGGCCACCTTTAGGCTCACATGCTCTTTCTCAGGCTTTAGGCTGATTTCCTTGATGGCATCCAGCTCACCAAGCGGTATATGAAGGAAAGGTTCGTCCATCTTCCCAACTAGTTTTCTCACATCATCTTGTCCGATCATAGCAGAACCTCACCCTTTATTGAATTCGTTTACAATCCAAGTATATCATACATATCCTTACAATGTCTGTCCTGTTTGCCTGCGATCAAAAGGAAAAAGCCCCTTATTCAGGAGGCTCTTTTTGCTCTGTTAAATATCTTAAAATCCCTTTATAAATAGAGGCAGCAATTTGATCCTGATATTTAGGTGTTGCCAGCTGTCCAGCCTCTTTCGGGTTGGAGAGAAACCCAATTTCCACAAGAGCTCCTGGCTTTGTGACATTTTGCATTAAATAAATGCCATTAATCCGCTTCGCCTTTCGATCTGTGTTTTCAAGATTCCTGCGCAATTCATCTTGAATGAACTTCGCTGCCTTTTCATTTTCTTCATACTTTCCGTAAAAAAACGTCTGAGCCCCGCTCCATTTGTTTGATGGTATCGCATTTAAATGAATGCTTAAATAGAGATCCGCTTCAGATTCATTGATGACTTTGACGCGGTTCCTTAAATCCTCCGCTTTCTTTCGGGCATATCCCCTTGTATTCTTTGATGATAAATCAGAATCATCCTCTCGGGTCATGAGAACAAGCGCTCCCTGCTCCTGCAAATAGTCACGTATCTTCATGGATACATCCAGTGCAATCTCTTTCTCAAGCAGTTCTCCTCCTACAGCCCCTCCATCTGGACCGCCGTGACCCGGATCTAAATAGATGATCTTCCCGCTTAGAGGCAAATTCCACGATTTCCATGAATCATCATTTAGAAATTGAAACCTGAATAAGAATAAGAGGACAATAAACCCAATTAAAAACCCTGTCCACTTCAGCTTTCTTTTCATCCCTGTCCCTCCCATACACCATTATTTTATAGATATGGGACAAGGACTGGAAATATGCTTAGTGCAGCCGAAGCTTGTGTCTTTTTTCTGATTCACGAAAGCCTTCCTGCCACCACATGCTTAAAAAATCCTTTGCAAATGGATATAAACATGACATTTTCCGCTCCATACGGAACATATTCCCCCACGATTGCAAGCATCCTGCCAGCTCTTCAATCAGCTCAGCTTCCTCCTGGAAGGACCGCTTTTTGATATCGTCGAATGATTCGCCGTATTTACTCGACTCACCGTATCTCCCGCCAGCTAAGAAAGCTTCAATGGCGAAATCGATGCAGCCATCACTCATAATACCAGCTGGATCATCTGCAAATGGAAACAGCTTCTTTGTGAATTTCTCGGAAGCAGCCGTTACTTGTTGAAGAGACAATGTACGCAAAAGCTTCTTTTCAAGCGTGACATCTCGTTTTGTTTTTAGTTGATAAAATGAAAGCACTTCTGCCATGGACTGAACTCCTTTTTTCTTTGTATTGTTCGTTGGTTTGAACAAAACATGCAGTTCAGTAAATGGAAATGACGGCCTGTGAACGATCGGAATGGAAAATTGTGATAAAATAGACATTTACATATAGAAAGAACAATAAAGGGGCAAAATCAATGAAGAAATGGATGTATATCCTGCTGCTACTTACAGTCGTCCTATCTGCGTGCAGCAGTCAAGCCAGCGAGAAAAAGAGCGATATGAAAGGAATAGCAGACATATCCTTAAAACAACTTTCAACACACAAAAACACGTATCTCGGTGACAATTCAGCCATTCGTGAAATCTTATCAGATCTTCCTGGAGGCGTCATTCGTGAATTTGAAATCATCGATAGGAAAGCATTAGACGTCACGTATGGAGTAAAAGAAAATGCAGGCTATACAGAAGAACAGTTTGACGCCTTCTGGTTTGATCAAAAGGATACGATCGAAAAAACGTATTTATACAACGCCATCGCACTTTTTATTCTGGTCGATAACGTAGAGCAAGTGACACTTAACATGACCTCTAAAGACGAGCCGTCCGTCACGTTTAAAAGAAAACAGCTAGAAAAAGAGCTCCCTCACCCTTTTAAAAAGTACAAAGACGATACAGCGCTTTGGCAAAAGGAACTGGTTGATGGAGTTGTGAAGTCAAAAAAGAAACGCCAAGATGTATACAAAGCGTTTCCAATGCAGAAATAATAAAACAGAGGGGTGTTTCCCTCTGTTTTTTGATGTTTATGTAGTGAAAGCCTGTATCAAGCGTTGTCGAAAGTTTTGATCCACTGCTGCAGTAAGCATAAATTCGTTGAATACTCCCCCAATCCAGTGAGAATTGTTCGCTTTCAGATCATTGATAAAAAGAGAAATGGATATAGAGGATGTATCTGTTCTTCGATATAAAGCACCTGTGAAAACGAACAATGTTGCTCCGCCTTTATACCAAAGATATTCATCTGTTTCCTTTTTCAATGTTTCTCCCAGTACGATTTGGCTAAAAAGACTCTTTTCTTCTATTGTTAACAGCTCATCCTGGAGACGTTTCATAAAATGTGCATATTGATTGGTTGTAGACTTTGTCAACTTTTGCGTCAGTAATGATTGAATACGCCAGCCTAATAAGTTCTTTTTTTTCATTTTTTCTTCTAACGCCTTTTTATACTCTGGGTCATTTTTCATGATATTAAAAATCTCATTCATTAGAGATTTGTATTGTTCTTCGGATACACCGCTCATTTTCTTGAATGCATCCCGCCGACGATCAGATACATAAGCGGACCACAAAATCATTGGCGTGAGCGGCATGAGTTCATCATGTTCTGTAAGACCTGCTTGTTTCATCTGATCATTGATCTTTTCTAAGCCCAGCCGGTCAATCAAATAATCCGTACAAGCATTCGAACTGAATTGCATCATCCCTTTGGCAACATCTAATAAAGTCGCATGCTCAGAAAAATCATTGACCTCCAGCCAGTACGCGTGCGCACCACCGTCTGTTCTATCAATATAAAACCGCTCTATATCAGACAATGCCACTTTTTCCTCTAGCTTGATGGCGCCGCTCGATACAGCTTTAACAAAATGAAATAAAACCACTAATTTCACCGTACTTGCAAGTGGCGTTTTTTGATCAGCATTCCATTCTAACACCACATCATCATTTTCAATGATTGTCACTGAAACGTCCTTTTTGTTTTTTGTGACAAATGTCAAAAGATCTTCCTTCGTTTTCTTCATATCTCTTTTATACAGCAAGACTTGAACCACCACGTAAAGTATGACCACACATATGACAATTAGACCGATTTTGAATAACATGTTTCTCCTTTCTCAATAACAGAGGATGTACACATTCAATATAACAAATATTTCAAATAAAGGCACAAAAAAGGCAGAGGTTCGTGAATCCTCCGCTTCTTGTTGTCCTTATTCATGGGGCAGATGCAGCTTCATTCCTTCATGTGTGGCTTCAAACCCTAATTTCTCATAAAAATGGCGTGCTTCTGGCCTCTGTTTGTCTGTTGTCAGCTGAATCATATGACATCCGCGGTCGCTTGCGCGTTGAATGGCCCACTTTATGAGCAGCGAGCCGACTCCTTTTCCTCTATGAGTCGAAGCCGTACGAACTCCTTCGATGGATGCTCTCCATCCTCCTTGATGTGTAAGAAATGGCGTCATGGTTAACTGAAGAACACCAATTGCTTCTTCCTGGTCAAACGCAACAATGAGTTCAATATTTGGATCAGCATCGATTGAACGAAAGGCTTTGATATAACTTTCTAATAATGGGCTAGTGTAACACTCTCTCTTTTGACCTAACTTATCATCTGAAAGCATGAAGACGATTTTGTCGAGATCTTCTTGCACAGCTTCTCTAAATGTCAATTGATTTAAATTCAATGAAAGCACCTCCTAGGATGGACGTAAACTATCTTCACTTACTAAAATACCAATTACAACCGTTTTTCTATAAGATTTGATCAGCTGCTTTTTTTAACCACACAACTAGGCGGCAGTGTGTACCCTTGGTTTTCTTGAATGGGAAAACTCAATGATAAGAAATGCTTCAAAGATCCTCATGGCGAAGTCCCTCTTCTGCTTATTTGATCTGATTATATCAACATCGAAAGCGGAGTGATATTTGAAATGGTGAATTACTTCATATCATGAAAACTTATCAAGCCCTCTTCACGAACCATTCCTCTTGTAAGATGGCATAGTAAAACTCATCCCACCACTCATTTCCTTGTGGTATACATTTTTTAAAATACCCCTCTCTCCTCATCCCCATTTTCTCCATCACTCTCCACGATGGCACATTCTCAGGCTGACAAGTGGCAATGATCCGATGTAAGTTTAGTGTGTGAAAACCATGATGTAAGACAGCATACGCCGCTTCTGATGCATAGCCCTTGTTTTGATAGGCAGGATTGAAGACCCAGCCAATCTCATATGTGTGCTCACCAAAGTAAGAATGGAACACGATATGCCCGATGCATACCTGATCTTCTTTTAATAGAACAGCAAAATTCTTGGCTTTTTTAAGACGATTATTTTTAACAAATTCCTTCGCATTTTCTTTAGAAAAAACACCTTCCGGAATATACTTCATCACCGCCGGATCAGATGTATATGCATAAACATCATGCCAATCATCCTCAGCAAATGATCGAATGAAACACCTTTCTGTTGTTAGATTCATATGACACTTCCATAGACTTCGTGTTTTAAACAAAACCTTGCTATGATCCTATTTTATATGTTTCCAAACAGAAAAAAACACAAATAAAAAAGCACCAGCAGGATGCTGATGCTTTTTTTATAAGGTTTGTCTGTAACAAACCTTTGTAAAACGTCCATACAATATAAAATTGATTAACGTTTTGAGAACTGAGGAGCTCTACGTGCGCCTTTAAGACCGTATTTCTTACGCTCTTTCATACGAGGATCACGAGTAAGAAGTCCAGCACGTTTAAGTGGTGTACGGTACTCAGGATCTACTTCTAGAAGAGCACGAGAGATACCGTGACGAATTGCTCCAGCTTGACCAGAGAATCCACCACCGTGAACATTTACAAGAACATCGTAGCTGTTAGCTGTTTCTGTGATGTTCAAAGGCTGTTTCACGTCTTCGATTAAAGCAGCGAATGGAATGTATTCAGTAATTTCACGATTATTAACGACGATACGGCCTTCACCTGGAACTAAGCGAACGCGCGCTACAGAACTTTTACGACGACCTGTACCGTAATATTGAACCTGTGCCAAATTGTTAACCTCCCTTATAATTAACCGCGAAGTTCGTAAACTTCAGGTTGTTGTGCTTGATGTGGATGCTCAGAACCACGGTACACATTTAATTTTTTGAACATTTGACGACCTAGTGGACCCTTTGGAAGCATACCTTTGATAGCAAGCTCCAACATTTTCTCAGGGTAGTTTGTACGCATCTCAAGAGCAGTTCTTTGTTTCAAACCGCCTGGGTGCATCGTGTGACGGTAGTAAATTTTGTCCGTCAATTTCTTACCTGTTAATTCAATTTTCTCAGCATTGATGATGATGACGTGATCACCTGTATCAACGTGTGGTGTATAAGTTGGTTTGTGCTTACCGCGCAAAAGTGATGCTACTTCAGTAGAAAGACGACCTAGAGTCTTGCCTGCCGCATCAACAACTAGCCATTTGCGCTCAATTGTGCTTGCGTTCGCCATTGGTGTTGTACGCATGAGTTTCCCTCCTAAATAAATCAATGAATTTTCCTTGAATCAAATGCTACGTTCTATTTCAAAACACAAGATAAGTCTTCCGGGGCTTATTTGTGGGGTTGAAATACATACCATATGATATCTTATAACTTTCTGCTTCCTGTGTCAAGAACATGTTACACCTGGTTTAGTTGTCATAGAAAACTTCCCATAAATACAGTCCGTGACTAGGCGCAGTCTTGCCTGCCGCTTCGCGATTTCGGGCGGCAAGCATAGCTTTTATCTCCTCAGGGTGAAATTTACCAGAACCGATTTCAAGCAACGTTCCAGCGATAATCCGCACCATGTTGTATAAAAAGCCATTCCCTCTCACACGCATTTCAAGCCCGTCTGAGACGTTTTTCCACTCAAGGGCATAAATAACCCTCACCTTGTCCTGAACCTCCGTATTGGCCGCACAGAAGCTTGTAAAGTCATGCGTCCCAATCAGGTGCTCAGCGGCTTCTCTCATTTTATCGATATCCAGCCGGTAAGGATAGTGGCAGGCATACTGTCTCGTGAACACATTTTGGTGTGTTTCCGTTGAGACCTTATAACGGTACTCCTTCGAAACAACACCAAATCTGGCATGAAACGAGTCATCGACCTCCTCAGCCTTTAGAACACGGATATCATCCGGCAGCAAGCTGTTAAGGGCAAAAGGCCATCTCTCCATCGGGATCGAGAGTGGGGTGTCAAAATGGATGACCTGTCCCTTTGCATGGACACCGCTGTCCGTCCGGCCGGAAGCCACAATCGGAATCAGTTCATCCTGTTTGTGCATTCTTGCAAGGGCTGACTCTATCTCCGTCTGAACGGTTCGCTGCCCTGGCTGCACCTGATAGCCTTTAAAATGTGTCCCATCGTAGGATACGGTACATTTGACCTTCATCTAGGAATCACCTAATTTCTAAGCAGCACAAGGAGTGCTGTTAACAGGATGAATAGAAGCAGCGTGAACGTGTCCTTCATGCCCCAGACAAGCTGACGGTATTTCGTCCGTCCTTCTCCCCCGCGGTAGCCTCTCGCTTCCATCGCGGTCGCCAGTTCTTCTGCACGCTTAAACGCACTGACGAAAAGCGGAACAAGCAAAGGAACGATGGCTTTCATGCGATCCTTTAAAGGCCCGCTTGTAAAATCAACACCTCGTGCCATTTGTGCCTTCATGATTTTATCCGTCTCTTCTAATAACGTCGGAATAAACCGAAGAGAGATGGACATCATGAGAGCAAGCTCATGAACAGGCAGTTTGATTTTACGGAATGGGTGCAGAAGCTTCTCCATCCCGTCTGTCACTTCTATAGGCGTTGTGGTTAACGTAAGAAGTGTCGTCATCATGATGAGATAGACAAAACGGAGTGAAATGAATATTCCTTGCTTTAAACCTTCTTCATAAATATTCAGAAAACCAAAGTGGAATAGCAAGGCGCCATCCTTTGTCATGAAAATATGCAGAATAAAGGTAAACAGGACAATCCATAGGATCGGCTTCATTCCCTTGAGAATAAAGTATAGCGGCACCTGAGAAACCATCACCACAAGGATGGTAAAGACACCTAAAAGCCCGTAAGTGATGTAATTATTAGCAAAAAAAACAATAAAGACAAAAAAGAAAATTGATAACAGCTTTGTCCTTGGATCAAGACGATGGACAAAGGATGAACCTGGCACATATTTGCCGATAATCATACTATCCATCATGATGTCGTGTCCTCCTGATAAAGAGCTGTTAAGGCTTCTGCCATTTCATCCATCGTCAGAAGCGGCCTTGGAAACGTAATACCAAGCTTTTCTTCTACAGTCTGCTGGAATTTAATCGTTTCTGGGAGGTCGAGACCAAACGAAGACATGTCTGTACGATTGGCAAACAACTCTCTCGGCGTACCTGTCGCCTTCACTGTCCCTTTATGCATCACAATCATTTGATCCGCATAATGAGCGGCATCTTCCATACTGTGTGTGACCAGAATCGTGGTGAGGTTTGCCTTATGATGAAGATCATAGAACATGTCCATGATTTCCTTCCGCCCGCGTGGATCCAGCCCAGCAGTCGGCTCATCAAGCACAAGCACCTCTGGCTCCATCGCTAAAACGCCTGCAATCGCCACACGTCTCATTTGACCGCCGCTTAGTTCAAAGGGAGATCGAGATAATAGGGACTCAGGAAGACCAACCAGTTTCAGCATCTCCTTCGCCTTCGCTTCTGCCTTCTCTTGAGGAACGCCGAAGTTCATCGGGCCAAAGCAGATATCCTTGAGTATGGTTTCCTCAAAGAGCTGATGCTCAGGAAACTGAAACACGATGCCTACCTTTTTCCGGAGGGGTTTCATATCCTTCTGCTTTTTATTGGCTTGTAAAACTGTCTTTCCAAGCGCAATGCTCCCCTTCGTTGGTTTGAGCAATCCATTTAAATGCTGCAGCAATGTGGACTTACCAGAGCCCGTATGACCAATGACAGCGACATAGCTGCCCTCTTTGATGGAAGCATTGACATCATACAAAGCGAGACGCTCAAACGGCGTTTTCATTTGATAACGATGCTCTAATTCTTTGATCGTAATGTCCATAGCTCTTTCACCAATCCTTCTTGTGTCAAATGGGCATTTGCAAGCGGCACACCTTGCTGCTTCAATTGCTTGCTCAATCGATAGGAGAATGGCAGATCAAGTCCAATCTGAACCAGCTGTTCATCTAGTTCAAATACTTCCTCTGGCGTTCCCTCAGCAAATTTCTTCCCACCATTCATCACAATGACGCGGTCTGCTTTGGCAGCCTCGTCTAAATCATGTGTGATGGAAATGACTGTGACCGTTCCTTGTTCCTTCAATAGTCTAACAGTCTCTAACACTTCTTCACGGCCAATCGGATCAAGCATTGATGTTGCTTCATCCAAGATCATGATGTCAGGGCTTGCGGCAAGCACACCTGCAATGGCGACTCTCTGCTTCTGCCCGCCTGATAGATGGTGCGGCTCTTGATCAAGAAACTCCTGCATATTGACCTGTTTGACAGCCCAATCTACACGTTCTATCATCAATTCCCGCTCAACCCCGTTATTTTCTAAACCAAAAGCCACATCATCACGAACTGTTGAGCCCACAAATTGGTTATCTGGGTTTTGAAAGACCATTCCGACCTTTTTGCGAATATCCCAAACACTTTCTTCTTTGAGCTCAATCTCTCCAACCTTGACCGTACCAGCATCCGGTAAAATGAGCCCATTCAGCACACGGGCAAGTGTGGATTTACCTGAACCGTTATGACCAACAATGGCGAGCCATTCATTTTGATTCACATGCAGTGACACTTGATCTAAAGCGGGCTTGTCCGCATCCTTGTGATAACGAAATACAATGTCCTTTACGTCAATTAATGTCTTCCCCATCTCTACCGGACCTCCTCTCAGCTCAACCTCTTCTTTGCTTATTCCTAAAAAAGCCGTAGTACCTAAAAAAGGGCATAGATCCAGTTATGAACTGTCCCGCCCTTTCTTAGATACACGATATGTGATTAAACTAATTCAATGACAGCCATTGGTGCGCCATCGCCGCGACGAGGTCCAAGCTTCATGATACGAGTGTATCCACCTTGGCGATCTTCGTAGCGAGTTGCAACGTCAGCGAATAATTTTTGAAGTGCATCTTGGTTTGTTTCAGCGTTAGCTACTTCATTACGAATGTAAGCTGCAGCTTGACGGCGAGCATGAAGATCTCCGCGTTTGCCAAGAGTGATCATTTTTTCAACTACAGAGCGAAGTTCTTTCGCACGTGTTTCAGTTGTTTCGATGCGTTCGTTGATGATCAAATCAGTCGTTAGGTCACGAAGCATTGCTTTACGTTGTGCACTAGTGCGTCCTAGCTTTCTGTATGCCATGTGATGTCCCCTCCTTAATTAGAGATGCTGTATGAATAAAAAACACACGAAAATCCTAGTTCACAATGAAACTAGTCAATCGTCTTTACGAAGACCCAGTCCAAGTTCTTCTAGTTTCGCTTTCACTTCTTCAAGAGATTTACGTCCAAGGTTACGAACTTTCATCATATCCTCTTCTGTCTTGTTAGCAAGCTCTTGAACAGTGTTAATACCCGCACGCTTCAAACAGTTGTAAGAACGAACAGAAAGATCAAGCTCTTCAATTGTCATTTCAAGCACTTTTTCTTTTTGGTCTTCTTCTTTCTCAACCATGATTTCAGCATGCTGAGCTTCGTCAGTTAACCCAACGAAAATATTCAGGTGTTCAGTTAAAATCTTAGAACCTAGAGCGATCGCTTCTTTCGGTCCTGTGCTTCCATCAGTCCATACATCTAGTGTTAATTTATCATAGTTTGTGATTTGCCCAACACGGGTGTTCTCCACTTGATAAGTCACACGAGATACAGGTGTATAGATTGAGTCGATCGGAATCACACCGATTGGCTGATCGTCTCTTTTGTTTGCATCAGCAGGATTATACCCGCGACCTCTTTGTGCAGTTAAGCGAACACGGAAGCTCGCATTCTTGCCAAGAGTTGCGATGTGAAGATCTGGATTTAAGATTTCAATATCGCTGTCGTGTGTAATATCAGCAGCTGTTACAGTACCTTCATCTTGTACATCAATTTCAAGCGTCTTCTCTTCTTCAGAGTAGATTTTGAGTGCAAGCTTTTTAATGTTTAAGATAATCGTTGTAACATCTTCAACCACGCCTTCGATCGTTGAGAATTCGTGTAAGACACCATCTATCTGGATCGATGTTACAGCTGCACCAGGAAGTGAGGATAAAAGGATACGACGAAGGGAGTTCCCTAAAGTGGTACCATATCCACGCTCAAGTGGCTCTACGACAAACTTGCCATACTTGGCATCGTCGCTGATTTCAACCGTTTCGATTTTTGGTTTTTCAATTTCGATCATCTAATAAAACCCTCCTTCAAAACGTCGAAACCTCGAATAGAATCATATGAGATTCCATCCGAAATTCCTCATTGTTTAGTCCCGTATGTGCTCAGGCAACGAGTCGTGTATTCGTCTCATAAATAACTGTATCATAACCCATTATTGACAGGGACACAAAATCTATACAAACAAATTACACGCGGCGACGTTTTGGTGGACGGCATCCGTTATGAGGAACTGGAGTTACGTCTCTAATTGCAGTAACTTCAAGACCTGCAGCTTGAAGTGCACGAATTGCAGCTTCACGACCAGAACCAGGACCTTTAACAGTTACTTCAAGTGTTTTAAGACCGTGTTCGATAGAACCTTTAGCAGCAGTTTCAGCAGCCATTTGTGCAGCGAAAGGAGTAGATTTACGAGAACCTCTGAATCCTAATGCACCAGCACTTGACCAAGAAATTGCGTTTCCATGAACATCAGTAATCGTTACAATCGTGTTGTTGAAAGTGGAACGGATATGAGCGATTCCAGCTTCAATATTCTTTTTCACGCGACGTTTACGCGTATTTTGTTTACGAGCAGCAGCCATTCTTTAACTACCTCCTTTACTTATTTTTTCTTGTTAGCTACAGTACGACGCGGACCTTTACGAGTACGCGCGTTGTTTTTTGTGTTTTGTCCACGAACAGGAAGTCCTCTACGATGACGGATTCCGCGGTAGCTTCCGATTTCAATTAGACGCTTAATGTTAAGTGAAACTTCACGACGAAGGTCACCTTCTACTTTAAGTTTGTCAATGATATCACGGATTTTACCAAGTTCGTCTTCAGTTAGATCGCGAACGCGAGTGTCTTCAGAAACACCTGCTTCTTTAAGGACTTGTTGCGCAGTCGTACGACCAATTCCAAAAACATATGTTAAAGAAATGACAACACGCTTATCACGTGGAATATCTACACCAGCAATACGAGCCATGATTTGGGCACCTCCTTGTTATTAGCCTTGTTTTTGTTTATGTTTTGGGTTTTCACAGATCACCATTACTTTTCCTTTTCTGCGAATCACTTTACATTTTTCACAGATAGGTTTAACAGATGGTCTCACTTTCATGTGTTTCCAACCTCCTTCTTCCGGAGTTGCTTTATTTGTAACGGTACGTAATTCTACCACGAGTTAAGTCATATGGAGATAATTCTACCGTAACTTTGTCTCCAGGTAAAATGCGAATGAAGTGCATACGGATTTTTCCTGATACATGAGCCAAAACTGTATGACCATTCTCTAGTTCAACTTTGAACATTGCGTTTGGCAAAGTTTCTGCTACAGTACCTTCC
Organism: Bacillus sp. FSL P4-0248; assembly: GCF_038593305.1. Taxonomy (NCBI): domain Bacteria; kingdom Bacillati; phylum Bacillota; class Bacilli; order Caryophanales; family Bacillaceae; genus Bacillus; species Bacillus sp. FSL P4-0248. The sequence goes on along the minus strand of NZ_CP151983.1, from coordinate 150,775 downwards.
ACTTCAATTACATCGTCTTTCGCCATTCAAGTGTTCTCCCTTCTTCAAATCAGTAACTTGCTCTCTGACAAATGTCCAAATGAGAATCTCTCAATTGTCCATCTATCACCCGACCTGTTTTGAATATACTGTTCTGAACTTCCGGAGATACGCAATCATAAAAGGTTATATGATTGATATTTTTTCTTAGGAGAATGAAATTTACGCTTTTCTCCGTCTGCGATTAGTACATGGCAGCCAACGAACATGCCGATGACACCTGTATACTGATCTTGTTCTTTCTTTGGACTATACAGACAACCTGCCCGATTTGGGCCTGAAAGGCTTCAGTGAAGACCTAAATCTTAGTCAGTATATCAAAACCTGTATCTGTAATCGCAATCGTATGCTCAAAGTGAGCACACTTTTTCCCATCAACCGTTACAACCGTCCAGTTATCAGCCAATGTTTTCACATATCGGCTGCCTGCGTTCACCATCGGTTCGATGGCCAACACCATCCCAGGTTTTAGCCGCGGGCCTTTGTTGGGCGGACCATAATGAGGAATTTGAGGGTCCTCATGAAGATCCTGTCCGACCCCATGTCCAACATATTCTCTAACAACTGAAAAATTTTCATTTTCAACATACGTTTGTATGGCATGGGAAATGTTCGACAGACGTTCGCCTGGCTTTGCTTCCTGTAAGCCTTTATATAGAGATTCCTCTGTGACTTCCAGTAGTTTGCGGTCTTCATCACTGATTACCCCAACTGGATAAGTCCAAGCAGAGTCACCATGATAGCCATTTAACTTTGCGCCAATATCGATACTAATGATGTCACCATCACGTAAAACCCGTTTACCAGGAATACCGTGAACGAGTTCTTCATTCACCGAAACGCAAATGCTCCCGCGAAAACCATTATACCCTTTAAAAGATGGGATTGCACCCTGCTTTGTAATAAAACGTTCGGCAATTTGATCCAATTCTTTTGTCGAAATACCTGGTTTTATATGTTTCTTCAGCTCTTCATGAGTCAGTGCGACAATACGTCCAGCTTCTCTCATAATCTCAAGCTCGCGAGGAGTTTTACAGATAATCATTTATTTAATCCTCCAAGCAGGTCCTTGATATCTGCATACACATCGTTAATGTGCTTCGCACCATCAATGTTTACAAGATATCCTTTTTCTGAATAGAAGTTCAGTAAAGGTTCAGTCTGCTTTAAGTTTACTTCAAGTCTAGTCGAAACGGTTTCTGCATTATCATCTGCACGTTGATAAAGCTCGCCTCCACACTTGTCACAAACATTTTCTTTCGCAGGTGGATTGAATACTAAATGATATGTTGCTCCGCAATTTTTGCAAATTCTTCGGCCAGTCAGACGCTCCATCAAAGCATCTTTATCGACTTTAATATTAATGACATAATCAATCGTTCTGCCAAGGTCCTTTAGAATTTCTTCTAAAGCTTCAGCCTGAGCGACTGTTCGCGGAAATCCGTCCAGAAGAAAACCTTGTTCACAATCATTTTTGCCAAGTCTTTCTCTAACAATACCGATTGTGACCTCATCAGGAACAAGCTCTCCTTTATCGATAAAGGATTTTGCTTCGAGCCCAAGTTGTGTCTCCTCTTTCATAGCAGCGCGGAACATATCTCCTGTTGAGATATGAGGGATCCCATAATCATCAACAATTCGTTCTGCCTGAGTGCCTTTACCAGCACCCGGAAGCCCCATTAAGACTAAGTTCATTTCGGATTTCCCCTTCCTTACTTAGAGAGGTTGGGCAGCTGCCCAGCCCTCTGTTTTATTTCATAAATCCACGGTAATTTCGTTTCACTAATTGGCTTTCAAGCTGTTTCATTGTTTCAAGTGCAACACCTACAACAATGAGAAGACTTGTGCCGCCAATTTGTGCAGCGGAAGGTAATCCAGCGAATTGAATGAAAAAGATAGGAAGTATTGAAATCACGGCTAAGAAAATGGCGCCCACAAACGTGAGTCGGTACAAAATGCTCGTAATTCTATCTTGAGTCATTTTCCCTGGACGAACTCCCGGGATATAGCCACCCTGCTTTTGCAGATTTTCAGCCATTTGTTCAGGATTGACTTGGACAAAGGCATAAAAATATGTGAAAGCAACAATCAGTGCTACATAAATCGTCATACCGATTGGCTTAGTATAGTCAAAGTTGTTGGTTATCCAAGTTGTCACATTATTGGTTCCGAAGAACGATGCGATCGTCTGCGGAGTAATAATGAAAGAAACGGCAAAGATGACTGGAATCACCCCTGCTGGATTCACTTTTAATGGAAGGTGCGTTGCTTGACTAGCAGACATTTGTGCACGGCCAGTTCCCTTTGAATATTGAATTGCAATCTTTCTCACTGCCATTTGAATGTAAATAACACCGATAACAATGACAAGAATGGCAATGACAATAAGGGCAATTTTAAGGATTTGCATGAACAGCTGTCCATCTCCACCTACAAATTGTTGAGCGTACACTTGTTTTAATGTTTGAGGGATACCAGCGATGATACCGGCAAAGATAATAATCGAAATACCGTTACCAACACCGTGAGCAGTAATCTGCTCACCCAGCCACATTAAAAATGCTGTTCCCGCAGTGAGTACGACCGCAATTAAGAGATACGTTGAAACACCAGGGTTTTCAATCAGCATGCCTCCTGCCATATTGTTAAATCCATATGACATTCCTAGCGCCTGGATAAATCCTAGAACAATTGTAAAATACCTTGTGAATTGTGCTAATTTTCGGCGGCCAACCTCTCCTTGCTTTGACCACTCAGTAAACTTCGGAACAACATCCATCTGCAAGAGCTGAATGATGATCGAAGCAGTGATATACGGCATAATCCCCATTGCAAGAATGGAGAATTGGAAAAGTGCCCCGCCCCCAAACGTGTTGAGGATTCCGAAAACACTCATTTGATCCTGTGCCTGGAGAACTTCGGCGTTCACATTAGGCACAGGGATGAAAGCACCTATACGAAAGACGACTAACATTAAAAGTGTGAATATAATCTTATTCCGTATATCTTTCACGCGCATAAAATTGGAGATTGTCTTAAACAAGTTAGATCACCTCGGCTGTACCGCCAGCAGCTTCAATCGCTTCTTTCGCAGAAGCAGAGAATTTATTGGCTTTTACAGTTAATTTTTTTTCTAATTTACCGTTGCCAAGAATTTTTACTCCTGCTTTTAACTTGCTTATTGCACCAGTCTCTAGAAGAAGTTCAGGAGTTACTTCCGTTCCTTCGTCAAAACTGTTTAATCTGTCTAAGTTGATTACCGCGTAATCTTTACGGTTGATGTTTGTAAAACCACGTTTTGGAAGACGTTGGAATAAAGGCATCTGACCACCTTCGAAACCAGGGCGTACACCGCCGCCAGAACGAGCGTTTTGACCTTTATGACCTTTACCAGAAGTTTTACCGTTACCTGATCCAATACCACGACCAACACGGTTGCGTACTTTACGTGAACCTTCTGAAGGCTTCAATTCATGAAGTTTCATTTGGGCACCTCCTTATCGATTAAAAATGTTTTATTGTTCTTTAACAGAAACTAAATGAGACACCTTGTTAATCATGCCGCGGATCGCTGCATTGTCTTCATGTACGACTGTTTGGTTTGTTTTCTTAAGACCAAGAGTACGAACAGTGACACGCTGATCTTCAGGGCGACCGATTACACTGCGTTTGAGGGTAATTTCTAATTTATTTGCCATTATTGTTCCCTCCTTATCCTAACAGGTCTTCTACAGATTTTCCACGAAGCTTCGCTACATCTTCAGCACGTTTAAGCTCACTTAAACCTTGAAGTGTTGCGCGGATCATGTTGATCGGTGTATTAGAACCTAGAGATTTAGAAAGGATATCAGCTAGACCAGCAAGCTCAAGTACCGCACGAACTGGGCCTCCAGCGATAACTCCTGTACCTTCTGAAGCAGGCTTCAATAGAACGTTTCCTGCACCGAATCGACCGATGATTTCATGTGGAATTGTAGTTCCAACCATTGGTACTTCAATTAAATTCTTTTTCGCATCTTCAACAGCTTTGCGGATCGCTTCTGGTACTTCTTGTGCTTTACCAGTACCGAAACCTACATGACCGTTTTTGTCACCGACAACAACTAAAGCTGCAAAACGGAAACGACGTCCACCTTTAACAACTTTCGCTACGCGGTTAACCGTAACTAAGCGTTCTTCTAACTCTAATTTGCTTGGGTCAATACGACTCATTCGGATGTGTCCCTCCTTCTTTTATTAAAATTTAAGTCCAGCCTCACGAGCAGCTTCAGCTAGAGCTTTTACACGTCCATGATATAGGTATCCTCCGCGGTCAAATACCACGTTAGAGATTCCTTTTTCAACAGCACGTTTTGCAACAAGTTCGCCAACTTTCGTAGCAGCTGCAGTGTCAGAACTATTCTCGATCTTTAACTCTTTATCAAGAGTAGAAGCACTTACAAGTGTTACACCGTTAACATCATCAATTACTTGAGCGTAGATATTCTTGTTAGAACGGAAAACGTTAAGGCGAGGTCTTTCAGCAGTACCTGAAAGTTTCGCACGAACACGAGCATGTCTTTTAAGACGAGTAGCGTTTTTGCTAGTTTTCGTAATCATCCGAGTCACTCCTTTCTTCACATTAAGCGATCTTACTTACCAGTTTTTCCTTCTTTACGGCGAACGAATTCACCTTCGTAACGAATTCCTTTACCTTTGTAAGGCTCTGGAGCACGGACAGCGCGGATGTTAGAAGCTAGAGCTCCTACACGCTCTTTATCGATACCTTTAATGATTACTTTCGTTTGAGATGGAACTTCGATTTCAACTCCAGCCTCAGGAACGATTTCAACTGGATGAGAGTATCCAACGTTAAGAACAAGTTTGTTTCCAGATTTAGCTGCACGGTAACCGACACCGATAAGTTCTAAACCTCTTTCGAAACCTTTAGATACACCTTCAACCATGTTTGCAATCAAGCTGCGTGTTGTACCATGTAATGCACGGTGTTCTTTATTTTCAGACGGACGGCTTACAGTTAAGACGTTGTCCTCAATTTTAATTTCCATATCAGGGTGAAATGCACGAGTTAGTTCACCTTTTGGTCCCTTTACTGTCACTGTGTTATCGTTGTTTGTCACAGTAACTCCTGAAGGGATCTCGATTAGTTTTTTACCTATACGAGACATACCAAGCACCTCCATTCATCTTAAACTTTTTTTACCATACGTAAGCAAGTACTTCTCCACCAGCTTGTTTAGCACGGGCTTCTTTGTCCGATAAAACACCTTGTGATGTAGAAATAATTGCGATTCCAAGTCCGTTAAGTACACGTGGTACTTCATTTGATTTCGCATATACGCGTAAACCAGGTTTACTGATTCTTTTAAGACCAGTGATAACACGTTCGTTGTTTTGGCCGTATTTAAGGAACAAACGGATAATTCCTTGTTTGCTGTCTTCGACGTACTCAACGTCACGGATAAAACCTTCACGCTTTAAGATTTCAGCAATTTCTCTTTTGATTTTTGAAGCCGGTACTTCTAGCTTCTCATGACGTACCATGTTCGCATTGCGAATACGAGTCAGCAAATCTGCAATCGGATCTGTCATAACCATTATTTAATAACCTCCTTCCCATTTATGGGGATTACCAGCTGGCTTTTTTAACGCCAGGAATTTGTCCTTTATATGCAAGTTCGCGGAAACAAATACGGCAAAGTTTAAACTTACGAATAACTGAATGTGGACGACCACATCGTTCGCAGCGCGTATACTCTTGAACTTTAAACTTTTGTTTGCGTTGTTGTTTCGCAATCATAGACTTTTTAGCCACGATTTCGCCTCCCTTTCATTGATTATTTCTGGAACGGCATACCTACTTGAGTTAATAACTCACGTGCTTCTTCGTCCGTATTGGCAGTAGTAACGATAACGATATCCATACCGCGGACCTTTGTTACTTTATCGTAATCAATTTCTGGGAAGATTAACTGTTCTTTAATACCAAGCGTGTAGTTTCCACGACCGTCGAAAGATTTCTTAGAAATCCCGCGGAAGTCACGTACACGTGGTAAAGACACAGAAATAAGTTTATCAAGGAAATCATACATGCGCTCTCCGCGAAGTGTTACTTTCGCACCGATTGGCATTCCTTCACGTAGACGGAATCCAGCAATAGACTTCTTCGCACGAGTAACGACAGGTTTTTGACCAGCGATAAACGTTAATTCTTCAACAGCAGTATCGATTGCTTTAGCGTTTTGAACAGCGTCACCAACACCCATGTTGATCACGATTTTTTCGATTTTTGGCACTTGCATTACTGATTTGTATTCAAACTTAGAAACTAATGCAGGTGTAATTTCTTTTACATACTTTTCTTTAAGGCGGTTCATGAGAAAGACCTCCCTTCCTTATTTACTATTTATCTAGAACTTGCCCAGATTTTTTCGCTACACGGACTTTCTTTCCGTCCTCAACTTTATACCCAACACGTGTCACTTCACCCGTTTTAGGATCAAGCGGCATTACGTTTGATACGTGGATCGGCGCTTCTTGTTCAGAAATTCCGCCTTGAGGGTTAGCTTGGGTTGGTTTAGAGTGTTTTTTCACAAGGTTAATACCTTCTACTAAAACACGTTCCTTTTTAGGGAAAGCAGCAAGGATGACACCTTGTTTACCTTTATCTTTACCAGAGATAACCACTACTTTATCGCCCTTTTTAACATGCATTTAATCGCACCTCCTTGAGTCGCGGATTGTATTCATTAAAGTACTTCTGGTGCTAGAGAAACAATTTTCATATAGTTGTTTTCACGAAGTTCACGTGCTACTGGTCCGAAGATACGAGTTCCACGTGGGCTCTTGTCGTCACGAATGATGACACATGCATTTTCGTCGAAACTGATGTAAGATCCATCGTTTCTGCGAGCTCCGCTCTTAGTACGAACGATAACTGCTTTCACAACTTCACCTTTTTTGACAACGCCTCCAGGTGTTGCTTGTTTAACCGTACAAACAATGACATCACCGATGTTAGCCGTTTTACGTCCAGAGCCACCAAGAACTTTAATCGTTAGTACTTCGCGTGCGCCAGAGTTGTCAGCTACTTTTAAACGAGTCTCCTGTTGAATCATTAATGTTACCTCCTTTCGGAAAAAGAAATCCGAACTTTATTAGATAATAACGGCTTCTTCGACAACTTCAACTAGACGAAAGCGTTTAGTCGCAGATAAAGGACGAGTTTCCATGACCTTTACGATGTCTCCGATTTTTGCTTGGTTGTTTTCATCATGTGCTTTGAACTTCTTAGAGTATCTTACACGTTTGCCATAAAGTGAATGCTTTTTGTATGTTTCAACTACAACAGTGATGGTTTTATCCATTTTGTCAGAAACAACACGACCTTGATACACTTTACGTTGGTTACGTTCGCTCATGTTTGCGGGGCCTCCCCTCTAATTATTATTTATTAGCAGCGATTTCTCTTTGACGAATCACAGTTTTCATGCGTGCGATTGATTTACGCACTTCACGAATGCGAGCAGTATTTTCAAGCTGCCCAGTCGCTAATTGGAAACGAAGATTGAAAAGTTCTTCTTTAAGAGACTTTACTTTTTGTTCAATTTCAGCAGTGGTAAGGTCACGAATTTCATTAGCTTTCATTTGATTCACCACCAATTTCTTCACGTTTTACGAACTTCGTTTTAATTGGCAATTTGTGAGATGCAAGACGAAGAGCTTCACGAGCAACTTCTTCAGACACACCAGAAATTTCAAATAAAACTTTGCCCGGTTTCACTACAGCTACCCATCCTTCTGGAGCACCTTTACCGGAACCCATGCGGACCTCTAGAGGTTTAGCTGTGTATGGCTTAGAAGGGAAAATTTTAATCCAAACTTTACCGCCACGTTTCATGTAACGAGTCATAGCAATACGAGCAGCTTCGATTTGACGGTTTGTGATCCAAGAAGCTTCAAGAGCCTGGATACCGTACTCACCGAAATGTACTTCAGTACCGCCTTTTGCACGACCACGCATTTTTCCACGATGTTCTCTGCGATACTTCACGCGTTTTGGCAATAACATATTATTTTCCTCCTTCCGCAGTATTCTTCTTAGTTGGAAGGACTTCTCCACGATAGATCCATACTTTTACGCCAAGCTTACCATAAGTAGTGTCAGCTTCAGCAGTAGCATAGTCGATGTCAGCACGAAGTGTGTGCAATGGAACAGTACCTTCACTGTAATATTCAGAACGAGCAATATCTGCACCGCCAAGACGACCAGAAACCATTGTTTTGATTCCTTGTGCTCCAGCACGCATTGTGCGTTGGATTGTTTGTTTTTGTGCACGACGGAATGAAATACGGTTTTCAAGTTGACGAGCGATGTTTTCAGCAACTAGCTGAGCATCAAGATCTGCTCTCTTGATTTCAAGAATGTTGATGTGTACACGTTTGCCAGTTAGGCTGTTAAGAGCTTTACGAAGTGCTTCAACTTCAGATCCGCCTTTACCAATTACCATACCTGGTTTAGCCGTGTGGATTGTGATATTTACGCGGTTTGCAGCACGTTCGATTTCAACTTTAGAAACAGACGCGTCAGACAAACGCTTGCTGATGAATTCACGGATTTTCAAGTCTTCATGTAAGAAGTCAGCGTAATCTTTTCCTGCGAACCATTTAGATTCCCAATCACGAATGACGCCAATACGAAGACCTACTGGATTTACCTTTTGACCCACGGATTATCCCTCCTTCTTTTCTGATACAACGATTGTAATGTGGCTAGTACGTTTGTTAATTGCGCTCGCACGACCCATAGCACGTGGACGGAATCTCTTAAGTGTTGGACCTTCGTCAACGAATGCTTGAGTAATCACTAGGCTGTTAGCGTCCAACTCGTAGTTGTGCTCAGCGTTTGCGATAGCAGATTTTAATACTTTTTCAATAATTGGTGAAGCAGCCTTAGGTGTAAGGTTTAAGATAGAAACTGCTTCTCCTACTTGCTTACCTCGGATCAGGTCCATTACTAGACGTGCTTTACGAGGAGCAATACGGACTGTTCTTGCGACAGCTTTAGCTTGCATTTAAAAGCCTCCTCTCATTAGCGTCTTGTTTTTTTATCGTCACTAGCATGACCTTTGTAAGTACGGCTTGGTGCGAATTCGCCCAATTTGTGACCTACCATATCTTCAGAAATGAAAACAGGTACATGTTTGCGTCCATCATAGACAGCGATTGTGTGACCGATGAATTGTGGGAAAATTGTAGAACGACGAGACCAAGTTTTTACGACTTGCTTTTTGTCAGTTTCATTCAATTTCTCGACTTTAGCCATCAAATGATCATCAACAAATGGTCCTTTTTTTAAGCTGCGAGCCATTGTGGAACCTCCCTTCGTGATTGAACTACGGTCCTAAATGAACCGTAGACAACCCCGTTACTTGTTTTTACGACGACGTACAATGAATTTATCAGACTTGTTGGTTTTCTTACGAGTCTTGAATCCAAGAGTCGGTTTACCCCATGGAGACATTGGTGATTTACGTCCGATTGGAGCGCGTCCTTCACCACCACCGTGTGGGTGATCGTTAGGGTTCATTACAGAACCACGAACTGTTGGGCGTACGCCTTTCCAGCGAGAACGTCCAGCTTTACCGATGTTGATTAATTCGTGTTGCTCGTTTCCAACTTGACCGATAGTCGCACGGCAAGCAGAAAGAATCATGCGAACTTCTCCTGAGTTCAAACGTACAAGAACGTATTTACCTTCTTTACCAAGAACTTGAGCAGAAGTACCAGCAGAACGAACTAATTGTCCACCTTTACCTGGTTTTAATTCAATGTTATGCACAACTGTACCAACTGGGATGTTGATAAGTGGAAGAGCATTACCTGGTTTGATGTCAGCTTCTGGTCCAGAAGTAACTTCAGTACCAACTTGGATTCCTTTCGGAGCAAGAATGTAACGTTTCTCACCATCTGCATAGTTTACAAGAGCGATGTTAGCTGAACGGTTTGGATCATACTCGATTGTAGCAACGCGTCCAGGTATACCGTCTTTATCACGCTTAAAGTCGATGATACGGTATTGACGTTTGTGACCGCCACCTTGATGACGAACAGTCAATCTACCTTGGTTGTTACGTCCGCCTTTTTTGTGTAGCGGTGCAAGCAACGATTTTTCTGGTTTGTCAGTCGTGATTTCAGCAAAATCTGAAGTAGTCATGCCACGACGACCATTACTGGTTGGTTTATACTTTTTAATCGCCATTTTGAATTTCCCTCCTTCTTTTTAAGATTTACGCTTCAAAAATTTCGATTTCTTTGCTGTCAGCAGTTAATTTCACGATCGCTTTTCTGCGACGGCTAGTCATACCAGTGTAGCGTCCAACGCGTTTTGATTTTCCTTTGTAGTTTTGAACGTTGACTTTCTCAACTTTCACTCCAAAGATTTCTTCAACAGCGTCTTTCACTTCTGTTTTGTTAGCTCTGACATCAACTTCGAACGTGTACTTCTTCTCTGTCATTAGATCAGCAGAACGTTCAGTAATGATAGGGCGCTTTAGAACATCACGAGGATCTTTCATTATGCAAGTCCCTCCTCTACTTTTTCAACCGCTGCTTTAGTGATCAGAAGTTTGTCGTGGTTGACAACGTCAAGAACGTTGATACCGTTAGCTTCAACAACTGTTACTCCAGGAATGTTACGAGCAGATAAAGCAACTGTTTCGTTTGCATCCGCAGTGACGATCAACGCTTTCTTCTCGACAGATAATCCTTTAAGGATGCCTGCGAATTCTTTCGTTTTCACTGCATCAAGAGTCAGATCTTCAAGAACGATGATGTTGTTGTCGATTACTTTAGAAGACAATACTGACTTGATAGCCAAGCGGCGAACTTTTTTAGGTAATTTATAAGAATAACTGCGTGGTGTTGGACCGAATACGATACCGCCTCCGCGCCATTGTGGTGAACGGATAGAACCTTGACGAGCACGACCTGTACCCTTCTGTCTCCAAGGCTTACGACCTCCGCCACGTACTTCAGAACGAGTTTTTACTTTGTGAGTTCCTTGACGTAAGGAAGCTCTTTGCATAAGAATAGCATCGAATACTACGCTTTCGTTTGGCTCGATTCCAAACACAGAAGCGTTTAATTCGATTTCACCGTTAGTAGAACCGTTTTGGTTATATAATGCTACTTTTGGCATGACTTGTTTCCTCCTTTCCTAAGAGAGTTATTTAGATTTAACTGCACTCTTTACAGTTACTAGAGATTTTTTAGCGCCTGGTACGTTTCCTTTGATCAATAGAAGATTGCGTTCTGCATCAACTTTAACGATCTCAAGGTTTTGGACAGTAATTTGCTCTCCGCCCATACGACCTGGAAGAAGTTTACCTTTGAATACACGGTTTGGATCAACAGGTCCCATTGAACCAGGACGACGGTGGTAACGTGAACCGTGAGTCATTGGTCCGCGTGATTGTCCGTGGCGTTTGATAGCCCCTTGGAATCCTTTACCTTTTGATGTTCCTGTTACATCTACGATATCTCCATTTGCGAAAATATCAACTTTGACTTCCTGACCAACTTCATACGCATCTAACTCCGCACCGCGTAATTCTTTTACGAAGCGCTTAGGAGCAGTTTCCGCTTTAGCAACGTGGCCTTTCTCTGGTTTGTTAGAAAGCTTTTCACGTTTATCATCAAAACCGATTTGGATTGCTTCATAGCCATCCGTGTCAACAGTCTTCTTTTGAAGAACAACGTTAGCAGCAGCCTCAACAACAGTTACAGGGATAAGATCACCGTTTTCTGCGAATACTTGCGTCATACCAATTTTTCTACCTAAGATTCCTTTGGTCATTAGTCACACCTCCTATAATATGTGTTTTCTATTTGAATTAAAGTTTGATTTCGATATCTACACCAGATGGTAAATCTAAACGCATAAGTGCATCAACTGTTTGCGGAGTTGGATTCACGATGTCGATTAGACGTTTGTGAGTACGCATCTCGAATTGCTCACGAGAATCTTTGTACTTATGCACCGCACGAAGGATTGTGTAAACTGATTTTTCAGTTGGAAGCGGGATTGGACCAGATACACTAGCACCAGAACGCTTAGCCGTTTCAACAATCTTCTCAGCAGATTGATCAAGAATTCTATGATCATATGCTTTTAAACGAATACGAATTTTTTGTTTTGCCATTATTTTCCCTCCTTTTCGCCTACTTACGTTAGACAGTTCTCCGTGAGAAAAACCTGATCACCTCGCCATGGCAAAGCGGCCGGGTGTGTCAGCAACCTCTCACTTCATCGCAGTCAAAGACCAACATGCACTATTGTACCAAATTGGCCTGCGTGTTGCAATAATAAATCGGATAAATTTATGATTTGCACACTTTTCATATTATACAGGGATTCAGCCTATAAATCAAGCTTTCCCTGAAGATGATGTATAGCAGTCTTTCTTATGATACGTATAAATTCATCTGGTTCCTCAATGTGCGGGGAATGTGCAGAGTCTTTAAAGGTAAACCATTCTTTGATTGGTGCTTTTAATTGATCAACATATGGTTTTGATACAGCAGCTGGTGTAATCATGTCGTGATCGCCAATGAGAAAGTAGCACGGTATTAATATAGTAGAAACTCGGAATTGAATACTCTCATTCATTAGCTGATCCCATAGCTTGTCTTGACTAAACTTCTGTCCTTTCATGAACTTCCATTTATCTTTAAGCTGATATTGCTTACTAAAAAGAAACCCTTTTAGCATTTGAAAAACCGGTTTCCATCTATGTGTGAGACCTACGCTCGCAAACTCTTTATATAGAGAAAACAAGGCATGAGCTGATGTCCGTTTCCATGGAGGGGGCGTCAGTAATCGCAGACACCCAGTAAACAGCCGATTGCGATGATATTTCTTCAAAAGGAGCTCGTACGATACGATATCTTCCTTTAACACATCTACTACCTGACTAATCCCGTAATATGCATGATAAAGGTCCGGACGCTTATGTACTGCTTGTATGGCAATTAATGATCCCCACGAGTATCCTGCGATATACAATTTTGAATGACCTAGATAAGTTAGAAGCTTTTCTGTCAGTTCAATCGTGTCTTCAATAAATTGCTGAATGGTCATCGATGCATCGGGAAGATTCTCTTGATAGGAAAGTCCTGCACCTCTCTGATCCCAATGGACAACTGTAAAGTCCTGATCAAGTTCCCCGTGAAAGGAATCAATATAACTGATTTGAGCCGAGCCGGGCCCACCGTGTAAAAATAAAAGTACAGGCTTCGTTTCACTCGTCTGGTCTTCTTTCATCATAATCCATTGGTCAATCCCGCCGATCGACCATTTTTTCAAATATGTCTTTACCATTCCAGCGATCCTCTCGGTTCCATTTAGATTCTATAGCTTATAGTAGCCGTTCTGATCTGGAAAAGCAAAAAAAGAGACCCTTTTGCAAGGAGTCTCTTTTGTATGTTTATTACTTAATGATAGTTGAAACGACACCAGAACCTACAGTACGTCCACCCTCACGGATAGAGAAACGAGTTCCTTCTTCGATAGCGATAGTAGAGATAAGTTCAACTTCCATCTCAGTGTTATCGCCAGGCATTACCATTTCAGTACCTTCTGGAAGATGTACGATACCAGTTACGTCAGTTGTACGGAAGTAGAACTGCGGACGGTAGTTAGCGAAGAATGGAGTATGACGTCCACCCTCTTCTTTAGAAAGTACATAAACTTCAGCTTTGAAACGGCTGTGTGGAGTGATTGTACCTGGTTTAGCAAGTACTTGACCACGTTGGATATCTTCACGAGATACACCACGAAGTAGTGCACCGATGTTGTCACCAGCTTCAGCGTAGTCAAGAAGTTTACGGAACATTTCAACACCTGTAACAGTTGTTTTACCGTTTTCTTCTTGAAGACCGATGATTTCAACTTCGTCACCGACTTTAACTTGTCCACGCTCAACACGACCAGTAGCAACTGTTCCACGACCAGTGATTGAGAATACGTCCTCAACTGGCATCATGAATGGCTTCTCAGTGTCACGCTCTGGAGTTGGGATGTACTCATCAACCGCATCCATAAGTTCAAAGATTTTTGCTTCGTAATCAGCATCTCCTTCAAGAGCTTTAAGAGCAGAACCTTTGATAACTGGTACATCGTCACCAGGGAAGTCATAGTCAGAAAGAAGGTCACGAACTTCCATTTCAACAAGTTCAAGTAACTCTTCATCGTCAACCATGTCACATTTGTTAAGGAATACTACGATGTATGGTACACCTACGTTACGAGAAAGTAGGATGTGCTCACGTGTTTGTGGCATTGGACCATCAGCAGCAGATACTACTAAGATCGCGCCGTCCATTTGAGCAGCACCAGTGATCATGTTTTTAACATAGTCAGCGTGTCCTGGGCAGTCTACGTGTGCATAGTGACGAGTTTCAGTTTCATACTCAACGTGTGCAGTTGAGATTGTGATTCCACGCTCGCGCTCTTCTGGAGCACCATCGATTTGGTCATAAGCCATAGCTGTACCTTTACCAGATTTCTTATGAAGAACTGTTGAGATAGCAGCAGTTAGAGTTGTTTTACCATGGTCAACGTGTCCAATTGTACCAATGTTAGCATGCGATTTGGAACGGTCGAATTTTTCTTTAGCCATTCTAAAAATCCTCCTTAAAGGTTCATTGTATTTGGTATAGAGTGATAGAAAGTGAAGAGTTACCTCTCACTTTCTGATCTTCAATAGTAGTTATACTTTAGTTTAAAGGCAAAATCAATTATTCACCTTTATTTTTTTTGATGATTTCTTCACTGATGCTCTTAGGCACTTCTTCGTAGTGATCCATGTGCATAGTGAAAGTACCGCGTCCTTGTGTGTTAGAACGGAGTGCAGTAGCATATCCGAACATTTCAGAAAGTGGAACCATAGCGCGAACAACTTGAGCGTTACCGCGAGCTTCCATACCTTCTACACGTCCACGACGAGATGTGATATCACCCATGATGTCTCCCATGTATTCTTCAGGGATAACAACTTCCACTTTCATCATTGGCTCAAGTAGAACTGGGTTACATTTGCTGACAGCATTTTTCAATGCCATAGATGCAGCAATTTTGAACGCCATTTCGTTAGAGTCAACATCGTGGTAAGATCCATCAAATAATTTTGCTTTGATGTCGATTAATGGGAATCCAGCTAATACACCATTTTCAAGTGAATCTTCAAGACCTGCTTGAATTGCTGGGATGTATTCACGTGGAACAACCCCACCGACGATTGCATTTTCAAATTCGAATCCTGCGCCTTCTTCGTTTGGTTCGAATTCAATCCAAACGTGTCCGAACTGACCGCGTCCACCAGACTGACGTACGAATTTACCTTCAACTTTTGCACCAGAACGGAATGTTTCACGGTACGCAACTTGAGGAGCACCTACGTTAGCTTCAACCTTGAACTCACGCTTCATACGGTCAACAATGATATCAAGGTGAAGCTCACCCATACCAGAGATGATCGTTTGACCAGTTTCAGGGTTTGTTTGTGTACGGAATGTTGGATCCTCTTCAGCTAGTTTAGCTAAAGCGATACTCATTTTATCTTGGTCAGCCTTAGATTTAGGCTCGATAGCTACATCGATAACTGGCTCTGGGAATTCCATAGACTCAAGGATAACAAGATTTTTCTCGTCACAAAGAGTATCACCAGTAGATGTATCTTTAAGACCTACAGCTGCTGCGATATCCCCTGCATATACAGTAGAGATTTCTTCACGGCTGTTTGCGTGCATTTGAAGGATACGTCCAACACGTTCACGCTTGTTCTTAGAAGAGTTCTTCACGTATGAACCAGAATCAAGTGTTCCAGAGTATACGCGGAAGAAAGTTAGTTTCCCAACATAAGGGTCAGTCATAACTTTAAATGCAAGAGCTGCGAATGGTGCGTCATCAGTAGACTCACGAACAACCTCTTCATTTGAATCTGGCAGGATACCTTTAATTGCAGCAACATCAGTTGGTGCAGGCAGGTAGTCAAGCACAGCGTCAAGTACAAGCTGAACACCTTTGTTTTTGAAAGCAGATCCAACAAGAACTGGGTAGAATTCAACATTCAATGTTCCTTTACGGATTGCAGCTTTCAATTCAGGAATTGTGATTTCTTCACCCTCAAGGTATTTTTCCATAAGCTCTTCATCAAGCTCAGCAACAGCTTCAATTAGGCTGCTGCGAAGCTCTTCAGCTTTGTCTTTATACTCAGCAGGGATTTCTTTAGCATCAGAGCGAGTTCCAAGGTCATCTTCGTAGAAGTATGCTACGTTTTCTACAAGGTCGATGATTCCTTCGAATTGATCTTCAGCGCCGATCGGCAATTGAATTGCATGAGCGTTCGCTTGAAGACGATCTCTTAATGTGCTTACAGAGTAAAGGAAGTCCGCACCAGTTTTATCCATTTTGTTAACGAATACGATACGAGGTACTCCGTAAGTTGTTGCTTGGCGCCAAACTGTTTCAGTTTGTGGCTCTACACCTGATTGTGCATCAAGAACAGCAACCGCACCATCAAGTACACGTAAAGAACGTTCAACTTCAACAGTGAAGTCTACGTGTCCTGGTGTATCGATGATGTTTACACGGTAACCCTTCCATTGTGCTGTAGTAGCAGCAGAAGTGATTGTAATACCACGTTCTTGCTCCTGCTCCATCCAGTCCATTTGTGAAGCTCCTTCGTGAGTTTCACCAATTTTATGGATACGACCAGTGTAGTACAAGATACGCTCAGTCGTTGTCGTTTTACCGGCATCGATGTGAGCCATGATACCAATATTACGAGTTTTGTCTAAGGAGAACTCTCTTGCCATTGGGTAATTTCTCCTTCCTCATTAGGGAATAGTTTTTTTAGTTTGGTATAAATCCTACCAGCGGTAGTGAGCGAATGCTTTGTTCGCTTCTGCCATTTTGTGTGTATCTTCACGTTTCTTAACAGCAGCACCAGTGTTGTTAGCTGCGTCAAGGATTTCGTTAGCAAGACGCTCTTCCATCGTTTTTTCTCCACGAAGACGAGCATAGTTTACTAACCAGCGAAGACCTAAAGTAGTACGACGGTCTGGGCGAACTTCTACAGGAACTTGGTAGTTAGCTCCACCTACACGACGTGCTTTAACTTCAAGAACTGGCATGATGTTTTTCAAGGCTTGTTCGAAAACCTCCATCGCTTCATTACCAGTACGTTCTTTGATGATATCAAATGACTTGTAGAGGATTGTTTGTGACTTTCCTCTTTTACCGTCGATCATCATTTTGTTGATCAAACGAGATACAAGTTTAGAATTGTAAATTGGATCTGGCAATACGTCTCTTTTTGCTACAGGACCTTTACGTGGCATCTGAATAGCCTCCCTTCTCTTTTAAAAGGATTTCTATCTGTCTCTCATCTCAATATCATTGTCAGCTGCCTGACTCCACTGATCTGATATCAACTTCTAAAAACCCTTATGTTTGTTTTTATTATTTGCTTTGTTTAGGGCGTTTTGTTCCGTATTTAGAACGTCCTTGCATACGACCGTCAACTCCGGCAGTATCAAGCGCACCACGAACGATGTGGTAACGTACACCCGGTAAGTCTTTTACACGTCCGCCACGGATAAGTACTACACTGTGCTCTTGTAGGTTATGTCCGATACCAGGAATGTAAGCTGTTACCTCAATCAGGTTAGACAAACGTACACGAGCATATTTACGTAGTGCTGAGTTTGGTTTTTTCGGTGTCATTGTACCGACACGAGTACAAACCCCGCGCTTCTGTGGAGATGTTACGTTAGTGTGCTCTTTTTTGAAACTGTTGTATCCTTTGTTAAGTGCAGGTGACTTTGAGTTTTCAACTTTACTCACGCGTCCTTTGCGTATTAGCTGATTAATTGTAGGCATGTTGTTATTCCTCCCTTCATTACTTTTTTTATAACCCACATACCCAGGTGGTTCATCAAAAGGCAAAAAACAATGCTTTTGCATTTTATACATGCAAAAACAAAACAAGTACGCTATAACATAATGGCAACAGCTGCTGCCCCAACTTCAATTCCGCAGGCCTTGCCGAGCTTTTTCATGGAATCTACCACTAAGATGTCTACACCCTTCTCTTGCGCTAGTTTCAATACACTAGCGGTTAAAGCAGGATCAGCATCTTTCGCTACGACGACTTCCTTAACTGAATCTCGTTTCAGAGCTTTTACTGTTTGCTTCGTACCAATAATAATGGATTGAGCCTGTGATACTTTATCATAAGACATCGAATATCCTCCAAAGTAACAGGTTTTATTTTGAGCACCTTGGTTATATTATCATCATGGCAGAAGGATGTCAATATCGTATGACAGATTATCTTGACATCCTTCACCATTTTTTGATGATTTTATAGGAATCTCACGAGAAAGATTACTCTACAGGAACCATGTCGTCAGACGGCTGCACTTGCGAAACCGGCTTAACTTTACGGTAGTTTGGCATTCCCGTTCCAGCAGGAACAAGTTTACCAATGATAACATTCTCTTTCAAGCCAAGCAGTTCATCACGTTTTCCTTTGATCGCCGCATCTGTTAGGACACGAGTCGTTTCTTGGAAGGATGCCGCAGACAAGAATGAGTCTGTTTCAAGTGAAGCTTTTGTAATACCAAGAAGAACTGGACGGCCTGTTGCAGGACGTTTGCCTTCGAATAGTACTTTTTTGTTCGCTTCAGTGAATTGATGTACATCAAGAAGTGTGCCTGGTAATACATCTGTATCCCCTGCATCAGCGACACGCACTTTACGAAGCATTTGGCGAACCATTACCTCTACGTGCTTATCTCCGATTTCTACCCCTTGCATACGGTATACTTTTTGTACTTCATGAAGCAGATATTCTTGAACAGCTGTCATGTCAGTCACTTTAAGAAGTTCTTTCGGATCGATCGAACCTTCTGTAAGTACTTGACCACGAGTAACTGTGTCACCTTCAACAACTTTCAGACGTGCATTGTAAGGAGCTGTGTAAGAACGAGTTTCAACTTCGCCTTGAACCACAATTTCCTGCTGCTTGTCACGAACATCGTTAATTTCAGCAACGACACCATCAATTTCAGAAATTGTCGCTTGCCCTTTCGGATTACGCGCTTCAAATAGCTCTTGGATACGAGGTAGACCTTGTGTGATATCGTCTCCTGCTACCCCACCGGTGTGGAACGTACGCATTGTAAGCTGTGTTCCTGGCTCACCGATTGATTGTGCAGCGATGATTCCAACTGCTTCACCGACTTCAACGTCAGTACCAGTTGCAAGGTTACGGCCGTAGCATCGTTTACATACACCATGAGGCGTGTTACATGTAAATGCTGAACGGATCCATACTTCCTCAATTCCTGCTTCAACTACTTCAAGTGCTTTATCTTCATCAATTAGTTCGTTTTCGGCTACAATGACTTCGCCTGTTTCAGGATGAACAATTGGTTTTCTTGCAAAACGTCCGATCAGACGTTCTTCAAGTTTCTCAATAATTTCATTTCCTTCTTTAATGGACTTCGCCAAGATTCCACGGTCTGTACCGCAATCTGTTTCACGGATGATAACATCCTGTGCAACGTCAACGAGACGACGCGTGAGGTAACCTGAGTCAGCTGTTTTAAGGGCTGTATCGGCAAGACCTTTACGCGCTCCGTGAGTGGAAATAAAGTATTCCAATACGGTTAAACCTTCACGGAAACTAGATTTAATCGGAAGTTCGATGATACGTCCAGCCGGGTTGGCCATCAGACCACGCATACCAGCCAGCTGAGTAAAGTTAGATGCGTTACCACGCGCTCCAGAGTCACTCATCATGTAGATTGGGTTGACTTCATCAAGGGACTTCATCAGTTTACCTTGGATGACATCTTTAGAAGAACTCCAGATTGAAATAACTCTCTCATAACGCTCTTCTTCAGTAATCAAACCACGTCTGAATTGCTTCATGACGTTATCTACTTTTGCTTGTGCTTCTTCAAGAATTTGCTGCTTATCATCTAATACGACGATATCAGACACACCAACCGTAATACCGGCTTTAGTAGAGTATCTGAAACCAAGATTTTTCATGCGGTCAAGCATTTTAGATGTCTCAGTGATATGGAATCTCTTAAAGATTTCTGCAATGATTTTCCCTAAAATACCTTTTTTGAACGGCGCATTGATTTCTTGTTTCTCGATCGCAGCTTTTACATCCTCACCTTTTTCAAGGAAGAAACGATCAGGCGTTTTTTCTTCAATATTGCTCTTTGTCGGCTCATTCATGTATGGGAATGATTCCGGTAAGATTTCGTTAAAGATCAGTTTTCCAACTGTTGTAATCAACAATTTAGAACGCTGTTCATCAGTGAATGTCACATTCTTCAACGAGCTAGCTGCAACAGCTACACGTGTATGAAGATGCACATAACCATTTTGATAAGCTAGAAGGGCTTCGTCAGTATCTTTGAAGACCATACCTTCTCCGATAGCACCTTTGCGCTCAAGTGTAAGGTAGTAGTTACCAAGCACCATATCCTGAGATGGCGTAACAACTGGTTTTCCATCTTTCGGGTTCAAAATGTTTTGAGCCGCAAGCATTAAGATACGAGCTTCAGCTTGAGCTTCAGCAGATAATGGTACGTGAACCGCCATTTGGTCACCGTCAAAGTCAGCGTTGTAGGCTGTACATACAAGTGGATGAAGACGAATTGCGCGTCCTTCCACAAGTGTAGGTTCAAACGCTTGAATACCAAGTCTGTGAAGAGTCGGTGCACGGTTTAGTAAGACTGGATGCTCACGAATAACTGATTCTAATACATCCCATACTTCTGGCTGCACGCGCTCAATTTTACGCTTCGCACTCTTGATGTTGTGAGCTAATCCTTTTTCAACAAGTTCCTTCATCACGAATGGTTTGAATAATTCAAGAGCCATTTCTTTCGGAAGTCCACACTGATACATTTTCAAATGTGGTCCTACGACGATAACGGAACGTCCAGAATAGTCAACACGTTTACCAAGCAAGTTTTGACGGAAACGTCCTTGTTTCCCTTTCAGCATGTGAGAAAGAGATTTCAATGGTCTATTTCCTGGTCCTGTTACTGGTCGGCCTCTACGTCCATTATCAATCAAGGCATCGACAGCTTCTTGAAGCATACGCTTCTCGTTCTGAACGATGATGCTTGGCGCGCCAAGATCTAATAAACGCTTCAGACGATTGTTACGGTTGATGACACGACGATAAAGGTCGTTCAAGTCAGAAGTAGCAAAACGTCCACCATCAAGCTGAACCATTGGACGTAATTCTGGCGGAATAACCGGAAGTACATCAAGAATCATCCAAGATGGTTTGTTTCCTGAGTTACGGAAGGCTTCTAACACTTCAAGGCGTTTGATCGCACGTGTACGTCGCTGTCCTTGAGCAGTTTTCAGCTCTTCCTTCAGTGTATCTACTTCTTTTACAAGATCGATATCTTGAAGAAGTTTGTTGATTGCTTCTGCACCCATAGCTGCTTGGAATGTATTACCGTATTTATCTAAATAAGCACGGAATTCTTTCTCAGAAAGAAGTTGTTTCTTCTCAAGCGGTGTATTGCCCGGATCTGTCACGACGTAAGAAGCGAAGTAGATCACTTCTTCTAACGCACGTGGTGACATATCAAGAACAAGACCCATACGGCTTGGGATACCTTTGAAATACCAAATGTGGGAAACTGGGGCAGCCAGTTCAATATGCCCCATTCTCTCACGACGGACTTTTGCCCGTGTTACTTCTACACCACAACGGTCACATACAACACCCTTATACCGAACGCGTTTATACTTCCCACAATGACATTCCCAGTCTTTTTGCGGTCCGAAGATACGTTCACAAAAGAGACCATCTTTTTCAGGTTTCAGTGTACGATAGTTAATCGTTTCAGGCTTTTTCACTTCACCAAAAGACCAAGAACGGATTTTATCAGGTGATGCGAGACCGATGTTCATATACTCAAAATTGTTCACATCTAGCAAGGGGCCTACCTCCCTTTTAATCTTCGGGTTATACCCTAGTCACTTGCTCTAATCGTTTCTGCTATTCTTTTGTGACTGCGTCACGTTCAAGATCGACAGGTGCGAGGTCTGCAGCATCTTCGTCATTAGATAACGCTAATCCGTCTGCTTTCTTCGTTTCCTCATCGTCTTCTAAATCTCTCATTTCTATCTCTTCTTCATCGCCGGATAGGATTTTCACATCCATACCTAAACTTTGAAGTTCTTTGATTAACACTTTGAATGATTCAGGGACACCTGGTTCAGGTACGTTATCCCCTTTGACGATGGCTTCGTATGTTTTCACACGACCCACAACGTCATCTGATTTAACTGTTAAGATCTCTTGAAGTGTATATGCTGCACCGTAAGCTTCAAGTGCCCATACTTCCATCTCTCCGAAACGCTGACCACCAAACTGTGCTTTACCGCCAAGTGGCTGCTGCGTAACAAGTGAGTATGGTCCTGTTGAACGAGCGTGAAGTTTATCGTCAACCATGTGAGCCAGTTTGATCATGTACATGATTCCGACAGATACACGGTTGTCGAATGGTTCACCAGTTCGACCGTCATAAAGGACTGTTTTCGCATCACGGGACATACCTGCTTCTTCAAGCGTTTCCCAAACATCTTCCTCGCGCGCACCATCAAATACTGGTGACGCAATGTGTATGCCAAGGTAACGTGCAGCCATACCCATATGAAGCTCAAGTACCTGACCGATGTTCATACGAGATGGTACCCCTAGAGGGTTCAACATGATATCGATCGGTGTTCCGTCTGGAAGATAAGGCATATCTTCTTCTGGAAGGATTTTAGAGATAACCCCTTTGTTACCATGTCGTCCGGCCATTTTGTCACCTTCAGAAATCTTACGTTTCTGAACGATGTATACGCGGACTAATTGGTTTACACCTGGAGGTAATTCATCTCCATCTTCACGGTTGAAGACTTTTACATCGTGGATAATTCCGCCGCCGCCGTGTGGAACACGCAGTGACGTATCACGAACTTCACGAGCCTTTTCACCGAAGATTGCATGTAATAGACGTTCTTCAGCTGTTAGTTCAGTTACACCTTTAGGCGTTACTTTACCTACAAGAAGGTCTCCGTCTTTTACTTCTGCACCAATACGGATGATTCCGCGCTCGTCAAGGTTGCGTAAAGCATCTTCCCCAACGTTTGGAATATCACGAGTGATTTCTTCTGGTCCAAGCTTTGTATCACGAGCTTCTGATTCATATTCTTCAATATGAATAGACGTGTAGACGTCATCTTTTACAAGGCGCTCACTCATGATGATCGCATCCTCGTAGTTGTAACCGTCCCAAGTCATAAATCCGACCATAACGTTACGTCCTAGAGCCAATTCACCTTTTTCCATAGAAGGTCCGTCTGCAAGAATTTCTCCTTTAACGACTTCATCTCCAACACTTACGATAGGGCGCTGGTTGTAGCAAGTCCCTTGGTTAGAGCGGACAAATTTCAGCAGGCTGTATTTGTCTAGGTTTCCTTTGACTTGTTGTCCGTCAACGTCTTCATAACGGCGAACCCAAATATTTTTTGCTTCTACACGTTCTACAACACCTGGATAGCGGCAGATGACAGCAGCACCAGAGTCTTTACCTGATACGTACTCCATCCCTGTACCAACAATCGGTGATTCCGGCTGCATCAAAGGCACAGCCTGACGCTGCATGTTCGCTCCCATTAGAGCACGGTTAGAGTCATCGTTTTCTAAGAATGGGATACATGCTGTCGCTGCAGAAACAACCTGCTTTGGCGAAACGTCCATGTAGTCAACGCGGTTTCGAGGAACAACGGTGTTTTCCCCTCTGAAACGAGCAATGATATTATCATCGATAAACGAACCATCATCAGCTAACTGAGCGTTCGCTTGTGCTACTACGTAGTTATCCTCTTCATCAGCAGTTAAGTAATCGATTCTCGGTGTCACTTTACCAGTTTCAGGATCAACCCGGCGGTAAGGTGTTTCAATAAATCCGAAGCGATTCACTTTTGCAAATGAAGATAGAGAGTTGATCAAACCAATGTTTGGACCCTCTGGTGTTTCAATCGGACACATACGTCCATAGTGAGAGTAGTGAACGTCACGAACTTCCATTCCTGCACGCTCACGTGTCAAACCACCCGGTCCAAGCGCTGACAGACGACGTTTGTGCGTCAATTCAGCAAGCGGGTTTGTTTGATCCATGAACTGAGAAAGCTGAGAACTACCAAAGAACTCTTTGATAGAAGCGATCACAGGACGAATGTTGATCAGCTGCTGAGGTGTGATCGTGTTTGTGTCTTGAATCGACATTCTTTCACGAACAACACGCTCCATTCTGCTTAAACCAATACGGAATTGGTTTTGCAGAAGTTCACCTACAGAACGCAGACGACGGTTACCAAGGTGGTCGATATCATCTGTGTCACCTACACCATGAAGAAGGTTGAAGAAGTAACTGATTGATGCAATGATGTCAGAAGGCGTGATGTTTTTCACAGCTTCCTCTACATAAGCATTTCCAATCACGTTGATCACTTGCTCGCCTTCTTGATCAGACGGTGCATAAATCTTAATAGATTGAAGTTCTACTTCATCTTCTACTACGCCACCATTAGGATAAAGCTTTCTAAATCCGATGCCGTTTTCTAAGTATGGAAGAACTTTATCAAGAATT
Source organism: Bacillus sp. FSL P4-0248 (assembly GCF_038593305.1). Taxonomy (NCBI): domain Bacteria; kingdom Bacillati; phylum Bacillota; class Bacilli; order Caryophanales; family Bacillaceae; genus Bacillus; species Bacillus sp. FSL P4-0248. Next base: position 125,980 of record NZ_CP151983.1, on the reverse strand, counting down.
CTTCTGTCTAGAATTTGACCTTTTTCTGCTAGAATTTCACCTGTTTCAGGATCAACTAACGTTTCAGCCAATTTTTGATTGAACAGTCTATTTTTAATATGAAGCTTCTTATTAATCTTGTAGCGTCCAACATTTGCTAGGTCATATCTCTTCGGATCGAAGAAGCGAGAGTCTAGCAAGCTTTTCGCATTTTCAACAGTTGGCGGCTCTCCAGGACGGAGGCGCTCGTAGATTTCGAGAAGTGCTTTATCTGCATTCTCTGTATTGTCTTTTTCCAGCGTGTTGCGTAAGTATTCATTCTCGCCAATGAGGTCAAGAATCTCTTGATCAGAGCTGAAGCCGAGAGCACGCAAAAGAACCGTAACCGGCAACTTACGTGTGCGATCGATGCGTACATAGACTACATCCTTCGCATCAGTTTCGTATTCTAACCATGCGCCACGGTTTGGAATGACAGTCGCAGTAAAACCTTTTTTACCGTTTTTGTCTACTTTACCACTGAAATATACACTTGGAGAACGCACTAACTGAGAAACGATTACACGTTCCGCACCATTAATGATAAAAGTACCTGTGTCTGTCATGATTGGGAAATCACCCATAAACACATCTTGGTCTTTTACTTCTCCAGTTTCTTTGTTAATTAAACGAACTTTTACTCTTAGTGGAGCAGAGTAAGTTACATCACGTTCTTTTGATTCTGCTACAGGATACTTAGGATCCCCTAGGCTGTAATCAATGAATTCAAGAGAAAGGTTACCAGTAAAATCCTCAATTGGGGATATATCTTGAAACATCTCTCTAAGACCCTCATCAAGAAACCACTGATAAGAAGAGGTTTGAATTTCAATGAGATTTGGTAATTCTAACACTTCGCTTATGCGTGCGTAGCTTCTGCGCTGGCGGTGTCGTCCATACTGAACTAGTTGACCTGTCAACTGATTCACCCCTCAAATCATGCGTATTATATGTGTAAAAAGTATTTCTGTCTTTCAAATGTCAGTAAAGAAATACTTTTACAAGACAAAAGAAAAAAGGGTTTCTAAAATAAGAAAACCACATCCAAAAACAAATACCGATTTTATTAGTTTTCCCAAGTATGCATAATTTATACAAAATAGTTGTTTTTTAAGCCTATCAAGCAAAATATACACATTGGCATTTTATAATGTTAACACAGCTAGGAAACTGCGTCAAACTTTTTTAGCTTTGATGATATAGTAGCCCTTTTTTTTCAGCACAACCTCGACTTCTTCAAAGAGCTGCTCTAATTTTTCAATCGCAGATGGTCCACCTTGCTTCTTCTGAATAACCACCCACAACTCACCTTCCGGCAATAAATGATCAGCACTTTTTTCAAAGATCGCATGTACAACTTTCTTCCCTGCCCGTATTGGGGGATTGGTCAGTATAGAGGCAAAAGCAGCTGAGGAATGAACATTCGAGAACAAATCACTTTGATAGATGCGGACATTATCAATGCGATTATGTTTAGCGTTTTCCTTTGAAAGTTCGACTGCTCTTTCGTTCACATCAATCATATGAATGGTACGGCTAGTCATTTCGTTTGCTAACGATAAGCCAATCGGTCCATAACCGCAACCGACATCTAAGACATCGCCATCCAAATCAGGTTCTTCGAAAGCTTCAATTAAAAGCCTTGAACCAAAGTCGACTTCTTTCTTAGAAAACACTCCACTGTCACTTGTAAAAGTAAAGGTACGGTTTCTCAAGGTGAAGTCCCATGTCTGTTTATTGCTTTTCACTGATGGCTTTTCCGTATAATAGTGGTCACTCATGGTGAATGGACCTCCTCTGGATTCAATCGTTTCAGGAGATTAGAAAAGAAAAAGCCCGCCAGTAAAAGCGAGCTTTCCCAAAAGATTAGGCGAAGATTACTTAACTTCTACAGAAGCGCCAACTTCTTCAAGCTTAGCTTTAAGTTCTTCAGCTTCTTCTTTAGCAATACCTTCTTTAAGTGGTTTTGGAGTGTTGTCAACAAGTTCTTTAGCTTCTTTCAAGCCAAGACCAGTGATTTCACGAACCACTTTGATAACTTTGATTTTTTGGTCTCCAGCACCAGCAAGTACTAGATCAAAATCAGTTTTTTCTTCAGCAGCAGCACCGCCACCAGCAGCTACAGCTACAGGAGCAGCAGCAGTTACGCCAAATTCTTCTTCGATTGCTTTTACTAAGTCGTTTAACTCAAGTACAGTTGCTTCTTTAACTGAAGCAATGATTTCTTCGATATTTAAAGCCATTTGTAATTCCTCCATTTTAAGTTTTTTTACGTAAACGTAAAGTACGCATTAAGCGCCTTGTTCTTCTTTTTGATCTGCAACTGCTTTAGTAGCAAGAGCAAGATTACGAACTGGAGCTTGAAGAACGCTAAGCAACATAGAAAGTAAGCCTTCGCGAGACGGAAGTTCCGCAAGAGCCTTCACTTCTTCTACAGTCGCTACGTTTCCTTCGATGACACCAGCTTTGATTTCTAAAGCTTCGTGGCTTTTCGCAAATTCGTTGATGATTTTCGCAGGTGCGATAACATCTTCGTTACTGAATGCGATAGCGTTTGGACCTGTTAAGAAATCGTTTAAACCCGTTAGTTCAACTTGTTCAACTGCACGGCGAGTCAAAGTGTTTTTGTAAACTTTGAATTCTACGCCAGCTTCACGAAGCTGTTTACGAAGTTCAGTCACTTCAGAAACAGAAAGACCGCGGTAATCTACAATGACAGTAGACATACTATCTTTAAATTTAGAAGTAATTTCATCAACGACAACTTTTTTAGTATCGATTGCATTGCTCATGGTTACACCTCCTGTACATTCTTTGTGTAACACTTATACCGATCAGGCCATCACGTTCCTAACGAACGGTTCTCCATATAAAAAGCCTCCATTAAGACATGGAGGCTGTATATACAAGCATACGTTAACGTAAGACTGTGACATATACACCTCGGCGGGTTATTTAAGCCATAAGGCCCCTGCTGTCTACGGTATAAATGGACATTATTCTATTTTACAACATTTTGATATTATCAAAATGGTTGTCATAAGTCAAGAATTATTTTGCAGAGAAAGAAGATGGATCCACTTTCACACCAGGGCCCATAGTAGATGTAACAGAAACGTTTTTCACGTATACACCTTTAGCCGCTGCAGGTTTTGCTTTAAGGATTGTGTCATAGATTGTTGCAAAGTTCTCAACAAGCTTTTCGTCCTCGAAAGAAACCTTTCCGATTGGCGCGTGGATATTACCAGCTTTATCAACGCGGTATTCTACTTTACCAGCTTTGATTTCATTGATTGCTTTTTCAACTTCGAACGTTACAGTTCCTGTTTTAGGGTTTGGCATAAGACCTTTTGGTCCAAGTACACGACCGATCTTACCAACTTCACCCATCATGTCAGGTGTCGCAACGATTACATCGAAATCGAACCAGCCTTGTTGGATTTTAGTGATGTAATCAGAATCTCCAACGTAGTCTGCTCCAGCAGCTTCTGCTTCTTTTGCTTTTTCGCCTTTAGCGAACACAAGAACGCGTTGAGTTTTACCAGTTCCGTTAGGAAGTACAACTGCACCGCGGATTTGTTGATCGTTTTTACGAGGGTCTACGCCCAAACGAAAAGCAACTTCTACAGTCGCATCAAATTTCGCTGCATTTGCTTTTTTTGTAAGAGAAACAGCTTCAGCTACATCATACGCTTTAGTACGTTCGATCAGCTTAGCAGCTTCTACATACTTTTTACCTTTTTTAGCCATTATAAAAATCCTCCTTATGTGGTTTTAGCGGAATAACCTCCCACGAATAAGGGTTGCGAACTTGTCAAAACCAAACTCGCAACCCAACAAGACAAAAAATTAATCTTCGATGACAATACCCATACTGCGTGCAGTACCTTCAACCATGCGCATAGCTGATTCAACGCTAGCAGCGTTTAAGTCAGGCATTTTTGTTTCCGCGATTTCGCGTACTTTATCACGCTTAACAGTTGCCACTTTATTACGGTTAGGTTCACCAGAACCAGACTCAATACCAGCTGCTTTTTTAAGTAAAACTGCAGCAGGTGGAGTTTTAGTAATAAATGTAAATGAACGGTCTTCAAAAACCGAAATTTCAACAGGAATGATAAGACCAGCTTGGTCAGCTGTACGAGCGTTAAACTCCTTACAGAATCCCATGATATTAACACCGGCTTGACCTAGTGCAGGTCCAACTGGTGGAGCTGGGTTAGCTTTTCCAGCAGGAATTTGCAATTTAACAACTTTAACTACTTTTTTAGCCACGAGACACACCTCCTTAAAGTCCGTGATGTGGTAATAGGGGAATCCCCCTCCCACTCAACAACTTCATTCTTTATATGAATGACGAAATAACTAGCTAGCGATCTTGAGTGAACTCAAGACGTACCTTTGCTATATTACCACTTCTATACACTCATTTCAAGCTCTTTTAAATTACAATTTATCGATCTGCGTGAACTCAAGTTCAACAGGTGTTTCTCTACCAAACATATTAACGAATACTTTGACTTTGCTTTTATCGTAGTCAATTTCTTCAATAGAGCCAGTGAAGTTAGCAAATGGTCCATCGATGACCTTAACTGTTTCTTTCAGTTCAAAGTCGATTTCTGTTTTGCGTTCTTCAAGACCCATTCTCTTCAGAATGGTTTCAGCTTCGCCTGGCAGCAGCGCAGTCGGCTTTGAGCCTGATCCAGCTGATCCAACGAATCCAGTGACACCTGGTGTATTACGAACGACATACCAAGAGTCGTCAGTCATCACGATTTCCACTAGGACATAGCCAGGGAATACTTTCTTTTTGACAACTTTTTTCTTACCATTTTTAATATCCGTTTCTTCTTCTTCTGGTACGACGACGCGGAAGATTTTATCCTGCATGCCCATTGATTCAACACGCTTTTCCAAATTCGCTTTTACTTTGTTTTCATAGCCAGAGTACGTATGCACAACATACCAATTCTTTTCCATTTTCGTTCAGGACTATTTAGTCCTTCCCTCCCCACATTTCATAATGTCTATTTGACGAATCTCGAGTAACGGTAAATATTTTCAAGCAATTGAAAAAACCCGTAAAACGGGTTTTTTGGCAAGTCATATTATGATCTATTATAGCACGTTCAGCAGACCATTATTCAAGTATTAATGAATTAATTCGATTAATTGTGAGATTCCTATATCAAGAAAAGAGAAAAAGATGGCAAAGAATACGACTGTTAAAATAACAGTGATTGTGTAGCGGACCATTTCGTTCTTCTTTGGCCAGCTGACCTTTTTCATTTCTTTTCCGACACTTTTTAAGAAACTGATAATACGCATGTAAAAGACCTCCACAGATTAAAGAACGCAAATCTTACTTCGTTTCTAAATGTGTTTTATGTGAATTACAAGTCTTGCAATATTTCTTAACTTCTAATCTTTCAGCTGCTGAAGCAACACTTTTCATTGTCGTATAATTGCGGCTTCCGCAGTCTTTACAGGCTAGAGTAATCTTTTTCCTCATATTTACACCTATTTTCTCGACATCATTTCATTAGTACCTTATCACAGTGTCGAAAAAGCTGTCAATATAGGTTTGATTAGAGACTAATCTCGCGAAGCTCTAAATATTTCTCTAATTTTCTCTTTACTCTTTGGAGTGCGTTATCAATTGATTTCACATGACGATTTAAATCTTCAGAAATCTCTTGATAGGATCTGCCATCAAGATAAAGCACAAGTACCTTTCTTTCCAGCTCGCTTAGCAGTTCACCCATCTTCATTTCGATATCATCAAATTCTTCTTTGCTAATAATTAAGTCTTCTGGGTTAAGCGCTTTAGCACCGGAAATGACATCCAATAATGTTCTGTCCGATTCTTCATCGTAGATCGGCTTGTCTAATGATACATAGGAATTTAACGGGATATGTTTTTGGCGAGTAGCTGTTTTAATTGCGGTGATAATTTGGCGGGTAATACATAATTCTGCAAAAGCCTTAAATGAAGTAAGCTTGTCCTCTCTGAAATCGCGGATAGACTTATAAAGTCCGATCATTCCCTCTTGGACAATGTCCTCTCGATCCGCTCCTATCAAGAAATAAGATCTTGCTTTCGCACGTACAAAATTGCGGTATTTCGTTATTAAATAATCTAGCGCATCACTATCTCCGACATGAACCCTTTCAATGACTTGTTCATCTTCCAACTGGCAAAATTGCTCTCTGATGGACTTACCCTTGCTGTTGTTTAGATTCACTTCGATCCCCCCGACCGCACCTAGATAGAAATATTATACATTAATGGTTGAAATATCGTCAAGCTATTCCAGATTCCCGCGCCGCCATTTTTCAAACGTTTTCAATACATCTTCTGACAATTCAATCTTAGATGCTGGTTTATCAGAAGTAATCTTTTTGACCCTCGTTTCAATCTTTCGTTCTATCACTTCAATCTCTCTTAAAAGCTCACGAGCCGACTTCCGAAGAGCTCCTTGTCCAAAAATAGCCCATTGTTCCGTAAAATCTGAGGTTGCCACATGAATTTGCGTCCGTATATTATTCAAATCCTGCGCCAGCTTTTCAATCCGCTCATCCGCCGTTTCATTCTCTCTCGTAAAGATGACCTCTACTCGGTGGTTGGTCCGCTTCTTTTCAATTCCTTTGACCATATGGGCATCGAATACGACAATGACTCGATACCCTGTGTATGCTTGATATTCTGCTAAATGTTGAATCAGTACGTCTCTGGCTTCTTCAAAGCTGTTTTCCTTTAAGTGCTGCAGCTGAGGCCATGCACCTATCATGTTGTATCCATCGACTAAGAGGATATCCATCTCTATTCTCCTAACGGATAACGTTTTCGATACACTTCATACATCAATAAACCAGCGGCAACTGATGCGTTTAACGAAGTAACCTTCCCGGCCATAGGCAGTTTAATCAGAAAATCACACTTTTCCTTAATCAATCGGCCAATTCCTTTTCCCTCGCTGCCAATCACAAGAGCCAGCGGCATCGTGCCATCAAATTGTCTGTAATCCTGTTTAGCAGACGCATCTGTTCCCGCAACCCAGATTCCTCTTTCTTTCATTTCATCAAGGGCTCTTGAAAGATTGGTCACTTTTGCGACAGGAATATGCTCAATTGCTCCAGTGGATGCCTTAGCAACTGTTGTTGTTAGACCGACCGCTCTCCTTTTCGGAATGACAATCCCGTGTGCACCTACAGCATCTGCCGTTCTCATAATAGATCCTAAATTATGCGGGTCTTCAATCTCATCTAAAATCAGAAAGAAAGGCTGTTCATTACGCTTTTCAGCGATTTGATACAGGTCGTCCAATTCTGCATATTCATATGCTGCTACTTGTGCAACGATTCCCTGGTGCTGACCTGTAACCATTTGATCAAGCTTTTTCCTCGGAACATACTGAATGGTGATATTTTGCTTTTTAGCGAGTTCAATGACCTGCTGGGCTTGTCCTTTTACAGTGTTTTCTGCCATCCAGAGCTTGTATAACTCCCGATCTGACTTCAGTGTCTCAATCACTGCATTTTTCCCAATGACATAATCATGTTGCTGACTCATTTGTCTTCCTCCCTGACGTTCCGATTTCAATCGCCTGACCAATCAGCTCTTCTAAGCGTTCGTCCTGCTTTTCGATAAATAAATAACCCATGAGCGCTTCAAACGCTGTACTATAACGATACGTTTGAACGTCTGTGTTTTTAGGCACTGTGCCTGATTTTGCGTTTCTTCCTCTTTTCAGCACCGCTTCTTCTGCTTCAGTGAAAAAGCCTTGCTGCTGAAGCGTAAATAAAATAGCAGCCTGTGATTTAGCTGAAACAATTTTGCTTGCTCGTTTGTGCAGCTCATTTGGTTTTGTCGCCCCCGTTTGGAGGAGGTGATGCCTCACATATACTTCAAAAATGGCATCACCCATATAAGCCAGCGCAAGTCCGTTCAGCTGTTTACCGTCTTTCAGCTTTTCAAAATTCAACATTGCCTATTCTCCTCTTTTCCAGCGAGTACCTTGAGGAGTGTCCTCCAACACAATATTCATGTTCTTTAATTGATCACGAATTTGATCAGATAGGGCAAAGTCACGATTTCTTCTAGCTTCATTGCGTTTTTCAATTAACGCTTCTACCTCTTCGTCAAGCGTGTGCTTTTCTTCTAATGAGAAGCCGAGAACAGACGTAATTTCTTGGAACAAGCCGATAAATGCCTTGATCACTTCCTCCGAAGTATGATCATTTTCCATATAATAATTCGCCTGTTTCGCTAATTCGAATAAAACAGAGATCGCATTTGCCGTATTGAAGTCATCATTCATTTCGGAAATAAATGTTGCACGCTGCTCTTCAATTTTTGCCAGCCATTCAGCATTGTCTTCCGTGATATTTGTGCTGCTCTCTAGACGGTGATGTAAATTCGCATACGATGTTTTGAGTCGGTTAAACGCACTCTTTGTACTTTCTAATAAATCCATTGAGTAATTAATTGGGTGGCGATAGTGAACCGACAACATAAAGAAGCGAAGCACATCAGGATCTTGTTCTTTCACAATGTCATGCACCAGCACAAAGTTGCCAAGTGATTTTGACATTTTTTCATTATCGATATTAATATACCCGTTATGCATCCAATACTTCGCAAAAGGCTTCCCTGTCAAAGCCTCAGATTGGGCAATTTCATTCTCATGGTGAGGGAATGTTAAATCCTGTCCGCCAGCATGAATATCGATCGTATCACCTAAATATTTTTTGACCATTGCCGAGCATTCAATGTGCCAGCCTGGGCGTCCTTCGCCCCACGGGCTATCCCAAGAGATTTCCTGATCCTTTGCAGCCTTCCAAAGAGCAAAGTCCAGTGCATCTCGTTTCTTTTCACCTACTCGAATACGGGCACCTGTCTTCAGTTCATCAATTGATTGGTGAGAAAGCTTTCCATAGCCTTCAAATGAGCGTGTGCTGTAATACACGTCGCCATCTGCTTCATAGGCGTAGCCTTTTTCAATCAATGTGGCAATAAACGCAATGATATCATCCATGTTTTCCGTCACTCGCGGGTGAAGGTCTGCTTTTTTGCAGCCGAGTGCACTGACGTCTTCGAAGTAGGCCTGGATAAACCGGTCAGCAATTGTCGGCACATCTTCTCCGAGTTCGTTGGCTGCTTTGATGAGTTTATCATCCACATCTGTAAAGTTTGATACAAAGTTTACATCGTAACCGCTGTATTCTAAATACTTACGTACAGTGTCATAAACAATAGCAGGTCTAGCATTCCCGATATGAATGTAGTTATAAACGGTTGGTCCGCACACATACATCTTGACCTTTCCTGGCTCAAGCGGGACAAATTCTTCCTTCTTACGTGTCAATGTATTATAAATATTGATTGTCATGATTGTTCTTCCTTTCTGCTCAATGAAGCCAGCTCACCTTTTAGCTTTTCCATTTCTCGTTCCAATTCTTTGAAACGATCGGAAATTGGATCTGGCAAATCTTGATGATTGAGATCACGATTGATTTTCTTTCCATTTTGAACGACGACTCGCCCAGGTATACCGACAACGGTGGAATGGTCGGGTACGTCCTTTAACACGACCGACCCCGCTCCAATCTTGGCTCCTTTTCCAACTGTAATGGAACCAAGCACCTTGGCACCTGTCGCAATGAGGGCATCGTCTAAAATGGTCGGATGCCGCTTTCCCTTTTCTTTCCCTGTTCCCCCTAATGTCACGCCTTGGAAAACAGTGACGTTGTCTCCAATTTCACATGTTTCCCCGATCACGACGCCCATGCCGTGATCAATGAAGAACCGCCTGCCAATGGTTGCCGCCGGATGAATTTCCACCCCTGTGAAAAAACGGCTGACCTGAGAAATGATTCGCGCAATAAAGTACAGCTTCCGCTTATAAAATGCATGCGCAATACGGTGAGCCCAAATCGCATGAAGCCCTGAATAGGTTAGCACTACTTCAATATAGCTTCTAGCAGCAGGATCTTGATCAAACACAGTATCAATATCTTCTTTCAGCATTTTGAAAAACACATGCTCCCCCCGTTCTTCCCCATGAATCTCTCTTAGGACTTGCTCTCTTTTTTTGGACAAATAAAAAACGCCTCTGCCAAATGACAGAGACGTTTTGAAAACGCGGTTCCACTCTGTTTAGAAAGCCACTTATCTTGAAGCCTTCTCAACTTAATCCCATAACGGAGGGTACCGCCCTTGCATACTAACGTACGTGTTCCTCAAGGGTCTTGAGGGTGCATTTCCAACATCTGCCCATAAGTCTCTTTCAGCCGGTGGAGACTCTTTCTGTGATGGACGAGTACATTGTACTTCTCCCTCGCAACGATTTCCTTATATTTGTTTAATGCGGTTTAATACCGTTTCTTTACCTAGTAATTCAATACTTTGCGGAAGTTCTGGGCCATGCGTTTGTCCTGTGACAGCCACACGAATCGGCATGAATAGTTTCTTGCCTTTATGCCCTGTTTCTTTTTGTACCGCTTTAATGGCAGCCTTGATTTCATCAGGTGTGAAAGACTCAAGCTGTTCAAGATGACCTGCAAAAGATGCCATGACTTCTGGTACTTGCTCCTCTGCTAGAACTTCCTTTGCCTCTTGATTATACTCAATTTGCTCCTTAAAGAACAACTCTGTCAACTCAACAATTTCTGCTCCGTAGCTTAATTGTTCGTGATACAGAGAAATAAGCTTGCGTACCCACGTGTTTTCTTCTTCAGTCAGCTGCTCACTTACCTTGCCTGCCTTTTGAAGATGCGGAAGTGTTAGTGCCACAACCTGATCAAGATCAAGTGCTTTCACGTATTGGTTGTTCACCCATTTTAGTTTATGCATATCGAATAGAGCTGGTGACTTAGAAAGTCGGTTCACATCAAAAATGTCGATGAATTGCTCTTTTGTAAACAGTTCTTCTTCGCCTACTGGAGACCATCCAAGTAATGCAATGAAGTTAAACAGGGCTTCAGGTAAATAGCCTAAATTCTTATATTGCTCGATGAATTGAATAATCGATTCATCACGTTTACTTAATTTCTTGCGGTTCTCGTTCACAATCAGCGTCATATGTCCGAATAGCGGAACATCCCAGCCAAATGCATGAAAAATCATGATTTGTTTAGGGGTATTTGAAATATGATCCTCTCCGCGAAGAACGTGAGTCATTTTCATCAAATGATCATCCACGGCAACTGCAAAGTTATAAGTTGGCGTGCCATCTTTTTTCACAATAACAAAGTCACCAATGCCGTCTGTTTCAAATGAAATTTCACCTTTGACCATGTCGTCAAATTTGATGATTTCTCCTTTTGGTACTCGGAAGCGGATGCTTGGCTCTCTTCCTTCAGCAATCAGTTTGTCCTCTTCTTCTTTTGATAAATGACTGCATTTACCAGAATATCGAGGCATTTCACTGCGGGCGATTTGTGCTTCACGCTCGGCCTCTAGCTCTTCAGCCGTACAATAGCACTTATAAGCCAAGTCCTTCTCTAACAGTTCGTCATAATATTTTTTGTAAATATCATTACGCTCTGATTGTCTGTAAGGACCGTAACCGCCATCTTTATCAATGCTCTCATCCCAATCAATACCGAGCCATTGCAGGTGGCGAAGCTGGCTTTCCTCCCCGCCTTCTACATTACGCTTTTGGTCCGTATCCTCGATTCGAATAATAAATTTGCCGCCTTGGCTGCGTGCGAACAAATAGTTGAAAAGAGCCGTTCTAGCATTCCCAATATGTAAATGACCAGTTGGACTCGGTGCATAACGAACACGCACTTCATTTCCCATGAGTTTAACTTCCTTTCATCTGCATCATGTTGTCTGACACCAATTTTTTATAAACGTATTTTATCATCAAAACCTATTCTCATCAAAATGGATTTTACTTTTTCTGAAGAAGCACTGTTGCCTGAGAGGCAATTCCTTCTCCTCTTCCTGTAAATCCGAGTTTCTCTGTCGTTGTTGCTTTGACATTCACCTGTGTGACATCTGCCTCAAGCGCTTCTGCAATTTTCTCACACATTGGTTGAATGTAAGGTGCCATTTTTGGCTTTTGCGCCATGATGGTGCAGTCAATATTCACAAGTGTGTAGCCCTTTTCTTTCACAAGTGCCCACACATGCTGCAATAATTTAAAAGAATCTGCATCCTTAAACTCAGGATCTGTGTCTGGGAAATGTCTGCCGATATCTCCTTCAGCAATCGCACCCAGGCATGCATCTGCCACTGTGTGAAGCAGTACGTCAGCATCTGAATGACCTAGCAGTCCCTTTTCATAAGGGATGGTGACCCCGCCGATAATTAGAGGTCTTCCCTCTGTTAATTGATGTACATCAAAACCTTGTCCTATTCTCAACATGATCTAGTACCCTCTTTCCGCATCCATAATTGCCTTGGCAACCAATAAATCATCCGGTGTTGTCAGCTTAATATTGGTATAGTCTCCTTGGACAATATACACATTCTCACCTTGTAATTGTTCAACAAGACTGGCGTCGTCTGTTCCAAGGAAGCCTGTCCGCTCCGCATATTCATGCGCCTCTTTTAAAATAGAATGACGAAAAGCTTGTGGGGTCTGGACTGCCCACAAGCTCTGACGTTCAATGGTTTGTTCCACTTTGCCTTCTTGAACGCGTTTGATTGTGTCTTTCACTGGTACCGCTACAACTGCGGAGCCTTTTTCAATCGCCGCTTTAACGAGCAAGTCAATCTGTGTATGCTTAATAAAAGGCCTTGCCCCATCATGAACAAGCACGATGTCCGCATCTTTCACAGCCTTTAATCCTTCGTATACACTTTGCTGACGTTCTTCACCGCCAGTGACAAGTGAAACAGGCGTTTGAAAAGCGTGTACCTTGAGTAGCCTTTCAAAGTCTTGACGCTCCTCTTCATTGATCGCTAGGATCATTCGTTTGCATTGCGCATGAGCGTCAAACACCTTTAGTGTATGAATGATGACCGGCATTCTTTTCAGCTCAATAAAAAGCTTATTGCGGCCGGCCTTCATTCGTTTCCCCTGCCCCGCAGCCGGAATAACTACTTCATAATACATGTTCGTTCTCCCTTTAGAGCGCCTTCTCCAGAAGTTTTGGCTTCGCAAAAATCATTCTTCCAGCAGCAGTCTGCAGCACACTTGTGACGAGCACGTCAATGTCTTTTCCAATGTAATTGCGTCCTTCCTCGACCACAATCATCGTCCCGTCATCTAAGTAAGCAACACCTTGGTTATGCTCTTTCCCATCTTTGATGACCTGTACCTTCATTTCTTCCCCAGGCAGTACAACCGGTTTAACGGCATTGGCTAGATCATTGATGTTTAACACTGCTACTTTTTGAAGTTCGCATACTTTATTTAAATTAAAATCATTGGTCACAACAACACCTGAAGTTAATTTCGCCAGCTTCACAAGCTTGCTATCAACCTCTTGAATGTCTTCGAAGTCACCTTCGTAAATTTCAACTTTGATATCCAATTCTTTTTGAATACGATTTAAAATATCAAGACCTCTTCGGCCTCTATTTCTCTTTAATACATCTGAAGAGTCTGCAATATGCTGTAATTCCTCGAGTACAAATTGAGGAATGACCATGACACCTTCTAAGAATCCAGTTTGGCAAATATCTGCGATTCTTCCATCAATGATAACACTTGTGTCTAAAATTTTCAGCTTTTTATCTTCTATTTCAGGTTCATCATCAGCTGCTCCTTTTTTCTTTGTGACCTTTGCAGATCGGGAGAACAGCCCTATCATTTCATCCTTCTTCTTAAAGCCTACCTGAAACCCAAGGTATCCTAAAAAGAAAGCCAGGAAAATCGGAATAATGGTACCAAAAATATGATATGGGATATTGTTTAGCGGGATCACGTTTACAATAAGATATGCTAGAATAAGTCCAAATACTAATCCGAAACTTCCAGATATAAGATCAGGAAGAGGCGCCTTCAATAGAGAATCCTCGATCCATTTCACCCAATTAACCACATAACCTGTGCACCATTTACCAATGATGAAGAACACAACGGCTCCTATTAGTGCTGAAGAGTAAGCATTTGTTATGAAAGGTATGTCCTTTACATTTAAAAGCAGAAATAACTCTGGAATGATAAAAATCCCCACAACTGCACCCAAAATGATAAAAAACGCCTGAACGATTCTTTTTAACATACCTTCACCTCCTTTATTTTTCATCTGTCAATCCACCTTCATCTGACATTGATATATGTTTAAGTTTCCTATCATGAGCAACAGAAAACAAAACCATCATTAATATACCCATATTCATCCATTTTTAACCGTAGTAGAGAAAAATTTCTCTTCTTAAAGCTGACGGTCGATATAGTGTTTTTCTTGTAACCTTTTTAATCCTTTTTTTATCTTTTTCGCTCTTACTTCTCCAATTCCTTCTACTTCATCCAATTCTTGTACATCTGCTTCCATAATTCGATCTAGCACACCGAATGCTTCAACCACATTTTCGACGATTGGCATTGGCAGTCTAGGGATTTTATGGAGCAATCTGTATCCTCTTGTGTACACATATTCGTCAATATTTGTAGAAGCTGGATATCCAAGTAACTTGTACAGAATGGAATCATCTAAAAGCTCAAAGCTCGACATATCTTGAAGTTGTTTAAGCAGCACATACGGATCTTTAATCTTTTCTTTCACGTAATCTTTAATAAATAAAGCCGCTTCCTGCTCCATATCTGTAATCAATTCATTGACCTGCAGACGGATCAAGTGTCCCTCTGTTCCAAGCTCTTTGATATACATATTGATTTCATTTTTGATTCTGAGTACCATTTCGTAGCGGTGCAGCACGGATAATACATCCCCAAAGGTCACAAGCTCTTCGAATTCTAGGGCGCTTAACGCAGAAATGGCGTGATCTAAAATCGTTTTATATTTCTCAAGTGTTTGAATGGCTTGATTAGCCTTTGTTAAAATAAAGCCAATATCTTTCAGCGTATAACGACGATTCCCTTGGTATAAGGTAATGACGTTCCTCCGTTCAGAAATAGCAATAATTAAGCAGCCTGTCTGCTTTGCTACACGTTCAGCCGTCCGGTGCCTCATGCCTGTTTCCGATGAATGAATGGTTGCATCTGGCATCAGTTGTGTATTCGCATACAAGATTTTTTGACCAGAATCGCTAAGAATAATGGCCCCATCCATCTTCGCCAATTCATATAAATGTGCTGGGGAGAAGGCTGAATTAATGTGAAATCCTCCATCTACTACACTCTTTACTTTGTCATTATAACCAACAACAATGAGACCGCCAGTATTGGCTCTCAGGACGTTTTCAATCCCTGCCCGCAGAGGTGTTCCTGGTGCCACAAACTGTACAATATCTAAGAGATCGAGTTCTCTCGCTCCTTTTTTCTCTTTTTCCATTTCTATGATCCCCCTAGTGAAATTCGAAGTGCCTCCGCTACATTTTCTACACCAACTAACTCAATCCCTCTCGGCTTTTTCCATCCGTCTAGATTCGCCTGAGGAATAAACATTCGCTTAAATCCTAGTTTTGCAGCTTCCTGCACTCGCTGTTCAATTCTTGATACTCTTCTGACTTCTCCCGTCAGACCGACCTCTCCTATAAAGCAATCCGCTTGATGCGGCGCTGCATCTTTAAAGCTTGATGCAATACTGACGGCAATAGCTAAGTCAATCGCCGGTTCGTCAAGCTTCACACCGCCTGCGACCTTTAAATAGGCATCTTGGTTTTGCAGCAGCAGCCCCACGCGTTTTTCTAAAACTGCCATGAGCAGCGATACTCGATTATGATCAAGGCCAGTGGCCATTCTTCGCGGATTCCCAAAGCTTGTCGGGGAAATTAATGCCTGTATCTCGACAAGTACGGGTCTTGTTCCTTCCATTGAGGCAACAACACACGAACCAGATACACCTGCCGACCGCTCTTCTAAAAAGATTTCTGATGGGTTTAATACTTCCGTGAGCCCTTCCTCTCTCATTTCAAAAATTCCCAATTCATTCGTTGAACCAAATCGGTTTTTGACCGCCCGTAAAATACGAAACGTATGATGACGCTCGCCTTCAAAATAAAGAACTGTGTCCACCATATGCTCTAAAAGGCGTGGACCTGCGATCGAGCCTTCTTTGGTCACGTGACCAACGATAAAAATAGGAATACCATTTGTTTTGGCAATCTTCATCAGCTGCGCTGTACATTCTCTAACTTGAGATACAGAGCCGGGAGCTGACGTAATATCGCTTTGATAAACGGTTTGAATCGAATCCACCACAACAAACGCAGGTTTCATCTCCTGTATAGCAGACGTTATATACTCCATATCGGTTTCAGCCAAAACATGTAAAGAGGCGCTTTCAATGCCAAGGCGGTCCGCTCTTAGCTTCGTTTGTTTAATAGACTCCTCACCAGATATGTATAACACATTCTGATTTTTGTCTGAGAGCTGTGCTGATACTTGTAATAACAATGTGGATTTCCCAATCCCAGGATCTCCGCCGATGAGAACAAGAGAACCTTTGACAATTCCACTTCCTAATACTCGGTTAAATTCTTCTAAATTTGTTTTAATTCGGGGTTCTTCGGATGTTTCAATTGCAGATATAGGTGAAGGTTTTTGAATGGTTTGAACAGAATGATTAAAAGCACTTCGACGGTTTGCCGGCTCTTTGCGAACGACCTCTTCTGTCATACTGTTCCACGTGCCGCAGCCTGGACATTTCCCCATCCATTTGGCTGACTCATAACCGCACGATTGGCATATAAATTTTGATTTTGTCTTAGCCATAGATTGAAGAATACAACTCCTTATACTGGTCAGAAAATAAGTAAAGGGAGGCATACACCTTGCTGGTATGCCTCACACTTTTTTCTTACTATATTAGTTCGTAGCAGCCGTCGCTTTTACGACAATCTCTCCATCTTCCACATCTAATACGATATGTTGACCTTTTTCAATATTCCCCTTCAGAAGCTCTTCAGAAAGTCGATCTTCTACATGCTTTTGAATCGCTCTTCTTAACGGACGCGCACCGTACTCAAGATCTACTCCTTCGTCGGCAATCTTCGCTTTTGCTGCTTCCGTCAATTCAATTGATAGGTCTTGTTCTTTTAATCGTTTTGTCAATTGATCAGACATGAGAGACACGATCTCTTTTAGATGTTTCTTCTCAAGCGAGTGGAAGACAATGATTTCATCAATACGGTTGATAAACTCAGGTCTAAACGCACGTTTCAACTCGCCCATCACTTTGCCTTTCATATCCTTGTAATTTTGACTTTCATCCTGCACATTAAAGCCAACATATTTATTGCGCTTCAGCTCACTAGCTCCAACGTTTGATGTCATAATCAAAATCGTATTTCTAAAGTCAACGGTACGCCCTTTAGAATCAGTCAGACGACCATCTTCTAACACTTGCAGTAAGATATTAAATACATCTGGATGCGCCTTTTCAATCTCGTCTAAAAGAACGACAGAATAAGGTTTTCTTCTCACTTTTTCAGTCAGCTGTCCACCTTCATCATAACCGACATAGCCTGGAGGTGACCCAACAAGTCTGGATGTAGAGTGCTTCTCCATGTATTCAGACATATCAATACGGATCATTGCTTCTTCATCACCGAAAATAGACTCAGCAAGTGCTCTTGCAAGCTCCGTTTTACCAACCCCTGTTGGACCTAAGAAGATAAAGGAGCCGATTGGGCGCTTCGGATCTTTCAGTCCAGCACGCGCACGTCTCACCGCTTTTGCTACAGCGACAACCGCTTCATCCTGTCCGATCACGCGAGAGTGGAGCAATTGTTCCATATTCAGAAGCTTATCTGTCTCCGTTTGAGCAATTTTCGAAACAGGCACTCCCGTCCAGCTGGAAACGACCATTGCGATATCATCTACAGATACCTCTGAATTCTCTTGTCCCTGCTTTTCTTTCCATGATTTCTTTGTAACTTCTACTTTTTCACGCAAACGCTGTTCTGTATCGCGAAGAGAAGCTGCTTTTTCAAATTCTTGACTTTGAACTGCCGCATCCTTTTCCTTGCGTACTTCATCCAGCTTTTGCTCTAATTCTTTTAGGTTAGGCGGTGTTGTGAACGAACGTAAACGGACTTTCGAACCTGCCTCATCAATTAAATCAATCGCCTTATCTGGAAGGAATCGGTCAGAAATATAACGGTCAGACAGCTTCACCGCCGCCTCAATCGCTTCATCTGTAATAGACACACGGTGATGTGCTTCATACCGGTCTCTAAGCCCTCTTAAGATTTGAATACTTTCATCAACAGACGGCTGATCTACTTGAATTGGCTGGAAACGTCGTTCAAGCGCAGCATCCTTTTCAATATATTTACGGTACTCATCTAACGTTGTCGCCCCAATACATTGAAGCTCTCCACGTGCTAGGGATGGTTTCAAGATATTAGACGCATCAATCGCGCCCTCTGCCCCACCAGCACCAATAAGTGTATGAAGCTCGTCGATAAAGAGAATGATATTTCCTGCCTGGCGAATTTCGTCCATCACTTTTTTCAAACGATCCTCGAATTCACCACGATATTTCGTACCAGCTACAACAGTTCCCATATCCAGGGTCATTACTCGTTTATCACGCAGGATTTCAGGCACTTCATTATGAATAATTTGCTGTGCAAGACCTTCTGCGATGGCTGTTTTACCAACACCAGGCTCACCAATCAGCACAGGGTTATTTTTTGTTCTTCTACTTAGGACCTCAATGACACGTTGAATTTCTTTGCTTCGGCCAATGACAGGGTCCAAGCTGTCCTCTTTTGCGATAGCTGTTAAATCTCTTGCCAGGCTATCTAGTGTTGGTGTATTCGCATTGCTATTAGAGCCTGCCGCAGATGCACCTGTTTCATTGCTTCCAAGCAGCTGCAGGACTTGCTGGCGTGCTTTATTTAAGCTCACTCCGAGGTTATTTAAGACACGGGCAGCGACACCCTCTCCCTCACGAATAAGACCTAATAGAATATGTTCTGTCCCTACATAGGAATGACCTAGCTTTCTTGCTTCATCCATTGAAAGCTCAGTGACCTTCTTCGCTCTAGGCGTATAATGAGGAATAGCTTGAGACACCTCTTGCCCTCTTCCAATCAAGCTTTCGACTTCTTTTTGGATTTTATCTGAAACAAGGCCCAGTGCTTCTAACGCTTTGGCAGCGATGCCCTCACCTTCACGTACAAGGCCAAGTAAAATGTGCTCAGTACCAATATTCTTATGGCCTAGGCGAATGGCTTCTTCTTGTGCAAGTGCTAATACCTTTTGAGCTCTTTCAGTGAATCTTCCAAACATCATATCGTTTCATCCTCCTGTCCATTCCTATGCATTTCTAAGCGCAGCCTTTCTCTAATAATCGCTGCTCGTTTTATATCTCGTTCATTTGGCTCTAAGGCTCCTCCTGAATATTGTTGAAGGAAGCCGGGCTGAGTCAAAATCATGAGTTCATTCAGTATATTACTTGAAAGCCCCTTAATGATACCTAAATCAATTCCAAGCCGCACATCTGACAAACACTTCGCTGTTTCCTTTGATTCAATCATACGACAATTGGCCAAAATCCCTAAAGAGCGGTACACTCTGTCCTCAAGTTCAATTTTAGATGTTTGATATAACGCTTTTCGTGCAGATCGCTCTTGTTCAATGAGCTGAGCGGTCACACTATTCAAGTCATCTACAATGTCTTCTTCTGATTGACCAAGTGTCATTTGATTTGAAATTTGAAAGATGTTCCCTATTGCTTCGCTGCCCTCACCATAAATTCCTCTGACCACAAGACCTAATTGATTAATGGCCGGAATAATCCGATTCATTTGTCTTGTGAGCGCTAATGCTGGTAAATGCATCATGACCGAAGCCCTGATACCTGTACCTACATTGGTCGGACAGCTTGTTAAGTATCCCCGCTTTTCAGAAAACGCGTAATCCACTTGCTCTTCAATCCAGTCATCTACCTGATTAGCCGCTTTTAGTGCATTGGCTAGCTGAAAACCTGGGAATAAGCATTGGATTCGAATATGGTCTTCTTCATTCAGCATTACACTGATTTCTTCATTTTCAGAAAGCAAACAGCCACCAAATCTTGATTCAGCTAAATTGGGGCTAATCAAATGCTTCTCAACAAGTACCCTCTTTGCTAAAGGCTGCGTTTCATTCATTCGAATCAGAACAAAGTTTCCAATGTCCTTCACTTCCTGGCTAGCAAACTTTTGCTCGAATTGCTGGAGAACAGCTTCAGCTTCAGCTTGAGAAAACTGAGTTGGGAAACGAACATGCTCTAGATTGCGAGCTAGCCGGATACGACTACTTAGAACAATGTCACTTTCTGGTCCTTTTTGTTTCATCCACTGACTAAGAGCGTCTTGAATAAAATGCTGGAGCGACATGACGTTAATCTCCCTCCCTCTGCTGAGATTGCTCATGCTCTAATGCACGAATTTGATCTCGAACTTCCGCTGCCTTTTCGAACTCTTCCTGTTCAATCAGCTGCTTCAGCTCTTGCTGCATTAACTCAAGTTTCCGGCGAACATGCAGGCTGCCGGCAATTCGTTTTGGTACTTTTCCATTATGGACTGTATTTCCACTATGGACTTTCCGTAAAACAGGGTTCAGATACTGATCAAATGTACGATAGCATTCTGCACAGCCAAATCGGCCTGTTTTTCTGAACTGCTGAAAGGTTAAGCCACACTTAGGACATTGATCCACTTCTTTCGCTTCTTGAAAAATAGACGAGCCCTTGTTCGCACTTGTGGTGAAGCTAGGATCAATATTCAATAAGCCTGATAATAAGTTGTGAATCGAGAAACCTTGGTTTCCACTCATAGCATATGAATCACTGTTTTCTTTTGCACATTGTTCACATATGTGCATTTCTTGTTTTTCTCCATTTATAACTTTCGTAAAGTGAAAAGTGGCTGGTCTCTCATTACATTCTTGACAAATCAATCTTTTCACCCGCTTTACTTTAATTTCAAAGCATTTAACATCGCTTTCATCATCCGAGCCCGCAGTTCATCTCGTTCAGGTAAATCAATATGCAATACAGAACGGTCCATGACACTAATCATCATCTTAGCTTCTCTTTCAGATAATATGTTATTTTCAACAAGACGCATGATGATATGATCAGATGCAGCCTGTGATAAACGATGATATATTTGGGAAATAATATTGTTCAATAAGTCGACTTCATCATTCATTTTGACTTTAATGATGCGGATATAGCCACCGCCGCCACGCTTACTTTCAACGATATAGCCTCTCTCGCTCGTAAAGCGTGTATTGATAACATAGTTTATTTGTGAAGGTACGCATTGAAATTTATCTGCAATTTCATTGCGTTTAATTTCTAATATTTCTCGACCGTTCTGATCCAAGACTTCCTTCAAATACTGCTCGATGATATCAGAAATATTTTGTGCCACTCCGCCTCCTCCTCCATTGACTTTGACTATATTTGACTTTAATCTTACTATAAATTTTTTCGATCGATTTTTCAAGATAATCGCTCAACTAACAATATTATTTCCACATTTATATGGTATCAAACCTCTCAAAAACACAAAAAAGACCAGTTCCGACTGGAACTGATCCTAATAGAAGCTTGGCGGCGTCCTACTCTCACAGGGGGAAACCCCCAACTACCATCGGCGCTGAAGAGCTTAACTTCCGTGTTCGGTATGGGAACGGGTGTGACCTCTTCGCTATCGCCACCAAACCTGATGGAGAGAATGTTCTCTCAAAACTAGATAACAATGTTCAAACTTCACATTAGAATATAGGTTAAGTCCTCGATCTATTAGTATCTGTCAGCTCCACGTGTCACCACGCTTCCACCTCAGACCTATCAACCTGATCATCTTTCAGGGATCTTACTTCCTTGCGGAATGGGAAATCTCATCTTGAGGGGGGCTTCATGCTTAGATGCTTTCAGCACTTATCCCGTCCGCACATAGCTACCCAGCGATGCCCTTGGCAGAACAACTGGTACACCAGCGGTGCGTCCATCCCGGTCCTCTCGTACTAAGGACAGCTCCTCTCAAATTTCCTGCGCCCGCGACGGATAGGGACCGAACTGTCTCACGACGTTCTGAACCCAGCTCGCGTACCGCTTTAATGGGCGAACAGCCCAACCCTTGGGACCGACTACAGCCCCAGGATGCGATGAGCCGACATCGAGGTGCCAAACCTCCCCGTCGATGTGGACTCTTGGGGGAGATAAGCCTGTTATCCCCGGGGTAGCTTTTATCCGTTGAGCGATGGCCCTTCCATGCGGAACCACCGGATCACTAAGCCCGACTTTCGTCCCTGCTCGACTTGTAGGTCTCGCAGTCAAGCTCCCTTGTGCCTTTACACTCTGCGAATGATTTCCAACCATTCTGAGGGAACCTTTGGGCGCCTCCGTTACATTTTAGGAGGCGACCGCCCCAGTCAAACTGCCCACCTGACACTGTCTCCCTGCCCGATAAGGGCAGCGGGTTAGAAGGTCAATACAGCCAGGGTAGTATCCCACCGATGCCTCCACCGAAGCTAGCGCTCCGGTTTCCAAGGCTCCTACCTATCCTGTACAAGCTGTACCAACATTCAATATCAGGCTGCAGTAAAGCTCCACGGGGTCTTTCCGTCCTGTCGCGGGTAACCTGCATCTTCACAGGTACTATAATTTCACCGAGTCTCTCGTTGAGACAGTGCCCAGATCGTTGCGCCTTTCGTGCGGGTCGGAACTTACCCGACAAGGAATTTCGCTACCTTAGGACCGTTATAGTTACGGCCGCCGTTTACTGGGGCTTCAATTCGCACCTTCGCTTACGCTAAGCGCTCCTCTTAACCTTCCAGCACCGGGCAGGCGTCAGCCCCTATACTTCGCCTTACGGCTTCGCAGAGACCTGTGTTTTTGCTAAACAGTCGCCTGGGCCTATTCACTGCGGCTTCTCGGGGCTTTAACACCCTAAGAAGCACCCCTTCTCCCGAAGTTACGGGGTCATTTTGCCGAGTTCCTTAACGAGAGTTCTCTCGATCACCTTAGGATTCTCTCCTCGCCTACCTGTGTCGGTTTGCGGTACGGGCACCTCTCACCTCGCTAGAGGCTTTTCTTGGCAGTGTGGAATCAGGAACTTCGCTACTAAATTTCGCTCGCCATCACAGCTCAGCCTTTACGGGAAACGGATTTGCCTATTTCCCAGCCTAACTGCTTGGACGCGGATATCCAATACCGCGCTTACCCTATCCTCCTGCGTCCCCCCATTGCTCAAATGGTGAGGAGGTGGTACAGGAATATCAACCTGTTGTCCATCGCCTACGCCTTTCGGCCTCGGCTTAGGTCCCGACTAACCCTGAGCGGACGAGCCTTCCTCAGGAAACCTTAGGCATTCGGTGGACGGGATTCTCACCCGTCTTTCGCTACTCATACCGGCATTCTCACTTCTAAGCGCTCCACCAGTCCTTCCGGTCTGGCTTCACAGCCCTTAGAACGCTCTCCTACCACTGTTCGTAAGAACAGTCCGCAGCTTCGGTGATACGTTTAGCCCCGGTACATTTTCGGCGCAGAGTCACTCGACCAGTGAGCTATTACGCACTCTTTAAATGGTGGCTGCTTCTAAGCCAACATCCTGGTTGTCTAAGCAACTCCACATCCTTTTCCACTTAACGTATACTTTGGGACCTTAGCTGGCGGTCTGGGCTGTTTCCCTTTCGACTACGGATCTTATCACTCGCAGTCTGACTCCCAAGGATAAGTCATCGGCATTCGGAGTTTGACTGAATTCGGTAACCCGGTAGGGGCCCCTAGTCCAATCAGTGCTCTACCTCCGAGACTCTTACCTTGAGGCTAGCCCTAAAGCTATTTCGGAGAGAACCAGCTATCTCCAGGTTCGATTGGCATTTCACCCCTACCCACACCTCATCCCCGCACTTTTCAACGTGCGTGGGTTCGGGCCTCCATTCAGTGTTACCTGAACTTCACCCTGGACATGGGTAGATCACCTGGTTTCGGGTCTACGACCACGTACTCATGCGCCCTATTCAGACTCGCTTTCGCTGCGGCTCCGCATCTTCTGCTTAACCTTGCACGGGATCGTAACTCGCCGGTTCATTCTACAAAAGGCACGCCATCACCCGTTAACGGGCTCTGACTACTTGTAGGCACACGGTTTCAGGATCTATTTCACTCCCCTTCCGGGGTGCTTTTCACCTTTCCCTCACGGTACTGGTTCACTATCGGTCACTAGGGAGTATTTAGCCTTGGGAGATGGTCCTCCCGGATTCCGACGGAATTTCACGTGTTCCGCCGTACTCAGGATCCACTCTGGAGAGAACAACATTTCAGTTACAGGGCTGTTACCTTCTTTGGCGGGCCTTTCCAGACCTCTTCGCTTATATCGTTCCTTTGTAACTCCGTATAGAGTGTCCTACAACCCCAAGAGGCAAGCCTCTTGGTTTGGGCTGTTCCCGTTTCGCTCGCCGCTACTCAGGGAATCGCATTTGCTTTCTCTTCCTCCGGGTACTTAGATGTTTCAGTTCCCCGGGTATGCCTTCTCATACTCTATGTATTCAAGTATGGATACTACTCCATTACGAGCAGTGGGTTTCCCCATTCGGAAATCTCCGGATCAAAGCTTGCTTACAGCTCCCCGAAGCATATCGGTGTTCGTCCCGTCCTTCATCGGCTCCTAGTGCCAAGGCATCCACCGTGCGCCCTTTCTAACTTAACCATTTCTTACTTTAGAAAGAATCACTATGTGTGATGAACTTTGCATTGCATTCAATGTGAATGTATTACTTATTGTTATCTAGTTTTCAAAGAACAATCCTGTCTCGCTAGAGACATGTTTTGAAGGAATGATCCTTCAAAACTAAACAAGACGAAAACGTACGCTGCTCCATATATCCTTAGAAAGGAGGTGATCCAGCCGCACCTTCCGATACGGCTACCTTGTTACGACTTCACCCCAATCATCTGCCCCACCTTCGGCGGCTGGCTCCATAAAGGTTACCTCACCGACTTCGGGTGTTGCAAACTCTCGTGGTGTGACGGGCGGTGTGTACAAGGCCCGGGAACGTATTCACCGCGGCATGCTGATCCGCGATTACTAGCGATTCCAGCTTCACGCAGTCGAGTTGCAGACTGCGATCCGAACTGAGAACAGATTTATGGGATTGGCTAAACCTTGCGGTCTTGCAGCCCTTTGTTCTGTCCATTGTAGCACGTGTGTAGCCCAGGTCATAAGGGGCATGATGATTTGACGTCATCCCCACCTTCCTCCGGTTTGTCACCGGCAGTCACCTTAGAGTGCCCAACTGAATGCTGGCAACTAAGATCAAGGGTTGCGCTCGTTGCGGGACTTAACCCAACATCTCACGACACGAGCTGACGACAACCATGCACCACCTGTCACTCTGTCCCCGAAGGGAAAGCCCTATCTCTAGGGTTGTCAGAGGATGTCAAGACCTGGTAAGGTTCTTCGCGTTGCTTCGAATTAAACCACATGCTCCACCGCTTGTGCGGGCCCCCGTCAATTCCTTTGAGTTTCAGTCTTGCGACCGTACTCCCCAGGCGGAGTGCTTAATGCGTTAGCTGCAGCACTAAGGGGCGGAAACCCCCTAACACTTAGCACTCATCGTTTACGGCGTGGACTACCAGGGTATCTAATCCTGTTCGCTCCCCACGCTTTCGCTCCTCAGCGTCAGTTACAGACCAGAGAGTCGCCTTCGCCACTGGTGTTCCTCCACATCTCTACGCATTTCACCGCTACACGTGGAATTCCACTCTCCTCTTCTGCACTCAAGTTTCCCAGTTTCCAATGACCCTCCCCGGTTGAGCCGGGGGCTTTCACATCAGACTTAAGAAACCGCCTGCGAGCCCTTTACGCCCAATAATTCCGGACAACGCTTGCCACCTACGTATTACCGCGGCTGCTGGCACGTAGTTAGCCGTGGCTTTCTGGTTAGGTACCGTCAAGGTGCGAGCAGTTACTCTCGCACTTGTTCTTCCCTAACAACAGAGCTTTACGATCCGAAAACCTTCATCACTCACGCGGCGTTGCTCCGTCAGACTTTCGTCCATTGCGGAAGATTCCCTACTGCTGCCTCCCGTAGGAGTCTGGGCCGTGTCTCAGTCCCAGTGTGGCCGATCACCCTCTCAGGTCGGCTACGCATCGTCGCCTTGGTGAGCCATTACCCCACCAACTAGCTAATGCGCCGCGGGTCCATCTGTAAGTGACAGCCGAAACCGTCTTTCATCCTTGAACCATGCGGTTCAAGGAACTATCCGGTATTAGCTCCGGTTTCCCGGAGTTATCCCAGTCTTACAGGCAGGTTACCCACGTGTTACTCACCCGTCCGCCGCTAACATCCGGGAGCAAGCTCCCTTCTGTCCGCTCGACTTGCATGTATTAGGCACGCCGCCAGCGTTCGTCCTGAGCCAGGATCAAACTCTCCGAAAAAGTACAAAACCGAAGTTTTGCTTTTCGCCAGTTTGACTGACTACCTATGAAGTTTCATAGGATTTTTTTATAAAAACTCGAATTAACAGGTACGTTTTGTCTTGTTTAGTTTTCAAAGATCATATTGGTGGAGCCTAGCGGGATCGAACCGCTGACCTCCTGCGTGCAAGGCAGGCGCTCTCCCAGCTGAGCTAAGGCCCCATAAAAGATGGTCGGGAAGACAGGATTCGAACCTGCGACCCCTTGGTCCCAAACCAAGTGCTCTACCAAGCTGAGCTACTTCCCGATCTTAATGGCGCGCCCGAGAGGAGTCGAACCCCTAACCTTTTGATCCGTAGTCAAACGCTCTATCCAATTGAGCTACGGGCGCTTATTTATAATGCCGAGGGCCGGACTTGAACCGGCACGGTAGTCACCTACCGCAGGATTTTAAGTCCTGTGTGTCTGCCAATTCCACCACCCCGGCGTGGATGGTATAAGCGGAAGACGGGATTCGAACCCGCGACCCCCACCTTGGCAAGGTGGTGTTCTACCACTGAACTACTTCCGCATTACAGGATTTCTTTATTTTATTTGGCAATGCGGGTGAAGGGACTTGAACCCCCACGTCATAAAGACACTAGATCCTAAGTCTAGCGCGTCTGCCAATTCCGCCACACCCGCATGAAACATGGTGAGCCATGAAGGACTCGAACCTTCGACCCTCTGATTAAAAGTCAGATGCTCTACCAACTGAGCTAATGGCTCGCTTTAAAAGCGACTTGTCTATCTTACCATATGAAAGTGGTGCCGGCAAGAGGACTTGAACCCCCAACCTACTGATTACAAGTCAGTTGCTCTACCAGTTGAGCTACACCGGCTTTATCTATCCTAACATTATGTAAGAATAAATATGGTGGAGGATGACGGGCTCGAACCGCCGACCCTCTGCTTGTAAGGCAGATGCTCTCCCAGCTGAGCTAATCCTCCATATTGTGTCGTTTCGAAGTGTCTCTCGATCTGACAAATAGTATTATATAACGATAAGATATTGTTTGTAAAGACTTTTTTAAAATAATTTTTGAATTTATTTTAAAGCTGTTTTTTTACCTTTTCGTTAAGGCACCTAAAGAAGTTTACCACTTGTCTCATCATTTTAAAAGCCTTTTTTTCATTTTTTTATGTTTTTTTGTTAAAAAGAGCGCTTATATGGCTCTATCATTGCAAAAACAGCAATTTCGAAGCTTTGTTATCCTTGTTTTATTTCATATATCTCTGGATAAAAAACATCCAAAAAAGAAATTCTATTATTATTTTATTTTTCTGAGAAATCTTTTTTGCCTAAAAAAGTGTAAAAATAATTACTGATCTTTACTATTTTTCAACAAATCGTTTCACATTAATTTTTCTGCTGCTTCAAACACTCAACAGTCTTATCATTATTATTGTTTGTTTCTTTTCACTTCTTTTAAGTTAAAAATCCAACAATCGCTGACTATTCCCTTTGGGGTGGGGTGCCTTTCTATCTCGTGTCCCTATACCATCACCTCTTTACGTCTATTTAGTCCAAGGAGAGGTTTTCTATGCTTTTAATGACCCTTGATAATTTGAGCTGCTGGTTCATATGATGACTGAAGTGTTAAATTGAAGGAACAACGTATTCTCACTTTACGAACCTATTATATAGAAGCAAGTCATTCAAAAACACAAAAAAGACCAGTTCCGACTGGAACTGATCCTAATAGAAGCTTGGCGGCGTCCTACTCTCACAGGGGGAAACCCCCAACTACCATCGGCGCTGAAGAGCTTAACTTCCGTGTTCGGTATGGGAACGGGTGTGACCTCTTCGCTATCGCCACCAAACCTGATGGAGAGAATGTTCTCTCAAAACTAGATAACAATGTTCAAACTTCACATTAGAATATAGGTTAAGTCCTCGATCTATTAGTATCTGTCAGCTCCACGTGTCACCACGCTTCCACCTCAGACCTATCAACCTGATCATCTTTCAGGGATCTTACTTCCTTGCGGAATGGGAAATCTCATCTTGAGGGGGGCTTCATGCTTAGATGCTTTCAGCACTTATCCCGTCCGCACATAGCTACCCAGCGATGCCCTTGGCAGAACAACTGGTACACCAGCGGTGCGTCCATCCCGGTCCTCTCGTACTAAGGACAGCTCCTCTCAAATTTCCTGCGCCCGCGACGGATAGGGACCGAACTGTCTCACGACGTTCTGAACCCAGCTCGCGTACCGCTTTAATGGGCGAACAGCCCAACCCTTGGGACCGACTACAGCCCCAGGATGCGATGAGCCGACATCGAGGTGCCAAACCTCCCCGTCGATGTGGACTCTTGGGGGAGATAAGCCTGTTATCCCCGGGGTAGCTTTTATCCGTTGAGCGATGGCCCTTCCATGCGGAACCACCGGATCACTAAGCCCGACTTTCGTCCCTGCTCGACTTGTAGGTCTCGCAGTCAAGCTCCCTTGTGCCTTTACACTCTGCGAATGATTTCCAACCATTCTGAGGGAACCTTTGGGCGCCTCCGTTACATTTTAGGAGGCGACCGCCCCAGTCAAACTGCCCACCTGACACTGTCTCCCTGCCCGATAAGGGCAGCGGGTTAGAAGGTCAATACAGCCAGGGTAGTATCCCACCGATGCCTCCACCGAAGCTAGCGCTCCGGTTTCCAAGGCTCCTACCTATCCTGTACAAGCTGTACCAACATTCAATATCAGGCTGCAGTAAAGCTCCACGGGGTCTTTCCGTCCTGTCGCGGGTAACCTGCATCTTCACAGGTACTATAATTTCACCGAGTCTCTCGTTGAGACAGTGCCCAGATCGTTGCGCCTTTCGTGCGGGTCGGAACTTACCCGACAAGGAATTTCGCTACCTTAGGACCGTTATAGTTACGGCCGCCGTTTACTGGGGCTTCAATTCGCACCTTCGCTTACGCTAAGCGCTCCTCTTAACCTTCCAGCACCGGGCAGGCGTCAGCCCCTATACTTCGCCTTACGGCTTCGCAGAGACCTGTGTTTTTGCTAAACAGTCGCCTGGGCCTATTCACTGCGGCTTCTCGGGGCTTTAACACCCTAAGAAGCACCCCTTCTCCCGAAGTTACGGGGTCATTTTGCCGAGTTCCTTAACGAGAGTTCTCTCGATCACCTTAGGATTCTCTCCTCGCCTACCTGTGTCGGTTTGCGGTACGGGCACCTCTCACCTCGCTAGAGGCTTTTCTTGGCAGTGTGGAATCAGGAACTTCGCTACTAAATTTCGCTCGCCATCACAGCTCAGCCTTTACGGGAAACGGATTTGCCTATTTCCCAGCCTAACTGCTTGGACGCGGATATCCAATACCGCGCTTACCCTATCCTCCTGCGTCCCCCCATTGCTCAAATGGTGAGGAGGTGGTACAGGAATATCAACCTGTTGTCCATCGCCTACGCCTTTCGGCCTCGGCTTAGGTCCCGACTAACCCTGAGCGGACGAGCCTTCCTCAGGAAACCTTAGGCATTCGGTGGACGGGATTCTCACCCGTCTTTCGCTACTCATACCGGCATTCTCACTTCTAAGCGCTCCACCAGTCCTTCCGGTCTGGCTTCACAGCCCTTAGAACGCTCTCCTACCACTGTTCGTAAGAACAGTCCGCAGCTTCGGTGATACGTTTAGCCCCGGTACATTTTCGGCGCAGAGTCACTCGACCAGTGAGCTATTACGCACTCTTTAAATGGTGGCTGCTTCTAAGCCAACATCCTGGTTGTCTAAGCAACTCCACATCCTTTTCCACTTAACGTATACTTTGGGACCTTAGCTGGCGGTCTGGGCTGTTTCCCTTTCGACTACGGATCTTATCACTCGCAGTCTGACTCCCAAGGATAAGTCATCGGCATTCGGAGTTTGACTGAATTCGGTAACCCGGTAGGGGCCCCTAGTCCAATCAGTGCTCTACCTCCGAGACTCTTACCTTGAGGCTAGCCCTAAAGCTATTTCGGAGAGAACCAGCTATCTCCAGGTTCGATTGGCATTTCACCCCTACCCACACCTCATCCCCGCACTTTTCAACGTGCGTGGGTTCGGGCCTCCATTCAGTGTTACCTGAACTTCACCCTGGACATGGGTAGATCACCTGGTTTCGGGTCTACGACCACGTACTCATGCGCCCTATTCAGACTCGCTTTCGCTGCGGCTCCGCATCTTCTGCTTAACCTTGCACGGGATCGTAACTCGCCGGTTCATTCTACAAAAGGCACGCCATCACCCGTTAACGGGCTCTGACTACTTGTAGGCACACGGTTTCAGGATCTATTTCACTCCCCTTCCGGGGTGCTTTTCACCTTTCCCTCACGGTACTGGTTCACTATCGGTCACTAGGGAGTATTTAGCCTTGGGAGATGGTCCTCCCGGATTCCGACGGAATTTCACGTGTTCCGCCGTACTCAGGATCCACTCTGGAGAGAACAACATTTCAGTTACAGGGCTGTTACCTTCTTTGGCGGGCCTTTCCAGACCTCTTCGCTTATATCGTTCCTTTGTAACTCCGTATAGAGTGTCCTACAACCCCAAGAGGCAAGCCTCTTGGTTTGGGCTGTTCCCGTTTCGCTCGCCGCTACTCAGGGAATCGCATTTGCTTTCTCTTCCTCCGGGTACTTAGATGTTTCAGTTCCCCGGGTATGCCTTCTCATACTCTATGTATTCAAGTATGGATACTACTCCATTACGAGCAGTGGGTTTCCCCATTCGGAAATCTCCGGATCAAAGCTTGCTTACAGCTCCCCGAAGCATATCGGTGTTCGTCCCGTCCTTCATCGGCTCCTAGTGCCAAGGCATCCACCGTGCGCCCTTTCTAACTTAACCATTTCTTACTTTAGAAAGAATCACTATGTGTGATGAACTTTGCATTGCATTCAATGTGAATGTATTACTTATTGTTATCTAGTTTTCAAAGAACAATCCTGTCTCGCTAGAGACATGTTTTGAAGGAATGATCCTTCAAAACTAAACAAGACGAAAACGTACGCTGCTCCATATATCCTTAGAAAGGAGGTGATCCAGCCGCACCTTCCGATACGGCTACCTTGTTACGACTTCACCCCAATCATCTGCCCCACCTTCGGCGGCTGGCTCCATAAAGGTTACCTCACCGACTTCGGGTGTTGCAAACTCTCGTGGTGTGACGGGCGGTGTGTACAAGGCCCGGGAACGTATTCACCGCGGCATGCTGATCCGCGATTACTAGCGATTCCAGCTTCACGCAGTCGAGTTGCAGACTGCGATCCGAACTGAGAACAGATTTATGGGATTGGCTAAACCTTGCGGTCTTGCAGCCCTTTGTTCTGTCCATTGTAGCACGTGTGTAGCCCAGGTCATAAGGGGCATGATGATTTGACGTCATCCCCACCTTCCTCCGGTTTGTCACCGGCAGTCACCTTAGAGTGCCCAACTGAATGCTGGCAACTAAGATCAAGGGTTGCGCTCGTTGCGGGACTTAACCCAACATCTCACGACACGAGCTGACGACAACCATGCACCACCTGTCACTCTGTCCCCGAAGGGAAAGCCCTATCTCTAGGGTTGTCAGAGGATGTCAAGACCTGGTAAGGTTCTTCGCGTTGCTTCGAATTAAACCACATGCTCCACCGCTTGTGCGGGCCCCCGTCAATTCCTTTGAGTTTCAGTCTTGCGACCGTACTCCCCAGGCGGAGTGCTTAATGCGTTAGCTGCAGCACTAAGGGGCGGAAACCCCCTAACACTTAGCACTCATCGTTTACGGCGTGGACTACCAGGGTATCTAATCCTGTTCGCTCCCCACGCTTTCGCTCCTCAGCGTCAGTTACAGACCAGAGAGTCGCCTTCGCCACTGGTGTTCCTCCACATCTCTACGCATTTCACCGCTACACGTGGAATTCCACTCTCCTCTTCTGCACTCAAGTTTCCCAGTTTCCAATGACCCTCCCCGGTTGAGCCGGGGGCTTTCACATCAGACTTAAGAAACCGCCTGCGAGCCCTTTACGCCCAATAATTCCGGACAACGCTTGCCACCTACGTATTACCGCGGCTGCTGGCACGTAGTTAGCCGTGGCTTTCTGGTTAGGTACCGTCAAGGTGCGAGCAGTTACTCTCGCACTTGTTCTTCCCTAACAACAGAGCTTTACGATCCGAAAACCTTCATCACTCACGCGGCGTTGCTCCGTCAGACTTTCGTCCATTGCGGAAGATTCCCTACTGCTGCCTCCCGTAGGAGTCTGGGCCGTGTCTCAGTCCCAGTGTGGCCGATCACCCTCTCAGGTCGGCTACGCATCGTCGCCTTGGTGAGCCATTACCCCACCAACTAGCTAATGCGCCGCGGGTCCATCTGTAAGTGACAGCCGAAACCGTCTTTCATCCTTGAACCATGCGGTTCAAGGAACTATCCGGTATTAGCTCCGGTTTCCCGGAGTTATCCCAGTCTTACAGGCAGGTTACCCACGTGTTACTCACCCGTCCGCCGCTAACATCCGGGAGCAAGCTCCCTTCTGTCCGCTCGACTTGCATGTATTAGGCACGCCGCCAGCGTTCGTCCTGAGCCAGGATCAAACTCTCCGAAAAAGTACAAAACCGAAGTTTTGCTTTTCGCCAGTTTGACTGACTACCTATGAAGTATCATAGGATTTTTTATAAAAACTCGAATTAACAGGTACGTTTTGTCTTGTTTAGTTTTCAAAGATCATGTTCGTTATCGCTCGTAAGCGACTTTAGTATCTTACCATTTTGCATCAGTTAAAGTCAAGAACTTTTTTCAATTTCTTTTTTTAACCTCGTTGCTGTTTTGCGGCAACGAATAATAATATACCACCTGGAATCTTTCCTTGCAATAGTTTTTTTAAAAAAAGTTTCATTTTATGAAAAATAAAAAGCGCCATAGATAAAATGGCGCTTTGATTGATGTATTAGCGGTTTCTCATTTGCGGGAAAAGCAGTACATCTCTGATTGATGGAGAATTTGTTAAAAGCATGATTAATCGGTCGATCCCGATTCCTAAACCACCTGTTGGAGGCATGCCGTATTCTAATGCTTCAACAAAATCGTCATCCATTAGGTGTGCTTCGTCATTTCCTTCTTCACGTTCTTTTAATTGAGCTTCAAAGCGTTCTCTTTGATCAATTGGATCGTTTAGCTCTGTGAATGCATTTGCATGCTCACGGCGTACGATAAACAGCTCAAAGCGATCTGTGAAGCGAGGGTCTTCAGGATTTTTCTTAGCTAATGGAGAAATCTCCACTGGATGTCCATAAATGAATGTAGGCTGAACCAATGTTTCTTCTACTTTTTGCTCGAAGAACTCATTGATAATATGACCTACTGTCATATTTTTCGTGATTTCAACACCATGATCAGCAGCATGCTGTTTTGCTTCTTCTACAGACATCTCCTGCCAGAAGTCTACACCTGTTGCTTCTTTGACCGCTTCAACCATATGCAGTCTCTTCCATTCAGGTTTGAGATCAATTTCATCTTCTCCATATTGAATGGTTGTTGTTCCCAGCACCTCTTGGGCAATATGGGCAATTAAGTTTTCAGTCAGATTCATGATATCTTTGTAGTCTGCGTATGCTTCATACAGCTCAATCATAGTGAATTCTGGGTTATGACGAGTCGATACCCCTTCATTACGGAATACGCGGCCAATCTCGTATACTTTCTCTAGACCACCGACAATTAGGCGTTTTAAGTGCAGCTCGATCGCAATACGCATATAAAGCGGCATATCAAGTGCATTGTGATGAGTAATGAAAGGACGCGCTGATGCACCACCAGGAATGCTGTGCATTGTTGGTGTTTCAACTTCTAAGTATCCTTTAGAATCTAAGTATCTTCTCATGGATTGAATGATTTTGCTTCGCATAATAAACGTCTGCTTACTTTCTGGATTTACAATGAGGTCCAGGTAGCGCTGACGATAGCGTTGTTCAACATCTTTTAATCCATGATATTTATCAGGAAGCGGGCGAAGTGCTTTTGTCAGAACCTCAAAGCTAGTCGCTTTAATAGAAAGTTCTCCTACATTAGTTTTAAAAACAGTTCCTGTTACACCAATGATATCGCCTAGGTCTGAGCTTTTGAATAATTCATAAGCTTCTTCCCCTACACTATCTTTACGAACATAGATTTGAATTTGTCCTTCTAGGTCTTGAATATGCGCAAAGCCAGCTTTTCCTTTTCCGCGCTTTGTCATCATACGACCAGCGATTGTTACTTGAGCCGCTTTTCCTTCTAAGTCTTCTTTAGAAAACTCGTCATATTCAGCGATAATTTGCGCAGATTGATGAGAACGGTCATATCGTTCACCGAATGGATCGATACCCTCTTCTCTCATTTTATTCATTTTGTCACGTCTGACCTGGAATTGGTCATTTAATTCTTCGTTATTAAGCCCTTCATTACTCATTTATATCACTCCAATAATGTATTTTGCAGAGAAAAGCAGAAAAACTGCCAGTACATGCACTAGCAGTGAGCTACAAAAAGAAAGATAGTCTTATCCTACTTTTATACTTTGAAGCTCTTTTGCCTCGGCTTCGATCGTAAAGTCATCAAGAACTTGTACAAGCTCCGCTCTCGTTTCACTTTGATTGATTTGGTTTCTTACGTCAGCGTTGCCGCGGACCCCTTTTAAGTACCATGCTGCATGCTTTCTCATTTCTCTAACAGCGACATGCTCGCCTTTCAGGTCAATGAGTCTGTCTAAGTGAAGTTTGCACACTGACATTTTCTCACGCACGTTTGGCTCTTCTTTCAGTTCACCCGTTTCTAAATAATGAACCGTTCGATAAATCATCCACGGGTTTCCAAGTGCGGCTCTTCCGATCATAACAGCGTCCACACCTGTTTCATCAAGCATACGTTTTGCATCTTGAGGGGTTTTGACATCGCCATTGCCGATGACAGGAATTGATACAGATTGTTTAACCTCTTTTATAATATCCCAATTCGCTGTTCCTTCGTACATTTGCACGCGTGTCCGTCCGTGAAGCGCAACCGCTTGTCCACCAGCTCGTTCAACAGCACGGGCATTGTCGATAGCAAAGATATGGTCTTCATCCCAGCCCATTCTCATTTTCACAGTAACTGGTTTGTCTACAGCTTCTACGACAGCAGAGACCATTTCATAAATCTTGTTTGGATCAAGGAGCCATTTCGCTCCTGCATCACATTTCGTAATCTTTGGTACAGGACAGCCCATGTTAATATCAATAATATCAGCTGTGGTATTCTGGTCTACGAACTTTGCCGCTTCGACGAGTGTGTCTTTTTCCCCTCCAAATATCTGAAGGCTCAAAGGCTTTTCCCGTTCATCAATGTATAGCATACCCATTGTTCTCGCGTTGTTGATCAGGATCGCTTTGTCACTGACCATTTCAGCGCAGACTAAGCCCGCTCCAAACTCTTTCACCGTCAGTCTGAAGGCAGAGTTGCACACACCAGCCATTGGTGCGAGCACTACTTTGTTTTTAATCTCGATATCCCCGATTTTAAACATTTTTCCCCCTCCTTTCTTCTTCAAGAATTGGCGAAAGTTCTTCCACCGTTATATTTAAAGCATCTGCTATTTGACCAACCAATTGGTTTGTTGGTAATCGATTGCCTCGCTCAATTTCTCCTAAGACAGAGACAGAGATGCCTAGTCTTTTCGCGAACCCTTCCTGAGTATACCCTTTTAGCTTTCGGTATGCACGAATTCTTCTACCCCACATGTCTTTTTCCATATGCTTACACCTTCTTGGTCTGTTACGGCATTTATTTGTACTTCGCCGATTTCTGGGCAAATCTCACTCATCGGGACAAGAACGAATAAACGTTCGTACATTCTGGGATGCGGCACTACAAGTTGTTCTGTTTCAATATTTTCACGATTATAAAGTAAAATGTCAAGGTCAGCCGTTCGCGGTCCCCATCTCACTTCTCTTGTTCTGCCTAACTCCTGCTCGATTTTCTGAGTAAGAGACAGTAGTTCCTCCGGACGAAGTGAAGTGGTAACTTTCACGGCCATGTTTAAAAAGTCATCTTGGTTTTCATAGCCTACAGGTGCTGTTTCATATATCGATGAGATTAATTCCACTTGAACCTCTGGATGTTCATGCAGTTTTTTGACGGCTTCTTTTAAATAGGTTTCTTTTTTACCTATGTTTGAGCCTAATGCGATGTATGCTGTATTGTTCATGTGCACGATCTCGTCATTTCAATTGCAACGGACTGATAATGTCCTGGAATTGGGGGATCTGGTTTGATCACCTTCACTGTACATTCCTGAACTGTCGGAAAGTCCTTTAAC
Source organism: Bacillus sp. FSL P4-0248 (assembly GCF_038593305.1). Taxonomy (NCBI): domain Bacteria; kingdom Bacillati; phylum Bacillota; class Bacilli; order Caryophanales; family Bacillaceae; genus Bacillus; species Bacillus sp. FSL P4-0248. Next base: position 89,199 of record NZ_CP151983.1, on the reverse strand, counting down.
ACTTGGTTTGCAATTCTTTCTGTCAGTGTTTCAACAAGATTGACCGGCTCGCCTTCTACAATGCTTTTGCAGATTTGGTAAAGCTCTGCATAGTTGATGGTCTCATTGAGGTCATCAGTTTGTCCGGCTTTACTTAAATCAAGTGAAGCTGTTAAGTCCACGCGGAATCGCTGCCCTAATTTATTTTCTTCTGCAAATACACCGTGGTACCCGTAAAATTCCATTCCGTTTACATATACTTTATCGATGATAAGCGCCTCCCTTATTCAGCATGGCATCCATCATTTTTGCCATTCTTGCTATTTCTTTTACATCATGTACACGGACCATCGCACTGCCCTTTTGAATCCCAAGGCAGACCGTCGCACCTGTTCCTTCAGTACGTTCTTCAGGCGGCAGGTCTAAGACAGCACCAATGAATCGTTTTCGAGATGTAGCCAGCAGCAGTGGATACCCAAGGTGACAAAAATGTTCGAGTTCATTCATGACCTTCAGGTTGTCCTCTTTATTTTTCGCAAATCCTACACCTGGATCTAATATGATCATGTCATCACGGACACCCGCTTGCTGGGCAATTTGGACACTTTCTTTCAAATCGGCGATCATATCTGAAATCAGATGTGTGTAGTTTCGTTCTGGTCGATTGTGCATTAAAATGATTGGGACATTGTGCTTCGCCGCCACATGTGCCATTTGGGGATCTGCCTTCGCTCCCCATACATCATTAATGATAGAGGCTCCAGCTTTCACCGCTTCATCTGCAACACGGGCTTTATACGTATCAATAGAAATAGGTATATCTAATTCTTTTGTGATTTTCTCAATGACAGGAATGACCCTTGAAAGCTCCTCTTGTTCTGAGACAAGTGCCGCTCCCGGGCGAGTCGATTCTCCGCCAATATCAATAATATGCGCCCCGTCTTCTATCAGCTGCGCTGCATGAGCCAGCGCTTTATCTACTTGATTAAACTTTCCTCCATCTGAAAAAGAGTCAGGCGTGACATTTAAAATGCCCATGACCAATGTCTTTTCTTCATAGCTAAGGGTGTGATGCTTGGCCTGAATGATTTTAGGCTGTTTTATCAATTGTTGTGTCATTGTGTCCACCTACTCTTTATGGTCTTGACGTTCTTTTGTGTATTGCATTCTTAACTTTGTTGAGATGGTCCGGCTGTTTTTGAGCAAGTGGATGTCTCCTATACACTCGAAAGGTACAACTCCCTGAACAGAATTGGTCATCCATGCCTCATCAGCTGAGAGCAAATGTGAGACTGGGTATCGTCCTTCCTTTAGCGAGACCCCCATCGCGTGGAGCGTTTCCATACAGTATCGACGAGTGACCCCATTTAAAATGCCTGTATCAAGTGACGGTGTATAGACCACATCATCTTTTCGCCAAAATATATTCGAGGTAATGCCTTCTGCCACATCATCTTCTTTTGTTAAAAAGATGCCTTCTAACGCCGGGTCGTTCCCCACTTCTCTTTTCCCGAGCAGGTTGTTCATATAGTGATGAGACTTGAGGCGTTTTGGCCCTTCTGGTGTATTTCTTCTTGTTTGAAGAATGACTCCCTTTTTCTCATCCAAAATAGATTCTGGACGGAATGGAGAGATCATGACAAAAACGACAGGCTCTTCATAAGGGTCTGCAGAAAACCCATTGCCTCTGCCCGCAGAAACATTCAAGCGAATTCTCGCATGGCCGCCGGCTATTTGGTTTTTATTTAGTAAAGTATGAATGATGTCGAGTACAAATGGTTTCTCTATTGTGGATTCGATGCAAAGGTCACGTAATGATTGATTGAGCCTTTCAAGATGCCAATCCAACAGGAAGACTTGTCCTGCCAGGCTGGTAAATGTTTCGAATACACCGATGCCATATAGAAAACCATGATCAAAAGGAGAAAGAGTCGCGTCTTTCTCCTCTATATACTGACCGTTCAGATAAATGATCATGCGTTTACTTCATGCCCCTTTTTACGATAGGTTTCAATGAAATTTTTCAGCATTTCTTTTCCGAAGGACGTCATAATCGATTCAGGATGGAATTGCACACTTTCAATCGGCAATTCTTTATGACGAATCGCCATGAGCTCGCCTACCTTTGTGCTGGCTGTTGCGTCAAAGCACTCTGGCAACGTCTCGTTTTTGACAATTAATGAATGATATCTCGTTGCGACGAGCGGATTTTGAAGTCCTGTGAAAACACCTTTTCCATCATGTTTAATCTCTGACGTTTTACCGTGCATTAGGCGCTCTGCTCGAACGACATCCCCGCCAAAGACTTGCGCGATGGATTGGTGACCTAGACACACACCGAAGATTGGAATGCTTCCTGCAAAGTGCTTGATCGCCTCCATACTAATTCCCGCTTCATCAGGACTGCATGGTCCTGGAGAAATCATAAGAAAATCCGGCTTGAGCTCTTCAATTTCTTGAATGGTTACTTGATCATTCCGTTTCACGATCAATTCTTCTCCAAGCTCACCTAAATACTGGACCAGGTTGTACGTAAATGAATCATAATTATCAATCATTAAAATCATACTCTGCTCACCTCTAACTCAAAATAGTCTCTTCTTTGCTCAGCTGTAATGCTTTTTTCACTGCATAGGCTTTTTTAATCGATTCTTTATATTCGTGTTTAGGGACAGAATCTATGACGATCCCCGCACCTGACTGCATAAAGGCTTTTCCTTCTGTACAATACGCAGTACGAATGACGATATTAAAGTGCATATCTTGATTGAATCCAAACCAGCCTATAGATCCAGTATAAAGCCCACGTCTTGTTGGCTCAAGTTCTTCTATGATTTCCATCGTCCTCACTTTTGGAGCACCTGTAATCGTTCCACCTGGGAATACAGCTCTCATGACATCTACCGCGTCACATTCATCACGCAGCTCTCCTTGTACATTGGATACAATATGCATCACGTGCGAATATTTCTCAATCGCCATAAATTCGTTCACTTTTACGGATCCATAAGTGGATACGCGTCCAAGATCATTCCGCTCAAGATCAACGAGCATCACATGCTCTGCGCGTTCTTTTTCATTTTCAATGAGCTCTTTTGCCAGCGCTTGATCCTCAGCGTCGTCTTTGCCTCGTGATCTTGTTCCGGCAATTGGTCTTGTTTCTAGCTGAGTTCCTTTTTTCTTAATAAGCAGCTCTGGAGATCCACAAACAATCTGGAAGTCAGGCGTATGCAGGTAAGACATATAAGGAGATGGATTGACTTGACGTAACGTTTTGTATAAATCATACGGATGAGTGTGAAGCTGTTCATCTTGTCTGATGGATAAGTTCACTTGGAACACATCACCGTTTGCGATATATTGCTTAATTTTCTCTACTGCTTCCCCAAAGGTTTCTTCAGTGAAAGGTGCTGCTGGTACAAATTCTGTGGAAGATTCATTGACAGGTGATTGTGCTAATTCTTCTGAAGAGCTTGTCCATTTTTGCTTCCATTCTTCAAGCCTTTGGTTCGCTTCACTCCCTGATTCCGCTTCCTCTATGTGCGTAATCAGCCACAGCGCGTTTTCTTCATGATCAAAAACTGCAACATCATTAAACACGAGGAAATAAAGGTCTGGTGTTTTAAGGTCGTCAATTGCCAGCATCTTAAAATGCTCGATGTATCTAGCATAATCGTAGCTTAAAAACCCAATCGCTCCGCCTTGAAAGTCGGGGTATTCGTCGTTCGTTTCGGTTTGAAGGGTTTGAAACCAATCCGTAAACGCTCTGAATGGATCACCTTCTTTGAACAGCACCTCATCTTGATAATGGATGGTCGTCATCCCATCTTTCCCCTTCGCTTTAGCGATCGGGTGAATACCAGCGATGCTATATGAACCGCCGCGCGCACTTTCAAGAAGCACATGATGTGTTTCACGAGCAGTTAATTGTTCGTATCTTTTCAAGAATGCATCTTTCGTAAAAGGAATTTTGATGCCCATCGGCCTGCGTTGTGTCATGTTATCATCCTTTTTCATTTTCATTAATCTTATTGTAATGCAATCCAATTTATTTAGAAAACAGTATTTGCTTTCCATCTTCAGAATTCATGAAAAAACCCCAGCAAATGCTGGGGTGATTGGTTTAATCGAATTGATAAAGAGGTGTACTGAGGTAACGCTCTCCATTACTTGGTATGATGGCGAGAACCTTTTTCCCTTTACCAAGCTTCTTCGCTGTTTGAAGCGCTGCGTAAATAGCTGCTCCTGAAGAAATACCGCCAAGAATTCCTTCTTCTTTCGCTGCTTTTCTTGCAAGCTCAAATGCATCTTCGTTTTTCACTTGGATGATGCCGTCATATATTTCTGTGTTCAAGATTGAAGGAACAAAACCTGCTCCAATTCCTTGAATTTTATGCGGACCCGGCTTCCCGCCTGACAATACAGGGGAATCTGTCGGCTCTACTGCATAAAGCTGGATGGATGGGATGGCTTCTTTTAGGACTTCACCAGCACCTGTAATCGTACCGCCCGTACCAACACCTGCAATAAATGCATCAAGCTCGCCGTCAAATTGTTCAAGGATTTCTTTCCCAGTTGTACGACGGTGAATCTCCGCATTGGCTTCATTGCTAAATTGCTGAGGCATGAAGTAACCATGCTCCTCTGCCAATTCTTCTGCTTTTTTGATGGCACCTTTCATTCCTTCTGCACCTGGTGTTAAGACAAGCTCCGCACCATAAGCGCGTAAAAGGTTGCGGCGCTCCTGACTCATTGTGTCCGGCATAACCAAAATCGCGTTAATTCCTTTAGCAGCCGCTACCATTGCAAGGCCGATTCCCGTGTTTCCGCTTGTTGGTTCAATAAGCGTATCGCCGGCTTTTAATGTTCCTTTTGCTTCAGCATCTTCGATCATCGCTAAAGCAATACGATCTTTGACACTGCTGCCCGGGTTCATATATTCAAGTTTCAAGTAGACATCCGCACTGTCTTCATCTACTAAACGGTTTAATTTAACGACTGGTGTATTTCCTATTAGTTCAAAAACTGAATTTGCAATACGAGCCATCACTAACACCTCTATCTCCGAGTAATTTTATTGTATTAATATTAAATTATCAATTTCAAAAAATTTTGTCAATGCTTTTAGTCCTGCTCGCCATCGTAAAACCATGTGACTTTTGCTTCTTTCCACAGGGTTTTGACATTCGCCTTTTCACCTAGATCTTCCATAGCGATCTGCCTTTTAATCTGATCTTTGACTTCTTCGTAGGAGAAAGAGCGGCCATTTAATTTTTCTTTTAACTGAATAATGGCATACCCGTTTTTGGTCTGAATCGGCTCTTTCGTCCATTCATCTGGCTGAAGCTTTTGAGCTTCTTGTATGTATAGGGCCGGGATACTTTCCTGCTCTTCTGTCACAAATCCAAGATCTCCGCCGTATGGTGAGGTGTAACGGTCGATTGAACGTTCAGCTGCTACGGCTTCGAAGCTAGATCCACCTTTTAAATCTTTCAATACATTTTCAGCCTCGCTCTTTGTCTTCACGACGATATGGCGAATGCGGTATGAATCATCATATTGATATAAGTCCTTGTTTTTTTCATAAAACGATTTCGCTTCTTTTTCAGAAACGACGGCATCTCTTGTTAAAAGCTGCTCTAATAAAATTTGATAACGAATCTGTTCTTTCCATTCCTTCTCACTTGTATGTCCATCTTCATAGAAATTATTAGACACCGCTTTGAGCATAAGCAATTCACGATTGATCTCTTTTGAAGACACTTCCAGCTTGTTTTGCTTGGCAAGCTGATTGACCACCTTTTGATTGATCATTTGCTCAAGTGTCGCCTTTCCGTAGCGGTCTTCCATTTTCTTTAACCATTCTTGACGCGTCACCTTCTCTTTTCCAATCGACGCAATTTCCTCACCGCTCTTCCCGTTAGAAGAGGCCTGTGACATTTGTGACTTTGTTAATACATATGCAATGACAACGGCATTAATCATGAGCAACACGAGGATAAATGTCCATACCACTCTTGCTTTTAGTCTCATCTTTCGTCTCCTTTCCATTCTAAAAAGAAAACCCGCTGCTTAGAGCTTAGCGGGTTAATTCTTCACGTAGCTCTTCCAGCTCTTCTTTTGTAAATACATACGTTTCGTTACAAAAATGGCATTGAGCTTCTGCTTGTCCGTCTTGTTCAATCATATCATCAATTTCGGTTTTTCCTAGGCTGATAATGCCATTTGCAAACCGTTCTTTTGAGCAGTTACAAGAAAATTCGACGGGTACAGTTTCTAAAATTTGAGGCTTTTCACCGAGTACTTCTTCTAATATTTGTTCTGGTGTCATCCCTTTTTCAATGAGTTTAGAGATTGGTTCAATGGTTGACAGGCGCTTTTCTAGTCTTTCAATGACAGCATCTTCTGTACCAGGCAGCAATTGAATGATGAAACCGCCTGCTGCGAGTATCGAATTATCTGGATTGACAAGGACACCTACGCCTACAGAGGAAGGCACTTGCTCAGAAGAAACAAGATAATAAGTGAAGTCATCTCCAATTTCACCTGAGACGATTTCCGTTTGTCCTGTAAAGTGGTCCTTCAGCCCGATATCTTTGACAACACTTAACGTTCCAGATGTTCCGACTGCACGTCTCACATCCAGCTTGCCATGTTCATTTAAGTCAAAGTGAACTTGTGGGTTTGAGACATATCCTCGTACCTGGCCTTTTGCATTTCCATCAGCAATAATGGCGCCGATTGGTCCACCGCCTTCTATTTTGACAGTTAGCTTATTCTCACCTTTCAGCATAGCACCCATCATGACTGTTGCTGTCATCGTTCTGCCGATGGCTGCTGATGCGGTCGGCCACGTATGATGTCTTCTTTGTGCTTCGTTGATTGTATCTGTTGTGTTTGCAGCATATGCGCGGACTTTTCCGTCATATGCTAACGCTTTAACTAAGTAATCCATTTGATTTAAACCTCCTATAATACACCGACACGATTACGTTCATAAATGAGCTGCAGTCCTTTTAATGTGAGGAACGGATCGACAATATCAATACAGTCTGATTCATTTCCAATCAATGTAGACAAACCGCCTGTTGCAATGACTTTCGGTGTTTGTTTGGCTTGCTGCTTCATCCGTTTCACTATTCCCTCGACTTGGCCAACATATCCATAAAGGATGCCGGATTGCATCGCACTGATGGTGTTTTTTCCAACAATGTGATCTGGACGGACAATTTCAATTCTCGGCAGCTTCGCCGCTCTTGTATATAAAGCCTCAGTTGAAATGGTAATACCCGGTGCAATCGCTCCACCCATGTATTGTTTTTGTTCATTGATATAACAGTAGGTTGTTGCTGTTCCAAAGTCTACCACAATAAGAGGCGCCCCATATAGGTGAATGGCTGCTACTGCATTGACAATTCGATCTGCCCCGACTTCCTTTGGATTGTCACACATAATGTTTAATCCAGTCTTCATTCCAGGCCCTACAATTTGGGGTGTTATGTGAAAATACTTTTCGCACATTCTTTCAAGTGCGAACATCATAGGCGGGACAACAGACGAGATGATGATCCCTTCTATTTGGTCAAACATCAGCCCCACATAATCGAATAAAGCCCTGATGGACATACCAAATTCATCTTCTGTTTTATGACGGCTTGTTTCAATTCGCCAATGGTAGTTTAGATCGCCATTATGATAAACACCTAAAACGGTATTTGTGTTTCCTACATCTATCACGAGTAACAACTTCATCACCACTTTGAATAGTTTCTCAAAAAGAGCATTTTTCGACTTTCTATCATACCATACACGAATTGAGTTCCATTTGTAAACAATTCGAAACCGATCCATTCATGAATCGAAATAAAAAAAGCTGCCGGTGATCCCGGCAGCTTTCACAGAAGGAGATTAGATCTCCTCATCTTCTTTTTTCTTGATGTTTACTTTCACATCATCGTTTTTCTCTTCGTCATCTGCGTATACACGCTCTGGAAGCTTTCCAGTTTCGTAAAGAGATTTAATTTGCTCAGCATCTAATGTTTCAACTTCTAGAAGGGCTTGTGCGATGATTTCTAGCTTATCTTTATTCTCAGTGAGAATTTGCTTCGCACGTTCGTAGCTCTCCTTAATGAAACGCTGAACTTCTTGGTCAATTTCGTAAGCGATCGCTTCACTGTAATTCGGCTCATTGTTGAAATCACGGCCAAGGAATACTTGACCTCCTTGTGATTGACCGAATTGAAGCGGACCAAGTTTATCAGACATACCGAACTCTGTAACCATTCTTCTTGCAATGCCTGTTGCACGCTGGAAGTCGTTGTGAGCGCCTGTACTTACTTCGCCAAACGTAATTTCCTCTGCAACACGACCGCCGAGCAAGCCGACAATTTTATCAAGAAGCTCTGGCTTCGTTTGGAAATAACGGTCTTCTCTTGGAAGCATGACCGCATATCCGCCTGCCTGACCACGAGGAACGATCGTTACTTTATGCACCATGTCCGCTTCGTCTAGGATAAGACCAATGACGGTATGACCTGCTTCATGGTAAGCCACGATATTACGTTCTTTCTTCGAAATGACGCGGCTTTTCTTCGCCGGCCCAGCGATGACACGGTCAGTCGCTTCATCGATATCACGCATATCGATTTTCTTTTTGTTTTGACGGGCAGCAACAAGTGCTGCTTCGTTTAGTAAGTTCTCAAGATCTGCTCCAGAGAACCCTGGTGTTCTGCTTGCAATGGCTTTTAAGTTGACTGACTCGTCAAGCGGTTTGTTTTTCGCATGAACTTTCAGTACTTCTTCACGGCCAATAACATCTGGGCGGTCAACCGTAATTTGACGGTCAAAACGTCCCGGACGCAGCAATGCAGGGTCTAGAATATCTGCACGGTTCGTCGCAGCAATGATAATAATACCTTCGTTGGCACTAAAACCATCCATTTCAACAAGAAGCTGGTTAAGCGTTTGTTCACGCTCGTCATGACCGCCGCCAAGACCGGCTCCACGCTGACGACCCACTGCATCAATCTCATCAATAAAGATTAAGCAAGGTGCATTCTTTTTCGCATTTTCGAATAAATCACGTACACGTGATGCACCGACACCGACGAACATCTCGACGAAGTCAGAACCACTGATGCTGAAGAAAGGAACGCCTGCTTCTCCTGCAGATGCTCTCGCAAGCAATGTTTTACCTGTACCTGGAGGTCCTACTAGTAAAACCCCTTTAGGGATTCTTGCGCCAAGCTCCGCAAATTTACGTGGATCCTTCAGGAATTCAACCACTTCTACAAGCTCTTGCTTCTCTTCATCTGCACCGGCAACATCTTTAAATTTCACACGTTTCTTCTCTTCTGTGTAAAGCTTCGCCTTACTCTTACCAAAGTTCATGACTCGGCTTCCGCCGCCCTGAGCTTGGTTCAATAAGAAGAAGAACAGGATAAAGATGATGATAAACGGAATGATGGTTGTCAGAACTTGCAGCCATCCATTTGTTTCAGGTGCTGGTTCTACTTTTACATCTGTATTCTTCAGTGCACTGTAAATTTGGTCAACACCTTGACCATCTGGAACATGGGTAATGAAGTATTGATCTTTCTTCGCGCCATCTAATTGACCACGAATTTCATAAACCCCTCTTACAGGCTGAATGGAGATACTCTCCACTTTTCCCGCACTTAGATTTTGCGAAAATTTGCTGTAAGACATGTTCTCAGGCTTTTGATTTGGGGATCCTAACCAACTGACGACCCCTATCACAAGTAATAAAATAAGTATATAAAAAATCGTATTACGAAAAACCCGATTCATTCCTTACCTCCTCCCACAGTAAGCACAACTATGTTCAATAGTATCATAGAAAATCATTCCAACACAACCAATAACCTCATGTATACGTATGCTGATCAGCCTTCGTAAACAGATGGTTTTAACACTCCAATATACGGGAGGTTTCGGTAACGTTCAGCGAAATCCAATCCATAGCCGACAACAAATGCATCTGGCACTTCAAATCCAACATAATCTGCTTTGATGTCTGCTTTGCGGCCGCTTGGTTTATCAAGCAATGTCACAATTTTAATGGAATTTGCTTTACGGTATCGGAAAAGCTCTACCAGATAGCTCAAAGTTAACCCACTGTCGATGATATCTTCCATAATCAAAATATCTCTTCCTTCAACAGAAGTATCTAGATCCTTAATGATCTTTACTTCTCCAGAAGATACGGTAGACTTTCCGTAGCTAGATACATCCATAAAATCAAGTTCTAAATATGTATCAATGTGTTTGATCAGGTCTGCCATGAATGGAAGAGCCCCTTTCAAAACACCAATAGCCAGGGGAAATTTACCATCATAATCACTGGTTAATGTTGCACCCAGTTCCTTCACTTTTTGCTGGATCTCTTCTTCTGAGATCAAAATCTTTTCAATATCTTGTTTCATGCTTTTGCTTGCCCCCTACAAATTTTCGTGCTGTCTATATTGTAATACAATGAGATCGCTGTTTGTCATATCAATTTCTTCAAAAACGGATTTTTTCAGACCTGGGATCCAGATGATTTGATGATCCGAGTCAGTGACGATCGGCCAGCTGTCTCTTTCTGCAAGAGGCACTTTTTTATCAATAAATATATCCTTCACCTTTTTTGACCCATTCATCCCTTTAAGTTTGATTCGATCACCATTTTTTCGTGAGCGAATGATCAAAGGGAGACGAACATGATCTTTTTGAAGCAAGAAAAAATGGTTTCCGTTCCGTGCATCCTTCGGAACATGATTTGATACGACGATAGACTGTCCATTTGGGAGAAAAAGCTCTTCTCCGAGCTCAACCTTTAAGTGAAGAGCATAAGACTGGTCTAATACATGCGATCGTTCAAAGGTAAACATACAGTGATCATAAGACTTGACAGCTTGTAAACCTTTTGGCAAATCTAATGATCCAGACGGTTGATCTGTATGAGATAACCAGTCTAAAGTCCCTAGAATATGCTGGTTTGAAAACGCTGATTGAGTGTTTTCATAAAGATAGTTTAATATTAGTTGAATGCCTCTTCTTTGTAAAGGCAAAGGCAGGTCAAGCAAAGGCTTCGTTTTGATCTCAATTTGCTTAGGCGATTGACTCGTTATCACTTGGTTCATTTGTTCCTTTGTTAAAGCCTGCAAGTATTGCTCATCCTCAGTCAGCATGTCACTTACAAACTGAAAGCTTTCATGTACATGAGGTGCCTCTTCTTTTAATACGGGAAGAATATGTCTTCTTACCCGGTTTCTCAAGTAGTCATCCGTATGATTGCTTTGATCAATGACATAGGGGACATGTTCTTTTTCACAAGCTTTTAGCACGTCGTCTTTAGAGTATCCAATGAGCGGACGAATCAGCCATCCGCCTTGAAAAGGACGTTTTGCTTGGATACCCGCGAGTCCAATACCAACAGTCCCTCTCACAAGTCTCATCATCATTGTTTCTACTTGGTCGTCTCCATGATGTGCAAGCGCTATAAATTGAGCGTTGTATTGCTCCATCAATTGACGAAAGAAAGCATATCTGCACTCCCTTGCAGCTGCCTGTTTGTTTAAGCGGTTTTCTTTTGCATATTGGGTGACCTGTATGCGGGACGATTCAAAAGGGATCTCGTGCTCCTTACAGTAAGCCTCAACAAATGCCAAATCAGCGAAGGACTCTTCTCCTCTGAACATGTGATCTACATGGGCTGCAATCAGCTGATAGGAACCTTTGCGGCGCTTGTTAAGTTCATGCAGTAAGAGCATGGAATCCGGTCCGCCGGAAACCCCGACAATGACTGTCGTATTTTCAAGGTAAACATCATGTTTTTTCAAAAAAGATTCAATTCTACTCACAACTTCCTCCTCACAAAAGAGCAGGTAATTTAAAGATATACATATCCTATCACTTTCAGTAGCTCCAAGCAAAGAAGAAGCCTGCTTTTTTCCGGCTCTACAACAGGAACAAAACCACATATGCACAGTAAAGAGCGAGTACACTGCACACGATAAGAATGGTTTCAAAAAGTCCGCCTGATTTTTTACGCACTGACGTTCTTTTTGCTGCTGCAGCCCGCGATCGTGAGGTCACTTGTTGATTTTGATTAACAGCAGGTTTTGGCGCGTTTTTTTGCTGCTGCTTCTTCTGGCGCGATTTCCTTGATGCAATCAGCTGTCCTTCTTTCAGCATCGCACTTTTCATGTCTGCTGCTGATTGATATTTACCTTGTAGAGCAGCCTTTAACACCCTTTCATATCGCTTTAATAAAGGATGTCCTTCAATAGCTCGATAAAGCTGCTTTTCTGGTTCTGCTCCTTTTTTGAATTCTTTCTTATACGCACAGTTCACCATCACCATCGTCAGAGCAAATAAATCATAAGTTGGTTCAGCTTTTCGTGTACCGAATCCCCAATAGCCTCGATCAAAAAACTCGGTATACTCCTTAATTGCCCTGCCCGCTTTCGTCGTTCCTCCCACATCAATGCACCGGATCGTGGCCGGGGGCCCAGAAACAATGAGATTATCCGGCTTTAAATCACCAAAAATCCAGCCTTCCTGATGTAAATGAGCCAAGCTAGATAAAAGCTGAATCATTAAAACCACAATCCACTCATCACCCTTTTGTTTCACAAATTCAAGCAGTAATGGGCCTCTGACATATTCCATCACATAAAAAGAGCGTTTTTGAGGCATACCAGGATAAATCGCATCATCCATATCATAAAAAGAAGGCCCCATGGTTTTCACAGGAGCCTTTGAAAAGGATTTTAAAACATTGACTTCAGATGCAATGAGCATACTGTCATCACTCACTTTAAGGGCCGCTTGCCCATGTGGCGATTCGGCCAGATAGACAACACCGTTCGCCCCTTTTCCAAGCTCTTTTACAATACGGTAATGATGGTGGTGCCATTTCCCTTGAATCACCGTGCCTAACGGTATGTTAGAAGCCGAATTCATCATCATGCTCTTCCTTTGCTTCAAGCAGCCCTTTGCGTGAACGAACTGATTTGAAATGCTGAAGTGCTTCCCGAAGCGCTGGTCCCGTTGGGGTGATTCCTCCAGTGGTCAGTTTTGGGAAAATAGATGATAATGAATCGAATCGAGGCGTCCAATTCAACACAATTTCAGCATCTGAGTTTTTCCCGGGAAATACACACATCCCAAACTGATTTTCTCCAATTCTTGAATTTAAACTGATGGAAAGGTCGATGAGTGCTTCTTTTACGGTCGGCAGCTTCGGTTTCATACTTGCACTTGTATCAACAAGCACGAGTACTTGAAGGTGAACCGTCTCTCCTAACTCATCTACAACCTCCATTACTTCCCCGCGCTTATCAGGTGGAAGTTCTTCAATTTCAGCATCTTTGCCGAGAATTTGCTGCAATTCTTTATTCACAACACCTTGCAGGGTTTGTGTCATCGCTTTTTTTGTGACCATTTGTACTGTTTGAGATAACTGCTGGACGTAGACAACTTGATGGATGCCTCCGCCTGCGAGAGCAATCCCCTCTACTTCCTTCATCGCTTCATGATCGTGTCTGTTTTCTTCCATAATGCCAATGACATTGACTGTAATCCCTTGTTCCTTTGCCAATGAGGCAATCGCAAGCGGATCTTCCCCGTGATTTGAGCAGCCATCTGTAATCAATAAGATTTGGTTGACGTGACCTTTTCGCATCTTCATTCCTCCTGGGATTGTAACTGAATGCTTATATCCCCATCATCGCCAGAAGAAATTCATATTATACGATATTTTAAGAAATCTCTTGTTTCTCAAGATAGAATGTACCGGTCGGAATGGAAGCCCATTTTGGTGTGTTGTGGTCGAGCCTGATGACAACAACTGTCATATCGTCATCAATTTGGCCTGCTCTTGTTCGAATGACCTCTTCCATTAATAAATCAGCAATTTCTTGGGGATCTTCTGTTTTAAAGCTTTTCATTTTCCGTTTCACCCACAGATCATGATTTTCAATATGCTTTGGCCCTTCAAAAATGCCGTCACTCATCATAATCAATAGATCTCCTGCCTTCATCTGTTCACTCACAACCTCGACTTCGAATTCATCAATAATACCGATTGGCAAGTTGCTTGCTTGTACCTTCATCACCTGATCACCCCGTTTAATAAAGCTGGGTGTTGAACCAATTTTGAGGAACTTACAGCTCGCATCCTGTAAATCAATGATCGATAAATCCAATGTTGAGTAGATCTCGTCCGTCGTTCTTAAAGATAAAATACTATTAATGGTTTTAATCGCCACTTTTTCATTGATACCTGACGCCAATATTTTTTCTAACAGCTTAATCGTTTCATTGCTTTCAAAATGAGCCCGTGCTCCGTTGCCCATTCCATCACTAATAGCTGCAGCATACTTGCCCGCACCAAGCTCCATCATGCTGTAGCTGTCTCCAGATACCAGTCCTCCGCCTTTTGCTGCATGTGCCACGCCTGTAGCCACTCGGTATGATTTAGCAGAGCCAAATACAACGTGGCAATAGCCTGTTGGATGCTCTGCACACTGCTCTGCTTTGACTAAAATCTGTTCTTCTAAAATATCTGAAAGCATTGGAGCAATGATTTTTTCACATTCCCCATGCCCTTGGCAATATGGGATTCTCATTTCAATATCCACATTTCCCTGCTCCAAGCTATAGATTTCTACTTGCTGGATTTCAATGCCAAAGTGCTGAAGCGCTTCTATCATCTGCTCTTCCTGAATAAAGTGCTGTTCTCTTTCTCGTTTTATTTCCCGGGAAAAATCCTCCATTACTTGCGAGACCCCCATCAGCTGTTCAGCCACAAGACGTCTGCTGTCTTGGACTTTTTTCTTCAATGTCTGATTGGCTTTATAGTAAGCGATCTCCTCTTCGATCAATTCCTCGACATGTTTTGATTTTGAGCAGTGCTGACTAAATTTCTTTTTCAATTTTCGGTTATGCTCATACGTTTTTTCATCAGATTCATGCATAACTTGTTTCATTAGTTCATAGGTTGTATCAAAGTTCTGCACCCAGCATTTATTTTTCTTATAGCACGTTTGACAGGATCGTTCTGTGATCGTACTTAAAAAAAGATCTACATCCTCTTCCTGCTTCTTCTCTTCAGGAATGGATTCGTAAAATGTCGCAAAACTCTCAGACAGCGCATGAAATACATGAGAGAACTGATCTACCTTTTTTGCTGTCACGTCTCGTACCTTCCGAGCATATTGCTGCTGCTCTTGTACATGCTCTACCGTACCAGGAATGTATTTCGCTACCTTGGAAGTAACTGATTGCGGCGTGAGCAAAAAGAGTGCAACCGCTATAAGTGATTCATACAGTGTGGTCAGGAGACCTGCTGATCCTTCCCCGTACAGTGAAATGAGTAAGGAACCCACAATTAAGCCGATGGCTGCCCCTGCTTTCTTCCCTTCTTTCAGCAATCCGCCTAATAATCCTGAAAAGGCAAGAAGACTCATCTGATAAAGGTTTCCGATGTTAGCGAGACCGAGAATTAATCCTGTCACAACACCGACCGTACACCCAATACTGGCTCCGCCAATAAAGGCAAATGTCAGCACTACATAACGTGACAAAATATGCTCTGCCTGCATTCCTTGAAATGTGATCCCAGCAAGACCAGTTAAAACTGAGGCAATTAAAATCATAAAACAAATAATTTCTTCGACCTTTAATGAGTGTTTAATTTTCCTGACTGTAAAAATCGGCAGGCTTTGAAGAAAAATCAGAGTCAAAATGAAGGCAAGTCCTGCTTCGACACCCGCCATGACGTAATCATAGCTTTGCACAGCACCTTGCTCTAAGTAAACAAACGCTCCTCGGGTGATCAGCATTGAGAGAACAATGACAACCGGTAATGTTTTCACTGGGTCTTTGATGATGAAAGAAACCACCTTTGACATAAGGAGAAACATGAGCAGCGACGCAAACACAAACAATGCATTTTGAGGTGATATCGTCATCGCCCCTGCGAGTAAAGCTAGACAAGCAAGCATCGCCTTATCTCTTTTAATAAGCAGCATGGAGCCAAAGAAAGGCAGAGCAAACGGCATAATTTCAGATAATATAAAGGCTCGTCCTAATAAAAAGCCTAGAACAACATAAATAAACCCTTTATAGAAAAAAAGAGAATGCGTGTGATGAAGAAACAGGTTTTTCATCTTTTTTAATCCCGCACTGATTCTTTCAAACCCCGCTCCTGTTAAATCAGTTCTTCTTTCTAGTTTTTCCATCTTCTCATCCCCCACCTGATATTCGTTGCTTGTCATTATAGCGAAGGTGAAAAAGAAATTTTGTCAAAAGAAGTTGTCGTTTCCATAAAACGTTCGACGCTTTATTCGTCAAAGAGGCATACTTTCATGAAAGTCGATGTCTTTCATCAGAATTTTACGAAGGCACAAAAAAACAGCTTTCCTATAGAAAGCTGTTTCGAAGATGACCCGTACGGGATTCGAACCCGTGTTACCGCCGTGAAAGGGCGGTGTCTTAACCGCTTGACCAACGGGCCTTGCTTTATGTTCTAGTTAAAAGGATAGCGGCGGAGGGGATCGAACCCCCGACCTCACGGGTATGAACCGTACGCTCTAGCCAGCTGAGCTACACCGCCATAATGAAAATGCGCTAAGAAGCACAAGAACTATAATACAAAGGATTCGCTTGTCCGTCAATAGAAAGTTTTAAATTAAATGACGAAATCTCAAAAAATGTCGTATGGATCATGAAAAAAAGCACCTGCTGAACAGCAGATGCTTTGTTGTGAAAATATATAGAAAGCAGCAACAAGTTAACCTCTTCTTGCTCCGCGCCCCCCACGTTTTGATTCCGTGTTACGTTTTAAAGATGTTAAGCGATCTTCGCTATCTTTTAAGAATTTGTTCATTTTTTGTTCAAACGATTCCTTCGGACGGAAATCATTTCTGCTTGGTCTTGATTGTTGTTGAGGACGATCTTTTGCTTTTTTAATGGACAAGCCGATTTTACCGTCTTTTTCAACGTTAATCACTTTCACTTCAACTTGTTCACCGACTTTTAAATGCTCATTAATATCTTTTACATAGTTATCGGCTACCTCACTGATATGAACGAGACCAGTTGAACCGCCTGGCAACTCCACAAAAGCTCCAAAATTTGTAATGCCCGTAACTTTCCCTTGTAACTTGCTGCCAACTTCAATCGACATAAAAAAAGTGCTCCTCCTTAGACTTATAAAAAAATCTCATTTGTTCAATTATACATAAACTGAATTTTAAGTGTCAACAAGGCTAATCGCTCTTATTGCCCACATCAAAGATTTTTTCGCCTTTTTTGGACATATAATAGTCCCGTCGTGCCAGTTCGAGTACGTATTCCTTGCTTTTCAGCTTCTTAATTTCATCAGAAATATCTTCCTGCTTTGTTTGTAATTGCTTCAACTCTTTTTCGAGCGCAACCTTCTTCTCTTCTTTTTCCTTTAGTGAAGACGATTGCGACCAGAGGGCACTTGTCACCAAGACAGCAAACATGAGCACGATTACACCAAACACGGTAAGCCTTCTAAGGAGTCCGCGACGTTTGCGTTTTAAGCGCTGCGCTTGCTGTTCCATTTGTTTTTGGTAATCATTTTGAATTTGTGCGATATTTCTTTTTCTCTTGTTCAAGATTGAAGGCCTCCTCTCTCACTTTGTCCAGAATTGTTTCCATTTCGTTTTGATGGTACCAGATAATTTCTTGGCCCCTTGTAAAATTCCTGCTCCTTTTGAGAAAAACAATCTCATTGATGTTCGCCATTTTTCGGGAATCCGATGAATAATGGTCACATTGAGTAACCAGATGAGCGGATAACAAACAATCGACAGCACCTTCCACACGAGCCGAAACGTAAAACGAACTAGACGTAAGAGCGAGTGGAGCAAGAACAGTATAGCACTTATTACCAATGTGATCATCCAGCGGATCGGCTGGAAGACAATCGACATGACCAGCCTTTTCAGGAAGAGAACGGTCTGATATACACACATCATGATAAACTTGAGAATCTTAAGATACAGATGTTTCATCAATGCCTGATACATCGAGAAACCTAGAGCAACGGCTAGAAAAATATAAAGCCTGAATTCTCCCTCATTTGTCAGCAGCAGGACGTAAAAGAATAAGAGACCCTGTACCATCCAAAAAAGGAGATCGTGGATAACCAAAAGCCATTTTGCTGTTTTTTCCCGATTCACAAACAGCTTGTACGTATCAAGCGATGCGCCCAGCCAGATGCCCATCGCCGCCATGGAAAGCATCGTATAAAACTGGACTGTCAGCGTCATTTAAACAGCTTGCTAAAAAATCCTTTAGCTTTCTCCCCGTGCTGCTCATCCACATAGATTAAATCAAAAACACGCCCTTTAATCGACACAACGCCCTTTTCGACGTCTAGGTTTTTCATTTGCAGATTTTCTCCGCGGATGGCGAGAATCCCCATGACCGTCTCCAGCAGAAATTCCTCACTATCAAAACTTTCCACTTGTTTGACACCAGTAATATCTAAATGCTTTCTGTTTCGCATTGTGACATTATGCTCCGCGTCTGATGACAGCTTCGTGCCTTGAGGTTGATTATAATATTGATTCATCTATACATCCCCCATATCTCATACTTGCATGTTACTGCATTGTATGTGATAAGAGGGTCATTTAGAACAAGCCCTATTCTGCTGTTTTTTCTTCTTTTAGCACAGTATACATGCCAGCCGCTTCTTCTTTTTTCGTCGTGTCCTTTAACTCGTTGACTTGAACAGTCACTAGTTTTTGACCAAAGCGGATTTGCAGCTCATCTCCTTCTTTCACGTCAGAGCTTGCTTTCGCCTGTGTTCCGTTAATAGAAATCCTGCCTTGATCAGCTACTTCTTTTGCCAATGTTCTTCTTTTAATTAAACGGGACACTTTTAAAAATTTATCTAGTCTCATGTGTCTTCACCTCTTTCTATGCGTTTCGCATCGTTCCATAGCTCGTCCATTTCCTCTAGCGTTAAGTCATCTAATGAACGGCCTATGTCCTTTGCTTTTTGTTCGATATGCTGAAAGCGCCGTATGAATTTTGTGTTGGCAGAAGCGAGCGCCGTTTCAGGCTCTAAGTGATAGAACCGGCCAATATTGACAAGAACAAACAAAAGATCTCCAAATTCATCTTTCATCTGCTTCGTTGCACCTTCGTCCGTCTTCTCTGCCACTTCATCGAGAAATTCCTGCTTTTCTTCTTCGTATTTGTTCCAAATATCTTGAACATTTGTCCAATCAAAGCCTACTTTGGCAGCTTTCTTTTGGAGCTTATATGCCTTTGTTAGTGCCGGAAGTGTCGCCGGAATCGATTGCAAAATAGAACCGGTCCGCTCTGGCTTCTCCTGCTGTTTGATTTTTTCCCAGTTGGCAACCACATCTGCTGCCTCAGAAACATTCGTGTCACCAAACACATGGGGGTGGCGCCGAATCATTTTTTCTGTGACATGCTGAATGACGTCATCGATTGAGAAATAACCGTCATCTTCGCCAATTTGAGCGTGAAGCAACACCTGCAGCAGCACATCGCCAAGCTCTTCCACCATATGATCTGGGTCATCTTCATCTATCGCTTCAAGCAGTTCATAGCATTCTTCAATTAAATATGGTTTCAGTGATTCATTGGTTTGTTTTTGATCCCATGGACAGCCGCCCGGACCTCTTAATGTACGTATGACGTCACGGAAGGTGTCAAATTGTTGATAAAGCAGCTGTTCATCTTGAATCGGAGGAACATAAACACTCGTTAAGTTATTTATCGACACATCTCGATCAAGTTCAAATAAAGGAACGGCAGTAATCTGTTCCTGACTGCTTCCAGCTGCTGTCACAATATAAATTTCATAATCGTCAGGGAGCTTTTCCATCAGCGTGAGTTTCACATTCGAAGCTGTCATCTGATCATATACCTGACAAATCAGGACGTGCTGGGTTAATTTCAGATCATCCGCTCTCATATCCCCTGCATCAACGAATTGTAATCCCTCGATGGGGTCAATCTGCAAGGAGTTGAATGTCGCATCTAGAAAGCTTTGTCCACCAGCGACAGACACCTCAATCCCGCGCTCTTTCTGCCCGGCGACGAGCAGCTGTACGGTCTTTTCTGCCACAAATGGATGACCAGGTACAGCGTACACAATGTCTTTTTCCGCTGCCTCTGCAAATAATATTTCGGTAATTTCCTGATACACCTGATCAAACTGATCATGCTTTTCATAAATTTCATCAAAAAAGGTGAGAGATGGGACCTCCTGCATTAACTCTGCGGTAAGCGGATGATCCTGCGTTCTCATAAATACTTCTTTCGCCTGCTTCAGCTGCTTATATACACCGAGCGTCAGCTGATCCATGTCGCCTGCCCCGAGACCGACGACGGTAATCTTACCTGCCATTTTGATTCCCTCTCATCTGTTTAAAATATAAAATCTTTTCTCCTAATGGAATGAGTCTCCATTCCTCGTCCGTAAATACTTCTAGCTTAAGAATACTATATAAAAAGGCGAAACCACCAATAAAAACTGATGTCAGGCTCTCTAAAACGGAAAACGGGCGTTTTTCAAAGGGGATGACCCATGAAAACAGAGCCTGATATCCTATTAAGACCACAGCCATGAAGGCGGCTGATAAAAGAATTTTCACCGGGAACAGCTCTCTCAACGAAATCCATCCTTTTTGCTTCAAATAAACGGCATTGAGCACGGCTGCTGTGAGAAAACCACATACAGTTGACCATGCGGCACCATGGATGCCAAATAACGGTACAAACTCAATTGTTAAAATCCATTTCACCAGCACGCTGAGGACCACCACAACAGCAGGATATACAGTATGCCCGAGCCCTTGCAGTAAAGCCGCCTGCGTAATGGCAATCGACGTAAAGACGATCGATATACAGAATATTTGCAAGGCATCGGTGCCTAAGTCATTACGAAAAAGCATTGTATTGACT
This sequence comes from Bacillus sp. FSL P4-0248, assembly GCF_038593305.1. Lineage (NCBI taxonomy): Bacteria > Bacillati > Bacillota > Bacilli > Caryophanales > Bacillaceae > Bacillus > Bacillus sp. FSL P4-0248. The sequence continues at coordinate 68,232 of NZ_CP151983.1, read as the reverse complement.
GGTGCTAAAATACAAATCAGTCCAACCGCTGACCCTATCCCTAATACCGACGTGGTCTTAACCGATGACCGAACTTTTTGCCGTATCGTTTCATGCTCTCCATTCCTCATGGCTGCTGATAAAAATGGCACAAGTGAGGTTCCGATGCTGATGGCAAACACCGTTCCGAGCTGTAAGAAAGGCTGGCCTCGGTCATATACACCTTTCGCCGCCTTTGCCGCCGCTTCACTGAGACCCTCGCTGCGCAGCAACGCATACAGATGAAAAGCATCAATCATTTGCATCCATAAAATGAGCAAACCGCTGACACAAATCGTCAATGTATACAGCACCAAACTCTTCATAACATCTTTTTTTCGAAGTGTCACCTGTTTGCCTGACATACTTGCAGCAGACTGCTTTCGATAGGTCAGCCAAAGGAAAAGAAGCAAAATGAGCGAGGCCGCACTTCCCGCGATAGAAGAGAACACTGCACCCGCCCCTGTTTCATAAAGCGAATAGCCATGCCTCACGAAATAGAAGGATAAAACAAGCAGGACACCTACCCTGATGAGCTGCTCAACCAACTGAGAAACAGCCGTTGGAAGCATCAGACCGTCACTCTGAAAAACTCCCCTCAGCATCACAGTGAGCGGCAGAAATAGAAACACAAAAGCACTCATCTGGATGAGCAGAATTAATTGACTGTCTGCCATAAGACCCGCAATTGTGCCTGCTCCTATGTAAAGACAAAGAAATAAGACCAGGCTCAGTAAAGTGATATAGATCAAGGATACCCTTGTAATGATCCGTCGATTCTCTTCCCCATGCTCACTCAAAAGCTTGGACACCATGACAGGAAAACCTGTTGTACCAAGCATGATGGCAATGCCAAGGAAAGGATATACCTGCTGATAAATATAAAACCCTGTGTCCCCTACGATGTTTTGAAACGGGACACGGTAAACGGCACTTAGTACCTTTGATAACAAGCCTGCGATGGTCAAAATCACCGCACCCTGGAAAAGCCAGTGCGGCTGATTCACAGCATTTTTCATGGATGACTCCTTTAAAATAGATCTACAGTTAAACGCACTCATTATATCATACGTGAAAAAGACGTTCCTTTCTAAGGAGTAGACGGCACATGTCTCGTTTTGTTTCATTCCATATAAAAAACCGACAAAATCAAATGATTTCATCGGCATTCTTTCGTTTTATCAAAATGATATAGAGTTATTAGACCTAATGTTCCATTTGACGGGCTAAGAAGCCAGCTGCTGTCTCTGCCGCTTTATGCTCCACTTCTCCCATTGAACGCTCTTTAGAAAATAAGACGACGGCGCCAATCGGATCTCCGTTTGCAACAATAGGTGCAATGGTATAAGAAGATACGTCATCATCAATACCATCGACAAGTTGAATTTCTTTTTTGCTTTCTTCTAACACAGAATTACGCTGATCCATTGTTCGTTCAAGTAAATCACTGATGGATTTGTTTAAGTACTCTTTTTTCGAACTGCCGGATACAGCAATATACGTATCTCGATCACAGATCAGGATGGAATGACCCAAACTGTCGAATAATGCATCAGCATATTCCTTCGCAAAGTCTCCTAGCTCACTAATCGGCGAATACTTCTTCAAAATCACTTCTCCATCGCGGTCGACGAAAATCTCAAGCGGATCTCCTTCCCGAATGCGCAATGTTCTGCGAATCTCCTTCGGAATAACCACTCTACCTAGATCATCGATGCGGCGTACAATTCCAGTTGCTTTCATTCACTGCTGCCTCTCTTTCGTTTGATGATGTGTTGGGTGAATGGAACAAAAGCGTCCACTTTATGCAACATTCACCACTTGACCCTGAGTTTAGTATCCGTCACATCAAACGTAATATACACGAGAGACAAACAAAATTTTATGAAGATGGAATGGTTTCTTTTTTCACATCTTGAAGGCCTCGAAGCATGTTAAGAACAACCTCAAGCCATTCCTCTGTCTTCTTGCCTTTCGTTTGGACAGAAATAATCAGCTTGCTGCCTTCCATTCCCAATCCGATTTCACGTCCATATTTACTGCCGAGCTCAAATAATTTTTGGCCGTCGATTTCACCGCTTGCTTTCTCATCAAGGGTCATTCTGACAATGCCTTTCTCCATCTTGATCAGCTCGACACGTTCCTGGACAGCGTACACCTTCATTGTCGCAATCGTAAACAAGTCAGCCACTTCTTGCGGATATTCACCAAATCGGTCGATCATTTCATCCTGAAGCTCTTTTCTCTCTTCAATCGATCCAATTGCTCTGAACTGTTTATACATTTCAATCTTTTGCTTGCCATCCGAAATATAAGTGTCTGGGATGTAAGCATCAATTTGCAGATCAATTTCTGGCTCGAATTTATCTTGAGCCGTAGTATCGCCTCTTCTTTCCTCAATGGCTTCTTTCAGCATTTGAGAATAGAGATCGAATCCAACCGAATCAATGAAGCCATGCTGCTGAGCACCAAGTAAATTCCCTGCTCCTCGAATCGTTAAATCACGCATCGCAATTTTAAACCCAGATCCGAGCTCTGTGAATTCTTTAATGGCTTGAAGTCTTTTCTCCGCAACTTCAGAAAGAACTTTATCTTTTCGATACGTGAAATAAGCATAAGCGACACGGTTCGAACGCCCGACTCGTCCTCTTAGCTGGTACAGCTGAGAGAGCCCCATTTTATCGGCATCGTGGACGATGAGTGTATTCACATTTGGAATATCGACTCCCGTTTCAATGATGGTGGTACTGACCAATACATCTGATTCACCTTCAAGAAAATTGATCATCACTGATTCCAGCTCGTTCTCACTCATTTTCCCGTGCGCATAACTGACTTTTGCGTCTGGGACCAGCATGGAGATTTCGTCTGCTTTTCGTTCAATATCCTCAACACGGTTGTAAAGGAAGTACACTTGACCGCCGCGTGCTAATTCTCGCTCAATCGCTTCTCTGACTAAAGCGCCATTGTACTCGACCACATAGGTTTGAACAGGGAATCGATTTTCAGGCGGTGTTTCAATCACTGATAAATCCCGCACGCCTAGCATGGACATATGAAGCGTACGCGGAATTGGCGTAGCCGTTAATGTCAGTACGTCGATATTGGCTTTCATCTGTTTAATTTTCTCTTTATGCGTCACACCAAAACGCTGTTCCTCATCAATGATCAACAGGCCTAAATCCTTGTAGACGATGTCTTTTGAAAGAAGACGGTGTGTGCCGATAACCATATCGATCGTTCCGTTTTTCAGTCCTTTTAACGTTTCAGTTGTTTCTTTTCTTGTACGGAAACGGCTCAGCTGCGCGATTTTGACAGGGTAGTCTTGGAATCGGTCCATGATTGTGTCAAAATGCTGCTGCGCTAAGATGGTTGTCGGAACTAGCAGGGCTACCTGCTTCCCGTCAGCAATGGCTTTGAAGGCCGCTCGAATGGCCACCTCCGTTTTTCCGTAACCCACATCTCCACAAAGCAGACGGTCCATTGGACGTTCCCGCTCCATATCCTGTTTAATTTCGTGAATTGAACGGATTTGATCATCTGTTTCCTGGTAAGGGAACGCGGATTCAAACTGGCGCTGCATCTCATGATCAGGCGAGAAGGCATATCCTTTGCTTGCCTCGCGTTCTGCGTACAGTTTAATCAGATCATCTGCGATGTCCTGTACAGATGTTTCCACTTTTTTCTTCACACGTTTCCAATCGCTGCCGCCTAGTTTGTACAGCTTTGGTTCTTTACCTTCTGATCCTACATATTTCTGCACCTGATCAATTTGTTCAACCGGTACATAAAGCTTGTCGCTTCCTTGATAATGAATATTTAAATAATCTTTATGAATGCCGCCGATTTCAAGCGTTTCAATTCCTAAATATTTACCGATCCCGTGGTTAATGTGCACCACATAATCGCCGACTTGAAGCTCTGAATAGCTCTTGATTCGCTCTGCATTGGTCAGCTTTTGCTTACGTGCCTGTTTTTTCACACGTTTCTTGAAGAGTTCACCTTCTGTGATCACAGCAATTTTTGATAACGGCAATTCAAAGCCCGTTTGCAGCTCACCTTGTAAAATATACACCTGTCCGCTTACAAGCTCAGCGTCCGGTTTAGCAAGAGCGGCTTCAATGTCATAATCATGCAGAACAGACGACAGCTTTTCTGTCCGCTCTTCATCAGCACCTAAGAAGACAACCGTGTATTGCTGTTTTTTATAGCGTTCAATTTCACTCGCCAGCACATTCATCTGCCCGTGGAAATTCTGCATTTGCTTACTAGATACATTGACGATATTTTGCGGATTTGTCTGCTGGACATGTCTCAGGAACAAAGAGTAGTACAGAATGGATCTCGATTGCTGATTGATCAGTTCTTGGAACGGGAAAGATAGAGATAAATCATGAAGAATATTGCCTTCTTCAAGCAGACTAATTGTCCAATCGGCTTCTTCCTGTTCAAGCTGTTCTTCCATCTCCTGAATTCTGCTGATTTCATCTAAAATAATAATCGTATCCTGCGATGTGTAATCTAGCAAACTAGCAGGCTTTTCATAGAAATAGGACAGGTACTTCGTCATTTCCTGTGTCACGATGCCTTCTAGCAGCTTCTCGCGATCAGCAGAAATATTTTGATGAAGCAGTTCTTTTTGCTGATCTGAGTTGAATTTCTTTAAGCTCTTCGCCAGCCCTTGATCAAGCTGTTCAATGGCTCTCACTCGTTCAGGACCTCTCACAATTAACTCTTTTGCAGGACCTATTTTGATTTCTTGAAGGGTTTCTAATGAACGCTGTGTATCCGAATGAAACGTTCGAATCGAGTCTACTTCTGTATCAAACAGTTCAATACGGATTGGATGATCTTCCGTTAATGCATAGATGTCGATAATTCCTCCGCGCACACTAAAATCTCCGGGCGCTGCAACCATCGACGTCCGGTCATAACCAATTTGTACGAGCTGTTTTGAAAACGCCTCCAAATCAATTTCTTCACCGATCTTTAAATGGATCTGACTCTCCTTCCAGAGCTCAACTGGCGGAAGCATCCTGCGAACCGCAGCAGCGGGAGTGACGATAATGGGGTTTTCTCCATTCGCAAGTCGATTCAAGACATCCAAACGCTGTGCTCTCAGCTCAGGACTGGCCACTGCAATTTCTGAAGCGATGAGTTCATTGACAGGATAGAGAAGAACCGAGCGATCCGGCATCACACTTGCTAGATCATCTGTTACCTTCTGCGCCTGATATAAATTGTGAGTCACAATAAACATTGGCCGCTTCAGTTCGTCTGATATCGCGGCTGTAAATAAAGATCTGACGGAGCCTGATAGTCCGGCAAGCAGCTGTTCTTTTAACCCTTCCTTTAGCCCATTAAAAATGGACTGAAAATCATCACTTTGTTTGATAAATGATTGTATGTTTTTCATTTGGCTCCTCCTCCCTGTTTGTTTAAAACAGAAAAACGCTTTGGTCTAATATCTACACCAAAGCTTTTTTATTGAATAAAAGTATGATACTGATGGTAATCAGGATTTCTTTCAAGCGCCTCTTGGCAATCCTCACAAATGGTTTGTACATGTAAATCACCATTTTCCCTATAAGAAATCATATCGTTTCTTTCCTCATTTGTTAAGTGATGAAATCCAAGCGCTTCACTTTGGACAGCAGATTCATCTAGACTGCCAACCTTTACACCACAGTGGCGGCAGTAATAATGCAAAGCCATACGTGATCCTCCCATGCTGAGATTTTATGATCAGTATGTGCTTCGCTTATCATTCTTATACCTTCTTGTTAAAATCATTCATCACTTCTAAAAATGGCTTTTTTAAAGCCGCTTCACAAGCCTCGACAGACGATTGAATGGCTGATGCGATGTCAGGCTGTTCCTCTTCTGAGAAACGTCCTAGTACGTAATCAACGACCTTCATGCCGTTTTGAGGACGTCCAATGCCGATACGGAGTCGGTCAAATTCAGGTGAACCTAAATGCTGAATTAGTGATTTGATTCCATTATGCCCGCCTGCACTTCCTTTTGTACGTAAGCGAATCCGGCCAGTTGGCAAATCAAGATCATCATAGATCACTTTCAAATGTTCAAGGGGAATATCGTAATAGTCCATCAGCGGACGCACACATTCTCCTGATAAGTTCATATATGTAAGCGGCTTTACAAGTAGAACCTTTTGCCCCGAAACAAACCCAGTTCCAAATTGTCCATGGAATTTTGATTGATTTAAAGGAATGTCCCATTTTTTTGATAATTCATCTATTGTCATAAACCCGACATTATGTCTTGTTTTTTCATATTCTTTTCCTGGATTGCCTAATCCAACGAATGCAATCATGAAACCAATAACCTCCTTTGTCACACAGCACACGCCTAAAAAATGAGCCAATCAGATTGCCTCATGTAAAAACGTATGAATTCTTTTCATTCTAGCACAAAAGACGCAACCGCGGGAGGGTTACGTCTCTAAATGACCAGTTATTCTCCATCGTCATCCTTTTCTTTAATGGCCTCAGGCTCTTGCGGCTCTTCTTCGCTATCTGGCTCAGGAACCTCTGATTGCTGAGGCGGCAGAATGGAGGCAACGACTTCTTCTGGATCGTTATTGATTTGATAAGATGACTGAACAGGCAGATCAGCAACTGTTAAGACATCATTGACTTCTAAGTTTGTAATATCAGCTTCAATATTCTGCGGAATATCTTTTGGTTTCGCTGTAACAGATAGTTCAAATAGTGGCTGCTGAAGCACACCGCCATCTTTTACCCCTTTAGACTCGCCAATCAGCTGTATTGGTACATCTGCCTCAATTTCACGCTGTAAGTCAACGACTTGGAAATCAGCATGAACAAGTTCGTTTTTCAGCGGATCTGTTTGTAATTCTGTCACCATCACAGATTTCGTTTCACCACCCACGTCTAAGGTGATGATTGTATTCTTCCCTTCATCACGTAAGGTTTTTAATAAATCGATGCTGTCTAATGAAACAGCCAGATTGTCTGTATTTTTTCCGTATATGACACCAGGAACGTGTCCTGAATGACGGATTTTTTGCAGTGTGGAACGTTTGAAATCAGTTCTTTTATTTGCTTTTAAAGTTGCCATATTCAGCACCATCCTATTTCTTTTTTGTCACTACTCTCATAATTACCCATAACCGAATCATTTTAAACCTATTTGCCGTGAATGATGATAGCAAAAAGACCCCAAGCTTGATGCCTAGGGCCTTTTTTAATCAGAAAATTAGCTAAAAAGGTAGCTCACAGATTCTTCTTCATGTACACGGATGATGGCTTCTGCAAGCAAAGGCCCAACTGAAAGCGGAATGAATTTTCCAGCTTTCTTGTCATCAGTTAATTGAATACTGTTTGTCACAACTAATTCTTTAATTTTAGAGTTTGTGATGCGTTCTACTGCTGGTCCAGACAAGACTGGGTGCGTACAGCAAGCATATACTTCAGCTGCTCCATTTTCGACTAGCGCATTTGCAGCAAGTGTAATAGTACCAGCTGTATCAATGATATCATCGATTAGAATGGCCGTTTTGCCTTCAATGTTACCAATAATGTTCATGACTTCAGCAACGTTTGGCTTTGGACGGCGTTTGTCGATAATTGCGATTGGCGCTTTCAGGCGGTCTGCCATTTTACGCGCACGTGTCACACCACCGTGGTCAGGAGACACAACAACGATATCATTCAAGTTCTTCTGTTCGAAATAGTTTGTTAAGATTGGCACAGCCATTAAGTTATCGATTGGAATATCGAAGAAACCTTGGATTTGCGGCGCATGAAGATCAAGCGCAATCACACGTGTAGCACCTGCTGTTTCAAGCAAGTTTGCAAAAAGCTTCGCAGTGATTGGCTCACGAGGTTTTGCTTTACGATCTTGACGTGCATATCCGTAATAAGGGATCACAATATTGACAGTTTTCGCAGAAGCGCGTTTTAGCGCATCCACCATAATGAGCAGTTCCATAATATGCTCATTGACTGGCGCACTTGTTGATTGAATAACATAACAATCACAGCCGCGGATACTTTCTTCAATATTGATTTGGACTTCACCGTCACTAAAGCGTTTAACAGAGCTCTTTCCTACATCAACTCCGATACGATCGGCAATTTCTTTGGCAAGTTCAGGGTTTGAATTCAAAGAGAATATCTTTAAATTCGCATCAGCATAACGATTAGACATGGTAAACCTCCGGGTATTTGGATTATTTTTTATGAATATTTTTCACATAATCTTCTTTATTGACTTGTCTTGCTCTAGCAATAGACAATGCATCCTGCGGTACATCTTCTGTAACCGTTGAACCGGCTGCAACATATGCCCCTTTTCCGACAGTGACTGGTGCAACGAGATTTGAATTACAGCCAATAAATGCGCCGTCTTCAATCTTCGTTAAGAATTTGTTTTTCCCATCATAGTTGACTGTAATGGAACCACAGCCAAGATTTACATCAGTTCCGACCTCTGCGTCTCCAATGTAGCTTAGATGAGATGCTTTGCTGCGGTCTCCAAAAACTGTTTTCTTGATTTCGACAAAATTTCCGATTTTTACTTCATCGCCAATTTTCGACAATGGGCGAATATGAGCAAACGGTCCAATTGTCACATCAACTCCAACCTCACTATCGCAGACGACAGATTGCTTAATAACTGTTCGATCTCCGATGATGCTGTCAACAATTTCAGTGTTTGGCCCAATAGTGGCGTCTGCACCGATTTTTACATTCCCTTTGATGACCGTCCCAGGATAAATAACTGTATCTTCACCGATGACAGCATCTGGCGAAATATACGTGTTCTCAGGATCAATCAAGGTCACACCATTCTTCATATGCTGATGATTAATACGTCGCTTCATGAATTGCTCTGCTTGTGATAGAGCGATACGGTCATTAACTCCAAGTGTTTCTTCAAAATGCGGTGTTTGATAAGCTGCAACTGTTTGCCCTTCATTTTTTAGAATTTCAATAACGTCTGGCAAGTAGTATTCACCCTGTGCATTTTCATTAGACACTTGCTCAATCACACGGAAGAGATCTTCATTTGAAAAGCAATAAGTCCCTGTATTAATTTCATTCACTTGACGCTCTGCATCGTTCGCATCTTTATGCTCCACAATTTTCACGACAGCACCTGTTTCGTCACGAATAATACGGCCATAGCCTGTTGGATCATCCGCATGGGCTGTTAAAATAGTGACTTTCGCTTGATGTTTTTGATGCTCGCTTAACATGGCTTCCATTGTTTCCGCTGTCAATAATGGCGTATCACCACAAATGACAATGGTTGTTCCCTTTTCCTGCGCGAGGAACGACTTTGCTTGTTTAACGGCATGGGCTGTTCCCAGCTGTTCTTCTTGAAGTGCATACTCACTTCTGTCTCCAAGCTGCTCTTTCACGTCCTCTGCACCATGACCGACAATCGTCACTAGCTTGGCTAAAGAAAGCTTTAACGCTTCATCTGCCACATGCTCGACCATTGGCTTTCCGCAAACTGGATGAAGTACTTTATATAGCTTTGACTTCATTCTCGTTCCTTTTCCCGCTGCTAAAATCACTGCGAACCGCTTATCCATTGATTGGCCTCCAATATCCCTATTATCCATAGAAAAATATATCCTAAATAAAGACTGATTTCAAGGATACATAAGGAAGTACAATAATTTTCTAACAGATGAAAGACTTAAGAAACAAGAGAAAGAACGCAAAAAAGACAGCATTTAAAAGAAAACATTCATTTTCTCTTAAAGCTGTCTTTTTAGGTTCACGTATGATTAAGAAGCTCCAGCTTCTTCATATTCAATTGTTTCTTCCTCTTCGCCTAAGCGATGATATTCATTTAATACAGCATCTTGGATTTTACCCCGAGTGCTTGAATTAATTGGATGTGCAATGTCGCGAAACTCTCCATCGGGCGTGCGTTTGCTAGGCATTGCAACAAACAACCCATTATTTCCATCAATCACACGAATATCATGAACAACAAATTCGTGGTCCAGCGTGATGGATGCAATCGCCCTCATGCGACCATCGGTATTCACGCGGCGTAATCTTACGTCAGTAACTTCCACAGTAGTTCACCACCTTTTCCCAATATAAAAGCATTACTTAGGTATTCAACGATCGTGGTGATTCTCCTGCTCTTTTTTTAAACTTTTTTGAAATATCGGGATATTTATACATTATTTGTCATATTCGTGACGACGCTTACATTCTCAGCATAAAAAAAGACATCATGATGATGTCTTTCCCTGCATATGATGAAACCAAACGGCTTTCATTGAGAGTGCCTGTTTATTTCACTAATGCAACTACTTCTATTTCTACAAGCGCATCCTTTGGAAGTCTTGCCACTTCCACACATGAACGAGCTGGCTTATGTGTATGGAAATACTCACCGTACACTTCATTCACTTCAGCGAATTGTTCCATATCCTTGATGAAAACAGTTGCTTTCACGACTGTTTCAAAGGAAGCACCTGCTGCTTCAAGTACAGCCTCAAGATTACGGAATACTTGATGTGTTTGTTCTTTAATATCTCCATTGACAAAATCTCCAGCTGGGGTTAATGGAATTTGCCCTGAGCTGTAAAACATGTTATTGACAATAATTCCTTGAGAGTAAGGTCCAATGGCTGCTGGTGCATGTTTGGTTTGAACAACTTTTGTCATATCAATCTCTCCCATTCAAATACATGTTTAATCAAAGCTTACGCTTTCGGATGAAAAAACTCGTGGAAATTGCCTTCATTGATCTCAATGATTTTTTGCTTCATATCAATGGTTGAAAGCTTTAACAATGAGACATATTCATCGACAAGACGTTCATCTACGCCTTCATCTTCTAAAAGAACACCGATCCCTGCAACATTTGCATTAAATTCCTCAAGCAAATTCATCATGCCGTTAATGGTTCCGCCCGCTTTCATAAAGTCATCAATGATCAGCACATTGGAGCCTTTATCTAAGCTGCGCTTTGCAAGGGACATGGTTTGAATTCGGTTAGACGAACCTGACGCATAATTAATACTGACTGTTGATCCTTCGGTTACCTTATTATCTTTTCTAACGATCACAACAGGCACATTTAAATAACCCGCAACAGAATAGGCAATTGGAATACCCTTTGTCGCAACGGTCATGACGACATCAATCGCACGGTCCGCAAAGATGGTCGCAAACAGCTTACCGATTTTCGCAAGAATCGATGGATTACCTAAAACATCGGTTAAATATAAATAACCGCCAGGAAGTACACGTTCAGGAGTTGATAATGCCTCTCCGATATCGTTTACTACGTCATCTGCTTCTTTTAGGTGAATTTTAGGAATATATTTCACTCCGCCAGCAGCGCCAGGTACAGTAAGCAATGTGCCTATTCCCTGCTGTTCGAAGGTCTGTTTGATAATCGTTAAGTCTTCACTAATGGAGGACTTTGCAGATTGATAACGTTCTGCAAAAAAAGTTAAAGGTACTAGTACGTGCGGGTGGGCTAACAAATAATTTGTTAAGTCCACCAATCTGCCGCTTCGACGAAACTTCATGAACTTACCCCCAGAACCCGAATAATTTATGAATAATATAACTTAATATACGGATTTAATCAAGGGCATTTTGTTCGCCGATCATGCGGACAGCGTATACTTGATCACAAAATCCTCTCAGTCCGTTATATATTCTTTGTACCTTCGATTCATATTGAATCAAGCCAAATACAGTTGGGCCGCTTCCACTCATTAATACAGCATCAGCACCGAAACGCTTCATCTGTCTTTTGATCATATCTACTTCCGGATACATCTTTAATGTCACAGACTCCAGAACGTTACCGAGTGAGCCGCACATCTCTTTATAATCTTTCGCTTCAATGGCTTCAATCATACGCTGTACATTTGGGTGTTCTACTTTGCTTGCGTCATATTGTCTATAAACTTCAGCTGTAGATACCCCAATCACCGGCTTCGCTAAAATCACCCAGCAATGCGGCGGTGTCGCGATATGCTTCAGTTTTTCTCCACGTCCTGTCGCTAGTGCTGTGCCTCCGTGTACACAAAAAGACACATCTGAGCCGATCTCCGCTCCAAGCTCAGCTAGTTCATCTAACGTGAGATTCAACTTCCACAAACGGTTTAAACCGCGAAGCGCTGCTGCAGCATCACTGCTGCCTCCAGCTAAACCTGCTGCAACAGGTATTGTTTTTGTGATGACAATCGATACTCCTTTTTGAATACCGAACCTTGTTTTGAGTAATTTAGCCGCCTGATAAGCCAAGTTACGCTGATCATCTGGCACAAATCGATTATGAGATGATACACGGATTTCGTCTTTGTCCAGCTCCGTCAGCTCAAGTCGATCTGCAAGGTCTATTGTTGTCATCACCATCTCTACTTCGTGATATCCATCCGGTCTTTTTCCATGAACATCAAGTGAGAGATTAATTTTTGCCGGTGCTTTTTCTAAAATACGCAAACATTTCACCTACTTCTCCATCTAAACATAAGTATCAATATTGTATCACATTTGATGGATCTGATGAATATTGGCTTTTACGCCCAGCACACTGACTTTTTCAGCAAAAAAAGCCAGAGACACCTGAGGTATCCCTGACCATTTTTCTATCGTTGATTCTCATCCTGAGCCATGTGCTGCTGAGCTAATTCGATGGCACGTTTGACCATATTACCTGCGTCACGCGCACGAATTTCTCCCCAGCCTCCATTTTTGACGGTATCATAAAATCCAAGATCCTTCGCCAGCTCGTATTTGAACTCATCTGACATAATGCCTCGGCGTCTACCCAAACGAAACAGCCCCTTTAGTCGAGAATTCGAATCAGTGCCACTGCTTTTGTGGCTTTCTTATTTTGTATCGAATCCTTTCTTTTACCCCTTTCAAAAAATGGACAGACTCCCATTCAGAAAAAAAGGCAAAACAAAAAGCAGTAAACAAGAAGTTCACTGCCCATTAATAGGCGACTGAGCTAGCGGTATCATCGAACGTTAATTCGACCGTCTCAGTCAGTATATCTGCATAACTGTAAGAAACTCTTTCAAACGAATTCTCATCTTGATCTAATTGAATCACAAATACAGAAGGGTACGTTTCAGCTAAAATGCCCGAACGCTCAATTGTTTTACGGCGGCCTCCGTTAGCCTTTAACGTCAAACGTTTACCTAAGTTACCATCAAGCGATCTTTTGATGTCGGACAAAGTCTTCGCCATTGCATCCACCTCACTGAGATAATTATACAACAACGGCCCATTTTTGTCAAATAAAAATTAAATTATATCAACCAACACGAGCCATTGTCAACAAAATAATTTTGACAAACTTCTACCTTTTCTCCTCCCTATTTTTCTCAAATTCCGGTGAATTATGTATCCGTTTGAAATTTCTTTTTACACATAAAAAAAACCAGACTGAAATCAGTCGGGTTATGTCGATTCATGGTCTTTTTTATATGGCATACCTACCCTTAAAACACCCTTCGTCTCGATGCCTCCGAGACCTTTTTCTCTTGTTAATGTATTACGAAGCACATCCCACACATTGATTCGATCTACAAATGGAGTGAAGCTGATCTTCGCAACGATATAGACGGGATCGAGCGCATGGATGTTCACACGTGAAGGTGAGCTTGCAAAATTGGCACCTGCTTGGATCAATGATTCGAAATGAGATTGACAGGCGCCTGCAAAGATCACAAGCTGATCTAAATGAGGAATTTTCTTTCTTGCTTTTTGAACCGTCTCAACGAAATGACGAGAATGGCGATAGGCACCGATATCATTTACGCCGCCCTTTTGCTTGGAATACGCATCATGCCCTGTAATGACCAAAATATCAGGCCGATATTGATCAAGTAACGAATCGATCACGCTTGGCATTTTCTTCTCATGACAATGCACTCCGTACACAGGTACACCAATTCGTTCATATACATCTAAGCATTTCTTTAAGTATGAAGCATCTCCATCTAAATGAAGGACCTTTCCAGGCATGTGAAAATACTGCTCCTGATGCTGATATTGTCCAGAAGTATAATACTCTTGTTTTTCACGCAGCAGCTGATAATCCTGTCTTAGTAAGTCGAGCGATTCGTTAATTTTCCGTTCGTCGTCCTTTTCCCTTGTCAGCTGCTCCTCTTTTTGAATCAAGACGAGATCCGACATCTTAGCATCAGCAATCAGCCTCACTTCATTCCCATGCAATATGGCAGTGGCTTCGTGCTGATCTGTCTCATCAATTCGAATGATTCGAAACATAATATCCATTTGATAGGATGCCCTCGTCACCATATCTCCTATTTGAAATTGCATGCTGTTCACTCCACAATCAGGCTCATATCCTGTTGGTATCGTCTTTCATATATGCTGTTCTTTCTAGCCTATGCCCGAACAGTTGAAGTGGTGAAAAACAAAAGAAAAAAGCCCTTACGATAGGGCTTTTTGTAAAACATTCGACAAACGGGCAAATTCCTCAATGGATAATGATTCTCCGCGTCGCTTTCCATCAATATCTGCTGTTTGAAGTGCTTCTTCGATGATCGCTTTATGTTTTTTTCCATCAGGGAGATTGTTCATCAAATTATTCATCAATGTTTTCCGGCGCTGGCCAAAGCTTGCTCGGATCAATTGAAAGAAAAACGCATCATTTTCTACTGAGACAGCAGGCGTTTCACGAACAGTCAGCTTAATCACAGCCGAATCAACATTGGGCTGAGGAACAAAAACCGTTTTAGGCACAACCATCACCGTTTTTGCTTCCGTATAAAATTGAACTGCGATAGACAGTGAATTATATTCCTTTGATGAAGGGGCAGCTGCCATACGATCTGCTACTTCTTTTTGCAGCATGACCACAATCCCTTTCAATGGAAGGTTTTCTTCAAGCAATTTCATAATAATCGGTGTTGTCACGTAATATGGAAGGTTGGCTACGACCATCACTTCTTTACAGTCAGCAAAATTCTCCTCGATGACCTTTCTCACATCGGCTTTTAATACATCTTGATGAATGATCGTGACATTATCATATGGAGAGAGCGTATCGTTTAAAATAGGCAATAAACGCTGATCGATTTCAAAAGCGGTGACTTTCTTTGCACGTTTAGCGAGCTGCTCTGTCAATGCGCCGATACCAGGCCCAATTTCAATGACGCCGGTCTCATCTGTAACCTCTGCGTGATCAACAATGCGATCTAAAATATTTGTATCAATTAAGAAGTTCTGCCCTAAGCTCTTTTTAAAAGAGAAACCGTACTTCTTCAGTATTTCCTTCGTTCTGACGGGTGTCGCAATATCTTTATTCATCGGCTTCCTCCTGCATGACGGTCTTTAAGGCCGCAATAAAATCATGTTTGGTTATTTGGAACATGTGAAGGCGCTTTTGCAGCTGCTTCGCATTGGTATATCCTATATTTAAAAGCACTCCTAGTCGTTCGCGGCGGCGTTTCGATGCTTCGCCTCCGATAAGGCCTGCGTCAAATAAGTCATCTAAAGTAATGTCACTTTCCGTTACTTCCATTTCTTCATGGACATGGGCAAGACATTCCCGAATACTGTCCAAGGAAGCATGCTCGACACCAATTCCTTTATCCCGCTTCGCCTTCGCAAGATGTTTTGGCAAAAAAGCGTGCTTACAGCCAGGAACTGCCTCTGCGATGGTTTTACGGATCTTCTCACCAGGAAAATCAGGATCTGTTAAAATAATGACCCCTCTCGTCTCCTGAGCAAGACGCACTTGTTGAATGACTGTATCGCCAATGGCAGATCCGTTTGTTTCAATCGTATCTGCATCCACTGCCATCTTCACTCTGGCAGTGTCATCACGACCCTCCACCACAATGATTTCTTTGATTTTCATGTATTCCTCCGCTTGCAAAAACAATCTACATTTTTTGGTTAAAAAAACGAAACCTTTCATGCTGCTTTTGCGTCTAATTAATTAGAAAACAGTGCTTCTATTATAACCAAAAAAACAGAGGGTGCGCAAAGCCCTCTGTTCATATAAATGATTTGATGTGTTTATTTGAGTACTCTAATTTTTACTCGTTTATTTCCCCATTGATAAGCTGCCGACTTACTTGGGACGAACACATCAATTTTATTCCCTTTTATAGCAGATCCAGTGTCTGATGCAACGGCATATCCATAGCCTTCCACATACACTTTTGAGCCCAGCGGAATGACACTCGGATCAACTGCTATAACCTTTGCACCTGGATTTGCTTTTAAATTAAAGCCTGTAGACGTTCTGCCCGTACATCCAGCACAGCTCGCTGTATAGGCTGTTGATGCCACATAAAATTCTTTTCCTGACGATTCATTGCTTCGTGAAACCGCAGGGGACGCTGTAGGTTCCTTTTTGGCCTCTTGTGTACCAATAGCCACTAATCGGTCCTTACTATCTTTTTCGGTCACTTCTTTAATCAATTCTTTAGACACCACTTTGCCGTTTTCTTTCACAATGGCATAGTGCTTCTTCAATTTACCTTCTTCACCTTTTTTAAGTACCTTCTCTTTCCCTTTTTCAAGAGAATGATCCTTTTTATGTTTGGTATCAAAAGCAATTTTCTCTTCCACTACATCGGTGACTTTTTCCACCCGAGTGATCTTTATATCTGCGCTCTTTTTAGAAAGGTTACTATGTAACGCAGGCTTGATCTTATCGTGCTTCTTGAGCTTCAGCTCTTGTTGCTTTAAAAAGTCAGCGACCGTAGTCGAAGTGGTCCACACTTTTTTATCTTTTCCTCCATCATTTAAGCTGACCTGGAAGGCCTGCTGAACCACAAGATTCATATCCTTTGTTAACTTGTCATTCTTTCCTGGAGTTACTTGATCGTGCTTCCCAATATCTATCTTCTCATTCTTCAATAATGCTCCAACCGTCTGATCTGTAGTCCATATCGTTTTCTCTTTCCCATCTAGGGTCAGATGAACCGGTATAGCCGCATCATACACAATGTTCATATTGTCTTGAATCTTTGTATTTAGACTTGGAGAGATATGATCCTCCGCCTTGGTCCTTATGCCAAGGTCTGAAAGCAGCTGAGCTACTGTCTCTTCATGTGTACGAATTGTCTTCTCTTTACCATTGATTGAAATGGTAATAGACTGCTTAGTGAGCTCATGCGCACCGTAAGCCGTTCCAGTTCCAGCTAAAAGCAAGCAAACAACTAGTAATAAAACCTTGCCTTTTCCTAGCTTCACAGAAAACAGATTTTTCATTTTTTGTACGATGAAAAACGCCTCCTTCTCCTCGGAGAGATTATATAGAGTATCTCAAAACCTGTCAACCCTTCCACCCACTGTACAAAAATGCTCGATTGTAAACCTATTATGGGAGATTTATGGAAGGAAGGGAAGAAAGACTTATCGACAACTTATCCTATGAGGAGGCGCAAACGTGTAGAACTTTTTCGTTATGTTTCACAATTGGACAAGCTTAAACAAGGATTGACATCATATACTGTCAGTTTATACGGAAAACTTTTTTTGCATTTTTTGTTGTCAATTCAGCAAGCTCTTCAAAGCTGATTTCTCTCAGCTCCGCAATCTGTTCTGCGATATATTTGACATAACTTGGCTCATTACGTTTCCCTCTAAATGGCACTGGCGTTAAGTATGGGCAGTCTGTTTCAATCAAAAGCTTATCACTTGGTATCTCCTTTACAACTTCCTTTGGCTTTTTGGCATTTTTAAATGTCACGGGTCCACCGAATGAAATATAAAAGTTCATCTCCATACACGCTTTTGCAGTTTCCAGACTGCCAGTAAAGCAGTGCATAATACCTCCAACCTCAGCTGCTCCCTCTTCCTTTAAAATCGTCACGACATCTTCCGTTGCGTCACGATTATGAATAACGATTGGAAGCTTCACTTCCTTCGCAAGAGCAATTTGGCGTCTAAAGACTTCCTTTTGCACATCTTTTGGCGACTTGTCCCAATAGTAATCCAGACCCATTTCTCCAATTGCAACCACTTTTTCGTGTTGAGATAAATCTTTGATCCAAGCCAAATCCTCATCTGTCATATCAATAGCATCGACTGGATGCCAGCCGATAGCTGCATATATGAAATCATACTCTTCAATTAATTCCATCGCTCTCGTAATTGTCGGGCGGTCAAACCCTACCACCACGATTTTCTCAACTTTTTCGCTTTTCGCTCTTTCGATCACCTGCTCTAAGTCTTCATTGTATTGTTCTGCATTTAAGTGGGCATGTGTATCAAATAACATGGTTGATTGCTCCTTTCGACAATTCTCCTAAAAAACAAAAGGTGTTCGACGAAATGTTACACGTGGAACACCTTTGTTAATTTATAAAATTTTTGTTCCATTTGCTAGAGATTGATCTACTTCAAGAACCTGCAATTTCCCGCCAGTTTCTCCAGTTAAAATCATTCCCTGGGAAATTTCCCCTCGGAGTTTAACTGGTGTAAGATTCGCTACGCAAACAAGCTTCTTCCCTACTAATTCCTCTGGTTGATAGTGCTTGGCAATCCCAGAGACTATTTGTCTTTTTTCAAATCCAAAATCAAGCTGAAGCTTTAAGAGACGATCCGCTTTTTTCACTGGGGCTGCTTCCAATACCTGTGCAACTCGAAGATCAACTTTTGAGAAATCATCAAATGCAATTTCTGCTCCCAGCTCAGGTAATTCCGTTTCTTCGATTTCCACTTTTTCTTCTTCTACCTTAGGTGCACTTCCCTGCATTTTTTCTTTAATGTAGGCTACTTCTTCTTCAACCTCTAAACGCGGGAACAAAGGCTCTCCTTTTTGTACCGTCGCTTGTTGAATCGCACCAAATGATAGGATACTATCCCAACTTTTGAGCTTCTCTTCTTCAATCCCAAGCTGGAAGAAGATTTTCTCAGGTGTTTTCGTTAGGAATGGCGTTAAGAGTACTGCAGTGATTCGAAGTGATTCTGCTAAATGATACATAACAGAATGCAGTTCTTTTCGTTTTGTTTCATCCTTTGCCAGCACCCATGGAGCTGTTTGATCAATATATTTATTGGTTCTGCTGATTAATGTCCAAACATTTGAAAGAGCCACAGAGAATTCAAGATTTTCCATCGCTTCTTCATAGGCTTTGACTGTTTGTTCAGCTACTGCTTTCAGCTCCTCATCAAACTCATTAACAGGACCCTTATAGCTGCTTAAAGTGCCGTCAAAATATTTTTGCACCATCGCAACTGTACGATTAAGCAAGTTACCTAAATCATTGGCAAGGTCATAGTTTACACGTTCCACGAATCCTTCTGGTGTAAACACACCATCCGCACCAAATGGTACTTCGCGAAGCAGATAATAACGAAGGGCATCGAGGCCATAGCGATCAATTAATGTGACCGGATCTACCACATTCCCTTTTGATTTAGACATTTTGCCATCTTTCATGAGCAGCCAGCCGTGTGCAAAAATTTGTTTCGGCAGAGGCAGATCTAATGCCATCAGCATAATCGGCCAATAAATCGTATGGAAGCGTACAATTTCTTTTCCTACGAGATGTACGTTGGCAGGCCAATATTTTTTATATTTTTCATCTTGATCTGTTCCATAGCCAATCGCAGTTAAATAGTTGAATAACGCATCAATCCATACATAAATGACGTGTTTTGGATTGTTAGGAACTTTAATTCCCCAATCAAAGGTTGTTCTTGATACTGCTAGATCCTCTAAACCTGGTTTAATGAAGTTATTAATCATTTCATTCTTTCTTGATTCAGGCTGAATAAACGATGGATTTTTTTCGTAATAATCGAGCAAACGGTCCGCATACTTACTCATGCGGAAAAAATATGATTCTTCTTTAATTAATTCAACAGGGTGGCCGCTGTCAGGGCTTTTCCCGCCAATGACTTCCCCTTTCTCATTACGCTCAACATCAACAAGCTGTGTTTCTGTATAGAATGTCTCATCAGGAATACTGTACCATCCCTCATATTGATCTAAATAAATATCTCCTTGATCAAGCAATTTTTGAAAGACTTGCTCAATGATTTTCGTATGTCTTTTTTCCGTTGTACGGATGAAGTCATCATTAGAAATGTCGAGTTTCTTCCATAATGATTGAATGTCTTCAACAACTGGATCTAAATACTCGATCGGTGTGATATTTTGTTCTTCAGCTTTTTGCTGAATTTTTTGTCCGTGCTCATCTGTACCCGTTAAATACATCACATCATAGCCTTGAAGACGTTTATAACGAGCCATAGCATCTCCTGCTACTGTCGTATAAGCATGTCCAATATGTAATTTTCCGCTCGGATAGTAAATAGGTGTTGTCAGATAAAACGTTTTTTTCTTTTCTGGCATGTCGGAACCTCCTGCGTGTGTGTAAATGTAAAAAACTCCCGCCCAATGGACGAGAGCGGTTATCATCATTACATGAAAATGTGTCAGATCAATTCATTCAATTTTGCACTTGTGCTTTCTCTATGATACCATCTTAGCCTTTAAGATCAAGCATATATACATAGAACAAGATGAAATGATCGAAAAAGATGAGTTTTTCGAAAAAAACGACAAACCCGTCGACATTTTGTCGAATATTGTCGTATGAAATCTATTTCCAGATTTACAATTGGCTAAATTAGGGCAAAAGTCTTGTTAATCTGATCTCGTCATTTCTTATATTTTCATAGAAAAAGCCTACAAAATCCTTATACACCAGTAGTTTCAAGGTCTTTTGACTTTAAGAGTCATATTTTACAAACAATAGTAAACAAAATGATTGACGATTTATGGAAACCTTGTTATGCTAGGAATGTAAGGAATTTGTCGAATAATGACGAAGATAATATTATATTAAGAATAAGTTCTTTTTGGGAGGAGAATGAAGATGAAATCTACAGGTATTGTACGTAAAGTTGACGAATTAGGACGCGTGGTGATTCCAATCGAACTTCGCCGTACGTTAGGAATCGCTGAAAAAGACGCTTTGGAAATTTATGTTGATGATGAAAAAATTATCCTAAAAAAATATAAACCAAACATGACTTGCCAAGTAACAGGTGAAGTATCAGACGATAACCTTAAGCTTGCTAATGGTAAATTAGTTCTTAGCCGTGAAGGTGCAGAGCAAATCATTAACGAAATTCAAAACCAACTTCAATCACAAAAATAAGGTTCATATAAAAAAGGTTCTTGCACCGTTTGCAAGAACCTTTCTTTATTGTTCAATATGATAGGCATCGTATATCGTGCGCTTTGGCACACCACGTTCGACAGCTGTACGTTTAATGGCTTCCTTCGACGTTAATCCTTCCTCTATGTAATGGATCACATGTTCTTTTTCAGATAAGGACGTCCACCAAGCTTCTTCATTCAGCTCTTCTTCAGCTTGATCATTTCCTTGTACCACAAGACAGAATTCACCTCGGATTTGATTCTCCGCAGCCCATGTCAGCACAGACTCTATATCTCCACGAATAAACTCTTCGAATTTTTTCGTCAGTTCTCTCGTAATTGCGATGTTCCGATTCCCCCACACTTCCTTCATCAAAGTCAGCGTTTCTTTTAATCGATGGGGTGCTTCATAGAAAATGATCGTTTCTTGACGTTTCTTCAAGGCTTCAAGCTGCTTTTTCTTTTCTTTTTTTTGACGGTCGAGAAAACCGTAAAAGAAAAATGGCTGAGGCGCGATTCCTGATGCAATGAGTGCCGTTAGTGCAGCATTAGCGCCAGGTAACGGAATGACATAGCCCCCAATGCTAGTAAAATCTCGAACCACTTCGGCCCCTGGATCTGAAATCGTCGGTAAACCGGCATCACTCACGAGTGCGATATTTTTCCCTTCTTTTAGCCATTCGATTAACTTGTGGCCGCTGCTGTCTTTGTTATGCTCATGATAGCTGGTTAAGGGTGTATCAATTTCGTATACATGACAAAGCTTTTTCGTTTGCCTTGTATCTTCTGCGGCAATATAGTCTACATCTTTTAATGTTTGTATCGCTCGGAACGTCATATCTTCTAGATTTCCGATCGGGGTTGGGACAAGATAAAGAATCCCCATACCAGATTGACCATCAAAGCTTTTCTGTGTCTTTTTCATGTGCCGCCTCCTTTTCTATTCGCATTTCTTCTATATAAATGTCTTTCTTTTTCCGCGTCCACGTTTTGAAACGATATTCTTGCTGCATGGCTTCTCTTTTGGTTGCAAAACATTCATGATAAAAAAGCTCAACCGGCCGTCTCGCTCTTGTATACTTTGCTCCCTTTCCACTATTGTGGGTCATCAATCTCTTTTGTAAATCATTTGTATAACCCGCATACAGGCTGCCATCTGCACATTTTAATACATAGAAGTAATGATTATGCTTCTCCATACAGTATCGTCCTGATTTCATCTGTATACTCCTGATCTTCCCCATAAACAAAAAGAGGCGGGAGAATTTTCAGATCTGGTTTTCCATCTTTTATGCCCTCTACCAAGATGGTATTGGCTTCTTTCCCTTGTTTGGGATAAACAAATTGAATTCGTTTTGGCTCAATTCGGTATTCCTTCATTAATTCCACAATCTCAAGCAGCCGTCCTGGTCGATGAACCATCGCCAGTTTTCCCCCTTGCTTTAGCAGCGTGGAAGAAACACGAACAACATCTTCTAATGTACAATGAATTTCGTGCCGTGCAATCGCCAAATATTCATTTTCATTGATTTCATCCTTAGAAGGTGTTTTAAAATATGGCGGGTTACATGTAATCACATCAACTTTATGGTTGCCGTAGCGTTCCGGCATATCATTCAAATCACCATGAATCAATTCAATCTGGTGCGCAAGTTGATTATACTCCACACTTCTTTTTGCCATATCAAACAGCCGTTCTTGAATTTCAACACCCGTAATCGAGGCCTTAGAACGAGTCGAAAGCAGCAATGGCACGATGCCATTTCCGGTACAAAGATCAATGATCTCTCCTTTTTGGATTGGCACATACGCAAATTTAGCTAATAACACCGCGTCCAATGAAAAGGCAAACACAGTTTTACTTTGTATAATCTTCATATCTTCGGCGAGCAGGTAATCTAAACGTTCATCTTCTCTTAACGAAACCATGATGTATCCTTTCTTTTCCTGTGAAAAAGGCTCCCGATTCAGCGGAAGCCTTTTCTCATTTTTTATTTAAAAATGACAGACAGAACAAACAGTCTCCCTCTTTACGAATGCTTCCATAATGTACATTACAAATATGGAAGCCCTCCTGATATAACCGGGCCAGGTTATCATGACCTTCTCCTATATCAGAATGACTTGGCTTCTGGGCAGAATCATTCTCTGCCTCAGACGATTTGTCTCGATCCGACTGATCCAGACGTTCACGCAAGTGCTGATTCTCCATCTGCAGCTGATGATTTTCTTCAATCACTTCACCGATATGATTTTTCAAATCACCTAACTGGCGATAAAGAGAACCGATTTGTTCTTCTAAATTAATCACCGTATCAAATAGTTCCTTTTTATCCAAGGTGGCACACCTCGTTACTCAGTTGTTTGTGCAGATACAACGCCTTCTTGTAATAATTCTTCCCATGTATATTCTATCACTTTTTCTTGCCCGGTTAATTCAACTTGCAAAATTCGTTCTAAAATATTGAGCCCTACTACCTTTGCAGAGCCATTAGACGTTTGAATCGTTTCGCCGATATCCGGTAATTGTTCCTTCGCTGTTTCATACTCATCATTCTCATATTTCAAGCAGCACATCAAACGGCCGCATAGTCCGGAAATTTTTGTCGGATTTAACGACAGGTTTTGATCCTTTGCCATCTTAATCGACACTGGTTCAAAGTCTCCTAAGAATGTCGAACAGCAAAGCATTCGCCCGCAAGGACCAATGCCGCCAAGCATTTTTGCCTCGTCTCTTACGCCAATCTGGCGAAGTTCAATTCTCGTTTTGAAAATTGATGCAAGATCCTTCACTAGCTCACGGAAATCAACTCTGCCATCTGCTGTGAAGTAGAAGATGACCTTGTTTCGGTCAAATGTAAATTCAACATCAACCAATTTCATTTCCAGCCCATGTTCACTTACCTTCTGAAGACATGTATCAAAGGCTGTCATCGCTGCTTCTTTGTTTTCCTCAACGATGAGCCGATCTCGTTCGTCTGCTACACGAATGACTTTACGCAGAGGGAGAACCACATCGTGTTCATCTACTTTTTTGTTGGCGATGACCACTTGTCCGTACTCAACCCCTCTGACCGTTTCTACAATGACACAACTATCATTTTCTATATGAAATCCATTAGGATCGAAATAATAGATTTTGCCCGCTTTTTTAAAGCGAACACCAATTACGTTGTACAAGCTTATCCCTCCTGCAACATCAACACCAATTGCTCCATCAGCCCTTGGGCATTCACGTTGGATTGAAGTCTCTTTTTCGCTTCTAATACAGCAAGGATCTGGCTGGTCACCATCTGCTGTGTGGAATGCAGCGCATGCTGCTTCATTGTCTGGAATAAGTCTTGATAAATGACTTTATCTTCATTTCCTATTTGAATCGACAATACATCACGATATATAAATAAAAGCATATCCAGACCTGTTTCTTGAAGGTCTTTCTCTTTGAAAAAAGGCATCCATTGATCCTGTATATAAAAAAATGCATGTTCTTTTCGCTGGTGTAAGACTTCATACAATTTTATCACTTTCGCTCTAGACTCTGCAAACTGATCATTTCGACTTAATTCGAGTGCTTCTGCTAAATTATTGGTTAAATTCGACAAAAGCCTTGCGAGATGCTGAGATACGCCTTCTTGTAAAAGCTGCTGCTCCAAGGATTGTGGCTGCAGCGGCTGAAAGCTGAGCATCTGACATCTTGAAATAATCGTATCCAGCATTTTATGCGATTGCTCAGTGATTAAAACCGCCATCGTTTCCCGATTAGGCTCCTCTAGGAACTTCAATAAACTGTTCGCGGCATTGACCGTCATTTTGTCCGCATGAAGAATAATATACATTTTCCGGTGAGATTCTACACCGGCTTTTGTAAATTCCTCTTGCAGTGCCTGCACTTGCGCCTTCTTAATTGATTGGCCATCAGGCTGCACAAGATGTAAATCGGGATGGTTTCCTGATGCAATCCTTTTGCAGTTTTGACAGGATTCACATGGTTTCACTCCTGATTCCAAGCAAAAAAAGCTTTTAGCCAAAAGCATCGCTGCATCCAGTTTTCCGGTTCCTTTTTTTCCTTCAAATAAGTAGGCGTGCGCAAGTCGGTCTTTATCAATACTATTAAAAATCAGCCGCATGACGCGCGGCTGCAAATCATTCATGTCATCCCAGCTAATTGCCATGTTATCACTCTCTATGTGTAAAGGTTAATCAATAAACCTTTTATTTCTCCAATACGTTCAAGCAAATCAATAGATGGTTTTTCTTGATCCATCATTTCCTCGGTTAATTCAATCAGCTTTTCATCTAAGGCTTTGACCAAAGCAAGTGTACGTGTGTTGCCATAAATGTCAAAGCTCCTTGATGTTTCTATATTTAGTCCATTATCGACTGTCTCTTTCACAAAGCGCTTCACCAGTCCTTTAAACCTAGCCAAATCCTTTAAGTTTCGTGACTTTGCGAGCTTTTTTCCGAACACTTCGATATCACTCAGCATGACTGTCAGCTGTTCTAAGCGCAGTTTGCCGCTTTGCGTCTCCATCGAAGCTTTAAAGGAGGCAGATGTCTGGCTTCCTTTCATCGCTTGGAGTTCACGCTTTTCTAAACGCAGCCGCATATCTTGATTAATTTTCACAGCAACCCATCCTTAAAATTGATGAAATTGTTCAACTGGCAGAATAAAAACTGTAGCTCCGCCAACTTCAACCTCAACAGGGTATGGTACGTATGAATCTGCATTTCCGCCCATTGGGGAGACAGGCGCGATCATTTGATCACGTTTACGGCAATTTTCTTTTATAAGCTGTAATGCTTTATCCACCCGGACATCATCACAACCAATAATAAAAGTCGTATTCCCAGACTTTAAAAACCCACCAGTTGAAGCTAATTTTGTCACGCCGAAATGATGTTCAGTCAATATTTTCAACAACTTGCTGCTATCTTGGTCCTGTACAACGGCAACAATTAATTTCATTTGATTGGCCTCCTTTATTTTAGGCACAGATGACATGCCGATGTCTTCCTCTATATTATAACAACGATTGGGAATTAGGTCATATTTGATTTTGCTTTAATGTGTCCTGAATCAATTGAAGGACTTCTTCATAGACAGCCTGCATCGGCTGAGACGCATCCACTACACGGAATCGTTCTGGCGATTGTGCAATAAGCAGTTCATAGCCTTCTCTGACCAGCTGGTGGAAATTCAGCGTCTCCATGTCTAATCGATTCTTTTCTCTTCCCTGGTTGGAATCAATTCGCTTTAACCCTTCCTCAGGTGTAATAGAAAAATAAATGGTCATTTGCGGCATCGTGCCATTGATAGCAAAGTCGTTAATTGACTTTACTTCTTCAATCCCAAGCCCTCTCGCATAGCCTTGATAAGCAAGGGAGCTATCAACAAAACGATCACATAAAACCGTCTGCCCGCGCTGTAATGCCGGTTCTACCTTCTCAGCCAAATGCTGCCTTCTTGCGGCTGCATACAGCAAAGCTTCTGTTTTCGCATCCATTTTTGTGTTTTTTTCATTTAAAATGACTTCACGAATCTGCTCTGCAATGTCAATGCCGCCAGGCTCACGTGTCGCCATCACTGCATATCCTTGGCGTTCCATTTCTTCATACACTTTTCGAATCACTGTCGTTTTTCCAGCACCCTCTGGCCCTTCAAACGTAATAAACATACCGCTCATAGTGTCTCCTCTTCTATATAAACATATAATTTTCTCTGATGAATCACCTGACTGGCTTGAACATGAACCTGATGTCCAAGCAAACGGCTTAAAGCCGCAATCTGATCGATTTCAATACGCTCTCCCTTAACGATCAAAGGAATACCCGGTGGATATGGAATAACCGATTCTGCACTAACCCGTCCTGCTGCATGTTCAAATGGGACGGCTTCTATATCCTGTCTATGCTCATCGTTGTCATCAGCCGGCGCCTCTCTTTGGAAATGATCTTTTCCTTTGAGCAATGAATCGCTTTGATTAAGGGCCTGCTCTATCTGTTTAAAAGGAATATCCTTCTTCTGTTCTAAACCAAAGATAAGTAAAACCTGATGTTCGTCGGCAAGCTCTGGGTGAACCTCCACTGATTCAAGTACTCGTTTTAGTTCATAACCAGTCAGCCCTTTTGTTGATCGAATCACACATTTTAATGGATCGTTAGAAAGCAATTCAGACTCTACCACTTCAAGCTGGGGTATACGGTTGAACTCATTTTTCAGCTCTGCCAGTCCTTTCATCATTCCATCCGAGATCCCTTTTTTCTTGATCTCCTCGACATAAGCTCTTGCCACATCTAATGAGGCCATAATTGGATAGGATGGAGAACTGCTTTGAAGCATCGTGAGGAATGTTTTCAAACGTTTTGCATCCATTCGCCCCCCCTGAAGATGAAGGTAGGATCCCATCGTCATGGCCGGAAGGGTTTTATGTGCTGATTGTACCACCACGTCAGCTCCATAGGAAAGAGCAGATGGGGGAAAAGCGCCGCCTAATACAAAATGTGCACCATGTGCCTCATCAACCAAAACGATCATGCCTGCTTCGTGGCACATGTCAATCAGCTTTGATAAATCAGCCGCATGTCCGTAGTAGTTCGGATAAGTCAAAACGATCGCCCGGCAATTAGGGTGTTTGGATATGGCTTTTTTGACTGTTTCATCCGTCACATGTGTTGGTACATGCAGGTGTGGATCTACCTCAGCTTCTACCATAATAGGCGTGGCTCCTGCAAGTTCAATCGCATGGTAAACAGACTTATGACAATTTCGCTGGACGAAAATCTCATCTCCCGCACGACAGGCTGCCATCACCATCGCTAAATTTCCGACAGTTGTCCCATTCACAAGGAAAAAGCTTTGATCTGATCCATATAGCTTTGCCAATAAATGTTCAGCCTCTTGTATCACACCAGTTGGATGATGGAGATCATCTAACCCTTCAAGCTCTGTTACATCCAGCTGAAGAATTGAGTCATAATAAGTCCGTGCCTCATCAAAAAAGACATCTCCATTGTGATGTCCTGGAACGTGGAAAGAATAAGGTTTCTTTTCCGCATGTTGTGCTAATGCTGTATATAAAGGTGTTTTCAAACAAATCGACCCTTTTCACTTTAACGATATCTTATGTCTATTATAACGTTCATACAAGGGAACCGAAAGATGGATTCTCATTCCTTAATTGGCTGGTGATTCGTCAGCTGCTGTTCTGCCTCATACATTCTGTTTTTCAATTGGGCTCGCTCTTGGCTTCCATGCTCTTTCACCTGTAACGTTTCCTGTAAGGTTTCAGCTAATTGGCGTTGAACCTTTTTCAACGTATCTATAGGTGCAAAAGCTGCCTCTTCAAGAAGCTCCCCCTGCTGCTTTGATACCTTTTCATATGTTTTTTTGATTCGATTCTCAAGAGCTGAATTGGCACGCTGCTGAATATGGGTTAACGCAATCGACATTTGGTTGATCCATAGAGGAATAGATGCAGAAACAGTTGATTGAATGTGATTGGCCAATGTATGATTCGTATGCTGGATCATTCGAATTTGGGCATTACATTGCAACGCAATTTGCCGGCTTAGCAGCAAATCATATTTCCGTTCTTTCAACCTCTCCATATATTCTTCTGCATTGACTTCCTGACTCATCAAATGATCCTCTATAGTCCGATTACCAGTCTGCTCCGTTTCTGATATGATCTGCTTCTCTAAAGTTGTTATTTTCGCTTCAACTGCTGCAACCTGCAGCGTCATCTCTTGGAAAAAGGTTTGATTTTCTTCAAATAAACGCTCTAATAACATGTGATCGGAAATTAATCCGCCTTTTGCGTAACGAAGCCTTGCTGATAATCTCTCGATCTGTGATTTTGCATGTTGAAAACGCGATATGATTTCCTGAGTAGAACGCTTCTCCCGCCGAAATAACTTCGAAAAAAAGCCCTGCTTCTTTGGCAGTAAGTCCTCCGGTTCTACTACTTGGAGCTGGTGCAAAAAGGCCTCAAGCACGTCTCCTATTTGATCGATATCTTTTTTCTCAACATATTTCATCATTTGTTGTGATTGTTCCAATAATCGTTCCTGAACACGTGTACCATAGAAAAGCAGCTTTTGCGGATTGTCAGGGATTTGCTCAGCACGCTGCAAGGCTTCTTGTTTCTCCTCATCAGATAAGGTATCAAACACTTGAAACTGAAGATCTGTAGTGGCAGCAGATGATGTTGGGATGTGATCTTCTGGTTTCATTGCGTTTGACTCCTTTCATTATTTCTTTATCATTTTATCTGCCACTTCAAGCTCAATATGAAGGGCTTCTATGTCTCTTCCTAATACTTGCTGCAAATCATTCGTCAATTGCTTTTGCAGCTCTGTCAGCGTCACTCGAGTTTGGCTTAGTGTCATTTCCAACTCATGACTGCGATCAGGCTGGTTATACAATAGTGCATATTTTCCAGTTAGTTCAACGACAGAATCCAAGCTTTCAAAATAAAAACGCTGTACATCATAAAATCGGGTCGGCTCTTTTTTTGTAATCGTATAGATTCGTCGTGCAAGTCGGAGAATTTCATAATTATGTTTGATCGTCTGTACGTTCTTCACAGCAAATAAAGCCTTCTTTAAACGTACGAGCTTTTGTCCTGCTTCTTTTAAATGCTGTTTGATATATACATAATCACTACGAGACAGTCCGTGTTTCTTTAAAAACAACTGGAAAGCAACCCATCTGCTCCCTGCAAACATTACGCCCCACCCCATCATCGCATACAGTATCGATAGTCCAACATGATGATGGAAAACCCCAATACTGACGGTTAAAATCACAAGCGAAAAAAAAGTAGAGAGGATGGCCCATATAAATGTATAAAAGATTGATTTCATGTTCATCGACTCCTATGAATAATCAGGCTCTCTGTTTATCTTATTATTAATTACGGATGATGTCCAAACTAAGTTCCAAAAAACAGGCCCAATCCTCCATAGCTCATAAAAAAAGACCATCTAATGGTCTATGAATACAAAGGCGGCGTATGAAGATTTTTTAGCTTTCTAACATAATCGGCATAGCTAGGATCCGAGGTCGATGTAGAAATTAACTTTCTCTCACATTCTCGGCACAAAAACTGATGATATAAATAAATTCCCTTTGTTTTTTTCTCTTCACAAATCAAACAAATCGCTTCTCGCTCTTTTTTGCTCATTGTGACACCTCCACTTATAGCTTCAGTATGCCCTAGCGCCTTCAATTGTATACAAAATTAAGAATGTTTTAGATGGTAGTTTAGTATATGTATCCATGTCAGATCGAGTGTTTGTTCCTTTTCTTTAAAAATAAAAAAGACCAGTTCCGACTGGAACTGATCCTAATAGAAGCTTGGCGGCGTCCTACTCTCACAGGGGGAAACCCCCAACTACCATCGGCGCTGAAGAGCTTAACTTCCGTGTTCGGTATGGGAACGGGTGTGACCTCTTCGCTATCGCCACCAAACCTGATGGAGAGAATGTTCTCTCAAAACTAGATAACAATGTTCATGCTTCACATTAGAATATAGGTTAAGTCCTCGATCTATTAGTATCTGTCAGCTCCACGTGTCACCACGCTTCCACCTCAGACCTATCAACCTGATCATCTTTCAGGGATCTTACTTCCTTGCGGAATGGGAAATCTCATCTTGAGGGGGGCTTCATGCTTAGATGCTTTCAGCACTTATCCCGTCCGCACATAGCTACCCAGCGATGCCCTTGGCAGAACAACTGGTACACCAGCGGTGCGTCCATCCCGGTCCTCTCGTACTAAGGACAGCTCCTCTCAAATTTCCTGCGCCCGCGACGGATAGGGACCGAACTGTCTCACGACGTTCTGAACCCAGCTCGCGTACCGCTTTAATGGGCGAACAGCCCAACCCTTGGGACCGACTACAGCCCCAGGATGCGATGAGCCGACATCGAGGTGCCAAACCTCCCCGTCGATGTGGACTCTTGGGGGAGATAAGCCTGTTATCCCCGGGGTAGCTTTTATCCGTTGAGCGATGGCCCTTCCATGCGGAACCACCGGATCACTAAGCCCGACTTTCGTCCCTGCTCGACTTGTAGGTCTCGCAGTCAAGCTCCCTTGTGCCTTTACACTCTGCGAATGATTTCCAACCATTCTGAGGGAACCTTTGGGCGCCTCCGTTACATTTTAGGAGGCGACCGCCCCAGTCAAACTGCCCACCTGACACTGTCTCCCTGCCCGATAAGGGCAGCGGGTTAGAAGGTCAATACAGCCAGGGTAGTATCCCACCGATGCCTCCACCGAAGCTAGCGCTCCGGTTTCCAAGGCTCCTACCTATCCTGTACAAGCTGTACCAACATTCAATATCAGGCTGCAGTAAAGCTCCACGGGGTCTTTCCGTCCTGTCGCGGGTAACCTGCATCTTCACAGGTACTATAATTTCACCGAGTCTCTCGTTGAGACAGTGCCCAGATCGTTGCGCCTTTCGTGCGGGTCGGAACTTACCCGACAAGGAATTTCGCTACCTTAGGACCGTTATAGTTACGGCCGCCGTTTACTGGGGCTTCAATTCGCACCTTCGCTTACGCTAAGCGCTCCTCTTAACCTTCCAGCACCGGGCAGGCGTCAGCCCCTATACTTCGCCTTACGGCTTCGCAGAGACCTGTGTTTTTGCTAAACAGTCGCCTGGGCCTATTCACTGCGGCTTCTCGGGGCTTTAACACCCTAAGAAGCACCCCTTCTCCCGAAGTTACGGGGTCATTTTGCCGAGTTCCTTAACGAGAGTTCTCTCGATCACCTTAGGATTCTCTCCTCGCCTACCTGTGTCGGTTTGCGGTACGGGCACCTCTCACCTCGCTAGAGGCTTTTCTTGGCAGTGTGGAATCAGGAACTTCGCTACTAAATTTCGCTCGCCATCACAGCTCAGCCTTTACGGGAAACGGATTTGCCTATTTCCCAGCCTAACTGCTTGGACGCGGATATCCAATACCGCGCTTACCCTATCCTCCTGCGTCCCCCCATTGCTCAAATGGTGAGGAGGTGGTACAGGAATATCAACCTGTTGTCCATCGCCTACGCCTTTCGGCCTCGGCTTAGGTCCCGACTAACCCTGAGCGGACGAGCCTTCCTCAGGAAACCTTAGGCATTCGGTGGACGGGATTCTCACCCGTCTTTCGCTACTCATACCGGCATTCTCACTTCTAAGCGCTCCACCAGTCCTTCCGGTCTGGCTTCACAGCCCTTAGAACGCTCTCCTACCACTGTTCGTAAGAACAGTCCGCAGCTTCGGTGATACGTTTAGCCCCGGTACATTTTCGGCGCAGAGTCACTCGACCAGTGAGCTATTACGCACTCTTTAAATGGTGGCTGCTTCTAAGCCAACATCCTGGTTGTCTAAGCAACTCCACATCCTTTTCCACTTAACGTATACTTTGGGACCTTAGCTGGCGGTCTGGGCTGTTTCCCTTTCGACTACGGATCTTATCACTCGCAGTCTGACTCCCAAGGATAAGTCATCGGCATTCGGAGTTTGACTGAATTCGGTAACCCGGTAGGGGCCCCTAGTCCAATCAGTGCTCTACCTCCGAGACTCTTACCTTGAGGCTAGCCCTAAAGCTATTTCGGAGAGAACCAGCTATCTCCAGGTTCGATTGGCATTTCACCCCTACCCACACCTCATCCCCGCACTTTTCAACGTGCGTGGGTTCGGGCCTCCATTCAGTGTTACCTGAACTTCACCCTGGACATGGGTAGATCACCTGGTTTCGGGTCTACGACCACGTACTCATGCGCCCTATTCAGACTCGCTTTCGCTGCGGCTCCGCATCTTCTGCTTAACCTTGCACGGGATCGTAACTCGCCGGTTCATTCTACAAAAGGCACGCCATCACCCGTTAACGGGCTCTGACTACTTGTAGGCACACGGTTTCAGGATCTATTTCACTCCCCTTCCGGGGTGCTTTTCACCTTTCCCTCACGGTACTGGTTCACTATCGGTCACTAGGGAGTATTTAGCCTTGGGAGATGGTCCTCCCGGATTCCGACGGAATTTCACGTGTTCCGCCGTACTCAGGATCCACTCTGGAGAGAACAACATTTCAGTTACAGGGCTGTTACCTTCTTTGGCGGGCCTTTCCAGACCTCTTCGCTTATATCGTTCCTTTGTAACTCCGTATAGAGTGTCCTACAACCCCAAGAGGCAAGCCTCTTGGTTTGGGCTGTTCCCGTTTCGCTCGCCGCTACTCAGGGAATCGCATTTGCTTTCTCTTCCTCCGGGTACTTAGATGTTTCAGTTCCCCGGGTATGCCTTCTCATACTCTATGTATTCAAGTATGGATACTACTCCATTACGAGCAGTGGGTTTCCCCATTCGGAAATCTCCGGATCAAAGCTTGCTTACAGCTCCCCGAAGCATATCGGTGTTCGTCCCGTCCTTCATCGGCTCCTAGTGCCAAGGCATCCACCGTGCGCCCTTTCTAACTTAACCATTTCTTACTTTAGAAAGAATCACTATGTGTGATGAACTTTGCATTGCATTCAATGTGAATGTATTACTTATTGTTATCTAGTTTTCAAAGAACACGTTGGTGGAGCCTAGCGGGATCGAACCGCTGACCTCCTGCGTGCAAGGCAGGCGCTCTCCCAGCTGAGCTAAGGCCCCGATTTAATAGAAGATGGTGGGCCTGAGTGGACTCGAACCACCGACCTCACGCTTATCAGGCGTGCGCTCTAACCAGCTGAGCTACAGGCCCATCTTTCATATCGAAGATATGATGTTGTAGGATCTTTTGCAAGTTCCTTCAAAACTAAACAAGACGAAAACGTACGCTGCTCCATATATCCTTAGAAAGGAGGTGATCCAGCCGCACCTTCCGATACGGCTACCTTGTTACGACTTCACCCCAATCATCTGCCCCACCTTCGGCGGCTGGCTCCATAAAGGTTACCTCACCGACTTCGGGTGTTGCAAACTCTCGTGGTGTGACGGGCGGTGTGTACAAGGCCCGGGAACGTATTCACCGCGGCATGCTGATCCGCGATTACTAGCGATTCCAGCTTCACGCAGTCGAGTTGCAGACTGCGATCCGAACTGAGAACAGATTTATGGGATTGGCTAAACCTTGCGGTCTTGCAGCCCTTTGTTCTGTCCATTGTAGCACGTGTGTAGCCCAGGTCATAAGGGGCATGATGATTTGACGTCATCCCCACCTTCCTCCGGTTTGTCACCGGCAGTCACCTTAGAGTGCCCAACTGAATGCTGGCAACTAAGATCAAGGGTTGCGCTCGTTGCGGGACTTAACCCAACATCTCACGACACGAGCTGACGACAACCATGCACCACCTGTCACTCTGTCCCCGAAGGGAAAGCCCTATCTCTAGGGTTGTCAGAGGATGTCAAGACCTGGTAAGGTTCTTCGCGTTGCTTCGAATTAAACCACATGCTCCACCGCTTGTGCGGGCCCCCGTCAATTCCTTTGAGTTTCAGTCTTGCGACCGTACTCCCCAGGCGGAGTGCTTAATGCGTTAGCTGCAGCACTAAGGGGCGGAAACCCCCTAACACTTAGCACTCATCGTTTACGGCGTGGACTACCAGGGTATCTAATCCTGTTCGCTCCCCACGCTTTCGCTCCTCAGCGTCAGTTACAGACCAGAGAGTCGCCTTCGCCACTGGTGTTCCTCCACATCTCTACGCATTTCACCGCTACACGTGGAATTCCACTCTCCTCTTCTGCACTCAAGTTTCCCAGTTTCCAATGACCCTCCCCGGTTGAGCCGGGGGCTTTCACATCAGACTTAAGAAACCGCCTGCGAGCCCTTTACGCCCAATAATTCCGGACAACGCTTGCCACCTACGTATTACCGCGGCTGCTGGCACGTAGTTAGCCGTGGCTTTCTGGTTAGGTACCGTCAAGGTGCGAGCAGTTACTCTCGCACTTGTTCTTCCCTAACAACAGAGCTTTACGATCCGAAAACCTTCATCACTCACGCGGCGTTGCTCCGTCAGACTTTCGTCCATTGCGGAAGATTCCCTACTGCTGCCTCCCGTAGGAGTCTGGGCCGTGTCTCAGTCCCAGTGTGGCCGATCACCCTCTCAGGTCGGCTACGCATCGTCGCCTTGGTGAGCCATTACCCCACCAACTAGCTAATGCGCCGCGGGTCCATCTGTAAGTGACAGCCGAAACCGTCTTTCATCCTTGAACCATGCGGTTCAAGGAACTATCCGGTATTAGCTCCGGTTTCCCGGAGTTATCCCAGTCTTACAGGCAGGTTACCCACGTGTTACTCACCCGTCCGCCGCTAACATCCGGGAGCAAGCTCCCTTCTGTCCGCTCGACTTGCATGTATTAGGCACGCCGCCAGCGTTCGTCCTGAGCCAGGATCAAACTCTCCGAAAAAGTACAAAACCGAAGTTTTGCTTTTCGCCAGTTTGACTGACTACCTATGAAGTTTCATAGGATTTTTTTTAAAAACTCGAATTAACAGGTACGTTTTGTCTTGTTTAGTTTTCAAAGAACTTGTTTACCGCTTCAGAAGCGACTAGAACATCTTATCACATCCAAGTTGTTAGTGTCAACAACTTTTTTGTTATTATGTTTTTTCGTTTCTTCGTCATCAGCGACGTATATTAATTTACCACCCTATCCAATCAAAGTCAACAATATTTTTCATTAAATAATAAACTTTTCAATGACGATTAAAGCTGCTACGCCCGGAATACCCAATAAACCACTAATTCCACTCGTTACAGGGTTAATAGAGACATGTAATCCTAGACTCTCTCCAAATAGGTTGAGGCAAAATAAAAAAAGAGCGCCTGCTACAAACTTCACTCCGATAAGCCCTAACCATTTGAATGGATTCGCCTGCACACCTGACATAAACAACAATAGCACAGCTAGCAAAATTGACCCGATCACAACAACAGGTTCCATAATCCTCTCATCTCCTCTTCATATGAATAGTACAAGCATATGAGAGGACTATGTATAATAGACCTGCTATTTCCAGTTGTTTAAACGTAAATTCCTCTTTTTCGCTTCTCTCAGATAGAAAAAGTACTTCGCTTGAGCAAGCTTTAATTCGAATAGAATGTCCGGTGAAGGCTCAACGCTATTTGCGACAAGCTTTTTTTGTCTGTTCCATTCTTCCTTTTGCTTAAAAAGCTGTTGAATTAATTTCTCATCGAATTCTTTTCGAATTGATTTTCTGCGAAGAAAACCCATGTACCGTACTTCTCCTTCCTACATCTCACGTCTGCCTTCTAGAGCCTTAGACAGTGTAACTTCATCCGCATACTCTAAATCCCCGCCTACTGGAAGTCCGTGAGCAATGCGAGAGAGTTTAATTCCTGATGGTTTTAACAATCTGGAGATATACATGGCTGTTGCTTCTCCTTCAATGTTTGGATTGGTTGCAAGGATCACCTCTGTCACTTGATCGTCTTGCAATCTTTTTAATAGGTCAGGAATTTTAATATCCTCTGGGCCAATTCCGTCCATTGGCGAAATGGCACCATGAAGCACATGATATAAGCCGTTGTATTCTTTCATTTTTTCCATTGCGATTACATCTTTTGGATCCTGCACTACACAGATAACAGATTGATCTCTTCTTGTATCTTCACAAATATAGCAAGGATCTTGGTCTGTGATATGACCGCATACCGAACAATAAGTTAAATTACGCTTTGCATTTACAAGCGCCTTCGCAAAATCTAGTACGACATCTTCTTGCATACTAAGAACAAAAAAAGCCAGACGGACCGCAGTTTTTGGTCCGATTCCTGGCAATTTCATAAAGCTGTCAATCAGCTTTGATATTGGTTCAGGATATTGCATCTTCAGTTATTCCTCCTAGAATAAACCTGGCATGTTCATTCCTTTTGTGAATTGACCCATCGTTTCATTCGTTAGCTCATCGACTTTTTTCAATGCATCGTTTGTCGCAGCAAGTACAAGATCTTGAAGCATATCGATATCTTCTGGATCAACAACTTCTTCATTAATTGCTACATCAACGACTTCTTTTTGTCCATTTACTTTTACAGTGACCATACCGCCACCAGCTGTACCTTCAAGGACTTTTTCTGCAAGCTCTTCTTGAGCCTTCGCCATATCCTTTTGCATTTTTTGCATTTGTTTCATCATTTTTTGCATATTTCCCATTCCACCGCGCATATGAACACCACTCTCTTTCATTTTTATTAATCTTTAATTTCAATTAAATCGGTTCCTACTAATTTCTTTGCTTCCGCAATCAATGGATCCTCTTCAGAAGAAGTTCCCTGACCATCTGCTTGTTCATCCGGCTGATGATCTCTTAAAAATTCTTCTCTTATTTTACCCCATTGAGCGTCAGGAACGCCAACTAATTCCACTCTTTTTCCTAACATAGACTCTAGCAGTTGTTCAAGATTGGTCCGAACACCACTTTTATCTTCAGCAACCATTTTACAATGTATTTCAAATTTGAATTTTAAAACAAAGGCATGCGAAGCAGCCGCAACTGGCTCACTGTCCGTTAATAACGCAGCGTGAGACACCTTATTCTGCTGTTTCAACTGGGCAAGGAGCTCTCCCCATTTGCCTTTAATTTTTTCTAACTCAGGCCGTTTCGCTTCTTTTAGAATCTCATGAATTCGGCCGACAGGAGCACGATAGCCATTTTTGTTACTTGTTTGTGGTCGAGGCGCTTCCTTTTTTTCTTGAGGACTATGAGATGGAGACATTGGTACACCTTCGGCTCTTAGCCTTGATAGTTCCTGTTCCAGCCTGTTTATTTTATCTGTTAGCGCCGTTAAATCAGCGTCAGCATGACCTTGTGTCAATCCTGCTGTTGACTGACACAGCTTTACAACAGCTACCTCAAAGAAAATCCTTGGATGATTTGTCCATTTCATTTCTTGGTGGCTTTTATTCAGGACTTCAATTGTTTCATACAGAAATTGAGGTGTCACACGATCTGACAGCGCCACGAAACTTTCGTCGACCTTTACCTTTTCAAGGACCCCCTCGAGATCTGGTGCCGTTTTATAAAGCAGCATATCTCTAAAGTAAAAAATCATATCCTCTATTAATTTAGCAGCATCTTTCCCCTGCTGGAGCAACTCATTTAATGTATCTAACGCTGTCGCAATATTTTGATCAAAAATTGCTTCAGCAAGCTGACTAATGAAATGCTGAGATACAGCACCTGTAATGAGCAGCGCATCATCAATTGTCAATTGTTCACCACTAAATGAAATCGCTTGATCCAAGAGACTTAGTGCATCACGCATACCGCCATCAGCTGCACTAGCAATAATCTCGAGCGAACCCTCCTGTACGTTAAGGCCTTCTGCATCTACAATTTTCTCCATTCTTCCAACAATATCTTTAGTCGTGATTCGTTTGAAATCAAATCGCTGACAACGAGATATGATGGTAAGAGGAATCTTATGGGGCTCTGTGGTAGCCAAAATAAAGATACAATGAGCAGGCGGTTCTTCCAGCGTTTTAAGGAGGGCATTAAATGCCCCGATAGAGAGCATATGTACTTCATCTATAATATAAACCTTATACGTAACCGCCGAAGGAGCAAATTTCACTTTATCACGTATATCACGGATTTCATCTACCCCGTTATTCGAGGCAGCATCTATTTCAATCACGTCTGAAATTGAACCGTTTGTAATCCCTTTACAGGCATCACATGCATTACACGGCTCACTAACAGGTGACTTTTCACAGTTCACTGCCTTAGCAAAGATTTTGGCAGCACTTGTTTTACCTGTTCCTCTAGGACCTGAAAATAAGTAAGCATGAGAAAACTTTTTCTGCAAAAGGGCATTTTGCAACGTTTTTGTGATGTGTTCTTGTCCAACAACATCCTCAAAAACTTGAGGTCTGAACACTCGATATAAAGCTTGATAACTCACAAATACGCCCTCCTCCATTTATCATCTTTTTCATTATACATGATGCACCGATCAATTCAAAAGCACACCTTTATTTTCTAATATGCCAAAAAGATGATTTCAACTATAGATTTTCTACTTTCCATGCATTAAAAACGTATTTTCTAGCTTTGTAAAAAAACCCGAAACCCCAAACAGAACACCAGTTCTTGTTACGATTAGTGAAAAAAACAAATGGCTCCAAAAAGACTTTTTATCTATTTGTATAACCAAAGCAGTTCAGCTATTCTTTGAACAGCAACAAAAAACTCACCTAGTTAAACTAGATGAGTTACATTTAATATTGATTTACCGTGCACCTTCTGTCGATTCGCTACCCCAAGCGTTACTTAAACAGTTAGCTCGGCCCAGGCAACCCTGCGGCACATGAGAGGTTTCACTTAATGCTGCTTCCTTCCGGACCTGACATGGTTCATGAATTCCCATTGCGCAGGACCCAGACGTCAACACCACTTATTTAAGGCAGACCTTGAAGTAAACGAACCTCGAGAAGGGATTCGGCCTCGCTAGAGCGGATTGCGAGTACAGGGCACCGCTACCTCCCCGCTTAGCACGGCAAAATGAATATTAAATTGTTAGTGACGCAGACATAAGTATACCTTCTTATAGCTCAAATTGCAAACGGCATCCATTCATTTACTTTTGGCTTGTTTCTTTCGCTGACGGAGATTTCGGAAGAACTGACTTAACAGCTCACCACACTCATTTTCAAGTACACCACCGATGACCTCAGACTGATGATTGAACCGTTCATCATCCAGTAAATTCATTAAAGTACCTGCGCATCCACCTTTTGGATCGTATGCACCAAAAACGACCTTTTTCACTCTAGAGAGAACAATAGCACCCGCACACATTGGGCATGGCTCAAGCGTAACGTAAAGCACAGCATCTTCTAAACGCCAGCTCCCTGTCGCTTTACATGCTTCATCAATAGCAAGTAATTCTGCATGTGCAATCGAACGCTGCTCACTTTCCCTTAAATTATGAGCCCGGCTCACAATTTGATCATCAACAACAATGATCGCACCAATCGGCACTTCCCCTATTTGTTCTGCTTTTAAGGCTTCAGA
This sequence comes from Bacillus sp. FSL P4-0248, assembly GCF_038593305.1. Classification (NCBI taxonomy): domain Bacteria; kingdom Bacillati; phylum Bacillota; class Bacilli; order Caryophanales; family Bacillaceae; genus Bacillus; species Bacillus sp. FSL P4-0248. The sequence goes on along the minus strand of NZ_CP151983.1, from coordinate 28,058 downwards.
AATGGCTTCTTGCATAAACTGTTCATCTTTCGTCATAGCACGGCTCTCTTTTCATGTTTTTTAAAAGGAAATTGAGGTTAACATATTATCACAATCTTTTAAAGGGGGTCTTATTTTGTCAAAGCACCAAAAGGCGCTACTTATTATCGACATGATTAATGATTTTGATTTTGAAATGGGACATGTGCTTGCAGAAAAAACAGAGCAAATGACCAATAAAATTTTAGCTCTTAAACAACATGCTTTCAAGGAAAATTGGCCAATCATTTATATCAACGATCACTACGGACTTTGGAAGGCTGATATCCAAGCTGTTCTGGAAACATGCAAAAACGAAAGAAGCGCTCCTATTTTAGAGAAAATGACACCATCTAAAGATAATTACTTCTTAATTAAACCTAAGCATTCTGCCTTCTACGGTACTGCACTAGAGACACTCTTAAATGAATTAGGTGTTGAGGACATTATTCTAACTGGAATTGCCGGAAACATTTGCGTTTTGTTCACTGCAAATGACGCATACATGCGAGAATACAATCTAATTGTACCTAAAGATTGTATCGCTTCAAACGACGACAGAGATAACGACTACGCTTTAACAATGATGGAGAACGTTCTTCTAGCCAAAATCACTACCGCTAAGGAAATCACGAATGAAAATCAAACATGATTTAGCCATAACCCTCATAAATTGTTAGCAATAACAAAGGGGGCGTTGACTATTCAAATTTATGTTGTCAAAAGAGGAGATACTTTAAACGACATTGCTATGCGTTTTAAAACGACAGTCAATGAAATCATCCGTACTAACGAAATCGAAACACCAAATCAACTCGTCATTGGACAAACAATTGTCATTCCAATTAGAGGTCAATTTTATGAGGTCAAACAAAATGACACACTATATCAAATTGGTAGACGGTTTCAAATCTCAGTGGAAGAATTGGCACGCGTGAACAGAATTCGGCCTGAAGCAATACTGCCTGTTCGTTTCTTGCTCTATATTCCACAAAGACCGAAAAGGAACATTAATTCCAATGCTTATATTGAACCACGGGGAAATCAAGTCAGTGAAAACTTAAAGCAGGCAGCTAGAGAGGCCTCCCCATACTTAACCCATTTAGACATCTTTAGTTTTCAAGCACAAAGAGATGGGACACTGCGAGAACCACCGTTAGACCAACTACCCCAGATTGCCGCTCAGAACAGAACTGTATTAACCATGGTGGTGACAAATCTAGAGAATGAAAAATTCAGTGATGAACTTGGGCGTATTCTTTTAACTAACCAATCTGTCAAAACGGCATTTTTAGATGAAATTGTTCGTGTTGCCAAAAAGTATCAATTCAAGGAAATCCATTTTGATTTTGAATATTTACGCCCTGTTGATAAAGATGCTTATATTCAATTTTTAAGAGAAGCAACAGCCCGTTTCCATCAAGAAAGATGGACAATATCTGTTGCACTTGCACCAAAAACAAGTAGTCAGCAAAAGGGCAAATGGTATGAAGCCCATGACTATGAAGCGATCGGTAAGATCGTCGATCATGTTGTGCTGATGACCTATGAATGGGGGTACAGCGGTGGCCCTCCACAAGCTGTCTCTCCAATTGGGCCTGTCCGCCAAGTCATTGAATATGCACTAACTGTCATACCGGCCAATAAAATTGTAATGGGGCAGAATTTATACGGCTATGATTGGACACTTCCTTTCGTCCAGGGCGGCCCCATCGCCAAAGCCGTCAGTCCTCAACAAGCAATTGCACTAGCTAGAGAGCACAATGTCTCTATCTTATACGACGAAACAGCACAAGCACCCCATTTTCGTTATACAGATGCCAACAACAAAGAGCATGAGGTCTGGTTCGAAGACGCTAGATCGATTCAAGCAAAATTCAATCTCATCAAAGAGCTAAAATTGAACGGCATTGCTTATTGGAAATTAGGTCTATCTTTCCCACAAAATTGGCTCTTATTATCAGATCAATTTAATATTGAAAAAAGAACGACATCGTAATCCATTCACTCTATCAATTAGAAGGGGTATGGTACAATATACATTGGTTTGACAACTTTAACTTTATAGATAGAGGAGAACGCCTATGTATCCTGCCCCTTTTATTGCAGTGGAAGGCCCAATTGGAGCCGGAAAAACAACTTTGGCTACAATGCTTGCGAAGGAATTTCAATTTCCTTTAGTAAAAGAGATTGTAGAAGAAAATCCATTCTTAGATAAATTTTATGAAGATATGGAACAATGGAGCTTTCAGCTTGAGATGTTCTTTTTATGCAATCGGTTCAAACAGTTAGAATCAATTGAAGAAAACTATGTAAATAAACAGCAGCCGGTTGTCACTGATTATCACGTCTATAAAAATATGATATTTGCAGAAAGAACATTATCAAAAAAGCACATGGATAAATACAGAAAGATCTATCACCTGCTAACAGATGATCTTCCTAAACCAAATGCCATGATCTATATAAAAGCCAGCCTTCCCACCTTACTTGAAAGAATACAGATGAGAGGACGCTCTTTTGAAGAAGACATTGACCCAGCTTATTTAAAAACACTCATTGAAGATTACGAGCTGGCCATTGAACATTTAAAACAGACTGAGCCAGGGCTTCCCATCATTACAATTGAAGGAGATCATACAGACTTCGTTTCCTCACAGCAAGATTACCAGCAAATTGTACAGAACATAAAGGAGCAAGTGCTATGAACAATATCAAAATACCAAAGGACGCAGTCATCACAATTGCCGGGACTGTTGGTGTCGGCAAATCAACTATGACCAAAACAATAGCGGACAAGCTAGGGTTTCAAACCTCTCTTGAAAAAGTAGATGATAACCCATATTTAGAGCCTTTTTATTCAGATTTCCAAAGATGGAGCTTCCACTTACAGGTCTATTTCCTAGCTGAGCGTTTTAAGGAGCAAAAGCGGATTTTTGAATCTGGCGGAGGATATGTACAAGATCGTTCCATTTATGAGGACACTGGCATTTTTGCAAAAATGCATGCGGACAAAGGTACGATGTCTGAGGTCGATTATGAAACGTATACAAGCCTATTTGAGGCGATGGTGATGACACCTTACTTCCCTCACCCTGATGTCCTCATCTATCTACACGGGAATTTAGATCATATTTTACATCGTATTGAGGAACGCGGCAGAGAGATGGAAACTCAAACTGACCGGGCTTATTGGGAAGAAATGTACACTCGATACACGGAATGGATCGAACAATTTGATTTATGCCCAGTGATTAAAATTAATATTGAAGATTACGACTTACTTCATGATGAAAGCTCACTTGATCCCATTCTTCATGAAATAGCTTCTGTTATTCAAAAAAATCGCAATCAAACAAAATAAAAAAAACCGCTGCATTCGCGAAATGCAGCGGTTTGACAATTTCCAATTTTTATGCTTGCGTTCAATTCAACTAAGGTAAAAAATCAATATGGCGGAGGAAGAGGGATTCGAACCCCCGCGGGCTTTGACACCCCTGTCGGTTTTCAAGACCGATCCCTTCAGCCGGACTTGGGTATTCCTCCGTATCGACAAGAATTAATATACCATATCATTTTATTTGAAGTCAACACCTTTTCGTAAAAAAATTTCAATAAGTGATTTTTGCATGATGTTTGCCTATAAAAAAGCAGCCATTGACGGCTGCTCTTGATCTATTTCGTATCCTGTCTAATTTCTTCAATAAACTGATTCATCTCTACTTTAAACTCATTTAATGACTCGATAATCTTCGTAAAGTCTGTCACTTGTTTGGCTTGTTCATTTGTTGAGCTGCTGATTTGTGAGATGTTTTCAGACAAAGTGCCAATGCTGTCTTGGATTTCTTTTAAAAATGTATTAATGGTTTCAGCCGCTTCCTTCGAGCCATCTGATAATTTGCGAACTTCATCAGCAACGACAGCAAACCCTTTTCCGTTCTCACCTGCTCTTGCGGCTTCAATTGCAGCATTTAAACCAAGCAGATTTGTTTGTCTAGCAATTCCGCCAATGGTTTTGACGACTTCTTCAATATTCGCAGATTTCTCTTCCGCTCTTCCTGCCTGTTCGCTTATTTCTAAACTTGTGGCAGCCAGTTCTTGTGAATGTGCAGCAATTTGCTCAATTCCACCTTGGAGTTCTTTCGCTACTTTATTGATTTGCTCCATATAACCGCTTAATTTCTTTTCGCGATGATGTGAAAATGCCACTAAAAAAGAGCCGATTACTTTTCTATCTTCATCAAAAATCGGGTAACCTTTTACAGCAATTTCATAACCATATAAATGCTCTGGTAAATGACCGTCATATTCTTGTCCTCTTAATGTCGTCGCCACATTTTGGTCTTCTGGGTTCAATGGGTCTCCAACTTTCATACCAAAATCTATTGTGTTAGACGGGTAATAACAAAGTATCTTCTCTGTATCTGTGATGCCGAAAAGAATACTTTCATCTAGTACCTTTCTAAGTAAATGAGCCATTTCAACATAATAGTCAAGCCTATTCACGGTTATTCCTTCTTTCCTAGAAGCTTTTAATTTTTTTATCGGCCAAATTCAGGAAAACTGTAGGACTTTTGGTAAAAAGAAAAAGATGCCTTGACGGCATCTTATTTCATCACTTCTTTATTTCCCATATAAGGACGCAGTACTTCAGGAATGATTACTGTGCCGTCCTCTTGTTGATAGTTTTCTAAAATAGCCGCTACGGTTCTTCCTACCGCTAATCCAGATCCATTTAATGTGTGGACATGTTCTGGCTTCGCTTTAGGTTCTGGACGGAAACGAATGTTTGCACGTCTTGCTTGGAATGCTTCGAAGTTACTGCAAGAAGAAATTTCACGGTACGTATTCTGGCTCGGAATCCACACTTCGATATCGTATTTCTTCGCAGCTGTGAATCCTAAATCTCCCGTACACATGCTCATGACACGGTATGGAAGGTTCAATAGCTGAAGAACTTTTTCTGCTTGATTTGTTAGTTTCTCTAATTCTTCATAAGAATCTTCTGGTCTGACAAATTTAACAAGCTCTACCTTGTTAAATTGATGCTGACGGATGAGTCCGCGTGTATCTCTTCCGGCAGATCCTGCTTCTGATCTAAAGCAAGCACTGAATGCTGCATAGTTGATTGGCAGCTGTTCACCTTCGAGAATTTCGTCACGATGCATGTTCGTAATTGGCACTTCAGCTGTTGGAATGAGGAAGTAATCTTCTTCACGTATTTTAAAGGCATCCTCTTCGAACTTTGGAAGCTGACCAGTTCCTGTCATGCTCGCTCTGTTGACCATATAAGGTGGAAGCACTTCAGTAAAACCAAACTCATCCACATGTAAATCAAGCATAAAGTTATACAATGCGCGTTCTAAGCGTGCGCCAAGCCCTTTATAAAAAACGAAACGGCTTCCTGTCACTTTTCCTGCACGTTCAAAATCAAGGATTTTTAGCTCATCAGCTACGTCCCAATGTGGTTTTGGTTCAAATGAGAAGGCTGGCTGTTCGCCCCATTTTCTCACTTCCACGTTGTCGTCTTCTGTTTCACCAACTGGTACAGAGTCATGGGGGATATTTGGAATTGAGAACAGGATGTGCTGCAGGCTTTCTTCTACTGTTCTTAGCTCATCATCCAGCTTCTTGATCTCATCTCCTACCTCACGCATTTCTTGAATAATGTGATCGGCGTCTTTCTTTTCTCTTTTTAGAACGGCCACTTGCTGTGATACTTCATTTCTTCGGCTCTTTAATTCTTCTGTTTTCCCGATTAATTCTCTTCTTTTTTGATCTAGCTCACCAAACTTATCAAAATCCGCTAAATCTTCGCCTCGGTGTGCTAATTTTTCTTTGATTTGATCAAAGTCCGTGCGCAGTTGTTTAATATCCAGCATGTGTAACACTCCTTTTTTTATCGAAAAATAAAAAGAGCCCTCATCCCATGAAAGGGACGAGAGCTCTCGCGTTGCCACCCTGATTGAAAACATGCAAAGGCATGCTTTCCTCTTTCCTCTGTAACGGTATCACCGTAAATGCTTACTTCTCTAGTTTCAGCATTTCGCTCAAGGATGGATTCAGAATGCATCTTTCACCGATTCTCACCAACCATCGGCTCTCTGAGAAAGAGGGGCTTCTTACTATTTCCCGTCAACGCTTTTTCGATCTTTGATTGTGACTTTAATGTACTATAAGTTTTATCTCTTTTCAACCGTTTTATACAGCAAGCTTCGTTTTGTAGGACTTCACCATGTCTACAAACAGCTGTGTTAACCGGTGATCGTCTGTCAGCTCTGGATGAAAGGAGCAGCCTAAGATATTGTTTTCTTTCGCCATCACAATCCTGCCATCATATTCAGCCATGATTTCTACGTCATCATTTGCGCTGATGATATGAGGCGCACGGATGAATACCCCTGTAAACGGCGCATCCAGTCCTTTTACTTCTAAATCTGCTTCAAAGCTGTCTACCTGTCTGCCAAAAGAATTCCGTGCAACAGATACATTTAACAGTCCAAGATGAGCATCTTCTCGATCTTCGATATGCTTTGCCAGCATAATCAAACCGGCACATGTTCCGAAAATCGGTTTCCCTTGAGCAGCGAACGCTTTGATCGGGTCAATGAATTGGTACGTATCCATGAGTCTTCTCATCGTCGTACTTTCTCCACCAGGGATAATCAAACCGTCAACGGATTTTAGCTCTTCTACACGTTTGATGATCTTTCCTTCTGCGCCGCAGGCTTCAATCGATTGAATATGCTCTCTCACCGCTCCTTGAAGCCCTAGTACACCAATTGTCAGCATGTTCGTTTGCGCTCCCTTAATTACCAGCCACGCTCTTGCATACGTTCTTCTGGCAGTAGATTTGAAATTTCAATTCCTTTCATAGCTGTTCCAAGCTCTTTTGAAAGTTCTGCAATGAGACGGTAATCAGTGTAATGAGTCGTTGCTTCAACAATTGCTTTTGCAAATTTAGCTGGATTGTCTGATTTGAAAATACCAGATCCGACAAATACACCGTCTGCTCCAAGCTGCATCATTAATGCAGCATCTGCTGGTGTCGCAACGCCTCCTGCTGCAAAGTTCACAACTGGCAGCTTGCCGTCTCTTTTGATTTGCAGCAATAATTCATAAGGCGCGCCAAGATTCTTGGCTTCTGTCATCAGTTCATCTTCACTCATAGCCGATACTTTACGAATCTGAGCATTGACCTTTCTCATATGACGAACAGCTTCTACGATGTTGCCTGTCCCAGGTTCTCCTTTTGTGCGAAGCATAGAAGCGCCTTCTGCGATACGGCGGGTTGCCTCACCTAAATCGCGGCATCCACAGACAAAAGGTACTGTGTATTCATTTTTATTTAAATGGAATTCCTCATCTGCGGGCGTCAGCACTTCACTCTCATCGATATAATCAACACCAAGTGCTTCAAGAACACGAGCCTCGACGATGTGGCCGATACGTGCTTTTGCCATGACTGGAATCGTTACTGCATTTTGTACTTCCTCTACGATTCTTGGGTCTGCCATACGGGCAACACCGCCTGCAGCACGGATATCAGCTGGTACTCGTTCTAGTGCCATGACTGCCACTGCACCTGCTTCTTCTGCAATTTTTGCCTGCTCCGCATTGACGACATCCATAATGACGCCGCCCTTTTGCATTTCTGCCATTCCACGTTTCACTCGTTCAGTTCCCTTATTGCTCACAATAGTTTCCTCCCATTTGTCTATTCGATTCATTCAACATCTTTATCATACAAGCGAGAAAGTATAACAACAAAGAGAATAGTATAACAATCCAACGAACCGGAAAATAAGGATAAACCCTTGCACACAAAGGATTTCCAGCTAAAAACATGTCGTTTTCTCTTTCAAGTGTGATTTACATGCTATAATACAACTATAACAATTAAAAATCATGTATAACAATTTTGCATTCTATGGAGGGGTTTCATGCATATTGATATCCATCGACACTCTGATACATCTCTTTCAAATCAAATTTACTTTTCAATCATCGATCACATTCAATCGGGTTTGCTTCAGCAAGGAGAAAAGCTGCCAACTGTCCGTGATTTAGCTAAACAGCTCAATGTGAGTCTTGTCACGGCAGCTAAGGCATACACCCGATTAAAAGACGACGGATACTTAACGACGGTGCAAGGTAAAGGAACTTTTGTGAATGAGCAGCAAGAGCAGGCAGAGACCCCGGCTCCATCATCTACCTCTTTCGATTGGCAGTTGTCGATTCCAGATTATTTACCACGGTCTCAATTCGCTCAGTATCACTATGTCGAAGAAGCCATTAACCTTTCTTCCTCTATGATCGATCCAGGGCTTTTGCCAAACCGGTATTTAGAAAAAGAAATGCAGCATGTACTAGCCAGACATCCTCAAATCATGTCGAAGTATGGAGAAATACAAGGTGATCTTCAGCTGCGACAAGTCATTCAGTCCTTTTTAGAAAAGTTGGATGTGCCGTCTACACCTGAAAATATCCTTGTAACAAGTGGTTCTCAGCAAGGGCTTGATTTAGTGGCACGTACGTTTATTGGTCCGGATGATGTGGTTGTCATGGAAGCACCGACCTATCCTGGGGCCATTGATGTCTTTATGGGCAGAGGAGCAAGAATCATTACCGTCCCTGTCGATCATGAAGGAATGAACATGAAGCAGCTTCAAAGCATTTGTGATAAATATAAACCGAAGCTGATCTATACGATTCCTACTTTCCACAGTCCAACAGGAGCCAGTATGTCGATGAAGCGTAGAAAACAGCTTCTCTTACTGGCTCAAAGCATTGATTGTCTCATTGTAGAAGATGACCCTTATCGTGAGCTTTATTTTGAAAAGAAGCCGCCAGCACCTATTAAAAGCTTGGACCATGATGGACATGTCATTTATTTACGAGGATTAAGTAAAACACTGGCTCCAGGATGCAGAATAGGGATTATCACCGCATCAGGCTCAATATTTAACCGCTTATTAGCTGCAAAGGCCAATAATGACTTAGGCAGCCCTCTCCTCACACAAAAGGCCATATTGCCGTTTCTGACATCGAAGAAAATGATTGATCATACGAAGAAGCTAAGAACCGCCTTGAAGGTGAGACGCGATTTGATGATGGATGTGTTAACGAAGCACGCACCGAAAGATGTAACGTGGCAAATTCCACAGGGCGGTCTCAATCTATGGCTCAGCTTTCCTTCCTGGGTCGATACACGAGCACTGTTACATGAGGCCCGTAAGCAGCAAATTACTTTTCTACCTGGCTCTGTCTGCTATCCTGGAGAGCCGAAACAGAATTATATCCGCCTCAGCTTTTCCTATGTGAATGAAAAAGCACTGACCGAGGGCGTGGAAAAGTTATGTGGTATTTTTCAGCAAGCCTTGTCCACTCCTCAAAATCAGAAGCAATCGCTCTTCTTTTAACGATAAAAAACTGCTCTCGTGTATAGAGAGCAGTTTTTTATTAGAACCAGCCTTTTACTGTGTCAACGATTCCGCCCCAAATGCCAGCGAAGAATCCACCTACACCACGCATTGCAAGGATGAACCAGTTTGCTTTTTCATCGCTTGTTTTCGTCACAAGCTCAACACCTGATTGGTCTTTATTTAAATAGCCGTAGTCCTTCTCATCACCAGAATAAGAAGTCGTCAGCATGCCAACCTTCGTTCCTTTTTTAATAGGAGCTTCTAGTTTCTTTTTCTCGATATTTACTTTTGCTTTATAGCTCTTTTCGTCACCATTTTTTACTGGCACAGAAAATGCTTCTTTCGTCACAACAGGTACTTCTTTATCTTTGCCTTTATCCACTTCGATGTTTTCATGTCCTTTAATTTGTTGACCTTTTTTGTACATTTCTTTCATCGTGAAGTTTTTAAACGCATAGTCGAACAGTTTTTTTGCCACGTCGAAACGTGCTGTATGAAGATTACCTTTTGCATTCAAAATAACTGCGATGACACGCATGTCACCTTGTTTTGCTGTACCTGTGAAGCTAGAACCGGCTGAATCTGTAGATCCCGTTTTCAGACCGTCAACACCTTTATATTCCTTCACAAGTCCTTTAAGCATGAAGTTCCAGTTAGGCATGTCCATTTCATCGTCAGTGCCTTCTCTGAACTTTGTTTTCGCAATACTTGCTGTTTCAAGAATTTCTGGATGGTCTTTGATGAGATGCTGTGCAAGCAAAGCCATATCTTTTGCAGATACTTCACTTTCTTCATCAGGACCTGTACCTTTTGGCTGTTGGCCATGTAAGTCTTTATTTTCCAGACCAGTTGCATTCACAAATTTGTAGTTTGTTAAACCAAGTTCTTTTGCTTTTGCGTTCATTTTTTCAACAAACTTCGATTCTGATCCAGCGATCACTTCTGCTAAACCAATCGCTGCTGCATTTGCCGAATAAATAGCCGTTGCTTGATAAAGTTCTTTTACTGTATACGAACCATCTTTTCTCAAAGGAACGTTGGATAAGCTGCGGTCCTGAGAAATTTCGTATACATAATCATCTGGCGTATACTTTTGATCCCATTTCACTTTTCCTTCAGCAATTGCCTCTAGTAATAGATACTCTGTCATCATTTTTGCCATACTTGCAATAGGCAGTCTTTGATCTGCGTTTTTACTATAAAGAATTTTACCTGTAGAAGCTTCAATAAGGATCGCTGCTTTCGCATTCACACTGAATGGATCTTCAGCAGCTTTTGCTTTGGACATTGGTGTAAATGCTGTAACAATCAATGCCAATGCAAGGATAGAGACCATAAGCTGTTTCATCATCTTGCTGTTCAATCGTCATACCTCCGTATTCATCTTTTTTCGACGTTTTTCATATATATGTAATCCACAAGGGCTTATCTCAACACAACAGTATAAATTTTATCACAATAAAGACAAAAAAAATAGACAGAGTCATAGACCCTGTCAAATGTAATTTGATTGTCACAATTTATCAAGAAATTGTGTAGTTTGGTGATTCTTTTGTAATTTGTACATCATGTGGATGACTCTCACGAAGTCCTGCACCCGTCATACGAATGAATTGTGCTTCTTCTCTAAGAGTGCGTAAATCTTGCGTTCCACAATAGCCCATACCAGAACGAATACCGCCAACTAGTTGATACACTGTATCAACGACTGGCCCTTTGTATGGTGTACGGCCTTCGATACCTTCAGGAACGAATTTTTTATTATCTTCTTGGAAGTAACGATCTTTACTTCCTTTTTCCATTGCAGCGACAGAACCCATACCACGATAAACTTTGAAACGTCTACCTTGGAAAATTTCTGTTTCTCCTGGGCTTTCAGATGTACCAGCTAGAAGGCTTCCCAGCATAACAGCATGTCCGCCAGATGCTAATGCTTTCACGATATCACCTGAATATTTAATTCCACCATCTGCAATAATAGCTTTACCATGTTTTCTTGCTTCTGTTGCACAGTCATAGATCGCTGTGATTTGTGGTACACCGACACCTGCAACAACACGTGTTGTACAAATAGATCCTGGTCCGATACCGACTTTCACAATATCTGCTCCTGCTTCAAACAATGCTTTTGTTGCTTCAGCTGTTGCAACATTACCAGCAATGATGTTAAGAGAAGGATACGTTTCACGGATTTTCGATACAGTGTTTAGAACACCTTGAGAATGACCGTGTGCTGTATCAATGACAATGACATCTACATTGGCTTCGACTAATTTTTTCACACGTGTCATTGTATCGCCAGTGACACCAACAGCGGCACCAACAATTAAACGGCCATGTGCATCTTTAGAGGAGTTAGGGAATTCAATCACTTTTTCAATATCTTTGATTGTGATAAGACCTTTTAACGTTCCTTCGTCATCTAAAAGAGGTAATTTTTCAATCTTGTACTGCTGTAGGATTTTTTCAGCTTCTTCTAATGTTGTACCAACAGAAGCTGTCACAAGTTCCTCTTTTGTCATCACGTCGCTAATCTTCATTGAATAATCCGAAATAAAACGAAGGTCACGGTTCGTAATAATACCAACAAGCTTTTGGTCTTGTTCGTTGTTGACAATCGGCACACCTGAAATACGGTATTTACCCATCAAATGCTCTGCATCAAATACTTGATGCTCTGGTGTTAAGAAGAATGGATTTGTAATAACGCCGCGCTCTGAACGTTTTACTTTATCCACCTGTTCTGCTTGCTGTTCAATGGACATGTTCTTATGAATAATACCAAGACCACCTTGACGTGCCATTGCAATCGCCATTTGTGATTCCGTCACTGTGTCCATTCCCGCACTGATAATTGGAATGTTTAGCTTTAATGTGCTTGTTAGCTCCACTGATAAATCGACATCACGCGGAAGTACTTCAGACTTTGCTGGAACAAGCAAAACATCGTCAAACGTCAAACCTTCTTTTGAAAATTTACTTTCCCACATTAGTAAATCCCCCTCTTTTCGGCAAAATATTATATGTAGATTATCAACTAGCAAACAGCATGTCAAGGAAGCAACAAACAGTTGCAATTTTTAGAAAATATAAAGAGAGTTGAGGAAGAAGATGAAAAGTTCAGGATGGAAGGATTTAAAACGTTTTTACTCGCTCGAAACCTCCCAAAAGTTTCTATTTCAACAATATGAGAAACGGAACATTCAAGATGCAAACCAGCAAGCCTATAAAAACTGTGAACGATTTATTTACTTTCTAAAACATGGCCATACGTTCTATGAACAGGCAGCGATCGCGCCTCTAGAACTTAAACCCATTTTATTGTTTTATGGAATGGCACAGCTGCTTAAAGCATGTTTGCTGACAGTTGATCCCCATTATCCTTCTCAAACCTCTGTTTTAGCTCATGGCGTAACATCGAGAAAGAGAAAGAAACAGCATTACCGTTTTAGTGAAGATGAGGTGAAAATCCAAAGAAATGGGCTATGTATGCATGTGTTAAAGCATCTATTTCAATTAAATGGTCTTGAAGATGAACGATTTACGATGATCCATCTCCTGTCTAAAATACCTGAAATGAGTCATATTCTTGAGTTTCAAAAGCAGCCCTCGACTTTAGTTAAAGTAGAAAAGGCTAATGGAATGATGATTCAAGATCATATTCCATTACTTTATAACATGTCTGCTGAACGCTTTATTGAATACTTTGAGTTTCATACAAGCTGGAAACTCAAACAGAGAGAGGCTAAAAAACTGACGTTTGATGTATTTCTTGAAGAAAACCCAGCTCTTGCTACTCATCTTCATTATGATTTAGAAATGGATCAATGGTTTATACCGTCAACACGAGATGCTTTTCTAGGGATTCCTGAAATCATCAGCCATTACTTATTGATGTATAACCTTAGTATGATTGCCCGCTACGAAACAGAATGGTGGTACGAGCTGCTGTCTCAATACATTAGCGATGATTACGTCATGATTGAACGCTACATGGAGATTGCAGAAGAGAAGTTCCCAGCATACATCATGATGCTGTTAGAAGAAAAAACAAAAAAGACCAGTTCCGATTGGAACTGATCCTAATAGAAGCTTGGCGGCGTCCTACTCTCACAGGGGGAAACCCCCAACTACCATCGGCGCTGAAGAGCTTAACTTCCGTGTTCGGTATGGGAACGGGTGTGACCTCTTCGCTATCGCCACCAAACCTGATGGAGAGAATGTTCTCTCAAAACTAGATAACAATGTTCATGCTTCACATTAGAATATAGGTTAAGTCCTCGATCTATTAGTATCTGTCAGCTCCACGTGTCACCACGCTTCCACCTCAGACCTATCAACCTGATCATCTTTCAGGGATCTTACTTCCTTGCGGAATGGGAAATCTCATCTTGAGGGGGGCTTCATGCTTAGATGCTTTCAGCACTTATCCCGTCCGCACATAGCTACCCAGCGATGCCCTTGGCAGAACAACTGGTACACCAGCGGTGCGTCCATCCCGGTCCTCTCGTACTAAGGACAGCTCCTCTCAAATTTCCTGCGCCCGCGACGGATAGGGACCGAACTGTCTCACGACGTTCTGAACCCAGCTCGCGTACCGCTTTAATGGGCGAACAGCCCAACCCTTGGGACCGACTACAGCCCCAGGATGCGATGAGCCGACATCGAGGTGCCAAACCTCCCCGTCGATGTGGACTCTTGGGGGAGATAAGCCTGTTATCCCCGGGGTAGCTTTTATCCGTTGAGCGATGGCCCTTCCATGCGGAACCACCGGATCACTAAGCCCGACTTTCGTCCCTGCTCGACTTGTAGGTCTCGCAGTCAAGCTCCCTTGTGCCTTTACACTCTGCGAATGATTTCCAACCATTCTGAGGGAACCTTTGGGCGCCTCCGTTACATTTTAGGAGGCGACCGCCCCAGTCAAACTGCCCACCTGACACTGTCTCCCTGCCCGATAAGGGCAGCGGGTTAGAAGGTCAATACAGCCAGGGTAGTATCCCACCGATGCCTCCACCGAAGCTAGCGCTCCGGTTTCCAAGGCTCCTACCTATCCTGTACAAGCTGTACCAACATTCAATATCAGGCTGCAGTAAAGCTCCACGGGGTCTTTCCGTCCTGTCGCGGGTAACCTGCATCTTCACAGGTACTATAATTTCACCGAGTCTCTCGTTGAGACAGTGCCCAGATCGTTGCGCCTTTCGTGCGGGTCGGAACTTACCCGACAAGGAATTTCGCTACCTTAGGACCGTTATAGTTACGGCCGCCGTTTACTGGGGCTTCAATTCGCACCTTCGCTTACGCTAAGCGCTCCTCTTAACCTTCCAGCACCGGGCAGGCGTCAGCCCCTATACTTCGCCTTACGGCTTCGCAGAGACCTGTGTTTTTGCTAAACAGTCGCCTGGGCCTATTCACTGCGGCTTCTCGGGGCTTTAACACCCTAAGAAGCACCCCTTCTCCCGAAGTTACGGGGTCATTTTGCCGAGTTCCTTAACGAGAGTTCTCTCGATCACCTTAGGATTCTCTCCTCGCCTACCTGTGTCGGTTTGCGGTACGGGCACCTCTCACCTCGCTAGAGGCTTTTCTTGGCAGTGTGGAATCAGGAACTTCGCTACTAAATTTCGCTCGCCATCACAGCTCAGCCTTTACGGGAAACGGATTTGCCTATTTCCCAGCCTAACTGCTTGGACGCGGATATCCAATACCGCGCTTACCCTATCCTCCTGCGTCCCCCCATTGCTCAAATGGTGAGGAGGTGGTACAGGAATATCAACCTGTTGTCCATCGCCTACGCCTTTCGGCCTCGGCTTAGGTCCCGACTAACCCTGAGCGGACGAGCCTTCCTCAGGAAACCTTAGGCATTCGGTGGACGGGATTCTCACCCGTCTTTCGCTACTCATACCGGCATTCTCACTTCTAAGCGCTCCACCAGTCCTTCCGGTCTGGCTTCACAGCCCTTAGAACGCTCTCCTACCACTGTTCGTAAGAACAGTCCGCAGCTTCGGTGATACGTTTAGCCCCGGTACATTTTCGGCGCAGAGTCACTCGACCAGTGAGCTATTACGCACTCTTTAAATGGTGGCTGCTTCTAAGCCAACATCCTGGTTGTCTAAGCAACTCCACATCCTTTTCCACTTAACGTATACTTTGGGACCTTAGCTGGCGGTCTGGGCTGTTTCCCTTTCGACTACGGATCTTATCACTCGCAGTCTGACTCCCAAGGATAAGTCATCGGCATTCGGAGTTTGACTGAATTCGGTAACCCGGTAGGGGCCCCTAGTCCAATCAGTGCTCTACCTCCGAGACTCTTACCTTGAGGCTAGCCCTAAAGCTATTTCGGAGAGAACCAGCTATCTCCAGGTTCGATTGGCATTTCACCCCTACCCACACCTCATCCCCGCACTTTTCAACGTGCGTGGGTTCGGGCCTCCATTCAGTGTTACCTGAACTTCACCCTGGACATGGGTAGATCACCTGGTTTCGGGTCTACGACCACGTACTCATGCGCCCTATTCAGACTCGCTTTCGCTGCGGCTCCGCATCTTCTGCTTAACCTTGCACGGGATCGTAACTCGCCGGTTCATTCTACAAAAGGCACGCCATCACCCGTTAACGGGCTCTGACTACTTGTAGGCACACGGTTTCAGGATCTATTTCACTCCCCTTCCGGGGTGCTTTTCACCTTTCCCTCACGGTACTGGTTCACTATCGGTCACTAGGGAGTATTTAGCCTTGGGAGATGGTCCTCCCGGATTCCGACGGAATTTCACGTGTTCCGCCGTACTCAGGATCCACTCTGGAGAGAACAACATTTCAGTTACAGGGCTGTTACCTTCTTTGGCGGGCCTTTCCAGACCTCTTCGCTTATATCGTTCCTTTGTAACTCCGTATAGAGTGTCCTACAACCCCAAGAGGCAAGCCTCTTGGTTTGGGCTGTTCCCGTTTCGCTCGCCGCTACTCAGGGAATCGCATTTGCTTTCTCTTCCTCCGGGTACTTAGATGTTTCAGTTCCCCGGGTATGCCTTCTCATACTCTATGTATTCAAGTATGGATACTACTCCATTACGAGCAGTGGGTTTCCCCATTCGGAAATCTCCGGATCAAAGCTTGCTTACAGCTCCCCGAAGCATATCGGTGTTCGTCCCGTCCTTCATCGGCTCCTAGTGCCAAGGCATCCACCGTGCGCCCTTTCTAACTTAACCATTTCTTACTTTAGAAAGAATCACTATGTGTGATGAACTTTGCATTGCATTCAATGTGAATGTATTACTTATTGTTATCTAGTTTTCAAAGAACACGTTGGTGGAGCCTAGCGGGATCGAACCGCTGACCTCCTGCGTGCAAGGCAGGCGCTCTCCCAGCTGAGCTAAGGCCCCGATTTAATAGAAGATGGTGGGCCTGAGTGGACTCGAACCACCGACCTCACGCTTATCAGGCGTGCGCTCTAACCAGCTGAGCTACAGGCCCATCTTTCATATCGAAGATATGATGTTGTAGGATCTTTTGCAAGTTCCTTCAAAACTAAACAAGACGAAAACGTACGCTGCTCCATATATCCTTAGAAAGGAGGTGATCCAGCCGCACCTTCCGATACGGCTACCTTGTTACGACTTCACCCCAATCATCTGCCCCACCTTCGGCGGCTGGCTCCATAAAGGTTACCTCACCGACTTCGGGTGTTGCAAACTCTCGTGGTGTGACGGGCGGTGTGTACAAGGCCCGGGAACGTATTCACCGCGGCATGCTGATCCGCGATTACTAGCGATTCCAGCTTCACGCAGTCGAGTTGCAGACTGCGATCCGAACTGAGAACAGATTTATGGGATTGGCTAAACCTTGCGGTCTTGCAGCCCTTTGTTCTGTCCATTGTAGCACGTGTGTAGCCCAGGTCATAAGGGGCATGATGATTTGACGTCATCCCCACCTTCCTCCGGTTTGTCACCGGCAGTCACCTTAGAGTGCCCAACTGAATGCTGGCAACTAAGATCAAGGGTTGCGCTCGTTGCGGGACTTAACCCAACATCTCACGACACGAGCTGACGACAACCATGCACCACCTGTCACTCTGTCCCCGAAGGGAAAGCCCTATCTCTAGGGTTGTCAGAGGATGTCAAGACCTGGTAAGGTTCTTCGCGTTGCTTCGAATTAAACCACATGCTCCACCGCTTGTGCGGGCCCCCGTCAATTCCTTTGAGTTTCAGTCTTGCGACCGTACTCCCCAGGCGGAGTGCTTAATGCGTTAGCTGCAGCACTAAGGGGCGGAAACCCCCTAACACTTAGCACTCATCGTTTACGGCGTGGACTACCAGGGTATCTAATCCTGTTCGCTCCCCACGCTTTCGCTCCTCAGCGTCAGTTACAGACCAGAGAGTCGCCTTCGCCACTGGTGTTCCTCCACATCTCTACGCATTTCACCGCTACACGTGGAATTCCACTCTCCTCTTCTGCACTCAAGTTTCCCAGTTTCCAATGACCCTCCCCGGTTGAGCCGGGGGCTTTCACATCAGACTTAAGAAACCGCCTGCGAGCCCTTTACGCCCAATAATTCCGGACAACGCTTGCCACCTACGTATTACCGCGGCTGCTGGCACGTAGTTAGCCGTGGCTTTCTGGTTAGGTACCGTCAAGGTGCGAGCAGTTACTCTCGCACTTGTTCTTCCCTAACAACAGAGCTTTACGATCCGAAAACCTTCATCACTCACGCGGCGTTGCTCCGTCAGACTTTCGTCCATTGCGGAAGATTCCCTACTGCTGCCTCCCGTAGGAGTCTGGGCCGTGTCTCAGTCCCAGTGTGGCCGATCACCCTCTCAGGTCGGCTACGCATCGTCGCCTTGGTGAGCCATTACCCCACCAACTAGCTAATGCGCCGCGGGTCCATCTGTAAGTGACAGCCGAAACCGTCTTTCATCCTTGAACCATGCGGTTCAAGGAACTATCCGGTATTAGCTCCGGTTTCCCGGAGTTATCCCAGTCTTACAGGCAGGTTACCCACGTGTTACTCACCCGTCCGCCGCTAACATCCGGGAGCAAGCTCCCTTCTGTCCGCTCGACTTGCATGTATTAGGCACGCCGCCAGCGTTCGTCCTGAGCCAGGATCAAACTCTCCGAAAAAGTACAAAACCGAAGTTTTGTTTTTCGCCAGTTTGACTGACTACCTATGAAGTTTCATAGGATTTTTTTATAAAAACTCGAATTAACAGGTACGTTTTGTCTTGTTTAGTTTTCAAAGAACTTGTTTGTCACTCTCTTAAAGCGACCACTTAAATATATCATATATCTCTATCAACAGTCAACATTTTTCTTGAAAAACATTTTATTTTTTTAAGAAGTTTCCACTGTAAAAGAGATAAAAAATAGAGCCTCTTTTTGCTCCTTTGAAAGATTAACACATATCTATGAAAAAAGCATTATAAATTTCAAAAAAACATGAGTTTTTTTAGAAAAAAATAAAGCCGGTGAAAAACCGGCTTTATTTTTACTCAGATTGCTCTTGATCTGACTCTATAGTTTCTACGTTTTCTTCACTATTCTCTTCATCATCTTCTTGTGATTGTTCAACTAATGCCACTGTAGCGACATGTTCATCATCACCTAGACGGATCAGGCGGACACCTTGAGTGACTCGGCCTGTTGTTGAAATGTCTGAAACGGCCATACGAATGATCACGCCGCTTCCTGTAATAATCATCAAGTCCTCTTCAGCTTCAGCATTCGTCGCCTTCACTGCGACAAGCGGACCATTGTTGTCAGTGATTTTACATGTTTTAAGACCTTTACCGCCCCGACTTTGAACACGGTATTCTTTTTCAGGTGTTAACTTACCATATCCTTTTTCGGTGACAATCAATACGTTTGCATCTGGCTCAAGGATTTCCATCCCAACGACGATGTCATCTTCAGAAAGCGTAATTCCTTTCACGCCAGCTGCCGTACGCCCCATTTCACGAACATCTGTCTCGTCGAAACGAATCAGCATACCTTTTTTCGTACCAATGATGATTTGTTTTTCTCCATTGGTTAAACGGACAGCCATCAGTTCATCTTCGTCACGAAGACTTAATGCGATAAGTCCATTGTTTCGAATGTTGGCAAACTGAGACAATGAGGTTCGTTTTGATACACCGTGTCTTGTTGTAAAGAAGAGATACGAATCTTCATCAAATTCGCTTACCGGAATAATGGCATTAATCCACTCTCCCTTTTCTACTTCAAGCAGGTTAATAATCGGAATCCCTTTCGCTGTCCGTCCGAATTCAGGAATCTCATATCCCTTCGCACGATAGACCTTCCCTTTATTAGAGAAGAAGAGGATCGTATCATGGGTAGATGTTGAAATCAGCTGTTCTACGAAATCATCCTCATTGGTTCCCATTCCCTGAACACCTTTACCGCCTCTTTTTTGACTGCGGTATGTTGATGCAGGCAGACGCTTGATATAACCATTATGAGTCAGCGTAATCACGATGTTCTCAACAGGAATCAAATCTTCGTCTTCAATTGTTTCAATACCTGCTGTCACAATTTCAGTACGGCGCGTATCATTGAAACGTTCTTTGATTTCTGTTAATTCTTCTCTAATGATTTCAAGAACTTTTTCATTGTCTGCTAAAATGGCTTTCAACTCAGCAATCAAATCAACAAGCCCTTTGTATTCTTCTTCTATCTTTTCTCTTTCCAAACCAGTTAAGCGCTGAAGACGCATATCAAGAATGGCCTGTGCTTGTTTTTCGGACAAGCTATAGTTCTCCATTAAGCCATTTCTCGCGATTTCAGCAGTTTGAGAGCTTCTAATTAATGCAATGACTTCATCTAAGTGGTCAAGAGCGATTCTTAAACCTTCTAGAATATGAGCTCTTGCTTCAGCTTTACGAAGTTCATATGCTGTTCTTCTGCGAATAATCACTTTTTGATGCTCTAGATAATATTCAAGACATTGTTTGAGGGACAAGACTTTAGGCTGTCCATCGACAAGTGCCAATAAGTTGATTCCAAATGATGTTTGGAGTGTCGTTTGTTTATAAAGATTGTTTAATAGAACGTGGGCGTTCGCGTCTCTTCGCAGTTCAATCACAATCCGCATTCCATTACGATCAGACTCGTCACGCAGATCTGTAATGCCATCGATCTTTTTATCGCGCACAAGATCAGCGATTTTTTCGATCAAACGGGCTTTGTTGACCTGATATGGAATTTCATTGATGACAATCCGCTGCTTACCGCTGGATGTTTCTTCGATGATAGACTTTGCACGTAATGTAATAGAGCCCCGGCCTGTTTCATATGCCTTACGGATTCCGCTTCGGCCAATGATTTGTCCCGCAGTTGGGAAGTCTGGTCCTGGAATGATCTCCATTAGTTCCTGTGTTGTCATTTCTGGACTTTGACTAATTGCCAGTACACCATCAATCACTTCACCTAGCTGGTGAGGCGGAATGTTGGTTGCCATCCCTACAGCGATACCTGTTGCCCCGTTGACTAATAAGTTCGGGAAACGAGCAGGCATGACGATTGGTTCTCTTTCACTGCCATCGTAGTTATCTTGATAATCAATCGTATCCTTGGTGATATCACGAAGGATTTCCATTGAAATTTTAGATAGACGCGCCTCAGTATAACGCATTGCTGCTGCACTGTCTCCATCGACAGAACCAAAGTTTCCGTGTCCTTCAACCAGCATATTTCGATAGTTGAAGTCTTGCGCCATACGAACCATCGCTTCGTATACAGCGCTGTCACCGTGAGGGTGGTACTTACCGATAACTTCTCCAACGATACGTGCAGATTTCTTAAATGGTTTATCACTTGTCATACCTAGGTCATTCATCGCATACAAAATTCTTCGATGCACGGGCTTCAATCCATCTCGCACATCTGGTAATGCACGCGAAACAATAACACTCATTGCATAATCTAAAAAGGACGTACGCATTTCTTGACTAATATTCACTTCGCGTACATTTGGTGTATGTTGTTCACTCACTATAAGAACCTCCCTTTACGTATCACATGAAATAAATTATGTGGGAGTAAAATATGTATTTATCTTCACAAGACTATTCTTCATTATATCAATAATCTCGGCTTTATACACATTAATTTACTAGAAAATCAACGAAAACACGGAAAACCAGGACATTCGTTTCACACCCCTGTTTCTTGAAAAACAACCTTATTCCAAACAAGAAATAAGGTTGTTCTCAGGAGGGATTCATCTAAATATCAAGGTTTTTCACGTATTGTGCATTTTCTTCGATAAAGTTCCGTCTCGGCTCTACTTTATCTCCCATCAGCATTTCAAATGTCTCATCAGCATCGATCGCATCCTCAAGTGTGACTTGAAGAAGTGTTCTCGCATCAGGGTCCATTGTTGTTTCCCAAAGCTGAGTAGCATTCATCTCTCCAAGACCTTTATAACGCTGAAGTCCAGGCTTTGGTGTTTGAGGTAGCGATTTTAACAGCTCATCCAGCTGTTTATCGTTATACACGTACTCCACACGTTTTCCTTGCTGCACTTTATATAAAGGCGGCTGTGCAATATACACATAACCGTTTTCAATGATTTGACGCATGTAACGATAGAAGAATGTTAAGAGAAGCGTTCGGATATGCGCTCCATCTACATCGGCATCTGTCATGATCACAACTTTGTGATAGCGTGCTTTCTCTAAAGTGAAGTCTTCTCCGATTCCAGTTCCTAACGCTGTAATCATTGCACGAACCTCGTTGTTCGATAAAATTTTATCTAAACGAGCTTTTTCTACGTTTAGGATCTTCCCTCTTAACGGTAAGATCGCTTGGAAGTGACGATCACGGCCTTGCTTAGCAGATCCGCCCGCAGAATCTCCCTCTACAATATAGAGCTCAGAGATGGAAGGATCTTTAGAAGAACAGTCCGCCAGTTTCCCAGGTAAGCTGGAGACTTCCAGCGCACTTTTACGTCTTGTCAGCTCACGAGCCTTTTTGGCAGCCATTCTTGCACGAGCTGCCATCAGTCCTTTTTCCACAATTTTTTTCGCAGAATCAGGATTTTCAAGCAAGAATTTCTCAAGTGCTTCTGAGAAAAGGGAGTCTGTGATGGTTCTCGCTTCTGAGTTCCCAAGCTTTGTCTTCGTTTGCCCTTCGAATTGAGGGTCTGGATGTTTGATGGAGATAATGGCTGTTAAGCCTTCTCGCACATCTTCACCACTTAAATTCGCATCCCCATCTTTGAATACGCCATTTTTACGAGCATAGTCATTGATGACACGCGTTAGACCGGTTTTAAAACCAGCTTCGTGTGTTCCGCCTTCATACGTGTTGATGTTGTTGGCGAAGGAATAGATATTGCTTGTATAGGAATCGTTGTATTGTAATGCCACTTCAACCGTAATTCCGTCTTTCTCACCTTCGATGTACACAGGTTCTTCATGAACGACTTCTTTTGAGCGGTTTAAATGTTCTACATAGCTCTTAATACCGCCTTCGTAGCAGTATTCATTTTTCCGCTCTTTGCCTTCACGCAAGTCTTCTATGATGATGTTTACACCTTTTGTTAAGAAAGCTAACTCACGAACACGGTTAGCAAGTGTATCGTAATCAAATTCAATGGTTTCCGTGAAAATTTCTGGATCTGGCACAAAGTGGGTTGTTGTCCCGGTTACATCTGTTTCACCAATAACCTCTAAATCTCCCACTGGAACACCGCGTTTGAACTGCTGATAATGAATTTTTCCGTCACGGTATACGGTCACGTCTAAGGTAGTAGATAATGCATTTACAACAGATGCCCCTACACCATGCAGACCGCCAGATACTTTATAACCGCTGCCGTCAAATTTACCGCCAGCGTGAAGAACAGTCATAATGACCTCTACGGCAGGACGCCCCATTTTCTCATGAATTCCAACAGGAATCCCGCGGCCATTATCTTTTACTGTAATGCTGTTATCCTTTTCAATTTGCACTGTAATGTCTGTACAATAACCAGCTAATGCCTCATCAATACTGTTGTCGACAATTTCCCATACAAGATGGTGAAGTCCTTTTGCATTGGTTGACCCAATGTACATTCCTGGACGTTTTCTAACAGCTTCTAGTCCTTCAAGCACCTGTATCTGATTTTCATCATAACTATTATGTTGCTGTTCCATTGCCACGTACATTCACCTACACTTTTCTTAAACGATATATTTATATGAATTGAGCTTTTAGACTTCAATTTCAATCACAAACGAAGCACGTTTTTTGAGCGTGCTTGAGGAAAGAGGAGAGTAATAAACAGACTCAGTTGTGACGACAATGGATTTGGGTGTCCCTTGTGATAACGAAATGATATGTTTCTCCTGTTTTTGTAGAAATTCTTCTACAACAGAAGACGACCTCATTTTGTAATCAACAATTGCGACAATCTCTCGTGTAGAAACAACACAATCATCACCTAAATGAATATACAAGACTCACACCTCATTTATCAGTCAATTACTTTTCCACTGGCTACTCTGAAAATTTCCGCTTCTTTCAGGGTGGCGTGATCGATGCCTTCAACACTTGTTGTGGTGACGAAGGTCTGTACTCGCCCCTGAATGGTATGGAGCAAATGAGACTGTCTGTAATCATCAAGTTCAGATAACACATCATCAAGTAGAAGAATAGGATATTCTCCGATTTCTTCATGTATCAGATCAATTTCTGCCAGCTTTAGTGAAAGAGCTGTTGTTCTTTGCTGCCCTTGAGAGCCATATGTCTGAACATCCCGGCCATTCACAAAGAAAAGCAGGTCATCTCTGTGAGGTCCCCACAGTGTCACCCCTCGGTCTATTTCTCTCTCTCTTAGTTTCTGAAACGATTCTTCATAGCTATTCTTTATTTTCGACAAGTCTGACGCTTCTGATACCTCTATTGCCGTCTGGTATTGGAGCGTGAGTGTTTCTAGCTCTCTAGAAATCCCAAAATGCAGCGGCTGCGCCCATTTTTCGAGCTGTTTCGTAAAAGTCAGTCGTCTTTTGACCACTTTCGCTGCCGCATCAATCAACTGCTCTGTTAAAATCTCCAGCATCGCTTGATCCGATTGCTTTCTTGTCTGCAATTGTTTCAAGTAATGATTCCGCTGAGAAAGGATTTTTTGATAGAGCGATAAATCATGCAAGTAGACAGCAGAAACTTGTCCAATCTCCATGTCGAGGAATCTTCTGCGGATTTGCGGGCTGCCCTTCACAAGACTTAAGTCCTCTGGCGCAAACATGATGGTGTTTAATGCACCAACATAATGACTGAGCTTCTGTTGTTCAATGTGATTGACCTTGCCCTTTTTCCCTTTTTTTGAGATCACGAGCTGCATTGGGAGTGGACCATTTTTTTTAATGACTCTACCTTCTATTTTAGCATAGTCTTGGTCCCATCGGATAAGTTCTTTATCATTTGACGTACGATGAGACTTTGCCATCGACAATACATAGATCGCTTCCATCAAGTTCGTTTTACCTTGGGCATTCTCACCGATCATGACATTCACCTTATTGTCGAATTGAAGCTCGGTGTGTTCATAGTTTCGGTATGAAGTTAACGCCAGACTTTGAATGTACATGTATTGTCACCCGTTTCTAATTCACAACTTGAAATGTGCCGTAACCTTCAATCTCGACAACATCTCCTGGGTATAGTTTGCGTCCCCGTCTATTATCTGGCTCTTGATTAATGAACACCTCATGTTCACTTAAAAACCATTTCGCCATTCCGCCAGATTGGATGACTTCGGCTAATTTCAAAAACTGCCCTAATGTAATCATTTCTGTTTCAATGGTTATAAGATTAGGCATTGTATCGACCTCTTTCAATATCACTAATATCTAATTGTACTAAAAAACAAGACAAGAAGGAAAGGGGGAAAGCCAACTGGGATGAAAGAAAGCATGGAAAACGAGAAGAAAAGCTGCTGTGCACTCACACAGCAGCCATTTTAGATTGAATTAATACGTTCTTACCGGAAGAATCAATTGCAAGATAGAATCATCATTCGGCGTACGCAGCAGGAACGGTCTCATTGCACCAGTGAAGCTTACATGAATATCTGTTCCCTCTAATACTTTTAACGCATCCAGCATATATTTTGGACTGAAGGAGATTTTAAGATCTTCCCCTTTAATGTCATCTGCTTGAACCGTCTCCACCACTTTACCGATCTCAGGTGAATTAGAAGAGATTTCAAGGCTTTGTTCAGGATCAGCTGACAGTTTCACGACATTATTACGTCCTTCTCTTGCCAAAAGTGATGCACGATCAATGGCTTGAAGGAACTCTTTCGTGTTGACCACGACATCCGTTTTACTTTCTTGCGGGATCAGACGAGCTGTATCTGGATAATTTCCATCCAGCAACCTTGAGAAGAACAGCACATTTTGTGCTTTAAAAAGAACTTGGGTTTCTGTAATGACGATGCTCACAAGATCTTGTCCATCATCAAGAATTTTACTTAGCTCTGTTAAACTCTTCCCTGGAATCACGACATTATACGAACTTTCCTCGTTAATATCTAGCTTCGCTTTTCTTAAAGCAAGACGGTGGCTATCCGTCGCCGTGCATATTAATTCACCTTTTTCCACCTTCCAGTTTACACCTGTCAAGATAGGTCGTGTTTCTGAGGTGGACACTGCAAAAACAGTTTGACGAATTAAGTTTTTAAGCAGATCTGTCGGAATTTGAAATGCATGATGCTCTTCAATTTGTGGAAGATGCGGATATTCTTCAGCATCTAAGCCGTTTAGGTTAAATTCCGCTGAACCAGAGCGGATGATCGTCAGGTGATTTTGTTCTACTTCAATTTCGACAGTAGACATAGGCAGTTTCTTTACAATTTCACTAAAGAAGCGGGCTTGAAGCACAATACTTCCCGGACGATCAATGGTGATAACCTCTAAATCTCCATCTCTTTGAGGAATGAAAGATTCAATTGAGATATCAGAATCGCTTCCTGTTAGAGAAACCCCTTCATCAGACGCAACAATTTTAATCCCTGTCAAAATAGGAATCGTTGTTCTAGAGGATACAGCCTTTAATACATCTTGGACACTTTGGACAAGACGATCTTTTTGAATCGTGAATTTCATAGTGGTCCTCCTAAATTTTCTTAATGACATGTATATATATTTTATTAATAAAAATCGTAGAAGTAATAGTAGGGCTTGTGAATATGTGGATAAGTCATGAAAAAGAAAGGAAAGACAGCCTATCCACATGTGGACAGACTGTGTATGACTATGCTCTAGTTATTCACATTTTCCCGTACTCATTATATCAGCTTGGTTATTTTAATTGTTCTTTGATCTCTTTGACATGTTGCTGAAGCTGTTCATCTTCAACAATTAATTTCGAAATCTTCTCATGAGCATGAATGACAGTCGTATGATCACGACCGCCAAATTCTTCTCCGATTTTAGGCAGAGAGGAATCGGTCATTTCTCTAGAGAGGTACATGGCAATTTGTCTTGGATAAGCAACTGACTTCGTACGTTTCTTTGCTTTGAAATCCTCTAATCGAATATTAAATTGCTGCCCTACAATTCTTTGAATATCTTTAATTGTAATGACCTTAGGCTTTGATGAAGGAATGATGTCCTTTAGCGCCTCAGCTGCTAGATCTGCATTAATGTCTTTATTAATTAAAGATGAGTAAGCAACAACACGAATCAAAGCACCCTCCAGCTCACGAATGTTGCTGTCGATTTGATTGGCAATGTACAGCATGACTTCATTTGGAATGTCCAAGCCTTCTGCCTTTGCTTTTTTGCGCAGAATTGCGATGCGCGTTTCTAGATCTGGCGGGGTAATGTCTGTAATTAAGCCCCATTCAAATCGAGAGCGTAATCTGTCTTCAAGTGTCGGAATTTCCTTCGGAGGCCGGTCACTAGAAATGACGATTTGCTTACTTTCTTCGTGAAGTGTGTTGAATGTATGGAAAAACTCTTCTTGTGTTTGTTCTTTTCCTGCTAGAAATTGAATATCATCTATCAAAAGCACATCTACATTCCGATAGCGGTTACGGAAGTCGACAGCTTTGTTATCTCGAATTGAGTTGATAAATTCATTAGTAAATTTTTCAGATGATAGATAGACCACTTTGGCCGATGGATTATGGTCGATCACGTAATGACCAATCGCATGCATCAAGTGAGTCTTTCCTAAACCAACGCCCCCATAAATAAAAAGCGGGTTATATGCTTTTGCTGGTGCTTCCGCGACTGCAAGTGAAGCGGCATGAGCAAAACGGTTGCCTGAACCAATAACAAAAGTATCAAATGTATATTTTGGATTCAGCATATTTTGTGGAATGTCAACGGGCTCTTCTTTAGACATTTTTTTGATAGGAGACTTTGGCATGGCTTCCTCTTCGTCCTGATTTTGAGGAATAATAAATTTAATGCTGAGCTCTTCACCTGTTAGTTCATAGATGGTATCAGCAATTAAGTGAAGATATCTTGACTCAAGCCAATCTCTAGCAAATTCATTAGGTGCCGTAATTGTAAGCGTATCTCCCTGAAGAGAATGGGCTTTTGTCGATTTCATCCATGTCTCAAAACTGGGTTTGCTCAATTTTGTCTCTATTTTTTGAAGTGCTTTATTCCACAGATCCAAAATATTTTCCAT